>OZ219757.1:0-1348722 GCA_964291245.2 Acidimicrobiia bacterium
GATGCGGCCAGCAATCGGCACAGTGTCCTCTACCGGCGACGTGACGGACGGTTGGGACTGATCGAGTCTCACAGCTGAGGCGCCACCGGCCCTAAGGCAGACGTATTGGAACCGGTAGCCCGGTAGCATTGGAGGACGGATGGGAATTTTCAGCAAGGTTCTCAAGGTGGGAGAGAGCCGATCACTAAAGCGCCTGATGGCGCTGGCCAATCGCGTTAACGCCCTGGAAAGCGAGGTCCAACGGCTGTCCGATGCCGATCTGGCGGCCCGGACCGGCCACTTTCGACAAAGGGTTGAACAGGGCGAAAGTCTCGACAGCCTGATGCCGGAGGCCTTTTCGGTGGTGCGGGAGGCGGCTTGGCGGGTGCTGGGACAGCGGCCCTATGACGTTCAGATCGTGGGGGCGGGGGCTCTGCACGAGGGGAAAGTGGCGGAGATGAAGACCGGAGAGGGGAAAACCCTGGTCTCCACCATGCCCGCCTACCTCAATGCTCTCGGCGGTGACGGGGTGCATCTGGTGACGGTCAACGACTACCTGGCCGCTCGTGACGCGGAGTGGATGGGGGACAGTGCATCGGTTCCTCGGTTTGCAGGTCGGTCTCGTCCAATCCTCCATGTCCCCGACTGAGCGCCGTCCCGCCTATTCGTGTGACATCACCTACGGGACCAACAACGAGTTCGGGTTCGACTACCTGCGGGACAACATGTCGATGAGTCCGGCCAATATGGTGCAGAGGGGCCACCACTACGCCATTGTGGACGAGGTTGACTCGATTCTCATTGATGAGGCCCGTACGCCGTTGATCATCTCGGGCCGGGTCTCCGACAGCGCCAAATGGTATCGGGACTTTGCCCGGATAGCCGACCGGCTGCGACGGGACCTGCATTATGAGGTGGACGAGGGCAAGAGGCAGGTTCTTACCACTGAGGAGGGGGTCGCCCAGGTGGAAGGGTGGTTGGGGGTGGAGAATCTCTACGATCATGCGGCGGTGGACTTTGTCCACTATCTGGAGATCGCCCTGCGGGCCAAGGAGCTCTACCGCCGGGACCAGGAATACCTGCTGGACCGGGGGCAGGTGAAGATCGTCGACGAGTTCACCGGCCGGGTTCTGGAGGGGCGTCGCTATTCGGAGGGTCTTCACCAAGCCATCGAGGCCAAGGAGGGGGTGAGAATCCTCGACGAGAACCAGACCCTGGCCACCATCACCCTGCAGAACTATTTTCGGATGTACCGCAAGCTCTCGGGCATGACCCGGCACCGCCCAGACCGAGGCGCCCGAGCTTGCCCAGATTTTACGACCTGGAGGTGGTGAGCATCCCCACCAACCAGCCGGTGGTCCGCGACGACCAGGGCGACCAGGTCTACAAAACCGAAGAAGCCAAGTACGAGGCGGTGGTGGAGGAGGTGGCCCTGGCCTATCAGCAGGATCAGCCCGTGCTGCTGGGCACGGTCTCCATCGAGAACTCCGAGCGGCTGTCGGGCTTGCTGTCCCGCCGGGGCATCCGTCACCAGGTGCTCAATGCCAAACACCACGCCCGCGAGGCGGAGATCATCGCCCAGGCCGGGCGCCCGGGAGCGGTGACGGTTGCCACCAACATGGCCGGTCGGGGAGTTGACATAATGCTGGGCGGCAATCATGAGTCCCTGGCCCGGCTGGAACTGCGCCGAGCGGGGGTGGAGTCCGAAGATTCCAGTTACGAAGCCCGGTTTCGGGAATTGGCTGCCCATTACCGGGAGGAACTCACCGGCGACCGCCAACGGGTGCTGGAGGCGGGGGGACTGCTGGTCTTGGGAACCGAGCGCCATGAATCGCGCCGGATCGACAACCAGCTGCGAGGACGCTCGGGCCGGCAGGGCGACCCCGGACGGACCCGCTTTTTCCTTTCCATGGAGGACGATCTGATGCGAAGGTTCCAGGGAGAACGGGTGGCGGCGATCATGGGCCGTCTCAAGATTCCTGATGAGGTGCCCATCGAGCACAAGATGGTCACCAACGCGGTGGAGAGGGCACAGCGACAGGTGGAGGCGCAGAACTTTGAGATCCGCAAGAATGTGCTCAAGTACGACGAGGTGATAAACCGCCAAAGGGAGCGCATCTATCAGTGGCGGAACGAGATTCTGGTGAAGCAGGAGACCGGTGCCCTGGTTTCTAGGTGGATGGAAGAGGCGATCGGCGGGATGGTTGCCGAGGAGTTCGGTCCCATCGCCCCCAGTGACTGGGACTGGGAAAACCTCAACCTGCAACTGGGGGTCTATTACCCGAGCACTCTGACAGCCGCCCAGGCGGGTGAGCGCCCTTCCACCGAGCAGGTCACCGATCTGGCCCTGGCCCAGGCCACCGACGCATACCGCGGGCGGGTGGCGGAATTGGGCTCGGACGTGATCGCCCAGGTGGAGCGCTCGGTGATGCTGTCGGTGATCGACAACAAGTGGCGAGAGCATCTGGCGGAGATGGATTATCTGCGGTCGGGGATCGGGCTGCGGGCGATGGGACAAAGAGATCCCCTCACCGAATACCAGCGGGAGGCCTATGATCTGTTCGCCGAAATGGTGGATCTGGTGAAGCGGGACACGGTCCGCTATCTGTTCCACGTCAAGGCTTCCCGCCCGGCCCGTCCGGCGGTGGCGGCACCCAACCAATCTTCGCGGTCCCGCCGTCCGGTGGTCCGGCCCAAAGGCGGCAAAATCGGACGCAATGCCCCCTGCCCCTGCGACAGCGGCAAAAAGTACAAGAAATGCCACGGGGGTGTGGCGTGAGCAAATCGTATGTTTGGGGTCTCGGCCTCCGTTAGCCTTGAGGTTCCGTCCGTATTAGTCCGAACAGGAACTTTCCAAACATGACCAGCGAACACTTCGACCCCGAGGCCGTTTTGGCCGAATTGCGTATCCGTCTGGATGAAGCTGGGAGGTTCCTTTGACCTCGAACAGAAGAAGGCCGAAGTTGTGGTCCTGCGCCGCGCCTCCGCGGAACCGGGCTTTTGGTCGAACCCCGATCGCGCCCGGGAGACCGGACGCCGCCTAGCCCGTCACGAGAGCCTGATCGCTGCCTTTGACGGTTTGGCTCAGAGCCTCGACGACGCCGAGGTGTTGGTGGGCCTGGCTGACGAGGCCGATCTTGACGCCGAGGAGGCTTTGGCTGAGGCCACAGTGGATCTGCGGGCCGCGGAATCGGTGTTGGGAGAACTGGAACTGTCCAGTCTCTATTTCGGAGATTACGACGACTACCCGGCCATCTTGAGTGTGCATGCCGGGGCGGGAGGGGTTGACGCCCAAGACTGGGCGGAGATGCTCCTGCGGATGTACCAGCGTTATGTGGATGACCAGGGGTATCGCTGGCAGTTGATCCAACTCACCCCGGGTGAGGAGGCCGGAATCAAATCGGCCACTCTAACTATCAGTGGAGAGCGAGTATATGGAAATTTGGAGTCGGAGCGGGGAGTGCATCGCCTGGTGCGGATCTCGCCCTACGATGCCCAGAACCGCCGCCACACGTCCTTTGCTGGGGTGGATGTGGCGCCGGACATGGGAGGCGAGGCGGAGGTGGAGGTTAACGAGGAGGATCTGCGCATCGACACCTACCGATCCACCGGAGCGGGCGGACAGCACGTCAACACCACCGACTCGGCGGTGCGCATAACCCATCTGCCCACCGGGGTGGTGGTGCAGTGCCAGAATGAACGATCCCAACTGCAGAATCGGTCACGGGCCATGGGCATTCTTCGTTCACGGCTCGCCGAGTTGGCCCGACGCCGGCGGCAGGCGGAGCTGGACGCCATCCGGGGAGAGCAGGGAGAAGCGGGATGGGGACGGCAGATACGGTCCTATGTTCTCCAACCCTTCCAACTGTGCAAAGATGTCCGAACGGGGCTGGAGATCGGCAATGTCCAGCGGGTGCTGAATGGTGATATCGGAGCACTGGTGGAGTCTTATCTGCAGTGGCGCAGGGTCAACCACGAACGCCGGTCCCGGGTGGGGTCCGGCTGAGTGAAGTGTTACTGATTATTACCCCCCGATGGTGGTAGCATCCGGTCTGGGCCGCCGGAGAGCCCCTTTCAGCTGATTGTCGGAGAGCAGGTTTGATCAGACTCGACTCCGTAACCAAAATCTATCAGGGTGGAACGGTGGCCGCTCGTGACATTTCTCTTAACATCCGCCGCGGAGAGTTCGTTTTTCTGGTGGGTCCCTCAGGATCGGGCAAGTCCACCCTGGTGCGGCTTCTTCTGCGGCAGGAACAAGTCACGCGGGGGACCATCTGGGTGGCCGGCAAGGACATCACGCGGCTCCCGGGATGGAAGGTGCCGTTCCTGCGCCGGTCGATCGGAACCGTTTTTCAAGATTTCAAGCTGTTGTCCTCCAAAACGGTCACCGAAAACGTGGCCTTTGCTCTCGAAGTGATCGGTCGGCCCCGGTCGGTGATCCGATCGCAGGTGGAGCAGGTGCTGGATTTGGTGGGTCTGGACGGCCTGGGTGGCCGGTATCCCGATCAGCTGTCGGGAGGGGAGCAGCAGCGGGTCTCCATTGCCCGGGCATTTGTCAACCGGCCCCTGATCCTGCTGGCCGATGAGCCGACCGGCAACCTGGATCCCGGAACCTCGGTGGGAATCATGAGAATTCTGGACCGAATCAACCGCTCGGGGACCACCGTGGTGATGGCTACTCACGACCATGCCATCGTCAACGCCATGCGGCGGCGGGTGGTCGCCATCGATCAGGGAGAAGTTGTGCGGGATGAGCGAGTGGGAGGGTTCGAGAAATCCCCGAGCGCGGAGACCCGAGCGGCCCCTCCATCTCCGGCGGTTGAAGGTCCTTCCACCCCGGGCGCAGATGCGAACGGTCTCGGCTAACCCCGACTGCGGAGGCTGGTTGCATGGGTAGGTTGATTTTCCTGATAGGGGAGTCCCTGACCAACCTGCGGCGCAACGCCCTGGTGGCGGCGGGGGCGATCCTGGCGGTGTTCATCTCCTTGACTCTGGCTCTGGGAGCTTTGGTGGTCAACGAGTTGCTGCGTCTCAACACCATCGGGTGGCAACAGGGCACCCACATCATCGCTTTTCTCAAAGACCCCGACCAGGGTGGGGCAGATCCCGCCGGGCAGCTGGCCTACCGGGATGAGGTGGCTGTCTGGGAAGAGGTGGAGGCGGTCCAATATGTGGACAAGGCGGGGGCCTATGAGGAGTTCAAAGAGATTTTTGCCTCTCGCCCCGAGCTGATCGAACTGACCGATCCGCTCAAGCTGCCCACGTCGCTTCGGATCGAGTTGCAAACCATCGACCTGTATCGGGACGTTCAATTCCGCCTGTCGGCTAACCCGGTGGTTAGGGAGGTCCGCTCCTTCGGTGAACAGATCGAGCAACTCTCCACCATATCCCGGGTCCTGAACCTGCTGGGATGGGGTTTGGCTCTGGTGTTGGGCCTGGCTGCGGTGATTCTGATCTCCAACACCATCAGTCTGGCCATATACGCCCGCCGCAACGAGGTATCGGTGATGAAACTGGTAGGCGCTTCCAATTGGTTCATCCGGGTCCCTTTTCTTCTTGAGGGGCTGATAGAAGGGGTGGCGGGAGCGCTGTTGGCAGTGCTAACCGTGTGGCTTGCCGCTCGCAATCTTCACAGCCTGGGCGACACCATTCAACTGATCACCCTCAGCATCCCCGGCCGGTTCTTTCTGCGGTGGGGGGTGGTACTGGTCCTGTTCGGAGCGACAGTGGGAGTGGTGGGATCGATCTTGGGTTTGGGTCGCCACCTCCGGGAAGTGGACTCGTAAGTGGAAAAGCGATAATGAAACGGGGTTGGGGGGGCTGGGTGGTGGCGCTTGTGATGCTGGCCGTGGTGTCGGTGTGGCCTGATGCCCAGGTGGATGCTGATACGGCAGATGAGATTGGCAGGCGGATCGCCGAGTTGGAGCAGGAGCTCGCCGGGGTCCAGGAGGGAATCACCGAGGTGGAGCAGTCGGTGGACGCCAACCTGGAGGTTCTGATCGCCACCGAGACGGAGGTCGAGATCGCCCGCCGGCGGCTCACCGAGGTCAAGGTGGACTTGGACGCCGCCCGGGTGAGATTGGTCCTGGCCACTGAGGAGGTGGATGCCGCCCAGCGCCGGCTGGCGGCAGTGGAAGAGCGGATCGCGGCCCTGCAGACGCAATTATCGGAGGTTCGCTCCCAGATATTGGAGCAGTCACTCTCCATCGAGAGACGGGCAGTCGACCTCTACATGGACTTCTTCTCTCCGGGCAGATGGGCGTTGCTCCAACAGGGGGACGTGGTCGACTTGACACTGGGGAGGGTCTATGGAGGGAATCTGTTGGCCGAAGCAGATCAAGAGATCCGGGATCTGCAAGCCCTGGACCACGAGCGAGGAGAAAAAGAGATCCTCTTACAGCAGGAACAGGCGGTTGCTTCCCAGCAGCTGGCTCTGGTGGAACAACAGCAGGATCTCCGAATCAACGAATTGCGGGAGGTGGAGAGGTTGCGCTTGGACGCGGCCTCGCAGCTGTCGGTGGTGGAGGAACTGGTCTCGGGGGTGCAAATCCAGATTCAGGCCTTCAGGCAGGAGAAGGAAGGTCTGGAGGAAGACGCCACCCAACTGGCCCGGGAGATTGCCTACCGCAAAGTGCTTTTGCAGAGGGCGCTTCGCCCGGGGAGGCTGTCCTGGCCGGTGGACGGTTTGATTTCTTCAAACTACGGTTGGAGAATCCATCCCATCCTCAACCGTCGGATTTTTCACAATGGCCTGGACATGAGTTCTCCAACCGGCACTCCGATCCGAGCCGCTGGGAGCGGAAGGGTGATCCTGGCCCAGTGGTGGAGCGGTTATGGAAACGCGGTTGTGATCCAGCACGGCGGGGATGTAACTTCCATCTATGCCCACCTTTCGCGTTTTGGGACCTCGGTGGGTCGGGACGTGAATGAAGGCGAAGTAATCGGATACGTGGGTTGCACCGGACTCTGCACTGGGCCGCATCTGCACTTTGAGGTCCGCGAGAGCGGAGCGGCGGTGAATCCCCTGAAATACCTGGAAGGTTGAAGTCTTGGCAGGGATAAAACTGATCGCCCGCAACCGCCGGGCCCGGTTCGACTACGAGGTGCGAGAGACCTTCGAAGCCGGTCTGGTGCTGTTGGGTTCGGAGGTAAAAAGCCTGCGAAACCACAGCGCTTCGATCGGTGAGTCGTTCGCGACCATCCGGGCAGGCGAGGTGTGGGTGATGGGTATGCACATTGCTCCCTACTCTTTTGCTCGGGACGGCGGGCATGATCCGCTCCGTCCCCGCAAACTCCTGCTGCATAGTCGGGAGATCGAACGGATCTCCTCCCGGGTGGCCGAGCGGGGGCTGACCCTGGTGCCGATGCGGCTCTATTTTCGAAAAGGCAAGGCCAAGATGGAACTGGCCTTGGCCAAAGGGCGCACCAAGGTGGATAAACGGCAGGTCATCAGGGAGCGGGAACAACGCCGAGAGATCGAACGGGGCATCCGCCGGGTGGGCCGCCGCCTCTGAGACTTATCAGGTCCGAAAACCCCGTGGTGGATGTCGCAGGGGGTCTGTATAGTGGGCTGAACCGATAAGGCATGGGGGTGACTTGGATTCGACGTCGAAGTGATCACCGTGTCGGAAGCGAGCCGAGGTGCCCGGTCCCTCGCAAAACCACTGGGTAAACAACAATAAGTGCCAAACCACAAATGGCGCTGGCCGCCTGATCGATAGGTAGCCCGTCCTCTCCGGTGGTGCCTGCCCCGCCGGAACAGGGCGTCGCTTTGGCAGGATGCCCCCGGCGGGTTTCTGGGACCGTCGGGCCAAGCCAAGTCCCAGATGGGCTCGAGCAGAAAAGGCTGCCGTGATCTTTCGAGCCGACAACAACCGGCAGCTGCGCTCGGAGAATTCGACACGGAGAACTCGGCGGACCGGGGTTCGACTCCCCGCACCTCCACTTGGGCCTACGGTCCACTTATCAAAAATAAGTGGGCCAGTTAGGCCGTTTTGTCCTCTTTTCGCCTATTTTCGGGCGGCTCACCACCCCCTCTCCCCGTCCGGTCAGGTCCCCTTGTAATTGATCTTCGCCACCAACCGGTGCTCGGCGGTGACCAGGTCAGCCTGGTCCTCCATCACCTGGTCGATCGGTTTGTACGACCAGGGGGACTCGTCGACCAGCCTGCGCGCCCGGTGGGCTTCCCACGCTTTTCCCGCCATCGCCTCGGTCAACTGCTCGGCTGTGAAGAGCTTCCTGGCGCGGTTTCGGGAGTGCATGCGTCCGGCGCCGTGCGCGGCGGAGCAGTAGGAAAGCGGATTCCCCAGCCCTCGGACAATGTACGAGTCGGTCCCCATCGAACCGGGTATGACGCCGCGGTCTCCGGATCCCGCCCTGATGGCGCCCTTCCTGGTCACCCACATCCTGCGGTCGCCGTGTCTTTCCAGAACGGCGTAGTTGTGATGGCAGTTGATCATCTCCAGCAATTCCACCTCGCCGGTGTGATTACTCAGTGCCTCCCAGACCACGTCCAGGATCAGTTCCCGGTTCCTCCACGCGTAGGACTGCGCCCACAGCATCTGCCGGATGTACACGTCGAACAGGTCGTCGTCGGCCAGGTAATAGGCGAGATCCCGGGTTGCTCTCCTCCCCCTGGCGGCGCAGACCCGCGCCGAGGCGGCGATGTGGTGGGTGGCTATCCGGTTTCCTATCCCCCGGCTCCCGGTGTGCAGCACTATCCAGAGCCGATCGACTTCGTCCGATGACACCTCCACGAAGTGGTTTCCGCCTCCCAGGGTGCCCAGTTGCTTCCCAACCCTCCCACCGGCGCCCTTGGCTTTCGGCACAATCTCCGGGTGAGGTATCGGGTTCTCTTCCAGCCATCTCCGGGCCTCGCGGGAAGCAGTTTGGTGCCAATTGAAACCGGCCGGGACCCCGCGCCGGATCTCCCGGAGGACCGCCTGTGGGGACTCGAGGTCCTCAAGGCGCCGGTTGGTGAGTGCCGCGATCATGCCGCACCCGATGTCCACCCCCACCGCGGCAGGGAGAATGGCGTCTTCGGTGACTATCACCGACCCCACCGTGGCGCCCTTCCCCAAATGGGCATCGGGCATCAGAGCCACCGGACCCGCCAGCACCGGGCTCCGCGAGGTCTCCAACGCCTGCCTCCTGGTTTGGGGATCCAGGATCGACGCCCAGTTACGGACCCCAGCCCCGTCACCGCGGCCAGAGTCCATGAGCCGTCCCCCGGGACTCCCGTTGGTTGCCATAGCTCCTGACCCTACCGACGGCGCCGGGAGTGACATCTGCGTTTCACCGGATGCGCGGAGTCACAGTTCTCCGGCGCGTCTCTGCAGTCTGTGCGGCGATTAGTGTTTGACACACCATCCAAGCTCGCCACTATCTCGTTCTGAAATGACCGCCGAAGGGTTCATCGTGCTGGGGGTCCTGTTAGGGATCGTGGTCTTGTTCGTCTCCGAGAAATATCCCTTGGATATAGTGGCCATGCTGGGTCTGGGAGTACTACTGGTTTTCGGCCTGGTAACGCTTCCGGAGGGGTTCTCGGGTTTCAGCAACCCGGCCACGCTGACGGTGGCCGCCATGTTCGTCCTCAGTGCGGGGCTGCAGAGAACCGGCGCCACTACCGCGGTGGGCCGGCTCATGGTGCGCTTCAGCCGCAGTCACTTCACCGCGCTGGTGGTGATCATGGTGACAGTCACCGTCATGTCCGCCTTCGTCAATAACACCGCGGCGGTTGCCGTGTTCATTCCCCTGGTGACCGTCCTTGCCAACCGACGGAGGCTGTCCGCCTCGAAGTTGCTGATTCCCCTTTCCTACGCCTCCCAGTTCGGTGGGGTGTGCACTCTCATCGGGACGTCAACCAACCTGCTGGTCAGTTCGATCTCCGAAGAGGCGGGCTACGGAGCGTTCACCATGTTCGAGTTCAGTCGCATGGGCCTGGTGCTGTTCGCAGCCGGGGTGGTTTTCTTTCTCTTGTTCGGACGGTGGCTGCTGCCCGACCGCCAAACACCGGAACTGGTCACCGCCTACCAACTGGGGGAATACATAACCGAACTGAGGGTGCAACGAGGTTCCCCCCTGGTGGGGAAGTCGGTCTTGGAAAGCAGACTCGGGGAGGATCACGACATCACGGTTCTACGGGTCCTCAACACCGGAGAGGACGGATGGGCGCCGTTGAGGCGGACCCTCCAACCCGAAGATGTCCTGTTGGTACGCGGTTCCGTAACCGATCTGATCCGTCTCCGGGGAACCATGGGTCTGCGAATCAACGCCGACTTCGAACTTCGCGACGAGACCCTGCAAACCGAAGACCTGCGCCTCGTCCAAGCGCTGGTAGCCCCTGATTCGAGGCTCATTGGGCAGACCCTCAAGGAGATCGACTTCCGCAATCGCTACAGGGCCCTGGTGCTGGGTATTCGACGCCGAGGCGCAACGACCAACAAGAAGCTCAGTTCGGTAAAACTCGGTCTGGGAGATGCCCTGCTGGTTCAGGCGCACCAATCGGAGATACGGGATCTGCGACGCGGTGACGACCTCATCGTTCTCAACGAGGTGCCGGGCAGCCTCCTGCGCCACAAGGCGCCCCTGGCCATCGGGATCCTCGTGGTGGTTGTGGGACTGGCCGCGTTCAATGTCGTACCGATTCTGGTGGCCGCCCTGCTCGGCAGCGTAGCCCTGGTAATGACCCGGGTACTGCGACCCGAGGATGTCTACCGAGCGATCAACTGGCAGGTCATCTTCCTCCTGGCCGGGGTCCTTCCCCTGGGCGTGGCGATGCACACCAGTGGAGCGGCGGGTTGGCTCGCCGAGCAGACCGTGGCCGTGGTGGGAGACATGGGTCCGGTGGCCGTCCTGGCAGCCTTTTACCTGCTGACCGCCATCATGACCGAGACCATGAGCAACGCCGCGGCGGCGGTGTTGCTGGCGCCGATTGCCATCTCCACCGCCGAGCAGATCGGAGTCGACCCCAAGCCCTTCCTGATGGCCATAACTTTCGCCGCCTCCACCGGGTTCTCCACCCCGGTCGGGTACCAGACGAACACCATGATCTACGTCCCCGGGGGCTACAAGTACACCGATTTCCTGCGGGCCGGGGTGCCGCTCAACCTCATATTCTGCATCCTGTCGGTCATTTTCATTCCCCGGTTCTGGGCGTTCTGACCCGGCCCGCCGCCAGGGCCAATCTGTCCCCGCCCGGGTGACGCCACCTCACTGCGTCGGCAGGAGACGGCTAGCCGGTGCGGCAACCACATTTGGTGATATGCCTACGCCGATGTTCTCTGACAGTTGCCGAACGGTTCACTCTCACCATTTTCACCGGAATGAGGACCGCTACGCCGTCCCGGCGGCTCGGAATCTTACGGGTTCGGGGATCTGCTTGCAGGTCTTCGAGGTTGGCGCTGGGCCATCCGGACTAACAGCATCTCGACTTGGTCCACCTGCACTCGACCCGCGCCGCCCGTCGCTGCCTACCGGCACTGACGGATCCTCCCGCTTAGCATCCAACGAAGCATTCGGTGCCGGGAATGGCGGAAATGCCCTTCATCCCGCTGGCGTTCGCCGGGTCGGCGGTGCTCTTCGACGCCGTGGGTGTCTGGTTCGACCAACCGGCACTCACTCCCGAGCACATCTCCACCGGGCTGCAGGTCGCCTGACAGGACGCTCGGCAAATGTCGCCGATCAAGTCCATTTCCGATCCCCCTCGCCGTTGAGCGTCTGGGTATGATAGTGATTATCATTACCATCCACTGCCTGGAGGGAACAGCGTGAGGAAAGTGAAACCGATGGCCAGCCTCTACCTGGCGGTGATGGCCGGGTGGGTATTGGTGCACTTCTCCCAGCACACCTTTTTCGACGACCACCTAGAGGAGTCCTTGTCTGAGGCAGGCGACCGATTCGCTTTTCTTGATGTCTTCATGGCGTTGGCCTTCCTGGTGGCCGCCATCACGAGTTTCCTGGACATCCGCAGTGGCGCCAAGGAGTCCCCGCCCCCTTCGGGTTGGTTGTTCTCCAACCTCTTCTTCTATTTGACTGTCCTGGTAGCCATCCCCTTCTTTGCCAACTGGTTTGCCTCGCTGGGGCACACCGACGACGGGCTGTTGTGGGTTTATGTGGAAACCGTCGGGCCACTGACATGGGCCATACAGGCTGTCCGGCTCTGGCGGAGCGCCCGCAAAACTGGCAGAGTCACAGTCTGATCCAACCGGGCTCGACCGTCGGCGGTCTGTTGCCTGGCCTTTTCAGTCGTATTCCACCGTGACCTGGGGGGTGGTGGCAAGGGTCTGGCAGGTGAGGATGACACACCGCGAGCTATGTCGGTGTTGGTGAGCGCCATCCGCGCTCGCAGGTGAGCGGCGCCGTCCCACAGGCGAGCCCGGCAGGCCCCGCACACGCCCGACTCACATGAGTAAGGAGCCATGGCGCTGGCGGCCCGGACGGCCGCCAGGATCGTCTATGCCCGGCGTTTCGCCAATTCCAACGCCATGGAATCGCCGCTGGCGCCCGCCCTCGCGGCAATGTCCGTGGGCGGAATCGTGTACATGGGCCTATTGGGGGTGGAAGTTGATCAGGGCAGGACCCAACCGGGAGTCATAGAATCAGCTGTGTCGGTCCGCAAATTGTCAGGAACTAGCTGTCCTTCCCACAGTGAATCACACCGGTTTTCCCGGAGACTTTCTATCTTGAGAGGATGGAGATTTATGGGAAGACCTAGTAGTTATGCGCCGGAGGTCCGTGAGCGGGCGGTTCGGCTTGTGCTTTCTCATCAGGGTGAGCACCGTTCACAGTGGGCGGCGATCTGTTCGATCGCCGAGAAGGTTGGGTGCTCGTCTGAGACCCTCAGAAAGTGGGTGCGTCAGTCAGAACGCGACCAGGGGGTTCGGTCGGGTTTGACCACCGATCAGTTGGAGGAGCTGAGGGAATTACGGCGGGAGAACCGCGAGTTGCGCCGGGCGAACGAGATCCTGCGGAAGGCGTCAGCGTATTTCGCCCAGGCCGATGCTTCGACCGTCCTTTCGAGCAGATGACCAGGTTCGTGGATGAACACCGAAAGGAGCATGGGGTCGAGCCTGTTCTGTGAGCAGTTGCCGATTTGCCCCGTCAACCTATTACGAACACAAACGCCGAGAGCGGGAACCGGATCGGTGTTCGGCGCGTTCGCGTCGGGACGCCGAACTGGTTCCGGTGATCCGCCGTGTTCATTCAGAGAACTTTGGGGTGTAGTTCGGCGCTCGGAAGGTATGGCGGCAGCTGCACCGTCAGGGAGTTACGGTGGCGCGGTGCACAGTCGAGCGTCTCATGCGCCTAGAAGGGCTGGTGGGCGTGGTCAGAGGCAAAAAGCGTCGCACGACGGTCTCGGACGAAAACGCTCACAGACCCGCTGATCTGGTCGATCGGCGGTTCGGTGCTGAGGCTCCGAACCGTCTTTGGTTGGCGGACATCACCTATGTGCCGACCTGGTCGGGGTTCGTGTACGCCGCGGTTTGTGATCGACGCCTACTCGCGGTTCATAGTCGGATGGCGAGTAGCGACCACCCTCCGCGCCGATCTGGCGCTTGACGCGTTGGAACAGGCCCTATGGGCCCGTGATCCCAAACCCGGCGAGCGTCTGGTCCACCATATGCGACGCCGGCGCCCAACTTCCTGTCAATTCGGTACACCGACCGTCTGGTCGAAACTGGGATATCACCGTCGGTCGGTTCGGTCGGCGATTCGTATGACAACACCCTGGCGGAGTCGGTGATCGGGTTGTACAAAACAGAACTGATCCGAAACCGTGGACCATGGCGCAACCTCGACCAGGTCGAGTACGCCACCCTCGAATACGTGGACTGGTTCAACCACCGCCAGCTCCTCGAACCCATCGGAGATATCCCACCCGCCGAAAAGGAGACCAACTACCATCACCAACAACCCCCAACACGACCGAAACAACTCACAAAAAACACTCTCCGATAAACCCGGGGCGATTCACAGCTACCCACCCCAAGAACCACTGTTTTCCCAGCTTCAGAGGTGATACAGAAATCGTTGAGATTTTCAGAACAGGCCGGTCGTCAAGGCTCAGCCGTCGCAGTCTGTCGTAATTGCTTTGGCCGTCATCCTGGGATGGAGCCTCGGACTCAGGGGTCTCGGGATTGGTATTCTGCCAGCGGGTTGACTCCATCACACCGATATCCGTTCGGCTTGTTTAGGCTGGTTAGTTCAGCGTCGGTTGGCGGGAGGATATGGCACAGGGCTTCGAGAGCGGGCTCCACCCCACCTTGATCGCTACCAGCGTCTCCCGGGTGTCTTGGCTGGAGAGTCATGGATCGAGTGGTTAGCCGTTGACCGCTAAGAACGCCGACCAGCCCATCCGATTTGAGCCCGAGGAGGCTTGTTCTCCGTCGATCGCATTGTTGGTGGGGTTTCAAGGCGCCGCGCTGGTGCTGGCGCAGACGGTGCTTCATGTCGCGATTGCGATCAACTCCTCGGGGCTCGACGACAGTTATCTGACTTGGGGTGTCTTCGCTTCCATATTGATCTGTGCCGCGGTTACGGCATTACAGGCGTACCGGTTGGGGCGATTCGGCGCCGGCCACATCGTGCTCACTTGGCCCGCGGCGATGTTCATCGCGATTATGGTGACAACCATCTCCCAGGCGGGATTGCCGACTTTCGCCAGCCTGCTGATCGTTTGCAGCTTGATCCAGATGGCGCTGGCATGGTGGCTGCCCGTGCTGCGGCGAATCATCACACCGACGGTCTCGGGAACGGTGACGATGCTGATTGCCATCAGTGTGTTGCCCATCGCGTTCGACACCGTGCAGGATTTGCCGCCCGGCGCCCCACCGCAGGCCGGACCGGTGATCGCCGGAGTTACCTTGCTGGTGGCGGTGATCGTAATGTTGCGCGCCCGTGGACGTTGGCGGCTGGTGGCGCCGTTCATCAGCATCTTGGCCGGTTGCGGGGTCGCGGCCGCTTTCGGCGTACTCAACGGTGACCGAATCGTCACCGGCGGTTGGTTTGGCATTCCGCAGGTGCCGGCCTTGAGCCTTGATCTCACGCCGGGCAAGGAGTTCTGGGCGCTGTTGCCCTCTTTTGCGATTCTGACTCTGGTGCTCGGGCTCAAGACGATCAGCGACAGCGTTGTGATACAGCAAGGTTCTTACCGAAAGTCCCGGGCTATCGATTTCCGCAAAGTCCAAGGCATGGCGGGGGCCAATGGCATTGGGATGTTGCTCGCCGGTTTTGCCGGCACGCTGCCCCCCATGGCCATGTCCTCATACAGTCTCTCTTTGGTCAACCTCACCGGCGTTGCCGCCCGTCGCGTTGGCGTTGGTGTGGCGGTCATCTCGGTGGCATTGGCATTCTTCGGGAAGTTCACTGCCCTCCTGCTGTCCATCCCCGGCCCGGTGCTGGGCGCCTATCTGATACTCCCCATGGGCCTCCTGTTCGTCAGTGGCTGTCGAACGATTTTGCGAGACGGCATTGATCCCCCGCGTGTCCTGGTGGTGGCGCTGTCGGTCTCCTTGGGGTTGGGTCTGCATGGGCATCCCGTGGCGGGGGATCTCTTTGGTGATGAACTGGGAGCGTTACTCGCCAACGGCGTCACTATCGGTGCTTTGGTGGCGATTGGGATGACCCTCCTGGTCGAAGCCATGAGCACCCGTCGCTTCACGCTCGAGGCCACGGTGGATATGGCTTCTCTCCCAATGATCGATGGTTTCTTGACTCAAATGGCGTCCCGACTGGGATGGGACGAAGCCGCCACGCAACGATTGCGGTCGGTTGGTGAGGAAACCCTCCTCAGCTTGCTCTCCCATGACGACCATCCCGACTCGGACAGTCCTCGTCTGTTCATAGTGGCCCGTCCGCAGGGCACGATGGTGGAGTTGGAGTTCGTCGCCACCACCCGGCCGGGGAACATCGAGGACCAGCTGGCGTTTCTGAGCGAGGCCTCCCTGCCCACGGTCTATGATCTCTCACTTCGGTTGCTGCGCCACCACGCCTCCGCGGTGCGTCACCAACAGTTCCACGGCGTCGACATCATCACCGTTCAAGTTGACGCCGACGCCTGAGTCCACTCCGCCTCTTTCCGTTGAGGACATGAACCCGGGGAAAGTCTCCCATCGCCAGCAAGGCATTTGGATAGCCGTGTTGGAGAGTGGCCGGTGTTCCTACTCGTAGGCGATGGCGTCGAGCAGTTTGATGCGGCTGGCCGAACGGGCGGGGAGAATGGCCGCTACAACTCCGGCCACGCCGGCCAAGGCCACGTAGATGGTGAGTTGAAACACTGGGAGGCTGAACACCTCGAGGCCGTCGTCGGCCAGGGCCAGTAGCACCGCCCACCCTAGGACGCCTCCCAAGAGCACCCCCAGCACTGCCCCGAACACCGCCACCACCACCGCTTCCCAGCGGACCATGCGGCGCACCTGTCGGCGGACCATCCCCACCGCTCGCAGCAACCCGATCTCGCGAATGCGCTCGGTGATGGAAAGCGCCAGAGTGTTGGTGATGCCCAGGATGGCGATCACGATGGCCAAAGCCAACAAACCGTTGAACACTGCCACCAGTTGTCCGATCTGGTTCTCGAACTGGGCGGCGAACTCGCCCTTGGTCTGAACCTGCACCAAGGGATAGTCAGACGCCAGATCCTGCACCCGCCGCTGGGCCTGAACCAGTTCTACACCATCGTCGACCGCCACCAGCACCAGGGCGGGGGCGGTGAGTGGGTAATAGCGGAGAAACCGTTCCTCGGAGATGAGAATCCCCCCGAACGCTTCCGAGGCCAGGGTGCCGGTCACCGCAAGTTCGATCACTTCACCGGTGGGGAACTCCAAGGAGAGAACCTCTCCCACCACCCATCCCCGATCCTCCAGCAGGTTGGTCTCCACGATCATTCCCTCCACCACCGCCTCGACTCCCGGTTCGGCGCCGGTGGCCCACACCTGTTCCACGGTGGAGGGGTCGATGGCGGCGATGTTGGTCACCTCCTCCTCCCCGCCGGCGGTGGTGATTCTCACTGTTCCGATTCTCACCGACGACACGGCGGTCAAGTCGTCCACCTCAGAGAGTTCTCTTACGAATTCGTCGCTTACCCCAGTGGTGAAGTTGATGGAGGTGATGGTGAGATCGGCGGCGAAAGTTTCCAGAAGCGACTGCTCCACCGATTTGCTTATCGAACTGGAGAGCACCGCCACGAAGGAGACCAGAGCTATTCCGATCATAAGCGCCGAGGCGGTGGCGGCTGTGCGGCGGGGCTGACGGCGTGTGTTTTCTTTGGCCAACAGCCCGGGAAGACCGAACAGGCGGGGGAGGGGCCAGCCCAGAAATGACCCGGCCGGACGGGCCACCAAGGGCGCCAGGATGGCCACCCCCAGGAACAGGAGTAAGGCGCCGGCTCCCACCCAGGTGATGCCCAGCCACACCAAACCCACCACCAGGCCCGCCACCCCCAACCCCGTGACCGAGGAGCCGATGATGGCCCGGTTGCGAAGCGATGCCCGCCGGGTGGGGCCGACGCCCGCTCGGAGAGCCGCCACCGGCGGTGTGGAGGAGGCTTTCAATGCGGGCAGCAGGGCCGAGGCCACCGTGATTACCACGCCAACCACCATCCCCAAAACGATGGTGCGGGCCTCAACCACCAAATCTCCGCGGGGGAAAGTGAATCCCACCAATCCCAGGGCTTCCCGCATCCCGTAGGCCAAAAGGATTCCGGCGCCCACGCCCACGGCTGAAGCCGCCAGTCCCACCAGGGCTGCTTCGGTGGCCACCATCCGCACTATCTGGCGGGAAGTGGCGCCGATGGCCCGCAGCAACGCCAGTTCGCGGAGCCGCTGGGCCACGATGATTCGGAAGGTGTTCTGGATGATGAAGGCGCCCACCAGGATCGCCACCCCGGCGAACACCAAGAGCGCCGTGTTGAAGAATCCCAGGCCGGTTTCCAATTCTTCCAGCACCGATTGCTCCAACTGCTCGCCGGTGGAGGCGGTCAGGCCTTCGGGAAGGATCGCCTCGATTCTCTCCAGCAGCACCTGCGGATCCAGGCCTTCCTCGGCCTGGATGATTATGGCGGTGATCTCGCCTTCTATGCCCAGCTGACGCTGTGTCTCCCGGTATTCGAACAACAGAATGGAGCTGGCGCCGAAGTCGGTCTGGGTCACCGAAGTGGCCAGGCCCACCACCTGGAAACGGCCTTTTCCATTCTCAAAGGCCACGTCCACTTCTTGGCCGACCGTTATGTCGAAAGCCCCGGCGGTGGTGATGTCGACCACCACCTCACCTGGGCCGGTGGGGGGTCGGCCGTCGCCTTCCAGGATGGTCAACCGGTTCACATTGGGATTGTCCACCCAGGAAAAGGCGAACTTGGGCGGCCCGGTGATTCCCTGAAGCCTTCCCTCTGAGTCAAGCAGTTGAGCGAAGCCACTCACCTCCGGCACGGCCACCCCCACCCCCGGCACCGAGGCGATCTGCTCCAGAACGCCCTCTTCGAAAGATGGGGAGGTCTCGGCCTCCTGGGCGAAGTCGGAGAACTCGGCCTCGACCTGCACATCAACGCCTGCGAAGGCATCACCGAACAGTCGGTCGAACCCGTCACCGATGGTGTCGGTGAACACAAAGCTGCCCACCACGAACGCCACACCCAGCACTATGGAGAGGGCGGTCAGGGTGAGTCGCAGCTTGTGCGCCCACATTGCCCGGATGGCGGTGCGGACCATCTATTCGCCCAGGGACTTCAGATAATCAAATATGGCGTCGCCGTCGGGGGCGCTCATTTCGTGGATAATCTTCCCGTCATCCAAGAACACCACCCGGTTGGCGTAGGCGGCGACATGGGGGTCGTGGGTGACCATCACCACCGTCTGTCCCATCCTGTCCACTGCTTCCCGGATGAACCCCAGGAGTTCGTCGGACGCTCGAGAGTCGAGATTGCCGGTGGGCTCGTCGGCGCACACGATGATGGGCCGGGAGATCAGGGCTCGGGCGACCGCCACCCGTTGCTGCTGGCCGCCGGATAGTTGGCTGGGCAGATGGTTGAGCCGATCTCCCAGACCGAGTGTTTCCACGATCTGGTCGAACCAGTCTTGTTCCACGGTTGCCCGGGCGATCGACAGGGGCAACCGGATGTTTTCCTCGGCGTTGAGGGTGGGGATCAGGTTGAAGGTCTGGAAAACAAACCCCACCTTCTCTCTGCGGAGCAGGGTCAGGTCCCGGTCCTTGAGGGTGGAAAGGGCGACACCGTCGATGTGCACTTCCCCTTCCTCCAGGGTGTCGAGGCCCGCCAGAGTGTGAAGGAGGGTCGATTTGCCCGAACCCGAAGGCCCCATGATTGCGGTGAATTGGCCTCGCTCTATTCGAAGCGAGACCCCTCGGAGAGCGACCACCGAAGTCTCGCCCTCACCATAGATCTTCACACCGGTGGAAATTGATACTGCGGGCTGGTCGGTCACCCCGTTGTGGTTGGGAGTAGGCATAAACGCCATTCTTGCCGGTTGTCGGAGCTATCTGCAATCGTCTCGGGAAAGACTGGGAACATGCTGAAAAAGATGGGGATGGAACGGCCCCACACCTCGGCCGGGAGCAGTTTTGGTGTCAACCGGACCTTTTCCGGCACACTCCTACGAACCGGGCTCCTGTCGGTGGCTGGAGAGCATCTCCACCAGATGATCGGCCACCGACATGACGTGGTTAATGATCATCTCATACATCCTCTTCTCCTCCCCTTCCAAAAGGGCGTTCATGATCGATTCGTGCTGCTGGTACCCGCGGAGGGCGTAATCGGGTGCTTCCCTCACGAAATCGGTGGGCACAAAGGCTGTCACTCTTTTCAGGGCGGTGATGATCGGAGTGGAATGGGACATGCGGTTGAGTTGGCGATGAAAACGCCCGTTCAACTCAGCACTTTGGGTCAGGTCTCCTTTGCGAACCGCCCTTCCCATCTCCTCATGGATTCTCTGTAGCCGTCGGCGTTCGTCGGGATTTCCCCGGCTGATAGCCCGCACCGCCGCCAAGGCGTGGAGGTGGGCATTCACTTCAAAAGCGTCGAGGATGTCCTCCAAGGTGATGTCGGCCACCACGGCGTCCCGGTTGTTGGGACGGGTGGCCAATCCGTCCATAACCAGCATGTTGATCGCGTCCCTCACCGGCATCCGGCTGGTGCCGAATCGGTCGCACAGTTCCTGCTGAGTCAGAGGAGTCCCCGGATTGAGATGGCCGAACAGGATCTGCCGGCGCAACTCCTGGGAAATTTGCAAGCCGAGGGGGGTTCGTCGGAGTACGGTGTGTGCAGGTGTCATTTTGGCGCCGACCAGAATTATACCGAGCCCGGCGGGGGTGTCCAGCGGGCAGGCTTTGGGGCGGTTTCGAGGTTATCTCAAACCGTGGGAGGAGGTTCGTAGTGGGCGGAGAGCATTGCTCCATTTGTCACGTTCACCGCCCAGATCGAGCCCTTCTTGCAGAAGTAGATGGGGTGCGAGAGGGTGGCGCCGGCCTCGGACAACCGGAAAATGGTGGCAGGGATGACGTCACCATGGCTCGACAGGGCCACGTTGGCGCCGGAAAGCTCCTCAAAAAGCCGTAGGGTGTTCACCCCTCCGCCCTCGGCCAGGGCCGGATGTTCCTCCACTGCCAACCCCAGCTTTTCTCCAAGCGGGGCCAAGGTCTGGGTACACCGGACATAGGGGCTTGAGATCAGCCTCTCGATTCCCTCCGCCGCCAACCGATCAGCCAAAGCGTTCGCCTGTCGCTGTCCCTTGGCGCTTAGAGGTCGGAGATGGTCGGGGTCTCCCCAACGCTGTCGGCTCCCCGCGGCCGCGTGGCGCACCACGAACAGCGTTGTGATGGAATCCAAGGCGCGGTAATCAACGTTCTGCACCAGTGCCCGGTCGTAGTCGTAGCTGAGCAAGCCGCATTCGCTGACCGGCAGCCATCGGATCTCGTCCACCTCGGCGCCGGGTTCGAACCCGGAGAAGGACCAGGCGGTCATGGCGTAGTATTCGACTTCTTTTGGTCCCTCGGGCGACATGTAATCGTGGCGGTCGAGATGGGCCATCACCCGACCGCGGTGGCCAGTCTCCTCCCAAACCTCGCGGACCGCCGTGGCCTGTGGGTATTCCCCGGGGTCGCTCTTTCCCTTGGGGAGAGACCAATCGTCGTATTTGGGACGGTGGACCACCAGCACCTGCGGGTCACCCTGCGATGACCTTCGGAACACCACACCCCCTGCTGCTCTGATCACTTCGCTCATCGGGGGCCCTCCAATCCAAGACGTTTGAGCACCACATGGGCGGCTTGGGCGGCGGTGGGTACGCAGGTCATCATCTGGGGATCGGCTCCGAATTCACTCACCATCATCTTGGTCAACTTCGCAAAACTGTCCCCCACCGCCACATGGAGTCTGCGGTGCTCAGGGGAAGCCAGAGCAGCATCCCGCCATGCCTCGACGAACTCCACCACGGTCCCGATGCTACCCGGAAGGGTGATGGTGGCCGAGGCCGGCTCCAAGAGGAAGCGATCCCGCTCATGGGCGTCGTGGGCGGGGATCTCGGTGTGGACGAACGGGTTGGGACCGGCCCGGTGGGGAAAGAGACGGGGCGCCGTCACTCCGATCACCTCTCCGCCCCCGGCCGCAGCCCCTTCGGAGACGGCTTCCATCACCCCTCCGTATCCACCGGTGGCCACCCGGGCGCCTGCCTCCGCCAGGGTTCTGCCCAGTTGGTGGGCCTCTGCGTATTGCGGATCGGAGGTGCTGATGGAATGGGAACCGAACACGGTGACCACCGGCTGCTCTTTCATTGGGCGAGGCTCTGCATTATGCCGGCGGTGACATCTTCAGGATCCAGGACGCCATAGGACTCGAAGGCGAAGGGAGGGAGCGGGGCGTCGAACCCGGTCACCCGAATCACCGGAGCTGCCAAGTCGTAAATCGCCTCCTCGGCCACGGTGGCGGCGATCTCGGCGGCGATCCCGGCGGTGCGGGGAGGTTCCTGCACCACTACCAGCCGGCCGGTCCGGGTCACCGACGAGAGCACCGTCTCTCGGTCCCAGGGGTAGAGGGTGCGAAGGTCGATCACCTCCACCTCGGCTTGCCCGGCCAACCGGTCGGCGGCCTCAAGCGCCGGGGCGACCATTCCGCCGTAGGTGACCACCGTCACGTCGCTTCCCGCCCGTCGGACCGACGCCCGTCCGATCGGAATCGTGTAGTAACGACTGGGAACCGGCTGTCGCCGGGCCCGGTAGAGCACCTTGGGCTCGGCGAAGATCACCGGATCGGGTGAGTCAATGGCCGCCGCCAAGAGTCCTTTGGCGTCGACGGGGGTGGAGGGACAGACCACCACCAGCCCGGGGAGGTGGCAGAACAAAGATTCGGGACTTTCGTTGTGGAACTCGTGGGCGTTGATGCCCCCGCCGTTGGGAAAACGCACCACCATGGGCAGATCGACACCTCCCTGGGTGCGGTAGCGCATCCGGGACAAATGGGTGGCGATCTGTTCGAAGCAGTTGTACAGGAACCCGTCGAATTGGATCTCCACGATGGGTCGGGCGCCGGCAATGGCCATCCCGATGGCCGTGCCGACGATTCCCGTTTCGCACAGTGGGGTGTCGATGACACGCTCGGGCCCGTGCTTGACCTGCAGGTCCTCGGTGATGCGAAACACCCCTCCGGTGCGCCCCACATCTTCGCCCAGGATGATCGCCTCCGGATACCGATCCATTGCCTCACCCAAGGCGGCGTTGATGGCCTGTGCCATGTTCCACTCCTGCGAAGGCTCGGGATCGGGAGGGATCTCCTCCTCGATCGGCCAGATCAACCGGGACAGGTCATCCGATGGCCGGCCGTGAGCCTGCTGGGAGGCTTGGAACCGGCCGGCCAGGGCTGGGGGAATGCGATGGTAGACCTGGGTGATTGCCCGGTCCCTTCCCGGAAGGGGCCGGGCCTCCAGTTCCCCCAGCACCTCGTCCAAGGCGGACTCCACTTCGGCTATCGCCTCTTTCTCCGCCCCATCGTCCCACCGGCCGGCGTTCTCCAAATGGCGCCGGAGGCGAACCAGCGGATCGAGCGGTCTCCAGGAGTTCTCCTCTTCCGGAGATCGGTAACGGCGCGGGTCGTCGGCGGTGGCATGAGGTCCGAAGCGATAGGTGACCGCCTCGATCAGGGTGGGGCCGCCTCCCTCCCGAGCCCGATGGGCGGCGGTGGAGACGGCGGAGTGAACCGCCAGGGGATCCATTCCATCCACTCGGACTCCCTCGAAACCGTAAGCCACTGCCTTTTGCGAAATGGTCTCCGCCCGGGTCTGGCCGCGGAAGGGCAAAGAGATGGCGTACTGGTTGTTGGAGCAGATGAACACCACCGGCAGATTCCACACTCCGGCGAAGTTCATCCCCGAATGAAAGTCGGATGCCGAGGTGGCGCCGTCGCCAAAGAACACCGTGGTAATCCCATCCTCTCGGTGGAGCCTCGAGTAATAGGCCTGCCCCACCGCATGGGGAAGATGGGTGGCGATGGGAATGGTATAAAGACCGATGCGCAGGCGGCGGACATCCCAATGGGCGTAGCCGTGGCCCCGGTAGAACTCCAAGAAGGTGCGGAGCGGAAGGCCCCGGTTCAGAACGGTGGCATGTTCCCGGTAGGAGGGGAACACCCAATCCTCGGGTTCCAGCGCCAATGCGGCGCCGATGCAGATCGCCTCCTGGCCTTCCATCGGCGCGAAAGTGCCCATCCTCCCCTGACGCTGCAAAGCCATCATCCGCCGGTCGAGGGTGCGTCCCGCCACCATCTGCTGATACATACTTTGCAGAAGTTGGGACGAATAGCCCTGAGCCACCTCGGGCAGGGCGACGGACCCGTCGGGCTTCAGTACCTGATACATCGTGTCGGCTATGACTTGGTATTTTAGAGGCCTGAAGCGAGTGATCTTTTGGGTGGTGTCACCTTTGCCCGGCGGTGAGATGCGGATTCTCAGGCAATCCCTCGTGCTATCGTGAACGGGCGTGCCCGGTCTGTTGGCTTTTCATGCTCATCCTGACGACGAGGTGCTCTCCACCGGGGGGATTCTGAGCCAGTATGCGGAGGGGGGTGAGCAGGTGGTGGTGGTGACGGCCACCGACGGCGCCGAAGGGGAGGTTCACAACTACTCCAACCCCGAGGAGATTTCCGCCCGATTGGTGGAGGTGCGGGCCGCCGAGTTGGCAGAGGCCCTGTCCATCCTGGGGGTTGAACATCACGCTTGGTTGGGCTATCGCGATTCGGGGATGATGGGAACCGAGGCCAACTCTCACCCTGATTGCTTCTGGCAGGCCGATTTCATGGAGGCGGTGGGTCGGATGGTGCGGTTGATCCGCCGTTATCAGCCGGAGGTGATCACCGTTTACGACGCGTTTGGGGGCTACGGTCACCCCGATCACATCAATGTCCACCGGGTGGGAACCGCGGCGTTCTTCGGAGCCTCCGATCTGGGCCGGTTTCCGTTGGAGGGCGATGAGCAGTTGTGGGAACCGGTCAAGCTTTACTGGTCGGTGTGGCCGAGAAGCAGGATTGTCAACTTCGCCAGGATTCAATATGAACGGGGGGAGATGACCGAAGAGGACTTGGAGCAGGCCCGCCATGCCGGGACGCCCGATGAGGACATCACCTGTACGGTGGATGTCAGAGACCGGATCGCCGCCAAGCTCGCCGCCCTGCAGGCTCACCGCAGTCAGGTTCCTTCCGACTGGTCCTGGCTGTCGATGCCCGAGGAGACGCTGCCCGAGATAGTGGGCAAGGAAACCTTCCTGCGGGTATTCAGCCGGGTGGAATGCCCCCATCGGGAGGATGACCTGTTCGTCGGCTGCCGACCGCATCCCGGATAATCAATCCCGTGCCTCCTTCCAAATCGCCGGCCCGGCGATGGAGAGCGCAGTTGGAGGCTTGGGCCATCCCCGATCGGCTCCTGGAACAGGCCGATGAATCGCCCTACGGGTGGCCGGCGGAATTATGGAGAAGGCGTACCCTGGAGAGCCGCCAGAGGCGGGAGACCACCCCCACCACCTCTTTGGTTGCGCAGATGCTGGGCGAAGGAGGGACGCTGATCGATGTGGGGGCCGGAACCGGGCGAAGTTGCCTGCCATATGCCCGGGCGGGTCATCGGGTGGTGGCCGTGGAAAAGAATGCCGGGATGGCTGCCGGCTTGGGGAAGGAGGCGGCTTCGGAAGGATTGGAGGTGGAAGTGGTGGTGGGCCCTTGGCCGGAGGTGGCAGACCGGACCACGCCGGCTGATGTGGCGCTCTCGAGCCATGTTGTTTACGACGTGCCGGGGATCGCCCCATTTGTGCGGGCTTTGCACGAACATGGCCGCTTCGGGGTGGTGCTGGAGATGACCGATGTCCACCCGTGGACCAAGATGAACCATCTCTATCGGGCCATCCATGACCTGGGCCGCCCGGAAGGTCCTTCCGTTGATGACTTGGTGGAAGTGATCGTGGCGGAGCTGGACCTGGAAGTGGGGGTGGTGCGCTGGGAACGGGCCCCCGACCTGTGGTTTGTGAGTTGGCAGGAAATCCTCGACTACTACGGGAAACGGGTGGTGGTGCCCAAGGCAAGGCGGGAGGAACTTCGTCCGCTGCTGGAGGAGTCCGTGACGCCCTGGGGGGATCGGCTCTATGTGGATGAAGGGCCTCGCTCATTCGCCACCTTATGGTGGTCGCCGCAAGGGTGAAAGTCGTTTGGTAGGGGTGATGCGGTTGGGGGATTCACCATAATCAGGGAGGTGAACGACCAGGCTTTATCAACCCCCGAAGGGGAGGGCGGGTCCGAGGGCGCGCCTGATCCGCGGCTGTCGGAGGCGCGCCGACTGCTGGAGGAACTGAAACAGGCAGAGGGGACCGACGCCCTGGCTCCGGCCAAGCGGCTGGCTGACCTGCTGGAAGACTTGCTGGAGGGAAGGGAGGAGGCGCAGAAGTGAAACGGCGCCGGCTCGACCGGGAGTTGGTGGAGAGGGGGCAGGTCCGAAGCCGCACCGAGGCGCAGCGTTTGATCTCCGGCGGTGAGGTGCGGGTTCAGGGGGTGATCTCTCCTCGGCCCGCCACCTTGGTGGGCAAGGCCACTTCCATAACGGTGAGTCCCCCCGTTCCCCGCTATGTGTCCCGGGGTGGTGAAAAACTTGATCATGCTCTCCTCACATTGGGGCTGAGTTCGGCGGGTCGCCGGTGTTTGGATGCCGGGGCGTCGACGGGGGGATTCACCGATGTATTGCTCCAAGGAGGGGCGGCGTGGGTGACGGCCTTGGATGTGGGTTATGGACAGCTGCATCCCCGACTGGCCGCAGATCGGCGGGTGGAGGTGAGGGATCGGACCAACCTCCGGCATGTGGCGGCTGCCGATTTGGGGGAGTTCGACCTGCTGGTGGCTGATCTATCCTTCATCTCGTTGTGTGCCGTAGTGGATCGCCTGAGCGATTTGGCTGTTGAGGGGGCGAACTGCTTGACGCTGGTAAAGCCCCAGTTCGAGGCCGGACGTCATTTGGTCGGAAAGAAGGGGACGGTGAAAGATCCAATGGTCCATGCCCAAGTGATCGAGAAAGTCGGATCGTGTCTGACCAAGGCGGGTTTGGGTCCGCGGCGGGTGGTGGAGTCTCCTCTCCGAGGGGCCAAGTCGGGCAACCGGGAGTTTTTCATCTGGTCGATCAAGGGGTCGTCGCCCATGACGGGATGGGAAAACCGATGAGAATCGGAGTGGTGCCCAATCGACAACGCCCCAGAGCCTTGGACTTCACGGCGGAACTGGTGGAGAAGGCGCAGAGCCGAGGTTGGGAGGTGTGGGTGGACGGCCAAGACGGGGCCGATTTGGATCCCGAACTGCCGCTCGACATGTTGATCGCCACCGGCGGGGACGGGACGATGTTGAGGGCGGTGAGTCTGGCTCTGGCGACCGATCGGCCGGTGCTGGGCTTCAATCTGGGGACGCTGGGGTTCTTGGCGGCCGCCCAGCCCAATCGCTTGGATCACACCCTCGACCTGCTGGAACAGGACCGCTTTCGGTTGGTTCCCCGGATGACAGTGATGGCCGAAATGAATGGAATGGGCGATGTGGGGGTGAACGACGTGGTGGTGGAGAAGATCGACAGCCAGCGGCTGGTGGAATTGGAGGTGGAGGTGGATTCGCAGCCGATGATCTCCTATCGGGCGGACGGGGTGGTGATTTGCACGCCCACCGGCTCCACCGCCTACAGTTTTTCGGCGGGCGGGCCGTTGCTTGACCATCGGGTGGAAGCGCTGGTGATGACGCCGGTGGCGCCGCATTCGCTGTACTCCCGGTCTCTGGTGGTCAGTCCCGACGCTTCGATTCGGTGCCGGGTGACCCGCGATCGCCCGGTCCAGGTTTCGGTGGACGGGCGTAACACTGCGTCTTTGGGTGTGGGTGACGAGGTGGTGGTGCGGCGGGGACCGCGTCCGGTGCGGTTCGTGGCCTTTGAGCGGGTGGCTTTCTCGGCGGTGGTCAACGCCCGGTTCGGGCTCTGACCCGATGCTCGATGAGCTGATCGTCAAGAACCTGGGGGTAATAGAGAAGGCAGAGTTTCGGCCGGGTGAGGGGCTGGTGGTGATAACGGGCGAAACCGGAACCGGGAAGACCCTGCTTCTGGGCGCCCTGCGGTTGCTGATCGGACAAGCCCCCGACTTTGGGGCGGTGGGGCCATTCGGAGAGGAGATTGAGGTGGGCGGCCGGTGGATCTCCCCCGGCGACGAGGTGATCGTCACCCGCCGGGTGCCGAGGAATGGCAGAAGCCGAGGGTACCTCCAGGGGATGGTGTCCTCGGCTTCCTCTCTGGCGGAGACGGTTGGGGAACTGGTGGAAATCATCGGGCAGCAGGAGCATCTTCGGTTGCGAAGCGCCGCCCGGATTCGTCAGATGTTGGACGCCACGCTGGACCGGCAGGGTCGGGACCACCGGGAGGCCTACCGGAGGAGTTGGGAGGAAAAAGCCCGACTGGAGGAGGTCCGCTCGGCCCTGGGCGGGGGGCGCGCCGCTCTGGAGCGGGAATTGGACATGGTCTCCTTCCAAGCCCGGGAGATCGAAAGCGCCGGGTTTTCTCCGGGGGAGGACGAACGGCTTTTGGCCGATGTCCGCCGCCTGCGCAACCGGGAGGCACTCCGGGCTCACCTGGGCCGAACCCGACAAGGCCTCGCCCAATCCCGCGACCGGTTGGCCGAGGCCAGTGGTGAGTTGGATGCCGCACTGCGACTTGATCCCGAGTTGGACGGTTTGATGTCGGCGGTTGATGGGGTGGAGCAGTTGATGGAGGATTTGGTCTATCGGTTGGAAGGGGCAGCGGAGGATCTGGAAGTTGACCACGGAACTCTGGAGGAGTTGGAGCAGCAGTTGGCGCGGTTGGGCGAGCTGCGCCGCAAATACGGATCGACTCTGGCGGAGGTGCTGGAGTTCGGAGCAGCCGCCCAGCGCCGGTGCCAGGAAATCAGAGAATTGCTGTCTGCCACCGACGGCCTGGAATCGGAGTTGGCCGAGGCCGACCAGCAGGTGCGTCGCATCGGACAAGCGCTGTCCGATGCTCGACGGGGCGCCGCCCACACGCTGAGTGAAACCGCCTTGGGACATCTGCGGGAACTGGGTTTCGGCCGGCCGGTGCTCCGGTTCGAGCTCTCCGACTCGCCGCCGTCCGCTCACGGATGTGACCGCATCCGGCTGCTGTTCTCCTCCGATGAGCGGCTTGCGGCCGGGGAGGTGGGACGGGTCGCCTCGGGGGGTGAATTGAGCCGGTTGGTGCTGGCCCTGCGACTGGCGGAAAGGAACGAATCGGCCTCGACCATGGTGTTCGATGAGGTGGACGCCGGACTGGGCGGCGCGGTGGCGGTGGCCCTGGGGCGCAAACTGGCGGACGTCTCCCGCGGCACTCAAGTGCTGTGTGTCACCCACCTTGCCTCGGTGGCGGCCTTCGCCGATCAGCACTGGGTGATTGAGCGCCAGGGCCCGTCAGCCACCGTCCGGGTGATCGAAGGAGAAGATCGGGTAGCGGAGTTGACCAGGATGATGTCAGGTGACCCCGACAGCTCGGCCGGCCGGGACGCCGCCCGAGCATTATTGGAGGCTGCTGTTTCCCAATAGTGCGCATTCTGCAAGTACTACTTTCAAATTGCGCATTCTGGAAAGTACCATGATTGAGAATGATCAAGCGGAAGATCACCCCGTATCTGAGAAGGGCCTTCCAACAGTACCCCTTCGTAACTGTCACCGGCCCTCGACAATCTGGGAAGACCACCCTCTGCAGAACGACCTTTCCTGATCTCGCCTACGCCAATCTGGAAGCGCCGGATCAGAGAGAATTCGCCGAATCTGATCCCATCGGGTTTCTCGGCCAATTCCCGGAAGGCGCCATCTTGGACGAGATTCAGCGGGTGCCTGAACTCCTCTCCTATTTGCAGGTTATTGGCGACGACTTGGGCAGAAACAGCCTGTTCGTGCTCACGGGCAGCGAACAGTTCAGACTGTCGGACGCTATCAGTCAGTCGTTGGCCGGCCGCACGGCTCTTCTTCGCCTGCTGCCCCTTTCCTTGGAGGAGCGCCGGGCCATGGGAGGTGGTGACGAAGTGGACGAGGTGCTTTACTCGGGGTTCTATCCCAGAATCTTCGATCACAACCTTGATCCGCGCCAGGCCCTCGGTGACTACTTCGAGACATATGTGGAACGTGATGTACGTCGCTTGGGGGGCATTCGCAATCTCTCCACCTTTCAGCGATTTGTGCGCCTGTGCGCCGGGAGAGTCGGTCACCTGACAAACCTGCATTCTCTGGGGTCCGACGCCGGGGTTTCGCATACCACTGCTCGCCAGTGGCTGGGCATTCTGGAGAGGAGCTACATCGTCTTCCTTTTGGAGCCCTACTTCGCCAACATTGGTAGGCGCCTGATCAAATCGCCCAAGCTCTTCTTCTACGATGTGGGCCTGGCCGGTTACCTGCTCGGGATACAGAACGCCCAGCAGTTGCATGCCCACCCTCTTAGGGGAGCTCTTTTCGAGAACCTGGTGGTGACGGAGGTACTCAAATACCGCTTCAACCGGCTTTACCGATCCAATCTTTCCTTCTTCCGGGATGCGCGTGGGCTGGAATGCGACCTTTTTTACGACACCGGTTGGGGTATCGGAGCGATCGAGATCAAGTCGGGTTCCACGGTGGCATCCGACTACATGCGATCGCTCGACCGGGTCGCCCAACTGGTCCCGGAAGTGTCGTGGAAGGCGGTCGTCTATGGCGGGGACCACCGCCAATCGCGAAGCAACTGCGAGATAGTGCCGCTGCGTGGGTTGACTGCTCTGCTCCGAGGATGGGAAGGGGAGCAAGTGCGCACACCTTAGACATTGGTTTCCCAGGTCGAGGCGATGGTCTAGGAGTGTCTGAAAGGGTCCGATGGGAGCCAAATGCGGCAGCAGAACCCCCGGTCGAGGTAAGGAGGTCATCCCATCCCCATCTTTTCAGCATGCTTCTATGGCTCCGGGGGCAGGTGGCAGCTTCCCTGTCGAAATGCCTATTCTGAATGACATGAAATATGTATCGGTAAAAAGCGATCCGCCGGTGACCCGGATCGTCCTCGACCAGGCTCGGCGCCGCAATCCGTTGGGGATGCAAACCATTCGGGAGGTGATCGAAGCCTTGAACGGACTCGACCCCGACTGCCAGGCGGTGGTGATCGCCGGGGAGGGTCCGGTTTTCTCGGCCGGGCATGACCTGAAGGAGATGATCGATCCGTCGCCTGGTTTCGTGGATGAGCTGTTTGATGTGTGCACGGAGATGATGCTCACCATTCACCGCATCCCCCAGCCGGTGGTGGCCCGGGTGCAGGGCCCGGCCTATGCCGCCGGATGTCAACTGGTGGCGGCCTGCGATTTGGCAATCGCGGTGGACACGGCAACCTTCGCCACCCCCGGAGTGAAGATCGGCTTGTTCTGCTCCACTCCCATGGTGCCTCTCAGCCGGGCGGTGGGCCGCAAGCGAGCGCTGGAGATGCTGTTGACCGGCGAGCCGATCGACGCTCTGACCGCTCGAGAGTGGGGGCTGGTCAACCAGGTGGTGACCCCCGAGGGGTTGGACAACACCCTGGGGGTCCTGCTGGACCGGATCACCGCCTCGAGCCCGGCGGTGGTGGGGCTGGGAAAGGCGGCTTTCTACCGGCAGGTGGAGTTGGCAGAGGAGGATGCCTACCGCTACACCAAGCAGGTAATGGCGGCCAACGCCGAAATGAACGACGCCCAAGAGGGGATGGGAGCGTTCATCGAGAAACGAACCCCGGTCTGGAGTGGGAGTTGACCGATCGGCGGGTCGACGAGACCCTTCTCACTCCCCTTCTCTACCTGGAGCGCTCTGCTCAGGTGTTCGGCGACAAGGTCGCCATCGTCCACGATTCCCAAAGGATTACCTACCGGGAGATGGCCGACCACGCCACCCGGCTGGCCCGGGCCATTGGGGCCTCCGGAATAGGCCCGGGAGACCGGGTGGCCTACCTGTGCCCCAACATACCCCCAATGCTCATCGCCCACTTCGGGGTCCCATTGGCCCGGGCGGTGCTGGTGGCAATCAACACCCGTCTCTCCGGTAGTGAGATCGCCTACATTCTGGGGCACAGCGGCGCCAAATTGCTGGTGGTGGACACCGAACTCCTGCCAACCGTCGCCCCCCACCTGGGGGAATCTCCCCAACTTCGGGAAGTCATCACCATCGACGAGTTGGGAATCGCCTCCCAAGTCGATTCCGTTTCCTATCCGGAATTCCTGGAGCGGGGGAGCAGCGACCCCCTCCCGTGGCGGACCGACGACGAGTTTCGCACCATCTCCATCAACTACACATCGGGCACCACCGGCCGTCCCAAAGGAGTGATGTACACCCATCGGGGGGCCTATCTCAATGCCCAATGCGAGGTGGTGCACTCGGGGTTCAGCCGCGACTCGGCTTATCTGTGGACCCTCCCCATGTTTCACTGCAACGGATGGTGCACCACCTGGGGGGTGACCGCCGTGGGGGGACGCCATGTGTGTCTGCGGGCGGTGCGGCCCGAACGGATCTGGGAGCTGATCGAAAGCGAGAACATCACCCACCTCAACGGAGCTCCCACCGTGTTGGTGGGTATGGCCAACCACCCGTCCGCCCGTCGCTTGGAGGCGCCTCTGACGGTCACCACCGCCGGGGCCCCGCCCAGCCCCACCATCATCGGGCAGATGGAGAAACTGGGTGCCCAGGTGGTTCACGTCTACGGGCTGACCGAGACCTACGGTCCCTACACGGTCTGCGAAATCCAGCAGGATTGGGCGGCCCGCCCTGCAGCCGAGCGTGCCCGGCTGATGGCGCGCCAGGGAGTGTCGATGGTGGGCGCCGACCCGATCCGAGTGGTCGACGCCCAAATGAACGACATCCCCCGCGACGGGGAGACCATGGGGGAGGTGGTGATGAGGGGCAACATCGTTATGTCGGGATACTTCGACAATCCCGCCGCCACCGAGGAGGCCTTCGGGGGCGGGTGGTTTCACTCCGGGGACCTGGCGGTTTGGCATCCCGACGGCTACATAGAGTTGCGTGATCGAGCCAAGGACATCATCATCTCCGGGGGCGAGAATATCTCCACCATCGAGGTCGAGCAGGCGGTGGTCAGCCATCCGGCGGTGCTGGAAGGAGCGGTGGTGGCCATGCCTCACGACTATTGGGGTGAACGCCCCAAGGCGTTCGTGGTCCTCAAAGAGGGTCAAAGCGCCGAGCCGGAAGAGATTATCGCCCATGTTCGCAGCCGTCTTGCCCACTTCAAGGCCCCCGAGGCGGTGGAGATTTTGGAGCAGTTACCCAAGACTTCCACGGGGAAGGTCCAAAAATATGTGCTTCGAAAGGACCTTTGGGAAGGAAAGGGTAAGAACATCGGCTGATTGTGGTATCTTGACTTTCGTGGTCAAAGACACCCAGCCTCGCTTATGACCCGGTATGTGTTTATCACCGGGGGGGTGGTCTCCAGTCTCGGAAAGGGTATCACCGCCGCCTCTTTGGGAAGGTTGCTGAAGAGCCGGGGCCTGCAGGTGGTGATCCAAAAGCTCGACCCGTACATCAACGTCGACCCGGGCACCATGAACCCTTTCCAGCACGGCGAGGTGTTCGTCACCGACGACGGGGGCGAGACCGATCTCGACCTGGGGCATTACGAGCGTTTTACCGGTGAACACCTGCGTCAGCTCTCCAACGTGACTTCGGGGTCGGTGTATCTGGCGGTGATCAAGAAGGAGCGCCGCGGCGCCTATCTGGGCGACACGGTGCAGGTCATTCCCCACGTCACCAACGAAATCAAGTCCCGCATACACCGTTTGGGCGAGGAAACCAACGCCGATGTGGTGATCACCGAGGTGGGCGGCACGGTGGGAGACATCGAGAGCCTTCCCTTCTTGGAGGCCATCCGCCAATTCGGCAAGGAGATGGGTCATCAGAACGTCGCCTACATTCACGTCACCCTGGCGCCTTATCTCAAGACTTCGGAGGAAATGAAGACCAAGCCCACGCAGCATTCGGTGGCCGAATTGCGCTCCAAGGGCATTGCTCCGGATGTGATCGTGGTCCGTTCCGAGCAGGAGATCGACGAGGCCATCCGCCACAAAATCAGCCTGTTCTGCGATGTGGAGCCCAAAGCGGTGATCAGTGCGGCTGACACCGGCAACATCTACCGGATGCCGCTGCTGCTCCGTGAGCAGGGACTCGATGAGGTGATCTGCGAACGTCTCTCGCTGCATACCCTGCCGCCTTCCCTGGATCGCTGGCGCCGGATGCTGGATCGAATGGACTCGGCCACCGATCCGGTGCGGGTGGGCATGGTCGGAAAATACGTGGACCTTCCCGATGCCTACGCCTCGGTGGTGGAAGCCCTTCGACACGCCGCCGCCGGCGCCGGGCGCAAACTGGAGATCGAGTGGATTCTTTCGGAGAGTCTCACGGGAATGCTGGTTCCCGGAGTTTTGGCGGATCTGGACGGGATCGTGGTTCCCGGAGGTTTCGGGAGCCGGGGAATCGAAGGCAAGATTTCGGCGATCGGCTACGCCCGCCGCAACGACATGCCGTTTTTGGGTCTGTGTCTGGGCCTTCAGTGCGCGGTGATCGAATTTGCCCGCAACCGCCTGAAGCTGGCGTTTGCCAACAGCACCGAGTTCGATCCCGACACCCCTCATCCGGTCATTGACCTTATGCCCAGCCAGGAGGGAGTGGAGGACAAGGGGGGCACCATGCGCCTGGGTCTGTATCCGGCCACCCTGGCCAGTGGAACGATGGTGGGCCGTCTCTATGGGTCGGACTTGGTGTACGAACGGCATCGTCATCGGTGGGAGGTGAATCCCCGCTATCGGAAAGCCCTGGTCGAAGGCGGCATGGTGGTGTCCGGGCTGTCACCCAATGGGGTTCTGGTGGAGTTCATCGAACTTCCCACCCATCCGTTCTTTGTGGGAACCCAGGCTCATCCCGAGTTCCTCTCTCGCCCCGACCGCCCTCACCCTTTGTTCTCCGGATTTATCGAGCAGGCGGTGGCCCACCGTGACCGCAGAGCTTCTGTGGAGGAATCCACCGTCGGTCATCGGTGAGCTTTCAACTGCTCGGATTTCGCACGGTGGGAAGGGGTCGGATATTCGATTATCAGCGTCTGCATCTTTGGGCCGGAGACGGGACGGAGGTGACCCGGGATGTGATTCGTCACCCGGGCGGGGTGGGGATTCTGCCCGTGTGGGGTGAGGAGATAACCCTGATCCACCAATACCGGGCGGCATTGGGGGAGGAGATTTGGGAGATCCCGGCCGGCAAGACAGAATCTGACGATATTTCACTCCCCGAAGCCGCCCGAAGGGAATTGCGGGAGGAAACCGGTCTGCAAGCCGAGGAACTGACTGACCTCGGAGAGATTCTTCCTTCCCCCGGCTACACCGATGAGCGGATCAGATTGTTCGCGGCGACGGGACTGAGGCAGGGGCCGAGAAACCCTGACGGCGCGGAGGAACGGGCTGCCCAAGTGGCGCGCATTGGAATGGATGACGCGCTGAAGATGATCGAGTCGGGGGCGATCCGCGATGCCACAACGGTGGTGGCGCTGCTCCGCTGGGCCACCGTGGCAGGGGCAAGGGTCTGATCACCCGCTCACCCCTGCTCCTTTAAGTCCGGCTTTTAATATCCGGCCAAATCCAACCCGTCCTCCCATAATTGGGAACGCATGAAAACACCAACTATTGCCGCGGTGGAGAATCATCTGGCCGCCCTGGCATATGAGCGGGGTCTGGCCGACAACACCATCGCCGCCTACCGACAGGATCTTCGTCAGTACCGGCAGTTCGTGGAAGAACACCAACCGGGATCGGACCAGGTGGAGAGGTTCTTGGAGTGGCTCTCGGGGCGGGGATTATCTTCTGGCACGGTGGCCCGCAAACTGGCCGCGGTGAAGGGTTTTCACCGGTTTCTGCTGGAAGAGGAGGGGGTTGAAGACCCGACCGTAGGAATCAAGGCGCCGAAGCGGGCGCGCCGTCTTCCCAAGGCCTTGACCATCCATGAGATACTGACTCTCCTCGACACACCACCGATAACGTCGGTGGGGGGCCGCCGGGACTCCGCCCTACTGGAGTTTCTGTACAGCACGGGATGTCGGGTCGCCGAAGCGGTCGCTCTCGACCTGGGTCACCTGGACTTGGAGGAGGGAGTGGCCCTGGTTACCGGCAAGGGGTCTCGTCAGCGGATGGTGCTTTTGGGCGGGGCTGCACAGCAGGCGGTGGGAAGCTGGCTGGTGGATCGGTTGGAGTTTGCCAAAGGGGGCACCGACGCCGTTTTTCTCAATCTCCGGGGGACCCGTCTCACTCGGACCGGCGTCTGGGGAGTGGTCAAGAAAGCAGCCCAGCGGGCAGGTATCTCCCCCCACCGGGTCTCTCCTCATGTTCTCCGACACTCGGCGGCCACTCACATGGTGGAGGGAGGAGCGGACCTGCGGGTAGTGCAGGAGTTGCTGGGTCACGCTAGCCTATCGACCACCGAAGTTTATACCCGGGTTTCTCCTGGGCATTTGCAAGAGGTGTACCTACTATCCCACCCCAGAAGCCGATGAACGAGATCGACCTTACCCAAGCCAAGGCCACTTTGACCTCCGACCGAGAGGGGCTGGTTCACCAACTCCGCGAGTTGGGGGCCAACGAGACCGGAGAGCTGAGAACCGGACTCAACCAGGACGACGGATTCTCTGATGCTCCGGCGATCACCGCCGAGCGCACGGAACGATTGGGTCTGATCCGAGCACTCAAGAAGCGGTTGGATTCGGTGGATCGGGCGTTGTCGAGGATCGACTCCGGCCAGTACGGCGCCTGCATGCGGTGTGGCGAACCAATCGGCGCGGCCCGGATGGAGTACCTACCCGAGTCGGTTTACTGCGTTTCCTGCAAGTCTTCCCGGGGCTGAAACATTGCCCGGCACCTGGTCGCATCTGGCCGGGCGATTGTGGGAGGCAGTCAGGACCACTCCCCTTGACCGCACCGAGAGCCTGTGGGTGGAGCGCCGTCTGAGTGATCCCGAGTGGGCCGCGTTCTCCGAACAGGCTCCGGCAGATCAGAGACATGGGTATTCGGCAGGCCGAAAGGTGGGGGCCGTGCTGGGGGATCGCCCGGATGCGGTGCGGGCCGCGCTCTTGCATGACATTGGGAAGAGGCATGCTGGCCTGGGGCTGGTGGGCAGGGTGCTGGCCTCCATAGCCATCCGACTGCGGGCGCCGCTGTGGGAGCGGGCCCGGACCTATCGAGATCACGGGCCGATCGGCTCCCGGGAGTTGTCCGGTTGGGCTGCCGAGTCATTGGTGGTGGAGTTTGCCCGCACCCATCACGGAACCTGTCCGCCGAGCATCGAACCGGCGATTTGGCAGGTGCTGTGCGAATCCGATAAGCCCCACAAACCGAGCTCGTCGCGATAGCATCGGAGCCTGGTGAGTTATCAGATCTCCACTGAGGCTTACGAGGGACCAATTGACCTCTTTTACGACTTGGTGGTGTCAGACCGGATCAATCCTTCCACCCTGAGCCTTTCCCGACTGGTGGAAGGCTTCCTCTCCGACCTGGCCGAAGGCGCCCCGGTGGATTTGGAGCACCTGAGTGAATTCGTGCTGGTGTTGGCGTTGTTGTGCCGTCTGAAAGCGCGACGAATGCTGGGAGGCCCGCAGGACTCCGAAGATGAACCGGTAGAGAATCCCGACCGGGACCTGTGGAATCAACTGGCCCACCTCACCTTCGGAGGGGCCGTGGCCGAGTTGGCGGAGCGGTTGGAGGGCCGGTCTGGACTGCTCTCCCGCCAAGTGGGGCCGGATTGGTCGAAGATGCGAACCGCACCGCAGTTGGCATTCCATCTCGACCCCGAGGGTCTGGCCGAGCTGGCCGGGGAGGTGTTGGCCCGAGCCCAAGCCGTTCCCGACCTCGATCACCTGGCGCTTGACCTTCCCACAGTGGAGGAATCAATGGCCGAGCTTTGGCGCCGGGTGAGCCGCGCGGTCGAGTCGTCTTTTGAGGAGTTGTCCCATTACTGCTGCGACCGGGCGGAGGAGGCGGCCTGGTTTATGGGGCTGATGGAATTGACCCGTCAGGGAACCGTGCGGATTTCCCAGGCCGCTCCCACCGCGGACATAGTTATACGGCACGATCGCTCACCTGCCCGGTTGGTGTCGGCCAAAAGCGGGCCGGGATGACCCCGGCCGCCGCCCTCGAGGCCATCCTGTTTGTGGCCGAAGGCCCGGTTTCGGCCCAGCGCCTCTCGGAAGCGCTTCGCATCAACTTGGAGGAGGTGCGCTCGCATCTGGATGCCCTGGCCCGTCGGTTGGATTCACCCGAACGCGGTCTGCGCCTGGAGCAGGTGGCGGGCGGGTGGCGCCTCTACACCCACCCCGACCTGGTGCGCTATGTGGAGAGCTTCGCGGCGCGAAGGCCCATCAAGCGATTGTCCCTTGCCGCTCAGGAGGTGCTGGCGGTGATCGCCTACCGCCAACCGGTCTCCAAGAACCAGATCAACGAGATCCGGGGAGTGGACTCCTCGTCGCCTTTGCGCACCCTGGAAAAGATCGGTTTGATCGAGGTGGTGGGCAGGCTTGCGGTGGCCGGCCAGCCCGTTTTGTACGGAACCACCGAGTTCTTGTTGGAAAAGTTGGGCCTCGACAGCCTGGGAGATCTGCCTCCCCTTTCGGATTTGGTCCCGGCCTCAGAGGTGGTGAATGACCTGGCAGCCTCCGCCATCGGCGCCTGACGGTCCGATTCGCCTGCAGAAGGCCATCTCGGCCGCAGGTCTGATGTCCCGAAGGGCGGCGGAGGAGCTGATCGCCCAGGGGAGAGTGACTGTGGACGGCCGCCGGGCGCGGTTGGGTGACCGGGCGGATCCGGTCGATTCGGTGGTGAAGGTGGATGGGGCGCGTCTTCCCTTGGCGCCCCACCTGCTCACCTATCTGGTCAACAAGCCACCCGGAGTGGTCTGCACCACCTCCGATCCCCACGCATCGGAGAAAGTGATTGATCTGGTGCCTGACTATCCCCGAGTGTGGCCGGTGGGACGGCTCGACCGGCGCAGCGAAGGATTGATTCTGCTGAGCAACGACGGCGAGTTGACCAATCTGGTCACCCATCCTCGCTATGGAATCACCAAGACCTATCGGGTGCTGGTTGAGGGGGTGCCCCGTCCGGCCGTGGTGCGCGGACTGGTGCGAGGAGTGTCATTGGATGACGGTCCGGCTCGGGCGCGGCAGGCTCGGGTGGTGACCCGCACCGCTCGGGAGGCCCACCTGGAAGTGGTGATGAACGAAGGTCGGAAACGGGAGATACGGCGGATGATGGAATCGGTGGGACATCCGGTCCGAAGGCTGGTGAGGACCTCGATCGGACCCCTGCGGGACCACACCCTTCGTCCGGGAAGATGGCGCAAACTCTCCAACCCGGAAGTGTCGGCGTTGTACCGGGCGGGCAGCCGACCATAGTCTTCGGGGTGATGGAAACATACTTCCCCCCGGTTTTGAAGATCCCGCACCGCCGGCGTCCGGTGGAGGGGGTGGTGCGCCCGCCGGGTTCCAAGAGCATCACCAACCGGGCCCTGGTGGTCGCCGCTCTCGCCGGTGGCGGCGCCAGTCGGCTGGGCGGGCCGCTCGACGCGCGTGACACCGAGGTGATGCGAGCCGGGCTACGACAGTTGGGGGTGCTGATCGACGACGTGGACGACCCGTGGCTGGTGCTGGGGACCGCCGGGCGGCTGGAGACCCCCGATGAGGGGTTGGATGTGGGCGCTTCGGGCACCACCGCCCGCTTCCTCACCGCGATGGCGGCCCTGGCCCCCGGTCCGGTAAGAATCGATGGAACCGAGCGAATGCGCGAACGCCCCATCGGCGACCTCGCCTCGGCCCTGAAGCAGGCCGGGGTCCGGGTGCGGACATCGGGCGGATTCTTTCCCCTGACGGTGGGGGGCGCCGGACTGGCCGGCGGGGAGATCGGCGTGGACGTCTCCCGATCATCCCAGTTTCTCTCTGCCCTTTTGATGGTGGCCCCCCTGGCGCAGCAGGAGGTGATGATCCGCACTCGGGGCGAGATGGTGTCAGAGCCGTATGTGAAGACCACCCTGGAGGTGATGGGAGCCTTCGGAGGTTCGGTTCAACATGAGGCTGGACCTTGCTTTCGGATCCGCCCGGATGGGTATCGGGCCGCCCAGTTCGAGATTGAGGCCGATGCCTCCGCCGCCGTTTATCCGATGGTGGCAGCCGCTATCACCGGGGGAGTGGTGGGCATTGAGGGCCTGATCCCCGGCTCCACCCAGGCCGATCTGGCGGTGGGGGAGGTCTTGGCGCAAATGGGATGCCGGGTGCGGTGGCTGGGCGCTCGCCTGGTGGTTGAGGGGCCATCCGACGGCGCCTTACGGGGCGTGGATTGGGACATGAGCAGCATGCCCGACGGCGCCCTGGGTGTTTCGGTGGCATGCCTGTTTGCCCGGACCCCGAGTCGCCTGCGGGGCCTGGGGACCTTGCGTCTCAAAGAGACCGACCGTTTGGCGGCCCTGCGCGCCGAACTGACCCGCGCCGGAGCGCAGGCCACGGTGGAAGGCAACAACCTGATTATCAGACCGGGTCGGGTTCGTGCGGCCCTGTTCCACACCTATGACGATCATCGGATGGCCATGTCCTTTTCCCTGGTCGGACTTCGCCAAGCCGGGGTGGAAATTCTGGACCCCGGTTGTGTCACCAAGACCTGGCCGGGGTTCTTCTCCATGTTGAGCACGCTGTGAGGGTCGGAGGAGGCTTGGTGCGGAGAGTGATCGCCATCGACGGTCCCGCCGCCAGCGGCAAAAGCACCTTGGCTCGGCGCTTGGCCGAGCGGTTGGGAGTGGCCTACCTGGATACCGGGGCCTTCTATCGGGCGGCGGCTCTGGCGGTGCTGCGGGCGGGGGAGGCCTGTGACGATGAAACGGCCGCCACCATGGTGGTTGGGAAGGCGGTCATCACCCAGGAGAAGGGCCGCACTCGGCTCAACGGCGAGGATGTGGAGAGGGAGATCAGGACCCCGGCAGTGGCGGCGGCCGCCAGCCGGGTGGCGACGCTGGCCGAGGTGCGCAGGATACTGGTGGAACGACAGAGACAGTGGGTGCGGGAACGAGGGGGTGAAGCGGTGGTGGAAGGCCGCGACATCGGTTCGGTGGTGTTTCCCGAGGCTGATGTGAAGGTCTTTTTGACCGCGTCCGACGATGAGCGGACCCGCCGGCGGGCTAGGGAGCTGGGCGGTGGAAGTGTGACAGAGGTTGCACAAACCCTGGCTGGTCGTGATCGACAGGACACCGGGCGGGCTGCTTCTCCGCTTCGGCTCATGCCGGACGCCGTGGTGGTCGACACGACCACGCTTGGCCTCGAGCAGGTGGTATCGGAGGTGCTGAAATTGGTCGAGGCGAACGAGCGGGGGCGCCGAGCACCGAAGGAAAGCCCGTGAGTTTGCGGCGCATAGTGGGAACGCTTGATCCCCATGTCCACCTGCGAGGCATGGAGTGGTCTCACAAGGGGGACTTCGCCACCGAGACCGCCGCGGCTCTGGCTGGCGGTTACACCGCGGTGCTGGACATGCCCAACACCCCTCCGCCCACCACCGACGGCCCGGGTCTGGAGAGGAAGCTCTCCGACCTGGCGAAGAGCGCTCGGTGTGATTATGGGGTGTGGCTGGGGGCCCATCCCCGCGGAGAGTTGCCCGCGCCTGATTTGGCCCGGATAGCTCGGGGAGTGTGCGGAATGAAGATGTATTGCGGACACACCACCGGGGGCCTGACCATCACCGCATCGCAAATGGACCGGCAGGTGGCATCCTGGCCCGGCCCGGGGGTGTTGGCTGCTCACGCCGAAGAAGAGATGGTGGAAACGTTTCTGCGGTCTCTCCGCCGACATGGCAAACGTGGACACCTCTGCCACATCGACACCGCCCGCGCAGTGGCGGAAGTGGCTCAACACAAGCGATGGGGAACGGAGATCACCGCCGGGGTCACTCCCCATCATCTCTTCTTGACCGAACGGGACCTCTCGGCGCTGGGACCCCGGGGGGTGATGAAGCCTCCGCTCGGCACTTCGGCCGACCGAGATGCCCTGTGGGCGGGGATAAGAGACGGTGTGATCGATGTGGTGGAGTCCGATCACGCTCCCCACACCGGGGAGGAAAAGCTCGGCTGCCCCACCCCGTTTGGAGTGCCGGGACTGGAAACCACCATCCCCTTGTTGTTCACCGCCGTTGGGGAGGGGCGGCTGAGCGCCGACCGGGCGGCGGAATTGGTCTCATCGGCGCCCCGGCGCATCTTCGGGTTGGATCCCGACCCGCCGCGGACCTACACCCTGGTGGACACCGGAACCCGCCGCCGGATCGGATCCGATGATCTCTACACTCTGTGCGGCTGGACGCCGTTTGCGGGGATGGAAGTGTGGGCTGTAATTCGAAGAGTTGTCATCGGTGGCAAAGTGGTTTTCGAAGACGGCGAAGTGTTGGCTCCACCCGGATTCGGCTCGAACCTTTATGCTGACCGCATTTGAATTGCGGGCCGGAGAGGCCGTATATCGAGCCTTTCGACGGGTCTTGTTCACCAAATCCGCGGACGATGCCCATCGACTGGTTGTGAAGCAGTTGGAAAGGCTCGACCGGCGTCCGGCCCTGTGCCGGGTTCTGACCAATTATCGGTCTCGTTCCGGGGCCCCGACTCGGGTCGGACGGGTGGAGATCGGCTCGCCGCTGATCATGGCGGCCGGGTTGGTGAAGGGAGAGGGGTTTGCCACCGAGGAGGAGGCGTCTCGGGCGGTGGCCGAAGGACGCAACATCATTCCGGGCTGGCGATCGATCCCGTCTCTCCTAGGGCCGGTGGAGATGGGATCCTTCACTCCCCAACCTCGGCCGGGTAACTCCGGGCAGGTGCTGTGGCGAGACGCGGGAAGCCGGACGCTTCTCAATCGGGTCGGTCTTCGCAACCCCGGCGCCGCCGCGGCTGCGACCTTCTTGGGTGAACGAGCGGAGGATCTTCCCGACATCTACGGGATAAGCATCGCCTCCGACCCCGACCAAGCCGACCCGGTCCGCCGTGATGAGGGGGTGGCGAAAGCGGTGCGGCGGTTCACCAATGCGGGTTTGCGTCCTTCCTGGATGACCGTGAACATCAGCTGTCCCAACGTGCCTCAGGGATATGCCCATGCCGGACTCCCCGGGGAAGTTGCCGCACTATGCCGCGCCGTCCGCCAAGAACTGCCGGAATCCACCGCCCTGTGGGTGAAGGTGGGTCCCGAACTCGGCGGAGGACGTTACGGGCCGGTGGCCGAGGCGGCGGTGGAGGGAGGAGCGGAGGCGATCGTCGCCACCAACACTGCACCCGGACGACTCTCCGAAGGGGGGATCGGGGTGGGAGTGGGCGGAGCCTCGCTTCACTCCCGGGCGCTTTCGGTGGTGGAGGAGTTGGCGGCGGCCCGGAGAGCATCGGGCGGGGATTGGGAGATAGTAGGTTGTGGGGGAGTGCTGGACGGAGACGACTACCAGGCCTTTTGCGACCGGGGAGCGGCCGCGGTCCAGTACTGGAGTGCATTGGTGTTCCGAGGTCCAACGGCCCCGGCCCTGATCCTGTCGGAGGCTGCGAGAAAATGACTGCGCTTCGGTTGGTCTCCTGCCGGCGGCGTGCCCAGGTGAGATGACCCGGTTCGACGAGCGGCTTTCGGCCCGCATGGAGGCGGCTCGCAGCCTGGTTTGCGTGGGATTGGACCCCGGGGTGGAGATTGTGTCGGGCGAGGGAGGCGATGCGTTGTTCGAATGGGGTCGCCGGGTGATCTCCCAGACCCATGCCCATGTGTGCGCCTTCAAGCCCAACCTGGCCTTTTACGAGGCGCGGGGGGCGGCGGGGATCGCTTCTTTGGAGAAGATCATGGATTACCTTGCTTCCCGACATTCCGACATCCCGGTGATCGGGGATGCCAAGCGAGCCGACATCGGCGCCACCAGCGCGGCCTACGCCCGTTTTCTCTTTGACCATCTGGGGTTTGACGCGGTGACCCTGAATCCCTGGCTGGGCCAGGACGCCCTCCGCCCGTTCTTGGACCGAGCAGACCGGGGCTGTGTGATCCTGTGCCGTACCTCCAACCCCGGCGCCGATGATCTCCAGGCTCTGGAGGTGCAGGGAAAGCCGCTTTGGCAACGGGTGGCCCAGATGGTGGCGCAGGAGTGGAACGAACTGGGCAACTGCCTGCTGGTAATGGGCGCCACCCGTCCCGACGACCTGCGGGAAGCCCGTCGTCTGGTGGGGGACATGACCTTTCTGGCGCCGGGCGTCGGCGCCCAGGGAGCTGATCTGGAGCAGGTGCTCAGGGCGGGACTCACCGCCGAGGGGAGGGGACTGATCATCAACAGTTCCCGAGGCATAACCGGAGCACCTGACATGGCCGGAGCAGCGACCCATCTGAAGTCCACCATCAACCGAGTCAGGGATGTCGTCCGCCAATAGGGTTGGTGTTCGTGCCCCCGGTTGTTGCCGGGGGTGGCTTTACGGGGTAGCGGCCTGACGGTGGCGGGGTGTGTTAGCCTCAATCCACCGTTTTGGCGGGTGGGTGAGGGTTCCCTGGTTTGGGGGGCTGTTTTGGTGGGTGGGGGGTGCTTTTTTGGTTTGGTTGTGGGCGCAGCCGGGTGATTGCGGAGCATTGGTGGTGGCTGTGTGCCGGGGAGGTGTCCGAGGTGGGGCCTTTTCGAGTATGCGGCAGCCGTGAATCACACCGGTTTTCCCGGAGACTTTCTATCTTGAGAGGATGGAGATTTATGGGAAGACCTAGTAGTTATGCGCCGGAGGTCCGCGAGCGGGCGGTTCGGCTTGTGCTTTCTCATCAGGGTGAGCACCGTTCACAGTGGGCGGCGATCTGTTCGATCGCCGAGAAGGTTGGGTGCTCGGCTGAGACCCTCAGAAAGTGGGTGCGTCAGTCAGAACGCGACCAGGGGGTTCGGTCGGGTTTGACCACCGATCAGTTGGAGGAGCTGAGGGAATTACGGCGGGAGAACCGCGAGTTGCGCCGGGCGAACGAGATCCTGCGGAAGGCGTCAGCGTATTTCGCCCAGGCCGATGCTTCGACCGTCCTTTCGAGCAGATGACCAGGTTCGTGGATGAACACCGAAAGGAGAATGGGGTCGAGCCTGTTCTGTGAGCAGTTGCCGAATTGCCCCTTCCACCTATTACGAACACAAACGCCGAGAGCGGGAACCGGATCGGTGTTCGGCGCGTTCGCGTCGGGACGCCGAACTGGTTCCGGTGATCCGCCGTGTTCATTCAGAGAACTTTGGGGAGTAGTTCGGCGCTCGGAAGGTATGGCGGCAGCTGCACCGTCAGGGAGTTACGGTGGCGCGGTGCACAGTCGAGCGTCTGATGCGCCTAGAAGGGCTGGTGGGCGTGGTCAGAGGCAAGAAACAACGAACATCTGTCTCCGAGGGGGACGCTCACAGACCCGCTGATCTGGTCGACCGGCGGTTCGGTGCTGAGGCTCCGAACCGTCTTTGGTTGGCGGACATCACCTATGTGCCGACCTGGTCGGGGTTCGTGTACGCCGCGGTTTGTGATCGACGCCTACTCGCGGTTCATAGTCGGATGGCGAGTAGCGACCACCCTACGCGCCGATCTGGCGCTTGACGCGTTGGAACAGGCCCTATGGGCCCGTGATCCCAAACCCGGCGAGCGTCTGGTCCACCATTCCGACGCTGGCGCCCAATACCTGTCAATTCGGTACACCGACCGTCTGGTCGAAACCGGGATATCACCGTCGGTCGGGTCGGTCGGCGATTCGTATGACAACGCCCTGGCGGAGTCGGTGATCGGGTTGTACAAAACAGAACTGATCCGAAACCGTGGACCATGGCGCAACCTCGACCAGGTCGAGTACGCCACCCTCGAATACGTGGACTGGTTCAACCACCGCCGGCTCCTCGAACCCATCGGAGATATCCCACCCGCCGAAAAGGAGACCAACTACCATCACCAACAACCCCCAACACGACCGAAACAACTCACAAAAAACGCTCTCCGATAAAGCCGGGGCGATTCAATTCACACCACCGGATGCTCCTATGGTTGTCAAATTGGGGTTTGGGGGGTGGTGAGCCATTGTTGGTAGCGGGTGGCGAGTTGGTGGTTGTGGTGGAGGCCTCGTTCGAGTTGTGAGAGGCGGTTCGGGTGGGTTTTCAGGGCGGTGGCGGCCTGTGCGAGGGTGGTTCGGTTGTTTTGGCGTAGGCAGCGCAGGTGGGCGCCTGGCGGCGTTTGGGGCGGGTTGGTCAAGAGGTGGTGGATCTCCCGGGCGATGTGCCGTTTGAGGCATCGGATGATCTCTTTTCGGGTTTTGCCTTCCGCCTGTCGTTTCTTCGCATATGCGATGGTGGGTTGGTGGTAGCGCATCCGGGTGGAGGCGATGCGCCAGAGGGCGTTGTTGGCTTGGCGGTTCCCACCGCGGTTGAGACGGTGACGCACGGTCTGTCCTGAGGACGCTTGGACGGGACTGACACCGCATAACGCGGCGAACGAGGCTTCCGATCGCATTCGTTGGGGGTTGTCGCCGGCGGCGATCAGCAGAGCGGCGGCGGTGTCCCCGCCGACACCGAGGGTGGCCAAAAGCGCCGGGTTGGCCCGGGCGCAGAGACCGCGGATCTGGGGGTCCAGTTCTTTGATCTCCGAAGTGAGGGTCTGCCAGCGGCGGGCCAGATGTCGGAGGGCTTGTTTGGCGTAACGGACGGTGGTGTGGGCGGCACCGGGCCGAAAAGAGGCGCAGACCTCCACGCGGGCTTTGGAAGAAAGGCCTTTCAGTTGGTGTTTGACCTGCTCGGGGGCGGTGACCACCAAAGAATGCATTTGGTTGATGGCCTGGGTACGGGCCTTGACCGCCGACCGGCGAGCCACCATAAGCATCCTGATCGCTTCGACCAGCCCGTCGCCGCTTTTAGGCGTGCCCCGGGCCTCCCCGTTCAGGGCGGCCCGCGCCGCGGCCTGAGCGTCGATAGTGTCGGTCTTGCCCCACCGGCGGCGCATTTGACGGTTCGGACGGTTCACTTCCACCACCCTCACATCGACACCGGCAAGATGACGGGCCAGGCCGGCGCCGTAGCTGCCGGTACCCTCCACCCCTACCCTGATCAAGTCTCCATAAGACTGAAACCATTCGCTCATTTGTTCATACCCGACGGTATCAGCCGAAAACGGCATCGTTCCCAAAACGCGACCGGCGGTGTCAACCACCGCCGCAACATGAACATCACGGTGGGTGTCAACCCCACCAACAACCTCGACTCGTTTGCCCGACATGCGCTTGCTTCCTTCCAGGTAGAATTTGGTTTTGTCCAAACCTGAAGGGAACGGACGGACAGCACACTCACCGTGGCAGAGCCTCAAAGCTCCTATCAGGTCACGTCCATCACCAACAGGCTCAGGAACAGCACCCGGGTCGGAAAACAAGCCGACAAATCCGATAATGGACACAAAAGCGTCGGTGGATCCAAGGGTCAGACCCGCCCCGACCCGGGTACACCCCCCATTATGAGTGTGGATCCAGGGTTAGTGCAGGCCTGTCCGGGGGTGGGGATTGTCCGGTATTGAGGTTGGAGGTCGGACCCCCGTTTCGACACAAGTTGCTCCTCACCGTTTTTTGCCAACCTCAGACCTAAAATCCGCTATGGAATGCCATTTAAGGCGGATAGGGTCTACCTTTCGGTGTCACCGACTGAAAGGAGATTGACCCCCATGACATCCCAGCCGCTTTCCCCCGGGCGAGTCCGGTTGAGTCGGTGGCTGTATTTGGAGGTTGGGCTACATCGGAATGGGCTCACTTACAAACAGCTTGGCCGACGGTACAAACTGAACCGAGAACAGGTAGATGCCATCTTGGAAGATACCAAGGTGCTGATGGGCGAGGAGGGATTCGAGCAACTGTACAGGGTTCACGGTGATCGCATCCGAGCTGTTGAACCAGAGCGTCGAAGCATGCCCCGGACGGCTTTGGCATGACCGTTAGGTTATTGGATCTGCCTGCCTGGGCGGTGGGAGCTTTGGTTGTGCTAATCGGCGTATCATTGATCGCAAGAATCGCTTTGGCCTGGGTCGATATCAGACTTAAGAGCACCGAACGTTCGCTCCGGGCCCTGGATTTAGCTGAGCGCTGGGAGACAATCCGTCAGGCGATCGGTCGCCTGTGACATTTATTGGGCTATGTCCCCCGTTTATACCCCTTGGTAGGTAGGACTCAAGGCGCCTCCCTGGGTTGGGTGGGCATCAATAAGAGGGGCCGTTCGCACTCTTGGCTGACCCGGGCGGTCACCGATGACCACACCTCCGGTTCGAACAACTGGCGGGTAGCGCCCATCACGATCAGATCAGCCTGCATCATCTCGGCCTGAGTCACGATGGCGCCCGCCAGGTCATGGCCGGCAACGTAGGAGAGTTCCGGGTCGATCCCAGCCGATCGGAAACCCTTGGCGAGGGTGGCAACCGCCCGCTCGCCCCGTTCCCGGATGTAGTCATGCTCCGCATCCGAGGCTTGGCGAGGGCAATCTTGAGGGTCTTCGGAGAAGAACGATCGGGGTTGGCGCCGGAATTTATCGAGCAAAGATCGAGGTACCTGCACCACGGTAAGAATCATGACTTTTCCCGTTTTGCCCAACAACGAAGAGCAAAAATCTATGACCGGCGGTGCTGGCAGCACCCCGGAAGTGCAGACCAAGATGCGCATGCCTGCCAGAATACAGGGGATGCTCTCCAATCAACTACTGAACAAAGTCACTTGGAAAATCCCCAATGCCCTGGCGTTGGTCGGCTCCGCCTCCGGCGAAACCTGGAATGGGATGACCACTTCCTGGATCACCCAGCTCTCCATGGAGCCGGTCTTGATCGGGATCGGGGTGGACAACAGTGCGGTCACCCATCGGCTGATCAGCGAAGGCGGCAGCTTCACGATCAATCTGTGGGATCCCGCTGACAAGCGGGTCTTCGTGAAATTCTCCAAACCGGCCAAACGGGCGGGAATGACTCTCAACGACCGGGCGGTGCGCCTCGGGAAGACCGGCGCGCCCATATTCGAGGACGCCATCGCCTTTATGGACTGTGAGGTCAGAAGCTCCATCGACATGGGCACCCACACCCTGTTCGTTGGCGAGGTGGTGGATGCCGGCATCCGTGACGACACCATCCGCGCGGCTGCCATGAGCGACACCCGGATGAAATACGGCGGGGTCAAACGGGGCGGCCATTAAGGACCGATTCGCTCCGGCTTGGCAGAGTGGCTGTCAGTCGGCTCCGAGGCCCACGGCTTCGAAATCTTCCGGAAAAGTGAGCTTTAGGTTGCCGGAATCCCCGGGGACGGCTTTGATCCTCAGATCGGAGAACCGTTCCACTGTCTCGGCGGTGTCCACCCCTTCGAATCCGGCTTCCCGAGCCTTCTGATATGCCGCCCAAAGCTGCGGCGCCCAGAAGACCTGGGGAGTCTGGGCCCGATGGAGCCGGCCTTCTTCGGCGGCTTGCAGATAGCCGCTCTCAGATGTCTGATAGGTAGGTATCTCAACCGGCAGGGTGGGAGCGGATCCCCCATGCCGGTGGGCGTCTCGGAACAGCCTTTCCAAGAGGCCGGGGCTCAGAAAGGGCCGGGCGCCGTCATGAATGGCCACCAGATCAATGGCGCCGCCCCGGATGTCATCGGAGAGGGCAGCCAACCCCCGGTGTTCGCTTTGGTGACGGGAATTGCCTCCTCGCACCAGGAGCCAAGGGGTGGTGATCCCGCAACCGCGCACCGCCCGTTCGGCAATGTCACGGTCCTCGGGCCGGATCACCAGCACCAACTTGACCACCCACGCGGAACGGTCCAGAGTTTGGAGGGAATGGGTGATCATCGGCGCCCCGCCCACCTCCAGGTAGGCCTTGTTGGTTGGGAACCGGGCGCGTCTGCCTCGTCCTCCCGCCAGCAATATCCCTGCCGCATGACCTCGGTGGTTTTTCATCTGTCCGCGGTAGCGTAGGTGGACAACCCACCCTGAGACGACCTTGCCCCCCACCGACGCCCCATCAGCCGGACTGCGATTATCGGAGCCGTTGGCGGTTATTCGTCCGCCGTGGGTAACGTTTCGGGACGGGATCATGGCGATCTGTGCCCAGGAGGTTCGGGACGTCTTGGAGACGGTGTCGCCCACTGTGACCCGGATGGGATTCTCGGCCGAGGAGGCAACTTCGCCTCAGGAAAAGGACCTGTTCGGGTCGATGGGACGGGCTCTGCAACGGGGCGGTGAGGGGGTGGTTTCGGTCCGGTCGATCCCAGAGGCTGTCAAGGTGGTGCGGGAAGGCTGGGTGGTGGGAAGCCGGGACCGCTCATCTCTGGTGACAGTGGCGTCTCCGGTGCTGTTCAATCGTGGCGCCCTGGAAGGCCTGCTGAAAGCTGTGAGTGTCACCGGTTGGATAAACCCCGTGGAAGGGCTGTTGGGGGCCGGAGGCAGAGTAAGGACCTTTACCCCCTCGGCCTAGTTCACCCTCCTTCCCGCCCGCGAAAAAAACCCACCTGCCGCGGTTGACTTGTGTCTAACATCGCATAACAGTGGATAACAGTGTTAGGCAATCAACGACCTTCGGATGCCGGGTGGCGCCATCGGGTGCTGGCAGTGAGATGCGGAGCTGATCCGGTGCTCCATGCCGTGGCGCCCCTGGGTCTGGCTGCGGCCCGGGGTACCGCCCTGGTGGTGGACCTTGACCGGGAGGCGCCCCCCTATCCCGGGTCGAGTTCTCTGGCCGCTCTGGCTATTTCGCAGCCGAGATTGGATGATCTGCGCCCCCGTCGCGGTGGGGTGGCGGTGCTTCCCAACGGTTTGGCGAGCCCCCGGGAAACGGCCGAATTGCTGGAAGCGCTGGTCTCGGGCTGGGCCGGCGGTGGTGTTCCGTCTCGGATCCTCCCTTGACCTTCCTCCCTTCCTGGCGGGGATCCCGGTGATTCCGGTGTGGCCGCTGTTCCCCGGGTTTCTGTATCCCCCGGTGAACGGCCCGGCGGTGTATCAGGCCATGTTGGCCGGTCCGCCTCCGAAAGTGGGAGGGATTGTGTTGCCTCCCCTGGGTCGATCCCACCTCATTCGTATGTTGGGTGGCAGGGGATTCCCTCCCCGACGGTGGGTGAATGCCTGGGCCAGAGCGTGGAGCGTGTCATGGCCTTGATCGATCGTCTGGTTGACACGATTCTTCTTCAGGACTTTCCCACCGAGCGGGAAGCGCTTGAACGTCATGTGCGCCAGGTGGTGGCCACCGAGGCGCCCCTGGCGCCGCCCGGAGTGGTGGAGGAAGTGATCGATTCGCTGATCGGAATGGGGCCGCTTGAAGAATTGCTGCGTGACCCCCGGGTCACCGATGTCCTGGTCAACTCCCCGGCTGAAATATGGGTGGAGCGGGCGGGACAGCTGGAGAAGACCCAGGTGGTGTTTGAGACCAGCCAGGCGGTGATCGCGGCGGTGGAAAGGGTGATCGCCCCGTTGGGTCTTCGGATAGATCGAGCCTCGCCGATGGTGGATGCCCGGTTGGCCGATGGCAGTCGCCTGCACGCCGTGATCCCCCCTGCAGCGGTTGATCACCCGATTGTGGCGGTACGGCGATTTGTTCCGCAGGCCGAGGACCTGCAGTCGCTGGTGGAGCTGGGATCGGTCACCCCCGATCAGGCCCGGGAACTTTGCTCGATTGTCTCGGGGCGGCGGAATCTGCTGGTGTCGGGAGGAACCGGCGCGGGCAAGACCACGCTGCTCAATGTGCTGTCCGGTTTGATTGAGGAGACCGAGCGGGTGGTGGTAGTGGAGGACGCATCGGAACTTCGGCTGTCCGGCCATGTGGTGCGGCTGGAAGGCCGCCCGGCCAACTCCGAGGGGGTGGGCGCCATCACCCTCCGCCAGTTGATTCGTTCGGCGCTTCGTCTGCGGCCCGATCGGATTGTGGTGGGCGAGGTGCGGGGCCCCGAGGCCCTTGATCTGGTGTCGGCCCTGAACACCGGTCACTCCGGGTCGATGTCCACCCTGCACGCCAACAGCCCGGCCGAAGCTCTGTGGAGGCTGGAGACCCTGGCTCTGATGGGAGCCGGAAATCTGCTGGCCGAAGCGATCCGTGCCCAGATCCGCTCAGCCATCGACGTGGTTATCCAGGTGGAGAGAACCGGCGGTTTTCGGCGGGTGGCGACTATAGAGCACCAGGCGGGGAGAAGACTGTGAACCTCTGGGGGGCGCTGGTGGTGGGTTGGGGCCTAATAGCCGGACTGGACTGGCGTTTGGCGGCGCTGCTGGGAGCCGCGGTCACCCAACCCTGGCTGGTGGCCGTGTTTCTGATGGGTCTGGTCTTGGTGGATGCCCGTCGGATGCGCAAACGCCGGACCGGCTGCTCAGAGGAGGCTCAGGTGCTCTTGGGCATGGCGGGCGAACTGCGGGCCGGCCAGGGGGTAAGAGCCGCGATGGCCGCGGCCGGTCAGCGCTCATCGCGGCTTGACTTCCACGGTGTGCGGCGGTTGGTGGCCTCCGGAGCCTCCCTTGACCGGATCTCTGCGGCGGTGACCGCGGCCATGCCGGTTCACGGGGCGTTGGCGGCGGCGGCGCTTCGGGTGGCGGATCGCACCGGAGGACGAGTGGCGGAGGTCTTCGACTTCACTGCCGCCCTGGCGGTGGAAGAAGACGAGTTGCGTCAAGAACGGAGGGCGGCAACTGCCCAGGCCAAAACCTCGGCGGTGGTGGTGGTGGGAATCCCGGCGCTGGTAATCGTGTACCGGATAATCAGCGGAGGTCTGGCCCGGAGTCTGGCGGCCAGTCCCATCTCTGCTGTCCTGACCATCGCCGGAGTGACTCTGCTCGGTCTGGGGATGGCCGTGATGCTGATCCTGATCAGAAAGGCCTCGCCATGAGGCTCGATGCCGGACGAGCGGCCGCCGTCTGTTCCGCCCACGGACACTGGGCGATACTGGCCATGGTCGCCATCCCCTTCCAGTGGTGGTGGTTGGCTCTGTTGCTTCTCATGGTTTGGTGGGTGGGGCGCCGCCGCCGACGTCGTCCGCGACCGGCCGGAGTCGAAGACATCATCCGTTTCGGTCGTCTCCTGGTGATTCCCCTGACTGGAGGGCTGTCTCTGGCCAACTCTCTGATACTCACCTCCCAAGAGGCCCACCCGCAACTGCGGGTCGAAGTCTCACAAGTGCTGCGCCGAAGTCGTCGGACCGGTCTGGCCCAGGCCTTGGCTGCCAGTGGAGGGCGGCTGGGCGAACTATTCGGAAGAATGGCCGGCGCCCATACCTCCGGGAGTTCCCTGGTGCGGGCCGTCGTCGCCCATGTTGACAATCTCCACCATCAGCATCGCACGGATGCTCTTGCTCGAATTCGCTCTCTGCCGGTTACTCTGGCCGTCCCCCTCACTCTGCTGATCATCCCCGGATTTCTGTTGGTCCTGGTGGGACCTCCGGTGGTGACCCGGGTGACGGAGATGTTGACCGGGCTGATCGGCGCATGAAAGTCCCCCTTCCCCCGCCCCGGCCGGACGCCGGGAACGATGACCAAGGAGGTCTGGCAAATGACAGCTCTATGGACCAGGATGATGATTTGGTTCGACCGCGACCAGCGAGGTCAGGGCACCGTGGAATACATATTGGTGGTTCTGGCAGTGGTGGCAGTGGCCACAGTGTTGGTGCAGTGGGTAAGGAAGGGATCGGGAGACAACCTCCTGGAATCCATCTTCAAGAAGGCTCTTGACTTTGTCAAGGGCAAGATCGGGCTCGGATTCTAGAACCGAAAGGGCAGAGATGGGTGATGAAAAGGGTTCCCTGGCGGTGGAGGCAGTTTTGGTGCTACCGGTGATCCTGTTGGTCCTGGTGGCGGTCATGGAACTGTTTCTCATTGCTGTCACCCGCTTGGAAATGGAGGCTGCCACCCGGGAAGGAGCCCGGGTGGCAGCCACCCACCCCGATCCCGGCCGAGCGGCAGCCGCCGTGAGGGATACTCTGTCTCCCAGCCTGGCCGAGCGGGTGCGGATCGCCGTGACGGGTGCCACGGTGGCCGGTTCGGCGGTGCGGGTGGAGGTGCAGATGCGTTATCGCCTGGTCACTCCGCTCTTGGATCGGTTTGTTATCAAGTTGAACAGCCGGGCGGTGATGCAACGGGAGGGATGAGAACCATGGGAAATGCCAGCCAGCGAGGAACGATCACGGTGTTGGTTCCGGTGGTGGTGGGAGTGATACTGATCATGGCGGTGGCGTTGTTGGATGTGACCGCCATGCTCTCGGCTCGCATCCGAGTTCAGACCGCCGCTGACGCCGCGGCTCTGGCCGCTGCCCCTGCCACCTTCGCCGGAGGGGCCTCTCCCCGAGCGGTGGCGCAGCGACTGGCCGAGGCGAACGGCGCCCGTCTGGTGTGGTGCCGCTGCCCGGTTGATCAGCGGCCGGTCGGCCGGGTGGTGTCGGTGGAGACTGAGCGGGTGGCCCGCCTGTGGCTGTGGCGGGACATCAGGGTCTCGGCCGTGGCGCGGGCCGAATACTTCCCCTACCCTGAGCGGGAATGAGATCCCCGCGGAAAGGCGGCACCAGGGCCACTCAGGTCCTTCACAAATCCGGTGTTGGCTTCCGGTTGCATTCCTATCAGGTGGACTTTGGGGCGGTGGAGGACTATGGGAGGGCGGTGGCCGAGCAGTTGGGGGTTCCCCCATCGCGGTTGTTCAAGACCCTGGTGGTATTTGCCGATGAAGCGCCGATGGTGAGTTTGGTGGCGGCTGATGCCCGGCTGGATCTCAAGCGAATGGCCAGGGCAGTGGGGATCAGACGGGTGCGGATGGCCTCGCCCCGGCAGGCGCAGCGTCTCACCGGCTATGTTCCGGGTGGGATCAGCCCCTTTGGACAACGGCGCCAAATGACGATGGTGGTGGATCAGTCGATTCTGGATTTTTCCACCGTGTGGGTGAGCGCCGGCAAGCGTGGCCTCCAGATAGAGATCAGCCCTCAAGACCTGCTGGCGCTCTCGGGAGCCTCCGTGGCGCCGCTGTCGGCGCGATAATCTCCCACCTACCAAGGCGCCGGATTCCTGGGTGCCATGGGAAAGGAACCAGCATGCATGAAGATGATCGTTTGGAGGAGATGCACGCCTATGTCAGAAAGACCCACCGATGGGTGGTCTTCATCGGGGTGGTGACCATTCTCACGGTGATGTTGAGTGTCTGCGGCGCTTTCGTGTCCACCGTCTGAGGGCGAGGCGGCGGCCGCGGCCGGGACCGCCCGACGGCTCGTCTCTGGTCGGGCTGAATGCCTGGGAGAGGGAGAGAGGGATCCAGAGGGTTATCCGATGAACAAATCTGAGGTTCACATCTGGGTGTAGCCGCCCCGGTCCTGGTACGTTTCGACCGATGGTCTCCAACCGACAGATCCTGGAGATGCTCGACGAGTTGATCGAGCTCACGATCTTGGATGACGGGTCTCCGCAGTCATTCCGAGTGCGGGCCTATGAACGAGCCCGCCGGTCGGTGGAGAACCTGGAAGGGGAGATAGCCACCCTCAGTATCCGACAGATCCAAGCCATCCCCGGGATTGGCAAGGGCATCGCCTCGATGCTGGCCGAGTTCTGCGAAACCGGAAAGCTGACGAAACTCGATGCCCTGCGCTCCAAATACCCGAGGGCATTCAGAGAGATCACCCGTATCCCCGGCTTGGGTCCCAAGACCGCCAAGATGATCCGTCGGGACCTTGGAGTGGAGAGCCTTGCCGATTTGCTGTCAGCCCTCGACCGGCAGCAGCTTCGGGAGCTTCCCGGATTGGGGCCCCGAAGCGAGGCCAAGATCGCCCGGTCGGTGGAGCGGCTGGGTTTAACCGGTAAAACCCGCCGAACCCCTTTGGTGAAGGCGCTACCCGCCGCCGAGGCAATGCGGGATTATCTGCGGGACATTCGGGGGGTTGAGGAAGTGAAGATCTGCGGAAGTGTCCGCCGATTCCGAGAATCGGTGGCCGACATCGATCTGGTGGTAGCAGCCCCTCCCAACACTTGGCCGGACGTGATGCAGGCGGTTTCTGATCATTCTCTGGTGGAGGAAACGTTGCTTTCGGGCATTACCAAGACTTCGGTGCTCACCCGGAACGGGCTGTCAATGGACGTGCGGGTGGTGGACCCATCGCAGTTGGGGGCCGCTCTTCTCTATTTCACCGGTTCCAAGGCTCACAATGTAAAACTCCGCCAGTTGGCCATCGCTTCGGATCAGCTTCTCAACGAATACGGTTTGTTCCCCAGGGGCGAGGACCGACCGGTGGCTTCGGGGACCGAGGAGGACATCTACACCGCCCTGGGAATGAGCTGGGTCCCACCCGAAATCCGAGAAGACGCCGGAGAAGTGGAAGCGGCTCTGCAGGACGCGGTCCCCCGGCTGGTCACCACCGAAGACATCCGGGGCGATCTCCACTTCCACACCGACCGCTCCGGCGATGGACGGTCGCCCCTGCCCGATATGGTGAGAGCCGCAATCGGGGCCGGACTGGAATATGTGGCCATCACCGACCACGGAGAGGATTTAGCCATCAACGGACTGTCCAGGGAAGAGATGGAGGCTCACCGTCGGCAGGTGGCGTCACTGGGCAAGCGCTACCCGGAGATCGAGTTGCTGTTCGGCTGTGAGTTGAACATCGGGGCGGACGGGAGCTTGGATTACGACCCTGGCTTTCGTATGGGGTTCGACTGGTGCGTGGCCTCGATCCACTCTCACTATGACCTGACGCCTCAGCAGCAGACCCAAAGACTTCGGCGGGCGATCGCCGACCCATCGGTGTCCGCCATAGGGCATCTCACCGGCAGGATGCTGGGGCGCCGCCCGGGAATCGAGCTGGAACTGGATCCGGTGCTGGAGGAGATGGCCGCCCGGGGAGTGGCGCTGGAGGTAAACGGCGCCCTCGACCGGCTTGACGCTTCTCCCGAAGTCATCCGCCGAGCGGTTTCCAAAGGGGTGAAACTGGTTATCTCCACCGACTCCCATCACGTCACCGAACTTCGGCGAATGGCCTACGGGACGGCCAACGCCCGCCGCGGCTGGGCCACCGCCGGCGATGTGCTCAACACCCTGTCGCGGGCGAATTTCTTGGCACACATCCGCTCCAGAAGGGCAAGATCGCCTTAGCTTGGCTCCACACTCATAATTGGGGGTGTGCCCGGGTCGGGGCGGTTCAGCTGCTGCGGCGAGGACCTGGGTGGTGAGGGTGTTGGCTAGTCGTGGGGAGCGTCTTTTGATGGCGTTGCGGATTTTGGTGGTTCTTCGGAAATCTCGGGGGAGTCGGGAATCCATCGAATGTGGGGGAGGGTCCTCCATAATCGGGTGTTGAATTCACGTCCGAGAGGAGGACCCTGTGGAGACTGATAGTAGGCGTATGTGCGAGTTGCTGGTCGGGCTGGGTGAGGTTGACCTGGTGGGAGTCGAGGAGCTGTCGAATGACCGGCTGAGAGTGACGATCAGGTCTCGTGGACCTCGTCCGGTGTGCGGGGAATGTGGTGGGAGAGTGTGGTCCAAGGGCGACCGCCTCGTGCGGTTGGTTGACTTGCCGGCGTTCGGTCGGCCGGTGCGACTGCGGTGGCGGAAACGCCGCTGGGTGTGCCCCAGACCGACGTGTGTGGTGGGGTCGTTCGCCGAACAGGACCTGTCGGTGGCGCCGGAACGGGCCTTGTTAACCTCTCGCGCCGGTCGTTGGGCCACCGAGCAGGTGGGGCGTCTGGGTCGCACGGTGGCAGAGGTAGCCGCTGAGTTGGGTTGTGATTGGCATACGGTGAACTCCGAGGTGACGCGGTGGGGCGGGGCGCTGTTGGAAGCCGATACTGCCCGGTTCGGGGAGGTGGAAGCGGTGGGGGCGGGGCGAGACCCTGTTCTGGCGTGAGGGCCGGTGGCGTAAGAAGCGGTGGTGCACATCGGTGGTGGACGTTGGGGGCTGTCAGTTGTTGGATATTGTGCCTGGTAGAACGGTCGAAAGCGCCGCCAGTTGGTTCAGGAACCAATCCCCCGAATGGTGTGAGAACATCCGGTGGGCGGTTTTGGACATGTCCGGCCCCTACCAGGTCGCCTACGACCAGGTGCTGCCCCACGCCGATCAGGTGGCCGACCCGTTTCACGTGGTCCGACTGGCGAACCGGTGTGTTGACCTGGTCCGATGTCGGGTACAAAACGAACAGCTCGGCCATCGGGGCCGCCGAGGCGATCCGCTTTATCGGATCCGTCGTCTGTTGATCATGGCCCAGGAACGACTGGACACCCGCGGCGAGCATCGTATCCGGGGGCTCTTGCGAGCTGGTGACCCCTATGGAGAGGTACGGGATGCCTGGTCGGCCAAAGAGAGCGTCCGGGACATCTACCACATCGACGACCCCCGGTTGGCAGCCGAGTTCACTCACCAACTCGCCGCTGATCTGCAGGACCGGTCACTGCCCGCGGAGGTGAACCGCCTGGGTCGTACGATCGCTCGTTGGGCCACCCAAATCACGAACTGGCATCACTCCCGGGTGAGTAACGGACCAACCGAAGGGTTGAACAACCTGATCAAGCGGATCAAACGAACGGCGTTCGGGTTCCGGAACTTCGCCAACTACCGAATCCGAGCACTCCTATACGCCGGGAAACCCAACTGGCAGCTCCTCGCAACCATCACTCCCCCCTAATTTCCGATGACCCATTTTGGTGGGTCCGGCGTCGCGTAGGGTGGTGGGGGTGGCCCATTTGGAGAGCAGGTCTCGGACGCCGGGTTGGCCGAGCCGTGCGCCGAGGAGGCGTTCCAGGGCTGGTGAGACGGCTAATAGGGCGTCTCGGCAGCGGTTTATGGTTCGGGTGGCGTCCGAAGCGAGGTCGGTGTCGTGGCCGTTCAGTATTCGGAGACGGACCAGCAGTTCGTCGTTGATCTCTGTCCATTGGAGACGGTCGGGGTTGCGGCGTGCGTAGTCGGCTAACACCCACGCGTCGCGGGGGTCGGTCTTAGCGGCGCCAGCGTATAGGTCGGCGGCGCGGGGCTTGATGCTTCTATGATCTCCAAATCGAGTCCGGGGGGTGGTTGGCGGTGTTCGGAGAGGGGTGGTTTGTTAGGGGTTGGTTGGTGGGTTTTCGAGGAGTCGGTACAGATGTCGGGCGATGTACCGTTTTAGACAGCGGCGTGCTTCTCGAGTGGTTTTTCCTTCGCTGGTGCGTTTTTGGATGTAGGCCCGGGTTTTGGGACAGTATCGGGAGCGGCTGATGGCGATGGTGTGGAGAGCTCGATTGAGTTGACGGTCGCCGCGTCGGTTCAGTCGGTGGCGGGTGTGTTGCCCGGAAGAAGCTTCGAGGGGTGCTACGCCGGCTAGCCGAGCGAAGGCTGCTTCGTTGCGGCATCGGCCGGGATGGGACCAGGCGATGAGCACTTGAGCGGCGGTGATCGGGCCTATGCCGGGCTGGTCTAACAGTTGGGGAGCTACGGTTTTGACCAGTTCGGTGATTGTTGTTCCCAGGTCGGCTGCTTCGGTGGTGAGAGCATGGATTCGCCGGGCTGCAGAACGCATGGCCTGTTTGGTGGCGGTGTGTTCGTTGACCGGCGCCGATGCGAGTCGGAACCTGCGGCATTTGGCGACCAGGGAAGCAGTGGCCAAGCCTCGTAGTTGGTCTCGCAGGTCAACAGGAGCGGTCACTAGGAGAGCTTTGAGTTCGTTGATCGCTGATGTTCTAGCTGTTATGGCGCCTCGTCGGGTGGTTTCCAACACCCGTAGAGCCTCTCGGTCTCCCCGAACTCGTGGTATAGAAAGCCGGGAGCGGCCCAACACTTGGCGGGCGGCCCGGCGAGCGTCCAGTGTGTCGGTCTTGGCGCCGTCAGCGGTAGGGGTGGGATGATTGAACTCCACCACTAGTTCATCCCGAGCAATGAGATAGGCGGCAACGCCCGCTCCGTAGCTTCCGGTGCCTTCCACGGACCACACCCGACCGGCGGTGTGAGTGCATTGGTCTGCCCATTTCAACAAACGGTCGTATCCCGCCTGGGTGGTCTCGAACACTTCGGATGTTTGTTCTCCGGTAGTGGCGGTGTCCACTACCGAGGCGGTTACCCAGTCACGATCTGGATCGATCCCGATCACATGTTCTACCATTGTGGCCAACATGATGGATTCTCCCTTTCTTTTGGATCTGACATGTGCCATACCCGAGATGATTGAACTCCACCACTAGTTCATCCCGAGCAATGAGATAGGCGGCAACGCCCGCTCCGTAGCTTCCGGTGCCTTCCACGGACCACACCCGACCGGCGGTGTGAGTGCATTGGTCTGCCCATTTCAACAAACGGTCGTATCCCGCCTGGGTGGTCTCGAACACTTCGGATGTTTGTTCTCCGGTAGTGGCGGTGTCCACTACCGAGGCGGTTACCCAGTCACGATCTGGATCGATCCCGATCACATGTTCTACCATTGTGGCCAACATGATGGATTCTCCCTTTCTTTTGGATCTGACATGTGCCATACCCGAGAGGCGCGAATCCGAACGGCAGGACTGTGATGGGTCACACCCCCCTTGGAGGTGGACAAGCTTCTGATCAGGCCAACGCGGTACGCAGGTAGCTGCTGGAGGCCGGTGTCGGACAGATCAAGCCAAAGACACATGAGGTCAGTCAAATTGTGGGTCACGACACCACCACCAGCAGCCATACCTGAGAGCCTCAAAGGGCACCCCCCATATTCTCACAGTCAAATTCTCTGTGTGAGGGGTTGGTTTCTTGTTGGTTTATCGGGTTAGTGAATCCCCCCGGGTTTGGTAGAGGCTTTCTATCTTGAGAGGATGGAGTCTCATGGCTAATAATAATTCTGTTAGGTATCCGACCGAGTTGCGTGAGCGGGCGGTGCGGATGGTCCTGAAAGGCACCCGTGAGGGGGTGTATTCCTCCGAATGGGCAGCGATTTGCGCGGTGGCGCAGATGCTGGGACCAACCCCCGAAACGGTCCGTAAGTGGGTCCGTAAGGCCGAATCGAGGGTCTCTGCGGCAGCGGTGGACCACAAACGTCGGGTCGTCGAGTTGGAACGGGAAAACCGCGAGCTACGCAGGGCGAACGAGATCCTAAAAGCTGCTTCGGCTTTTTTCGCGCGGGAGCTCGACCCGCGACTGCCAAAGTAGTGGCTTTCATCGATCGCTATCGGTCCAGGTTCGGGGTCGAGCCGATCTGTCGGGTGTTGCGCGAGCGCAATGTCGGGATCGCCCCTTCCACCTACTACGCCTACAAGTCCCGCCCGCCGTCAGCGAGAGCCCAGCGTGACGGATGGCTTACCGAACAGATCCGCTGGGTGCATGAAGAGAACTACGGGGTGTACGGTGCTGTCAAGGTATGGGCACAGCTCAACCGTCAAGGCACCCCAGTGGCGCGGTGCACAGTGGAACGGCTGATGCGAAACGCCGGTCTACGTGGTGTTTCCCGCGGTCGGCGCAAGGTTCTCACCACCGAACCCTCCGGCACTGACTATCCGGCTGATCTGGTGGAACGGGACTTCACCGCCGGGGCGCCAGATCGTCTTTGGGTGGCGGACCTGACGTACATTCGCACCCGGGCTGGGTGGGTGTACGCGGCGTTCATCATCGATGCCTACTCCAAGTTCATAGTCGGATGGCAGACCGCTACCACCCTCCGCGCCAGCCTGGCCGTGGACGCGTTGGAAATGGCTTTGGCCACCCGCCGGCGTCGCAACCCCCACAAATTGATACATCATTCGGATAGGGGAAGTCAATATCTGTCCGTGCGCTACACCAACCGTTTGGCCGAAAGCCAGATCGTTTCCTCGGTGGGAAGCCGAGGCGACAGCTACGACAATGCCCTGGCCGAGACCACCATCGGCCTTTACAAAACCGAACTGATCAACCAACGGGGACCATGGCAAAACCTGGACCACACCACCTTCGCCACCCTCGAGTACATCGACTGGTACAACCACCGACGCCTACACGGAGGAATCACCCCCGACAACACCTACATCACCCCCGCCGACCACGAAACCGCCTACCATCAAACCCCCAGAAAACCCGCAACCACACAAACAACCCACTCTCTATGAAACCCGGGGAGGTTCATAGGTTCATTCGGTTGGGGAAGTGGATTTCGAGTTGGTTGAGGGCTGTTTTCCAGCCGTGGGTGCCGGTTCCGAGGTCTCCTCCTCTCTTGTTGGTGATGTTGCGGGCGGCGAGGCGCAACAGTTTCAGTGCTGATTGGTCGGTGGGAAAGTGCCCTCTGGTTTTGGTTACTTTCCGTAGCTGGTAGTGGACGCTTTCCACCAGGTTGGTGGTGTACACGATTTTGCGTAGTTCCGGGGGGAACCGCAGGAACGGGGTGAACTCTTCCCAGGCGCGCTGCCATACGCGTATCACTCCCGGGTAACGTTTTCCCCACGTCTCGTCGAGTTCGTCCAACGCCTCCTCGGCGGTGTCGGCGTTCACCGCGGTGTACACGGTCCGCAACCCCTTGGCGATGTTTCTGCGGTCTTTCCAACTGCAAAGGCGCATAGAGGCTCGTATTAGGTGTATGACACAGGTCTGAACTAGGGCCTGGGGCCAGGTGGCCTCTATCGCGTCGGGTAGGCCTTTGAGGCCGTCACAGCACACGATCAGCACGTCCTCGAGGCCTCGGTGGCGTATCTCGGTTAGCACGGCTAGCCAGAAGTTTGGCGCGCTTGGGTGCCGTCGCCCAGCCATACCCCCAGCACGTGTTTGCGGCCGTCGACATCGACGCCAACTACCACATACGCTGGGCGGTTGATGACCGTGCCGTCGGTTCTGACCTTTATCACCATGGCGTCTATGTACAAGAGGGGATAACACCCGTCAAGGGGCCGGTTCTGCCATTCGGTGAGCTCCTCGACGATTCCGTCGGTGACTTTCGACACCAACGCCGGTGACACGTCCACGCCGTACATGCGCTTTAGTTCGGAACGAATGTCACGGGTAGATCAGGCCCCGGGCATACAACGCCACGATGTTGGCGTTGAAACGCCCGGGCCGGCGGGCGCCCTTCGGTGACGATCTTGGGCTCGAACGTGGCGTTACGGTCCCGAGGCACGTCCAGGTCCACTGCTCCGATCTCGGTCAGCACCCTCTTGGGAGTGGACCCATTACGGTTGTTGCCCGTGCCATGACCGATCGGGTCGCCGGGCTCATAGCCCAAATGATCGGTCAACTCCTCCGCCAAGGCCCTTTCCAGCACCCGTTTGGTCAAATCGGCCAACACCCCATCAGGACCCAAAAGCTCCAAACCACCCTCCGCAGCATCAGCCACCATCTGATCCACCAGCTCATCAGAGACCACAGCCGCAGCTGCCGTCCGCTCCTTCACATCATTCACAGTCGTCATACATATCTCCTTCTCAGATCAAACCCCCCTCACACAGACATTTATACAGGCTGGCGGCGCGGCGCATCACCAGGCCGCTCACATACGCGACCGGTACCTGCCTGTGGGCGGTGACACCCAACAGCAGCTGGGCGCCGGAGGATGTCATATCGATCACCACTGCTGCCCGACCGTGGGTCTCTGCTCGGTCGAGCAGTTCCTCGATAGCAGCCTGGTCGTTTGGGACCGGACCAGAGAACAGTTCCTCACCGTTGGCGGTGATCGCCTGGGCGTAATGATCTTCCTTGGCCATGTCCACCCCGACGAACACATCGCTTGTGGCACTCATCGTATGCGTTCCTTTCAACTAGACTCGGTTCTTAGGATCGCTCACGGGGCGTGGTTGCCTTCAACCACCTTACGGACCAGCCATCAAAGAGTGTGCTTGTTTCTATCAGAGGTCAACCAGCGCCCTACACGGCGGGTGGCAACACCCCCCGGGCCATCAAAGTGACAGGGGGAAAAAGCCCTGCCCGCCGTGCCGAGCGATCAGGCCCCCAGTATCACACCAAAGACCCAATTAACAAGGTAAGGGGGTGATCCATCAACGTTTGGCCTTGTTCAGCACACACCCCCAATGGGGACCCCCTCAATCGGGTGAACGCAGGCCTGTCGACTCCACGAATTGTCCCTTTTCGATGATCGGGACGCCGTCCAGGGTGAGGTTGGCTTCCAGGAGGATGCCGTCCATATGTCCTTTGGCTTGTTGGCCTCCGGCGAGTTGGGGGGCAGTGTTGGCGCCGAAGGCCACTACCACGCCCCCGTAGTAGCTCTCCCAGGCGGCGAGGTCGAACGATTCCAGGTCGGCTCTCGGGTCGAATCCGAAACCGAGGTGGGCCACCAGATACAGGTTGGGATCGTCGAACTGGCGGATCCAGCGATCGAAGACCTCCGCCTCCTCGTGGTCGGTGTCGATGTGGACGATCCGGCCGGCTTCCACCTCGACGCGGATCGGGGTCTTGGTGGTATAGCAGTACTGGGGAAAGAGGATCATCGGTCCGTTGAAGTACACCACTCCCTCCACTGTCTCCACCTGCGGAGCGCAGTTGATCATGCACACCCCGTAGCTGTCCCACTGGCGCGACTCCCACACGTAGCCCCGCTGGGCGTGCCAGGGGCGGTCGCCCCGTCTGCCCCGCAGGTCGGTCCCCAGGGGACTGGTGATGTGGATCTCCTGGGTGCCGGCGGTCAGTTCCTCGGAGACATCGGCTCTCCACAGGATGTCGTCGGTGGGGGGCCGGTCGATGATGGAACGTTCCGGCACCAGAACCTGCAGGATCCGGGCGCCGGCGTCAATGATGGGAGGCAGGCCCGGCGCGTACAGCCAGGTGTTGGAGGCGAGATCGAACACGATATCAGCCGACCTCATGGCGGTCAACGCCACTTCGGGCGGGTCGGTCTCGGGAAACCGGGCGGTGGCCCGGATCAGGGTGACGTCCGCTCCGGTGGCGAGGGCGGCGGTGTACCAGGCCTCGACCATTGCCGGGTTCTTCTCCGAATCGGTGTAAACGACTACCCGTTCATCCGCTCTGACCTGACAGCGCCGCACCGATTCCATTGCGGCTTGGAACAACTCCGGAAATCCGACATCCATTCTCACTCCTCTATCACAGAACCGTCGGAGACCAGTACATCGCCGTCGATCATCACGAACCGGACCGACCGCAGAACGTTGAGGTCGTCCAAGGGATCGCCGTCCACCGCGATGATGTCGGCGGCTTTGCCTTTCTCCAATACCCCGAAGTCGGGACGTGGTGAAATGACCAGGGCGGCGTCCCGGGTGGCCGACTGGATGGCACGGTAATTGTCGATCTCGAAGGTGGTGAAGATGATCATCTCGTCCACGATGTCGCCGAACCCGTCGGTGCCGGTGGCGAAGTGGACCCCCGCCTCGAGGGCATGGCGGAAGGAGTCGAGGTGGGGTTCGAGGATAGCTTCGGCGATCGGGATCCACGTCTCGGGCATCCCGTACTCGATGCCGTGGTGGTAAATGCCCTGCATGGTGGAGAGGGTGGGCACCATCGCCACTCCGTTGTCGGCCATGAACTTGGCGTGCTCGGCGTTGAGGTAGATCCCGTGCTCGATGCAGTCGACTCCCGCCTCCAGAGCGTTGGAGATTCCGGGAACGCCGTCGGCATGGGCGGTGATGCGACGGTCGGCGGCATGCACCGCTTCCGCGGCGGCGGCCATCTCCACCACCGACAACTCCGGCTGGGAGGGCAGTTCTCCCTCTCGGGTGATCCCCACTCCTCCGGAGGCGACGATCTTGACGAAATCGGCGCCCGCCTTCAGTTGGGCTCGGGCGGCTTTGCGAGCCTCCCAGGGGCCGTCCACCTCCGCTCCCCACATCGAGCCGTGCCCGCCGGTCATGACCACCAGTTTCCCCGCACAAACCATCTTCGGACCCAAGAGGTATCCCTCCCGGACGGCCCGGCGGATCATCAGGTCGATATGACCCGGCGCACCGGGGATCCGGGCGGTGGTCACCCCGATCCTCACCAACCGGCGGGCGTGGTAGGCGCCCACCAGGGCGTACATCATGGCCGGTTCCACCACGCTCGGGTCCCCGATCGCGTAACGGTCGTGCCCCGAAAGATGCTCGTGGCAGTCGATCAACCCCGGCAATAGAGTGGCCTCGCCGAAGTCGACGACCGCGTCGTCGGACTCCCGGATCTCGTCCGCCCGCCCTACCGCCACAATCTTCGACCCTCTCACGCGGACGCCGCCGTTGTGAATGGGCGGTTGGTCCCCGCCGGTCAGGACCTGTCTTGCTTGCAATGTGGTCACGCTCATCAGAGGTTCTCCTCTTCTCGGGTCAACGGTTTGTGGTGGGCGGGCACAGGCGCCCAGGCGTAATGGCAGGCGGCCCGGTGAGCCGAGTGGCCAGGTCCGGACTCAAGGGGAGGGCGGACCGTGGTGCAGTGGTCGGTGGCCACCGGGCACCGGGGATGGAAGGGGCATCCTGCCGGCAGGTCGAAGGGACTGGGGGGATCGCCCCCGATGGATCGGGCATCGTGCTGTTTCTTTCTCTCCAGGCTGGGAGCGGCCGCCAGCAGCGCCTGGGTGTAGGGGTGGCGGGGGTCTTCGAAAAGTTCCTCGGTGGCGGCGATCTCCACGATTCGTCCCATGTACATCACCGCCACCCGGTCGCACAGGTATCTCACCACGCTCAGGTCGTGGGCGATCAGGATCAGTGTCAGGCCCAGTTGCTCCCGGAGCGAGGCCAGCAGGTTCAGAACGGTCGCCTGAATGGACACGTCCAGCGCCGAGACCGGCTCGTCGGCTATCAGCACCTCGGGCTCCACCGCCAGAGCGCGGGCGATGTTCACCCGTTGTCGCTGGCCTCCCGACAACTGGCGGGGATAGACGTCGGCGATCTCCGAGCCGAGTCCCACCAGCGCCAGCAACTCCACAGCCCGGGCGGCCACCCGGTCGGAAGCCACCACCTTGTGCACCCGAAGCACCTCCCGCAAAGCCTGGCCGATGGTCATCCGTGCGTTGAGAGACGAGTAGGGGTCCTGGAACACGATCTGGATCTTCTTCCGGTCCGAGAATGCCCGCTTGGTCTCGAAATTCTGCCCCTTATAGACGGTCTTTCCCGAGGTGGGCGGGTACAGACCCACCAGGCAGCGGGCCAGAGTGGACTTGCCGCACCCCGATTCGCCGACGATGCCCAGGCTCTCACCCCGCACCACCTGGAAACTGACGTCCTCCAGGGCCTGGAGTTCCTCGGTGGGCCTGCGGAAGATGACGTCTCCCACCGAGCGTCTGGATGAGAACGTCTTGGCCAGGTCGCGCGCCTCGAGGATCGGCGGGAGGGTCACGATGTCTCAGCCTCCGGGACGGGGGCAGAGCCCGAAAGCGCATCGGAACGTATGCAGGCTGTTGACTGATGATGGTCAAGGCGCCGAAGGGAGAATATTCCGTCGGCGCACTCCTCCCGGCCGTAGGAGCATCGCGGCAGGAATGGGCAGCCCTTTCCGGGGCTGACCAAGTCGGGCGGCGATCCGGGGATCGCCGCCAGCGGGGTCCGCCCTCGGCTGATGTCGGGCAACGCGCCCAGGAGCCCCAGGGTGTACGGATGGCGGGTCCGCCCGAACACCGCGTCGATGGACCCCGATTCGAGGAATTGCCCGGCGTACATCACAGACACCGTCCGACAGGTCTGGGCTACCACCGCCAGGTCGTGGGTCACGTAAACGATCGTCACCCCGGTATCCTCTGAGATCCGGCGGAACAGCTTGAGGATCTGGTCCTGCACGGTGACGTCCAGGGCGGTGGTGGGCTCGTCACAGAGGATGATCTTTGGTTCGTCCGACAAAGCGATGGCGATCAGGATCCGCTGGCTGAGTCCTCCCGAAAGCTCGTGCGGATAGGCGTCGAAGCGACGCACCGGGTCGGGGATCCCCACGAGGCGCATCAGTTCGAGCCCCCGGTCCCGGGCGGCTCTTCGGCCCAGGCCCAGCTTGAACCGGGGGGCCTCCGATACCTGAACGCCCACCCTCACCACCGGGTTGAGTGCGGTCATCGGTTCCTGGAACACGATGCTGACCCCTTCCACCGCCTTCGAGCGCCCGCCCGCCAGGGGGATCTGGCGACCGGAGACCGAGATGGTTCCGCCGGCAGTCGCGTTCCCGGGCAATAGCCCCAAGATGGCGCGCAGCAGCGTGGTCTTCCCGCTACCCGATTCGCCGACGATCCCGTGGGTGTGGCCTGCCTCCACGTCGAATGACACACCCCGCACGGCCTGCACTACGCCCCGGGGCGAAGAAAGCCGCACATGCAAATCGCGGACCTGTAGGACCGGTGCTGTCATTCGGGACGCAGCCTGTGAGTCAGCCCGTCTCCGATCAGGGAGAAGGACAATCCGACGATCACCACCGCTATCCCGGGGATGGTCGACAACTGCCACTGGGTGGTTATGAAATTCTGTCCCGAAGCGATCATTGATCCCCAGTCGGGGGTGGGTGGAGGGACGCCCAGACCCAGGTAGCTGAGGGTGACGACCCCCACGATGATCACCACGATGTCCGACATGGCGTAGGTCACCGGCTGGGTGATCACGTTGGGGAGGATGTGGCGCACGATGATGCGAAAGTCGGTGTATCCGAGGGTCTTGGCAGCCATCACATATTGCTGGCTCCGGGCCGACAGCACTTCTCCCCGGACTATCCGGGCATAGGAGACCCAGGCGACGATCGCCATGGCGATGAAGATCGAGGGGATGCCGGGACCGAGCGAGAACACCAGGGCGATGATCAGCACGTAGTAGGGGAAGGCCATCAGCATGTCGGTGGCGGCGGAGACCGCCAGGTCGATCCGGCCCCCGTAGTAGCCGGCCACCGCTCCCAGGAGCGTCCCGGTCACGACCGGGGTGATCACCGCTCCCACCCCGATCAAAAGATCGAGCCGCGCCGCATACAGAAGGCGGGTCAACACATCCCTGCCCAGATGATCGGTGCCCAGCAGGTGATCCCCGGAGGGGGGCGCCAGGATGGTGTTCAGATTGTGGGCGAGGGGGTCATAGGGAGTCAGCCAGGGCGCCAGGATGGCGGCCGCCACGATCACCCCCAGCAGGCCGGCGCCTATAACAAGCGAGTACGAACGGCGGCCCCGGATGGCCTTCGGGGACTCCGAACGCGAGACCGCGGTCATGACAACTGCATCCTGGGATCGAGCGAAGCCCGCACCACATCGGCCAGGAGGTTCACCAGCACCACCAGCAGCCCGAAAATCAGCGCCAGTCCCTGGACCACCGCGAAGTCACGCTCCAGGACCGCGTCGATCATCAAGGCGCCCAGGCCGGGAAGGGCGAACACCTTCTCCACGATCAGGGTGTTCCCCACCAGCCACCCGAGGTTCACCCCCAGCACCGTGACGGTGGGAATCACCGCATTGCGGAGTCCATGGGCCCAGAGCACCCGGACTTCCGCCAGACCCTTTGCCCGGGCGGTTGCGATGTAGTCGGCTTCCATCACGTCGATCAGCGACGACCGGAGGCTGCGGATGGTGAAGGGGGCGATCCCGATCGCCACCGTCAAGCCGGGCAGGATCATGGCTATCAGGCGATCGGGCCAGGTGGAGCCGTACCCGCCCACCGGCAGCCAGTCCACCCGCAGGGCCACGAATGTCAGCAGGAGGATCCCCACCCAGAAGGCCGGTAGGCCGAGCCCCACCATCGGGATGACCCGCACCACATGGTCGGGCGTTCGCTCCTCCCGAAGGGCGGCCACCACCGCCAGCGGCAGGGAGATGACCATGGCGAACAGCGCGCTGATCCCCAACAGCAGAAGGGTCGGCGTGAACCGGCCGGTCACCAGTTCGGTGGTGGGGACGTTGTAGCTGAGGGAGGTTCCCAGGTCCCCCTGGAAGAGGCCCCCCAGGAACGACAGGAACTGTTCATGCAGGGGTCGGTCGAAGCCCCATCGGAGATTGAATGCCTCGATCGCCTCGGCCGGCGCCCGGGGTCCCAGCAGCGTACGCGCCGGATCCCCGGGCACCAAGTGGATCATGAAGAAGACGATGATCGTCATCCCCAGGATCACCGGGATCATCCTGAGCAGGCGGCGGAGGAAGTACTGAAGGGCCATCTTCCGCGCCGCCTGCTACAGGGGTGTCTTTACTCGTCGAGCCAAACGTCTTCCAGGTGGCGCTTGCCCACCGGGTTCACCCACAGGCCCTTGACGCTGTCGCTCCAGGCGAACGGCGCGTCCAATACCACCAGGGGTATGAACGGCACCTCTTCGGCGTTGAGCGCCTGGATGTCGGCGTAGATCTGCGCTCGATCGGCGTCATCGAACGTCGTCTGGCCGACCCTGACCAACTCGATCATCTCCGGGTTGCTGTAACCGGTGCTGTAGGAATCACCGCCACCCAGTTCGGGGTCGAACATGAAGGAGATCTTCTGGTCCGGATCGGGGATGTCCATTGTCCAGCCGGTGAAAGCCATCTCGTAGTCGAATACGGAGATGGTGGAGTAGAACTGTCCCGGATCGATGGTCCGGATCGAGATGTCGATGCCGAGGGGCGCAAGCTGGCCCTGGATGATCTCGACTATGGGCAGGTTCGGCGACTGATCACCAACCAGGTACTCGGCCGAGAAGCCGTCCGGCACGCTCGACTGCGCCAGTTCGGCCCGGGCCAGGTCTATGTCGGACTCCAGGCAGGGCGTATCAGGATCGTGATACGGCACGGCCGGGGAGATCACCGAGCACGCCGGTCCACCGTGTCCGAACAGGGCGGCGTTGGCTATGGCGTCCTGGTCTATGGCGTGGGCGATCGCCCGTCGCACATGCCGGTCATTGAACGGCTCGATGGTCGTGTTGAAGCTCACCCAGTAGACCGTGGTGGCCGGGAAGGTGGTGGCGGTTATGCCTTCTTTCTCGTTGAGGGAGTCCAACAGGTTGAGCGGCACGTTCTGGGCGATGTGCGCCTGGCCACCCTCCAACTGGAGAATGCGGGTGTTGTCGTCCGGAACCTGTGTCCAGGTGACGCTATCCAGATAGGGCTTCCCCTCCTGCCAGTAGTTGTCATTCCTCACTAGCCGGATGTACTCCCCGGGAACCCACTCATCAAAGAGGAAGGGACCGGTCCCGATCGGGTTCTCGAAGAACTCCTCGGCGCTCATGCCGGCGTAGTCGGCGGGCATGATGGCGGCCGCCCACACTGAGAGGTCGGCGAGGAACGGCGCCCACGGGAAGCTGGTGTTGAACACCACCGTCATGTCGTCGGGGGTCTCGATCGATTCGATTGCGGACAAGAGGAAGCCGAACGCCGCCTCGTCGATGGCCCGCTGGATCGAGAACTTCACATCGGCCGAGGTCATCGGCTGACCGTTGGAGAACTCCACCCCTTCTCGCAGGGTGACCGTCCATGACTTCCCGTCGTCTGAGACCTCGTAGTCACTAGCGAGCCAGGGATCCACCGAGGCGCCGTCGGTGCTGGTGGCGAACAGGGTCTCAAAAATGTGATCGAGGACATAGATTGTGTCGGTCTCCACTGCCGCTCCGGGATCGAGGCCGCTGTTGTCCCTGTGGCGGGCAAAGATCAGGTCACCTCCGCGCTTGGGACCGTCTGCGTCCTCTTCCATCATGTCGTCGTCCGCCATGTCGTCTTCGGCCATGTCGTCGGGCGCGGCCGTTGTGGCAGGCGCGGCAGCGGTGGTCGTTACCTCAGCGGCTGTAGTGGTGGCGGGCTCCTCCTCGGCATCGCCACCGCAGGCCGCGGCAATCAGCGACAGAACCAAGATCAATGAAACACCAAACACTGCCTTCTTGCTTAACAAACTCACTACAATTCCTTTCCGTCTGCTTGCCAACGATGCTAACCCGCCACTTGCCGTTCTTGCTGGAGTGGAGCAGCCTTAATCCTGAATCCACACTTCAATAATTGGAGGTGTGCCGGGGTCGGGGTAGTTCAGTTTAAACCGACGAGTCCGCGGCGGTATGGCTACCCCCTTGCCGACTGCGGAGGCCGGTTGTGGCGGTCAAAACCGGACCACTCCGCGAATTCGGGCTTCTTCCAGCAGGGGAATCCGCTTGTTGATTCCTCCCCGGTAGGACTTCAGAAAACTCTCCATGGACCGTCGATGCGCGGCATTTGGCGGCTCCAACCTGGGATCGGTCGCGAAACGCGATCTTCTTCGATGGAGGGACGACCTGGTGTTCTCGGGATAAGCACCTATTCCTAAACTGACAGGTTGGCGCACATAGCCTACCTAATCGATTTCCCCCGAGGAGAGGTGTAGTTCCTGATGGATCAGTCATTCTTTTTGATCGCCGCCCTGGTATTGGGCGTGGCGGCGTTGGTGTTGGCGGTGTGGTTCACCCGGCAGGTGTTGGCGGCTCCCATGGGCAACGACCGAATGCAAGAGATCGCCGGAGCTATCCGAGAGGGGTCGATGGCGTTTCTCCGGCGGGAATACCGGTGGTTGGCGGTGTTTGTGGCGGCGATGTTCATCGTGATCGGCCTGGTTTTGGATGACGGATGGCTTCGGGGAGTCGCCTACGTGTTCGGAGCGGCGCTCTCCGCGACGGCGGGATTCGTGGGGATGAGAGTGGCCACGGCCGCCAATTCTCGGACCGCCGAGGCGGCCCGGCTGGGAGGTGTGCAGAGGGCATTGCCTCTGGCCTTCCGAGGCGGGGCGGTGATGGGGTTCACCGTGGCCGGTCTGGGTCTGGCCGGGGTGGCGCTGGGGTATGTTGTCTTTGTGGAGGCCACTGGCATGGAGGTCGCCCGGGGAGTGGACATTGTGGCGGCGATCGGCCTGGGAGGTTCCTCCATCGCTCTGTTCGCCCGGGTGGGGGGCGGTATCTATACCAAGGCGGCCGATGTGGGCGCCGACCTGGTGGGCAAAGTGGAAGCGGGGATTCCCGAGGACGACCCCCGCAATCCGGCGGTGATCGCCGACAACGTGGGTGACAACGTCGGGGACGTGGCGGGGATGGGCGCCGATCTGTTCGAATCCTATGTGGGCTCACTGGTGGCTCCCATCGCCTTCGCTGCCTTGGCCTTCGCCGGGGCTTCTTATCAGTTGGGCGCCATTGCCTATCCCCTGGCGGTTGGGACGGTTGGCATGCTGGCCTCCATGATCGGTTCGTTCTTTGTGAAGCCACGCAGCGCTTCCGACCTGGCCTCGGCCCTTCATCGGGGAACCAATATCTCGATGGGTCTGGCCGCGTTGGGAATCCTGGGGCTCTCGTTTTGGATTTTTGGAGATGACCCCGCGGTGCAGCCTCTCGGTTTGTGGGTGGCGGTGGTGATCGGTCTGGCGGTGGGGTATGTGATCGGAAAGATCTCCGAGATCTACACCTCCGATCATTACCCGGCCGTGAAGCACATCGCCCAGCAGGCGGAGACGGGTCCGGCCACCGTGGTGTTGGCTGGAGTGGCGGTGGGCAAGAAGTCGGCGGCCTACTCGGTGCTGGTGGTGGCGGCCGGCATTGGAGGAGCCTACGCGGCGGGGGAGTGGGCCCTGGGTGATGCAGGCGGGATATATGGGGTGGCGGTGGCAGCCATCGGCGTACTGGCCACGTTGGGGATCACCATCGCGGTGGATGCGTATGGTCCGATCGCCGACAACGCCGGGGGGATCGCCGAGATGGCCCACCTGCCTCCGGAGGTGCGGGAGACCACCGATGCGCTGGATTCGCTGGGAAACACCACCGCGGCCGTGGCCAAAGGTTTCGCCATCGGTTCGGCCGCCGTCACCGCCTTGGCTCTGTTCGCCACCTTTACTCAGGCAGTGGGGCTTGATGTGATCAACATCGTCTCGGTGGAGGTGACGGTCGGTCTATTCCTCGGAGGGATGTTTCCTTTCTTGTTCGCGGCTCTCACCATTTCGGCGGTGGGCAGGGCGGCGTTCACCATGATCGAAGAGGTGCGTCGTCAGTTCCGGGAGATTCCCGGATTGCGAGAAGGGCGTCCCGAGGCCCGACCGGAGTATGCCCGGTGTGTCGACATCGCCACCGGCGGGGCGCTTCGAGAGATGGTGCTGCCCGGGGTTCTGGCGGTGGCGCTGCCGCTGGTGATCGGGTTCATTTCCACGTCGGCTCTGGGAGGCTTTCTGGCCGGAGCGCTGGTGACCGGGTTCCTCTTGGCCATCTACATGGCTAATGCCGGCGGGGCCTGGGATAACGCCAAAAAGCACATCGAGGCCGGGAATCGGGGCGGCAAAGGTTCAGATGCCCACAAGGCGGCCGTGATCGGTGACACAGTGGGTGATCCTTTCAAGGACACCGCGGGTCCGGCGATGAACATTGTGATCAAGGTGATGACCATTGTCTCCCTGATCTTTGCCGATGCCTTCTTGGGTTAGAAGCGGGCTGAACAAGGTCCGAATGGCGGGAGCCAAATGCGGCAGGAGAACCCCTGGTTGAGGTTGTGGGAACCATCCCATCCCCAACCTTTCCAGCATGGTCCTAAGCGGGGTCCCATCTTCTGATTTCGGCCCAGCAGTCACCGGGGCGGAGAGTTATCACCGATCCGTGCCCGGGGCGGTCCTCGAACAATCTGTCCAAAGGCTGTCCGGTCAGAGATAAGCGTCCGGCCTGAATAGGGTCTTGGTGGCCCACCACCACCACCTCACCGTGGGGGGAGCCTTCGGCTACCTGTTGGACCACTCCGGCGATTCTTTCGGCTAGCTTCGCAAGGGATTCCGGCGAGAACCCCAGGTCGGCGGGCTCTTGCAGATAGGCTTCGACCTCCCCGGGGAAAAGCCGAGGCAGTTCCTTCCACCTGTGACCCGCCCATCGGTCCAAGAGCCTCCACTCCACCAGGCCCGACAGCAGTCCTACCTCCAAGCCATGGGGCGCAGCCACGCGCTTCGCGGTCTGGATGGCTCTTGTCAACGGTGACGACCATACTGCCCGAATGGGTCGGGGGGAGAGATAACCCCCTGCCTCCTGAGCCTGGCGGACTCCTTGGGCGTTCAGTTGGAAGCCCGGCAGAGACGCATAGACCAAGTGTCGGGGATTATGCACTTCACCATGGCGCACCAAATGAACCAATTCCGCCATTCGTAGGTCTCAGCATATCAGTACTGTGATTGACAATGAACGCGCCTCGATTTCGTGAGCCGATCCTGCATGTGGATATGGATGCCTTCTACGTGGAAGCGGAGAGGCGCCGGCGCCCTGATTTGGTGGGTCGGGCCGTGGCTGTGGGAGGAGAAGGACGGCGCGCAGTGGTGGCTTCCGCTTCTTATGAAGCCCGAAAGTTCGGAGTTCGTTCGGCCATGCCTGTGGGGGCGGCCCGCCGACTCTGTCCCGGGCTGGTGATGGTCCCCGCCGACCATTCTCATTACGGACGGGTCTCAGAAGAGGTGTTCGAGGTGTTCCATTCATTCACCCCTTTGGTGGAAAAGCTTTCGGTGGATGAGGCCTTCCTGGACGTTTCGGGCCTTCGGCGCCACTATCGGAATGTCACGGAGGTGGGGTCGAGCCTGCGTCGGGAGATCCGTCGGGAACTGGGCCTACCCGCGTCAGTGGGGATTGCGGTTAACAAAACGCTGGCCAAGCTGGCTTCCGACGAGGCCAAGCCCGATGGTCTGTTGCTGATTCGCTCCGACGAGAGCCTGGATTTTTTTCACAGTCTCCCAATCCGCCGGTTGTGGGGTGTAGGGGAGGCGACCGCCCGTCGCCTCCATGGCTTGGGCATTCGCACGGTACGGGATTTGACCCAGATACCCCGGGAACACCTGCGCGCGGCGGTAGGGCGGGCCGCAGCTCACCATCTGGGGAATCTGGCAGCCGGTGTCGACCGCCGCCCGATAGTCACCGAAACAGTGGGGGTGTCTCTCTCGGTTGAGAACACCTTTCAACTGGACCTGCACAGTCGTTCTGAAGTAGAAGTCAAACTCAGGGAGCAGTCTGAGCGACTGGCGGGTCGGCTCAGGGATGCTCAAGCCATGGCCACGACTATCAGTCTCAAGGTGAGGTTTAGCAATTTCGCCACCATCACCCGTTCCCATACCCGAGAGACCCCCACCCAACTGGCTATCGACCTGTACCGGCAGGCCATGGTGTTGGTTGACCGGGCTGAGTTGGAGGGTCAAGCGGTGCGGCTCTTGGGGATATCGGCCAGCGGATTGAGCTATGGACAGGGCGTGCCGCAGTTGGACTTGGAGGGTGAGCGCAGGTGGGAGAATCTGGAAGAGGAGGTCCATCGAGTCCGTCGCCGGTTCGGCTTCAAGTCCGTGATTCCGGCCCGTCTGAGCCAGCTTACCAATGAAAAGTAGCTGTCTTGGCAACTTTGGCCGGGTTGCGTCAGCATATAATGGAAGGCGGAAGCGGATAACCGGAGGATTGGGTCTGTGCCGTTGAACGAAGAGGAGCAACGGATTCTCGACGAGATCGAGAGCCACTTTTACGAAGAAGAAATTGCTCAAACCGAAGAACGGTCCCTGCTCTATACGAGCAAGGCTGCCTTAGTGGTGCCCGTCGGGTTTCTGGCGGTGGGAATGCTGGTGGTCTTGGTCTTCTTCACCTCCCGACTTTTGGTTGCGCTGGGAGGGTTTGTAGTTATGGTGGCGGCGGCCACCTTTTTGGTGCAAGGTCTACGAGCCCGGAGCCGCCATCGCGAAGGTGTTCCTGGGGGGAATGGCGCCAAAGCGAGCGGGTTCGGATCTTGGCCTCGCTAGGCACGTTCGGACAAAGGAGAGGTTGAAAGCAAATGCCGGAAGAAGGCTTTACCTCAACGGAGGCGATGCGGTTTACAGGTTGCAGTTACAACCAGTTGAGGTATTGGGATCGGGTATCCCTGGTCAAGCCCTCGGTGCAGCAGACCGGCGGTCGGCCCGGAGTTCGCAGGATCTACAACCTTCAGGATTTGGTGGCCCTGCGGGTCATCAAGAGCCTGATCGACAACGGCCTGTCTTTGCAAAGAATCCAACGAGGTTGGAAGTACCTGCGTCGAGAGGGTGATCTGGATCAGCATTTGGCCGAAGCCGGCCTCTTCACCGATCAGTACCGAACCACCATCCTGGCCCCTCTCCCCCACAGCGATATGGTTATGGACACCTTGGCCAACGGCCAATTCGTATTCGTCGAGGTGATGGGGGAAGTGGTGGAGCAGGTGGAGGACGACAAATCTCGCTTTGAATTCAATCGGGCGGTGTTTCGCTCCATGCTGGATCGGGTCTATGAGGACTTTCGGGACAACCCGTTCTGGGCAGCGGAAGGCTGACCGCCCCCCACCTTCGGAGTTCGCTTTCCCCTAAAAATGGGGCCGGGGCGGGGGGTTCCGCCGTTTAGTCTGACTCGATAGTCGCAGATCATGACCAAAGCACTTGTTCTAAACGCTACCTATGAGCCTCTTTCGGTGGTTACCTCCCGGCGCGCCCTGGTGTTGGTGTGGCGAAACAGGGCGACGGTGGTGGAAGTGCGGGAAGAGGTCTGGCGGTCGGCTCAGGACAGCTTCAAGGTTCCTTCGGTGGTGCGACTCAATTACTATGTGAACGTCCCCTACCATCGCACGGTTCCCCTCACCCGTCGGGCTGTGTTCGGACGCGATGACCACGTCTGCCAGTACTGCGGGGCCACCGCCGAGAATCTTGACCATGTGGTACCGCGTTCCCGCGGTGGGCCCCACAGTTGGGACAACGTGGTGGCCTGTTGCCGCCGGTGCAACATCAAGAAGGGAAACCGTCTTCCCAACGAGGTGGGATTGGCTCTGAGCAGGCTGCCGCGGTCTCCCAAACGTTTCGGATGGGTCTACACCAGTTCCGGCTATCGCGTGGACCCCTCCTGGCAGCCTTATTTGTTGGCCGACTCCGCATAGGAGCATGCCGAAATAGATGGGGATGGGATGGTTCCTTCACATCTCGACGGGGGTTCCGTTGCCGCATTTGGCCCTTACCGGGCCTTTTTCAGCACACTTCCAGTTTGCAAAAAGACTCTGCACCGAGTGGCTGGTGGAGTAAAGTGGGTGAAAATTTATGAGTTATAGAGAGAAGTGGTATATAATGGAGATTCCTTCTAAGATAGATATGTCACACAACCACCCGCTACCGAGGCCCAATGTTTCTAGGAACCACCACCCGTACCGTGGACGACAAGGGACGACTGCTCTTGCCTAAGCCCTTCCGCGGCCAATTGGAGCCGGCCTGCGTCATTACCAAAGGTCAGGACGGTCATCTGGTGGTGTATTCACAGGACGGTTGGGACCATCGGGCGAGGGAAGTCCGCCGTGAGTACAGCCGGGAGGATACCGCCGGCCGCAGATTCCGGCGGCAGATCTTCGGAGCGGCCAGTCAGCAGTCCATGGACACCCAGGGGCGAGTGATGGTCACCGCCGAATTGCGGAAACACGCCGGGATCGTGTGTGGGGGCGAAGTGGTGGTGGTGGGAGTGGACGATGAGATTGAGATCTGGAATCCCCCTGTGCTGGAACACCATCTGGATGGAGAGAATCCCTCCGCAGACCGGGAAGGGAGGTAAGACTCTCAGCCCGGAAGAACAGACGAACGAAACAGTTGTGACTCATAGCCGGCTCCCTGGAGCTAATGAAGGCCCCAATCCGCCCGCTTCCACTAGGCGCCGATCTTCGGGGAGCCGGCTATGAGTCATGGCGTAAAGCACGAGCCGGTAATGGCCGATCTCGTGTGCGAGTTCTTCAAACCCATTCAGAGAGGAACGTTGGTAGATGCCACTTTTGGTGGGGGCGGACACAGTCTGCGTTTGCGACAAGTGATCGAACCCGAGGTAACAATCATGGGAATCGATCGGGATCCGGCGGCTGCGAAGCGGGCGGCCGCGTTGGGTCTTCCCCTGTCTTGCGGGAATTTCGCCGAAATGGATCTGCTGCTGGACCAGGCGGGCGTTGGGCATCTGAGTGGGGTTCTGTTTGACTTCGGCCTCTCCTCGGATCAGCTTGACGATCCAACCCGAGGTTTCTCCTATCACCGCCTGGGCCCGCTCGACATGAGAATGGATCCAGCCTCAGCCACTTCGGCTTATGAAGTGGTCAACACCTGGGAAGAATCGCGTCTGGCCCGGGCCATCGCCGAGTTGGGGGAGGATCCCTCCGCTCACCGGATCGCACGGGCGATAGTGGCCAACCGCCCGCTGCCCGACACGTTGTCATTGGCTGAAGTAATAGCCGAGGCCACACCGGCCGCGCTTCGCCGGCAAGGTCATCCGGCCCGGCGTACCTTCCAAGCGATTCGCATGGCGGTGAACCGGGAACTTGAGGCGTTGGAGGTTGGCCTGGAAACCGCAATACGCCGGTTGGTCGGAGGAGGGCGCTGCGTGACTATCTCCTATCACTCGCTGGAGGACCGACTGGTCAAGCAAAGATTTGCCCGGGGTTTCTCTCCCTGCGTGTGTCCACCTCGGCTGCCGGTGTGCGGGTGTGGTCGAAGTCCGGAGTTGAGACCCCTGATGCGAGGGGCGCAACGACCGTCCCCTGGGGAAGTGGAACGCAATCGCCGGGCAAGGTCCGCCCGGCTGCGGGCAGTGGAGAAGATCGCCTCATGACCGCCGGGACCGTATCCGCGGGGCGATCAAGTGGTCGTCTGTCACTGCGACTCATCTCGGCCGAGGCCGACGCCACCCGGCGGACTCCGGCCGCGTTCCTGATGCTGATGGCGTTTGTGCTGCTGGTGGTCTCGGTTTTCTTGGGGATGGTTTGGAGTCGCACGCTTTTGGATGAGGGGGCATTTCGGCTGGCTGAGCTTCAGACCCGGATAGAACAGGAGACCGTTCAGAATCGATTGCTGCGTCTGGAGGTGGCCCGCCTGGCAAATCCCGACCGCGTGGCATCCCTGGCCGAATCTCTGGGGCTGTTCTACCCCGATGAGGTGGTACATGTCTACGTGCCTGAAGTCCCGACTTCCGATCTCTCCCCCTAACAATGGAATACCCCTCCGGTCCGCCACCGCGCTCTGTGGCCAGACGCTTGACCTTGATGGGAGCCGTGTTGGTGGCGGCCTGGTTCGGAATGGCATTCAAGATGTACACCGTGCAGGTGGTGGAGGATGACGGATACGCGGAACGAGGTCTGAGGCAACGGCTGTCCATTCGCGAATTTCTGCCCGAGCGGGGAGAGATCTTCGACCGCAACGGCGAAGCCCTGGCGCTCACCGTTCTCGGCGCCAGCTTGTTTGCGGTCCCGTCCGAAATCGAGGATCCGGTGCTGATCGCCCAACAGGTGGGCGCCCGGGTGGGAGCGGATGTGGGCCGACTGGTCAAGGCTCTTCAATCGGATGAGAAGTTCGTTTACATCAAACGTCAACTTGAAGTGGACGTGGTGGAAGAGATCATGAACCTGGGATATGCCGGGGTTTACAGCGAGCCCGAGTCCAAACGCATCTACCCTTCCTCGGTCGCATCCCAGGTATTGGGAATGGTGAACGTGGACGGGAAGGGAATCGAAGGCCTGGAGTACTACTACCAGGAGGAGCTGGCTGGCAGGCCGGGCCGAGCGATGATCGAGCAGGATGTGCAGGGTCGCCAGATACCGACCGGACTAAGGGAGATAACCGAAGCCGTGCGGGGGTCCGATCTGATCACCACCTTGGATCTGTTGATGCAGTACAACGTGATGGAGTCCTGTTGGGCGGGGGTGGTCCGAACTGGCGCCAAGCAATGCTGGGCATTGGCGTTGAGCGTGGAGACGGGGGAAATTCTGGCGCTGGGAGGCGTACCCGCGTTCGACCCCGAGCTACGCATATCAGAGGATGGATCACCCTTTTCCAATTTCGCGATACGCGGACTCTACGAACCGGGTTCCACCCAGAAGACTGTCACCATTGCCGCCGCGTTGGACTCCGGTACTTGGAGAGCTACGGACCTGATTCCTGAAGTTCCCTATGAGATCGAGATATTCCCTGACGCGTGCGAAGAACCCGATGACGACATATACGGGTGCTATCGGGACTTCACCTTCCATGAACCTCAGGACATGACGGTGGCCGACATCTTCGTGCGTTCCTCCAATGTGGGCACGGTCATGGTACAGCAGAAACTCACCCGAGACGTGCTGGCGGACTACATTGAGGCCTTCGGTATGGGCGCCTCCACAGGGGTGGATTTTCCAGGGGAGGCGGAGGGAATCATCAACCTTGACCCCAGCTGCAGCACCTGTTCGGCTTCGGCGGCGATCGGCTATTCGGTGGCGGCGACCCCTCTTCAAATGGCGTCGGCCTTCGCGGCGGTGGCCAACGACGGCGTATGGGTGCAGCCCCACTTGGTGAAGGCGTTGCAGGTGAACGGCGAGGTCCGACCGGTGACCGAGATCACTCGGCGGAGGGTGATCGACCCCGACACCGCCCGGGTTATGCGTCTCCTGATGGCTGACACTGTCAACAAGGGGACCGGCCAAAGGGCAGCGGTGGCGGGATTTCAGGTGGGCGGTAAGACCGGCACCTCTTCCAAACTGGGTTTCGACGGATACGAAGAGCAACTCAACCTGGCCTCCTTCATCGGGATGGCGCCCATCGACGACCCTGAGGTGGTGGTGCTGGTGGTGGTGGACAGCCCCACCGTCGATGAATACCGGACCGGCGGTTCCGCCGCGGCTCCCATTTTCTCCGACATCATGGAAGTCGCTCTGAGACGATTGGGAGAAGTTCCCGATGAGACCTCCTGAGATGACCGTGGGGGTGCTGGCCGACCGTTTGGGGTCCTGCGCATCGGGTAGCCGTGACGCCCTGGTGCAAGGGGTTAGTCATGACAGCCGTCAGGTGGAGAAGGGTGATCTGTTTGTGGCAATGAGAGGGGGGCGTTTCGATGGTCACGACCATGTGGAAGAGGCGGCTTCCCGAGGGGCGGTGGCGGTGGTCTGCGAACGGCCGGTGGATCACCCCCTTCCCCAGATCATGGTGCCGAACGGACGGGTGGCCCTGGCGAAGGCGGCCGCCGAGTTTCACGGTCACCCCTCTGTGGGGTTGCGGGTGGTGGGCGTCACCGGCACCAACGGCAAGACCACCGTGGCGCACATGATCGAGTCAGTGGTCCACTCGGCCGGGGGCCGGACCGGGATCATTGGAACTCTGGGTGTCCGGATCAACCAGAAGATGCTGCCCACCGCCCTAACCACCCCGGAGGCCTCTGATCTGCAGCGGCAATTGGCAGCCATGAGAGAGGAGGAGGTCGACGCGGTCCTGATGGAGGTTTCCTCTCACGGGCTGGCTTCCCATCGGGTGGACCAGCTCCGTTTCGAGCTGGCGGTCTTCACCAATCTGGGGCACGACCACCTGGATTTTCACGGAAGTCGGGAAGAATATTTTCAAAGCAAGAGGCGGCTGTTTTCTCCAAAACTGTCCTCCGCGGCGGTGATTTGGACCGATGACGAGTGGGGGCGGAGACTCGCGGCGGGCTGTCGGATTCCGGTGACCACGGTCGGAGCCGGCTCGGAGGCCGATGTCCGGGGGGAGGTGGTCAGCCAAAGCCTCACCAAGGTGGTGATGGCCGCCCGGGTGGGACGAACCGCCTTCGAATTGGAGACTTCCATGGGTGGACAGCACAACGGCGCCAACGCCCTGTTGGCGGCCGCGGCGGCCCTTCGGATGGGTTACTCCACCTCTGAGATCGCGGAGGGCATCTGGGCCATGACTCCGGTGGAAGGTCGATTCGAAGTGGTTGCCGAAGCGCCCGCGGTGGTGGTGGACTACGCCCACACCCCCAGGGCGATTTCCGCGGTGGTCGCCGCCGCCCGGGAAACGGCTCAGGGTCGGGTAATTACAGTGATCGGCGCGGGAGGGGATCGGGACCGGAGCAAACGAGCCGACATGGCCCAGGCAGCTGCCGCTTCGGATAGGATCATGCTCACTTCCGACAACCCGCGCCATGAAGACCCCCTGGCCATTTTGGCCGACCTCTCCGCCGGTTTGTCGGGAAGGCGTCACGCCACCGAACCCGACCGCCGAAAGGCTATCCATATCGCGGTGGGATGGGCCCGGCCCGATGACGTGGTCCTGATTTTGGGAAAGGGCCATGAGCGATACCAAGAGGTAGGGGACAAACGTATTCCATGCGACGACCGCCGATTGGCCCGTGAGGCGCTGGGGTCAGCCGACCGCCGGACCGCCGGAGTGCATCGATGATCAACCTCCTGGTGGGCTCTTCGGTGGGTTTCGTCCTCTCCATCGTGTTGACCTTTTACGGAATAAAGGTGCTAAGACGGTGGAACATCGGGGATTTTGTCCAGGAGGAGATACAAAGCGCCCACGGTCACAAGCTGGGCACTCCCACCATGGGAGGGGTGCTGTTCGTGAGCGCGGCGGTCATCGCCTACCTGCTTTCTCATGTGCGTCTCAACCTCTCCGGCATATCGAGCCTCGAGTTCAAGTCAATCCCCACCGGAGGGCTGTTGGGCCTGGTCGCCCTCTTGGGAATGGCATTGATCGGTTTCTTGGACGACCTGAAAAAGACCCGCCGCCAGCGGTCTCTCGGTCTGGGGAAGGCAGCCAAATTCGGAGGGCAGATCGCAGTAGCTGCTCTGTTCGTATGGGGCGCCCAAGAGGCCGGGGTGGTCACCGAACTGTCTTTTGCCCGGCCACTGGGGATCGAACTGGGAGTGCTTTTCACCGTGTTGGTCCTGGTGATGCTGACCGGTGCGGCCAACGGCGCCAATCTGGCTGACGGGATGGACGGGCTGGCCGGCGGATCGGCGGTGCTGATGTTCGGGGCCTACATCGTTATCGCTTTCTGGCAGGTGCGGCATCCCGACATCTATGCTGCGGTGGATCCCCTGGCTCTGGCCACCCTGGCGGCGGCTATGGCTGGTGCTTTACTGGGGTTTCTTTGGTGGAACGCTCCTCCTGCCAAGATCTTTATGGGAGACGTGGGATCTCACGCCATCGGGGGTCTGCTGGCCGCTCTGGCGGTGCTGACCAACACGCAGTTGCTTTTGGTGTTGATCGGCGGACTGTTTGTGGCGGAGACGCTGTCGGTGATCATCCAGGTAACCAGCTTCCAAACCACGGGGCGGAGGGTGTTTCGCATGGCGCCGTTTCATTTTCATTTCAGTCTGGCGGGATGGCAGGAGCCCACCGTGGTGATCCGCTTTTGGATACTGGCGGGCATCGGCGTGACCCTGGGGCTGGGATTGTTCTACGCTGACTTTCTGTCGCTGGAGGGATTGCTGTGAAGCGCTGCTTGGTGTTGGGTGCCGGGGTATCGGGCCGGGCGGCCGCCCGGATCGGCGCCGGACTGGGATGGAGGGTCAGGATCTATGATGCCCAACCCAAAGCGGTGGAATCTCTCAATGGAAGGGCGGAATGGACGGCCGTGACGGGCCGTTGGAGACGGAATCTGGTGACCGATTGTGATCTGGTGGTGACCAGTCCCGGGTTCGGGGAGAGTTCCGAACCCATCCAAGACGCCCTTGGTGCGGGAAAGCCGGTGTGGAGCGAGGTGGAACTGGCCTGCCGGGAGATGCGAACCGAGATAACCGCCGTCACCGGGACCAATGGGAAAACCACCGTGGCCCTTCTGGTTGGCAGGATGATGGCATTGTCGGGGACCGAGGTCCCGGTGGTGGGCAACATTGGCGATCCCCTCTCCAACCTGGTGGGCGAAGACCGCGAGCGGGCGGTCGTCGAACTGTCAAGTTTTCAGTTGCGCTTCACTGACACTCTTTCTCCACGGACCGCGGTGATCGTCAATGTCGCCTCCGACCATCTCGATTGGCACGGCACCCGGGATCGCTACCTGGCAGCCAAGGCGCGCATCCACTCCGCCCAGCGGGAGGACGATCTCCTGATTATCGACGCCGACGATCCCGGCGCCCGCCGGGCGGCGGCCGGAACCCGAAGTGGACTTCTGGGATTGTCGGTCACAGAGGCCACCGCCGGAGTGGGTGGGGAGGGTGGTGAACTGGTGACCGGCCGCGTCCAAGTCCCGATCAGGGAACTGGCGGTGAGTGACGCTTCTTACCTGGCCGACCTGTTGATCGCCTCCGCCGCGGCCCGCCGGTGGGGAGCGTCAGATTCGGCGGTGGAGCAAGCGATCCGAGAGTTCCGCCCCGGCCCTCATCGACGCCGGGTGGTGGGTGAGGTCCAGGGGGTGCGGTTCGTTGACGACTCCAAGGCCACCAACCCCCACGCCGCTTTGGCTTCCATCAACTCCTTCCGATCGGTGGTGCTGATCGCCGGAGGACTGAACAAGGGGTTGGATCTGGCTCCGCTCACCGCCGCCCCACCGGTGAAAAAGGTGGTCTCCATGGGAAAGGCCTCGTCCCAGTTGGTGTCGTCGGCGCCTCCCGGGCGAGTGACGCCCGTCGAGTCTCTGGAGGAAGCCGTGGAAACAGCCCTGAGCCTGGCCCGCTCCGGCGATGTGGTGTTGCTGGCGCCGGGCTGCGCCTCCTTTGACCAGTTCGACTCCTACCAGCATCGCGGCCGGCGGTTCGGTCGAATCGTGGCCGATCTGGTCGGAGAGGGGAGGAAAAGGCTTTGAGCACCGATACCACCACCTATCAGGCGCGAACCGAACGAATCCGCACCGAAACTCGCTACCGGATCAATCGACAGATAATTATGTTGTTCGGATCGGTGGTGTTCACCTTGTTGGTGATCGGGTTGGGCGCCACCATCTCCGCCTCTTCGACGGTGGGGATCAATTACGAATACGGCCAGTATTACTTTTTTATGAGACAGTTGATGGGGGTGGGGCTGGGGACCGCGGTGCTGATAGCCGCCGCCCAGGTTCCCTATCAGCTGTATCGCCGCTATGCCAACCTGCTGTTCGGCGCGTCGTTGGTCTTGTTGTTCATGGTGTTGCTGTTCGGAACGCAAGTCGGAGGAAGTGCCCGTTGGTTGAGGTTCGGCCCGGTGGGATTCGAGCCTTCCGAATTGGCCAAATTTGCGGTGATAGTGCTGATGGCCTCGATAATCACCAGTGACAAGGGAGTCTTCGACGACCTGCGCAGTTACGTCTCCACCGTGCTTCTGGTGCTGGGAAGTGTGGGGTTTCTGCTTCTTCAACAGCCCGATTTCGGCACCACCATATTGATCGCCATCTGTGCGTTGGTGGTGATTTGGGTGGGAGGCGCCCCCCTTCGCTACGTCTTTGGATCGGTGGCCATGGGGGTGGTCGGGGGGATCCTGCTGGCGGTGATCGCGCCCTACCGAATGGATCGACTCAAGGGTTTTCTTGATCCATGGGGGGATGCCGCCGACACCGGTTACCAGCTCATCCAGTCTTGGGTGGCACTGGGCACCGGAGGTTTGTGGGGAGTGGGGCCGGGTAACAGCCGGGCGCGGTGGTTCTATCTTCCCAACGCTCACACCGACTTCATTTTCGCCATTATCGGGGAGGAGATCGGGCTGGTGGGCGGCCTGTTCGTTATCTCGCTTTTCATCGTGCTGGTGGTGTTGGGGTGGGTTGTGGCTCGGCGAGCTCCCGATCACTTCGGACAGATGGCGGCGGCGGGGATCACTGCCTGGCTGGGCTTTCAGGGTTTGATCAACGTGGGGGGAGTTGTGGGTTGGTTGCCGATCACCGGCATCACCCTTCCGTTCATCTCCTACGGAGTCTCTTCGTTGGTGGTGAACATGGGCGCTTTGGGTGTGTTGTTCAATATTGCGCGACAGGGGCAGAATCCCATCAAGGTGCGCGAATGACCTTCGCCATCGCGGCCGCCGGAACTGCTGGACACGTTTATCCCGGTCTGGCGGTGGCGCAGGCCCTGGTCTCCCAGGGGGTGCCGGCCGAGGAGGTGTTGTTTATCGGAGGAGACCGCTTGGAGGCCACTGCCGTTCCCCAGGCCGGCTACCGGCTTCTCTCCGTTCCTCTGCAGGGGTTGGCGCGCCGGGTGACCGTTCGCAACCTGACCGTTCCTTCCAAGGTGGCGGCGGCCGTGCGACGGATACGTCGGGCACTGGTGGAACAGCGGGTCAAAGTCTTGCTCGCCACGGGTGGCTATGTCACCGCCCCGGCCGGGTGGGCAGCCCGGTCACGGGGAATTCCATTCTTTTTGTCCGAGCAGAATGCCGCGGCGGGACTGGCCAACCGGGTCATGGAACGGTGGGCCGCCAAGAGTTTCGCCTCTTTTCCCACCACATCGGGCCTGAAGAGAGCCGAATGGGTGGGGAATCCCATTCGGGCCGAGATCGTGGGAATGGATCGAGAGGCTCGACGGCAAGAGGCCCGTCACCGTTACGGGCTGGCGGAGGGGATGCCGGTGGTGGGAGTGATGGGAGGCAGTCTGGGAGCGGCGGCGGTGAACCGGGGGGTCGGGCGGATGCTCAAGGAGTGGAGGGGAGAACCGGTGCAGGTTGTTCATTTGAGCGGTTCCGCCAACTTTGGGGAGGTCTCCCAAAGGGCGTCTGCCAGTGGGCTGACCTGGCGGGTGGTGGGTTTTGAGGAGCGAATGGATCTTTTCTATGCGGTGTGTGATCTGGTGGTGGCTCGATCCGGGGGGGCGGTGGCCGAACTAACCGCAGTGGGAGTGCCCTCGGTGCTGATTCCCGGAGAATTCGGTTCAGCCAGCCATCAGGCGGCCAACGCCGCCGCGCTGGAGCGGGAGGGCGCGGCCGTGACTTTGGAGGAGGGAAAACTGGATGGGCTGGGGGGGTTGGTGGCAGGTCTGCTGTCGGACCCCGAGCGCCGTATCCGGATGGCCGAGGCCGCCCGGACTATTGCTCGGCCCACCGCGGCCCAACAGATAGCCCAAGAGATGAGGTTTGCTCGTGTTTGACCTGGCGGGAAAGAGCAGGATCCATGTGGTGGGGGTGGGGGGAGCGGGGATGAGCGGTTTGGCCAAGGTGTTGGTCGAGTCGGGCAAGACAGTCACCGGATCGGATCTCCGTCGCTCGGTCCGCTTGGACGCCCTGGCCGACATTGGCGTGGAGGTCTGGTCGGGTCATCGCCCGGATCGGATCTCAGGGGAGACCGACTTGATGGTGATCTCCTCGGCGGTGCCCGACCAGGATCCGGAAGTGCGGGCCGCCCGCCGGCTGGGAGTGGAGGTGTGGAAGCGTCCCCAGCTGCTGGGGGCGATGAGCGCCGAGCTCAAAACCGTCGGTCCCACCGGGACCCATGGGAAGACCTCGTCCACCGCGATGCTGGTGGAAGCCGCCCGGGCCGCCGGGGAAAACCCGAGCTTCGTGGTGGGGGAACACCTACTCGGGTTGGGAACCAATGCCGCCCGCGGAACGGACCCCTGGCTGGTTTTGGAAGTAGACGAGGCCTTCCGCACTTTTGAGGAGATCGCGCTGGCCGGGCTGGTGATCAACAACGTGGAGGCTGAGCATCTCGATCACTTCGACACGGTCGACAATCTGGAGTCGAGTTTCGTTCAGGTGGCCCGGGAAGTAGACGGCCCGGTGGTGGCGGGAATCGATGATCCCGGGGCCCGGCGGGTGGCGGTGAGAGCCGGGCTACGGGGATTTGGGTTATCCCAAGACGCCCACTGGAGGATCACTGAACTGTGCGAGGATGCCGAAAGTGTCTCTTTCCGATTGACCGCAGGGTCTTCCTCCCTGAGTGTGACGGTGCCATTTCCCGGGGTCCACATGGCCCGCAATGCCGCGGGGGTGTTGGCCCTTTGCGGAGAAATGGGCCTTGATCTGCACCGGGCGGCGGAAGGGATTGCCCGCTATCGGGGAGTACGCCGCCGCTACGAGCACCGGGGGGTGGTGGGCGGCGTGACCATCATCGATGACTACGCGCACCATCCTTCGGAGATATCCGCCACCCTCCGAGCCGCCCTCAGGTCGGGGAGTCGCAGGACCTGGGCGATCTTTCAACCCCATCTCTACTCCCGAACCGCTCAGATGTTCACCGGGTTGGGGGCGGCGCTGTCCATGGCCGACCGGGTTGTGGTCACCGATGTCTACGGCGCTCGGGAAGAGCCGAGGCCGGGAATCAGCGGCGAGTTGGTGGCGTCAGCCGCTCGCCGATCCGGGGGAAGGACGGTGGAGTATTACCCCCACCGTTCCGAAGTGGCTCCCCGAGTGGCCCCCCAGTTGCGAGAGGGTGATCTGGTGGTGACCATGGGGGCAGGCGATATCACCATGGTTCCCGGTGAACTGCTGGCGCTGCTGGCCGAGCAGGAGGGAACCGATGGATGAATGGCGGAAGCTGGTGGAGCGGGGGAGAGTAAGAGAAAAGGTCCGGATGGAGGGTCTCACCACCTACAAACTGGGGGGCGCCGCCCGGTGGTACGCGGAAGCGGGTTGCCGAGCCGATTTGCAGATCCTGGCCGAAGCCTGGCGGAACGGCGATAACGGACCGGTTCTGGTTCTGGGCAAGGGAAGCAACGTGATTGTGGCCGATCAGGGTTACCGGGGGTTGGTTGTCAGGTTGGTGGGGGAGTTCCTTTCCATCCGACATCTCCCCGAATGGATTGAGGCGGGAGGAGGAGTGGGGATGCCTCGTCTGGCTCGCTCGGCGGTCGCCCAAGGCCGGTTGGGGCTGGAATTTCTGGTGGGGATTCCCGGAACCGTGGGCGGCGGGGTGCGCCAAAACGCCGGCTGTCACGGAAGGGAGATGGTGGATGTACTGAAGAAGGCGGAGGTGTTTGACTTCACCACCAACGGTTGGCAAACTGTGTCAACCAACCGTTTACGTCTGGGGTACCGGACCTCCGATGTTCGGTCAAACCAGGTGGTGACCACCGCGTGGTTTGGATTTGAGTCGGGGGTACCGCCGGTGGGATCGGAGCGGATGCGAGAAATCACCCGGTGGCGGCGGCTCAATCAGCCGGGAGGCACTCTCAACGCCGGAAGCGTCTTCAAGAACCCGCCCGGTGACGCCGCCGGAAGAATTATCGACCGTCTGGGCCTGAAGGGGATGCGGGTGGGAGGCGCCCGCGTTTCAGAGAAACACGCCAATTTCTTTGTGGCTGAGCAGGACGCCACCGCCGAGGATGTGCGCAGGTTGGTCTGCAAGGTGCGACGGCGGGTGAAGGAAGGGACCGGGATCGATTTGGAGCCCGAGGTGAGATTTGTGGGATTCTCCGCCGAGGAGTGGGCAAGTGGGTAACGGGGATCCCCGGGCGCCGAGCCAGAAGGCCCGAAGACGGGCGCGTTCCACCGTGGGGCGGAGTCGCCTGTCAAGATTCTTTGGAGGCAAAAGGCGGGAGGCCACCGAAACCGCGGTTGATCCCCGCATCGCCGAACGGGCCCGAAAGGTTCGGGACAAGGAGGAGCGGAAGGCCTTCAAGAGGGCAATCCTGCTGCTGTTGGTGTTGTCCCTGGTAGGCGTCGGGGCCTGGCTGGCCTACTCGCCGTATCTGGCCATGCACCGCTTGGTGGTAACCGGGGTGGTCTCTTCCTCGGTGCCCGTCCGGCTGCAGGAGGCCGGAGTGACCGAGGGAGTTCCGATGATCTCGATCGACGCCGAATCCTTGCATGAGGCCCTTGGGTCTGATCCGTGGGTGAGGAGCGTGGAGGTGGAAAAGCTATGGCCTCACATGGTCCGGGTCACGGTCGAGGAGCGATCCCCGGTGGCATGGGTGCTCACCGCCACCGGCTGGCATGCTCTCTCTGCGGACGGAATAGCGCTGGATGTCGATTCTGAACAGGCGATGCCCCATGTCACCGGACTGGCGGGAGTGGAGACAGAACTTTCCCATCCGTCGTTGCAACCCGCCTTGGGATTTCTGGAACATCTGCGATCCGATCTGCTCTCGGAGACGGCGGTGGAGATCCACGGCGAACAGGTCACCGCCACGGTGGCGAGAAGGGTGGTCAGGCTGGGGAGGGCCAACGACCTGGAAGAAAAGGCGGGAGTGCTGGGGGTATTGATCGACGATCATGCCGATCCCGGGACTGTGATCAACCTGTTCTCGCCCACCAGACCGGCGGTGTATCGAGGAATTGACGCCGAAACCACAAATATCTTACCTTCTAGTTGAACGTTATATCACCAATTTGGCTTTTGTCATTTTGCCCTATATACCTTCTAGTTGAACCTCAACTATCTTTGTTTTACCTTTGAAGGGGGCAATTTCCATGCAGGACATCATCTGGGAGCCGGCCAGCGCCTACGTGGCCGTGTTGAAAGTCATAGGGGTGGGTGGCGCGGGGGTCAATGCGGTCAATCGAATGATCGAGTCAGGTTTACAGGGAGTGGAATTCGTCGTCCTCAACACCGACGCGCAGTCACTCATGGCCTCCGACGCCATGGTTAAGCTCGAAATCGGAGGGGAGTTGACCAAGGGTCTGGGAGCGGGGGCCGACCCCGAGGTCGGTCGGACGGCGGCCGATGCGCACCGCGATGAAGTCGAGGAGATTCTGCGCGGAGCGGACATGGTGTTTGTGACCTGCGGCGAGGGCGGTGGCACGGGCACCGGCGCGGCCCCTGTGATAGCGGAGGTGGCCCGCAACCTGGGGGCCCTGACGGTGGGCATTGTCACCCGGCCGTTTGGGTTCGAGGGACGGATGAGATCGGCGGTGGCGGAAAAGGGCATCAGCGACCTCCGCGATCAGGTGGATACCCTGGTGGTGGTCCCCAATGACCGGCTGCTGGAGGTGGGGGACCCTTCTACTCCCATCAACGAGACTTTTCGGATGGCCGACCAGGTGCTGATGGACGGTGTGTCCGGCATAACCAATCTGATCAACACCACCGGCTTGATCAATGTGGACTTCGCCGATGTCAAGACCGTCATGGCCGATGGCGGATCGGCGGTGCTGGGAGTGGGTAGAGCCCGAGGTGAGGATCGCGCCCTCCAAGCCGCCAAGCGAGCCATTTCCAGCCCCTTGCTGGAGATCAGCATGGACGGGGCTTCCGGCATACTGCTGTCGGTGGCCGGTTCCCGGGAGATGACTCTTCACGAGGCCCATCTGGCGGCGGAGACCATCACCGAACTGGCCTCCGACGAAGCCAACATCATCTTCGGGGCGATCGTCAACGATGCGTTGGGCGAAGAGATGCAGGTTACTGTGATCGCGGCCGGATTCGACCGCCCCGCGGCCGGTAGACGCCCCCAAAGGGCTGCCGAAATGCCCAGGTCCTCAAGAGTCAGCCCTGGTTCGGCCGGTTCGGGGATTGTATTTGACATTCCCACCGTCTCTGCTGCCAAGCAGTGATCCAACCCTCTCCGTGGCCGGGGGCGGCTTTTACACTGGCGAGGGCCGGGGACCAACGGAACCCGGTGAACCGAACGGCGGTCTCCTCAAGGTTGGGCATATCCCGAGAGTGGGCCACGGTCAAACAAGTGCACAGCAATCGGGTGGTGGAGGTGACCGTTCCCGGCCCGGTGTCGGTGGAGGCCGACGGGCTCTTTACCAGGACATCCGGACTTCCGATCGCCATTTTGACCGCCGACTGCGCGGCGGTGATGATGGGGGGAGTCGGTGGAGTCGGGGCGGCTCATGCCGGGTGGAGGGGCATGGCGGCGGGGGTGGTGAGAGCCTTGAGGAAGAAAATGCAGTCATCAGGGATCGTCCTTGACTGGGCGGCGGTGGGCCCGTTCATCGGACCGTGCTGCTTTGAGGTTGGACCCGAAGTGGCAGAGCAGTTCCCCGATCAGATCGGCCAATCACGGCAGGGGATGACATCGGTTGATCTGGGTGGGGCCGCTCGGGAGCAGCTTGATGACCTGCCCATTTGGTGGTCGGACCAGTGCACCCTCCATCAGCCGGGGTGTTTCTCCTATCGCCGCGATCAGACGGCCGAAAGAATGGCGGCAGTCGGCTGGGTCGCCCCATGACCTACCAGATGGTCTCGGAGTCGGTGGCCGAGGCCGCCGCCAGGGCGGGACGCCCACCCGAGGATGTCACCGTGGTGGTGATAAGCAAGGGCCGTGATCTGCACCGGATCACCGAACTTTACGATCAGGGGGTGCGGGACTTCGGAGAGAACCGAGCTCAGGAACTGGCCCAGAAGGCAATTGAGCTCCCCGATGACATTCGATGGCATTTTGTGGGCCCCCTGCAGACCAACAAAGTGCGGATGGTCCGGCCCGTGGCCCACCTGCTGCATTCGATGGACCGGGTGAAGCTGGCCAGAATCTGGACCAAAAACGCCGATATGCCCGTCCCGGCCCTGGCCCAGGTCAACATTGGGGAGGAACCCCAAAAGCACGGGGTGGCGCCCCACGAGATCGAAGAGACAGTGGAAAGGCTGGCAGGGGAGGGAGTGGAACTGCGGGGACTGATGGCCATGGCGCCGCAAGTGTCCGATCCCGAGTTGGCCCGTCCCTTCTTTCGACGTCTTCGTCTACTGTCGCAGAAGCTCGGTGGGCGGTATCCGGCCATGAGAGAAATATCCATGGGGATGACCGATGATTACCAAGTCGCAATCGAGGAGGGGGCTACTATCGTTCGGATCGGTCGCGCAGTGTTCGGAAAGGGATCATGAGTAACAACATCATGGGAAAGGTGTGGGATTTTCTGGGTCTGGTGGAGGACGAAGATGCGTGGACACCACCGTCGCCCTCAACCGCCGGCCAGATGCACAACCCTTCTTCGGGCAACGTGCGTCTGATCTCCAGCCGCCCCGAGGGCCCGCAGTCCGGTCCCTCAATTCGGCGGAGCGACCTTGCGGGGTACACGCGGGGGCGTTCGGGAGCTCCGGGGATGGAGTCCGGCACCGAAGTGCTGCACGTGGACGGTTTCAGTGACTGTTCACACCTCACTTCCTGGTACAAGGCCGGTGTTCCGGTGATCATGGATTTGCGGACCCTGTCGGGCCCCGTGGCGCAGGGAGTGGTGTACTACGCCACCGGTCTGACCAGTTACAACCAGGGCGAGGTTACCCAGGTGGGGGATGGGTTGGTGCTGGTGACGCCGCCGGGAGCCAGGGTCTCCCACCGCGAAAAGGTCCGGTTGTCCAAGATCGGGATGTGGCCATCCGTCACCGATGCCTGATCGGGGACGACTTGGTCAGAATCGAAGTCGGCCATGCTGATCCGCTTGTTCTGTTCCCTGCTTGACGTTGCCACCTACGGGATCCTGATCTGGGTGGTGCTCAGTTGGATTCCCACCACCGAGGGCCATCCCCTGCGATCGGCCAAGGACTTCCTGGATCGGATTCTCAATCCCCTGCGTGACCCGGAGACCGGCCAATTGACGCGTTACCTTTTGCGCAATTTCCTGTCGCCCGTGCGAATGGGAGGGGTGGGCATAGACCTGTCCCCGGTGGTCCTGATGATCGGAGTCCTGCTGCTGCAAAGGATCATTTGCTGATACCCTCCCGGTTCGACCCGCACCGAGAGCCATCCCCTGCGATCGGCCAAGGACTTCCTGGATCGGATTCTCAATCCCCTGCTGAGGCCAATTCGGTTGTCGCCCGTGCGAATGGGAGGGGTGGGCATAGACCTGTCCCCGGTGGTCCTGATATCGGAGTCCTGCTGCTGCAAAGGATCATTTGCTGATACCCTCCGGTTCGACCCGCAGGAGCATGCTGAAAAAGATGGGATGGGATGGTTTCCCCATCTCGACCTGGGGTTTGCCGGCGCACTCCGGGCATGCCGGGGGTGGAGGGTGGTTGCCGGCCCACTCGATGGTTTTATAATCAGTTGCCAGAGCCTTTCATCTACAGATCGGTTTGGATCATGCCTCTGACGCCCGATGACATCCAAGAGAAATTCTTCCGGACCGCCCTACGCGGTTATCACCTGGAAGATGTCGACGAATTCCTGGACGAGGTGGCGCTGTCCCTAAAGGAATACGAGGAACTCTTGGGCGAGCGGGATCGGATGATCGCCGAGATGAAGAGGAAGCCTGCTGCAACTGACACCGGTGAGGCAGACCGAGTCTTGTCAAAGGCACGGGTCGACGCCCAACGAATCATCGAAGAGGCTCAGGAGAGCGCCTCCCAACTGGTGGCCGCCGCCCGGAACGAAGCCGCCGACCTGACCAAATCGGTGGGGCCTCCCACCGAAACAGCGCAGGTGGGATCCGCGGGTCAGCTCGGGGAATTGGACCGCAAGAGAGAACGGGCCGCCCAACTGATGCTGGCCGAGATCGAGCGCTACCGAATAGTGATGTCGGTGGTCAAGTCAACGGTGACCGGTTTGCCAGGGGCCATGGATGACCACATGGAGGAATTGGACACGGCCGCCTCCCAGATCCGAAGTCTCTTGTAAAGAAGCCGAACAGGTCATTCAAGTAGGGGATGGGTGGTCGGTCCGGGCCATGGTGACGGACATCGCGTAGTCTCCCACCACCAGACGGGTGTCGCCCACGCCCCGTTCCCAGTTGACGGCCAGTATCTCGGACGCAATCATTTCGCTGTGCTGCTGGAGAGCGCTGATAACCACCGGATCGCTCGCCTCCCAGGTCAGTGAGACCCGGTCGGTCACCTGCAGCCTCTGTTCGCGCCGCAGTTGCTGAAGCCGGGCGATGATCTCCCGGGCAACGCCCTCGGTTGCCAGCTCATCGGTGAGCTCGATATCGAGGGTGACTGTCAGGTCATCCTCGACGGCGATGGCGGTGCCCTCCGGCGCCTGCCGGCGGACCACCACATCCTCCGCCGTTATATCCACGCCTGCCACCGACAGAGTCTCACCGTCCAGAAGACGTTGGATGCTCCCCTTGTCGAGTCTTTGGATGGCCGCCGCCGTCTTGGGGGTTCGAGGTCCCAGCCGGGGTCCCAGGCGGCGGAAGTCGGCTTTGGCAGAGAGATCCACCACGGCCTTCTCGCCGGTTACCACCTCAAAGGACTTGACGTTAACTTCCCCGATGACCAGGTCAGACAACGCTCGCAAGAACTCCGCCCGGCGCTGGTCCGCCAGATTGACGGTCAACGCCCGGGTGGGCTGCCTTACCCGCAGATTGTGCTGTTTGCGCAATCCATGGGTGAGTCTCACCACGGCCCGAGCCAGTTCCATACCCTGCTCCAGCGCCTCGTCGATCAGTTCCACCCTTGGTTGAGGGAAGTCCCGAAGGTGAATGCTGGGCGCTGCGCCCCGATCGCAGGAAGCCACCAGTATCTGGTATATCTTCTCGGTTATGAAGGGGAGTACCGGAGCCAGCACCTCGGAGAAAGTGATGAGCACCTCGTACAGGGTGGCGAAGGCAGCCAGCTTGTCGGCTTCGTCCTCTCCTCTGCTTCTCCAAAACCGGCGGCGGGACCGTCGGACATACCAGTTGGTGAGATGATCGATAAACCCCAAGGTGGGGGGAACCACCGCATAGAGGTAATACCCGTCCATCTGATGACGAACCTCGGTGATGAGGCTTTGCAGCATCGAAAGAATCCACCGGTCAAGGGCGGGGCGTTCGGCGGGTGGGGGCGCCTTGGTGAGGTCGGTCAACCTGATCCGGTCCGCCTCGGCATAGGTGGTGAAGAAGCAAAAAGTGTTCCACAGAGGGAGCAATACGGTCCGCACCACCTCTTTGACGCCTTGTTCTGAAAAGCGGAGCGGTTCCGCTCTCAGGACCGGGGAGTTAATCAGATAGGCTCGCAGGGCATCGGCCCCGAATTTGTCCAGGACCGCCAAGGGTTCTGGGTAGTTCTTGAGGCGCTTGGACATTTTGCGGCCGTCGGTTGCCAAAATCATCCCGTTGACCACGCAGTTGGAGAAGGCCGGGCGGTCAAAGAGGGCGGTGGCCAGGATGTGAAGGGTGTAAAACCAGCCGCGGGTCTGGTCCAGCCCCTCGGCTATGAAGTGAGCGGGAAAGTTGTTCTCGAAACGCTCGCGATTCTCAAACGGATAATGCTGTTGACCGTACGGCATGGAACCCGACTCGAACCAGCAGTCCAGCACCTCCGAAACCCGGCGCATCACCCCCCCACAGTCCTCCTGCACGCAGCCGAAGGTGATCCGGTCCACCACATGTTTGTGAAGATCATCGGGGCGATCTCCGGACAGCTTCTCCAGTTCGTCCAGCGATCCGATGCAAATCTGGTGGCCGCAGTTTCCACATTCCCACACCGGGATACAGGAGCCCCAGTATCGGTTTCGGCTGATCGCCCAGTCCCGGGCGTCTCCCAGCCAATTCCCAAAGCGTCGATCACCCACATATCCGGGAACCCAGTGGATGCTGCGGTTGTGTTCCACCAGGCGGTCCCGCAGTTGGGAGACCTTGACGAACCAGGTGGGAATGGCCTTGTAGATCAGAGGTGTGTCGGTCCGGTAGCAGAAGGGGTAGGAGTGGCGGATCTGTTCCCGCTTCACGATTTTGCGGTCGGCCTCTAGGAGTCTCACCAGGGTGCGATCGGCGTCTTTGACATTCTGCCCCTCCACTTCGGGTACTTGGTGAGTAAAGCGACCCTCGGCGTCAATGGGGTCCACCATCAGGGAGAGTCCGTTGGCCGTGAAGGCGTCGAAGTCGGCCTCACCGTAGGCCGGCGCCATGTGCACCAAACCGGTTCCCTCCTCGGATGTGACCTCTTCGGACGGAATGACCACAAATCCCCCGTCGGACTGCAGGTGTTCGAAGTACCGGAACGGAGGCTGGTAGCGGCTTCCCACCAGTTCCTCCCCCGGCGCCCGTTCCACCGGAGCGGGTGGGTTGTCCCAAATGGAGGAAGCCAGGTCGGCGGCCACCCAGTAGCGGGTGTCCTGGTTGGGGACAGCCACATACTCCAGGTCCGGCGCCACCGCCACCGCCAGGTTGCCGGGAAGAGTCCAGGGGGTGGTGGTCCAGATCAGCAGATGGTCTCCCTCCCGGACCGGGCCCTTGCCGTGGGTCACCTTCAACTTCACGGTTATGGAAGGGTCGTCCACCTCCCGGTACCCGCCCAGGTTCAGCTCGAAGTTCGACAGGGGGGTGGAGCATGCCCAGGAGTAGGGGAGCACCTTGAAGTCCCGATACACCAGACCGCGATCCCACAATTGTTTGAACACCCACCACACACTCTCCATGAACCCCGGGTCCATCGTCTTGTAGTCGTTTCGAAAGTCCACCCACCGCCCGATGCGTTCGGTCACTTCTTCCCACTCCTCGGTGGTGCGTTCCACCATGGCGCGGCATGCTTCGTTGAAAGTGTCCACCCCCAGCTCCGCTATCTGGTGGGGGCCGCTGATACCCAGCTGGGCTTGCACTTCCATTTCCACGGGCAGACCGTGGGTGTCCCAGCCGAAACGCCGCTCAATCCGATAGCCCCGCATGGTCCAGTACCGGGGCACGATGTCCTTGATCACGCCCGCCAGTATGTGGCCATAGTGGGGTCGTCCGGTAGTGAACGGTGGCCCGTCATAAAAGGTGTACTCGCGGTCGGCGGGTCGGCGGCGGATCGATTCCCCGAAGGCATCGATGTCCTTCCAGACCGAAGAGACCTCGGCGTCGAGGTGGGGGAAATGCACTCGGGAAGGGATGCGGGCGAAATCAGAGGTGGGCATAGGTCTCAGATTAAAGGTTACGTGCGGAGAATCGAATGGTACATTTGTCGAATGATCCGCCGGCTCACCCTTCCCAGCAGTTGGTCGGGGGCGGTGCATCCCCACCATGGTCACCGGCTGAGAGTGAAGGTGTCCCCGGGTTCGTCGCAAAGCCAGGTGGTGGGCCTACATGACCGGTATCTCAAGGTGCGGGTGACGGCGCCGCCGGAGCGGGGGAAGGCCAACCGGATGGTTGAAAAGCTCCTGTCGGCCGAGGCGGGCATGACCGCCCGGGTGACATCGGGACATTCCTCTCGTCTGAAAGAGGTGGAATTTACGCCAAGGCGCGATAATCTCTAGTCCGATTAATAGGGCAGGAGAGGAGAGTCAATGGCCCGGGTCCTACATGAAAAGACCATTTGTCAGCTTCGCACTCGCTTGGAGTCGGAGAGGGTTCGGATTGAGGAACTGATTGGTGGTTACAGTCAGGCTATGGAGGAGGCTCGGATGGCGGAAGGCGCCGGCGAGCGAAGTCCGGATCCGGCCAGTGCCGAGGCGGGGGCGGCGGCCACCGAATACGAGACGCAGATGTCATTGGAGCGCAACGCCATCTTGCTTTTGGAGAAGGTGAATTACGCTTTGGCGAAAATGGATCGCGAGGAATACGGTGACTGTGACATGTGCGGCAAACCGATTCCGGTGGCGCGCCTGCGGTACCTTCCCTATGTGGACAATTGCATAGAGTGCGCGGCGCGAAACTGATTGCCACCCTGGGCCTGGCGGCCGGGGCCGTTGCCACGGTGGTGACGGCTGACCAGTTCACCAAGCGCTGGGCGGAGACCAGTTTTGACACGCAACGTGTGGAGGTGGTGCCTGATCTGTTGTGGTTCACCTATGTGGAGAACCCCGGTTCGGCCTTTTCGATGTTCCAAAACGCCGGAGTTTGGCTGGGAGTGGGGGCGGTGGGGGCGGTGGGTGTGATCGGTTGGGCGTTGCGAACCCCCCGTCCGGGGGTGGAAGTGGTGGGGCTGGGGCTGGTAATGGGGGGAGCGGTGGGCAACTTGGTGGATCGGGTCACCCGCGGAGAGGGTCTTTTGGATGGGAAAGTGGTGGATTGGATACAGGTTCCCAACTTCCCGGTGTTCAACCTGGCGGACACCGCGCTGACGGTCGGAGTCGGCCTGGTGCTCTGGTCCGCTCTCCGTCAGTCTCTTGCCGCATCCCGCTCCTGAATCTCCATCGGCTCCGCTCCACCGACCGGAGGGCCTCAGGGAGTGGAAGGTGCCCGACGGCCTGGGGGGAATCCGGGCGGATCGGGTGATTTCGGCTGTATTGGGAGTGAGCCGTTCCAGCTCCCGCCGTCTAATTGAAGCAGGTCTGGCGTGGTCGGCGTCCCGGCGTCTGACGCCCCCCGAACGAGTGGAGGCGGGGATGGCAATGTGGTTGGGGGACCCTCCCGACCGAAAGCTCCGACCTGAACCGGTGGCGTTTCCGATCCTCTACCAGGACGATCACCTGGCGGTGGTGGTCAAACCGGCGGGAGTGATCACCCATCCCGGTTCGGTGGTGCCGGGTCAAACGGGGACTCTGGCGGCCGGGTTGCTTTACCGGTTTCCACAGATCGAAGGGGTCGGTCAGCCGGCCAGATGGGGAATAGTGCATCGCCTTGATCGGGACACCTCGGGGTTGTTGGTCACGGCCCTTTCCCAGCCGGCCTACGAGCAACTGGGAGCGGCAATGCGGCGCCGTGAGGTGAAGCGGCGCTATCTGGCTCTGGTCCACGGGGAGGTGCAGGACAGCCGGGGGGCGGTGGAGGCGCCGCTGGGACCCGATCCGCGTCGACGGGGTAGGCAGGCGGTGGTGATGGGTGGACGGTACGCGCTCACCCGCTATCAGGTGAGCCGCCGTCTCGACCACCCGTCCCTTTCTTTGCTGGAGGTCGAACTGCAGACGGGGCGTACGCACCAGATCAGGGTGCATTTGTCATCGATCGGCCACCCGGTGGTGGGAGACCGGCTGTACAGTGGCCGGCCCGATCCCCTGGAGACCGGACGGATGTGGCTCCACGCCTCCGAACTGACCTTCCACCATCCCACCGATCCCTCCCAGAAGATGGAGTTTCATTCCGAACTACCCAAGGAGTTGGGTCGGGCGTTGGAATCCCGGTTGGGTGATGGCGAGACCTACCCTGGGTGATGCCTTGAATTCCGTTCCATCGGTCTCCTCCTGCTATCGGCATCCCGATCGGCCCACCCGCCTGGCGTGCAGCAGCTGTGACCGCCCCATCTGCCCGGCTTGCTCACATGATGCGGCGGTTGGCCAGCGGTGCCCCGCCTGCACCGGGAAGAGGCCGCGGAACATCCGACCATCGGGGAACCCGACCGGGCTTCCTGCAACCACGGCCGTCCTGTTGGTGATCACCTCCGCCGTCTATGCCCTCTCGTGGCTGTTCCCCGAGCTCGAAAACCGCCTGGTGAGAGAACTGGCCATGGTGGGGGGACTGTCCGAGGTGGGCGTGGGGGTGGCGGCCGGGCAATGGTGGAGGATGGTCACTGCGGTGGTGCTTCATGGGTCGATATTTCACATCCTGTTCAACATGTGGGCGCTGTATACCTTTGGTCCGCAGATCGAACGGGAGTCGGGGTCGGTTCCGTTCCTGGCTATCTACCTGGCGGCGGCCGCCGGCGGGAGCCTGTTCGTCTACTGGTTTTCCGACCCGTTTGTTTTCTCCATTGGAGCCTCGGGGGCCATCTTTGGGCTGTTCGGGGTCTGGGTGGCGGGGGCCTATCGGTTGCGGCACACTTATTTCGGCCGTCGGATGCTTTCTCAGCTGGGGATTCTCCTGGCCATCAATTTCGCTCTGCCTTTGTTCATTCCCAACATCGCCTGGCAAGCCCACCTGGGAGGGCTGGTCACCGGAATTGCGGTCGGTCTCTTGTGGTCGGCCCAGCGGAGACGCGGTCACCAGGGTTTGGGTTTGGCTGCTTCCGCTCTGGCGGTGGGGGTGCTGGCGGTGGCGGCCGCGGTCCTGGTGGATGGGGGGTGGCCGGCCTGATGAGCAATTCCGACTCTTTTGCCCACCTGCACTTGCACACCGAATACTCCATGCTGGACGGCGCCTCCCGGGTGGGGGAGATAATGGCGGCGGTGGCGTCGGATCGGCAGCCGGCGGTGGGGATGACCGACCACGGGGTGCTCTACGGCGCGGTCGATTTCTACCAGGCGGCACAGAAGGCTGGGGTCAAACCCATCCTGGGCATGGAGGCCTATCTGACCCCCGGTTCCCGGTTCGACCGTCCCACCGGGGAGCAGAACATCCGCCACCACATCACACTATTGGCCTACAACGATGTCGGCTACCGGAACCTAATCAAGATCAGCAGCAGGGCTTTTCTGGACGGCTACTGGTACAAACCTCGGGCCGATCGGGAGTTGCTGGCAGCCCATTCGGAGGGGATAGTGGCCACCTCGGGATGCATGAGTGGTGAGATCGCCTCTCATCTGGTCTCCGGATTGGTGACCGAAGAAGGTGGGGGTCGGGGAGATTTCGATCCCCAGAAGGCGATGCGGACCGCCGGGGAGTACCAGGACATCTTCGGCCGGGAGAATTTCTTCATCGAGATCATGGATCATGGTCTCCCCCAACAGCGCCAATTGCTCCCCGAATTGGCGAAGATCTCCCAACGGGTGGGTGCGCCCCTTTTGGCCACCAACGACTCGCATTACACCCGTCCCGACGACTCGGAGACTCACGATGTCTTGCTGTGTATCAACACCGGATCCAACGTGGCCGACGAGGATCGGTTGCGTTTTGATTCCCAGCAGTTCTATATCAAGTCGGCGCGGAGCATGCGACGGCTGTTCCCGAACGACCTGTATCCGGGAGCCTGTGACAACACGCTGTTGGTTGCAGAACGGGTGGATGTGAGAATGGAGGTGGGCAAGACGCTCCTGCCCGACTTTCCCACTCCCCCCGGCCACACCCACAGTTCCTACCTGGAGCATTTGGTTTGGGAGGGGGCCGCTCGGCGCTACGGCGGCCAGATTCCCCCTCCGGTTTCCGAGCGGATCAACTATGAACTGGGTGTAATCGCCGACATGGGCTTTCAGACCTACTTTCTGATCATCTGGGATCTGATTCGCGAATCCCGAGCAAGAGGGATCAGGACCGGCCCCGGCCGCGGTTCCGCGGCCGGTTCCATGGTCGCCTACTGCTTGGAGATCACCCACATCGACCCCTTGGAGTATGGGCTGATATTCGAACGGTTCCTCAATCCGGGACGGGCGGCCATGCCCGACATCGACATCGACTTCGATGAGCGATACCGATCGGAGATCATCGACTACGTGCGAGAGCGCTATGGCACTGACCACGTGGCCCAGATCGTGACTTTCGCCACGATCAAGGGCAAGCAGGCCATCCGTGACGCCGCCCGGGTGTACGGGTACGAATACCGGGTGGGCGATCAGTTGGCCAAGCAAATGCCCTCGGCCATCCTCGGCAAGGAGCCCTCACTCAACCAGTGTCTCAATCCCCCTCCGGCGGACAGCGACGGCATCATCAAAGACTGGTACGCCAATGCGGCCGGTCTGCGGGAGTATTACAACACCGATGCCGACTCCCGCAAGGTGATCGACGCGGCCCGGGGTCTGGAAGGTCTGCGTCGCCAGGACTCCATCCACGCGGCGGGGGTGGTGATTTCCCCGGTGCCGATGACCGAACTGGTGCCTGTGCAGCGGAAGGGCCAAGAAGCGGAAGTGGTGACCCAGTACGAGATGGGGGCGGTTGAGAGCCTGGGGCTTCTGAAGATGGACTTTTTGGGGTTGAGGAATCTCTCCACCATCGAGAGGACTCTCGACATGGTGGAGCAGTCCACCGGGAGCCGGCCCGACATCGACCGGGTTCCCCTCGACGACGCCAAGACCTTTGAATTGTTGCGACGGGGCGAGACGATCGGGGTGTTCCAGTTGGAAAGCGATCAGATGAGGGTGCTGATCGGTCGGCTGCGCCCTGATCGGTTCGATGACGTGGTGGCTCTGGTGGCCCTCTACCGACCGGGTCCGATGGGGGCCAACATGCACACCCTGTACGCCGACCGAAAGACCGGGCGGGCGCCGGTGGAACCCCTCCATCCCACGGTGGCGGACCTGCTTGATTCCACCTACCAGATTCTGGTGTATCAAGAGCAGGTGATGGAGGTCTCCCGCACCATGGCCGGCTACACCATGGAGGAGGCCGACAATCTCCGCAAGGCGATGGGCAAAAAGATCAAGTCGGTGATGGACGCCGAGGAAGAAAAGTTTGTGGAGGGATGCGCTGCCCAGGGGCACGCCCGGGCCACCGGCCGGGAACTGTTCGGCTTGATCAGCCATTTTGCCGGATACGGCTTCAACAAGTCGCACTCGGCCTGTTACGGCATGATCGCCTATCAGACCGCTTACCTGAAAGCCAACCATCAGTCGGAGTACATGGCGGCTCTGCTCACCTCCTCCAAGGCCAATCGGGACCGCACGGCCCTGTATCTCAAGGAGTGCCGCCGCATGGGGTTGGAGGTCAAAGTGCCGGATGTCAACGAATCGGGAATGGACTACCAGGTGCATTCCCGAAGCATCCGGGTGGGGCTCTCGGCGATTCGCAACCTGGGAGAGTCGGTGGCGGAAAAGATCATCACAGCCCGCCGGGACAAGGGGGCGTTTCGTAGCTTTGTGGACTTCTGCGAGAAAGTGGCGGTGGACGCCTTGCGTCGCAACACTCTGGAATCGTTGGTGAAGGCGGGGGGTTTCGACAGTCTGGGCCACAGCCGGCGGGGCTTGACCGAGGCGCTTCCCTTGATCGTCGATTCGGTGGTGGACCGCCGCCGTCAGGAGGAGGCCGGCCAGTTTTCCCTGTTTGGCGGGGGTGGGACGCCCGACCTCACCCTTCCCGAGATCCCCGACCACCGGTGGGACAAGCAGGTTCGACTGGGTTTCGAAAAGGAAATGCTCGGTTTGTACGTCTCCGACCATCCCCTGGCCGAAAAGGCCCGCGATTTGGCTGCGGTGGCCGCGGTGCCCACCTCCGAGCTGGACAAGCACCCCGACCAGGCCAAGGTGAAATGTGCCGGGCTGATCATCGGTCTGGTGCCCAAATGGACTCGCAAGGGTGACCGGATGATGGTGTTGACCGTTGAGGACCTGGAAGGGGAAGTGGAGGTGGTGGTCTTCCCGCAGGTGGTGAAGCGCCACGAGGACCTGTTGGCAGTGGACCGAGTGGTGGTGATTTCGGGCAGAGTGGATCGGCGGGAGGACGGTGTGCAGGTGATCTCCAGCCGCGTCGAGCCCCTCAAACCGGCTCCTCCCGCTCTGGACATCAACCTGAACCCAAGGTTTATGAACGAGCGTCACAACGCGGTGAAGCTGGGCGAGGTGCTGCGGCGCCATCCGGGCCGAAAGCGGATCACTTTCCATGTGTGGGAAAACGGCGTCCACCGCAGCTTTCACACCTCCGACCCAAAGGTGAGCGGCAACTCGAAAATGATCGCCGAGCTGGAGAAGTTGCTGGGCGCCGACGCGGTGATGGTGTGAGGCCGCCTGCATCGTAGCTCCGCTGAGGCCTGGGGTGATCTGAGATCATGGCCCTACCAGGTGTTGCGCAGCTGTCCAAGGCATATGACGACGAAGAATCGGCATGGTTCGATCGGCATGGGCCGGGCATCCCTCCAACCGACTGATCGGGAGTCAGTCGGCTGTCATCGGCGGCCGGCCCGCCATCCGGCCAGGCCTCCCAGGACGATTCCCACGGCTGCTGCTGACAGCACCTGGAGGGAGGTCACCTTGGCGCCGCCGGTGGAGGCCAGCAAAACCAGGATTCCCACCACCACCAACCCGACCACCGAGCCGTGAAACCGCCCGTGCACAGAGCGGATCGTCCCGCCACCCATCCCCCCGACAGCACTCCCACCACCAGGCCGGCCACCGCCCCACCCCCCCGGCTGTCGGCGCTGCCGAACCCGGGGAAGATCTCCCAGCCCAGGGCGCCCATCCACCACTCGACGAGAGTGACGAAAGCCACTGCCAGCAGTCCCATCGCGGCGCCGGCGATCAATGCCCGAAGCCGGATGGGGGGAATTCTCACCAGGGTCGCCTTTCTGTCGGGAGATGGCCCCCGACCGGTAAACAGAAAAGGGTAGAGTTTTGGGTTGAGTAGCGCCCAGCCGGAGGAGGCAGCATGAAGCAGTCCTACGTCGCCGAGTTGATCGGTACCTTTATCTTGGTGGTGATCGGATCGATGGCTGCCCTGGCGTCGGGAGGGAACCTGCTGATAGTGGCGTTCGGTTTTGGATTCGCTCTCCTGATCGCCCTCTATTCGGTGGGGCACATATCGGGAGGACATTTCAATCCGGCGGTGAGTCTGGCAATGCGGCTTGGTGGTTCCCTCAGCACCAACGACATGATCGGATACTGGATCGCGCAGGTGGTGGGTGCGGTGCTGGCTTCGGTGGCGGTGCTGGCCATGGCGGGGTCCGATGCGGTGGCCGACACGATGAACACCTTCGGGGACACCGGCCCGGCATTCGGAGCCGAGATCATCCTCGCCGGCGCATTTGTCCTGTTGATCATGGTGGTGGCAGGTCAAGGCCTCGGTCATGCCCGGATCGTGATCTCCCTGGCCCTGATCGCCGTCCATCTGGCGGGTGTGCCGATCTCCGGCGCCTCGGTCAACCCGGCCCGTTCCCTGGGGCCTGCCCTGGTGGCCGGTGATTTGAACGGTATCTGGCTGTACATCGTGGCCCCCCTGGTGGGTGGTGTGGTGGCCTGGCTGATCACCAAGCTGGCGCGCACCGATGCGGTGGACGCTTGAGGGTTAGTTCGTGAACTGGCCCGGCATCCTGGGAAAACTGACCGACGGACGGGACCTGAGCCGCAGGCAGGCGCGGGACGCCTTGGATGACATCATGGGCGGCCGGGCGACCGAGGCGCAGGCTTCGGCGTTCATGGTCGCCTTGCGTATCAAAGGGGAGACCACCGAAGAGATGGTCGGACTGGTCGAGACGATGCGGTCGGTGGGGGTCAGGGTTTCCGTCGGGACATCGGTGGTGGATACGGCCGGAACCGGGGGGGACCGCTCAGGCACCTTCAACATCTCCACCGCCGCTGCCTTGATTGCGGCCGGGGCGGGGGCCAAGGTCGCCAAGCACGGAAATCGGTCGGCTTCCTCCCAATGCGGATCGGCTGATGTCTTGGAGGCCCTGGGGGTGGGGATTGAGCTTGAGCCGGAGCACACCGCCGAGATGGTGCAGCAGGTGGGATTCGGGTTTTTCTTTGCTCCCCGCTATCACCCTGCCATGAGGTTTGTGGTGCCGATTCGCCGCCAATTGGGCATACCCACCGTCTTCAATTTTCTGGGACCTCTCACCAACCCGGCCGGTGCTGCCCGGCAGTTGATCGGGGTGTATGACAGCCGGATGGCAGAGCGAATGATCGAGGTTCTGTCACGTCTGGGAACCGAGCGGGCGCTGGTGGTGCACGCCGACGACGGCTTGGATGAAGTATCGGTTTCCGGCCCCACCCGCGGGTACGAGTTGTCGGGCGGCGAGGTTTCTCCGGTGGTGTTCCATCCCCAGGACTTCGGTTTGGCGCCTTCGGATGTCTCCGCATTGAGTGGGGGAGATGCTGATTGCAACGCCGGGATTCTGCGGGCGGTACTGGCGGGTGAGATCAGCCCCCGCCGGGATGCGGCGGTGGCCAATGCGGCGGCCACCCTGGTGGTGGCCGGCCTGGCTGACACTTCCGCCGACGGGGCTGAGATGGCGGCTCGGTCGGTTGATTCGGGAGCGGCGCAGGCCGTGCTTGACCAGGTGATCGAGATGAGCAGATCATGATCCTGACCCAAACCGACGGGATACCACAACCGTATACTTTCTCTCATGGGTAGCAGAGGCCGGGGCTGGTTGATTGTTGTCTTGGTTACAACGCTCTTGGCGGTCGCTTCCTGCGGCGCCGATGGGGGCGATGAGGCCGCCATCTCCGAACCGGTGGTGAATTCTTCGGGAGAGACGCCCCCGGAAACCACCACGGCCTCGACCTCGGAAGATTTGCCATCGGCCACCACCGCCCCGGGGTCGGAGTCACAGGGTCAACCGGCGCCTGATTTCACTTTGGATTTGGGCGGGGGAGGGACCTTCGTGCTTTCTGAGCAGACCACTCCGGTGTTGATCATCTTCTGGGCGGAGTGGTGACCGACCTGCAAGCGGGAGTTGCCCGCTTTCGAACGACTGGCCGAAGAATACGAAGACCGGGTGACCGTGGTCGCCCCCGCTTGGAAATCAAGCCTGGAGAACACGGCCGGGGTGGCTGACCGGTTACTTCCCTCCGGTCGAGTGCTGTGGGGCATGGACTACACCGAGGAGATCTTTTCGGCCTACGGGGTGGGATATCAGCCGGCCGGCGCCATCGTGTCGGCCAATGGAGAGTTGGTGACCACCTGGCCGGGTGCGGAAAACCCCGATACCATCCGAGGGGTGCTTGACTCGCTATTGGGAGACGCTTGAATGATCCGATCTGATCGCCGTCCGGGGTGGAATCGGCTCTTTGTGATCGGCGTGGTGTTGGCCGCAATGGCGATGGGGGGATGCGGATCAGAGGACTCCTTGCCGGAGGAACTCGCCTCGCCCACCAGCGCCACCTCCGCTCCGACCACCTCCGTCCCGCCGGCGGATCCGGCGCCTGTGGATGAGGTCGATCTCTCCACCGAAGAGGTGGATGAGTCCCCCACCCCCCAAACCACCATGGCTGCCGACTCTTCGGCAGCAACCGTCGGGGAGGACCCGACCACGACCTCCACCGAGGCGCCCCCGACCACCACGAGTGCACCAACCACCACGGTGGTGACCGAGACTTCCGATACCACTGCCGCACTGCTCATCACCACCACCACGGTGGCTCAGACGCCCGCCACCACCACGACTGCTCCACCCACCACCACTGTCCCGCCCACCACCAGGGCTCCAACTACCACCACCACGACCACGACCGTCCCGCCCACCACCACGACTGCTCCTCCCCCAACTACCACGACCACGACCGTCCCGCCCACCACCACGACCACCACTCAGCCGCACAACCGTCCCGCCGCCCCCGACTTCACTTTGCAGCTGGGCGCGGGTGGAACCTTCACCTTGTCGGCCGAGCCGCGGCCGGTTTACCTGTTGTTCTGGGCTGAATGGTGACCAGCATGTCAACGGGAGTTGCCCGTTTTGGATCAGTTGGCCACCCAGTACCAGGACCGGGTGGCGTTTGTGGCCCCGGCTTGGAAGGCCGGCCTCTCGGAAACCTCCCGCCGGGCTGAGCAACTCTTGTCGAGTGGACTGGTCAAATGGGGTCTGGACGAGGGGCAGCGGATCTTTTCGGCCTACGGGGTGGGATATCAGCCGGTGAGCATCCTGATTGGCGCCGACAAAACCGTGGTGAACCAGCTATTCGGAGGCCAAGGCCGATCAGCGATCCAGGCGGCGATTGAAGAATTGCTGGCCATCTCCGGTTAGCCATCCGCCCGCGGGAACTCCCGCAGTTCCCGACTGCCGGAAAATGAGTGAACTCCGATGAGACTCTGGGAGCTTTTGCTGACCGCCGCCATCGCACTTGCCGTCTTGTGGCTGGCGCTGGAGGGCAGGAGGCTTCCCCGAGGAGTCATGGCCGCGGTGCTGGTGTTGGCGGCCATCATCCAGTTCTCGGTTGAGGGGTTCAGGTGGCAACTTTGGGGACTGTACGGCGTAGCGCTGAGCATGGCAGCAGGAGACTTACTGGCCAATGAACGGCGGCTTGAATCCTATCAGCGCATCCGCAGAGTGGTACTGGGCGGGGTGGGGGTCCTCCTGGTGGTGGCGCCGGCCTGGGCGTTGCCGGTGGTGAAGCTGCCTCCTCCCACCGGGCCCTATCAGATCGCCACCGCCGGCTTTGAGATCAGCAGTTCCGATCGTCTGGAGGACTACGGGTCCAATACCGGGGCTTTTCGGAGGGTCATGGCCCAAATCTGGTACCCGGGGGTGGTGGCCGACAGCGCCTTGCCGCTCAGCCCGTGGATCGCCGACTTGGAAGTGGTGGGTCCGGCTCTCTCTCAGACTCTGGGCCTCCCGGAATTCTTTCTCGACTACACCCGTTATACCTCCTCTCACAGCTATGCGGAGGCCACCCCCTACGCCGGGAAGATTCCGGTGATCATCTATTCCCACGGGTGGAGGCTGTTTCGAAACGCGGCGATACATCAGGCAGAATCCCTGGCCAGCCATGGCTACTTGGTGATTGCCATTGACCATTCCCACGGGTCGGTGGCCACCGTCTTTCCCGACGGAGAGGTTGCCCCGTTATATCCCGAGGCTCTTCCCGATGCGGACGAGGTGGGGGACGAGGTCTTTGCGCAGGCCGCCACCGAGTTGCTGTATACCTACTCCGAAGATATTCGCATGGTGATCAGAGCTTTGGAAGAAGGGGTGGGAGGACCGTTCGGGAGTCTGGCCGGGATGGCGGATCTTGACCGTCTGGGGGTCTATGGGCATTCTCTCGGTGGAGGCGCGGCGGTGAGAACCTGCTTGGTGGAATCAGCGTGCCGGGTGGTGGCCGCCTTGGATGGATGGGTGGAGCCGATCGTCTCCTCCGAACTGTCGACCGAACTTGGTGTTCCCTCGCTGTTTGTCCGGTCGGATCCGTGGCGTGAACTGGAGAATGACCAGGTGTTGAGGGGCCTGGTGGAACGAAGCAGCCGCCGGACCTATTGGCTGGGTATCGAGGGCACCGTCCACAGCGACTTCACCCTTGCCCCGGCGATTTCCCATGTGGCGGGGTGGCTGGGACTGCGAGGTTCGATGCCGGCCGCGCAGGTCTTTGCCATCCTCGACCGTTATCTGGTTGGTTTCTTCGACCGGCACCTGCTGGGCCAGGGAGGACGGGATCTCACCGAGGCGCCGCCCCCGGGGGTGTTGTTCGAACTGATTCCCTGAGGACCAGGATCACTGTGCCGGGGCCGCTTGCAGGATGCGGTCGATCTCTTGTCCCAGTCGGAGGGCGTCGGATGGGCCGGTTATCCGTTCGGTGATCCGTCCGTCCGGTCCGATCAGGTAGGTCTCCGGCACTCCGAACACCCCGAAGGAGATTGCGGCCCGACTTTGGGGGTCCGCGGCGTAGCGGACCAGAGGCGAGACGCCCATCTCGTTCAGAAAGGCTATGGAGTCGGCGGTCCGATCCTGGTATGCCACCTGGACAAGTCGCACTCCGGCCTCGGAGAAGGAATGAGCCACTGCCAAAAGGTCGGCGTGTTCCACCCGGCATTCCAGGCACCAGGAGGCAAAAAAGTTGACGATGGTCACCCGGGCCTGCGGATCGGGAATGGCTATCTCTGCGGACCCTTCCAGCGAGGGAAGGGTGATTTGTGGGGCCGGAGCGCCGAGCAAAGGGGAGGGCGAGACCTGAGAGTCAACCGAGAGTCGGGAGGCGAACACCCCGGCGATCACCGCGGTGGCGATCACCACCAACCCGGCCAGGGCCATTCCCAGTCTCCCGGTCTTCGTCCTCATTGGCACTCCTCCCGGGCTCGGGCAGCTGCCAGCTCGGAGGAAACGGCAGGCTCTGACGGCAGTGCCTCCAACACTTCCTCCAAAAGGGGAACCGCGTCTTGGGGTCGGCCTGCCCCGCACCAGAGAACCATGGCCTTGAAGTAAAGCGTCTGCGGATCACCGGGCGCGGCCCCCAAGGCGCGGTCAAGGGTCTGCAGAGCCAATTCGGTCTCTCCCGAACCTGCCCAGGCCATCCACCCCAGGTGACCAAGGGCTTCGGCCTCCTCTTGGGAGGTCGGGTTGTTTTCCAGCACCTCCCGATAGTGGGCAAAGGCCTCCGGATAACTCCCGGATTGGAAGTACCGCGCCGCCAAAGCCAAGCGCATCCCGTTGATCCCCCGATGTTGGGAGTTGGCTGCGATCACCGCCTCCATTGTCTCGTTGGAATACCGGGATGGGTCGAATTGCTCCTCGGCGGGGGGTGTTTCTGTTTGAGCGAACCACCCCACCGAGATCACCAACGCCACGGCGGCGGTTCCCAATAGCGCCAAGACCATGATCCTTCCCCGATTCCAGAAACCGACAGCTGCAGGCCCCGGTTCCTCCGGATCCGAGGTTGCCTCACTTTCCACGGTTGGATCCGCTAGGCGGCTTCGGGCCTCCTCTATCTCGGCCAGATAGTTCTCTCGCAGCTTCTCGCCAGTGGGCCCGGGGATCTCACCCTCGACGATTTGCTGCTCCAGTTCCTCCAAGTCGAGGGCCGCCTGTTTCAGCCGTTCCTCCCATAGGGACCGTTCAGCCATGGCCGTCTCTCCCCGGTGACCGGTAGGGCTTGTCTCTCAACCGAGAGAGAGCCAATCCGGTGCCGGCTATCAGCACCGCGGCGGGAAGCAGCCACAACAGCACGGTTGCTGCTCTCAGCGGTGGATCGAGCAACTGAGATTCCGGGTAGGAGGCCATCAGCCGGTCCAGCACCTGTTGATCAGACAATCCCTGGTCCACCAGTTCTCGCACATAGGCCATCATGTCCGCCGCGTAAGAGCTGGGGGACTCCGCGATCGACTCCCCCTCACAGGCCGGGCAGCGGACCTGTTTGCCGATCCGATCGGATCGATCCTCCGATGGCAGGTCGGCGCTGATCACCGAGAGTGTCACGAACAGCGCCAGGGCCACGGTGATCAGAGGGGAAACCTTTCCGAGCAGACGGCGTCTGTCCATGGCTTCTAGCTGCTCGGCCGGCGGGAGAGCCCCGACCGATATCTTCTCTTGGCCGTCAGTGAATACAAACCTCCTGCCGCGCAGGTCAAACCTCCCAGCCACAGGACCCACTGGAAGGGAGCGGTCGCCGCCCGCAAGGTGATGCCCTGCTCATCGATGCGGGTCAAGCTCAGGTAGAGGTCTTCTGTGAACCTGCGGTGGATACCCGGCGTGGCGATCGGCAGCGCCAAGGACGGGAACTGACTGAGAGACGGCTCTGCCCATCCCTGGGGCCGGCCGTCCCGCCGGATCTCAATCTGAGCAGAACTAACCAGACGGTTGGGGTTTCTGACGGTGACCATCCCGGTGTGGACCAGGTCGTAGCCCGCGAACTCCACCCGGTCGCCGGGAGCCAGGTCAACTTGGTCGAGAGTCTGGCCCAGGTTGGAGGTGGCCGCGATGGCAATCGCCACCAGGGCCACCCCGGCGTGGGCCATCTGGCCTCCCCAGAACCCCCGGTCGGAGCGGACCACTTTGCCCAACTGCTTCCCAACCGATGTCCGCCGGACCTTTGCGACGCGGCGGGCCTGTGACCAGAGCCGGTAGGCGGCCACCGCCACCACCCAGCTTCCGGCCACCATCGCCAGCACCACATAGCCGATTCGGGTGGCGACCATCACCGTCAGCACCCCGACGCCCAAGGCGATCTGCAGAGGAAGGTGAATGCGAGGCCACACCACCCCGGCGCGGGCTATCCGCCACGGGAGGGCGGGCCCCAGTCCCATGGCCAGCAGCAGGGCGAAACTGAGGGGCGCCGCCAGCCGATCAAAGAACGGCCGGCCCACGCCCACCTCGGCGCCGGTGAAGGCCTGCACCACCAGGGGGTAGAGGGTTCCGGTGAGCACCACCATGGTGAACACCGACAGCAGCAGATTGTTGAGGAGCAGGCTCCCCTCCCGGCTGGAGACCGACTCCAACCGGGGGGGTGAGGAGATCTGCTCGGCGCGCACCGCGAGCAGTGTGACTGATCCCACTACCACCGCCACCAAAAAGCCCAGAAGGGCGGGGCCGATCGCCGACTGGGTGAAGGAATGTACCGAGGCGATCACTCCCGAACGGGTAAGGAAAGTGCCGAGGATGGTCAGGGAGAAGGCCCCGATCACCAGCACGAAATTCCATGCTTCCAGCATTCCTCTTCTTTCCTGTACCACCGAGGAGTGAAGGAAGGCGGTGGCGATCAGCCAGGGCATGAAGGAGGCGTTTTCCACCGGGTCCCATGCCCAATATCCTCCCCAGCCCAGCACTTCGTAGGCCCACCAAGCGCCCAGAGTGATGCCGGTGGTGAGGAAGACCCAGCTGACCCTGGTCCAGAGGCCGCTGCGACGAAGCCACCGGGCGCCGGGGCGTCGGAGGGCCAAGGCCGAGATGCCGTAGGCAAAGGGAACCGTCATTCCCACATAACCCAAATAGAGCAGGGGTGGATGGATGGCCATCAGGAGATGGTTTTGCAAGAGTGGGTTCGGTCCTGCTCCATCGGAGGGGCCCACCGCCTCCGCGAAGGGAAAGGGGCTGGAGGAGGCGCAGGAGCGGGCAGCGGCCTCGATGCACACCTCGAATGGATTGGCCACGGTGGCCATCAGCCCGAAAAAGAACACCGCCACCGCGGCGATGCCGGCCAACGCCCCCCAATCCAGGGCATCCGGTGGTTCCTTACCGGTGGTGACCTTCCGCCACACCGCATAGGTAAAGGCGGCCAGTACCAGCCCCCACAGCACGATCGATCCTTCCAATGCCGCCCAGGCGGTGGCGATGTTGAATGGGAACGGGGTGTGGCGGGAATGGTGGTCGGCGACGTAGGTGACCGTGAAGTCGTTGGCCAGCAGGGCGGCGATCAATACGGCCATCGATCCGGTGGCGGCCAGCACCATGGTCAGCAATGGGCGGCGGAGGGTGGGGATCGGGTCGGGGTTGGCTTCCGGGCTTCTGGCCGCCTGCCAGGCGGTGACTGTCAGCCATCCCGCTCCGAACAACGCCGTCCAGACCGCTGCGGTTCCGAGCACCGACAACATCAGGGGTCCGGGTGGTCGGTGACCGCAGGCGCCTGGTAATTCTCATCATGGGTGATCAATACCCCATCGGCCCGGAAGTGGTTATTCTGCCAGGCGCCGTCCAGCAGCACTTCGACATCTTCGTCGAACAGCAGGGGAGGAGTTTCGGTGAGCGAAACCGGGATAGTCGAGGCGCCGTCGGTGACGTTGAATCGCAGCGGAACACTCTCTTGTTGGAGTGATCCCGTGACCACCACCCCCGCCAGCCGGAAGCGCTCGCCGTCGGGAAAATCGGAGCGTTGGGTCACTGCCTCGTGCGGGGTGAGGTAATAGACCAGGTCGTCGTCAATGCTCTGGATCAAGAAATAACCGGCTATCAGAATAGCCGCCATCGCAGAGATCAGGAACGGCCGGCGGCGGGACTTCATCAGTCTCTTTGACCGGTTGCCCTCCGCCATCGCACCACCAAACGCACCACGTATCCCGCCAGGATGGCCCCGGTGGTCAGATACGCTCCCCACACCCAGCCAACGCTCATGCTTCCACCTCCCCCAAGTGCGGGACCGCCACCTGGGCGGGGGCCACCAACCTGGCGGGGAAGGCGACTTCTTCCAGTCGGGCCAGTTGATTCCGGTAGGCGATCAGGGTCAGGTACAGCAGGGTGAAGGCGCCGAGATTGGTGAGCAGCGCCGCCACCATGGCCCCGTCCATCTGAATGCCGTCGGGACGGATCGTGAGACCTTGGTGCAGAGTGCGCCACAGCTGAACCGAGAAATACACCAGAGGTACCTGCACCACAGCCGCCACTCCCAGCACGGCTGATCGGCGGGCTCGCATTCGGGGGTCGGAAGTAGTACGACGCAGAGCCAGATAGCCCAGGTAAACGAAGAACATCAGGGCGGTGGTTGCCAACCGGGCGTCTCCCCAATCCCAGTAGGTCCCCCAAACCGGTTTTCCCCAGATCATGCCGGTGGCCAGGGCGATGGCGGTGAACAGCACCCCGATCTCGGCGGAGGCCTCGGCCAGTCGGTCCCATCTCATTCGGCGGGTGAACAGCCACCCGATGCTGCCGGCGGCGGTGACCCCGAATGCCAGGAATGCCAGCCAGGCCGAGGGAACGTGAATGTAGAGAATGCGGATGAAATCTCCCTGGAAGCGATCGGGAGGAGAAGTGAGAGCGGTGACCAGTCCGGCTGCCAATCCCAGCGCGGTCACCGTGGCCAAGAATCTCGTTTTCACAAGGCGATTTCCTCCAGGGCCCGAGCTGACATCACCCCCGCAGTGGCCAGGCCCAGGTTGGCAATGACCAGCACCAGTACCCAGGGAATGATACTGCGCTGGGAGTTCAGCGATTCCAGGGCTTGGGAGGCGCCCATCAGAAGCGGGGTGGCCAGTGGCGCCATAAGCAATGGAGCGAGCGTGGTGCGGGACCGCAATCCCACCGTTACGTCTCCCGCCAGAGCCCCCAGCATGGCCATCCCGGTGGCGGCCAGGGCAATGACCGGAGCCATCAGCCATGATCCGGAGGGAGGCCGGTAGTCGTACAGCACGATGAGGGGGATCACCAGCGCCCCCGCCACCGGGGTCAGGATCAGGGCGGAGGCCGCCGAACGTCCGGCGAAGCGGGCGGCGGGGTCCATCCCGGTGAGCGCCAATACCCGTCGATGGGCGCAAGTCTCGAGGGCGGTTTGACGGAACACGATCATCATCCCGAACAAGAGCAGGATCAACCAGTAGACGGGGGCGGCCAGATCCCGGAGCAATACCGAAGAGGCGTCGGTGGCCAGGGGGGCTACCCAGGTGGCCACCACCGCGAAGGGAAACACCACCGAAACCGCCTCACCGCTTCGCACCTCCACCCGCAGGTCGCGGCGGGCGATGATTCCCGCTACTCGCCAGAAACCAACTCTCATTCGATCGCGCCCTCCCTGATTTCCACCACCCGGTCCACCCAGGCGGCCAACCGGGAGGCATCGTGGGAAACACACAGCACGCCTCCATCCCCTGCGGTAGTGCTCCGGATCAGGTGAGTGATTATCGAAACCGCGTCGCGGTCCAGGCCGGCGTCAGGCTCGTCGAGTAATACCAGTTGGGGTCGGCCGATCAGAAGGCGGGCCAGATCGGCGCGGCGGCGCATCCCGTTGGAGCACCGCTCCACCCGGACCCCTTGGGCGCCGCCAAGTCCCACCTTTTCCAGAGCCTCGAGACCGTCGGTGGGGGGATATCCGCCCAACCGAGCCGACATGATCAGGTTCTCGCCCAGGGTCAGATCCGGGTAGAGAGCCGGAAAGTGACCCGACCACTGAATCCGGGGGCGTACCCCCAGGGCTTGAGTGGTGCCCAGTTGGGCGCCCAACACGGTCCCTGACCCCATCTTCGGGGGCGATGAAAGTGGCGACTGTGGCCAATAGGGTCGACTTTCCCGCGCCGTTCGGCCCGACCACCCCCAGCGATTCTCCCCTGCCAAGGGTGAGGTTGCAGCCTTTCAGAACCGGTACGCCGTTCAATGAAACCCCCAGGTCAGTCAACTCAACCAGGGGAGGGGTGTTGCGGGGTGGTGGGGCCGGCGGCGAACGGGTCACTTGCTCTGAGTCTATGAGATCGTCAGGCTGGCCGGTGGCGGTCCCGATACCTCGGATTTGCCAGTGAGCAGGCGTCTATTGGGTTCGTTCCCGTCAACCGCTCCAAAACACTGGCCGGAATCCCCTGCCCAACCAACCCACCGGTGTAGATTGCGAGCAATTTCCATCGGGCAATCAACTCGAAAGATGTGATCACATGATCGACTTGATGGCCTGTGGTCACACCGCCGGATAAAGGAGATTGAGATGCGAGATGGCAAGATCGGTTTTGGCCTGGTGGGGATTGGCATGTCAGGTGGGTTCATGGCCAAGGAGCTTGATTTCGTCGACGGCGGCGAACTGGTGGCGGTGTGCAGCCGAAACGAATCCAATGTTCGACAATTCGCCCAAGCCCATGGCTCCCGGCTTTGGTTCACCGACTACCGGAAGCTGGTGGAACATGACGACGTGGATGTGGTGATCGTCTCGGTTCCCACCGGGCTGCATGCCGAGGTGACCATCGCCGCTTCCCATGCCGGCAAGCACGCCCTGGTGGAAAAGCCACTCGAAATCAACCTGGAAAGGGCCGATCGGATGATCAGCACCTGTCGGGCGAACAACACCAAACTGGGGGTCATCTTCCAGATGCGTTTCGGATCGGTGGCCCGCACTCTGAAGGAGGCGGTTGATTCCGGCCGGTTGGGACGGGTTTTTCTGAGCGACGCGGTCGACAAGTCGAGTCGGACGACTGCCTACTACGCCTCGGCCGCCTGGCGAGGAACCAAGTCGCTTGAGGGTGGGGGGTGTCTGATGACCCAGTCCATTCACATCATCGACCTGTTGCAATATCTGATGGGGCCGGTGCGGTCGGTGATGGGACGAGTGGCCACCCAGTTCCATGACATCGAAGTGGAGGACACGGCCACGGCGGTGGTGAATTTCCAAAACGGCGCCATCGGGATCATCGAAAGCACTTCTTCGGTTCGTACGGCTCTCAAATCCCGACTGGAATTGCACGGCGAGCGGGGCACCGTGGTAGCCAACGCCCAGTACGACCGGATCCTTTTATGGGAGGTGGAAGGAGATGAGGGTCAGGTAGAGGTGGAGGGGCACTTCGAGTTGAGCGATATCGACGATCCGTGGGCTTATCCGCAGACCCGCCACCGGGTTCAATTGCAGGACATGGTTGATGCCATCCGTGAAAACCGCGACCCGGTTCTCACGGGAGAGGACGCCCGGGTGTCCCTGGCGATCATCATGGCGATTTATGACTCCTCCCTGAAGGGCCGGGAGGTTTTCCTCGATTCCTACCGTCCGTCGGGGTCTGCCGGCTGACTCCCCAAGGCCAGCCTGTTCAGCCCCATGTCTCTTTCAGGCTCCGGGGGTGGGACTTGAACCCACAACCTTCGGGTTAACAGCCCGCCGCTCTGCCGAATTGAGCTACCCCGGAAAGTCTTGCAGGGCCGGTTGACCGCCAGCCTGCCCGGAACAAGTGTATACATCCTGGCGGCCGCAGGAGTCTTGTTTCAACTCAGGGGAAGAACTCGGCTACCAGTGGATCATGACGTAGCACTGTCAAGGGCATAACATCGGGTTAGTGATGAACCGCAAGTTCTGGTGGGTGGTGGCGTTGTTGGCGGTGTTGGCGTTGGCATGCGGCTCCGAGGACCCGGCGCCGGAGTCGGCGGCCTTCTCGGGGGAGTTGGTTTGGATCACCCCCGACGAACTGGTGGAGACTCTGGCTGAAGGCCCGGCGTCGGTGGTCAATTTCTGGGCCTCCTGGTGCGGTCCGTGCCGTTCGGAGGCGCCGGTGCTGCGCCGGGCTCACGACGAGTACGGCGATCAAGTCCGCTTCATAGGCGTGGCCGTGGACGACACGTCCGGCGGCGCCCGCGATTTCATCGATTCGTACGGCATTCCCTTCGACAACTATCTGGGAGACGGAGGAGCCATGATGGGGCAGTACCAGGCGTTTGGGATTCCCTTCACCGTGTTCACCGACCCGGCGGGAGAGATTCTCAACATTCACCGGGGGATCATCGACGAACAGGTGCTCGGTTTGTGGACCGATGAACTCTCCCGATTCGGCTGAGGCCCGGCGCCGGGGAAGGTGGGGCCGGGCGGGATTCGCTGCCCGGCCGGCGTTGACCCACCCAATGGGGCCGACGGCCGGTCGGTAGCACCGAGATGGATTTGACCTTGCTCATGCGAGCTGCTGGGGCGATGGCGGTGGTCGCCTTGGGGCTGTGGATGACAGGCCGCCGACGCCCGGCCGGCTACGCGGCCCCGTTCGGTGATCTGATGGGGGCGGTGCTGGTGGGGTTGGCGGTGGGTCGGCTGGGCTATCTATTGGGGGAGGGCGTCGACATTCTGGGTCGGCCCTTGGACATTCTGATGGTGCGGGGAGGGATCACGCCGGTGGCTGCCGGGTTGGGCGCCCTGGGCTATTTGGCGTGGACTTGTCGATCCGACCTGCTCAGCCGGACGGATTATCTGGCGCCGGCCGCATTGTGGGGACTGGCGGTCTGGGAGGCGGGTTGCTGGTGGCAGGGCGCCTGCCTGGGATCGGTGTCCGAACTGTGGTGGACGATGGCCCTTCCGGGAAGTGATCTCACTCGCCATCCGGCCGGAATGTATGCCGCGCTGTTGTTGGCCGTAGGAGCTTTGGTGCTGAGTTGGCGGGGCGTGCCCGGGCGGGGCGCCGCAACTTGGGCGGCGCTGGGTTGGGCGTCCGGGGTGCGGCTGATGGCTCCGTTCTGGTCGGTGGAGGCCTGGTCGGGCCGAACCTGGTGGTATCTGTTCGGCCTCTTGTTGGGTCTGGGCGGAGTGGTGGCTGCGGTTCGCGGAGCTGCCCGGATGGCCGAGGAGCTTTCCACTCGCCGGTGGTGAGGGCACAGGGAACGGCAAAACATTCCTTCCCCTGGGAAAACCGGGCAGAACCCGATCTTGACTTTTGTCACAGGAGGTATCGCATAGTGGAGAGATACAACATTGGTAAACAATGGCTGGATGCCTCACGGGAAGGTTGCTGATCGGGGGCGTCGGGCCATTGCGGACCTCGCCCAGGAGGTGGGAGATGAAAGCAACTGTGGAACGAAATCGACTCAACCGCGCATTGCGCAGAATGTCGGCTGGGGTGGGAACGGTCGCTCCGCTGATCGTAGAGACGATATCCGACGGGCTGGGAATGCTGGCGGTGGGAAGAGATTCCATCATGTGCATGGAGGTGCAGGCTTCGGTGGAAACCGCGGGATCCGCGGAGCTTACCGTCAAACAGATGGGGTCGGTGGTGAAATCGCTTCCCAATGGTCAAGTGGTCCTGGAGGTGGAAGACACTGGTGTGGCCCTGTCCTCGGGAGATGCCAGGGTGGTCCTGGCTCAGAATGACGACCTGTGCGGCGCCGAACTGCCCGAACCCCCTGAGACCGGTACTGAAAGCGAGATCAACGGCGACGAGTTGCGGTCGGCGATGGGCGGGGTGCTCCCTTCGGTAGCCACCGACAACCATCCCATCTTCGGATCGGTGCGCTTCGACGACCAAGACGGGATGCTGCGTTTGGTGGCCTCCGACACCTTTCGTCTGGCGGTGCGCGATCTGCCCCAAACTCCGGCCCAAGGGGCGTTTTCGGTGAATGCCCGGTCTCTGAAGCGAATGCTGCGGGCATTGGGCAAGCCCTCCGCGTATCGTGTGGGAATTCATGAGGATTACGTGTGGTTCGGCGGTGAGGGATTGGGCACGATGGGGATGGTCGGTGATTGGTCGGAGTATCCGCGATATCGAGGCTGGGCGCCCCCCTGGGAGGCAAGGATCGTCTTCGCTCGGGATCCGCTATTGGATCTGGCTGATCGGGTGGTGGCGTTGGACAAGAAGTCCCCTGCTCCGGTGAAACTGGTGTTTGGCAAGACGGGAATCGAGTTGGTGGCCAAGTCTCCGGTGGGAATGGTCAGTGGGTCGCTGGAGGCCGAAAACGACGGATTGGCAGAAGAAGTGACGCTTCGGTTTAACTCCCGGTTCCTGGCCGATGCCCTCGGCAATCTGATCTCCGAGCGGGCGGAGATCAGACTGGCGGAGGATCCGCTCTCTCGACCCAAGCCGGTGTTGATCGCCGACGCCCAGGGTTCGGAGGCGTGGAATCTGGTTATGCCGATGCGGGCCGGATGATGCGGGGCGTTAATGTCCGAGGCGCGTGGTCCGGGATATCCGAGCGTTCGGGCTCGGCGCCAATCAAGTCTCTTTCTCCAGTTCCCCAGCCAGGTAGCCAGCAATGAAAGACATTGACAAGTTTCCCCCCCTTCCCGAGCGGACGTTCGAGATCATCTACGCCGATCCGCCCTGGGACTATCGGGGACAGCTTCAACACGCCGGGGTGGAATCGGGTGACACGGGCGGGGCGATCCGCCATTATCCCACGGTGAAGCTGGCTGATTTGAAGGGTCTGGCGGTTGAAAATATCGCCGGAGAGAATTGCCTGCTCTTTCTGTGGACCACCAACCCGCATTTGGACCAGGCGGTGGAACTGGGGAAGTCCTGGGGATTCCGGTGGGCGACGGTGGCCTTTGTGTGGGACAAGATAAGAGTGAATCCGGGCTATTACACCTTGAGCCAGTGCGAGTTGTGCCTGGTTTTCAAGAAAGGCAAGATCCCCCAACCTCGGGGAGCCCGAAACGTGCGACAGATGGTCCGCAGCAAGCGAGGCCAACATTCGGAGAAACCAGAGGAGGTTCGGAGAAGGATCGAGGCGATGTTTCCAGAGCAGAGCAAGATCGAGTTGTTTGCTCGGGCCAGGGCGGAGGGGTGGAGCAGTTGGGGGCTGGATATCACCATGTTGTAGATCGGCTGTGGATTTGTCTCACAGTGGCCGGCAACCCCCGCTCCCCAACGGTCCGCTTCGGGGACTTGTGTTAATCTTCTTGGCAACTAAACCTATTGCTCCTAGCCGATAGGAGACGCAACAGCGGCGAATGGAGAAGAGTATGAGTCAGTTGTACGAGACTGTGAGTCCACCCCGCTACACAGCCAAGGGCAGGTTGCAACGCAGATACTACGAACGGGAGTTGCGCAGACTTCAGGAAGAGTTGGCGATGCTTCAGCGGTGGATCGTCAATCGGGGGCTAAAAGTCCTGGTGGTCTGTGAGGGGAGAGACGCAGCCGGGAAGGGAGGGGTCATCAAACGAATCGTCGAGCGGCTGAATCCCCGGGTTTGTCGGGTGGTGGCGTTGGGGGTCCCCACCGAGCGCGAGAAGACACAATGGTATTTCCAGAGATATGTGGCTCACTTGCCCGCCGCCGGCGAGATGGTGTTGTTTGATCGCAGCTGGTACAACCGGGCGGGAGTAGAGCGGGTCATGGGGTTCTGCACCGAGCAGGAGTATCAGGACTTTCTGGTGACCTGCCCGCAGTTCGAACGAATGCTGATCCGCTCGGGTATCCAGATAATCAAGTACTGGTTCTCGGTGAGCGACGAGGAGCAGGAGCGGCGATTCCAGGCTCGGCTGACCGATCCTCGACGCCGCTGGAAACTGAGCCCCATGGATCTGCAGTCACGGTCGCACTGGATTGACTACTCCCGAGCAAAGGACGAGATGTTCGTTCACACCGATATCATTGACTGTCGCTGGAATGTGGTGAACGCCGATGACAAACGCCGGGCGCGGCTCAACTGCATCAGTCACTTGCTGAGCAGCATCCCGTATCACAATGTGGAGGTTCCCGAACTTGATCTGCCGGTTCGGCAAAGCGGGGATAGCTACGTCCGGCCTCCTATCACCGAACAAGCCTTCGTTCCCGACCACTACCTGCCGCAACCCGGCTCGAAAACCAAGAAGCCCAAGAAAAAGCAAGAGGAGACCGCTCAGGCCCCAGCAGGTTGAACTGGCGGTTTCACCTCAACTGCAAGCCAAAATACCCCGGTGGACTATTGGCCTGGCAGGTTAATGTCGCCCGGCTGTTCCGGTGGTTAGCCTAAACCTCACGGTGCTGGCTGCGTGACGAACCTTGACCGCTCGGAAGGCCGTCCGGGAGGACGAGACGGCTACTGGCCGTCGGCTTGGCCGGCGGAGTGTGGTGGCAACCGGCGCCAGAAGGCTGCCACCGGACGTTTGGACGCCGGTGCCCGCTCGGCTTCCGTGGTTACCCGTCGCAATGGCCGCTGGAACGTGATGTTCGTGGAGCGCGAGCCGGGCCAGTGGTATCTGGGTGGAACCATGCCCGCATTCAGTGGCCCGTCACCCTACGGATGGGTGGAGCGGCTCGATTTGAGCGACGGCGGACCCAGTCTGGAGGCTCTTGAACCGGTGGCCGAATCACCTCGGTTGCCCTGCGGTGACCATGTTTGGTGCGGGTCGATTCTGGCTCACGCCAATGGGGCGATTTACAGTGTCAACGGCTCTTACCTGCACAAGCTTCACCCCCGGGATCTATCGGTGCTGGCTGAGCGGAGACTGCCGGTGGATCGTTCCCACAACGGAATGTTGACGCTGGCAGATGGGACCATCGTGACCAAGGATTTGCGGCTGGAAGGGCATGGCGGCACCACTTTGACCCGGCTATGTCCCGACTCGCTCGAGTTGATGGGAGAACCCTTGGTGCTACCCGAGGGCTCAATGGGCCGTATCGCTGCCGACCTGGTTGAGATCGACGGAGCCCCAACCGAGTTGATATACGTCCCCGGCACCGAGCATGTCTGGCGTCTGATCGTCAGCCACCGCGAGGTGGGCGGTTCCAACGGATGGGGTGGGGGATGCGGGTTGGAAATCGATCGCAGTTGGCGGCCTCGCTACCGCGTTCCCGACGATCGCCACGGCCTGGCCTGGGATTGCTGTATATCCGGGGATCACTGTTGGATCATGGATTGCGGCGATGTCGAGTCGGTGAGGGCCATTCATCGGACCGAGCCCAATGGCCGTTTCGAGATTCCGCCCGGCAACAAACTGTCGTGGCGACGCCCGACGCCCTGGTCTGGCGCCCAGCGGTTGTGGCGCATGAGCCTCAGCGACGATCGGGACACCGAGCAAATGGAGCCGTTTGGAACGCCGGGAGGAGGGATTATCGCTCCTCCGGTTCATATACCCCAGGTCGAGCCGGGGCTGGACATGGCGATTGCCTGGGACTCTGTCAACGGAGGCCTGGCAGGGGTCGAGTTTGCCGTTCAACATCTCGGCGGCGGTGAGATGAAGGTGAGATGGCATCTGGATGTCCGGCCATCCATGCAGCCGGTGGTGTACCCCGAGTCAGGGGAGTTGGTTATCAACGACTTCCGAGTGCCGGCCGGCGGCGGTCCGCCCACCGACGACCTGGTAGTGGTGAACATCAAAAGCGGTGATCTGATCGACCGAGTGGCCACCGGCTCGCGAGTCGCCAACGGTATGTTTCTCAGCGCGGCCGGCCACAGGCGAGTCTTGTATGCCAGCACCACGGCCGTGGCGATGATCACGTGGGAATAGTTGTGCTCTTGGGAGAGGATGGTGGAGATCGGGAACGCTGACCGGGTTCTGATCGTCGGCGCCGGGATATTCGGTTTGGCCGCCGCCTTGGAGTTGGCGGAACGGGGCTACCGGGTCACAGTGGTCGACCGGGAGGTGCCGCCCCATGCTCTGGCGGCCTCCAACGATGTGAGCCGCATGGTGAGAGTGGACTATGGGGGCGATCGCTTGTATTGCCGTCTCGCCGGGGAGGCAATCGCAGGATGGCGCCGTTGGAACTCCCAGTGGGGGCGCGACCTGTACCACCAGGATGGTTTGCTGTTATTGAGCAGCCGTCCACTTGAAGAAGGCGGCTACGAGGGAGATTCTTACCAGACCCTGTCGGGGATCGGGTGGCCTCTGCAGAGATTGACCAGCAAGGACATTTCCCGCCGGTTTCCGGGATGGAACTCCGACTACTACGCCGATGGCTATTTCAATCCCCGGGGAGGCTGGGCAGAGGCGGGGGCTGTCATTTCTCGTATGGCTGCGGATGTCCAAGCCAAGGGGGTGTCTTTGCGGATCAGCGTGGTTTCCTCGCTCCTCCGAAGCGGTGGGCGAGTGAGGGGAGTGGTCACAGAAGCGGGCGAGCAGATCGAATCCGATCGGGTGGTGGTGGCCGCTGGGGTTTGGACACCTGATCTTCTACCTGAACTGGACGGTTTTCTGCAACTGTCGGGACAGCCGGTGCTCTATTTCAAGCCGGCCGATCCTCAACCGTTCCAGGCCTCCTCCTTTCCACCCTGGGGGGCCGATCTGGCCACATCCGGCTGGTACGGGTTTCCGGCCAATCCCGATGGGATAGTCAAGATCGGGCGCCACGGACCGGGCCATGCGGCATCTCCGGATGCGGCCCGGGTGCTTCCCGACCGAGAGGACGAAGCACGCTGTCGCCAGTTTCTGTCGCATTCCTTGCCCGCATTGGCCGACGCTCCGCTGGCGGCCTCCAAGATGTGCATCTACACCGACACCTGGGATGGGAACTTCCTGATCAGTCGCCATCCCGAACTGGACAACCTGACGGTGGCCACCGGCGGCAGCGGCCACGGCTTCAAGTTCGGCCCGGTTCTGGGAAGGCTGGCTGCTGATGCTGTGGAGGGCGTTGCCAACCCTTATCTGGGGCGTTTTGAATGGAGGCCAGTCGGAAATCCGGCAACCGAAAGCGCCAGGTACACCGGATAGGTCAAGCGGGGGTTGACTCGTTCTTGGTGTAGATTACAAGGTCGCCCGGTTGATGACCGAACGCTTCCAAGAAAAGATTGGAACGCTTGATTATGTCTTGAGCGCTCAGATTGGTGTCCAATCGGTAGCCGCCGATGCGAATTTTGCGGCTATAGGGTGCTAGATCGTTCTCTTTGCGGCTGATCATCCAATATTTACGTCCCAGAAACTTGCTACGGTTGCTGACCACTTCATCGAAGTCATCAGAGTGCAGAGCTTGCAATTCGGTGACGACAGCTACGAGCGTCTGCGCGTAGGTTTTGACGGCGAGAGACTTGCCGAACAACGCTGCACCCTGAAACCGGGTTTTGTTCCCGAGGCCAGTGGTATTCGGAGGCTTGCCTTGTTGGGGAGGAGTGGATGGTGTCGGTTCTGGTGTTGGATCGGTAGGTGTTTCTTTACTCAGGTTCCGTCTGATCGCCTCTGCTACGAGGGGCCTGAGAGAATCCAGATTGGCTTTGTGCAGAGGTTTGATTTCGGCTTTCTTGCCCACCATTTTCAAGAACTCCGGGGACGGCTTGTCCAGTTCTTGAGCGACGATGGCGTTGATCAAGGTTTGGTTTCGTTCTCGCTGAGCTTGTTTGTGAACTGCGTTCTGGCTGACCTCTTCTCTGGCTAGGGTCTCCAAATGGCGGAGATCGTTGTCGCTGATGTTTCGGATGTCGATCTTGTGATAAGGATCGACATCCATTATGTTGCCTTTGTCGAGGTCGGTGAACAGCCAGTAGTCAATTCCATTGGTGAGGATGCCGGCCACCGCCGCTGAAAAGGTGTAATAGGCGCGCAACTGCTTGATTTCCTTGTCGGAGAGATTGACGGCAGGCTTCTTGGTTTCCACGGCGATCTGGCTGCCGTCCTCGCCGGTCAGCACATAGTCGATTCTTCCGCCAAGCTCGGTCTTTACCTCCGGTGTCACTTGTTCCGGGTGGCCCAGGTCGTAGCCGAGGGATGCAAAACAGGGTTGTATCAGACTGGTCTGAGCCAGCGCCTCGTTATGAGCGATATCGGGGTATTTACCCAGCATTCTGGACACCCGCTCGGAGTGCTCCTTGATCTTCTCCCTGAACATGAGGCCATTGTATACAGTCGCACGTCTCAGAGTGTGAAAACCTGTTCGATCGTCCTGTTGACCCCGATAGCTGATACAGAGGGTCGTGACCAGCTCCGTTATTGCCCCAGGGCTGTGATCGGCGCCACTTCAACTCCGTCGGGGCGGCGGTATGCAGCGCCGGTGGAAGTCACCACCATCAGGGTGGCCAGTTCGGCGGTCCGGGCCTTGACCACCTTGTTGCGCAGACGAAGCAAAGATCCGGCTACTTGGTCGATGATCTGCGGAGCTGGGTCGAGTTCGAATTCCGCCGCGATCCAGACGCCGTCCTTGTACATTCCAGGAACAAAGCTGTGGTGCTATCCCACCAGCGTGCGGCCCAGTTGGCGGGACATGGCCACCAGGTCTCCGTTGGAGTCCCAGATGTTGCAGTCTTCTTCGAAGGTGCCGTTCAGGAGGTGTCGGGCCACCAGATCAATCGTGAGCCAGCCCGGGCAGGGTCGGGCGCGGAAGTGGATGGTGAGTTCCAAGGTTGGCGCCCATCCGTAGTAACCCAGTTGGAAAATGGCGGGAGGAAACCCATCGGCTATCACCGGGATGGAGAGAAGATCCGGCGGTCGCCCATCGGCAAATCGCATCCGGCCTCTGGCCACGGCCTGACCGGTGGGTTGGCCAAAGGCCCCGAGCGCTACTTTCTGCGGCATGAGATAATCGAACTGTCTGGTGAAAGTCGAGTCAATCGGCATGTTCAGACTGCCCTGCATCTCCGTTTGATCTGGGAGGTGGGGAGGTGGCAGAAGTGGCCCGCTGGGACCGACGAAGCTGGGCAAGTCACCCCAAGTGATCAGAGAAGTCACGCTCGCTCGACCGTTCTGAACGAGGTCCACCGCGGTGACCGAGAGACTTCGACCCTGCTTGATGACTTTGCTGCGGATGGTGGCTTCACCCGGTGTGGTCTTCCCGAGGAAATGGCTGGTCATCGACAAGGGATCGGGATGGCTCACCTGCTGGCTGGCGGCCGCCAGAGTGAGCGCCATGAGCAGCCCTCCGTTGGGTACCCCGTCGATGTTCCACGCATGGCTGACCGCAACCACCCACTCTCCTTCGCCCTTCCGATCCAGGGCCTGGCAGGTGTCACGGTCGAAGAGATAGTCGCTCATGGTGCTTTGGGGGGTAGGGGTGGCGGTGGGCCTGCGATCAGACTACTTGGAACTGAACGATCCAGCTAACCGTGAGACCTGCTGGGAACTGTATAGCGTTTCTTTTGCCAACTTAGAGTTCTATAAGGTTGTTTTGTCACACCGCTTGGGCATACTGGTAAGCATGAACAGTTTCGCCGTAAACGGTGCATGTGTGAACGAAGCAAGGTTGCTGGCCCCTTCTCTGCCGGTGAGGGAGGCCACCGCGGACCAGTTGCAGGAACGTATCCAGTCCACCATCCGCGCTCAGAACCAAGTCGCCGCCATCCGCGCCGAGGCCTTGGCCGAGTTGCGTCGGAGGGAGGGAACCGTCGTGGCCGAATCCGTGCTGCGGGAAGACGGACTGTTGGCCCGCCGTCGTGCGCGGTCGGAGATTGAGATTGCCCGGGAACTGGAGGGGTTGCCGAAAACCCGCGAGGTTCTGCGAAAAGGTCAGATCTCCTATGACTGTGATGAATAATGGTGGTGTTGTCGGGTCGGGTCTGACCCTTGTTACGACTGGCCGAGTGCCTTTGCGTTGATCTGTCGGCCTGGCTCGGCGGTATGTAAGTAAACGGCTAGCCGTCCGGGATGGCAGTGACCCAATAGGGGCCTGGGAGTATGAATACCCGACTCATCACAGATGCTTCTATGATCTCCAAATCGAGTCCGGGGGGTGGTTGGCGGTGTTCGGAGAGGGGTGGTTTGTTAGGGGTTGGTTGGTGGGTTTTCGAGGAGTCGGTACAGATGTCGGGCGATGTACCGTTTTAGACAGCGGCGTGCTTCTCGAGTGGTTTTTCCTTCGCTGGTGCGTTTTTGGATGTAGGCCCGGGTTTTGGGACAGTATCGGGAGCGGCTGATGGCGATGGTGTGGAGAGCTCGATTGAGTTGACGGTCGCCGCGTCGGTTCAGTCGGTGGCGGGTGTGTTGCCCGGAAGAAGCTTCGAGGGGTGCTACGCCAGCTAGCCGAGCGAAGGCTGCTTCGTTGCGGCATCGGCCGGGATGGGACCAGGCGATGAGCACTTGAGCGGCGGTGATCGGGCCTATGCCGGGCTGGTCTAACAGTTGGGGAGCTACGGTTTTGACCAGTTCGGTGATTGTTGTTCCCAGGTCGGCTGCTTCGGTGGTGAGAGCATGGATTCGCCGGGCTGCAGAACGCATGGCCTGTTTGGTGGCGGTGTGTTCGTTGACCGGCGCCGATGCGAGTCGGAACCTGCGGCATTTGGCGACCAGGGAAGCAGTGGCCAAGCCTCGTAGTTGGTCTCGCAGGTCAACAGGAGCGGTCACTAGGAGAGCTTTGAGTTCGTTGATCGCTGATGTTCTAGCTGTTATGGCGCCTCGTCGGGTGGTTTCCAACACCCGTAGAGCCTCTCGGTCTCCCCGAACTCGTGGTATAGAAAGCCGGGAGCGGCCCAACACTTGGCGGGCGGCCCGGCGAGCGTCCAGTGTGTCGGTCTTGGCGCCGTCAGCGGTAGGGGTGGGATGATTGAACTCCACCACTAGTTCATCCCGAGCAATGAGATAGGCGGCAACGCCCGCTCCGTAGCTTCCGGTGCCTTCCACGGACCACACCCGACCGGCGGTGTGAGTGCATTGGTCTGCCCATTTCAACAAACGGTCGTATCCCGCCTGGGTGGTCTCGAACACTTCGGATGTTTGTTCTCCGGTAGTGGCGGTGTCCACTACCGAGGCGGTTACCCAGTCACGATCTGGATCGATCCCGATCACATGTTCTACCATTGTGGCCAACATGATGGATTCTCCCTTTCTTTTGGATCTGACATGTGCCATACCCGAGAGGCGCGAATCCGAACGGCAGGACTGTGATGGGTCACACCCCCCTTGGAGGTGGACAAGCTTCTGATCAGGCCAACGCGGTACGCAGGTAGCTGCTGGAGGCCGGTGTCGGACAGATCAAGCCAAAGACACATGAGGTCAGTCAAATTGTGGGTCACGACACCACCACCAGCAGCCATACCTGAGAGCCTCAAAGGGCACCCCCCATATTCTCACAGTGAAATTCTCTGTGTGAGGGGTTGGTTTCTTGTTGGTTTATCGGGTTAGGTTCATTCGGTTGGGGAAGTGGATTTCGAGTTGGTTGAGGGCTGTTTTCCAGCCGTGGGTGCCGGTTCCGAGGTCTCCTCCTCTCTTGTTGGTGATGTTGCGGGCGGCGAGGCGCAACAGTTTCAGTGCTGATTGGTCGGTGGGAAAGTGCCCTCTGGTTTTGGTTACTTTTCGTAGCTGGTAGTGGACGCTTTCCACCAGGTTGGTGGTGTACACGATTTTGCGTAGTTCCGGGGGGAACCGCAGGAACGGGGTGAACTCTTCCCAGGCGCGCTGCCATACGCGTATCACTCCCGGGTAACGTTTTCCCCACGTCTCGTCGAGTTCGTCCAACGCCTCCTCGGCGGTGTCGGCGTTCACCGCGGTGTACACGGCCCGCAACCCCTTGGCGATGTTTCTGCGGTCTCACCCGGTTGCAAAGCCGCATAGAGGCCCGTATTAGGTGTATGACACAGGTCTGTACCAGGGCCTGGGGCCAGGTGGCCTCTATCGCGTCGGGTAGGCCTTTGAGGCCGTCACAGCACACGATCAGCACGTCCTCGAGGCCTCGGTGGCGTATCTCGGTTAGCACGGCTAGCCAGAAGTTTGGCGCGCTTGGGTGCCGTCGCCCAGCCATACCCCCAGCACGTGTTTGCGGCCGTCGACATCGACGCCAACCACCACATACGCTGGGCGGTTGATGACCGTGCCGTCGGTTCTGACCTTTATCACCATGTGATGACGATCATCGAAATTCCCCAGAGTCGATCACCGAAATTCCCCACCCTGGGGTTGGTGGTTTTAGGCTAGCGGGTCTCCTTTCGGTCGCTGTTTTCTGGCTTGTGCTTGGTAGCTTCTGAGGCGGTAGCTGTCGCCGGTGATGTTGAACACCACACTTTTGTGGAGCAGCCGGTCGAGCATGGCCGCGGCGATGGTGTGGTCCGAGAAGATCTCTCCCCATGACGCCACCCCGAGGTTGGTCGTGAGGATGATCGATCCTTTCCGGTATCGTCTGGAGATCACCTGGAACAGGGTGGCGGCGTCTTCTGCGGGCATGGGCAGATACCCCAGTTCGTCAATTATCAACACCTTGGGGGTGTTGAAGAACCGAATGGTCCGTGCCCATCGTCCTTGGAGGGCTGCTTTCCGGCAGCGTGCGGCCAGGTCGGCTGCGGTGGTGTAGTACACCTTGTGACCAGTGTCGACCGCGGCCCTGCCGAGTATCACGGCGAGCATGGTTTTGCCTACTCCGGGTGGTCCGATGAACAGCACGTTGGTGGCATCAGCCAGATATCCACCGGAAGCGAGTTCTCGTACCAGTTTCTCATCGATGCTGGGTTGCGCGGAGAAGTCGAAGTCCTCGAGTTGCCAGCGGGTGGGGAAGTTCGCCAGTTTGAGGCGGGTTGCCGATCGGCGCTGTTCAGTGGTTTCCACCTCGACTCGTAACAGTCTTTCGAGGAACTGGGTGTGACCCGTGTCCTGTTGGCGGGCCTGTTCCAAATGGGTGGGGAGCGCCTCGGCCACAGTCGCCAGACCGAGGTAGGCAAGGTGGCTGCGGAGTTGTTGATACACCGACTGGTTCATGACCGCCGCCTCCGGGTCTGTGCCTCTACATGACGTTGATACACGCCCAGATCGATCACCGGTTCGGTGGCCAGAGCCTCTCCTCTGATACCCGAAGCGATCGCCAAAGCCGCGGCGGTAGGCGGCCGGTTCGGTTTTGGTTTGCACGGCCGTTTGGTGGTGAACGCTGCCAACACGACATTCTCCAAAGCAGCGGTGTGCTCGGGCAAACGCACCGTCCGCCCTTGACCCCTGGGTGCCTTGCGGTGAGTGGCTACCAGCCGCCCACCAGCAGAGAAGATGCTGATAGTGGGGTCCCCAAGCCGCCAACGCACCGTCACCTGGGTGTCTATCACGCCTGGTGGCACCGAGTAGCGGTTGCCCCACACCGACACCAGCCCATTCGCCGCCGCCTTGCGTTCCAAAGTGCCTTCCGCCGGATAGGGCATGAAGGGAAGCTCCAACAACGGCTCCCCGTCGGCCAGCTCACCAACGGTGCTGTGACCACGCCGACGAGAGTCACCAACCGATACACAGAACTCGTCCAGGCCGTCCTGCGCCTGACCAAGACTGTTCACCAACGCGGTGCGCCACCACCGCTGAGACAGGTAGTGGATGGCTTTCTCAACCACTCCCTTACGTTGAGGACGATACGGTGGGCACGGATCCACTCCCACCCCATAATGCTTCGCCACCGGAACAAACGACGACCTTATCCGGCCGGTGCCCGGCGTGACGACGGTGGCCATCCGATCCACCCTCCACCGCCGGGCAGTACCACCCAGGCGACGCAACACAGCGTCGATGCCCTCGATCAAATGGGGTTGGTCCGCGCTGGAGGTGACCCAGGCTCGAAACCGGCCCGAATACGAAAGGACACCCACCAACACCAACGCCTTCGAATGCCACGGTGTGTCGCGCAGTTCCAGCCAGTCCCATTGGCATTCCTCACCCGGTGGATGATCAATAATCGCAGTAGCACCACCCCTAGAACCCGAACAGGCGCCACACGACGGACGAAGACCCCGACGGCGGATCTTCCGCACCAACGTCGGATAGCTCTGCGCATAACCCAACGCCACCACCTCATCGAACAGTACCGACGCCCAAACGTGCGGATCGTCGGACAGTCGCTGACGCACATAAGCCTCGAACGGCTCGAACGGATCCGACTCGCCAGGGGCTCGTTCTCCCGGCATCCGCTCGCCCGACAGATACGCTCGTACTGTTTTTCGGTCTCTTCCCAAATGACGGGCGATAGCCGAGATCGACCACCCCCGCCCCTTCAAAGCATGAACTTCCACGTACTCCTCCTGAACCAACATAAGAGGTAGGGCTCCTCTCCAAAGCTGCCAACGTTTCCAATCAGCAGCTTGGAAGGGGCCCTACCCGACAACGGGTATTTACCCCCAGGAGGTGGGGAATTTCAATGATCGAGAGTGGGGATTTTCAGTGATCGCCAACACATGGCGTCTATGTACAAGAGGGGATAACACCCGTCAAGGGGCCGATTTGTGCCATTCGGTGAGCTCCTCGACGATTCCGTCGGTGACTTTCGACACCAACGCCGGTGACACGTCCACGCCGTACATGCGCTTTAGTTCGGAACGAATGTCACGGGTAGATCAGGCCCCGGGCGTACAACGCCACGATGTTGGCGTTGAAACGCCCGGGGCGGCGGGCGCCCTTCGGTGACGATCTTGGGCTCGAACGTGGCGTTACGGTCCCGAGGCACGTCCAGGTCCACTGCTCCGATCTCGGTCAGCACCCTCTTGGGAGTGGACCCATTACGGTTGTTGCCCGTGCCATGACCGATCGGGTCGCCGGGCTCATAGCCCAAATGATCGGTCAACTCCTCCGCCAAGGCCCTTTCCAGCACCCGTTTGGTCAAATCGGCCAACACCCCATCAGGACCCAAAAGCTCCAAACCACCCTCCGCAGCATCAGCCACCATCTGATCCACCAGCTCATCAGAGACCACAGCCGCAGCTGCCGTCCGCTCCTTCACATCATTCACAGTCGTCATACATATCTCCTTCTCAGATCAAACCCCCCTCACACAGACATTTATACAGGCTGGCAGCTACGGCGCAGGGCTCACCAGCTACCTACGACGCGGCGGGCATCAAGTAGTTGAGGTAAACCGGGGTGATCGCCGCTTGCGTCGCAGCAACGGCAAGTCTGATTCCATCGACGCCGAAGCGGCCGCACGGTCGGTCCTTGCGGGAACTGCGACCACCATCCCCAAGACCGCTGATGGGCTGGTGGAGATGATCCGCCACGTCAAAATCGCCAGAGACACCGCCCGCAAAGGCCGAACCACCGCGATCATCACCCTCAAAGCTCTGATCGTCAACGCCCCCGCGGGGTTGCGGGAATCTCTAGATGGGCTGTCCAACAAGCCCCTTATCACCCGGTGTGCCCGCTTCCGTGTCCCGGCCATCAACACCCCCACAGCCTCGGCAAAACAAGCACTGAGAGCACTAGCGCGCCGCTGGCTCCACCTCGACACCGAGATCCGCTCCCACGACGCGGTGCTCGACGACCTCACCGCCCAAGCCTCCCCAACACTAAGAGACGCCTACGGCATCGGACCCGACTCCGCCGCTGAGCTTCTCATCGTGTTCGGAGACAACCCCGAACGGATCCGCTCCGAGGCCGCATTCGCCAAACTCTGCGGTACCTGTCCCATCCCAGCCTCATCAGGACAGACCAGCCGGCACCGCCTTTACAGAGGCGGACACCGACAAGCCAACGCGGCGCTGTACCGAATAGCCATAGTACGAATGCGATTCCACCAACCCACCATTGACTACGTCAATCGTCGCACCACCGAAGGCCTCTCCAAAAAAGACATCATCCGCTGCCTGAAACGCTTCTTGGCCCGCGAGGTCTACCAACGCGTCATGACCGACCACCGAACCCGACAACACACCAACCCCACCCCCTAAACCCAAAGATTTGACTATAGGGGCATCAATGCGCGGATCATCGCCGGAGCCTCACAGAGGGGGGAGATCGACGAGAAGAAGTTGGCAGAGATCGCCAAGGTGCAGGCGCCTGACAAGTTTGCTGCAACGGTCCGCCAACACGAACAGGCCCGCTCCAAAGACGATGGCATGGCAAAACTGGAGTTCCAGCGGTCTCGGAGGTTTGCCAAGATCAAAACCGATCTCGAAGATGGCATGACGGTTCTGTACGGAAGGTTTGATCCGATAACGGGTGCTCGGATCGAGACTGTCCTGTCTCATAAGATGGGTGAACTGTGGAGGGAAGAAGACTCCAACAATCGAGCCACTCCGGGCCAGCGCATGGCTGATGCTCTGGAGGGGCTTATCACCCAACCAGGGCAAGACGAAGATGGCGGTTCTGTGGGTGTCCGGTTGTTGCTGATAGCCGACTATGACGCGGTCAACGGCCAGATGAAGGATGCTCGCCTTGCCGACGAAACCTCTATCCCTGCCCGAGAGTTGCGACATCTCGCCTGTGATGCTCAGATACTGCCGGCTATCTTCGGGGGTCGCTCCCAACCGTTGGACCTCGGCATGGCCAGAAGGATTGCCAGCCCAGCCCAGCGGATTGCCTTGGTGGCTCGGGACCGTCACTGTGTGGGATGTGGGGCCAAGCCTGATTGGTGCCAAGCCCACCACATAGTGCACTGGCAGGATGGGGGTCCCACCAACCTGGAGAATCTGTGTTTGCTGTGCACCAGATGCCATCACAAGGTTCACGATGACGGATGGCAGGTACATCGATCACCGACCGGGCGGTACTCCCTTCGGCGGCCCTCCAAACATTACGGTCGCCCGCCCCGTCGGAGAACTCACTACCGCCACCGGCGGCCCATCAAACAACGAAAATGATCCCGGTTTCCTACGTGGACAGGCAGTCAGGATTGTGGCGGCTAATGTTGTGAAAACCAACGCTAAACCTGCTAAATTAATCCCTTAGGGCCCTCCCCCACCACCACCCCCGAAAATCAAAACGCGGTTTATCAACCCCTTTGCGGGTCGCGTTTTTTGGAAAATATGACCTCTTCGCTTCGCAGAGAAGCGAGTTCTGGGTCCTGACGACGTCGGACGGGACCGGGAGGTGTTCGGTCCTATCAACATGCACCAACACAGTGACAAAAGTCAACACCCCGCCGCCATCTTTTTTCGCGACCCCGGCCTCACCTTTCCGCGCCGCTGTTCGATCCCTCCACAGAGATTCTGGTTGCCGATTGGATGCCGGTCGGCAATCAGCCCAGCCAGAACTGAATGATCCAGCCCATTGCCAGGCCGTACCCACCGGCGACCAGGTCATCTCCGGTGATGCCCCAACCGCCGGGAAGGTGTTCGGCCCATTTCACCCCTGGAAAGCGTTTGTAGATGTCCACTATCCGGAACGTCACCCATCCGACCACTGCCCCGGTTGGACCCAGTCCCACCACTGCCAGGGATGCGCCGGCGGCCTCGTCGATTACTACCCATCCGGGGTCACCTGAGAATGGATGGGAACTCCATACCGAGACTACGGCCAGAAGAACTGCCAGCCCCAGTTGCGCCAACCAACCGGTGGAGCCGGCTGCCCATGCCAAACCCAGTCCCACCGCCGCCCCCAGGGTGCCCGATCCGGAGTGTGAGCCCCGTATCCGGTCAAGAAGATGACCCACGCCGAACAATGAGGCGATCTGCCTTCGCATCTCCCGAGAGCGTACCGGGTTGGAATGTGACCGCCTTGGGGGGGATTGGGACGGGGGTGACAGACCGCAAAGCGAATCTGCATACTCACGACCCTGCGGAGACCAATGCAAATGGTCTTGAAAGTCGGCTGAAAGCCCGGCGGAATCTGCCAAACTAAGGACGCATGGAACCCTCACTTTACATCTGGATGGACGGAGAACTCGTTCCATGGGATGAAGCCAACGTCCATGTGCTGAGCAATGCCCTCCACTATGGAACCGGAGTGTTCGAGGGAATTCGGGCCTACGACACCGATCAAGGGACTGCCGTGTTTCGACTCACCGAGCACATTGAGCGGCTTCATCGGTCCGCCCGGGCCTACCGGGTTCCCCTGGAATGGTCGGTGGAGGATTTAGTGGAAGCCTGCCTCACCGTGCTGCGAGAAAACGGGCTCGAGTCGGGATACATCCGTCCGATTGTCTACTACGGCCTCGGCGCAATCGGGCTCAACCCGGCCGGGGCATCCTCCCACACCGCCATCGCGGCTTGGAGATGGGGAGCCTATTTGGGGGAGGAGGGGGTGTTGAACGGAATTCGGGTCGGTATATCGTCTTGGCAGAGGATTAGTTCGGCGGCCTTTGTGCCGGTTGCCAAGGGTTGCGGCCAGTATCTCAACAGCGTGATGGCCAAGATGGAAGCGTTGAGCAACGGATTTGACGAAGCTCTGTTGCTGAACGCTGATGGAAATGTTTCCGAAGGCAGTGGGGAGAACGTTTTCCTGGTGCGTGACGGGGTCGTTTTCACCCCACCGGTCTCTTCGGGGATTCTGGACGGCATTACCCGGCACACGGTGATGACTCTACTGAGCCAAGATGGCGTGGAGATCCGGGAAGCCACCGTAACCAGAGGGGATCTCTACAACGCCGACGAGGTGTTTTTCACGGGTACTGCCGCCGAGGTGACTCCGATCCGGGAGATAGACAGTCGCCCGGTGGGCCCGGGTCGTCCCGGCCCGGTGACCAGGCGGGCACAGGAACTGTTCCAACAATTGGTCTTGGGCCGCAATGGGCAGTTGGAACACTGGCTCGAATATGTGTGAACTCTTCCCGGCTCCACCGGTGTAGATGTCTCGCCAGCCCAACATTGATCCTCCGTTTGCGGATCGACCTCGGGCGGTCTTGGCCCCGCCGGCGCCTGCTCGTTGGCGTCCTGACCGGCCGGGGATGATCACAGCTCCCGATCAGGTGTCGTCGGGCGGTCTGTTCGGACGGCCCGGCCCCGATACGGGATGGGCGTTTCGAATTGTCCGGCAGGCCGATCTTCCAGCAGAGGAGCGTGAAGCCGAAGCGGTTCTCGTGACACTCATGTCAGCCCGCGCCTCCCTGTTCGGGCGGGCGCCGATTCCCCAGGATCTGGAGGTGGCCCGCATTTTGATGGGATACGAGGACGGCGCGCCACCTCAGGTTGTGGAACGCCGTCTCCGCTGGCTCGGTAAGTCGCGACATGAACCGGTGCCGGGGGCCGCAGCTGCCCAGGAGGTCGGCTCCGCAAATCTGACTCGCTCGCCTGAGAGTCTCCGGACTGCGATCGCCGACCTGGATTAAGCCCGTTGGCCAAGATCATCCGGTTTCGCCATGGCGAGGACATTGCCTATGGGTTGGCACAGTTGGAAGGAGTTACCTTGTATCAAGGCTCCCCCTTTGTGGTCTGGGAACCCACCGAAACCATGCTCGGGTGGGACGAAATCAGAGTGTTGTCGCCGGTACTGCCCACCAAGGTGGTGGGAGTGGAGGGCAACCATCCCGAGTCAGACGAATACGGCCTCGCCGATCCCCACCTTTTTCTGAAGCCCACCACTTCAGTGATAGGACCGGGAGCGGAGGTGATCCTGCCCCCATTGACCTCGTCGGTCAATCATGAGGCGGAATTGGCGGTGGTGATGGGGAGGATTGCCCGCAATGTGCGAACCGAAGACGCGGGAGCGTATATCTTGGGCTACACGGCCGCCAACGACGTAACCGCCCACCAGCTGATGGAGAACCCGTGGTTCCTGACCCGATCCAAGGGCTATGACACCTTTTGCCCCCTGGGGCCGGCGATCGAGACCGAGTTCGATCCTTTGGAGCAACATGCGGTGGAATGCCTGATCGATGATGACCTGCGGCAGTCGGCGTTCACCTCCGAAATGGTCCTGGGACCCGGAGAACTGGTTTCTTATGTGTCCTCGGTGATGACTCTTCTCCCCGGGGATGTGATCCTGACTGGGACCACCAGCGGTGGGGGGCCGGTCCATCCCGGGCAAGCCATGGAGGTACGGATCGAGGGAGTGGGTGTCTTGGTGAATCCGGTGGTGAGAGGGTGACTCCCCGGGCGCGGGCAGGGTCCGATCTGACCATTCAGCCCGAGGAATCCCCTGGGAGGGTTGCGATGACTCCGCGGCTGCGGGTTGCGCCGTCTCCAACCGGCCTACTCCATGTGGGCACGGCCCGCGCCGCCCTCTTCAACTGGCTCTACGCCCGCCGGACGGAAGGTGTCTTCATCGTCCGGGTGGACGACACCGACCGACTCCGCTCAACCCCGGAGTTTGAACACCGGATCCTAAAAGAGTTGCAGTGGTTGGGAATTGACTGGGATGAAGGGGTGGGGGTGGGTGGTCCCCACGGCGACTACCGGCAGAGTGGGCGTTTTGGGCGCTACCGGGAGGTGACGGAGCAACTGGTGGAAAAGGGCGCCGCCTATCGGTGTTACTGCAGTCCGTCGGAGTTGGCCGAGCGCAGAAAAGAGGCTCAGCGGGCGGGGAGACCGCCTGGATACGATGGTCGATGCCGGTCGATGCCGGCCGCCGATGACCAACGTCGCCTGGTAGGGGAGCAGACCCACGTGGTGCGATTCTCTATGCCTCGCCCGGGGTCTACAGTCTTCACTGATGTGGTCCGGGGAGAGGTTCGGTTCGATCATCAGGTGATTGACGATTTCGTGATTCTCCGAAGCGATGGTTCCCCCACCTATCACCTGGCCTCCACCGTTGATGATGTGGACTACCGCATCACCCATGTGGCCCGCGGCGAAGACATCCTTCCCTCCACTCCTCGTCATATCCAGATCACCAAAGCCATGGCAGCGCCGCAACCGATCTACGCTCACCTTCCGCTGCTGCACGGCCAGGATGGCGGGAAGCTGTCCAAGCGGCACGGCGCCACCGATGTGGGTGAGTACCGCCGCCAGGGTTTTCTGCCCGACGCCCTGTTCAATTATCTGTCTTTACTGGGATGGTCGATCGGGCCGGAGAGGACCATTTTCAGCCGAGAGGAGGCGGTGGAGGCCTTCGATCTGGCGGCTGTCTCCTCCAGCCCGGCCGTCTTCGATCCGGCCAAGCTCACCTGGATGAACGGTGAGTACATTCGCAACCACCTTTCCCCGGCGTCATTCTCTGAGTTGGCCCGACCCTATGCCGAGGAGTACCTGGGGAATCCCGTTCCAGACGCGATGTGGGATCGGTGTGCGGCGGTGCTTCCCCTGGTTCAAGAAAGGGTGAAGCTCCTTTCGGAAGTTGGTCCACAACTCTCCTTCCTGATGTCGGACCAGATCGAATATGATCCCCGCTCTTGGCGCAAGGTGATCAAAAAGCCGGGGGTGGATGAGGTTCTTGCCCGGGCAGTGGCGGTCCTGGGAGAGGTCGCGCAGTGGCGGACCCCCGACCTTGAGCGGGCATTGAGGGATTTGATAGCCGAGATGGGGATCAGCGCCCGGAAGGGGTTTCAGCCCGTCCGGGTGGCGGTGACCGGATCTTCGATCAGTCCTCCTCTCTTCGAGTCTCTGGCGGCCCTCGGGAGGAGGGTGACTCTGCAGAGATTGAGGGATGTCCGGTCTCGGATCACCGCTGACGGAGGGTAGACGCCGCCAATGGCCGGCCCCAACAAACATCTACCATTGGATGCCGGCAACCGAGAAGGGATTTAACTCATGAGCCGACCGCAAAGGGTGGCGGTGACCGGAGCCGCCGGACAGATCGGATACAGCCTGCTTTTCAGGATCGCCGCCGGGGAGATGCTGGGACCCCGGCAGCCGGTGATTCTGCAGTTGCTGGAGATCGTTCCGGGCTTCCCGGCCCTGGAAGGGGTGGCAATGGAACTGGAAGATTGCGCCTTTCCCTTGTTGAAGGGCATGGTGCTGACCACCGATGTCGAACAGGCTTTCGCCGATGCCGACGTGGCTCTCTTGGTGGGCGCCATGCCTCGTTTGGCCCATATGGAAAGAGCGGATCTTCTGGAGGCCAACGGGAGGATTTTTTCCGAACAGGGCAGGGCCTTGTCGGAGGCTGCCCATCCCGATGTGAAGGTGTTGGTGGTGGGCAACCCGGCCAATACCAACGCCTACATAACTTCCGCCAATGCCAAGAACCTCGACCCCTCCCAGATCACCGCCATGACCCGGCTCGACCACAACCGGGCGATCGCCAAGGTGGCCAACCGGGTGGGTCAACCCTACAGTGTGGTGAAGAAGATGAGCATCTGGGGGAACCACTCCGCCACCCAGTATCCCGACCTCTTCCATGCCGAGATCGGGGGTCGCAACGCCTATGAGATGGTGGGAGACCATGACTGGGTGGAGCAGGATTTCATTCCGACCGTGGCGGGGCGGGGCACGGCCATAATTGAGGCGCGGGGCAAGTCGTCGGCAGCCTCAGCCGCCAACGCGGCGGTTGGTCACATCCACGACTGGGTGTTGGGCACTCCCCCAGATGACTGGGTGAGTATGGCGGTTATCTCGGACGGGTCCTATGGGGTGCCCCAAGGTTTGTGCGCCTCCTTCCCCTGCACCTCTCGGGACGGGAAATGGGAGATAGTCAGAGACCTTGAACACGGGCAGTTCTCCCAGGAGCGGATTGATGCCTCCGTCGCGGAACTGGTCAAAGAACGGGATACGGTGATTGACATGGGAATGGTCTGAGTCTGGCCAAGACGCTGCAGTGGTTCCAGGGCCACCCATGACACACAAATGTGACACCTTGGAGACTTCCAAGTGGACCTTGATAGATGCTCACACTGTGTGCGTGAGCTATTAATATGGAGAGCATGCCTCGCCGGATGTGACCAGCCAGCCGACCTACCTTCCCGGATGGGGGCGGTTAGGATTCTGAGGGCACGTGCGCGTAAGTGAAAGGGCATCATATGCCAAAGAGCCAGCCGTCCGATTCTCTGCCCATTCTCCTTTCGGACTTGGGCGTTCTGGTGAATCGGCGTTGGACGGCGGTTCTGGTGCCTTTCAATGTCACGCCGGTGGAGTTTCGACTTCTCTCCATTCTGGTTGACAGGGGCCCCTGCACTGCGGTGGAGATCGGAGGAATGGTTCCCACCGACGCCTCCTTCATCAGCCGGATGGTGCAGCGTCTGGCCGAAAAGGAACTATTGGCGAGACGGCGGTCGCGAACCGACCGTCGAGTTGTCACATTGCGTGCCACCGATCAGGGAGAGAAACTGGTACATCTGCTGGCCCAGCCGCTGCTTGACATGGAGACGGAGCTTCTTCAGGGGATCCCAAAGGCCCAATTGCGCCAGACGAGGCTGTCCATTTCGTCGATTCTGGCTAATCTCGACTCAATGATCGCCCGGCGCGGACCACACTACTAGCATGTCGAACCGAGGTGACGTACAGAGCGAGCGGTGGCCACATGGGTAATAGGAGAGGTGCACAGTGGCGAACGGAATAAGCAGTAGCTCCACACCCGATTACACCATGGGATACAGCGACGAGTTTGTCGGTTTTCTGCAACGCCTTGATGAAAAGGACATGGGGGGGTTCTTGTTTTCCCATCTCACACCCGGACTTCGGCTGCTTGATGTCGGGTGTGGTCCGGGGAACCTGGCGGTGCAGTTGGCTGAGGCCATCAAGCCCGGCGAGTTGGTTGGCATTGACGTTGAGCCGTCGCAGATCGAAATAGCACAGCAGCTCGGAAAAAAGAGTGGGAACGACAACTTGACGTTTGAGGTGGCGGATGTGGTGAATCTGCCCTTTGATGATTCCTGTTTCGATGTGGTCCACTGCGGTGGTGTGCTCGGTTATATCCCCGATACCACCGCGGCGTTGGCAGAAATAAAGCGGGTCCTTCGGCCGGGGGGCACAATAGCCTGCCGCGACATGATTGTGGACTCTTGTTTCGCCCATCCGGATACGGGGTTTATGCGGCGAGGGTGGCAAATGTTGGCAGACTTGATTGAGGCTGATGACGGACATCCGCAAATGGGTAAGGATCTCAAGCTACACCTTAAGCAGGCGGGGTTTTCTGACATCGAAATGTCAGGTTCGTTCGACTTTTATAACACTCCGGAGGAGATCAATTTGTTCTACGGAATGGTCAAGGGGTGGTTTTTGGGTGGCGATCCCGCAGAGGCGGCTTTGAAGTACGGGGCGGCGACCGAGGACCTGTTGCAACAGATCGGCCTGGCTTTGGAGGCATGGAGAATCCATCCGGGCGCCCTGGTTGGGATCGCTTTCGGACGTGCCCTGGCCGTGTGTCCCCAGTAGCCGCGGTGTCTTAGAACCTACGCCGGCAGGTATTTTCGCGTGTCGCGAAAAATGGATGGGCATCGGGGTTGACTCTGTCTCACCTGGCGGGGCATGCTATTGGAGTCGATCACCTCTCGGCCTGATCCGGACGTCGTTCGGGCCGCCTGGGGTTGCATATTTGGGATAGCGACTTCCCATCTTTGGAGTGGGTTTTCGCGGCCCGACCATGGAAAGGTGGGTGGCGGGGGAGGGGCCCTCAGGGTAAGTAGGCGGGGATGAATTTCGCGAGTTAGTGTCCTGTTTTGGCGCCTGCGCCAACCGAAACCAACGCAGTCCCTACCGGCTCACTCTTAGTACTCGACCTCTATGTGGCTTACCGCCTCCAGCCATTGCTCCACTCCGGCTCGGTGAACCATCAGCTTGGCCAGATTGCCGGAGACCTTGATTCGTCCGGAGATAAAAGCCGCCTGAACGCTGAGGTCTCCCGCCATGATGGCGGCGGCGGTTGCATAGTTCTGTCTGATGGTGATGTCAAGGTCTTCCCGCAGTCCCAGCGCGATGGTCACCGCCTGGGGGGTGATCATCAAGTGATACCCGGTGTCACCGGAAGGAGCGTCCGCCACTTCGAATTGAACGCTCATGTCCACGCCGCGTATCGCTTCCTGAAACCCGGCGTGATTCTCTAGCGCAGCTGTCATCTCCGACAGCCACTCGGAGCTTAGGAATTGCACTGCCATAGAAGGACTCCCTTTGCAATCAGTGGGCCATCACAGAGGCTAGTGGCGGGACCATCTAAGTGGGCAATCCCGCCATGTTGATCCGTTGGTTCTCGATCGACTTGATAATGGCGGCCGATTCGACCCTCCATCCATGTTTTTCCAATAGTTTCCGACCACCCGTGAAGGTTTTTTCAATCACGAAGGCAAACCCGGCCACCCGGTTTCCGCCTTCCTCCATCATCGACCCCAGAGCTTGGGCGGTGCGCCCCCGGGAGAGGAAGTCGTCCACGATCAACACGTCCTGTCCCTCTCCCAACAGTTCTTTCCGAATGGTGATCCAGGTCATACCACCCTTGGTGGGAGAACTGATCTGTCTTATCAGGTGAAGTTCCGGGTCCAATCGACGATTCTGCTTCTTGGCGTAGATAAAGTTCACCCCCCCGGCTTGGGCGGTGGCATAGGCGGCGGGGATTCCCGACGCCTCGGCGGTGACCACCACATCAAAGCTTCCAAGCCGCTGTGCCAACCAGGTTCCCACCTTGCTCATGAGTTCGGGGTCGGTGCGGTGATTGAGGAAGCTGTCAACGATCACCAGGTCGGATACCACCTTCCCCGATTCCAGGATCCTTTTGCGAAGCTCTTCCAAGGCGTTACCTAGGAGTGTGCTGAAGAAGGCCCGGGGGGAGCCAAATGTGGCAGCAGAGCCCCCGGTCGAGGTGTGGGAGCCATCCCATCCCCATCTTTTTCAGCATGCTCCTTGCGAAGGGAGGGGAGATGGGGGGAGCGAGTTGATTCGAATGCGTCTATCTCAGCGGTGTGTCGCAGGGTGAGCCCGATGTCGTCGTAGCCGTTGAGCATCCGCCACTTGGTGAACGGGTCGATCTCAAATCCGGTGGACAGGCCGGGGGCCCGGACGGTCTGCCTCTTGAGGTCGATGGTGATCTCCGAGTCGGATTGGCCCTGGGCAAGGCCGGTCAGAATCTCCACCTCCCGGGAGGAGAGTTGAATCGGGAGCAATCCGATCTTGGTGCAGTTGGTGCTGAAAATGTCTGCCAGGGAGGGGGCGATGATTGCTTCCAAACCCCAGTCCTGCAGCCCCCAGGGGGCGTGTTCCCGAGAGGATCCGCTTCCGAAATTGGGTCCGGCCACCAATACCTTGGCGTTGCGATATCGGGGCTGGTTGAAGGGGAATTCGGGATCCGGTTGCCCGTCGGCTCCTCGCTTCCAATCCCAGAACAGGTATTGGCCGTATCCGGTCCGTTCCACCCGTTTGAGGAATTGCTTGGGCATGATTTGATCGGTGTCGACATTGGCCCTGGGTAGGGGAAGCATGCCGCCTCGGATCACTGAAACCGCCTGCATCAGATGCCTTCCATTCCCGGATGTCGGTGAATCGGCCGGAGACCGCAGCGGCGACGGCCATGGCGGGGGAGACCAGGTGGGTGCGTCCTCCCTGGCCCTGACGTCCCTCAAAATTGCGATTGGAGGTGGATGCGCATCTTTCTCCGGGCATCAGAATGTCGGGGTTCATGCCCAGACACATGGAGCATCCGGCGTCCCGCCACTCAAAGCCCGCCTGCACAAAGATGGTGTCAAGGCCTTCGGTTTCAGCCTGGGCCTTCACCAGGCCCGAGCCGGGAACCACCATGGCCGAGACGTCGGGATGAACCCTGCGGCCTCCAATCATGGCGGCTGCGGTTCTCAGATCCTCGATACGGGCGTTGGTGCAGGAACCCACAAACACTCGGTCGATGGGAATTTCTGTGATGGGAGTGCCGGGAACCAGGTCCATGTAGGCCAATGCTCGGATGGTGGAGTCCCGTTCGATGGGGTCATCGAAGTCGTCGGGATGCGGGATGTGGTCGGTGACCGCTGAGGTCTGTCCCGGGTTGGTGCCCCATGAGACATAGGGCTGTAATTCGTGAGCGTCGATCCGCACCTCGGCGTCGAATTCGGCCCCCTCATCGGTGGGGAGTGTCCGCCACTCATCCAGCGCTTGTTCCCACCGGGCTCCCCGGGGAGCATGGGGGCGGCCCTCCAGGTAGGAGAAGGTGGTGTCGTCGGGAGCGATCATCCCCGCCCGGGCCCCGGCCTCGATAGACATATTGCAGATGGTCATGCGACCCTCCATGGACAGGCCCTCGATCGCCGAGCCTCGATACTCCACCACATGGCCCTGGCCCCCGGCGGTCCCGATCCGGGCGATGATCCCCAAAATGATGTCCTTGGCGGTCACCCCGATCGGCAGGTCTCCGTCGATGGTGATTGCCATCGAACGAGGCCGGGGTTGGGGAAGAGTCTGGGTGGCGAGAACATGTTCCACCTCCGACGTGCCGATCCCAAACGCCAAGGCGCCAAACGCCCCATGGGTGGAGGTATGGGAGTCGCCGCAGACAATGGTCATTCCCGGCTGGGTGACTCCCTGTTCGGGGCCGATGACATGGACGATGCCCTGGCGGGGGTCATCCAACCCGTAGAGCGTGATTTCGAATTCCGCACAATTGGTCACCAGGGCGTCGATCTGCTTCTTGGACAAGGGATCGCGGATTCCCAGGGCCCGGTCGGTGGTCGGTACTCCGTGATCGATGGTGGCCAGGGTGAGATCGGGTCTTCTCACGGTTCGCCCCCCAAGCCGCAGGCCGTCGAAGGCCTGAGGGGAGGTGACCTCGTGCACCAGGTGCAGGTCAATGTAGAGCAGGGCCGGCTCGCCTTCGGCCTCCCTCACCAAATGGCGGTTCCATACTTTTGCGAAGAGAGTCCGCGGCTCGGTCATTTTCTCCCGTCCTGATGCCGGGCAAGAGGATAGCGGGGTGGCGGGCCGGGGCGCAGGCGAACCGCCCCGGGGCATCAAGCCTGGCCCGGATGCGGTAATCTTCACCATTGAAAGTCGTCGCGAGGAGAGGTTTTTGGAAAAGCGGATGATCGCCCATGTGGTGGGCACCGGGACGATTGGAGAACCCCTGATCGGCTTGTTGGCCGACAACCGGGAAGCGTTCGGTCTTGATGAAGTCACCTTTCACAAGCGGACTCCACTGCTGGCCGAACGAGGCAAGGTGGAAGATCTGGTCCGTCGGGGCGCCATGCTGGCGGTTGATGAAGACCGTCGAGTGGAATTCCAAGAGCTTGGGCACAATCCCAAATACGAAAAGTGGGAAGCGTTGGACCGGGCTTCGGTGGTGATCGACTGTACCCCGGCCGGCAATCAGAACAAGGCCGATTTGTACCGATCGCTGTCACGCCCGCGGGGATTCTTGGCGCAGGGGTCGGAATTCGGATTCGGGAAGATGTACGCCCGGGGTATCAACGACGCCGCTTTGGATCCCGAGCAAGATCGTTTCCTTCATATCGTGTCCTGCAACACTCACAACATTGCGGCGATGATCCAAAGCCTGGCCATAGATCCCGATGGAACCAGCCACTTGGAAAACGGAGAGTTCTTGTGCATACGGAGAGCCAATGACATCAGCCAGGACCGGGGCTTTGTTCCCAGTCCCACAGTCGATACCCACAAGGACCCTCGATTCGGGACGCACCATGCCCGGGATGCACACCAACTGTTCGCCACTCTCGGTCACGATCTGCCTCTTCATTCTTCGGCTATCAAGCTCAACACCCAGTACATGCACACTCTGCACTTCTCCCTGACCTTGAACCGTGAGATCACCCCTGAGGAGGTGGTGGATCGCTTTCAAGCCAACAACTGGGTGGCGGCAACCTATCGGCGTTCTGCCAATCGGGTGTTCTCCTTTGGCCGGGATCACGGGTATTACGGGAGAATTCTCTCGCACGCGGTGGTGGCCATACCGTCGTTGGCAGTGCGCCATGGCAGGCAGGTGGTGGGTTTCGCTTTCACTCCTCAGGATGGGAACCCGCTCCTCTCGACCGTCGCGGCCATGCTGTGGTATCTGTACCCCGACCAAATCGACCGACGAATGGAAGTACTGCGGCCCTTCCTCTTCCAAGAGGTGTGATGCGCAATCGGGGACGGCTCCAACGTCAGGCGCTCACCGCTGCCGAGCGCGCCATCGAAGCCTTGGGACGTGGCAATCCCGTTTCTGCCCGGATGGCGGTCTCCACCGCCGTGGACCGGGATCAGTCCGGGATCTATGTGGGATTGGCCGACGCCGTCGACCTGGCGGCCGGTCTGCTGGAGAGGGATAATCCGATCACCGAGGAGGTGTGGAGCCATCTGGCCGACGCGGTGGGGCCCGGTCCACTTCAGGCCCTGGTGGAAGAGGTTCGGCATTAGAAAAGGCGGTGGGTGCGCGGCGGATCATGTCTGATTACCATTTGCACCTCCATCCGCACCGCCAACACCCCTCTGAACCTGTACCTGAGGGTTTCCCTGCCGATTTGATTGAGCAATACTGCCGGGTCGCCCGGAACCGGGGAGTGCCGGAATTGGGGTTCACCGAGCATCTTTACCGTTTCAGGGAATCGGAGCGGGTGTTGGGCGCCTTTTGGGAAGCTGATCGGCGCAAGGATTCCTCTCGGTCGGCGCTGAGTGACTTCACAGCCCAGATGGTGGAGTTGGACAGGGTCTTTTGGATCGAACAGTACGTGGAAGCGGTGCTGGCTGCCAAGGAGAGGGGACTCCCGGTGCTGCTGGGACTGGAGGTGGATTTCATCCCCGGAACCGAAGAGGCGGTGGCCGAGTTGCTGGCTCCCTACCCATGGGACTTCCTGCTGGGAGCGGTGCACTGGGTGGGCGGTTGGGCGATCGACACCTCGGAGTGTTCATCGGAGTTCGAACGCAGGGGCGTGGAGCGGAGCTGGGAACAGTACTTCGGGCTGGTGGTCGAGATGATCCGCTCGGGTATCGCCGATGTGCTGGCCCATGTCGATTTGTGCAAGAAATATGGCCACCGTCCGGCCGCCGAACCGTTTGATCTCTACCGGCAGGTGGTGAAAGCGGCGACCGAGCGCGGAATGGCGGTGGAGGTCTCCAGCCAGGGGCTTCGCAACCCGGCGCAGGAGGTCTATCCCTCACCCGCTTTCCTGCAGATGTTCCACCGGGCGGGAGTGCCGATCACTTTGGCCAGCGACGGGCACCGGCCCGAAGAAGTGGGGTGGGGCAGAAGAGAAGTGGTATCGGCCGCGGCCGGCGCCGGATACCGAACCTATCTGGGGCTGGGCGGGGATCCTCACCGGAGACCTCTTCCCGATATCCCGCCGTCTGGGGGCGCCCTGTGATCGTCGAGGTGATCGCCGTGGGGACCGAATTGCTGCTGGGTCAGATCGTCAACGGCAACGCCGCCACCATCGGTGATGCCTTGGCGTCGGAGGGACATGACGCCCACTATCAGGTGGTGGTGGGCGACAACCCCGAGCGGATCGCATTAGCTATAGGTATGGCCTTGAGCAGGGCCGACGCGGTGGTGATGACCGGAGGGATCGGGCCGACTCCCGACGATCTGACCCGCGAGGCGATCTGCGCCGCAACCGGTCGGGCCATGCGGTTCAGCAACGAGTGGGCGGATACCCTTCGGCGCCGCTTTGCCGTCCGGGGATGGAACATGCCGTCCAGCAATCTCCGGCAGGCGGAGTATCCGGAAGGGGCCGAACTTATCGAAAACCCCAAGGGCACCGCGCCCGGATTGGCCCTTTCCCACCGGGGAAAGTGGATTTTCGCTCTTCCCGGGGTGCCCGCCGAGATGGTGGAGCTGTTCACCACCGCGGTGATCCCTCGACTCAGACAGGCATCCGGGGTCTCCGAAACTCTGGTCAACCGGATCATCCGAACGTGGGGAAGATCGGAGTCGCGCACGGCCGAGCTGTTGGATGACTTGTACCAGGGATCGGTGAATCCCAGTCTGGCCTATCTGGCCTCGGCGGGAGAGATCAAGGTCCGCATCACCGCCAAGGCGGGCGGACACGGCCCGAGCGGAACGGATGATCGCGCCACTGGCCGAGGAAGTCTGCCGTCGTCTGGGGCGGGCGGTGTTCGGTTTTGACGATCAAACCATTGAGCGACGGCTCATGGAGTTGCTGTCGGAACGGCAGTGGACCATCGGGACGGCCGAGTCGATGACCGCTGGGATGGTTGCCGCCCGAATCACTGCCACCCCGGGAGCCTCGGGGGTTTTCCGGGGATCGGTGGTGAGTTATGCCTCAGACCTCAAGGAAAAGTTGCTGGGGGTGGATTCGGATGCCTTGGCGGCCGGGGTGGTGTCGGCTCGGACGGCCCGGCAGATGGCGGAGGGCGTCCGACGAGCTCTGGGGGTGGATGTCGGGGTGGGCATAACCGGCTCGGCCGGCCCCGATCCCGCCGATGCGCCGGTGGGGGTGTCGTTTGTGGGAATCGCCACTCCCACCGATTCCGCCGTCCGGCGCCTTCGGATGCCCGGGGATCGGGAGAGAATCCGCGCCTACACCACCACCGCCGCCCTTCATCTGGCTCGGCTGGGGATCAGCGGGCAATGGTGGAATCGGTAGGTCGCATCTTTTTGGCGGTGGATCTCACCGATGAGGCCCGGCACGTTCTGAGTCACCGGGTGATGCAGATGGCTGGTGGCAAGGACCTTCCGGGTCGTCTCACTCCTCCCTGGAATTGGCATCTTACGCTGTGCTTTATGGGTGACATGCCCCGGGACCGGTTCGAGATGATGCTGCATCATTTGTCTGAGGCGCCGCTGGGGGCGGCCTTCGGATGTCGATTCGAAGGGCTGGGGAGCTTCCCCCGAGCCGGTCGTGCGACGGTGCTGTGGGTCGGGGTGTCCAAGGGGGTCCGGTCGCTTGCGGCATTGGCCGCCCGGGTGGGAGAGACGGTGGAGGCTGCGGGACTGCGGCCCCCCGAGCGCCCATTCTCACCCCACCTAACCCTCTCCCGGCTGCGTCCTCCCCGGGATTTGCGGGCGTTGATGACGTCGGCGCCCCCGGCCGGGGTGGAGATGACGGTGGAAGAGGTAAAAGTGTTTCAGAGCCACCTGGGAAGCGGGCCTCCTCGCTACCAGGTGATGGAGCGTTTTCCTCTGGGTTGAGGACCTATTTTCTGGGAGGATCGGGCCTGGGCGGGAATACTTGCCAATCGAACGTGTGTTCGTTTATCATAGGTTGTGAAAATATCAGGCGCCTGATGCTTGAAAATGTTTTCGTGTCCCGAGCACAATGACATAGTTTGTCACAGCGGTCCTCTAGCTTTGTCTGTGGCCGTTCACAAGGAAAGGAACAACCGATGGACAGGGAAAAAGCCTTGGAGATGGCAGTGGGCCAGATCACTAAGCAGTACGGAAAAGGGGCGGTGATGAGAATGGGCGAGTCGGCCCAACTCAGGCCGGAGGTGATCTCAACCGGTGCTCTGTCCCTGGATGTGGCTCTGGGAATAGGAGGTATGCCCCGGGGCCGGGTGGTCGAGATTTACGGACCCGAGAGCTCGGGCAAAACCACCCTGGCCTTGCATGTGGTGGCCGAGGCGCAGCGTAACGGGGGGATAGCGGCGTTCGTCGATGCCGAGCATTGTCTGGATCCCTCCTACGCCGGGGTGTTGGGGGTGGACGTCGATGAATTGCTGATCGCCCAGCCTGACACCGGTGAGCAGGCCTTGGAGATTGCCGACATGCTGATCCGGTCGGGAGCTTTGGATGTGTTGGTGGTGGACTCGGTGGCGGCATTGGTGCCCCGGGCAGAGATTGAGGGCGAGATGGGGGATGCTCATGTGGGGCTGCAGGCTCGTCTGATGTCACAGGCTCTGCGGAAGCTGGCGGGAACGTTGAATCGTTCTCGCACCACCGCCGTCTTCATTAACCAGCTCCGGGAGAAAATCGGGGTGATGTACGGTTCTCCGGAGGTAACCCCGGGAGGACGCGCCCTCAAATTCTTTGCCTCGGTCCGGGTGGATGTGCGTCGCATTGGTTCGATCAAGCACCGCGGACAGGAAGTGGGCAACCGGATCAGGGCAAAGGTGGTGAAGAACAAGATGGCGCCCCCGTTCCGCAAGGCCGAATTCGACATCATGTTCGGCAAGGGGATATCCCGGGAAGGAAGCCTTCTGGATGTCGCCTTGGAGAAGGGACTGGTGCGAAAGAGCGGTTCGTGGTATTCACTGGGTGACGACCAACTTGGTCAGGGTCGGGAAAATGCCAAGCAGTTCCTGGCCGAAAACCCCGAAATTGCCATGCATTTGCAGGCCAGGGTGTATGAGGAGGTGGGATTCAACCTCCCGGGATTGGATTCGGACCGCGAAGTGCGGGCCGTTTTGGATGCCATGGGGTAACGGCTTCAGCCCACCTGACACCTCACAAACCGCCGGGGATGGTGATAACCGAGGACCTAACATAGAAGTTGACCTGTTCGCAAAATGAACCGAGACACAGGAGACTTCTCCCGCGGGAAGCGTCCTGTCCAATAACTCGGGCCCGGTACAGCTTTCCCGAATATGGACTTCAATCAAATCACTCTGGTGGTGGCCTTGGTGGTCACCGTGGTGGTGGTGATCATTGGTTTGATCATCGCTCTGATAAGGGTGCGGGTCGGCGATACCACCAACCCTGAGGAAAACCTCGCCGAGGCCCGCCTGGAAGCCCAGCGTATCTTGGCCCGGGCCGAGGAGGAGGCGCGGGTTCGCGCCGAGGAGAAGAGAGTGGTCGAAGCGGAGGCTTTGGCGCGTCAGCGGGAATCGTTGGAGGCTCGCAGCACCCGGCTTCTGCAACGGGAGGAGCGGCTCGACCAGCAGGCCACCAATCTGGAGGAACGAGAACGGCTCCTGATTGACCGGGAGGTGGAATCCAAGCGGCTGAGAAGAGAAGCTCAGGAGGTTGAGGACCAGGCTTGGAGTGACTTGACCCGGCTCGCCGGGCTCGACCGGACCGAGGCCCGCAGGCAAATCATGGAAAAGGTTGAGCATCAGGCCCGCCGAGACGCAATGATGCTCATCCGTGATATTGAGATCCGCTCTCGGGAAGAAGCGGATTGGCGGGCAAGAAGAATCCTGGCGGGAGTGGTGCAACGGATGTCCCACCAGGTGGTGAAGGATGCCACCTCCACCATGATCAATTTGCCGACCGAGCACATGAAGGGTCGGATTATCGGCCGGGAGGGGCGCAACATTCGCGCCTTTGAGGCGGCCAGCGGGGTCAGCCTGATCATTGATGACAAACTGCCGGAAGCGGTGATGCTCAACAGCTACGATCCCGTCCGCAGGGAGGTGGCCCGACTGGCCTTGGAGAAACTGATAACGGACGGTCGGCTAAATCCCACCTCCATCGAAGAGGCAGTTGCCAAGGCCGAGTCAGATGTCTCCCATTCCATCAGAGACGCCGGCGAAGGGGCCCTGTTGGAGGTCAACCTCAGCAAGATGCGCCCCGAGTTGATCGAATTGTTGGGTCAGCTTCGCTATCGCACCTCCTATGGTCAGAATGTCCTGGATCACTTGATAGAGTCGGCCCACGCCGCCAGCATTCTCGCCAGCGAGTTGGATGTCGATCCGGTTCCGGTCAAGCGGGCTGCCCTCTTGCATGACATCGGCAAGGCGGTCAGCCACAAACTGGAGGGTTCCCACGCTCATGTGGGTGCGGAGATGGCTCGGCGTCTGGGTGAGGATCCCGAGGTGGTGCACGGCATAGAAGCTCATCACAATGAGGTGGCGCCCCGAACTGTCCTGGCGGTGCTGGTGCAGGCGGCTGATGCCCTTTCGGCGGCTCGTCCGGGGTCTCGCCGGGAGTCTTTTGAGCAGTACACCCAGAAGCTGGAGAACTTGGAGCAGATCGCCGTTTCCTACGACGGGGTGGACAAGGCCTATGCGTTTCAGGCGGGTCGGGAGGTACGGGTGCTGGTCAATCCTCGGCGGGTGGACGATTTGACCGCCGGGGCCCTGGCCAGACAGATCGCCCGCCGGGTGGAAAAGGAGATGCAATACCCAGGCCGCATCGAAGTCACTGTGATCAGAGAGAGCCGCTACACCGATTACGCCCGATGAGCGCCGTTTTGCTTTCTCGACCCGTCCGCCGGGTCCGCCGGCCGGCCCGCAACCCCAAAAGGGAGGGGCAGTCCTACTACATCCGAACTTTTGGGTGCCAGATGAACGAGCACGACTCGGAGCGGATTGCCGGGTTGCTCGAGTCGGATGGGATGGCGCAGGCTGCCTCGCTCGATCAGGCCGATGTCATCTTTATCAACACCTGCACCATTCGGGAAAACGCTGACAACCGCCTGTACGGGAATCTGGGGCAGTTGAAGACCCTCAAGGATGATCGGCCCGACATGATGCTGGTGGTGGGGGGATGCGCTGCCCAAAAGGACCGTCAGATTGTGAGGGAGAGAGCGCCGTGGGTGGATGTCGTGATGGGCACCCACAACTTGGGACGGGTGTTGGATCTGTTGGATCATGCCCAGGAGTGGGGAGGGGTTACGGAGATCTACGAATCGCTGCATGACATGCCATCTCAGCTCCCCACTCGGCGGGAAGTCGAACATTCGGCGTGGGTTACGGTGCAGGTTGGCTGCAACAACACTTGCACCTTCTGCATCGTTCCGGCCGTTCGGGGACCCGAGGTGAGTCGTCGGCCCGGTGAGATCGTCCGGGAAGTGGAGCAACTGGTGTCAGACGGAGTGGTGGAAGTCACTCTGTTGGGTCAGAACATCGACACCTACGGGCGAGACCTTGCTCTGGGAGGCCGCCGCCGTCCCATTTTCGCCGAGCTGTTGCGGCGGGTGGGAGCGGTGGAGGGCATCCGACGCATCCGTTTCACCAGCCCCCATCCGGCCGACTTTCGGGACAACGTTGCCCAGGCCATGGCCGAGACCCCGGCGGTGTGTGAGCAATTGCATTTACCTCTTCAGAGTGGAAGCAATCGCATTCTGGCCAGAATGCATCGTGGCTACAACGCCGAGCGGTTCCTGAATCGTCTGGCCATGGCGCGTCGGATCATTTCGGACCTCACCGTTTCCACCGACATCATTGTGGGATTTCCCGGGGAGACCGACGAAGACTTCGAACAGACTTTGGCGGTGGTTGCCGAGGCCCGCTTCGATCAGGCCTTCATGTTCAAATTCTCTCCCCGACCCAACACCGCGGCCGCCGCCATGGAGGAGATGTTTGTGGAACCACAAGTGTTGAAAGAGCGGTTCGGTCGGCTGGTGGAGTTGCAGAATCGGATCTCGGAGGAGAGAAACGCCCAACTGGTGGGCAGGCGCATGGAGGTATTGGTGGAAGGACCCTCCCGCAAAGATCCGCAGGTAGTGAAATCGCGTACTCGGGGAGGAAAGATCGTTCACATCGGGGGTGAGTATCCCGCAGGCACTTTCCTGGAGGCGCAGATCACCGTGGCCCGCAGGCATCACCTGTTGGGGAGGCTGGCCTGAGTTTGCTCTGGGCGGTGGTAGGGCCCACCGCTTCCGCCAAGACCGAAGTGGCGATGGGACTGGCGGAGAGGATCGGGGCCGAAATCATTTCGGTGGACTCGGTCCAGGTCTACCGGGGGATGGATGTCGGGTCGGCCAAGCCCGGCCCGTCGCTTTTGGGGAGGGTCCGCCATCATCTGATAGATGTGGTGGATCCCGAGGAGACCTTCACCGTCGCGCAGTTCCAACGCCAGGCCCGAAGGGTGATCGCCGAATCCTCGGCGCCGCTCATCCTCTGTGGCGGTTCGGGCCTGCATTTCCGGGCGGTGGTCGATCCGCTTACGTTTCCTCCCCGGGACGCCGCAGTTGGGGCCGCGGTGAATAGGCTGTCACCCCAGGCGGCTCGTGACCGGTTGCTGGCCGCTGATCCCCTGGCCGGTTCACATCTGGACTTGGCCAACCCACGACGGGTGGCGCGGGCCCTCGAAGTCCTAGAACTGACCGGCCGGACACCTTCGGTTCGAGCCGAGGACCCGCTCCGAAGACAAGTCAGGGATTACCGGCCGATCTTTTCTTTCCGGGCGGTGGGGCTTGATCCGGGAGAAGAGTTGAGGGGGCGGGTCTCGGCTCGACTGCAGGCCATGGCGGCCAAGGGATTCCTGAATGAGGTGGCGGCGTTGGCGGGTCGAATCGGCCCAACCGCCGCGCAGGCGGTGGGGTATCGTCAACTGTTGGCGGTCGTGAGAGGCGAGATCGAAGAGGCAGAAGGCTTCCGACAAGTGGAACAGGCCACCATGGCTTTGGCGAAACGGCAAAGGACCTTTTTTCGTCGTGATCCCCGTGTGGTGTGGCTGCCGTGGTCCCCGGATCCTTCGGAACTGGTGGACCGGGCTTGGGAAGCGCTTTCCGGAGATGTGCTGTGAAGTTTTGGAAAATGGAAGGACTGGGCAACGACTTTGTGGTCCTCACCGGCCCTGACTCGCTCTTGCTCTCAGTGACGGAGGTCCAAACTCTTTGTGATCGCCGGCGAGGAGTCGGCGCTGATGGGGTCTTGGTGGTTTCCCGTCGAGGAGAGGGAGTGGGGATGACCTACTTCAACGCCGACGGTTCATCGGCCGAGATGTGCGGAAATGGGCTGCGGTGTGTCGGCCGGTTGGCGGTGGAGCTTGGCATGGTGTCGGTTTCTGAATTTGTGGTTGACACACCGGTGGGCCCCCGGAGGGTGCAGGTGGGCGCCTCGGAGGTGACCGCCGAATTGGGTCCGGTGGCGGTGGGGGAAGTCCGCCGCATCGGAGGTTGGGCCTTTCAGTTGATGTCGGTGGGCAATCCCCACGCGGTGACCTGGGTTGATGACCCGGAAGAGGTGGCCCTGGCGGCCATGGCACAACGCCTGCAGGGCGAGTTTCCGGCGGGGGTGAACGTCGAAGTTGCCTCGGTGAACTCGCCGAACATGCTGTCGATGCGGGTTTGGGAGCGGGGCGTGGGGGAGACGGCCGCCTGCGGAACCGGAGCGGTGGCCGCGGCCGCGGCGGGATTTGCCCAAGGTCTGACCAACTCTCGGGTAGAGGTGAATCTGAGGGGTGGCCTGGCCGGGGTGGAACTCCGGGAAGGGAGTTCTTGGATCACCGGCCCGGCCCGGTTGGTGTACCGGGGAGAGTGGATCGCTTGAACTCGGTACCGCGTCAGGGGCCGATGGCGAAAACTCGCGAAAAACAGGGGTGAACTCGCGAAAAACAAGGGTGATTTGGGCTTGACTCTGTCACACGGATAGGCGCATATTGGATGGGTCGAAACACCTCCCGGTCCGTTCCGACGTCGCCCGGACCGCGCAAGGGCCTCCTTGCGAGCGGAGAGGTCATACTTCTATCGGAACGCGGGACTCCCCAGCGTCTGGCGGACCGCGTCCGATTCTTCGGACAGGTGGCGGCGGGGGCGGGCCCTTTGGGGGAGGCGGCGGTCGAGATTTTCGCGGGTTAGGGTCGGTTTTCGCGGGGTGGCAGTCGGGGACACCTTTGGGGTTCGGGCATTAGAATGAGACGGGTGGCCGGGATTGCGGCTAGGCGCCCATCCTCTCATTTTCGCCCTGGGTCGCATGACCCCTTGGCCGAGGTGGTAGCGCGCTTTTCCATCCATCATCCTCAAGGAGACGTTGAGTTGATCCGCCGCGCCCATGCGGTGGCGGAGGAGGCCCATCGGGGACAGCTTCGCAAATCGGGCGATCCCTACATCGTGCACCCGGTGACCGTCACCCGGATCTTGGCCGATCTGGGGATGGATGCCACCACCTTGGCGGCCGGGTTGCTGCATGACACTCTGGAGGACACCGAAGTCAGCTACCGGGACATCCAAAAGCAGTTCGGCGCCGAGGTGGCTGATCTGATCGATGGTGTCACCAAGCTCGATCGGATCACCTACCCCAATCGGGAAGAGGCGCAGGCGGCCACCATCCGCAAAATGGTGGTGGCGATGGCCCGAGATGTCCGAGTGCTGGTTATCAAACTGTGCGATCGCCTGCACAACATGCGGACCGTCAGCGCCCTGCGGCCCGCCAAACAGCGGGCAGTGGCCACTGAAACTCTGGACGTGTACGCTCCGCTTGCTCACCGACTGGGAATCCAGGAGATAAAGCACGAACTGGAGGATCGCTGTCTGGCCATCCTCTACCCGGGTCCTTACGCCGAGATAGATCACAAGCTGTTGGAACTGGCCCCCGAACGGCAGGTGGTTATCGACAAGATGATCGAAGAGGTCTCCGGCATTCTCAGCGATGCGGACATCACCGCTGAAGTGAGCGGGCGACCCAAGCACCATTATTCCATCTATCGCAAGATGATGGAGAGCGGGAAGCAGTTTGAGGAGATATACGACCTGATCGGGATAAGGGTGGTGGTTCCCCGGATCAGGGACTGCTATGCGGCATTGGGTGACATCCACGCCCATTGGTCCCCGCTGAGCGGTCGTTTCAAGGACTTCATTGCCATGCCCAAAACCAATCTCTACCAGAGTCTTCATACCACTGTGGTGGGTGTGGACGGCAAAGCCATGGAGATCCAGATCCGCACCGATCGGATGCATCTGTTGGCGGAGCGCGGGATCGCCGCCCACTGGCGCTACAAGGAAGGTCCCGGGGCGGTGGACCTGGAGTGGGTGGGGGATCTGGGCGGTTTGAGAGAGGAATTCGAAGATCCCCGCGAGTTCTTGGACCACCTCAAGCTGGACCTGTATCGGGACGAAGTCTTTGTGATCACCCCCCGGGGAGAGGTCAAGCAGTTCCCGGTTGGCGCCACTCCCGTCGATTTTGCCTATTCCATTCACAGCGAGGTGGGCGACCGGTGCGTGGGAGCGCGGGTCAACGGCCGACTGCTGCCCCTGACCACGGCCCTTTCTTCGGGGGATGTGGTGGAGATCATCACGTCCCGGTCCCAGGGGGTGGGGCCCAGCCGGGATTGGTTGAAGACTGTCAAGACCTCCCGGGCCCGGACCAAGATCAAGCAGTGGTTTTCCAAGGAGCGGCGTACCCAGTCCGTCGCCGAGGGGCGGGAAGTGCTGTTGGCGGAGCTTCGCAAAGCAAGGCTGGGGTTGACCACCGCCGTCCGAGATCGGCTGCTGGCTTCGATCGCCGAGGACCTGGGCCGGGGTGAGGTCGATCATCTCCTCCTGGCGTTGGGCGAGGGGGACATCGCGGCTTCCACTGTGATTCAACGCATGGAGCGGGCTGTCCGGCCGGCCCCTCCCGAAGACCAGGACAAGATCGAGCTGCTTTCGCCGCCCCTCCGGCGCCGTCGGCCCGATCTCGATTCGCCCGGGGTGTTGGTGGAGGGTTTGGGGGATACGATGGTGGCCCTGGCCCGGTGCTGTGCCCCGGTTCCTTCCGATGAGATAATCGGTTATGTCACCACCGGGCGGGGGGTCTCTGTGCATCGGACGGAATGCACCAACCTGGCGGATCGCTCCCCGAGCACCGAACGAATGGTGGAAGTGGCATGGTCGCTCGACAGCATCGACACCTTCACCGTTTGGGTTCAGGTGGAGGCCTTGGACCGGACCCGCCTGCTGCGAGATGTCACGGCGGCGATATCAGAGATAGGGGGCAACATCATTGCGGCCACCTCGGCGGTGGGTGAGGACCTGGTGGCCGTTTTTCGGTACGAGGTGGAACTCTCCGATGTCGGACAGCTGAGCCGCCTGCTCTCCGACCTAAAGGGGGTGGGCGGGGTGTTCAAAGCCTTCCGGCTCACCTCGGATCCCCCTTACTGACCCCGGGAGGACTGCGATGTTGGTGGACAGTGTTGTACTGTGGCTTGCCCAGACCAACTGCTATGTGGTGGCGCCCGAGCCCGGGGGTCCCTGCGTGGTGGTGGACGCCCCTCCCGAACCCCGCAGAGTGGCGGAATTGTGCGCCAAGTATGACGTGACGCCGGTGGCTGTGTTGGCCACTCACGGTCACGTTGACCACATCGGAGGCGGGGGTGGGGTGGAGGACCTGCTGGGAACCGTCACCTACATCCACCCCGACGACGACTTTCTGACGCTGCACCCTCGACGGCAGCTGCTCAGCCTGATGGGCGTCATCCCCCCGGGGGATTATCACCCTCCCACTGCTCGCCGCGACCTGGCTGACGGCGATGTTCTGCGGTTGGCCGGCCTTGAGATCACCGTTCTCCACACCCCCGGCCACACTCCGGGCCATTGTTGTTTTCACTTGCCCCGTGACGGCATTTTGTTCTCTGGTGATCAGCTCTTCCGAGGTTCGATCGGACGCACCGACCTGCCCGGTGGGGACTTCGACACCCTGATGGACAGCATGCGCCGTAAGATCATGGGCCTGCCGTTCGAAACCATCGTTCTTCCCGGGCACGGTGAGAGCACTACCCTCGGCCTCGAACGCGGCAGCAATCCCTTTTTATTCAAACTGATCTGAACGATGGTCATCCGCCCTCCCAAAGGGACCGATGTGATCGGTCCACCACGATCTTCCCGTTGGCGAGAGGTCTTGGCGCGGTGGGAGAGCCTCTCGGCTTCTTACGGATATCAGTTGGTGATCACCCCGATCTTTGAGTTCACCAAGTTGTTCGAGCGGGGCGTGGGGGAATCCAACGAGATGGTGACCAAGCAGATGTACACCTTCCCCGACCGGCGGGGACGTTCACTGAGTCTGCGTCCGGAGGGGACGGCGGGGGTGATGAGGGCCTATTTGGCCCAAGGGGGGTCCGGGCTGTGGAAAGTGGCCTATTCGGGGCCGATGTTCCGCTACGAGCAGCCCCAGGGAGGCCGCAAGCGACAGTTCTGGCAGGTGGGAATCGAGTGCATCGGCTCCTCATCGACCGCCGCCGATGTGGAGGTGATAGCGTTGGCGCACCGATTTCTGGAGGCTGTGGGGGTGGAGACCGAGCTCTTGGTGAACAGCCTGGGAGACGCCGCCTGCCGCGGAGCCTATCTGGCTGACCTGCAAACCGCCTTGAACGATGCCCGGGCCGAACTGTGCGTCAACCATGTCAATTTGGTGGAGGTGAACCCGTTGCGGATTGTGGACTGTTCAGCCTGCCGGCCCGACCCGGCGACTCTGCCTGATATCGCCTCCTACTGGTGTGCGGAATGCGCCGAGCACTTCGGGGCGGTTCTGCAAGGCCTCGATGGCCTCCAGATTCAATACCGGCGCTCACCTCGGCTGGTCCGGGGCATCGACTATTACTCACGCACCACCTTCGAGTTCGTCGCCACCGAATTGGACTTCACGCAGTCCACCGTGTTGGGGGGTGGGCGTTACGATGGGCTGGCGGAGCTCTTGGGCGGAAAACCCGCCCCCGGGGTGGGTTTTGCCGGTGGGATCGACCGGATGCTGATGGCGTCTCCCACCGGTCGGGAGGATGCCATGGACGTGTTCTTGGTGGGGGAGAAACAGGTTACCCCCACCAATCTCATGAGGTGGGCCGCTCCCTTGCGGGAAGCGCAGCTGCGGGTTGGTTTTGAGTTGGATCGCCGCAGCGTCAAGGCCCAATTCCGGGCCGCCACCCGTTCGGGGGCCAGATATGTGGGAGTTGTGAACGGAGAGCGGGTCGAGATGCGAGAGGGGCGGCGCCACCAAGAGCTGGCGATGGGAGAACTGAAGCATTGGGCCAAGGGCGTCCGGGAAAGGAGCGGGGTCTTGTGAGAACCCACACTGCGTCGCAGATCAACCAACAGATCATCGGAGAATCGGTGACGTTGGCGGGGTGGGTGGACCGCCGCCGCCACCACGGAGGGGTGGTGTTCGTCGATCTGCGGGACCACACCGGGATGGTCCAGGTGGTGATGGAACCCCAACGGTTTGCGGAGTCAGCCCGGTTGCGGCGCGAGTTCTGTATCCGGGTGCGGGGGGCGGTCCGCCGCCGCCCCGAAGGCGCCGAGAACCCGACCATGCCCAGTGGGATGGTGGAGGTGGAGGTCGATGATCTGAGCATTCTGAGTCAATCCGAGGAGCTGCCCTTCCCGATAGAGGACCGCACTTCTGCCGAGGAGCTCCTGCGTCTGGAGTATCGGTTCCTGGATCTGCGCCGACCGGCGATGGCGGGCAACCTGCGGGCTCGCTCCCGGGCGCTGCGCACCGTGCGTCGCACCCTGGAGGATCTGGGGTTCTGGGAGATCGAGACCCCCACCCTGATTCGCTCCACTCCCGAAGGCGCCCGCGATCTGTTGGTCCCCAGTCGCCACAATCCCGGCAGCTTCTACGCCTTGCCCCAGTCGCCGCAGCTCTACAAACAGCTCCTGATGATGGCCGGCGTGCATCGCTACTACCAGATGTGCCGCTGCTATCGCGACGAGGATTTCCGGGCCGACCGACAATTGGAGTTCACCCAGATCGATCTGGAAGGCGCATTCTGGGGGCAGGAGGAGGTGTTGGCCACAGTGGAGCAGGTGGTGACGGCGGTGGCGGCGGCTCTTCGTCCCGACCAAGAGGTATCGGGCCCCATTCGGCGGATCACCTACCAACAAGCCATGGATCGCTACGGCACCGACAAGCCTGATATGCGCTTTGGGATGGAGATTGTTGACCTCTCCGAGGTGTTCGCCCACACCGGATTCCGAGCCTTTGCGGGGGTGCTCGGATCGGGAGGGGTGGTGCGGGGTATCAACGCGGGGTCGATGGACTTCAGCCGGGCCCGAGCCGACGCCCTGATCGCCCAAGCCCGCCGGTGGGGCGCCGGAGGACTGGTTTGGATGGTGGTCCGTCAGGATGCCCCACCCCGTTCGCCGGTGGCCAAGTTCCTGTCCGACGATGAACTGGCGGCGGCGACCGATCAACTGGGGGCCAAGGCCGGAGATGTTCTGCTGCTGGTGGCCGACGACCAGCAAGTGGCGGCCCAGACTCTGGGCCGTCTCCGTCTGGAACTGGGAGCGCCGAAGAGTTCGGATCGCCTGGAGTTTCTGTGGGTGGTGGACTTTCCGATGTTTGAGGAACGAGACGGGGAGATCACCTTTCTTCATCATCCCTTCACCTCGCCGGCTTCCGTGGAAGACATGGAAACCCGTCCCCTAAAAGCCCTGGCGCGTTCCTATGACCTGGTTCTCAACGGGGTGGAGCTTGGGTCGGGAAGTGTCCGAATCCACGACTCCGACGTTCAGCAACGGGTATTCGCCATCATGGGTCTGAGCGAAGAGGAGATCGAGGAACGCTTCGGCTGGTTCATCCGGGCGCTGTCATACGGCGCCCCTCCGCACGCCGGTTTCGCAGTGGGATTCGACCGTCTGGTGGCGATTCTGTGCGGAGCATCCAGCATCCGAGAGATCATTCCCTTTCCCAAGACGCAGACCGGAGTGGAGCCGCTCAGCCGCACGCCCGCTCGGGTGGGCCGGCGCCAGTTGGCTGAACTTGGAATCGCGGTGGATCCCCGCCGGACCCCGTCCCCACCCCCCGATTAAGGTGGTCCACGGCGCCGAGGACCTGTTCGCCGCCCGGCGGTCCGAGGTGTTGGCGCAGGTGGCCCCCTTGGCGGAGCGCATGCGGCCTGCCTGCCTGGAAGAGGTGGTGGGCCTGCCCTCCCTGCTTGGGCCGGGCGCCGCGTTTCGGATGCTGGTGGAGTCGGGCAGACCGGTGTCGATGGTGCTGTGGGGGCCGCCCGGTAGCGGAAAGACCACTTTGGCCCGCCTGGTGGCCACCCATTGCTCGGCCGCTTTCGAGACGCTCAGCGCCACCTCGGCCGGAGTGAAACAGGTGAGAGAAGTGCTGGCTTCGGCCCGCCGTCGGCTGGAAGGCGATGGCCGCCGCACCGTCCTGTTCTTGGACGAGATTCACCGCTTTTCCAAGAACCAACAGGACGCCCTCTTGCCGGGAGTTGAGAACGGGACACTGATCTTGATCGGCGCCACCACCGAGAACCCGTTCTTTGAAATCAACACGCCTCTGATGAGTCGGCTGGTGTTGTTCCGCACTCATCACATTCCCGATGACGCCCTCACCGTTCTGGCGGAACGGGCCCTCTCGGACCGGGAGAGAGGACTGGGCGCCGAAGACCTGGGAATCGCCGACTCGGCCCTGGCAGCCCTGGTGACCCGGGCGGGAGGGGACGCTCGCCGGTTGCTCAATGTGCTGGAGGTGGCGGCCGGGTTGGCCCGAGGCCGAGGGTCGGCCGGCATCGGCGTTGAGGATGTCTCCGAAGCATCGGGGCGGCGCATAGTCCAATACGACAAGGGGGGCGATCGGCACTACGACGTGATCTCGGCCTTCATCAAGAGCGTGCGAGGCTCCGACCCCGACGCGGCATTGTACTGGTTGTTTCTGATGCTGGAGGGAGGGGAGGATCCCGAGTTCATCGCCCGACGGCTTCTGATTCTGGCCTCAGAAGATGTGGGAGTGGCGGATCGCTGGGCCCTGCCGGTGGCCACCGCCGCCGCCCAGGCGCTGTCTTATGTGGGAATGCCCGAAGCAGCCCATCATTTGGCGCATGCCACGGTGTTCCTGGCCGCGGCCCCCAAATCGAATTCGGTGACCTCCGCCATGGCCAAGGCCAGGGAAGCGGTGCGGAAGGGGCCGAGTCCTTCCGTTCCATCCCACCTTCGCAGCAGCGGCTATGGAGGGGCAGATAGCATTGGGCATGGGGAAGGCTATGTCTACCCTCATGAATATCCCGGCAACCTCGTCCCGCAAGCCTATTTTCCACCGGAAGTGAGTCCCCAGGTGTTCTATGTTCCCGGCCGGAACGGATTCGAAACCGAAATAAGGGAGAGGCTCGCCCATGTGGATCAGGTGCTGGGCAGGTCCGGTCGGCGGGGGGAGCAACAGTGAAGGCTTTGGGAATCGACATCGGCGGCTCGGGAATCAAAGGCAATCTGGTGGACACCTCCACCGGAGAACTGCTGTCCAAACGGCTCCGGATACCCACCCCCCGTCCGGGAACCACGGTCCAAGTGGCCGAAGTGATAGCAGAGATCGCTGAGCATTTCCGCCCAGAGTCCGACGATCAGATCTTGCCGGTGGGATGCGGGTTTCCGGGGGTGGTCAAGTCGGGGATAGTCACCGCCGCCACTCATCTGGACAAAGCCTGGTTGGGCTCCGATGTGGTGGGTGTCTTTTCCGAGCGCCTGGGAACGCCGGTCACGGTGCTGAACGACGCCGACGTCGCCGGTTTGGCTGAAGTGGCATTCGGATCGGCTGAAGGCCGCCGCGGGTCGGTGCTGATGCTCACCTTGGGTACCGGAATCGGAAGCGGGATGTTCCGTGACGGTCTCCTGGTTCCCAATTTCGAACTGGGCATGCTGGAGTTGGGCGGTCATCGTCCGATTGAAGATCGGGTGGCCTACCGCGTCTACAAGCAGAGTTCGATGAGTTGGAAAAAGTGGGGAAAGCGACTCAATCGCTATCTGCGCCATGTGGAGTCGCTGTTTTGCCCCGACCTGATCGTGATCGGGGGAGGGGGAGTCAACAAGTGGTCACGCTTCAGCCGCTATCTGGATGTCCCGGTCGAACTGGTCCCCGCCCGGTTCGGCAATCACGCGGGGATCATCGGCGCCGCCCTGGCCGCCGCCACAAGCGTCTCAACTTCCGACTGAGCATCCGGGCGGTGTTCGCCGGGTCTCTTATCGGCGCGTGATGAACTCCGAGAAGCGCCCCACCTGGTCGGGCGGGAGGGTGACTTCCATCTCCAGGTGATCGGTGTGAGCGTGGGTGGAGAGGACTTCTCCGGTCCGGTGCAGGGCCGCCACCGCGTCTCCCCGCCGGTGGGGTACCTTCACCGTGACGGTGGTGGATATTGAGTTGAGCCAGGTGGTCAATGTGTCCAGCAGGTCGGCGATCCCCTCACCGGTGGCAGCCGACAACGCCACCGCCGGTTGGTTGCCGCCCACCAGCCGTCGAACCACAGCCGGTGACGCCACATCGATCTTGTTGGCCACGGTGATGGTGGAGGTGGTGTCGGCCCCGATCTCCCCCAGAACCTGGTGCACGGCCTCGATTTGCCCTTCCGGGTCGGGGTCGGAGGCATCCACCACATGCAGCATCAGGTCGGCGTCGCGGACCTCCTCCAGGGTGGATTTGAAGGCTTCGACCAGTCGGTGCGGGAGACGGCGGACAAAACCCACTGTGTCACCCAGGAGTAACTCCCTGCCTCCCCGCAGGCGCAGGCGGCGAATAGTTGGGTCCAGGGTTGTGAACAGACGATCCTCGGTCATCACGCCGGCGCCGGTCATTTGGTTCAACAGGGTCGACTTGCCGGCGTTGGTGTATCCGACCAGGGCCACCAGAGGGATTCCAGAGCGAAGGCGGCCCCGGCGGCGGGTCTGATTGTGTTGGCGGAGGGCGGCCAGGTCTTTTTCCAGGACCGATATGCGCCGTCTGATGCGCCGCCGATCACTTTCCAGACGGGTCTCGCCCGGCCCCCGGGTTCCGATGCCCCCTGCTTGCTGGGACAGTCCGTCACCTTTGCCCCTCAGTCGAGGAAGGCGGTAGCGAAGCAGGGCCAATTCCACCTGCAGCGCCCCCTCCCGGGAGGTGGCGTGCTGGGCGAAGATATCGAGAATCACCGCCTCGCGGTCCACCACGTCGCATTCGAATAGTTCCTGCAGATTGCGTTGCTGGGCCGCAGTGAGAGGATGGTCGAACACCACCACGTCGATATCCAGACTTCGGGTGAGGTCCGCCAGCTCGTCCGCCTGGCCCCGGCCTATCAGGAGCCCCGCGTCGGGCGAGCTTCGGCGGAGTGCCTCCTGGTCCACCGGCTGAGACCCGGCCGTGTCGGTCAGAAGCGCCAGCTCCTGCAAGGACTGCTCTGATTCCAGCGACGAGGTGCGTCCGAACCGGACCGCCACCAGGAGGGCTCTTTGGCGGGGTACCCCCAGGTCCTCGACCGTGGCGGTGAGTCGGCGGCGTTCCCGTCCCAGGTGCTGATAGGTCATGCCGCGGCCCGATCGGCGGCGAGCTTACAGATACTGGCCCTCGTCGGGGGGCTGGTCGGGTTCCTCCTCGGCGATGATCTGTGATTGGCGGACCGCCACCACGGGCTTGCCGGTGGGAGGCCACAAGAAACGCCAGGCGCCGGTGGGCACCGCCCAAAAGTGTCGACCGGTGGTGACGTCAACCAGCGACAGGGCGTCGTTCTGACCGTTTCCTCCGGTGGAAACCAGCAGACCGGAACGGGTGGTGGACTCCTGCGGGACGTGGCCCACGCGCCATCCGTTGGAGACTTTGTATTCGGTCTTTTCCCTTTGATTGTTGCCCATGTTCTTTGCGTTGATCCGTCCTTGCCTTGGTGTCCTGCCTCAGCCTCCGATGTAGCTCATCTCCACCTTCTGGCCGATCCCCTTCGTATCCCGGGAGCGGAGCTCCGAATACTGGTCCTTCCTCTTCGACCACACCGTCGCGATCGCTTCTTGCAGTTGCCGGTCGGTGGCGCCCGACCGCAATGCCTGGCGCAGGTCGGTGCCGCAGATTGCGAACAGGCAGGTGTATAGCTTACCGTCGGCCGAGATTCTGGCCCGCGTGCAGTCCCCGCAAAAGGGCTGGGTCACCGAGGCAATCACCCCTATCTCGCCCTGGCCGTCCACATAGCGCCAGCGCCGAGCCACCTCGCCCCGATAGTTGGGCTCCACGGGTTCGATGGGAAAGACCCGCTCGATCCGGCTGATGATCTCATGAGCCGGAGTCACGTCATCGAGCCGCCATCCGTTGGTCGCCCCCACGTCCATGTACTCAATGAATCTCAGTATGTGTCCTGTGCCGCGGAAAAACTCGGCCATCTGGGGAATCGAGTGGTCGTTGACTCCCCGCTTGACCACCATGTTGATCTTGACCGGTGTGAGCCCTGCCGCTTGGGCTGCCGCTATTCCCGCCAGTACATCGGCGACCTTGGCGCCCACATCGTTCATGGCGCCGAACACCTCGTCGGACAGCGAGTCGAGACTCACCGTCACCCGGTTGAGGCCGGCTTCGGCCAGGGCAGGGGCCTTGCGAGGGAGCAGCACTCCGTTGGTGGTGAGGGTTAGGTCGGAGACGCCCGGGACTTCGGACAGCATCGCCACGAGCTTGTCTATCCGGGCCCTGAGCAGCGGCTCACCTCCGGTTAGGCGGATCTTTCGCACGCCCAGGGAGGTGAAAATGCCGGCCAGTCGGGTGATCTCCTCGAAGCTGAGCAAGGCGCTTCGGTTCAGGAACTGGTAGTCACGGTTGAAGATCTCCTTGGGCATGCAATATGTGCAACGAAAATTGCACCGGTCGGTCACCGAGATTCGGAGGTCCGCCAGATTCCTGCCCAAGCGGTCGAACGGCTGTGCCAAAAGGCTCTTCACTTGGCTATCACATTAGCAAAATCCGGGGGTCCTTGGTTCGGGGCGCCGCCCGCGCCATAATTTTCTCACCGCCTCAGAAAGAGAGCATCGTGCGAAGCCATGAAATCGACTATCGAATCTATGGGGAAGACCTGCAGTTCGTGGAAGTGTATCTGGATCCGGGAGAATCAGTGATCGCGGAAGCGGGGGCCATGATCTTCATGGACGAGGGGGTCACATTCGAGGCCAAACTGGGAGACGGCTCCGATGCCCAAAAGGGGAAGGGGTTCTTTCGGAAGGCAGCCAGCGCGGCAGGGAGAGCCATGAGTGGGGAGTCGCTTTTCATGACCCACTTCACCAACTCGGGCGGAGGTCGGGCCAAGGTGGCGTTTGGCGCGTCGGTGCCGGGCAAGATTGTCCCGTTGGACTTGGCCGAGATAGGCCAGTCGGTGATCTGTCAGCGCGATGCGTTTCTGTGCGCGGCTCTGGGGACCAGGGTGTCCATGCACCTGAACCGCAGGTTCGGCAGCGGGATGTTCGGCGGGGAGGGCTTTATATTGCAAAAGCTCGAGGGCGACGGGGTGGCGTTTGTCAACGCCGGGGGTATGGTGGTGGAGCGCCGTTTGGCGGGTGAGACGATCCGAGTCGACACCGGATGCCTGGTGGGTTTCGAAGAGGGATTGGACTACTCCATAGAGCGGGCCGGGGGACTCAAAACGATGGCGTTTGGCGGCGAGGGCATTTTCCTGGCCACCATCAGCGGGGTGGGACGGGTTTGGCTGCAGTCCCTGCCCTTTTCCAGACTGGCCGATCCGATAATCTCTGCTGCGGTGAGCCAGGCGGAGGCTCGGGTTAGCAGATAATCCCGGCAGCGGCGGCCAGCCTCTGTTCCCCGGCCGGGATCAGAGCGCGTGAGCCTTGAGATCGTCCAGGTTGATCCACTCCAAGGCGGCAATTGACGTGGATTCGAGCCGCACCGCCGGGGCCATGCCGGCTTCGAAGGCTTCCTGCCACCGGGAGGCGCACAGACACCAGCAGTCACCGGCCTGCAGACCCTCGAATCCGTAGAGAGGCATAGGTGTGCTGAGGTCGTTGCCCTGGGATTTGCTGAAGGCCAGGAACTCCTCGGTCATAAAGGCGCAGACCGCATGAACCCCGATGTCGTCTCCTCGGGTTTCACATGACCCGTTGCGGTAGTAGCCGGTGAGGGGCTCCATCGAGCAAGGCTGAAGTTCCTCTCCCAGGACGTTTATCCGCATGCCGTTTCCCGACTTCCGTCTTGGTTGCGGCCCATCACTCGACTTCCCAGGTTCCGGCGGAGCTGAACAGCTCATCGAGGTCGGCCGGACCCCGGTCTTGGGACTGGACAATCTGCAACTGCATCTCGGCGCTGTAGGTGGGTCGATTGACTTTGCGGAACACCCCAAGAGGGGTTGGTCCGAAAGGACCGTGGGCCAGGCGGCTCAGGGTGAACGCCACGCTGGGGTTCTCTCTGCCGGGGTCATGCACCAGTATCTGGCTTGGTTCGACCGAGGCGGTGGGCTTGATCCGGGCTTCTCCGTCTTCTATGACCACACATTGTTCTCCCGAAGCGCCGAACACCACCGGCTGGCCCGCCTGCAGATTGATGCGGTTGGCTACCCGTTCGGTTTTGCCGGTCAACTGGATGAAGGCTTTGTCGTTGAAGACGTTGCAGTTTTGGTAGATCTCGATGAAAGTCGATCCTTTGTGGTTGACTGCCTCTTCCAGGATGTGGGTGGTGTGGTTGCGGTCCATGTCGATGGTGCGGGCCACAAACGACGCTTCGGCGCCCAGGGCCAGACTGACGGGGTTGAACGGGAGGTCGATCGAACCAAAAGGTGTGGACTTGGTGCGCTTGCCCACCTCGGAAGTGGGGGAGTACTGGCCCTTGGTGAGACCGTAGATCTGATTGTTGAACATCAGAATCTTGAGGTTCACGTTGCGACGCAGGGCGTGGATCAGGTGGTTTCCGCCGATTGACAGGGCATCGCCGTCGCCGGTCACCACCCAAATAGCGAGGTCGGGACGGGAAGCCGCCAGGCCGGTGGCGATCGCCGGGGCGCGGCCGTGAATGGTGTGAAACCCGTAGGTTTTCATGTAATAGGGAAAGCGGGCTGCGCATCCGATGCCCGAGACCACCACAATGTTCTCCCGGCGGATGCCCATCTGGGTCATGAAGGTCTGGACGGTCGCCAGGATGGTGTAGTCCCCACAGCCGGGGCACCACCTTACCTCCTGGTCGCTTTGGAAATCGGAGCGGCTGTAGGTCAGGGAGGTCATGTTCGCAACACTTCCAGAATTCGGTCTTGGATCTCCCCGACATAGAAGGGGACCCCGGCCACCTTGTTGAGTCCGGCTGCATCTTTGAGATAGTTGGCTCGGATTATGTAGCGCAGTTGGCCGGTGTTGAGTTCGGGGATCAAGAGTTTTCGGTAGGAGTGGACCACATCTCCCAGGTTGGCTGGGAGCGGATTCAGATAACGGAGATGGGCGTAGGCGATCCGATAGCCCTCCCGGTTCAGATTGCGGCAGGCGGCTCCCACCGTGCCCTTGCTCGAGCCCCAACTCAGAACCAGCAGGTCGGAGTCCGGTTCTCCCCGCACCGCCAGCGGAGGGATGTCATTGGCGATGTTCGCCACCTTCCAGGCCCGCGAGTCGGTCATCAGCTGATGATTGTCGGGGTTGTAGGAGATGTCGCCGCTGATGTTCTCCTTCTCCAGTCCGCCGATGCGATGCTCCAGTCCCTTGGTGCCGGGGATGGCCCAAGGTCGGGAGAAGGAGTCGAAATCCCGCAGGTAGGGAAGAAACTGGCCGTCGGCGCCGTTGGGGGCCGAAGCAAAGGCCACGCTGATGTCGGGCAGGGAATCGGCGTCGGGGATCATCCACGGCTCGGAACCGTTGGCGATGTGATTGTCGGACAAAAGGAGCACCGGCGTCATGTATTTGAGGGCTATCCGAGCCGCTTCGATGGTGGTTTCCACCACATCTGAGGGGGTGGAACAGGCGATCACCGGGATCGGGGACTCGCCGTGCCGACCGAACAGGGAGAACAGCAGGTCGGTTTGTTCGGGCTTGGTGGGCATCCCCGTGGAAGGGCCGGCCCGCTGCACGTTCACCACCAACAGGGGCAACTCGGCGGTTAGAGCCAGGCTTATCCCCTCGCTCTTGAGGGCGATTCCCGGCCCTGACGATCCGGTCACGGCCAGACTCCCTCCAAAGGAGGCGCCGATGGCGGCGCCCACCGCCGCGATTTCGTCTTCGGCCTGGAAGGTCCGCACTCCCAAACGCTTGTGTCGGGAAAGCTCGTGGAGGATGTCGGAGGCGGGGGTGATCGGATAAGAGCCGTAGAACAGGGGCAGCTTGGCGCAATAGGACGCCGCGATCAGTCCCCAGGCCAGAGCCGTGTTGCCGGTGAGGTTGGTGTAGACGCCCTGGGGAAGGCTGGCCGGCTTCACCATGAAAACGGTGCGCGACGCCTCGGTGGTGAGTCCGAAGTTGTATCCGGCTTTCAAGGCTGCCAGGTTGGCGTCCACCACGTTGGGAAGCCGGGCGAACTTGGTGGTGGTCCACTTTTCGATGGGATCCAGGGGACGCTGGAAGAGCCAGGCCAAGAACCCCAAGGCCACGAAGTTGCGGGAGCGCAGCACCGACCGTCCGCTCACCTTGTCCGAGACTGCTTCCTTGGTGATGGTGTTCATGGGGATCTGGATCAGGTCGTAATGGTTGAGGCTGCCGTCGATGAGGGGATTGTCGTCATAGCCGGCCTTGGCCAAACCCCGTTCGTCGAACGCCTCGTTGTTCACTATCAGGGTGCCTCCCTGACGCAGGTCGGAGATGTTCGACTTCAGAGCGGCGGGGTTCATCGCCACCATGCAGTCGGGTCGATCACCAGAAGTGGCGATGTCCCAATCGGCTATTTGGATCTGGAATGAGGAGACCCCCGGCAGGGTGCCGGCAGGCGCCCGGATCTCGGCCGGGAAGCTGGGCAGGGTGTAGAGGTCATTGCCGAAGGCGGCCGAGGTGTCGGCAAACCGGTTGCCAGCCAACTGCATGCCGTCTCCCGAGTCGCCGGCGAACCGGACCGTGACCTGTTGTAGTTGAGCGACATCTCCGTTGGTCGACGGGTCGGTGATGCCCGCTTCGGGGTGGGTGATCGGAGTTGTCACAGTAAAGTAATCAAAGCTCTATCGAAAACCAATGATAGCCCTCGGCTCCCACAGCCAAGTTTGGTTATCTTTCCCCACCGGCGGTCGCTCCTTGATTGGTGGCCAGGATCGAACGGGCCACCCCCGCTTCTTCCAATGCGGCGGCCGTTCTCAAGAGCCGCTCCTCCTGCCACCAGGGGGCGACCAGTTGCAGGGAGAAGGGAACGCCCGAGGTTTGATCGGAGTGTGGGATGGGAATGCTGATCGCCGGGCAGCCGGAAGTGTTCACCAACGAAGTGAACCAGGAAAGCACCACCCGATAGAGCAGCCTCCCCCGGGTGGTTTCCATGTGCTGATCGCCGATGACCTTGCGCAACGCTCCGGAGGTGGGGACTGCCAGCAAGTCGAACCGACCGAACGCGTGAGCCATCCGGGTTTTCAGATGGGACTGCCAGGCCAGGGCGTCGAGGAAGGATTTGGTCGGATCGCCTCCTCCGATCCCGAGGGTCTCTCGGATTCGATCGGCCACCTCTGCTCCATAGGGCCTTCCGGCTTCCCACCATTTTCGATGAATCGTGGCCACCTGCGGATAGAGGATGTCGTTGATTTTTCCCGGGGGGGTGATGACCGGATCGTCCAAGATCCCCACCCCAAAGCCCAGATTCTCCAGTTGGCGGGTGATGGCGCCGAACCTCTCCTGGGCGCCTTGGGCATAGGGTGCGTCGGCCAGCCATTGTTGGGGCAGGCCGATGGTGACCTGTTCGGGAGGGAGGGGAACAGTCAGATGGTTGCCGACCGCATGCCCGGGCGCCGACCAGTGATCTCGGGGATCCCATCCGGCCACAGCGGTGTAGGTTGCCGCCAGATCCCCGGAGTTGGCGGCGAACGGCCCCACCGTGTCAATGGAGGGGCCGAGGGGGAAGACTCCGGTGAGCGGGACCCGGCCGTGGGTCACTTTCAGGCCGAAAATGCCGCACATGGCGGCCGGCACCCGAATGGAACCGCCGGTGTCGGTGCCGATCGAGACCGGGACCACGCCGGCTGCCACCGCCGCCGCCGAACCGCCCGAGGATCCCCCGGGGGAAGTGGAAGGGTCATGGGGGTTGCGAATCGGCCCGAACCATTGGTTCTCAGAAGAAAAGCCGAAGGCAAACTCGTGCAGTCCCGCTCTGCCCACTATCACCGCTCCGGCCTGCTCCAGGCGCTGCACCACCGGAGCGGATTGCTGAGGCACGGTCCGATAGAAGGTCGAGCCACAGGTGTTGGGGAGGCCCGCCTGATCTATCAGGTCCTTGAGCAGCACGGGAACCCCGCACAGCGGCCCGGGATCCTGACCGGCGGCGACTTGGGCATCCAGCTCGGCTGCCCGGTCAAGGGCCTGTTCGTCGATGAAAGTGGTGAGATTGAGGTCGGGTTGACGGCGGTGCAGGTCAGCCAGGGCGGTTCGGGTGACCTCTTGGGCGGACAACTTCCCGCCCCGGACTCCTTGGGCGATGTTTTGTGCCGTCAGGCGGGTGGGCATGCTCACCAGGTTACGGGCCGGCCTTCGGGAAACAGGCTGATCCAGGACCGGCCGGGAGGAACTGTTAGGGGAGAACCGTCCGCCACGGTCAGGATGAAGGGCTGGGAGGTGTCCGGTCGGTTCCACTCGCCGGTCACCACCTGCCCTCGGGAGAACACCAGCGCTCTCCCCTTCCCGGTGGTCTCCATGGTGGGGAGCGCGTATCCCGATCCCGAGGGAGGTTGGGTGTAGAACAGCCTGGAGAACAGCACCACCAGGGTGTCGGCGGTGATGGTCTCGGTGACGCCTTCGGCGGGAATCCACAGATGAGGGCCGTCGGGCAGGTGACGTTCCCAGTGGATTCCGTTCCACCGCCAAGTGATGACATTGTCGGGCGCCCACTCCATATCCACCTCATAGACCGACCCCAGGATGGCGTTGGCGGGAAGGTCATCAAACTCGAAGAGGGGCGGTGGAGCCGTGTTGGGATAAAGCCGCTCGTCGGCCACGGGCCGAAGTTCGGCGGGGGTGACGTAGTAGTTGTGCGGCGCGGAACGGGAGGAGTCGCGATAGCCGCCCACTCCGATCTCCGATATCACTCCTACCCCGTTTTGGGGGAACATTCTCAATATCCAGTTTTGTCCTCCGCTGGTCAGCAGGGTGGCGTTGAAGTGTCTGAGCAGGTTGGGATCGGTGGGGCGAACCGAGCGGACCGGCCCGACTGCGGCAGGATCCGCCGTGTGATACAGAGCAATGAATCGAGTAAGACCTCCCTCCACCAGCAGTTCGAAAACCGTCTCTGCTTCGCCGATCCCCGACTGGGGACGGGCATCCCAGTGGTTGTCCACCTTCACTGCCATGGTGCGGCGAGTGAGAAGTTCGGGGTCTTCCACTCCCAGACCGGTGAGGGGGCTGGGCGGAAGAACCGGCTCGGGGATCGTGGTGGTGGTCGTGGTTGTGGTGCTGGTTGAACTGGTGGGGGTGGGTTCGGTGGTGTTGTCCCCTTCCTGGGTGACGGTGGTGGCAGCGGGGTCTGTCGCAGGGGTAACGGCGGTGGTGTCGGTGGGTTGAGGGGTTTGGGTGGTGGTCTGGGAAGGGGCGGGGCTTGATGTGCTGGTGACACTGGGGGGGACGGTGGTGCTCGGGGGCTCAGGGTTGCCATCGGCGCCCTCTGTTCCGCAAGCTGCTGTGACAGCTATGAGCAGGGCCAGCGTCAGGATTCTACGCATCAATGCAGATGTTATGACTCTGCGACCCCGACTTCTGACGTTTCATCGGCGACAACCCGTTCCACCTTGCAGTGACAACAGGTAGTTCTCATCGGAGGGTCCGGTGAAGGTTCCCCGCAGATACCCCGGTCCGGGCACATCCACCTCCAGCACGGTTCCTCGGAGGGGATCGTCTCGGGAGATGGACGACTCTCCGTAGACGGAAGACGCACGGGACAGGGTGTCACCCAATCTCAGTCCTTCCGAAGTTCGGAGCGCGGGACCGGCCGGCGCGGTGGCCCCTTCGGGGAGGGAGTAGACGTAGGAGAAAAAGTGTTCGCGCAGGTCCGGCCCCCAATCGGTGGGACCGTCGGAGAAAAAGACGCTCAGGCTTCCCCAGGTCACCTGCCGGGCTCTTTGGCCCGGACACTGCAACGCTTCGCTGTCAGCCGGCAGCCACCCCGAATCGGCATCCGGCAGGCCCAGTGCCCGGGTTAGTACCACGAGGGTGCGGTCAACCCCGGTTCCGAAGGGAACCGGCCCCAAGCCCTCGGGTTGCAGGCGCAGGTCCGTCGCTCCGATGTCCTCCTCCACGAAGGTCGCCGGTGGGGGAGGGAGGCTGGGTGTGGAGGCGGCCGGGTCCGGAGTGGCGGCGGTTGGGACCGGGGTGGTGAGTTGATCTCCCCCCGGTCCGGTATCGGTGGAGGTGAGGGGGGTGGGGGCGCCGTCGGTGTCGTCGGTCCCACCGTCGGAGGAAGGTTGCTGGGAGGTGTCGGGCCGGTCGGTGAGCCCGAAGCTGCCCAGTGCGTTGCGGACGATCAATATCACCGCCACGGCCGCCATGATCACCACCAGGGTTCCCAGCGTCACCAGCACCCTCCTCTGCCAGGTCTCCATCGGAGTGGGAGATCGGCGGGTAGGTGGCATGCCGGGGTTCCTTTACACCGGGCCGGGGCGGGTTCGACGGGGGTGGCGGATCGGGGGCGGGAACACCATCCGGTACAGGTGTGCGGCGGCGATCGGCCCGAATCGGCGAGAGTCGTCGCGGGTCACAGAACGCTGGTCGGACAATACGAAAACCTTCCCGGCAGGCACGGCCCACTCTCCATCCGGCGCCGACCATCCGGCGCTCCATCGGTCAAGGCCCGCCTGACCATTGATCAACACCTCACCCACATCTAAGGTAATGTCCTCCCCGCCCAGACCCACTACCCGTTTAACCAGCCAAAACCCCGAGCGTAACGGGTGAGGGAATGCCACGATGGCGCCTCGGCGCACGGGTCGGGCGTTTGCCGACCGCCAACCCAGAAAGCGGCTTCCATCTCGCAGGGCCGGGTTCATGGAGTCGCCGGAAACAACAAAGGAGCGGAGTCGGGGGCTGGTCATGCGTCGCTATTCTCTCCAAAAGGATTTGCTTTTCCCACCGAGAGGAGATGAATATGGCCCCTTTCAGGCCGCCGACCGTCGCTCATGCCCACTGCGATCTCTTTTGTGGAGTCTACGACCCCGCCCAGGCCATGATCGAGGCCCGTTCGGTGCTCAACGCCTGCACCAAGTACGCCGATTCTGATGATCCGGTGTTCCGGGGTCGGTGTGTCCTCATCAAAGAGCAACAGGCCGAGTTGGTCAAGCATCATCTCTCAGTGTTGTGGTCGGACTTCTTCAAGCCCCATCATGTGGAGCGGTTTCCTCAGTTGCACGATCTTTTTTGGCAGGCGATGAAGGCAGCCGGTGATGCCAAGAAGTCGATGGATCCGGCCGTATCCCAGGGATTGATCGACCTCATCGCCCAGATTGCCGAAATTTTCTGGCAGACCGACGAATCAAAGGCCGCCGGGGTCTACCCGCCGTCCTGACCGGACTCGGTCGGTCCCGCAGCATCGCGTATCAGGGGGAGTAGGTCGCGAAAAAACAGGGGTGCCGGGGGTTGACTCAGTCGCCTGCAATAGGGCATGGTGGTTGAGTCAAAACACCTCCGGTCTGTTCCGACGTCGTTCAGACCGCCCAGGACATTCCTGGGAGCGGCGAGGTCATATTTCTCGGAACGCGGGACCTCCCGGGGGCCTGGCAACCGCGTCCGATCTCTGGATAGGTGGATGGCGGGGGTGGGCCCTCAGGCTAAAAATTTTCGGCTGGGTAAATTTTCGCGGGATAGGGCTGGGTTTTCACAACCAAAGGGTTCCACCCGGACTCAACCCCGTGTTGCTGTTCATTCCAGTAGATCTTCGTCCAGCTTGGTAAACAGGGGATGGGGGGATTCCAAAGTGGCATCGACCAGCTCCGGTCGACTCCAGCCTCGGTCCGTCAGGGATCCCGGCTGCCCCATCATTTCGTGGAGCTTGGCCGAGGAAAACGGCAGATAGGGAGAAAAGGCCACTTTCAGGCCCCCGATGGCGTCAAGCGCGGTGTGGATCACGGTCTCCGCCCGCTCGGGTTGTTCCTTCCGCACCAGCCACGGCGCCTGGGCGTTGAGATAGACATTCACGGCTTGCGCGCCTTCCATCGCCCGGCGGAGACCGGCTCGCAGTTCCACCCCCTCCAGCATTCCGGCGGCTTCCTCCAGCGCCGTGTCAATCTCAGCCAGGAGGGCCCGGTCCTCTCCGGTGGGTGAGGAAGGGCGAGGCAAGGCGCCTCCATACCAGTTGTGGGCCATGGAGAGCACCCGGTGCACCAGGTTGCCCCAGGTGGCCACCAACTCGTCGTTCACCCGCCGGATGAGTTCGGATTCGGAGAAGTCGGTGTCGTTTTGTTCCGGCATCGCTGACGACAGCGCATAACGGAGGGCATCAGGCTGGATGCGGTCGGCGTACCAGCCCACCGAGCGACCGATCCCCCGGCTGGTGGAGGCCTTCTCCTGCCGGAAGGTGACGTATTGGTTGGCCGGGACGTCGGTGGGCAGGTTGAGGCCTCCGTAACCCATCAGCATGGCCGGCCAAATCACCGCATGGAACGGGATATTGTCCTTGCCGATGAAGTAGTACGACTCGGCGTCGGGGTCCTCCCACCAGCGTTTCCACTCCTCGGGGGCGCCCTGCCGTTCTGCCCACTCCTTGGCGGCGGAGAGATAACCGATCACCGCGTCAAACCAAACGTAGATGCGTTTTCCCTCGCCCAGGCGGTCAGCGGGCGGGGGAAGGGGGACTCCCCAAAGAAGATCCCGGGTGATGGCCCGCTGGGGAAGTCCTTCGTTGACCATGCCCATCGCCCAGTTCTTGACATGCCGACGCCATCCCTTTCGGGTGGACAGCCACTCACTCAGTTGGTCGGCGAAGGCGTCCAGCCTCAGAAAAAAGTGTTTGGTCTCTTTGGTGACCGGGGCGGCGTCTGACATCTTGCTGCGAGGGTCGATCAGTTCAATGGCGTCGAGAGTCCGGCCGCAGTCGTCGCACTGGTCGCCCCGGGCGTCCTGGTAGCGGCAGTGGGGGCAGGTGCCCTCCACGTAGCGATCGGGCAGGAAACGCTCCGCCTGCGGATCGTACAACTGGGTCGACTCCCCTTCGGTGATGTAACCCTTCTCCAGTAACCGGGAGAAGATGTCCTGGGTCACGGCATAGTGGTTGGCAGTCCCCGTGGAGGTGTACAGGTCCCAGGAGATGCCCAGCTTCTCCCAGTCGGTGAGGAATTCGGCGTGGTAGCGGTCCACGATCACCTGGGGTGACACTCCTTCCCGGTCGGCCAGCACGGTGATAGGGGTGCCGTGGACATCACTGCCTGACACCATCAACACCCGGTTTCCGGCGGTCCGGTGATAGCGGGCGAAAATGTCGGCGGGCAGGTAGGCCCCGGCCATATGTCCCAAATGGCGGGAACCGGCCGCATACGGCCACGCAACCGCGACCAGGATGTGACGTGGGGAACTCACGTCGGCCAGTTTACCGGGAAGGGGCTCGGCGGGCCAGTGCCCGACGACGGTTGTCCTGCCGATCGGGCCGATCACTGACAACTATCCCCAAAGCCACCGCCGCGATGCCCAGGAGCAACTGGGGGGTGATGGGTTCGGATAGAAGGGTCACCCCCAGCGTCACGCCCACCAAGGGCGACAGGTATCCGGTGAGAGCCGCCCGGGCGGCGGTGGTGATGCGGGAGGCCCACATGAAGGCCGTGAAGGAAATGGCGGTGGGAACCGTGCCCAGATAGAGGATCAGCCACCAGCCGGTGGCGTCCAGGGTCAGATATCCGGCGTAACCATTGAAAGGAATCGAGAGCAGGCAGAGGATCACCGCCGAAGTCAGGTATTGAGCAGTGATCAAGGGAGCATTGCGATGGCGAACCGCGTAGCGGCGGGTCAGCGCTCCGGCGATTCCGGCCGAAAGGGACCCAACCGTCATCAAGATCACCCCCAGAGTCCATTGGGAGGATGGTTGCCCGATGGGCGCCCAGCCCATGACGCCTATTCCGAGGACCGCCATTGTCAACCCCGGTATGCGAGCGATCCGAAATCTCTCACCGGGGACCACCCAGTGGGTGAAAAGGATGGTGATGAGTGGGATTATGGCTACGATCACCGCTCCGATGCTGGCCGGTATCACTTGGAAGCCCCAGGTGAACAGGATGGTGGGGAGCGTCATATTGAAAATCCCGATGATCGCCCCGGCTCGCATGGTCTGCCGGTCCATCCTGAGATTGCGACCCATCAGGGTCAGGGCGCCGATGATCACCGTCGCTCCCACCACCTGTTTGAGAGGAAAGATGGTGAATGGCTCCACGCCCCGCAGCAGAATCGCCCGGTTGGCGGCGGGGGCGCTTCCCCAGGCCAGCGACGCGATCATGATCGGAATCCAGGGATTGTGCGAAATGGCATACCTCAGGCCACCATTTCCCGGGCCCGGGTCTTCGGGGCCCGGCAGTGGAGTTTTGTGGCCGAACACGGGTGACTATCTCTCCTGATCCACTGTTTGCGAAGACGAGGAAAATGGCGCCATCAGTTTGGGAACCGACCCGACGTACCCGTCTTGGCGGCCTTTCGATCGGGGCGGTCGCTCACCACGATTCCGATCAGCACCGCCGCCACTCCCAAGACCAGTTGCAGGGTGATGGGTTCCGATAGAAGCGCCACCCCACCCACCGCCCCCAGAACCGGCACCAGGTAACCCACCAGGGCAGCCCGGGCCGCCACCGCGATCCGAGAGACCCACATGAAAGCCGCGAAGGAGATGACGGTGGGTCCCGCAGCCAGATAGATGATCAGCCAAAAGCTGGTGGCGTCGATGGTCTCGTACCCGCCGTAACCGCCGAAGGGGAGGGAGACCAGGCACAACAGGGCGGTGGAGACCAGGAACTGGGAGACAATCAGTTGGGTATTGGGAAGTCGGACCGCGTAGCGCCGGGTGAAGGCCCATCCCAATGCGGCAAAAGCCGCGCCCAGGGTGGTGATCCCCACTCCCAGGATCCATTGGGAGGAGGGTTGTCCGATCGGCGCCCAACTCATGACACCCACCCCGATCAACGCCACCACCAGGCCGGGAAGTCGGTCCATCCGAAACCGTTCTCCCGGCACCACCCAATGGGTGAAGAGGATGGTGGCGAGGGGAATGACCCCGACGATCACGGCGCCGATGCTGGCCGGAATGTACTGGAAGCCCAGGGTGAAGAGAATGGCCGGGATGGTCATGTTGAACGTCCCGATCACCGCCCCGGCCCGAAAGGTTGGCAGATCCAGTCGGGGGAGTCGGCGGGTCAAAGCCAGAGCGCCGATCACCACCGCGGCTGAGCACACCTGCTTGAGTGGGAAGATGGTGAACGGATTTACGCCGTTGAGGAGAATCACCCGAGTGGCGGCGGGGGCGCTTCCCCAGGCCACCGAGGCGATCAGGATCGGCAACCACGGATTGTGGGTGACAGCCTGAAGACGCTCTCCCATCCCGAAACGACTGACGAAGGGTCTTTCTACAATCCCACCCTTATGTCCAAACATCGGTTGGCTCGGTCTCAGAACGGAAGCGAGGCGAGTCTGTCAGAGCGAGAACTCCGTTCCTTCATCAAGTCGGTTACACCCACCGACGAGGTGATGGTGTCCGAGCGGGCCGCGGCTCTGGGGACGCGTTCCATCAAACGCACCACCAAAATGCTGGCGCTTCGAACCGCTATTGCGATGACCGATCTGACCACCCTGGAGGGAATGGATACCGCTGAGAAGGTAAGACAATTGTCTTATAAGGCTATCAGACCGGATCCATTGGACTCCTCCATCCCGTCGGTGGCCGCGGTGTGTGTATATCCCAACCTGGTGAGCACCGCCCGGGAGTCGCTCGCCCGCAGCGGGGTGCGGGTGGCTGCGGTGTCGACCTACTTCCCGTCGGGTCAGGCGCCGCTCGACCTGAAGGTCGCCGAGACCCAGAAGGTGGTGGCGGAGGGAGCTGACGAAGTGGATATGGTTATCGACCGAGGAGCGTTCTTGGGAGGCGACTATCACAAGGTATTTGAAGAGGTGAGGGCGATCCGAGCCGCGGCCGGGGAGGCGTGTCTGAAGGTGATCCTCGAAACCGGCGAATTGGGCACCTATGACAATGTTCGTCGGGCGTCAATGTTGGCCATGGCGGCCGGGGCCGACTTCATCAAGACCTCCACCGGCAAGGTCCAACCGGCTGCCACCCTGCCGGTCACCCTGGTGATGCTGGAGGCGATCCGAGATTATTTTGCCATGACTGGTCGGGCCGTTGGTATGAAGCCCGCCGGGGGGATCAGCACCGCCAAGCAGGCCGTCAAGTGGCTGGTGCTGCTGAACGAGACCCTGGGGGCCGACTGGATGACTCCCAAGCGGTTCAGATTCGGCGCCTCTTCTCTGCTCAACGACCTGCTTATGCAGATCAGATGGTTGGAGACCGGCCGCTACCAGTCGGCCGATCACTTCACCAGGGCCTGAGAACGTGGAAGACTCCTACCCGTTGGTTCCCGGTGCCGGTGAGGGCCTCGACCGCTGGGAGTACGAGGAGTCCAGAGAAAACCCCGATCTGGCCCGCATTCGTGACCGATACGGACTGTGGATCGACGGCCAGGAAGTGGAACCTTCTTCCAACCGGTGGTTCACCACCATCGAACCGGCGACCGAAGAACCCCTTGCCACCGTGGCTGAAGCGGGTGGGGCGGATGTGGACCGGGCGGTGGCCGCGGCCGGGGCGGCGGCGCCGCAATGGGCAGGGAGGCCCCCGGCCGAACGCGCCAAACTGCTGTTTCGCCTGGCCCGGTTGATCGCCGAGCAAAGCCGGGAACTGGCGGTGCTCGACACCCGGGACGGAGGCAAGCCCATCCGGGAAGCCCGAGATGTCGATCTTCCGTTGGTGGCCGCTCACTTCTTCTACCACGCCGGCTGGGCCGACAAGTTGGAGTTCGCCTTCCCGGGCGCCGCGCCCCAACCGCTGGGAGTGGTCGGGCAGGTGATTCCCTGGAACTTTCCGTTGTTGATGGCCGCCTGGAAGGTTGCTCCGGCTTTGGCCACCGGCAACACCGTGGTGCTCAAACCGGCCGAGACCACCCCCCTGTCGGCGTTGCGACTGGCGGAGTTGGCCGCCGAAGCCGGGCTCCCTGCGGGAGTTTTGAATGTGATTTCCGGCGCCGGCGCCACCGGCGCACAGCTGGTGGGCCATCGGGGAGTGGACAAGGTGGCGTTCACCGGTTCGACGGAAGTGGGGAAAGAGATCAGAAGGAGACTGGCCGGCTCCCACAAATCCCTCACCTTGGAATTGGGCGGAAAGGGCGCTCACATCATCTTTGATGACGCCGCCTTGGATCAGGCCGTGGAGGGGGTGGTGAACGGCATTTTCTTCAATCAGGGCCAGGTGTGCTGCGCGGGTAGCCGGCTGCTGGTGCAGGAGTCCGTAGCTTCCGAATTCGTGGAACGCCTCCGGCTGAGGCTGGCCACCTTGCGGGTGGGGGATCCGCTTGACAAGAACACCGATATCGGAGCGATCAACTCATCGACCCAGTTGCAGAAGATCGCCGAACTGGTGGAGTCCGGTCGGGAGGAAGGGGCGGTGATGTACCAGCCCCCTTGCCAACTGCCCGAACGGGGATACTGGTTTCCCCCCACCCTGTTCACCGGGGTGTCCCAGTCGCACCGCATCGCGCAGGAGGAGATCTTCGGCCCGGTGCTGTCGATCCTCACGTTCCGAACCCCCGAGGAGGCGGTGGAGCGGGCCAACAACACCCCCTACGGGCTGGCTTCGGGAGTCTGGACCACCAAGGGGTCGCTCATTCTGTGGATGGCCGATCGCCTGGCCTCGGGCGTGGTGTGGGCCAATACCTACAACAAGTTCGACCCGTCGTCACCTTTTGGGGGAGTGAAGGAATCGGGTTTCGGGAGGGAAGGTGGTCGTCATGGTCTGGCCGCCTATCTGAAAGGGGTGGGCTGATGGGCGGTCGGGTAGGGGCCCGCAAGACCCACAAGTTGTATATCGGGGGGAACTTCCCTCGCTCGGAGTCGGGTCGCACCTTTCCGTTCGAGTCCCAGGACGGCTCGGTGGTGGTGCGGCTGTCCCAGGCGTCTCGGAAGGACCTGCGGATGGCGGTGCGGGCCGCCCGCCGGAGTCTGGGAGGATGGAAAGAGCGGTCCGGGTACAACCGGGGCCAGATCCTCTATCGGATCGCCGAGATGCTGGAGGACCGGGCCGAGACCTTCGTCGCCCAGCTTGCGCTGGCCGGGTCCCGGGAGGCGGCCGAACGGGAGGTGGCCGAGGCGGTGGATCTTCTGATCTGGTATGCAGGCTGGTGCGACAAGTACGTGCAGGTGATCGGGAACCTGAACCCGGTGGCAGGACCCTTTTTCAACATCTCCACTCCCGAGCCGGTGGGAGTGGTGGGAGTGATCTCCACCCCGCAACCGGCCCTTGCGGGGCTGGTGGGAGGGTTGGCGCCGGTGATGGTGAGTGGGAATACGGCCGTGGTGGTGGCGTCTGCTGACCAGTCCGTGGTGGCCGTTACGTTCGCCGAGTGCCTGGCCACGGCCGATGTTCCCGGGGGAGTGGTCAACATCCTCACCGGGTTCCCCGCCGAACTGGCGCCACCGATGGCTGGTCACATGGATGTGAACGCGCTGGATTTGTCGGGCGTGTCCCGGGAAGCAGTCGGTCCCTTGGAAGAGGCGGCAGCTCACAATCTAAAGCGCACCGGCCGATGGCAAGATGCCAATGCGAATCTCTACCGGATAGCAGCATTCACGGAGATCAAGACGGTCTGGCACCCCAAGGGCCGGTAGCGGGAGCGTCCTGGATCCGCCCGTTGAGACGGGGCTGTCCGACACGGAGAGGAGAGTGCCGGCATGTTCGAATCGGTCGACCCGCCCGCTGATCTGCAACGACTGATCGACCTGGATGGTCGGCACTTCGACATGAGGGCCACCTTGGCGCCGCTCGGCAAAGTGGTGGGCCGTTTCACCCAAAGCGGTTGGTGGCGGGCGGTTCGGACTCCCGATGGTCCGGTGACTGTCCGGATCAGCCAACCCCACCGCCAGCAGATCCTGATCAGCACCTGGGGTGAGGGGAGTAACTGGGTCTCCGAGCGGGCGGAACAGTGGGTGGGATTGGATGACCACCCCGAAGAGTTCGTCACCGACCATCGGTTGGTGAAGCGGCTCCACCACCTCAACCCGGGCGCTCGATTCGGCGCCACCGGTTTGGTGAGCGAGGCCCTGTGGCCGGCGATCTTCGGCCAGAAGGTCACCGGTCGGGAGGCGGCTCGCAGCCTCCGCGCGGTGATCGGCAAGTGGGGCGCACCCGCCCCCGGCCCGCAGGTGGGAGTCAGGCTGTTTCCTGATCCGGCCCGGCTGGCTTCTCTGGCCTACTACGACCTTCACCCTCTGGGATTGGAACAAAAGAGAGCGGAGACTCTATTGGCCGCCGCCCGCCGGCATCGCCGGATACAGACGACGGCTGAACTGCCAGCCGAGGAGGCCCGGGAGTTTCTGGAATGCTTGCCGGGAATCGGAGAGTGGACTTCGGCCAAGACAGTGGCGGTCAGCCACGGAGACGCCGATGCGGTGGCAGTGGGGGATTTTCACCTCAAGAACGTGGTGGCTTGGCATCTGAAGGGCCAACCTCGTGGGACCGATGAGGAGATGCTGGAACTGCTGGAGCCCTTCCGTCCACACCGGGGGAGGGTGGTACGACTCCTGCAACAAGCAGGCCATGCCCCCAAATTCGGCCCTCGCAAGGCACTGCGAGACTTCCGGTATCAGTGAATAGCGAGGCTGCAGCCCTATCTAGAAAGGTCTGGCCAAGAACCAAGGCCTGGTAGGAGACTCATATTCGTAGAACCGTTCTCCGGGCTGAATTGGATCCCACAGGGCATCATCGTCCACTCCAAATAGACTCTGGCGACCTTGCTCTCGAGCTTCTTGCTGCCTGCGGATTCTGCGGGCCTGCTCACGCATCATTGGAAACTCTGTAGCAGCTTTCCCATAAATGTGTCTCATGATGCGGTCACCAGCGTCGTTATCAGTGGCAAAGATCATGTAATAGATGGCATCACCACGCTCGTTTCGCACTTCTATAGGATGCGTCCATTCATACCTGAGGATTCTCTCCAGTCGCCAGCGCATCAGATTGAGATACTCTTTTCGTGCCTGCGAAGGCTCTATGGTCTTTTGAAGTCGAGCGTCGTAGATCTGACGCCACTCTTCCGTACCGTACATGCGATCGATCTTTGTAGCATTGGCGGCGCTGACTTCACCGCTCTCGACCGGCAAGACCCGCATGAACATTTGTGGCGAGAACAGTAAGAAGATCTCAGCCTTCCATCGTTGTCCACGTTTGAAGTTGGCTAGCGACTCAAGGGTCCGCCACTCCGCCTCCATACCGTTAGGATCGACAAAGGCGAAGGTAGGAGCCCACCTGAGCCTTTTCAATCGGTGAAGCTCTTGTGGGATCAACTGGTTGCAGTCCCCACCCACCACTTTCAGATCACGATCCGGGTAATCCTTCCGCAGTGACGCTTCAAGGCGGCCAGCATTGGCTACGGTTTCGAAAAAGCGCAGGCGGGTGAAAGGAGGATCAGTGACCGTTAATGCTATTCTGGCGGAGCCCTCGATTGGTTCCGCTGTCAGGCGATCTTGGTTGTCCGGCTCACCAGCGAACGCATCTATATAGATCCTCTCGGATGCTTTGTTCTTGGTTGTCGTGGTGAAGGAATCCAGATACCGCCGGAGAATGTCCAGCTTGCCTTTGGTCCAATATCCCCAGAGTCGCACAGCTACACTTGCTAACTCGCCGCTCTGTGAGTCGGCATTGCGTCGTGGAAGGCACCGTCAAGTTCCCGGCCGCCGGATTTGGAGGTGCGGCCTCCCCACTGTTTGAAAAAGAAGGCGACGTCGGCGCCGGCGCATTGGTCACGCAGGTCGAGGGCCCATGCTTTGTCCATCAACCGGGCTCTGGGGCCACTCTCCCCGCCGGCGATTAGCCAGTGTATGTCAGAGAGGTCCAGGTTGGGGAGTGGGCCGAGCAGAGGTTCGGCGCTGACGAAACGGATTGCCGCCGGGACAGTTCGCAGGTGATTGATGCGGAAGGCGTATCGGCTGGTCTCCACGCTCACTCCCATCCAGATGTTGACAGGCCAATCCAACTGAGACGCGAGCGATGACAGTCGCTTGGACCGCTTGGTCAGGATTTGATAGGTGTGGCGGGGGGTGTCGGCCATCACGTCGAACGCGTTCTGAATGAAGCCTAAGGGCACCTCGGGGTGGAACAGATCGCTCATTGAGTTGACGAAGACCAGCCGTGGCACTCTCCACCGGTATGGCTCGGTCAGCACGTCGGGATGCAAAGTGAGCCGGAATCCGGGGCCACTGGTGCGGGGGTTACCGTCGTGCTGGTATTTTCGCTGACCCATCGCCTTAAGACGCTTGGCCAGCGCGAGCGCGTAACAGTTATCACAGCCGGGGGACACCTGATCGCAACCGGTGGTGGGGTTCCAGGTCGTCTCGGTCCACTCTATGCCGGATCGATTGCTCATATAGCTGCCTCCCGAGTCGTGAAATCCATGGTCTAGAGCATGATGGAGAGCTGTGACACTTCTATTCTCCAGCCTCGTTTGGGCTGCCACCCTCGAGGATCTCGGTGAGGGCGGTTAGCTCGGCCAGGCAGACTGGAGTTCTTCCAGCATTTTCCGAGGCTATGACGCTGGGGTGGCGTTCGCCGCGCGCTGCGTGATCTCAGTTGTCTGCTGTCCGCCGAGCACCCAATCTTAGGGTGTGATCCAGGACAGAAATAGCCTTCATATCGGCCAGCGTAAGTGATAGGAGCAAAAACGGCTCATCGGCGCCGATGATGACGACTCGTACCAGGTCCTCGTGGAAATCGGAGGATTGGCCCTCGCCGGTTTCGGACCCCGTCCTCTGCGCAGTCTGATCGTAGAGGTATCCAGCTTCCAGTAGTGGCCTGTCCACCGTCTCCCAGCTACCGACCGCGGTGTATTCGCCGCTCAGGTTTCTGGCTAACCGGCTTGCCTCATCCCTACCTATCCGATCTATGAACACATCCAGGCGGGCCTGTGTGGTGTAAGTGATTGCCCCGTGGCACAGGTGATGTGTTGTGACTATTGGACGGTTCGGGTCTCCTCCACCGATAATCGAGAGACGAGGATCTGTAGAAGCTCTTCTGCTTGGGTTCTGACACTATTCCACCGCGCTTGTTGTTGCCGGTTGCTCAGGGAGGAGATCTTCTCCCATCGGGGGCTGTTCGTGTCGAGATGTATGTCACCTCCCACCAGATGGTGCAGGCCTGAGAAGGGATATTTCTCCGAGCGGAGCATTGCCTGCAGGGTGGCGCTGCCCACTGACGGCGGGCTGTCCCCGAAGAGAGAGCCACTTCGGGCCGACCACAAGTAAGAGGCCGTTTCCAGCAGATGGCATCCCCTTTTTCGAAGGGCGGATTGTTGTTCCACCTCTATCTGCTGTCGCCTGCTTTGGTACTGCTGTCTTTCATGGTCGATGTGTTGTCTGAATAGCGTCTCCGCCTGATCCTTGGGGATGGGATCGAAGTCGGTGCTGGTCAGATGTCGCTGCAGTTCGGCGAATGACTCCACCAGGGAAGGTCCGGTGGTGGTACTCCGATACCACCCCACCCGGAGGAGGCCCTGGGAGGTGCACTCCAGACGTCGAAGACCCAGGGTCGACAAGTCCGGAGAGTCGGTTTCACTCAGCAGATGCGTGAACACCGGGTCCCCGAAAGTGAGGAACCGGAGGGTATCCGGGTGCTGATCGGCCAGGCTGGGCCGGAAAGTAACCCCTTGTTCGGACTCCGCCGCCCCGACCTGATAGGCTCCCGCAAGGTCAGAATGCGGCCGAAGCCTTCGGCCGAGGTTCTGTGATCTGGTGAAGAACACTTCCAGTTCGCCGGGCGTGGCCGGAGGAGGCGATTTGGGGGGTACGGTCGACCGGGATTGATGTTCCTCCAGATCCAGGCCTTCTCTTTCCGCCTGTTCGATTGCGACGTTAATCCTTGCCAGAGCCTTCTCCAGCTGGACACCTCGGATTCCGGGGGATTGCAGGGCCAGGTCGCGGATGGTCTGCTCCACACGTTGAAGTATGGGCTGGAGAGGTCCCACCACTCCCTCGAACCAGTCGATACGGTCCCGAAGCCGCCGGTACACCTCGGCTTCGATGGTGCCTTTCTGAAAGTAGCTCCAGATCCAAACCTCATCGAAACTTTGGCCGATCCGGTCCACCCGCCCGATCCGCTGTTCCAGGCGCATGGGGTTCCAGGGAACGTCGTAGTTGATCTCCACCCCGCAGGTTTGCAGGTTGAGCCCTTCTGCCATGGCGTCGGTTCCCAGGAGGATCTTGATACTCCCGTCCCGAAAGGCCCCCTTGACTTCCTCTTTGCCCACCCGTTCCCACTCGCCGGCGTTGGGATTCCACCGCTCGCCGCCCCGGCCCGAGTAGCAGGCCATAAGCCGTCCGTAAACCACCGAGAGCCGTTCCCGCAGATAGTCCATGGTGTCGGTGTACTGCGTGAAGATCACCACATTGGTCCGGGTGTCGAAGGCGGTCCGCAGGTCCTCTTCCAAGCGGTCGTATTTGGTGTCGGTTCCCAGCTGTCTCAACTCGGTGAGAAAGTCCTGGACGTATCCGACCTCCTCGGAGGGCACCGATCCCAGGTCGACCCGATCCCCGAGCTCCTCGATCACATCGGATCCCAGATCATCGTCTTCCCAGTCCTCTTCGGTCAGCGACAGATCCCCTGTTTCCTTTTGTAGGAACGCCAAACGGCGGGTCAGGCTCTTCGCCAGGGCATGGAACGAACTGGTGAGACGACGCCGGTAAACGGTCATCACGAATCCGAGCCCCTTTCTCTCGTTTTCGTATTTTCTGTAGAAGTCGGAGATGTATTCCTCAACTCGGTCGTAGAGTGCTCGCTCTTGCGGCGTCATCGTCACCCACCGCGGCTCGGGCCGGCGTTCGGCCAGTTTGCCGGGCAAAAGGCCTTGACTTCGGTATGACTTGAGCAGTTGGCGGGTGTGCCGGTGCATACGCCTCCGGAGAGGGGTCAAATGTCCGAGAATCTTCAGCATCGCCGCCCGTTCGCCGGGTGAGGGGAGAGATCTGATCCGATCTGGTTTGTTCAATAACTGCTTCAACCGATCCCATCCGGCCCATCCCAGGGCCTCTTTCACCGATTTCTCTATCCCGGGGTCGATTTTCCCTCCGTGGTGTAGCTCGTCACGGGCCATCTCCGTTACCAGCCGCCAGTTCACCTCCTTCCATTCCGATCGGGCCTTGCGCAGGTGTTCGAAATAGCCGAGAAAGTTCTGATCGGCGGCGCCCCAACGTCCGGGGATCCCCAACTGGATCAGCAGATCCCACACCTCCACCGGATGTACTTGCATGGGAGTGGCGGTCAAGAGCAAGAGACCGTCGGTTTTCGCTCCCAACCCTCCGGGAGATGCCTTGGTGCCTTCCAGCAGTTCCAAGAGGCGGTTCGGCCTTCTCCGATTCGTATTTTGAAAGTCCTTGCGGCGGGCGTGATGAGCCTCGTCGATCACCACCAAGTCCCAATGGGGTCCGTTCCATAGTGCTTCACGTCGCTCTGTTCTTCGTGCGAGCTGGGTCGACATGAGCATGATCGGGGCCCTTTCCCAGGGAAGTGCACAATCGAGGGGTTCGATGTTCTGTTCCGGCCCGACACCGAAAACGAGATCGTGGCCGTTGTAGACCGGAACCGCCATCCCGAACTTCTCCCGGAGTTCCCCCTGCCACTGCCACCGCACCGAGGCTGGGGTGAGGATCAGACACCGCCGCACCTTCTCAGACAGAGTGAGATCGCGAAGAATCATCCCCACCTCAATGGTTTTGCCCAGCCCCACCTCGTCGGCCAACAGGAAGCGTTGGGGGAATGTGTCCACCGCTTTCCGAGCTACCCGGTGCTGATGGGGCCATGGCTGGATTATTGCGGTTTGCCCCAGACGGCCTTCCATGCCCAACATGTTGGGGACATCCTTCAGCCAGGCGGCGATCGCCGCTTCTCGGTGGAGGTTTTGAGCGGACTCTTCCTCAGGGTCTCGTTTCGGTGGCTGGTCGGGGACGTATTTGAGAAGCTGTCGGCGGGCCGCTTCGGGGATCGGTAGGGTAGCCCAGCCGGGATGGCGGTTTTCCCAGAGGCGCTGGAACTTCAGGGCCATGGATCGGACGCGCCCTGGCGCCTTGCCGCCTTCCCAACTACCATCAACCCAGAATTCTTCGTAATTGTCAACCCATCCGGCATGGGTTTCGTTGTTACTGCCCTGCCAGGCGATGCGGCTGCCATATCTGTCGGTTGCTATGCCGTGTTTTACATGAAAGTATCCTGCCCGTTCACGGGGCAGGACTACTCGGATTTCCATGGTTCCGGCCGCAACCATCCAGGACAAAGCCTCCAGCCGCTTTTGTTCGATTACGTCCCGGGGTGCCTCGAATATGGTGGCCAGCTTGCGGCGGGATATCTCCGACAGCGCGGCGCCTTGTTGGACCGCCTTTACGTCCTTTTCATTTAATTCCACCCCCACCAGAAGACGCATCCGGCCACCGTTTTGTATAAGACGGGCCAGACCCCGGGCCGCCACCGAAAGACTGTGGGAGGTAAAGTATCCGGCGCTTCGATCAAGGCTGACAGCCTGGGACAGCACCGGAATGTAAAAGTTTCGTACCGGATCATCCGAGGTGGAGTAGTCGGCACGAAGCTCATGCAGGTTGCGGAATCCGTTACTCACCGCCACCGTGCTGCCAGTTTGTCGGGAACCCGGGCATCAGGTGGGAATATCGAACCGGCCCTGAGTGGTCTCCAGCGCCGAAGGAGGATCGGGGGGAATCTCCAAGTCTGGGAACAACACGGCCAGGCCGTCGAGGTCCTCCGCCTCGGGGCGGGCGAAGGCGCCTTTTATCCGGGTTCGCGGGATGGCGTTGATCAGCGCCTGCAGGAGAGCCCGATAACGGCTGTCTCCGCCCAGGTGGGTGCGCCGCAGGAATGTCTCGGCACCGCGGATCCCGTCTTCCCGATGGGCCACCATCAGAGCATGGGCGGCATCGATCAGCCTTTCGAAAGACGAACTTTCCGGGTCGGCCAACCCTTTTCGGCGGCGGTGGATGGGCTCTTGGAGCACTACTGTGGAGGACTTCTTGGTCACCAACCGCAATCGTCGGAGGTCCCGGTCGAGGTCGGTTCCCAGGGCGAGGGCCAACTTGCGGGCCTCATCGTAGGGGAATTCTGCCGCCCGGAAGGCATCCCAGGCCAGCAGATACCAATCGGTGATCGGGTCGAACTGCGCTTGGCGCCCGGACAACATCCCTCGCAATCGCAGGTTGGCAACTTCTTGGCGGGCCAGTTCCAGAGCCTCCTCAGGACGGAGTCGTCGCGGCTGACCAGTGGCGGGATTGACTTCGGAGGTCAAAACCGGCCATTGTTGGGAGATCACCGACAGGGCCGGGCCGAAAGAGGAGATATAAAGATCGACTCCCTCCACTCCCTGGGCGCGGAATGTTTCGGCGCTCTCCCGCGCCGCCTCACGGACCCGGGGCGCCAGATCGTCCCACCAGGCGGGTTCGCTCTCGCTGGTTCGCTTACGGCAGGCCAGCATGATGGTGGAGGCCGAAGCGGCCTTCTTGGCTTGATGGAGGGAGTGTTCGGACTCGGTATGGACCGGCCAGGAGGACTCAATCCGAAAACCGCTCTCGATCAAAGACTGGCCGAGGGTGTCCCAGGCCTCGGTCTTTTTGTGGTTGAACATCACGGTCAGCACGCCATCATCGGCCAGCACCCGATGGGCCTCGGCGAATATCCGGGTCATCTTGGCCTGATAGTCGGCCCGGGCCAATCGCCGGGCATTCTTCTTGTCAAGGGCTGTGAACCGGGCCGGGTTCATCACCGCTTCGGTGGCCTTTTCGGTGAGTTCGGTGCTAAAGAGGTCGGGATAGAGGCGTCCGGCGGTGCGTTTCAGCCATACGTAAAAGAAATCAGAAAGTTCGGCGTATTGAACGTTGTCGTAGTAGGGGGGATCCATTACTACCGCTTGGATGCTCGCGTCGGGAAGGGGGAGATCGGCGGCGTCTCGGTTGTGGATTTCCACCAGATCGGCGGCCCGCTGGGGGCGGTCGGAAAACAGAACCTGACGGGAGGGATCAAGAAGGTTGGCGATTCCCCGGTAGGCGTCGGCGATCTGGTTGATCGCCCAGGGCAATAGGTTGTGGGGTCCGTCGAACTCGGCGTATGACCACTTGAAGGAAAAGTCATGACGGTCGAAGAAGCCCACAATCGAAGTGCGGCTGGCTTGCCATCGGCAAAGAATGGCGTTGAAGTTGGCCATTTTGTCGAGGGCAATCGCTAGATAAGCGCCAGCCGCGGCGGTGTGGTCGGGCTTGAGTTGCTTTACCAGTTCGGTCTGAATTCTCCGCAACTCCTCCACTGCCACGCCCATCACCAGCAGCTGGCGGGGGGAGAACATGTCCCTCCATAGGCGCATTCCATATCGGATGGCTTCAACAGTCTTGCTCCCGTCAGGCACTGGTTCCTCAGGTACCACCTTGTCCAGCAACCACTGATCGAGAACCCGTTCCAACTGAGCAGCGGCGGCAGCCAGAGCTTCCAGGTCGGCCCGGTCGGGAAGTCGGAAGGTCAGCTTCCGACCCTGCTTAGTGGCGATCGCGTATAGCTGTGATCCCATCCGGCCGGCCCGTGCCTCCGCCTTGATGTAGTCGCCGGTAATGGTGGCGCCGGTCCAAGGCGATCTTCCCACACCCCGTTTGACGGTGCCCAGGCTGGGGTCGAAGTCGATAGCGTCTCCCTCGACGATTTTGAACCGGCATTCGGCCAAGTTGGGTTCGGTTATGAGCCGAACCGCTGCCTGATTACGGCCTTTGCGGAGCCACCAGTTGGGACTGAGGGGAACGGGCTTGCCGGTTTCGGGGCAGGCGACCGTCCGGGCGTGCAGATAGGCGTGAATCGACTCCCCCTCACGGCGGGGGAAATATTCCTCAAGACGTTTCTTTACTCCGTTTGCCCAAATCTCACCCCATCCGGCAATGTCTTCGGCCAGGTCCGGACCGAAACGGGCGGGGAGGGTGAGGGTTGCTTCCAGTACGAAAGAGGCCACCGGGTTGAGCTCGTTGGCCCGGGCGGGAAGCCCGAAACGGATCGACTCGAAGGGAATCGATCCCCCTCCGGCGGTAGGGTCGAGAACAGTGGGGGTATCCGTACCCCAGCGATGGGCAAGAAGTTGTTTCAGCCTGTTGAGTTGGTCAATGTCCGGCACCAGGGTGAATGCCCGTGGGCCTGCGTAGGCGCGTTTCAGCTTGATTCCCTTTTCCTTGGCTTCCAGGATTCGTTTGCGGTCGGCCACCGGATCGCCCCGGATGCCCAACAGCTCTTTGAACCATTCCCGGTATTCCTTCTCCAGAGGGAACCGATCCAGTAAATGCTGGGGCCAGTGCTCCGACCAGGCGGGCAGAAGGGAACCCAAGACCGCCGCTCGGGAGGCGGTGAGAGGACGCCGCGCCCACCAGACATGAAGCCGGTTGGGAGGGGGGTGTTGGCCGGTGGAATTCTCTCTCCGACTTTCCACTCCGATTTCAGCAATTGGTAGCCACGTGTCGATTAACGACCGGTGATCGGTCATCGGTCGCTCACCAGATCGCGGAACGCCCGCTGGGCCCGTCGGCCGGTGTGACCATCGGTGCATTTGGCGTACCAGTAGTAGGCTTCGTCGTCGCTCAACTCACGCACTGCCCAGGCCACTTCCTCCAGCCGCCGTACCTTGCGAAGGGGCCGGGTGGCCAGTAGCACCAGACTCAGCCGCACCCCCGCCGGGTCGGCCAAGGAGAAGGGTTTGCGTCGGCCTCGCCCGAGAGCCGAGACTCGATAGCCCGATACCCGCAGGGCCTCCAGCAGATGGGTTCCCACCGAGTGCATGGCCGGACCCCAGGAACGCACCACCCGACGGGGTCCGGCGCCATTGGCCTCCTCCCGAAGCTCCACCCCAAAATCATCAACGCCAAAAGGAAATACCTGCATCTCAAAGGAGCGGCGGGCGCGGTTCATGAGTCCCCCGTCCGGGTGGCAATCACCGACACGCGGCCGACGTTGAGCAGTGTCAAGGCATCGCGAATCGCGCCTGTTTCCTGTCCCCCGGGCGCCACTGGCTGGGGGAATGTCAGCCGAAGGCTCAATCGCCCTGAGCTCTGGACGGCGTTCTTGGTGGCTCGACCGGTGGTGTTGCCGATCTCTCGCCAGGTAACCCATGGTCCCTGGTACTCCACCCGCAGGCGGGCGCCGTCTGGCAAGTCGAAAGATGCCTCTATCTCCACTTGCACCTCGGTTTTGGGAAACTGAGGCACTGCCAGCGAGATGGCGTTGAGGTCGCGGAGGAAATCAGGACCGGTTCCACCGAAGACAAGTCGAAGTTTAGAGAAACTCTCCGCACTGTGGTCAACGGCAAGGTCCGCCACGCGCTGGAACACCTGGGCGGCGGTCCCCTCGGCTCGTATTTCAGGAGTCGTGGGCGGTGGAACCCCGCAGGTGCACTGCTGCTGTGGCTGGTGGCATACCGGACATGTCCCGCTGCGGTCCGGTGGTTCTTCGCGTCCGCAGACCGGAATCCCCTCGGCCGCCTCGGGGAGGATCAGTTCCACTTCGTCGGTTATCTCCACCAGCGGGGTGGTGGGAGACTCCGCGCTGTAGGCGCACTCTTGGCGGGGGTCGTAGTACAGCCAGGTACCTGCTTTGACGCCATTACGGATGGCGTCCTTGAGCAGATTGATGTCGAGCAAGATCGGAAGGCCGATCCGAGAAGCGCACTCTTTTTGGAGTTGACGGGGAGTGATCCGAACAGTGTTGGCTGGCCAGGCCTTCTGCAGCAGATAGGCCGGGGCGATGCCTTGGTCATCAGCGGTGCGAACTTTGCCCAGTTCCCGAAGGAGTCGGACCAGCACCTGGGTTTGGTCGCGCTTAATGTCACCCTGTTGCTGGGAGGGAAGGACCACCGAGGTCAGTTGCCCATGTTTCTTGGGACCGGCGGCGTCGGGATAAAACAGATGCCGGTAAAGGCGGGTGATCGCCACCCGCAGCGTTAGCTCGGCTTTGTCATGTTCCTTTTGAAGGCGCTTTCGGTTTTCGGGCGTGTATTGAGAGAGGCGTTGCGGATCGGAGGTTATCCGGCTGATCGCCAGGTAGCGGCGGGCCTCCTCGACCGCATGATGGATCTGGCCGTGGTCGGCACAAAGAAACACCAGGTGGTTGCGAAAGTTTCGAAAACCCCCGACGGTGCCCGCGCGGTCGAACAAATGTTCGATGGGGGGGGGGGCTCGGCGGTGGCCGATTCCACTGTCACCGCGTCGTAGTGAAGCACGGCCATGCGGGGTGAGTCGAACCGGTCAGCGATGTCGGAAGGTTCAGCCGGGAAGAACACCGGGGTAAAGGCGCCCTTCTTCCAGATGGTGCGGATACGGCGGTCGAGTTCGGTTTTGGCCGAGGCCCTTCCCACCAGTTGTTTTTCTTGATTGATCACCGCCGCCAGGGACGGCTCGGTGGAGAACCGATAGCGGGTGGCGTCGGCATGAAAGTAAAAGGCTCGATCCAAGAGCTTCTCCGTCTGCCTTTCCACCAGTCGCAGGTCATCGCCGGGGGTGAAGGCGGCCAGCTTGGTACGCATGGGACTGATGCCGGAAGCGACGCCCTGGGTAAGAGAGTGGAGAAACACGGTGGTGGCGATTCGGGTGGCATAGGCCGGCTTGCCGGAGGCGATCAAGTCTTCGTCCACCAGGGCGGCGTGGGCCTTGGCCCCGGCCATGGGATTCACGATGTCCGCTTCGATCACCTGTTTGAAGACCGCCCGTCCCAAGCGGCTGGTGAGATCGTTGGCAATCTTCTCGGACGACAGATCCACATGATGAGGATGGATCAGGAAAGTGTCAGCCGGACGCTGTTGCCATAGTTGGCGCACCACCCGGGACAAGAGGCGCAGGGCTCCCCTGGTCTTCTGGAAATTGGGGATGGTGGAGACCTTCTCATTGAGACCGGTGAGAAGCTCGGGGTGGAAGGGGTAGCTGTCATTGACGTCCTGGGCATATCCGGCCGCTCCGGCATGAGCGGGCAGGTCGGCGTCACGATCGAGCTGGTCGACAATGGCGTCATGGTAAAAGCGAGCGGTCTGAGAAGCAGAGTTGAGATCGACCCGCTCGAACAGGCGGTGGCGGACGATGGCCGAGATTTCGTTCTCGCCGGTGGGGGAGATGACATGCTCGTGTCGAGAGGAAATGGCCTCGGCGTCTTTCAAAGCCCCGATTCTTTCCAGCAGTTTTTCGGTCTGCTCGGAGAAGGCATCAGCCGAGCCAGCCAGGGTGTAGACCACCACCACATGATCAACCGACGCAGCGTATTCCAACAGAGCCATCAGGAAGGCCACCGTTTGATCGGCCAGGGTGCTCTCACCCACCTTCACACCCGAGGCCACTTCCAGATAGCGGGCCATCTCGTCCAGCATCACGATCGCCGGAGCGTCCCCGAAGACCTCGCCCAAGATTCCTACACCGGGAGCGATTCGCTCCCGATCGGAACGGGCGACCTTATCGAAGGACCCAAGTCGATGGGCTAGCTCTCCCCACAAGGTGAAAGTGGTGGCGTCGGGGTGACGCCTACCCTCCGACGGCTCTAAGGCGTTGCCCACCAGGGCCGCCACTCGGATGGGCCGGTCGGGGATCAAAGTGGGGTCGAGATAATCCTCCACTCCGATCGGTCGGTGACCTTGGGCAAGGTGATAGAGAGCGATCAGGGAGTGGGTTTTTCCTCCGCCGAAGGAGGTCTCCAACCGGATAATGGGGTCGGCCAACCGTCCTGCGATCCGGCCCAGACCCTGCGTGAGAAGGGAGCGTAATCCGACGGTGGGGAAGGTGTGGGCGAAGAAGGTAGTGGGATCACGATAGACCGGTTCACCCCGGCCGGACACCACTTCCTCCAGCGAAGCGGCGAACATTTCATCCCGAAGTTCACCCGAAAGCACATCGGCTCGGGGTCGGCTTGCATCAAAGACGGTTCGCATCCGGTATGGGGGGGGTTCGCGACGATGATACAGGAGCATGCAGATGGCCATGCTCCTCGCTTCCCCCGCGTCTACCGCCTGGTGTCATGGTCGTAAAGGAGTCTGTCAAGACTGCGTTGGTGTGGGGCGATGTGGAACACGGCCATTCTCTCAAGGTTGATCATGACATCTAAAGCGGTCCCGTCTAAACCGAATCCGATTATGGTGAGGGAGGCGCTATTCGGGTAGCCAAATCGGTGACCTATACGCGTCATGAACACGCGAGCAACGTCAAGATCTTCGTATCCCCGTTTCAGTGCCGATTCCAGATATATCAGGTGATCGGCGGAGTCTCCGATCAGGCCGATAGGGACACCGGACTGTTGTTGGACCAAATCGATAACACGATTTCTTGGTGTTCAGCGGAAAGCGAACCGAGCAGTTGTCCGCGCTCGGGGTCGTCTACCCACATGAGAGCGACGGCCGCCTCCTTCACGGTAACGCGGTTGAGAAAAACAACTTTGTCAGCTTCGGTCAGGCCAAGGAATGCCGCCATCGTTAGCCGGTCCAGCCTTTCCTCCGCGCGGTCGGGGGAATAACCCGGTTGGTCATCCGGATCGGGCAAGCTATGAGTGAGCCTCAACATCTGTTCCATTTCGTGTTCGGTGAACACAATCTCTCCCGTGTGGGCGTCAATCCCGGGGCTGCTGGCGAAACCTGAGGGGACTGTCATTACCCGGAGGCTAACAGGCCTAGCTAAACGTCATAGAGGTTGAATGGGGGGGGGGTGCGGCCGGGTCGGTCTGTTGCGAAAGGCCCGCCGTCTGCATTTCGATTGAGGTCTCCACCGCGGGAACAGCTCCTTTATTGGCTGGGGAGGTGTAACTCTCCGGTGAGAAAGGGCAAGATGACATCCCCCACGTTCTGGGGGTCGGTTAGGGCAAAGTGATCGGCGTTGGCGAGCGTGTGGCTGCGGACGCGGTGGCCCTCGGCAGTGAGCGCCTCGGCGAGCCGGATGGAGTGGGTGGGGGATATGACCTGGTCTTCCGATCCGGTTATCAGCAGAAAACTTCGCTCGGGGCCGATGTGGGCAAGGTGGATGGGGTTGATCGGATACCAGAGTTCGGGGGTGTCGGGAGAGGCGCCGGTGACGAAGCGGAGGAAGAATTGCATGGCCGCCCGGCTTTGTTCCTGCAGGAAGGTCGTCACTTGGGGCAGGTGCTCTGTGAGGACTTCTGAATCCAGCATTTGGGTGAGGATTCCCTCGTTCCAGAGTCTGTCCAGGTCATAGGGTCCGGCCAATCCGATCACTCCTGCTATCTCAGTGGAGGTATAGGGGCATTCGCTGGGAAGGGGAGCATCGCCGAGGGCGGTAACCGCGGCCAGATGGGCTCCGGACGAGAAACCGAGCAGCCACACCGGCCCGGCCCCACCGGTCAGATGAGACGCCGCCCAATGCGGGGCGGCCGCGGCCAGGCAGGCCACTTCGCCCAACATGTCGGGTATCCGGGCGCCACGGAGAAGCGTCCGGTGTTCACCATTGATGACCACCATCCCGGACGAAGCCAGATGGTCGGCAAGGGCCGACAGCTGAGTGCGGTCACCCAGGGTCCACCCACCCCCGAAAATCAGGGCGATCACCGGATAGTTTCCCGGCTGAACCGGTGCATGTATGTCGGCTTGCAGACCCGGTATGAATTCCACGGTCGAAACCGAAACTTGGCGGGTTGAGGGGCGGTTCTCTTCCCCTGCACCGTCATCTTTTGAGATGCCGGCCGTTGTCGTGGTGGTGTTGGTGGGTCCGATGGTGGTGGTACTGGGAGTGATCGTGACAGTCGTGGAGGGCGGCAGGGTTGTGCTGGTGGTTGGTGGGACGGTGGTGGTAGTCGTGATGGGCGGCAGGGTTGTGCTGGTGGTTGGTGGGACGGTGGTGGTAGTCGTGATGGGCGGCAGGGTTGTGCTGGTGGTGGGCTGAATAGTGGTGGTCGGGATGGTGGTAGCGGAAGGGGCAACCGGCATGCTGGACGGGGTGGTGTTGGCTGGCCCAACGGTGGATGCGGTCGTGGTTACCCGGGTGGTTGTCGTCGGACGGGTTGTCGTCTCTTCGTTGTCCGGAAGATGGGCATCCGACGGGGAGGCCTGGCAGGACCCCAGTGCCAGGACAGTCAAGGCCAAGGTTGCTGCCCACATATTGCGCATGGATCCGAGCGTAGACCGCTCCTCGTCGCAGATAACCACGGGTTGGCCCGGACATGTACCGTGGTGGAGATGGACACGGCCACTGCCCGGCTGGAATGGGCGCCCAACAGAAGCACCAGGGTATGGGCGGCGGGCAACCCAAAACGCGACCCGGTTGTGATCCTGGCTCATGGGGCGGGAGCGGGGGCTGATCACCCACTAATGCTGGGTCTGGCAGACCAACTGGTGGCCGCAGGCGCGTTCTGTGTCACTTTCAACTATCCCTATAAGGAAGAGGGTCGTCGGTGGCCCGACCCCATGAACCGGTTGCTGGACTGCCACCGGGCAGTGCTGGAGTGGACGAGGACGGAAACCGGCAGAACCCCGGTGTTGGCCGGACGTTCCATGGGGGGTCGGATGAGCACCTACCTTGCTTCCGACGGCGAAGGGGTGCGAGCTCTGGTGCTGTATGCCTACCCGCTTCATCCTCCCCGGCGGCCGGAAAAACTGAGATCCGAACATCTTCCCCGGATCGAGGTACCGATGTTGTTCTTCCGGGGCAGTCGGGATTCCTTCTCCCGTGCCGAGTTGTTTGATCGCCATGTCAGATCCCTGAGGTTGGCAACGGTGGTGGATTTACCGGGGCTCGATCACTCTTTCCGGGGCAAAGGCCACCCAGCCGAGCAGGTGAACCAGATGGTGGCTGAGGAAAGTGTCAGGTGGCTGGCCGGCCTTCCCTGATCCCACTTTGACAAACCCCACCCCGCCAAGGCATAATTCCAGCGAGCAGGAAATGGAGAGTCCAATGGAATCACACACACTGGCGGCCGGGGTGGGTCGCTCCACCGGGAGCAGGGAGTCTCGACGTCTGGTCCGCTCCGGAAGGATCCCGGCGGTGATATATGGAGGCGGTCAGGAGCCGGTGCTATTGACGCTCGACTCCCAGGAGTTCGAGCGATTCTGGCGCACCACCCCACCCGGGGAGAGATCTGTGACATTGCAGTGCGATGACGGCACACAGGTGAACGCCACGCCCATTCAGGTGGACCGCCACCCCTACCGCGATTTTTTTCGCCACATAGATTTCCTGCGGCATCCCGCGGCCTGAAGCCGGAACTGCCGGGCCGAGAAACGGCGCAGGTCGAAACACTGCGGAGGGATAGATGCGGATAATTGTCGGCCTTCGCAATCCCGGTGAAAAGTACCGGGCCACCCGGCACAACGTGGGCGCCGAAGCGGTGGCGCTTTTGGGTGAGGCCCACGGGGCTTCTTGGCGTCGCAGGCCGTTGCGGTCCCGCTGCGAGACGGCTGATGTCCGGCTGGGCCGCCAGAGAGTCACTCTGGGTCTGCCCCTTCGGATGATGAACCTCTCCGGTCTCTCGGTGGCCAATCTGGTGAAATACCACCGGGTTCCCCCCGAGGGGCTTTTGGTGGTGCACGACGATATTGATCTGCCCTTCGGTCGGATTCGGATTCGCTCCGGGGGAGGGGCCGGAGGTCACAACGGTGTGAAATCGGTGGCCAAGGCGCTCGGGTCTTCGGACTTCTGGCGGCTCAAGATAGGGGTGGGCCGACCTCCCTCCGGTCTGGATCCGGCGGTTTACGTTCTGAAACGATTCCGGGCCACCGAACGGGACACCATCGACCGAGTCGTGGAGCAGGCGGCCGAACTGGCCCAAACCTGGGTTAGAGACCCCCAATCCGCCCGCCAGTCAGCCGGGGAGTGGAATCCTTAGCTGACTGGCCTCACTCGATCCGGGGGATTCCGGCCCGAGACGGGGCCAGTCGGGTAGAGTGGGCACGGAAAGGCTATCCCGGGGAGACGACCAATCACTATTCCCGACGCGATGGCGGTGGCGCGGGTCCTGTTGGCGCCGGCCATCATCGCTTTGATCAGGGCACATGACCGTTTGGAGCATGCTTTTGGGTGGGCCTTCGTGCTGTTCTTGGTGGCGGCGTTCACCGATTTCTTGGACGGGTACCTGGCCCGCCGTCTGAAAAGCGAATCGGTGCTGGGCAACTTTTTGGACACCACCGCCGACAAACTTCTGGTCACCGCCACCCTCTTGGCGCTGGTCTCGGTGTCACGGGTTTCGGTGTGGGCGGCATTGGCGATCATGATGCGAGAGTTCATTGTGATGGCGCTGCGGGGCCTGGTGGCGGTGAGTGGAGGGCTGATCAAACCGTCGATGTGGGGGAAGATCAAGACCACCGCGCAGTTCGCAGCAATAGCTCTGGCCATCATGCGCCTCCCTGATACCTGGGGATTCTTCTATCTGGACCAGTGGGTGATGTGGGTGGCGGTGATACTCACCATCGGCTCGGGTTGGAACTACCTGGTGGCCTACTGGAATACGGTGAGCTGGCAGGACGCTTAGCCGGCGCGGGCATCGTGACAACGCTCATCACTGGCGCCACCGGAGTGGTAGGGGGAGCCGTGTTGCGCCATCTGGCCGAGCAGGGAGGGGATATTCGCGCCTTGGTGCGTTCCGATCAGGGCGCCGCCGCGGTTTCAGCCTGGGGAGCGACCCCCCATTGGGGGGATATCACCGACCCGGCCACCCTCCCCGACGCGATGGCCGGCGTTGATCTGATCTATCATGTGGCCGGGCTGAACCTGATGTGCCCTCGCCGTCCGGAGCGGCTGATCGAAGTGAATGTGGACGGGGCGGTGAATGTGGCGCGGGCCGCCCGCAAAGCCGGGGTGCGCCGACTGGTGTACACCTCCTCGGCGGCGGTGATCGGAGAGTCCCGTGGCGAGATCGGCAACGAGAACACCCGCCACCGGGGTACCTATCTCTCGCATTATGACCGTTCCAAACATCTGGGGGAGCAGGCCATGGTCGCCGAGGCGGGCGACATGGAGCTGGTGATCGTCAATCCTTCCTCGGTGCAGGGGCCGGGACGCACCACCGGAACCGGGAAGCTCATCCTGGACTTGGTGAACGGACGACTGCCGGTCATGGTCGACACCTGGGCGAGCATTGTGGACATCGACGATTGCGCCCGGGGGCATCTGGCGGCCGCCGCCCGAGGGGAACCGGGCAGGCGCTATGTGCTCAACTCTTTCAGCTTGCCGATCAGGCAGGCGGTGGCGATCCTGGGGGAGCAACTGGGCCGAACGCTCTCTGTGCGCTACCTGCCGAGGCCGGTGGCCTACGCCGCCGGGGCGACCATCGAAGGGCTGTGGAGGATCCGCCGCCGCCGCCCTCCATTCTGTCGGGAAATGGTCCGCACCATCGGCCATGGTCACCGCTACGACGGCAGCCGGGCGGTCAGGGAACTGGGGTTGTCCTATCTGGGGCCCGGGGAGTTCTTGGAGCGGTTGGTGGCCTGGTACCGCCAGGCCGGGCTGATTACGTCTTCCTGAAAGGGTACGACCGGCTGTAGGAGTGTGCTGAACAAGGCCCGAGTGGCAGGAGCCATATGCGGCAACAGACACCCAGGTCAAGGTTGTGGGGAACCATCCCATTCCCATCTTTTTCAGCATGCTCCTAACATTCTGGGGGCTTGGCATCACCGCCGCTTTCAACCCTGATAGACAGATGGCCTCCGGCCCGCTTCCCGTCACCCCCGATGCGGTGGGCGGTGGCGCCGGAGGGTCGCGCCATCGCGCTGGCGGCGATGGCCCGCCGACGGACCGAGCCGATATTGGTGCTGGTCTCCGAGGATCGGGAAGCGGAAGAACTCGCTTCGGACATCTCGCTTTTCTGCGACGACGTGATTGCGGTTCCCGCTTGGGAGACGCTTCCCTTCGAGCGACTCTCTCCCGGCCTCTCCACCATGGCGCGGCGCTGCCGGGCGATGCACGCTCTGGCCGAACCGAGAGCCGGGTTGGTGTTGGTGGCTTCGGTGCGAGCTGCCACCCAGCGGCTCAGCCCTTCCGATCCTTCACCTTTGGTGGTGTCCCAGGGTGAGTCGATTGATCTCGGCGAGGTGGTCGCCACCCTGGCGGCAATGGGTTTCGAGCGGGTGGCCCGGGTGGAGGCGCCGGGGGAGATGGCCGTCCGAGGGGGAATCATGGATGTCTACCCGGCTACCGGCGACCTACCCACCCGGATTGACTTCTGGGGTGACGAGATTGAGGAGATCAGGTTTTTCTCGCCCTCCACCCAGCGCTCGGAGGGGGTGGGGGAACGGGCGGTCTTTTACCCGGTCCGAGAGTTTCGTCCCGACCGCCGGGTGGCCGCCCAAGCCGCCGCACTGGTATCCCGTCAACCTTGGGCGGCGCCCCAGTGGGAGCGCTTGGCACAGGGGGAGATGTTCGAAGGCATGGAGTCATGGATGCCCTGGCTGGCTCCCGAACGGTCGCTGCTGGATGGGATGGATCCCCAGACCCTGATCGTGGTCACCGATCCGCCCCGCTCGGTGGGCCACTCCCGCCATCTGCTCACCGAAGAGAAAGAACTGGCCGGGGAACTCTCGGCCACCTGGTCGGAGATGGCCGGGTCGGCGGAGGACAGCCCTCGGCTTTATCGGCCGTTGGAAGAATCCCTGGAAGGCCGGACCTTTTTGGAGATGCCCTCGGTGCCCATGGCGCCCGCCGATCAGGTGCTGACGGTGAGGGGCTTGGATGCCGTGGCGGGGAACGGCGCTTCGATCGCCGCGGCTGTGTCCCGGCTGCGCTCCCAAGGGGTGAGGGTGGTGGTGGCTGCTGATGGCGCGGCGGCGGCTGATCGGTGGGCGAGGGTGTTGGCGGATGAGGGCATTGCTCTGCCGCGCTTGGACCGTCTCACACGGGAGGGGGCGGTGATCATCCCCCACGGTATCCGGCGCGGGTTCGTGCTGGAGTCGCCTCCGGTGGCGGTGGTGGGAGAGAGGGAGCTGGTGGGACGGCGGCGAGCCCATCGCCCCTCACCGGGAAGGCGGAAGACGGGGGTGGTGGTTCGGGATCTATCGCCGGGAGACTATGTGGTTCACTATCAGCACGGGATCGGCCGGTTTGAAGGACTGGTGTCGGAGTCGATGGCGGGAGTGGAGAGGGACTATCTGCTGGTGGCATATGCGGGGGAGGACCGCCTCTATGTGCCGGTGGACCAGCTTGCTCTGATCACCCGCTACACCGGGGGGGAAGCGCCGCGCCTGTCCCGGATGGGAGGCAAGGACTGGGCGGCCACCCGCGAGCGGGTACGTAACGAGGTGGCGGTGGTGGCCGAGGAGGTGGTGAGCTTGCACCGGGCGCGTTCTGCGGCTCGCGGACATGCTTTCTCCCCCGACACACCCTGGCAGCAGGAGATGGAATCTGCCTTTGCCTATCAGGAGACCGCCGACCAATGGGCGGCGATCACCCAGGTCAAAGCCGATATGGAGGCCGACCGCCCCATGGACCGTCTGATCTTTGGAGATGTCGGGTTCGGCAAGACCGAGGTGGCGGTGCGGGCCGCCTTCAAGGCGGTCATGGACCGCAAACAGGTGGCGGTTTTGTGTCCCACCACCATCTTGGCTCAGCAACATCACGAGACCTTCTCCGAACGCCTGTCCCCCCACGGTGTGGAGGTGGCGGTGCTGTCCCGCTTCCTCACTGCAGCGCAGGCTCGGCAGGTGGTGGGCCGACTCGGTTCAGGAGAGGTGGATGTGGTGGTCGGGACTCATCGGCTGCTCTCACGGGATGTGCGGTTCCTGGACCTGGGGTTGCTGGTGGTGGATGAGGAGCAGCGGTTCGGGGTGGCCGCCAAAGATGCTCTGCGGCACCTGAAAGTGGGGGTGGATGTGTTGACCCTCACCGCCACCCCCATTCCCCGCACCCTGGAGATGGCGCTCACCGGCATTCGGGATGTCTCCCACATCAAGACACCTCCCCGGGGGAGACGCCCCATCCTCACCTATGTGGGACCCTATGACGAGCAGGGGGTATCCATGGCCATCCGCCGGGAGTTGCTCCGCGAAGGTCAGGTGTTCTACGTCCACAATCGGGTGCTGTCCATTCATCATGCGGTAGAGCGGCTTCGGGAACTGGTGCCCCGCGCCCGGTTCGCGGTCGCCCACGGCCAGATGTCAGAAGGTCGATTGGAACAGGTGATGATCGACTACTGGAACCGACAATATGACGTGTTGGTCTCCACCACCATCATCGAATCCGGCTTGGATCTGCCGCAGGTCAATACCCTGATAGTGGAGCGGGCCGACCGGATCGGACTTGCTCAGCTCTATCAGCTCCGGGGTCGGGTGGGCAGGTCGCATCAACGCGCCTATGCCTACCTGTTTCATCCGGCCGATCAGGTGTTGTCCGAGTCGGCCCACCGCCGGTTGCAGGCCATCGGGAGGGCCACCAACTTCGGGGCCGGCTTCGATGTCGCCTTCCGGGATCTGGAGATCAGGGGAGCGGGTTCGATTCTCAGCAAAGTGCAATCCGGCCACCTGCAGGCGGTGGGCTTGGACCTCTACACCGAGCTGGTGGCAGAGGCGGTGGGCGAGCTGGAGGGGAGGCCGGTCTCCTCGGCGCCGGAGGCCCCCACGGTCAGGATCGACCTGGCCGTGAACGCCCATCTCCCTCAAAGATACGTCTCCGATCACCGATTGCGGCTGGAGGCCTACCGGCAACTGGCGGCGGCCCACACCCACGCCGAGGTGGTGGAGGTGGCGGAGGGATGGGTGGACCGTTTCGGTCCCATGCCTCCTCAGGCCCGGACCCTGGCCGAGGTGGCGGCCCTGCGAGTGGAATGTATGCGGGTGGGAATCGAGGAAGTGATGCTGATCCGCGATGAGGTCCGGCTCTCGGGAGTTGATTTGATGCAGTCCCAGCAGGTGAGGGCCGGGCGGCTTCGGCGGGGCGCCGTTTACCAACCCGACTCCGGGATGCTGTTCATTCCCGCCCCTCGTCCCCTGTTGGCCGGGGTATTGGATTTTGTGGGTCGCATGTGGCCGGACGACGATTCCGCCCTGCGGACGAAGGCGCCTGCGCCTGCTATACCCTTGGGGAGATGAATCACACCAACAACGGGGGTTGGAATCGGTCTTGGGGGTGGTGGTGTCTGGTGGTCTTGCTGGTGGTGAGCGGATGCTCCAGCGGCGGGGATCTGGTGGCGACTGTCAACGGGGTGGAGATCCATATGGAAGAGATCGAGGAGGTTTCACCCGAAGAGGGGGAGGTGGTGGAACGGGTCGCCTTCGAGGAACGGCTGCTGAGCATGGTCATCACTCGCCTGTTGCTCACCAAGGCCCGGGAGGAATATGGAATCGACGCCGAGCAGGAACCCTATCTGACGGCGGTGGAGGAGGAGTACCAGAGTCTGAGGCAGCAAGTCCTGGCTCAGAATCCCGATTACGAGGCGTTCCTGGCGGCACAGGGGATCACCGACCAGCGGGTGAGGCTGCTGGCCGCTCAGAGAGCCGTGGTGGAGGCGTTGGGCGATGAACTGGCGCAGAACTTTCCCGAGATGACCGACCAGGAGGTGGAAGAGATCTTTGATGCCAGCCGGGTGCGGTTGACCGAAAGCGTGTGCACCACTCATGTCCTCCTGGAAACCCACGAGGAAGCCGAAGCCGCATTGGAAAGGGCCTTGGCGGGGGAGCCGATGACCGAACTGGCCCGGGAGCTCTCCATCGAGCCGAGCGCCACCGACACCGGGGGGGACCTGGGGTGTCTCCCCGCCTCAACCTTTGTTGAGGAGTATGCGGAGGCGGTGGTGAGGGCCGAGTTGATGGTCCCGTTCGGGCCGGTGGAATCCCAATTCGGCCACCATGTCATCCTGGTGACCGAGCGGACCGACCTCCAAGTGGCCGATCACGCCGAGGCCATTCGCGCCGGTGATATCGAACGTCGGCAGGCCGAGGCTGTTGAAGAATGGTTCCTCCGGGTGGCATCCGAATCGGATGTGCAGATCGAACCTCAATATGGGACATGGACCACCCAGCCGACCCCGCAAATCCTTCCTCCCTCCTGAACCTGCTGATCGTGGGGTTGGGACCCGGAGGTCTCGACCGGATTTCTCCCACGACTCTGCAGGTGCTTTCGGATCCCCGCCGCCGGGTGATTCTGCGCACTCTGGATCATCCCGCAGCCCGGCAATTGGCCGCCCAACGTCGGGTCCGTGACTGTGACGACCTCTACGAGCAGGGTGAGGACTTCGAGTCGGTGTATCGGGCCATCGCCTCTCGGGTGGTGGAGTCGGCGCGGTCGGGGCCGGTGGTTTACGCCACGCCGGGGAGCCCCCTGGTGGGGGAGCGGGCGGTGGGCATGATCCGCACGCGGGCTTCGGAGGAGGGGATGGGGGTAACTGTTCATCCCGCCGAGTCCTTTGTCGAGTTGGCTCTCGCCCAAATGGGGGTGGACCCCCTGGAGCAGGGGTTGACGGTGCTCAACGCTCACCGCCTTCCATCTCCTCTCCTGTTGCGAGGTCCCACCCTGGTGGCAGCCCTCGACACTCCGGTGGGGCTGGCCGACTTTTGCGGGATCCTCTCCCAACTCCTTCCCGACGGCGCGCAGGTGTCGGTCCTGATCGATCTGGGGGGTCCGAGCCCCAAGGTGGTCCGGTCCGAGCCGGGCAAGATCAATCCGAATCTGGCCGGCCCCCGCACCTCGCTGTACCTGGATGCTCCGCCGGTGGGAGTGGCGGGGGCGGTGGCGGTGATGGAGCGTTTGCGGTCGGAATGTCCGTGGGATCGTCGCCAGACTCATACCAGTCTGATCAAGAACCTCCTGGAAGAGACCTATGAGCTGGTGGAGGCCCTCGGGAACCTACCTGAGGAGGCCGGTGTTCAGGGATCCGCGTCTTGGGATGATCAGGGAGACTGGGTGCTTTGGGCCGAGGTCTGCGAGGAGCTGGGGGACGTGCTGTTGCAGGTCTTGTTTCATGCGGTCATGGCCCGGGAAGCGGGCAAGTTCGACATAGAGGATGTGGCGGAGGGGCTGCGTCGCAAACTGGTACGCCGCCATCCCCATGTGTTCGCCGATGTCCGGGTGGACAATGCCGAGCAGGTTAAGGCCAACTGGGAGCGCATCAAGGCAGAGGAAAAACCTCCTGGGGAGCGTCGGTCCCTCTTGGATGGGGTTCCAGTGGCGATGCCCGCCCTGGCCCGGGCGGCCAAGATCCAGCGCCGCGCCGCCCAGGTGGGTTTCGATTGGACCGAAGCCGCACCGGTCATAGAAAAGGTCGAAGAGGAGCTGGGGGAGGTGCGGGCGGCTTTGGCGGATCCGCGGGCCGCCCGCACCGAACTGGGAGATCTGCTGTTCGCCTGCGTCAATCTGGCCCGGCATGTGATGGCCGATCCAGAGGTGGCCCTCCGGCGGGCCACTGCCAAATTCGGGGATCGTTTTCGTCTTATGGAAGCGGAGGGGCCGCTTGAGAATCTCACCGCGGAGCAGTTGGAGGAACGCTGGGAGCAAGCCAAGCTCTCCGAAGGGTGAGGCCGCGCCCGCCGTTTGCTGGCCTCCGGCAAGTGACCGGAGGATCGGGTCTCGTTGACGTCTTCGGGCCGATAGTCCTGGTAAAACACCTGGTGGGCTGGTAGCGTTTCTCCGCATGGTTTCCACCACTATCGCCAAGGTGCGCGCTCGCCCGATCTTTGATTCTCGGGGTTTCCCAACCGTCGAAGCCGATGTGGTGCTCACCGGCGGGGTCATGGGCCGGGCGGCGGTTCCTTCCGGCGCCTCCACCGGTTCCCGGGAAGCCTGGGAATTGCGAGACGGAGACGGGGCCTTTTCCGGCAAGGGGGTGCGGCAGGCGGTGGAGAACATCCATCGGACAATCGCCCCGCAGGTGGTGGGCCGCGATGCTTTGGATCAAGCCGGGTTGGACCAGGCCATGTGCGACCTGGACGCCACCCCGAACAAGAGCCGTTTGGGGGCCAACGCCATTTTGGCGGTTTCCCTGGCGACGGCCCGGTCGGCGGCGGTGGCGGTGGGTCTTCCCCTCTATCGGTTCTTGGGCGGACCCACGGCGCGCTTGCTGCCCGTCCCCCTTCTCAACGTGGTCAACGGCGGCGCCCATGCCTCCAATGGATTTGAAATACAGGAGTTCATGGTGGTTCCCGCCGGCTTTCCGACCTTCGGAGAGGCGCTTGGGGCGGGAGTGGAGATATACCAGACCCTGCGGGGGCTTTTGCACCGACAGGGCAAGTCGGTGAACGTGGGGGATGAAGGCGGTTTCGCTCCCGAGCTCCCATCCAATCGGGCGGCGCTGGAAGTGCTCGGCCAAGCGGTTGAGAAAGCCGGTTTTCGGATGGGCCGGGAGGTGGGACTGGCGCTTGATGTTGCCGCCTCGGAGTTCTATCACCAGGGCCGGTATGTGATGGAGGGCAAGCGCTTGGACAGCACCGAGATGGTGGCCTACCTGGCCGGATTGGTGGATGATTACGGGTTGGTGTCGGTGGAGGACGGCCTGGCCGAGGACGATTGGGACGGCTGGCGGATACTGACCTCCGAATTGGGAGAGAAGACCCAACTGGTGGGTGATGACCTGTTCGTGACCAACGATCAGATTCTGGCAGAGGGAGTCGACGCCGGGGTGGCCAACTCCATCCTCATCAAGGTGAACCAAATCGGGACCTTGTCGGAGACCCTGAGCACCATGGAGAGAGCCATCCGGTCCGGATACACCAGGGTGGTCAGTCACCGCTCGGGCGAAACTGAAGACTCGTTCATTGCCCACTTGGCGGTGGGTACCGGGGCCGGGCAGATCAAAACCGGGGCCCCGGCCCGATCGGAACGGACGGTCAAATACAACGAGTTGCTCCGCATCGAGGAGGAGTTGGGGATGGGGGCGAGATTCGCCGGATGGGAGGCCATGGGGCGATGAGCAAGGGCCGCGCCAAACGGAAAAAGAAGTCGAAGGACGGATCCGAGCAGGTTGCCAAGCGGCCCAAGTCTCGGAGAGGGCGATACCTCTGGGCCTTGGGGGTGGTGATCTTGGCGGCCGGTGCCACGGTGTACGCGGTCCCGGTTCTGGACCGTTTGGAGGAGCAACGCACCGAGATAGCCGAATCCACCACTGAGTTGGATTTGCTGTTGGCCGAAAACGCCGACTTGCAGGAGCGGTTGGACCATTTGAACACACCGCTTGAGATAGAGCGGTTGGCCAGGGAGAGACTGGGGTTTGTCCGGGCGGGCGAGACGGCCATTGTGGTGGTGCCCGTTCCGGTTGAGGTTCCGGAGCCGGAGGTGGTCGAAGAGCCGGTGGAGCCTCCGATGCCGGGGCCGGACCCCTGGTACAAGGAGTGGTGGAATTACATCAGCGGGAGTGATCTGGCCGAAGCCTCCTGATGGAGAGCGATGACGGACCGCAGCAGACCCGGCAGGTGGTGGCGTTGCAGATCGGTCGGTCGCCCCGCTCGGATCTGGGGGTCGTATCCACTTGTCATTTGGGTTTGCCGGTCACGGTGCAGACCTCACCCATTCTCGAAGATGGCACTCCTTTCCCCACCCGCTATTGGCTGACCTGCCCCCTGGCGGTGAAGAGAATCTCACGGATCGAGTCGGCGGGGGGAGTGAAGGAGATGGATGCCCGGGCGGAGAGCGACGCACAGTTTGCCGGCCGTCTGAAGTCGGCGCATCTCCGCTACGAGGCGGAGCGAACCGCCGACCTGCCGGCTGGTGTTCGCCACCGCCCATCGGGAGGGGTGGCAGGATCCCAAAAAGGGGTGAAGTGTCTCCATGCTCACTATGCCGATCACCGGGCGGGAAACGACAACCCGGTGGGGGAGTGGGCAGCACCCCAGGTTGAGCCCCTGGACTGCCGCAAGCCCTGCGTCTTGGTCCTGCCCGAGGGTCCGGTTGCCAATCCGCAGTGGAGGGAGGGCCGATGAGAGCGGCGGTGGACATCGGCACCAACTCCACCAGGCTGCTGGTGGTCTCCTCCGACGGTGAGGTGGGGCGATGGGAGACGGTCACCGGGTTGGGAAGGGGCCTGGGAAAGCGGGGTCGGCTGACCGAGGACTCGATGGCTCGAACCTTGGAGACCCTCAGGCGCTATGGGAGATTGATGACAGAACACGCCGTGGCGGCCCGCCGGGCAGTGGCCACTTCGGCGGTGCGAGACGCCCTCAACCGAGAAGACTTCTTGGATCGGGCGGAGAACGCCTTGGGCGTCAGACCGGAAACCATCACCGGTGAGGAGGAAGCCCGGTTGTCGTTTGCCGGGGCGGTCACCGATCTTCGCAACCACGGCAGTTGCATGGTGGTGGATATTGGCGGTGGCTCCACCGAGTTTGTTTGGAAGACCCCCGACGGGATGGTGCAGGGAGTGAGTCTGAAGCTTGGGACGGTGCGTCTCACCGAATCGGTCCTGGCAGACCGGCCACCATCCGATGGGCAGATGCGAAGGGCATGTGCCGAGGCGACCGACCTGCTAGGCAGGGTGAGCCTGCCATTCCGACCCCGGGTGGTGGGGGTGGCCGGCACCTGGACCAGTTTGGCGGCGATCGGGCGGGGTAACGGTCCGCCTGGCCGTCGCCGGGTGCATCACACCGCATTGCCCTCCGCTCAATTGGCGATCATATTGTCGGAACTGGCCGGGATGACGGTGGCAGAGACAGCAGCCATACCCGCCCTGCAACCCGCCCGAGCGCCGATGATCCTGGCCGGCGCCGTGATCGCCCAACAGGCCCTGCGTCGCCTGGCCTGTCCGGAAGTGCTGATCTCCGAGAGCGACCTGTTGGACGGAGTAGTGGCTTCTCTGTGAACGATCAGTCCGGGGGCGCTTACAATCTCTCTCAAGGAGGATGCTGAAAAAGACGGGGATCCGGTGGCTTCTACGACCTTGACCGGGAGCCGGACTGGCGTCAACCGGGCCCTTTTCAGCACACTCCCACCGGCCCGGGTGGCGGAAACAGGTAGACGCGCTGGACTTAAAATCCAGTGTCCAAGCGACGTGTGGGTTCAAGTCCCACCCCGGGCACTCAGTACAAGGCCGTTTTCCCAAGGGCCGAAGCGCAAATCTCGGCCGATAAGCGGCATGGTGACGCAGATGATCCAGGAGGCAGTCGTGTTGTCGATCGACCCAGCCCACGACCCGGTGCCTGAATGACGTTCAGCATCACAGCATGGTAGACGTTGCCTTCCCGGGTGGGATGTTGTGCAGGGGTCGGACCTGGGCGCTCTTCCGGCCTTTCGGCTGGCGGGTTTCCCCGCCCACCCTGCGAACCGGACGTACAATTTCCCACTGCATCCGGCTCTCCATATGTTGTGCCGGGCGACGAGGGTTGCCGCTATACGATCGAGGTCTGCCACTTGGCGACGTATTTCTCTTTCAGTGCCAGAGTCTCTTTTCCCATCAGAACATGAAGGTTGTCCATTGTGCGGTTGGGCAGGGGCCTTTCTGGCAGATCTCTCATGGCTTCTTTGCTGCGGATGACCACCTCCAGGGACGCGACCGGCACCACCAACCCATCGTCCACCTCAAGGTGCTCGGCGTTTACCATCACCTGGTCATAGCTGCCGAGTCCCCAAGGTGCGTCCACCACGTTCACCATGCCCGCGGCGGTCATCAACCTTCGGAACCCGGGCAGAGTGTGCTCCGGCACAGGCCCCCACTCGTCCCATTCCAAAGGCCTAGCCTCCAACCAGCCCAACATCCGTTCCATCCTGGCCATGTTCCCAGGCTCCATTCTCGGTGTGACATCGAGGTTGTAACTCGGGTAAGGAGCGCCCCGCAAATACCCCGCACCCATCCCCACCATCACAAACTCCACCTCATGGTCGGAGAGGCCACGGAGCACCCGGACGGGATCGAACCGGACATGCGGCACCCCGCGCCGCTCATTCCAACGTCGCAATGCATCCCCGGAAAACCAGGCCCACCTTTCCATTCTCTCCCTGGGAGACCGCTTCAAATGCTCGCCGATCTGCAGGAACCAACCGTTCGGGTCGTCCTTCTCCGGCACCTCCGGCAGGCTCCGCAAAAAAGCAAGAAGAGCCTTTGTCTCGTCGTGAAAACTGCCCTCGCCAGAAAGTGGTTTCTTGCTGATCCTCATCTGCATCTCTCGCACCACTCCAAAGCCCTATAACAGCCCCCTCAGACCATCCAGTCTAACTACCGGGACGGGCAGGACAGACAGTAGATGAGTGGACCAAACTCCCGCGACAGATTGGCCGGCAAGCCAGAATCCCTTCCGGGTGATCCCGGTCGGTGTAGAAGATTCGGCGGGACGAGTTGCCAATGGATGTCTGACCTGCTCATTCGATCCTTCGGAATGCGGTACACCGGGTAGCGTTCCCAGCCGGAGTTGCTTCGCTGTGTTGAACCCCGGTGCCGGAGGCGCCATCATAAGAGGGTCCGTCGGTGGACACGGAAGGGCCGCACCTATCCCCTATGGGCCGATCGTCCAAAGGAGCAGTTACAGCGTGGGTTGGTTCCGACAGGGGTAGATTAGGAGACACCATGACTGCTGAGCGTTTTGAGCTGAAATGCTGGATCTGATCATCAGGGGCGGGACGGTTGTCACGCCCGACGGGGTGGGGGTGTGGGACGTGGGGGTGGAAGGGGAGAAGATCGCCGCCGTGGCGGCGCCGGGGGTTCTGACTGGGGAAGGCAGCAGGATTGTGGACGCGTCGGCAATGGTGGTGGTGCCGGGCGGCATAGAACCTCACGCTCACATCGCCGCGCCGATTGTGGGCCACGGGGGCCTTTTGACCGCCCCTCCGGCAGAGGTGAGCCGCGCGGCGCTGTTGGGCGGCACCACCACTTTGCTGGATTTCGCAGTGGTCTATGACGGTTCTGATATTCCCCGGGCGATTGAGGAGCGAACCGGGGTGTGGCAGGGCAACTCCTTTGCCGACTATTCCCACCATGTGATGCTGCTGGGCGAGATCCCGCCCCGGATTATCGGTTCGATTAACGAAGCCGTGGAAGAAGGATTTCCCACCTTCAAGATCTTCACCACCGAGGTCCGTCCGCCCTCTGCCGGAGACGTTCCCCGCATGGTCCGAACCGGGCATCTACGCGATCTTATGACCCGCATCCAACAGCTGGACGCGGTGCTGCTGGTTCACGCCGAAGAGGACGATATGGTGCAACACATGCACCACAAGCTGGTCGAAGAGGGGCGAACTCACTGGAGCAACATGCCGCTGGTGCACAGCGTCGAATCAGAAGACCTTTCGTTCCGACAGGTGGTGCGATTGGCTGAGTGGACCGGCGCTCCGGTCTATTTTGTGCACGTCAGCGCTCATTCGGGGGTGCAGGCCATTGCCGAGGCCCGGGCCGCCGGTCGTCCGGTCTATGGGGAGACGCTGCACAACTACTGCTGCTTCAGCCAGGAGAACTATCACGAAGAATTCGGGATGAAATACCACACCTACCCTTCTCTGAAGTCCGAGGAGGACCGGGAAGCCTTGTGGAGGGCCGTCATCGGGGGAGACCTTCAAACGATAGCCACCGACGAGTACTGCACGTCGTGGGAGACGAAGACGGTCGGGAGGACCATTCTGGATGTCACCGGGGGTCACAACGGCGTCGAAACCCGGATGGGTGTCACTTATAGCGAAGGGGTGTCGCGGCGGGGAATGGACCTGCAGCGATTTGTGGATGTCACCTCGGCCAACGCGGCCAAGATCATGGGTCTTTATCCTCGCAAGGGTGTCCTGGCTCCGGGCAGTGACGCCGACATCTGCCTCATCGACCCCACCGTCAAACGCAAGCTGACCTCGCAGGACTTTCATATCTCCGACTACAGCATCTGGGAGGGGTACGCCATCGAAGGGTGGCCGGTGGTCACCATCTTGCGCGGTGAGGTGGTGGTGTCCCACGGCTCTTTCACCGCCTCACCCACCGGACGGCTGCTGCCTCGCAAGATCGACCCCACCGTCACCACCCGTCCCGTCTGCTGACCTCGATTCGGGAACCGGATTTCCATCGGTGACGGCTCTTGTCGGTCATACGGTGCTCGTTGCCGCCTCAGAAACACGGCATTTGCTCTGTTAACCGGGGATTGGGAGGAAAATGTGTCCGGGTCAGGGTCTGGCCGATGTCAGTTACCGCGATTGGCAACCGCCGTTTTCTAACCTTGCGGATGCCACTGAGCGCCTGGGAGTGTGCGGAAAAGGCCGGGCGGGAGCCAAATGCGGCAACCGAATCCCCGGTCGAGGGGTGGGGTACATCCCATCCCCGTCTTTTCAGCATACGCCTGGGGCGGACCGTGGCGCCATTATGAAGTTCTCTGACTGAGGCGGTTATGCATAGGGATCCGGGTTCCACGAGGCGGCATTCGATTGGTGTCTGGGTGGTGACTCTTGGGTTGGCCGGATTGGTTGCCTGGGGCGCCGTGAGCCTGGTCAGCGGCGACCCGTCTGTCGATTCCGCCGCCGAGACCGAGGCGGTGGGTGCCGTCTCGGATAGTCCCGACGAATCGACCGCGGGTGTCGGAGGGGTGGAAACAACGGTTGCCCCTCCTCGCAGTGTCTCTTCTCTTGTCACCACCACTACTTCCAGGGTGGGCGCCGTTACGTTGTCCACCCCCACCCCTTCCGCAGTTGCCCCCGTTTCTTCTCCGTCGACCATCACCAAAACGACTTCCCCGCTTGCTTCTTCGACTACGACCGTCGGGGAGACGACTACTTCGCCTTCTACTACCGGATCACCGTCCACCACCACGGAAACGCCCTCCACCACGACCACCACCGTTTCGTCCAGGTCGTGTCAAGTGCACACCCCTCCTCCGCCCCATGATATTGGACCCTCCCCCAGGGTGGTCGATCTGGCCACTTCTGATCCGGTCTGTTTAGCCATAGCGATCTCAGACCGACTTTATGCCGATGTCGGACAAGTTGTCGTGGCTCCCCTCTCCGATCTGTATGCGGCTTCCATCGCCGCTCAACTGGCGGCTCGCCATGCCGTTCCCCTGCTGTACTACCGGCCGGGTTCCGAAGGTGATCTGACCGCCGGGCTGGAACGGTTGGAACCGATCGAGGTGTGGATGATGGCAGATGTGCCCGCCTCTTTGGCGCCGGCGGGAGCAGAGGTGGTGCGGATACCTTCGGCGCTGGTGGATCTGATGGCTTGGCTCGATTCCGTCGGCGCCGGAGTGCGGGGTTCGCCAACTTCCGGCCCGTCAGCCTTCGACGATGGAGCGATGATCCGCAATGGTGCGATGATCCGGCGAACTCTGGGACAGTGGCTTACTCCGTCATTGTGGGTTTGGTCGGAACCCTCGCAACCAGGCGCGGTCGGCGTCGCCTCCCGCCCCGGTCGATTGTGGCTGATCGGTTCCGGTCACCCCGCTTCGGAGTTGGCGGTGGTCGCGTCTGCTTCCGTTCTGGGTGACGCGGTGGTGCGCTGGGACCCCCAGGACACGAGGGCGCTGAGGCGGACCCAGCAAATCATTGAAGAGCAGATCTCAGGCGTGGGGGAGGTTTGGATCGTGGGGGAGAGGGCTGGCTCCGGCGAATGGCTGGTGAGAACCACTCTGGGGGGGAAAGAACTTCCCGGTGGCGGGCATATCTTGTTCCCCGACCGACGGCTGGTGGCGTTCTATGGCGCCATCACCACCGGTGTCCTGGGAGTCTTGGGTGAGCAGGACCCGGCGGGAACCCTCCGGCGCATGGGTCCAATCCTTGCGGATTATGCCGCTGATGAAATTATGACGGTGCCGACCTTTGAGATCATCACCACCGTGGCCGCCGCCGACGCGGGCGGGGATGGAAACTACTCAAGGGAGTTCCGGCCGGAGACTGTGATGCCATGGGTGGAGTTCGCCGCCCAAAACGGGGTTTACGTGGTGTTGGATCTGCAACCGGGTCGAACCGATTTTCTGTCTCAGGCCAAGCTGTATGAAGAACTGCTGAAATTCCCCCATGTTGGTCTGGCGCTTGATCCCGAATGGCGCTTGGGACCCAACGAGCGGCACCTGGTTCAAATTGGTTCTGTGGATGCGGCGGAGGTCAACCGGGTGGTGGACTGGCTGGCGGCGTTGGTGAGAAGGGAGAATCTGCCCCAGAAGCTGTTGATAGTCCACCAATTCAGGCTGGACATGATCAGCAGCCGGAGCACCCTCAAGACCCCGCCGGAATTGGCGATGCTGATTCACATGGACGGACAGGGTTCGCTCGCATCCAAATACAACACCTGGAATTTCCTGACCCGGGGGGTCGAGGAACGTAATTGGTGGTGGGGGTGGAAGAACTTTTTCGACGAGGACTTCCCGGTGGCCCGACCGCAGCAGGTTCTGGATCTGCAGCCGCCGGTTCATTTCGTGAGTTTCCAGTGACCTCGCAACTCGGCGCCCCTCCTGATTGGCTGATGGGCGGTCTCAGCCCTGGTGATGACGCAGGGCCAGAGTCCAGGAAACCAAGGCCGTCAGAAGAGACCGCACTCGCTTGAGAACCTGAGGGTCCAGTAATTCGAGGTTCTCGTCGAACTTGTTCCAGATGTTGCGAATCTGGACCGGAGGGGCGGGGAGCTCCATTATGCCGGTGTTGCGAAGCACATCCCGCAAGTGCGATTGGGAGCGATAGCTTCCGAACCCGCCTCCTCCCCCCATGAGGGCGGCCGTCTTGCCCCGAAGCGGTGAGTCCGGCCCCCGCGAGGCCCAGTCGATGGCGTTCTTGAGCACGGCGGGAACCGAAGAGTTGTACTCGGGAGTCGAGATCAGCAAAGCGTCCGCAGCGCGGATCCTCGCCCGGAAGTCGGCCACCCCGGTGGGCATGCCGGCCTCCTCCACATCACCGTTGTAAAAAGGGATGTCCGCCAAGGACACCAGCTCCAAGGTGGCGTTGTCGGGCAGGACCTGGGGCGCCAACCGCAGAAGGGCGCGGTTGTAGGAACCGCGACGCAGACTCCCCGACATTCCCACGATTTTGATCTGCTCACTCATCCATTCCCGATGATATCCCCGAATGTCCTCTATGAAACCAGACGGGCAGAGGGCCGGTGGCGACTCCGTAATCTTAAGGGAATGGCCGCCGGTGTAGGAGTCTCCAGTTGATCGCGCTGCGCGGCCCACCCCACAGTTGGCGCCTGCCTCCCAACATCGCCGGGGTGGCGGTCTCCATCGGGGTGTTCGATGGCGTGCACCGGGGTCATCAGAGTCTGCTGGCCGGATTGGTTGCCGAAGCCGCCGAGCGTTCCCTGACCCCGGCAGTGGCCACTTTCGAGCCTCATCCTCTTCGGGTGCTGGCCCCCCACCGTGCGCCCCGGATGATCACCTCCGTCGCCCACCGGGTGGAGATACTGCAGCAACTGGGCGTGGAGATGGTGGGAGTGATGCCTTTTGCCGAGATCCAGGAGATGGAGGCCGACCGTTTCATCGCTGACGTGCTGGTGGAGAAGCTGAAGGCGGAACTGGTGCTGGTGGGGGAGAATTTTCAATTCGGCAAAGGTGGAAAAGGCTCACCGGAGACCCTTCGGCAGGCCGGCGACCATCATGGTTTCGTGGTGAAAGTCACAGAATTGCTGGGAGGAGAGACGCCCATCACCTCTTCCCGGATCAGGCAATGTGTGGCAGAAGGAAAAACCGCCGAGGCCACCCGGCTGTTGGGTCGACCATTCGAGATACGGGGCGAGGTGGTGGAGGGGGACCGCCGGGGACGCCAATTGGGGATTCCCACTGCCAATCTGGAGGCCCCCTCCCACATGTGCATCCCGCCCAACGGCATCTACGCAGCATGGGCAGAGGTGGAGGCCGGGACCCATCCGGCCGCGCTAAACATTGGAGTACGTCCGACTTTTGGGGAAGGCAGGCTGATCACCGAAGCTCATCTGCTCGACTTTTCCGGTGACCTGTACGGCAGCCGAATGCGGCTGCGTTTGGTCGGTGACCGGATCCGGCCGGAGATTGCCTACTCATCGGTGGATCAACTGATGGCGCAGGTCAAGCTGGATATTGCCGAGGTTCGACGCAGGTTGAACACGGGATAAGCTTGAAATAGGAGAACCGAACTGTCGGGTGTTAGAATGAGTCTTCGACCAACCGGATCGGGTCCATTCGGGCGCCGAGGACCGGTTTTCATCACGAAGGGGAATCCTTTTGAGGAGTACATCTGAGTTGGTTTCAGACTACGGCGCGCACGATACGGACACCGGTTCGCCAGAAGTGCAAGTTGCCGTACTGACCGAGCGGATTCGACATCTCACCGAGCATCTGAAGATTCACCGCCACGACCATCACAGTCGTCGGGGGTTGCTGAAGATGGTCGGGAAACGTCGCCGTCTGCTCAAATATCTGCGCAATCAGGACGTTGACCGGTATCGCCGGCTCATCGCTTCCCTGGGACTCCGCAGATAAACGCCCTGCGTACCAAGTTACGCACGGGAGACCATTTGACGCATTGAGGAGCAATCTTGTCTGAACATATTGTTACCGGGACAGTGGGTGGTAAGGAAATCACCCTCAGCACCGGCAAGCTGGCCATTTCGGCCCACGGAGCGGTAGTGCTCCGACTCGGAGGGGTAGAACTTTTGGTGGCTGCCACCGCAAACCAGGGGGTGAGGGAGGGAATCGACTTCTTTCCGCTCACCGTCGATCTGGAGGAACGCATGTATGCGGCCGGGCGTATCCCGGGGTCCTTCTTCCGGCGGGAGGGCCGACCCAGCGAAGGCGCCATCTTGGGTTGTCGGTTGATCGATCGGGCGCTTCGCCCGTCCTTCGAGAAAGGATTTCGGTGTGAGACCCAGGTAGTGGCCATGCCTCTGTCGATCGACGGGGAAAATCCCTTCGACGTCCTTGCCCTGATCGGCGCCTCGGCAGCCCTGTCCGTGAGCCCCATCCCTTTCCGGGGTCCGATCGGCGCCGCCCGGTTGGCTTTGGTGAAAGGGGAATGGGTTCCGTTCCCCACCCATGAGCAGATCGCCGAGGGAGTATTCGAGATCACAGTCGCCGGTCGGCGCAATGAGTCGGGCGAGATCGACGTGATAATGGTGGAAGCCGGCGCCACGGTGGGGGGAGTCGCCCTGGTTGCCGGAGGCGATGCCCCCAGCGACGAGGCGGCGGTGGTGGAAGGACTGGCCGCCGCCAAGGAAGTGATCGCCGAGAGCATTGATCTGCAATTGGAGTTGGCTGCCCTGGTGACACCTCCAAAGGTTGAATGGCCCTCGGTCGCCGACTACTCGTCCGAGATGATGGAGAAGGTTTCGGAGGCCGGCGGGGCCCAACTGGAGGAACTGGTGACGATCGCCGATCGACGGCAGCGGTCGGAACGGGAGCGGGCGCTTCGCGAGGAGATCGTGGCGGAGGCGAGCTCCGACGATCCCGAACTGGCGCCGGCGGCCAAGCGGGCCTTCAAGCAAGCCCTCAAAACCACCATGCGCAAGAGAGTGGTCCATGAGGGAATACGGCTTGACGGGCGCGCCCCCGCCGATCTGCGACCGCTCACGATTGAGGTTGGAACCGTGGAGCGCACCCACGGCTCGGGGCTCTTCCAAAGAGGCGAGACGCAGGTGCTGAACATCACCACCCTGGGCATGCTGCGCATGGAGCAGATGCTGGACGATCTGGGAATTGAAGAAGGCAAGCGGTACATGCACCATTACAACTTCCCTCCCTTCTCCACCGGCGAGGCGGGGTTCATGCGCGGACCCAAGCGACGGGAGATCGGACACGGCGCTTTGGCGGAGAAGGCTCTCCTGCCGGTGGTGCCCGGTCCTGAGGATTTTCCCTACGCCCTGCGACTGGTCTCCGAGGTCCTTTCCTCCAACGGATCGACCTCCATGGCCGCGGTTTGTTCTTCGAGCTTGTCGCTGATGGACGCCGGTGTGCCGATCAGCGCCCCGGTGGCCGGGATTGCCATGGGTCTCATCTACCAAGACGACCAGTACGTCACCCTCACCGACATTCTCGGCGACGAGGACTTCATGGGTGACATGGACTTCAAAGTGGCCGGGACGGCGGAGATGATCACCGCTCTGCAACTGGACACCAAGATCGCCGGTCTGCCCACCGAGGTCTTGAATCAAGCGCTTTCGCAGGCCCGGGACGCCCGAATGTTCATTCTCGAAGAGATGAACAAGGTGATCTCGACGCCGCGGAAGGAACTGAAGGAATGGACCCCGCGCATCGAGGCGATCGAGATCCCCAAGGACAAGATCGGCGAAGTGATCGGCCCCAAGGGCAAGATGGTCCGGGAACTCGAAGAGGAGACCGGCGTCTCCATCGAGATCGAGGAAACCGAGGGCAAAGGGATCGTGCGGGTGGCTTCGGCGGACGGCGCCGCTCTCCAGGCCGCCACGGAACGGATCAACCTGATTGCCTTCCCGCCGCAGCCCGAAGAGGGCAAGGAGTACGAGGGTGAGGTGGTCAACATCACCACCTTCGGCGCCTTCATCAATATTCTGCCGGGACGGGATGGCCTGCTGCACATCTCCAAGATCGACCCCGATCGGAGGGTGAACCGGGTTGAGGATTATCTCTCCCAGGGTCAGATGGTGAAAGTGGTGGTGGAAGGGATGGACCGAGGCAAACTCAGCCTCACCCTGGCCGAGCGACTGGACGGCCCGCCCCCCGGTAGCGAAAGTCCTCCCCATGACAGCGGACGGCGTCCTCGTGGTGGCGGTGGCCGTGGCGGGGGCGGCGGTCGCGGTCCTCGTGGTGGTGATCGTCGTGGTGGCGGTGGCCGTGGCGGGGGCGGCGGTCGCGGCTCTCGTGGTGGTGATCGTCGTGGTGGCGGTGGCCGTGGCGGGGGCGGTGGTCGCGGTCCTCGTGGTGGCGGGGGCGGCGGTCGCGGCTCTGGTGGCGGTGGTCGCCAAGGCGGGCGAGGCCCCGGTTCCGGTGGCCCGCCCCGAGGAGGGAAACGTCGGCAAGCGAAGTCGTTCGGAGATCACCTCAGTTCCTGACCATGGAGTTCCTGCGGCCCGACTTGGCTGATCTGGCGGTCTACAAACCGGGACGTCCGATTGAAGAGTTGGCCACAGATTTGGGTTTGCGGCCCGAATACCTGGTGAGGGTGGCTTCCAACGAGAATCCCAATCGGCCTTTCGATGAAGTTGTGGAGGCGATGGCCGGGGCGGCGGCGGACATTAACCGCTACCCCGACAACCACGCCTTCGACCTGAGGACCGCCCTGTCCCGACATCTGGGGGTGAAGTACGAGAATCTGTGGTGCGGCGCCGGGTCTGGTGAGCTGATTCGCCTGACGACGTTGGCGGTGGGTGGCCCGGGCCGGGAAGTGGTGTTTCCCTGGCCATCGTTCGCCATGTACCCCCTTTATGCCCGTTACTCCATGATGGCCTCGGTCGCCGTGCCGCTGACTTCACAGCATGGCTTGGATCCCGATGCCATCGCGGCATCCATCGGCCCCGATACCGTTTTGGTGTACATCTGCAACCCCAACAACCCGTCGGGAACCTACCTGGCCGAAGATCAACTCTCCGACCTGCTGGATGCGATACCCGAACGGGTGCTGGTGGTGTTGGACGAGGCGTACTATGAGTACGTGACCGCCCCCGACTACCGGGGGACCATTCACCGGGCCATCGACAGTTCCAATCTGATCACCCTTCGGACCTTCTCCAAGATCTACGGGATGGCAGCCATGCGAGTCGGGTATGCGGTGGGACGAGCCGAGACCCTCCAGCACCTCCAACGGGTGCAATCGCCCTTTACGGTCACCTCGGTGGGGCAGGTGGGCGCGGTGGAGGCCTTGCGCCATCAGGATCAGATCCAGGCCCGGATCGCTCAAAACGCCCATGAGCGGGGCCGGATCCAACAAGGGCTGGCCGACCTGGGAATCGGATATGTGAGAAGCCAGGCCAATTACGTGTATTTCACGGTCGGCTTGGGGGCCGAAGAAACGGCGGAGCGTTTCCTCTCCCACGGGGTGATCATCCGGGCCTTTCCGGGTGAGTGGTCGAGGGTCACGGTGGGAACCTCCTATGAGAACGACCGGTTCCTGGCTGCTGTGGCGCAGGTAATGGGATCGGGACAGCAGTCCGTTATTCGATGACGATTCGCAGGCGGGAGAACCCTTCCCGCAGGGCCTGTTCCACTAAGGACGGCCGGGAGGCGGAGGCGAACAGAAACCCCAGATAGCGGTTTCCGTCGGGCAGGGCCTTGATCGGCTGGCCGATGGGGGCGGTTATCTGAAGGTCGACGATCCCCGTGGTGCGTAAGGCCGGATTGGCTCCTTCCACGCCCACCAGCGTGCCCGATCGGGGAATGGGCAGCATCATCACCCCGGCGGCAGTTGGCTGTCGAACCGATGAGGGGATCGGGATTCCCAGAGCCTGACGAAGAATCACCGACTCCCAGGAGTCGCCCATCAGCCCAAAGCGAAGCGATCGCGAACAGAGCCCTCCGATGGAACGGGCCGCCACTTCCAGCACGCTGACCCGGTCCGGTCGGATTCGCAGTTCGGCGTGGATCGGGCCTTCTCTCAGCCCCAGCGCCAGCACCGCCCTCCGCGTCAGGTGTTCCACCTCGGCCAGCACCCCGGTTGGCAGCCGGGAGGGGGTGATGAAGATAGTCTCCTCGAAGAATGGCCCCTGGGGGGCGTCGGGTTTGTCGAATATCGCCATGATGGTGAGGCGGCCCTTCGACAGCATTCCTTCCACGGCCACTTCCCCACCGGGAAGAAACTCTTCAATGAGGAGGGGCTGGTTGGGGTTTTCTCCCGCCTCGGCCAGGATCCGGCGGAGCCTTCGGACGGCGGGTTCGGCTGCTTTGCGACGATCCACTCGAATCACCCCCTGCCCACCCGATCTGGACAGTGGCTTGAACACCACCGGGTATCCCAAACGGGCGGCAATCTTGGCGGGAGAATCACCCTTCTCCATCACCGCGAATCGGGGCTGGGAGACTTCGTCCTCAGCCAATTGGCGCCGCATCATGGCCTTGTTGCGGGTGGCTGCCGCCGCGGAGGGGGGATTGTGAGGAAGGCCGATCAACTGAGCGGCCCGGGCAGCCGCCACGACTCCCTGGTCATCGAGGGGGACGATGGCGTCGATGGGAAGCCGGGCAGCATGGTCGGCCAATAGCCGGGCCGCCCACTGCGGACGGGAGCAGTCGATTCGCACCTGCCGATCCGCTACCAGTAGCGGAAGTTCCTCCTCTGAGGCGATCGAGAGGTCAATGCCCAGATCGGCCGCGGCCGCCACGAAGTCCGCCGCTCGGTAGGTCTGGGTGGGGATGATCAGCAGAACGTGAGGCATGGGCTGAACTATCAATGTAGGCGCGATCGAACCTCAATACCGCATTTGCCCAACAATCGTTATCATTGCGGCCAAATGGCGCAAAATGTTTTATCGGTCTCCCCCGATGCGGTGGAGATGATCAGTTCCCTTCGAGACCAGGAACCCGGTGAGCAGGTATACGGATTGTCCATTGAGGTCAGCGGCATCCAGGGAGCACAATTCCAATACGACCTGAGCTTTGTTCCGGTCGAGGATCAAACCGACCATCAAATCCGCGAGGACCACAATGGCCTGGCCATTCTGATCCCTCACCATGATGTTCCGAAGCTCTCGGGGGCTTCCCTGGAGCTGACCGATCAGGGTTTGGCGATGAACAATCCCAATCTCCCTCAGAGTCCCACCATCGGCGGGACCGAGCCGAGAGGAGACCTCATCGGGCCCTTGGCGGAGCAGATTTCAACGCTTTTACACGAAAACATCAACCCGTCCATTGCCATGCACGGCGGTGCAGCCGAACTGGTCTCGGTGGACGGGACCGTGGCTTTCCTGCGCCTGTCAGGGGGATGTCAGGGATGCGGGATGGCCCAAGTGACTCTCCAACAGGGTATCGAGCGGATTCTCAGGGAATCGATTCCGGAAATAACCGAGATAGTGGATGTCACCGATCACGCATCAGGCGCCGATCCCTACTACCAATCCGCTAAGAAGTAGACAGATCTCCCGGTGCTATTAGGGGGTCGTGATCCCCACCCAGTGGATCGACGCCGGTCTCAGGAGAGGGTGGGGTAGGCGCTGTGGCCGTCGATGCCGACTGTCACCGAGGTGACCGGCTGGGGTTGTTGTTCCATTATGGCCACCAATCGTTTCTCCAGGTGGCCATAGCCCACCACCCGAGTCAACAGGGGTAGCCCCAGCCAATCGGCGATCTCCCCGGCGCGTTTCACCAGCTGTTCGTCTTCTGTCTGGATCAGGTAGACCACCCGGCGGTAGTTCCCAAACAGCATTTCCTTCAGTTCGGGGTGGCGGCCCAGTTTCAGGTCATCGGAGACCAGGTTTTTCCAGGCCTTGACCAGAAAATCGGTGAGGAAGAAGGTGCCGGGCTCCTCTTCCATCAAACGGACGAACTCCTCGCCACCGAACATCTCATAGCAATGCGGCCCGAGGGTACGGTCCACACCGGCTTCTCTGAGCATGGGGTCCAAATCGGGCGCTCCGCAGTGTCCATACACCACTATCTGCCGTTGGGAGTCCTCCCGGGTCTCAGCCAGCTTCTCGCTCACCGCGCCGGTGATCAATTGGGGACGATTGTGCAGCCGAGCGTTGATCACCCGCAGGTCCACCTCCCAATCATGGCGGTCGATGATTTCACGCAGTTCCTTGCCCAGGGCTGCACAGGCCACCATCACCGTGCGACCTGGGCCACTTGGAGGGGCGTTCTCTGCCGAATGCCCACCCTCGGCAGGCGCGGTCATGGCCCGGCCTGCTGAGCTCGGTGGGCGGTGATAATCGATCGGCGCAGGTCCGAAAGGCGCTGGGTAGGGTATTCGGCTTCCAATTGCTCGACGACCCGTTCCGCCACTTGGACGGGATCGCCCGGTTCGGTGACCGGATCGCCCCACGACCACCCTGCCATGTAGGAATCCTCGTCGGACCGTTCGGTGATGGTCGCAACGGAGTCCACCGCCATCTGAAAACGACTGCTGAGGTGCCTGCGAACCCGCCCCCGCCGTCCATCTTTGGTCGCCTTCACTCCAACCGGGATCTGGTCCCAATAGAGAATCTGGTAGATAGCCATGGTTGCCTCTCAGGGAATTGACTGAGATGGTACCGCTTGCATTCAATCTGGCTCGGCTATCAGCAGATGTGCATCCTCGTCAAACACCGCTATCTCTTTGGAGACACCTCCACTGAGAGACGAGGCGTTCCACCTGATGCCATGTCGAACCATAACCTCCCGCAATTAGAACCCCGGCCTCCCTATATTCGGGATTGATGGGGTCAGGATTTTTCGGTGGCCGTCCGGCCAGACTGGTAATGGCTCTGGCGGCGGTGGGGATGGCCCTGTTGGTCGGTGGTGCAGTCTCCGCTCAGGAGGGGCGGCCGGAGGTGAGGATGACAGTGGAGGGGGGGATCGACGGCTGGGTGGATCCGCGCTGGCCCATGCTCCTGACCGCTCGCATAGAGAGCGACATCCTCATGGTGGGGGAGCTCTTGGTGGTGCAGGGCCAGGAATTGGCCAGAATGGCAGTGGAGGTACCGGCGGGCGGGGTGAGGACTTATCAAGTCGTGGTGGCTCCGCCCACCGACCAGGGAGCGGTCCTGTTGAGGCTGGTACCCGACGGCGCCTCGGATGACGAACCGGTGGCGTCGGCCTTTTTCCGGCCCAGGTTGGCCTCCAATGAGATTCTGGTTGGTCTGGTGGACCTTGCCGGGTTGGAGCCGGTGTTGGGTGAAGTGCGCTCTGCGGTCAGCGGTGAGCCGATCACCCCGGTGGGGATTGAAGACCCCTTGGAATGGCTGGAGAGTGGAGAGTTTTATCCGTTGTCCTATTTGGTGTTGAACCGTCCCCGACTCCTGCCCCCGGCGACGGTCGCCTGGCTGAGGAGTGGAGGGCGGCTTATCACCACTTCATCCGCCCTCAATGCCATGGACCTGGACGTCACCTTCTGGGGCAGTTTCCCCGGGATCGATGCTCGGATCGAGTGGTATGGATTGGGCGACGGAGAAATTGTGGCGATGTCGGCTCTGGGCGGGCATGACCCACGGGTTTGGGCTTCGCTGCTCCGACCTCTCCCCTTGCCGACCGACCGACCGACCGGTTTTTGGGGAGGCGCCATTCCTCTGACCCAGGCTGCCCTGGCGGCCGAGACCGAAACGCCCAGCTATCCCTGGCTGCCCTTGGTAGTGGTCGCCTACGCCTTGGTGGTCGGGCCGCTCAATCTGTGGATTCTCAGGAGAAGACGCAGGCTGGAGTGGGCATGGTTCACTGTCCCGGTGGTTGGTCTATTGGGGGTGGTGGCGTTTTGGATGGTCGGCGCCGGGGGGATCGATCAGGTCTTCTGGTCACATGGGACGGTGCAGGTGGCGGGGCCGTCGGGGGAAACCCGAAGCGCCGTGGTGGCGGCCAGCAGCCGCGCTCGGAATCTGGAAATCTCCTTCGAAACGGATTGGGATTCGTTTCCGGAAAACCCCGATCGGATCTCCGGAGGTTCGGTGCAGCCGGTTATCAGCGGCTCCGGTGTTTACGAATACGAGCTTCCTCCTCTGGGTTGGCTGGCAGTCAATGCCTTTCGTCGGAGCGAACCGGTGGAGATGACAGTCGAATTCTCCGAGCAATGGATTGAGTTCACCAACCACTCCTCTGCTCCGGTGGTGTGGGGGGTTCATGCCCATCCGAAGGTGGCGGTGGGTGGGACTTTGGAACCTGACTCCACCGGTTCGATGAGTTGGGAGAGGGTCCTTACCTCCGATTCGTGGTGGGGGTTCGGAGATTCGCTTTGGGAATTCAACGCATGGGGGGAGGAAGGGGATTTCCGGCACAACTGGCCGGAGGTGGTCGGAGGTTTGAGCAATCTGGCGCAAAGATTCGCGATGGTGGACGTTCCCTTCTTTGTGTTTGCGGTGGTGGAGGAGCCGATAACGCTGGTGGAAGTCGAAGGACGAGTGCCCGTCGTTCCCGGCTTGAAGTTGATCCTCTTTCCCATACCCCGCGACCACATGGGAGAACGGGGTTGGGCGTTTGCCCGCCCGGTGTGGGTCGATGATGCCCTCAGTGATGTGGGATTTGACGGAGAACAGGTTTTCTCGGAGCAATGGGTTCTGTCATACCGGCTGCCTCCCCACCTTTCGGTCTCTCCCCGCCTGGTGCTGGGTGGTTTGGATCCCGGCTTCGGTGGCCCTCCGGTCCGTTTCGACGAGGAGGAGCGGTCCGAGAATGACCAGGGGTGGGAGGCATGGGATTGGGGCGCCTCGGATTTTGTGGCGGTTGACATCGACCAGATGATCGATGCCGAGAGGTTCGTGGCGCCTTCGGGCGAGGTGTTCATGAGGGTTTCGACCGCTCGGTTGCAGGTGCCCGCTCCCCTGGCGGGGGTGATGATGTGGGGAGACCTGTCGTGATGATCAAATTTGCGGGGGTGAAGAAGCGCTATCGCACCACAGTGGCCCTGGACGGGGTGGACATGAGCATCCCCCGAGGGTCGGTCACCGGGATGGTCGGCCCCAACGGGGCGGGAAAGACCACCGCCATCTTGCTGATGAGCACCTTGTTGGCCAGGGACGAAGGGACGGTGGAGGTGGGAGGACTCGATCCGGAACGGGATGCTCCGGGGGTTCGTCGACTGGTGGGCTACATGCCGGACTTTTTCGGTGTGTACGAAACCCTCACCGCCACCGAATACCTGCACTTTTTCGCAGCCGGTCACGGCATTGCCCCTGCTCGCTGGCCGGGCTTGGCGGCCGACCTGTTGGAACTGGTGGGTTTGTCGGACAAATCAGAGGAGGATGTGAACACGCTGAGCCGAGGAATGAAGCAACGCCTGTCCCTGGCCCGCGCCTTGGTGCACGATCCGGACGTACTGGTGCTTGACGAACCGGCGGCCGGGCTTGATCCTCGGGCTCGGGTCCAGCTTCGGGAGCTGATTGCCGAGTTGGGCCGGATGGGTAAGACCGTGGTGGTCTCTTCCCATGTTCTCACGGAACTGGAAGGCATCTGCACCGACATAGTGGTGCTGGACGAAGGCCGGGTCGCCGCCCAGGGTGGAATGGACTCCATCCGGGCTTCGTTAACTTCCGAGCGGGCGATACGGATGCGGTTACCGGATGAGGATGTCGACCGGGCCTTGGCTCTGCTGGAGTCCGATAACAGAGTCAGCGAACTGGTAGTGGAAAGTGGCCTGATCAAGTTTGCCGTGACCGAAGAGGGGGATCAGACCTCGGTTGATCTGCTGGGGGGTTTGGTTTCGGCCGGAGTGCGGGTTGCGGAGTGGCGCATCGAAGAGATCGGGTTGGAGGAACTGTTTCTCCGTATCACCCAGGACCCCGACCAATGAATCCGGTTCTGGCCCGAGAGTCCCGCCAGCGTTTCCGGGGAAGGTGGAGTTGGTTGGTAATAACCGCTTGGGTGATCGTGGTGGGTCTTTTGTCCTACCTGTTTTACGTTGTGGGACGCAGCCTCACCATCGACTTCTTCTCACTTCGCGGTCCCCTGTCGGACCTCGACCGGGCCGGCCAGTGGGTCTTCGATGGTATGACCCTGGTTCTTCTGACCGCGGTGGCGTTCATGGTCCCCGGCCTCACCGCCCTGTCGGTGGTGGGAGAAAGGGAGCGGCAGACTCTTCATCTTCTGCAGATCACCCAGATCACCCCCTTTCGGATAGTGGTGGGCAAGCTCCTTTCCTCGGTCAGCTATTTCCTGCTCTTGATTCTGGCGGTCATCCCTCTTTTGGGCCTTCCGCTCGCATTCGGAGCGATAAACATCGTGGATGTCCTGGTGGTCCTGGCCATGCTGATATTGGTGGTGGGTACGCAGGCGTCGCTGGCCATATGGGTGTCTTCCCGCGCTCGGTCCAACCGGGGAGCGGTGGCCTTGTCCTATGTGTTGGCGGTGGCGATGTTCTTCGGATCCTTCGTGCTGATGGGGGTGGAGGCCCTGGTCTTGAGGGTGGACATTGAAGACAGTGGTCGGGAGTTGGTCAGCACCTGGATAAACCCCTATGTGGCGATGGCGGACGCGGTGGCCTTTCCCTACGACGACTTGGAGGGGTTGTTCGAAGGCGGTGATGTTCCCACTCCCATGGACCCGTTCAAACTCCTGGTGGGCCTTCGCCAAGATCAAGGTTCGGACGACGGTGGATTGCTGGGGTTCCGTCGGATACCTGGATGGATAGCCACTACTTTGATCTACGGGGCGATCGCTGCCCTGTGTCTGTGGAGCGCTGCTCGGCAGGTGACGGCGCCGCGGGCCGCGCCTTTGCGGCTGAAACGGGCTCGGGCGCCTGATGGAAGCTCCTGAATCGCTGATCGGTCTGGTGGCGTCGGCCCGGCGCCGGCTGTGGGGGTCGAGGCTGGTCGGTGAATTTACGGTTTGGCTGGGAGTTGGCGCTTCGGCGTCGGCGGCCTTGTGGGGACTTTCCCGGGTGTTGGTGTTGCCTTGGGCCGATCAGGCGGCTTCGATTCTTTGGACCGCCACCGTGATCGGGGCCGTGGGATGGTGGGCGGCGCATCGGCCCACCTCTGCTCAGGCCGCGTTGTGGGCCGATCAGCGGCTGGCAGGGGAGGACCGCCTGGCCACCGCCTGGGAACTTTCGGCAAACTCCGGTCGTGGTCCGGCCGCCCGTCGGCAGGTCGCCGAGGCGGGGAGGTGGGCCGAGGGGGCCGAACGGGCTCGAATGGGTGGGGAATACCCGTCCACCAAAGTGATGGCTCTGGCGGCGACGGCGGTGGCGTCGGCCGTGGCATTGGCGCTGGCGCCCTCTCTCACCGACCAGGCCCGAGCCGAGCAACTGGCGGTCCGCCAAGCGGTGGATGCCGAAATGGAAGTGGTGGAGGCCCTGGCCTCCGAAGGTCCCGGAGAGCTGCCGGAGCGCTTGGGGCAACTGGCCGAATCTTTGGAGAGCGCCCAGACTTTGGAGGAGGCCATCTCGGCCCTTTCCGCGGCCCGTCTTGATTTGAAAGAGAGCCTGTCGCCCAACCGGCTGGCGGAGAACACCGCCTTGGAAGGCTTGGCAACCCGGCTGTCCCAGAATCCGGTGGGGCGAGGCGATGACCCGGCTTCGCAACTCTCCGATCTGGCCGCATCTCTGGCGGGTCTCTCTTCGGCAGAGAGACAGGCGGTGGCCGGGGAGTTGGCGGAGCGAGCCGCCGATTTCGCGGGGATAAACGACGAGCTTGCCTCGGCGCTGGCCGATGCGGCCTCGGCGTTGGCCGATGCGGCCTCGGCGTTGGCCGACGATGGTTTTGATCTGAGCCGGGCGGCCGACGCTCTGGGGCGATCCGCTTCGGAGGTCTCTTCTGCCCGGAGACGGGCGGCCGCGGCCGCCGCCACTGCGGCCGCGGCCGCCGCTTTGGCAGAATCGGAGAACCGATTGAGAAACGCCCAGGGACAGGGCGGTCAGGGGCCGGGCCGCGGAGACGGGCCTGGTCAGGGTCAGGGTTCAGGTTCGGGTGGTCAGGGTCAGGGATCGGGTGGGGGAGGTCAAGGCCAGGGAGCCGGTGCAGGAGGCCAGGGAGCCGGTGGTGGGGGGCAATCGGCCAGGTCCGGGCAGGGCGCCGGTTCGCTGACGGGAGTCGGCGATGACGATCCGGCTGTGCCCCCCCGATATTCATCAACGGTTTTCGAGCCGCCGGCTGGCGGCCTGGGAGAAGAGGTCCGGGTTCCGATCGAGGGAGACGGCCCCGGTGAACTGGCCGGCTCGGCCGTGGGGCCATCGGTGGCCAACCAATCCCTGGTTCCTTACACCGAGCTCCTGGCCGAGTATCGAGCCGCGGCCCTGGCGTCCCTGGAGCGTCGTCCCCTCCCCTCTCATCTCACCGAAGTCGTACAAAGCTATTTCACGGAGTTGGAGCCATGAACCGTAACCCCATTGCCGAACACCCCGCCGAGTTTGCGGACCGACTGATCAGAGCGCGGACCGAGATCGCCAAGGTGATCGTCGGCCAATCCGACCTGGTGGAAAAGGTGCTGGTGGCGGTGCTCTGTGAGGGGCATCTCCTCTTGGAGGGGGTGCCGGGACTGGGTAAGACCCGGCTTCTCACCACCTTGGGGCAGGTGCTGCAGATCGGTTTCGGGCGTGTCTCGTTCACGCCCGATCTGATGCCGGCCGACATTTTGGGGACCAACGTTCTCCAGTCCGGCGCGTTCCGTTTCCATCCCGGACCAGTCTTTACCAACCTGGTGCTGGCTGACGAGATCAACCGGGCCACCCCCAAAACGCAGTCGGCCCTTTTGGAGGCGATGGCAGAGCGACGGGTCACGGTGGCGGGGAAGACCCGTCCCCTTCCCCGGCCCTTCATGGTGATGGCCACCCAGAACCCCCTGGAGATGGAGGGGACCTACCCTCTTCCCGAGGCCCAGCTGGACAGGTTCATGCTCAAAGTGCTGGTGCCGTTCCCTCCCGCCGACGACCTGGTGGAGATTCTCCGGCGCACCACCGGCGATTCGGAGAGCCGGCCCGAAGGCGTACTGGAGGGCTCTCACCTGACCGAGATGGCCGCCCTGGTGAGAGAACTCCCGGCCGGGGCCCATCTGCTTCGCTACGCCTCCACCCTGGTGGGCGCCACCCATCCCGATTCGCCCAACGCCACCGACGGCATCCGTCGTTACGTTCGCGCCGGGGCCAGCCCCAGAGGAGCTCAGGCTCTGGTGCTGGGCGGTAAAGCCCTTGCTCTGATGGACGGGCGTCCCAACCTTTCGGCGGGGGACATCCGCCAACTGGCGCGTCCGGCGCTTCGTCACCGACTGGTGCTGGGATACGAGGCGGTGGTGGATGGTGTCACCTCCGACCAACTGATCGACGAACTGCTCGCCGCTCACCCCGAGGCGGTGGCGGCCGGCTGATGCTGATCCCGGCCGACCTGCGGAACAAGATCGGGCGATTCTCCCTGGCCGCCCGGGGCCGGGTGCGGGCGCCCCACGGTGGTCGTCATCCTTCTTTTCACAAGGGTGAGAGCATCGATTTCGTGGATTTCCGGGAGTACACCATCGGGGATGACTACCGCCGCATCGACCATCACCTGTGGGCTCGCCTAGGGGTGCCCCTGATCAGGGAATTCGAGGCGGAGCGAGAACTGGTGGTCAGAGTAGTGACAGATCGCTCTTCTTCCATGGGATTCCACGACAAACTGTCTTCGGCCCAACAACTGGCTGGCATGATTTCCTACCTGGCTCTGGCGGGCGGAGACCGAGTGGAACTGTGGACGGTGCCCGGGGATGCGGGAACCGCCGCCACCCGGGGGCCGGCGGGACGGCATCTTTCGGCTTGGCCCCGACTGGAATCATGGCTGGAAGAAATGGTGGTGCAAGAGGGGGAGGGAAAGATCTCTCCGGGTTTGGCGGCGCTGGGGGTGGGCGCCCGCCGTGGGTACACCGTGTTGGTGAGCGACCTATTGGTCTCCGATTGGAGCGCGGGACTTGACTTGCTGGGTGGTTCGATCGCTGGGGTGGTTCTGCAAGTGCTGGGGGCGGCGGAACTTGATCCCCAGGTGCTGGGGGATGTGCGATTGCGCGATGTGGAGACCGGTGAGGAATCGGATTTCTCAGCCACCGCCGAGGCCTATGAGCGCTATCGGTCCCGGCTTGAGGAACTGTGTTCCCAAATGGCTGCCCGATCGGCCCGCTCGGGCCTTCATTACCTGCTGGTGGAGTCCGGGCCGAACGCCTGCGAACGCACCCTGGCGTCGTTGGTGGGCGCCGGAGTGGTGTCGGGGAAGTGATGCCGGCCCCGAGTGCCTCCGGTCGATCTCGGCGAAATTTCACAGCTATCCCAGTCTGGCAAAAAAAGCCCTCACCGGGCCTTGAAACTGTCACCGGCCCATATCAGGCTGGTATTAACCGCAAAGCACCTGATCGGAACCGTTCCGGCGCGCTGTCCGTTCCGCACCAGGGATCATATGGGTTGGGGATCCGACCTGGGCAAGATCGCCCGAGTGCGCTCCAACCCACGGAAAGGTGGCGGTGGGGGTGGGGTCCCTGGTGGGAGGAGCGTCACTGGTGGAATTCGCGGGATAGGGTCGGTTTTCGCGAGGAATGTGGACAGTGGGCCGGGCGATCGGCCCCCGCGGGGAAGAGAGCGGCGCGGTGAGTTTTCTGGTACCGGCAGCCTTGGGACTCTCCTCGCTGGCTCTTCCCCTGATCGCTCTCTACATGTTGCGCAGCCGCCGGGAGCGGCTCGAAGTATCGAGTCTCTTGCTCTGGGAGTCGGTGGTCGATCCTCTGTCCTCCTCGCGCCCGTGGCGGCGTTTGCGGATAACGCCGTTGCTGTTGGCGCAACTGGCGGTGCTGGCGGCGTTTGTCGTGTCCTTGGCTCGGCCCTTTGCATCCGAAGAGGCGCGCCTAGGGGAGCACACCGTGCTGGTGATGGATGTTTCCGGGTCCATGGGAATGGCTGGCCGCTTCGATCGCGCCCGGGAGGAGGCCTTGGGTTGGGCGGGGGAGATGTCGGGTGACCAGATGGTGTCGGTCATCGAGGCCGGAGCGGTTCCCCGGGTGGTGACGGCCTTCACACGGCGGCGCGAGGAAGTGACCGAGGCGCTGTCAGCGCTCCGACTTACGGGCGGAGAGGCCGACCTGGCCGATGCGATTCGGCTGGGTCGGGGCCTTGCCACCCCCGAGCGCCCCACCGATCTGGTGCTGTTCACCGACGGCGGCGCCGCTCCGCTGGCCGCCGAACCGGTGGCCGACGCCCGGCATCAGGCATTCGATGAGACCGGCCCCAATTGGGCGATCGATGCCCTTTCACTGGAAAGGGATGCGGCTGGTGTGACCCGAGCGCTGGTGTCGGTGGCCAATCACGGGTTTGCGGAGCGGGACATGACCGTGGAAGTGGAAGTGGACGGTCAGGCGACTTCTCGTTTCCAGGTGTCTCCGGGGCCCGGCGGATCGGAGGATGCAATTGTGCCGGTCCCGGCGGGCCCGGGAGCAGTTGTGCAAGCCCGCTTGGTGAACGCCGAAGACGCCCTGCCGCTCGACGACCGAGCCTGGGCAGCCATGGCGATACCGTCTGTCACCGCAGTGCGGGTGCATGGGGAGGATTCTCCGTTTCTCTCGGCGCTTTTGTCCTCGATCCCCGAGTTCGAAGTGGCCGACGAGTCCGACGGGGCGGCGGATCTGTTGATTGTCAACCGCGCCGCGCCCGAAGAGATACAGCAACCCACGTGGTTGATCCGCACCAATCCGCCTCCGGCCGGTCTGCGGCTCACGGAATTGGCCGCCAATCTGGGAGTCACCTGGCAGCGTCCCGGCGAACCGGTGCTGGACGACATCGAACTGGCCGGTGTGGCGGTGGCCGAGGCCCAGATGGTGGAGAGCGACCTCTGGCTGCCCGTGGTCAAATCGGGGAATGTTCCCCTGGTGTTGTTGGGCAGGGTGAACGGCCACCAAGTGGTGTATTTCACCTTCGATCTTGCTCATTCCAACCTCGTGGTGCAGACCGCCTTCCCGCTGCTGGGGGTGAAGCTCTTGGAGTGGCTGGGAGGCGAGACGGCGGGTGGGGTCGATCCTGCACCGGCCGGGGTTCCTCTCCCTCTGCTCGGCTCAGGCCAAAGTGACATCCGGTTGATCACCCCCGGCGGCGACTCGGTGACCATCAGCGGCGGGGCCTCCTCTTTTGTCGAGACCGGCGATCCGGGCGTGTACCGGATCGAGTACTTGGATGAAGACGGGCAGGTGGAGCGGTCCGAGTTGGCGGTTCGCAACTTTGACGCCACCGAATCGGCGGCCTTGGCCCGGACGGTGGCGGTGCAGCCGGGGTCTTTCGTCTCCGATCAGAGAAGCACGATCATCCGCGAGTGGGGTCCCTGGGTGGCGGCGCTGGCCGCTCTGCTGATGCTGTTGGAGTGGTGGATGGCCCTTCGCCGCCCCCGGTCGGCTCCTATGGGGTCGGCGGCGTTGAGACCGGTGGGAGTCCCGGGGAGTGTGTGGGGTCGGCGCACATGAGATTCGATGCGCCCGAGTTTCTGTGGGCGGCGCCGGTGGGGGCGGCGGCGGTCTGGATTATGGCCCGCCGGGGAAGGTGGACGCTTGGGAAACGGCGTCGCCGGTGGGTGGTGGGATTGCGTCTGGTGGGGGTGACACTGGCGCTTTTGGCGTTGTCCCAACCGGTTCTGGACCTGCCTCAACGTCAGAAGGCGGTGCTGTTCGTCCTGGACCGGTCTCTGTCGGTCAGCGAGGGATCCCGGGCCGAACAGGAGCAGCTGGTCGCAGAGGCCTTGGAAGTCGCCGGGGAGGATGACCTGGCGGGGTTGATGGTGTTCGGCGCCGGGGCGCGGATGGACACCTCGCTCACCACCGACCGGGAGATACTCCCGGTGCGGTCGGTGGTTGACCCCTCCGCCACCGAGTTGGCCGCCGCGCTGCGGTCGGCCGCGGCGCTGCTTCCCACCGCCGGATCCCGCCGGGTGGTGCTGATGAGCGACATGTCCGACACCGGGGGCGAGGTCACCGCGGCGGCCCGGGAACTGGCCCGCGAGGGTGTGACGGTGGATGTGGTGGTGCTGGAGACTTCTTTGGGAGCCGATGTCCTGGTGGACGCGGTCGAGCTGCCGGGGCTGGTGAGAGTAGGGGATGTGGTGGAGGCCACGGTGAGAGTCCGATCCGACCGGGCCGGGCGGGCGCAGCTGCGCATCAGCGCCGGGGACTATGAGGAATGGAGAGAAATTGAACTGCGGCCGGGAGTCAACCGGGTCGAAGTGGCGGCGCCGATCGATTATGTCGGCGTGGGCCGAGGGGGCCCCTTGGCGGTGGAGGCGCAGGTTCTGGCCGATTGGGACCGTCGCCCGGAGAACAACCGGGCGGTGGGGATTACGCGGGTGGAGGGGCCGGCCCGGATCGCGGTGGTGGAGAGTCCCACCCGCCGGGGAGAAGGCGCCCAACTGCAGTCCGCCTTGGGGGCATCCGGTTTCAATGTGCGGCGGCTGGTGGGGATACCGTCGGCCGGAGCGCTCGCCGAATACGACGGGGTGGTGTTGGTGAACGCCCGCATCTCCACCGCCGAGGAGGCGGAGCGGTTGGCCTCCTATGTTGAGGATTTCGGCCGAGGACTGGTGGTGGTGGGAGGTGATCGCAGTTTCGGGATGGGCGACTATCACCTCACCCCGCTGGAGGCGGTGTTGCCGGTTTCGTCGGATCCCGATGATCTGCTTCGTCGTCAGCCGGTGGCGGAGGTGCTGGCTCTGGACACCTCCGGTTCCATGGGTTCCTGTCATTGCGGGGGGAACTCGGTGCGCATCGAGGGTGGGACTCCCAAGACCGCCATCGCCCAAGCCGGCGCCTCTCAGGCGATTGAGGCTCTGACCAGCGCCGACCAGGTGGGAGTGCTGGCGTTTTCCTCGGGATTCGACTGGACCATTCCTTTTGGTCCCCGGCCTGACGCCGAGAGCACCACGGCTGCTTTGTCCTCTCTCACTCCCGAAGGCGACACCGAGATCCGTCCGGCCCTGGCCGAGGCGCTCCGGGTCCTGAGCGGAGTGGAGGGGTCGCTTCGCCACATTGTCCTGTTCACCGACGGTTGGGATCCCAATGAAGCGGGCCTCTTGCCTCTGGCCCGTCAGATCGCCGATGAGGGTGTTACCTTATCGGTGCTGGGAACCGGGGAGGGGCCGGGGGCCACCCTGGAGCGAATGGCTCAGTTGGGGGGAGGGCGATATTACCCGGGAGCGGACCTCAACTTAGTTCCGGAGATTTTTGTGGAGGAAACCTTGCTGGTCGCCGACAACCTGGTGCGGGAGGGAGTGTTCTATCCGGTGCGGGGGACGCCCACCCCAGTGATCGATGGCCTGGTCTCCTCGCCTCCACTGCTGGGGTATGTGGCCACCAAAGCCAAGGGAACCGCCACGGTCTCCTTGGAGGTTGGGGCCTCCCATCCGCTGCTGGCCTCCTGGCAGCGGGGATTGGGAAGGGTCACCGTCTGGACATCCGACGCCACCTCCCGTTGGGGCGCGGAGTGGGTGGAGTGGACGGGTTATGCACCTTTTTGGGGGAAGCTGGTGCGAGACACCCTCTCACCACCGGCCGAGGAGGAGGTGTCGGTGGCAGTTAGAGGTGGGGAGCTGGATATCCGGGTGGAACGGTCGAACCTGCCAACCGGCGCCTCGGGTATCGCCCGGGTTCGAGGACCCGAGGGGGAGATTTGGACGGTGCCCCTTCGGCGGGTCGCCGCCGATGCTTTCGAGGGGAGCGGCCCGGCCACTCGGGCGGGTGCGTATTGGGTGAGCGCAGTGATCACCACCTCCGAGGGTGGCTCCACCGTTTCAAGTGCCGGAGCGGTCTCCACCTACCAGGAGGAGTTTTCCTTTCTGCCCCCCGATCCGACTCTGGCTGTGGAAGTGGCCGAAACCACCGGTGGCCGGGTCAACCCCCTACCGGTGGAGATGTTCCAATCCGCTCCCTCTCGGGGAATCGCCGAACTGTCGATCTGGCCGGTGATGGCCGGAGCGGCGCTGGTGCTGTTCCTGGTGGACGCCGCCGCTCGCCGGCTGCGATGGTCGGTGGGCAAGGCCACCTCCGCCCAGACTGTGGGGCGCAGGCCCGTGGGAGAACCGGAGGTGGTGGTGGACCCGCCCGAGGAATCTGGGTCCACCGAACCTCCGATACCGGCCCGATCGGAGACCCTGGAGCGGTTGATGCGCCGTACGCGCCGGTGAGTCGCTCCTCCCGAAAGCCGAGATTCAGCCGAGCCGAGCTGGAGAGCTTTCGAGACACCACGGTGCCTGATCTGGCGGGTCCGGGAATGCGGCTTTTGTTCGTGGGGATCAACCCGGGTCTGTGGACCGCGGCGACCGGGACGCATTTCGCTCATCCCACCAATCGCTTCTATCCGGCTGTATACCGGGCAGGCCTCACCAGCTATGAGATCTCCCGCGAGCGAGGATTCACAGCCGAGGACCGTGATTATCTGGTGGAACGGGGGATCGGGATCACCAACCTGGCGGAAAGGGCCACCGCCCGGGCTTCGGAGTTGTCGGCATCTGAGTTGCGTTCGGGCGCGGCTGTCCTTGTCGAAAAGGTGCGTTCATGGAAGCCTCGGCTGGTTGCGGTGGTCGGGATCACCGCCTACCGGACAGCTTTTCGCAGGCCCGGGGCCCGTTCCGGTCGGCAGCGGGAGACATTCGAAGATGCCGAACTCTGGGTGGTCCCCAACCCAAGCGGACTCAACGCTCACGAGACTTTGGATACTCTCTCGCAGTGGTACGGGCAGGTGGGTAGGTCGGCAGGTCTGATCAAAGCGGGTCCAAGTGGCCAAGCTGGTTATCAGCATGAAAGCAGCCCTTTATTGCCGCTAGCATCTGAGGGGCACTCAATCAGAAAAGGAGATAGAAATGACTGAGCCGCGTGCCATGACCGGGCGGGTCACATTGGGGAACGGGGAGGTTCGAGTACTTGCTTCACCCGGTAAACGCTTAGTGGCGAGGATCATCGACATTGCCATTCTGCTCGTGGCTTTCTTGATCCTGATATCGGTGGGGGTTGCCGGGTTACTGCTCGGAGACGGGGACGATACCGCTGGCCTGGCCGTTATGGCCGGGTTTGGTGGGTTGTTTATCTGGTTTGTGATTGCACTGATTTATGAGCCGACCATGATCGCCCGCCGAGGCCAAACGTGGGGCAAGATGGCCATGCGCATAACGGTGGCCCGCGCCGATGACGGCGAAGTACCCGGTTGGGGCAAGTCCATGGGCCGTTGGATTCTGCCCAACCTTTTGAACCTCATTCCCGTGATTGGAGGATTGCTGGGGTTGTTGGTGTACGTGTCGCTTTTGTGGGATGACCGTCGTCAGGGATGGCACGACAAGATGGCGACCACCGTGGTGATCAACGCCTAACCACCCCGGCCTGCTTGCCAAAGTTTCGCCAAATGAGGGATCGCGTCTAGCAGGCGAACTCGGTATTCAAGCGCCCGTTGCCATCGGGCCGGTATTGCTGCGACGCCGTGGAGGACTCCCATCAGACCCCCGGCGATCGCACCGGTGGTGTCTGCGTCGTCACCCCGGTTGACCAGGGCGACGATTACCTCTTCAAAGGAAGCGTCCTGCTGAATCGCCCACACCGCGCATCCGAGCGAGTCGATAACGTAACCTGAGGTGCGAAGCCGGTCCACCGTAAGCCGCGGATTGATTCGGAGCGCGTCTCGGACGTGGGGGTCTAGGTCCAGCGCCAGCGCCGCGGCCAGGGCTGTGGGAACCTCTGCTCCCTCCAGCAAGGCGTTGACTATCTCGCCATAGGCGATGCAGCTGTCCGTGCACCGGACATGGGCATGGGTCACCGCCGAGATCTCTCGCAATTCCCGCCGGCGAACCGCCGCGTCGGATCGGGCCAAAGCCGTGGGGATGCACCTCATCAGCGACCCGTTGCCGCACGAGTACTCACCGGTCTCACCGCTGGTTCGGGGATTACCCGATCCTGCCAGTCGTCGCAAAGCTTGGGCGGTGGCGCCGCCGATGTCGGGAGGTCCGCCACGGTACCACTCGAGCATGTTCCTGCCCACCCTTTCCAAACTGAAAGGGCTATCGAGATAGGCTTTCAGCACCGCCCAAGTGAGATCGGTGTCATCGGTTCCTTGACCCGGTCGCCAACTGAAGGCCCCGCCTCCGGTTATCTCCCGATGAACCCCGAAACGATGTTGGATGGCATCGGGGCTCATGAATTCCAGCGTCGCTCCCAGGGCATCCCCAGTCGCCACCCCCAATAGGCCACCGGTAAGCCGATCAACCAGATCAACTGTGATCATTGAGGTACCTCCTATCCGACTCTACTGGATCGCAGAGGAGCAACATGACCCCGATATCAACTTGATCGTCATCAACAAGACCGCGAAGCCTCGTATTGCGCCTGGTAGTACCGCTGGAAGCACCGCTGGGTGGTTCCGATCCCAATCCACCGATTGGTGTGAAGCGATTCGGTGGGCGGTATTGGACATGTTAGGCCCACATCAGGTGAACTATGACGGGGTGCTGCCCGACGCCTATTAGGTGGCCGATCCTTTCTATGTGGAAGGTTGGTGATCCGCTGTGTGGACTTGGTGCGCCGACGCATCCAAAACGAGACATTGGAAGACCGAGGACGCAAAGGTGATCCGCTCTATCGGATCAGGGGCTTGTTGATCATGGCGTCCGAACGTTTCGATGACCGTGGTGAGGAATGTATCCGAGGGTTGTTGTGGGCTGGTGACCCATACGGAGAGGTAGGCGATGCCTGGCAAAAGAGAGAGTGCAGGTTTCCGGAATTTCGCAAACTACAGAATCCGAGCCCTCCTATACGCCGGAATACCCAACTGGAAGCTCCTCACCAACATCACTCCCCGCTAATTTCCGATGACTCAATATTCCACGCGCCGTGGACATCCGGAGGTGGGCGAAGAGGCCGATACTCTGTCCCTTTGGAATGACGCGTCTAACTCAGGGAGGTGCCTGTCACACCCTAAGGCCGAGTTCCCCAATGTATGGCGACGCCACGGAACTATGGTTGTCTCCTCGTTCGTCAAGAACCATCACTACCTTTTTTCTGGCACGCGTGAACGCCACGTAGAAGACTCTCCGCTCAGCTTCGATCTGCGCTGGGGTCCGTGCATTCTTGTTGGGCCAAATGCCATCTCGCACGCCGAGTAGCACGACTACGTCAAACTCCTTGCCCTTGGCTCGCAATGCCGTCATGAGGTGGAGAGGCCTACGCCATAGTTCGTCCTTTTCCAGCCCTGACGCGCCTTCCTCGAATGGTGGGACGTATACCAACTGGTCCTTTGCAAGTTCGATGTCGTCTACGAACTGGTCGTAATCATCGTCGTATCGCGACGCGTATTCGGCAAGGTGTAGGAACGGCGGATCGGTGAAGAAAATGTCAGTTTCAGCCTTCCCCAAGTCGTACTGAAGACCGACGAAGTGTTCGCTCAACCTCATCAACGCCTCCGCAACGGTTTCAGCATCGATGAACTCACGTACCGCGTCAGCCATTCCACGGCTCATGGCACCCCCCTTGTTCGGACCCTTCAACGTCCCTCGGTATTCCTGCAAAACATTTGCCGCGTCCTCCAGTGTGCGCATCTTTGACCGCTGCAGATGAGAACGCAACCCTTCCTTGTCCCTTTTGCTTAAGGGGTAGCGCTTGGTGAGATCGCACAGCTTCAGCAAATCACCCACAACCTGGGTTCTGCTCAGGCGGGTGCTCGCCCTTGTCTTGATCAACAGCAGTTCAAGTAACCGGTCGAAGGCGCTGCTCAGGAAGACCTGAAGATCCTCAGCAGCACAGAACGCCATATCCCTAGAAGCAAAAAACACCTGATATGGTATGATCTGACTTCTCTTCCGGCCGATGACGGCCACTCGACTTGGGCTCTTTCCCCGTTCGATCGACCCCTTTACAAGCCAGTGAACGTAGTCCAAGGCATCAGATAATCCAGATGCCTTGCGGATTTCTATATCCGCTCTCTCGTTGCCGTAAGCTTCGACCTCCTTATCGACACGTCGAATGTTGTGCGAGATGAGCCTTTGTGATCGCTCAACGATATTCACAGGAGACCGGTAATTCACACTCAGCTTGTGCGTGTCGAAGGGGACGCCAAAATAGTGATCCGGCTCTAGGATATATTCTGGGGTGGCCCCACGCCACTCAAAGATCGCTTGGTCATCGTCCCCGACGATTGTCAAGGTCGCGCGATTGCGATCGACGATCGCCTTGACCAAATGCAGATCAAGCGGATTAATGTCTTGGAACTCATCCACGAGAACATGATCGTATCTCGCGGCTCCGGAGAGTATGCTCTTGGCTTCCAGCTTCTTTACCTCATCCACATAAGCCACGTATTTTTGATCTTCTAGAGTGAAAGTTGCATTACTAATCAAATGCGCTGAAGCCTCTCGCCAAAATCGGAAAAACGACCTATACACGCGTCGTATGTCAGCATCGGACAGTTTGTTAGGGTCTCCCCCTACCGCTAAGGAAAGAACATCGTACCTAGTTAACTCATCGAACTGCTCCTGCAATCTCCATCCAAGATTCTGTTGGTACAGCGAATCTACGTGGCCAGAAAAGGTAGAAAGGTTAGAGTGACGGAGATGATCGAATCCCAAAGACTTGAAGGCGTCGATCACATTCATGATGCGCCGCGGAGCGACATTCCTTCGCGCCTCAATAGCCCGCTTGATGTCGGGATGGGAATTCCAAACTCCTTGCAGTTGGTTGAGCATCGCAAAGTGATAATCGCGCTCGGTTGTGACAAGTTTGGGACTGAATGCCGTGTTTCTTACCCGGCGCCATCCCCATGAGTTGAGGGTGGTGACCTCAGTAATATCCCTGAGGCTGGCAAACTCCGAGTCCTCATTGACGCGCATCACAAGCTCCTGCTTGGCCGCCACTGTGAACGTAACCACAAGAAGCCGAGTTCGATGTCTGGGATTCAGGCTAGCGAGATGCCGGCAACGGTAAAGCAGACATAGAGTTTTCCCGCAACCCGCAGGAGCCAGCAACCTGAGATTCCCAACAGGAGCTTCACAGAATGCGATTTGAGAGTTGTCTAGTCGCGGCACAGGCTTCTAAGGTCCATTATTAAGTAAATCGTTGGCAAACGCCCTTCGCACAGCCTAACTGACACCGCCAGGAAAATCGAATCACCTTTCATGGCGCCGTGCGTGAGGTCCCCTGGTGTCCTCCCCCTTATCTGGACCGCCTCCATCTCACACATGGTGTGGGCGAATATCCCACAGATCGTGTTGGCAAGGATCATGGTTGGATGGGCCGAGATGCAACTCGTCTTTCCGACATGTACACGACTTTGACCAGAGACCGCCCACCGCCGATAAACCGAGGGCAAAACCGCCGCGAAATCAATCTGATGCCTCAAACGTCACGTCGCCCGCCACGCCTACCACCTACTCACCACCCCACACCCAGCGGCAACGATCTACGCACCCGACGCCAACATGAGGGTCCCCCAGGTGCGATTATTGCACCCGCGGCCAAGAAACCAACGATCGGGATCGCTCCCAAAACGTGACGATGCCAAAGCGATTAGTGTGCCACCCACCAACAGAGTGGCGAGTTCATTAAGCCAGCGGACGGGCTGATGCAGCCATCAACATTCATGCGAAGCGCCCGTTACCCTCGATAGGAACAAACAGAGCAGTGTAATCAATGAGGGAGTTGATCCCGATTTCCCTTGACGTTAAATTCGCACGAAGCCAGTTTCCTGCCTTTTCAGACGATCAGCTAACCGGGTGGGCGCATTTTGAGAACGCGGGCGGTTCCTATGTTTGTCGTCAGGTCATCGACCGGCTGACCGAGTTCTATCGCCGCACCAAGATCCAGCCCTACCATGCTTTCCCCGTCTCCACCCGAGCGGGGGAGGCCATGGACCACGCCTACCGACGTTTGGCGGAATGGATGGGCGTCACCGCAGATGAGATCCATTTCGGCCCGTCCACCTCGCAGAACACCTATGTCCTGGCCCGGGCGTTCCGAGCGATGTGGCAAAAGGGGGATGAGATCGTCGCCTCCACCCAGGATCACGAGGCCAACGCCGGGGTGTGGAGGCGGCTGGCGCCCACCGGGATCACGGTCCGTGAATGGCGGGTCGATCCCCAAAAGGGAACCCTGGATGTGGCCGACCTCGACCCGCTGCTGACCGAACGCACCCGGCTGGTGGTGTTTCCCCACGCCTCCAATGTGGTGGCGGCCATCAATCCGGTCGCCGAAGTGGTGGCCCGGGCCTCGGCGGTGGGGGCCCGGGTGGTAGTGGATGGGGTGTCCTACGCTCCGCACGGACTTCCCGATCTGGGCGCACTGGGGGTGGATGTGTATCTGTTCTCCGCCTACAAGACCTGGGGGCCTCACCAGGGGGTGATGTTCGTTCGCCGTGAACTGGCCGAACGCCTGGGTAACGAAGGCCACTATTTCGCGGCCCGGGACCTTCGTCACAAACTGGTGCCCGCCGGACCCGACCATGCCCAGATTGCGGCCTGTGCGGGGGTGGTGGACTATCTCGACGACCTGTATCACCACCATGGTGGGCCGAAAGCTCCTCCCCTTCGGCGAGGCCGTCAGATTCATGACCTGATCCGGGCCCGGGAGACCAACTTGCTCAAACCCCTGCTCGACTACCTGGCCGAACGGGACGACCTACGGGTTGTGGGTCCGAGTGATCCCACCCGGCGGGCGCCCACTGTTTCCATCCTGCCGCTGGGTCGCCCTCTCCCCGCGGTGGCGCAGTCTTTGGTGCGAAGTCGAATGATGGTGGGATTCGGGGACTTCTACGCTCCCCGCCTGCTCAAGGACCTGGGCATAGCTTCGGACCCGGGAGTGCTGAGGATGTCATTTCTTCATTACACCACCGAACAGGAGATCGGCCGCCTCATCGAAGCTTTGGAGCTTGCCCTCCGGTGAGCCTCCGCGGCCGGGTCGGAGTCATCTCCTCAAGGTGAAAGTGATCAAGAGGTCCGCCCAACCGGGTAGGGATTGGATTCTTGATTATCCGGGGGACTTCCACAGTTCTCCGGTGGCGCCGAAGAAGGCGAACCAGGCAAACCAGAACTCGTTGCGATGGGGAGCGAAATCCAGTTGGACGCCGGCTAGGGGCCCGTCGACCGCCTGGCCCAATAGGTTCCAAGTGCTGTTGGTCTCCTGATCGCGGAACAGATCATCCTCCCCGGGCACGAAGGTCAGGGGACCTTGGGCGGTGGTAGCCACAAAGGCCACCCCCGTCCCGATTGGGCGGCCGTCGGAGATGAGGTTTTGATCCAGAGCATCGGCGGTGTGCGCGGCGCCCCACATCACCACCACGGGTGTTCCGGCCACTTGATCATTGATCACCTGCCGGGAGGCGAGATCATCGAAGGAATAGGCCCGGTGCTGGTCTCCGATGCTCACCCCCACCACCCGGGACAGAGCCGGAAGCCGGTCATCCAACTCCCCGCTGAACAGAAAAGGTCGGGAGGACGAGGAGTATCCAAAGTACGGGTTGGTCCCATAAGAGATGCCGAACTCTTGCTCGGGGCCGAGCACGCACCCTTGCGGGTGGGAGCCCGCGAATTCGGAGAAGGCCACTATCGCGGAAGGAAGATAGGTGAGCGCCGGCCCTCCCGCGTAGTGACCGACGATGGGTTCCCCGGTGATCTGCTGCCACAGCGAAGTGGTCTGTGAATCCCACATCACCAGATCGGAATTGCGAAGCAAGCCGGACACGCCGAAGCGCAGGGTGATTCCGTCCACCACCGGATCGAAGGCCACCGCCGTGTTACACAGCGGGCAGTAGGTGACCGTCACCGCCCGGTCCCCGAAGCGGTCGTTGACGATCTCGTGGCGAGTCAGCACCCGCAGGGGATAGAAGCGGGCCTGACCCTCGATGCGGACCAGCATCCCCGGGTCCTGATCGGAAAGCCACCCGCCGGCCTCTTCGGTGTCGACGAACACCGGACGGTCGATGGGGCGTATGAGGTCGCGGGGATCGGGGGCGGGAATACCCAGCCCCAGTTCTTCCAGGTCGATGGTGGCGTTGGACCAGTCGGTGGGCCAGGGCGCCACCGCACTCTGAAGGTGGGCGGGGGGAGGATGGGGGTTGTCCTCAGTGGTGGGGCGGGAGAGAGCAGGAATCTCCGGCGGTGATGGGCATCCGGTGGAGACCTCCACCTGGGGTTCCGACTGGGCGGGGTTGGTGGTGGAGGGATTCTGTTCGGTCTCCTCCGGGGGGTCTTCGAGTGGAAGGTCCTCCTCGCTTGCCTCCGCGGGGTTGGTGGTGGGACTTTCGGCGGTGGTGGTGGACCCGGCAGGATCATCGTCCGAACAGGCTGTTGCTATCACAAGGAGCAATCCGATGGTCGAAGCCCTCAGCCACAGGCGGCTGCTCAACATCTGAGCCAGTGTACCTACGGGTGGCTTTATAGTTTGGGGCCCGGCCGAACCGCCCTTTGGATGCTTCCCAGGATCAGTGATCTCCGTTATGCCCACCACCGACCAACCAACCGCCCCCGAAACCGTTTACACGGTTTCGGGATTGGCTGCGCGACTGCAGAAACTGGTCGGCGAGGCCTTTCCTCGAACAGTGTGGGTGACAGGAGAGGTGGCCAACCTCACCAGGTCCAATGCCGGGCACATCTATCTGGATCTCATGGAGAGGAGTCCCAAGGAAACCGGGGAGGGGAAGTCCCTGCTCCGGGCCGTGATTTGGGAGAGCCGCAGGACGGCGATCAACCAGGCCCTGCGGCGGGCGCAGTGGGGCCGGGTGTCGGACGGGGACGAGCTCAAGGTCAGGGTGGGGGTGTCCTTCTACTCCCAGCAGGGCCGCATCACCCTGCAGATCCATGAGGTCGACCCCCAATACACATTGAGCAGGTGGAAGAAGGAACGGGAGCGGGTGGTGGCGGCCCTGCGGGAGGAAGGGATTCTCGCCGAAAACCAGCAGCTTCATCTCTCCCCGGCGCCTTACCGGGTGGGGCTGATCACCAGCGAAGGGAGCAACGCCCAAGCCGACTTTCTCACCACTCTCACCGAGAGCGGATGGGGATGGCAAGTAGAGTGTCATCACTCCGGTGTGCAGGGCGAGGCGGCCAAAGTTGCCCTGGTCGAGGCTCTTGCCCGACTGGCCGCACTCGGACCGGATGTCATCTGTATCGTCCGGGGAGGGGGGTCCACCACCGATTTGGCGGTGTTTGACGATGTGGAAGTGGCCCGTTCGATCGCCCGTTGCCCGGTGCCGGTAATCACCGGGATAGGCCACGAGTTGGACCAAACCGTCTCCGATCTGGTTGCCCATCGCTCCGAGAAGACCCCCACCGCCTGCGCCTCCTGGCTGGTCACTCGGAACCGTCTCTACCTGCGGCGGCTGGAGAGGGTAGGAAGAGACTTGGCGGAGCGGGCCGGGTCGATGGTGATGAGTCATCGGCTGCTGCTGGACCGCTCGCCGCTTCGGTTGCAGGCCGGGGTGGATGGCGCCATGGAACGGGGCCGCCGACGCCTTCGCCGCTCGGTCCAGATGTTGCCTGCCCGGGTGGGATCTCGGTTGAGTGCCGCCAGTGCGGCGCTTGTTTCCCACGGGGAGTCGCTGCGAAATGCGACCCGCCGAGGTTTGAGTACCGAACTCACCCGGCTCGACACCGCGGTGGCGGTCACCGAGGCCTACGATCCCCGACGGATTCTGGCCCGGGGCTGGTCGATCACCCGCCGCCCGGGAGGGGGAGTCATCAGTTCCGTCTCAGAAGTCGAACCCGATCAGGTGACCGAGACCTGGCTGTCGGATGGTACGGTGATCAGCAAAGTGTTGAGAACAGCATCGGACGGGGGGTCCGGAAAACCCAAAGGAGATGACCGGCCATGAGCGAATCGCCCCCTTCCCCGCCGATGCCATCGACCTACGCGGAGGGATTAGCCGAACTGGAGGAGATTTTGGATTATCTTCGGGGCAGCGAAGTCGATCTGGAAGCCATGGCGGACAAGGTCGAACGGGCCGGCTTGCTCATCCGCTTCTGCCGGCAGAGGCTCGACGACGTCTCGGTGCAGGTCAACAACGTCTTGGATTCGATCAAGACCGTACTCGAATAGAAGCCAGGGGGCGTTTAGCGCCGTCTGCGCCGGGACGGGGAACGCCGCACGGCTCCAGCGTGAGAGTCTCCGTCAAGAGGGATCGCCAGGGGCTGGGTGGAGTAGCGATTTGTGAAAACATACACTATCTCGCGAAAACCATTTCAAACTTTAAACCTGGGCCCACCCCCGCCATCCACCTATCCAAGGTTGGGACGCGACTCCTTGATTTCAGCGGGTTCGTGATCCCATCCAATATGATCCCTCTGGGCGGTCTGAACGACGTCGGAACGGACCGCGAGGTGTTCGACATCTATCAATATGTCCCATTTGGGAGGCAAGGTCAACCCTTCGGTTACCCCTATTTTCGCGACCTCGCAGATTCCTGACCGCGTCGGTTCTATCTGTGGGAGAAGTCGGGGGGCGCCATGGTTCCCGGCAGAGCCGACCGCAGATCGGCGAAGAGGGTCTGAACCGACCGGCCGATCCCGCCGGCGGGGTCAAAGAGTTGGGAGTGCGCCACCCCCCGGCCGAGGTGGGCGAACCAGGAGAGAGAACGCAACCCCACCCATTCCCCCATCGGCAAACGCAACAGATGGACGTTCAGATCGGCGTTCATGAACACCCAGGAGGGGGGAAGAACCGAGCTGACCCCGTTCCCGTGGTCGGCGCTGATCACCGCTCGGAGCAGCGGAGTCAGTTCCTCGCCCGCCACTAGGGGAGTGAGAATCCTGATCCACACCGCGCCGGGCCCCGGTTGATCGAAGCTGCCCTCGGCCTGCCGCATCTCCACCCCGTGGCGATGAAAGAACAGCCTTCCCCCAACTCCCACGCCCACTCGTTCCATCTCCACCGCCGCCGACTCGGCCACCGGAGTGGGCAGCAACTTGGGATCGGGCTGAGCAGCTGGAGGTGGGGGCCGATCGGTGATCCGAAGGCGGAGGGCGGTGGCTTGGGCAACTTCGGTGTCCCCAGCGTGCAGGTGTGCTCGTATCAACTGGATGCGCTTTCCCTGCCGGAGCAGAGAAGTCGTCACCCGAAGCGGGACGGTGGGCACCACCCGGAAGATGTCGACGGTCAGGCGGGCCACCTCCATCGGCGCCAGGGTCGGGACCCTCTCCACCGCCCGGGCCAGCAGACCGGCGATCAGGCCGCCGTGCTGTCCGTCCTCATACCATCCGGATTGAGAGAGGGGAGTTGACTCCACCAGTTGGGGGTCGGCGGTGGGAAGGTAGGGGGCGGGAGGGATCTCCATCAAGTCGGGGAGGATATCACTGTTTGGGTAATGTTGGATCCGATGGCCGGAAACAGAACCTGGAGAGCGGCGGTGATCACCTGCAGCGATGGGGTGATTGCCGGAACTCGCCAGGATCGTTCCGGGGATGGGTTGTGTGACATGCTGGCCGAAGCCGGTTATCAGATCAAGGTGCGCCAAGCGGTGGAGGACACCGAGGATCTGATCGTGGCGGTCCTTCTCAAAGCCTGCTCGCAGGTGGATCTGGTGGTCACCACCGGGGGAACCGGCCTGGGTCCTCGGGATGTGACCCCCGAGGCCACCGAGCGGGTGATCGATCGGGAAGTTCCCGGACTGACTCACATGATGATGGCGGCCGGATTGGCGGTGACGCCCATGGCGGCTCTGTCTCGGGCAGTGGTGGGCGCCCGAGGATCCACCTTGATAATCAACCTGCCGGGCAGTCCCAAAGGGGCGGCGGAGAACTTGGCGCCGGTGCTTCCGGTGCTGCCTCACGCCCTGGACCTGCTGGCGGGGGACACGGTGCATTAGAAGGCTGCAAAAGATGGGGATGGGATGGCCTCCACCCCTCGGACCGGGATCCTTGCTGGCCTAAACCGGACCTTTTGCGGCGCATTCTTGGCGGTGCTCTCGGCCACAATCCCAATAGTTGTCACACCCGATGTCCATACTGGTGGTGATGGAAATCTTCATCACTATTGCTTTGGCGGTGGTGGGCGTTCTGGTGGGGTGGGATATCGCCCAGCGGGGTCGTCACCATCGGGAAATTCGGGATCGGCAGCGTTCCGAAACCGCCCTGCAGGCGTTCTTGGAGGCTTTGGAGCGCGACCAGCAGGCCAGGTTGCGTCAGTCCGAGTCGCTGTCGGCCAGTACCGCCACGGCCGCGGCGGCGGAGGCGGCCAAGATGGCCAAAGCCGAGTTGGAGACCCAGGCGCGGTCGGGCGCCGATCTCATCTCTCAGCAGCAGATGACTTTTAGCCGCACCGCCCAGCGAATCGGGGAGCAAATCGAGGGAATTCAGCGCGATCTTGCCTCCCGACAGGGAAACTGGTCCGAGCAGTTCGGTCAGGTCAATGAAACCCTGACCAAACTGGGCGGAACCACCGAGTCGCTCACCAACATGCTTAGTTCCCCGGGTCAGAAAGGGAGTTGGGGAGAGAAGGTGGCCGAGGACATTCTCCGGGCGGTGGGTTTGAAAGAAGGCGTCAATTATGAAGTGCGACGCAGGCTCCCCGGTGGGGAGATTCCGGATTTTTCCTTCCATCTCCCCAAAGGCCAGTTGCTATGCATGGACTCAAAGCTCCCTTTCGACTCTTATCGGAGCTATCAGGAGGCGCCCGAATCCGAGAAGGAAAAGCACCGGAGGGAATTCCTGAAAGCGGTGCGGGGGCATGTCAGGTCTCTGGCAGGCAAGTCATATGGGGATGTCGGTCTGGTGCTCATGTTCATTCCGCTCGAATCGATCTACTCCTTCATCTGGGAAAGCGACCACCAACTGTTGGACTACGCCTACGACAAGGGGGTGATGCTGTGCGGACCCTCCAATCTGTTTGCTGTACTCACTCTGGTGAGGGAAGCGAACGCGGCGTTTTCGCTGGAGAAGACCGGTGACGAGGTGCTGAAAATTTTCAACCGGGTGAAAAAGGAGTGGATGGACACCCAAACTGTGATCGGGGTGTTGCAGACTCACATCAAGAACGCCGACAAGAAGGTCGACGAGATAACCGGAAGGCGCTACCAGGCGATGGACAAGGTTTTTGCTCAGATCGACGCGGCGCGAAGCGAGCGGGGACTGCCGCCCACCGACGAAGTCCCATCCGGGGAACCGATTCCTCTGATCAAGGTTTCCTGAGGTTCCGAAGCGGTAATCTGCGGGGACGGCGGGGGTGGGCAAACCGGGAGCGTTTCTCTATCCTCTGGCCCACATGGCGGATTTGGAAAACATCCTGCAGACCACCCTGGATTGGGGTCGGACCGGAAGACGGTTCGCCCTGGCCACTGTGGTGGGAGTGAGAGGATCCACCTACCGGCAGTTGGGCGCTCGACAGTTGGTGGCCGAAGACGGTTATTCGGTGGGGACCGTTTCGGGAGGGTGTCTGGATCGGGACCTCCATCAGGTGGTGGAAGAGGTGTTGGACTCCGGGAAACCGAGCTTGGTGGAGTTCGATCTCACCGCTGACGACGAAGCGATATGGGGGTGGGGGATCGGATGCAACGGGGCCACGGAGCTGTTGGTGGTCCCCTCCGAGGACGCGGTGAGATGGGCGAAGAACATCGTCGCCAACCGGTCGCTTCGTTCCCCTCTGGCGGTGGTCCATGAATTGTTCGGCCCTCGGTTCGCCCGACTCTATGTGCCGTCGAAGGGGATCCATCAGGGTTTTTTGTTGGAAGCCGCCTTGCAATCGGAGGCAATGTCCTTGGCCAAGCGGGCCATCACTGCGGGCGAGTCGACGGTGGTCACGGTGAACGGACGGCGGTTGATGGTGGAGGTGTTGGGTGTCCCGCCGCGGCTTCTGATCTGTGGGGCGGGTCACGACGCCGATCCTCTGGCCCACTATGCGTCCGAGTTGGGATTCGAGGTGCTGGTGCTGGACGAACGCCCGGGGCTGCTGGGCGAAGGGCGTTTTCCATCCGCCCAACTCGTTCCATGCCGTCCCGCCGAATTGCAGGCCAAGATCGAACTCGACCAGCGCACCTATGCAGTGATCATGAGCCACAATTACCTGCGGGACCTTGACTACCTGAAGTCCCTGCTCGGCACCGACGTCTCCTATATCGGCGCCTTGGGTCCCGGGGCCCGGTTGGAAAGACTGGTTTCAGATGTGGAGGAATCGGGGTGTCGTCCGTCGGTGGATGATCTTGCCAAGATGCACGGACCAGCCGGTTTGGACATCGGCGCGGAAGGACCAAAGGAGATTGCCTGGGCGGTGATGGCTGAGATTCTGGCGGTCCGTCGCAGCAAGGGCGCCGGTTTCCTGCGGGATCGCAAGGGTCCGGTTTTCTCGGATAGACTTTCAGGTGACGATCAACGGGTTCCTACCAACAGGAGCATCTAAGCATGAAGATCAACAACAGTTTCCAAGTACCCCAGCCGGTCGCGGTGGTTTGGGATTTCTTCCAAGACGTGCCCACCATGGCCCAGTGTCTCCCGGGGGCAGAACTCACCGAGGACCAGGGTGGTGGCGTGTACGCTGGAAAGGTCTCAGCCAAGCTGGGGCCTCTCAGCGCCAGTTTCGAGGGTGAAGCCACGGTGGTGGCTGATCCGGACACCCATTCGGCCTCCATCAAAGGAAAAGGGGTTGACAAGCGGGGCGGCAGTCGGGGCCGGATGTCGGTGGTCTATCGCCTCACGGAGACCGACGGAGGAACCGGTGTGGAAATCGAAGCCGATGTGACCTTGGCCGGCGCCGCCGCGCAGTTCGGACGAAGCGGCCTGATCAGAGAGATCTCCAATCGCCTGATCGGGGAGTTCGCTCAGTGTCTGGAGTCAAAGCTGGGTGCCGTGACCGCCGAGGAGGCTGCCTTGGTGCAGGCCGGAGAAGTGAAGGGATTGCGGTTGTTCTTCCAGACGTTGGGCTCTCGCATCCGAGGGATGTTCTCCCGCTCTTAGGACGCTGCTGATTTATCCGGGGGGTGCCTGGCTTTGGGGGGTGTTGGCGGCGTGGGGGTTTGGGGCTTGTGGAATGATCACCTGAATGGTCAACGGCTCTTGGGGAGATGCCCCTTGGCGGGACCGACGCCGTCCCGGCGGAGCGGCTGATTTGATCCCATTGTCCCGGATTCCCCCGCGAACATCTTCTTCAGCATCATCTCGGCAACCGTGTCATTGATTTCCTTGGGCACCGGCTGTGGCGTCGGGGGTAGATCGGCATGGCGGCGGAGGAGCCATGCCAGGGAGAGCGCCTGGAGCGCCAAGCCCATGTCCATGGTCTCGGCGGGATTGCCGCCGCCGGAGGCAAGGTTGAGCATCTCCCCGCCCGCCAGGACAGTGAGACGTCGACCGTCGGGGAAGGTGAACTCGGAGATGTCATCGGTGATGGGCGTGACCTCGGAGACAGCCTCTCGCAAACCATCGAGGTCGATTTCGGTTGAGAAGTGGCCGGCGTTGGCCAGAATGGCGCCGTCGCGCATCTGGCGCATGTGCCACACTCCCACCGCCTTCACTTGGGCGGTGGCAGTGACGAACACGTCCCCCCAAGAGAGCACTTGGTCGAGTTTGGCCACCCGGAAGCCGTCCACTGCCGCTTCAAGGGCTTTGACCGGGTCGGGGTCCACAATGCAGAGGCGGGCGCCGAAGGAACTGAAGCAGCGGGCTATTCCCCGGCCCACCCAGCCGTAGCCCACCACCACTACCCGTTTTCCGGGCACCCCGAGGTTGGTGGAGTGCATGAAGCCCTCCAAAAAAGTCTGGCCCACGCCATGTTGATTCTCGACAATCCGCTTCAGGGGGCTGTCGTTCACCACCACCACCGGGAACCGGACCGACTCCGCCAGTTCTCCGCGCAGTCGGTTGGCGCCCGAGGTGGTCTCCTCGGTTCCGGCCAGCAGGTTGGCCGCCGTTCTCTCATTGAGAAAGGAGACCAACTCCGCCCCGTTGTCAATGATGAGATGGGGACAGTGATCCGCGACCCGTCTTAGATTGGTCTGGTGGGCGGGGAGGTCGTCGACCTGCCCGCCGTACACCGTTATGCCTCCCTGGCGGAGATAGTCAGCCACATCGTCCTGGGTGGTTCCGTAGTTCCCAGTGATAAACACCTCCGCCCCTCCTGCGGTAAGCACCGAGCACAGCGCGGCGGTCTTGGGCTCGATGTGAATACAGATTCCGACGCGCAGCCCCGTAAAGGGTTTGGACTTCGAAAAGTCGCGATAGATGAGTTCCAGGATGGGGAGTCGGCGGAAAATCCAATCGACTCGGGCGGTCGTCCGGCTCAGGTCGGGGTTGCTCCCAATGTCTGTGCGGTGGTCAGAGGAAGAGTTTTCGACCATGCGATCGCCGTCATACCTATTCATAAAACCGTCACCATCTCAGAATTTACTACGACACTCATGATAAATAATCCTAGTGTACGCTCGGAATTCCGCCAACAACCCCTATAGTCATACGTATGATAAAACCAAGGCCGGGATGCCTGTCAATAAATGTGCTGGGCGCCGCCGGCGGGTTTCCGTCACGAGGAGTGGCCTGCTCGGGCTTCCTCCTGGAGGAGGGGTCGACATCGGTACTGCTGGACTGCGGCCCGGGTGTGGCCTATCGTCTCCTGGCGGGCCGGGGAGTGGAGAGCCTTGATGGGGTGGTGGTTTCGCACATGCATCCCGACCACATGCTTGATGTGGTTCCGCTGGGCTACGCCGTTCTCACCCACTGGATTGAGGGGGGCAGTACCCGGCGACTGCCGGTCTGGGTGCCGACCGGGGGCCGGGCTCTCCTGGACCGAATCTCGAAACTGTTCGGCCATCACCGGTGGGTCTTCGGCTCCGAGGACCATGGGCCGGGCTACGCCGCCCTGCGGGAAGCCACCGTCGGTGGGGACGACTGGTTCTCGGCGGTGTTGGATCTCACCGAGTATCAGCCGGGCGCATCATGGTCCATCGGCAGGGTGGAAGTGACCACCTGTGCCGTTCCCCACAACGTGCCGGCCGCCTCCATCCGGCTCGACGCCCAAACCGGCTCGGTTACCTACTCGGGGGATAGCGAGTGGTCGGATGATCTGGCGCGGCTGGCCACCGGCAGCGATGTTTTCCTGTGCGAGGCCTATTTCTCAGGGTCGGGAGTGCCCGGAGGTATGCATTTGACTCCGGCGCAGGCGGGAGAACTGGCCGAGCGGGCCGGCGTGGGCCGACTGGTTCTCTCCCATCTGGGTAGCGTCGACGACCGCCCAAGCGCGGTTTTCGAGGCCCGGCGGACGTACGGAGGGCCGGTGACGGCGGCCATCGACTCCGAGCGCATCGGGCTTTCCTGACCATGGTCCGGCGGTCATGAACAGGGTTCACGACCCGATGTCGCCCCGCCATGTCCTGACCTGGATGCCGCCCCGCAGGCGGCGGAGGCTGGGGATCAGGTTGGGTCCATACCTCATGACGGCTCCGCTTATGGCTCTGTTGCTGACTTTCGTGGTTATGCCCGGTGTGATGGCTCTGATCCTCTCCTTCTACGACTGGGACCTCCTGGCCGCGACGCGCGACTTCGTCGGCTTCGAAAACTATCGGAGCGCCGCCTGGCGAGGTGAACTGTGGCTCAGCATCCGCACGACCATCCTCTACGCTCTGCTGACGGTTCCGTCCTCGGTGGCTCTGGGTCTCTTGGCGGCGCTGGGGATCAACGCCCTCATTGGCGGACGCTCGATATGGAGAGCGGTCTACTTTCTGCCGGTCGCATCCACGCTGGTGGCAATGGCGGTGGTCTGGCGGTGGATTTTTCTCGGCGACCGGGGCCTGATCGACCAGACCGTCGGGGGTTGGCTGGGACTGACCAACTGGCTGAACTCGCCGGAACTGGCGCTTCCGGCAGTGGCGGTGGTGGGCAACTGGCAGCAAATTGGCTTCGTCCTCATCATCTATCTGGCGGGACTGGCGGCTGTGCCGCTAAACCTGCATGAGGCGGCTCGGCTTGACGGCGCCAACGCCTGGCAGCGCTTCTGGCATGTAACCTGGCCATCGCTCGGCCCGGCCACCGTCTTCGTGACCGTGCTCTCCAGCATCCAGGCTCTGCGGATCTTCGACACCATCGCCACCATGACCGAAGGAGGCCCCTCCGGCCGGAGCGAAACCCTCACCTATCTGCTCTGGAAACGAGGCATCAAGTACTTCAACATCGGGGAGGGGGCAGTGATCACCCTGGTGCTTTTGGCGCTGGCCCTCTTGGCCTCGTTCATCCAGATGCGGGGCCTCCGCGGCCTGGAAAGGGCTGGAACCCGATGAGCGCCCCCCGGCATTCGAAGATGGTCCGGCTGCTGGCCCAGTACGGACTCCACCTCGCACTGGCCGCGGGAGGGCTCTTCATGCTGCTTCCCTACTGGCTGATGCTGAGGACTTCTTTCACTCCCGAAGTGGATATCTTCTCGGGCAACCTGCTCCTCCCTTCCGGGTTCACCTTTGATAACTACCTGCAGGTTTTCGTGGAGGTACCCTTGCTCCGCTACTACCTCAACGGCGCGATCGTGGTGGTGGCGATCTTCGTCGGCCAGTTGCTGATCTGCGTTCCCGCCGCCTACGCATTGGCGCGGCTGCGGTTCTTCGGTTCCAGATTGAGCCTTTGGGTAGTGCTGACGGCGCTGATGGTCCCTTATCAGGTCACGGCGATTCCGGTGTTTGTCCTTTTGAACCGGCTCAATTTGATCAACACCCGCATGGCACTGGTGCTGCCCTTCCTCGGTTCGGCGTTCGGCGTGTTTCTCCTGCGCCAATTCTTTCTCTCGATTCCCGGATCGGTGTTCGATGCGGCCCGTCTCGACGGTGCTCCCCAACTGCGCGTCCTCAGTTCGATCGTTCTGCCCATCGCCCGGCCCGCCATTGTTTCCTTCGGCATCTTCAGCTTCGTCTCTCACTGGAATGACTACTTCTGGCCCTCGTTTGTGCTGCGTTCCGACGAGGTGGCGACGGTGCCGTTTGGAATTGTCGAGTTTCTCAACCAGGAACTGGGAAGCCAGTATGGGCCGCAGATGGCGGCCGCCACGCTCACCGTGCTGCCGCTGCTCATCGGCTTCCTGTTCGCCCAGCGCCAGTTCATCGCGGGCATCGCTCTTACCTCGGGACGGACCGGATAGGGAGGCGCCATGCACAGAACCCCGGCCCTTGCGTTCCGTCAATCCCGACCCATCTCATTGGTATTCCGTATCCAGCAAGAAAGGAAGAACGCATGATCTCCACACAAGACCGCCACACCGCCGCGGCCCCGGTTCGGAGAGCCGGGATTATCCTTCTGGCGCTGGCGCTGACCGCCGCCGCCTGCGGGGGCGACGAACCTGCGCCCAGCACCACCGCGGCGCCCGCCCCCACTACCGCGGCGCCCAGCACTACCGCCGCCTCCAGCACTACCGCGGCGCCCCGCGGCGAGGTGCGGATCGTCTCCGGGCAGGAAGCCCAAAACGGCCAGCTGCTCATTGATATATTCGACCGTTACAACGCCCAGAACACCGGTGTCACGGTGAACCTGGAGATCGACAACAAAAGCGACGTGGAGACCGTATTGGAAGTCCAGGCTGACATCCTGGCCGGAGATCCACCGGACGCGGTGCGGGTTACCAGCAATGGCCTTCGAGCGTTCGTTGACTCCGGTCGGGCTCAGCCGCTCGACTGGTGCCTGGAATCCTCTCCGGAGCTGCTCGCCGAACTCAACGACGATCTGCTCGGCGGGTTCCGGGTGGACGGGACTCTTTACGGCATGCCGTGGTACACCACTCTGCCCGCCCTGTACATGAACGTGGATCTGTTCTGGGAGGCGGGGCTGGATCCGGCCAACCCGCCTCTCACCTGGACCGAGTTGGAAGCGGCGGCCGCGGCGGTCACCGCCACCGGCCCGGATCGCTCCGGAGTGCTCATGTATATGCCCAATACTTATCTGTTCGAGGCGCAACTGGAATCGGTGGGCGGCGCGATGGTTGCCAACGGACAAGCCGCGGTTGACAGCCCCGAAAGCGTCCGGGTGATGGAGTTCATGTCCGGGCTGATCGAGAAGGGCTATATGCCGGCGGTCGCTCCGGCCAACTTCTGGAACGAGTTCGGCGTGCGCTTCAAGTCGGGCGACCTGGGCATGCTGATCTTCCCGTCCTCGACCTACCCGTTCCTCACGGGAGGAATCGATTTCGAAGTGCAGCTTGCCCCCATGCCCTACGGGGACGGCGGTAGCCCGATCGCCAACGCCTCGGCGAACGGCTTCGTGATGCTCTCCACCGACGAGAGCCGGCAGGCGGCCACCTGCGAGGCGCTCAAGACCCTGGTAACGGCCGAGAACGTGACAGCAACCGTCATGGCCACCGCCACCGTTCCCCACAACAACGCTGCGGCTACCGGCGAGGAGTACCTGGCGCCTTTCTACGCCGAGAATCCCGCCCTGGTGGCGGTTAACGATCAGGTCGCGGACGGCTGGTATTCACTGCCCGGCACCGGTAACCCCGAGTTCCAGGACGCCTTCGGAAATGTCCAATTCGAGGTTCTCAGCGGCGAACGCTCCGCTCAGGAGGCTCTGTCCGACCTGGCCGAGATAATGAACCGATTGCTGGCGGACAATTGATCCAGCAGGAAAACAGGCGGGCAAATTGACCTTGACCGACATCGTAAGTCCGACCGGCGGCGACGCGGAAGGCACCGCGTCGCCGCCGGTACAACTGGAGAAGGTGGTGAAGCGCTACCACCGCCAGGAACCGCCGGCACTCAACGAAGTCTCGGTGACTTTTCCTGCCAACCGCATCACCGTGGTGGTGGGCCCATCGGGTTGCGGCAAGACCACTGTTCTGCGCTGCGTCTCCGGCTTGGCGCCCATTACCTCGGGACGCATCCTGATCGGCGACCGCGATGTCACCGAAGTGCCCGCCGAACAGCGCGGTGTGGCCATGGTCTTCCAGGACTACGCCCTCTATCCGCACAAGACCGTAGAGGAGAACATCGCTTTTCCCCTGCGCATGGCCAGGGTAACCAAGGACGAGCGGCAGCGGCGGATGGTGATGGCCGCCGCCCTGGTGCGCATTGAGGACTATCTGGACCGAAAGCCCGGCGAACTGTCGGGCGGGCAGAGGCAGCGGGTAGGAATCGCCCGGGCGATCGTGCGCGGCCCTCGGGTGTTGCTCATGGATGAACCGCTGTCCAACCTCGACGCCAAGTTGCGCAACGAGATGCGGGCCGAACTGGGCGCACTGCAGCGCCAACTGGGGACCACTACCATCTATGTGACCCATGACCAGGTGGAGGCGCTCACCCTGGCCGACCATTTAGTGGTGCTTCAAGAAGGACGGGTGGAGCAGGAAGGATCTGCATCGGAAGTGTTCAACCAGCCCGCCACCACCTTCGTGGCTGACTTCATGGGCGCAATGAATCTGCTCCGCGGCATGGCCGGAGACGGCGCCTTGTGGCTCGATGGCGGGGCCAAGGTGCATCTTCCCACCGGAGCGCCTTTGAAAACCGGCTCCGAGATGACCGTGGGGGTGCGTCCGGAGCAATTAATTATTGGCGACCGCCCGACCGCCGGCCTGGCTTTGTCATGCCGGCGGGACTTCGTGGAGATGCTTGGCACCGAAAAGCTCGCCCATCTTTGGGCGGGTGACCACAAGATCCGCGCCCGGGTGGAGATCGGCGCCCCGATCGGAGCCCGGTTAACGCTCACCGCCCGGCCCGAGCATCTCCACTACTTCGACTCGAGCGGGGGGCGGATACCCGGGGCAGGTGAGGGATCATGACGCAGACCGGCAAACGTAAGCCAAGGCCCCGGGCCACCAGCATCGACGTGGCCAAGCGGGCCGGGGTGTCCCAGTCGACCGTCTCGATAGTTCTCTCCGGCAAGCACAAGGGGCGGGTGGGGGCCGCCACCGTGCTCAGGGTGCAGGAAGCCTGCCGGGTGCTCGGTTACAGCCCGAGGGTGGCGGCCCAGCGTCTCAGGCAGGGGCGCGCCGCCACCGTGGCCATCGAGATTCCGCAGTTGTCCTTCAGTTTTTTCGAAGAGGTGCTGTCCGGAGCCCAGGAGACCGCCGATGCACACGACATCATCGTGATCGCGGTGGTCACCAACAACGACCGGTTCAAACAGGAAGATGTCACCAATGTGATGACCAGCCACGATCTGGACGGCGTGCTCCTCTGCGCGGTCGAGACGCCGGACCAAGCCGCCATCGAACGCTTCGGGCGGTACATGGTCGCCCTGGAGGACGACGTTGTCGGTATCCCCTCGGTGCTGTTCAACCATGACCAGGCCGCCGCCCTGATTCTCGATCATCTCAGCCAGCTGGGGCACCGGCGGATCGGCCATCTCGGGGGCATCGCTTCCAAGGGCTGTTACAAGATGCGCCGCGCGGCGCTGCAACGCGCCATCGCCGACCGCCAACTCGAACTGGTGGGCTACAAACCGGTCGCCACGCGAGAAATCTCCACCGCCGCCGGGCTCCCCGGGGCCTTGAGCCTGCTGGCCCTGGATCCAAGGCCGACCGCCATCGTGTGCGACGACGCCGTCCTGGCCTCGTCGGTGTACGCCGCGGCCGAGACTCTGGGCCTGCGCATACCTCACGATCTCTCGGTGATCTCCAGTCACAACGACGCCCTGGGACGGGTGCTGCGGCCCAGCCTCACCGCCATCAACCTCCCGGCCTCGACTCTGGGGATGGTGGGCATGTCCAACCTGGCGGCGGCTGTGGCCGGGGATCCGACCGAGGACCGGGTGGTCCTCCCCGTCTCCCTGGACATCCGTTCCTCGGTAGCCGCAGCCCCTCCCGAAGAAACGCCATGACTCCCGGTGTCCGCCATGTGGTGTGGGACTGGAACGGGACCCTGCTTGACGACTTCGGGATCACCTCGCGCATCGCCATAGCCTCACTTGCCGAACTGGGATTCCCCGGAATAACCGGTGACAACCTTCGTGACAGTTTCGTGCGCCCGTTCACCGAGTTCTACCGACGTTTGATGGGACGTCCCCCCACGTTGGACGAACTTCGCTACCTGAACGACAGCTACTTCGCGGCCTACGAGACCGAGATGTTCGACCTCCCGCTGGCGCCCGACGCCCAGGAATCGCTGCACCAGGCATCGCAGTGCGGTGGGCAGTCGCTGCTTTCGATGGCGCCGGACGGCCAACTTCAACAACTTGTTGACCACTACGAGTTGCGAGACTGGTTCGAACTGGTGGAGGGAAGCCGGGGCAGCAATACCGGGACCAAGGGCAGCGCCCTGGAAGTTCACCTTGCAACCCTCGGAGTTGCGCCGTCGGAGACGGTGGTTATCGGCGACACGATGGACGATTACGTCGCCGCCGCCTATTGCGGCGCGGCGTCGATCCTGGTGCCGACCGGCATGCAATCGCGCGCCGGGCTGGAACAGGCCGGCGTTCCGGTGGTTGACACCCTCCTGCAGGCCTCCTGGCTGGCCACCGAACACATCACCTCCTGAAAACCCGGGTCCAGGACAAGGGGCGCAACGCCGCGGCGTCGCGCCACCGGCCGCCCACAAAAACCTTAGATGTGGGTGTTTGGGTCAGTCGGGGTGGTTGATCAGGTGGGTGGCGGCATTGTCGAAATGTTCGAACATGAGGGATTTGATTTCGGGGGGTAACGGGCGGCCGGTCCCGTCAGTGAGCCGGGCGGCGTCCAGGGAAGCGGTCATGTGGGTCATCCATGCCTCCCGCTCGGCGGGGCCGATCTGAAAAGGCATGTGGCGCATGCGCAAGCGCGGGTGGCCGCGCGTTTCGCTGTAATGAGGGGGGCCACCCCAATACTGCGCCAGAAAACCGGCCAGCCGCTTCTTGGAGCCGCGCAGGTCTTTCGGATACATGGGTCGAAGGATTGGGTCGTCCTCGACGGCGTCGTAGAAACGGCCCACCAGGTCATCAAAGAACAGTTGGCCGCCCACCGTCTCATAAACCGTGGGTGGCGCGTCCAGCGCTTCCCGCAGCGACCCACGCAATATCACGTCCGATAGTTGGCCGGGAACCCCCTCGGTGGTTGCGGATTCGCCAATGTCAGATGTGCTCACAATCTTCTACCGTCGGATCTTTCCAATAGGCAACTATCAGATGGTAAGCCAAGGCGGCGCGATGACCTCCGAACACTCCGGTTGATGTGCTGTGTCAGTTGGTTCAGCCGCTCCACACCGCGCGGGGGAGTCGCTTCTGTTTATCAAAGAACGGGAGCGTGTCCACGGTTGCCTCGTGGCGCCTTCCATCGTGGTCACCCAACAGCACCGTCTTGCCGTACCAGTCGTCGTCGGGCAGAGGCCCATCGAAGCGCACATACCCGACTCCGGCATCAAGGGTGGGTGACCATGTTCCGATTGTCACATGCCCCACCGGCTGGTGGCCGGAATAGACGCGCATTCCGGCCGCCGGGGTGGTGGCAGGGCAGACCAGACCGAACAACAGTTGGCTGCGTTCAGCTCTCTCCAGCGCCGAGCGACCAATGAAATTCCCCTTGTCCAGTTTGACGAATTGCCCAAGACCGGCGCCGTAGGGCGTGAGGTCCGCCTCAATATCGGTCCCGTTGTCGAGGATCCCCGACTCCACCCGTCGCACTCCCATTGACAAGGACGAACCGAACTCCATGCCAAAGGGTTCACCGCAGGAAAACAATCCATCCCACAGGGCGTCATGATCGGTGGGCTCGGGGCCGCTCTGGCAATAGATCTCAATGCCCACCTCTCCGGTCCACCCGGTGCGCGACACCCACAAGGTCTGGCCGCACACCTCAAAGAACCCGGCATGGAAGTATCGAAAGTCACCCGACAGTCCACCGCCGATTGCCGCATTCAGCACATCAAGGGACTTGGGCCCCTGGATTTGCAACACCCTCGAATTCGGGTCGGAGACCTGGGCGTCAAGTCCGATGGCATTGCCCGCCAGCCAGCTTTCGAACTCGCCGTTGGCCTTGACATACCAGAACCGGTCCGGGGCCAGGCGCATCAGCACGCCATCCATCAGGACGGTGCCATCCTCGCGGCAGGCAATGCCGTAGCGGGCCCGGCCGATGGGAAGGTTTTCGACTCGGCAGGTCAAGACCTTTTCCAGCACTGCCCCGGCGTCCGGGCCACGGATCTCGATCGGTTTTTCGGGCACATCGTACAACATGACGTCCCGGCGCAACTTCCAGTACTGGGATACCGGATCCTCGTTGTCAGTGCGTCGGATTGGAAACAAACGATTGCAATAGATACCAAACACCGTCTGATCGGTCATGTATCGGTGGGCAAAGGGCGAATGGCCTATTCGAAACGAACTGACTGCGACGGTGTCAAACGACTCGACGTAGTAGTGCTTGGTTCCTGTCATGCACAACCTGTTTTCTGTACAAACTGTCTGTGATGGCCGGATGCTCGGCGCCCTAAGGGTAACAGCGCGGATGGCCGCGTTATCCGAAGCACTTGGAACGGCAAAGGGCTGCCAATCGCCACCGGATTCGTAACCGTGGAAGGCCGGGTCAGATTGGCAGGGCGCCCGCGCGCGGATCGGGTAGCATCGCCCGTGGTGGATCTGCGAAAATACATCCGAGGGGTGCCCGACTTTCCCCGCGACGGCATCCTGTTTCGGGACATCACGCCCCTGCTGGGTGATCCGCAGGCCTTTCGGCACACCCTGGAGTGTTTGGTCAAACACGCCCGGCAACGGGAGGCCGGCGCCATTGTGGGAATCGAAGCGCGGGGCTTCGTGTTCGGTGCGGCGGTGGCCGACCGCATGGGACTTCCGTTCGTACCGCTTCGCAAGCCCGGGAAGCTGCCGGCGGAGCGCTGGTCGGTCCGGTATTCGCTGGAGTACGGCCACAGCGAACTCGACATTCACCGGGACGCGATGGGGGAACAGACGCGGGCCTATATAGTCGACGATTTGCTGGCCACCGGGGGAACCGCCGAAGCGGCCATCAAGCTGGTGGAGATGGTAGGCGGCGAGGTGGTGGGATTGGGGTTTGTGATTGAACTGGCGGAACTGGAAGGTCGGGCCAGGATCGTCGGCTACGAAGTGATAAGCCTCGTCTGCTACTGAGCGGCGCCGGAGATGGTGCGTCCAAGTAGGGGTGATGAATAGTGTGATACACTGACCTGGAGGACCAATAGAGAAGGTGAGGTAAGGGAAATATGGCATCGATCGCCAAACTGGCAAGGGCTACCGGTTGGTTGATCATTCTGGGGCCGCTGGTTGACATTGTGATGATCCTGATCAAACCGGGCAACTTTATCAGCGAACACCCCGACGGTGCGACCGCGGCGATGCGGGAATCGGTTGCGGATGTGGCGGCCAACAGCGGAGCAGCTCATCTGTCGGTAGAAGTAGGACTGTTCGCCTCTTTCGCTTTTCTACTGGGGTGTTTGGGGGTAGAGCGCCTGCTTAGGGACGGAGGTTGGGGGGATTATCTCAGAAAAGCCGGCCTCCTCTTTATCCTGGTCGCCTATGCCCTGCGGGCTGCCTCTTACGCTTTGGGACACTTTGTCACCAACATCTTGACCCATGGCATAGAGGGAACCGGTGGTTCGATGGCTGCCAATGACGCGGCCCTGCTGGTGGTGGGGATGGAGGGGACACTCAGTTTGTTTGCCACCATCATGGTGGCGGCGGGGGTGGGTCTCTACGGTTTGAGCCTCATGAACGCTGACCTCATCGGCGGAGACAAGGCAGTCGCCATGGTCTTGGCGGTGCTGCCGGCGATCGGAGTGGGGGTGATGCTGCTGATCGGGTCGCATTCCCACGACAGCGTTTTCCAGTTCTACTTGATCGGCAATCTTTTGGCGCTTGTGCAAGTGGCGTGGACAACCCTGCTGGGGGTGGCCTTCATCAGAAAGAGCGACACTCTGGCCGCCTCGTAGGAGCATGCTGAAAAGATGGGGATGGTTTCCCACACCTTGACTTGGGGTTCTGTTGCCGTAATTGGTTGCCACCGCGCCTTGTTAGCACACTCTAAGCCGAAGGCGCCGTTAATGCCTGTTTACCACACGTCTTGACACACCTTGCAGACTGGCTGGTGGAGAATTCTGCAACCCCTTCTCATCCGCGCCGAGACGGGTTGACACAGGCATTCTCCGCGCTGTAATGTCAGGAAGGATGTTGTCGACTGGTTGTGAGGTCGGGGCATGACCGCTGAGATGTCAGGCCCTGTGTATGCAAATGTGGTGAAGGTGTCTACGGGGCCGTTCGATGTTGTTATGGACTTTGGACTGAACCTCCCAGGTGACCCCCAAGACACTGAATTCAAGCCCGTCGCCCGAGTGGCGATGAGCCTTTCCCACGCCAAGACGATGATACCTGTTTTGTCGAAGCTGATTGCTGACTACGAGAAGCAATGGGGAGAGATCCCAGCTCCCGGTTTTGAAGAAAGAGCTAAGGAGTGATAGCAATATGAATGCTAACTCATCGGTGCTTTGGGCTGTATCAGACTCCACCTTGGGGATTTACGACAAAGGAGCGGCCAAGACTCGAGGTCACTCCCTGGGTGTTACCGAGGTAGCAGAAAGAATTCTGGGATACCTCCTCGTGCCATCTGACGCTGCAGCTGCTATGTCTGCATGGTCCTATGCCGATCAAAACCTGCAGATCGCGGAGAGTTTCTTAGACGCAGCTGTAGAGGTCTGGCCGGAGTATTGACCGTTCTCAACTGTGGGAAGTGAAGTCTTTCCCGGAGGCTATCCCCGCCGAGGGGATGTCTATTGGGTCGACCTTGGGGTTCCACAAGGTTCAGAACCTGGACTTAGCCGCCCGGTTCTAATTGTATCAAAGGACTCTGGAAACCAGGCCAGGAAGGTGGTGATCGTTGCTCCCATCAGCCGGAGTTCCCGATTGGAATATCCTGAGCATGTGGAATTGACGGGTCCGGTGAGAGGGGTGGTGCTCTGTGGACAGTTGGTAACAGTTGGAAAGGATAGATTGCGTGACTACCAGGGTTGTCTGGCGCATGAGGTCCAAATGAGAGTTGATCAAGGGCTTCGATCCGCCCTCTCCCTGCCCTGAACTTCTGGTCCCAATCAGACTATTCGGCGGCCATTTGGCGGAGAACATAGGGCAGGATGCCGCCGTGACGGTAGTAGTCCACCTCTATGGGGGTGTCGATCCGGACCAGAGCTTCGAACTCTTGGCCCGTCCCGTTGCCTCCTTCGGCGGTCACCGTGACTCTTTGGCCCGGGCTCAGGGATACGTCAACCGGAATGTGGAAGGTCTCGGCGCCCGACAAACCCAGGGATTGGGGGGTGTCGCCATCCAGGAATTGAAGAGGCAGCAGGCCCATCATCACCAGGTTGGTGCGGTGGATGCGCTCATAACTTTGGGCGATCACGGCTCGGACCCCCAACAGGAAGGGTCCCTTGGCCGCCCAGTCCCGTGATGATCCCATCCCATAGTCACGACCGGCGATCACAATCAACGGGGTGCCCCGTTCCCGATAGGCGCCGGCGGCCTCGAAAATGGTCTTGACCTGGCCATCTCCGAAGTCGGTGGTGAATCCGCCCACCGTGCCGGGGGCCAAGAGGTTGCGGACCCGAATGTTGGCGAAAGTGCCCCGGCTCATGATTCGGTCGTTGCCCCGGCGGGCCCCGTAGGAGTTGAAGTTGGACGGTTGGACTCCCCGTTCGATCAGGTAGCGGCCGGCGGGGGTGTTGGCCGAGATGGGACCGGCGGGGGAGATGTGGTCGGTGGTGATGGAATCACCCACCATCACCAGGGTCCGAGCGCCCCGGATGGGTTTCACCGGACGGGGCTTCGGGGTGAGGTCGGCGAAGAACGGGGGCGACTGAATGTAGGTTGACTCCTCTGACCAGTCGTAGAGCAGGCTAAGTTCGGTCTCGACCGCCTGCCATTCGTCGGCCCCGGTGAAGACGTCGGCGTAACGGGAGTTGAACTGCTCGCGGTTGACATGACGGTCGATGATGGATTCGATCTCGTCTTGCGACGGCCAGATGTCTCTCAGGAACACCTCCCGTCCCTCTGAATCGGTTCCCAAGGGTTCGGTAGCGGGATCCCAGTCAACGGTGCCCGCCAGGGCATAGGCCACCACCAGCGGGGGGGAGGCCAGGTAGTTGGCCTGGATGTGGGGGCTGATGCGGCCCTCGAAATTGCGGTTGCCCGATAGCACGCTGGCCGCCACCAGGTCGGCGGAGTTGATCGCCTCTGAAATCGGCTCGGGCAGGGGTCCGGAATTGCCGATGCAGGTGGTGCATCCGTACCCCACCAGATAGAACCCCAGGGCCTGCAGATCTTCGGTGAGTCCGGCCCGATCGAGATAGTCGGTCACCACCTGGGATCCGGGCGCCAGGGACGTCTTGACCCACGGCCGGCGGCCCAAGCCCCGGCGACGGGCGTTGCGGGCCAACAGCCCCGCTCCCACCATCACCGCCGGATTGGAGGTGTTGGTGCAGGAGGTTATGGCGGCGATCACCACCCGACCGTCCTCCAGGTCGAATGTATCCCCGTTCAGGCTTACCTGCTCGGCCAGGTTGGCGCCGGCGTCGGCCGGCCTTCCGAATGACGAGGCCAAGTCCTGATGCCACTGCTCTTTCATGCGAAACAGCGGTATGCGGTCCTGGGGGCGGCGGGGTCCTGCCAGGGCAGGTTCCACCGTGCCGATATCCAACTCCAGCTGGGCGTGATAGGAAATCTCCCGATCGTCCCGCCACAGGCCCTGCTCCCGGCAGTACTGTTCCACCGTTTCCACCAACTCGGGTGGACGCCCGGACAGTTCCAGGTAACGAGTGGTCTGGCTGTCCACCGGGAAAAATCCCACCGTGGCCCCGTATTCGGGGGCCATGTTGGCGATGGTGGCTCGGGTGGCCACCGGCATAGCGTCGAGTCCCGGCCCCCCGTATTCGACGAATTTGCCAACCACGCCGTGATTTCGGAGCATCTCGGTGATCCGCAGCACCAGGTCGGTGGCGGTGGAGCCCTCTCGGAGCCTCCCGACCAGTCGGACCCCCACCACCTCGGGCAGCAGCATGAAAATGGGCTGGCCCACCATCACCGCCTCGGCTTCAATGCCCCCCACTCCCCAGCCGGCCACGCCCAAGCCGTTGATCATGGTGGTATGAGAGTCGGTGCCCACCAGAGTGTCGGGATACAGCCACTCCCCGTTGTCCCACACCACTTTGGCCAGGTACTCCAGGTTGACCTGATGCACGATGCCGGTGGCGGGCGGCACCACCCGAAAGTTGTGGAAGGCCGATTGGGCCCATTTGAGCAACTGGTAACGCTGTTGGTTACGCTCGAACTCCCGCCGGGAGTTGATAGCCAGGGCGTCAGGCCGGTTGAAAACATCGATCTGGACGCTGTGGTCGACCACCAGATCCACCGGTACCAGAGGGTTCACCTTTTGCGCGGATCGCGGATCGCCGGTCATGGCCACCACCGCGTCCCGCATGGCCGCCAGATCCACCACCGCCGGCACGCCGGTGAAGTCTTGGAGTATCACCCGCCCCGGGAGGAAAGGGATCTCCTGGGCGGTGGAGCGTTCGGGGTGGTAATCGGCGATGGCCTGGACATCGGTGGCCGAGAAGCCCGGTTGGCCCAGGTTGCGCAACGCCGATTCCAACAGAACCTTGATCGAGTAGGGAAGGCTGTCGGTTCCCGGCACCGAGTCGAGGCGGGCGATTCTCCTCGGTCCCAGAGGCGTGGTGATAGTTTCAATCGATTGGTGAGTGGTGTTCATGGCTTCCTTCAGGAACGGATGGTGATCTCGACCGGTATCTCGGTGACGCAGTCGGTGAGTTCATCAAGGTGAGGATGGAGCACCGTCTCCGAGCATCGTTCGATCGCTTCGAACAGCCCCGACACTATGCCACGGTCCAAGGAACACACCACTTCGGGGTGGCTGACCGCAGCTTCTCCGAACGGACAGTGGTAGGTCAGTAGCCGGCCGGTTTCCCAGTCGGGATTCATGGCGAATCCGATCCCACTCATGGCCCCCATGATTCCACGCACCGCCTCTTCGTATCCGGCGTCGGCAGGAGTCCCGACTTCGGCGGCCAACTCCTGCCCGTACTCCCTTCCCACTTCCTCGGCCACTTCCGCCTGATCTTCGGGAGACAGCCGGTTGAGGATCCGGGTCAGCAAATCCACCAACAGGTCGTAACGAAGGGTTGGGTAGGTGATCTGAATAGGTCGGGTGGTGGACTCGTAGTGTTTGGGGGGCCGTCCCGCTTTTCTGGACTGCGACACCGGAGCGGCGCCCACGCGGAGGAAGCCGTCTTCGGTGAGTTTTTCCAGGTGATGGCGGGCCAGGTTGCGGTGAATCCCGAACAGATCGGCGACTTTACCGACAGTGAGGGACTCGGGTGACTCCCGCACGGCGATGAAGATCGCTCGGCGAGTGGCATCTCCCAAGGCCGCGGTCAGGTCACCGATTTGCTTATCAATTGCCTGGTGAAGCATGCCTGACCTTGGAACGAACGGTTGGAGACCGGATTATAGTTACAGTCGATGCCGTCTCAGAGTGCTTTGGGGGCCGCTCTGGCGGCGGTGGAAGATCCGTTGTTGCGCCGCCCTCTCGGTTCCCTGGACATGATCCGTGCGGTGAAGACCCGCCGGTTCGGGTCTCCCACCGTAACCGTGGCGTTGCCGGTCCCCAACTATCCGGTGCTGGCGGAGTTGGGTCACCGGATGCGGGATGCCGCCTCGCCGCTGGTGTCCGACCTTGAGGTCCGCACCGAGCACATGAACGACACCGAGCGAGCCGCGATGATGGCCGGGGTGCTGAAGGAGACCGGTCCCGGACCGGGGGAGACCGGCTCGCCCACCCGGGTGCTGGCCGTTTCGTCGGGGAAGGGCGGCGTCGGCAAGTCGTCGGTGGCCACCAATCTCGGATTGGCTTTGCGGAACCTGGGAAGAACCGTGGGATTGATCGACGCTGACATCTGGGGGTTTTCCATCCCCAAGATGCTGGGCATAGGCCGGTCGCCGGTGGTTATCGAGCAATCCATTATTCCCCCGGTGGCCTATGGGATCAGCGCCATGTCCATGGACTATTTTGTGCCCGACGATCGGGCGGTAATTTGGCGGGGTCCCATGCTTCATAAGGCCTTGGAGCAGTTCCTCAAGGACGTTTTCTGGGACAGCCCCGACTATCTGCTGATCGATATGCCTCCGGGCACCGGGGACATCGCCATCTCCATTCAGAATTTCCTGCCCCGTGCTCAGGTGCTGTTGGTGACCACTCCCCAACCCACCGCGCAGCGGGTGGCCCGCCGGGCGGCGTTGATGGCGGCGCAGGTAAACCAGGAGGTGATCGGGGTGGTGGAAAACATGTCCTGGTTCACCGGGGACGATCAAAAGCGTTACGAGCTGTTCGGGTCGGGAGGAGGGCAAGGCCTGGCGTCGGAGTTGGAGGTTCCCCTCATGGCTCAGATTCCGTTGTTGCCCCTCATGCGAGAGGGTGCCGACCGGGGGGTGCCGGTGTTGGTGGCCGCCCCCGACAGTGATGCCTCGCAGGCCTTTGCTCAACTGGCTTCAGAGGTTGAGAAAGCCCGTCCCCGGATTCGCTCCCATCCCGAATTGGTGATTCGTTAAGAACGACCGGCCCCGGTCGGGTCAGTACAGCCGTCGGCGGTTGGCTTCATCCTCATCGGCGTCAATTTGCTGGGCATTTGCTCCGGCGATCTGGTCGGCCAGCACCTGCCCATAGGTGGGATAAGAAGACCGGTCGATCTGGACCTCCGAGTCCCAGATGCGGCTTCTGAGCAGGGCGCGGCCACAATGAAGGAACGCCTCCTCCACGGTTATTTTGAGGCCCGACAGGGGGGTCCGGCGTCCCACCTTCATGGGTTCCAGTGATCCCCGGTCGGTGATGATTTCGGCTCGGCCCTTCACCCGGAGGGTTTCGTTCATCCCCGGAACGAAGAACAGCAATCCCACACCGGGGTTTTCCACGATGTTCTGAAGGGAGTCCACCTGGTTGTTGCCGGGTCGGTCGGGCAGCACCAGGGTCTTTTCATCCAGCACCTGCACGAACCCCGGCGGGTCGCCTCGGGGTGAGGCATCGGCCTGACCGTCGGCGTTGCTGCTGCTCAGCACACAAAACGGCGACAGCGCAATAAACCTTCGGCTGTGGATGTCGAGGTAGTCCAATACCTTTTGTGCTGCCCGGGCCGCCGGTGGCCGATACACATCGCGCAGCTCCTCCTGGTTGGAAACGGTCATGCATCACTCCGTTCTCTCGCGGCGGGAGTTTCCCGATGATCAGTTGTAGATTACCCCAGCCCGCCGGGGTTAGGCCTCGTTGAATTGGCATCCGCTGGTGATCAGGATCCATCCCGCCCAGCAGGCCAACTCTTGCCAATCTGCCCGACTGTGGGGCCTGCCTTCCGGCCCGGTTGGGAGGCGCCAGGGTTTCGAGATGGGTGCGGCGCTAACTAATCTCGGATTGAGATGGTGGAGATTTCCCCCCCAAGCGTCGGAAAACCCTGGTCGGAGGCCACCCGGGCCAGGGCTCGCCAGATCGTTGATCGCTACCCACAGCCCCGGTCGGCGGTGATGCCGCTTCTCTACCTGGCCATGGCGGAAGACGGCTATCTCACCGACCACGGAATGCGGGAAGTTGCCCGGCGGGTGGGGTTGACTGCCGCCCAGGTGCGGTCGGTGGCGTCGTTTTACACCATGTACAAGCGGGAGGATCCCGGGCGGTATCTGATCTCCTGCTGCACGTCGATCAGCTGCATGCTTCTGGGATCCGATCAGGTGTTGGCGGCCCTGGAGGACGAGACGGAGGTCATGGCCGGCCAGGATGCCGACGACGGGGTGGTCACGGTGGAACACGTGGAATGCATCGGGTCCTGCGGAGGAGCTCCGGCCGTCACCGTGAACTACGAACTGATCGAAGGGATCACGGTGGAAAAGGCCAGGGAACTGGTGCGATGGCTCTACAACGCCCGCCCGGAGACGGTGGGCGGCGCCGAGTGCCAGGAACTGTTCGGCGGGCGGAGAAGTTTCGATTGGGGGCCTTTCGATCGTGACTCGGCGATGGGTCCCTATCCGGCATTTGGGCCTCTGGGAACGGTTTCGGCTCGGGCCGGCCATCAGGGGGGTTAAGTGGTGGGCGCCGCAACCATCATCACCCACCGGATGAGCCGGCACCCCAGCGACAGTCACACCTTGGGGCGCTATGCGGACACCGGTGGCTACGGGGCGCTGCGCAAGGCCCTGGGAATGTCTCCCAAAGAAGTCACTGAAGAGGTGCGCAACGCCAACCTCCGGGGCAGGGGCGGCGCCGGGTTTCCCTGCGGCGTGAAATGGGGGTTCCTGGCCCCCGGCAAACCGGCCTATCTGGTGGTGAACGGGGACGAATCGGAACCGGGCACCTTCAAGGATCGTCAGCTGATGGAACGAGATCCCCACCAGATGCTGGAGGGAACGATCATTGCCTCCTACGCCAGTGAGGTCAACCACGCTTTCGTCTATATCCGGGGCGAATATCCCCGCTCTGCTCGGCGGGTTCAGCAGGCGGTGGACGAGGCCTATGCGGCCGGGTATCTGGGCCGGGACATTCTGGGAAGCGGATACGACCTGGATATCACGGTTCACCTGGGGGCGGGGGCCTACATCTGTGGTGAGGAGACCGCGCTGCTCAACAGCCTGGAGGGGCGGCGGGGCGAGCCGCGACTCAAGCCTCCCTACTATCCGGCGGCCAAGGGTTTGTATATGCAGCCCACCATCGTGAACAACGTGGAGACCCTCGCCAATGTGCCGTGGATCATTGAGCACGGTGGCGAGTCCTTCTCGTCCATCGGGCCGGACGGATCCCGGGGCACCCGCCTCTTTTCGATCTCCGGCCATGTGCGCCGGCCCGGCAATTACGAACTGGTGATGGGGCTCAGTTGGAGGGACCTGATCTATGAGGTGGCGGGGGGGATACCGGGCGATCGGGCGCTCAAATGCTGGATTCCCGGCGGGGCGTCGGCGCCGTGGTTCGTTCCCGACCTGCACCTTGATTTGCCGGTTACTTTGGACGACACCGCCCAGGCCGGATCGATGCTGGGTTCGGGAGCGGTGGTGATCATGGACGAAACCACCTGCACCCTGGCGGCGGCCGAGCGAGTGGTCCGGTTCTTCGCTCACGAATCCTGTGGTCAGTGCACGCCCTGCCGGGAAGGGTGCTCGTGGCTGGAACGAGTGCTCCGTCGGATCGAAGAAGGTGCCGGGCGGGAAGTCGATGTTGACATGCTGCTCGACGTCTCCGACAATATCTCTCCCGGGCTGGCCTGGCCGCCCCGCATGACCACCATCTGCCCCCTGGGACCTTCGGCTGTCTCTCCCATTCTGGCCATCACCACCTACTTCAAGGACGAGATCATGGACCACATACACGGGGGAGGGTGTCCCTTTGGCTGAGCTGGTCACCGTCACCATCAACCGCCGGGAAGTCACCGCCTCGCCCGGGGACCTGCTGATCAAAACGGCCCAGGACAACGGGGTGTACATCCCCCGGTTCTGCTGGCATCCCCGCATGAACCCGGTGGGGATGTGCCGGATGTGCCTGGTGGAGATCGAGACCCCCCGGGGGCCCCTGATGGTTACGTCCTGCACCACTGTGGTTTCCGACGGCATGACGGTGGACACGGTGAACCCGGTGGTGAAGAAAGCCCAGGAAGGCGTGCTGGAGTTTCTGCTGATCAACCATCCCTTGGATTGTCCGGTGTGCGACCGGGCGGGGGAGTGTCCGCTGCAGGATCAGACCATGGCCTACGGGCCGGGCGAGAGCCGGTTCGTGGAAGAGAAGCGCCATTTCGAAAAACCCATCCCCATCTCCGACCTGGTGATGCTTGACCGGGAGCGGTGCATTCTCTGCGCCCGCTGCACGCGCTTTTCCGAAGAGGTCTCGGGCGACCCCTTGATCGAATTTCAGGACCGCGGCAATCACACCCAGGTCAACACCTTCCCCGATGAGCCGTTTCTTTCCTACTTCTCCGGCAACACTGTGCAGATTTGTCCGGTGGGGGCCCTCACCGCCACACCCTATCGTTTCCGGGCCCGTCCCTGGGACCTGACGGCGGTGGAGTCCACTTGTCAGCACTGTTCCAGTGGGGACCGGATCAACCTGCAGTCCAGCCAGAACCGGCTGCTTCGCATCCTGGGAGTGGACTCCGAACCCACCAATCAGGGGTGGCTTTCTGACAAATGCCGTTTCGGCTTCGAGTATGTGGCGTCGCCTGACCGTTTGACGGTTCCTTTGATTCGAAGCGCCGGGGGTGAACTGGAGGAGGCATCCTGGGGTGAGGCGTTGGATTACGCGGCCCATGCTCTGGGTGAGATCATCAGCCGGTCGGGTGGTAGATCGGTGGCGGGTCTGGGCGGCGCCCGGTCCACCAACGAGGACGCATATGCCTTCTCCAAGTTCCTCCGGTCGGTGGTGGGCACCAATCACATCGATTGCCAGATGGACGATGGACTCGACCCCCGATTTCTGTCGGGGGTGACCGACCGGGCCCGGATCGCCGATCTGGACCGCGCGGGGTCGATTCTGGTGTGGGGGCCGGACCTCAAAGAGGAGCATCCGACCCTCTATTTGAGGGTGCGGCGGGCCGCGCAGGAACTGGGCGCCGATCTGGTGGTGATCCATCCTCGACGAACCGGGCTGGACGACCGGGCTCGGGTCAAGGTCACCTATCAGCCCGGTACCGGCGGGGAGGTGCTGTCGGAACTGGTGGCCGGCGCCGGCCGGATGGCGGAGGCGCGGGAAGTCCTGTCCAATGGACCGGTGGTGGCCCTTTTGGGAAGACCCGGCTATGGGGAGAGTCCCGAACTGGCTGAGGCGGTCGCGGCCTTCGTTCGCACCCTCCCAAGCGCCACCATCTTGCCCTTGGCTCGACGCAGCAACGTGTTTGGCGCCTTGGACATGGGGCTTAGTCCCACCCTTTTGCCCGGAAGAGCCAAGCGCGGTACGTTGACCGCCCAAATGCTGACTGCCAACTGGGGGGAGCTCCCGGCTTTCTCCGGTCAGGGATGTCGAGGAATTCTGGAAGGTCTTGAGTCGGGTGAGATCAAGGCTTTGATTCTGCTGGGGGCCGACCCGGTGCGGGATGTGCCCGACGGTGGCATGGCGCGGCGGGCCTTGGAGAATGCGGGGTTGGTGGTGGCCATCGATCAGTTCCTCACCGATAGCTCTCGGCGGGCCGATGTGGTGTTCCCGGCAATGGGGTTCTCGGAGGTGGAGGGAACCGTCACCAACATCGAGGGTCGGGTACTCAAGGTGAACCGTCTGGCTCCCGGGCCGGGTCAGAGTCGGCCCGACTGGTCGATCCTGGCCGATCTGGCCTCTCGCCTGGGAGCGGATCTGGGTTGGGAGATCGCGCAGCAGATCAGCGAGGAAGTCGAAGAACTGGCTGATATCTACGGGGGAGTGACCTGGGAGCGACTCGACTGGGAGGATCGGGACGGCATCGTGGTGGGAGGGGACTTGGGCTATGTGCCGGTGCTGGGAGAAACAACCTCGGTGCATCCGGGACCGGGCCGAATGGCGCTGCACTATGCCCGCACCATGTATGACGATGGGGTCCTGGTGAGGAAGAGTCCCTCTTTGCGGCCCTTGGCGCCGGGGGCGTCAGCCCATCTTCATTCCGAGGATGCCACCCGACTTGGTCTGGGTGACGGTGACCGGGTGATGGTGGTTTCCGCTATTGGGTCGGTTCAAACCAGGGTGGTGATTGATACCACTCTTCACCCGGGGACCGTTTACGTGCCTTTCAATCAACCGGGCGCGGATTCTTTGGGATCCTGTGTGGAGGTAACTGTTCGTCCACTCTGAACAGCTGGTCGTTGAGCGTCCGGAGTCGGGTGGCCTCAAAGGCCGCTCAACTTATTAGTCGAGCCCGCTAGCGATACAGCCAGGCGAACTATCAGATCGTGCGGTCGAGCCACCGCAATCATTGAGCACGCATTTGCCTTCCACGGTGGTCTAAGCTACTATCCGCTTGCCAGCATAGATGTCGCAGCATTGACTGTGCGAGCAATGCCTGTGATAGCAGAGCGCGGAAACTGGCCTAGTGAAGGTAGCCCGTTTTGAGAATGTTCCGAGAATTCCAGCTCCTGTGCTTTTGCCTGATGGGTGTATTGGGAACATTGGTCATGGCCATTCTGACTCCGCTGCCGGCCGCGGCGCAGGTCGATCCACCCCCCCCGGGCCCCTGTGAACCCGGCTGGGTGGCTCCGGTTCCGACCGCGGTGCAGGTCAGCAGCGTCCCTATTAAGGTGACTTCCACTACCGCCGATTATTTCGTTTTGTACGTTGTTCACCGGTACAATCAGTCCTCCCAAAATATTCCCGTATCGGTGACGCTCGGAGAAGACGGCACCACTACCCTCTCCGATAATCTCCGTCCTTTGCCCGCCACCAGTTACCGGGTGGAAAAATATCAGGTGGCATCGCCAGGTGATCTTGATGGGGACTGTGTTGATGACCTCACCGAACTTGCAGACCTGGGTACTTACAACCCGGTTAATCCGGCGGTAACTGTAGATATTGCTGATGGAGCCGTCGCCATCGATTCTCACCAGACATTTCAGGCTCTGTCCTATAAAGGTGAAACAACACCGGGTCTGAGTTACCTGAGCGACCTGGAATACATAAAATTCTTCATACTGAACCAGTCTTCAGCGAATCCAATCGTCTACTTTATCAATACGAACGACAAGAAAGCCCACCGCGAGTTTTCGAAAAAACTAAAGCTCGACCAAAAACATGACATCAAGGATTCGATGCAGGGTGACATTGTTTACTATCCCAACGTTATCGCTCCTGACGGTTCGTTAGGGGTTTACCGTTTCAGTGTAGGGTTATGGAGTGTTATGAATTTCCAACGGGCGTCGTTGTTTAATGAGATCCTGGCTGCCGCTATGCCGGTTGTTGACAACAACCTGTTCTACTATCCACTGTCAGAGTCACAACTTACTCTTTACCAGGATGATAAGGCCGAATACGACGCATCGCGGGTCAACATCTTGCTAGAAAAGGATGTCCTTCCCGACGTGGACTTCATCGCACTGAACGAAGCGGAAGGGTACGGCCGGTTGCGGCTGATGGAGGATGGCGAGACTCCCGGCGCTCAGGACGTCGCGATATTTGAGTCGTTGCCCAACGATCTGCCCCGAGTAGCTGGAACAATCACCACGGTTCCCCAGACGCCGCTGTCGCATGTCAATCTACGGGCCATCCAGAACGGTCTACCAAATGCGTTCATTCGCGATGCGTTGACCGAGAAAACCATCAAATCTTTGCTAGGCAAACCTGTGTATTTCGCAGTTACGTCTGAGGGTTACACCATCAGGGAAGCGACCAAAGCGGAGGTGGACAAACACCACAAAGACTTGCGTCCCGCCAACACGCAGACGCTCCAGCGGGATCTGTCGGTGACGAAGATCACCGCGATGGGAAATGTCAGCTTTGGTGATTGGGATGCGTTTGGTGTTAAGGCCGCCAACATGGCCGAGTTAAGCAAGTTGGCCCTACCCACTGGCACGGTGCCCTCAGGTTTCGCTATCCCCTTCTATTTCTACGACGAATTTATGAAGGCCAATGGTTTGTACGCGAAGGTGGATGAAATGCTGGCCGATCCAGACTTCCAGTCCGATTATGACGAACAGAAAGACCAGCTGAAGGCTTTACGCAAGAAGATCAAAAAGGCGACGACACCAGCGTGGATAATCACGGCATTGGAGCAAATGCATGCCACCTACCCGGACGGTACGTCGTTGCGCTACCGGTCAAGCACTAACAACGAAGATCTGCCAGCCTTTAATGGAGCCGGCTTGTATGACTCCAAGACCCAAGATCCCGATGAAACAACTGATGACGGGATCGACAAATCGATTAAAGGAGTATGGGCGAGCCTCTGGAACTATCGTGCATTCTTGGAACGCGACTTCCACCGGGTTGATCACAAGACAGTAGCTATGGGTGTTTTGGTTCATCCGAACTTTTCCGACGAACTTGTCAACGGAGTGGCTGTCAGTTATGACCCAATCACGTTACGGAGCGATCACTATTACATCAATTCTCAGGTAGGCGAAGATCTGGTCACGAATCCAGAAGCCTATTCTCAGCCCGAACAGTTACTGTTGAACAGCAGTGGCACCGCCACAGTGTTATCCCGCTCCAACCTGGCCACCTCCGACAAGCTTCTCATGAGCGATGCTCAGATGGTGCAGCTGCGAAACAATCTCAAGACAATCCACGACCGCTTTGCCACTCTGTATGAGGTGCAGGCGGGAGATGACTACGCCATTGAGATTGAATTCAAAATTACGGTGGCCAACAAACTCGCCATCAAGCAAGCGCGTCCCTGGATCTTCCCCGAACCGCTCCAACTAGCGAATCCGACGGTGAACCTTGCCCTAGATTCGTCCCAAGTCGTCGAGGGGGAGGAGCTGGATCTTACCGTGACCCGGAGCGGTGGAGTCCTGTCAAAGCCGCTCACGGTCGACCTGACCTGGAGCGAAACCCTGAAAATGCTAAAGGGCACCCCGCCTACCTCTGTGACCATCCCCGGCAACCAAACCAGCACGACCATCACGGTGCGGACCGACGAGGACCAAGAGGACGAACACGACAGCGTTGTGAGCGTAAGCATTGGCGCCAACAGCGGGTACACCGTCGGCACTTCGGGATCGGCCTCCGCCACCATAACCGACAATGACCTAACGATGATCGGAGTGCGTGCCGACGCTAACCCAGTGACTGAGGGATCGTCAGTCGATTTCACATTCACACGCTCGGGCAGCGTCCTTGAGCAGCCACTTACGGTGAGCATCACAGCCAGCGAGTCGGGCAGTCGGCTTGTAGGAACGCTGCCCACCGAGGTCACCTTCGCCGCCAATAGTTCCAGCGTCTCCATTTCGATCGCGACCACCAACGATTCAGATCTCACAAGCCCGAGCGTCGTGACCGTCCAGATTGGTGCCGGAACCGACTACACCGTCAAAGGCTCAGGCGCCGCCAAGGTGACCATCGAGGACGACGAACTAAAGCCTCCCGTCTTGCAGTTCCACTTCAACCGCACGGCTGAATCTGGAGTCCTTGAGATTCTCCATCTCCACAGTCGCAGTAGAAACGGCGCGGTGACTTATGGGATTGGCGGACCTGACAGAGGGCACTTCACTGACTACTCCTTTGCCAGGATGATCCTTCTGAGGGAGCAAGATTATGACCACCCGGCTGACGCCAATAAGGATGGTGTCTACGAAATCGATCTGACGGCAACCGACGAGCTTGGTGGTACGACGACGGTACGTCTACGTTTTACCGTCACCACCCCTGAACTGATCGCGTTAGCGCAACAGCATTGGGATCAACTCAGCCAGGATGAGCGTGAGGATCTGCTGCCCGAGGAGGAGAGCGCCCTGCTCAAAGCCAAATTCGCCAATCTCGTGACCGACGTGCGAGCCAGCGTGCTCCGGCTTGCTCAACAACAGCTCCTACCGTCACCAGGTCCCACGATCAGCATCGGTAAGAGCGGCGACGTGACGGAAGGCGGCGACGCGACTTTTACGGTGACCGCCGATCCCACGCCGGTGGCACCGCTGGATGTGACCGTCAAGGTAGTTCAGGCTGGCGACTTCGGAGTTACTGCCGGTTCGCGGACCGTCACTATTCCGACTGGTGGCAGTTTCTCGTTCACCGTTGCGACGTCGAACGACGACGTTCATGAGGCTGATGGTTCGGTCACGGCCAAAATCAACCAGGGGAGCGGCTACCTCGTGTCGTGGACCGCTGGCTCGGCATCGGCGGTGGTGTCCGATGATGACGACCCTCCAGAAAATCGCCGGAGGTCAGTATCGCTGCGGGTGCGGGTGTGACGGAGGGCGGCGATGCCAGTTTTACTCTCACTGCTGCACCCAAGCCTGCGTCGAGTCTTGATGTCAGCGTGACGGTGTCGCAGAGTGGTGATTTTGGTGTGTCTACTGGTGTGCGGACGGTGACGATCCCAACTGGTGGCAGTTACACGCTTACGGTGGCTACTACCGATGATGGTGTGGTTGAGGTGGATGGGTCGGTGTCGGTGACGGTGGGTTCTGGTACGGGTTATACGGTGTCGTCGAGCAGCGCGGCGGCTACGGTCGGTGTTTCAGATGATGATGTGCCTGAGGTCAGTATCGCTGCGGGTGCGGGTGTGACGGAGGGCGGCGATGCCAGTTTTACTCTCACTGCTGCACCCAAGCCTGCGTCGAGTCTTGATGTCAGCGTGACGGTGTCGCAGAGTGGTGATTTTGGTGTGTCTACTGGTGTGCGGACGGTTTCGATTCCGACTGGTGGCAGTGTGTCGTTTGCTGTTTCTACGACGAATGACGCGGCTGATGAGGTGGATGGGTCGGTGTCGGTGACGGTGGGTTCTGGTGCGGGTTATACGGTGTCGACTCAGGCTGGTTCGGTGTCGGTTGTGGTGTCTGATGATGATCCGACTCCGGTTGTGCCGGTGGTGTCGGTTGTTGGGGGTGGGGGTGTGACGGAGGGGACTGATGTGTCGTTTACGGTGTCGGCTAGTCCGCGGCCGTCGAGTGCTCTTTCGGTTCAGGTGTCGATTAGCCAGAGCGGTGATTTTGGTGTGTCTACTGGTGTGCGGACGGTTTCGATTCCGTCGTCTGGGAGTGTGTCGTTTGCTGTTTCTACGACGAATGACGCGGCTGATGAGGTGGATGGTTCGGTGACCGCTACGGTGGGTTCTGGTGCGGGTTATACCGTCTCGACTCAGGCTGGTTCGGTGTCGGTTGTGGTGTCTGATGATGATCCGACACCGTCTGTGGCGAGTTGTGTTTCTGATGATTTGGTTGTATTGGTGAGCGGCTATTACGACGTGAACCAGAACAAGGCGCCTGGTTACGGAAGGAATTGGCGGCGGGTGTTGATCGCTTTTGGTGAGGTGCAAGATTCGGATCTGCAGCCGTTCTCGGCGGCTGAAGCGCTTGAGGGGGAGCAGCGGTGGTTTGGGTGGAGGCCTGTCCGGGAAGCTTTGGAGTGTTTGGAATCTAACCGGCCTGGGGTGGTTCCGGAGGTCAGTATCGCTGCGGGTGCGGGTGTGACGGAGGGCGGCGATGCCAGTTTTACTCTCACTGCTGCACCCAAGCCTGCGTCGAGTCTTGATGTCAGCGTGACGGTGTCGCAGAGTGGTGATTTTGGTGTGTCTACTGGTGTGCGGACGGTGACGATCCCAACTGGTGGCAGTTACACGCTTACGGTGGCTACTACCGATGATGGTGTGGTTGAGGTGGATGGGTCGGTGTCGGTGACGGTGGGTTCTGGTACGGGTTATACGGTGTCGTCGAGCAGCGCGGCGGCTACGGTCGGTGTTTCAGATGATGATGTGCCTGAGGTCAGTATCGCTGCGGGTGCGGGTGTGACGGAGGGCGGCGATGCCAGTTTTACTCTCACTGCTGCACCCAAGCCTGCGTCGAGTCTTGATGTCAGCGTGACGGTGTCGCAGAGTGGTGATTTTGGTGTGTCTACTGGTGTGCGGACGGTTTCGATTCCGACTGGTGGCAGTGTGTCGTTTGCTGTTTCTACGACGAATGACGCGGCTGATGAGGTGGATGGGTCGGTGTCGGTGACGGTGGGTTCTGGTGCGGGTTATACGGTGTCGACTCAGGCTGGTTCGGTGTCGGTTGTGGTGTCTGATGATGATCCGACTCCGGTTGTGCCGGTGGTGTCGGTTGTTGGGGGTGGGGGTGTGACGGAGGGGACTGATGTGTCGTTTACGGTGTCGGCTAGTCCGCGGCCGTCGAGTGCTCTTTCGGTTCAGGTGTCGATTAGCCAGAGCGGTGATTTTGGTGTGTCTACTGGTGTGCGGACGGTGACTGTTCCCACGACCGGCAGTCACACGTTTACGGTGTCTACTACCAGTGACAATGTGGACGAGGACGATGGGTCGGTATCGGTGACAGTGAACTCTGGTACGGGGTATACCGTCTCGACTCAGGATGGTTCGGCGACTGTCACGGTGTCCGACGATGACGATCCGACACCGCAATTCGATGCAACCCTCTCCGTGCAAGACGCCTCTGGGACAGAGGGTGGTGAGATTCGTTTTGTGGTGACGTTATCTCAGGCGGTGAACCACGAGGTCCGGGTGCGGTGGGAGTCCGGATTCGGTGGTGACGGTGCTCTTCAGGCCGCCCACACGGAGTTCTGGTCCATGTCAGGGTGGTTGGTGTTCGCCCCCGGGGAGACCAGTCAGTCGGCAGAAGTGTTTTTGAACGAGGATTCGTATGCCGAAGCAGACGAAGTGTTCCAGGTGGAGTTGACTTCGCCTCAGGGAGCGACCATCGCAGACGGCCTGGCAACCCTAACCATCAAAGACAACGACTAAAAGTGTTACGGTGGGCGAGAACTCAGTCTCTTTGGCTCACCATTTTGTAGATAACCGTCCAGTCCAGACGTCCCAGCCCCTGTTGGTGGGCGCGGCTGTAAACCGGGAGCGCGGCTTCTCCCATCACATTAGGTGATCCACACTCGGTGGACATCTGCTGAGCCAACCCCAGGTCTTTTAGGGCCAGGTCGACCATGAAACCCGGCTCCAATTCGCCGGCCAGCACCTTACCCGGATAGGTGGTGCCAAGGTGTCCCTGCCCGGCGGTCGTACCCATCAAAACCTCGATCACGGTGTTCCGATCCAGACCTGCGCCCTCTGCCAGGGCCAACGCCTCCGCCACCACCACGTTGGAGACGATTGACAGATAATTGTTGACCAGCTTGGTGCGAATCCCAGCTCCGGCCGGGCCACAGTGGATAACGGTGTCGCCCAGGCACTCCAGTATGGGGCGGGCCCCGATCACGTCGTCTACTTCTCCACCCACCATGATCAACAAGGTTCCCTGCTCGGCCTCCTTGGAGGTCCGTCCGACGGGAGCATCAATGGCTCGCCGGTTCTGGGACCGCAGCCGATCAGCCAACGCATCGAAATCGCTGGGTAGCCCGGTGCTCATGTCGATGAGCAGCGCCTTGCCGCCCAACGCCTCGGCCACGCCTTCGGGTCCGAAAACTGCCTCCGCCACATGTTGGCTGGTGGGCAGCATTGTAATAACAAAATCGGCTCCCTCGGCAGCGTGTTTGGGCGAGTCGGCCGTCTGGGCGCCTTGTTGGCGAGCAGACTCCATGGCAGTGGGCGAAATATCAAAAACCTGCACCCGGTGGCCGGCTTTGATCAGATTGACCGCCATAGGCATGCCCATTACCCCTATGCCGATAAATCCGATCCTGCTCATGTTTGACCTGGTGGGGGTTCTTTGGGAGAACTGGGTTGTGCCCGGCGGTGACCGGACCCCGGTAATGTGCCTTGCGGATGATAACTTCGTCGGATCATCGCCAGATTTGGCTTCGGGGTGATGAATTCTTAATGGGATCCGACCACCATTACCCCGAGGAAGCTCCCCCCCGAAGTGTCAGGGTGGAGCCATTTTGGATTGATGCCCACCCCGTGACCAACTGCCAGTTTCGCCGATTTGTGGAAAACACCGGATACATGACACTTGCCGAGCGGCCACCCGATCCGGCTAAATACCCAGATGCCCGGCCTGAGGACTTGGTTCCGGGGTCACTGGTATTCCAGATGACGTCCGGGCCGGTCAATTTGAGTCAATACCGGCACTGGTGGTCGTGGACTCCCGGCGCCGACTGGCGTCATCCCCGCGGCCCGAAGTCAGATTTGTCGGGGCTCGACAACCATCCGGTGGTTCATGTTGCTCATTCGGACGCAGTTGCGTATGCCAAGTGGGCCGGGATGGCCCTCCCCACCGAGCCCGAATGGGAATTCGCGGCTCGGGGTGGGCTGGACGGAGCAGAGTTCACCTGGGGCGACCAGGATTGCCAGGAGACCAAACCCCGGGCAAATACCTGGCAGGGCCGGTTTCCCTACGAGAACACCAAGTTGGACGGATGGGTCCGCACCAGTCCGGTCGGCACGTACCCTCCCAACGGTTACGGCCTGTACGATATGGCCGGCAACGTATGGGAGTGGACCTCCGACCGGTATCAGGCCCCATCATGGGGATCCTCGCCCTCGCCCTGTTGCGCCCCCCAGGTTTCCGAGCACGATGATCATCGGACCATGGTGATCAAAGGGGGATCGCACCTGTGCACCATCCAATACTGCTTCCGATACCGCCCCGCGGCCCGGCAACCTCAGACGGTAGACACATCCACCAGCCACATCGGATTTCGTTGTGTTTCCCGCACCACAGCATGATTGCAGGGAGAACTCCGGAAGGCGCGAAAAGAAACAGTGCTGAGACCTTGAATCTGTCACAGTGCCAGCCCCATATTGGTAGGACTCAAAACACCTCCCGGTCCGTTCCGACGTCGTCCGGACTGCGCAGGACCCCCTGCGAATGAGGTCATATTTCTTTCGCGGAACGCCTCTAGCTGGCGCATAACCCAGCGCGTTCCGTCCTGGTGGTGGCGAGCGGGGGAGGGAGCCCATCGGGCCAAAAGTTTCCAGATTTTTCGCGACTTAGACACGCATTTCGCGATAAGCCCCAGGTTCTGGGGCCTGTTGGCAGATCTCTTAGAATCTCACGGATGCGCATCGCGGACACGGATCTGCTCGGCTACGGCAGTTACCAGACCTTGGTTGAGGGCTTTGAGTGGGATATCCCCGAGCGCATGAATATCGCCACCGAGATTATGGACCGGTGGAGCACCGACCGGGGGAGGGTCGCCTTATATGTTGAGCATGCCGACGGGCGGCGGGACACGTGGTCCTACTGGCGTCTGATCAGACTGGCCAAGCGTTATGCAAACTTCTTGGTGTCACTGGGTGTGCGTCCCCGGGACCGGGTTTCTCTGGTGATGCCGCAGGGCGCCGAACTGGCCGCCCTTCATCTGGCGGTCTATGCCGTGGGAGCAACTGCTCTTCCCATGTCCATCCTCTACGGTCCCGACTCCTACCGCCACATTCTGTCCGACTCCGCAACCGGTGTGATCGTGGTGGCCGAGGCTCATGCCGGTCCTATCAGAGAGGTCCGCGGTGATCTGCCCTCGCTGACCGAGGTTGTGATCGCAGGGCAGCCGGGAGATGGCGAGCGTTCGCTGTCCGAGGCCGAAGGCTATCCAGCCGAATTCGACCTGATCGACACCGCTTCGGAAGACCCGGCCCTGCTGCTCTATACCTCGGGCAGCACGGGGCACCCCAAGGGAGCTCTTCATGCTCACCGGATCATTGAGGGGTATCTGTTGACGTTCAAGCTCTTCTTCGACGTGGAGTTCGACGAGTCCACGGTCTTCTACACCCCCTCGGATTGGGCTTGGGTGGGGGGCCTATTGGACATCCTGCTTCCGGCCCTGGTATTCGGCCGCCCGGTGGTGGCCGACGAGCAACGATTCTCAGCCGAACGGGCTTTCGAAGTCATGGGTCGCAACGGTGTGACCCATGCGTTTCTGACTCCCACCGCCCTCAAAGTGATGGCCCAGGTCCCCAACCCCGGTCCTCGTTTTGATCTGGACCTTCGGGTTATCGCCAGCGGTGGGGAGTCGGTGGCCGACGAACTGCACCGGTGGAGTGAACGCGACCTGGGAGCGGTGATCAACGAGTTCTACGGGCTTACGGAGGTGAACCACCTGGTGGGTGGATGCCAGGCGCTGTGGCCCGGTCAGCCCGGATGGATGGGATTGCCGTACCCGGGTCGGGAGGTGGCCCTGCTGGATGAGGACGGCCAGGACACAGGTCCGGGGCGGATAGGCGAAATTGCGGTGCGACCCGGTGACCCCACCCAGATGCTCGAATACTGGGGTAACCCCACGGCGACCGCGGGCATGCGGCGGAATGGATGGATCATGACCGGTGACCAGGCCACCCGAAACGCCGATGGCTACATCCGGTTCCTGGGGCGCGACGACGATATGATCGCCAGCGCCGGTTACCGGATCGGCCCCGCCGAAGTGGAGGAATCGCTGGTTCGCCATCCGGCGGTGGCAGAAGTTGCTGTGATCCCCGCTCCCGACGAGATTCGGGGCCATGTGGTGAAGGCGATGGTGGTGCTGGCTGAGGGATACTCGGGAGGGGATGGCCTGACCGCGAAACTCCAGGCTCAGGTCAAGACCCAGCTGGCCGCCTACAAATATCCCCGGATAGTCGAATACGTGGACAACCTGCCCAAGACATCAACCGGCAAGCTCAACCGCAAACTCCTGGCTGCACAAGCCCGGTCAGCCGGGGAGTAGCAGGGCACAGACCGGGGGCTGTTGGTGCGCCCTCCATCGTTGGGGCGCGACGGCGGTTCCATCACTCCCGTTCCTTGGGCTGAAACACGAGGTATCTGATTTCAGGGTTCCAGTATGATACTTGAATGGGATATGACTATCAATGCAGGTCTCCTGGATGACTACGCTCGGCGTATCGTGACACCGTTTCACGATGCGGCGGAACGTCACGGCACCCCCGTGCCTCATTCTTTCGTGTTGCGGAGTGACAGTGTGACCTATGGCATCGGGTATGCCTCCCAGGTACTGGAGCAGGATGATCGGACTGACTTGGCGTGGCGAGCATTGATTGATGCTGCCGATGAATCGGAACAGCAACTGACAGAATGCGGGTGGCTATTTACCGCGGATGAGCAACAGGAATTAAGGGTGACTATCAGAGAGATAAGGCAGTTCATCGTCGAGAGTGCACCGTCGGCTGTTTGGAAGGAAGCTGCCGCTCCTGTCTAGACCGCCCCAACCTGGGGATATCTACTGGACGAATCTTCGGGGAATCGAAGAATTCGACCACAAGAAGCCCCGACCCACTCTATGTCTGGTAGTGGGTGAGTCTCGTCTCTCGCTTGCCCCCTTCGACAGCGATAGGGATGGATCAGTATTGGTTGCTCCGCTCACCACCCACGACTGGCATGGGGTTGGAGGTATTGATTTAGGTGTGCCCTTGCCCCCCTACCCGACCTCTTATGCACTTGCGCATTGTCTCTTGTTATTGCGGCCGGAACGACTGACGAGGTTTATGACAGTGGTGGACCGCCGATTGGTTGAGGTTGTACTGCAACATGCAGTCAATTCGGCACATCAAGCCTGATCACTTGGCAGGCCGTTGGGGGACCCCTCACCCACCCAGTCGAGGGATCGGATGACCGCCTGGCGCCATCGACCATAAAGAGTGGCCCGCGTCTCGTCCGACATCTGAGGTGACCACCGTCGGTCTTCCTGCCAGCTCCGACGCAGATCATCGAGGCTGTCCCAAAAGCCCTCGGCCAACCCGGCGCCGTAGGCGGCGCCCAGGGCGGTGGTCTCGCTCACCCGAGGGCAGACCACTTCCACATCCACAATGTCCGACTGGAACTGCATCAGGAGCCGGTTGGAGACCATTCCCCCGTCCACTCGCAGTTTGGTGAGAGCAACCTGGGAGTCGGCCCGCATCGCCTCGAGCACTTCCCGGGTCTGAAAGGCAGCGGCTTCCAATGCGGCCCGGGCGATGTGACCCCGGTTGGCAAAGCGGGTGAGGCCGGTTATGACCCCCCGGGCGTCTGTCCTCCAATGGGGAGCGAAAAGGCCGGAGAAGGCCGGCACGAAGTAGACGTCGCCATTGTCCGGCACCGACGCGGCCAGCTCCTCCACCTCCGGCGCCGTCGAGATAATGCCCAGATTGTCCCGGAGCCACTGAACCAAAGAACCAGTAACCGCAACCGACCCCTCCAAGGCGTACACCGGGTCGGCGCCGGCAATCTGGTATCCCACGGTGGTCAGCAATCCGTGATCGGAGGGCACTTTCTGAGTCCCGGTGTTCATCAGCAGAAAGCACCCGGTGCCGTAGGTGTTCTTGGCCTCACCCGGCTCAAAACAGGTCTGGCCGAATAGCGCCGCCTGCTGATCGCCCAGGATCGCCGAGATCGGGACTCCCTCCAAAACGCCGGTTCCGACCCCCACCCGGCCAACGGAGGGCAGTATCTCCGCCATCATCGAGCGTGGTACGCCCATCGTGCCAAGCAATTCATTGCTCCAGTCGAGAGTGTCGAGATCCATCAGCAAGGTCCGGGAGGCGTTGGTGACATCGGTCACGTGCTGCCCGCCTTGGCTTCCGCCGGTTAGGTTCCAAACCAGCCAAGAGTCGACGGTGCCCATTAGCACCCGCCCCGCAGTTGCCTTCTCCGCCACACCATCGACACTCTCCATCAACCAGGCTGCCTTAGGGCCGCTGAAGTAGGTGGCCAGGGGAAGGCCGGTCCGGTCCCGGAACCGATCGATGCCTCCATCCCGGGCCAGTCTCTCGCAAATCCGGGCCGTCCGGGTGTCCTGCCACACGATGGCATTGGCCACCGGTTTACCACTGAAGCGGTCCCACATCACGGTGGTCTCCCGCTGGTTGGCAATCCCCACCGCGGCCAGGTCGCGGGTAGTCATGCCTGCCGAGTCCAGCGCCTCGACCGCCACCGCCTCGACGCTCTCGAGGATTTCCACCGGATCATGCTCGACCCAGCCTGGTCGGGGAAGGATCTGTTCGAATTCCTTCTGAGCCATCGCAACCACCCCTCCGGTGTGATCAAAGATCATGAACCTGGTACTGGTGGTTCCCTGGTCAATGGCTGCTACCGCTGGCGGGTTGTTCATTGCGCTAAAACAGTAGCCCCTATCGGCTGGTTGGGAACGTTAGGTGTCTTCGGGCGGAGAGGGCGAAGGCGAGGCCGATCACTCCATAGCCGGCGTAGGACACGACCAGGGGTGTGACCGATCCGGCGATGGCGCGGTTCACGAAGCCGGCCAGCACCGCACCGCCGCCCAACGAGACCGCGCCAATCACCGCGGCCGCCGTTCCCGCCAGTTCTCCCATGGGTTCCATTGCCTGCGCCTGGATCAGGGGGGTGACGAGGGTACGAAGCGCATTGATTGCGGTGATCAATGCGAACCACGCCAAAAACGCCGGCCGCCCATCGGCCTGCCACGACCACAGAGCACCGGCCGTGGACAGGGTCACCGCCAGAGGCAAGGCCACGACGATCACGCGGTCGGCGCCGACCCGCTTCACCAGGCGACTTCCCGCGAAGATCACTGCTCCCATTATCAGGCTCATCCCAGCGAAGTAATAGGCGAACTGGTCGCCCCGGCCGTACACGTCGACGAAGAGGAGTTGGATGCTCCCCAAGAACGCGGTGAAGGAACCGTAGTCGAACATGATCGCCAGCGCCGATCTGGTGGTTACCTTGTTGGTGAAGACCGCGGCAATGGCTCGGCGGGTGCGGAGCAGAGTTAGGGGGCGCCGTTTGGCCCGGGGGAGAGACTCGGGGAGCCGGATGAGCCAGATGGCCAGCAGCAGGACTCCGGCTGCCGGGGCAGCCATCACCCCGCGCCACGACCCGAGGCTGAGCACGGCCTGCCCCAGTAGGGGAGCGAAGGCCGGGACCACCATGAACACCGAGGCGACCACCGCCAGAATGCGGGCCAGATGATCTCCCTGGTACAGGTCCCGGCCGATTGCCAAAGCCAGAGAACGGGGCCCGGCGGCGCCCATGCCCCAGATGAAGCGGCTGACAATCAGGATCTCAAAAGTTGGAGCCACGGCCGAGCCCAGGGCGCCGAGGGCGTACAGGCCAAGACTTGCGTAGAGCACCGGTTTGCGGCCGAATCGGTCGGTGAGCGGACCGTAGAACAACATCACGCTGGCCACCCCCAGAAAATAGAGGGTGACTGTGAGCGCCACCCGGGGCGAGTCTGCAGCCAGACCGAACCCCACCCGGATCTCAGTGAAGGCCGGAAGCGTCATATCGATTCCCAGGGCCATGGTGGCGGTGAGGGCGGCCAGCATGGCGATGAATTCCCTGCGGGACATGACACGCGGTGTTCGCCCCTTGCGGTTGGTCACAATCGGTCGGTGGTGATCAGGGGCGGTTGGCTGCCCAGTGGAAATCTGATCAGCGTATTCCGATCTGCCAAACCTCAATAGCGTTCTCGTAGAACACGGCATTGCGCACCTGCGGTTCGGAGGTGGCTTCCAAGATCTTTTCTGACTCGACCCGAGGTGATTGGTAAGGTGCATCGGTTCCGTACAGGAGCCTCTCGGGCCCGACCTCTGCCAGGAAGATGGCGATGTCGTAGGTGAAGGCCTGGGATATGTCACACCAGATGTTCTCATGCTCTTGGGCGGCGATGATCGCCTCCCAGAGGAAGAGATGCATGCCCATATGGGCGAGTTGGAACCGGACTCGGGGGTAACGCTTGGCCGCCTGGGCTTGCAGGGAAGGGAGATCCCGGGGTGCGTCACCCGAGTGGAAGATCACTGTGAGATCGTGCTCCTCGCATTTGTCGAGGAGCGGGCCCATAACCGACATGTCGTTGGGGCGGTAGTAGTCGTAACCTGCCACCAGTTTCACCCCCCGACAGTTCCAGGACTCGACGTATCTGTCCAGCAGCCCCGCGGTGTGCTCTGGCCACACCAAGAGCCCCGCTTGCACTGCTCCTGTAGTGCCTTCACCCATCAGGTTCCCGGGCCGGTCAGTCTGCTTTCGATGACTTCGGTGGCGACGGTGTTTTCGGACTCCAGCCAGTCTGTGTAGGCGAGTCTGCGGAGCTGGGTCCAGTGCTTCTCGAGTTGTTCCAGATCGCGGAATGCCCAGATCTCCAGGCGCTCTTGTCGGGATTGACCGCGGATAGAGAGCGGGCCTGTGCGAGTGGCGCCGGTCTCGATTGACTCGGAGGCGGCCGCCTCCCAATCGGCGCGTAGCCGGTCTCTGGTACGTTGGGTCTGGTGGTACCAGTCGGACCGTGGACGGTAGGTGTGTATCCAGGTGATCACGAGAGGTGTTCCTCCAATCGGTTGAGGGCAATCGGACGCCCGATCAGATGGTGAGAGGTGGTGAACATGAAGTCGTCCTGGATCTCGTGTCCGTGCATGGCCTCGGTGAGCGTCGGCAGGTCCGGCACTTCCCACAACGCGGCGTGGTCCCAATCCGAGGTGGCGGATGTATCGAAGCGGCCGAAGATGTCGCATCCCAGTTCCACGTCGTACTCGAAGGCCACGTCGCAGTCGAGATCGTAGGCGGCGACCACCTCGGGTGATGCGGCGTGCCAGGCGTCGTTCCAATCCCAGAGAGCAAGGAAACCCAGGCCCCGCTTGAACGGTCCCCCTCCCAGCGACGGTGGGAGATCGCGAGGGCCGACGATCCATTGGGTCCGTGCGAATGTCTGCCCCCAACCGGCTTCCATGAGCCGGGTGATGCCATGGTGCGCTTCGGCCAGATTCGGCGCCTCGAACAGGCCGAACGCCGCCACGTTCTGGAAAGGCTCAGACCAGTAGATGGTGGGGGTGCCCGGTTTCACGCGTCCGGCGATGTGCTGGGGATCCAGTCGCCAGCCGGCGTCGGCCAGACTCTGCAGCGCTCTACTCAGATTGCGTGCCACAGGAAGCCGAAGTTCGTCGGCGATGAAGGTGATGCCGGCAGTCATTTGAGAGATCCTTCCGTTCTGCCTCGGATCAGGAACCGCTCCAGCATGATCCCTAGGACCGCGGCCGGAATCAGATTAGTAAGCGTGAGGGCCGAGAGTTGGTCCCACTGCGCTCCGAATGAAGTGATGCGCGAGGATAGGAGCAGAGGGACCGTGGTGGCTTCCTGGAAGGTAAGCATCAGAGCGAACAGATACTCGTTCCAGGCGAAGACGAAGGCGAACAGCAGCGACCCCACCAATCCGGGAACCGCCAGCGGAAGGGAGATGCGGAAGAAGGTGTTGGCCGCCGATGCCCCATCGACTCCGGCGCTCTCCTCCAATTCCAAGGGCACCTGCGCGAAGGCGTCGCGCATGATCCACACAGTGAACGGGATGGCGAATCCGGTGTAGGCGATGGTGAGACCCAGGCGCGTGTCCAGCAGGCTGAGATATCGGAACATAAGAAGGAACGCCAGCACGATCGCCACCGGTGGAAGCATCCGCTGGGAGATGAACCAGAACGCGATGTCATCGTTGCGCCAGAATCGCCAGCGGTATTGAAAGCGCGTCAGACCGTACCCGGCGCCGGCGCCCAGGATGGTGGCGATCAGGGCGCTGCCTCCCGACACGATCAGGCTGTTGACAATGGCTCTGATCACGTCGGACCTTGCTTCGGACAGCAGCCACCGCCAGCCGTCGAGAGTGGGCATGAAGTCCACCCAAGGCAGGTAGGTGGGAGTCACTCCGATGTCCAGTTGGGTCTTGAACGAGGTGATCACGATCCAATAGAGCGGGAACAGGGTGATGAACGCCGCTGCCACCAGCAGTGTCCGGGTGATCCAACGGCCCTTCATGCGTATCGTTCCTGCACCCGGCGGCTGATGTACAGCGCCAGGAAGCTGACCCCGATCACCACGAACAGCAGGACGTAGGCAGCCGACGCCGCGTAGGCCAGGTCACCCTGTTTGGCGCCGACGTTGTAGACGTAGGCGGTCACCGATTCGGTGGCCCGGCCCGGTCCTCCGCCGGTCACCACCCGGATGATGTCAATGATCTTGAAGGCTTCCAGCGCCCGGATCAATATGGCGGTGATGCTGACCGGTAGCAGAAGCGGGAAGACGATGTGTCGGAAGATCTGCCACTCGCTGGCGCCGTCCACCCGGGCCGCCTGGATTGGCTCGGCCGGGATGCTCTGCAATCCGACCAGGATCAGCAGCATCATCAGCGGTGTCCACTGCCAGGTGTCGACCAGGATGATGGTCACCTTGGCTATGGCCGGCGAGGTGACCCAGGCGACGGCGGGCAGACCCACCGCCTCGAGCATGTCGTTGATGGGCCCAAAACCTTCGCTGAACACCATCCGGCCGATGATGAAGCCCACCGCGATGGGGCTGACCATCATCGGCAGCAGGAACAGGATGCGCATCAGGCGCTGTTCTCGCAAACCCCGGTTGAGCGCCACCGCCAGGGCCAGGCCGAACACGTACTGGATAGCCACCCCGCCCCCCACGAAGATGATGGTGTTGATAAGCGTTTCCAGGAGGGCTTCGTCGGAGAAGATTCGAGCCCAGTTCTCCAGGCCGATGAACTGCAGCGGAACCCGCCGGAAGAGATTGACGTTGGTGAAGGTGAGGCCCAGCGAGAAGACCAGCGGGAAGATGCTGAGGGCCAGCACCGCAGTGGTGGCGGGCGAGATGAACCAGCGTGGCGCACTACCGGTCCGTCCCAGCGGTTTGCCGGGACGGACCGGTGCGCGGGTTGCGTTAGTTGTCAGCCGGTGAGCCCCAGGGCTTCGCGGTAGATGCGGAGTTGTTCGTCACGACCCAATCGGTCGGTGATCTCATTCCACGTCTCCGCGGCCTCATCGAGTGCGTCTTGGGCGCTGGCTTGACCGGACAGTGCCTCCGACACGGCCAATTCCAATGCGTCCTTGTACTCGGGGAAGCCGGGAAGCCTCATGTCGAACACGGCATTGGGATGGTCGAGCGACGCTCGGATGGCGTCGGTGTAGGCCTTCGCCTCGTCCTCGGGCCAGCCGGCGCTCACCCACACGGCCGGGTCGAGCGTGGCGGCGGTTCCCGGGTTGACGCCGGTGCCCGCCGTCACCGCGGCCTCAGCCAAAACGGCCGGGCTGCCCAAGAAGGACGCCAGGTCGAAGGCGGCCGCCAGGTGGTTGGACGTGGCGGGAACCAGGTTGAACCATCCGCCGAAGCCGAGGAACGGGGCCTGGTTGGGCCCGTCGCCGGAAGCCCATGCTCCGGCCACCGGATCCCAGTACTCGTCGGCACCGGGGGCGGGGCCGTATCCGACCGCTCCCTCCACAACCGAGTCAGGAGACTTGGACATCGGGCCGATGTCTCCCCACTGGATGTCCTGCGCGGCAATGCCGCCCACAAAGCTCAGAGCGTTCTCGATCCAACCGAAGTTGAGCATCCCCGGAGGACCGTACTCGATAACGGCGTCCCAGTCTTCGAGAGCGCGGACGAAGCCCGGATTGTTGATCCGGGGCTCCATGGTCTCGGGATCAAAGAAGAAGCCGGGATCATTGGGGGCTTTGGCATATCCTGCTGCCCGGGTCATGAAGCCGTTCCAACCCTGGTTGTTGCGCATCGGCAACTCGACCAGGCCGTATCCCTCGTCCTGGTCCGACCAGGCGTTCTCGGTGAAGAACTTGGCGATGGAGGCGTACTCGCTCCAGGACTGCGCCGGACCGAGAGCCTGGCCGGTGGCCGCCTCGTACTCGTCGGCGTACTCCTCGAAGGCGTCGGCGCGCCAGTAATACATCAGGACGTCGCCGTCCCAGGGCATACCGTAGGCGACCCCGCCGAACGACAACTGATTCGACCGAAAGATCGGAAGGATGCCCTCCCAATCGGCCCGCTGTTGGGCCCAATCGGGCGCCGGAGCCATGAAGCCGCCGCCCATCAGGTCACCGCCCAGGTTGGAACCGATGTTGATGATGTCGGCGATGAAAGTGTCGGTGGACAATGCCACCAGCACCTTGTCGTTGAGTTCGCCGAACGGAATCTCGTCGACGCGAACCGTGGCGCCGGTCTCAGCCGCCCATTCGGCGGCCTTGTCCTTCATGTAGTCGAGTTGGCCGGCCGGTCCGGCTACCACAACCTCGACTCCGTCAAAGCGTCCGGCATCGGTGCCCGGGTCGGGGACATTGCCAGGGGTGCCCGGATCGGCGACCTCGGGCTCGGGAGCCGCCGTAGTGGCGGGTGCCGCGGTGGTGGCGGGTGCCGCGGTGGTGGCGGCGGGTTCATCCGCATCGCCGTCACCGCAGGCCGCGGTCACCAGAGCCAAAATGGCGATCATTGCGGTCAACAACCGCAGATTTAGTTTCACTGTTTCCTCCTTGTCTTGCTTCTTACTTTGTATTCCTTACGCTCCGCACGACCTCCATCAGTTCCTTGGTGACGATGGGGTCGACCGGATTCCACCAGGATCCTCCAGCTTTGAGTGAACTTCCCACGATGGCACCGTCCGCCACAGAGAGAAGTTCGGCTGCGTTGCTCACATCCAGGCCGCTTCCAACGATCACCGGCAGCGAGGTTCCCGCCTGGATGGCGTGGACCTCGCCGGGTTCGGTGGGCGATCCGGTGCGCTGCCCACTGGCGATCAGCACATCGGCATCGAAGAATTCTGCATCGCGGGCCTGCTCTTCGATTGTTCGGTCCGCAGTGATGGCATGGGCGCCGAATTTGACGTGGACGTCGGCGAGAATGGCCACCTGGCGGGCGCCGATCGACGACCGGTAACGAAGAGCCGACCCGGCGGGACCGTTGAGGATCCCTTCGTTGGCAACGTAGGCGTTGGCCCATTGGTTGGCGCGGACCCAGCGCGCCCCCACCGCCTTGGCGATGGCCAAGGCAGGTATGACCCCGTTGGCCACGCATGTGATTCCGATGGGGAGGTCCACAGCGTCTCGAACACGGACGCAGGCCGCGGTCAGGGCGGCAACTGTCTCGGGTCCGATCGCCTCGGGCCGGGCGAAGGGGAGATCGAAAGCGTTCTCAACGATGATGCCGTCGATGCCGGCTTCGGCCATGGTCAGTGCGTCTGCAACCCCCGCGGCGTAGATGTCTTCGACGGGTTGGCCGTCATAGCGGGGTGCTCCGGGAAGGGGCGCCAGGTGGATCATCCCCATGATCGGTTTCGGCTGATCGAAGATGGCTGCCAGGGCATCAGGCTTTTGGGGTAACACAGAACTCATGGGTCTATTCTCCTTTGGGCTTCCATCAACGGATCGACCTCTTGCCGTTGTGGAAACGAGGCCAGTGCTCCCAGCGTTCGGCAGGCCAGCGCTCCCACCAGGACTCCGACTTGCAGCGCTTCTTCGACGCCGGCGCCGGTGGTCCGCGCCCAGATGTATCCGGCGGCAAAACCGTCGCCGGCCCCGGTGGTATCGACAGCCTCGACGGGATGGGCGCCGATCCGTCCCGATTGCCCTTCGGTTCGGAATGCAATGCCATCGGATCCTTGCGTTACCACCCCGTGGCGACCACCCAAAGGCCCGCAGAGAACGTCAAGGGCACCTTCGGCGGAGTCGGCCAGTAGATCACGAGTCCGGGCATTGGCGATCAGGGTGTCGGCGCCTTCGGTAACGGCGGCGATTTCGGTGGGATCAGATGGAATGCAGGCCGGTTCCAGATCCACCGAGAACGGGACCCCCAGCGACCGCCACCGGCCGGTGACCCTAGCTGCGGCAACCTGATCGAAGGGGGCCGTATGACCCCAGTCGCTCGGTCCGACCGCGGCTTCTTGGGGATAGAGGCCGGGTGTCACCGCCACCACCATCCGCTTCTCGGGCGATTCGTCGGTGATCAGTGACATTGTGAAATAGGTAGAGATAGAGGCGTCGATCACCACGTTGGTGGCTTCCACGGTCTCATGCTCGAGGGTCTGCAGGATCATCGCGCCGAAGGCGTCATCGCCGATTCGGGCATGCAACGCCACTTCGGAACCAAGCCGGGCCAAGGCGACCGCCACGTTGAGCGCCACCCCTCCCGGGTTCACCTTCGCCTCTTCGGTGTGGACCTTCTGGTCGGGTTCGGGCACGGCCGGTACCGAAAGGGTCAGGTCCACGCCAGCATCTCCCACCACATCGATCATGGTCGCTGCAACTCCACGCGGAAGCGATACCGGTCGGCTCGATACCACAGCCGAACCCACTCCACCGGCCGCCCGGACCGATCAAAAGACAGACGGGACGCCTTGAGAAGAGGTAATCCCTCTGATACCTCCAACAGATCGGCGTGGATGCGATCGGCGCGCACCGCTTCGATGGTTTCTTCCGCGGTCGCCGGATGCGAGGCCGTCCGTTCTTCCATCATCCTGTACAGTGATTTGTTGTGGAGGTGGGAGGCGGTGAACTCCTCGTCTCCCATCACCCAGACCGGCAGGTATCCGTGCTGAAAGGCCATCGGGGTGTTGTCGGCGAGAAGCAGTCTCTGCACCTCTATCAGATTCTCGCCTTCGGCCCCCACCGCCGAGGCCACCTCCGAGGGTCCGGGAACGATCCCCACCGAGAGGGTGCGTGCGGAAGGGATGAAACCGCGGCTGGCCATGTCCTCATGAAAACCCGCCAGACGGGTGACCGGCCGCTCGAAACTGCGCTGGGCGACAAATGTGCCCCGTCCGGGGATCCGGTCCACCAAGCCCTGGTCGCCCAGACGTTCAAACGCGGTGCGGACCGTGATCCGGCTGACACCGAACAACTCGGTGAGTTCACTCTCGGTCGGTAACTGTTCGCCCGGCCCCCACTCGCCCGCATCGATGGCCCGTCGGAGTTGCTCCTTGATCTGGAACCACAGGGGAAGCGGACCACGTTGCAGATGCCGATCGAGCCCACTCATCAGTCATTATGTTATGACAAATATCCATCCGGAGTGCCTCTGAGGGGAATTTTCTTTGCCAATGGGGCAGCGGGCGGAGTAGAAACGAGAACTGGTAGCTTCCTTCGCGCCTCCAAGACTGGCAACATGCGGTGGCGGGAACTTAACCGGACTTTTTCACGTCACGAAATCAAGGGGAGCGGCGCAATGTCACAGATTCAACATATGCTCGGGCGGATGAATATCAAGAAGAAGCGATGAGTATCAAAAAGAAGCGTCAACAACAGGTCTTTAGCCCTTGGCTGGGTATCGTTGCCTCCGTTGCGAAAGTTCCTGCAACCTGAAATAGACCGTTCTGAGATGTAAGCCACCGCACAGTCTTGGTGCCTGCGGGATACCGAACTGAGCCATTTGGGGATCCGTACCCAAAGAAGTCGGACGTGGACTCATCTCCTGAAGGTCGATGGGCGATCAGCGACTCCGAGCTGGAGCCTATTCCAGGGGGTATGCCTTTTCATAGAGGTCAACAAGGGAGGTGTCGTCTTCCAACGTCCAATAAAGAGTCGGGCTTCCTACATGGGGAGTACCGCCAGTGAAAACGCTCAGGTCTCTCGATAGTGGCCACAAGCGAACCGGTTCTCCATCTGAACCCAAGTCGTCGTATTCGGAAGGCGGAGCAATCAACCGCACCTTTCTGGGGTGTTCGCTAACTGCAGCTTTGATAGTTGGATCAAATGTCGAAACCAGGACCGTGCCTTCGGTAAGCCCAAGGTCATCGAATCTCAGGGCGGGCCGGCGCTTGGTCACAGTTTCGGTTGAGCTCTCCTCGGCTTCTACCTGATCCGTGGCATCGTCACTGAGCAACTCCAACACTGCTATCACATTGTCTGGCCGGATCTTAAAGAATTCCCGTTTGGGATTAACGCGATGGTCGTCGAAGGCGATGTGCAGGGCCTTTTCAACCCTTCTGCAATCGTCCACTTTTCCTGCGAATTCGATTTCGAAGGGATATGGAACAGCGGATGTGTTTAGTGTGCGAACTCGGGTTTTCGGGTCGGCGGCGGTGGTACGCCCGATTTTGACCAAACCGCGCATAGCCGGGTTAGTGAGCACGTACACATAGCCTGCAGTCGGAGAAAGTGGCATCTGAAGGACCTTAGAGGTCGCGCGGGTAGGGGAAATCCACCAGTTGAGGTGTTGTCTCCGTTTTCATACGGAGTTGTGATAACAACCCCCAACTGGTGGAGGACTCTAATTATGCGTGCGTTTGATCCTGAAGCGTGGATGCGGTATGGGAAGCGGTGAAAGGTCGCTTGCCGGATCGGGAGGACAATCCCCTGGGGTGTCACAACCCCCGGACCGGGTGTGTTTTGAAGGGATCCTGATCCGGTTGGTGACCGGTTGTTCCTGGGTGACCACCGAACGGCTTAGTGCCCAGAGACAACCAACATCGAGTAGGGAGACGAGACCAGCAGGGCATTCTGGATAACCGTGTCACTGCTCTGAGAGTCCGCGGAAGGTGCCTCGAATCACAAAAACCCTCCAGCCGTCACACTCTCTGAGGCGTTGTCCACAGGGTGACGAGACTCTCAGTCAGGTCGCATTTCGGTAGGATGGGTCAACGACATCGCCGACAGATCTCCCAGGGGGTAGCCATGAACGTCCGAAAGTTCACCGAAGTCGAGGCCTACCAGCATGCCGATGACGGCTACTATTACCGGCCGCTGGTGGCGGGGAAGGAACTCTTCTCCTATGTGGCGCATGTGCCCGCCGGCGGTTACATGCCGCCCGATGCGGAGGAAGCCGAGTTGTTCGAGCTTTCGCTGTTCATGCTCGAGGGAGACCTCGACGGGATTCTCGACACCGACCGGGTGGTCCTGACTGCGGGGGATGCGCTGCATATTCCCAGGGGGATGCCCTTCGGAGTGGAGAACCGCGGTTCCGCCACGGTCTCTTTCGTGCTCAGCTTCGCTCCACCGCCGCCCGGGGTGGACCTTGAGAAGATGAAGGCGCAGGCCATTGAGCGTGGCCGGAATGTGATCGAAGCAGGCGATGTCGAGGATGTGGTGGGCCCGGTCACCTTCCCCGGATAGGTCCCTAATGGCGGTCGGCAACCCGGCGAATCAACCGGCGGGAGCATCGTGATCTCGAACTCAACCCTCCGCGAGGAGGACCGTTTCGTCGAGGTCGACGGCGCAACCCTGGCCGGAACTTTGACGTGTCCCACCACCGACGGACCGTGGCCGGTGGCCCTCCTTCTGGGCGGCACGTTCTCCGACCTGCGAGACGCGGATGCGGATCCGAGGCGGAATCCCACAGCACCCAAGCGCGGCATGTACAAGATCCTCGCCCACGGGTTGGCACAAGCGGGCATCGCCAGCTTCCGGTTCGACCGCAGAGGCGCCGGTGAGAGCACCGGAGAATGGGAAGTGCAGCGGCCCCAGGAGGTCGCCGACGCCGGCGCGGTCTGGCGCTGGGTCAGGGGGTTGCCGGAGTGCAACGGAAAGGCTGGGATACTGGGTCACAGCGCTGGCGCCTACGTGTTGTGCCGGGTGGCGCTCGAGGTCGGCCAACCCGAAGCGGCGGTCTTGCAGGGAGCTCTGTACCGGTCGATCGCCGAACTACTCAAGTACAACTCCAGCCTGGTGCGCCACTACATGCAGCTTGGGGAAGATCAGAAGACATGGGTCAGGGAAAACTCTTCCAAGGCATACCAGGATGCGCTGATGCTGGATGCCACAGTCGCTGCCATCGAGAACGGCGCCTCGGTCGTCGAAGCCGAGATCGACGGAGTATTAAGGACTCGCGACCTCTCAAGCCTCCAATACGACCTGGACTTCCCACCCGAACACCAGTTCCGGCTCCTGACCGCTCCAACGCTGGTGCTCCACACCTCCGAAGACCTGAATGTCCCGGTCGAGGATGCCTTCGACACTGTCCGCGCCCTGTGGGCCGCCGGGAACCGGGATGTTGAACTGCGGATCCTCCCAGGTGGCAACCATTCGTTCCAATTCGATGCTGAGGACTACGAAACGCGGGTTCAGGAGAAGATCACCATGCAGAACTTCGCCCGCCCGTTCGATCCGCTCTACCCAGCTGTCGCCATCGACTACCTGGCGCGAAGGCTGGCCTGAGCCTCTGCCGGATCGGGCCTTGCCTGATATCTGTGAACGGTGTTGGCATTGCTGGTGCCTCCCCTATGGGAGTAGCTATTCCCTTCTGAAGCGGGCTTCGTCGCCGGGAAAGGTCGAAATGTGCCGGAAACCGGCAGAAGAGCTGGCATTGTTCCGACAGATCTGAGGGGCCGCTCCAAACAAGCGGTGAAACTGGCGGGTACGGACGGGCGAGGAAAGATCGGACCGCAGCCTGTTTGCGGTGGCCTCTATGGGTGGGGGCGGTCCCTTTTTGGGGGTATGATAATGATTATCATTATCATAAGTAGAAAGCCACTTTAGGAAAGGAAGCAACTTTCATGACCGATCTGAAAGTTTCCAAATCATTGCCTGGGAGCATTCGAGGGTTTGCCGTCTTGACAGCATTGCTGTTGGTGATGGCCGCCTGTGGGGATGCCGAGAGCGACACCACCGAAGCTGCCGCTCCGGCTACGACCGCGGCGCCTACTACTACGGCGGCCCCGGCTACGACCGCGGCGCCGACCACCACAACTGCGCCACCCACCCTGACGGTCACCGACGGAAGCGGGCGGGAGATCACCCTTGACAGTCCCGCTGAACGGATCCTGTGCGTGCAGGACAACTGCACCGACCTCACCTCCGACCTGGGGATCGTGCCGGTCGCTATGCACCGCGGCGATGGTTGGGGGAGTTTCGCCGCCTACTACGGTGAGGGCGCCGCGGCCATTCCCGTGTTGGGCGATCGCATGTCGGTGGAGGAAGTCGCCCAGTATGAACCGGATCTGATCATCGGCCGGGTCGGCGAGGAAGAGGTGCGCGACGCCCTCGAGATCGTTGCTCCGGTGTACCTGGTGGACATCGGCGGCGTTGACACCCTCATAGAGGGATGGGCCGACGTGGGCATTTTGACCGGTAGAGAGGCCGAGGCGGCGGAGGCCATCGACCGCTTCTCCAGCAACGTTGGAACGCTGACGAGCAGCCTTCCCGCCGGTGCGGTTGACACCAGGGTGGCCGTCGGGTTCGGTGACACCAACTGGATGATCTGGGATTCCTCTTCGTTCTGCCGCTTCCTCCATTCTGAAGGCGCCGGAACGTGTGTGTTCCCCGAACAGGATGTCTCCGAGTGGGGGTCGCCGGACAGCGAGTTCTCCTGGGAGTTCGTACTGGAGGTCGATCCTGAGGTGTGGGTGATGATCACCTGGCCCGGGAGCGCCCGCAAGGACACCGTCACCGCGGAAGTCTGGCTACAGACCACTGCCCATCGTGAAGGCAGGGTGTGTGAGGAGGACTCGGCTGGTTCCTTCGGTCACGGACTGTTGATGCTCCAATGGGCGTACCAGTGTTACCTGAACGCCGGATGGCCCGACCTCTACGATCACCCGGGCGATCTGTCGGTGTGGTTGCCGGCAGGTTCGGCGGGCTGATCCTCAAACCAAGTCAATGGAGGGGGGCCGTTTCTCCTTCGCTCCGGCCCTCCTCCATCTGAAGTGAAAGACTCCCTCTACCGGACCCGATGGAGGCGGGCGGCCGGGGTGGTGGCCGTCATCGCCTGTCTGTGCGCGGTGGTCGCCCTGGTGTCACTCATGCAGGGAACACCTGACATGTCGGTCCGAGAGGTTCTTGATGCCCTTTTCGGTTCGGGAGCCTCGGAGGGAAAAGGGCAGTTCATCGTCCGGAACCTGCGCCTTCCCCGGGTGATCGGCGCAGTGGTGGCGGGCGCCATGCTGGGCGCCTCGGGAGCGGTGATGCAGGACACCCTCCGCAACCCGCTGGCCGGGCCGGAGTTGATCGGCGTCTCCGCCGGTGCCTCTTTGGCGGTGGCCACCATCGTCGCCTTCCGGCTCCCCTTCCCCGGTATAGCTCTGCCCATCGCCGCGCTGGTGGCCGGACTGGCCACCGGAACGGTGATCCTCTCTCTGGTGAGCCTGAAGACCAACCCCATGCGGATGCTGCTGGTGGGAGCAGCCTTTACTGCTTTGCTGAACGCCCTGGTGATCGCGGTAATAACGCTGGCTCCCAACTTCGGGGGAGTGTCGGTGATCTACCGGTTCCTGGTGGGAAGCCTCTCCGACGTCCAGTGGGAGGAGGTCCGCCTGGTGGCGCCATGGACGATAACCCTGCTGGGGGTATTCGTCCTGGCGGGGAGGCCGTTGAACATTTTTAAGTTGGGCGACGAGGTGGCAGAGGGTCTGGGTGTCAGCGTTCGACGGACCAGAGCGATGCTGTTCGCAGCCGCAGTCCTTCTGGTGGCGCCGGTGATCGCCATCGCCGGGCCGATCGGATTCATCGCGCTGGTGTCGCCGCATATCGTTCGCCGGTTGCTTGGAACATCCGATGCCCGGGTGGTGGTGCCGCTGTCGGCGGTGGTGGGGGCGATCCTGGTCCTTACGTCCGACATGGCCGCCCGTTTGGCGTTGCATCCTCACGAGATCGCCGTCGGTCTGTGGACGGTGGTGCTGGGCGCTCCGGTGCTCCTGGTGCTTATGCAGCGCGGGCTTTTGCGAAGAAGGGCGGTGTCGTGAACGGAACTCACGTGAACGGAACTCACGTTGGCACCCGCCACCTGGACGTCCCGGCAAGACCCGGGGTCCGAACGCGGCGGATCCTGGTGATCCTCGCCGCGTTGCTTTTGGCTCTGATGTTCGTCTACGTAATGCTGGGTCCGGTCCTGTTCGGTCCCGAACAGGTCTACAAGGCGCTCTTGAACCAGGCCGAGGAAGTCCACCATCGCATCTCGGTGTGGGAGGTGCGAGTGCCCCGGGTTCTGATCGCGGCATTGGCGGGCGCCATGCTGGCCTCTTCGGGAGCGTTCCTGCAGTCGGTCCTCCGCAATCCGCTGGCCGCGCCCGCCACGGTGGGAGTCACCCAGGGCGCCGTCCTGGGAGCGGTCCTGGCACTGGCCATCAGCTTCGGATCGGAGGGGGCTCTCGATGATCTCAACGCCTTCGTGCCGATGGCGGCCATTGCGGGGGGACTGATCGCCGGGGGTCTGGTCTACGTGCTGAGCTACCGGCGGGCCGGCACCGACCCCATCCGGCTCATCCTCACCGGGGTGATCGTGGCCGCCGCGGTCTCTTCGGTCACCTCGTTTATAGTGCTGGTCTCGGGCAGCCACATCGACTCGATCGTGAGGTGGCTGGTCGGGTCGCTCGGCAACCGGACATGGGACCATCTGGTGTTCCTGGTCCCGGTGGCGGTGCTCATCCTTCCCCTGGTAGTGATGGTTATCCCCCTGGCCAACGCCCTGCAACTGGGAGACGCCACCTCGGTGAGCCTGGGGCTTCGGACCGAGGTAGCCCGCGTCATCATCCTCATGACCGCGGTGGTACTGGCCGCCGGGTCAATTTCGGTGGTGGGTGGCATCGCTTTTCTGGGTCTGATCGCCCCGCACCTGGCTCGCACCCTGGTGGGATCGGATCTCCGCCGGTTATTGGCATGTTCGGCGCTGGTGGGAGCCATAATCCTGGTAAGCGCCGATCTATTGGCGCGGGTCTTCTCATTGGACTGGATTCCGTTCTTGGACATCCAGACCGAGAGCGGCAGCCGCGTGCCGGTGGGCGCCTTCACCGCATTGGTGGGAGCGCCGTTTTTCCTATACCTGATGAGAGAACGCATGCGATGACCAAGCACCAGCCCTTCAATCCGGATACCACCTTCCTCACCGACGAAGTCTCCACCGGCTACGGCAGTCACATGGTGTCCCGTCGGCTCAGCCTCACCATCAAGCGGAGGACCAGGACTGCTCTGGTGGGTCCCAACGGTTCGGGAAAGAGCACCACTCTCAAGACACTGGCGCGCCTGATCGCGCCGCTGTCCGGAGCGGTGTATTTGAGCGGCCAGGACATAAACCGGCTGCCCACCCGACAGGTGGCCCGCCAGATGGCCATCCTTCCCCAGGTTCACGAGGTCCCGGCCGAGCTCACCGTCTTGGAGTTGGTGGAACAGGGCCGCTTTCCCCATGTGGGCGCCCTGGGAATGCTGCGCCGCCGGGACGACGAAGCGATACAGGACGCCATCCGGATGACCCGCCTTGAGCAGTTCGTCCACCGTCCCATCGACACCCTTTCGGGAGGAGAGCGCCAGCGCGCCTGGATGGCGCTGGCGCTCTCACAGCAAACCGAGGTCCTGCTGCTGGACGAGCCCACCACCTTCCTCGACGTCGGCCACCAACTGGATTTGTTGCAATTGGTGTCCGGTCTGAACCGTCAACGCGGAGTGACCATCGTGATGGTGCTGCACGACCTCAACCATGCGGCGCGGTTCTCAGATCGCATGATCGCCATGTCCGATGGAGAGGTGGTGGCCGACGGCATTCCAGGGAAAGTGCTAACTCCCCGTCTCCTGCGGGAATGCTTCGGGGTGAAGGCCTCGGTGGTCACCGACCCGAAGACCGGTGCGCCGATGTGCATACCCCACTCTCCGATATTCTCCGACGACCACCAGAATGCGGCGAACGATTGAAGCATTTGAGAACGGACACCCTTTACGGATCGCGGTGGTGACCGGGGGAATGGCCCAACCATGAGCGGAGGATGGAGTGGCCGCCAGGTCCTTTCCGACCTGGGCGTACCTGCGGTGATCAACGCTCACAACGATCTCACCGGACTGGGCGGAAGCCTTCCCCAAGGACCGGTCCTCGAAGCGATCGCGGCCGCCAACCAAGCCTTTGTGGAGGTGGAGAGCCTCTCCGACGCCGCCGGGGAAGCTATTGCCCAGATGCTGGGGATCGAAGCGGCCCTGGTCACGCCGGGAGCCGCCGCCGCAGCAGTGCTGGCCACCGCCGCCTGCATCACCGGAGGACGGGACGACCTGGTGGCCCGAATCCCGGACACCTCGGGGCTTGCGTGCGAGTTCGTGGTGCCAGCCGACCAGAGGACCTTCTACGATCGCTGCCTCGAGGGCGCCGGCGGAAGGATTGTGCTGGCCGGAGAGGCCGGTTCCACCACTGCCGGGGACCTCGAACGCTGCATCACCAAGAGGACGGCGGGATCTTCTTTTACGCTCCGGGATTTCCCGGGGGAGTCTCCTTCGACGGGGTGCTAGAGATCGCCGAGCGCCACGGGTTGCCTCTTATAGTCGACGCTGCCGAGCAGGTCTATCCGCTCGAGAATTTCAGCAAGTACGTTCGGGCCGGCGCTGATTTCGCAACCTACAGCGGCAAGTTCTTCGGTGCAGGTTCCATGGCGGGCATCCTCACCGGCACCGCCGAGGGGATCTCCGCGGCTCGGAAGAACAGCTATTTGGCCTTCGAGGGACCCAACGCCGAGGCGTTCGGGAGGCACATGAAAGTGGGGCGAAGCGAGATAGTGGCCGCCTACGCGGCTCTGAAACAGTGGCTGGCGATGGACCACCAAGAGCGTTTCTGGCGCTACCGACGGATGCTGGACAACATGGCGGACCGTCTGGAGGGGTTTTCGTTCTTGAGCCTCTCCTACGCCGATGGCTCAGTGACCTCCGAACCGAAGCCGCCCGACTCCCTCCGGGTGACCTTCGACCGTTCCGGCTCGCCCAAGACCCTGGCGGAGGTGGTGAGGGAGTTGCACCAGGGGGAGCCTCCCATCATCCTCCGTCCCCACTACCAGTGGGTCGATCCCGACCGGAACTACCTGGACATAAGGGTCTCCACATTGGCAGACGGCCAAGAGATGATCATCGCCGAGCGGTTGGCGGCGATCCTGGGAGGATGAGGCAAGAATGACCGATGCCGCTCTTCCCCGGAACCGGGCCTGCGAGGCGCCCGCCATCTGGGTGATCGACCCGATCTCCACCGGTGCGGTCGGCGAGAATCGGAAGCTTCGGAGGGGATCCCTTCGGGATCGAGACTGATGGGCCCCGGTTCTCGATCTGCAATGTGGGAGCGTTACCGGCGCGCCGAACAAATGCTTCATCGCAACGCCAATTCGCTGGTGTTCAACCTGCAGACGCCAGTGTTTTGGCTTCCCGACTCCAGTGGCTTCTGGTACCGCTGCGAGTCGGCCTCGGGACACCGGTTCATGCTGGTTGACGCACCGACCGGCTGCCAACAGGAGGCGTTCGATCACCGGGGCGTCGCCCGTGCGCTCACCCAAGTCCTGGCAGAGAAGGTCGACCCTGCGGCTCTTCCCTTCGAGACCTTCGAGTTCGCCTGCGGTGGCTCCCGGGTGCGTTTCAAGGTCGACGGCAGCAGGTGGGAGTGCCGGGTTGACGGTTCCTCTCTAAGGAAATGGCCTGCTCCCGCGCAAGGAAGAGGGAGCCTTTCTCCCTCGGGGAGATACGAGGCAAGGACCGTTGCCGGCAACCTGGTGCTAATCGACCATATCGAGGGCTCCTCGACTCCTCTCACCGACGACGCCGAACCCGCCCACGGCTACGGGTCGTCGCCCGAGGGTCGCAACTCGGCGGTAACCGACCGGCTCGGCAAGCGTGAGACACCGCCCCGGGTGGTGTGGTCTCCCGATGAGCGCCATCTGCTGACTCACCGCCTCGACGAGCGGCGGGTCGAGAAGTTGCACCTCTGGCAGGGCGCTCCCCGTGACGGATCGTTGCGTCCCCGGGTTCATTCCTACCGCCAGGCCTTGCCGGACGATGCCGAGTTGCCGCTGGCGCAACTGGTGGTGTTCGAGGTGGAGACCTCCAGGCGCGTTGACCTTCAGTGGCGGCCGCTGGAATCGTCGTTTCTCACTCCCATAGAACTGAACCACGCCTGGTGGGCCTCCAGAGGCGACACTGTGTTCTTCCTGGACTGGGACCGGGATCGGCGTTCCGTTGGCCTGGTTTCGGCCGACCCTTCGACAGGTGATTGCAACTTGGTGGTGGAGGAGCGGAGCGAAACTCCCATCGACCTCAACGCCGTCTATTACGGCGCTCCCAATGTCTGGGTGGCGAAGGACCGCCGGGAGATCATCTGGTACTCGGCCCGAAGCGGCTTTGGCCACCTCTATCTGCTGGACGGCCGCGGTGATCCCATCCGCCAGTTGACCGGCGGGCAGTGGCTGGTCACCGACCTGGTGAGAGTTGATGAAAAGACCCGTACGGCGTTCTTCATGGGCACCGGAAGAGAGCCTTCCCGTGATCCCTACTACCACCACCTCTATGCGGTTAGCCTCGACGGAGGAGAGCCGGTCCTCCTCACGCCCGAGAAGGCAGAGCACGGCGAGTGGCCGCCCTGGGTGGACTTCTCGCCCGACGGTCGCTACTTTGTGGACCGATTCTCTCGGATTGACCAACCGCCCCGAGTGGTCCTCCGCCGCTCCACCGGCGAGTTGGTGGAGCAGGTAACCGAAACCGACGTCTCGGCGCTGCGGGCCACCGGGTGGAGATACCCCGAGCGGTTCACTGCTAAGGCAAGCGACGGCCAGACCGACCTGTATGGCATGATCGTCCTGCCCCATGACTTCGATCCGGCCCGCAAGTACCCGGTGATCGAGAGTATCTATCCCGGTCCCCAGGCCACCAGGACTCCCCGCGGCTTCACCGATGTGGTGGGAGAGAGCACCCACTGTCTTGCCGAAATGGGATTCGTGGTCTTCACCGTCGACGGCCGAGGTACGCCGGGAAGGTCGAAGGCCTTTCTGGATGCGGGATACGGCAGGTCCGCTGAAGCGGAGGTTCTGGCCGATCATGTGGCGGTGCTCACCCAACTGGCCGAGGAGAGGCCGTACCTCGATCTCGATCGGGTCGGCATCTACGGTCACTCAGCGGGAGGCTACGCGGCGGTCAGAGCCATGCTGGAATACCCGCAAGTTTACCGGGTGGGTGTTGCCTCGGCAGGAAACCATGATCAGGCGCTCACCAACTTCACCTGGGGCGAACGCTGGATCGGGCCCACCGGGGGACCCGGCTGGGACACCCAGGCCAACCGGACTTTGGCTGGGAACCTTCAAGGAAAGCTCCTTCTGGTGACAGGGGACCTGGACGACAACGTCAACCCTGCCGCCACCATGCAACTGGTCGACGCCCTGATCGCGGCCAACCGGGACTTCGACCTGCTGGTACTACCCAACCGCAACCACGACTTCGCCGGAACCTGGGGCACCTGGCACGAGGACCCCTACTTCACCCGCCGCCGCTGGGACTACTTCGTCGAGCACCTCATGGGAGAGCAACCACCACTGGGGTACCAGGTAGGCGGTCTGTAGCTGAGCAGTCTTGCTTGCGGGATCTCGACCACCACCCTCGAGAAGAAGGCTGCTATCACCGGACCGGCGCTTTCGATTAGGGCGTGTTCACACTATTGGTGGGGGTTGTGGTAGGTTTGGGGAATGGAAATTACTCGGGAACAGTATGAGCGTGTGGCGGGTTGTTTCCCGACCCAGCGCGGTAATGTGAAGGTGTCGAATCTGCAGGTTCTGAACGCGATTCTGTATGTGGCGGAGCATGGTTGCAAGTGGCGGGGGTTGCCGGCCCGGTTCGGGAGGTGGCACACTGTTTACACACGGATGAACCGTTGGTCCAAGAGTGGAGTGTTGGACCGGGTGTTCGAACAGCTCCAGCGGGAACAGATCATTCGTGTCACCTTGGAGAAGGTGATGATGGACAGCACCATCGTGAAGGTCCATCCCGACGGCACGGGAGCCCTAAAAAGGGGGGTCCGCAGTCGATCGGGCGGTCCCGGGGCGGGTGGACAACCAAGATTCATATGGTTGCCGCGGATGCTCGAACGGCAGTGACTTTCTCGCTGTCCCCAGGGCAGGCTCATGATGCTCCCCAAGGGCGTCGGCTGCTCAGTGGCCTGGGGAAACAACCGGAGAGGCGTTTTCTGGTGATGGATCGGGCCTACGAGGGCAACCAGACCCGTCAACTCGCCCTGAATCTGGGATTTGTACCGGTAGTTCCTCCTTTGAGCACCCGCCGGGACCTCTGGGAGTACGACCAGCAGATGTACAAGAAACGCAACGAAATAGAACGGCTTTTCCGCAGATTGAAAGGCTATCGGCGCATATTCTCCCGTTTTGACAAACTCGATGTGATCTTCCTCGGGTTCATCACCTTCGCTCTCATCCACGACGCCCTACGTAGTGTGAACACGCCCTAGTCCGGTCGCCGGATACCGAAACCCCTGACGTTGCCCTATCTGATTGGTTCTTCCAGGGTAAACATGTAGCGAGTCTCCGTGATTTGCAGCCGACCGAGACGGATGACGTTTATTCCCAAGAGTCACATGCGTCGGCTCTCCGGGGAGCGGTAATGATTATCATTATCATTCCATCGAGACACTCAAGGAATCGGTGACTCGCTGGCTGCCCTCAGCGCCTGATTGGCAAGGCTCTCGTTGGGCACACGGTGCCAATCTGCCAGCGGTCCGAGCAGAAGGAGTTAGAGATGAGACGAGTCCTGGCCGGTAGAACCGGTGTGAGCGGACTGGCGCAGGCGTGTGTTGCTTTTACCCTCATAGCGAGCGTGCTTGTCCTTCCGGGATTGGAGACCGTGTGGGGGCAGGAGTCCACGGACTGCGAAGTGATAGACCTCGGGACGCTGAGCGACGACGGGTTGGAGGCGGCAGGGCGTTGGACAGGCGACGACTGCGATTCGCGGTTCCGTTCTGGCAATGACGCCCACACCTACCGGTTCCAGGTCACAACGGCAGGACGAGTCAGGATCAACCTAGCATCCGCCGGAGCCGACCCTTACCTCTACCTGCTGGCCGACGACGGTAGCCGCATCGCTGACAACGACGACGGTGGAGACGACATCAATGCCCGCGTTGAGCGCGACCTGCTTCCCGGAACATATTTGATCGAGGCAACGACAATCGGCGGACGGAGCCGGGGACCTGCAGAGTTCGCCATCTCCGTCAACTACGTTCCCGGTTGCGATCCAGTACATCTCGGCACGCTGGAAGCGGGTACCGATCTGACCGCATCCGGAACCTGGTCCCTTGACACCTGCGGCTCGCGCTTCGTCGTTGAGCACCCCGCTCACGGCTACACGTTCAACCTTGAGCAGGACGGTCGCGTACGTATCGACCTGACATCGGAAAACGGCGATCCTGTCATGTCCTTGGCGTCACTAACGGGCGGCATTATCGGTGCCAACGACGATGGCGGGGAGCGCCGAAACTCCCGCATAGAGAAATACCTGCCAGCCGGTGGCTACTACATCGAGGCCACCACCTACCTGGAACGCGATTACCAACCCCTGCGAGCCGACTTCGAACTGCGGGTGCACTTGGTGGACGAGCAGGCGGAACAGGAAGAAGCCCGGTTGAAGATCGAGAAAGTGAAGGTCCCCGCCGCGGTGGTGGAGGGCGACTCCTTCCTCGTCCACTACCGCGCCGGGAACGTCGGGGGCGATCTGGCCGCGGGCGCCTCCGCCGTGCTGTACGTGTACTCACCCGGCGTATTCGAGCGCATCGGCCCTGTTAGTGGGCTTTGGCAAGCCGGAGTCTCGTATCATTCCGGCTCCGATACGGCGAGCACGGACAGCGCTTTGATCAGCGAAGTCGCTCCGTTCGAGGTCACTTTCAACCGGGCCGGCCCCTCGTGGCTGTTCGTAGGAGTCGTCACCTACGACCACGTGGGTAGCGAGATCGGGTTCCACGGCCTGTGGCAGAACCTGATGGTTCTGGACGGTCCGGTTTTCGAACCCGTAGACGTGCAAGTAGATGGCACCACATACACGGTGACCGCAGTCTTTGATGCCGACGGGAATGTTACGACAGAAGTGATCTCTGGCACCGGCTCAGAGATAGAACGGCAGGTTCGGTTCAAAGCGATCTACACGGCTGGGGTGCAAACCCAGCTATTGGACGGTGTGTTCGAGCGGCCAGGGATAGCGGCGCTGTCGGAGGGAGCGAGACCAGCCCGGGTCACCGTGGAGGACCTGTCGACGGACGCCCTCCTTGATGCTTTCGCCAATCGATACGTTTCTGTGGTCGGCGCATCGGGGATGATCGATTCTCTGGCCGCCGGGGAGGCAATCAATCCCATCACGGTCGAGGATGCCGTGCTGCAGGCAGCCGATGCAGCATCTTCGGAATTGGCGTGGATGGCCTCCTCCTGGCGTTCGCTCCAAGAGCGGATAGACAATGGCGCCGATCTGTCGTTCGAAGAAGCGCTCAAGACCCACTCCCAGGTGGCCTATGCCGAAGGCGTTGCGGCGGCGGCAGTGACGGCTGGAGAGATTGTCACCGCGGCCCGAAATGCCGAACTGGGATGGCTGGACGCCGACGTAGGGAAGATGATGGCAGATCAGGCAGCCTGCAACCCCGGAGCGGACGCACTGCGCTACGCGCTGGAGACAACGGACGCCGCCAGCGTCGACGAGTTGCTGGTTCTGGACGCCGAAATGCGTGCCAGCCGGCCGGTTCACGGATTGGCAGTTGACGGGGCATTGTGCGCGGTTGAGACGGCCCGCGCCACCAATCTCCGTTTCCTGCAACGACTCGGCATCAGTGACAGTCGCGATCTTCGCAATCAACTTGGTCTCCAGACACCCCCGGCACCAAGCCCCGAGTCTCACCGGCTGCGCATAGTCGCCCGGCTAGGCGAGGACGGGCGCATCGAGCACGGCGTCGAACTGGCCAGCGGACGCCAAGTCCTGCCGCCGCGGCGATTCCTGGGTGTCGACACATCGGTGGGAAGTTGGCACGTGAGCGGAGACGTAGAGGTGGGGGACGGTTCGATCGGAAAGATCCGGGCACGGCACGTTGCCGGTGGCCGGATCGAGGTGGGATACGTCGGGGCCGACGGCGAGGTGATCCTTCCCCGCCTGCGTTATCTGCCAGCCGACCTCCCGGTGGGAGTCTGGTTGTGGAGCAGCGAGATCGAAGTACCCGCAACGATCTTGATGGACCCGTGAAACCCCGAGGAAGAGTGAATAGCTGAGCCACCGGTCCAGTTGTCGACGGGGTGCGGAAAGGACCGTCACCCAGGGGCCTCCGATACGACGTGGAGTCAACTCCCGAAGACCTTCCACCTCCTGGCGGGCCCGCGAATCCGGTGGTAGCCCCCTACCCTTGGAGTGTCTGCGGTACCCTCGGCACGATTTGACAGAAGTCTCTATCGTCTATCCGCGCGACGACCGAGCTCTGATCACCATCGAGCGACCAAGCACGCTCAACTCGCTCGACATGGCAACTCTCAACGCTTTGGAAGGGGCAGCCAGAGAGGTGGCGGACCGGTCGTTGACCAAGGTTGTGGTCGTTCGGGGAAGGGGTCGGGCGTTCTCGTCGGGGGTCGATCTGAATCTGCTCTCGGGTGGGGACGGTATCGACCCGAGAGAGGTGGGTGAGGCGGGCCGCACCATGATCGAGGCCTTGGATTCGATCCCGGCGGTTTTTCGGTTTGACAAATACGTCTGGAGCAGTGATAATGATTATCATTACCATTACAGGAGCCAGCTGGTCTGAGATTGCGGGTGACCTTTCGGGGTGGCCAAGGCAAGGCTGATCTCCCGGAGACCCAAGCCAATGGAGGAGAGCTGCTGATGCTCGTAGCTCTCCTCCCTCCCATCTCAGGAGATCACGCTTATCGAAGCCGTTTGATGCGGGCCAGCCGGGGTGGCGGTGGTAGCCCCGGTGTGGTCCATGCAGGTTCACTCTCCGATATTCTTCGATGACGACCGCAGAGAGGTGAACGAATGAAGCAGATGAGGACCGGATCGGGAGATCCTCCCATCCCGCCGCCGTTGATCCGCGACATCGAAGAGGCGGCTCGCCGCATCGAAGGAGGGGCGTTGCGCACGCCGCTTCTCAAGTACAAAGCCTCCACTTCCGGACAGGAGATCTGGTTGAAAGCCGAGTGTCTGCAGCCGGTGGGATCTTTCAAGCTGCGGGGAGTGTTGAACTGGGCCCGGTCGCTTACTCGGGGCGATCTTGGGCGGGGATTGAGCACCCAGAGCGCCGGGAACACCGCCCAGGCGCTGGGATATGTGGCCCGTCTGTTGGGAGTCCCGGCTCGCAGCCTCCTGCCCGACAGCGCTCCTCAGGTGAAGGTTGACGGAGTTCGTTCTTACGGCGTGACTCCGGTTCCGGTGCCGTTCTCGGCGCTGATGGACTATGTGTTCGACAAGGGGTGGGAACAGGAGCCCTACAGCTTCCTCAACCCCTGGGGCGATCGCGCCATGCTGGCGGGTTCGGGAACCATTGGGATGGAGATTCTGGATGACCTTCCCGAGGTCAGGGCCGTATACATACCGGTGGGCGGCGGCGGGCTGGTGGCGGCGATCGGCAGTGTGATCAAGGAGCGGCGACCGGACACCGAGGTGGTGGGGGTTCAGAGCAGGGCCTGCCCCTCTCTGGCGGCGGCGCTCGGCTCGGGGAGGCCCACCTGGGTGGAGGCTACGGAGACGATATGCGACGGGACCATGGTGCCGGTGGTGGTCGACGAGATGTACCCGCTGGTGAGTTCGGTGGTCGACCGGGTGGTGCTGGTTTCCGAAGACGATGTGCGCCGGGCTATCGCTGGCCTGGCGATGGGGAACAAGCTGGTGGTGGAGGGTTCGGGCGCCATGTCCGTGGCCGCGGCTCTGGGAGACCGGCGGGACGGTCCGGTTGCCTGCATCCTGAGCGGCGGAAGCATCGGCCCGCAACGCCTGGCTGAGATCCTCGCCGCCCGGGCCTAACGATCACCGCTCGCAGGGATGAGCCGCACCCCGAGTCCGGCAGAAACAACCGCAGTTCAGCGCCAATGTCCGAGTTTCCCCTGTAATCTGGCAAAGCCAGCCAACCGGTCGGCGCTTTCGTTGAGCAGACAACCGGTGTGGGCCTTCACCAGTTCCCATTCGATGTTTCTCCCATTCAGGAGCGCATCAATCTGTTCTATCAGGTCGTTGTTCTTGAGTGGGCGGCGATTAGGTGGTCGCTTGCCGTCTTTTCGCCACCCGTTGAGCAAATCAGTGAAGATGTTGATCGCATACCACTCCGCTTGGATCAGGAGCGGCCGATCGGGATGCGACTTGAGCAGCATCAGCACCGCGGTCAGTTCCATGCGGTTGTGGGTTGTTGCCCAATGATTTCCCCACCCCCAAGATCCTTCGCTGGTGACCCATCCCCAGCCGCCCGGTCCCGGGTTGTCGGCAGACCCGTCGGTGGCGGCTGTCAGTCTCGACACAGTCAAGTTATTCCGGTCGCAAATAAGCTGGGGAGCATGGAGGTCAGTGTAGAGCAACTCCGATCGACCTCACCGGCGGCTGCCTTTGACCTTGACGCCAAACCGTCGGAGAGATCATCACCCGAGTGGCCGGCGGAGATCCTGGAAGGATGAGCACCACATGACCCAGCGCCAGGGGCCTTCTCCCCTTTATTACGAGGCCAGTCCCGCCAACCCGCCGACGCTGTGGGTGGAACCGGGCGAGGCGTTCGAGGTCGTCACCCAGATGAACCGGGCTATCGACATCTCCGACGTTCCCGAAGACCTTCGGGATGACTGGTTGAGCTACACCTCCGACCAGGTGGAACGGGCCAATCCGTCGTCAGGCGCCATCTGGGTGCGGGGCGCCGAGCCGGGGATGGTAATCGAGGTGTTCATCGAAGACATGGAACTGGCGCCCGTCGGTTATGCGGTCTTTGGGGGTGACAATCCGCTGTTTCCCAGCACACCTGTCACCACCTCAGATCGGCGCGCGGCGCGGGCCGTCCGGATCAGGGACGGCCGGGTGATCTGGGACGAGAGGTTGACCATCCCCGCCCGGCCGATGGTGGGGATGGTGGCCGTGGCGCCCGCCCATGAAGCCCAGTCGACGCTCCGGGTGGGATACTGGGGTGGGAACCTGGATGTCCAGGAGATCGGACCCCGGGCGGGGGTGCGGTTGGTGGTGCACGTCCCCGGGGCTCTGTTGCACATCGGCGACGTTCACGCGGTGCAGGGGGATGGGGAGATCGCCGGAGCGGCCCTCGAGACTTCGGCGCTGATTCGCCTGCGGGTGGAGGTCATGGAACGGCCGCCGGAGATGGTCTGGCCTCGGATCGTCACTACCGATCACATCTTCACAGTGGGTGCGGACCGCCCCGCCGAACGAGCTTTCCGGATTGCCGTCAGCGAGTTGATCGCCTGGCTGGGCGCCGACCACGGGCTGCCACCCGAAGAAGCCGTATTGTTGCTGGGCCAGGTCCTGGAGGCTCGGGCCACCCAGGTGGTCAACCCCACCATTACCTGCATCGCCGGCGTCAAACGAGAGGTCCTGCGAGGACTCTGCTGAAACCGGGACCCGCGGCCGGGACCCGATATGTGAGAGCGTTACCGGCCCCCTGCTCCATGAGAAAAAGAGAGTAAAGGCGAGAAGTTTTACCGGCCTGTCACCGGGCTTGCGGGTCGATCCCACTTCTACCGTTTGAGGTCCTAAAGACACGGAATGTCCGATTCGGGGGCTATGTCCCGAGTCGGGCGCCAAGGGGAAATAGGCACCGTATCAAGCATCTCTGAGAGGAGGGAATCAAATGAGCAATCGTCAACCAAGGTTGGTTGTCCTGATCTCAATCCTGTTGCTGGCCGGATCGTCCTGTGGTGATGACGCCACTGGCAATCGTGGCGCTTCGATCACCCAAGGGGGTCCGATGAGCATCGTCACCACCACGGTGACACCTGTCCCCACCGGACCCCCGAACACTCTTGAACCGGCCGAGACCACCGTCACGGCGGCGGCCGACCCCACCCCGGTGGGAAATGCCCCGGTTGGCAAGGATCGTCTGTCCCCGATTGTGGCCATTCCACCGGAAGCCTTGATGTCCGGGGCCTTCCCTTCCTCAGTAGCGGCCATCCTCGGGATTCCGGCCCCCACCCTCACCGAGCAGCCATCACTCCCTGAGGATCCGGTGGAGGTCCTTGCGGTTGGTGAGTCACCCCAATGGTGGCGCCCGGAGTTGCAGGAAGAGGCCTTTTGGGCCATCGACCCGGGGGCATCGGGGGCGGATCTCTGGTATGAGGAGAAGTACACCTTCGGCACCGCTCCTCACCACTTCTATCGGTTCTATCACATGCGGGGAGACGAGCAAACCGAGCTGTGGCGCGGTTGGCAGCGCACCCTCGATGTGTTCCTGAGGCCGCCGGTCATCTACTACCCGGTGCGCTACGACCTGTCGTGGCACGACTCCCCGGATACGGTGAAGGTGGTGGCCACCTGGCCCCTGGGAGAACAGCGGGAACTGCTGGTCACCGATGGCGAGCCGTTGGCCGAGATCGAACTGCCGCCCGGCCCGCCTCTACCGCCCACCACCCCCTACACCGACCCTCAGTTTCCCGAAACCGCCACGCTGCTGGGCCGCGATTGCCCTCCGGTGGAGCAACTGTGGTCACTTGATGCCCCGGTTGAAGATCCCTGCACCCGGGCCGCGGTGCGCACCGCATTCCAGTTTGCCCATGGGGCGGCCACTCCCCGACAGATCCAGGCGGCAGTCCGAGACGGCCATGTCCTGGGGGAGACCATCGCGCAGCTAAAGGACATAGCCAACCAGGACAGTTTCTCTGCCTACTGGTTCGATCCCGCCAATCCTGGCCACTACCTGGCGGAGGTAAGGAACGTCCGCTGGGCGGGCATGTTCGCCGGCGCCGCGAGGATCTCCGCTGAGTTTCGCCTCTATGCCCGGCCGGGACTGGCCCAGCCAGAGATGCAGGTGCTGGCCAGGGCCAAGATCGGAGAGCAGGTTGACCAAGGTTCAGATGTTCCCGAGGGGGCGCTCGGCGAAGAGTTGTCCACCGGCCCTCCCCCTCCCGACCAGGGGTTCTGGGACAGGATGATGGTGGTGCGCACTGCCGACGGAACCTGGCGCATGTCCTATCCCATGTGGTGCTTCTCCATGGAGCGGAAGACAAAATACGAATCGGTGAGCTGTCCCGACGACCCGAACCCGGTTTGGTCGGACTCCATATGGGACTTTGATCTCTATCCCCCCAACCATCTGAGCTTTTGGCTCAACGCCACCCCCAGGCAACGGGAAAATCGGGGAGTTCCTCCGTCGTGATGAGAACCAGACCTCCCTCTCTCAACCGTACTCTCACCGCGACGGCCGCCGCCGTGTTAGCCATCGCCCTGCTTCTGGTGCTGATTCCCAGGCCTCAGGAGACGGGCGCCCATGTTCGAACCAGGGCGGGGACGGTCACCCAGAAGATCACCTATGCCTATGGCAGACCTGTGAAGTACCAGCATTGCGTTCGGGAAGGCGACCTGTATCCGTCGGGCTATGGCTGTCTTCAGTGGGTGACCAAGACCCGGATGGAGAACTGCTCGGGGCCCGGGCCCGGGTGCAGCGTGATCAACCAGTACACCAGACTGATCTGTTCGGGATACTGGGTGGGCACCGCCTGTCGGGATCCGGTGTCGCACCAACACCCCACCACGACCAGTCGTCCGCCGACTACCACCACGACCACTCGCCCGCCGCCGGTCACCACGACCACCCAGAAGCCGGTCACCACGACCACTCGGAGGCCGGTCACCACGACCACCCGGACTAACCCGAGACGCACTACCACCACCCGCCCCCCGACCACGCGGGCGCCCCGTCCTCGGCCGGTCACCACCACCACTACCCGGAGGCCTACCACTACCACCACAACTCGCCCCCGACGCACTACCACCACCCGACCCATACCGATCACCACTACCACCCGGTCCGCCCCCACTACCACCACGACCCGCCCTCCGCAACCGATTTGGTGCCTCCCACCCTCCGATCAGGACTTGAAAGGGGTGAGAGACCGATTTGGTTGGGGCGCCGTGCTGGAACGGCCCCAGGGTCTGCCCCGCGGTGTGGCAGGTGGCGACGAAATTCCGGTGGGGGGAGGGCCGGATCGATTGTTTGTTACCTCCAACAAACTGGTGGAATCTGCTGCGGCGGAACCGAAAATGTGGCCTCTGGTCCCCCAGGGAGTGGAGGTGGTGAGCGGAGGGACGGTGGGGAATCTCCCCGCCAGTGTCAGCTGCCGGTGGGAATTGCTGTCGGTGCGGTCGGATTGGCGGGAGCTGTTGGTGTGGCGGTGGTCGGATCGGTCGCAGATGAGGCGGGCGGCGCCCGAACTTGTCGAGCAATGGGAGAGAATGAGACAGTCCCAGCGGAGGGCGGTTCAGGCTCGGCACCGCTCAGCCGGCGTGGCTGACCCCCCGGAAGTGGTTTGCGAACCGAGACAAACGGAAGAGACCGATTGCACCTTCTTCGTATCCCACCCCTCGGTATGGGAATGGAAGCTGTGGGCGATCTTCGGGACCACCAGTGGAAAGACACCGCAGCAGGAGACCCTGCTGATCTGGAATGGCGTGTCGCGCCTCCAGCGTTTGGTCGACTACACTTCCTCCACCGCCAAAGTGTGCACCGGAGCGGACTGCTGATGCCCCGTCATCGAATAGCGGGACGGTCCTTCTCGGCGCTGCGGCTGGCCGGGGCGGCGGTGGTGGTGATAGTTTGCGTCATGGCTGTGTGGTTCTTGGGACGCTGGCCAATCGAAGAAGACGTGCCGGTGTTGCTCACCGCCGAGCCCTGGCCGGCGGGAACTTCCGGTTTGTTCTACGAAGTCTTGGTTCCCCAGTCCCTCAGCGGCTTGTTCGGATTGCCCGATCATCTGGAGGAGGGGAAGGTGTCTTCGGTGTTCCTCCCCGAGGGAGTCGTGGTTCCGTCCGCGGTGCTGCGGGAGCCTGATGCGCAAGAAGCGGGGTCGCATGAGACGTTGTTGCGGTTGGAGGTGGATCGGTCGTTGTGGCCTTTGCCGGGCCCCCGGGCGGGTGATCGGGCGGTGTTCGCGGTGGAGTTGGGTGGTTGTGCGTTGGGTGTGATGGAGTTGGTGGCGGTGGATGAGGGGGCGGTGACAGTGGTGGTGGATCGGGAGTCAACCAAGTTGCTCTCGGAGGTGGACGGCCTGGTGGTTTGGGAGTCTCCCAACGCCGGGTGGGAGCCCTGTCCGCCTCCGCCTGATGGGATGCCGGTTGACTTGGATGAGACGTTGTTGCGGTTGGAGGTGGATCGGTCGTTGTGGCCTTTGCCGGGCCCCCGAGTGGGTGATCGGGCGGTGTTCGCGGTGGAGTTGGGTGGTTGTGCGTTGGGTGTGATGGAGTTGGTGGCGGTGGATGAGGGGGCGGTGACAGTGGTGGTGGATCGGAGGTCGGCGTCGGCGCTCTCCCAAGCGGTGGGACTACTGGTCTGGGAGTCGCCGGACACCGGCTGGGAACCCTGTTGAGATGCTGCTGATCCTGTTCGACCGGGAGCTGCGAGGTGAGACGGCAGCTTGGATGAAGGCGACAATCAAATGGAGCGTGGACCGGCGGGTCAAGGGAGTCGTGTTGGCAGGGGCCCTCTCGGATGGTGACGTCTGGGGCGCGCAGGGCTCGATCGTCGCCATGTTCGATGACGAACCCGAGCAGATACTCGGAGCCACGGCGTCCGCCGCGGCAGGAGTGATCGTGGTGTCCACCGGGCGGCCCGACGCGGTGCGGGAGAAGCTGGGTCTCAACACCAGTGAGGCTGCGGCGGTGCCATTGGGTCTGGTGGTGGTGACCGATCCGCCCATCAACGCGCGGGAGATCGGGCTGGCCCTGGCGGCGGATTGGGTGAAGGCGATGTCGCCGATCGCCACCAAGGCCGGGCAGAGGTCACTCGCCAAGGTCGGGCGATGGGCGGCCGAGTTGGCGGCTGCTCCTCATCGGCTGGCCCGATTGGACGGCACATTACGACGGGAGGTTGCCGCGGAAACAGCCTTGGACCAGGTTCGAGACCTGTTGGCGGAAGACGGGGTGGAGGAGTTCCAAATCCGGGGAGCGGATGCGATGTATGTGCTGCTTTCCGACGAAACCAGAGAGAAACGCCCTTCGCCGTTCGGAACGGAGGGGGAGTTGGTGGATGCCATCAAATTCCTGGCGGCTTACGGGGGAGACAATCCACAGCGGTTTGATCAACTCGATCCCCGACTCGACATTCAGATATCCGGCCAGTGGCGACTCCACGCCGAGGCGTATGTCACCTCTCCACCCAATATGGTTCTGCGGTTCAATCGAGGGCGAACCGGGTTGGATGAGTTGAGTGTGGCGGATCATCGGCTCAAGGCCGTGCTGCAACAGTCGGTTTCGGGAAGGGTCCGCGCCAACCTGGTGATCGCCAGCACTATGGGAGGCGGAAAAACCACTCTCTGTCAGGCGTTGTTGGCCAAGGTACCGGAGCTGGAGCGGGTGGACACCATTGAGGACACTCCGGAGTTGCGGCTGGCGGCGCACGGCATTCATGACAACACCTATGAGCGGCTGACCCGGGACGCCAACAACGACGGGTTCGGCAAACACTCCATGGCCGACCACATCCGGGATGCCAAGCGGGCCAATACTTCGAAGCTGGTGGTGGGGGAAGTGCGGGGAGAAGGCACCCTGGCGCTGTTGGACGCCATGTCGTCGGGGCTGGACGGATGCCTGGTCACGATCCATTCCCGGCCCGGAACGGCGGTGATCGAGAAACTGGTGGCCTATGCCGTGGTGGAAGGTGCCGACGCCGAATACGCCCGGCGGCAGATAGCCTCCGCGGTGCATCTGACGGTGTGGCTGGGGCGCAACACCCAAGGGGAACGAGTGGTGGGTGACGTCACCGAGTTGGTGGGGATCGATGAGAACAACTCCTTGATTCGCACCAGGCAGCGGTGGTCCTACTGCCCCGGAGACCGGTGGGCCACGCCGGTGGGCGGACCTCCCAAGGGGAGATTGGGGGAACTGTACGACGCGGCGGGGGTGACGCTGTGATCCCGGCGTGGTTGGTTGTGTTGGTGGGCGGCATCGTGTTGCTCGCTTTGCTCTTGGTGGGGCGCCGTGATGGAACTATCCCGGCCCCTTTGGCAAAAACCGGGCGCCGGAGGGCGGGGGGCCGCCTGGTCGGGCTGGGAGTGTGTCCGGTTCTGGTGGCGTTGGGGTCGTGGGGGTGGCTGGGCGCCTGGGGGATCGCCGTTTCTCTGGGGTTGGTGGCCGGATTGTGTGTCAGCACGTGGATGACCGGACAAGAGGTGAGAGAGGCCGCCGACTTGGCCGAGTCCGTCTCTTCGCTGGCAACGGTGTTGGCCAATCAGGCCACCGCGGCCACTACGGTGATTGATGCGGTTCAAAAGGCGGCGCCGCTGGTCTCGGGCCCGGTGAAAACGGCAGCTCTTCAAATGGGCGCTGATTGTGAGCTCATCGGGGTGGGAGCGGCCACTGCCCGGTTCAAACAGGATTTGGGGATCCCTTCCGCCGAGTGGCTGGGGGACATCGTGGATATCAGTTCGACCGGGGGCGGCCGGTGGATGGATGTGGCCCACATTTTCGAGACCGAGGCCGGAGAGGAGGCCGAACTGGTTCGTTTCCTGCTCCGCAAGGTGGCTTCACAGCTCCCCACCCTGGTGGCGGTGATGATTCTGTCGGTGGGCATCGTGGTGGGTCTGGGTTGGATGTCGGCTGAAGTTGGGCGGTGGCTTCTGAGTGCCCAGGGCCAGATGGCAGTGGCAGTGTCCGCGGGCTGACCGCGCTGTTTGTGGGTCGCATGCTGTCGTCGGTCCGGATGTTGCTGGCATGACCGAGGTGATCGCCGCGGCGGTGGTGGGAGTGCTCGGGGCCGGGGAGTTGGTGTTGAGGGATACCCAACCGTGGCCGAGGGCCGAGGAAACGGCGGCCATGGGGTGGACGCCATTTCGGCTGGGAATTATTTCGGCCGCCGTGGCATTGGCCATCGCCACCGGCCTTTCGGTGCTGATGGCGTCGCTGTTCGGGGTCCGCTCGGCGGTGGTGGTTGGACTGGCGGCGGCAGTGTGGCTGCCGCGCCTGGGTGCGCAACTCTTCCGTCACGCGGTGGCTGCATCGTTTCGGCTGGCCCGAGATCGGGCGTTGCTCGCCTGGCTGCGTCGAGTGAGACTCTACGTGGGCGCCGGCCAGCCCATTTCCGCCGCGGTGCTGGCTGCCGCCGAACGAGTTCCGGATGCAGCTTTCGGTCCGATCAGGACTGCCGTGAGTCAGGCATTGTCACACTCCCGAGATCCGTTGTCGGCGGTTAGCGCCCGGTTGGTCGGGTCAGCGGTGGAGCCGCTGGTATCCACCCTGGCCGAGGCCGAGCGGTCCGGAGCAGCGTCGATCGCGCTCTTGGACCGAGTCTTGGACCGGTCGGTGCGAGTCTTGTCATCCAGAAAGATCGAACGCATAGAGCAGAAGGGGAGGTCGGTTGCTCTGCTGAGCACGGTCGTCACGCTCATCACCACGGCTCTGGTGATGGCCTCTGTGGTGTTCACCGTCATCTTGTAAAGGTTGGTCACAGAAGGAAATCGAAAGAAAGGAGCGAATAATGGAAAGTCCGATCGTAAGAATCGCGGTGTTGGCTGCCGCCATGGCCATGGTGCTGGCGCTGATCGCGGTGGCATGGAATCTCTTTAACCAGAGTGCGCCCAGCGGAAACCCCGGTGATGTGGACCCGACTTTGATAACCAACAAAGTGGTCTGCGAATCGTTGGGTTATACCTGGTCTTCCACCAAATGCACATAGGAATGTGCTGAAAAGGTCCGGCGAAGCCAAATGCGGCGACAGAACCCCCGGGCGATCTGATGGCACACCCGCTGGTATGGCTGAAGGTGTCGGGATTGATGCTGGTTGCCAGTGGAGTGCTGATCAGCCTCTTCTATCACCAGGCGGCTCAGATTGCGGCGTCGGCTTCGGCTGGCGCCGCGGCCTCCTCCGCCGCGAGGTTCCTGACCGAGGCCGGCGCCGATCCTCTGGAGCCGTGGGGGTGCGAGATGGATGACGTCTGGTGGCCGAAGGCCGAGGAACTGGCTTCGACGGTGGCGTTTGGCAGGGCGAGATCCTTCGGGAAAATCCTGCCGACCGATGTGGAGATCCGACTGGATGACGGTTGCGCGGTGGTGGTGAGGGTGGTGACCAGGGTGGCGGGGGTGTGGGCGGCCTTGTCGGCCCGGGCGGTGAGCTGCGCCGAGACGGTGCAGCATGTCCTCACGCTTCCGCCGCCCTGCCAGACGCTGAATGTGACCTGACCCGTGGATGAGGCGGTGGCCGGTCTGTTGGCCCTCAATGTGGTGGTCACCATGATGCTGCTGATGAGCATCATGACGGGGGAGGAGACCAGGGCGGGCGCGATTCGTTACGCCGCGCAGGAAGCGGCCGCGGTTGCCGCCTCCCATCTGGCGCCCAACGCCGGATTTGCCCGGCAGCGGGAGGCGGAAGAGCAGGCGATCGCCCGGGCTCGCAGAGCGCTGTTCGGAATATGCCGCAGCACCAAGGTGGAGATGGTCCCCTCGGTGGGGTGGGGACCGTGGAGCAGCCCCCAGGTGGCGGTTGAGGTCATCTGTGATCCGGGTTCCACCCGTCCAAAGGCCGCCCGGGGGCTGGCCTGGGTTCCGGCCGGATGAGCACGGCGCCCCTGGCACTGGCCCTGGTGTTCATGGCCACCCTGTTCACCCTGTTGCTGGCGGACTACGCCCGGTTTGAGCAGGAGATCGTCCGGCTGGAAGCCCGGGCCGGCCGAATCGCCGGACGACTGGTGACCTGTGAGGTGGAAGATGTCAATGATCCCCGAAGCGAGTGCGGGGCTGCGCTGGCGGAACTTGCCCGGGATCCCCATGCCATGGCCTGTGTGGAAGGGCTGGAGTTGACGGTGACCCTGATCGGTGACTGGGCGCCGGAACTGTGGGTGGGGTTGAACCCGGTTGAGGTGACGGCCGGGCGCCGATTCGAAGGGTGGCGTTCTCTGAACCTCGGGGATCTGCTCAGTCTCTGCCCTCTCTGATCGCCCCGGGAGCCCAACCGTCCTGGAGGGGATGGTTCGGTTGGCGGAGGAGAGTCAAAGGCGACCAGTGTCAATCCGAAAAGGGCTGAGCTTGTTACTGTGAGATCAATGGGTGAGGTTCTGGCGGTGATCATTGCCAATCGGGGTGGGCCGGGAGAACGTGAGGAGGCGCTGGGGGCGGGGCGTCGCCATTTGCGCAAAGCGGGAGTAGGGGTGGATCAGATCGTCAGGATCGACGTGCCGACCAGTCGCGGAGGCGGTTCCCCCCTGGGGGCGCCTGAACAGCAGGGGGTCTTCCGGGCGGAGTTGAGTGGGATCGTGCCGCTGCTGCAGTCTTCGAGTCTGTTCGGTCACAAGCAGGGAGTTTTGGTGGTGGACGCCCATCTCCTGCTCAAGGACGAAGCCCAAGCCTTGGCTGAACTGCTGTCCACCATCGATTCGTCGGCGGTGGCGGTGGCGATGGTCGCGCAAGGTCGTTTACCTGCTCCGCTGCCCGCCATTATCAAAAAGGTTGGCAAGTTGCAGACGGTGCGCCCGTTATGGGAGAGCCAGATACACGGCTGGCTGAACGGGCAGATCAAAACCAAGGGCCTGCGGATGGGCTATGAGGCTCGATCGGCCATGGTGCAGAGGTTTGGGACGGATCGCGCCGCTTTGGAAAGGGCTTTGCAGCAACTCCAGGGAGAGAACCGCCCGATAACCGCCCCCATGATCGTCGAGCGATTCCGCAACCGGCCTGACCAGCCGGTGTTTCGGATTCTGGATGAGATCGTCGCCGGAAATCGGAGGGCCGGGCTCCGGCGGCTGGGCGACTATTTGGCCAATGCCAAGTCGTCGGATGGGCGTCCCTACATCCTGTTGGCAACCCTGGAATCTGACCTGCGATTGCGGTTGCTGGCATCCCAAGCCCGCGACCGGGATCACTTTCGGCAGATGGAGGAAGGCAACGTCTTCTCTCGGATGCTGGAGACCGCCCCGGGTCCGCTGGACCAAAAATCAGAAGGCAAGTTGCGTTCGGGCGCCAAGAGTCGGGTGAGAAGCAGCCACAAACGGCATGATCGAGTCTGGAATCAAAGAAAGCCGTTCAATTCGGTCAGCCGCCCCCGACAGATCCAGGCGGCCCAGAGGGCATTGTCTCTATTGGTAGCGGCAGACCGGACACTGAAACTGTATCCGGCGCCGCTCCACCAAGCCGTGCTGGAGAGAACCGTGGTGGAGTTGTGCGGGATCTACCCCGCGTTCTGCTCGGCGCGCCCCAAGTCGCGTTTTGGATAGTAGGGGCGAGTCGACCGGGCGGCTATCCCGCTGAAGCGATCTCCCGGTGTAACCGTGACTTGAGCCGAGCCGCCTTGTTGGGGTGAATGACGCCCTTGGAACATGCCGAGTCGATCCGCTTTTGGGCCATGCGCAACTGGGAATCGGCATCGGGGGCCCCGGCCTGGGCGGCGGCCAAAGCGCTCTTCATGCGGGTCTTCATCTCCGAACGGACCCGTTTGTTGGCCATGCGACGCCGTTCGTTCTGGCGGTTTCGCTTTGCTTGGGATTTGATGTTGGGCATGAGATTTGTGAACTTTCGGGGTTGGATGGTTGGGGTTTGGCTACCCACAAGCCGCGGCAAGATTGTAACCGGAGTCAACCTGTGGGGCAACTCGTCCCTGCGGAGCGCTTGATTCGGCGGCGCAGGTAAAATGAGCCTTCGAACTATTTTGTCTCAACCAGGTCGCACAGCTTGTCTTCTCGTTCCCTGATCAGGAACTTCTGCATCGTCGCCCACATTGACCACGGTAAGTCCACTCTGGCCGATCGTCTGCTGGAGTCATCCGGGGCGGTGTCCCAGCGCGAGATGCGCGAGCAGGTGCTGGACACCATGGACTTGGAGCGGGAGCGGGGAATCACCATCAAAGCGCAGGCGGTCCGACTTGACTATCGGGCCTCCGATGGCGGCCAATATGTGCTGAATCTGATCGACACGCCCGGGCATGTGGACTTCTCCTACGAGGTGTCCCGTTCACTGGCGGCCTGCGAGGGGGCGCTTCTGTTGGTGGATGCCAATCAGGGCGTTCAGGCACAGACGGTGGCCAACGCCTATCTGGCGGTGGAAGCGGGGCTGGAGATTATTCCGGTGGTGAACAAGATCGATCTTCCGTCGGCCGAACCCGAGCGGGCCGCCGAGGAGCTCTCCAGAATTCTGGGCGGCGACCCCGACGACACCATCTTTGTGTCCGCCAAGACCGGAGAGGGCGTTGGGGAACTCACCGAGCGAATCGTGGATTTGGTCCCACCCCCGTCGGGCGATCCCGGGCTTCCTCTTTCGGCGCTGATCTTCGACTCCTATTACGACACCTACCGGGGAGTGGTCTGTTACGTGCGGGTGGTCGAGGGCGCTTTATCGGCCGGGGAAAGAGTTCTGTTCATGGCCACCGGGGAGAAGCGGGACGCGGCGGAGGTGGGAGTGCTCACCCCCGCCTCGGTCCCGGTGGAGGCGCTTGAAGCCGGCGAGGTGGGTTACCTTATCACCGGCGCCAAGGAGATAGACCAGGTGCGGGTGGGAGATACGATCACTGCCGCGCACCGGCCGGCTGCCCGGCCCCTGCAGGGTTACACCGATCCTCGTCCCATGGTGTTCGCCGGGATATTTCCCACCGACGGCGACGACCATCCCCGCCTCAGAGAGGCGCTCGACAAGCTTCGGCTGAACGATGGTTCGCTGCAGGTCTCCCCCGAGTTCTCTCAGGCGCTGGGCTTTGGGTTTCGGGGAGGGTTCTTGGGGCTGCTCCACATGGAGATAGTGCGAGAACGCCTGGAGAGAGAATATGGCCTGGATCTGGTCACCACCACCCCTTCGGTGGCCTATCGGGTGACCCTCCCGGGGTGCCGGCCCAACCAGGTGAGGTCGCCGGCCGACTTCCCAAGCGCGGGCCGGGAGATGCTGGTGGAAGAACCCTGGATCAAGGCATTGATCCTGGTGCCGCCCCTGTACCTGGGCGCGGTGATGGAGATCCTCACCTCCCGGCGGGGAGAACTGGGTCCGATCAACTACCTGGGCCCCGAGCGGGTGGAGTTGACCTGCCGATTGCCCCTGGCCGAGGTGGTCTTCGACTTTTACGATCACCTCAAGTCCAAGACGCGGGGATTCGCCTCCCTCGACTACGAACCGGATGGCTACCAGAGTTCGGACCTGGTCAAAGTGGATCTGCTGCTCAACGGCTCGCCGGTGGACGCCTTTTCGGCGGTTGTGCACCGCGGGCGGGCCTACGGATATGGTCGGGAGATGGTGACCCGCCTCAAGAAACTGATTCCCCGGCAGCTGTTTGATGTTCCCATCCAGGCCGCCATCGGAAGCCGGGTGATCGCCCGCGAAACTATCCGCGCCAAGCGCAAGGATGTCCTCTCCAAATGCTACGGGGGTGATGTGACCCGCAAGAAAAAGCTTCTGGCGCGGCAAAAGGAAGGCAAGAAGCGGATGAAGATGGTGGGGTCGGTGGAAGTGCCCTCGGAGGCGTTCGTGGCGGCTCTGGGGGTGAGGGATTGACTCTCTCCCCCGATGACCCTGATCTGGCCGATCAGGCCGGACGGTGGCGGTCGGTCTATGTCCACATCCCTTTCTGTGAAAAGGTCTGTCCCTACTGCGACTTCGCGGTGGCGGCCGATCAGGACCATCTGGTGGATCGCTACGGGAGGGCGCTGGTCGCAGAGATAGAGTCGGCGCCGAACTGGGGGCCTTTGGAGTCGGTGAACTTGGGGGGCGGCACCCCTTCCCGGATGCCGGTTGTCTGGTTGAAGGAGATTGTGGGGCTCTTGGCTGCCCGCTTTGGTCTGCGCCCCGGCGCTGAAGTAAGCCTGGAGGCCAACCCCGAGGATTGGACCGACCGCAAGGCCGAGCAGTTGGCCACCATCGGGTTCAACCGGGTCTCCCTGGGTGCGCAGTCCTTCGACCCGAAGGTGCTTTCCTACCTGGGTCGGCGCCATGGAGCCGATGACATTGTCCGGTCGGTGGCCGGCGCCCGCCGGGCCGGGTTCGGTTCGGTGAACCTGGACCTGATCATGGGGTCTCCACCGGAGACGCCCGCCTCCTGGTCGACAACCTTGCGACGGGCGCTGGCCTGTGCGCCCGACCACCTTTCCACCTACTCTCTGACGGTTGAACCGGGGACCCCCTTGTGGCGGTGGGTTGAGGATGGCGCCCCGGCGCCGGATCCGGACCGGCAGGCCGAATGCTGGGAGGAAGCCGACCGGCAGTGCGCCAAAGAGGGGTTGGCGCGTTATGAGGTTTCCAACGCGGCCCGGCCCGGACACCTCTGCCGATACAACCTTTCGGTTTGGGGGCAGGGCCAGTACCTGGGCTTTGGCAACGGGGCCCATTCGTTTCGAGGTGACTGCCGGTGGGAGAACGTCCGGGATCTTCGCCGCTACCTGGCCACGATCGAGAGAGGTGAATCTGCGGGGCGGAGATTCCACCAAATGAGCCGGATCGAAAAGGAGAGCGAGAGGCTGCTGTTGGGGATTCGGAGGAGGGCGGGGGTGAGGCCCGGCCGATTGGGGAAGGCGCTTTGGAGCTCCCAACCGGGACGCAGGCTCCGAGAGGCGGGTGTGATCGCACTGCAGGATGGGCGATTGCAGGTGACTCGTCCGCTTCTGACCGACGAGGTGAGCCGGGCGATTCTGGCTGTTTCATCCGAGCAACCGCCGCCCCTGGCCAATCCTGTGAAAAAGGCAGATCGGAGTTTGGTACTCTGAGGGGAATGTTGGAGGAGCGCCAGGCCGAGATACTGGGTTCGCTGGTGAAATGTCACATCCGTACCGGCGCCCCGGTTAGTTCCACCATGGTGCTGGAACACAGCGGCTTGGAAGTCTCTCCCGCCACCGTTCGCATAGAACTGGCCCGTCTGGAGGAGGAGGGTTACGCAGAGCAGCCTCACACCTCGGCCGGCCGGGTGCCGACCGTTTTGGCATACCGGTATTACGTCGACCACCACGCCCCTTTCCATCTGCGTCGGGCGGTCCGATCCCGTATATCGGATTTCTTCGCCGAGGTGGAACTGGGGATGGATCGTCTGCTTTCTTCCACCACCCAGTTTCTGTCGGATATCACCCGCCTCCCGGCGGTGGTGGTAGGGCCCCAACTGGCCGCCGAACAGATCCGCAGCATTCACCTGGTTTCATTGCAGTTGCGCCTGGCCCTGTTGGTGGTGGTCACCGAATCGGCGCGGGTTCTCCAAGAGTTGTGCCGGCTTTCGACGCCGGTCACCGCCAACGAGCTCAAGGAAATGGAAGGGGTTCTTCGCAATTACGCGGTGGGAGAGCCGCTCGGACTTCCCGTCCAGCCCGCTTTGATGGCGCCGGGAGCAGTTTCTTCTCAGTTTCGGACTTCCTTCCAAGATGTCTGGGATGCCTTGGCGAGAACCGCCGGGGGCGCTTCCGATGTATACGTAACCGGAACCGGCCGTCTGGCCGACCTCTGGGACGATCTGGACGCGGTCTCCGGGGTTTTGGAGATGCTGGAGAGAGATAACGCGGTGCTGGATCTCTTGGATGCCGATTCGGGAATGACGATTCGGATCGGGCAGGAGATACCTGATTTGGAGATGGATTTGGCAGTCGTCTCCAGTACCTACCTGGCCGGCGCCTCCAGTGGCCGGATAGGCGTATTGGGTCCGGTGCGGATGAACTACGGTCGGGCGATCTCGGTGGTGGAGCGGGTCAGTGCCGGGTTGGCCGGTCGGATCGGCGTGTGATCCCTTTTCTCCGATGACCAAGGACTATTACCAGACTCTGGGGGTGTCTCGGGACGCCGATCCCGGTGAGATCAAGAAGGCGTTTCGCAGGTTGGCTCGGGAAACCCACCCCGACGCCAATCCGGGGGATCAGCAGGCGGAGGCCCGGTTCCGGGAGGTGGCTGAGGCCTATGAGGTGTTATCCGATCCCGACCGCCGCCGATCCTATGACCGGGGCGATCAGGTGGACATCTCCGGCATGTTCGGGAATCTGGACGATCTGCTGCGTTCGGTGTTCGGCGGGTCGGGGTTTTTCGGCGCTTCCGGGAGTGGGCAATCCTCCCGCGGGCAGGACATACTGGTGAGAATCGGCCTGAGTCTGGAGGAGGCGGCCTTCGGCGCCGAGACGACGGTGGAATTCGAAGCGGAAGCGGGGTGTTCCACCTGTGGCGGAGATGGGTCTTCGCCTGGCTCACAGGCGATAACTTGTCTGGGTTGTGGGGGTGGGGGGATGGTCCGGTCCACCCGTTCGGGGTTTTTCGGTTCGATGGTGACCACCTCCACCTGTCCCCGGTGTCGGGGCCGGGGTCGAGTGATCTCCGATCCCTGTGGAAGATGTCACGGAACCGGAACTCACCCCGAGCGCCAGTCCCTTCGGGTTGAGATTCCCGCCGGGGTGTCGGACGGCACCCGGTTGCGTCTGAGAGGCAGGGGCGCCACCGGACCCCCGGCCGGAGAATCGGGAGATCTTTACGTGGAGGTGAGGGTCCGGACCGATTCGCGGTTCGAGCGGGAAGGCGATCACCTGTTTCATCGAATCACCATTGGGCTGACCGAGGCGACCCTGGGGACGGAAGTGGAGATACCGCTTCTTGAGGGAGGCATTCACACCACCCGCATCCCCCCGGGCACTCAGCCGGGATGGGTCAGTCGGTTGCCGGGGCGCGGCATACCGAGGATGGGAGGAAGAAAGCGGGGCGACATGCTGGTGGAAGTGGAGGTGGCAATCCCCACCATGGTCTCTCCGCAGGAAGAGGAACTGCTGCGAAGGCTGGCCGATCTTCGAGGGGAGTCACCCCTGTCGGGGTCCTTCCGAAGGGGCAGGCGTCGAGGTTCGGCCAAAAGAGGCAGGAAGGCGGGATGATTTTGGTAATACGCCATGCCAAGGTGGTTGGGTACGACGGCCCACTCCGCGTGGTTGGGGAGGTTCAGTGACAGACGATTGTCTCTTCTGCAGGATCATCGATGGTTCGATTCCCGCCGACGTGGTGGCGGAGAGTGAAAAGGCGCTGGCATTTCGGGATATAAACCCTCAGGCCCCCACTCATGTTCTGTTCATTCCCCGTCAACATGTGGCTTCCCTCCGCGAGGTGACTGACCCGCATATGGTGGGGGATTTGCTGAGCCTGACTCAGCAGGTAGTCGCCATGGAGGGGTTGGAGAACGGTTGGCGATGGGTGGCCAATGTGGGATCAGATGGAGGCCAGAGCGTGCACCATCTCCATTTTCATTTACTGGGTGGCCGGCAGTTGGGTTGGCCGCCCGGATGAGTCCGCGGCGCTCTGGGAGTGTGCTGAACAGTGCCCGATGGCAGCCAAATGCGCCAACCGGACCCCTGGTCGAGGTGGGGGAACCATCCCATTCCCATCTTTTTTGGCATACTTCTTGTCCCGTGCGGCGTCTCAGGTTTCATCCGGTTTGGTAAACGTGGAATCCGCTCAGCCGGAAGGGTCGGAGTCGGTTCACCGGCAGGTGGTGGTCGCCAGCCAACATCTGCTCCGTGATCTGCTCGGGACCGGTGACAGCTACTTTCGAACGCTTCAGGAGTGCTTTCCGAAGGTGAGGATGGTGGCGAGAGGAGCCGAGATCTCGCTGCTTGGACCTTCGGGGGAAGTTGATGTGGCCGAGTCGGTTATCAACGAACTGATGCTGCTTGTGCAGGAGGGCACCTCCCTGGCCGGTCAGGTCGGATCGGTGGTGAAGATGGTACGCGACGAACTTCCCGATCCGGCCGGGGTGCTGAGTCTGACCTTGGCGGTGGGTCGGGGTAGAACGGTGAGGGTGAAGACTCACAACCAGTTCCTGTATGTGCAGTCCATCCGGGAGAACACCGCCACTTTTTCGATCGGCCCGGCCGGTACCGGCAAAACCTATCTCGCCATGGCCGCGGCGGTTGAGAGTCTGGCGCAGGGCGGATGTCGCAGGATAATTCTCACCCGTCCGGCGGTGGAGGCGGGGGAGAGTCTCGGTTTTCTGCCGGGCGATCTCACCGCCAAGGTCGACCCTTATCTGCGTCCCCTCTATGACGCACTGTGGGCGATGCTGGGTCCCGACGAGACCTCCCGACTGGTCGACCGGGGGACCATCGAAATCGCACCGTTGGCCTACATGAGGGGGCGCACTCTCAACGATGCATGTGTGATCCTGGATGAGGCTCAGAACACCTCCCCCGAGCAGATGAAGATGTTTCTGACCCGGTTGGGATTCAATTCCAAGATGATCATCACCGGAGACCTCACCCAAACCGACCTTCCGTCGGGGCGGTCATCCGGCCTGGAGGTGGTCCGCCACATCCTCGGGGATATCCCCGGGGTGGCTTTTGTGAAATTGACCAGCCAGGATGTGGTGAGGCACCGGGTTGTCGCCCACATCATCGAGGCCTATGAACGGTACGAGAACCCATCTGTGTCGGGGAGGCGACCGGAGACCGGCAGGCCATGAACCAGGTGGAGAACGGGCCCAAGATACCGGGAGAAAAGTCGGTGATCCGGGGGTTGCTGTTGGTCTCAACCGTGACGCTGGCCTGGGCGATACTGACCTTGGGGGCGGCCAGCGGCGAAGTGGACCTTCGGGTGGGCGAACTGGCCACCCGCGACTATGTGGCCCAGCGCAGCAGCGAGGTGGAGGATCAGGAGGCGACCGAGGCGCGGCGGGAGGCCGCGGCCGGTTTGGTGGAGACCCTGACCATTCGTGATGAGAGTGTCGAGCAGCAGGTGAACGATGATCTTTCCCAGCTGTTCGCGGTGATCAGACAGGGAGTCTTCGACCCCGAGCCCGAATGGGTGGGTACGGTGTCTTTGCCTCCCACCAGCACCACCACCTCGACCGCGCCCACCGCCACGACCGTGTCCACCACCACCTCAACCACTACTACCACCACCGCTGCGGAGCCGGTGCCCGACGACTCCGAGAACGCCGCCGGCCCCTCCGACACCGATTCGCCTTCCTCAATCGGTGGGGAGGAGGAAGACCCTTCCCCCACTGCCCCGTCCCCGACCACCGTGACCGTCCCTCCGCCGGCGCGGGTCACCATCACCGGACGGGTCTTCTTGGATTTTGATTCGGACGGAGCCATCACCGGATCGGGGGCCTACCCGGAGTTGGGCCTGCAATTGATCACAGTCCGGGCCGTATCGGCGAATGGTGAGGGGTATGACACGCAAACTCAGGCCAACGGCGATTTCCGGCTGGAAGTGCCCGAGGGGGTATGGGAAGTGGTGGTGGACAGTCAGGACTCCGATCTTCCGCCCGGTTTTATGGTCGAACGTCCCCGCCGTGGCCAGACGGTGGCGTGTTATGGAACAGAATCCGAGTGCGCCACCTCCCCGATTCCCTTTGTGCCCCTCACCAGGGACTCTCAGGTGCAGAACCAAGAGATAGTTCGGTTTTACCCCCAGCTCAACCCCGCTTCGGTGGCGACTTTGGTGCAGGTGGCCGGCGATGATGTGATCAGAGAGGTATCGGATATCGCCCCCGGATTGGTGGAGATTGAGCGAGCCGCCTTGGAGTTGATGGTCGACTCCTTCGCCGAGGAGATCAAAAGCGAGGATCTTCTCTCCGCCCAGAGCAGCATTCTGTCGGATCCGCCGGTGGTGTTCATTGATGGGGTTCGCAACCCGGCGGCCGGGGAGACCGCCGCTGACATCGCGGCCTCTTTCCTGCGACCCAACTCCCTGTTCGACACCCGCGCCACTGAAGAGCTGCGCCAAGAGGCCCGGGAGGCGCAGGAGCCGGTGACCGTCACTTATCGATCCGGGCAGCCCATCATCGCCGAAGGACAGCCGCTCACTCGTCTGACGATTGATGTGATCGCTCAGACGGGCGCCGCCACCGGCCGACCCGTTCAAGAGGCGGGAGTGTTGGTGGTGCTGGCCGCAGTGGTGGCGGTGTTGGCGCTGTTTATCTATCGGATCCGACCCGACCTGTGGGATCGGATACCCCTTCTGTCCCTGTTCGGGATGCTGACGGTGCTGGCCGCCGGGGCGGTTCGGGGGGCCACATTCGTCGGGGACGTGTTCGGATACGAAGTTGGCGTCTACCTGCTTCCGGCGGTCGCTTTCGGATATTTTGCCGTGGTCTTGCTTGACAATCGGGTGGGACTATTGATGGCAGTGGTTCTGGCGGTGATCACCGCGGTGGGCACCCGCGATCCGGGGGCCACCACCTATGCTCTCCTGGCAACCCTGGCGCCGGTGGGATTTGTCTCGGCCGCGTCCAGTCGCCGAGCCTTCCGCAATTCGGTGGCGATCTCGGCTGTTTCCCTGGCGGTCATCGCGGCGGCCACCGCCTGGATATTTCATTCCAGCATCTCCCAATCGCCGGTGGGGGTGATGTTGCAGGCGGGGGTTCTGGCATTCGCCTCCTCCCTGATCGGCGCCTTGGTGGCGTTGTCCTCCATTTCCTTCTTTGAAGGGCTGTTCGATGTGACCACCACTCTGAGGTTGCTGGACCTCACCGATCGCAACCACGAAGCCCTCCAGCTGCTGCAGGAAAAGGCGTTTGGGACTTTCAATCACTCCCTGATGGTGGGAACCCTGGCCAGTGCCGCCGCCAAGGCCATCGGAGCCAACAACCTTCTGGCCAGAGCCGCCGCCTATTACCACGATCTGGGCAAGACCGAAAACCCCCGGTTCTTCATCGAAAACCAGTTCGGCGTGGTCAATCCCCATGATCAGATGAGTCCGAAGGAGTCGGCGGCGGTGATCCGCCAACATGTGGTGGACGGGATGAACCTCGCCTCCCGTTACCGGATACCCTCATCGGTCAAGGAGGGCATCCTGACCCATCACGGCACGGGAATCATGCGCTACTTCTATGACAAGGCCCTGGGTTTGTATGGTGAGGAAGAGGTGGACGTGGGCGACTATCGGCACGTGGGGGAGAAGCCCCGATCCAAGGAGATGGCCATCGTGATGCTGGCCGACGGGGTGGAAGGCGCCTGCCGTGCGGCTTTCCAGGCCACCCATGGGACAAATTCTCCACCCGAACCGACTCTTGGTGCAATAGGAGCGGTGATTGATGGGATTATCCGTGAGAAAATGTCTGATTACCAGTTGAACGAAGCGTCCCTCACCTTTGCCGAACTCCAGTCGATCCGCAATGCGTTCGTTGACGCCATGTCCGGTCATTACCATCAGCGCATTCAATACCCCAACTTTCCCTGAATGGAAGAGCCTTCATCTAGGAGTGTGCTGAACAAGGCCCGGTGGCAGCCACATGCGTCAGCAAAACTCCAGGTCGAGGTGTGGGAACCATCCCATCCCTGCCTTCTTCAGGATGCTCCTGGTCCCCAAGCGCTTCCCGATTCGATCTGCCCGGCCTGCTGGTGAGTGTTCAGATCATCGACGAGCAGGGCTTGTGGGCGGATGCGGATCCGCTGAAGAGACTGGTCCAGGTGGTTCTTACGGGTGAGGGATATGGGCGGGATTGCATGGTGGACGTGACTCTGGTCACCAACCGCCGGATGAAAGAGCTGAACCATCGCCACCGGCGCCATGGCAAGGTCACCGATGTGCTGGCCCTCCCGCTGCAAGTCATAGACCCGACCCTGCCCAGGCCGGCCGGCTCACCGAACGGTCCGCCATTGCACCTGGGGGATGTGGTGATTGCCCCCGACTATGTCAACAGCCAGGCGGCCCGGCACGGGTGGTCATGTTCGGAAGAGATGGCGCTGATGGTGGTCCACGGCGTGCTGCATCTGTTGGGCTATCTGCACGATTCCGATTCCCAAGCCGCGGTGATGGAGGGAAGGGAGCGGCGCCACTTGGCCGAGGAGGGGCTGAAGAGACGATGATCCTGATCATTATCGGGGCGGTGTTGGGGGGGTTGGGGATTCTGTTGCGGGTGGGACTTGGGGCACTGTCCGGCATGGATCTGGCCGGCGAGGCGCAGGCGGCCGCCGAAGGTCTGGTGCGGGCCGAGCGGCACAATCGCATCTTGAGAGGGGAGAGATGGATGATGGCGGCCGGATGGAGGGTCGAGGGGGCGTTGGCGGTGATGGCGGCGGCGCTGTTTTCGGGGGGTCTGGTGATGTTGGGGTTCAATGGGTGGCTTGCGGCTGCCTTTACGGTGGTGGGAACTGCGGGGGCGAGACTGGCCGCCGGTTGGTCGGCCCGTCGGTGGGCGGGGTCAAAACGGTTGAGCGGATTGGTGGAGGTCGCCGCTCGTCTCTATTCCTGGGTGGGGGTTTCCCCGGCGGTTGATTCCGACCATTCTGAGTCCCAATCCCAGGACCTGTCGGAGGAAAAGGAGATGATCTCGTCGGTGCTGGAGTTCTCGGAGACCATTGTCAGAGAGGTGATGGTTCCCCGGACCGACATGGTCACGGTGACGGTGGATGCGGAATTGGACGAGTTGGCGGAGGTGGTCAGGGAATACGGATTCTCCCGCTTCCCGGTTTTGGACGGGGGAATAGATTACGTGGTGGGAATGGCGCTGGCCAAAGACCTGCTGTCGGGATTGATGGAAGGGGAAGGCGGCGCTACCGTGGCCGACATTCAGCGCACTCCGCTTTATGTGCCCGAGACCAAGGCGGTCTCTGATCTGTTGCGGGAGATGCGGCGCAATGGCGATCACATGGCGGTGGTGATCGACGAGCACGGCGGTACGGCCGGACTGGTGACGATCGAGGACTTACTGGAGGAGTTGGTGGGAGAGATAGTGGACGAACACGACGAACATGACGAGTGGCTCCGGGCCGAGGAGGGGGGAGTGTGGTTCGTGGATGGCCGCTACCCGGTGGATGACCTGGGAAACCTGTTGGGCGTCTCCCTCCCTCAGGAGGATTGGGACACTGTCGGTGGTCTGGTGTTGGCTCTGGCGGGCCGGGTGCCCGGTGTGGGGGAGGTGCTCTCCACCCAGGGCGTGGACTTCAAAGTGGAGGAGGTGCTGGGACATCGGGTGTCCGAGTTGAGGGTGCAGCTCAGCGCAGATAGGTTCGGGGGCGAGATGACGGCGATGACGGCCTGAAGCCGGTGTTCGATATCCCGGCATCATGAAGTCCGGCTTTGTATCGGTGGTGGGTCGTCCCAACGTGGGAAAGTCCACTTTGGTCAACGCCTTGGTGGGACAGAAGGTGGCGATCACATCCCCGCGGCCTCAAACCACCCGTAACACGATCCGGGGGGTGGTCACCGATCCCGCCCAGCGCCCGCCCCGGTGGCAGATGGTGCTGGTGGATACCCCCGGCTTGCACAAACCCCGCCACGAACTGGGCGACCGTCTCAACCGGTTGGTCTACGGCGCCTTGTCAGACGCCGACGTGGTCGCTTTCCTGGTGGATGTTCGTCGACCCATCGGTCCGGGAGACCAAAGGATCGCCCAACGGCTGGCGTCCGACCCATCCAAGGTGGTGCTGCTGGCCAACAAGACCGACCGGTTCTCCAAAGAGAAGATCGCCGGCTGTCTTCTGGAGGCTGCCCGATGGGACTTTGCCGCCTATGTTCCCATCAGCGCCCTCGCCGGTGACAATCTGGACGCGGTGGTGGCAGAGCTTTCTGATCGGCTCCCCGAGGGGCCGATGTATTTTCCCCCCGATGCGGTGACCGATCAACCCGATTCCTTCTTTGCCTCCGAGGTGATCAGAGAGAAGTTTCTGGCCGGACTGCGGCACGAACTTCCGCACTCACTGTTGGTGGTGGTCACCGAACTTGCGGTGCGCCACGACGGTCTGGTGACGATCAGGGCCAAGCTGGTGGTGGAAAGCCCCTCGCAGAGGGGAATCGTGATCGGAAAAGGAGGCGCCAGACTGCAAAAGGCGGGAGGCGCGGCCCGTCAGGAATTGGAGGCGTTCTTCGGCGCTCAGGTGTTTTTGGATCTGAAGGTGGTGGTGGAGAAAAAATGGCAACGCCGAGGAGCGCTGCTGGACCGGTTCGGATTTTAGGTCAGGGAGCGCCTGATGGCCTCCCGGTCGGGGGGATTGGTCGTTAAGAACTTGCGCTGGTAGGCAATGTGGAGGTCGCGAAGAAAAGACGGCCCGGAGGGTCGACTTTGTCGCTGGTGGTGACGCATGCTGTGGAAGTCGATCACCTCCCGGCCTGATCCGGACGTCGTTCGGGCCGCTCCGAGGTTGCATATTTGATCGGGATGGCGAAATCCCAATGTTGGAAAGGGTTTTCCCATCCTGACCATGGAAAGGTGGCTGGCGGGGGAGGGGAGGGCCCGCAGGGGGGAAAATCGAGGGTCGTTTTCGCGAGTTAGTGTCTTTTTTTCACATATTTTGTAAATCCGACACCACCGCAATTCCTACCCGCTCACCCTCAAAGCAAGTAACCCCCTCTGCTTGTCACAGGCGTCCTTGTATCATCCGATAGCGATGGGTGAGGTGTTTTTAGGGGATGTTCTCGACTGTGGCTGGCTCGGCCGGCTGATCGAAAGCGGGCATGTGAACATCCAGGAATCGGATGGGATCACCGTCTACAAATACTCGGCGAAAGCCCAGTACGATGAGGTGTGGACCCGGGAAACCCTGACGTGTCGAGGGCTGATCGCCGACCACAAAGGCCGCATATTGGCCCGCCCGTTCCCAAAGTTCTTCAACCCTTATGAGCGTTCCGCCCCTCCGGTTCCCCAAGGCGATGCTCCCGTGTCGGTTACCGAGAAACTGGACGGATCTTTGGGAATCGGCTATCAACATCCGAGCCAAGGGTGGCGAGTTTCCACGGTCGGTTCGCCAGGGTCCCCCCAGGCTCGGGAGGCGACCCTCATCTGGTGGGAGAAATACGCCGACGTGTCCTTCGGGAAGACCGTGACACCGCTGTTCGAGATCATTTATCCACGCAACCGGATAGTGGTGGACTACGGGCCAACCCGCGACCTGGTGTTATTGGCTGTCATCGACATTGAATCGGGAGCGGACCTGCCTTTGGAATCGTTCGACTGGCCCGGGCCGACCGTCCAACGGGTGCCGATGGGGAGTCTGGCCGAAGCCGAAACGCACTTGCTGGCTTCCGACGGGCAAGGGGAAGGTTATGTGGTTCGCTACGACACCGGTCCGGGCGGCCCTCACCTGCGGTTCAAACTGAAACACCCCTGGTATGTGGAGACGCATCGCATAGTCACCGGTTTGACGCCCCGGAGGGTGTGGGCGACGGTCGCCGTTCGCGACTGTCACGCTCGCGGGGTCACTCCCAAGGGAATCGCATCCGGTCTGCGACTGTCCCCCCAGCAGGTCGAAGCGGCTCTCAATCCCAGCCGGGATGCCCTCATGCTGGTACCCGAAGAGTTCCAACAGTGGGTGGACAACCTGACGGACGAGCTGGCCGGCCAGGCCGAAAAGTTGATTGTGTTGTGCTGGCAACTGGTGGCTCAGGCCCGGGAAGAAGCCGGGGAAACGGGGGGCGCCCGATGGGCGAACATCATCAAGACCCAAGCCCGGCGGCACCAGGTCAATCCCGGCGCCCTGTTCGCTCTATCGAGAAGGAATCCCAGCGGCTACTGCGCGATTTGGAAACAGTTGGAACCCCCCGGTGACACACCGGCGTACTTTCACGGAGGCGGCAGATAAAGCTGTTGCAGGTACTGCGACGGGCCGGGCGCCATCTTTCGAGGTCACAGGGGCACTACTTCTCGGAGAATCCTCTCCCGATGGTATTGGTCTTTCCCGTCAAGACTCTGCAGCAATCCCGACATGCTCAGCACGTCAACGTTGCATCCGAGGAAGGTCTCGAGTATCTCTTATGGGATTGATGTGGTTGTGCCCGTCTTTTCTTGGTTACGGTTTGTTTTCACAACTTAAGGGTCTTGGCTCCTAAAGTGTCACAGTGGTGGTTTATATTGGTTGGTATGAGTCGATCACACACCACAGAGGGCGGGGGTTGTCGGGTTGGGGTGGTGATGCCCACCAGGCCCGTGACTGCCCTGTCATCAGAGGGGTTGGAGGAGTTGATCGTTTCGGCTAGGGCGTGTTCACACTATTGGTGGGGGTTGTGGTAGGTTTGGGGAATGGAAATTACTCGGGAACAGTATGAGCGTGTGGCGGGTTGTTTCCCGACCCAGCGCGGTAATGTGAAGGTGTCGAATCTGCAGGTTCTGAACGCGATTCTGTATGTGGCGGAGCATGGTTGCAAGTGGCGGGGGTTGCCGGCCCGGTTCGGGAGGTGGCACACTGTTTACACACGGATGAACCGTTGGTCCAAGAGTGGAGTGTTGGACCGGGTGTTCGAACAGCTCCAGCGGGAACAGATCATTCGTGTCACCTTGGAGAAGGTGATGATGGACAGCACCATCGTGAAGGTCCATCCCGACGGCACGGGAGCCCTAAAAAGGGGGGTCCGCAGTCGATCGGGTGGTCCCGGGGCGGGTGGACAACCAAGATTCATATGGTTGCCGCGGATGCTCGAACGGCAGTGACTTTCTCGCTGTCCCCAGGGCAGGCTCATGATGCTCCCCAAGGGCGTCGGCTGCTCAGTGGCCTGGGGAAACAACCGGAGAGGCGTTTTCTGGTGATGGATCGGGCCTACGAGGGCAACCAGACCCGTCAACTCGCCCTGAATCTGGGATTTGTACCGGTAGTTCCTCCTTTGAGCACCCGCCGGGACCTCTGGGAGTACGACCAGCAGATGTACAAGAAACGCAACGAAATAGAACGGCTTTTCCGCAGATTGAAAGGCTATCGGCGCATATTCTCCCGTTTTGACAAACTCGATGTGATCTTCCTCGGGTTCATCACCTTCGCTCTCATCCACGACGCCCTACGTAGTGTGAACACGCCCTAGTCGAGCCGAGACACAGATCTCGGCGTTGCGTTTGCGGGCGGTGGCCGAGTTGACCCGCCGGGAAGGGCGCACGATCACCGAGAAGACCCTCCGGTGGGAGACCAACCGCTCAACCCGTGAAACCAAACGAGAAGTGGAAACCGCCCGCCAACTCCAAGACCTCCCCGCCACCAGCAGAGCCCTGGACAACGGGGACATTTCTTATCGGCATGCGGAGATCATCGCCCGTTCAACCAAACAGGCCCCCAGCGTTGACGAGAACAAGTTGGTGGAGCGGGCCAAACAACAGCCGACCGACACTTTCGCGAAGACCGCCCGCCGTGAGGTGTTGGAAGCCTCTGAAGATGACGGAATGGGAGTGTTGGAGAAACAACACCGTTGTCGGGCGGCGTCGATACGTTTGGATCCTTCGGATGGGATGACCGTGCTGTTCGCCCGGTTCGATCCGGTCACCGGCGCCCGCGTCAAACAAGCCCTCTCCCAACGGGTAGAGCAACTGTGGCGGGCAGAACACCGCAATGGTCGTCCCACCAGCACCCAGCGGATGGCCGACGCGTTGGCCGGCCTGATAGTGGACAGCACCGATGATCAGCACGGTCAGAACGGCTCCGGGGGGCGGAGCAGCACCCTGTTGTTGATCGCCGATTGGGAGACCGTCACTCAGCAGGTACAGAACCTGCGTCTGGGAGACAACACTCCCCTTCCGATCGGGGCTTTGGCTCGCCTGGCATGCGACACCCAAGTAGTACCGGCGTTCTTTGACCGTAACGGACAGCCGCTGTGGATGGGACGATCCCGACGGGTCGCCTCCCCCGCGCAAAGGATCGCCCTGGTGGCCCGGGATCGAGGATGCGTGGGTTGTGACGCCGACCCGTCCTGGTGCCAAGCCCACCACATAATCCCCTGGGCCGCAGGAGGACCCACCACCCTCGAGAACATGTGCCTGGTATGCAGCCAATGCCACCACCAAATCCACGACCAAAAATGGCAAATCCAGCGAACCCCCGCAGGCCGACTAACCCTACAACCCCCCAAACCCAGCTGACAAGATGTTGCTTGTGAAATCGCGCGGCAGTTAGAGCTATACGAGGCTGAAGGCTCTCAGTCATGGTCTGCCCGTTCACCATTGGGACAGCAGAAGGTGGGCTTACCCCGGGTAGACGGACCGCTTTGGCGGGTGTTCTCGGGTTTCGGCCTTTGATAATCTTAAAAGGACCATTATGAAGAAAATCATGGCTGCCAATCGAGGGGAAATAGCTATCCGCATCATGAGGGCGGCGACCGAACTGGGGCTGCGCACCGCCACCATCTACTCGAATGAGGATCGCTACAGCTTGCATCGTTTCAAGGCCGATGAAGCCTATGAGATCGGTGGTGATCAGGGTCCGGTCGCGGCCTATCTGGACATTGGCGGCATCATCGCTCTGGCCAAGGAGCGGGAGGTCGACGCCATCCATCCGGGCTATGGGTTCTTGTCTGAGAACGCCCGTTTCTCACGGGCCTGCGCCGAGGCGGGGATCACATTCGTCGGCCCCTCTCCGGAACTGTTGGAGTCGCTGGGCGACAAGACCGCCGCCCGTCGGCTGGCCAAGCGGGCCGGGGTGCCCACCGTCTCCGGCACCGGTTTGACGCCCGATGAGCCTCAGGAGATTGTCCGCCGCGCCGAATCGGTGGGTTATCCGTTGATCGTCAAAGCCTCCTTCGGCGGGGGAGGTCGGGGAATGAGGGTGGTGCAAAGCCCCGACGAGCTCTTGGGACGGTTGGAAGAAGCCCGGGGAGAGGCTCAACGCACCTTTGGGGACGGGTCCGTTTTCCTGGAGCGGTACATTGCCCGGGCCCGCCACATCGAGGTTCAGATCCTCGCTGACTCCCACGGTTCGGTGGTCCATCTGTGGGAACGTGACTGTTCGGTCCAACGGCGCCATCAGAAGGTGGTGGAGTTGGCCCCGGCGCCCCATTTGGACGACGAACTCCGCGACCAGATCTGCGACGCGGCCATCCGGGTTGCCCGGACCACCGGCTATGTGAATGCCGGCACTGTCGAGTTCCTGGTGGACACCGACACCGGGGAGTGGTTCTTCATCGAGGTAAACCCGCGCATTCAGGTGGAGCACACGGTCACGGAGTTGATCACCGGTGTCGACTTGGTCAGGTCGCAGATCCTGGTGGCTCAGGGGTGCCGACTCCATGAAGCGCCGCTCTCCATTCCTCCACAGAGCGAGATCCCCCGGCGGGGAACCGCCATTCAGTGTCGTATAACCACCGAAGATCCCAAGAACGAGTTCTCGCCCGACTACGGGCGGTTGCAGACCTATCGGAGTCCCGGCGGCCTGGGGGTTCGTCTCGATGGAACGGCCTATACCGGCGCGGTGCTCAGCCCTTTTTACGACTCACTGCTGGTCAAATTGACCGCCTCGGACACCGATCTTGGCGGCGCCTGCACCAGGGCCGACCGCGCCCTGCAGGAGTTTCGCATCCGGGGAGTGAAAACCAATATCCAGTTCCTGCGCAATGTCATCAACCATCCTGACTTCCGCCAGGGAGCGGTCACCACGCACTTTCTGGATGAGACGCCTGAACTATTTGAAATCCGGACGCCCCGTGACAGGGCAAACCGGCTGCTCAGGTACATCGGTGACACCATCCTGAACGGCAATCCGACTGTGGCGGGCAAGGAGCACCCTCAAAACCTCAAGCCCGCACCGGCCGTGCCGGTGGATCTGAGCGCCGACCCGCCATCAGGCACTCGAGACTTGTTGCTGCAAATGGGACCGCAAAAGTTTGCCGATTGGGTTTGGAATCAAAAGCGGCTGCTGGTCACCGACACCACGTTCCGGGACGCCCACCAGTCGTTGCTGGCCACCCGCGTTCGGACCTTCGATCTGTTGGGCACCGCCGCCGCGGTGGCCAGGCGCCTGCCCAACCTGTTCAGTGTGGAGATGTGGGGCGGAGCCACCTTCGACGCCGCCCTCCGTTTCTTGTATGAGGATCCCTGGGAGAGGCTGCGGCTGATGAGGGAGGCGATCCCCAACATTTGCTTTCAGATGTTGCTGCGGGCTTCCAATGCGGTCGGATACACCAGTTATCCCGACAATGTCGTCCGAGAGTTCACCATCGAAGCCGCTCGCCAGGGCATTGATGTCTTTCGGGTGTTTGACTCCCTGAATGACGTTCGCAACATGGAAGTGGCCATGGAAGCCGTGCGGGATACCCACGCCATTTGCGAGGCAGCCATCTGCTACACCGGGGATCTGCTCGATCCGGGACGTCCCAAATACAACCTCAACTACTACGTCGACCTGGCCCGCCAACTCAAGAAGATGGGAGCGCACATCTTGTGCATCAAGGACATGGCGGGACTGTGCCGTCCCTACGCCGCCGACCAGCTGGTGAGGGTGCTGCGGGAGGAAGTCGGCATGCCGATCCACTTCCACACCCATGACGCCAGCGGTGTGCAGGCTGCCACCCTCATCAAGGGCGGCGAGGCTGGGATCGACATCATTGACGCAGCCGTGGCGGCGGTGTCCGGATCCACCAGTCAACCCAATCTCAATACCATCGTCGGGTCGCTTCGGGGCACCGAGCGCCACACCGAATTGAGTTCTGAGGCCCTGGGCGACTGTTCGCTGTACTGGGAGACGGTCCGTACCTACTATCAACCCTTCGATAATTCACCCAAGTCCGGGAGCGCTCGGCTCTACGACCACGAGATCCCCGGCGGCCAGTTCACCAACCTGCAGCAACAGGCCGGGGCATTGGGTCTGGGCCAACGTTGGCGGGAAGTGGAGGAGATGTACGCCGATGTCAACCAGATGCTGGGCGACATCGTCAAGGTAACGCCCTCCAGCAAGGTGGTGGGAGATCTGGCGTTGTTCCTGCTCTCCAAGGGAATGACCTGCGACGAGGTCCGTTCCCTTCCGCCCGACCACAACATCGGGTTCCCCGAGTCGGTGGTTGACATGATGCGAGGCTCCCTTGGCGAGCCCCCCGGAGGTTGGCCCCAGGACATCCGGGAGATTCTTTTGTGCCGTAACCAACCAATAGAAGGACGGGCCGGGGCCAAACTCCCCAGCGCCGACATCAAGGCGGCGGTCAAAAAAGCCGCAGATATGCTGGAAGACCCGGCGGAGTGGGCCGATGGTCTCAGCTATTTGCTCTATCCGGTCGAATTTCAAAAGTTCGCCGAGACTCGCAAGAAATATGCGGATGTCAGCCTGCTCCCCACCCCGGTCTTCTTCTACGGCCTGGAAGAAGGCGAGGAGTGCATGTTCGATATCGAACCTGGAAAGCGCCTGATCGTCAAATATCACACCGTGGGCGAGCCCCAACCCGACGGAACCCGCACCATTTTCTTCGATCTCAACGGGGCGCCTCGGGAGGTCCGGGTCCGGGATCGGACATTGCAGTCGGACCAACCGGCCGCCCGGAAGGCCGACAGCGGGAATCCGCAGCATGTGGGTGCTCCCACCCCCGGGGTGGTAACCGGTGTCTTCGTCGGGGTCGGTGATGAGGTGACCGCCAACACCAAGTTGCTGACTCTCGAAGCCATGAAGATGCAGAGCACCATCTATGCCTCGGACGCAGGACGCATAAAAGAGTTGCTGATCAGCGCCGGTAGTCAGGTGGAGGCCAAAGATCTGCTGGTGGTGCTGGAGTGACAGCAGTTCGGCCCCGGCCGAGCCGCGTCCGCACCAAATTCCTTATCGCAACCGGTAGCCTGTAGCCTGCCTGAAGGTCATAGTTTTCCGAAAGCGGAGGTTGCAAGGATGCCGGGGACCATCAAAATGACCGACCAGGGATTGATCACTCCCGACCAACCGATCATTCCGTTCATTGAGGGAGATGGAATAGGGCCGGACGTATGGAGAGCATCCCGTCGGGTGATTGACCAGGCAGTTGAAAAGGCCTACGGGGGGACCCGCCGTATCGAGTGGAGGGAGATACTGGCTGGTGAGAAGGCTTTCAAACTCACCGGATCCTGGCTGCCCGATGAGACCATTGATTTGATTCGGGAATATGTGGTAGCCATCAAGGGTCCATTGACGACGCCCGTGGGAGGAGGCATACGCAGCATCAATGTGGCCCTGCGCCAAATACTTGACCTCTATGCATGCGTCCGACCGGTGCGCTGGCTGAAAGGAGTTCCGTCTCCGGCTCTTCGCCCCGAGTTGGTGAACATGGTGATTTTCCGGGAAAACACCGAGGATGTCTACGCGGGAATGGAGGTCGAGGCCAAAAGCCCTGAATCAGAGCGTCTTATTTCCTATCTGCATTCCGAGTTCGGGTGGGATATCCGGCCCGATTCGGGGATCGGCATCAAGCCGGTGTCGGAGACCGGCACCAAGCGCCTGGTGAGAGCAGCCTTGCAGTTTGCCCTTGACTTCCGACGCCGGTCGGTGACGCTGGTGCACAAGGGGAACATCATGAAATACACCGAAGGGGCTTTCCGTCAATGGGCATACGAACTGGTGCGCGAGGAGTTCTCGGATCGGGCGGTGAGTTGGGAGGACAGTGGCGGTGATCCGGGCGACCGACTGCTGGTCCAGGATGTGATCGCCGATGCGTTCCTGCAGAAGATCCTCACTCGCCCCGCCGAATTCGACGTGATCGCCACCTTGAATCTCAATGGCGACTACATTTCGGACGCCTTGGCGGCCCAGGTGGGCGGAATTGGGATGGCCCCAGGGGGGAATGTGAATTTCGAAGACGGGTTCGCTCTTTTTGAAGCCACCCATGGGACGGCGCCCAAATATGCCGGTTTGGACAAGGTCAATCCCGGATCACTTATGTTGTCCGGCGAATTGATGCTCTTCTATATGGGCTGGCGGGAAGCCGCCCGAATGATCTCCCGAGGAATGGAGAAGGCCATCATGGATAAAACCGTCACCTACGACCTGGCCCGTCTCACCGAGGGGGCCACCGAAGTGAGCACCTCTGGTTTTGCCGACGCGGTGATCGATAGGATGTAATCCGCCGGTCACTTCCGATCGGGGTAATCTTGGCATGACTCTCCAACAGCCGATATGACCGCCATCACTCTTGAAATCTCTCGCAAGCCGCAGGTGTTTCCTCCTGAGGAACGGGCTGCCCTGGAGCCTCTGATCGAGGAGATTGAGCAGCTCAAGCAGGAACGGCGGGCACTGATCACCGCCCACAACTACATGACCCCCGACATCTACTACGGGGTGGCCGATCTGGTGGGCGATTCTCTGGCTCTGGCCCAGATGGCGGCTCGCAGCGACGCCGAGGTGATCCTCATGGCGGGCGTGCACTTCATGGCCGAAACGTCCAAGTTGATCAACCCTGACGCCACGGTGCTGATCCCCGACCTGCGGGCGGGGTGTTCCCTGGCCGAGGGGATCACGGCCGAGGATGTCCGTCGCCTCAAGCGAACCCATCCGGGGGTCCCGGTGGTCAGCTATGTGAACACCACTGCCGAGGTGAAGGCCGAGTCCGATATCTGCTGCACTTCGGGGAACGCGGTGGCCGTGGTGGAATCACTGGGGTCGAATCGGGTGATCTTTCTGCCCGACGGGTTTCTGGGGCGCTACGTGGCTGCCCACACCGATGTGGAGATCATCATGTGGGAAGGACGATGCATTGTCCATGAAAGGTTCGGCGCCGATGAGTTGGAGCAACTGCGCATGATGCTTCCCGAGACTCCGGTGATCGCCCATCCCGAGTGCGCTCCCGATGTCCTGGAGCAGGCGGACTATGTGGGATCCACCCACGGCATAGTCAACTGGGTGCGCGATTTGCGCCCCGCCCAGGTGATGATGCTCACCGAATGCTCAATGGCCGACAACGTCGCCTACGAGTTGGACGATGTGGAGATCGTGCGCCCCTGCAACCTGTGCCCCCATATGAAGAAGATCACGCTCGAAAACATCCGCAATTCCCTGGCCACCATGACCCATGAGGTGGTGTTGCCGGCGGATATAGCCGACCGGGCGCGGTCGGCGGTGGAGCGAATGCTCAGGGTGGGACGCAACTGACCGATCCCTTCGGCCTTCATCAGCTTCTGGAGCGGGCATTTGCTGAAGATCTGGGAACCAAAGGCGACCTGACCACCGATGCCCTGATCGGCGAGGGCACCCCCGCAGTGGGGTCATTGGTTTTCAAATCCGAGGGGCGGGTCGCCGGTCTGCAAGTGGCGGAAGCGGCCTTTTTGTTCTCCGATCCCCAGCTCAGGTTCGATGCCAAAACCGTGGATGGCGCCGACTTGCTCCCCGGATCGGAAGTGGCCAGGGTGAGCGGGTTGGCCCACAGCATCCTGGCGGCTGAGAGGGTGGCTCTCAACCTGCTCGGGCACCTTTGTGGGATCGCCACCGCCACCCGCCAGATGGTGCGGGCGGTGGCCGGTGCCGGGGCGCGGATCAGCGATACCCGCAAGACCACCCCCGGTTTGCGGGTTTGGGAAAAGGAGGCGGTGCGGGTCGGGGGAGGAGTCAACCATCGCATGGGCTTGTGGGATGCGGTGTTGATCAAAGACAACCATCTCAGCTTGGTGAAAAGCGCCGGCCAGGCGGTGCGGACCGCCCGTCGGCACACCCGAGGTGGGGCGACGGTGGTGGTGGAGGTTGCGAATCTGGAACAGCTCGATGAGGTGGTGGAGTCCGGACCTGACGTGATTCTGTTGGACAACATGACTCCCAACCAGATGAGAGAAGCGGTGCGCCGGGTGGGAGGTCGAGTGCGATTGGAGGCGAGCGGAGGGGTTGACATGGCCAATGTCCGCCAAGTGGCCGAGACCGGTGTGGACATCATCTCCACGGGATGGATCACCCATTCGGCCCCGGTGGTGGATGTCAGCCTGCGGCTGTCCGGTGCTTGACCCCGGGCGCCCGCCAGAGGAGGTGCAGGGAATGGGCAGGCGCCTGAGAGTGGTGATTCCCGCTCACAACGAAGCAGGGGTGATCGGGGAGTTGGTGTCCGACCTCCGCCGGCAGGACTACCCGGCCTCCTCCTATCAGATATGGGTGTTGGCCGACCGGTGTGGGGATCGCACCTCTCAAGCGGCCGAGAACGCGGGAGCCCACGTGATGGAACGCCGCGAAGGACCCGAAGGCAAAGGCGCGCTGCTGCACTGGTACCTGGCGGCCCAACCGCTGCGGGATGACGAGGCCTTGGTGGTGCTCGACGCCGACAACCGAGTGGGACCGGGGTTTCTGTCGATGCTGTCGCAAGCTTTGGACAGAGGCGCCCAGGTGGTGCAGGCATCGGTGCTGCCTTCCAACCCCCAGGCGTCACCGATCGCAGCCGCGGCCGGTTTGGGAGATTGGATGGCGCGGGAAATGGTGTACAAAAGAAAGGCCCGCCGGGGTCGACCGATCGAGTTGGGGGGCACCGGGCTATGTGTAACGGGCGCCGCGCTCTCTGAGGCAGGCGGGTGGACCGGGTCGTTCACCGAGGACCTGGATTTGACGGTGAGGCTGCTGATGGCGGGCCATGTGGTCGAATACCTGCCCGAGGCGAAGGTGTGGGACGAAAAGCCAACCGATCTGCGGAGCGCGGTGGGGCAACGGAGGAGATGGGCGTCCGGCCGGGCCGGGGTGCGTCGCCGTCGCGGTCGGGGACTATGGAGAATGGCCTGGGCTCGGCGGTCGGCGCCCATGATGGTGATGGCTCTCCGTCTGGCGTTACCCGGCCGGGCCATTCGGTTCCTGTTCGCACTGATCTGTGCCATCGCCTCGGCGGTCTGGGCATGGGGATTGCCATTCTCCTGGCCGATGTGGATGGGAATTGCTGTGTGGTTGGGGGGCCGACCACTTGGGGTTCTGTGGCGGAAAAAGGAGGTCAGGCCCTATCTGCGGTGGTATCCCCTGACCCTGATTTGGGGATTCGTGTGGCTGTGGGTGCGAATTGTCCCAGCCAAGCGGGGCTGGTTTCACACCCCCCATCACGGCGGGTAGCAGGGAGTGTTGAAAGAGGCCCCGAGTGGTGGGAGCCAAGTGCGGCAGCAGAACCCCCCGTCGGTATGTGGGGGCCTACCCAGCCCCATCTCTTTCCGCATGCTCTAGGGGGGTGAATCCGAGGAGCGATGTGGCTGACAAATCATTCGCCTATTCGCGATTCGGTTTTTCGCTAAATCGCTTGCTATCTCGCGAAAACCGGCGTGCCGCTCCTCCCCCGATGGGAGCCCTCCCCCGCCTTCCACCACCTGGGCCGGGACACGCTTGACCAGGGTCTGGTGGGAAGCGTGTCCCAAAAAGTTATGACCCCTTCTGCTTTCGCAGGAGACCCATGAGGTGTCCTGCGCGGCCCTGACGACGTCGGACAGAACCGGGAGTGTTTCGACTTTCACCACTATGGGTCGGGGCCAGTGACACAATCAACCCCTGGCGTTGAGGGTTTTTTCGCGAACCGCCGTCTGCCGTGGAGCAACCAATCGCCTCCGAATTCTGGTTTTGCCTGCTCGCCGGAAGGCGTATATACTTGCCCTTCGTGGTCTTAGTACCTCAAGCCGTCTCTTAGGGCTCTCCGCCTGACCCGGTCCCGGAGTGCTCCTCTGGGTGCGGTCAGAAAGCAAGATAGGACGAACGGACTTTTACGCGCGTGCGAAAAGTTAGTTTGTTCGTGAAGGAAAAGCATGCCAACCATCCAGCAATTGGTACGCCGTGGGCGCAAACCGAAGAAGAAAAAGGTCAAGACTGCCGGTCTGGCCGGAGCGCCCCAACGGCGGGGGGTGTGCACCCGGGTGTACACAGTAACCCCCAAGAAGCCCAATTCGGCGTTGCGCAAAGTTTGCCGAGTCAGACTGTCTTCGGGAATCGAAATAACCGCCTACATTCCCGGGGAGGGCCACAATCTCCAGGAGCATTCCATTGTGCTGGTCAGAGGAGGCCGGGTTCGCGATCTTCCCGGTGTGAGGTACAAGGTGATCCGGGGAACCCTGGACGCGGCGGGGGTGCCCGACCGCCGACAGGCCCGTTCTCGCTACGGGACGAGGAGAGGGCGATGAGACGAGCAGCCGCCACCAAGCGCAAGATCGATCCCGATCCGGTGTTCCGCAATGTGCTGGTCAGCCGGGTCATCAACAAAGTTTTATGGAAGGGCAAAAAGGACCTTGCCCGCCGGATCGTCTATTCTGCTCTCGAACGGGTGGAGCAGCGGACTCGGCAGGATCCGGTGAGCGTACTGAAGAGGGCCATCGAAAACCTCAAGCCTCAGATGGAGGTACGGTCCCGGCGGGTGGGAGGCTCCTCCTATCAGGTGCCGATGGATGTCCGTCCCGACCGAGCCCGCTGTCTGGCTATCCGGTGGCTGGTGGGATACGCTCGCCGACGTCGGGAACCGACCATGTCATTGCGACTGGCCGGTGAGATCATGGACGCCGCCAACAACAGCGGGTCCGCCTTCAAAAGGCGCGAAGACATGCACAAGATGGCGGAGTCCAACAAGGCTTTCGCTCACTACCGCTGGTAGAAGGCGTTGCTGTGGCTGCTGATCGAGGACACCGCTTACTTGGCATGCGCCAGGTGCCCCTGAGCCGTACGCGCAACATCGGGATTATGGCACACATCGACGCTGGTAAGACCACCCTCACCGAGCGGATTCTGTATTACACGGGCCGCAATTACAAGATCGGCGAGGTGCACGAGGGCGCCGCCACCATGGACTGGATGGCACAGGAACAGGAGCGAGGGATCACCATCACCTCGGCCGCCACCACCTGCATCTGGCATGATCACAGCATCAACATCATCGACACCCCCGGACATGTGGACTTCACCGTGGAGGTGGAGAGGAGCCTGCGGGTTCTGGACGGCGCGGTGGCGGTGTTTGACGGGGTGGCGGGGGTGGAGCCCCAGTCGGAGACGGTCTGGCGGCAGGCCGATCGCTATGAGGTCCCCCGTATCTGCTTCATCAACAAACTCGATCGGGTGGGGGCAGACTTCTACGCCGATGTCGAGGCCATCCGCGACCGTCTCGACGCCACTCCCCTGGTGCTTCAGTTGCCGATAGGTGAAGAAAGCGGTTTTCGGGGAGTCCTGGACCTGGTGGAGATGAAGGTTCACGAGTGGCGGGGAGATGACGGCCGGCATTGGGATACCGGAGACGTTCCCCAGTCCATGCAGGACCTCGCCCATGAGTACCGGGCGCAGCTGTTGGAGCAGGTGGCCGAAGTCGATGAGAAGCTGCTGATCAAATTCCTGGAGGACCTCTACATAACTCCCGATGAAATCCGCACTGCCGTCCGGGCCGGCGTTCTCCAACACATGTTCACGCCGGTGCTGTGCGGCGCCGCTTTCAAGAACAAAGGGGTGCAGCCTCTGCTGGACGCCATCGTTCACTATCTGCCCAGTCCCCTGGATCTTCCTCCGGTGAAGGGCTTTGCTCCCAAAGATCCCGAGCAGGCGCTGGAGCGAAAGGCCTCCGACGAGGAGCCGTTCTCAGCGTTGGCATTCAAGATCATGAGCGACCCCCATGTCGGCAAGCTCACCTATTTCCGGGTCTACTCGGGGTCGGCGGCCAAAGGTGGGCCGGTGCTGAACACCTCCAATGGCCGCAAGGAACGGCTGGGTCGATTGTTGCGCATGCACGCCAACCACCGCGAAGATGTGGAATATGTTTACACAGGTGACATCGTGGCCGCGGTGGGGCTTCGGCACACCACCACCGGCGACACCCTGTCGGCGGCCGGCGATCCGGTGAGCCTGGAGGCAATGTCCTTTCCCGCCCCGGTCATCTGGGTGGCCATCGAGCCCCGTACCCGGGTGGATCAGGACAAGCTGTCAGGTTCTCTCCAAAAACTTTCCGAAGAGGATCCCACCTTCTTGGTGCGAAGTGACGAGGAAACCGGCCAAACCATCATCTCGGGGATGGGGGAGTTGCATTTGGAGATTCTGGTTGACCGTCTTATCCGGGAATTCAAAGTGGCGGCCAATATCGGACGGCCGCAGGTCGCCTACCGGGAGACGATTGTCGCCGCAGTCGAAGGGATGCACGGACGTTACGTTCGCCAAAGCGGGGGCCGTGGGCAGTACGGTCATGTGGTGATCGACATACAACCCACCGGGCCGGGTGGGGGTTACGAATTCGTTGATCAGATCAAGGGTGGTCGGGTCCCTCGTGAGTACATTCCGGCGGTGGCCGCCGGTATCGAGGAGGCGCTTGACGGTGGCATTCTGGCGGGCTATCCGGTGGTGGATATGCGGGTCACCCTGGTTGACGGTTCACATCACGAAGTAGATTCTTCCGAAATGGCCTTTCGGATTGCCGGATCCATGGCGGTTCGAGCTGCCGCTCAAAAGGCGGGGCTGAAGCTCTTGGAGCCGGTGATGGAAGTGGAAGTGGTTGCTCCCGAAGGATACATGGGAGAGGTGATCGCTGATATTTCCTCCCGGCGGGGCCGAATCGGAGAAACCGACCAGCGAGGAACCGCTCGGATAATTACCGCGACGGTGCCGCTGGCCGAAATGTTCGGGTTTGCGACTGATATTCGCTCCCGGACACAGGGTCGAGCTACATATTCGATGCAGTTCAAGGCTTATCAAGACGTTCCGGATTCGAAATGTGAAGAGCTTCTTCACATGAGAAATGGCAGATATTGAAAGGGGGTTTTGGTTGTGGGTAAGGTGAGGTTTGAGCGGGTGAAGCCGCATTTGAATGTGGGGACTATGGGTCATATTGATCATGGGAAGACGACTTTGACGGCGGCGATTACGAGGGTGTTGGCTGAGCGGGTTGGTGGGGGGAATGTGTTTACGGGGTTTGATGATATTGATCGTGCTCCGGAGGAGCGTGAGCGGGGGATTACGATTCAGATTGCGCATGTGGAGTATGAGACGGTGTTGCGTCATTATGCGCATGTGGATATGCCGGGGCATGCGGATTATATTAAGAATATGATTACGGGGGCGGCTCAGGTGGATGGGGCGGTGTTGGTGGTGTCGGCGGTTGATGGTCCGATGCCGCAGACGCGTGAGCATGTGTTGTTGGCTCGGCAGGTGGGTGTGCCGCGGGTGGTGGTGTTTTTGAATAAGTGTGATTTGGTGGATGATGGTGAGTTGTTGGATTTGGTGGAGTTGGAGGTGAGGGATTTGTTGACGGAGTATGAGTTTCCGGGTGATGAGGTGCCGGTGGTTCGTGGTTCGGCGTTGCGGGCGTTGGAGGGTGATGTGGTGGCGGGTGATGGGGTGATGGAGTTGTTGGGGGCGGTGGATGAGTATGTGGAGGTGCCGGTTCGGGATGTGGATCGTCCGTTTTTGATGCCGATTGAGGATGTGTTTTCTATTACTGGTCGGGGTACGGTGGTGACTGGTCGGGTGGAGTGTGGTGTGTTGCGGGTGGGTGAGTCGGTTGAGGTGGTGGGGTTGCGTGATACGCGTGGTTCGGTGGCGACGGGGGTGGAGATGTTTAGGAAGTTGTTGGATGAGGGTCGGGCTGGTGATAATGTGGGGGTGTTGTTGCGGGGTGTGGGTAGGGGTGAGGTGGAGCGTGGTCAGGTGTTGGCTGCTCCGGGGTCGATCAAGCCTCATGTGGGGTTTGAGTGTCAGGTGTATGTGTTGACGAAGGAGGAGGGTGGGCGGCATAATCCGTTTTTTTCGGGTTATCGTCCGCAGTTTTATTTTCGGACGACGGATGTGACTGGTTCGGTGGTGTTGCCTTTGGGGGTGGAGATGGTGATGCCGGGTGATAGTGTGGTGTTGGGGGTGGAGTTGATTGCTCCGATTGCGATGTCGGTGGGGTTGGATTTTGCGATTCGTGAGGGTGGTCGGACTGTGGGGGCGGGTCGGGTGACCAAGATCACTAAATAGCCCCAACAAACCAAAACAAAAAGATCAGACCAACGGAAAGCATATATACCAGACCGGCGATATGAATACCGAGAAGGCAGCAGGAAAAAGCATATGAACGGTTCGCACAAGATCCGTATAAAACTCAAGGCTTATGATCACCAGAGTGTGGATGAGTCGGCGCGCAAGATCGCAGCCACAGTGACTCGTACACAGGCCAAGATCAAAGGTCCTGTGCCTTTACCAACCGAGATTCATCGCTATTGCGTTATCCGCGGACCTCACGTCGACAAAGACTCCCGAGAACACTTTGAGATGCGGATCCACAAGCGGCTGATTGATATCTTGGACCCCACTGCCAAGACGGTGGACTCCTTGATGCGCCTTGATCTTCCCTCGGGAGTGGAAGTAGAGATAAAACTATGAACACCATCGTGGGCTCCAAATTGGGGATGAGCCAGATTTTTGATGATTCCGCTCGGGCTCTTCCGGTGACGGTCGTCAAGGCCGGACCCTGCCAGGTGGTGCAGGTCAAGACCGCCGACAAAGACGGATATGGGGCCGTGCAGCTGGCGTTGCAGATGGACAAACCCGCCAAGGTGAACCAGGCGCTGGCCGGCCATTTTGCCAAGGCTGGCGTACCGCCGTCGGCCCACCTGGTGGAGATACCGGTGGATGACGTCGCGGGGTTTCAGCCTGGTACGACCGTGAAGGTGGACGATATTTTCCAGCCGGGCCTGCGGGCTGACGTGACCGGAGTCTCCAGGGGAAAGGGTTTCGCGGGGGTGATGAAGCGTCACAACTTCTCCGGTCAATGCGCCAGCCACGGAAACCACAAAAAACACCGGGCCGGTGGGGCGATCGGCGCCTGCGCCACCCCGTCGCGAGTGTTTCGGGGAAAGGCCATGCCGGGCCGGATGGGAGCGCAGCGCACCACCGTTTTGAACCTGGAGGTGGTGAAGGTGTTGCCCGACGAGGGTCTGCTTCTTCTCCGGGGCGCGGTGCCCGGCCCCAAGGGGGGATTGGTTCTTATCAGAAGGGCGGTCAAATCCCGTGGCTGAACTGACCGCTCCCCTTTACGACGGAAGCGGGGCGCTCCAAGGAGAGGTCGAGTTGGACCCGGCGGTGTTCGGGGTCACTCCCAATATGGCGGTGCTTCACCAAGTGGTGACCGCGCATCTGGCCGGCAAACGTTCGGGCGCCGCTTCCACCAAAACCCGGGCCGAAGTAAGGGGCGGCGGCCGGAAGCCTTGGCGGCAGAAGGGAACCGGCCGAGCCCGGCACGGTTCCATCCGGTCACCTATCTGGCGAGGAGGAGGGGTGGCTCACGGACCCAAGCCCCGTGATTATCGGCAACGCACCCCTGCCAAGATGCGCCGGTCGGCGTTGCGCAGCGCACTCTCCGCCCGAGCCTCAGAGAATGCCGTGTACGCCGTGGGGGAGTTGGATTGGGAGACGCCCCGCACCAAATTGGCAGTCGGGCTGCTCGCCGGGATCGAGTTGGGCGGCAAAACCCTGGTGGTGATGGAGCGACGGGATCAGGTCGAGGAGCGGTCCTTCCGCAATCTCCCCACCGTCCGAATTGTCGAAGCCCGCTATGTGACCGCCTACGACGTCCTCTGGGCGAGGGACTTGCTGTTTTGCGCCGGGACCCTGCCGATCATCTCGCAGGTGGGCCGGGACAGAGAGCGGGTGGAGGCCGGGGCGTCATGAAGTATCCGCACGATGTGATTCTGGGTCCGGTGGTCTCCGAGAAGTCCTTCGACCTCATCGAGGCCTACAACACCTATTCCTTTCTGGTCGATCCCCGCGCCAACAAGACCGAGATCCGCCAGTCGGTGGAGTCGGTCTTTGGGGTGGCGGTCGTGTCGGTCAATACCTACAATCGACGGGGCAAAACCAAACGCACCCGTCGCACTCTCGGTCGGCGCAAGGACACCAAGCGGGCGCTGGTGACCCTGGCCGAGGGAGAATCCATCGATCTGTTCGGGTTATAGAAATGGCAGTCCAAAAACGCAAACCCACCTCGCCGGGGCGGCGGTTCCAAACCGTCTCGGATTTCGCCGAGATCACTCGCAGCCGTCCCGAGAAGTCATTGCTGTCCTCCCGCACCTCCAAGGGAGGGCGGAACAACCATGGTCGCATCACTTCCCGGCACCGGGGCGGGGGTCACAAGCGGCGTTATCGAGTGATTGATTTCCGTCGCACCAAAGACGGGGTTCCGGCCAAGGTGGCCGCCATCGAATACGACCCCAACCGCAACGCTCGGATTGCCCTGTTGCATTACGCGGACGGTGAGAAGCGTTACATTCTGGCGCCGGTGGGGGTAGGGGTGGGGGCTCGGATCAGTTCCGGTCCCAAGGCTGAGATTCGGCCGGGCAACGCCCTTCCCCTTCGCAACATCCCCGCGGGTAGCACGGTGCACGCCGTGGAGATGCGTCCCGGTGGCGGCGCCAAGATCGCCCGCTCGGCCGGGTCGTCGGTGCAATTGATGTCCAAGGAGGGTGGGATGGCCCTTCTGCGTCTGCCGTCAGGCGAGATGCGGATGGTCCCGCTGGATTGCCGCGCCACCGTGGGCCAGGTGGGAAACACCGAGGCCGAATTGGTGAAACTGGGCAAGGCGGGGCGCAACCGCTGGAAAGGGGTTCGTCCTCAGACCAGGGGAGTGGCGATGAACCCGGTTGACCACCCCTTGGGAGGCGGAGAGGGCAAGTCCTCGGGAGGGCGGCCTCCGGTCAGCCCGTGGGGAAAGCCGGAGGGCCGCACCCGCCGCAAGAAAAAGCAGAGCAACAAATACATCGTCCGACGTCGTTACGCCAAAGGCCGGAGGTAGTCGTGGGCAGAAGTTTGAAAAAGGGACCGTTTGTGGACGATCACCTGCTGGAGAAGATCGAGGAACTCAATGCGGCCCGCCAGAAGCGAGTAATCCGCACCTGGAGCCGCCGGTCCACCGTGATACCGGTCATGATCGGCCACACCATCGCGGTGCACGACGGGCGACGTCATGTCCCCATCTATCTCACCGAGTCGATGGTCGGCCACAAGCTGGGAGAATTCGCCCCCACCCGGACCTTCCGCAAACACCCGGGCGGCAAGCGGGACAAGGCGGTGAGGAAAGGGTGAAAACCCAAGCGCGCGCTCGTTATCTCCGCCATTCGCCCTACAAGGTGCGGCGGGTGGCCGACCTGGTGCGGGGCAAGTCGGTGGAAGAGGCAGAGAACCTCTTGTCCTACGTCAACCGGGGTGCGGCGCGGTCGGTTCTGAAAGTTTTGCATTCGGCGGTGGCCAACGCCGAGAACAACCTGGAAATGGATGTCGATCAACTGAAGGTTGGTGCGATCTATGTCGACGAGGGACCGACGATGAGGTCCTTTCGGGCTCGGGCCAGGGGCCGGGTCACTCGGATTCGCAAGCGCACCTGTCACCTCACCATCGTGGTGGCCGACTCCGACAACAACGAGGAGATTTCCTGATGGGCCAGAAGACGCATCCCTATTCCTTCCGTCTGGGCGTTGTCACCGACTGGAAGTCCAAGTGGTATTCGGACAAGGACTACGTCAACCTGGTGAACGAGGATTGGGCGATCCGCGATTACCTGTTGGGACGGCTGGTCCGGGGAGCGGTCTCCCGTATCGAGATCGAGCGGACCAGAGATCGGGTGGTGGTGGAGATCCACACTGCCCGGCCGGGAGTGGTGATCGGTCGCCGGGGCACCGAAGCCGAACGGCTGCGCAAGGGGCTGGAAAAGCTCACTTCCAAGTCGATCAAGCTCAACATCATTGAGGTGAAAGATCCCGAATTGGACGCACAGCTCCTGGCTCGGGGAATCGCTGATCAGTTGGAGAACCGGGTTTCTTTTCGCCGCGCCATGAAGCGGGCCCTGGGCACCGCCCGCAAAGCCGGGGCTCAGGGAGTGCGGGTGGAGTGCAAAGGGCGTTTGGGTGGGGCCGACATGGGGCGGCGGGAGTGGTACTTGGAGGGTCGAGTACCGCTTCATACCATCCGCGCCGATATCGACTACGGCATGGCCACGGCCCACACCATGGTGGGCTCCATCGGCGTCAAGGTTTGGGTCTACAAGGGAGACGTGTTCAAGACCCGCTCTTCAGGGGAGAAGATGGCGGCCGAAGTCGCATTGGCGGCCGGCGGCCCCACTCGGCGTCGTCGACCCCCAGCCAAAGCCCGGGCCGAGGCTGCGGCCGGAGGAAGAAAAGCCCCGCGGCTCATCGAGGCGGGAGGCGGAAAGCGTCCGGTGGAATCCACCGCACCCAAACGAGATGGTCGCAAACGGCTGATCGAAGCCGGGGGAGGCAGAAAGCGATCGGAGCGGACCACCCCGAAGAACTGGGAAGAGGACGCAACCGAGGCGGACGACTCCTTGGAGAGGGAGTCGGAGGAGAGTTCCTGAGATGTTGATGCCCAAGAGAACCCGTCATCGTAAAGTGCACCGTGGTCGCCGGCGAGGGGTGGCCAAAGGCGGGACCAAAGTCAACTTTGGCGAGTACGGCCTTCAAGCTCTGGGGGCCGCATGGATCACCGCCCGTCAGATCGAAGCCGCCCGGGTGGCAATCACGCGAGCGGTCCGGCGTGGGGGTCGAGTGTGGATCACCATCTTCCCCGACAAGCCGGTGACCGCCAAACCGGCCGAGACCCGGATGGGTTCGGGTAAAGGAAATCCCGAGTTCTGGGTGGCGGTGGTGAAACCGGGCCGGGTGCTGTTTGAATTGGGAGGGGTCTCCGAAGAACAGGCGCGGGAGGCAATGCGCAAGGCCGGGCACAAGTTGCCGATCAAGACTCGCTTCGTCATGCGGGAGGACGTATGAAAACGGCCGAACTTCGGGAGCTCACCTACCGGGAACTGGTGGAGAAGCTGGCCGAATCCAAGGAAGAGTTGTTCAATCTCCGCTTCCAACTGGCTACCAACCAGTTGGACAACACCGCCCGGATCAAATCGGTCAAAAGGACGGTGGCCCGGGTTCTCACCATCCTCCGGAACCGCGAGATTCAGATGTGGTATGCCCAGCAGAAGGAGTCGGCCCTATGAGCGAACGGCCCAATCGCAAGACCCGGGTGGGGCAGGTGGTCTCCGACCGGCGGGATCGCACCATCTCGGTGCAGGTCGCCACTTCCTACAAGCATCCGCGCTATCACAAGGTGGTGCGCAAAACCGCCCTGTACCACGTCCACGACCAGGCCAACCAGGCTCGGGTGGGGGATACGGTCCGGATCGTCGAGACTCGTCCCCTGTCGCGCCAAAAGCGGTGGCGCATGGACCAGATTCTGGAGCGGGCCAAGTGATCCAAAAGGAGAGCAGGTTGCGGGTGGCGGACAACACCGGGGCGCGCTCGGTGCTGTGCATCGGGATACTGGGTGGCACCCGCCGTCGCTATGCCCGGGTGGGTGATGAGATAATGGTGACCGTGAAGGAGGCGGTCCCCGGTGGGGTGATCAAGAAGGGCGAGAAGGTCCGGGCAGTGGTGGTGCGAACTCGCAAGGAGAAGCGCCGCACCGATGGCACATATATTCGTTTCGATGACAACGCCTGTGTGATTATCGAAGGTGGTCGGCAGCCTCGTGGAACTCGCATATTCGGGCCGGTGGCCCGGGAACTGCGGGAGAAGCGATTCATGCGCATCGTATCCCTGGCGCCGGAGGTGCTATGAGACTGCGGGTTGGAGACCAGGTGAAGGTGATCACCGGCAAAGATGTGGGTCGCGTGGCGCGCGTCTCCCGGGTGATCCCCAAAAGGAACAAGGTGATCGTGGAGGGTGTGAACACCGCCAAGCGTCACCAGCGGCCTCAAGGGGGCACCATGCAGGGCGGAATCATTGACAAGGACATGCCGATCGACGCTTCCAACGTCATGATCGTCTGCGAGGAGTGCGGGCCGACCAGGGTGGGAAAGAGGTTCGATGAGCGGGGCAAGCACCGAGTGTGCCGCCGATGCGGAGGTGACCTGTGACCACGGGGGCAGAAACTTCGACCCCCCGCCTCAAGCAGCGGTTCCACTCCCGGATCGCTCCTGCTCTGCAGAGCGAGCTGGGCCTCGGCAACCCGATGCAGGTTCCCCGTTTGGAGAAGATCGTGGTGAACATGGGGATCGGCGAAGCCGTGCGCGACCGCAAGCAAGTGACGTCCGCCATGAGTGAGCTGTCCCTGATCACCGGTCAAAAGCCTCGCCTGAACCGTGCTCGCAAATCGGTGGCGGGGTTTCGGATCAGAAAAGGGATGCCGGTGGGAGTCTCGGTGACACTGCGGGGAGACCGGATGTGGGAGTTCTTCGACCGGGTGATGTCCATTGCCATTCCCCGCGTTCGAGATTTTCGAGGGATGAAGCCCACTTCTTTCGATGGCCGCGGGAACTACTCGTTCGGCTTCGATGAACAGCTGGTGTTTCCCGAGATACACTATGACCAGGTTTCAGAACCCAGAGGGATGGATATCACCATCTGCACCACCGCCGCCGGTGATGAGCACGCCCGCGCCTTTTTCCAGGCCTTCGGGTTTCCCTTCCGGGTTCGAGAGTCCTTGTACTAAGGAGAAGTTTCTGTGGCGCGCAAAGCCTTAATCGCAAAAGCCAAACGACCCCCCAAGTTCAAGGTGAGGGCCTACAATCGCTGCCGTCGTTGTGGGCGTTCCCGAGCCTTTTTACGTGACTTCGGCATGTGCCGGATATGTGTGCGGGAACTGGCCTCCCGAGGGGAGTTGCCCGGAGTGAGAAAGGCGTCCTGGTAATCATGATGACCGATCCCGTCGCCGACATGCTCACCCGCATCCGCAATGCGATCGCCGCCCGACATGCCAGGGTGGAGATGCCTTCCTCTCGGTTGCGGGAGCGCATCGCCCGGATCCTGGCCGCGGAGGGTTTCGTGGACGGGTTCTCATCTTTTGCCGTGGCCGAAGACCGGCCTCATCGGACCTTGAAGATCGAGTTGCGGTACTCCGAACAGAAAACCTCCGCCATCTCCGGGATTCGCCGGATCTCCAAGCCCGGTCATCGCCGTTACAGCGCCGCTTCGGAGATAGAGCGGGTGCAGGGAGGCATGGGCGTGGCGATTGTCTCCACGTCGCAGGGCTTGTTGACCGACCGGGAAGCCCGCCGCCGACGGCTGGGCGGCGAAATCCTGTGTGAGGTGTGGTGATGAGCCGAGTAGGAAAGGTCCCCGTGCCGCTGCCCCCGGAAGTGGAACTGAAGGTTGACGGATGCCATGTGTGGGTGAAAGGCCCCATGGGCGAGCTGTCCCGCACTTTCCACGACCGGATAAGAATTGATCTGCAGGAAAAACAGGCGGTGGTGGATCGTCGGGATGAGTCGCGCACCTCGCGTTCACTGCACGGGTTGTCCCGCACCCTGTTGGCCAATATGGTCACCGGGGTGGTGAAGGGATACACCAAGGAGTTGAACGTGGTGGGAGTGGGATATCGCGCCCTTCTGCGGGGCCCGAAACTGGAATTGCAGGTGGGATACAGCCACTCGGTGGAGGTGGATCCCCCTGATGGAATAACCTTTGAGTCGCCCCAGGCCACCCGAATAGTCGTGAAAGGCATCGACAAGCAGAAGGTGGGCCAGGTTGCGGCCGAAATCCGGCGTATCCGTCCGCCCGAGCCCTACAAGGGCAAAGGTATTCGCTATGCCGACGAGAAAGTCCGTCGCAAGGCCGGGAAGGCAGGAAGAGTATGAGTACTACTCGCGGTCAGGCCCGGCTGCGCCGTCACCGGAGAGTGCGCAAAAAGATTCGGGGAACCGCCGAACGTCCCCGGTTGGCGGTCTACCGCTCCAACCGTTACATCTACGCCCAGGTTATTGACGATGATCGAGGCCATACCCTGGTGTCCGCCTCCTCGCTGGAGTCGGATCTGCGCACCCGGAACCTGACGGTGGAAACCGCCGAGATGGTGGGTAACATCCTGGCGAAGCGATGCCGCCGGGTGGGGGTGGAGACCGTGGTTTTCGACCGGGGCGGCTACCGGTTCGCGGGAAGGGTCAAGGCCCTGGCGGAAGCGGCCCGGGCCGACGGATTGACGTTCTGAGGTATTCGATGGCTGACATACAACAATACGAAGAGCGGGTCATCAAGATTAATAGGGTGGCCAAGGTCGTCAAAGGCGGACGCCGTTTCTCCTTCACCGCCCTGGTGGCGGTGGGAGACGGCGCAGGCCGGGTTGGGATAGCCCACGGCCGGGCCAAAGAAGTCCCGGTTGCGATCCAAAAGGCCATGGAAATGGCCCGCCGCTCGATGATCACCATCCCCATGACCGGGGCAACCGTGATTCACCAGAGCATCGGCAAGCATGATGCCTCCCGGGTACTCATCAAACCTGCCTCTCCGGGAACCGGGGTGATCGCGGGGGGAGCGGTCCGACAGATCCTGGAGGCGGCGGGAATCAAAGACGCCCTGGCCAAATCCCTGGGCTCCCCGTCCCATCTCAATGTGGCCCGCGCCACCATGGCCGCCCTGCAGGGCCAGCGCCGTCCCGATGAGGTGGCCCGCCTGCGGGGCAAACGTCCCGAAGAGTTCGTCCCTCCCGCTCTGCTCGACGCCTACCGCTCGACAGAGGCCATGCGAGCCTCTTCCAAGCCAGTCCGATGAGTTCCCAAAAAACCGTTCGGATCACCCTGCGACGGAGCGTGATCGGCCAAAAGCCCAAGACCCGCCGCACGGTGCGCGGTCTGGGGCTGTGCCGCATTGACCACACCGTCGAGCATCCCGACCGCCCCGAGATTCGGGGTATGATCCACCGGGTACGGCACCTGGTGGAAGTGGAGGATTCCCATGGCTGATCGCTTGATGCTCCATCATCTGAAACCGGCTCCCGGATCCCGCAAACGCCGGATCCGCGTGGGTCGGGGCGGTGGTGCTCGCCGAGGCAGTAAGGCGGGCCGGGGCACCAAGGGCATCAACGCCCGCAATAGTCTGCGGCCCGGATTCGAAGGGGGCCAGACGCCCCTTTCCCGCCGTCTGCCCAAGTTGAAGGGGTTCACCAATCCCCACCGGGTGGAATATGCGGTGGTGAATCTCGGCGCTTTGCAGGCCTTGGACCCCGAAGCGGTGATAGATCCGCAGGTTCTCCGAGACCGGGGCTTGGCGAAACGCCGAGGCAGGATCAAGATTCTGGGGGACGGTGAAGTCGGTTCGGCCCTGACGGTTCGCGCCCATGCCTTCAGCGCTTCGGCTCGCAGCAAGATCACCGAGGCCGGCGGGCAATGGGAAGTGATCGCTTGAAGGTGGAAGATCGGCGAGTTTTGGGGGCAATGCGATGCTGAGTATCTACCGCAACATGTTCAAGGTCCCCGACCTGCGGGGAAAGATCCTGTTCACCCTGGCAATTTTCGGCGTCTACCGACTGGGCGCCACCATACCGGTCCCCGGGATTGACCTGGAGGCGGTGCAGGCTTTTCAGGAACAGCAGCAGGCGGGAGGAATCTACGGACTCCTCAATCTCTTCTCGGGCGGCGCCCTGGAGCAGTTTTCGGTGTTCTCTCTGGGGATCATTCCCTACATCACCGCCTCCATCATGATGCAGCTTCTGACGGTGGTGATCCCCAAACTGCAGGCTCTTCAGGACGAGGGGGAAGCGGGACGGAAGGTGATCACCCAGTGGACCCGGTACACCACCGTCGTCCTGGCATTGATCCAATCGACCGGGTTTACCTATCTGTTCCATGTCGGCCGTTTCACCAACGGCATTGATCTGGTTCCCAACTACACGCCGGGCCGGGTGGCGTTGATCGTTTTGACCATGACGGCCGGAACCGCGTTCGTGATGTGGCTCGGCGAACAGATCAGCCAGCGGGGAATCGGCAATGGAATGTCGCTTTTGATCTTCGTCTCCATCCTCAGCCAGTTCCCGTTCGTGTTCGGCCAGATCTGGGGACAGACGGCCGCGGTGGGGCTGTTCCTGCGGTTTGTGGTGATCATGCTGGTGTTCATGGTGGTGATCGTCACCATTATCTACGTGGACCAGGGGCAGCGAAGGATCCCGGTTTCGTTCGCCAAACGGGTACGGGGCCGCCGGGTCATGGGAGGTCAGAACACCTACATTCCTCTCAAAGTGAACACCGCCGGGGTGATCCCGGTGATCTTTGCCACCTCCATGTTGCTGCTGCCTTCTCTGATCGTGACTGCCATCCCATCGGACGCAAGCTTCGTTCAGTCCCTCTATCGATGGGTCGACGAGAACCTGGGCGGCGGAGGTCAGATCAGCTGGTGGTATGTGTTGCTGCTGTTCAGCCTGATTATCTTCTTCACCTACTTTTACAACGCCATTCAATTCGATCCAACCCGCCAGGCCGAGATGTTGCAGCGTCAGGGTGGATTCATTCCGGGGGTCCGCCCGGGAGGCCAGACCGCCGCCTTCCTGGGGAGGATTCTCAACCGGATAACCCTCCCCGGTTCGGTCTTTCTGGCTGTGATCGCGGTTCTTCCGGCTTTGGCGGGACTGCTGTGGAGTATTCCCATCAGCTTCTCAGGAGTCTCCATTCTGATAGTCGTGGGAGTGGCCCTGGAGACCATGAAGCAGATTGAGAGCCAACTCACCATGCGCAATTACGAAGGTTTCCTTACCTGACCAAGGTGTGAATCGATGAAACTGTTGTTCGTCGGGCCTCCCGGTTCAGGAAAAGGCACCCAGGCCGTGGCGGTGGCCGACCGGTTGGGCATCCCCCACATCTCCACCGGTGAGATGTTCCGCCAACATGTCTCGGGGGGCACCGCATTGGGAAGACAGGTGCAAGCCCTGATGGAGGCGGGAGAATACGTTCCCGATGAAATCACCGGGAGGATGCTGGCGGACCGGTTGACCTATGCCGACGTCGCCCAAGGTTTTATTCTGGACGGCTTTCCCCGCACCATTGCGCAGGCCCGGTTGCTCGACGAACTGTTGGGAGCCGACCCTTTGGATCGGGTGGTCTCTCTCGAAGTGGATGACGACGATCTGATCGGCCGCATGCTTTCGCGGGGTCGGGCGGACGACACGCCCGACACTATCCGCCGTCGTTTGGAGGTTTACCGAAGCCAGACGGCGCCTCTTTTGGATTTCTATGCCGATCGTAACTTGATTGAGCCGGTGGACGGATCGGGCCTCATCCCTGAGATAACCGAGCGGATCATGGGGGTGTTGCAATGAACCGACCGGGGCGGCGCCCTTTTTGATAACTTTCAAGACCCCCGCCGATTTCGCGAAGATGGAGATCGCCGGGCGTTGTGTGGCCAAGACCCATGAGGCGATCCGATCAGCTGCCCGGCCCGGAGTCACCACCATGGAGTTGGACCAACTGGCCGAGCGGATAATCCGCGGGGAGGGTTGCATCCCCTCCTTTTTGGGATACCGGGGGTTTCCCGGGTCCATCTGCGCCTCGCCCAACGACGTCATCGTCCATGGGATCCCAGACCGGCGCCGACTTCGATCCGGGGATCTGCTCTCGATCGACATCGGCGCGATTTATGAGGGATTTCACGCCGACGCCGCCTGCACCTTCGGGGTGGGGGAGATCCGAAGCGAAGCGGAGATGCTCTCTGAAACTGCCCACCAGGGTCTGTGGGCAGGGCTGGGGAAGGCCCGACCGGGGGGACGCATCGGTGACATCGGTGCGGCGGTGGAGTCTGTGGCCCGTCGGCGCGGGTACGGAGTGGTGGAGGGATACGTCGGACATGGGATCGGTCGGCAGATGCACGAGAAACCGGACGTTCCCAATCTGGGGCGGGCCGGTCGGGGTGTGCGCCTGCGGGTGGGGATGGCCCTTTGCATTGAGCCCATGTTCAACCTGGAAGGGGCGGGCACCCGGGTGGACCCCGATGGTTGGACTGTGCGAACCGCGGATGGGGCCATTTCAGCCCATTGGGAGCACACGGTTTGCCTCACTCCCGAAGGGCCCCTGGTGACCACCCTGCCGGTGCCGGTGAATTTGTTGGAGACGGCCGATAGTCGCTAATATGCTCAGAATTGGCGCGAGTAACACCGGATGACTGAAGACGATTCGGTCGTTCGGGTACAGGGCACCGTTCTTCAAAACCTTCCGAACGCCACGTTCAAGGTTGAGGTGGACGGTGGCTTGGTGGTGCTGGCGCACGTCTCGGGGAAGATGCGTATGAGATACATCCGCATTCTTCCTGGTGACCGAGTGGACCTGGAATTGTCGGCCTACGACCCCACCCGGGGAAGAATCGTCTGGAGATACCGTTGAAAGTGAAACCATCGACGCGCAAAATGTGCGAGAAGTGCCGGATAATCCGGCGTCACGGTCGCGTCTGGGTCATTTGCGAGAACCCGCGACACAAGCAGAGGCAGGGTTAAGAAATGGCTCGTATCGCCGGTGTTGACCTTCCCCGCGACAAGCGGCTGGAGATTTCATTGACCTACATTTTCGGGGTGGGCCGAACCCGCGCTTTGGAGATATGCGACCACATGAGGATCGACCCCGGCACCAGGGTTCGGGATCTCACCGAGGAAGAGGCCGCCTCCATCCGCCGGTTCATCGACGCCAACTATCAGGTGGAAGGAAACCTGCGGCGCCAGATTGGCCAGAACATCCGCCGCAAGACCGAAATCAGTTGCTATCAGGGTATCCGGCACCGGCGAGGATTGCCGGTACGGGGTCAGCGAACCCACACCAACGGGCGAACCCGCAAGGGAAGGCGAATGGCCATCGCCGGCAAGAAAAAACCCGCCAAGCATTGAGAACGTCAGAGGACTGATATGGTTGCCAGAGGACCGCAAAAAAGAGTGCGTCGCCGTGAACGCAAGAACATCGCCAACGCCAAGGCGCACATCAAAGCCAGTTTCAACAACACGATTATCAACATCACCGACCGTCAGGGGAACACCATCGTGTGGACCTCCGGTGGTTCGGTGGGTTTCAAGGGTTCACGCAAATCCACTCCCTACGCCGCTCAGCTGGCAGCCGAGGAGGCGGCCCGGCAGGCCGGGGAGCACGGTGTGCGAAAGATCGAGGTGATCATCAGCGGCACCGGTCCCGGCAAGGACGCCTGGCGAACCCTTCAGCACATGGGACTGGAGGTTTCCGGGTCCCCCCGCGACTCCACTCCCACCGTGCACAACGGCTGCCGCCCCAAGAAGCGGAGGAGAGGCTAATGGCGCGTTACACCGGCCCCCGCCACAAGGCCTGCCGCCGGGCCCGGCAGTCCATCTGCCAGTCTCGCAAGTGCCCGGTCGACCGCCGCCCCTATCCACCCGGTGAACATGGCAGGCGGCGGGTCCGGGAAAGCGATTACCTGATCCGACTGCGGGAAAAGCAGAAGCTGCGGTCCATGTACGGGGTGTTGGAACGCCAGTTCCGCGGGTATTACGAGACCGCTGCCCGAGGAGAAGGGGTCACCGGCGAAAGCCTGCTCCGGCTCTTGGAGTTGCGCCTGGACAATGTGGTGTGGCGATCCGGCATGGCCGCCACTCGGGCTCAGGCGCGGCAGTTGGTGAATCATGGCCACTTCGAGGTGAACGGACGGAAGGTGGATATTCCCTCCTGTCGGGTGCGCAAGGGTGATGTTGTCACATTGGCGGAGAAAAGCCAAGATCTGCTGATCGTGCAGCATGCCATCGACACTCTTACCCGCAATGTCCCCGAGTGGTTGACGGTGGATCACGAAGCACGCCGGATTGAGGTTTTCAGTTTGCCCGTCCGGGCAGAGATCGACACTGCTATCAACGAGCAGTTGATCGTGGAGCTTTACTCGAAATAAGACCGACGGGAGACAAAGGGGTTTTGCCATGTTGATAGTTCAACGTCCTGAGATCGCGGAAAAAGAGAAGAACGATTTGCGTTCGAAGTTTGTGATGGAGCCGTTGGAGCCCGGCTTGGGGCATACCCTGGGCAACACCATCCGCCGCGCTCTCCTTTCCCGGGTGCCCGGCGCCGCCATCACCTCCATCCAGATTGAAGGAGCCGATCACGAGTTCACCACCATTGAGGGAGTGGTGGAGGATGTGGTGGACATCATTTTGAACCTCAAGGCAGTGGTGATCCGCATGGAGGGCAATGGCCCGGAAAGATTGACGCTGCGGGCCACTGGGTCGGGACCGGTGCTGGCCGGAGCGTTCGAGGCCCCGGCCGGAGTGAAGGTGATGAACCCCACCGCTCACATCGCCACTATTTCCAAGCGGGGCCGTTTGGAGATCGAGGCGTGGGTGCATGCGGGAGTCGGATATCGATCGGCCGAGGACAACAAGCAAATGACCAGCGGAGCAGTGGGAGTGATCCCGATCGACTCGATCTTCTCGCCGGTTCGTCGGGTGTTCTATGTGGTGGAGAACACCCAGGTTGGTCAGATGACCAACTACGAGCGCCTGATATTGGATGTGGAGACCAACGGGTCGATCCGTCCCGCTCAGGCGGTGTCGTCGGTGGGCAAGACTCTGGGGGAGCTGGTTGGTTTGTTCGCCGATATGGGCGAGGGTATGGGGCTGGAGTTGGCCGATTTCTCGGTCCCCGAGACGGAGAGCGACGACCTCGATCTGCCTATCGAGGCGCTCGAACTCTCCGAACGTCCCCGCAACTGCCTGCGAAGGTCGGGGATTGCCACGGTGGGGGACCTGGTGAACTGCACCTCGGCCCAATTGCTCGACATCACCAATTTCGGCCAGCGGAGTCTTGAGGAGGTGCAGGAGCGCCTCGACGAGATGGGTCTGAGCCTCAGCGACCAGGAAACGTCAGATGCCGCGTCCTCCTAAAGGCACCCGCCTGGGGGGTTCGCCTGCCCATCATCGGAGGATTCTCTCTAATCTGGCCGCTTCGTTGATTACCAGCGAAAGCATCAAGACCACCCATTCGCGCGCCAAGGCCCTGCGGCCGATGGTGGAGAAGCTGATCACCCGGGCCCGTAAGGGGGATCTGCACTCCCGCCGGATGGTTCTGAGAAGCATCTCCGACACCGAGGTGGTGACCAAGCTGTTCGATGAGGTGGCCCCTCGCTACAACCACCGTCCGGGCGGCTACACCCGCATCGTCAAGCTCGGCCCCCGCCGGGGAGACGGGGCGGAGATGGCCGTTATCGAACTGGTGTGATTTCCTGCCTACCGGGATGTAGCCCCCGGGGGCCGAAATGAACGTTATACGCCGGGCCGCGCAGGTGGCTATTTTCCGCAAGGACACGCTGGGCGGAATTGCGCTGGACCACCGCGCCACTGCCGATGCCGCAATGCTGGTATCGGGGATATCGGTGGCCGGCTATGCGTGGAATGCGCTGACCTCAGGGAGTTTCTCGATCTGGCTGCTGGTGGCCACCGCCATCAACGCGGTGACCGTCTGGATTGTGATGGCCGGCCTGACCTTTTTGATCGGAAAACTGGTTTCCGGCTATCAAACTGCTCTGGCCACCGTCATGCGCCTGCAGGGTTTTGCCTATCTGCCTCTCCTGGCGGCGGTCCTGATCCCCAACTCACCACTGGCGACGGCCTGTCGAGTCTGGTTTCTGGCGGTGTTGGTGTTCGCCACCGCCGAAGCCTTGGAAACTTCCTCCTATCTCCGAGCGGCCGTGGCGGTGGGAGGGAGTCTGATCGGGTCTTTTGTGATAGGCCAGCTGTTCTGGGGCGGTCGGCTGTTTTAGGATGACCGAGGGCGACGGAGTTCCAGGCTACGGATACCGGTTTGATCTGGCCTATGACGGAAGCGGTTTTCGGGGGTTCGCCCGCCAGCCGGTGGTCCGCACCGTGCAAACCGAGCTGGAAAAGGCCCTGGCGGTGGTGTTGAGAGAACCAGTCGTCACCACCTGCGCCGGGCGGACCGACGCGGGAGTGCACGCCCGTCGCCAGGTGGTGAGCATGACGCTTTCTCACCCGATCGACGACCAGGAGGCGGCGGTGCGGTCGCTCAATCGGCTGTTGCCTTCTGATATGGCAGTTGATCGTCTCGGTCGGGTGCCCGACGGATGGAGCGCCCGCTTCTCCGCCCGCCGGCGCGCTTATCGCTATTACATCCGCACCCATTCCGTGCCCGATCCCCTCAACCGGCATCGGGTCTGGCACCTCGGCAGGCCCCTTGACCGGCAGGCAATGAATGAAGCGGCGGCCCATTTGGTGGGGACCCATGATTTCGCCTCATTCTGCCGGGCCGCCCCGGGCCGGTCCACCCGGCGAGAGGTCATGAGAGCCTGGTGGGCCGGGCGCTCACCGGAAACACTGCGGTTCGAGATCGTGGCCTCGGCTTTCTGCCATCAAATGGTCCGGTCCGTGGTCGGATGGTGTGTGGAGGTGGGGCTGGGACGCAGATCGGCATCGGAGACCCCCCAAGTGCTGGCGGCCGGTTCCCGCCAAGCCGCCGGCCGGGTGGCGCCCCCCGGGGGATTGATCCTCTGGGAGGTGGGCTATGGGCAGGAACCGGCAGAGACCAACGGGGGGAAATCGTGAGAACCCGGGCGGTGCTGTTCGACGCCGGTGGGACCCTGGTGCTCCAGCACCCCGGGCCAATGGGGCGCATGTTGGGAGTGGAATTGAGGCAGGAGCCCTGTTTTCAAGCCCACTACCTGGCGATGGACGCCTATTCTCGTATGCTTTCCCGTGGGGTCCGCGGCCACGGCTGGGAGTGGTGGCTGGAACATTATTTCACCATCCTGGGCGTCCCATCCCCCTCTGAAGCCGGGCAGAGGATCCGATTCGGACACGGACTGTGGAACCTTCCCATCCCGGGTGTGAAACGGGGAGTGGCCAAGCTGTTGGAGCAGGGGATGCGGTGTGCGGTGATCTCTAACTCCGATGGGTCGATCCGCACCTCTCTGGAGGAGGCCGGACTGGCGGATATGTTCGAGTTCGTCATTGATTCGGCCGAGGAGGGTTGCAAGAAACCCCAGCCCGAGATCTTCGCGCTGGGGGTGGAGAGACTGGGCGGTGTCTCTCCCCGGCAGGTGGCCTACGTGGGAGACTCTTTGTTCCATGACGTGCAGGGGGCGCTTTCCTCCGGATACGGGCAGGCATGGTTGATTGATCCTCTGGGTCGGTATCCCCAACACCGGACGAGGGTCTCATCGGTGGCAGAGATACCCGAGGCATTGGGAGTGTGCTGAAAAAGGCGCGGTGGCAGCCCGGCGCGGCAGCAGAACCTCCGGCCCAGGGGTGGGAACCATCCCATCCCCATCTTTTGAGCATGCTCCTGCGGCGGGGGCCGGGTTCCGATGGGTTTTGATCTGTGGTTGGAGGGATTATTATTGCCAGAGGGCCCGGGGTGTCCCCGAGATTGTCTCCCTGTGATTCTGAATGGAGTTCCCTGCTTTGACTGCGCCAACGAAACCGGCAATTGCCAAAACCTACGCTCCGTCCGGTGAACCACCGGAGCCGGACTGGTGGGTGGTGGACGCCACCAACCTGCCTTTGGGCCGGCTGGCTTCGGAAGTGGCGCAGGTGATCCGGGGCAAGCACAAGCCGACCTTCGCTCCCCATGTGGACGGGGGCGACTTTGTGGTGGTCATCAACGCGGCCCGCGTGGGACTGACGTCCACCAAGAGCGAGCGCAAGGTCTACTACCGTCATTCGGGCTATCCGGGGGGCATAAAAGCCGAATCCTTCCAGTCTCTTATCGAACGACGGCCGGAGGTGGTGATCGAGCGGGCCGTGCGGGGGATGCTTCCCAAAAATCGCCTCGGTCGGAAGATGTTTCGCAAGCTCAAGGTGTATCCGGGGGACTCTCACCCCCATGCTTCGCAGAATCCGGTGGCGTTGGAGTTCGACATTCGAAAGGTGGAGAGAAGATGAGCGCTCCCTTGGTTCAGGCGACCGGACGTCGCAAAGCCTCCGTAGCCCGAGTGAGGCTGTACGAGGGAAGTGGGCAGATCACCCTTAACGACCGTCCCATAGAAGATTTCTTCCCCACCATCGCCCGTCGCATTCGAGTGTTGGAGCCACTGGAGGTCACCAGCACCCGTGGCCGGTATGATGTCTCGGCCACTCTTCATGGAGGTGGGATCACCGGGCAGGCCGACGCTCTGCGGTTGGGGATCGCCCGGGCGCTAGCCCAGGTGGAACCCGGATTGCGGATCACTCTCAAGCGGCAAGGATTGCTGAGAAGGGACGCCCGGGTGGTGGAGCGCAAGAAGTACGGCCTCAAGAAAGCCCGCCGCGCTCCCCAGTACACCAAGCGCTGAGCTTTCTCGCCCCCAATGCGCCAGGATCGCGTGGATCCGGTGAACCCCCGGACTCTGTTTGGCACCGACGGCATCAGGGGACTTTTCGGTACTGAAGTCAACGCCCGGCTGGCCTATATGGTGGGAAGGGCTGCGGGAGAAGTGATGAGAGGAGGCAGAGTGCTGGTGGGAAGGGACACTCGCCCCTCGGGTCCGGAGTTGTCCGGGGCATTGGCCGCCGGGTTGGAGTCCGCCGGTTCGCAGGCCCTCGACCTGGGGGTGATTCCCACCGGCGGGATCAGTCATCTGACCACGGTGGCCGAAGCGGTGCTGGGGGTGGTGATCTCCGCTTCTCACAATCCGGCTTCCTACAACGGGATCAAACTGTTGGGACCAAACGGCGCCAAGCTGTCTGACCGCCGGGAACAGCAGATTGCGGCCCGGGTGGGGGAAATCGGGGGAGAATGGTCGCCTGCGGTGGGCATCACCCCGACCGGCCGCCCATGGCCGGAGGGCATGGATCTGTACACCGACTGGCTGGTGGGTTCGGTTTCTTCGGACCTGTCGGGTCTGTCAGTGATGGTGGACTGCGCCAACGGAGCAGCTTATGGCGCCGCTCCCCGAGTACTGAGGCGATTGGGAGTTGACACCCGGACCACTGCCGACAGCTCCGACGGGTCGGCCATCAACCACCTGTGCGGCGCCACCCACCCCGAGTGGGTTGCTTCGGAGGCCCGGGGCCGGGTGGGAATCGCCCTGGACGGAGACGCCGATCGCTTGATCGCCACCGATGAAACCGGGCGAGTGGTGGATGGGGACTTTCTGATGGCGATCCTCGCCGAGCACCTGCATCGGCAAGGGCGCCTTGATCCGCCTCTGGTGGTCGCCACAGTGATGTCCAACCTGGGATTTCGAGCCGCCATGTCGTCTCGGGGAATCAAAACCGTCTTGACCCGGGTGGGAGACAGATACGTTCGCGAGGAAATGAAACGCCGGGGGGCGGTCTTGGGAGGAGAACAGTCGGGACACATAATTTTCGGTGACCGAGCGGTCACCGGTGACGGTCTTCTCACTGCCCTGGGGCTATTGGAGGTGATGGCGGTGACCGGCCGGACCCTGGCCGACCTGCGTTCTGGGGCCATGCGCCGCTACCCACAGGTGCTGATCAACGTGGAGGCGGCCCACCCGGCCGAGGTGGAGAGGCGCCCGGTGGTTTGGGAGGCGGTGGGACTGGTGGAAAAGGAAATGGGGGATACCGGACGGGTGCTGGTGAGGCCCTCGGGCACCGAGCCGGTGGTGCGGGTGATGGTCGAATGTCTTGAGTTGGAGGCGGCCCGGGGGTATGCTCAGCATCTGGCTGAGGTGATCGCCTCCGCCATGAACCGTCCGTCCTGAGAAAGGGGGTGTTCCCCGCCCGCCACTGAGCGCACCGCGAAGTCACATCAAGCAGACACAAGCGCCTGGCCTCCCTTTTCGGGCCGAACCCTTTGGTTCCGGAGGAGGAGGTGACGAGGAGAAAGGTGATCGAACTTTTCGGCGGATGCCTTTCCGGCTCCCACGGTCGTGACATTCGGAACAAAGCCCGCCGGTGACGGCGGAGACAGAAGCCGTTTGCAGTGGGGAACTTCGGCGGTCCGCGTCCGTGCCGGGGTGGGGGAGTGCGATCATGTGTGGGATAGTTGGATATGTGGGGCCCCGTGCCGCCGGGGAGTTGCTGCTGGGGGGTTTGGAACGTCTGGAGTACCGGGGCTATGACTCGGCCGGGCTGGTGATCGGGGAGAACGGCAGATTGAGGAGTGTTCGCCAGGTGGGCAAGATTGCCGACCTGACCGCCACGGTGAGGGAGCGTTCGGGGTTGTCTTCCGGCAGCTATGGGGTGGGGCACACCCGGTGGGCCACCCACGGAGCGCCCACCACTCCCAACGCTCACCCTCACTTTGATTGCCGCGGGGAGGTGGCGGTGGTTCACAACGGGATCATCGAGAACTGGGTGGAGCTGAAAGGCCGGCTGGAGGGGCGAGGTCACGTCTTTGGCTCTGACACCGACACCGAGGTGGCGGCTCATCTCATCGAAGAGCTCTCCGCTCGGCCGTTAGCGGAAGCCGTGGCCGAGGTGCTGCGACGCTGCGAGGGCGCACTGGCTCTGGCGGTGATCCGCCGGTCCGATCCGGGTCTGGTGGTGGGGGGTCGCAAGGGCAGCCCTCTGGTGATCGGCTATGGATCGGGAGAGAACTTCCTGGCGTCTGACATCCCCGCTTTCATGGCCCATACTCGCCGCATGATGGTGATTCCCGAAGACCGGGTGGTGGAGATCCGTTCGGACTCGGTGCGGATCACCGACCTGTGGGGGAAGGAGCAGACCCCCGAGGAACAGGACGTGGAGTGGGATATGGAGGCCGCCGAGAAGGGCGGATACTCCACTTTTATGCTAAAAGAGATCCACGAACAGCCCCGGGCGGTGGCTGAGACGCTCCTGGGTCGCCTGGGGGCCGACGACCGGCCCCGACTGGATGGGACCGGTCTGACCGCCGAGGTGGCCAAGGATGTCGACAAGGTGTTCGTGGTGGCGTGCGGGACGTCCTATCACGCCGGGATGATGGCCAAATACGCCCTGGAGCGATGGGCGAAGATCCCGGTGGAAGTGGACCTGTCATCGGAGTTCCGCTATCGGGATCCGGTGTTGAACGAGCGGTCTCTGGTGATCGGGATCAGCCAGTCGGGGGAGACCGCCGACACCTTGGGAGCGGTCCGGTTCGCTTTGGGCCAGGGCGCCCGAGTGGCGGCGGTCACCAACGTGGTGGGATCGTCACTGGCCCGGGAAGCGCACCTGGTGTTTCAAACCCGGGCCGGTCCTGAGATCGGAGTAGCCGCATCCAAGACTTTCACCGCCCAGATCGTCCTTCTCCAGCTTCTGGGGCTGCACATCGCCTTGGAGAGAGGAGCGATGACCCCCGCCCAAGCAGCCGGACCGGTGAATGCGCTGCGTACCCTGCCTGATCGCTTGGAGCAGGTGCTGGGACTCTCGGATTTGATGCTGGAACTGGCGCACAAGTGGAGCGACGCGCGTGATTTCTTCTTCCTGGGTCGCTCGGTCGACTATCCGGCGGCGTTGGAGGGGGCGCTCAAGCTCAAGGAGCTTTCCTATGTGCGAGCCGAAGGTTACGCAGCGGGGGAGATGAAGCACGGTCCGATCGCCCTGATCGAACCGGGAGTGGTGGTGTTCGGCGTGGCCACCGACCGGCGTCTGCGTTCCAAGCTGTTCTCCAATCTCTCGGAAATGAAAGCCCGAGGCGCCACGGTCGTGACTCTGGTGGGCGGCGATGACCGAGCCGAGGCCCAAGTCACCTCCGATCTGGTGATTCCCCTGCCCGAGGACGCCGATCTGATCGGTGCGGTGCTGGCGGTGGTTCCTCTGCAACTTTTCTCATATCATCTGGCCGCCCTGAAAGGCCTCAACGTCGACCAACCCCGCAATCTGGCCAAAACGGTGACCGTGGAGTAATCCGGGCATGAGCGCATATTCACCTCCTGCCCGAAGGTTTCGCCCGGGAAGTTGCGCCTCTGGCCGGTTCCGGTTCCATCCCAGTGTGGTCTGAGCAGGAAAACGGATCTTCGAACGCCGAGGTGGCCATCGTCGGCGGGGGCATCGTCGGGCTCTGTTCCGCGCTCCACCTCCAGCGACGGGGGTATGCAGTCACCATCATCGACCGTGGAGCTCCCGGTAACGGCGCATCCGGTCACAACGCCGGGATTTTCTCGATCGCCAACTGCCTTCCCACCGGCACGCCCGGGGTGATCTGCTCCCTGCCCAGGATGCTGCTGGACCCGGCCTCACCCCTTGTTATCCGATGGCGGTACCTGCCCACAATGGCTCTCTGGCTGGCGCGGTTCCTGCTCGCCAGCCGCCCCCGACGGGTGGAGCGGATATCGGTGGCGATCGCCGCCTTGCAGAAAGAGGCGGTGCGGGCGTACGCGGATCTTGTGCCGGTGCCGGATAGGGCGGCCGGGCTGTTCGAAGGAGACCACTTGCTTGCCTACGGGTCGGAGGCGGCGTTTGGTAAGGCAAAGTACAGCATCTCGATGCGTCAAGCGCGGGGCGTTGACATGGAGATACTGGACGCCGCGGCGATCGCTGACAAATACCCGGTTCTGGCGGGGCGCCTTAGCCACGGTGTGGTGGTGCGCGGTTCCTACTATGCCGACCCGCAGGCGTTTACTGCGGCGGTCGCCATCCGGTTCGTAGAAGCCGGAGGGCGATGGTTGCGCGACACCGTGCGAGCCTTCCGGATAAGGCGGGAAAAGGTCTATGCGATCGAAACCAACCACGGCCGAATTGGGGCATCCACCGTCGTGATAGCCGCCGGCGCATGGTCGCGACCTCTGGTGAGAGACCTCGGTTTCCAGACTCCGCTCGACACCGAGCGGGGCTACGGTGTGCGGATTCCCGACCCCGGTGTTGAGGTTGACCGACCTCTGATCTACATGGACCGCTACCTCGGAATCACACCCGTTCCGGGTGGGCTCCTGCTGGCCGGCACGGATGAACTGGCCGGTCTCCGCGCTCCCCCCGATTACGCCCGGGCCGACCTGCTGATCGAGGCGGCCAAAGAGCTCTTCCCGGAGCTGAACACCCACGGAGCTGAGAAGTGGATGAGCTTTCGCCCTTCCCATCCGGATTCCCTTCCGGTGATCGGACGGTCACCGAGGCAGGAGAATGTTTACCTCGCCTATGGTCACGGTCATATCGGGTTGAGCGTCGGCGCCATTACCGGGGAACTGATCGGCCAGCTGGTTGACGGGGAGAAGACCACCGTCGACCTAGAGCCGTTCCGCCCCACCCGTTTCAGGATGCTGGGAGTGTCCTGAACAAGGCCCGATGGCAGCCAAATGCGCCAGCAGAACCCCAGGTCAAGGTGCGGGGAACCATCCCATCCCCATCTTTTTCAGCATGCTCCCCGGAGTGCGCTGAAAAAGGTCCGGTGGGAGCCAAATACGGGCAGCAGAACCCCCGGTGAGGGGTGGGGGCCCACCCAGCCGGCTTCGGTGGCCGGTGGAAACGGGCGACACCACTTCAGAGTGTCCGCTCCCACAGGCCCCACGCCTTTTCGATGTGGCGGTTTCGGACTCCGTAAAGGGTGTCGACCGAAGCCAGGACTCCGTCGCAGGAATTGGGAATGATCGTGACCGGCTCTCCGATGCGAGGCCGGGAGGAGGACGCGGGAAGTTCGACTACTGCGTGTTCTGTGTAGAGGCGGGTGATCTGGGCTGTGGGGTATTCCAGGATGTGTCCATAGGTGGACCGACCGGGATTCTCGTTGTTGGAGAGTATCCGCCAACCGACGTCGAGGACCACCCGCGTCGCGTTCGGTCGACTTACCACCGTGCTGAGGATTCGCAATGCACAGTCTTGGTAGGTCACCAGGCCGTAATCGACTTTGGTGGCGTCATAAAAGGAATAGTTGCCGGGCCGGGCTTCCGTAACGGTGCGCGGCGGGCAGTCCGGCCAGGCGCGCATCGCAAACACTGTTCCCCCGACGCTGACCGAAGGGACATCGATTCCGGCATGGGCCAGGCGGGACACGACCTTTGCCAGGAACATGTCGCTGTGTTCGATATCGGAGGACTTGGGGTTGCCTCCCAGGTAGGCGGCCAGCCCGCTGAACCGCAGGTTGGGGGAGCGCGCAACTTTGGCGGCGAGCGCGGCAACCCGATTCGGATCGGCGAATCCGGTGCGAGCACCACCGATGTCGCACTCAACATACACCACGGCCTTTCGGTCGGTGGCGCTGGCCACTGCTGAAAGTTGATCGATGGATTCGTCCGAGTCGGCGGTGATCGCCAAGGCCGCCCGGGACGCGATCTCCATAAATCGGCTCAGTTTGCGGGTATCGACGATCGAATTGGTCAGCAATATTTCAGTGAACCCGGCCGTGACCATGATCTCTACTTCCTCAAGGGTCTGGCAGGCGATGCCCGTTGCACCCGAAGAGGTCTGCATTCGCCCCATTTCGGGGATGCGATGGACCTTGATGTGCGGGCGGATGCGGATTCGATGCTGTTGGAGGCGCCGGTTCATCGACACCGTGTTGGACTCCACGGTGTCGAGCATCACCATGGCGAATGGGGTCGACAAAGATTGTGGGGCGGAGCCCAAGACGTGTCCTCCTTTTGGCCTTCTGCCCGGCTCTCCGGGGGTGGTCGTTTTGAGGGCGGTCATCACATTTTGCCTGTCAATCAGAAGGGCCGGCGACTATTGGCAGGGTAGCCGGTGACCGCCCGGTTGCGATGGCGGCGGTTGCCCGGAGGAAGGTCTCGACTTCGGCGGGGGTCGTGTAGTGACAGGTGGACACTCTGATGGACGGCCCGCAGCCGAGCGCGGTCAGAACCCGTCCCGAATACACGTCCAGGTTCCGCGCCCTCACTGCGATGCCCGCTTGGTGATACATTTGGACCGCGGTGTTGGTCTCGATTCGGTCGAAGCTGAAGTTGAAAATGCAGATGCGATTCTCGATTCCGTCGGACGCCCCATGGGTGCGCACCCCCGGGATGCGGGCCAGCCCCGGCGTCGATTTCGAACCTTGCCAGAAGCGCTGGGCGAGGAAGGCATCGTGGCGGGCTGTTGCCCCCATGGCCAGCAGCACGGCCCGGCGGCGATTGGCCGGGTCGCCCAATTCGCCTCCCAGCCACTCCAAGTAGTCCACCACCTTGACCCAGGAGGCGTAGGTGGCGTCTTCGGTCGACCCCAGCTTCCAGGAGTCGGATGGTGCGCCTTCGAGCTTGCGGTGCGGGGCAGCTGCGAGTCGGTCCGAAAGCACTCCGAAACCGATCCCCTTGACGCCGAACACCTTGTAGGGAGCGAATACGTAGGCGTCGACGCCCAGGCGGAGAAAGTCGACCGGGCGGTGGGCGGCGTATTGGACACCGTCCACGATGGTGATCACGTCGGGGTTTCTGGTCCGTGCTCCGGCGGCGATCTCCTCTACCTCGACCACCGCGCCGGTGTCGTTGGAGGCGTGGGTGACGACAATCGCATCGGTGTGTTGGTCGACCAACGCCAATACACTGGCCGCCGACACCCGTCCCGTCTCGGCGGTGAGCCGGGCCACCCGGACTTGCTTGCTGAACCGTCGACCGAAGTGGTGGGCCGCATCGAATGCCGCCGGATGATCCAGGTCGGTGGTGACAAGATTGTTCCCCTTCCCTCCCGCCACCGCCGCGCCGACCGCCCGGAAGATGGCATGCACCGCGCTCATGGCCGGCATCACCACCCGGTCGCTGGCCCCGAGAAAATGGCGGACGGCTGCGACTCCCTCCTCTATCGAGGTGCCGGCCTGGACCGATCCGGGGCCGGGGCGTCCTATGGCGTCGGGCCATCGGCTGTATTCGGCCAGCGCGCCAACGGCCTGTTTCAGACGAAGCGAACCGGCGGCGGCGTCCAGAAACACCCGGGGACCCGATAATGGATCATGATCCACGTAATGGAATCGGTCTCGTATCCGTTTCAGTATCTGCTGATCAATAGGTCTCGGGCCATCCACGCCGATTTCCGACTCTTGCGGCCTTGGAGATGCCATTCAGAACTTCTCCCGGCTTCTCGGTCAGTCACCACCCATAGCAAATAGTTGCAACAGTGACCAATCTAACATATAGTAGATACCAATAACCATTTATGTGCAACGGGCGAGGAAGCGGAAAAGCATCAGATCACCGGTGTCACGCCGTCCCACCTTCAACGGGGAGTTCAACTCTTCTTGATCGGGGTCCATTCCAATTTCCTTGGGTGGCGCCCGGCCCCCACCACCGGGCAACAGGTGCGGCCCGGTCCTCCGAACGAACGTGAGTTTGGGGGAGAAGTCTCTGTGCATTCCTACTCGATCGTCACCACCCATCCGGCAGGCAACACCCTTTTAGAACATCGAACAAAGAGAGCCAGCTGCATAACTGCACTGGAGAAGTCACCGAAACACACTGCAAGTCCTGACAAAGGAGGATTCTGATGAGTTCCCGATACAAGAGAAAAGGCCGCTCGTTCTGGGTGGTCTACCTGGCCGCCTTCGCGTTGATCTGGGCGGCCTGCGGCGCCGAGGAGGAGACAGCCACCACGGCTGCTGCCACCACCGCGGCCCCTGCCGCTACCGAAGCTCCAATGGCGGAGGAGCTGCGGCCGGTGCCGACCCTCCGGATCATCACCAAAACGGCCGCCGAGGGGCCGCCCCGGTATGAGCAAGCCCGGTTGATCGCCGAGTCTTGGACGGCGGCGGGTATCCCGTCCGAGATCGAACCGGTGGAGAGCTCAGAGCTCGGACGGCGTGGTTTTTCGGTCAAAGATTTCGACGTTTACATCATCATTTACGATCCCACCACCGACCGCTTGGACCCGGAGAATTTCCTGGCCCGGTTCACCACCGCCAAGGCTGTGGAGGACGGCTCCAATCTGTCCGGTTACACCAACCCGGTCTATGACGAGCTCTACCAGGCTCAGGTGAATGCCACCACTTTCGATGAGCGGCTCGGGGCGGTGCACGAGATGCAGCAGCTTCTCCGCGATCATCAGCCGGTGGCGCCGTTCATTCACATAGTGATCGGTGGGGCCTATAACAGTGCCGACTGGACGAACTTCACCAAGTCGGTGGGTACACCGGTCTACCACTTCTGGAACGCCATTGGCCTGACCCCGGCCGGTGAGCCCGAGCCGCTGGTGATCGGGATCACCTCCGGCGCTCAGACCCTCAACCCGGTAGTGGCAGCCACCTCGGAAGCCGCGGTGACCATCGCTCACATGTATGACCCGCTGCTCCGGATCGGCCCGGACGGCGACCTGGTCAACTGGGCTGCTTCCGATTACTCCATCGACGGGGCGACGGTGAACGTCACGGTGCGAGACGGCATGACATTCCACGACGGCGAACCGGTGACCGGCGAAGACGTGGTCTTCACCTTCAACTACCTGGTCGAAAAGGAATCCCCGCTGTACGGGGGGCGTCTGTCGCCGGTGGACTCGGTGACCGCCGACGGCAATAGCGTGGAGATCACACTCTCGGCGCCCAACGCGGCTTTCGCCACCACCGCCCTGGCCCAGGTCCCGATCCTTCCCCAGCACATCTGGTCGGCTATTGACGACCCCTCGCAGTTCGCGAATGACGAGCCGGTGGGTTCGGGTCCCTTCAGGTTCGAGTCGAGAGCGTTGGGTGAGGACCTTCGGTTGGCCGCCCATACCGATCACTTCAGTCCACCGGTTGCACCAGGCCTGGTGTGGGTGGTCTTCGGGAGCCTCGATGGATTGTTCGCGGCGCTCGAAACCGGAGAGATCGACGTGCTGGGCGACTTTGTCAGCTTGACCCAGCTGTCGATACTGGAAGGCGTGGAAGGAGTCGCCATCGAATCGAACACCGGCCACGGTGTGAACGCCCTGCACTACAACATGCGGCGGGAGCCGTTCTGCGACGCTCACATGAGGATCGCGCTCTCCTACCTGGTTCCCACCGACGACATGATCGATATCGTGTACGAGGGAGTGGCGGCCGCGTCACGAGGGATCATCGCCCCTCCCCTGTGGGCCCATCCCGATCTGGAGCAAGTTCCCTACGACGTCGATGCCGCGCGTGGCCACTTGGAGTCGGCCGGGTACGTGTTCGGTGACGACGGCACCCTTTATTATCCGCCGTCCGACGCGGACAATCGTGACATGAGCTTCTGCGCTTCCTGAGCGTGGTTCAATAACCCTGTTCGAATAGGATTTGGGGCAGGCGGTTATCCGGCCGCCTGCCCCGAGTCTTGTTGCAAGAGATCAGAGAGGGATTAGGTGACCCAGTATCTGACCAAACGGCTCGGCGTGATGTTGTTCACCTTGTGGATCGTCGTCACCGTGACGTTTTTTCTGTTTCGGGCGGTGCCCGGCGATCCCAGTTTGGTGCTGATCGGCCCCGAAATAGAAGCCAGCGCCGCCGATTCGATTCGTGAATCCTTTGGTCTGGACCGTTCATTGGGTGTCCAGTACTGGTCGTATCTGACCAATGCGGTCCAAGGGGATTTGGGAACCTCCTTTCGCTACCGGGTCCCCGTTTCCGAGGTGCTCAGCGAAAAACTGGCCAACACGGCCGTGCTGGTCCTGCCGGCCATGCTGATCGCTTTCGGGCTGGGTGCCCTGCTGGGCGCGGTCACGGCCGCGCGACCCAACTCCCGCATTGATCGTTACATCACCCAGCTGTTTTTGACCATCAAGTCGGCGCCGTCGTTTTGGATCGCCACCATGGCTCTGGTGACCTTCAGCCTGTGGCTGGGCCTCACCCCCTCGGGCGGGATGACCACCCCGGGCGCCCCACGGGTCGAGGGGTTTGAGCGGTTCTTCTCCGGCGACGTACTCGCCCATCTCATCCTGCCGCTTGTGATTCTGGCGGCGATCTTCACCGTCGAGCCACTCTTGACCATGAGGACATCGATGGCCGAGGTCCTCGATGACGATTTCGTCGAGTTCGGCCACGCCAAGGGATTCTCCCGGTCTCGGATCACCCGCCACGCGGCCCGCAACTCCCTGTTGCCCATGGTGAGTCTGATTCCATCCATCGCCGGCCACCTGATCGCGGGTTCGGTGATCATCGAGATTGTCTTCTCCTGGCCGGGAATGGGGCGAGAGATTGTCGATGCGGTGAACCGGTTCGACTATCCGATGATGCAGGGAACCTTCATGGCCATCGCGGCCCTGGTGATAGTGGTGAATGCCGGAGCGGACGTTCTGTACACCTATCTCGATCCGCGGGTTCGTCTGACATGACCGCTCAGGAGAGCGCCGCCACCGGCCCGTCCCGCCGGACCGATCGGCGACCCGGTCCCTTTCGGAGGGCGCTCCGGGAAAGGCGGGTGCGCGTCGGGCTGTTCATCTTCGGGCTGATCGTGGCGGTGGCCATCCTGGCGCCGGTGATCGCCCCCTACGATCCCCAGGAGCGTCTCCGCACCGCCGACGGGGAAGTGGCCCGGCTGTTGCCGCCCCAATGGGATCACTGGATGGGGACCACCAATTTTGGACGAGACATTTTTAGCCAGGTGATCGTGGGAACGCGCCGAACCATATCGGTGGGCGCCGCCGCGGCCTTCATGGCGGTGTTCATAGGAACCAACGTGGGACTGATCGCCGGTTTTCGGGGTGGTCGGGTCGACAACCTGCTGATGCGTTTGACCGATGCCGCCTACGCGCTTCCCTTCTTGCCGTTTGCCATCGTTTTGGTGGGAATCTTCGGACGCACCGACCTGATCCTGGTGGCGGTGATCGGGCTCCTGTTCTGGCGCACCACCGCCCGAGTGATCCGGTCTCAGGTGCTGACCACCAAGGAACGCACCTTCGTGACAGCCGCTGTCGCCGGGGGCGCCTCTCCCCGACGGGTGCTCTACGCCCACATCGCCCCCAATGTCCTGGCATTGGCTCTGGTCTACGGAATGTTGCTCATCGCGGAGGCGGTCATGGCGGAGGCCTCTCTGAGTTTTCTCGGTTTCGCGCCGCCGGACTCCCTCTCCTGGGGCACGATCATGTTCGATGCGTTTACCTCTCAGAGGATGCGGCAGGCGTGGTGGTGGCCGATGTTTCCCGGGCTGGCGCTGATGATCTTCATGTACTCGGTCTACTCGGTCGGTCGTGGATTCCAGCGGGCGCTCAAACAGACGGACACCCCGGAGGCCCGCGCTTCCACCACAGGCGGTCGTCAGGCCCGGCAGCGCCCGACGTCGGCCCAGGTCAACGGAGCCCGGCCCGACCACCTGGTGGCCGTCCGAAATCTGACGGTGACCTACCAGCCCCGCACCCCCGACGAAGACCGGGTCCAGGCCGTGAAGGGGATCTCCTTCCACCTCGACGCCGGTCAGATGTTGGGGATCGTGGGTGAAAGCGGGTCCGGCAAAACCACCGCGGTGCGCGCGCTTCTCCGGCTCCTCCCCGCCTCGGCGGAGATCGGCGGCGGGATGTGGTTCGAAGGCCGCGACCTTTATGCAATTGGCAACCGTGAGCTTCGCTCGTTGCGGTGGGAGCATCTGGCATTCGTTCCCCAGTCGGCGATGAATTCACTCGACCCGGTGCAACGGGTGGAGACCCAGATCATCGAGTCGATTCGAATTCACCGCGAGGTAACCCGCCGCCAAGCGCAACAGATGTGCGCCACCGCCCTGGCCCAGGTGGGGATCAACCCGGCTTTGGGCAGGCGCTACCCGCATCAGTACAGCGGCGGGATGAGACAGAGGGCACTCATCGCGATGGCCAAGGTCTTGGAGCCCACCCTGCTGGTGGCCGACGAGCCCACCACCGGGCTGGACGTGGTGGTGCAGGACCAGATCATGGCCGACCTGGAACGGGTCCGCGACGAACTCGGGACGGCGATCATAATCGTCAGCCACGATCTCGCTTTGGTTGCGGAAACCTGCTCCAGTCTGGTGGTGATGAAGGATGGAAGAGTGGCGGAGGCCGGACCCACCCCCCGGGTGGTGTCGGACCCCCAGGACCCCTATACCCGGATGCTCCTGTCCGCCGCCCACGGATCGTCGGAGTTGTCAACTGGGGCGCCGACCGGGAGGGTCCCCGGTGGCTGAAACGCCGATGCCTGCCCTCGAGATACGCGACATCACGGTGGTTTACAGTTCCGCCCGCGGTTTGTCGACTCTGCTCAAAAGGCACCAGGTGCAGATCATTGTGGACATCAGTCTGGCGATCCAGCCCGGCACGGTCTTCGGTATCGCCGGTGAAAGCGGCTCGGGGAAGACCACGCTGGCCCGGGCCTGCACCGGCCTGGCTCCGGTGAACAACGGGTCGATCGCCATCCATGGCAGGGAAGTGGCCCACCTCGACCAGAATGCCTGGCGGTCGGTACGCTCCGATGTTCAACTCATATTCCAGGATCCCTATGACTCCCTCAACCCGCGGTTTGCCGTGTTCGACAGCGTGGCCGAGCCGTTGCGTTCCCAGGGAGTAAGAGACCGGGCGGAGTTGGAACGCCGCGTGCGAGGCGCGCTCGCGGATGCCGAACTGGACCCGGATACTTTCCGTCATCGGATGCCCTCTCAATTGTCGGGAGGCGAGCGGCAAAGGGTGGCGATTGCCCGAGCCTTGGTGCTGGGCCCGAGTGTGATCATCGCCGACGAGCCGGTTTCCATGCTGGACGTGTCCACCAGAGGCGAGATCCTATCCCTGATCCGCAAGGCTGCCCGGGAACGGGGCGTGGCCGTGGTGCTGGTCTCCCACGACCTGTCGGTTCTGGAAAACATCTGTGACCAGATGGCCGTGATGTACCTGGGGCGTATCGTCGAGCAGGGGTCAGTGTCAGAGGTCTTCGCCCGGCCTCGCCATCCTTATACCAAGGCGCTGATCTCCGCCGTCCCCTCGGTTGAACAGACCAAAAGGCGCACCCGCACCACCCTCAAAGGCGAGCCTCCCCAGCCGTCCCAACGTCCGCCGGGATGTTCATTCCATCCGCGGTGTCCCCGCGGCGACGATCCCCGGTGCCGCAGCGAAATACCGAGACTTGAAGGGGGAGAACACCAATATGCTTGCTGGTGTCCGTTGCCGAACATTCCGGAGGAACAGGCATGACCCTCTACTGCTCTCGGTGCGGAGCCGCGGGTTCCGGCTACGAGGGGTGCGGGGCCTGCCTCGCGGAGGGCGTCTATGTCAATCTGGCCCCTCCCTCGGCAGATCTTGGGGGACACGACCTGGGTGATTTCCGGGGAGGCCTCTACGAGTGGCCGGACACCCTCCCGATCTCCCCCGACGTTGCCCCGGTGACCCTGGGGGAGGGGAATACTCCCAGTGTTCCGGTCTCGGTCGATCAGGGTTCCGGCCCTCTGGCGGTCAAGAATGAAGCCGCCAACCCCACCTGGTCCCACAAGGATCGGGGCATGAGCGCCGCACTGACCAAGGCGCGAGAACTGGGCGCCACCACCGTGGTGATTGCTTCGAGTGGAAATGCGGGCGCCGCGGCCGCCGCCTATTCCGCCCGGGCGGGAATGGAATGTGTGGTACTGACCACCGTCGGGATCCCCCCGGCGATGGAGAGACTGCTCACTGGAATCGGAGCGACGCTGATCGGCTACCGGTCGACCGCCGAGCGCAATCGGATGCTGGCGGGGGCTGTAAAGGAACTCGGTTGGTATCCGGCCGCCTTCACCGACGACCGGGTGGGTGGCAACCCGTACGGGAACGAGGGTTTCAAGAGCATCGCCTACGAACTCGCCCGGGACCATGGCCGTCAACTGGAAACCGTGGTCGTTCCAACCTCCAAAGGCGACCTGCTGTCTGGGATCGGGCGCGGATTCCAAGAACTCCTCCAAGCCGATTTGATCGAGAAGATGCCCACCCTCGTAGCGGCGGAAGCCGCCACCGGCGCGGCTTTCAGCACCGCCCTCTCCCACTCCGACCCCAACTTGCAGGAACGAACCCAGGTGGTGCGGCATGAATCACCGGCCTGGTCCATCGGGAACACTTACGCCTTCTTCCAAGGCCTCCATGCCCTACGCATCTCCGGAGGCCACGCGGCGGCCATTGAGGAGGACAGATACTTGGCGGAAAGGAAACGAATCGGGCGCCAAAACGGACTCTACGTGGAGATCTCATCGGCGGTAGCCATTGCCGCGGCGCGGGACATCGCCCACAACGCCGCCGGCTTGACTGTGGCCATCGGCACCTCGACCGGGCTGAAGGATCCCGACCTTCCCGACGCCGACCCCGCCCGTCTCACAGTCCTGGAGCCGACGGTCGAGCGGTTGCATGACTGGGTGGCCCGCACCCGAGTCGAGGAATAGCGGCGATCTCCTGAACGGTGGGATGGGTCTTCTCCCACCACCTGGCCGCACAAGACTCGTCCACGGGAGAAAAGACACATCGTCTTCCTCCCACCTTTTAGTCTTATTAGCCAGACGCGAACCAAGAGGCGGTTCTTACGCCTTCGACCGACGAGGCTGGCAGCAAATGGCGAGAACTGTGAGTCCGAACTACTCTGACAAGAGTCCAAGTTGTCCGAAGTGTGTGGTTGCAATGGTTCGGAGGACAGCCCAGAGGGGACCGAACAAAGGGAAGCAGTTCTGGGGTTGCCCCAGGTTTCCGAAATGCCGGGGAATGATCACGAATTCCCCACCAAAAGAACCCGCAAACCCCGATCAGGGCCACTCCTCTTATGTGGAAAAACATGCCGTTGCAACTCGTGTTCAAAAGAGCCGGCAGGACCGGCGAAAGAAACCATCCGGGTTGACAAGCCTTGGCACCGCAGTTGACAGATTGCAACGTTGGCGGCTGGAGTCAGACGAACCCGATGCCACCGGACGGTGGGATCGCGAGCATGGGCGTAGGGTGCTTCGCTATATCTATAAGCGAGACCAAGGTCGATGCGGACTCTGCGGCGGAGAAATGAAAATAAAAGGGGCTCACATTGAACACATCGTTCCCAAGGTATTCGCCCTATTTGATGTCCACAAGGGTGGCAAAGTAGTTGAGGGCACCCGTTACAAGAGCCTCCTCCACAAACTTGATAATCTTCAGGCCGCTCATACCTACTGCAACAAGCGAAAGGGAAACAGCCCCGAGATCCGCAAGTGGCGCCACCCAAGCATGCCGTCTCTAGCGGTGGCTGTGAGCCAGGATGGAGAGGAGTTCAATGTGCCGTCGAGGCCAGCCAGGGCAAATCAAGGTTGATTTCCCACACTTGTGGTGGGGCGGCGATCAGATGTGCGTTCCTGCAACTACAGTCAACTCCCCGAAGGCTGGCCGGACAGTCTTCCCTGGGAAGGTGAGCGGGTAGGGGTCGGGCGGGCGGTACGCGAAAAAAACATCCTGACAAGGGTTGACTTCGTCACAGTGCCGTTCCCATATTGGTGGGAGTCGAAACACCCCCGGTTCTTTCCGACGTCGTCAGGGCCGCCCAGGACACCATAAGGTTTCCCGGCAAACAGAAAGGGGTCATATTTTCTTGGGACACACTTCCCGCCAGATCCTGGCCAAGCGTGTCCCGGCCAAGGTGGTGGTAGGCGGGGGTGGGCTCCCAGAGGACCGTCCAGCCGATTTTCGCGACTTAGCGAATGATATCGCGACGCATCTGCCAAGGATCCCTACCCCCAATCCGGCTTCCGGTTTAGAAATAGCAGACTAGCTAAATAGAAGCAACACTTCATAATATAGAAAATTGTGCCGTCTAAAATAGAAGTTGCTATCCCTACGGTGGGCAAATGCTAGAAAGAAACATCACCGCACATGGTTCAGATTCTTTACTGGGAAAGCGTCTCGGCGCCTACCCCGCGGTGGCCCTGGTGGGGCCGCGTCAGTGCGGCAAGACAACCTTGGCCCGATCTCTGGGTGGACGCTATTACGACATGGAGCAGGAGTCCGACCAACTGAGACTTGATCTGCAGTGGGATGAGGCGGCTCACACCAACGAACTGGTGATCATCGACGAGGCCCAGGCGGCTCCCCACGTTTTTCCCCGACTGCGAGGAGCGATCGATGCCGACCGACGTCGCAACGGGAGGTTCCTCCTGCTCGGATCGATTTCTCCGGCTCTGATGAAGAGGGTCTCGGAATCCCTTGCGGGACGCCTCAGCATCGTGGAGTTGTCTCCGCTGTCGCTGACCGAGCTGCCCGATCCTGCAAGTAGTCGACAGTGGCTTTGCGGTGGGTATCCCGACGGCGGGGTGTTGGATGGGCGCAGCTTCCCTCAATGGCAGCATGATTATCTAAACCTGCTCGCTCTCCGCGATCTCCCATCGTGGGGTCTTCCCGCTACCCCTCAGAACACGAACCGGCTGTTCCGGTTGTTGGCTGCCCGCCACGGCCAAACCTGGAATGCCAGCGCCATTGGGTCGGCTCTCGGATTGTCGTATCACACGATCAACTCCTACCTTGACTACCTGGAAGGCGCCTTCTTGGTACGCCGACTGCCCGCCCATCACGTCAATATCGGCAAGCAGATCGCCCGCCGGCCCAAGGTCTACTGGCGGGACAGCGGTCTGCTCCACACCTTGCTCGGTGTGGAAACGGACCGGGATCTGCTCAGATTATCTGCGGTGGGAGCAAGCTGGGAAGGCTATGCAATCGAGCAGATCCTCATTGCCATCCAACAGACCGGTCGCTATGCCGGCCCATGCCACTTTCGCACCGCAGACGGCCGCGAGATCGACTTGTTGATCAATGTAGGGGCAGAATTATGGGCAATCGAGATGAAGCTGACCACCCGACCGAGGCGAGCCCACCTAGCCCGGCTAAATGAAACAGCGGACATGGTCGGCGCCCACCGACGGTTTCTGGTGACCCGGCACGCCGAGCGAATCGGCAACGGGACACAGACCGCTTGCAATCTTGAGACGATGGTTGAGATAGCGTCCAGGGGTGAATGACACCGAGGCCTCCCCGGGTTGGCCGGAGTAGGTTCTTCGTTCTTACCAATGGGGCTGGACAGTCCCGCTATTCATCGGAGGCGAACAGAACCTGCTCGGCGGTGGGGAATGCTCGCCTGATCTGTTGCTTTGTCCAGAACCCGGGGGAGGGGTGGCGGGTCGTTTGTCTGGCATAACGCCGCAGCCGCAGGATGTCGGAGGGGTCGGAGAGTTCGATGAGGTCAAACAGGCGCCGGGGGCCCACCGCCGCGATCGCTTTGCGGCCCCGGCTGGCCGGTTTCGGGAGCCTGGGAGTCAATACCAGCACCCGAGGAGCATGCTGAAAAAGATGGGGATGGGATCGTTCCCACGTCTCGACCTGGGGTTCTGTTGTCGCATTTGGCTCCCGCTGGACCTTTTTCCGCACACTCCGAGGCTCTCGGTCCGGGTCCGATTGGTGGAGTATGTGCGCCTTGCCGAGGGTTTCCCAAACCACTGTGCTTCTTTGCAGTCCGGGCTGGATGGCGGTGGCGCCTCCTGCCACATCCACATACCACCGCTGGCCGTGTCGGTTTTCGACCAGCGAATCATACGGAATCCCGGTCTTCCCGATCTTCGGCATGCTCTTGACGATGGTAAAGCCGGATTCTTCCAGAACCTGCCGGGCCAGGTTGCGAGCGCTATCCACCGACCCGGTCAGCTGCCGGTTTTGGTCCTGGCCGGCCCTGGCAGTGATCTGCTCCAGTCGGTCTTGGGCGATCTTGACATACTCGGGCTCGGTGTCATACCCGACACTTCTCCGGGAAGCAAGGCGAGCGGCCACCAAAGTGGTACCCGATCCCATGAAAGGATCAAGCACCAGATCATCCTCGTAGGTGTAAAGCTGTATGAGCCGAAGCGGCAACTCCACGGGGAACGGGGCCGGGTGTCCCACTCGACGGGCGTTTTCGGCCGGTATGGTCCATACGTCCAAGGTGGCTTCCATAAACTCGTCGCTGTTGGTGGTGGCAAGATGGGGAAGGCCCAGGTCTTCGCGTCGGGCGGCGGACAGCGCCCGGTCGAACCTTCCCTTGGAGGCCACCACGATCCGTTCCGTTACGTCTCGCAGCACCGGATTGGCGGGGCTGCGGAACGACCCCCACGCACAAGATCCGCTGCTGGCCCGAGACTTGCGCCAAATGATCTCACCGCGCAGCAACAACCCCAGATCCTCAAGGATTCGGATCACATCGGCCGATAGGCTCCGGTAGGGCTTCCGACCCAGATTGGCCACGTTCACCGCCATGCGTCCTCCGGGCTCCAACACCCGTCGACACTCGGCGAACACATCGTGGAGAAGCCGCAGATACTCCCGGTAGCTGCTGGGAAGCTCCGCCGGGACACCATTGGAGCGAGAAGCCACCATGACTTCGTTCTCGTACTCCTTGCCCACAAAGTACGGTGGCGAGGTCACCATCAGCGCCACACAGTTGCTCGGCAGATCACTCATCGACCGGGAATCGCCCAGGATCGGCCCCTCCCTTTGGGGGCGGCGCCCTATCCGATCATCGGAGTCGATTCGTGGGGGGGTGAATCGAGCATAGAAAGCCGAGGAGTCGTGGCCTTCCCGTTTGCTCACCCCAAAAGAAGACGTCCGGGTTGAAACCCTGGGGGAGCGGGGCGCTGGCGGGGACATGGCTCTCCATCGTATAGAGCCGATGGGCCATTTGCTGGTAAAGACTGTCGGTCCGCCTCTGCCCAAAACCACACACCACAGTTTGTGCACTTTCGATGATCGACTCTGTGCACTTTCGATGAATCGTCAGCACGGGGCTCGGGCTCGTATCGGGCCGTTGGCCGGCTGGGGCGGTGTAGCCTTGTGTCTGATGGCAGACCCCAAGGAGATTCCCCAGCAGGTAGCCGACCTGATTGAACTGGCCAAGCAGTATCTTCGCCAGGAGACCGTGGAGCCGATGAAGAATGTCGGCCGCACGGTGGTCATTGCGTTGCTCTCAGCCTTCCTGCTAACGCTGGGAGCCTTGTTACTGGCGCTGGGTGTGCACGGGTACCTCGGAGACATGTTCCCCGAAGGCCAGTTGTGGTCAGCGGCTTCGGCGGCTTTGACTTCGGTGGTTTTCCTGTTGACCGCCGTCCTGGTGGGCAGGAGACTGCGAACCGCCGATGAGTGACCAAAACGGCTCGGTGACCAGAGAAGACCTGGAGCGGCAGGCTCAGGAGATTGTCGAGGCCCTGACAGAGACCGGAGAATCGATGAAGAGTCCGGTCTTCCTGAAGGGCCTGGGAATGGCGGCCGCAGTGGGAGTGGTCTACTGGATGGGGAGACGCCGGGGCCGCAGTCGAATCCGGAAGGCCATCTCCGAACTGGCCCGCGAAGTTTGACGGCGGTCGGGGCCAAATCAAGTCCATGCCGATTTGACCCATCCGTGATTCAATGTTGCCTGCGCTTCCTCCGGGCCGCCCAGCGCCAGAGCAACAGTCCCGTTGCCATCAGCCATATGTCCCCGGTGCGAGCGCCTCCGAAGGCGCGGTTTCTGGCCATACGTCTGAGGTAGTCGATTATCACAGGTTTCCTTATTAAGGTATGGGGACAAGCCTATACCCAACCGCGAAGGAGGCGTCTTGCGAAACGATCGGTTACGGAGAATCTTGGTCTGGATCTTGGTGATGACCTTGATCCTCACCCTGCTGGGTTCGGTGGTGGCGGTTTTCCAATGAAGGTCCTGCTTCATCAGCCGCGGAGGGAAATCGAGTTGCTTACCAACGAGGAGCGCTTCCATCCCGACGACACCATCGAGTTGCGACCGGTTATCTCGGGGGGTTGACCAGCCTTTGAAATGCCGGGTATGCCGCCAGAAGGCGGCGATTGCCGTGCGGCGTCACAACGCCGGATTCCGCAAGGAGCAACGCTCTTCGTGACAGAGCGTCCTGCTGCGCAGCGACCCTTCGGGGAGGGGGAGATGGCGCTGCTGATCGATGGCAAGGGCCGCCGTTTCATGGTGCTCCTGCACCCGTCTCGGCGCTTTGAGTTCCACCGGGGGGTGGTGCCTCACCACGACATTATCGGCCAGTCGGAAGGGGTTTTGCTCACGTCCTCCTCCGGTGCTCGCCTGCGGCTGCTTCGTCCGCTCCTGGCCGATTTCATACTCAAGATGAAGCGGGGCGCCCAGGTGGTGTACCCCAAGGACATTGGGCCGATTCTGATGTGGGCGGACATCGGTCCGGGGATGACGGTGGTGGAGGGTGGGACCGGATCGGGCGCCTTGGCAATGGCTTTGGCGAGGGCGGTCGGTTCGGATGGTCGGGTGGTCTCCGCCGAGATCCGGGACGATCATCAGACCCATGCCCGCAAGATGATCACCCGATGGTTCGGTGAGATACCCCCGCAACTGGAGTTGCGCCGGGGGCAGGTTGAGGAAGCCATCGGCGAAGTGGGGCCGCAACGGGTAGTGCTGGATATCCCCGAACCGTGGCATGCGGCCGCCGTGGCGGCCGCCGCCCAGCCTCCGGGGGGAGTGTTCTGCTCCTATCTGCCCACCGTCCCTCAGATCGAAAAGCTGGTCGCCACTCTCAAGTCGACCGGGTCATTTTGTGAAACAGAGGTTTTCGAGACCCTGCATCGGGAATGGAACGTGCGTGGTCCTTCGGTTCGGCCTCGCCATCAAATGGTCGGTCACACCGGGTTCGTGGTGGTGTCGAGAGTCAAGCGCCCTGACAACCCGTCCTGATCAAACCACCCCTGCAACCCACGTGATCAAAGCGGTGCATCCAGGTTGCCGCGGTCTTAACCGGGCATTTGAGTTCAACTCCCGAAAACACCCCGGATTGCCGCCCTGGCTGGCGCCCGGACCGAAAATTCCCCCCCCCAAGGGTTCCCCTCCCGACCCGCCTCCGCCTGTCCGGTGAAAATTTTTGGGGGTGGGCGCAGGCCTCCCCCAATCCCGATGAAAGGATCGTCGGCTAAAAGTGCTTTGGTGAGGTAGTTCCATTGCGGAGGTTCCCGCACCGAAGTAATTCAGATGATCGGGGCGGTCCGGACCACCGCGATGTTTGTTGAGTTCATTATGTGTTGGTGGTGGGACACTTTTCAAGTGCCGGTGCGGTGTTTTTCAGTCCGGATTTTTCGCGAGAAACCGCCGGAGCCTATAACTGGGCCGTCCGCAGCGCTTGACGAGCTTCAAATCAAGCCGATGCGAGCAGCCCCTCTGCATTCAGGAAGGCGCCAACCCAGGGGGCGCCTCTCGGTCAGGGCTCGATGAAGATGCACTCCCCGGGGCACTCTTCGGCCGACTCGATGGTGATGTCCTCCTGGCCGCTGGGGACCACTGCCAGCCCCCCGGCGCCCTGAATGTGTCCTTCCGCCTCCGCATAGATGGTCTCACCATCCCGGACGTAAGCCAATCCGTCATCAAGGAGAACGAATACATCGGGGGCAATCTCCTCGCACAGACCGTCACCGGTGCAGAGGTCCTGATCTATCCAAACCTTCATACTGTTGTGGTCTCCCGTCCTCGGATTGCTTGGTCTCAATCATAACAACCTTCGTATCTCAAAGACACATTCCCGTTTTCGTATACTCATCCCCAGAATGTTCGATAAGCGCCGACCCGAATACTCCGACCCCACCGCGATGATTGCCCAGTTGGAGGGGGAGTTGGCTCGATTGCGCTCCCAGACTCCTCGGCGGCTCGACGCTCTGCAGCACCAGGTGGACCAGACTCGTCGCCAGCTCGACCGGGTACGCTCCCAGAACGAGAAGCTGGGGGGCCTGCTGACCGAAGCCCGGGAGCAACTGGCCATGTTGCGAACCGAGATCGAACGGCTGACCAGCCCTCCCAATGCTTTCGGGACGGTGATCCAAGCCCACACCGACGGGAAGGTGGATCTGGTGACCGGCACCCGCAAACTCCGGGTGGATGCCCAGCCATCCATCGAGGTCAAGAAACTCCAACCGGGGCAACAGGTCCTGCTGAACGAGGCATTTTCCATCATCGACGTCCGTGATTTCGACGGCACCGGAGAGGTGATGGTGGTGAAAGACCGACTGGGACAGGACCGGCTGTTGGTCCAGGCTCACGGAGACGAAAACCGGGTGGTGTGGATCGCCGGTCCGCTGCAGGAGGCGCCTTTGCGGATGGGGGACAACGTGAGGGTGGATGTGCAGGGCGCCATGGCCTTGGAGAGGCTGGCGCGTCCCGAGGTGGAAGAACTGATTCTGGAAGAGGTTCCCGATGTCACCTACACCCAGGTGGGAGGGTTGAAATCGCAGATCGAGATGATCCGGGACGCGGTTGAGCTTCCCTATGTTCACCGGGAGCTGTTCTCCTGCTATGACCTCAAGCCGCCCCAGGGCATTCTGCTCTACGGTCCTCCCGGGTGTGGGAAGACCCTGATCGCCAAGGCGGTGGCCAACAGTCTCGCCAAGGCGGTGGCCGAGCGGACCGGTCACCCCGACACTCACTCCTACTTTCTCAACATCAAGGGGCCGGAACTGCTCAGCAAGTGGGTGGGGGAGACCGAACGTCAGATCCGTCTGATCTTCCAGCGGGCCAGGGAGAAGGCATCGGAAGGAGTTCCGGTGATCGTGTTTTTCGATGAGATGGACTCGCTGTTCCGCACCCGCGGTACGGGTATCTCCTCGGATGTGGAGTCGACCATTGTTCCCCAATTGCTTTCCGAGCTTGATGGTGTGGAGTCGTTGCGGAATGTGATTGTCATCGGGGCCTCCAATCGTGAGGACCTGATCGACCCGGCGATTCTCCGACCGGGCCGGCTCGATGTCAAGATCAAGATCTCTCGCCCCGACGAGGCCGCAGCCCGGGAGATCTTTGGTATCTACCTGACGTCGGATCTTCCCTACCACCCCGGCCATCTGGCCGGCTCCGGGGGAGATGCCGCTCGGATGCGGGAAGACTTGGTGGCGGCCGTGGTTGACGACATGTATTCGGAGAAGAAAGAGAATCGCTTCCTGGAGGTCACCTATGCCAATGGCGACCGCGAGGTGCTGTTCTTCAAGGACTTCTCCAGCGGCGCCATGATCGAGAACATCGTTCGGCGATCCAAAAAAAGCGCCATCAAACGCTTCTTGAGCGGAGGCGAGTCGGGGATCGCACCACAGGATCTGCTGGCGGCGGTCCGCAGGGAGTTCCGCGAGCACGAGGATCTTCCCAACACCACCAACCCCGATGACTGGGCGAAGATCTCCGGCAAGAAGGGGGAGCGGATCGTTTACGTACGCACGTTGTTGGAGGATGGCGAGGGTCGGATGGTGGAAACGGTGACCACCGGCCAATACCTCTGATTCTTCTCCGAACGGGCTGCTGATGGCCATTCCCAAGGTGCTGGGCACCGAAACCGAGTTCGGGGTGATTATCCGCAACCGCGACCACCAGCATCAGGCCCTGGCGGCCGCGGCCGTGATCGACTCCTACCCGGGAGGTCCGGTGAAGGTGCAGTGGTCCTACGAACACGAATCCCCGGGCAGCGACTCGCGGGGCTTTGGACACGAGAACTTCGGGATGCCCGAACCCGAATCGGCCATGATCAACTCGGTGCTCACCAATGGGGCCCGTCTCTATGTGGATCACTCCCATCCCGAATACTCCAGTCCCGAGTGTGTTGATCCTCTGCAGGCGGCCTTGTACGACAAAGCAGGAGAATTGGTGATGGCCCGAGCGGCCCGGGAGGTGCAGATGACCCTGCCCCCCAATCAGCATGTCCGTCTTTACAAGAACAACAGCGACGGCAAGAGCAGCAGCTACGGGGCTCATGAGAACTATCTGCTGTCGCGCCGAACTCCGTTCAGCAAGGTGGTCCGTTATCTTCCCACCTTTTTGGTGAGCCGCCAGATCTTCACCGGCTCCGGCAAGGTGGGGGCCGAGAACCATCGGCCTCCCTGTGCCTATCAGATCACCCAACGGGCCGATTTCTTCGAGGAGGTGGTGGGTTTGGAGACCACCTTGCGGCGTCCGATCGTCAACACCCGGGACGAACCGCATGGAGATCCGACTCGGTACCGACGGTTGCATGTGATCATTGGCGACGCCAATCTCTCCGAGGTTCAGATTTTTCTGAAACTGGGCGTAACGGCCCTGTTTCTACATGCCTTCGAGGACGATGCCCTGCCTTCTCCGCTGGAACTGGCCGATCCGGTGAAGGCCTGCTGGAAGATCAGCCACGATCTCAGCCTCTCCGAACCCATGGAAATGAAAGGGGGCGGTACTGCCACCGCCTTGGAGCTGCAATTTCAGTATCTGGAGTGGCTCTCCGATTATGCCCACCGCTACATGGATGGTCCGATCTGGCCAATGGTGCTGAAAGAGTGGGAAGGGGTGTTGGTTGACCTGGAACGCGATCCCCATTTGACCTCTGATCGATTGGATTGGACGGCCAAACTGGGGCTGCTGGAGGCCTACCGGGCCCGGCAGGGTTTGAGTTGGTCACATCCTCGACTCTCCGCCTTGGCCTTGCAGTATCACGATGTGGAGCCGGGCCGCGGCATCTACCACCGACTGGTGCGGGGTGGGGCAATCCGGCGATTGTTCACCGATGAGCAGATTGGGGAAGCCGAGCGCCTTCCCCCCGATGACACCCGGGCATGGTTCAGGGGGTCTTGTGTCTCCCGGTTCGGAGGTTCCCTGATGGCGGCCAACTGGGATTCGCTGCTATTCGAAACGGAGTCCGGTGACCTTTTCAAGGTATCTATGATGGAGCCTTTGAAAGGAAGCCGAATCGATGCCGGTCCTTTGATGAGGCAGGTGTCCGATCCGGCCGATTTGATTCGCGCGTTGGGTGAAAGAGATGGCTGATCAAGAATTAGAACGACGTCGGCGCCGATCCAAGGGTGGGCCGGAACCCACCGACAGTGACCTGGGTGGGTTGGGAATGGCGCAGATGGACTCGGAGAGAATCGATGACCTGTTGGATGAAATCGACAGTGTGCTGGAGGAAAACGCCGAGGAATTCGTGAAGAATTACGTGCAGAAGGGGGGAGAGTGACCGAGCCGAGTAGGGGGTTGGCTTTGGGCGCTCCCGCCCCCGGCTCCAGCTTCTCCGACCTGCTGGACTCTTTGGGTCTGGCCCCCCGGTGGAAGGTTCCCGCCGCGCCCGGTCGGGATCTCAATCCGCCCGAAGGCACCACGGTGCTGGCTACCCGCTATCGGGATGGAGTGGTGATCGGCGGTGATCGTCAGGCCACAGAAGGTCATCTGATCGCCCATCGCCGTATCCGCAAGGTCTACCGGGCCGATCGGATGTCGGCGGTGGCGGTGGCCGGAACCGCCGGTTTGGCGCTGGAGATGGTGCGATTGTTCAGCGTGGAATTGGAGCATTACGAGAAGATCGAAGGGGCCATGCTCAGCTTGGAGGGCAAAGCCAACTTCCTGGCCCGGTTGGTACGCTCTCAGCTCCCGCTGGCCTTCCAGGGTTTGGCGGTGGTGCCGCTGTTCGCCGGGTACGACCGCAACTCCGATCAGGGCCGGGTTTACAGCTTCGATGTGGTGGGGGGCCGTTATGAGGAGAAGGAATATGGGGCGGCCGGCTCGGGGGCGGTGCAGGCCCGGGCGTATCTGCGTATGGCCTGGCAGCCGGGGATGGGAGAAGACCAGGTTATAGAGAAAGTAATGGGCGCCCTGGTGGCGGCTGCCGATGTGGATGTGGCCACCGGAGGCCCCGATCTGCGGCGTGGGATCCTGCCCAACCTGGTGGTCATCGACCGCCAAGGAGTGAGGGAGGTTGATGAAGACCACCTCGCCTCGGTCGCCGGGGCGGCTTTGAGGGAAGGCCGATGAACCCGGGTTTCTACGTCACCCCCGAACAACTGGTTCGTGACCGGGCGGAGTTCGCCCGCAAGGGAATTGCCCGGGGCCGGTCGATTGTGGCGATGGAATATCAGGACGGTCTGCTGATGCTGGCCGAGAACCCGGGGGGTTCCCTGAACAAGATCAGCGAAGTCTACGACCGGATCGCATTCGCGGGCGTGGGCCGCTACAACGAATTCGAGACATTGCGAAAAGCCGGCATCCGACAGGCCGATGTGATGGGGTACCTGTACAGCCGCGACGATGTCACCGCGCTGGGGTTGGCCACGGCCTTCTCTCAGACCTTGGGAGTGATCTTCTCTCACGAGACCAAGCCCTTTGAGGTGGAACTTCTGATTTGCGAACTGGGGCAGGAGGGGCAACCCAACCAGATGTTGCAAATCAGCTACGACGGTACCTTGCTGGAGGGAAGGGGGACCCTGGCCATCGGGGGTAAGGCGGATGTGTTGGGCAGGGAACTTCGGGATCGTTTTGAACCCGGAATGGACCGGGAGACGGCTCTCCGTTTGGGTATGCAGGTCTTTGCCGAGACCGAGCGGCGCTCTTTGGACGGCTGGGAGGCGGCGGTGTTGGAGCGGGGACCGGCCAGACGGTGTTTCCGCCGCTTGACCGGTCCCGAGTTGGAGGAGATCTCGATTAAGACCTCTCCCTCCTGACGGATCAGTCGGTCAGCCCTTCGGCGATCAAACGGGCGTTTGCAACCAGCCACTTCGGATAGGTGTCGGCTTCTGAGCCGGACGGTCCCAGGGAGCCGGTGTAGAGTTCCACCACCGTAAGCGGCGGGTCAAATTCATCTGCCACCGTGCGGGGGAGTCTGGAATCGGCGGTGGTTTCGGTGAAGATGGCCTTTGTTCCTTCCTCTCTGATGGTCTCCACCAAGCCGGCCAGATGAGCCGTTCCGGGTTGGGCCAGCGTACTTCCTCCCGAGAGGATGGTGTCCAGGATCTCGAACCCGAAATACACGCCGAAGTAGGAGAAGGAGTCGTGGTTGGTCACCAGTTTCCGATCGGAGGCAGGCACCACCGACAGAATCTGCTCAGCCTCGGCGGCGGCCTCACGGATCAGAGCTATCTGTTGATCGGCCCGCTCATTCCATTCATCGGCTGAGGGGCCCCGGCCCAACGCGATCAATTCGTCGGTAATCGCCCGCACCGCTTGCTCCATCCGGGATGGATCAAACCAGAAATGGGGATCAAAGTTCCCTTCATGGCCGTGGCCGTGGTCGCCTTCTTCGTCGTGGTCGCCTTCTTCGTCGTGGTCGCCTTCTTCGTCGTGGTCGCCTTCTTCGTCGTGGTCGCCTTCTTCGTCGTGGTCGCCTTCTTCGTCGTGGTCGCCTTCTTCGTCGTGGTCGCCTTCTTCGTCGTGGTCGCCTTCTTCGTCGTGGTCGCCTTCTTCGTCGTGGTCGCCTTCTTCGTCGTGGTCGCCTTCTTCGTCGTGGTCGCCTTCTTCGTCGTGGTCGCCTTCTTCGCCTTCTTCGTCGTGGTCGCTCTCTTCGTCGTGGTCGCTCTCTTCGTCGTGGTCGCTCTCTTCGTCGTGGTCGCTCTCTTCGTCGTGGTCGCTCTCTTCGTCGTGGTCGCCTTCTTCGTCGCCGTGTCCCATTCCTTCACCCCACTCCAAGGGATCCACCAGCTCTCCCACCTCAAGCACCCGGATACCGTCTTCCCGGGCGGACTCGAAGACCGCTTCCAGGTTCTCCTCCAGGCCGAGTCCGTTGGCAACTACCAGGTCCGCCTGGCGAAGCTTGGCGCCACCTTGGGAAGACAATTGAAAATCATGCGGATCGGCGCCCACCGACAGCAGCACATCCACCGTGCCGGAGTCGCCCACCAAGCCCTTGACCACATCACCGAGGATGGTGGTGGTGACAACTATGTACAGGTCTTCACCTGGCGCGTCGCCGGTTTCGGCCTCCCTAGAGGCGCCCGGATCTTCCGCCAAGGTCGTGCCGGACGGCTGATCCTCGGCGCCTCCGCACCCGGCCGCCAGCAACATGACTGCCACGGCTGCCATCCACAAACGGATTCTGGTTGGTTTCAGCATTTGTTCTGAACTCCTCTGTGCGATAGTGATAATCATTATCACCTTAGCAGGTTAGTGCCCGCCTCGGTTCAAATCATTTCAGTCACTGCGGCTCACTGGCCGCAGCAGAGATTTGACTTCTCAGGACAGGGGTTGTCCCAGGAGCATGCTGAAAAAGACGGGGATCGGATGGCCTCCACACCCAGGACCCGGGCGCAGTTCTGGCGCAACCAGATCTTTTTCAGCGCACCCCCAGCCGACGAAGGGGAGGATCGTAACGGGGAGGAACCCGCCGAGGTGGGAGAGATCCCAGCAAATCAGTGGTTGCCAGGCTGACCTGGACCACAGCCTTCTCGAAAGCCCTTTCGGTCAGCGCCGAGGTCTTCTGCACGCCACTCACTTTGCGAACATACTGGCGGGCGGCCGCCTCAATCTCTTCGGGGGTGGCAGAAGGTTCCAGACCGCGCAGGATGGTGATGTTTCGACACATTCACAGAACCTTACGCCCCCGGCCGCTGAAACAAACGCGAGTCGGTGGTGAAACCCGCCGCGGTTGGCGTATCAGGTGGGAGGGAAGGGGAGCTGAAGCCAGGCCGGTCGGGCGGAGGTTTCGATCTCCACCACCCACTTCACCCACCAAAACCCTCGCCGCCCAGGTGTCACCAGACGGGCGGGGAACCCATGTCCGGGGGTGAGCGACTTTCCACCCAGGCGGGTGGCCAGCCACAGCCGGGACAGATCGGAGACCGCAAAGCGCCGTTGGTACCCGGTGGATGACCTGACCACCACACTTTCCGCTTCCCCCGGCGACACCAATTGATCCAAACGGATACCCTCCCATTCCTGTTCGGAATACCATCCCCCGGTGCAGTCCAGAACGGCTGTGAGCTTTTGGTGGGGAAGGCCTTCCAAGTCCCGAAGGCTCAAGGTGCTTTCATCCACCTTCAATCGCCAGGTGGAGCCATCAACAGGGGGTGTTCGGTCGTTGAGCCATGAGGTGACCGGCATCTGGGAGGGATCCCCCGAACCGCGGTCGTGGGAGCCGGTGAAGCGCCGTTGACCTCCTCGAAGACCCGCTGCCCGGATCGTCAATTCCCACCCGGCCCACACCACGGCGGACATTCCCACCAGCCCGGCGCCACCCAGCAGAGCCCTTCGGTTCAGATCGAGGCGGCGTGGGCGAACCGGATGCGTCCGGTAGTGCAACCAGACCATCAGCACCGCCGCCGCACCGCTCCCCACATGGACCTGCATCACAGTCAGCGGCCCCAAACGGTCGGTCAATCCGGTGGCATGAAGCAATCCTGAACCCAAGGCCATCGTCACCAGGCTTCCCAGAGCCACCGATATCCAGCGGGTTTTCCTCCGCCGCGCCATGCCCCGGCGGATGACGGTCGACTTCCATGGGGTCAAAAGAGCCACTGCCAGGGCCAATACCCCATGGATGGTGGTGGGATCCACCAGCCAATCGACGCCAATCGCAAAAGAGAGGATCCCGCTCAGGGCCGCCAAAGGCAGAAGAAACGCCAAACCCAAATTGGTTCGGCGGCTCGAAGTCCTCGAACGGGGGCCCCTCATCTTCGATGGTCTAGGTGGGACAGTTCCAGGTCTGCCACCCCTCTCCCTCATAGACCAGATAGGCAGCCACCGCGGTGTTGGCCACGGGATCGGAGGGATCGTACCCGCGGAATCCGGCCAGCTGAGCATGGTCGGGCCAAAAGGCCGGGTCATGCTGGAAGAGTCCCATCCGCCCGGTTACCGGATCGATGGCCTGAGGATCAAATCCCGACAGACACCAGGCCACCCGCAAGGCCCGCAGCACATCGTCGTCCAAAAAATACCGGGAGGCAAGATCGGTGATCTCGGCCGAGGTGAGGGTTCTCCGTCGTAGAAAGGGTGCGTCCCCCGGTCCGGTCTCGGCGCTCGGACCGTACGTCCCCTCGCTCTCGGTCTCCTCAGCCAACTGGTCGGGGTTCGGCTGGGGATCAATCGACACCAAATTGGGTCCCGCGCTGAGGGCTGAGACCAGGACTTGCCCGGCTGCCCCGCCAGCGCTCCGACCGTGGAGCCCGAAAGTCACTTGTTCTCCCTCAGGCGCCGGTTCGGGAAGGCGGCGGGAAAACAGGTTGAAAAGCCCCAGCACCGTCAGAACCAGCACCGCGAACGAGATGGTCAACCATATGGCTCGGCGGCGTCTCAGTTGCTGGAGCCAATCCCTTTCGGGCTGGTCGAAGGTCCGGCCTTGAGTTGATGTCATGCCGGGAATGTAGTGATAATCCTTTCTCGGGCCTGCTCCCAGGCTCGATTCCGGATATCCAAGAAACCCGAATGTCCGCCCCCGGACAAAAGCGCAGTCCGAACGCGGTCCCCGGCCGCGGCGGCCGCCCGGGCGAAGGCTGTGGAATGCTCGGAGGGGACCACGTCATCGTCCTCGGCGTGGATCAGGAGGCTGTCGACACCCAGCGGAACCAGGCCGCGGGGAGATGCCGCCTGGGGATCCTGGCCCCCCAGATAGACCCCGTCGAAAGGGCTGTCGGGGCGGAGGCTGGTGATACCGGCCAGAGAAATCGCCAGGTGGGGAGCGTGACCCCACCGTCTCCACCACATTGACGACATCAGCGCCAGATTGCCACCCGCCGAGTGTCCCAAAAGCGCTACCCGGTCCGCATCCAGCTCGGGCCGACGGGTGATCTCCCGATGAGCGTGCCGGGTGGTTTCGATGGTGCGCGGAAATCTTCCTCCACCGTGCGGCGGCAGGTATTCGAAGTTGTACGTTGCATATCCGCGGTCGGCCAGATCCACCGCCATCCCGTCCAACTGGTCTCGCCGCCACTGGCCCAGCCATCCTCCACCGTGCAGCAGCACCAGCACCGGATGGGACCCGTCACCCTCGGGGAGTCTCAGGTCCCCCACCGCCCCCGCCGGACCGCTGACTGCTTGGGGACTGCCCAGCCGCCGATAGTGGAGGTGGCGGATGGCCCACAGGTACCCCTCCACTCCCCTCCCGTAGATGGTCCGCACACAAGCCGGGGACACCACCGAACGCCTTCGCCATTGTTCTCTCTCCATGATGTTGGAGATATGCACCTCCACGGCGGGAATTCCCACCGCGGCCAAAGCGTCAGCCAGGCTGAAGGAATAATGGGTCAGAGCACCCGGATTGATCACCACCCCATCCACCTTCCCGGAAAGGTCGTGCAGGTGCTCGATCAGGGCGCCCTCGTGGTTGGACTGAAAGTGGGAAACTTGTGCGTCCACCGACCGCCCCCAGGCGGTCAGCAATCGGACCAGCCGGTCCAAAGTGGTGTGACCGTACACCTCCGGTTGGCGGGTTCCCAAGAGGTTCAGGTTCGGTCCGTTGATCACGGCGATGCGCATGCTCATGGACCCGGAGGCTACTCAACTGGGGGCATGGGTTCGGGTGACAAATGTTGCGGCAAAACGCGGTTGGCCCTCTGCAGGGTTGATTCGTTCAGGCCACTTTCCGATAGGTCCGCCGCCGAGGCCAGTTCGGCCACCAGGGAATCCGCCACCTGGGCGGTGGTGATGTCGGGGCAAACTGCTCGCAGGGATCCGGTGGCGTCCTGACTCCAATCGAAGGAAAGCTCTCGGTAGACCGGGGTCAACACCCGGTTGATCGGCTCTCGGCCGAACACCACCACCACCCCTCCCACGTGGGCCACCCCTCGGCGGAGGCGCTGCCCCACCCCCATGACCTTCCAACGCCCCTCCAGGTTCACGCTGTAGCGCCCCGGGCAGTACTCACCGGGCACCTCCCCCACCCGAGCATCCAACCCCAACCTCCGGAGAGCATTCATCACGATCCGATCAATACTGTTGAACCTCTCGGTGATTCCCACCAGCGGATCGGTGGTGGGAATTGCCCACGAGAAGGCCAAGGTGCCTTCATGGAACACCGCCGCCCGGCCGCCCGCCAGCCGCTCCACCGCCTCAAACCCTTGGGCGCGGCAGGCTGTCACCGCTCGCCGATAGCCCTCGGCCACCACATCCTGACGTCCGAAGGCCACCACCCGGCCGGGTGTGTACAGTCGGAACGTCTCAGCCAAACGTCCCTGGGCGACTTCGTCCAAGATGGCCCGGGTGATGGCGGTGTCGAGGGCGGGACGATCGGGATAGGATGTTCGCACCAGGGTGATCAAGGTGCATTTTCTCCTAGGAGCATGCTGAAAAAGATGGGGATGGGATGGTTCCCACAACCCTGACCTGGAGTTCTGCTGCCGATTTGGCTGCCATTGGGCCTTTCAGCACACTCCTACCCGATGAGGGTGGTCAGTGCGGCTGTGGCAGACCACGAGCGGTCGTTCTGCTGCCAATGCCCCCAATCCGAAGCCGGAACGGTCATCCCGGCTTCCACCAGTTGGCCGAGCACCGCGATGAAGACCCGGAGCTGGCGGGGGAGTGGGAAGTATTCGTCTTCATCGGTGATGTGGGCCAGTTCCACCCCCTGGCGAGGCGCCAAGGCTTCGATCACCTCCTGGACCAGGTGCTCGGGCGCCGAGGCGCCGGCTGTCAAACCCACCGTATCTGCCTTCTCAAGCCACGCCTCACAGATATCGTCCGCCCGGTTTATGCGGTAGGCAAAAGTGCCTGTATCCCGAGCGGTCCGCACCAACGCCTGGGTGTTGGAGGAGTTTTCCGACCCGACAACCAGTATCACATCGCAGTATTCCGCCATGCTCAGCACCACCGACTGGCGGTTGGTGGTGGCATAGCAGAGATCCGAACGCCGCGCGGTCCACAAGTTGGGAAACCGGGTCGCAGCCTCATCATGCACCGCTCCCCATTCATGCATACCCAGAGTGGTCTGGGCCAGCAGCGCCACCCGTTCCGGATTCTTGGGTTGAAAACTCGCGGTGCTCTTTTCAGGGGAGACCAAAGTGATCGCCTCCGGAGCCACTGCCACGGTGCCCACGGCCTCGTCATGATCCTCGTGACCAACGTAGAGAATGTCGTATCCATTCCTCGACATCCGCTTTACCTCATGGTGGACCTTGGTTACCAAAGGACAGACCGAGTCGATCACTATCGCCGCCCGGTCTTGGGCGCCGACCGCCACTTGGGGCGCCGAGCCATGGGCAGACAGCATCACCGGCCGACCCTCGGGAACCTCCTCAACATGGTCCACGAATACCACTCCGGCCCTTTCGAAGGCCTCCACCACCCACTTGTTGTGCACGATCTGGTGATAGCAGTAAACGGGCGGATCGAAAACCCGCACCATCCAGATCAAAGCCTTGATGGCCATTTCAACCCCCGCGCAGTATCCCCGGGGTTCGGCCAAGACCAACCGTTCAACCATGACGTTTGATGTTAGGTATCGGCGGCGGCCTCCAATCATGTTCCTCTAACCGTTGAGGCAAAGGAGGGCTCTTTTGGAGTTGAGGAATCCGCTGCAATGGGGGTCATCGCAAATGGGAGCGGCCGCGACCCGTAGTCTTGCGAATATGTCTTCGGTCAGAGCGGCGGTGGTGGCGGTGGTGGGCCGGCCCAACGTGGGCAAATCCACATTGGTCAACCGGATAATCGGGCGGCGGGCGGCGGTGGTGCAGTCCCAACCGGGGGTGACCCGCGACCGCCGCACCTTCGACGCCGACTGGGCGGATCGGCGTTTCTTACTGGTGGACACCGGAGGGTGGGAGACCGATCCCGCCTCTCCGTTTTCCGACGAGATACGCCAGCAAGCGGAGGCCGCGGTGAGCGGCGCCGACGCGGTGGTGTTTGTGGTGGACGGCACCGCCGCCCTGAGCGAGGATGATGAAGGCATGGCCGCGGTGGTGAAGAAAAGCGGCATCCCGGTGGTGATAGCGGCCAACAAGATAGACAATCTCCAACAGGAGATGACCGTGTCCGATTATTGGGCGCTGGGATTGGGTGAACCGGTGCCGGTCAGCGCCATCCACGGGCGGGGAGTGGGCGAACTCTTGGATCGGGTTTTTTCGATCCTGCCCCGGATCGAGGTGGGTTCGGTGGACCGGCCTCCCCGGATCGCCATCGTCGGGCGTCCCAATACCGGCAAGTCCACCCTGTTGAACCGGCTGTGTGGTTCCCGGCGGGTGATCGTCTCCGACCTGGCGGGCACCACTCGGGATCCGGTGGACGTGGATGTGGACTTGGACGGGGTCACCTACCGGCTGGTGGACACCGCCGGGATCCGTCGCCGCCTCAAGAACACCGAGGAGGCCGACTATTACGCGGTTCTGAGAGCCCGAGAAGCCCTGTCCCGGGCTGATGCGGCCCTGTTGGTGGTGGACTCTCTGCAGGGCGCCACCTATCAGGACCAAAAGATCGCCACCGCCGCGGTGGAGGCCGGGACCGCCCTAGTGGTGCTGCTCAACAAATGGGACGCCATTGATCCCGAACAGCGGGAATACACCGAAAGATCGGTTCCGGCCCGCCTCGGGTTCGTGTCGTGGGCGCCGGTGCTGCGCATGTCGGCTTTGACCGGCGCTCGGGTGGGTCGGCTGGGGTCGGCGGTGGAGACGGTGCTGGCCAACGCCGCGACCCGGGTGTCCACCGGAGAACTCAACCGGTTGGTGGCGGGATGGGTGGCCGCCCAGCCGCCCCCGCCCCGCAAGGGCCGCCGATGCCGGATCAGGTACGCGGTGCAGGTGGGGGTGGGTCCACCCACCGTCGTTCTGTTCACCGTAGGAGGATCATTGGCGCCTGAGTACCTGCGCTACCTGGAGAGAAAGCTGCGAGAACGTTACGACCTGATCGGAACCCCGATGCGCTTTGTCACCCGCCGCCGCGCCAAGGTTTCCCGATGAACCCCCCGAGTTCTCACCTACCCGAACAGGATGGGTCGGCCGAACCGGGGGAGTCCTACCCGCTTGGGTTCAAAGTAGCAGTGGGACTCACCGCTCTGTACCTGCTTTATCGGTTCGCCCAGGGTGTGGCGTGGATGATCTCCCGGGTGGCTGGCTGAATCAGGTTACACCGGCCGGGAGAATCGAAGGTTCAAGATTGGTCGGGCTGGCCGGATTTGAACCGGCGACCTCTTGACCCCCAGTCAAGCGCGCTGCCAAGCTGCGCCACAGCCCGAACGGTTCGAATGCTAACAGCCGGAGGAACACAGCCTGGAGCGGTAGAATACGGTCCTCTGGGGCCCGTAGCTCAAGCGGTCAGAGCAGCGGACTCATAATCCGTTGGTTGCAGGTTCGAGTCCTGCCGGGCCCACACCTTTATCCGGTTCCCTGAGGGGTTCAAGTCTCACTTAAAGACCAGATCAGCGGCCTAGTTAACCTGCCTCTGAGACAACGGCGCCATTTTTTCCACAACCGCGTCCATGACAGGATCCCCGATGTGGGAGCAAGCACTCTACCTCAGGATACGGCGGGGATCAAGGGTCTCATCTGTCAGCCATGACAGCGAAGCAACCTTGATCGCCAAGAACGTTTCCGGTAGGCTTCCGATAGCGTTTGCCTGGCAGGTAAACGGCAGCCGCCGAGCGCGTTCTGCGCTTCGTCCTGTTGGCAAATCCAAAGACCACCAGGGCGATGAAGAGGTACAGTGACCACGACCGACACCGATGTTCTTGATGTAAGAGCAGCGGCGCGGCGAAATAGGCGGCGGCGGCGCTTTTCCCACTTCATCTATCTGTTTGTGGGGATGCTGCTCTTTGTGCTGTACTGGCAGTTGCTGGCCGCGCCCTTCTCGCCCCTTTTCTCTCTCATTCCGACGCCGATCGACGCGGTCACCCACTTCGGGGAGAACCTGCTATTCAGCGAGCCGATGAAGGACCGGTTTGTTCACGCCTGTCCGGACCTGGTGGGCGAGTTGGAGTTCAGGAGGGGTCGGATGAACGCTCTTCCTGATCACTGCTTTGGGTACATTCTTCATCTGGTGCGGACCACCCGCAATATCCTGATCGCGGTTGCGCTGGGGACGTTCATCGGCTTGGGGGTTGGGCTGAGCAGTCTGCTGTGGCCGCGGATTGCCGACGTGGTCACGCCGGTGGCCGGTTTTTTTGGGACCACCCCTATTTTTATCGTGGCGCCTTTCTTCGTGATCTGGTTTGGGATCGAGTATCCCCTGTTGACCACCATCGGGGTGGTTGCCTTCTACACCACCCTTCTGATGTATTTCTTCAGCCGCCGGGCAGCCGAGAATATACCGGCGGGGTTCATTGAGTCTGCTCTCACCTTGGGAGGGAGCCGCCGCACAATTTTCCGATGGGTTTATCTGCGGGGAACGATTCCGGAGATCGCCGGAGGTTTTCGGATCGCTTTGGGAGGAGCTTGGGGTTTGGGGACGTTGGTGGAGGTGCTGGGACCACAGATGGGAGGAGGGTTCTTGATCCGCATGTGGAGCCACGTGATGGGCCACGCAGACGGTCCGACCGCAGTGATCTCTCTGATTTTTTTCTTCGGCGTGCTGGCCGCGGCGGTCGACGGGATCCTGGTGCTGGTGATACGTTCCTTCACCAGATGGTCCGAGGCCGGTCACCGACTGGGTCTGTAGGCAAAGGGGTGGCTTCAAGATTCCGGCCCGTTATGGGTCTAACCGGGGAGGAGGTGAGACAGGTTTGAATCAGCGTGCCCGCTTCCCAAGCCTTTTTTGGATTGGATGGCTGATCTGGGCTGTTCTGATTCCGTGGTTGCTGCTTCGGTTGCCCGAAAGCCTTCCCTTCGTTACCTGGACACATGGTGAGGGTGTGATCCACGTCACGTGGTCGTTAATCGTTTCCGGATTGGTTTTGTTCTGGGCCTGGCCGGTGGTGTTCCGCGCCGCCGGGGTCAAGGACCTTCTGATCAGGGCGGGACGGGGGATAGCGGCCGGGCCGCCGATGCTGTGGGCCGGTATGCGCCGCAGCCCGCTGTTCTTCGTCTCGTGGGTGGTGTTGCTGGTGGGGTGGCAGGTGGCGTCTTATGTTGTGCCTCCGGGAACTCTTGAGTATCCCCTGGTTCCCGGATGGGACTACGTGTTCGGTGACACCCTCTTCGGAATGGCCAGGTTCTGGACCGTCCGGGCGCTGAACCTTGGGTTCGCGACCTTCAATTTCGAGGGACTGGCGCCCCTTCCCATCTATGGTGGGGAGGGGACCTGGCCGGCGGTGTTTCTCGCCATGGCTTATCACTCCGGCTTGACCCTTCTCAGGCTGATGTGTGGCATGGTGGTCGGCCTCACGCTCGGTCTCCTGACCGGTCTGGCCCTTCCCTACTGGCGGGCGGTGGGCCGGACCGCGTGGGCGCCCATGAACTTTTTGCGGATGATCCCCCTTTTGGTGGCGGCTCCCTGGTTGCAGTTGGTGGTGGGCTCCACCTTCTTTGGTATCACCATCTATATCGCCTTCGGAGTGTGGACGATACTGGTGGTGGCCACCATGAATGCGGTGGCCAACGTGCCCGACCGGTACATCGAAAGCGCCCGTACCCTGGGCGCCTCCCGGCTGCACACCTATTACAAAGTGATAGTGCCGGGGTCGATTCCGGAATTGCGCACCGCCATGCTGCTCTCCATGGGTGGGAGTTGGTCACTGGCGATCGTCGCCGAGTTCCTGGGTTTCCCCGCGGGGCTGGGGTACCTGGCCGACCGGGCGGTCCAGGAAACAAACACCGCCCGGCTGCTGATAGTGGCGTTTGTGGTGGCTTTCTATTCACTCACGACTTTCTTCCTGCTCAACGAGGGATTCAAGAAAGCGGTTGGCTGGATGCCACAGCGCGCCACCAGCAAAACGGATATCACCAAGATGGCCGGGGCGGCAGGAGGGGCCTGATCACCGAGTTCATAGTGGCCTGTGACACATCTTCACAATCCGCCCCCACCAAGCGATCCCTGATAGCCTTCCGGTAGATGGTTTTCGCACGCGCCGGGACTCGCCGGAGGTCTTACCTGCGTATTGGGCGCGGGTTGTCCTTTCCCCTCGCACTGTTCGCCCTGCTTGCCCTGGTAGCCGCCTGCGGGGAGGGATCCGAGGAGTCCGAGCGCGTGCTGACGGTGCGATTTTGGCAGGCGCCGTCCATCCCCAACGCCTACCTCTCGGCCGGCTCCAAGGATGTCGATGCCGCGGCCGTGACTCTGGAACCCTTAGCGAGCTACAACCCCGAGGGGGAACTGGCTCCGAAGCTGGCCGCCAGCATCCCGACGGTGGCCAATGGCGGCGTGGCCGACGACTTCACTTCCATCACCTGGACCCTGCGCGAAGGCCTGCGGTGGTCGGACGGCCGCGACGTGACCGCCGACGACGTGGTGTTCACCTGGCGTTACTGCACCGACGAGGCGACCGGTTGCACGGGAAGCGACGCATTCAACGGAATAGCCTCCGTCGAGGCGGTCGATAAGCTGGCGGTGCGCATCACGTTCGAGACGCCCACGCCGTACCCCTACACGGCCTTTGTCTCCGCCGCCGGCCCGGTGATCAGCAGCATGCAGTTCGGCGACTGCCTCGGCGCGGCCGCCTCCTCCTGTGACGCCCAGAACCTTGCTCCGATCGGCACCGGGCCGTATCGCATCGTTGACTTCCGACCCGAGGAGGGCGTCTCGTACGAACGCAACCCCCACTACCGCGGCGACCGGCCGTACTTCGACCGGGTTGAGATCGTCGGCGGCGGCACCGCCGAGGAGGCGGCGCGGGCGGTGCTCGATACCGGTGAGGCGGACTACGGCTGGAACCTGCAGATCGCACCGGAGACGCTCCAGGCCCTGGCCGGCGGGGGGCTCGGAGGCGTGGTCTCGGCGTTCGCCGGAGACACCGAGCGCATCGTGATCAACCACACCAACCCCGATCCGGCGCTGGGGGAGGACCGCTCCGAGTACCTCGGAGGGGCCAACCCGCATCCGTTTCTGACTTTCGCTCCGATCACCAAGGCGATGTCGATGGCCGTGGACCGCGCCCAAATCGCCGAGGAGCTTTACGGATCCGCAGCTGTGCCAACCTGCAACCTGGTGCCGGGGCCGAAGCGCTACGCCTCGACCTCGAACGACGGGTGTCTGACCCAGGACATCGAAGGCGCCAGGGCGCTGCTCGACGAGCATGACGTGGTCGACACCGACGGTGACGGTATCCGCGAGTACGAAGGTGTGCCGCTGCGCATCACCTACCAGACCACCACCAACGCGGTCCGCCAGGCCACCCAGGCCCTGGTGCGCGACTGGTGGGCGGAGATCGGCATCGAGACAACCCTTTTGGATCATGACGCGGGCGTGTTCTTCGGCGGCGACCCCGTGACCGACGCCGCGTCTACCTACCGGCGGTTCTTCTCCGACGTGCAGATGTACACCAACGGTCCGGGTGTTGACCCGCAGGAATACCTCTCGGCTCAACGCTGCGACCATATAGCGGCGCGCGATAACAACTGGTCCGACGGCAACGTCCCCCGGTGGTGCAATCCGGACTACGATCGCCTGTACGAGGAGCTCGCCCGGACGACGGATGAAGACGGGCGGGCGGCGCTCATCAAGCAACTCAACGACCTGCTCGTGCAGGGCTACGCCGAGATCCCGCTCGTGCACCGCGGGTTGGTGGCGGCGCACATCGACACGTTGGTGGGTGTGCGCGCGAACGCTTGGGACAGCGATCTTTGGAACATCGCCGAGTGGCGCCGGTAGGCGCCTCCCTCTTTTCGGTAGTCCCGAATAGGGCTCAGTGCCAGGGCCTCTTATCGCCCCTTGATCACACCGTAAACAGCCCGACCCGCGGCTTGCGGCCCGGACCGGCCTCGTCCCGGTGTCGCCCCGCCGATCCGGCCAGCCCGATCCACGCGGCGGTGATGGTCCGGGCTACTCCTCTGACCGACTCCGCGCCTTCAACCTCAACTTGAGCTTCGCCTTGCATACCGGATGTCCCCGTGCTTGATCACGCCTTCCGGTAGCTGAAGGCGGGCTTTCGGTATCGCACCGCTGATCGGGGCTGGAATAAGTGGGTGGTGGTGGCGGCCTTGGCTGAAATCGAGGCCGGAAACGGTGGGTAGCGCATCCAAATTAGCGCGGTGTTGCCACATACCGCCGCAGGAGGCGGGTGTCAGTTGGCGGCGAGCTCCGCGATCAGCTTGGGCAACACTTTGTGGACATCGCCCACAATCCCCAGATCGGCGATGGTGAAGATGGGAGCGTCGGGGTCCTTGTTGACGGCGATGATGGTCTTGGCGTCCTTCATCCCCACCAGGTGCTGCATGGCGCCCGAGATCCCGCATGCCATGTAGACATCGGGTTTCACCGTCTTGCCGGTTTGCCCCACCTGCTTGGCGTAGGGCACCCATCCGGCGTCCACGATGGCGCGGGTGGCGCCGGTGGCGGCGTTCAGGGGAGCGGCCACCTGCTCCACCATCGAATAGTGTTCGGCGGCTCCCAGTCCCCGCCCGCCGGAGATGATCACTGCCGCCTCCTCCAAATCGGGGCCCTTCCGTTCCCGAACGTGACGCTCGGTGACCGTCGCCCCCGCTTGGCCCACATCGGGCATTTCGACGGGGACGACCGGGGGCGGAGGCCCCCCCATGGACTCGGCCGGAAACGATTTGGGTCTGATGATCACCAGGTGCGGACCCGAGGAGGTGAATTCGGCCTCGGCAATTTCTGATCCTCCAGAGATCTCGTGACGAGTTCGCACTTGCCCGTCTGATCCCACACTGATATCCACTGCGTTGGAGAGCACTGCTCGGCCCAACCGGGCAGCCAGGCGACCAGCCACGTCCCGGTCGGTGTAGGCCTGTCCGAACAGCAGCAGATCGGGCGAGCCGTCGGCGGCCAAGGTGGTGAGGGCCGTCGCCACCGGCCCGGCCGCCAACTGGTCTCCGTGGTCGAAGTGGAAGACGCCCACCGCCCCGTGGTCTCCCAGAATCTCCCAGGCCCGGGAGGATCCCGGCCCGGCATAGAGCACCGTGGGCTCACCCAACCGGCGAGCCTTGGTCAAAAGTTCGAGTCCCAAGGTGGAGGGTTCGCCGCCGTGGTCCTCGCAGAAAGTCCATATCCTGGCCATGGTCAGATCACCTTCACTTCCTGAAGTTTCTCCAGGATGAGCAAATGCCCTTCCCCCTCGTCCTCGGCGATCACTCCCGCCTCCCGTTCGGGCGCCGGCGAGATAGAGACCACCTGCTGTCCCACCGAGATCGGCCCTCCCAAATCGGAGGCCGACAGGGTCTTGGTGGGTTTCTTTTTGGCCTGCATGATTCCCCGGAAAGTCGGGTAGCGGGGCTCAACCACCCCGGCGGTCACCGACACCAGGGCGGGGAGGCCGGCCACCACCACATCGTAGCCCGAACTGGTCTGCCGATGTATGGTCACCTGCCCGTCTCCCACCTCCACCCCCGTGGCATAGGTGAGGGCCGCCACTCCCAACAACTCGGCGGTCATCTGGGGGACCACCCCCGAATACCCGTCGGTGGATTCGGTGCCGCAGATCACCAGGTCGAACCCGGTCCGGGCGGCGGCGGCGGCCAGGATGCGGGCGGTGGTAAGAGCGTCGGCGCCGGCCAGGTTGTCATCGTCGACGATCACCGCCTGATCGGCCCCCATGGCCAGGGCCTGTCGAATCCCCTGGGCTCGGCCCGTGGGACCCATCGAAATGAGCGTGACGGTCCCCCCGGTGGATTCGGCAATCCGCAGGCCCATCTCCACACCGTAGCGGTCGGTGTCGTCGAGGATCTGGTCCTCGGATCTTTGGAGACGGAAGGTTTCCCGGTCGAACCGGGAAGGATTAGCCGGGTCGGGGATCTGTTTGACAAGAACCACTACTCGCATAGGTTTCACCAGTTTACCGGATTCTTGTCCGGCTCTATCCGACGTCCGCCGGGCTGATCCGGGGCAGGAGGGCCCTCAGCAGCATGCTGAAGTCTTCTTTCACCAGTTCGGCGGTGGCCGAAACCTCCTCGTGGGTGAGCCGGTGGGGAGAGATGCCGGCCGCCAGATTGGTGACCACCGACAATCCGACCACTTGTTTCCCCATGTGGCGGGCGCAGATCACCTCCGGCACGGTGGACATCCCCACCAGATCGGCGCCCAGCCGCCGGGCCATCTCCACCTCGGCGGGGGTCTCGAATGTCGGCCCGAGGAACCAGGCGTACACGCCTTCTGAAAGAGCAATATTCTGTTCGGCAGCCACCCGCTGGGCCAATTGCCGCAGGTGGGGAGTGTAAGTGTCCGACATGTCGGGGAACCGGGTCCCAAGCCGCGGCTCGTTGGGACCCACCAGGGGATTGATCCCCGCCAGGTTGAGATGGTCTGTGATCAACGTGATCGATCCGGCCTTCATGCTGTCCCCACATCCTCCCGCGGCGTTGGTCACCACCAGGGTGTGGCATCCGGCTTGCAGACAGGCCCGCACCGCGAAGGTGAGCACCCCTGGGTCATACCCCTCGTAGGCGTGGACCCGTCCCGACAGGAGCAGAACTCGGTTTTCTCCGAACATGGTTGAGTAGAGAGTTCCGGCGTGGCCCTTGACCGCCGGGACTGGGAACCCGGGAATCTCCGAATAGGGAACGGCGGCGCGGTTGGGCAAGTCGGCGGGAAGCTCCCCTGACGCCGACCCCAGCACCACCACCACGTCGTGGCGCTCCACTCCGGTGGCGGCGGCGATGGCGGCGGCCGCGGTCTGAAGGCTACGGTACAGGTCACTCATGTTGATCGTTCAGTCCATCTCGGCGCTTCGGATTCTTTCGCCCACCAAGGGAACCGGGGTGGGCGGATGCGGGGAGATCGTCCATGCCGCCGCCAACCGGTTTCGCACCGACTGCCAGCGGCTCTCCTCCCGATAGGTTACTCTGGCCAGGGGCTGGCCGCTCTCCACCCGGTCGCCGGGTTTGGCCACCAGCGTGATGCCCACTCCCGGGTCGATGGAGTCCTCCTTTCGTTCCCGGCCGGCGCCCAGGCCGCCCGCGGCGACCCCCACCGTCCGGGCGTGGCAGGAAGCAACCCATCCCGAGGCCGGCGCGGTCAACTCGGCCTGTCGGGGCGCGGTGGGAAGCAGCGATGGGTTGTTCACCACTTCGGGGTCTCCTCCCTGGGCTTCCACCACCTGGGCAAAGATCTCCAGAGCCTCTCCAGATCGAACCGACGCCGCCAAGCGCTGTCGGGCCTCGGTCTCGTCGGGGGCTACGCCGGCCAGCAGAAGCATCTCTGCTCCCAGGGTCAGGGTGATCTCCCAGAGGTCTTCGGGGCCTTCTCCGCGCAGGATGCGGATCGACTCGGCGACCTCCGAGGCATTGCCGACTTCGCTTCCCAGAGGAGATTCCATGCTGGTCAGAAAGGCGGTGGTCCTCACTCCGTGGGCCTTTCCCAGAGCCACCATGGTTACCGCCAATTCCCGGGCCATGGCCGGATCGGTCATGAAAGCCCCGTTTCCGGTCTTGACGTCCAGCACCAATCCGTCCAGGTCTTCGGCCAGTTTCTTGGACATTATGGACGAGGCGATCAGAGGCAGGGAGGGGACGGTGCCGGTGGCGTCTCGCAGCGCGTAGAGCTTCCGATCGGCGGGCGCCAGATTCTCCGACTGGCCGCCGTAAACCATGCCGTGGCGGCGCAGAACCTGCATGAATCGGTCGGCGCCCAGGGAAGTGGTCAGACCCGGGATGGCCTCCAGTTTGTCTCGGGTTCCCCCGGTGTGGCCCAGTCCCCGCCCGGTCAGGGTGGGGGCCGGCACCCCGCAGGCTCGGACCATCGGCAGAAGCGGGATGGTGACCTTGTCTCCCACCCCGCCGGTGGAGTGCTTGTCCACCTTGGCGCCCTCAAGCTCTGAGAGGTCCAAGGTATCACCGGAATGGAGCATGGCCGCAGTCCAGGCGGCCAACTCCTCGGGGTCAAGTCCCCGCAGGTACACCGCCATCGCCATGGCGGCCATCTGGTAGTCGGTCACCTCCCCGGAGGTGAAGGCCGAGATCAACCACCGGACCTGTTCGGGAGACAGCGAGAGCCCGTCTCGCTTGCGTTCGATCAAATTCACCGCGGTGAACTTCATATCAACTCCTTCCAAAAGGATTCTCCGTTTCCGGCGCCAGCCAGCCCGAACCCCTCGGCGATGGTGGCCGCCACGTCGGAAAAGCTTGTCCGGATTCCCAGATCAACCCCGGCCGCGTGCCTTCCCGCCACCAGCAGCGGCACGAACTCGCGGGTGTGATCGGTGGAATCATCGGTGGGGTCGGTGCCGTGATCGGCGGTGATGAACAACAGGTCGCCTTGCCCCAGGGCTTCCACCAAGGCCGGAATCCAGCTGTCAATCACCCCCAGCGCCCGGGCGTATCCGCCGGGGTCGGAGCGGTGACCGTACAGCATGTCAAGGTCCACCAGGTTGGTGAAGACCAGCCCCGGTTCATCTTCGGAAACCAGGGCCGCGGTGGCCTCGACAGTCCTGGCCAGCCCATCGGCATCCCCCTCGGTGTGCTGGGCTCGGGTCAGGCCCCGTCCGCAGAACAGGTCCTCGGTCTTACCGATTCCCCAGACCGTCATCCCGGCGTCGGCCACCCGGTCCAAAAGGGTGGGATGGGGGGGCGGCATGGAAAAGTCCTTGCGATCGTAGGTGCGGGTGAACCGGCCCGGTTCTCCCACGAAAGGCCGGGCAATCACTCGCCCGATCGAGTGACGGTTGCAATGTCGGCGCGCCACCCGGCACAATCGGTACAACTCCGAGAGATCAAGCACCTCGGCGTGGCAGGCGATCTGGAAAACCGAGTCGGCGGAGGTGTAGAGAATCGGTCGTCCCGAGGCCAGATGCTCTTCGCCCAGATCCTCGATCACCACCGTGCCGGAGGCGGCGTAGTTGCCCAAAAAGCGCCTTCCGAACTCGTTCTCGATGGGTTCGGTCAGTTCGGGGGGAAAGCCTGTGGGGAAGACCGCGTGCGCCCGGGTGGTGATCAGTCCCGCGATCTCCCAGTGACCGGTGGTGGAGTCCTTTCCGGCCGAGGCGGGGGCCATCCGGCCCAAGGCCATAGTGGGGTTGGGAGCGGGCGGTACCCCCTCCAGGTCATGGAGCGTCCCAAGTCCCGCAGATTCGAAGTTGGGAAGTCGAAGTCCTCCCACCGCCCGGGCCACGTTTCCCAAAGTGTCGGACCCGGCGTCCCCGTAACGGGCGGCGTCGGGGGCTTGGCCGGCGCCGCAGGAGTCGAGCACCACCACCACCGCCCGTTCCAGCCGATCACCGCTCACCCCGTACTCTCCCAAAAACAGAGACGACCGTTTCGTACCGGGACTCCCTCCTCGCGCAGACGCTCGGCTTGCCGAGCGGCGTCGGGGGCGCCGAGCTGTCCGTCGGCTTTCACCACCCGCCACCAGGGGACCGGCTCTCCGGTGCGGCGCAACAGGTTCCCCACTGCCCGGGCGGCGCCCCCGTAACCGGCCGCCGAAGCCACTTCGCCGTAACTGATCACTTGACCCTCCGGGAGGTTTCCCAACACCTCCAACACGGCCTCTTCGAAGTCCGGCGGCCCGGGCATAGCGGTGGTCAGTGTGGGGTCCCGAACAGCCGGTCACCCATGTCGCCCAACCCCGGCAGGATGTAGCTCTGGGAATCGAGCGTCCGATCATGACCGGCGGTGAACACCGGCGTATCGGGGTGCCGATCACGCAACGTCCGAGCGCCCTGCGGACAGGTGACCATACACACCGCGGCGATGTCGTCTGCCCCTTCGTCCTTCACCAGGTCGATGGCCTTGGCCAGGGAACCCCCAGTGGCCAGCATGGGCTCCAATACCAGCACCCGGGATCCCGGCAGGGGAGGGAGCTTGGAGTAGTAGCCCACCGGTTGCACGGTTTCGGGGTCTCGCTGCAGACCGATGTAACCCACCGAGGCATCCCCCAACAGGTCCAAGGCGCCATCCAGCATCCCCACCCCCGCCCGAAGCACCGCCACCAGGACGATCGGTTTGCCCAACTTTCCGCCCACGAATCCGCTCTCCATGGGGGTGGCGATCTCCACCGCGGTCAACGGCAGGTCGGCCACCGCCTCAGCTACCAGCAGGCGGCTGAGAATCCGGCTCGATTCCCGGTAATCCTTGGTGGCGGTACGCCGGTCCCGCAGAATCGTGAGATGATGCACTACCAGCGGGTGGTCTACAACCCTGAGGTGGGGCCGCGCCAACTCGGTACCCTCTTTCTGTGTCACCGGTGGCCGGCGTTGGCAAACAACTGGTTGGCGCGGTCTGCAACCAGGAGTGTGCTGAACAAGGGCCGATGGGAGCCAAATGCGGCAGCAGAACCCCTGGTCGAGGTGTGGGGAACCAATCCCATCCCCATCTTTTTCAGCATGCTCCTAAGCGGGTCAACACCCGGCGCGTCCTGCTCAGAGCCGCACCACCGGGCAGGTCAGAGTGCGGGTGATCCCCCGCAGCATCTGGATTTCGGTGAGCACCAGCCTTCCCAAACGGTCCACATCCGGCGCCTCCACCTTGACCACCACGTCGTAGGGGCCGGTCACGTTCTCGGCTTCTTCCACCCCCGCGATGGACCGCACGTTGGTCGCCACCTGCTCCGCCTTGCCGACTTCGGTCTGAATCAGTATGTACGCGGTAGCCACATTTCCTCCTTGGAGATCAGTATCCGTCCTGTCCCATCCTGACGGTGTGAGCGATGCGGCGGTGTCCATCCTGATCGGTTTCGAACACCACCCGCTGGCCCTGCCGGAGAAAGCGGAAGATCGATCCTTCCAGTGACCCCGGCCGGAGCAGCACCACACTGCGGTCTTCGTCACGGATTATCACTCCGATCCCGGTCGCAGGGTCGTAGGTCTTGACGACTCCCTGCTGCACCTAGGCTTTTTCCACCTTCCCTGCCTTGATGCAGGAGGTGCAAACCCGAGCCCGGCGAGTATTGGAACCCCGCCGAACCCGCACACGCTGTATGTTGGGACGCCAACGACGGTTGTTTCTTTTGTGAGAAAATGTCACGGTCTTCCCGAACGACGGTTTGCGTCCGCAGACTTCACATTGGTATGCCATGATTTCCTCCTCAATCCCAGAATAGCACAGTTACAGTCCCCAAGACCAACCCGGCCCAACCGTGAACCAACCCCCAACTTCCACAGCCGCGATCGCATCCGGTGATCTTCCCGCCCCAAGAGGGCGGAGCCTTGCCTACCTGCATGGAGTGGGTGTGGAGCGGGTCCGTTACATCGGTGCGCAGCAGTTGGGGATCCTGGCCCGAGGAGGCATCAAGTCGGTGGCCGACCTGCTTCAGCACTTTCCCCACCGTTACATGGACCGCACCATGGTGCTCCCCATCTCCCAGCTTTCGATTGACAAAGAATCCACATTGATTGCGGAAGTGGTGAAAGTGTTCCGACCCCGCACCAGAGGCCGTGGCCCCCGGGACATCCTGAAAGTCACTGTCCGCGACCCCCAAACCAGCCGACCGGACCCCGACCCGACCGGGTCGGCCGGGTCGGCCGGCCCGAGCATGGAAGTCACCTTCTTCAACCAGCCCTACCGGTTCCGCCAACTCCCACCCGGGACCGTCGCCGCCTTCTCCGGAAAGGTGAGTCTCTTCCGGGGGCGGCGGCAAATGACCAACCCGGATGTGGAGGTGCTGGCACCCGGAGAGGAGGACTTTCGAGGGAAAGTGGTTCCGGTTCACTCGGCGGTGGGGGAGTTGACGCCCAACCGGATCCGGGTGGCGATGCGCAACGCCCTGAAAAGAGCCAGGCCCATCCGGGACCCGCTCCCTTCCTGGGTGTTGAAGAAACACGGTCTGGTGACCCGAGACCAGGCCTATGCCGAGATCCACTTTCCGACCGCGCCGGACCGGGCGGACCGAGCGCGCCGACGGCTGGTGTTCGATGAGCTGTTCAGAATCCAATTGGCTCTGGCCCTCACCCGACACCGGCTGGTGGATGAGCAGCAGGGAGTGGCCCAATCTGTGGATTGCCCATTGGTCGAGTCGTTTGTGGAGGGCCTTCCCTACGACCTGACCGGGGCTCAGCAGAGGGTGCTGGCCGAGATCGGCGGGGACATGGCGAGCAGTCGGCCCATGCACCGGATGTTGCAGGGGGAAGTGGGGTCGGGCAAGACGGTGGTGGCCTTGGCCACGCTTCTGGCCGCGGTCGGTTCGGGCAACCAGGCGGCGATCATGGCGCCCACCGAGGTGCTGGCCGAGCAGCTCTACATGGTGCTGCGGGAGATGCTCAGCCACTCCGGGCTGTCGCCCCCCGTGGCCCGACCCCAAGGGCGAGGCAACCAGATGGCGTCGCTATTCGGCGCGGATGCCACCGCCCCGGTGCGGGTGGCGCTTCTGACCTCTTCCCGGACCGAGGCCAACTACCTGGACCGTCCCCGCCGGTCCGCCGTGCTGGATGCCGTGGCGTCGGGGGAGGCTCAGATTGTGGTTGGTACCCACTCCCTGATCCAGGAAGGGGTGCGTTTCCATCAACTGGGAGTGGCGGTGGTCGACGAGCAGCATCGGTTCGGTGTCACCCAGCGCAACACTCTCAAATACAAGACGGTCGGCTATCAACCGGATCTGCTGATCATGACGGCCACCCCTATTCCCCGTACTCTCTCGATGACCCTCTACGGGGATTTGGCCCTGTCGTACATCGATGAGATGCCACCGGGACGTTCTCCGGTAGGAACCCGGCTGGTGCCGAACACCCCCGACGGCCTGGACCGCGCCTATCAAGTGGTCCGCCGCGAAGTCAAGAAGGGCAGGCAGACCTTTGTGATCTGCCCCACAATCGATGACAGCGAGCGTCTGGGAGTTCGGTCGGTCGCCTCTCAATATCAGGAGATCTGTTCGATCTTCCCCAACCTGGTGGTCGACCGGATGCACGGGCAGTTGTCCGGCGCCGAGAAGGAGGCTGCGATGGCCCGCTTCCGAGCGGGCGAGACCCACATATTGGTGAGCACCACCGTAATCGAGGTGGGTATCGACATTCCCAACGCCACCGTGATGCTGATTGCCGACGCGCAGCGCTTCGGGCTCTCGCAATTGCATCAACTGCGGGGCAGGGTTGGTCGGGGAAAGCACCCGGGCCGGTGTCTGCTGGTGGCCGACACCTCCACGCCCACTGCCGAAAAGCGGATGAAAGCCATGGTCCGGACCTCCAACGGCCTGGAACTGGCGGAGGAGGACCTGAAAATCAGGGGGCAGGGCACAGTGTTCGGCGCCCGGCAGTCGGGCATCGGGGACCTGCGGCTGGCTGACATCCTGCGCGACCGCCGGGTGTTGGGGCAGGCCAGGCAAACGGCTGTCGATCTGATCGGCGCCGACCCTGGTCTGGAGCGACATCCCGACTTGGAAGAGGAGTTGGTCACCATTCTGGGCGAGGATGTGAAGTGGCTGTTCGATTCATGAGAGTGGTGGGTGGCGAGTTCGGGGGCCGCCGGCTCCGAGCGCCCCGAGGGCCGGACACCCGGCCGGCCACGGGCCGGGTCCGCGGATCGGTGTTTTCGGCGCTGGGCCCGGCGGTGGAGGGGGCCAGGGTCTTGGATCTTTACGCCGGATCGGGGAGCTTTGGGATCGAGGCCCTCAGCCGGGGAGGCAGCTCGGCGGTGTTTGTGGAAAGATCTCGATCCGCCCTGGGCGCCCTGCGTTCCAATGTGAGGACGGTGGGGGTGACCGCCCGGGTCAGGGTGGTTTCCCAGAAGGTGGAACAGTTCGTCGCCCAGCACCGGGAAGGGGAAGGTTTCGATATAGTCTTCGCCGACCCCCCTTGGGATATATCATCAGGCAGACTGGCCGCAATCCTGACAAGGGTGAGTGGCTGGATCAACCCGGAGGGTGTGGTGATCATCACCCGCCGGGCAGGTGATGCGGTACCGGTGATCACCGGATTGGGAGTCACCGATCAGCGTCGCCACGGTGACGCCCAAATAATCAGATACCTCAAGGAGTGAGATGACTGTCGCTCTCTGTCCCGGAAGTTTCGATCCGCCCACCCTGGGGCACGTGGATGTAATCCGCCGATGCGCCCGTCTGTTCGACCGGGTGGTGGTGGGAGTGGTTGTCAATCCGGCCAAGCAGTCGTTTTTCACCCTGGAAGAGCGGGTCGGGTTTCTGCAGTCTTCTTTGGCTGATCTTCGGAAAGTGGTGGTCCGGCACCATCAGGGCCTGTTGGTGGACTTTGCTCGTCGCGAGGGAGCCCAGGTGCTGGTGAAGGGCTTGCGGGCAGTCAACGACTTCGACAGCGAATTGCAGATGGCGCAGATGAATCAGACCGTGGGGGGTATCGAGACCATGTTCATGCCCACCCGTCCCACCTGGAGTTTTCTCTCCTCCTCCCTGATCAGAGAGGTCGCCTCCCTGGGAGGGTCAGTGGCGGGCCTGGTCCCCGAGAGTGTCGCCCAAGCTATGAAGGAGCGTTTTCAATGAGCGATGAGCCGATCTCCCCCCTCCAGCCGCCGGAAGTGATCCCGGTTCGTTCGTCGGTTGGTCATCTGCTCGGCCTGGTGGAGGAGTTGATTGACGAGGTGCGCAACGCCCGGTCTCTGCCTCTTTCGCACAACGCTCTGCTTGACCGGGAGAAGGTGTTAGCCCGGCTCGAGGCCATTTTGGATGGCCTTCCCGAGGAGATGCGAGCCGCCCGGTGGATGGTTAGGGAACGGGAGAACTTCATGCGTCGCGCCCAGGATCAGGCCAATGAGGTGGTCAACCGGGCGAGATCGGAGGCGAGGCGTCTGGTAAGCCAATCCCACATTCTGGAGGAGGCTGTGGCGGAAGCCAACGCCTTGGTGAGAAGGGCCGAAGGCGAGGCGAGGCGCACCCGCCTGGAAGCAGAGGATCTGGCCGATGCGGCGATGGAGTCTCTTGAGACCTTGATCGGCGATCTGGCGGCCCGCGTCAGTTCCACCCGGTCGGTGCTCCACCGGGCCCGACCGGCCGATCCGGCCCCTCCCATCTGATGAGGCCCCGGACCAAGGTTGACGCCAGTCGCTTTCTCAACGCGCCCGGCCGCAGTGAGCGGCGTCGTTTTCGTCTGCCCCTGGAAGTGGATATGCCGTTGGTCAAGGCGAGGCAGGCTGAGGTGGAGATCCTGGTGGAGGGGCGCGATCAGGGAGTTGGGATCAGCGGAACGGCCGCCTCGGACCTGCAGATGAACTGCTATCGCTGCATGGAGGAATGGAGAAGCCGTACCGTGGTGAGCTTTGATCGGACGGTGAGGCGTCTTCCTGACTCCGACGGTTATTGTTTGCCCGACGACGGATGGTTGCGCTTGGATGGGATTGTCATCGATGAGGTGGTACTCTCATTGCCGACTACGCCGCTTTGTCAAGAGGACTGCCAGGGGATCTGTTCCGGTTGTGGAGTCCACTTGAACCAAGCGGCATGCGGATGTGCTGACGATGATCTCGGGTCTCCGTTTGCTGTCCTGTCCCAATTGCTATAAGAGAGTCCGAAGATGGCTGTTCCCAAGAAAAAAAGTTCCAAAATGCGCACCAGGCAGAGAAAAGCGGCTTGGAAAGTGAAACCCCCCACCGTTTCCCGGTGTTCACAGTGTTATGCCCCCCGACTTCCTCATCGGGCTTGTCGGGAGTGCGGCGCCTACCGAGGACGGGAAATAATCGAAGTGACGTAAGTGCCCCTCATCGCTCTGGATGCCGGCGGGGGCGATTTCGCTCCCCGGGAGACCGTGGCCGGCGCGGTGCTGGCCGCGGCCCGAGGAATCGATGTTCTATTGGTGGGAGACCGTCCGGCTCTGGAGGCGGAGTTGGGCAATCATGGCGTCGAGTTGCCGATCGTCCACGCTCCGGCGGTGGTCGGGATGGGCGACTTTCCGATTCGGGCCATCCGGGAGGTGCCCGACTCGTCGGTGGTGGTCTGCGGACGGATGGTGGCCTCCGGGGAGGCGGCCGGATTTGTCTCGGCCGGTTCCACCGGCGCCTCCCTGGCAGTGGCGGCGATGGTGATCGGCCGGCTGCGAGGGGTGTCCCGTCCGGCGATCGCCAGCCTGTTACCGGTGTCCTGGAATCCCACCGTCCTGTGCGATGCGGGCGCCAATCTGGCGGTGCGTCCCAGTCAGTTGGTGGAATTCGCGGTGATGGGTTCGGTGGTGGCCGAGGTTACGGCCGGCATCGATTGTCCGCGGGTGGGATTGCTGAACAACGGCGCCGAGGACTCCAAGGGTCGGGAGATGGAGAGGGAGGGCTTGGCGCTCCTCAGGGAATCGGCCACCAATTTTGTGGGAAACGTGGAGGCGAGCGATTTCGGCGCCGGGGTGGTGGATGTGATCGTGACCGACGGATTCACCGGGAATGTTTTCCTGAAGACGGTTGAGGCTTCCGTAGGGGTGGCCGCCCGGGCGTTCTTCTCCCTGCTGGCCGAAGATGATCCGGAAGCCGAACAGAAGGTGCGGCCCCGATTCTCGGCGCAGGGCCGGCAACTGATGGAGGAGCGGAACGCCGGGGCCCATCTGGTGGGCGCCCGGGGTATAACCGTCATTGCGCACGGTCACGCCCGCAGCGCGGCCGTTGCCAAGGCCATCGAAATGGCCCACGAGGGATCCGAGCGGCGGATCCCGGAACGGATCGAGGAGAGATTCCACTGCCTGTAGCAGGCTTGCAAAAACGGCTCGGCCATCGTTTCAGGCGCCAGGAACTCCTGTTGAACGCCCTAACTCATCGCTCCTACGCCAACGAGCAGGGGATATCCAACAACGAGCGGTTGGAATTCTTGGGAGACGCCGTTTTGCAATTGGTGGTCACCCGCCATCTGTTCAGTGACTACCCCCATCTGCAGGAGGGCCAGATGACTCGGGTTCGGGCCGCGGTGGTGCAAAGGGAGGCCCTGGTGGGGGTCGCCGAGGCGCTGGGAGTGGGCCCGGCTCTGCGGTTGGGCAAAGGAGAAGTGCAATCGGGCGGAAGCGAAAAGGTAGGGATCCTGGCCGACGCCACGGAGGCGTTGATCGGAGCGGTCTATGTGGACGGAGGGTGGAAAGCAGCGGAGCGACTGGTGATGCGCTGCTGGCAAGAGATGATTGCGCAACGGGCTGCGGCGCCCGACGCCCGGGACGCCAAAACGGAGCTGCAGGAACGTCTGGCTTCGGTGGACAAGGACATCGAGTATCGGATGAAAGGAGAGGGGCCGGGTCACGCTCGGCGCTTCCGGGTGGAGGTTTTCATAGGCGGTGAGCGTCGGGGGTTTGGGGAAGGTTCGTCCCGGAGGTCGGCCGAACAACTTGCGGCGGCCCAAGCCTTGCGCGACCTCTTCCCCGACGAGCAGGTGAGCTTTCTTCATCCGGCGGACGGGGCGCCGCCTTCCGGGATTTCAGGCGCCCCTGCCATCTTGGGACGTCTCCGGCGCCTCCGCCATCGCCGATCCGGGCGAAAGACCTGAACCCGGGAAGTCATGCCTGAACTGCCCGAGGTGGAGACGGTTCGCCGATCCTTGCACCAGGCGGTGGTGGGCGGTCAAGTCTCCTCAGCCCGGATTCACCATCCCCGGACGGCCAGGAGGAACGCTCGAACCACCGATGTTGAGGATCGCCTGGTCGGCCGTCGTATTCGGGGGACCGGGCGGATCGGCAAATTCCTTCTGTTCGAATTGGATTCTGATCTCACTTGGGTGGTCCATCTGGGAATGTCCGGCCGAATCCGGATGGTTTCCCGCCAGGCGGCGCCCGAACCCCACACCAGGTTTGTGGCCGATCTCGACTCTGAACTTTCCCTGCACTTGGTGGACCCCCGAACCTTCGGGTTCGTGGCGGTGTTCACCCCCGGGGAATTGGCCGAGTCGACCCTGGCCCGGCTCGGTCCCGACGCCTGGCTGCAGTTGCCTTCTCCCGAACAGCTATTTCAGAGAATGACTCGGCGCTCCATCGCGGTGAAAAGCCTGCTTCTGGATCAGCGCTTTGTGGCCGGTCTGGGAAACATCTACGCCGATGAGGTGCTGCACCGGGCGGGTATCCATCCCGCTCGGCCCGCCGGAGGGCTTGCCGAAGAAGAGGTGCAAAGGATCCACTCCCAGGTCTCTCCGGTGCTGTCGGAGGCAATCGCCCGGGGCGGAACGAGTCTGGATGACCTGGCTTATCTGTTGCCGGATGGCAGGGCGGGGGCCTTCCTTCGGTATTTGCGGGCGTATGGCCGAGAAGACCAACCATGCCAATCCTGTGGCTCGGTCATCAAGCGAATGGTGATCGGGGCTCGTTCCTCTTTCTATTGTCCAACCTGCCAGATCCCGCCGGCCGCGAATAACCACTGACAGGGGCTCCCGTCGGGTAGTTTGGGGACTTGCGATGTTCCTCAAGTCCATCACTTTGACCGGGTTCAAGTCCTTTGGGGCTCGTACCACTTTGGAGTTGGACGACGGTGTAACGGTGATCGTCGGCCCCAACGGATCGGGTAAGTCCAATATTGTGGAGGCGGTGGCTTGGGCCACGGGTGGTCTGTCCACTCGGGGTCTGCGGGCGGACCGCACCGAGGAGCTGCTTTTCTGTGGCGCCGCTGGCCTCTCACCTGCCTCCCGAGCCGAGGTCACCTTGGTGTTCGACAACAGTTCGGGTCTTTTGCCCATCGATCGTCCCGAGGTGGCCATCACCCGCCGCCACCACCGGTCGGGCGAATCGCAGTTCGAGATCAATCGGACCCCCTGCCGGCTGATGGACATCACCGAACTGCTGGCCGAGGCCGGGCTCCGACGAAGCCGCTATGTGCTGTTGGGACAGGGGCAGGTTGAGCAGGTGCTCAACGCCTCGCCCGCCGAGCACCGCCAGGTTCTGGAGGAGGCGGCCGGGGTGGGCAAGCACCTCTGGCGACGGGACCGCGCCATCCGCCGTCTGGAGTCGGCCCGGTCGGACCTGGGGCGCATCGGAGAATTGATCTCCGAAAAGGAACGCCGTATCAGACCCCTGGCGCGGCAGGCCAAAGCGCTGGAACGACATGCGCAATTGGTGGAGGAGGTCCGTTCGCTTCGGCTCTATCTGGAGGGGGAGAACCTGCGGGAGATACAAACGCGGCTTGCGGGGGCCGCCGAACACCGTAACAGGTGGGAAACGGTGCGGTCGGAGGCCACCGATCAGCGGCGGCGGCATCTGGATGCCTTGGCCGCGATCGAGTCGGCCCAGCAGACGCTCCGCAGCCGGGCGGTGGGGGATGTCTTGCGGGATTGGGAGATGGTGGCGGAGAGAATGAGGCGTCTCTCGGAGGTGGCGGCGCTGCGATCCGAAGCCCGCAGACAGCAACAGCGAGCCCGGCGCCGGTGGCAAAAGCTCACGGAAGAGCGGGTCGCATTGGGGGAAAGTCTGGCAGAGATGGACGAGGCCTTGGCTTCCGCCCGGGCGACGGTTGACCAGGGTCGGCTGGCAGTTGCCCGTTTGACCGACCAGGAAAAGGAGCTTGCGGCTCGAACCGCCATCTCCACGGGGGGGCAGGAGGAAGTTGTGCGGGCCAAACGGTCCGCCTTGCAGGCCGTGGCCGAGCGTGATGGCAGGGAGCGGAAGTCGGTTGAGTCCCGGCTGGGTGAGTTGTCCTCCCATATGGAGAGGCTCGAGTCGGAGCGGACCGGGTTGGCAATCCGGCAAGCTGAACAGAAGGCTGCGGCGGCGGAGACTGCGGAGCGGGCTGAGAAGGCAAAGAAACAGGCGGTGGAGAAAAGGCAGGCCCTGCGAGAAGCGGAGGCTCGGGCTGCAACGGCTCGGGCTGTGATGGCAGAGTGGTTGGGAAGACTGGATTCCACCCGGCGCACCTTGAACCCGGTTAGTTCCGAAACGAGGAAAAGTTTGGAGTCATTCACCGGATGGGCGGGTTGGGTCTGTGATCTGGTGGAGGCGCCACCGGAACTGGCCGCCGCGGTGGGCGCCGGGCTGGAGGGGTGGGCGCAAGCGGGGGCCTTTGAAGGTCCGGTGGCTCTGGGCGCCGCCCTGGAGCGGTTGGGTAATGCTTCCGAGGGCGTGGGTCCGGTGATGCTGGCCAGCACCCGGTTCCCCGGCGTGGCCGACGTTCCGGCTCGGACGGTGGCTGCCTCGGGCAGCAAGATTGTTCCCCTGGTGGACCTTCTGGATGGTGGCGGGCCTTCCCCCTTGGCCGTCCGCCTGCTGGGCGATGTTGTTCTGGTGGAGGACTGGAGAGGAGGCTGGGAGGTGGTGGGAAATCATCCCCAACTGCGGGCGGTGACTCCCGGTGGGGACCTGATCACGGCCCGTGGGATCTCCTTGGGCCGAGGAAGCCGCTTGCCTGATCTGGGGGCGGTCAAAGCCCAGACGCAGGCCGCGGCCGTGGCCTTGGAGGCCCGGCGGGAGGAAGTGAAGAGTTGGCAGGAAGAGGCGGATCGGTGGGAAGAGAACCGGGAGGAGCTGTTTGGCAGTCTGCAACGGGGGCGTCAGGCGTTGATGGAATCTCAGCGACAGGCAGACCGGCTTGCGGCCCGCCATCGCGAGATGGCCCGCGAAGAAGACCGTTTGCAAAGACGCATCCAGGCACTGGTGGAAGCGGATGAGACCCGCCGGCGCCGGTTGGAAGAGTTAACCGATCAAATCACTCGGCTGCAAGCCCGGGCAGGCAGTTCCGATGAGTCCGAGAGTCTGGCCCGGCGGTTGGATGAGGTGGCTGGCGCCCGAGCGGCCGCCGAGGAGGAGTACCGATCTGCCAACGCCGCCCTCACCGCGGTGGCGGAGAGGCGCAAGCTGGAGGGAGCCAGGTACGAACAGGTGGTGGTGGAGCTGGCTGAGGTATCCCATCTGCCCCCTACCGGCTCACCGGGCCATGCTGACGAGGTGGCGGAGATGGCCGCCTCCGCGCTGGGGTACATGTCAGTTCAGACCGCCTCCCTGTTGGAAGCGGATCGGGCCGCCCGCCGGCGCGCCCGGTCGCTTTCTGAAGAATCCACTGAGGCGAGGAAGGCCATTGAGCGGGCCGATCAGCGTGGGCGGGAGGCCACCGGGGAATTGGAGACGCTGATTGCCGAGCTCTCCCGCCTGGAGGCTCGTCGCCAAACCGCCGTGGAAGGCTTGTGGGAGATGGGCGCCGATCCGGAACAGGCGGTAGGGGCTCCCAAACCCGACGCAGATGACCCGGAGGGGGCCTTGGCGTCGGCGGTCGCCCAGTTGGAACGGCGCAGGCCCGTCAACCCTTATGCCGCCTCGGACCTCGCCCAACTGGAGGAGGAATTGTCGGAACTGGGCGGCCAGCGGGATGACATCGTCAAGTCCGACCGGCGCCTGCGAAAACTGATCACCCAACTCGAGAAGGAAGCCACCCAGCGTTACCTGGCCACCTTTCGGGAGACAGCCAAAGCCTTTGAGCACACCTTCGGACAGGTCTTCCCCGGTGGGCGGGGCCGGCTTCGGATCGTCGATCCGGCGGACCCGCTCGGCTCAGGAGTGGAGATCGGCGCCCGACCCCAGGGCAAGCGGGTGAACCGGCTGAGTCTTTTGTCGGGGGGCGAACGCGCCCTGGGGGCGCTGGCGTTCTTGTTCGCCCTGATGAAGACCCGTCCCGCTCCCTTCTATCTGCTGGATGAAATGGACGCGTCTTTGGATGCGGCCAACCTGTATCGAGTGTTGGAAGTGGTCCGCGAACTGCGTTCCCATGCCCAGATCCTGATCATCACCCACCAACCGCAGACCGCCGAGTTTGGCGATGTCCTCTACGGAGTGACTCTGCCACCCGGCGGCGCCACCCAAGTCGTCTCCCACCGTATGCAACCTACCGAACGGAGATCCCAACCCGCCCGGCCTCGGGCCCGATCAGCCTGACGGCGCCATTGACTGGTCGGGTAAGTCCCATGAGACGGTGATTCTGTTGTCAGGGCGGCAGAATTATTGCTACGACGTGTCGGCGGTGAATGGTCCAAACGGGCGTTGACTCCGGACATGTGGGACATCAATACGGAGTCGAGACTCTGTCGTACCGGGCAAATTTAGTTGAGGCGATCCGTCCGCGTTCTTTATTCGATGGCTGTTGGTTGCGAGCGAATGCCGAAGGTTCGTTCCCAGGTGGGGATGCGGTCGGCATCGCGAGCCTCATACGTTGCGATGGCTTCGCTGAGCGAAGGATTGAAGTGGTCTTCGGCGCCGTTGGCAAGCGCGGTGAGTCGCATCGTGAACCATGCGGTTATTCCTCCTGTCGGGGGCGACTCGAACCTGGGGAACTGCGGGTCGGGTCCGCCCGGGCGAAGCCATTTCCCCGCTACATCGGGGTCCAAGGCCATGGCCCTCGCCAGCCCCACGATGTCGGTCGCCCCGCCCGCCACGGCGTCTGCGGCCTCAGCTCGAGTCTTGAACCCGCCCGTGACCATCAACGGTGTGTCCGTGACAGTCCGTACCCGGCGGGCAAACTCGATGAAATAGGGTCCCGAAGATCGGCGGTCAGAACTGGCCGCCGCGCCGGGGAAGTAGGTCCCACCGCTGATGTCGATCAGGTCCACTCCCTCGTCACCCAGAAGTGATATCGCAACTAGGGCGTCGTCCTCGTCCAGTCCGCCTTCCAGTTGATCGCTTGAGTTGATTTTCACAGCGATGGCGAACTCCGCACCCACCTTCGAACGAACCTCCCGCACGACGGCGCGGAGCAGCCGGGAACGCGCCTTAATCGACCCGCCGTAGTGATCGGTGCGACGGTTGAACAATGGTGACAGGAATTGACTCAACAGAAAACCGTGGCCGGCGTGAATCTGGACACCTTTGAAGCCGACAGCTCGGGCGTGAGCAGCCGCCCGGGCATAGATAGCAGGCAACGCTTCCACCTCGGACGGTGTGAGCGCCTCGCACTGTAGGCCCTCCATGCTGAATGCCGATGGACCAGCCGGCCGAGAGATCGGGCGGTGAGCGAGCGCCCCGGCGTGGCCGAGCTGCGGCCAGATCTGGGCGCCATGGGTGGAACCGGCGTCGGCCAGCCGACGCAGACGAGCATTGTCGGCGCCGGGCCAGAGGACCAGATTCCCCGGTTTCTCCGGATAGCGGTAGTCGACTTGAACCTCACCGATCAGCGACAGGGCTGCGCCACCGGTCGACCACCTCCGATAAAGCCGGACCTGTGCATCGGTGGGACGACCCGCGCCGTCCCCCAGCGAATCGGACATGGCGGCTTTCGCCAGCCGATTCTTGAGCACGACTCCACACGGGAGTTCGAACGGCGCCGAGAGGACGTCTGCATCAATCTCCACATTGCGCTGCCCGATCATGACACCCCTGGGTATCCCGGTTTCAAAGAAAAACAGATCAAGCTGGGTGCCGGGAGTGGGATTCGAACCCACACGGAGTTTCCCCCAATGGATTTTGAGTCCATCGCGTCTGCCAGATTTCGCCATCCCGGCCAGCTTGGTTGATTCTAGAGTGCACTCGCAGAAAGCAATGTCGCGGTTTCCCCACCGGCCGGGCAGGAGCGGCAACTTTCGATATGCTCAAACGCCATGAGAAAGCGGCGTCTGTCCAAGCAACTGTTTGTGGTCAACCACCGTCTTTTGCTTCTTGATCAGGAAGAAACCCAGGTATCGGCCGAGTTGGACTATCACCGCCACCTGGCGGATGACGCGGTTCGGGACGCCGCGGTGTACGAGTCCTCCCTCCACCGGGACGCGGCGGATCGCGCCGTGGCCGATGTCGATCGATTCGAACGAGCTTTGGATGACATCGACCGCCGTCGGGAGGTCCTGGATTCCAAGCGAGATCGCCTTTTGGACCGTATGAACTCCTATGAGGATCTCTTCTGATGGGAACCTTGGCCCTGATTGACGGTCATTCGATCGCTTACCGGGCCTTCTACGCTCTCCCCAAGGACCTGGGCACGTCCTCGGGTCAGATCACCAACGCCGTGTTCGGTTTCGTCCGCATGTTGATCAGATTGCTGGCCGATGAGAATCCCGAGGGACTGGCCGTCGTTTGGGACGTTTCCCGCCAGACCTTTCGCTCCGATCTGTTTCCTGAATACAAGGCGCAGCGTTCCCGCACTCCCGACCTTCTGATTCCCCAATTCTCGCTCTTGGAGGAGTTCCTGAATGCCTTGGAAGTGCCTCAGCTGCGTAGAGAGGGGTTCGAAGCCGACGATGTGATAGCGTCTTTGGCCCGCCGAGCCACCCAGCAGGGTTGGCAGGTGCTGGCTGTCACCGGTGATCGGGATGTCTTTCAGCTGGTTGATGAGCAATTTCAGGTTCTGTACACCCGGCGAGGGGTCAGCGATACCGTCAAAGTCACCTCAGAGTGGGTTGAGGACCGCTATTCGGTTCCTCCCCCCCAGTATGTTGAGATAGCGGCTCTGCGCGGGGATCCTTCCGACAACCTGCCGGGGGTGCCCGGAGTGGGCGAGAAGATCGCGGCTCGCCTGATCCGAAAATACGGGACGGTGGAGCAGGTTTTGGAGCACCTGGACGAACAAACCCCCCGACTGCGCTCCAATCTGGCCGAACACCGAGATCAGGTTCTCTTGAACAAGCAGTTGATGACCCTTCGTTGCGATCTGGATCTGGATGTGGTGATTTCTGACTTGGTCCGCCGGGCCTGGGACACCGACCAAGTGAGAGAATTGGTGAACTCCTTGGAGTTTTTCAGCCTCTGGTCCGACCTGCAATCGGTGGGAGTGGGCGCGGCGGCGGCAGTCACCGAGATGGTGGAGGTGGAGACCAGGGTTCTGACCTCGAAGCAGCAGGTGGCTCGTTTGGCCGACCTCGATCACCTGGTCTTGGAAATGGTGGACGATGATTCCTTCGTCGGATTGGCGGTGCGTGAAGCAGAGAATCGAGTGGTTCTGGTTCCCTCCGATCTGCTGAGATGGACGGAAGGCATCCTGGCCGACCCTCACCTACCCAAGACAACGCACGACGCCAAGCCGCTCCAACGGTGGTTGGGTTCACGGGGACTGGAGTTGGGAGGGCTGGAATTCGACACCGCCCTGGCTGCCTATGTGGTCAACCCGGCGGGTGGGAGGTTCGAACTGGAGGATCTGGCTGAGCGAATGATCGGGTTCTCGCTCGACGACGGCCAGGGATCAGAGGAGCCCTCCGTTCAGGGAAGTCTGGTTTTCGACCCCCAGCCGAAGATTGATCGGGCCGGCTTGCGAGTGGAGGCCATCGCCCGCCTGGTGGAGCCGTTGCGGTTCGAATTGGACGATCGCGAGGAAGTGGAACTGTTCAGGGACGTTGAACTTCCTTTGGTGGCGGTGCTGGCGGAGATGGAAGACACGGGCATCGGGGTGGACCGGGATTACCTGTTGGAATTGAGTGGTCGGTTGAGATCGGAGATCAGCCAGTTGGCGCAAGGCATCTTCGCATTGGCAGGAGGGGAGTTCAATGTCAACTCCACCCTTCAGTTGCGGGAGGTCCTGTTCGGGAAACTGGGTCTTCCGGTGATCAAGAAGACCGCCACCGGCAAGCCTTCCACCGACGCCACGGTCCTGGCCAAGTTGGATCATCCCCTGGTCAACCTGCTGCTCGAGTTTCGGAAACTGGAAAAGATCCGCTCTTCTCATGTGGACGGCTACCTTTCTCTGATCGATGCCGACGGGCGGATTCACACCCGTTTCAATCAGATGGGCACTTCCACCGGCCGAGTCTCATCGGAGAACCCCAACCTCCAGACCATCCCCATCCGGACCGAGGTGGGCCGGACAGTCCGCCGGGCCTTTGTGGCGGGACCGGGACGGGTCCTGCTGGTGGCGGATTACTCCCAGATCGAATTGCGGGTTCTTTCGCATCTAAGCCGCGATCCCGGACTCACCGAGGCCTTTCTGTCGGATGTGGACATCCACACCGCCACCGCAGCTCGGGTGTATGAGGTGGAGGTTGGTCGGGTGACCGCCGACATGCGCCGGCGCGCCAAGACCATCAACTTCGGATTGCTGTACGGCATGGAGGCATTCGGACTTGCCCAGCGGCTCGACATAACCCGGGAAGAGGCGGCTGAGCACATCGAGGCATACTTTGCCCAGTTTCCCGCCGTGAAATCCTTCATGGACGGAATGGTGCAGGAGGCGCGTCGGCGAGGCTACACCACCACCCTTTTCAAACGGCGGCGCTATCTCCCCGAATTGAGAAGCGACAACTTCCGGGTCCGTCAGATGGGCGAGCGGATGGCGTTGAACGCCCCCGTGCAGGGCACCGCGGCGGACATCATCAAGAAGGCGATGATCGGGCTTTCCGGGCGACTTTGGACGGTTGATTCACGGTGCCGGCTGTTGCTCCAAATTCACGACGAACTGGTCCTGGAGATTCCCGAGGAGCATCTGGCGGAAGCGGCCGACCTGACAGTGGAAGTCATGGAGGGGGTGGCGGATTTGGTGGTTCCCCTCAAAGTTGATGTAGCATGGGGTGCGAATCTCGCCGAGTGCAAGGCTTGAAGGCTCATTCGAGGCGGGTTTGATTTGCAGGCAGCGTGAGACTCTGCCAAACTAAACAGCAGTCCGGCGGGTTCCCCCGCGTGCGTGGACAAGAAAGGATTTTTCCTACCCCCTGATGGACGAAGAAGATATGAGCCTGCCTGTTGAGGAGGCTCTGGCTCCGACCCCGACCGCCGTAATGGAGGTCGAAGAAGATGCGGCTCCGCCTGTTGAGGATGCTCCGCCTGTTCCCGCCGACTCACCGGTTGACACCACCAGCGACTCACCGGTTGACAGCACCAGCATGGATCAAGAGCCGCAATCCGATACTCCCGCTACAGAGAGCGGCGGCTCCCAGGCCGACAGCGCCGATTCTTCCGAGGCTGACAGTGCCGATTCTTCCGAGGCCGAGGCCGAAAGCTTGGACGACGAAGCCATCTTCGAGCAGGCTTTGGAACAGAACATCAGAGTTTTCAAGGAAAACGAAATTGTGGAGGGGACGGTGGTCAGTGTCGACATCGAAGGCGCCCTGGTCGATATCGGTTTCAAATCGGAAGGTCTGATACCGGCCGTTGAACTCTCCATCCGAAAGAATGTCGATCCTCGTAATGTGGTTTCGGTGGGTGACCAGGTGGAAGGGGTGGTGCTCACTCGGGAGGATGAGAATGGACGGCCCATCCTTTCCAAGAAGCGGGCTCAGTACAAGCGCGCCTGGAACAAGGTGGAGGCCGTCCACAAGGACGGCAAATCGGTGAAGGGAACCGTGATCGAGGTGGTCAAGGGGGGCCTGATCGTGGACATTGGCCTGCGGGGATTCCTGCCGGCATCATTGGTGGGCCTCCGCCGGGTGTGCAATTTGCATCCTTTCGTGGACACGGACATCGAAGCCAAAGTGATCGAACTGGACCGGCAGCGCAACAACGTGGTGCTGTCGCGGCGCGCCTTTCTGGAGGAGGAACAGGCTGAGGAGCGCGACAATTTCATGAATCAGTTGGTGGAAGGGGAGGTAAGAGAAGGATCAGTGTCGTCGGTGGTGCCCTTCGGCGCCTTCGTTGACCTGGGCAAGATGGACGGTTTGGTTCATGTCTCCGAACTGGCGTGGACCCACATCAGTCATCCCTCCGAGGTTGTGGAGGTGGGCGCCACGGTAACGGTGAAGGTGCTGGAGGTGGACCGCGAGCGTGAGCGAATCTCCCTTTCGATACGCCAAACTCTGGAAGACCCCTGGTCGGTTTTTGCTCAAAACAATGAGGTGGGAAGCGTTATTGACGGGAAGGTCACCAAGACCGTGCCGTTCGGGGCTTTCGTTTCGATCGCGGAGGGAGTGGAAGGCTTGGTGCATGTGTCGGAGATCGCCATGCATCGCGTGGAGTCTCCGGAGATGGAGCTTTCCATCGGTCAGCAGGTCAAGGTGAAGATCACCGAATTGGACACCAACCGGCGGCGGGTAAGTCTCTCCGTGAAGCAGGCTTTGCCGGAGTGGAAGAACCGAGGTCAGGCCCGTCCGCGGCCCAGGCGAGAAGATCGCCCCCGCCCGCCCCGGCCGAAGCCGGAGGCCGAGCGCCGCAGCGTCAGGGTGGATTCCTCGTTGGAGGCGATTCTGGAGGAACTCAAGAAGCGGGGCATCGGGGGGAGATAAGCCTTCCGAGGCGGTGGATGAGCCGAAATCCTCCTCGGGTGGTGGTAACAGGCGCCATCGGATCGGGCAAGAGCCTGGTCTGTTCGTTGCTCTCTGAATGGGGAGTGGTGGTAATTGACGCCGATCGCCTGGGTCATGCGGTTCTGGAACCCGACGGCGAAGCCTTTGCGCAGGTGGCTTCCCGGTGGCCGCAGGCAGTGTCGGACAGCCGGATCGTTCGGTCGCGGCTGGCCGAGATCGTTTTCTCCGATTCCGCTCAGCTATCTGAACTGATGTCACTCACCCACCCTCATATCAGATCTGCGATGATGGCGGAGGTCGCCCGGTTTGCCGACCGTCCGGTGGCGGTGGAGATCTCGGCGCCGTCAGAGATGGTGACGCCGGACTGGCCGATCTTGGTGGTGGATGCCGAGCCGGAAGCGGTTCACCACCGACTGGTCGGCCGGGGAATGGCTCACAATGACATCAAGCAGAGAGTGTCATCCCAACGGTCACGCTCCGAATGGCTTGCCCTGGCCGATCAGGTGGTGCCCAATCATTCCGACCCGGCCGCTCTGGCCGGGGAAGTGAGGGCGGTCGCCAAACGGCTGGGCCTATTGTCCCGGTAGCCCGATACGATACAGGCCACGATTATGAAGCGTTTACGGGTCCAGGCCGACTTTTCCCCTTCCGGCGACCAGCCGTCGGCGGTCGCGTCATTGGCGACCGGTCTTCGAAGGGGTGATCGCTTTCAGACCCTGCTGGGCATCACCGGGTCCGGCAAATCCGCCACGGTGGCGTGGACTATCGAACAGGCGCAGCGTCCCGCCCTCGTCATCGCTCCCAACAAGGCCCTGGCTGCCCAGTTGGCCAACGAGTTCCGCCAGTTTTTCCCCGACAACCGGGTGGAGTATTTCGTCTCCTATTACGACTACTACCAGCCCGAGGCTTACATGCCGCAAACCGACACCTATATCGAAAAGGACGCCACGATCAACGATGAGATCGATGGGCTGCGCCACTCGGCGACGTCCGGTCTGATGGTGCGGGACGATGTGATAATCGTGGCCTCGGTTTCCTGCATATACGGCCTCGGCTCGCCCGAACAGTACGAAGGCCAGTTGCTGCGGCTGGTGAGAGGGGTGGAGTTTCCCCTGTCCGAGGCCCTGCGCCGTCTGGTGATGCTGCAGTACCAGCGCAACGAGGTGAGCCTGGCCCGGGGACGTTTTCGGGTCAAGGGAGACACCTTGGATATCTTTCCCACCTACCAGGAGACGGTGATCCGGGTGGAATACTTCGGAGACGAGGTGGACCGAATCGTCTCGCTCAATCCGGTCACCGGCGAAAAGATCGAGGAACTACCTGAACTTCATGTTTTCCCAGCCACTCACTATGTAACTCCCGAAGAGCGGATGGCCGAAGCGATCGTGGGCATCGAACAGGAGTTGGCCGAGCGTTTAGGGGTGTTGGAGTTGGAGGGCAAACTGCTGGAGGCCCAGCGGTTGCGGATGCGGACCAACTACGACCTGGAGATGATGCGTGAGATCGGATACTGCTCAGGGATAGAGAATTACTCGCGGTATCTCGATGGGCGGGAGGCGGGGGAACCCCCCTACACGCTGTTGGACTACTTCCCCGACGACTACATCACCATCGTCGACGAGTCACACATCACCATTCCCCAGATCGGCGGGCAGTTCGAAGCCGACCGCAGTCGAAAGGAAGTGTTGGTGGAGCATGGGTTTCGGCTTCCCTCCGCCCTGGACAATCGTCCCCTGCGGTTTGACGAATGGCTGGACCGCACCGGGCAGGTGATCTGCATGTCGGCCACTCCCGGTCCGTTCGAGCGCCGCCGATCGCCCAATCCGGTGGAGCTTTTGATCCGCCCCACCGGATTGGTGGACCCCGAAGTGCTCGTTCGTCCCACCAAGGGGCAGATCGACGATTTGCTGGGCGAAATTCGCCACCGGGCGGCTTCGGACCAAAGGGTGCTGGTCACCACCATCACCAAGAAAATGTCAGAGGACCTGGCCGACTATCTGTTGGAGATGGGAGTGCGCGCCCGGTATCTGCATTCGGAGATCGACACCCTGGAACGAGTTCAGATCCTGCGGGAGCTGCGGATGGGGGATTTCGATGTGTTGGTGGGCATCAACCTTCTCAGAGAAGGCCTCGACCTGCCGGAGGTCTCCCTGGTGGCCATCCTCGACGCCGACAAGGAAGGCTTCTTGCGCTCGGAGACGTCGCTCATCCAGATCATGGGCCGGGCGGCTCGCAATGTGGACGGACAGGTGGTGATGTATGCCGACTCCATCACAGCTTCCATGGAGCGGGCCATCGGCGAGACCAACCGGCGTCGCCGGCGGCAATTGGAATACAACCAACGGCATGGGATAGACCCCCAGACCATCCGCAAACGTATCACCGACATCTTGGAACTGGTGGCTTCGGAGGCGCCGGCGGTGGAAAGGCGCAAGGGACCGCGGGTGGAGAGGGACGTCATCGATCTGACCGGCGACGATCTGTCCCGGGTGATTCTCTCCCTGGAGGAAGAGATGCGCCAAGCCGCCTCGGAACTGCGTTTCGAATACGCCGCCCGACTGCGCGACGAAGTGGCCGAGCTCAAAAAGGAACGCCGTCAGCTCTCTCAGGTGCTGGCCTGATCAGTCCCCCAAGAAAGAAGAATTGGCTGAACGTCTGGATCGCGCGCAATCATCAATCTGAGCATTAGAAGACTCCAAGGACAACCTGCTCTCTACGGTCCGCGAGGTTGTCGAAAGCATGGGTGGCCATCTTGAACTGGTGGCCGTCTTTGAGCACGAACGAATCGCATCGCCAGCCGACTCTGAACTTTCTGAGCCCAATCCAAAATGATAGCAATCTTCAATGGTGCTCCGGATTACATCCTCAGTCGGTACGAACTCTCCCCTGGGTGTCTTTGTAGACCTGCCCGCCCTTGATCACGGCCACTATCCGATCGGGGTCGGCCAGCACTTCGATCTCGTCCAAGGGACGGCCTTCCACCAGGATCAGGTCAGCGTCTTTGCCCACTTCGACGGTGCCGATCCGATCTTGGAGGTAGAACAGCTCGGCGTTGGCGGTGGTGGCGGTGGCGATTGCTTCCGCCGGGCTCATGAACTTGGCCTTGTTGGGCAGTTCCCGTCCCCGTCGGTCTTGGAGCGGTCCCACAATGTCCGAGCCGGAACCCACCTTGACTCCGGTCTCTCCCATGATCTCAATGCTTCGATGCACTCTCGATTCCACCGCTTGGAGCTTGGTGAGCTGTGATGGGGTCAGACCGGCCCGTTCGGGGTTTTCCAACAGGTCGTATTTGACCGCCAGGGTCACCACCGCGAAGGCGTCGGATTTGACGATCTGGCGGGCGGCGTCCTCGTCCAGGATGCTGGCGTGCTCGATGGAGCGGATCCCGGCCGATAGGGCGCGCCGGATGGCGTCGGAGGTGTGGCAATGAGCCAGCACATAGGTGTGCCAGTCGGCCGCCGCCTCCACCGCCGCCCGTAGCTCCTCATAGCTGAACTGGAGACTGTCGAAGGGGTCGGTGGGCGAGAGTACCCCGCCGGAACTGAAGACCTTGATCTGGGTGGCCCCCTTGCGAAGCTGTTCGCGGGCGGCCCGCCGCACCTCGTTCACCCCGTCCACTATCTCGGGGGTGGCCGACAGCCCGGGAATGCTGCCCCTCGGGTGCACAATGTGATGGGCGGGGCGCAGGTCGCCGTGCCCCCCGGTTTGGGAAAGCACCGAACCGGAGGGAAGGATCCGAGGCCCGTCAATGACCCCTTGCTCCACCAGCCGCGCCCAGTGGGGGTCGAGGCCCCCGGCATCGCGGACTGTGGTGAAACCCTCCCAGAGGGTGTTCTCGATCACCCGCCGGACCGTGAACACATAATCAATCCACGGCAGGTCCCCGATTCCGCCCGCCGGATCGACTAGGCCCATGTGAACATGGGCGTCGGTGAGCCCGGGCATCAAAGTCAGGCCGGTAGCGTCGATCACCTGATCGGGTGAGCTTCCCACCCCGGGCCCGATGCCGCTGATCAGCGACCCGGAGACCGCTGCATCCATTCCGCTTTGGGGGTCGGCGCCGGTGCAGTCCAGCAGTTCGGCGTTGCGGATAACCAGGCTGGTCATTACTCGCTTCCTTCCTGATAGTCAAGTTGCAATTGGGGGACAACAAAGTTCCCCCGGTCGATTATCTGCCGGTCGTCCACCCAGATGGAGTGGTTGCGGGTGGGGATGTCGAAGTGGAAGGGCACTCGGTTCTCCCCGTCCAGGCCTCGCATGAAATTGGACCCGAAGGCGATCAGCATATTCCCGTAGTAGCTCTCGGTGTCCATCACCCCGCCCCACTCCCAGTGGCGCAGCCCCAGAGCATTCCAGTTGGCCCGGTGCTCGTACCCCCACCCGATGTGGGAGACACCATAGGCCCGTTCATCACGGGGCAGTTCGAACAGGTCTCGGGCCAGTCGAGCATCGGCGCCCCCTTCGATCGAGACGATGTTTCCCTCCCGAAGCTCCATTTGAATGGGTGACATGACATACCGCCCCAGGTTGATCAGGCAGTCGGCCTCGTCCAACACCAGAGTGCCCTCGGCCGAATGTTCGAGCGGCGCCACCGCCACCTGCCCCGAGGGCCAGTGGTCCCACCGGCCGGGGGTGTCCGAATAGCCGTATTGGATACCCACCGGTCGTCCCTCGTAGCTGAGGGTTAGGTCGGTCCCCGCTTCCGACCACAGCCGCAGAGTTGTGCCCTCTTCCATGAGCGCCTGGCTGACTTCTCCGCGGCGCCGGATCTCGGGGGTGGGGAACATTCGGCGCAGCATGTCCTCGGGTTCTTCGATCATCAGGGTGCGGGCCCCGGCGTCCAATGCCGCGTTGTGGGCATCGCTGTAGATCCAGCCGGTGGTGAGCATCCCCACCACCAGGTCCGATCCCTTCCAGGCGTCGATGATGGCCTGCGACTTCATCCACTCCTCGTCCCCGGCCACCACGATTTGAAAAAAGTTGGCGCCCAGCACCCGCGCCGCGCCCGCCAGCGCCGTTACATAGGCCTCGTTGCTCATGGTGTCGGTAAATCCCAGCACGGTTTCTCCCGGTTGGACACTGCAGAGTCTCAAGTGGTCTGCGAACAGGGGAACCAGTTCCGCTCCGGCCGCGGCGGTGGTGGGGACTCGACGCATGGACACTCCTTTGGGGTTTGCTCATCCTATGCTAAAAGACGCCATCGGCCGGTCCCTGTCACAGCCGGGGGATACTATGAGACGGCGTTATGGGACCAGGCACAAATACATCTCGAATCGCGGTGGTCGACACTGAGACCACCGGCTTTTACCGTACCGACCGGATTGTGGAATTCGCATGTGTGACGATCATCGACGGCGACATTGTGGAGGAGTACGAGACTCTTCTGCAACCTAACCGGGATCCGGGTCCGGTGCATATCCACGGCATCACCCCCTCAATGCTGGAGGCCGCCCCGGAGTTCGAGTCGGTCGCCGGAGACATCGCGGCGCGTCTTGATGGGGCTTTACTGGTGGCGCACAACATCAGTTTCGATCTGAGAATGCTCAGGCAGGAGATCCGTCGCATCTCCACCATGACCTTCGATCCGGGCGTGGGGATCTGCACCTACCGCCTCACGAAGCAAAAGCTCGCGGTAGCGGCCCGGCAGGCCGGTATCGACCCACCAGATCACACCGCTCTCAACGATGCCAGGGTCTCGGCACAGTTGTTGCTTGGAGGATCAAGCCATTGGCGGGATTGGAACTCTTCTCCCGCCACTTGCAGGTCGGGCGGTGACTCCGCCGGTCTTACGGTGAGGCGACCCGGTGCTCCACCCCGCAAGGGGGCACTGAGCATGCTGGCGCTCCGCACGGCCTGGCCTCGCACGACCACCGAGGCAGAGGTGTTGTATCTGGATACCCTCGATCGCTGCCTCGACGACGGCATACTGAGCCATGATGAGCAAGCTTGGCTGACCTCCACCGCCCGGGCGCTCCAGGTGAGCGAAGAGCAACGGGTTGATTTGCACCGGAGGTACTACCAGCGACTGGTTACCCAGATTCTGGCCGACGGGGTGGTGACCAAAGAGGAGCGAGATCTTCACGACCAGGTGGTTGCCGCCTTGGCGATCGAAGGTGATGAACGGATTGTCGAGGAGCCCGGGACTGACCACCAGGCGGTTGAATTGGCGCCCGGAATGGCGGTGTGCTTCACTGGTGTGGCCACTGTGGACGGTGAGGCGATCCCCCGTCCGGCCTTGGAGCATCTGGCGCGACAGGCCGGCCTCCACCCCGTCAAATCGGTGACTAAGCACTGCGAGCTAGTGGTGGCCGGGGATGTTCGTTCCCGGTCGGGCAAGGCCCGCAAGGCGCGTCATTATGGGCTCCCGATCATCGACGCAACTCATTTCATGACCATGATCGCCAAAGGGTGAGATTGATGTCGGGAGGTCTGCGATCACGGCTGTTCAATCTGGACACCGGGGTGGGACGAGCGACGGAGGCTGCCTCGGGAATCATTGTCGGCCTGTCTCTTGTCACTTTGGTGTTGCACACAGTCCCCACGGAGGGAACCACGTTCGATGTTTTGCTGGACCGGGCCGAGGTGACCTTCTGGGTACTGTTCTCGGTGGAATATGTGGTGCGCATCGTTGCTTCCCCTCACCCTTTCCGATACCTTCGATCGTTCTATGGGATCGTCGATCTGCTGGCGGTGGTGGCCGGCTTGTCGTCGATAGAGGTGCTGGGAGCGGCCAAGCCCTTGCGGCTACTGCGGGCTCTGCGGGTGTTGAAACTGGCCCGCTACAGTTCGGCGGTGGACCGCTTCTCGGAAGCCTTTGACGACATCAAGGACGAATTGGCGCTCTATTCCGGGGTGACGGCGGTGATGACCTTCATAGCCGCGTATGGGATATGGGAATTTGAACACGAGACCAACGAAGCCTATGGGAACCTCTTCGAATGTGTCTACTGGTCGGTGGCTTCCCTGACCATGGGCGCCGAGGGGATAGCACCGGTGACGGTGGCGGGCAAGATACTGGCGATGCTGCTGGTGCTGATCGGTTTGGGCATCGTGGCGGTGCCTTCGGGCCTGTTCGCCTCGGCCCTGTCGAAGACCGACAGCTCCGGCAGAAAGCACCCCAAATAAAATGAGCCTGCGTTTCGGTTTGATAGGAACGGGGGTTGGCGGCCATTTGTTCGCCCAGGCTCTGGCCATGCGTCCCGGCGGGGCCCGTCTGGTGGCGGTCTGCTCTCGCAATCGGGAGAAGGCCGCGGCATTTGGCTCGGAATACGATGTTTCCGAAGTGTTCACCGACTGGCGGGAGTTGGTTGGGGCGCCGGGCATCGATGCTGTTTGTATCGCGTCTCCCACCGGAGACCATGCCCGGATGACCGTGGGCGCCGCCGGGCGGGGTCTGCATGTCCTCACCGAAAAGCCCATCGCCAACACCGTGGCCGACGCCGATCGGATGATCGAGGTCTGTCAAGAGGCCGGGGTGACCCTGGGTTGCATATACATGTACCGCTTCATGGACACCGCCCGGCACATGAAAGTGGCGGTGTCGGGGAGTTTGATCGGTCGGCCTCTGATGGCGGAATGCCGAGGATTGTTCTTCCGCAGCCAGGATTACTACGACTCGGCGCCCTGGCGGGGAAAGTGGTCGACCGAGGGAGGAGGGTCGCTGGTCACCCAAACCAGCCACACCTTGGATCTGATGATCTGGATGCTGGGAGATGTGAAAGAGGTGGCCGGTTTCTGCGGCACCTCGCCACTCCACCGGATCGAGGTCGAGGACCAGACGCTGGGCATAGTGCGGTTCGTCAGCGGCGCTCTGGCCACCGTGGTGAGCACCACCGCGGCGGTCAATCCACAACCGCGCAGCCTGGTGATCCGGGGAACATTGGGGACGGTGGGCATCGTTGATGACGATTTGAGCCAATGGGATGTTCCCGGCGGTCCGACGGCGGAGATCAGGAAACTGCTGCGGGGTGGGGGAATGGACCGCGGCAATACTCTGACCGCGGGCGGGTATGCCGACCCCACCTTGCATTTTCGTCAGATGGAGGATTTCGTGGCGGCAGTTGCCGAGCATCGACCTCCGGTGGTGGATGGCTGGCAGGGGCGGCGAACCACGGCGGTGATGGAGGCGCTGTATGAGTCGGCTCGGCTCGGTAGGTTCGTCACCCCAGCCTGAAACAGGCCGGTTCAGGTGTGGGCGTCGGAGGCGGCGGGGATGAAGATTCCCTCGCCCAACGGATCGTCCCGGTCGAGGACCAGCTGATTGAATCCGGTCAAAAAGGCCGAGCCCCCGATGGTGGGCACAATCGCCCGCCGTCCCAGGACCTCGGTCTCCGCCTGGACCCGCCCGGTGAACATGGTGTTGAGCACGCTCTCGTGCACAAAGCGCTCTCCCACCCCAAGTTCCCCTCTTTCAAAGTGCCATGCCATGCGGGCACAGCTCCCGGTTCCGCACGGGGAACGGTCGAACCCCAGGCCGGTGGAGGTGGCGAGATTCTGTCCGTCGGCGCCCCGGGTGACCGGTGGTCCGAAAAAGAGTAGCTGGTCGACGTTGCCGGGTGTCCCCGGCGGCCAATCAGCGCGGTCCTCCAGCACCCGGTTGATCTGACGGCGGATGCGATGGCTGAGCGCCACCAGGCTCGGCACCGTTTCCACCCTGATCGGCAGGTCGATCTGCTCGACGCTCACCAGGGCAAACCAGATACCCCCGAAACCGATGTCCACCTCCAAGGTCCGTCCGTCAAGCTGCGCTGCCAGCCCGTGTGCCGCGATCCATGACGGCACACCCCGGAAGGTGACCGACCGGACCTTGCCGCTCTCCACTCGGGCCTCCGCCTTCACCAGGCCGCTCAGGGTCTCCACCACCACCGGCGTGAGTGGCTCGACGGGCGGGATCCTGCCCGTCTCGATCAGGGTGGTGACCGTTCCGATCAGGGCGTGCCCGCACATGGTGAGCGAGCCCAGGGAGGAGAGAATCAGGATGGAAAGGTCGGCGTCGGGGTGAGAGGGGCGAAGCGGCAGCACCGCATGCCAAGGCGCATGACCGCGGGGCTCTCCCACCAGAAGCTTGGCGAGATCCCAGTGGTTGGCCAACAGGTCGGCTTCCCGGCGGGCCAGGGTGTCGCCCCCCAGATGTGGGAAGCCGTCGGTGACCACCCTGGTGGGCTCCCCGGCGGTGTGGGAGTCGATCACATGCAAACGCCGGATGAAGGTCATGGGCTTGGCTCTGGAAGGTGAGGCACCGCCCGTCATGCTAAATTGCGATACTGTCTTCGGGCAATTCGCAGCAAAGAGGGTAAAGAAACCATGGGAAAGATCACTTATGCCACCATGTCGGCCGATGACCCGGCTCTGCACAGGGCGTACGAGGAGGGCTTGGCCGCCGCCACCGAGCAGATCGGGCAGACGCATCCGCTGCTGATCGGGGGAGAGCGGCGCTACACCGACGAAAAGTACACCGAACGTTCCCCGATCGACTCCGAAATGGTGGTGGGGATCTATTCGCAGGCTTCCGACGATGACGTGGACGACGCGGTGTCCGCGGCCCGGGCGTTCCAGCCGGAATGGGAGGCCACCCCCTGGCAGGAGCGGGTGGCGATCATGCGCCGGGCGACCGACATTCTGGAGGAGGAGACCCCTGTCCTGGCCGGTTTCCTGAGCCTTGAGATCGGCAAGACCAGGTTGGAGGCGTTGGGAGATGTCTCCGAGGCGGTGGCCTTCGCCAACTATTACTGCGACCGGTTGGAGGAGGCAGGCGGGTTGAAAACGGCCATGGGTGATTACGGAGTGGGAGACGTAAACCATTCGGTGTTGCGGCCCTGGGGAGTGTGGGCGATCATCTCTCCCTTCAACTTTCCGATGGCCCTGGTGGCCAGCCCCACCTCGGCGGCGCTTCTCACCGGGAACACGGTGGTGCTGAAGCCGTCCAACACCGGGGCTTTGGGCGCTCTTTTGCTGGCTGATGCGCTTTTCCGCGCCGGCCTGCCCGCCGGGGCGTTGCAGGTCGTCCCCGGTGGCGACCAGGCCGGCGATCGGCTCGCCCACCACGATCAGGTGGACGGGGTCACTTTCACCGGTTCATATGACGTGGGGATGTACCTGTATCGAACGGTGGCCGAGGGGCGTCCCAAGCCGGTGGTTTGTGAGATGGGTGGAAAGAACCCGGCGGTGGTGACCGCCTCGGCCGATCTGGATCTGGCCGCCGAGGGGGTCATGCGGGCCGCCTTCGGGCTGTCGGGACAGAAGTGCTCGGCCAACTCCCGGGTGTATGTCGAGAAACCGGCCTTTGACGAGTTTGTTGATCTGCTCACCCAAAAAACCACCCAGATTCAGGTGGGGGACCCCCGGCAGCGAGAGGTGTTCTTGGGGCCGGTCATCGACCAGGAAGCGGTGGGGCGCTTTCGATCGGCGGTGGAAGCTGTCAGAGAATCGGGAGGTGAGGTTCTGGTTGGGGGTGAGGTGGTCACTGACGAAGGCCTCGACCGGGGCAACTTCGTTCAACCCACGGTGGTGACCGCCCCCCAAGAGGCTTGGATCTGGGAGAAAGAGCTGTTCGTGCCGTTCGTGGCTGTGACGGCGGTCGATTCACTGGATGAGGGGATCGACAAGGCCAACGACACAGTCTTCGGGCTTACGGCCGGGGTTTTTGCGGGAACCGATGAGGAAGTGGAGCGCTTCTTCTCGCGTATTCAGGCCGGGGTGGTGTACGCCAACCGCCGGGCTGGGTCCACCACCGGCGCCTGGCCCGACATCCAGCCGTTCGGAGGTTGGAAGGGTTCGGGCACCTCGGGCGCCGGCAGCGGCGGCCCCTGGTATATGCGCCAGTACCTGCGGGAGCAGGCTCGCACCCTGATCCGGGAGTAACCGAGCCGCGGTCGACTACCGTGAGTCAGCCAGAATGGATAGTGCGGCGTTTCGTCCGCAGGCGGCAATGATGCTGCCTCCCGGATGGGTGGAGGCCCCGCACAGATAGACGCCTTCCACGGGAGTGCGGTAGGGCATGCGCTGATCCCACGCGTAGGGGGGCAGGTGGTCGCCCTGGAAGATGTGTCCGCCGGTGAGACCGGTCTTGGCTTCGATATCGGGCGGACCCACCACCTCAGAGTGAACGATGGTGTCAGAAAAACCCGGAGACCACTCTTCGATCATGGAGATCACCCGCTGACCGACCCGGTCCCGGTGATGATCCCAGCTTCGGCCATCTGCCCACGAGTAGGGAAGGTGCTGCACGAAACAGGACAACACGTGCAGTCCTTCCGGCGCCACGGTGGAGTCATGGGCGGTCTGGGGATACAACTCGGCCCAGACCGGGCCCATTTGTCCCCGGGTGGCGGCCCGGTGGGATTGGTGGAGCCGTTCCATCCCGCTTCCGATGTCCACCATGGCCTGCGCCGAAGGAGCGAATCGGTTGATGACCGGCAGCCGGGTGAGAGCCAAGTTGACTTTGCCCACCGTCCCCACCATCGGCCAGGTGGCCACCTTGCGCCCGAATCGGTCCGGTATCCGGGCGTCCACCATGGCGAAGGTCCGACGGGGATCGGCGCTGGAAGCCACGATCGGGGCCTCGATGCACCGCCCGTCGGCGAGTTCCACTCCTCGGCCCGGAAGAATGGCGATCACCGGAGCGGTAGTGATAATCCGCGCTCCGTGGTCTTGGGCGGCATCCGCAATGGCCTGGGCCACTCCGATAGTCCCGCCTCGGGGAAAGGCCCAGGTCATGGCCGAGGGTCCGGCCAATCCACCCGAGGCATGGTGGAATTTGACGAAGGCGGTGCCTCGATCTCGGGGTGACGCATTGGTGCCGATGATCCCATTGGCTGCTATGGCGTCTCGGATGCGTTGATCGGAGATGAACCCGCTCACCAGCTCCTCGAAGGACTGCTCGAACAGGGTGTGCAGGACCTGTGGGTCGTTTTTCACCCGATCGGCGATCATCTCCCGGGTTGGAGTCGGATGAAGCCAGAGGTCATCGTCGGTTTTGGGACGTAGCTTTGACCGGATTCCTTTCAGGTATTTGACCAGCGCCCCAAAGCCCTTGACGTCCGCCGGGGCCGCCCACCGGCTCATCTCTGACCACGTCCGATCCTCGTCCAAGTAGTCCACGATCCCGATTCCCGGTTCGATCGGGACATAGAGTTGGGGGTCCGGATAGGTGAGATGAAGACCCCGGCGGTGCAGGTCCAGGTCGGCGCAGATCCGAGGGTGAAGCAGTCCCACCATGTAGGAGCAGGTGGAGATGGTAAACCCCGGCCAAGGCTGTTGGCTCCCGGTTGATCCGCCGATCTGGTCACGCTGTTCCAGCACCACCACCTTCTGGCCGGCTCGGGCCAGATAGGCGGCGGTGGTCAGACCGTTGTGGCCGGCCCCCACCACTATCACGTCCCAGCTGATCTGGTCGGCCCTTTCGGTGGAAAAGCCCGGGTTGGTCATGTGGATGAGGATAAACCTGAACCAGGGGAGGAGTTCTTGGTCCGAGGGTTATACTTCCCTTGCCCCGGTCGGAGTGGCGGAAATGGCAGACGCGCTAGGTTGAGGGCCTAGTCCTCCAAGGAGGGTGAGGGTTCAAGTCCCTCCTCCGACACTACGGTCTATTAGCGACATGGCCCTTCGCGTTAGGGACATAGCCGCTAACGCGGCTTTTTTGCCGCATTTTCGTGGTCTCCGGGGGTTCCTCCCCGTTTGAGAAGGTGGTCTTTGCTGGATGGCGTGGCTTTGACGGTGCCCCGCTGTCAGGGTTAGGGTTTTCGGGCGCGGTGAAACCGACAGTAGGGGTCACTGTCGGAGAAGAGACGGTGGCGTGGTTCGGTTAGGGAGGCCCTCGGGGTGGCGCAGACCGAAGGTTTAGTGTGGCTGCGTTTCGTGCGGGACCCTGGTGGGTTTTTGTAGGCGGGATTAGCGGGCTGGAGGTGGGTAGAGAAGACCCCCGTCGGAGTGGAGGGCGTTCAGTCCCCGCTCGAGACCCAACGGAGTCAGGTGCCGGTCGTAAACCTCGCCGTAGTTGCCGACCTGTTTGATCACTTGATAGAAGGCATCGGCAGGGAGGCCCATTTTGGTCTGCAGTTCGTCGTCTGTGGCGCCGAACAGGCGGCTCGCCTCTCCGTCCATGTTCATCATGTCATCGATGTTGGCGGAGGTGATGCCCTTTTCCTCGGCGATAAGCAAGGCGAACACGGTCCAGGTGACCACATCACCAAAGCGGGACTGGTTCTGGATCCAGGCAGGTCCGAGCGGCTCCTTGGAGATGGGAACCGGCGGAAAGATAACCCAATCGTCGCCCCCGGTACCCTTGCTGGCCTTCCGGGAAACTAAGGCCGACCCGTCGCCGGTGACCACGTCGCAGGCATCAGATTGGAAGTTTTCCAGCATTATGTTGGCATCCTCGAAGGTCTTCAAGTTGATGTCGATTCCCGCAGCGGCAGCGGTTTCGGTGATGTTCTTCTCGGTAGTGGTGCCGCTGTTGGCGCACACCACCGCACCCTCGATCTCCTCCAGGGTGGACATCGAAGTGAAACCGACAGAGCCTTTGGCCATCAACTGCTGACCGTCGTAGTAGGTGGTGGGTCCGAAATCGAGGCCCAGGTCGGTGTCGCGGCTCTGGGTCCAGGTGGTGTTGCGACTCAAAAGGTCGATCAGCCCGGAGTTCACCGCCTCGAAACGGATGGCGGAGTTGAGCGACTGGTATCGGACTGCCTGGGCATCGCCGAGAATCGCGGCCGCCACCGCCCGGCACAGAGCCACATCGAAACCGGTAAAGACGCCTTCGGAGTCCTTGAAACCGAATCCGGGAAGAATCTCGTTGACCCCACAGCTTAGTTCGCCACGTGCTATCACTACATCCAAGAGATCCTCCTCATCGGCAGCAGCAATCTGGGTGGTGACAGGAGTGGCCACGGCGGTGGGGTCCCCAGCCTCGTCTCCACAGGCAGCGGACACCACAAGCACCACAACAAAGAGTGCCACCGCTGTTTTCTTCATAGCTGTAAAAAGTAGCTGAAGGCAACGAAGAGTGCCCACCCAATAAAGGGAGGACTGCCAACCGGTATCGGCTGGGTGTTGGCGATCACTGAAAGGGCACAGTCTCGATCACTGAAAGTGCACACCTCCTGAGGGGGTAAATGCCCGTTGTTGGGGTGGGGCCCTCTCCAAGCTACGGATTGCAAATGTTTGCAGCTGTGGAGAGGAGCCCTGCCTCTTATGTTGGTTCACTGGAGATAGCTGGCCAGGTCTCCCTGCAGGGGGACCCTGCTGCGGGATGACGAGAACCCGGCGGGTGGCCCTATGCTCCCCCGCGATCCGCTACAGGAGGGTCATCCGGACATCTACTTCCAGTTGCGAGTCGCCTCCTCCTTCGATCACCCCTCGGGTGGGGGGAACGTCTCGGTAGTCACGACCTACCGCTATCCGTACGTGTCTCTGGTCGGCGAGAGTCCGGTTGGTGGGGTCGAGGCCGATCCATCCCAGGCTGGGTAAGCGGGTCTCGGCCCAGGCGTGGGTGGCGGCCCCGAAGGCCGATCCGGGCTGTCCCGTTCCGTCTTCGGTGACGTACAGGTATCCCGAGACGTAGCGGGTCGGAACGCCCCAGGAGCGGGCGATGGCGACCAGCACATGCGTGTAGTCCTGGCACACGCCCTTCCTGGAGGTGAGGATGTCGTCGATCGTGGAGTCCACCGATGTGGCGCCAGGCAGGTATTCGAAAGCGTCGTTGAGGGCCGAGGACAGCGCCAGAAGGTCGACCAGGGGATCGTCTCGGGGTTCGATTTCCAAGTCCCTGACGAATTCGGTGAGGGCGGGGGAGGGGCGGGCCAGCGGGCTTGGCCCGGTGAAGTCCCACCACCTGGGATCGGCGCCCATTCCTCGGACCTCGTCCCAGGTGCTTACCCCCAGGCGGTGGGGTCGAGGCGGCGGCGGGTCCATCTCCACTTTGGAGGTTGAGACGACCTCCAAGAGGTGGTGGTCGCGGTGGAGGGTCAGGATGTGGCGGGTGTTGCCGAACGGGTCGGTCTCGGTCGTCAGCCTGGCAGGAGGCGCGGTCCGCACGGAGAAGTCCACAAGCCTCTGGCCGGGGGCATGGAGGGGTTGGAGGCAGAGTGACATGGTGCATCGGCGGACGGGGTTGCTGTACACGAAGCGGGAGAGGTGTTCGATGCGGTAGCGCGCCGAACCCCCAGCGGCGTCGGGAGGTGCGGTCATTGGTCTTGTCTTCCGGCCCTCCCGTCGGTGGGTTCGAGGACCGGGTAGTCGAAGTAGGTCTTCGTGACGAGATCGTGGAGTTGTCGGCACCCGTTGTCCATTCTCCCCAGCAGGGTGTGGCCGTCGGCGCCGGCGGGCCATTCGATTCCGACCAACTGGCGGAGGTACTCGGCCTGGCTTCGGGTTCGGGCGGTGGCCTCGGCGTCGGGCCCCGGTCCGATGGCGGTCAACTCGGCGCACAACTCGGACACCGAAAAGCGCAACGAGTCAGGGAGTTGGGGGTTGGTGACCAGCAGGCCCAGGACTCGGTCGGGTTCGATGGCAACGCTGGAGGAGCGGTTGTAGGCCTCGAAGGCGTGGTAGTGGCGGAGAAGGCTCGTCCAGTAGGCGTCTGCGGGGACCTCGAACAGCCGGACCGCGGCGATCTGGGCCATCAGGAGGGAGGCGGAGAGTTGGGACCTCTCGACGTAGTTTCCCAACTGGACGAAGTGCCAGGCGTCGTCGCGGTACAGGGTGGACGAAGTCACCCCTCGGAAGGTGTCGATCTGTGCCGTCGTCTCGGCATAGAAGTTCTCGGGAGACCTGGGCCAGATGTCGGGCATCTCCACGTCCTGAAGCCGAAGGTGCGACTGGTTCAGGCAGGTCCACATCTCGGCTGAGATGTGGTGGCGCATCTGGCGGGCGTTCTCCCGTCCCTGGGCGAAGCAACTGCGGATCGAGTCGGGGTTGGTGGGTTCGAAGGTCAGGTCGTCGGCCAGCGTGAACGAGTCGACCAGGGTGAACAGGTCGTCGCTGTCGAGTTGGAGCGCCCCGCTGACCGGTTCCCGGTCCAATGCCCCGTATATGCGGTGCCAGCCGAAGTAGATGTCGCGGGCCGGGCTGTCGACCAGGGACTCGGTCTGCTGTCGGAGCAGCCGGGAAAGGTGGCTGGCCCTCTCCAGGTAGCGGCCCATCCAATACAGCCCGGCGGCGCTTCGAGACAGCATCGGTGATCAGTCCTCCAGGACCCAGAAGTCCTTGCCGCCCCCGCCCTGGCTGGAGTTGACCACCAGGCTCCCTTGACGCAGAGCGATGCGGCAGAACGCCCCGGGCACGATCCGGGTCTCGGTCCCCGACAGGATGAAGGGCCGCAGGTCTACGTGCCGGGGCTCGAGGCGTCCCTCGATGAGGCACGGCGCACGTGACAGCGAAAGCGTGGGTTGGGAAATGTAGCTGGCGGGGTCGGCCCTCAGCAGTGCGGCGAAGTCGTTGCGCTCCTCGGCGGTGGAGTGGGGGCCGATCAGCATCCCGTACCCGCCCGACTCGCCGACCCTCTTGACCACGAGATGCTCCAGGTTGTCGAGGGTGTAGGCGAGGTCGTTGGGACGCCTGCAGAGGTAGGTCTCGACGTTGTCGAGCAATGGCTCGGCGCCCAGGTAGTAGCGGATCATGTCGGGGACAAAGGCGTAGACGCTCTTGTCGTCGGCCACGCCGGTGCCGGGAGCGTTGACGACCGATACGTTCCCGAGGCGGGCGGCATGCAGAAGGCCCGGTACCCCGAGCAGCGAGTCGGGGCGGAACACCAAGGGATCCAGGAAGTCGTCGTCGACGCGCCGGTAGATCACATCGACTCGTTTCAATCCGGACGTGGTGCGCATGTACACGTACCCGTCCTCGACCAGCAGGTCGCGGCCCTCCACCAGGTCGGCGCCGATCTGGCGCGCCAAGAACATGTGCTCATAGAACGCCGAGTTGTGGATTCCGGGGGTAAGCAGTGCCGTGGTCGGATCGGAGCGGCCCTCGGGTGCCAGTTCCCGCAGGGTCCGGGCGAGGATGAGCCCGTAGTTCTCGATGTCGCGCACCCGGGAAAGCCGGTACAGCAGCCGGTGAGCGGACTTGGTCGCCTTCCGGATGGCGAGCATGTACGACACGCCCGAAGGGACGCGCAGGTTGTCCTCCAGGACGCGGAAGCCGTCGTTGGTGCGAACCAGATCGGTCCCGCAGACCGCCACCCACACGCCGTGGGGCGCCCTGAATCCCCTCATCTCCATGCGGTACTGGGGACAGTCCTGGACCATGTCCGGCTGTATCACTCCATCGGAGATGATTCGGGCTTCGCCGTAGATGTCCTCCAGAAAGCGATTGAGGGCGGCAAGGCGTTGTGTGAGACCGGCGGTGATCTCACCCCATTCGGTGGCGGACATCACCCGGGGTACGGAGTCGATGGGGATGATGCGCTCGGTCTCCTCATCGTCGCCGTAGACGGTGAAGGTGATCCCTTCGTTGGTGAACGAGCGGGTGACCCATTCGCCGATGGCCCCCAGATCGGCGGACGACATCGACCCTAGCGTCTCGTAGAGGTCCCGGCAGTGGGGGTGCGGTGTGCCGTCGGCCCCGAACATCTCATCGAAGATGGTCGGGTCGAGATCGTAGGAATCGAAATTCACACCAACCTCGCTCCGGAGACTTTGCGCCTGGTTCGAGCGGCCGACATCACTTCCCTACGTTCCCTCAAACTCTGGTGATTGTAGGTGCGGGGACGTCTCCGAGGCGGTGGCGCATTGTTGGTTCGCGGTGTGGAGGCCAGGCAGGTGCAGCTCCCGAGGAGAGAGGCATCGGTGGGGGGGAACGTCTTACTATCAACATTAGGTTGGCCGAAACCTAACGTCCTGTCGATGGTCTGGCTCGCAGGACCGGCATTGGGTGCTTCGATGGGCTGAGTAAGTGACGCGTGTGTTTCGATTGTCACTACGTAGGGCGTCGTGGATTAGCGTTGCGGAAAAGCCGTTCTATTTCGTTGCGGCCGAGGGGTCCCGGCGGGTGCTCAAAGGAGGAACTACCGGTACAAATCCCAGATTCAGGGCGAGTTGACGGGTCTGGTTGCCCTCGTAGGCCCGATCCATCACCAGAAAACCTCTCTGGTTGTTTCCCCAGGCCACTGAGCAACGTCCTGTCGATGGTCTCCGCGGGCTCGCCCCAGGACCGGCATTCGGGTGACCTTCGATGGGCTGAGTACACGAATGACGCGTGTGTTTCCGATTGTCCCGATTGCAACCAGTCGATTTGGCAACCGGCGCTCATACTGTTCCCGGTAATTTCCATTCCCCAAACCTACCACAACCCCCACCGGCGCGTCCCTGGATTTCGCTGACGGCGGTGTTGGCGGCCACGTTGCTGTTCGGTGCGGGTCTCACGCTAAGGGCGCCCCTGGCCGAGACCGGGACTGTCCTCCCTGCCGACAGCGATGCCGCCCGGGCGTCGGAGACCATCGAGGAAGTGTTCGGAGGTTCCTCGGTCGCAGTCGTTACGACAGTCACTTTCCGGAGTGACGCCCTGTCGCCGGCGGGCTGGGCGCAGATGCACGAGTTGCTGGGCCGCGTCGAAGCTGAACCGGCCTGGCGGAGGCTCTGACGGCTACCCGCGCCATCGTGGCGCCGCGGTCGGTGATCGGCGGGGTGCTGGGGGTAGACGGCTTCGACTCGTTGACGCAGGCAGAGATCAACTCGGCCCTCGAATGGTTGCACACCGATCCTGGGTCGATTCGGTTGCAGGCCGCCCTGTTGGAGCTGACCGGGACCGACAGCACGGCATCCTCATCTCGGTGGCCACTTTGCAAGCTCGGGCGCCTGGTTAGACCACCGGGGGGTTACTGTCGATCCCACGGGATCTTCGCGCGAACCGGGACCCCTGTCCCTTAGAGGTCGAATCGATCGAGGTTCATCACCTTGTCCCAGGCTGCCACGAAGTCCTGAAGGAACTGTTCCTGGCCGTCGTCCGACCCGTAGACCTCGGCGATGGCCCGCAGTTGGGAATTGGAGCCCAACACCAGGTCGACGGCGCTGGCTGTCCACTTGACCTCGCCGCTCCGGCGGTCACGGCCCTCGTAGAGGTGCCCGCTCTCGGTAGCCTGCCACCGGGTGCCCATGTCCAACAGGTTCACGAAGAAGTCGTTGGTGAGTGTCCCCACCCGCTCGGTGAGCACCCCCACCGTCGATCCTCCGGTGTTGGCGCCCAGGGCGCGAAGACCGCCGATGAGCACGGTCATCTCCGGCGCGGTCAGCGACAGCAGGCTCGCCCGGTCCACAACCAGCCGTTCCGGCCGGCGGTGATCGTCGGTCCTCCGGTAGTTCCGGAACCCGTCGGCAGTGGGTTCGAGAAGCGCGAATGACTCGACATCGGTCTGCTCCGCCGAGGCATCGGTGCGCCCCGGCGTGAATGGGACCGTCACTTCGCAGCCGGAGTCGGCGGCGGCCGCCTCGATGGCGGCGCACCCGCCCAGGACGATCAGGTCCGCAAGCGAGACCCTCTTGCGGTTGCTCTGGGCTCGGTTGAACTCGGCTTGGACCCCCTCGAGAGCGGAGAGGACGGCTGACAGTTCGGCCGGGTCGTTGGCCTCCCAACTCCGCTGGGGAGCCAGACGGATGCGGGCGCCGTTGGCCCCGCCCCGCTTGTCGCTGTCGCGAAACGTCGACGCCGACGCCCAGGCGGTGGCCACCAACCGGGAGACCGAGGGCCCGGAGTCGAGGATCATGTTCTTGAGAGCGGCGATGTCACGGTCGTCCACCAGTTCATGGTCGACGGCGGGGACGGGATCCTGCCAGATCAGTTGCTCCTCGGGCACCTCCGGACCCAGATACCGCGCCACGGGACCCATGTCGCGGTGGGTCAGCTTGTACCAAGCCCTGGCGAAAGCGTCGGCGAACTCGTCGGGTCTCTCCAGGAAGCGCCGGCAGATCGGCTCGTAGACGGGGTCGGTGCGAAGCGCCAGGTCGGTGGTGAGCATCACGGGGGTGTGCTGTGCGGACGAATCGTGAGCATCGGGGACCATGGCTGCCGCGGCCGGATCGGTGGGGATCCATTGCCACGCGCCCGCCGGGCTCTGCGACAACTTCCACTCGTAGCCGAACAGGATCTCCAGGAAGGTGTTGTCCCAGGTGACCGGGGTGGGAGTCCAGGCGCCTTCCAGTCCGCTGGTGATGGCGTCGCCCGCCTTCCCGTTGCCGTGGGTGTTCCTCCAACCGAGGCCCTGTTCCTCCAGGTCGGCGCCTTCCGGCTCCCGCCCGACATGGCGGTCCACGGCGGCGGCGCCGTGGGTCTTCCCGAAGGTGTGCCCTCCGGCGATCAGCGCCACCGTCTCGGTGTCGTCCATCGCCATCCGCGTGAACGTCTCCCGGATGTCCCGGGCGGCCGCCAGCGGGTCGGGTGTTCCATTCGGGCCTTCGGGGTTCACATAGATGAGGCCCATCTGCACGGCGCCCAGCGGGTTGGCGAGGTCCCGGTCGCCGCGATAGCGTCGATCGTCGAGCCATTCGGTCTCGGGCCCCCAGTCGATGTCCTCCTCGGGTTCCCAGACGTCCTCCCGTCCGCCGCCGAACCCGAAAGTTCGGAAGCCCATCGACTCCAGGGCGACATTCCCGGCCAGGATCATGAGATCGGCCCATGAGATCCTGCGACCGTACTTCTGCTTGACCGGCCACAGCAGCCGGCGGGCCTTGTCCAGATTGGCGTTGTCGGGCCAACTGTTGAGCGGCGCGAAGCGGTGCGTGCCCGAGCCTCCGCCGCCCCGTCCGTCGAAGATGCGGTAGGTGCCGGCGCTGTGCCAGGCGAGGCGGATCATCAGTGGCCCGTAATGGCCGTAATCGGCCGGCCACCACTCCTGGGAGTCGGTCATCACCTCTTGTAGGTCGGCCTTCACCGCCGCCAGGTCGAGGCTGTTGAACTCTTGGGCGTAGTCGAAGTTGTCACCCATGGGATCGATCAGCGGCGAGTTCTTGTTGAGCGGCCTCAGATTCAACTGTTCGGGCCACCAGCGATGGTTCGCCAAAGAGCCCATGGCGGCGTTCGTGTCATGCACTACGGGACATTCGGCGGCGGATGACGGCGCATCAATCAGGCTGGTGTCTTCGACAGTCATGTCTGCTCCTTGGGGGTGTCTACCCGGTTGCCCCGATGGGATGGGGGTGGTCGCTTTGGGGGCCGCACGCGTCGCAAAACCCCAGGAAAGTAAAGTGGTGGGGGCTGGTGTGAAACCCGTACTTGCGGCTGAAAAGGTCGAAGAGTGGCTCGAACTCCGAATGGGGCACCGCGGTGGTCTTGCCGCAGAATTCGCACACCAGGTGCTCGTGGTCGTGGCGCAGAGTGACATGCCACCTCCCTGACTGACCGTTCTTGAAGTGAATGTGGTGCACCAACCCGATTCGGGCCAGGTCATCGAGTACCCGGTATACCGTCGATGGCTCGATCCGCCCTGCGTTCTCCATGACGAAGTCAATAATCATCCGGGCGCTGATAAAAGGCTCGTCGCTCTCCACCAGGGCCCGAACCACGGCCCTTCGGGGGAGGGTCAAGCGCAATCCTGCCTGCCGCATCCGCTCAATCAGCATATCTTCGGTCAGAACAATATCTTCGGGCATACTCCTGCGGCATTCTAGCAAATAACCTCAGAGGCCTACTGCAAAGGAATGTCATCAAGCTGCGCGCCTAACAACAGAAGTTGCAACTGTGGCTATTCCGTTATAGAATGAGAGGCAACACCGATTACACGCAACAACGGAGTCAAAGTGGGCGAAAAAGCATCAGATCACCGGCACGGCCCACACTCTAATGCCGATGACCACGGTCATCACCACGATCACGATCATCCCCACCCCCACGATCACGGTCATGACCATCACGATCATGGTCATTCCCACGACCACGGTTCCTTCTGGTCGGGGATCAAGCACGGATTGGGCCAGTTGGTCGGCAGTCACTCCCACGATCCCGCCGAGTCCCTTGATGACGCACTGGAAAGCAGTACCCGGGGCATCAGAGCATTGGTTATTTCGTTCACGGTGTTGATGGTCACCGCCGTGATCCAGGCCTTTATCGTCTGGCTGACCGGCTCGGTCTCGTTGATTGCCGATACCATTCACAACTTTTCCGACGCACTCACCGCGGTGCCTCTCTTCATAGCCTTTCGGTTGGGGAGAAGAGCCGCGACCCGTCGATACACCTATGGCTACCGGAGAGCGGAGGACCTGGCTGGCCTTTTTGTGGTGTTGATGATCCTTATTTCAGCCATTGTGGTTATCTGGGAGTCCATAGATCGGCTCTTCAATCCCCGCGATCTCGAACATCTGGGAGTGTTGTTCGCGGCCGGGGTGGTGGGTTTCCTCGGCAACGAGTTGGTGGCCATCTATCGGATCCGGGTTGGCCGCCAGATCGGTTCAGCGGCTCTGATCGCCGACGGACGGCACGCCCGGGCTGACGGATTCACTTCTCTGGCCGTGGCGGCCGGTGCGGTTGGTGTCTGGCTGGGCTTTGAGCGCGCCGATCCGATTGCGGGCATCGTGGTGGGCATCGTGATCCTTCGCGTAATGTGGTCGGCCATAGGAGACATCTACGGGCGGCTTATGGACGCCGTACAGCCGGAAGTGGTTGATGAGATCGAAGGTGTGGCGCTCTCGGTCGGAGGAGTGATCAGCATCAACACTTGCCAGGTGAGGTGGATGGGGCACCGTCTCCGCACTGACATCTCTGTCGCGGTTGACTCGACGCTTTCAGTAGCAGACGGCCACACCATTGGTGAGAAGGTGAGTCAGACACTGCAACGCAACGTCCGGTTCCTCGATGAAGCAATTGTGCATGTCGACCCTGACCACCAGCACCTCCCCAGCTAGCAGCTATCGGTCGAACATCAAGTAGGAAGCTACCTCGCCCTCGGGCAGAATGACACAGGTGTAAGCTAAGCTTCCCGGCATGGTCAGCATATCCCTCCCGGTGCCTCCTCAGGACAGTGCTCGGGCACTGGCGATGCTCTTGGAGGAAGGAGTGGTGTGGGGAGACTCTTCCGACTGGTTGCCTCGGCTCCCCCCAGACTCGGTGGATCTCTCCTTCCTGTCCCCTCCCTACGCCGACGCCCGTTCTTATGCTCGTATTCCCCCAGAGGAGTACGTTGCATGGTTCTTGCCTTTTGGTGAGGCCATGCTTGCGGCGGCTCGGGAGACTGGCTCTTTCGTTCTGAATATCAAGAACCGGGTAGCGAAATCTGGACCGCTCCGGGGCCAGCGACATCCATATGTGTATGAACTTGTACTGGCACTCCAAGCGATGGGTTGGCGTTGGACCGAGACCTACATCTGGCAGAAACCGAACGCCATACTTGGTCGGTTCGGACCTCGCACCAAGGATGCTTTCGAATACGTTTACCATTTCACCAAGGGACCGAGGCCCTACTTTGATCTGGACGCCGTCCGAGTCCCCTACAAGGCCGATCGGAGGGAGATCGCCCGGCGGAAGAAGGATGGAAACGGCCGACGCACCACCGCAGCCGGGTTCGGTCGAGACCGCGCTCGTACGTACGCTCACGGCGGCGCAGATCCTGGAAACGTGATTAAGGTGGGGCAAACCTATAACCAACACCAGGGTCCGGCGGGGCTCCATACCGCGGTCATGCCGGAAGGCTTGGCGGAGTTTTTCGTAAAAGCGGCTTCTCCTCCGGGCGGTGTGGTAGTTGACCCGTTCGCCGGCTCGGGGACCACGGTGGTTGTGGCTCGGCGTTTCGGTCGGCGATCCGGTGGAATCGAATTGCACAGAGAATTCGTTGATGTGGCACAGGCCCGGATTTCGGAGGATTTGGTGGATGAAGAACGGAGACTGTTCGCCATTGCTCAGTGAGTCAGACCGTCAGCTCCTGACAGAAGCAGGAATTGTCCCCAGTCCCACTGTCCGTCGTACAGCTGTGGCGATGACTTTGGCTCAGTCGGGAGCTGTCCGGGACGAAGCCATAAGGTTGCTGGGAGGGGGGTTTGTCAGGGCTACCCAGCCTTCCTTCCACTACATCCCCAAGGGCCAAAGCATGGCCAGTGAAGCGGTGTTCGAAAAGGCCGAGTGCACTGGTGGCTGTCGTGATTGCCACTGAAGGGCGCACATATTCCTTATCGACTCTTGACCACCTTCTGGAAATCCCCGAGATCGCCGCGGCTCGGCTTGGTTGACATTTGCGGGTGACTGGTTCTATCTGCCCGACTGAGGCGGGTACCGGTAGCATCGGGCAGGTGAAAATCGTCGGCATGGGAGTGGATCTGACCCCTATTGGGCGGGTGAAGGGTCTTCTGGAACGTTATCCGCGATTCCGGGAGCGTTGTTTCACGGCTCACGAACGTGAGTACGCCGACCGTTTCAGCAAGCCCGAGCGCCGATTCGCAGCTCGCTTCGCCGGTAAGGAAGCGGTGATGAAGTCATTGGGAACGGGTTGGCGGCGCTTGCGGTGGACCGACATTGAGATCACCGGCGGAGGGAGACCCCGGGTGAACCTGTGGGGTACGGCCCTCCGTCACGCCGAGGAACTGGGAGTCACCGAGGTGCAGGTGACGATCACCCACACCGACGACACCGCTTTGGTGATGGCATTGGCGTTGGGGGAGCACCGATAGTTCACGGCATGCCGCCTGTCGCAACCAGGGAACCCGAAGTATGAAGCCGATCATCACCCCCCAAGAGGCGACTCGTCTTGATCGGGTCAGTGTCGAGCCGGTGGAGGTGCTCATGGAACGGGCGGGCTGGGCGGTGGAGATCACGGCGGCCCGAATGGGGGTGGGGTATGGCAGCAAGGTGGCGGTGTTGGTGGGTCCGGGCAACAACGGGGGAGACGGCTACCTGGCCGCGGGCCTCCTGCGCCGCCGAGGGGCGAGCGTCACCGTTCATCGGTTGGCTCCTCCGAAAACCGATGCCGCTCGGTGGGCTCGGGATCGGGCAGTTGCGGCCGGAATCGAGATCAAGGATCTGGGCGGGCCGCCGCCCCGCCAGGTCGATCTGGTGATCGATTCCGTATTCGGGGGAGGGTTCCGGGGAAGATGTCCTTCCCCGTTGGCCGCCTGGATGGACTGCACCGCTCCGGTGCTGGCAGTGGATTTTCCCTCCGGGCTTGACCCGGCCACCGGAAAGGTTGGGGATCGTTGTCTCAACGCTCGGCGAACGATCACTTTTCATGCCCTCAAGACCGGACATGTTCTGGGGGAGGGCCCCGACCGGTGCGGGGAGGTGACGGTGGCCGACATCGGGCTTGATGGTGAGTGTCCGGCGGCCTTTTTGACCGAGGCGGAGGACTGTCCCCGACCGAGTCGCCCCCGTACGGCCCACAAATGGAATGCGGGGTCGGTGATCGTCGCCGGAGGGTCACGGGGAATGACCGGTGCAGCCCTGCTGGCGGCCCGATCGGCCCTGGCGGCCGGTGCCGGAGCGGTGGGACTGATGGTTCCCCGAGGGTGTCAGGAGTTGGTGGCCGGCGCCGCGCCGCAACTGTTGACCTATGGCTTGGGTGACACCGAACACTTCGAAGCAACCGGGGTGGGCGCCGGTCTTCAGATGGCATCGCGTTTTGATGTGATGGTGATCGGTCCGGGGATCGGAAGAGCAGCCACCACCGCCGAATGGGCCTGCGGGGTCATCAAGCGATGGGAGGGTCCTCTGGTGGTGGACGCCGATGCCCTGTGGGCTGCCGACCCGGATCTCCTGTCGGCCCGGACTGCACCGACCATCATCACCCCCCATCGGGGCGAATTGGCCGGCCTCGTTGGCGCCGACCCGGGATTGACGGAGATACAGCAGTTGGCCGGACTGGGTTTGGTGGTGCTTTCCAAGGGAAATCCCACCCTGGTGTGCGACCCCTCCGGCACCTGGGTGGTGGCGGAAGGCGGACCCGAATTGGCCACGATCGGCACGGGAGATATCTTGGCGGGTTGGGTCGCGGCCCTGTGGGCCCGAGGCCTGCGGGCGGAAACCGCGGCGCGCTCCGCGGCGTTTTGGCATGGCCGGGCCGGCGCCCGACTGGCTGCCCGGCGAACGGTGACCGCCGACCTCCTGGCGGGGGAGGTGGGCCGATGGGCCTGGGAGGACCTTGATTGAGCAGGCTGTCCTGGGTGGAAGTCGATCTTTCGGCGCTGGCCCACAACGTGCGGGAGCTGGTCCGCTATGCCTCCGGAGCATTGGTGTGCGCGGTGGTGAAGGCCGACGGATACGGTCACGGAGCACCCCGGATTGCCAGGACCGCCCTGGCCAATGGGGCGACTTGGTTGGCAGTGGCCACAGTCGAAGAGGGAGTCCAGTTGCGAGATGCCGAGATTACGGCGCCGGTGCTGCTTCTCTCCGAACCGCCATTCGACGATCTGGAGACTGTGGTGGCGGAGAGCATCACTCCCACCGTTTGCCGCTTGCCCACGGTTGAAGGGCTGGCACGGGCGGCGCGACGGCAGGGGGTGAAGAAACTCGCGGTACATCTCAAGATCGACACCGGGATGCACCGCTTGGGCGTAGGGGTTCGATCTTTCCCCGACCTGTTGAGCCGGGTGGAGAGTCTTCCGCTCTTGTGGCTGGGAGGAGTATGGAGTCACTTCGCGGTGGCCGACACCGATCCCGCTTTCACGCGACATCAGATCCAGACCTTCATGGACGCAGTCGGACCCTTGACAGAAAGAACGGTCGCAGCAAAGACTCTTCCGCTTCAGCATCTGGCCAACACCCCGGGGTTGCTCTTTCACCCCCGATCTCACCTGGACATGGTTCGGACCGGCCTGGGAATCTACGGCCTGTACCCGAAGCCTTCCGCTCGGGAACTCATCAAGCTCCGTCCGGTGATGAGGATCGTCTCCCGCGTTTCCCATGTGGCCCGACACCCGGCCGGCGCCCGTCCCTCCTACGGTCGGATCCGCCCCTTGGCCGGCCCCTCGGTGGTTGCCACCCTCCCGGTGGGTTACGCCGACGGGGTTCCCCGCCGGATCTCCGAAGAGGGCGAGGTGCTGATCGGCGGTCGTCGCCTTCCCTTGGCCGGGAGAGTGACCATGGACCAGCTGGTGGTGGAGGTGGGGGACCATCCGGTGGCGGTGGGTGATCAGGCCGTGTTGGTGGGCAGCCAAGGCGCCGAATCCATAAGCTTTGATGAGTGGGCCAGTCGGTCCGATACAATCAACTATGAAGTCGTTAGTCGGATTGGTCCTCGGTTGCCCAGGCGTTATCTCACATGAACCCAACTGATTTTCCCTTGGCGCTCGCCTACGATGATGTGCTGATGGTGCCCCGCCGTTCGGCGGTGAACTCTCGACAGGAGGTCAGCCTGTCCACCCGCCTGAGCCGCCGCATCGACCTGGATTTACCGGTGGTGGCCGCCAACATGGACACGGTATGCGAATGGGAGATGGCGGTGGCCATGGCCCGGATGGGTGGAGTGGGCATCATTCATCGGTTTCTGCCGGTCTCCGAACATGCCCGGCAGGTGGAGAGGGTCAAAGAAGTCGGGCAGGGCCTGTTGGTGGGCGCCGCGTTGGGTGTGGGTCAGGATATGACCCGGCGGGCCAAGACCTGTGTGGCGGCCGGAGCGGACGTGCTGGTCCTGGACATAGCCCACGGCCACGCCGAGCATTCCCTCCGGGCAGTCAGGGCTCTGAAGGCCGAATTTCCCGACGTCGATCTCATCGCGGGCAACATAGCCACCGGCACAGGAGCGGTGGACTTGGTGGCGGCCGGCGCCGACGCGGTCAAAGTGGGCGTGGGTCCGGGAGGAGTGTGCACCACCCGGGTGGTGACCGGAGTGGGAGTTCCGCAGGTGAGCGCTCTGTACGATGTCGTGAGGTCCGGGATAGATGTTCCGGTGATCGCCGACGGGGGAATCCGAGCCGGAGGCGACATCGCCAAGGCCCTGGCGCTGGGCGCTGATGCGGTGATGATCGGAAGCCTGCTGGCCGGCACCCGGGAAAGCCCGGGAGAAGTGGAGGAGACTTCCACGGGCCCGGTGAAGCGGGTGAGAGGAATGGCGTCCTTGGAAGCGGCGGTGCTGCGCGCGGCCCGCCGGGGAGCGGAGTTGGAGGACGAATACTTCGAACACCGTTCTCCCGAAGGCATAGAGCGCACCGTGGCATATCGGGGAACCGCCACCGAGGTGATCCGCGTTTTGATGGGGGGCGTCCGCAGCGCCATGAGCTACATGGGCGCCGATGATCTTGCCACGTTCCGACGCAACGCCCGGTTTGTCCGCACCACCGCGGCCGGTTTGGCCGAGAGCCATCCTCACGCTTCCCCGAGCCGCTGAGAGCCATGCAGGAATTGGAGGAATTGGGAGCTCGGGCCAGAGTCTGCACCGACTGTCGGCTCTCGGAAGGTCGAACTCAGGTGGTGTTCGGAGTGGGCAGTCCCCACGCCCAGGTGATGATGGTGGGAGAGGCGCCGGGCCGCAATGAAGACCTCCAGGGCGAACCTTTCGTGGGCGCCGCCGGCCATCTCCTCAACCGATTGCTGGCGGAAGTGGGAATGAAACGAGAAGACGTCTACATTGCCAATGTTCTGAAATGCCGTCCCCCCAATAACCGCGATCCGCGGCCGGACGAAATCGAGGCATGCAAAGGGTATCTGCAGGCCCAACTCGACCTGGTGGATCCCCAGGTGGTGATGACTTTGGGCAATTTCGCCACCCAACTGCTGCTCCGGACCACCCAGGGAATCAGCCGGATGCGAGGGCGCAGCTACAAATGGTGGAAGAACAAGATCGTGATACCGACCTTCCACCCCGCCGCGGCCCTGCGGGGCGGAGAGCGGGTGACCGATCAGATCCGCCAGGATCTGGCATTGATGCGCACGGTGTTGGAGTCGATCGACACCGGGGAGGGAGTCGCGGCGGAACCGGAGCAGTTGGGCCTGTTCTGATGACATTCCAGGTGGTTTGCCCCACCGCCGACGACACATGTGCGGTTGCCACGCGGCTGGCGCCGCTTCTGCGCGCCGCGGATGTGATCGCTCTCTCGGGCCCTCTGGGCTGTGGGAAAACCCTGTTTACGGGTGCTTTGGCCGCCGCTTTGGGGGTGGATGGCCCGGTTCCCAGTCCCACCTTCGTTCTGGCCCGCCAATACGATGACGGGTTCCTGCCTTTGGTGCATGTGGATGTCTATCGACTGGGTTCGTACAACGAATTCTTGGATCTGGGAGTCCTGGACGCGGCTTCCGAGGGAATACTGGTGGTGGAGTGGGGAGAGGCGGTGGAGTCGCTCTTGCCCGAACATTTGCTGGTGCGGTTTGAGGTGAGATCAGGCGGAGAGCGGGTGTTGTCCTTCCAGGCGCCGGCGTCCTGGCAAGCAAGGCCTCTTCACGAGGTGGCCTTATGAAGATCGCCGCAATCTCCACCTCCACCCCCGCCTCGTCGGTAGCTTTGGCAGACGGCCGAAGCGTGGTGGCTTCCGCCGAGAACCGCAATCCCCGCGGCCATGCCGGGTTCGTGGTGGCCGCCTTGGATTTTTGCGTCCAAAACGCCCGATGGTCTCCCGAAGAGATCGAGGCGGTGGTGGTGGACGTCGGACCGGGCCTCTACACCGGGATCAGGGTGGGGGTCTCGGTTGCCCAGGGGATCGGGGCCTCGGTTGGCGCCCAATTGGCGGCGGCCTGCTCCTTGGACGCATTGGCGCTTCGAGCCACCACCGGGCACCGGCGTATTTTCTCGGTGGTGGATGTGCGGCGGGGGGAGGTGGCCGTGGCCGGGTACCGACCGGTACCGGGCGGAGTGGTGCGCGACTACCCGGTGGAGTTGACCACCCCGGAGCGGTTCGTCGCCATGCTCAGCACCCGACGCGAGAAGGTCCTATTGGTGGGGGATGTGCCGGCTCTGGGAAAGGGGGCAGTGGCGGGCTTTCAGGGGGTCAGGGTCGGGAGGCCGCTTTATCCCACCGCTGAGGCTTTGGCCGAAGCCGGAGCGGGAATGCTGGAACGAGGGGAGGCTCCTCACCCCGACGCGGTCCGCCCCCGCTATCTGCGCGATCCCGATGTGAACATCAACTGGGATCGTTTGCGTTCTCCGTTTCGCTGGGAGGAGTCGTCGTGATCGAAATTGTTCCCTTGACGGCTGACTGCCTGAACGAGGTGGTGGCGATCGAACGGCAGGTGTATCCCATGCCGTGGGGTGAGCAGACGTTCTTGGATGAACTGGCCGCGCCTCATCGAACCTATCTGGCGGCGCGGGTGGACGGGGAAGTGGTGGGATACGCCGGAATGATGCTGGTGGCCGACGAAGCTCACATCACCACGGTGGTCACTCGTCCGGAGCGGCGCCAGAAAGGGGTGGGCACCCGGCTGATGTTGCGTCTTGCCTCCGGGGCGGTGGAGGGCGGAGCCCGCAGCCTAACGCTGGAGGTTCGCTCCTCCAACCGGGCCGCGCAGGGGCTTTATCGACGTTTCGGGATGGCCCCGGTGGGGGTTCGCAAGAATTACTATGTCTCTGAGGATGCCCTGATCATGTGGGTGCATGATCTGAACAGTCCCGAATATGGGGAACGGTTGGCCAAGATTGCGGCGGGTCTTCGGTGAGCGGGCTAATCCTGGCGTTCGAGACCAGCTGTGACGAGACCGCGGTGGCGGTGGTGGAGGGTCGAAAGGTGCGGTCCAATGTTCTCTCCTCCCAGATCGACTTGCATGCGCGGTTCGGCGGGGTGGTGCCGGAGGTGGCGGCCCGTTCCCATGTGGAGGCGATCAGGGGCCTCACTCACCGCGCTTTGCGGGAAGCGGGGGTGCATCTCAATGATCTTGACGCGGTGGCGGCCACCGAAGGTCCGGGACTGGTGGGGGCGCTGTTGGTGGGTCACTCATTCGCCAAGGCGCTGGCCTGGTCTCGCCAACTGCCATTCCTGGGCATCGATCACATGGAAGGACATCTTTTCTCGCCGCGGTTGGAGTTTGCGGACTACCGCCCCCCGGCGGTGGTGTTGCTGGCCTCGGGGGGTCACACTCAACTTGTCCATATGCGAAATTGGGGGGACTACCGGGTGCTGGGCGAGACCATCGATGACGCAGCCGGGGAGGCGTTTGACAAGTTGGCCCGAGTGATGGGATTGGGATTCCCGGGTGGGCCTGCCATCGACCGGGAATCGGAACGGGGCGATCCGGGCGCCATCCGCTTTCCCCGCGCCCTGCCCGGACGACGGCACCATTTTTCTTTCTCCGGATTAAAGACCTCGGTGATCACCTTCTTGGAAAAGGCCCAACGGCGGGGAGAGCTGCCCCGGCGGGCGGATGTCGCTGCCTCGGTGCAGGAAGCGATTGCGGATGTTTTGGTGGACAAGACTCTCAACGCGGTGGAGGACACGGGCGTTTCGGTGGTGGGCGCCGGAGGGGGGGTGCTGGCCAATCGCCGCCTCCGACTGAAACTGACCGAGGTCGCCCAAGAGCGAGGCTTGGATCTGTATTTGCCGTCACCACGGCTGTGCGTTGACAACGGCGCCATGATCGGCGCGGCCGGGGCATTTCGACTGCGGCAAGGACAGGTCACACCATGGGCGGGCGGGGTTGATCCCGGCCTCCGGCTCGGGTAGACACGACCCACGGGACCCTCCACGCACCGCATCAAATCCGATTTAGCAGTCTCGGCGTGAGAGTGCTAGAATCCCTTTCGTTGGAATGGCCCCCCGAGTGGGGGAATTGTTCCGGCAAGTCCATTAGGAAAGGAGCCAATATGAGGCTGTCGCCTCTTGGTGATCGGGTGGTCGTGGAGCCCGACGAGGATCAGGATATGAGAACCCCGTCTGGGCTGGTGATTCCCGATACCGCCAAGGAAAAACCCCAAATGGGGAAAGTAGTAGCGGTAGGTCCCGGTCGGCGGACCGACGACGGAGAGCGTACGCCGGTGGATGTGAGTGAGGGCGACAAGGTCCTCTACTCCAAGTACGGCGGCACCGAGGTGAAGATCGATGGAATCGATTACCTGGTGCTCTCTGCCAACGACCTGCTGGCCGTAGTCAAGTAGTCAGGGAGGTTGTAAAAAATGGCAGCTAAGAACCTTAGATTCAACGAAGATGCCCGCCGCGGGCTCGAAGCCGGCGTCAACAAGCTGGCCGATGTGGTGAAAGTCACCCTCGGTCCCCGAGGCCGCAATGTGGTGCTGGAAAAGAAGTGGGGAGCACCCACTATCACCAACGATGGCGTGACCATCGCCAAGGAAGTGGAGTTGGAGGACCCGTGGGAGAACATGGGCGCCCAACTTGCCAAGGAAGTCGCCACCAAGACCAACGATGTGGCCGGCGACGGGACCACCACCGCCACCGTTTTGGCGCAGGCCATGGTGCGGGAAGGTCTCCGCAATGTCGCCGCCGGCGCCAATCCCATGGGACTCAAGCGCGGTATCGAACAAGCCGTGGACCAGGTGGTGAGATCCATTGAGGCGCTGTCCCGTGACATCGAGACCTCCGAGGAGATCGCCCATGTGGCCTCCATCTCGGCCAACAACGACGCCGGCATCGGCACCACCATTGCCGAGGCCATGGAAAAGGTTGGAAAAGACGGCGTGATCACCGTGGAAGAGGGCCAGACCTTCGGACTGGAGCTCGAGTTCACCGAGGGCATGCAGTTCGACAAGGGCTACATCTCCCCCTATTTCATCACCGACCCCGATCGTCAGGAAGCAGTGCTGGACAACCCCTATGTGCTGATTGCCAACCAGAAGATCGGCTCGGTCAACGATCTGTTGCCGGTGCTGGAAAAGATCATGCAGAGCGGCAAGTCAGTGTTGGTGGTCGCCGAGGATCTGGAGGGCGAGGCCCTCGCCACTTTGGTGGTGAACAAGATCCGCGGCACCTTTTCATCGGCGGCGGTGAAGGCCCCCGGTTTCGGGGAGCGCCGCAAGGCCATGCTCCAGGACATCGCGACTCTCACCGGCGGCACGGTGATCTCCGAAGAGGTCGGCCTCAAGCTTGAGAATATCTCTCTGGACATGCTGGGACGCTGTCGCAAAGTGGTGATCTCCAAGGACAACACCACCATCGTGGACGGCGATGGCACCGAGAGCGATGTGAAGGCCCGCATCGTTCAGATCGAGCGGGAGATCGACAACACCGATTCCGACTGGGACCGCGAAAAGCTCCAGGAGCGTCTCGCCAAGCTGTCGGGCGGCGTGGTCGTGATCAAGGTCGGCGCCGCCACAGAGGTGGAGCTGAAAGAGAAAAAGCACCGCATCGAAGACGCCGTGTCGGCCACCCGCGCCGCGGTGGAAGAGGGTGTGGTCCCCGGTGGGGGAGTCGCCCTGCTTCGGGCCCAGACCGCCATCGACGAGTTGGATGATGCCACAGCGGACGAGCGGACCGGCCGTTCTCTGGTGCGTCGGGCCATCGAGGAGCCGCTTCGCCAGATCGCCTTCAACGCCGGCTTCGAAGGCGGCGTGGTGGTGGAGCGAGTGCGCTCCGCCGATGTCAACATGGGCTTCAACGCCGCCAGTGGCGGATATGAGGACCTGATGGCATCCGGCATCATCGATCCGGCCAAGGTCACCCGTTCCACCCTGCAGAACGCAGCCTCGATCGCCGGGTTGCTCCTGACCACCGAGGCGTTGATCGCTGAGGAGAAGGAAGACAAGCCCCCCGCCATGCCGGGTGGCGACCACGGCGGCCATGGAGGAATGGACTTCTAGCCCAACCGGACTGAGAAACCCGAGAAACTATCGAAGGGGCCCCCGCTTCGGCGGGGGTCCCTTCTTTTGGGCTTGGTCGGTAGGTTTCTCCAAGCCTTGGGAAGCCTGACCGGTTGGGGTGATCTGGCCGCCGGCGCCAATGCTTGAATTGTGATGGTGGAAGTTCCCAATGCTCTATCTGTAATGGATCAGTTCCGTGAGGCGAAAGCCCTTCCTTTTGAGGTTTTCATGGAGATGGCCCTCTATGGCCCCGAAGGATATTTTCGAGGGGGACAACTGCGGTCGGTGGAGAGTGGTGACTTTCTCACCAGTCCCGAGGTGAGCCCGCTGTTCGGGGAGACTCTGGCGGAGGTGGTTGGTCGGGAGGCGGATCGACACGGCCTGCCTCGGCCCATGGTGGTGGATGTCGGGGCCGGATCGGGGTCGTTGCTTTCCTCTCTGTTGGCGACCCTGGGTGCGCAGGTCGAGCCGTGGGCGGTGGAGGTGTCCCCGCCTGCCCGCCGGGCACTGGCCAAAGTAGTGGGCTCTCATCGGACGGTGTCGAGTCTCGGCGACCTGCCCCCCTCGATTTGCGGGGTGATATTCGCCAACGAACTGTTAGACAACCTCCCCATGGCCCTGGCTCGTCGTCGAGGCAATGGTTGGCGGGAGTTGTGGGTGGGAGAGGAGGGGGGCGAGTTGGTGTGGGAGGAGGCGCCGGTGCGTCCCGGGGTTGAGGAGTGGTTGGAGAAGTATGCCGGCCCCACACCCGATGGGGGGACGGTGGAGGTCCAGTTGCAGGCGTGCCGGTGGGTCACAGATGCTCTGCAACGACTGGAGGCCGGAGCCCTGGTGATTCTCGACTATGGCAATACCGCCGAGGGGCTCGCCGGGCGCCGAGCGGAAGGGACGCTGCGGACCTACCGGGCTCATCATCTGGGCCCCGATCCCCTGGCCGAACCCGGCCGGACCGACATCACCGCCGATGTCAATTTCACCGCCGTCATGGAAACAGCCGGAGAAGCGGGAGCGTCGGTCTCCCTGCACCGGCAGGATGACTTTCTGGCGGATCTGGGTCTGAAAGAGAGAATCGAACAACTTGGTCGGAAAGAGCTTGCCCATGCCCGATCGGGGGAGGACTTGGAGCGCCTTCGGGTACGGTCGGAGCGGATCGGCGCCGAGACGCTGCTGCACCCCCGGGGATTGGGTGGGTTCATGGTGCTGATAGCTCGCAAAGGCTTATAGACTTGCGGTTTGTCCGATGAACAACTTCAAGACCGTAATGCTTCTGGCGCTGCTCACCACCATCCTGTGGTGGGTCGCTACTTCCTTGTTCCCCGGAGGCGGATTCTGGCTGGGCCTGGTATTGGCCGCAGTCTTTAATCTGGGCGCCTATTTTTTCTCCGACAAGCTGGCGCTGATGGCCAGCCGGGCCCGCCCGGTCTCCGAAGAGGAACTCCCCGAGGTCTACGGCATCATCCGTATGCTGACCCAAGTCAGCGACATGCCGATGCCCCGGATCTATCTGATGGACTCTCCCCAGCCCAACGCCTTTGCCACCGGGCGCAATCCCAAGCACGGGGTGGTGGCCGTCACCACCGGCCTGCTGCAGATTATGAACCGGAGAGAACTGGAAGGTGTCCTGGCGCACGAATTGTCCCATATTCGCAACCGGGACATTCTCATCTCTTCGGTGGCGGCCATGATCGCGGCTGCTTTGGTGATGCTCGCCAGGATGGCGTTTTGGTTCGGTGGCGCAGGACGAGACCGGAACAACCAGGTGGGCGCCATGATCGCGATTGTGGCCATGATCGTGGCCCCCATCGCCGCCCTGTTGATCCGAATGGCCATCTCCCGCGCCCGTGAATACCAGGCCGATCGGTCCGGGGCGGATCTCACCGGCCAGCCGTTGGCCTTGGCCTCGGCACTGAACAAGATCGGGATCGCCGCCGAACGCATCCCCATGAAGGTCAATGACGCGGTGAGTCAGCTGTACATCGAAAACCCGCTCAAGAGCAACTTCCGGCGGGGAGGGGGAGGCGTCATGAAGCTGCTGGCCACCCATCCTCCCATCGAGAACCGCATCAAGCTTCTCGAAGAGATGGCCGACCCCTTCTCCTGAGCCGCCCGGCAGAGCCCCAAATCAAAATGCGATTTCATTCGACCTCCCGCTAAGCTATTTCAATCGGGAAAGCCAGTGACTGGCCGGGATACCCAAGCGGACAAAGGGAGCAGACTGTAAATCTGCCGGCGATGCCTTCGGAGGTTCAAATCCTTCTCCCGGCACCGGGTTTTCCCGCTGACAACCCATGCCCCCTTAGCTCAGACGGCCAGAGCGCCTCCATGGTAAGGAGGAGGTCTCCGGTTCGAATCCGGAAGGGGGCTCTCCGCCGGGCTTTTGGCCGGGCGGTCCTTTGGGCGGCGTAGCTCAGTTGGTAAGAGCGCTCGACTCATAATCGAGAGGTCGGCAGTTCAAGTCTGCCCGCCGCTACATAGAACAACAATGCCATCTATTGAACTAACAAAGAAAGGGGGTTTTGGTTGTGGGTAAGGTGAGGTTTGAGCGGGTGAAGCCGCATTTGAATGTGGGGACTATGGGTCATATTGATCATGGGAAGACGACTTTGACGGCGGCGATTACGAGGGTGTTGGCTGAGCGGGTTGGTGGGGGGAATGTGTTTACGGGGTTTGATGATATTGATCGTGCTCCGGAGGAGCGTGAGCGGGGGATTACGATTCAGATTGCGCATGTGGAGTATGAGACGGTGTTGCGTCATTATGCGCATGTGGATATGCCGGGGCATGCGGATTATATTAAGAATATGATTACGGGGGCGGCTCAGGTGGATGGGGCGGTGTTGGTGGTGTCGGCGGTTGATGGTCCGATGCCGCAGACGCGTGAGCATGTGTTGTTGGCTCGGCAGGTGGGTGTGCCGCGGGTGGTGGTGTTTTTGAATAAGTGTGATTTGGTGGATGATGGTGAGTTGTTGGATTTGGTGGAGTTGGAGGTGAGGGATTTGTTGACGGAGTATGAGTTTCCGGGTGATGAGGTGCCGGTGGTTCGTGGTTCGGCGTTGCGGGCGTTGGAGGGTGATGTGGTGGCTGGTGATGGGGTGATGGAGTTGTTGGGGGCGGTGGATGAGTATGTGGAGGTGCCGGTTCGGGATGTGGATCGTCCGTTTTTGATGCCGATTGAGGATGTGTTTTCTATTACTGGTCGGGGTACGGTGGTGACTGGTCGGGTGGAGTGTGGTGTGTTGCGGGTGGGTGAGTCGGTTGAGGTGGTGGGGTTGCGTGATACGCGTGGTTCGGTGGCGACGGGGGTGGAGATGTTTAGGAAGTTGTTGGATGAGGGTCGGGCTGGTGATAATGTGGGGGTGTTGTTGCGGGGTGTGGGTAGGGGTGAGGTGGAGCGTGGTCAGGTGTTGGCTGCTCCGGGGTCGATTTTGCCTCATGTGGGGTTTGAGTGTCAGGTGTATGTGTTGACGAAGGAGGAGGGTGGGCGGCATAATCCGTTTTTTTCGGGTTATCGTCCGCAGTTTTATTTTCGGACGACGGATGTGACTGGTTCGGTGGTGTTGCCTGTGGGGGTGGAGATGGTGATGCCGGGTGATAGTGTGGTGTTGGGGGTGGAGTTGATTGCTCCGATTGCGATGTCGGTGGGGTTGGATTTTGCGATTCGTGAGGGTGGTCGGACTGTGGGGGCGGGTCGGGTTACCAAGATCACTAAATAGCCCTCAACAAACCAAAACAAAAAAGATCGATATAGCCGGATAATCAGAAAGCAAACAAGCCGATGCCAAGTGATAAGAGACCCCCGATCAAACTGTCCTGCACAGAATGCAAGCGGCGCAACTATGTAACCACCCGCGGGCGGGCCAACCCCCAGGCCAAGGAGCAGCGCCGCAACCTGGAGCGAGGCCGATTGGTGCTTCGCAAATACTGTCGGTGGTGCCAAGTTCACACTTCCCATCGGGAAACCCGATAAGAGCCGAATGCCCCACCGCCCCGGGGATTGGCGACCGGTTGGACGTCGCTGATCTGCAGGGCCTGATCCTGGGGCCGGAACCTCTGCAGGTCTCCCGGCGGCGGGTGGCCTTCTATGTGGAGACTACCGGTGACCAGTCGGAGCGATGGGGCAGGCTGGCCCCTCCCGGAATGGCTGGCGCCGCCTTGTTCGCGGTAGCCCCCCAACTTCTCTCCCATCCGGCGGTGATGGCGGCGGGCGGGGCGGCGGTTCACGGGGAGCAGGTGTTCAAATGGAAGGCGCCTCTGCGGGCGGACGACACATGGTTTGTGAGAGGTGAGGTGAAACGGGTACGTCACCGTCGGGGAATCTGGTTCGTGGACTTTGCGATGGGGGTGGCGGATGGAAGGGGGGAGATGCTGGTGGAAGGCGCCTCTTCTTTCCTGATCGCCGGTGGTCGGCCCCCGGCGCCGGGTGGCGTCACTGAGGAGGAGCCCCGGGCCGATCGGCGTGGCGACAACCAGGAGGCGGTCAGCGCCCGGCTGCCCGAGGTGGGCGCCCCGGTTCCCGGTCTCTGCAAGTCGGCCAGCCGGTCGGATCTGATACGCTACGCGGCCGCCACCGGCGACTGGAACCCCATCCACTGGGATCATCGATCAGCGGTTGAAGCGGGACTTTCGGGAGTGGTGGTGCACGGCTTGGCCTGCGCAACCTGGATGTGTCAGGGGGTAACCCGTCTGGTGGAAGGGGACCAACCCTTGCAACGGGCCCGGTTTCGTTTCCGTCGGCCGCTTCGTCCCGCAGTCACCTCCCGGGTTGAGGGGGAGCGGACCGGTGAGAACCAGTTTGCTGTGCGGCTCGAATCCCATGACAGCATTTTGATCACTGCCGCGATCGAGGTCCGCTCCTAAGTGAGCCGGAGCCGCTTCCCACCCTTCTGATCGGGTTACGCTTGTAACCCCATGAAGGCGGATGCGGTCAAAAGGGACGATGAACACCAGTTGGTGGCCCAGGCCCAGGCTGGAGACCGGGCAGCCTTCTCGGTCTTGGTCAACCGACACCAGCACCGGGTGTTCACCTTGGCGATGCGATTGGCGGGAGACTACGACTTGGCAGCAGATATTTCCCAAGAGGCCCTGGTCCGCGCTTGGCGGGGTATCAAAGGGTTTCGGGGAGACGCCCGCTTCTCATCATGGCTGTATCGCATCACGGTGAATGTGGCCTGGACTTCCCTGGACCGCCGTCGGCGCACCCGGCACTCCCCTCTGGAGGTCGTCCACAATCTGGCCGCTCCTTCCACCAGTTTCGACAGTCCCGAGTTGGCTTTGGAGGCGGCCAGTCTGCGCGGAAGGTTGCGGAGAGCGTTGCTCAGGTTGCCGCCGCGCTCGCGGGTAGTGGTGGTTTTGAGCGATGTCCACGGGTGGAGCCACGCCCAAATCGCCGATGCTCTGGGCATCTCGGTCTCCGCCTCCAAGGTCCGACTTCACCGCGCCCGCAAACGCCTGCGTACCTTTTTGGAGCGCCCGGTGTGAAAGGGGTGCGGTCCACCGTTTGCCGGGTGAGCCGGCCCTGGGCGCGAATGGTGACGGTTGACCGCAAGAATCCGATCCGGCTTCTGGAGCGCCACACCGAATGTTGTCTTCGCTGTCAGGCGGAGATCGCGGTTGAGAACCGGATCAGCCGCGCGTTGGCCTCTCTCGATGGCCACTTGGTGCTCGCGCCGGCCGGTCTGGTGTCCGCGGCGATGAGTCGGCTTGATGTGGCCGACCCTCCCCCGCAGCGGGATATGCCCAAGTTTGTCATCGCCGCGGCCGTGGTGGGGGTGGCGTCCGGGCTGGCCTGGACTTTGGGTCGGAGGGCCAAGAGCGCCTAGCAAGCCCCTGTAACGCCGGGTTCGCAGACGGTGACCATCGGAACGGGCGGTACGGGGACGCTGACCGTGTTCACCAGCGACGACCGCGTCGACGAGCCGGACGGGTCGGTGACTCCCACCGTCACGCCAAAACAGGCGGGCCGCCGGCTTGAACGGTGTCCGCCTGCCCGGCACTTCCCACTAACCCCAATCTTGGAACTGACCATCCAGCACTACTTTGGCCCATTGCGTCCTTTATCGGGTTTAGAGGCTGGCCGGAACGGGTATACTTCGGGCGAGGCTGATTACCCCCCGAGGGGTGTAGCTCCAATTTGGCAGAGCGCCGGTCTCCAAAACCGGAGGTTGTGGGTTCGAGTCCCGCCACCCCTGCTTCACCGTCCGTTACCCAAACCCAGAGTGCCGAGAGTATGAACCGACAAATGCGTCGACTCGTGGAACGCGAGGAACGACGACAGAAAAAAGGCAAAAGTGCCCGCCAGCGGCGGATGGATCAGACCTTGTCAACCCGGGGTAAGAAGTCCGGCGAGCCCCGCCCACCTTGGTATATGCGTATCGGAGTGTTCCTTCGGGAAGTGCGCACCGAGCTTTCCCGGGTCTCTTGGCCCACTAGTCGGCAGTTGTTCAATTTTACGGTGGTGACAGTGGTGACTTCCGCGGTGCTCACCCTGGTCATCTTCGGGCTGGACGTGGCCCTCAAGCAAATCGTTCTGTACTTGTTGGGAGGTATCCAAGGTGGTTGACACAGCGACCGCCCCAATGGAGGTGGAGGAAGAGGAACCGCAGGTCAGTCCCTTTGACCTGCCCGGGGATTGGTATGTCATCCATGCCTACTCGGGTCATGAGGAAAAGGTGAAAGCCAATCTGGAGAAGCGAGTGGAGCACATGCGCTTCTCCGACCGCATTTTCGACGTTCACATCCCCCGAGAAGACGTGGTGGAGATCCGCAACCGAAAAAAGGTCACCGTCCCCAAGAAGGTGTTCCCCGGTTATTTGTTGGTGCGAATGTATTTGGACGACGATTCCTGGACCGCAGTTCGGGACACACCGGGTGTCACCGGGTTTGTCGCCTCCAACATGGGAAAGCAGAATCGCCCGCCGCCGCTGTCCCGCCGCGAGGTGGAGCGTATGTTGGGCTTTCGGGAGACCAAGGCCAAGAGCAAGCCTCGTTTCAAGCCGGCCTGGGAGGTTGGCGAATCGGTTCGGGTCGTTTCGGGACCGTTCAACGATTTCAGCGGGATCATCGAAGAGATCAACCTCGACCAGTCCAAAGTGGTGGTGTTGGTGGAGATTTTTGGTCGGGACACTCCGGTGGAACTGGGGTTTGCCGACATTCAGAAAAACTAAGGACGCTTTCGACAGGAGTCCAGCACGATGGCTACCAAAGAAATATCCGCTCGGGTGAAGATGCAACTTGCGGCCGGGGAAGCTTCTCCCGCCGCGCCGGTGGGGACATCGCTGGGGCCTCATGGAGTGAATCTCATGGACTTCGTCCGGGCCTACAACTCCGCCACCGAGGACAAAAAGGGTTCCATCATCCCGGTGGAGATCACCATTTACAAGGACCGGAGCTTTACTTTCATCACCAAGACCCCGCCCGCGGCCTCGCTGCTCCGCCAAGCGGCCCGGGTGGAGAAGGGGTCGGGGGAGCCGCACATCACCAAGGTGGGAACGGTCACATCCGAGCAGGTGCGGGAGATAGCCAAAATCAAGATGCCGGATCTCAACGCCAATGACACCGACGCCGCCATGCGGATAGTGGCCGGCACCGCTCGGTCAATGGGGATCGAGGTGATCGGCTAACCACCGACCGACCAACAACCAGTGGGAGGCTCGGCGAGCCCGGGCCGCCTGGACCACGGAGGTAAACCATGTCAAAAAAGGGCAAGCGCTTCCAGGATTCGATGCGCCGCTACGATCGCCAGTCCGCCTATACACCCGCCGAAGCGATTGATCTTGTCAAATTCATGGCTTCGGCGCGTTTCGACGAGACGGTGGAGGCCGCCTTTCGGCTGGGGGTTGACCCCCGTCGCGCCGATCAGATGCTGAGAGGCAACGTGTCGTATCCACACGGCACGGGGAAATCCGTCCGGGTTGCGGTGTTCGCTCCGCCGGATCGACATGACGAGGCCCTCCGCGCCGGGGCTGATCGAGTGGGAGGTGATGACCTCGTGGAAGAGATCTCCTCCGGTGGCTCCCTTGACTTCGACGTGGCCATCGCGGTTCCCGCCATGATGCCCAAGGTGGGAAGACTGGGCCGGATCCTGGGACCGCGGGGGCTGATGCCCAACCCCAAGTCGGGCACCGTCAGCAACGATCTCACCACCACCGTCTCGGCATTCAAAGCCGGTCAGATCGAGTATCGGACTGATCGCTACGGGAACGTGCATGCGGTGATCGGCAAAGTGAGTTTCAGCACCGAGAAACTGGCCGAGAACCTGGCTGTGCTCACCACCGAATTGAACCGGGCCCGACCGGCGGCCGCCAAGGGCAGATACATCAGGACATTGACAATCGCCTCCACCATGGGCCCGGGGGTCAAGATCGATCCCAACCAGTTGGAAGAGATCACTGCCTGATTGACGCAACTCCGGTTGCCGTTGCCGGAAAATACATTTTGTTGAGATAATCGGTTTTCGGTAGAATCGCACCGTACAACATCAATCTCTTGCACCTCGGCCAGAGACCGCTGGTTGCCCCCACGGCAATAAAGAGACCACAGGTCGCCCAGCGCAGGTCGGCTTTTCGCCCCTGGTATCTCGGTTGAGAATGCCAGGTTTTATTTGGAGGACGAAAATGCCGATGAGCCGAGCCCAAAAGGTGGAGCGGGTAGCCCGTATACGGGACCAGATATCAGCCACGGAGGCTGTCTACCTGACTGAATTCCGAGGCCTTACCGTGCAGGAAATGCAGCAGGTCCGCCGGTCGCTCAAAGAAGGTGACGCCCGATTGCAAGTGACCAAGATGTCGCTTACGCAACTGGCCACCACCGAGCTGGGCTATGAGGACCTGTCGGAACATTTGTCAGGTCCCACTGCTTTGGTGCTGGCTGACGGTGACCCGCTGGCGGCTGCCAAAGTTGTACGGGAGCAGAGCAGGCAGAATCGTCGGCTGGTGTTGAAGGGGGCATTGATGGATGGCAGGTTCTTGCGCCTCGACCAGGTGAGCGAACTGGCGTTGCTCGGTTCCCGCCCCCAACTGTTGGCAAAAGTTGCCGGAGGTTTGTCGGCGCCCATCAACAAGGCGGCGGGAGTGTTCGCTTCTTTCACCCGCTCCGCCGTGGGGGCGTTCACTCAACTTCTGGAACGCAAGCAAGCTTCTGACTCGAACTGAGTTTTGAATAACGGAAAGGAAACAACATGGCCAAGATGAGCACCCAGGAGCTTTTGACGGTTTTCGAAGAGATGACCGTATTGGAATTGAAGGATTTTCTCGACGCGTTCGAGAGCCATTTTGACGTCACGGCCGCCGCTCCGGTGGCGATGGCCGCCGCCCCTGCCGCCGGCGAAGAGGTGGAGGAAGAAGCCGAGCAGACCGAATTCGATGTGGTCCTGACCGCCATCGGCCCCGCCAAAATCGCGGTGATCAAGGAAGTCCGGGCGCTCACCAAGCTGGGTCTCCGGGAATCCAAGGAATTGGTGGACGCCTTCCCCAAGGCCATCCTGGAAGCCGTGGACGCCGACACTGCCGAGGCCGGTCGGAAGCAGTTGGAAGGAGCCGGCGCCAGCGCCGAAGTGCGTTAGGAGTGTGCTGAAAAGGTCCGTCCGGCGCCAGTGCGGCTCGCGGTCGAGGTGTGGGATCCAATCCCAACCCCGCCTTTTTCAGCAGGCTTCCGGTGGGAAATCCGGCCCGCGGTTGGCAGGGAGGTGATGACCCAAGTCCGGTTTCAACCTAACTGGTTGCGCAGAATGACACCTTACGCTATTGTGGAAACCCTTGGATCAAGAGGTTGCTGTTTCGGGTTCCACAAATAACTCTGAGGTGCTCACCTTGGCCGACTTGGATGCCTACATGGGGGTTCTCCCTGACCCCACTGGTGACTACGGTGCTGGCCGGACGGTGTTTTTTGCCAACACTGAGGAGTTCTTGGAGGCAATAGAGTCACAGGTGAGTGAGTCGGAGTAGCCATCCGAGGGAGGGGTTTGAATGCCTACTTACGAATGGACTGAGGCGTTTGAACGCGATTTGGGTCGACTCACGCGTGTTCAGCATAAGAGGTTTCTTAGCACAACTGTATAGCTTTATGGCTGATGTCATCGCGATGGAGAATGGTCAGATCAAAAGATTTCGAGGTGGTCTACGAGTAAAGGGAGTCCGAGGAAGGCCTGGCTTATTCGAGATGACCTGGGCACCTGACGGGCGAGCTACTTTCATGTGGGGAGACCCTGTCTATGAAGGCAGGCGTCATGTGATATGGGTTCGGTGCGGAGACCACCGCATTCTGCCGTAAGGCAACCCAGGCATTGATGGGACGGCATGGAAGGAACAATTCAAATTACAGGAGGATGTTTCCCCAGGTAGGAGGCCAGATTGGCGGTCTGGCTTTCCCTCAGTAGCACGTAGGCGCGGAGACGCTCCAGCGCTTGGGCCGTGGCTTTTTCGGCTTCGGGCAGATTGACCTCGGAAAGGAAGGCCATCACCTGATCGGCAATCGGGGGGTGCGAGAGCAGGTGAACTCCGTCCACCAGATACCGCACCGTCATAGGCGGTGCGGAGGAGACCAGGTCGGCCCACACCTGTTGGGCGCGGCTCCAGGCGTAGGAGCCGGTGTGCTTGCGACGGAACAGCCACCCCATCACCCAGGCGGCATCCTGGCTGCGAATGTTTCCATCCAACGCCGCTTCGATGGTGGCGTCCACCGCGCCCTCGGTTTCCACGAATGTGAGCGAGCGGAGAAGCCTCAGCTTCTCCTGGGGGGAGTCCTGATTCTTATAGAGGGTGAACAGTCGCTCGTAGGTCGAATCGTCTCCCCGGGCGGCGACCGTGAACAGGCATGCTTCCGCCACCTCCGGGTCGACTCGCTGGGGGTCGGACTGCCACCTCTCGAACCACTCGCGGGAGTGAGCCACATAGTCGGGATGTCCGGCCAGGCGGCCGGCACTGCCCAGGGTCAGGCCACGCAGCTGGCGGGTGAGGTCGGACTCATCGGGGCGCGGGTTCCAGCCCAGGCGGGTCAGGGTGGGGTTCAGCAAATCCATCACCAAGGTCGAGAATCGGTGCTGGTCACCTTCGGAGATCAGATGATGATGCATGGCCCCCAGCCCTCCCAGCACCGCTGACCAGATGGTGAACTCGGTCTCTTCCCGGTAGGCGGCGGCCATTTCCAGGTAGGAGGAGGCATCAAGCTCCCCACTCTCCACCAGGGCCCAGGCGTCGTCAACCAGACAGAATCGTTCCAGATCATCAAGGTGATGCAATCGGTTTATCAGCGACTCGCTCAGGCGATCCGAATAAGCCACTCGGTAGAACCCGTGGCCACCGGCGTTGGCGGTGATCCACGCGGGCGGACCGGCCAACCTCACGACCGATTGTCGGTCGGCCAGCAGGGTCTTTTGGCCGAATGGACCTCTATCTGTCTCTCCGCGGAGCTGGCAGGGGATCTGCCACCGGGTGGGGTCGGCGTCTGGGATCTTTAGATGGCGACGCTGAGTGATCCTGACCCCTTCACCTTCCTCCCCGACTTCCAGCAGGGGATATCCCCCTTGGAGTATCCAGGTGTTCATGATCTCACCCACCGGCTCCCCGGAAGCTTGGTCAAGACTCTCCCACAGGTCGGCGGTGTCGGTGTTGCCGTAAGCATGGGAGCGCAGATAGGCGCCCACCCCGGTCCGAAAGGTCGCCTCTCCCAGATACTGTTCCATCATCCGCAGCGCCGCCGAGCCCTTCCCGTAGGTGAGCGCGTCGAACATCTCATTGGCCTCGGACGGCGACCTGACGTCGAATTCCACCGGTCGGGTGGTGGCCAGACAATCCACTCCGTAGGCCCAGGGTCGTTCCAATCCGGCAAACGACAGCCAGCGTTTCCACTCGGGTCGCATGGCGTCGGCCGCCTTCATCTCCATAAAGGAAGCGAATGCCTCGTTGAGCCAGATGCCGTTCCACCACTTCATGGTCACCAAATCTCCGAACCACATGTGGGCCAGCTCGTGGGCGATGACATCCAGGATCCGCCCCAGCTCGGCCGTGGTTGCCACCTTGGGGTCGGTGAGCAGCGCCGTCTCGCGATAAATGATGCAGCCCAGGTTTTCCATGGCGCCGAATGCAAAATCGGGGACCGCCAGGTGGTCGATCTTTTCTCCCGGATAGGGAATGTCGTAATAGGAACGGAAATACCGCAGACAGAAGACCGCGGCATCTCGTGCATAGTCGGTCAAATGCAGCTTGCCGCGCGGGGCCACGATCCGCACCGCCACTCCGTCCACATCCACCGGGTCGGTGGCCTCGAAGTCACCAATGACGAAGGCCACCAGGTAGGTGGAGATCGGGATGGTGTCCGAGAAAGTCACCGCCACCTTCCCCGGCCCGGCCGGCACGCGGCTTTGCTCGGGACCATTGGAGAAAACGGCGAGGTGGTCGGGCGCCACCAGAGTGACTCCGAACACCGCCTTGAGATCGGGCTCGTCCCAACCGGGGAAGGCTCGCCGGGCATCGGTGGCCTCAAACTGGGTGGTGGCGATCACCTGCTCGGCGCCGTCCACATCGACGAAGGTGGACCGATAGAAACCGTGGAGTTGATCGTTGAGGATTCCGGTGAACTCCATGTGCAGCACCGCGGCGCCTTTTGGGCACGGTTTGTCCAAGGTGACAACGGCCCGTTGCAGGTCGGTTTGATAGTGGACAGTGCCGGCGAGTCTGGTTCCGTCCTCACTCACCAAAGTGGCCCGGCTGATCTCCAAGTCCACTGCGTTGAGAACCAGTTCGGAAACAGACTCGCCGACTTCCAGTTGGATATCCACGCTTCCCTCGAAGGTGCATTGGTCAAGGTCGGGCGCCATCCGCAGGTCGTAGCGGCGGGGGATGGCCGAGCGAGGGAGCCGATGGGGATCGGTGGGGCTGTTCACCCCGGAGGCGGGGGTTGAGGAGAAGACCAGTCGGTGTGGAAGAACTCGGCGGGAGGCCTGTCGACCCGTTGGTAGGTGTGGGCGCCGAAGTAGTCCCGTTGGGCGGCCACCAGATTGGCGGGGAGCCGGGCCGACCGGTAGCCGTCGTAAAAGGCCAGGGCGCTGGAGTAGCCCGGAGCGGGAACACCGGCCAGGGCCGCCTTGGCCACCATCAGTCGCCATCCCTCCGATGCCCCGGCCAACGCCTGGGCGAAGTGGTCATGGACCAACAGGTTGGTGGGAGCCGGGTCGGACCGGAAAGCGGAGACGACCTCTTCCAGAAGCCGTGCTCGGATGATGCACCCGTTTCTCCAGACCTCGGCGATTCGCGCCAGGTCAAGCTCCCAGTCGAATTCCCCGGATGCGGCGGCGAGCACCATGAACCCCTGAGCGTAGGAGACTATTTTGGAGGCGTAGAGGGCATCGTGGATCCATCCGGCCAGTCGGCTCCGGTCCCCGCTCAGCATCGGTTCGCCCGGGGCGTTGCCCGGCCCGCTCAGCAATCGGGAGGCGACGGTCCTCTCCGACTTGAGGAAGGAGACTCCCCGGGCCATCACCGCTTCAGCCACCAAGGTCATGGGTTGACCGAGGTCAAGCGCCACTTTGACGGTGTCCCGACCGGTCCCCTTCTGGGAAGCCTGATCCAATATCTTGTCCAACAGCGGCTGGCCGTCATCGTCCCGGCGGGCTAGGATCTCGGCGGTGATGTCCACCAGGTAGGAATCCAAAGGACCGGTTCGCCACCGGTCGAACAACCGGCTCATCTCCATGTGGGTCATGCCGGTGGCGCTCAGCAGGTGGAAGGCCTCAGCCAAAAGCTGCATGTCCCCGTACTCGATTCCGTTGTGGACCATCTTCACAAAGTGCCCCGAACCCCCGGCGCCCAGCAGGTCACAGCACGGGGTGCCGTCCTCCAATTGGGCGGAGATGGCGGTCAGGGGACCCTTGAGAAGCCGCCATGCCTCAGGGTTGCCCCCCACCATGATCGAGGGTCCCCGCCGCGCGCCTTCCTCGCCTCCCGATACACCCACCCCCAGGTGGTGCACTCCCCGGGCCTGGGTCTGCGACTGGCGGCGCTCGGTGTCCCGAAAAAAGGAGTTTCCCAGGTCGGCGATTACGTCTCCGGGCTCCAGCAGGGGCAGGAGGCGCGTGATGAAGGCGTCGACCGGCCTTCCCGCTTTGACCAGCAGCAGGATCTTTCGCGGTCGCTCCACCATGGCCACCAGGTCCTCCAGAGTGTCGGCCCCTCGCACCGGAAGTTGGCGGGCCGAGGTGGCCAGGAAACGGTGGGTGGTGGAGGTGGTGCGGTTGTGGACCGCCACCCCGTACCCGTGGTCCACCAGGTTCAGGACCAGGTTTTGTCCCATAACGGCCAAGCCGATCAGCCCAATGTCCATGCGGTTGGTTGTATTCACCCGCGGCTAGCGTAATGGCTTTCATCACCGACGCGGCGTCAAACACCCGTGCGAACGAACGCGTCGGGTTCTCGGCAGGGTATCTTTTCACAGATGCGTTGGTCCAGGCTTTTCATACCGACCTTGCGGGAAGATCCTGCCGGAGCCGAGGCGGCCAGCCACCGACTGTTGCTGCGGGGAGGATTCGTCCGGCAATTGTCCTCGGGCCACTATTCCATCCTGCCTCTGGGACAGCGGGTCAGGGACAAGGTGGATCGAATAATCCGACAGGAAATGGACCGGATCGGTGGGCAGCGCCTTCACCTGCCGGCTCTCCACCCCGCCGAGGTGTGGAAACAGTCCGGGCGGTGGGACGCGATGGGCGATGAGATGTTTCGCCTCCAGGACCGCAAAGGGATGGAGCACTGTTTGGGGATGACCCACGAGGAGGTGATCGCCCTGTTGGCCGGGGAAGTGTTCTCCTACCGGGATCTGCCCCAGATCTGGTATCAGATTCAGACCAAGTTCCGTGATGAACCTCGTCCCAAATCGGGGGTGTTGCGGGTGAGAGAGTTCACCATGAAGGACGCCTACTCGCTTGATGTTGACCAAGGCGGTTTGGATGTGGCCTTTGATCTGCATCACCGGGCCTATCAGAAAATTTTCCGGCGGTGCGGCCTGAAAGCCCTGGATGTGGTGGCCTCCTCAGGGGCGATGGGCGGTTCGGAGTCGGTGGAGTTCATGGTCCCAAGCCCGGCTGGGGAAGACTGGATTGTCACCTGCGACGGCTGTGACCACCGCGCCAACCTGGAGCGGGCCACTTCGGTGGTTCCTCCGGTCGACGACGGCCCGCCGCAAGGTGAGACCGAACTATTGGCCACCCCGGGGGTGCGCACCATCCGGGCGTTGGCCGAGGCTCATCCCGATCGCGCTACTCCCCGCCGACAGATCAAAACCCTCGTGTATGTGGTGGAGTCCCAGGTCACCTTGATTCTGTTGCGGGGAGATCACGAGTTGGTGGAGCAGAAACTGGTGGACACTCTGGGGGTCGCCAATCTGCGACCGGCCCGCCGGCCGGAGATACGGGCGGAACTGGGTGCCGACCCGGGAAGTCTGGGGGCGGTGGGAGTGACCCATTTGCCCATCATCGCCGACCGGGCACTGGTGGGTCGGCGCAATCTGGTGACCGGGGCCAACCGGGACGACTGGCACTGGACCGGGGTGGATGTGGAGCGAGACATCGCGGTGGGGCGGTGGGCGGACCTGCGGGGGATTGCGGCCGGAGAAAAATGTCCGGAATGCGGGGGCGTTCTGGAAGTGTGGAGGGGAATTGAGGTGGGGCACATTTTCAAACTGGGAGATCGGTACGCGGCCGCGATGGGGGCCATGGTCCAGAACCGGGACGGCGACTTCAACCCGATAGTGATGGGGTCATATGGAATCGGGGTCGAGCGGACCATGGCGGCGGTGGTGGAGTTCTCCCACGATGAACGGGGGGTCATCTGGCCCACGTCGGTGGCGCCCTACCAGGTGGTGGTCACGGTTCTCCGTGCCGACGATCCTTCCACCCTGGCTGCGGGGGAACGGCTCTACGAACAGTTGGCCTCCGATGGGGTGGAGGTGCTGTTGGATGACCGCCCGCTCCGCCCGGGGGTGAAGTTCACTGACTCGGAGCTGATCGGAATCCCCTATCGGATCACGGTGGGTCCCCGGAGTCTCGCCTCCGGTCGGGTGGAGCTCACCACCCGGGGGGATCTCACAACCATCGAGGTCCCTTTGGAGCAGGCCGTTGGTCGGGTGGCGGCGATGGTCGGCGCTGATCTGGGAGTGTGCTAAACCAGGCCCGATGGCAGCCAAATGCGGTGCCAGAACCGCAGGTCAAGGTGGGAAGGAACCATTCCATCCCCATCTTTTCAGCATGCTCCCGGGGCAGCACTGACCGGGGATACTCAACCGAATCGGCCGACCCCGGCGTAGATCACCATTTCCTCATCCCGGACGAACCCGGCCAAAGTGACTCCCACCTGCTCGGCCAGATCGGCGGCCAAGGAAGAAGCGGCCGAGATTCCCGCCACCACCGGAATTCCGGCCACCGCTGCCTTTTGCACTATCTCAAAGGATGTCCTTCCCGAGACCATCAGAATCACTTCACCGGGAGGCCATCTCTTCCTGGCCAAAGCTCCCACCGCCTTGTCCACCGCGTTGTGGCGTCCCACGTCCTCGGCGAAGGTCAACAACACCCCCCGGGCGTCGAACAGCCCCGCGGCATGGGATCCACCGGTGACTGCGAAAGATGCCTGGGCTCCCCGCAGGCGATCGGGCAGAGAGGTGATCATCTCCCTGGTGAGTTCCGGCCCCGCCGGCAGGAGGCTGGAAGCGATCAGCACCGCGTCGATCGATGCTTTTCCGCATACCCCACAGGACGAAGAGGTGTAGGTGTTGCGTCGGAATTGCTCCGGATCGATTCGCACCCCGGCGGAGAGCTCCAGTTCGTAACGGTCACCAAGGCCGATCGGTCGGACCGACGCCACCTGCTGGGGGCCGTCGACGATCCCTTCGGTGATGGCGAATCCCAACGTCAGGTCCGCCTCCTGTCCGGGGGTCCGCATGAGCACCGCAATCGGCACACCGCCCAGCCTGATCTCCATCGGGGATTCTTCCACCAGGCGGTCTTCCACCCGGTGACTGAGGAGCGGGCCGATCTTGAGGACTTGACGTCGGGTATGGGGAGGCATGTGGCGCCAACATTAGGCCAAGAGCATGCTGAAAGCGCCTGTTCTCCCATGGAACGGGGGTTTAGGCAAGAAGGCGGACCAGAATCGCTGCGATCGTAGCTGCAAGAGCTATTCCTCCCCACATCATCCAGACCTTCGGTTCAAGCCGCTCCCGTTCTTGTCCGATCAGCTCCCGGTAGTCGGGGGAGGGCTCGGGTGGTTTAAGCTCTACCGACACTCGCCTCGGCATTTTGCCAACCACTCCCATAGATCGGCATGGTGGTTGGCGATAAACTGGGGCAAGCTGTTTCCAGCCGACCAAGGCTTTGGGATGCGCCTCGGCTCATGCGACAATGGGGAGATATGCGAGTAGACAATTTCGGCGCCGGGCCCTGCACCCTCCCCTTGGCCCTTTTGGAGGAAGCCCGGGCGGAGTTCTTGGATTACGCCCAAAGCGGGATGTCGGTGATAGAACTCAGCCACCGTTCACCCCAGTACACCGAGATCCACCAAGAGGCCCTTCGCCTGGCCCGGGAGATCTCCGGCGCGCCCCCGGACTTTGAGGTGCTGGTGATAGCCGGAGGGGCCACCATGCAATTCGCCATGATTCCCCTCAACCTCTTGGTCGATGGGCGGGGCCGAGGCGCCTATGTGGTGGCCGGCGCCTGGGGAAGGCTCGCTCTGGGAGATGCTCAACGCTTCCGGGAAGCCTATTGCGCATGGAACGGTGAGGATCACCGGTTTCGGAGAATGCCCCAGTCGGGGGAGATCGATTTGTCGCCCGGGGCCCGGTACCTTCATGTCACCTCCAATGAGACGATCGGAGGCATCCGAATGGTGGAGACCCCCCGGGTGGACGTGCCGCTGGTCTGGGACATGTCCTCGGACTTTCTGACCCGTCCCATCGACTGGGACAGATCCGATCTGGTGTACGGGGGAGTGCAAAAGAACCTGGCCCCGGCCGGGATGGCTTTGGTGTTCGTGCGTCGTTCGGTGTTGGAGGAGGCGTCGACTCGCCTTCCCCGGTCCCTCGACTATCGCTGGTACGCCCAGAAGGATTCGGTGGGCAACACCCCTCCGGTGTTTCCCATTTACATGATGGGCAAAATGCTCAAGCTGATCGGCGACTTGGGTGGGGTGGCCGGATTGGAGCGGCGCACCATTGAAAAAGCCGCCCTGATTTACCAGGTGATCGACCGAAGCGACGGGTTCTACTCCAATCCGGTGGATCGTCGTTACCGGTCACACACCAATGTTGTGTTCCGGCTCCCGACGCCCGAAGCGGAGTCGGTGTTCTTGGAGGAGGCCGCGGCGGTGGGTCTGGTCGGCTTGAAAGGCCACAAATCAGTGGGAGGGTGCCGAGCCAGTCTGTACGCAGCATTGGAACCGCAAAGCGCGGCCCGGCTTGCCACCTTCATGGACGAATTTCGGGCCAACAACTCCTGAAGGGGCGAGGGGTCCTCGGCGGGAGGGGGCTGGGTGGTCGGTTAGACTAGGTGCCGGAAGGAGAAGCACTCCCGCATGAGCACAACGGATACCCTGCCCAAGTCAGCCGCGGCCAGCGGGTTGCACGGGTTGCTCGGCCCCTACCTGGAGGCCGAGCATTTGGAGTTGGACGATCTGCAATGGCTCGGACCGCGCGGCGACCGGGTGCTGCGGGTGGTGGTGGATCAAAAGGGTGGGGTTTCATTGGACCGGTTGGCGGAGACCTCTCGTCGCCTTTCCAGACTGCTGGATGTCGACACCGACCTGTCCGGTCCGTACCGTTTGGAAGTCACTTCCCCGGGCCTGGAGCGCCGATTGCGTACCCCCCGGCACTTTCAGAAATCAGTGGACCGGGAGGTGGTAATCAAGATTCGAACTTCAGAAGGTGCCCAGAGAATTCGCGGGCGGTTGAGATCGGCCTCCGAACAGGGGTGCGAGGTGGTGGTGGAAGGTGACCGGCGGTGGTTGCCCTATGGCGCCATATCCTCGGCCCGGACCGTGTTCCGATGGAAGGCTAAACCCAAACCCGGAAAGAGCAGGGTCCGTTCATGAAGATCGACTACCAGGTGATGGAGGCTTTGGAGTTGTTGGAGCGGGAGCGGGGGGTCCCGGTTGAGACGATTCTGGATGCCCTGGCCAACGCCCTGGTTTCGGCGTACAAGCGTACTTCCGGCCGGGCCGAGGAAGCGCGGGTCACGATCGACCCCGAATCGGGGGACATCCGGGTGTTCGGCCAGATCCTCGATGAAGAGGGGGCGGTGATTGATGAGTGGGAGGAGCAATCTCAGGAGTTTGGTCGGATCGCCGCTCAGACCGCCAAACAAGTGATAGCCCAAAGGCTGCGGATCGCCAAGCGCGAACAGATATACGCGGCGTATTCGGGGCGGGAAGGTGATCTGGTCACCGGGATAGTTCAGCAGGTGGACGGTCGGTATGTCATTTTTGACTTGGGCAACGCCGAGGCCTTGATGCCGGCTTCCGAGCGTATTCCCCATCAGATGCTGGATCGGGGCAACCGGGCCAAAGCCCTGATTCTGGAGGTGAAGAACGAGCCGAAGGGGCCACAGATTATTCTCAGCCGCTCGCATCCGGATCTGGTGCGGCGACTGCTGGAATTGGAGGTCCCCGAACTGGTCGAGGGAGTGGTGGAGATCGTGGCGATTGCTCGGGAACCCGGGCACCGCACCAAGATCGCGGTGATCTCCCATGACCCCAATGTTGATCCCCGCGGCGCCTGTGTGGGCGCCAGAGGATCCCGAGTTCAACAGGTTGTCAAGGAGTTGCGCAACGAGAAGGTGGACGTTGTCCAGTACAAGGAGGATGTCTCTGCCTTTATCGCCGACGCTTTGGGGCCGGCTCGGATTCGGGAAGTGAGGATCAACGAAGAGGAAAAGAGCGCTGAGGTAATCGTCTCCGAGCACCAGTTGTCACTGGCCATCGGCAAGGAAGGCCAGAATGCCCGGTTGGCCGCCCGTCTTACCGGCTACCGGATCGATATCCGCTCCGATGACCCGCCGTCTTCCCCGGGGGCAAATCCGGGCGGGCGGCGTCCCGGCGTCAGAAGGCCCCCCAGGGTGCAATCGGGCCCGGGGGCCGGCCCCACGTCCCCGAATCCTGAGACCCAAGCCGCCGCTTCCTAAGCGTCGGTTTCGGTTGGGTGTGCGATGAATAGGGTCAGGATTTACCAGATCGCCCGCGATTTGGGTATCACCACCCCAGAGGTCCTCCAAACCGCCAACGACATCGGCCTGTCGGTGAAGGCCGCCTCTTCCACCATCTCCAGAGAGGAAGCTGAGCTGGTGCGTTTTGCCCTGGTGGGCGAGGAGGAAACTCCCGAACCACAGCCTGAACCGGAACCGGAACCGCCACCACCCGAGCCCGAATATGAGCCCGAGCCCGAGCCCGAGCCGCAAATGGAACCCGAGGAGGTGGTGGTTGAAGAGGTGTCTCCAAGCGAGCAGGAGAACGAGGTTCGAATGGCGGAAGTGCTCACCTCCAGCCTGGTTTTGGAATACGCGGAAGCCATTGGCGTCCCCCTCAACGAAGTGGTGGCCGCTCTGATCGGTTTGGGTCAGATGGTGGGCGCCAGCCATCCCATGCCGCGGGATTTGATGGAGCCAGTCGCCGAGCAGTTCGGGGTTGCGGTGGAGGTCATCGAACCCGAAGCGGAACCGGACCGGGTGGTCCGATTGCGGGTTGTCCCCGAGGATGACCCGGCCGATTTGAAGGAGAGACCCCCCATCGTCACGGTGATGGGCCATGTGGATCATGGGAAGACCACCCTGTTGGATGCTCTGCGCCGCACCGATGTGGTTTCGGGGGAGGCCGGAGGTATCACCCAGGTGATCGGCGCCTACCAGGCCACGGTGGAGGGTAATCGAATCACGTTCATCGACACTCCGGGCCATGAGGCGTTCACGACCCTCCGGGCTCGGGGAGCGGAGTTGACCGACATTGTGGTTCTGGTGGTGGCGGCCGACGACGGCGTGATGCCGCAGACCGTGGAGGCGATCAGCCATGCCCGGGCGGCGGAAGTCGACATGGTGGTGGCCATCAACAAGATCGACCGGCCCGGCGCCGATCCGATGGCGGTCCGAGCCAAACTCACCGAGCAGAATGTGATCACCGAGGAGTTGGGGGGTGATGTCCCCAGCGTGGAGATCTCCGCCACCTTGGGGGACGGGTTGGAAGAATTGCTGGAGACCATCGACCTGATGGCCCAGATCCAAGAGTTGCAGGCCTCATCCAAGCCGACGGCGTCGGGGGTGGTGGTTGATTCACGATTAGATCAGGGCAGGGGGCCGGTCGCCACAGTCATCGTGCAGCGGGGCACTCTGCGCAGAGGCAATGCCCTGGTGGCCGGGGCGGTCTCCGCCAGAGTGCGCGCCATGTTTGACCATGCCGGCCGGAAGGTGAACGCGGCCGGCCCCTCCACGCCGGTGCTGGTGATGGGTTGGAGCGAGGTTCCCCGGGCGGGAGAGGGTTTCGAGGTGGTCCGCAATGAGCGGATGGCCCGCCGGTTGGCTGCTGAACAGGCCGATCTCGATCGAGAGAAGCGGATTCGGGCCGAGATGCCGACTGCCCGCGATCGGTTCGTTCAACACCTCGAACAGTTACAGGCCGGCGAGGGGGAATTGCGGTTGGTGGTCAAAGGCGACCTGCACGGTTCGGTGGAGACCCTCCGGGAGGCGATTGGCCGAATCAAGCGGGACAAGGGCCGCATCTCCATTGTCCACTCGGCAGTAGGAGGCGTCAACCTGAACGACGTGAATCTGAGTGATGTCACCGGTGCGGTGATTGTGGGATTCAACGTGCGGGCCGAAAGCAAGGCTATGAGGGAGGCTCAACGGCTGGGAATCGAGGTCCGCACCTACTCGGTGATATACGAACTGTTGGACGAAGTCGAAGAGATGCTGGTGGGCAAGCTGGCTCCCGAACGGTTGGAAGAGATCCTGGGAACCGCCGAAATCAGGGCGACCTTCAGGGTGCCGAGGGCCGTGGCGGCGGGCTGCATGGTGACCGAGGGGAAGGTCCTATCCGACGCCAACGTCCGCCTGTATCGCGACGAGGTGGTCATTTACACCGGCTCGGTTGCTTCCCTGCGACGCTTCAAGCAGGATGTCGACGAAGTCCCCTTTGGCCTGGAATGCGGAATAGTCCTGGAACGCTACAACGATGTGAAGGAAGGGGATCTGATAGAGGCCTATACGGTCAGGGAGATCGTGCCCACCTGATGAAGGCGGCGGCTATGCGTTTTGAGTTATCGTTGCCCGCCACCCGGTCCCTCAAGGAGAAACGCGGGGCGTTGCGTCCGGTGGTGGAGGGTCTGCGAAGATTGGCTTCCTTTTCGGTGGCGGAGGTGGATCATCATGATCGGTGGCGGCGGGCCGGGCTGGGAGTGGCGGTGGTGACCACCACCCAGCGGGAGCTGGAAAAGATGATGCAGCGAGTGGAGCGGTATCTGGACAGCCGACCGGAAGTCGATGTGATACAGATCCTGATCTCCTATCTCGATTCCCCCGAGCACCCGAGTGTGCCAAAAAAAGCCCGGTGGGAGCCAAGTACGGCAACCGAACCCCCTGTCGAGATGGGGAAACCATCCAATCCCCATCTCTTTCAGCATGCTCCCCGGGAATGATGAGAGGTGAAGAACCAACGATTTCCCCGCATGAGGCGGGTCAACTCGATCATCTGGGAGGTATTGGCCGACGAGGTGCGCCTCCTGTCGGATCCTCGTTTGGGCTCGGTGACCATCACCGGGGTGGACACCTCTCCTGACCTGCGGAGGGCGGTGGTGTTCTACTCGTGCGGCGATTTCAGCCGACTGGAAGAGGCCGGGGAGGGTCTGACGTCGGCTGCGGGGCGTCTCCAGGGCACTCTGGCTTCCCAAGTGCGACTCAAATACACTCCCCGGCTCGATTTTCGTCCCGATCTGGGAGTTATAGGCGGAGAGAGGATCGAACGCCTTCTCCGGGAGTCGGGTAGGTCAGATCGGGGAAGTGGGCAATGACCCGGTCCGAAACCCTGAGGACTTCGATCCGGCGCGCCGCACAGGCAATTGACGCCTCAGTCACCCTGGGAGCGGTGTGTCATGAGCGGCCGGATGGGGATGCCCTGGGCTCCATGCTGGGTTTCGCAGCGGCCGCCCGGTTGGCCGGGCGATCGGTGCAGGTGGCTATCCCTCCTCCGGGTACGGTTCCCACCAAATACCGATTCCTCCCCACCCATCTGCTCTCTGACCCGATCGCACCTCTCCGGCCCCCCGAGACTCTGCTGGCATTCGATTGCGCGGCGGTTGACCGGCTGGGCGATTTGGCCGAACTGGCCGGACGAGTGGAGCGGCTGGTGGTGGTGGATCATCACATCTCCAACGAGGGGTTCGGAACGCTTGACCTGATCGACCCACAGGCGGCCGCCACGGTGGAACTGGTCTACGAGTTGATTCTGGAATTGGGATGGCCGGTGGATGAGACCGTGGCGACCAGCCTTTTGACGGGGTTGGTCACCGACACCGGAAGGTTTCAATACTCCAACACCACTCCCGCAACCCATCGGATGGCGGCGCGCCTGCTGGAAGCCGGGGCCCGTCCGGAGAAAATCGGCCAGGCGGTGTATGAGGAGGAGTCCTTCGGGTTGCTGTCGGTGGCCGCGGCGGTGCTTTCCCGGGCACGTTTGGAGAGCCGGGTGGCGGTGGTCTGGTCGGTGCTCTATCCAGACGATCTTGCGGCCGCCTCTTTGGACGGGGAGGACACCGAGCTCTTGATCGATCTGGTGCGGTTGCCACGCGAGGCGCAGGTGGCGATGCTGATCCGACAAACGTCGGAGGACGAGGTGCGGGTCAGTCTCCGTTCTCGGGGAATGGTGGATGTGGGTGCGGTGGCGGCATCCCTGGGGGGTGGGGGACATCACAATGCGGCCGGTTTGCGTTACCGGGGCGACCCTTCGGCGGCCGCGGCGGCGGTATTGGAGAGAGTCCCGCTTGCCTGAAGGATTTCTGGTTCTCGACAAGCCCTCGGGAATCACCTCCCATGACGTGGTGTCGGCGGTGCGCCGGGCAGTGGGAATCCGCAAGGTCGGCCACGCCGGAACCCTTGATCCCATGGCGACCGGAGCCCTGGTGGTGGCAGTGGGCAGGGCCACCCGTCTGATTCGTTTCATCCAGCCCCTACCCAAGGAATACCTGGCCCGAGCCCGGTTCGGGGTGGCCACCGACACTCTGGACGCCGACGGCGCCGAGGTGTGGACCGGCGAGATGCCGGTCTCCCGGGCCGAGGTGGAGGCGGTGCTCGATGATTTCGTGGGAGAGATCAGTCAGATTCCCCCCATGGTGTCGGCCCTTCGGGTTGGAGGGCGGCGGCTGTACGAGTTGGCCCGCGCCGGGATAGAGGTGGAGCGGGAGGCTCGGTCGGTCACCGTGCATTCGCTGCGGGTCACCGACTTTGAAGGAGGGCCATACCCTTTGGTGAGCCTTCGGGTGGTGTGTGGAAAGGGCGTGTACGTGAGGACTCTGGCCGACGATATCGCGGCCCGATTGGGGGGCCGCGCCCATCTGGTGGCACTGCGACGGACCCGGGTGGGCACTCTGGGAGTGGGGGAGACACCGGGCGGTGCGCTCGACCCCGACGATCTGGCCGAGTGGAGAAGCCGGCTGCTTTCTCCTTCCGACGGTTTGGGCCATCTGCCGGCTTGGACGGCCGATCCCCCGGTGTTGAAGATGGTGAGAAACGGCCGGCGGCTCTCCACCGATCAGGTCCCAGGACAGGCCGATGACCAACCCATCAGAGTGATGGACGCACGGGGCCGTCTATGGGCGATCTACCGCCGCCGGGGCAAGGTGCTGGTTCCCGAGGTGGTGCTCAATTAAGAGTGTGCCGAAAAAAGCCCGATGGGAGCCAAATGCGGCAGCATAACCTCAGGTGAAGGTTGTGGGAACCATCCCATCCCCATCTTTTTGGCCCTGCGCGTTTTTATGGGATGGGGGGTGGCTGGTTCGGGTGGTGGTCAGCCAAGCGTCTGTAACGGGTTGACGTGGGGCAGGTTCAGAGCGGCGGCCACCGCTGGTTGGGTGATCCGGCCGTGTCGCACGTTGAGGCCGTCCTGTAACCCCCGGTCGCCCCGGATTGCTTCGACCGCTCCCAAATCGGCCAGCTTGAGCACGTAGGGAAGGGTGGCGTCGTTGAGCGCCTGGGTGGAGGTGCGGGGAACCGCCCCGGGCATGTTGGCCACGCAGTAGTGGACAACCTGGTCGACGATGAAGGTGGGGGCGGCATGGGTGGTGGGCCGCGAAGTCTCGGCGCAGCCACCCTGGTCGATCGCCACATCCACGATCACCGCGCCCGCCCGCATCTTCTTGACCATCCGGGTCGTGATCAGGCGGGGCGCCCGGGCGCCGGGCAGAAGCACCGCCCCTATCACCAGGTCGGCGCCGATCACGGATTCTTCCAAAGTGGACGGGTTGGAATAGCGGGCCTGCAACTTCGATCCAAAGCGGGCGGCCAGCGCATCCAAGACCTCGTGGTTGCGATCGAGCACCGTCACCCGGGCGCCGAACCGAAGCCCCATCTCCACCGCGTTGCGCCCCACCACCCCTCCGCCTATCACCACCACCCGCGCCGCCGAGGCTCCCGGAACTCCGCTCAGCAGCACTCCCCGTCCTCCGGCCGAGGCTTCCAAACATCGAGCTCCGGCCTGCACCGACATCCTTCCCGCCACCCGCGACATGGGCGTCAGCAACGGAAGTCGTCCCAGCGAGTCGGTGACCGACTCGTAGGCGATGGCGGTTGCCCCACTGGCAATGAGATCGTGAGCCTGTTGGGGGTCGGGAGCCAGATGAAGGTAGGTGAACAGGATGTGGTGGTTTCTCAGACGGGCTCGCTCGACCGCCAGTGGCTCCTTGACCTTCACAATCATCTCGGCCGTTTGGAACAGTTCGTCGGCCGTGGCCACCAACTGCCCGCCCCGATCGGCGTACTCCTCGTCACTGAACCCCGCTCCGGCGCCCGCCTGTCGTTCCACAAAGATCTGATGTCCTCGATCGACGACCCGGGCGACGCTTGGGGGTGTCAGTCCCACTCGCCGTTCCTCGGTCTTTATTTCCCTGGGTACACCGATCCGCACCGCTCTACTCCTGGTCGGTTTGGTGGGCCGAGGCAATACTCCGCGGCGATAACGTCCTGCCCACCGGACATGCTCAACGGGAGGCGCAACGCAGGCGACATTGCGTCATGGTTGGGATTCTACGCACACCGTTTCCATCGGTGGCCGTCCTTTCCGGCCCCATTGGCATGCTCCTCGGGGACTTGTCACAGGGTCCGGTCATAATGTGGTCTGGGGCATGGCCCCGCCCGTGATCTGAATCGAGCCCAGGAGACATCGTGGTGATAAAGGAGAAGAAGGACATAATGGAGTTGATCGCCCTTGCCCCGTGGCGGGAGGGGGTGACCTACCGGAATTCTTGGCCTCACGAATATGTGGTGATCAAAAAAGACGGTCAAAAGGCCCTGCTGGCCGCATTCTGCGCTCGCATCGGCGCCGGGGAGGGCGTCGAGTGCTGGTTTTTCAACCAGAAGCGACGTTACCTCTTCTTGGGCGACCACAAGTATTGGACGATGACGGAATGTCCAAAGATTGACCTGGAAGCCGACGACTATGTGCTCAACCGGGCGCGCCTATACGGGGATCGTCGCGATTTTCGAATCAGGCCGGGAGACACCGGCCAGAGAAAGCCGGACTAGATTCCAGTAGGGGCCGCACGTCGAATGTGACTTTCTGATCATCGATCTTTGCCCACTCTTGAACCTTTTCTATCAAGTGGTGCAACTTACTCAGAGCCACCAACGAAGCCACCACCCTCAGCCCACCATGTTGTGTCTGCTGGTCGAGGTGAATGCGTACCGTGATCACAGTGGATCTCCTTTCAAGACTTGTCTGACTTCCTCTCTTGTGAGTGAACATGGGTTGCCCGGGCCTGTTGCCGGACATCCTCCAGCGTGGTGTGGGGAAGGATTGCCTGGGGGTCGACCCGCAGCTCCACCACCGCCGGTACCTCGGCGGCCAGGGCTTGCTGGAAGGCCCGGGGAAAGTCCTCGGTGCGCTCCACCGTGGCGCCGTAACCCCCAAAGGCCCTGGCATAGGCGGCGAAGTCAGGATTGGTGAGGTCGGTGCCGTGGGGGCGGCCGGGGTAGGTGCGCTCCTGGTGCATTCTGATGGTGGCGAACATGCCGTTGTTGATCACCAACACGATGATGGGAGCCTGATAACGGGCCGAGGTGGCAAGTTCCTGGGCGGTCATCAAAAAATCTCCATCGCCGGAAAAGGCCACCACCGGCACATCGGGTCTATGGAGTTTGGCGGCGACCGCCGCCGGCACTGCATACCCCATGGCGCCGCTTTGAGGGCCCAACTGGGTTCCATACTGCTTGAACCGGTAGTAGCGCTGCGGCCACAGGGAGAAGTTTCCCGCACCGTTGGTGAGCACCGACCCAGGCGGCAGGTGTTGATCCAGGTAGGTCATGATCTGTCCCAAGTCCACGGCGCCCGGGGCGGGTGACGGTGAGAGGCTGGACTGATAGTCGACGCGGGCCGCATCGGTCCACTCTCGCCATCGTGCCGTCTCGAGGGGGGCCATTTCCAATAGGGCGGTAACCGTCTCCGGCGCTCCGGCGCAGACGCCGAGGGTGGGCCGGTAGACCCTACCTATTTCGCTTTCATCGGGGAGGATGTGAACCAGCCTTTGTCGAGGTTGGGGCGGTTGGAGCAAGGTGTACCCGCGGGTGGTGGTGTCACCCAGCCGTGTTCCGATGGCAATGATGAGATCGGCGTCGGTGATCCGGGCGGCCAAGGCGTCGGAGAGGCCCACCCCGGCCCATCCCACGTAGCTGGGTGAGCGATTGTCCAGGTAGTCCTGACGGCGGAACGAAACGGCCACCGGCAGATGGTTGCGCTCTGCCCAGGCGGCGAGTCGGCGTCCGGTGTCGGGGTCCCAGTGCCCGCCGCCCACCATCACCAATGGTCGGCGGCACTCGCTCAGCAGGGACCGAATGGTCGCCATTTGTTCGAGACTTGGCGCCGAAGGTGGGGGAGGGTTGGCGTCCGATGCCTGTGCTGACGTCACGCGGGCCGCCAGCACATCCTCGGGCAGCGACACCACCACCGGTCCGCTCCGGCCCTGCCGGGCCACCCCGACGGCTTTGGCAACCACCTCGCTCAGGGCCTCGGGGCGGTCCACCTCGACCGCCCATTTGGCCAGGGGTGCGAAGAATGCTTGCAGGTCCACTTCTTGGAAGGCCCCCCGGCCTCGGAAAGCCACGGGGACCTGACCAACGAACAGCAGCAGCGGAGCATCGCTGTGCGCCGCGTTGTGGACCGCCACCGAGGCGTGGGTGGCGCCCGGACCCCGAGTCACAAAGGCCACGCCCACGTCACCCCGTAATCGGGCGTGTGCCTCGGCCATGATGGCGGCTCCCGATTCGTGCCGAGCCACCACGGTGCGTATCGCCGGTTCGTCATACAGAGCATCCAGCACCGCCAGGAAACTCTCGCCCGGCACCGTGAAGACGGTGTCAACCCCGTGGCGGCGGAGCTGGTCCACCAGCACCTTGCCCCCGTGGCGGGTTCCCGGGCCGAGATCAGTCAACTGAGCGGTTCCTCGAGGAGCACCCTGGCCCTTTGACGGTTCTGCCGGTTGGCCGGGGCGGGGTTGAAGTAGTGGATGGTTCGTCGTCCGGCCCACTCGGCGGGCAGCAGCAACACCCTGACAAAGGCGGATTCGTGGGTGGTCGACGAAGCGGCATAAACCGGCTCGGGTCCGCTCTCGAACCACGAACCGCCCCGTTGGTGGGGAGTGGCCGCGCCTCCGGTGGTTACGGTCAACTCGCCGAACAGCAGCCTGCGGATGCCCGGGCCGGGATGGGTGTGCCAGTCCGCCACGGCGCCGGGAGGGAAGTCCACCCGATCACAGCGCATCAGCCAATCGTGGGAGTTGTCCAGCGTCACAACGGTCCGAAGAGCCGCACCCCCCGCCGGCCTCTCCTGGTCGCCGTCGGGCCCCACCGGTGTGAGTTCCCAAAGCAACGCCGGGCCCTTGATTGAACAGGAGCCAAAGTGCGCGCGATCGGCCGCGATGTCATACGCCATCCGATTGCCGGGGCCGAGGTCCACCCCGGTGGGATGCTCGAATAAAGCAAGCAGAGCTTTCACTGTCGGTTCCGGCCGGCCTCCTAATGGAAATATTGGCCGCCGTCGATCACCATCGTCTGTCCGGTCACGAAATCCGCTCCGGGGCTGCACAGAAAGACCGCGGCAGCCACAATGTCCTCCGGTGTCTGGTCGCGCTTGATGGTCCGGGCGGCGACCGAGATGCGGCTGAGAAATTCGAAGTCCACTCCGGCGGGGTTTTCCTGCACCCCGTCGGAGATGGTGAATCCCGGCGCGATGCAGTTCACCAGGATGCCGTCTTCGCCCAACTCCCTGGCCAGCGCCTTGGTCATCGCCACCACGGCGCCCTTGCTCGAAACGTAGTGCAACAGGTGGGGCACGCCTCGGTACACCGTCCCCGAGGAAATGTTGAGGATGCGTCCCCCGCCGTCGGCGCGCATGTGCGGAACCACGGCCCGGCATGCCAGCGCCAGGCCGATGACATTGACCTCCATCACCCTCTGCCATTCCTCCACGGGTATCTGCTCGAACGGTCGCATCGGCAATGAGGTATAGATGCCGGCGTTGTTCACCAAGATGTCCAACCGCCCGCAGGCAGCCCGCGCGGTGTCCACCATGTTCTCCAGGTCGTCGGGGTTCGACACATCGACGGTTACCCCGACCCCGTCGGCATAGGCGGCCGCAGCCTCCTGGGCTCCGGCCAGGTCGGCGATCACTATTCGCGCTCCTGCATCGGCAAGCCCGTCGGCGATGGCGCGCCCTATGCCCCGGGCGCCGCCGGTCACGATGGCGGTCTGCCCGGTCAGGGAGAAATAGTCGCGGTTCGGGGTCATTTAAGGTGCCTCCGGCTGTCCTGTGCTCTGCTCATTGGATGGGCGAAAAGGCGGTCGGCACCAAGATTCGATTGTGCTGGGTGTGGATCAATGGCTGGAGCTTCGGCAAGAACGCCTGCCACCGGGGGTCGGCCGCCAAAGTGGCCCGGCGGCTCTCCCGTTGGGCGTAGCTCCCATAGCCCCACATCGCCGAAACCGTCGAGAGTCCGCCCACATCAACGGTGAACCAGCCGATCAGGTTGCCCAGGATCTCCTTTTGGACAGCGATGCCTTCGGTCTGGTACAGGTGAAGAACCTCTTTCAACTTCCCGGTGTGAATGTGGTAGTCACGCTGCTCAATGATCATCAGTCAACCTTGCTGTCGGGCGCCGCCGGCCGATTCCGTCATGTCCTGTATCCCATTGGTCGGGCCTCCCAGAGAGCCGATGCAGAATCCATGGCCGATGGTAGTCATGGCATTTGGTCGGAGTCCGGTGCTGATGGACATGGATCAGGCAAGATTAAACTGGGGGAGAGTGGGATGGCTGAAACGGTGGAGCAAGCGGCGTAATTCGCAGGCAGCCGGTGGCTCTTCGGTGGCCGTGGATCCAACCTTCACGGCGCTGGCCCGGACCCGTGCCGCTTTGAGGGGTTTGTTTCACTCCATGACCGGTGGGAAAGGTGTTGGCGGCCGGTTCTGGGAGGAATTGGAGGAGACCTTGGTGGCCGCCGATATGGGAGTGGAGATAGCCACTGAGGTGGTGGAGGCGGTTCACCGTGAGAAGCCGACCGATCCCACCGTCGCGCAGCAACTGTTGGCCACCGAGATTCTGGCTCGGTTCGATGCCAGGGACCGCACTCTGGCATGGTCCGGCGCCGAGGCTTCTGACCTGGTCGTGGTAATGGTGGTGGGAGTAAACGGCGCAGGCAAGACCACCACCGCGGCCAAGATCACCAACCAAATAAACGACCGAGGCCAAAGGTGTCTGTTGGGCGGGGCCGATACCTTTCGTCCCGCCGCCCAGCGTCAATTGGGTGTCTGGGCGGAGTCGATGGGGGTGGACATGGTGGGTGGCCGAGAAGGGGCGGATCCGGCCGCGGTGGCGCGCGACGCCTGGTCGGCGGCGCGTAGCCGCGGGCATCAGGTGCTGGTGGTCGACACGGCGGGGCGCCTACATTCCAAGACCCATCTGATGGAGCAGTTGGTAAAGATCAAACGGGTGCTGGCCACGGCCGCCGGTAAGGTGGATGAGGTGCTGTTGGTGCTGGACGCCTCCACTGGCCAAAACGGGTTGGCCCAAGCCCGGGAGTTCTGTGATCGGGTGGGCGTCACCGGGGTGGTGCTCACCAAACTGGACGGGACGGCCCGAGGCGGTGTGGCCGTGGCGGTGGAGGGGACTCTGGGAACTCCCATCAAGCTGGTGGGGACCGGCGAGACGCTCGGGGACCTGGCCCCATTCTCTCCCGAGCGGTTCGTGCAGGCCTTGCTGGGGGAGGCTCCGGCATGATCGATGACCAAGCCCTGGTGGAGCGAGCCCGTCAGGCCGCTCTCCACTCTTATTCACCCTATTCCCGGTACCGGGTGGGCGCCGCTCTTCTCACCCCCGAAGCTGTGGTGTACACCGGGGCCAATGTGGAGAATGCCGCCTATCCGGTGTCCAACTGCGCCGAAGTCACGGCGGTCAACACTGCGGCGGCGGCGGGGGTCCGAAGCATCGACACAGTGGCAGTGGTGTGCCTCGACGCCGATTCGATCGATGACTCCTACCCGTGTGGGCGCTGCCGACAGGCGATGAATGAGTTCGGGGTGAAGAGGGTGCTGGTGGCGGCGGGCCAAGGTCCCCATCGGGCGCATGCCCTTGCTGAGTTGTTGCCCTACGGGTTCTCGGGCGAGTCGCTCCGGGCGCCGGGGCCGGCGGGAAACAACCCACTTCGACAAAGGTAGAATTCGGGCGGTCAATCACCCGGCCCAGGGTGGACACTCGGCGGAAGGAATCCCCATGATCGATATGCGCCCGCTGTCCGAGGTGGATCCCCGGGCAGCCAATCTGATCCGCCGTGACGTGGAGCGCCAGAACAGCCATATTCATCTGATCGCTTCCGAGAACTTTGCCTCGCCGGCGGTGATGTCCGCCTCGGGCTCGATCTTCACCAACAAGTACGCGGAGGGATACCCGGGTCGTCGGTACTACGAAGGCTGTCAGGTGGTGGACGAGATCGAGACTCTGGCCATCGAGCGGGCCAAGGCCCTGTTCGGCGCCGAGTCCGCCAACGTGCAGCCCCATTCCGGCGCTCAGGCCAACATGGGCGTTTACTTCTCGCTCTTGAAGCCCGGCGACCGGGTGCTCGGTATGAGGCTTGATCAGGGTGGGCATCTCACCCACGGCTCGCCGGTCAATTTCTCGGGTCTCTACTACGATTTCGTCGCCTACGGCGTTGACCCCGAAACCGAGCGGATCGATATGAACCAGGTGAGGGAGTTGGCCCATCGCCACCGCCCCCGGATCCTGCTGGCCGGGTACTCCGCCTACTCCCGGCACTTGGACTATCAGGGCTTTCGGGAGATCGCCGACGAGGTGGGCGCAGTGTTCATGGTGGACGCCGCCCATTTCATCGGGCTGGTGGCCGGGCAGGCCTATCCCAACCCGGTTTCTCTGGCTGACATCGTCACCGGCACCACCCACAAGGCCTTGCGCGGCCCCCGCGGGGGTCTGGCCCTGGCCCGGGAGGAATATTTTGGGGCAATCAACAAGGCGGTGTTCCCCAACGTCCAGGGTGGGCCCCTGATCAATCAGGTGGCAGCCAAAGCAGTTTGTTTTCTCGAAGCGTCCACTCCGCAGTTTCAGACCTACGCCACCCAGATAATCCGCAACGCCTCGGCCATGGCCGAGGCCGTGCAGGAGGCCGGTGCCCGGGTGGTGTCGGGAGGCACCGACAATCACCTGTTTCTGATTGATCTGCGTTCGGTTGACGAAGAACTTACCGGGCGGGAGGCCGCCCGACTGCTGGACGGGTTGGGCATCACCCTCAACTTCAACACCATTCCCTTTGACCCCCGCCCGCCCTACCGGGCGTCGGGTCTGCGCATCGGGACCCCCGCTATGACCTCCCAGGGCATGGCCGAACCACAGGCCCGGCAGGTGGGCGCCCTGATTGTCGAGGCCCTCCGGGAGCGTCGTCACCAGTCGGTTCTGGCAGACGTGGCAGGCCAGGTTGGGGAACTGGCCTCCTCTTTCCCGCCCTATCCGTCCGGTTTTCAGGGATACGGAGATTCGGTATAACCTTTGACTTGGTCTTCGGTGACACAGGAGTGTTCTTGGACGTAGAGGCAATAATCGGACGCCGCCTGGCGGGGAGGTCGTTGATAATCGCTCCTCTGGCGGGGGTGGTCTCGTGGGGGCTGTGGAGCGCGGTCGCCGGTGGATGGGCCTTGGTGGGGGCCTTGGTGGCGGCCGGTTCTTTTGCGGTCACCGGCTGGGGGCTCTCCATGGCTGCCCGGCGTTCTGCCTTCACTCTGGGGGCGGTGGCTTTCGGAGGTTTTGTGGTCCGGCTCGGCCTCATCACTCTGGCGGTGTGGGCGATGGTTGCCATCTGGGAGGCCCATCTCTACGGGATGTTCCTGGGAGTGGGGGCGGCCTGGCTGGGGGCACTGGTTGCTGAGACCCGCCGGCAGGTGGTGGCCCGATGAGGTTCCCGGTGGTGGGTCAGGTGGTGGAGGTCCCCTCCGACGTCAATCACCTGTTCGACTGGCCCGATGTGCTGCCTCTGGGGATCAACCGGGTGGTGTTGCTGATGTTCCTGGCCACTTTGGTCACTTTCCTGTTCCTGTATCTGCCGGTGCGAAAAACGCGGGTGGTTCCCACCAAGATGGGTTTGGTGGTGGAGACCATGGTGGACTTTGTCCGCAACGGCATCGCCCGGGACATCATCGGATCGCAGTCGGCGCAGTACGAGTGGCTTTTGATCCCGATGTTTTTCTGGCTGCTGTTCCTCAATCTGTTCGAAGTGACTCCCCTGATCCACTTCCCGGTCACTTCCCGCATGGCCATCCCGGCCTTTCTGGCCGTGCTGGTGTGGGTGGTGTTCGTGTTCGTCGGGTTGAAGAAGCACGGCTTGAGCTACATTCGCCACTCGCTGATCCCGCCGGGGGTCCCCAAAGCGTTGCTGATTCTGGTGATTCCCATCGAATTGATCTCGACCTTTGTCATCCGCCCCATCAGCCTGGCCGTCCGGCTGTTTGCCAACATGATCGCCGGTCACATCATGTTGGCCGTGTTCTTCCTGACCACCGCCTCCTACTTTGTTCTGGAACCAAAAGCGGTGGCTTTTGTGATTCCGCTGGCCTTCGCCATCGTTATCACCGGATTTGAGATTTTTGTGGCGGTGCTGCAGGCTTTTATTTTCACGTTGTTGACTGCCGTCTACATTGAAAGCTCCATCCATGTGGAGCATTGAACCCGAGCTCCGAGTAAAGGAGAGGAACCGTTGGAAGCTGATGCTGCTGCGCTGATAGGCGCAGGACTTGCCTACGGACTGGCCGCCATCGGGCCGGGCGTGGGAATTGGAATAGTGGTGGGCAATGCCGTCCAGGCAATGGTCCGCCAACCGGAAATGGCCGGACAGGTGAGAACCACGATGTTCTTGGGGATCGCCTTCACTGAAGCGCTTGCCCTGTTCGGGCTGTTGCTCTTCTTCATTCTGTTCGGCGCCGGGGGTTGAGCATGTCGCCGGATCTCCTCATTCTGGCCGCTTCGGAGGAAAAGTCGGGGCTGTTCCTGATTCTTCCCGACGTGTCCGAACTGATTTGGGGAGCCGTGAGCTTTGTGGTGATCGTCTTTTTGATCTACAAGTTCGCCATGCCGGCTCTGGACCGGACTCTGGAGGCGCGCCGTTCGGCGGTGGTGTCCCAACTGGAGGAGGCCGAGCAGGCCAAGCAAGCTGCGGAAACCTTGCGCGAGACTCGCTGGCGTGAGCTGGACGAGGCTTCGGGGGAGGCTGACCGGATCCGGGACTCCGCCCGGTCGGATGCCGAGGCTATTCGACAGGAAGCCACCGACCGCGCCGAGGTCGAGGCCGCCCAGATCGCCGAGCGAGCTCGCGCCGAAGCTGCAAACGAGCATGCCCGGATCCGTGAAGAAGCCCGCCGTGAGATAACCACCCTCTCTCTCGACATCGCCGAGAAAGTGGTGGGATCACAGATCAGCACCGCCGCTCACCAACACCTGGTAGACAACTACATCCGGGATCTGGAGAGAGAAACCGCCGAATGAGTCAGGTCACCGACGGCTACGCAGATGCTCTCTTCGGCTTGGCTGTGGCGGAATCACAGCTGGAACGGGTGGAGCGAGAGCTTTACAGCCTGGCCCGGGCTGTGGAGAACTCTCCCGAGCTGACCGAAGCCCTGTCTGATCCGCTCTTGCCCCCGGATCGTCTGGGGACTCTGATGTCGGAACTGTTGGACGACCGAGCCTCGCCGGTGACCGTTGAGGCGATCCGCATTCTGATCGGGATGGGCCGACTGTCGGACCTGGTGGAGATCGCCGACCGGCTCGCCGAAAAGGCGGCCGCGGCGCGGGGGCGCAAGATCGCCGAAGTGCGATCCGCCGTCCCGATGACCGCCGAGACCCTCAATCGTCTCGAAGAAGCTCTCTCCCAGGTAGTGGGCCATCCGGTGGAAGCGAGAACCGTGATCGACCCCCAGGTGTTGGGGGGAGTGGTGGCCCGGGTGGGGGATCTGGTGGTGGACGGAACGGTCCGCTCCCGAATGAACCAGGTACGCGCCTTGCTGGCTGACGTTTGAAGCTAAGGAGTAGTCAATGGCCGAGATGACAATCACCGCCCAGCACATAACCGAGGCGCTCCGGAAGACCTTGGACGATTGGAGTCCCTCGCTCGCTCGGGAGACCGTCGGTTACGTCGCCGCCATCGCCGACGGGGTGGCCCGAGTAAAGGGGCTTCCCCAAGCCATGTCCTCGGAACTGTTGGAATTCGAAGGGGGCCTGCTGGGGGTGGTGCTCGACTTGGAGGAAGATTCAATCGGCGTGGTGATGATGGGAGATTCGAACCATGTGGAGGAGGGCGACCCGGTCCGCCAGACCAGCCGGGTGCTGGAGATCGGAGTGGGCGACGAGCTTTTGGGGCGGGTGATCGACCCCCTGGGCAATCCCATCGACGGGAAAGGCCCGATCAACACCACGGCCCGGCGTCGCCTGGAGGTTCAAGCGCCCACCGTGGTGGAGCGCCAGCCGGTCCATGAACCGATGCAGACCGGCATCAAAGCGATTGACGCCATGACCCCGGTGGGTCGAGGGCAGCGGGAGCTAATCATCGGCGACCGCCAAACCGGGAAGACCGCGGTGGTGGTGGACACGATCATCAACCAGCGGGAGACCGGTGTCAAATGCGTTTATGTGGCGGTGGGGCAAAAGGCATCCACGGTCGCCGCGGTGGTGGAATCCCTGCAAGAGCACGGGGCGATGGATTACACGGTGGTGGTGAACGCTTCGGCGGCGGCGCCCCCTGCCCTGCAGATGTACGCCCCTTACGCCGGGTCGGCGATCGGCCAGTACTGGATGTACAACGGCGAGCATGCCCTGGTCATCTTCGACGACCTTTCCAAGCAGGCGGTGGCCTACCGGGAGATCGCGTTGTTGCTGCGGCGTCCCCCCGGCCGGGAGGCCTATCCCGGGGATGTGTTCTATCTGCACAGCCGACTGCTGGAGCGTTGCGCCAAACTCTCCCCCGAGCTGGGAGGAGGGTCCCTCACCGGGCTCCCGATCGTGGAGACCAAGGGGGGCGACGTTTCGGCGTTTATTCCCACCAACGTGATCTCCATCACCGACGGACAGATTTATCTTGAAACCGATCTCTTCTATTCGGGGGTTCGCCCGGCCATCAACGCCGGTATCTCGGTGTCCCGGGTGGGCGGCGCCGCTCAATTGAAGGCGATGAAGAAAGTGGCGGGTCCCATTCGGATCAACCTCGCCCAATACCGGGAGCTGGAAGCATTCGCCCAGTTCGGTTCGGAACTGGACTCTGTTTCCCAGGCCCAGCTCGAAAGGGGCGCCCGGGTGGTGGAGATTCTCAAACAGCCCCAGTTCCGTCCTTCCCCGGCGGAGGAGCAGGTTGTTTCCCTGTATGCGGTCACCAACGGTTTCATGGACGGGGTGGCAGTGGGAGACATCGCTCGATTCGAAAGGGAACTGCTCGAGCACATGCGGCGCCGGCACGGACACATCTTGCGGGGGATCGCCGAAACCGGGGATCCTCCCGAGGCCGAAACGCTGGACGGGGCGATCAGCGAGTTCGCCGAAAGCTTCCGCTCGGGAGGCTGAGAGACCACCCATGCCTTCTGCCGAACTGCGTCTTATCAGGCGGCGCATCGCCAGCGTCTCAGCCACCCGGAAGATCACCCGGGCCATGGAGTTGATCGCCGCCTCGCGCATAGTCAAGGCCCAGCAAAGAGTGACACAGTCCCGCCCCTACGTGAATCGGTTGATTGAGGTGATCAGCAACGTGGGACGCGACGCCGGAGGATCGGGCCATCTTCTGTCAGAGGTGCGGGATGTCGCCACGGTGGGGATGGTGGTGATCAGCTCCGATCGGGGGCTGGCCGGCGCCTACAACGCCAACGTGATACGAATGGCGGAGAGAGCCATCGGTCATCACACCATGCAAGGACGGGACACCCGCTTGTTTGTTATCGGCAAGAAAGCTCAGAGTTACCTGCGGTTTCGGGGATACCAGATGGAACAGACCATGACCGGAGTCGCCGACCGGCCCAACTACGGCCATGCCCGTGCGGTGGCCAATCTGGTGATCGAATCCTACGTAACCGGGGATGTGGACGCGGTGGAAGTGTTCTACACCGATTACCGGTCGGTGTTGCATCAGGTCCCCACCCGGGTGGAACTGCTGCCGGTGAAACCTCCGGAAGAGGAAGACTCTCGGCCGGAGGCATTGGTGTCCTACAGCTATGAGCCGTCGGCCTCCCAGATCTTGAGCAGGATTCTTCCTCGCTATGTGGAGGCGGCCATCTTCGGGTTCCTGCTGGAGAGCGCAGCGTCCGAACACGCCTCCCGGCAGCGGGCCATGAAGGCGGCCACCGACAATGCGTCGGAACTCACCAAAGTGCTGACCAGGGTGGCCAATCAGGCCCGGCAGGCCGAGATCACCACCGAGATATCAGAGATCGTGGGTGGCGCCGAGGCGCTCACGGCGTCGGACCGCTAGCCCTGATTATTCATGGTCCCAGCACACCGATTCCATCACCCCCGCAACCCCAATTTTTTGCGAAACGGTCGCCTTTCAACCGGGAGTGAACCTCGTCCCCGGCCGGAGATGGGCCGACAGAATTGCTGTGTAACCACAGGTCCGAAGAGATGAAGCAACCATTTCCTTCACCTGTACGAAACCCCCTAATGAATTATTCGGGCTAGAACAAAGGAGCGGAGAACGTGGCAGATGCGATCAGCGCGGGAAGGGTGGTAAGGGTGACCGGCCCGGTGGTGGACGCCGAGTTCCCGCCGGGGGAATTGCCCGAGATACTGCACGCCTTGGAAATTGACTTTGAGGTTGGCGGAGACCGGCAGACCGTGGTGTGTGAAACCGCCCAGCATCTGGGGGATTCCAAGGTGCGGGCGATTGCCATGCGCTCCACCGACGGGCTGGTGAGAGGGACCGAGGTACGCAACACCGGAAGTCCGATCACCGTCCCGGTCGGTCCCAATACCCTGGGGCACATTTTCAACGTATGGGGTGAGCCCCTGGATGTCTCCGCCGATGAGTTGGAGTTGGATGAATACTGGCCGATTCACCGTCCTCCTCCCGCCTATGAGGATGTGGAGCCGCAAAGCACCATTTTCGAGACCGGCATCAAGGTCATCGACCTGCTGGAGCCCTACATTCAGGGAGGAAAGGTAGGGATGTTCGGAGGAGCGGGAACCGGCAAGACGGTGATCATCCAAGAGATGATCAACCGGGTGGCCACTCAACACGGCGGAGTGTCGGTGTTCGCCGGGGTGGGGGAGCGAACCCGAGAAGGAAACGACCTGTTCCTGGAGATGACCGAGTCGGGGGTGATCAACAACGCCACTCTGGTTTTCGGGCAGATGGACGAACCACCAGGAGTGCGCCTGCGGGTGGCGTTGGCGGCCTTGTCGATCGCCGAGTACTTCCGCGACGAAATGCGCCAAGACGTTCTGTTGTTCATCGACAACATTTTCCGCTTCTCGCAGGCGGGATCGGAGGTCTCGACCCTCTTGGGCCGGATGCCCTCGGCCGTGGGTTACCAGCCAACGCTCTCCGATGAGATGGGGCTTTTGCAGGAGCGGATCACGTCGTTGCAGGGCAAGTCGATCACTTCTTTGCAGGCCATCTACGTGCCGGCCGACGACCTGACCGACCCGGCCCCTCACACCGCCTTCGCCCATTTGGACGCCACCACGGTGCTCTCCCGCAAGCTGGTGGAATTGGGGATCTACCCAGCTATCGACCCGCTCGACTCCACCAGCCGGGTGCTTGACGCCCAGTATGTGGGGGAGGAGCACTATCGGGTCGCCACCGAGGTGCAGCAGATCCTCCAGCGCTACAAGGACCTGCAGGACATCATCGCCATCCTGGGGATTGACGAGTTGGCCGAGGAGGACAAGCTGGTGGTTTCCCGCGCCCGGCGTATCGAACGTTTCCTTTCCCAGCCGTTCTATGTGGCCGAGCAGTTCACCGGCATCCCGGGCAAGTGGGTCGACATGGCCGAGACGGTCACCGATTTCAATCGGATCATCGAAGGTGACGTGGACCATCTTCCCGAGCAGGCCTTCTTCATGGTGGGCAATCTGGAAGAGGCCGAGGCCAAAGCCAAGGGGTTGTCCTCCTAGCCGTGGCTCGTCCTTTCAATGTCGATGTGGTCTCACCGGAAGGGACCCTCTGGTCGGGCGACGCCGAGTTCCTGGTGGCCCGAACCACCGAAGGGGAGATTGGGATTCTGGCCGGCCACGAACCGCTGATGGCCGCTCTCTCTGCGGGGGCGGTGTTGATCGACCACGAGGGTGATCAACGGACCACCATCGCGGTGCACGGAGGGTTCATGCAGGTGGTAGAAAACAAGGTGACCCTCCTCACCGACCGCGCCAAGATAACCGCCGGGGACCGAGCCGACGCCATCGAGGAAGCTCGTCGACTTGCCGAAACCGGTTCGGCGGAATTCGAATAGCCCGAGGTTTACCGCCTCAATGGCCGGAGGGTGGGTGGGTGTCTCATCAGGATCGCTGAGGCGCGGTTGGTGATTACGGGGGCGAGAAGACCCCGCTTCTATGGGGCGAGAACTACCCGACCCATAGCCTTTCGGTCGGCCAGATAAGCAAGACCCGACGTTGCCTCCTCCAGGGGATGGATCCGGTCGACATGAGGTCGGATCAGCCCCTTCTCCGCCCATTCGGCGAGATGGGCGAGGTTGGCGCGGTTGTGGTCGGGGAAGTGTTCCACAAAGGCCCCCCAGAAGACTCCCACCACCGAGGCCGACTTCAGCAGAGGCAGGTTCAGAGGAAGTTTGGGGATCTTTCCGGCGGCGAATCCCACCACCAACAGCCGCCCATTCCATCCCAAAGACCGGAAGGCCGTCTCAGTGGCCGCCCCGCCCACCGGATCGTAGATCACGTCGGCGCCCCGGCCGTCGGTGAAGTCGGCGATGGCGGCCCGCAGATCGTCGCGGTCGTATCTGATGGCCAGGTCGGCGCCCTTCTCCAGAACGAAGTCGGCCTTTCGGGCCGATGAAACCGCCGCCGCCACCCGGGCGCCCAGTTGCTTGGCGATCTGCACCGCCGCGATACCCACTCCTCCGGCCGCTCCCAGCACCACCACCGTTTCGCCCTCCGCCAAAGCGGCCCGATCGACCAGGGCATGGTAGGAAGTGCCGTAGGCGGTCATGAACACCGCGGCCTCCACATCGGTCAGGCTGGGTGGAGACGGCGCGGTCCGGGAGGCGTCCGCCACCACCGTCTCGGCAAAGCACCCCATTCCCGCGAAAACCATCACCCGGTCGCCCACCTGCACCGAACTCACTTCCGGCCCCACCTCCGTCACCGTGCCCGCCCCCTCGAACCCGGGAACAAAGGGCAGCTCAGGCTTGACCTGATAAAGGCCCGACACCATGAGGAGGTCGGCAAAGTTGAGCCCCGCCCCGCCCAGAGCGATCTTCACCTGCCCAGGGCCGGGGACAGGCTCGGAAATCTCATCGGTTGCCAACCCGGCCAGCCCGGCCCAATCAGTGCACAGTACGGCTTTCACACCTGGATAGGTTACTCGCGGGTGGTCGCGAACCTTCCTTTTCGCCTACCGACAACAAACCTTGGTAACGCTCCGCCTTGGTTGGCGTCTTGGTGAGTGAAGCGGGTTTGGGAAAGACAATGAACCAACCGGACATTTCCGGAGACATTCTCAGAGCTATAGCCGGATCGTATCAGGAAGAACTCGGACCGGCGAGGGTTGAACAGTTGGTCAACCGGGCAATGGCCCGGGCCGGCGTCCGTTCCGTCCGATCCCCGGCCCGCAGATTGCTGGCCCCCGCTCTTGCTTTGGGTGTCTCCCTCTTGGCGGTGGGGATAGTCGGCCTGACCGGCGATGACCCTCCGGTTCCGGACCCTGATCCCCCGGCGCCGGTGGCTGCCGCCCCCCAGGCACAGGACCCGATCTCCGAAGTTGTGACTTCTCCGGTGGTGTCCTTCCCCACCGAAGAGCTGGAGGAGGCCTTGGATCTCATCGATCAGCAGAAGGAATTGGAAGCCGCGGAAGTGGTGGTGAGAGTGCTCTCCTCCATAGTTTCCCCGGTGGGCGCGCAGAGCGAGTCCCAAGAGGATTCTCCGTCGGCAGCCGTCGAGGTGGAAGCGGAGGAGACCCAGCCCCGTTCTTCATCCGCCACCGGTGGAGTTCCGCCGGAGCAGAGCACCTATCTGGGAGGAGGCGAAGTCTCGGAGACCCAAGCTCCCGAATCAGCCGAGGCCGAAGCGCCGGAAGCAGAGGTGTCGTCGGCGGTCTCTGATTCCCAGCCGGTCACCACCCAATCTCAGCCCACCATCGAGGAGCTCGGTCAGGTGTTGAAGGTGGAGGTGGAGGAACTGCTCGCCGCCGAACCGGCCGATCTGGCCCAGGCAGCTGAGAAAGCCCGGGATGCGGCGACACCGATTCTGGAATACGGCCAAGAACCCAGTATCCTCCTGCCGCCCGACGGATGATCCCGGCCACTCCGGCGATCAACCAACTCGGCCGAGGGTCGCACTCTCACCGACACCAATCCTCCGAACATTCTTTCCCTTAAGGTACTCTGGGCATCGCGGCCATTACTCGACCACCGGCGAAACGACCAATAACGTAAGGCTCAATGCTGCCCACGGATTCCTCCGCTTGGCCCCCTTCCCTGTCTGTGGCAACCGCTGCCCGAGATGGGGATCAGGCCGCCCTGACAGCCATTTTGGTGCAGGGGCTGCCTCGGCTGGTGTCGTTCTACCGCGGCCAGGGCTTGAACCTGGCCGATGCCGAGGATGTCGCCAGTGACACCTGCGAATCGGTTATTCGGTCAATTGGACGGTTGCGGTCCCCCCAGGCTTTCGAAGCGTGGTTTTGGCGGGTGGCCCGCTCCAAATTCCACGATTACCTCCGCAGACGCCATCGGCCGCTTCCTGCCCCTGAGGTGGAGACCACTCATGTGCTCCCCGACGAACACACCTTGGATCAGGAGGACTTCCGGACGGTCCGCGCCGCCTACGGGCGGCTGCGGGCTTCCGACCGCGAACTGTTGTGGCTGCGGGAAGTGGAGGGCCTGTCCTATGCGGTGATCGGCGGGCGACTCTTCAAGCGGGAGGGGTCGGTGAGGGTGGCGATGCTTCGCGCCCGCCGGCGATTTGAGAAGCTGATAGAAGAGGAGGGGCAGACACCCCACCAGGCGCCGCTCCGCCGTACCGTTTCGGTGCTGTTCACCGAATCCGGGGACGCCCATTGCTCGCAGATGGCGGCCGCCTTGCTGCGCACCTTGGCTACGGGGTCGGTGAAAGTGTCGAACGGAGGATCCGCTCCGGCTGCCGCGGTCGATCCCAACGCGATGCGGGTACTGGCCGAGCGGGGAATCGAGATCGGCGGGGCGAGGCCGGTGCTGTTGAACATGGCCATGGTGGAGAGGGCGGACGTGGTGGTGGATCTGGGCGAGGAGCAACTTCCGACCATCGGCGACAAGTCCTACCTGAGGTGGCAGGTCCCATCACCGGAAGGAGAGGGACTGGAGGGAATGCGACGGGCGTTTGATGATATAGAACGCCGCGTTTGGGAGTTGATGGTGCTCTTGAAGATAGAACCGCGCCGAATTAACCCTTGAATTGGGAAAAAGGGGGTTACCGAATTATGTTTTCTGCTACATACTGATGGTTCAGGAGTTTGTCCCGGTGAGGAATCGCTTGGGCGACCATGCCAGGACCTGGGCATCTGCCAAAATGAGGATGCTCGTGCGGGCGCCGGAAAGGATCTAGGAGTGCGACTCACCAATCAAATAACGGATGAGCGGGGCCGGCTTACCTCCGATCTGGTAGCCCAGTACCTGTCTGCCATCAGCGAGACCGATTTGCTGGATGCTCAGCAGGAAGTGGAGTTGGCCCAGTTAATGGAGAGAGGTCGTCAGGCCGAGGGCATGTTGGATGAAGGGGAATACCAGACCTTGGCTGAGGAGAGAGGTCTGCTGAGGCGAAAGCGTCGAGGGGAGGCCGCCAAGAACCAATTCGTCCAGGCCAATCTGCGTCTGGTGGTGCACAACGCCCGACGCTATCAGGGTGTCCGGGGGATCGATTTTCTGGATCTGGTGCAGGAAGGGAACCTGGGTCTGATTCGGGCCGTGGAGAAATTCGATTGGCGCAAGGGCTTCAAATTCTCCACCTACGCCACCTGGTGGATCAAACAGGCCATCACCCGGGCCATCGCCGACAAGTCACGAACCGTGCGGATCCCCGCCCACCTTCATGACACCCTGGCCAAGGTCCGTTTGGCTCAGGGGATCCTCAAAGGAAAGCTGGGTCGCATGCCCGAACCCAACGAGATCTCCCAGGAGACCGGAATCAGGATAGACCATGTGGAACAGGCGTTGGTGCTGTCGGACACGGTCTCTTTGGAGGAGCCGGTGGGAGAGGACGGGGCCCAGCGGGGCGATTTCATCGAGGACGGCGACGCCGATGATCCGGAAGCGATTGCCGAGGCGACCAGCGTGGCCATCGCCATGCGCAATTCCATCAAAAAGCTTCCCGACCGCGAGCGCACGATCATGGAACTGAGATACGGATTGGCAGATGGCATCCCCAAGGGCCTGGATGAGATCGGAAGCCACTTCAAATTGACCCGGGAAAGAATCCGCCAGTTGGAGAAACTGGCCCTGTGCAGACTAAGACACCCATCCTATGGGATTCGCCAGCAGGACTTGATATAGGAGTGTTCTGAAAAGGTCCGGTTGACGCCGGGGCGTCTCCCGGTCGAGGTGTGGAGGCCATCCCATCCCCATCTTATTCAGCATACTTCCCGCCCAAATGTCGGCCCACCGCTGACCGGTGTTCTAAAGTAGGCAGGGATTTAAGCCACTGAATTCTGTGAGACACTCCCTGACCTCGAAACGATTTCCGCTCCGGTTGGTGGTGGCCGTTCTCCTGACGGGGACCGCCTTGCTATTTGCCCTTCCGGCTTTGGGCCAGTCCTCAGAGACGGTGGGAACTCGGCTGCGATACCAGAACGAAGAGGGAGAGCGGGTGCCGGTGGAGGGGGTGGCCCTCTCGGTGACCACTTTGGACGGATCCGAGATCGGTTCGGGAGTCACCGACGCCGATGGAATTTTCTCCACCCCGGTCCCCGAGCCTGCCGTCTATCTGGTCACCATCGAAATGGGCACTCTTCCGGCGGGTATCCAACTGCGGGAAGCCGACCGTACCACGGTGGAGGTCGAAGTGCTGGAAGGCCGGGATGGGAGGGCCATCTTCTCCCTGATCAGCGGAGACGGTGCGATGGTGGCAGAGACCGGAGGGGTGACCCTGCGGCGGGTGGCGCAACTTACCACCGAAGGGATCAAACTGGGATTGTTCCTGGGCATGGCCGCCATCGGCCTGTCCCTGGTCTTCGGCACCACCGGGCTGGTCAATTTCGCCCACGGCGAGATGGTCACCTGGGGAATGCTCACCGCCTACTTCTTCAACTACTACGGGTTGGCTGGCCTGTTTGGCTTCATGGCCGGCTGGTGGCCACCCTTGGGAGAGGGGGTCAATCTCATCGTGGCGGCGGTGTTGGCGATGGTGGTCGGTGGGGCCACCGGTTATCTGATGGACCGGTTTGTTTTCCGACCCCTGCGGGCCCGAGGGGTCAGCCTGATCGCCCAGATGGTGGTGACCATCGGGCTTTCCATCCTGGCCCGCTATGTCTTCCTGTTCATTTTTGGTGGGAATCTGCGCTTCTTCAAGGACTACTCCGCCCAGACTGCGTTGCAAATCTGGATAATCGAGATCACCCCCAAGGATCTGATCACAGTGATACTGTCGGTGTTGATCCTGCTGGGGGTGGGGCTGTTCCTGCAGCGCACCCAAACCGGCAAGGCCATGCGGGCGGTGGCGGACAATCGTGACTTGGCGGAGTCCTCGGGAATCAACGTTCAGGGGGTGATCCGCATCGTATGGATCGGCGCCGGCGCTCTGGCCGGGCTGGGCGGAGTGTTTATTGGTCTGGCCGAGCAGTTGAGTTGGCTGATCGGATTCCGGATGTTGCTCTTGATCTTCGCCGGGGTGGTGCTGGGCGGCCTGGGCACCGCCTACGGGGCTTTGCTGGGTTGCCTGCTGGTGGGGATCGGCATTCAACTCTCCACGCTGTTTATTCCGGTGGAGCTGAAAAACATTGGCGCCCTGGTGGTGCTGGCCCTGGTGCTGGTGGTGCGTCCTCAGGGCCTTCTGGGTCGAAGGGAGCGGTTCGGGTAGCTATGACAGTGGCGGCGATCGACTGGGGTTTCATCCTGATCCAAACGGTGGAGACATCGTTGGGTTTGGAAGCGGCCGTCTACGCCTTGGCGGCGGTGGGGTTGAATGTCCACTTCGGATATGCCGGGTTGCTCAACTTCGGACAGGTGGGGTTCGTGGCGATGGGCGCCTATGGGATGGGATTGTCGGTGACTCTGTGGAATCTCAATCCGTTCCTGGCGGTGCTGGTGGGGATGGGGTTCGCTACTGCCTTTGCTCTGATCCTGGGAATACCCACCCTCCGCCTGAGGGGCGACTACTTGGCGATCGTCACCATCGCCGCGGCCGAGATCGTGCGACTGCTGGCCCGCTCCACCACCCTGGGGGACATCACTCGGGGCGCGGAGGGTCTCCACGGTTTCATCGGGCCGTTCCGGGAGTTGAATCCCTTCGATCCCAGCACCGAGTACGGCATCGGACCTCTTCAGGTGGGTGGCAACCAGTTCTTCGCCATCGTGCTGGGGTGGGGAGTGACCGCCGTGGCCCTGCTGGTGATTTGGCAGTTGATGCGAAGCCCCTGGGGGAGGGTGATCAAGGCGATTCGCGAGGATGAGGACGCGGCTCGGGCGCTGGGCAAGAACGCTTATTGGTACAAGCTCCAAGCATTGATTTTGGGTGGGGTGATCGGGGGGTTGGCGGGGATGGTGCAGGCGGTGGGGAAGGCCACCATCCAGCCCGATTCTTTCGTCCCCGCCTACACCTTTTTCTTCTGGACAGTGTTGATTTTGGGGGGAGTGGGGCGCATCTGGTCGCCGGTGGTGGGCGCCGTCATCTTCTGGGCGATGCTCACTTTCTTCCAGGGAACCCTCACCGCCATGGTGAACGAAGGCTTGATCCCCACCGCCTTTATGGACCCGACCCAGGTCAACCAGATCCGATTCATGCTGGTGGGCGCCGGATTGGCGGTGCTGATGGTGTTCCGACCTCAGGGGATCTTCGGATCGCGAGAGGAGATGATGCTGGATGTCCGGTGAACGGGGGGCCAATGGCAGGCATGTCCTGGACGGGGTGGGGAATGTCCCCGGGGTGGCCAAGCCTGATCCGATCCTGGTGGTGGAGAACATGCGCCGCGCCTTTGGGGGTTTGGTCGCGGTTGACGTGGAGCATCTGGAGATCCAGCGGGGGATCATCACCGCCCTGATCGGACCCAACGGCGCCGGCAAGACCACCTTCTTCAACCTGCTGACCGGGTTCGACCGCCCCGACACGGGTGCGGTGCTGTTCGACGGAAAGGATGTGGGGCGTTTGAGTTCCCACCAGCGGGCGCGGCAGGGGATGGTCCGCACCTTCCAACTTACCAAGGCGCTCACCAAGCTGTCGGTGCTGGAGAACATGAAGCTGGGGGCCAAGGGCCAGACCGGCGAGCACTTTGTGCAGTCGCTGTTGCCGATGTTGTGGCGGTCGGAGGAAAAGGCCATCGAGGAGCGGGCCCATCGGCTGCTGGAACGGTTTCGCCTCGATCACATGGCATCGGAGTACTCGGGGACTCTGTCGGGAGGCCAGCGTAAGCTCTTGGAGATGGCCAGAGCCCTGATGGCCTCTCCCGAGGTGGTGATGTTGGACGAGCCGGTGGCCGGGGTCAATCCCGCTCTCACCCAGTCGCTTCTTGAACATGTCAAACAACTCCCCGACGGAGGGGTGACGGTGATTTTCGTGGAGCATGACATGGATGTGGTGTGGGACATTTCGGACTGGGTGGTGGTGTTGGCCGAGGGAGCGGTGATCGCCGAGGGGGTTCCCGAATCGATCGGAAGAAATCAAGCGGTGATCGACGCTTATCTGGGGTCGGGCCATGATGACAACCAATCCGAAGAGGAGTGAGCCGGTGAGCGAGCGAAACGGTTCAGGGCAGCCCCTGGTGGAGTTGCGCCGACTGGTGGCGGGCTATCTGCCGGGGGTGGACATTCTCAAGCAGGTCGATTTGACGCTTTATCCGGGGGAGATGATCGGAATCATCGGCCCCAACGGCGCCGGCAAGTCAACCTTGTTGAAAGCGCTGTTCGGCCTATTGGAGGTGCGGTCGGGAGATGTGGTGTTCAGAGGAGAATCCATCACCGGCCTGCGGGCCTATGAACTGGTTGCCCGGGGGGTGGGCTACGTGCCTCAGCTCAACAACGTCTTTGCGGCGTTGACCGTGATGGAGAACCTGGAGATGGGGGTGTACCTGGAGTCGGACAAGACCTCCGAACGTTTGGAGAGGGTGGTGGAGATCTTTCCCCGGTTGGGAGAGCGTCTCGGTCAGAGGGCGGGGCTGCTGTCGGGCGGGGAGCGGCAGATGCTGGCCATGGGCCGGGCACTGATGATGAACCCTGAAGTGTTGTTGCTGGACGAACCCTCGGCGGGTCTTTCTCCGGTGTTGCAGGATCAGGTGTTCGCCCGCACCAGGGATATCAACCGCTCGGGGGTGGCGGTGATCATGGTGGAGCAGAACGCCCGTCGCTGCCTGCAGATCTGTCACCGCGGATACGTGCTCGATCACGGTCGCAACGCCTACACGGGGACGGGCAAGAGCCTGTTGAAGGACCCCAAAGTCATCGAACTCTATTTGGGAACCTTGGCCCGGGGCGCCTGAAGGGTAGCCGAAAACTCATCCCATCGCGTGAGAGAGGTTGATGTGCTCCATTTCGGGGATGTCATCATCGCGTTTGGCCAGCTTCAAGTCCAGCCACTCCGCTAACACCGATTCCAGTTCCACCAGAGCATCATGGCGTGTTTTTCCATATCCCCAAGCTCCGTGTAACACCTGCGATGGACGCGATGACCCCAACGGGATCTTGCATGGGACGGCAGATCGCATGAGACATGGCGATCCCAATCCACTCTTCGATCAACTTCGACTTCTGCTTACTTTCCATTTCAGGGAGTCCTTAGCTCCGCGAAAAAGAGGGGGCCGGTAAACCCGGCCCCCCACTTGGTCATTAGTTAGTGTCGTTTGGCTCTATCCACCCGCAAAGACGTACTCGTCGAGGGATGAGTCGGGTCGTTCGTCTCCGCTGTAGGTGGCGATGCGGAAGCTGGCTGCGGCGGGTTCGCCGGCGTCTACGAATTCGTAGGGGCCGCCGACTCCGTCGTAGTCGGGGTCGCCTCCGCCTTCGATGATGTTCTTGCAGTCGGCGAAGCTGGTGCACTTGGTGCCGCCGCGGGTCACGTCGTTGATCTCCGCGCCGATGTCCACCGGGTTGTCACTGTTGGCGACCAAAGCGGCCAAGGCCACGATCACGATCGCGTCGTAGGTCTCCGCTCCGTAGGCGAACACTCCGTCTAGACCGCCTTCGTAGGCGCCGTCCAAACGATCGGTGAACGCCGAGATAGCCCGCAGGTCCACCGACGGTTCAGTGCCGCGCATCCCCGAGATGATCGAAGGATCGGAGAGTTCTGCTCCGATACCGCCGATGTTGCCGTCAACCCCATAGACGTTGGTGGCCGACGTGGGACCGATACCCCGTTCGTGCATGGTCGTCAAAATGGTGGCCGACTCCTGGAAACCGATCACCACCACCGCGTCGGGAGAGGCCCCGGCCAGCTGGTCAACCTCGGCGTCGAAGTTGTCCGTTCCGGGCGCATAGGCGATGAACGGATCGACCGTGCCGCCCAGGCTCTGGAAGTTCTCCATGAACGAATCGGCCAGACCCTGACCATAGGACTCCTGTCGATAGATCACACCGGCGATCTCGTTGCCTTCCGAGGCCACTAGATCGGCCAGCACCTTGCCCTGCAGCAAGTCAGAGGGGGCGGTGCGGAAATACAGGCCGTTGTCTTCGTAGGTGGTGAAATCGGGGGAGGTGTTGGCCGGGGAGAAATGGATCACGTTGTTACCGGTGATCTTGTCGATCACCAGCTTGGAAACGGCCGAGCTGGCCGCTCCGATAATGGCGTCCACTTCCAAAGCCAACAGGCGATCGACCTCGGGGTTGGCGATGTCCTGGTTGGTATCACCCGAATCGCCTTCCTGCAACACTACATCGCTGCCGAAAACACCGCCCGCGGCGTTGATATCAGCAACAGCCAACCGAGCGCCCGCCACCTCCGGCGGACCCAAGAAAGCCAAATCACCAGTGACCGGCAACAAAGTACCAATCACCAACTCACCGGTGACCATCTCGGTCATGGCGCCGCCGTCGTCACTTCCGCCGGCGAACACATATTCATCCAGATCCGGATCGGGTCGTTCGTCTCCGCTGTAGGTGGCGATGCGGAAGCTGGCTGCGGCGGGTTCGCCGGCGTCTACGAATTCGTAGGGGCCGCCGACTCCGTCGTAGTCGGGGTCGCCTCCGCCTTCGATGATGTTCTTGCAGTCGGCGAAGCTGGTGCACTTGGTGCCGCCGCGGGTCACGTCGTTGATCTCCGCGCCGATGTCCACCGGGTTGTCACTGTTGGCGACCAAAGCGGCCAAGGCCACGATCACGATCGCGTCGTAGGTCTCCGCTCCGTAGGCGAACACTCCGTCTAGACCGCCTTCGTAGGCGCCGTCCAAACGATCGGTGAACGCCGAGATAGCCCGCAGGTCCACCGACGGTTCAGTGCCGCGCATCCCCGAGATGATCGAAGGATCGGAGAGTTCTGCTCCGATACCGCCGATGTTGCCGTCAACCCCATAGACGTTGGTGGCCGACGTGGGACCGATACCCCGTTCGTGCATGGTCGTCAAAATGGTGGCCGACTCCTGGAAACCGATCACCACCACCGCGTCGGGAGAGGCCCCGGCCAGCTGGTCAACCTCGGCGTCGAAGTTGTCCGTTCCGGGCGCATAGGCGATGAACGGATCGACCGTGCCGCCCAGGCTCTGGAAGTTCTCCATGAACGAATCGGCCAGACCCTGACCATAGGACTCCTGTCGATAGATCACACCGGCGATCTCGTTGCCTTCCGAGGCCACTAGATCGGCCAGCACCTTGCCCTGCAGCAAGTCAGAGGGGGCGGTGCGGAAATACAGGCCGTTGTCTTCGTAGGTGGTGAAATCGGGGGAGGTGTTGGCCGGGGAGAAATGGATCACGTTGTTACCGGTGATCTTGTCGATCACCAGCTTGGAAACGGCCGAGCTGGCCGCTCCGATAATGGCGTCCACTTCCAAAGCCAACAGGCGATCGACCTCGGGGTTGGCGATGTCCTGGTTGGTATCACCCGAATCGCCTTCCTGCAACACTACATCGCTGCCGAAAACACCGCCCGCGGCGTTGATATCAGCAACAGCCAACCGAGCGCCCGCCACCTCCGGCGGACCCAAGAAAGCCAAATCACCAGTGACCGGCAACAAAGTACCAATCACCAACTCACCATCGGTGTCCCCGGTCTCCGTGGGTCCTTCATCAGGAGCCTGGGTGGTGGTGGGCGCCTGAGTGGTGGGAGTCTCGTCCGCTTCCGGCGACTGTTCGTCGTCTCCGCAAGCTGCTACCACTAACGCGAGCACCGCGAAAATGGCCAGCAAATTGAAATAGCGCTTGGTTTTACTCATGTCAGAGTCCTTCCTTTCGGCTCGATTGGCTTTCCTTTTGTGTCGAAATGTTCGGTGGGGCCAGTACCTGGGGAAGCCAATCGCCAATTTTAGCCGGTTGCCCAGCAGAACGGGGAAGGAAATAGGCTCACCAATCTCAAGCCCGACCAAAACCCGGTTGGAGGATCGGCCGGAATGGGCTGCCCCGGTGGGCGGTTGGGTCCCAGGTTGTCCCGTGGTGCGCCCCCACGGCCTTTGCCCGGCTCGCCGATCCCGGCCTATTTGATCAGCGCAACCACCGCTCCGGCGGCCACTGAGTCTCCCGCTTCGATCCGAAGTTCCACAATGTTGCCCTCTCTGCCCGCCGTCACCGCGTTCTCCATTTTCATGGCCTCCAGCACGCAGATGATGTCCTCGGCGGCCACCCGGTCGCCCACCTTGACGTTCACCTTCACAATGGTGCCCTGCATGGGGGCGGTGACCGCCCCGTCGGTGGCCACTACCGGTCCCGCGGCGGGCTTGGGCGGGCGGCGTCGGACCTTGGGTCGGGCGTCCTGTCCGATGTCGGGTTCCCAATAGGAGACCACGAACCTTCTGCCTCCCACCTCCACGGTCATGTCCTGGCGGACCACGCTCTCCTCTTCGGGCAGGGAGGCCGCAACCTCGGGATCGGAAGCAGAGAGTGAGAACTCACTCTCCAGCCAGTTGGTGTGATGCCGACCGGAGATGAAATCCGGATGGTCGAGCACCGCCCGGTGGACCGGGATGGTGGTGGGGATCCCGGTGATTTCATACTCGGAAAGAGCCCGTTTGGCCCGGCTGATGGCCTGGGTGCGGGTGGGTCCCCATACCACCAGCTTGGCGAGCAGGTTGTCGTAGAACCGGGGGATGGTGACGCCGGCACTCACCCAGCCGTCCACTCGCACTCCCGGTCCGGACGGTTCCCGATAGGTGACGATGCGGCCGGGGGTGGGGAGGTAGTCGCGGTGAGGGTCTTCGGCGTTGATCCGCAGTTCGATGGCATGTCCGTCCGCTCGCAGCCCGATGGCCGAGGTGGGACGTCCCGCCGCGATTCGCAACTGCTCCCGGACCAGGTCGGCGCCGGTGACCATCTCGGTGACCGTGTGTTCCACCTGCAGGCGGGTGTTCATCTCCAGAAAGTAGAAAGACCCTGCCGAGTCGACCAGGAACTCCACCGTTCCGGCGTTGCGGTAGTCGCAGGTGCGGGCGATGCGGAGAGCGGCGTCACCCAGTTCGCGGCTTTGGGTGAGGTTCATAATTGCCGAGGGGGCTTCTTCGATGAGCTTTTGGTGACGACGCTGCACCGAGCAGTCCCGTTCTCCCAGATACACGTAGTTGTGGTGATTGTCCACCAGAATCTGCGCTTCGATGTGGTGAACGGAGGTCAGTTTCTTTTCCAGATACACCTGGGGATTGCTGAAAAAGGCGTCGGCTTCCCGTTGGGCCGATGCCAGGGCTTCCTCGATCTCGGAGGGGTGGTTCACCGTTCGCATGCCCCGCCCCCCGCCGGCGTGGGACGCCTTGATCAACACCGGATAACCCAGTTGGGCGGCGACTTCTCTTATTTGGGCGGGATCTTCCAGGGGGTCTTCGGTTCCCGGCACCACCGGCACTCCGGCCTGCAGGGCGATCCGGCGGGAGGCAACTTTGTCTCCCATGGCGGCGATGGCCGCCGGTGGAGGTCCCACCCAGATCAGCCCCTGGTCGATCACGGCCTGGGCGAAGTCGGCGTTCTCCGACAGGAACCCATAGCCGGGATGCACAGCCTCGGCCCCGGTCTCGGAGGCAACCCGGAGGATCCGTTCGATGTTCAGGTAGGACTGGCCGGCGGGAGCGGGTCCGATGTTCCAAGATTGGTGGGCCAGTTGGGTGTGGTAGGCGTCTCGGTCAGGTTCGGAATAGACTGCGATGGTCCCCAGCCCCATTTCTCGGGCGGTGCGGATGATGCGGACCGCGATTTCGCCGCGGTTGGCAACCAGTACCGATTTCACAACGGGATGTTCCCGTGTTTCTTGCTCGGCAGGGCCTCCCGTTTGGTGCGCAGCATCTCCAAAGCCGCGATGAGCTGAGGTCGAGTCTCGCGAGGCTCGATCACCGAATCCACCAGGCCGAGTTCGGCGGCTTTGTAGGGATTATTGAACTCCTCCTCATATTCCTCGATCAGATCGGCGCGCCGTCGCTCGGGGTCCTCATCGGTGGCAATCTCCCGGCGGAAGATCACATTCACGGCTCCTGAGGCGCCCATCACTGCGATCTCCGCCGATGGCCAGGCGTAAACCACATCGGCTCGGATACCTCGGGCGTTCATCACCAGGTAGGCCCCTCCGTAGGCTTTTCGGGTGATAACCGAGACCCGGGGGACGGTGGCCTCGCAGTAGGCATAGAGCAGTTTGGCGCCGTGACGGATGATTCCGTTGTGTTCCTGATCCACCCCCGGCAATACTCCGGGAACATCCACGAAAGTCACCAGGGGGATGTTGAAAGCGTCGCAGAATCGGACAAAACGCGCCCCTTTCTGAGCGGCGTCGATATCCAGGGTCCCGGCCAGCACCGACGGCTGATTGGCGACCACTCCCACGGTATGGCCGTCCAGGCGTCCCAACCCCACCAGGAGGTTGCCGGCCCAGTGCTCATGCACTTGGAAGAACTCTCCGTCGTCGAGGACCGTCTCGATCAGGGTGGTCATGTCGTAGGGCTGGTTCGAAGAGTCGGGAATGATGTGATCCAGCAGGTCGTCGGTGCGGGTGGGGGAGTCGGCTGGGGTGAAGTAGACCGGCAGTTCCAGGTTGTTCTGGGGGAGAAAGGAGAGGAGATACCGCACCCCGTCAAGCGCCCGGGCGTCCTCTTCGAACACAAAGTGCACCACCCCCGAGGTGGATGCGTGCACCATCGCCCCTCCCAATTCCTCGAAGGTGACCTCCTCGCCGGTGACGGCTCTGATCACGTCCGGACCGGTGATGAAGAGGTGACTGGTCTCGCTCACCTGGATCACAAAATCGGTGAGCGCCGGAGAGTAGACCGCACCTCCCGCGCATGGTCCCATGATCACCGAGATCTGAGGTATTACTCCCGATGCTCGGACGTTTCGTTCAAATATTCGGCCGTAACCGTCCAGGGAGGCCACCCCCTCTTGGATGCGGGCCCCGCCCGAATCCTTCAATCCGATCAATGGGGCCCCCGCCTGCAGGGCCATGTCGGTGATCTTGCAGATCTTGTCGGCCACCGCCACCCCGAGGCTCCCCCCAAAGGTGGTGAAATCCTCGGCGAAGACGAAGACCGTTCGTCCGTCGATCTTTCCCCATCCGGTGACCACCGCGTCGCCCAGGGGTCGGCGGTCCTCCACACCGAACCCCCGGGCCGAATGTCGGACGAAGGCATCGACTTCGGAGAAGGTGTCCTGATCCAACAGGTGAGCGATCCGTTCTCGAGCGGTGAGTTTGCCGCGTTCGTGCTGGCGGTCGATGGCGCGGCGGTCAACCGCCACCGTCTGTTTCCGCATCCGGCGCAATTTCTCTATTCGTTGTTCGGTGCCCAAGGCCAATAACTCCCGGATAGGCTTTCTGAAATACTTGGACTTAAGGTTTACCTCTTTGGCTACACCATATTCGGTCATCCGGCTCCCGGAGACGGATTCAACACAGGACGACGCTCGCCGATCATACCGGGGAAGGCCGGTGGTGGTGATTGCCGACCATCAGCAGGAGGGTAGAGGAAGACGGGGCAGGGAATGGATCAGCGCACCCGGCGGGGTGGCGGTCTCGGTGGCGTGCGAACCGCGGTGGGAGCCGGAGCGGTGGGGTCTGCTCTCGCTGATGGCGGGCTGGGAGGCGGCCGTGGCATTGGGAGATCATGTGATGCTGAAGTGGCCGAACGATCTGCTGGTGGGGGAGGACAAGGTGGGTGGCGTTTTGGTGGAGGCCAGAGGAAAGGTGGTGGTGGCGGGATGCGGGTTGAATTTGTGGTGGGGGGATCCCCCGCCGGGGATGGCTGCTTTGGATGCCCGCCCGCCGAGCCCTTCCCGAAGAGAGGAGATTGCCCACGCTTGGGCGGGGAGGTTTCTCAGGTCCGCATTGGAACCCGGCGGTGGGGACTTCTCGGTGGGCCGTTATCGTGGCCGTTGCGTGACCCTGGGCCGGCGGGTGAGTTGGGGAGAAGGCCGATCCGGACGGGCGGTGGACATCAACGCGGGGGGCGCCTTGGTGGTGGAGGATGCGATGGGGCGCAACACGCTGAGTGCGGGGGAAGTGTTTCATATTCCCACCAGCACGCTGAGATAGACGGGGATGGGATGGCCTCCACCCCTCGACCGGGGGCCGTGATGGCGTCAACCCCAGCTTTTTCAGCACACTCCCAGGGCCGGTCGGTAGAACTAGCCGGTCTCCACGACCTGGGGGGTGGGGAGGGCGGCGGTGAAGAATCCCGCTAAGCGAGCGAGGGCGTCACTGGCGGCGCCTTGGCGGTAGTTGCGATGGTTTTCGTCCACGAATCCGTGGCCCGCACCCTCATAGAGCAGCCACTGACCACTCGGATTGCGATCCTGCGCGGCGTCCACCAGGGCGGGAGAAATCAGGTCGTCCTCGGCGGCGTATATGCCCAACACCGGCCCCCTCAGACGATTCAGTTGCTCCATGGCGGGGTGACGCCGGTGTTCATCACCGTCAAGTTGACCGTACAGCAGGGCTGCGGGGCCCACCCACCCGCGGAGAGACGACGCCATCAGGGCCACTCGTCCGCCCGGCCCCACCCCGAGCACACCCACCGGCTCGGTTATGGCCCAATGCAGGTCTTCGTTGCCCAGGAAACGATGGGTGTCGTCCAGCTGGGCGAGCGTGTCGATGTCGGTGTCCGAAGGTCCGGTCCCGTTCTCAAAACGCCCGGGGCTGCCCGGACCAAGATTGAGCGCCAGCGCGGCGATGCCTCGGCGGGCCAAAAAGCGGGCCAGGCCCTTAAGGTGGGAGGAGACCGGTCCTTGGTCCGCCATGATGAGCACCACCGGAAACCGGCCCACCGCGTCGGGTCGCGCCAAGTAGTCAGACCGATAGGTACTCCCCGAAGGTGTGGAGTATCTACCGTACATCACGGAGTAAGTTCCCTCATGGGGCAGAGCCGCCAAGCGTTTCTCTCCTGGGATCGATGTCATCCGCAAGGGTAGCGGTTCTAAAGGAGAGTGCTGAACAAGGCCCAATGGGAGCCAAATGCGCCAGCAAAACCCCAGGTCGAGGTGGGGGGAACCATCCCATCCCCATCCTTTTCAGCATGCTCCTGGGATTCGGCTATTTTCACAACATGGCGATGGAGTTACTTATTTGCTGTCTGATCGGAACAACCACCGGGGAACCTTGGTGATCCGCCGGGCTGTGGTCACGGGCGGGGCGGGCTTTATCGGTGCTCATCTTTGTCAAGCTCTGGTCCGAGGCGGTTGGGAAGTCGTGTCGATCGACGATTTATCCAGCGGCAGTTGGGCGGGCAGGGGGAGCGAAAGCGCCGCGGAGGTCGAGACAGTGGAGGTCGACATCACCGATCCGGGTCTTGATCGGGTGATGAGCGGGGTCAAGCCGCAAGTGGTGTTCCATCTGGCGGCGGTCTCCTCGGCAGCGCAGTGTCAACAGGACCCGGCGAGGTGTTGGGAGGTGAACGTGGAGGGTACCGCCCGGGTGTTGGAGGCGGCCGGTCGGAGCGGTGCCGCCAAATTGGTGAACATGTCATCCCTGGCCGTCCATGGGATTGGTTCCGCCGGGGCGGGCCCTTCCTATGGGCTGAGCAAGAGGGCTGCCGAGGACCTGGTCAACGGTAGGGCTTCGGAGGCGGGGATCGGGTGGGTCAACCTTCGTCTCGCCAACATTTACGGACCACGCCAGTACGGCGACGGGGAGTCGGCAGTGGTGGCAACCTGGTTGAGGGCAATGGCCGACGGCGATCCGGTGTTCTTGGATGGCGACGGTCAGCAGACCCGGGATTTCCTGTATGTGGCAGATGCGGTGGAGGCCATCATCGGGGCCGCTGACCGGGCGGAGGGCCTGACACTGGAACTGGGCAAGGGGGTGGAGACATCTCTTCTGGGGCTGCTGGCGACCATGAGAGAGGTGACCGGCTGGCAAGGCGCGGTGCGGCGCCGCCCGGCCCGGGAGGGAGACATCCGGCGATCGGTAACCGATCCCCACCCGGCCCACGAGGCGCTGCGGTGGAGAGCCCGCACCGATCTGGCCGCTGGTCTGCAGGAAACTTGGGATTGGATGAAGTCCGGCTGACCCATTCTTGATTCTGTCCTCCCTCGTTTTCGATTTTTTCGTTTGTGCTAATATCTGGGTGCCAACAGGACTTTGGTAAGAAGGAGATCAGGAAGAATGCCTGCATTACTTGAACGAGAACAGCCGGTTATGCCCCCCAAGGAACCGATGGACGAGCTGGCTGCTCTTTTTGGTGATCACTCTGGTCCGGTAAAGCTGTCAGGACCTGAGGGGTCTGATCTGGTTTTACCAAGTGAAGTCTTTGAAGTCTTGAGCAGCGTGGTAAAGGCGATGGCGGCTGGTCAGGCTGTGATAGTGGCTCCCATCCACCAACGTCTCACCACCCAGCAAGCCGCTGATTTCCTGGGAATCAGCAGACCTACATTCGTCAAGCTTCTGGAGGCCGGAGAGATGGAATACGAGCAACCCGGACGCCACCGCCGGGTGCTTCTGACAGACGTGATCGACTACCGCCATCGCCGATCTGCCCAACGCCGCAAGGCGCTTGACCGCATGGTTGAGTTAGGGGAGCAAAGTGGGATGTATAACCGCACCACCAAACTTCCTGAGAATATGAGGTGATCTTGAGGTGGCGTTCGCGGTTGTTCTGGACACATGCACGTTGTATCCGGCCCACTTACGGGACACCTTGTTGCGACTGGCGGAGCTCGGCCTGTATCGGCCGATGTGGTCCAGCGACATCCTTCGTGAACTGTCCACCAATCTGGAGAACACTGCCAGAATCGACGGTCAAGCAGTTGATAGGCTGCTCTCAGAGATGAGCAGTTCGTTTCCGGAGGCGTATATTGGAGGGTACGAGGGCCTTATCGACTCAATGTTCTGCGACCCCAAAGATCGGCATGTGTTGGCCGTTGCAGTGCGCGGCGGCGCAGGTGCCGTTGTGACCTTCAACCTGCGAGCTGGGGCCGTGGACACCGGAGCCGGAAATGCCGGGGTTGGAAGACCTCGAAGCTGTCATCAACGGAGCGAATGGGGCGGCGAAGGGAATGCCTGTCCGCCGCTGACCGGAAGATGCGACTTTCACCGACTCGGCAAGATGCGACTTTCGCCCGCGGGCAAAGATGCGACTTTAGTCGCCGCTGAGAAGCAGCGGAGGGTAGGGGCGGTTGATTACCGGGTCGCCCTGTTTCGTGCGTGACGTGGGCGGCGGATACCCGTACTCTTCCAGCGCCTGTTTCCACCCCACCGGCGCCCACGGTGGCTTGCGGGCGGGGATCCCACAGCCGCCGTCCGGGTAGTCGGCCCACCGGTACAGGCCGTCAGGGTCAGGATACGGGAGCCACACGCTGTTCGAGCCAAGCGAAATATTCGACCCGTTCCACTCCCCGTTTCTCGGGTATCGACGGGTCCCCCGCGTAGGGAATGAACACGCAGGCGCCGTCGGGCTGGTCGTAGTAGACGGGCTGCCCGTCGACGACCATCTCGATCCGTTCCCACCCTGGCGGTATTACGGGCAATGTCACGAGGGTCCTTTCCATGTTCGGAACGGGGCTGCGACCCCATCCAAATACTGGGCCGCTACCCGCTGACCGGATGCGATGAGACGTTCAGCCTCCCGTCCAGCGGCTTTCGCCCACTTGCGGGTCGGCCACCGGTCCAACACTGTCCCCTCCATGTCCACAGCGACCTGATGCACGGTGAGCCCTTCGACGGTCACCTTCCAACCGTCGGAGACTTCTCTCGGTTTCACTTTTCTGGCCTGGCCCAAATACCCGCCGCGTACATGTACTCGTCGTCGTCGGTCTGGTGCCAGTCCCGCAACGCTTGGCGGCGCACCTCGTCCCGCTGTTTGTCTTCCCCCCACAGATAGAAACCACCGGGGGAGGCGATCGCGTCCGCCCGTTCCCGTCGTTGTTTGCGGGTCAACCTGCGCGGACGCCTGTAAACCATACCCTCAAGTTTAGCAGGCGTCGACCAGTTCCATCGTGTATGTGGTGGACTTTCCACCTAGGGCGATTGCTCCATACGAAATCGAAGTTATTCATCCGGACGACTTTCTAATGGACCTTTTCGACCTCAGCCCCACTCTCGTTGCTGCCGAACTAGAGCGCCAGGCTGCAGCAAACCAGCTCAGTCCCAACACTCTGGGCGAACTCTTGGAGGCTCTTTCCAGAATCCATCTAACCGGGTTCGCTGAAGAAGTCCGTCGCCATCGCACCCTCGGTTAGTGCCTACACATCGGCCGATAACCTCGACCACACTGCCATTGGACCGAGCCGGTCCTGTTTTTCGTGGCGGGTTGTGAAAAATCCCTGGCTCGTCGGGTTGACTTTTGTCCTTGGCTCTGTCCATATTGATAGAAGCCAATCACCGAGGCGGCCGTTGTGACGTCGTTCGCGCCGCTGTGAGGGATCATATGCTGCGATTGCGGCCCTCGCCCTTCTGTGGGCAGGCGCCGTTTGCTCCAGGAACGGCGGTGGCGGGGGAGGGATCCCATCATGGGGACGGGATTTTTTCGCGACATTTTCCAGCGTTCACCCCAGCATGAACGGCAGCAGGAGGCCTGGAAGCTTGCTGAAAATGACAGGGATGGGAGCCCCCACACCTCGGACCGGCAGCCGTACCGGAGTCAACCGGCCCTTTTTCGGCACACTCCTAACGGAACAGGTCTTCGGCTGCTCCCCGGATCAGATCGGTGGCGGAGCCGTCGGCGGGTGGGAGGGTGAGGCCTCGGACGATTGCCACCGGGATTGATCGGGACTTTCCTTTCACCAAGTCGGCGGCGGCGGCGATCTCGTCGGCCACCGCGATCTCGGTGACTTCCAGGGTGCGGTTGTGATCGTCGGTCTTTCCCCGCAGATCCCTGATGGGATCAAATCCCGCCACGCCGATCGCCACATCGGTCAATCCCCGACGGAAGGGCCGTCCGAAGGTGTCGGTGATCACCACCGCCAGTTCCACCCCGAAACGCTGCTGCAACCGCAAGCGCAACCGGCGGGCGGAGCGGTCGGGGTCCAAGGGCAGCAGCACCGCCCGGCTGGGACCCGCGTTGGAGCGATCCACCCCGGCGTTGGCGCAGATAAAACCGTGGCGGGTCTCGGTTATCACCAGGTCGCCTCTGCGCCGCAGAACGGCTGTCGACTCCGCTTCCACCAGGTGCCGGTGGCTATGGGGACCGTCGTCCTCCAGTTCCACCACCCGACCTTCGGCTTTGGAGACCACTTTGTGGGTGACCACCACCACATCGCCCGATTGCAGTCCGGTCTCCGAATCTGCCAACGCGTCGCCCAACAACCGCGCCAGGTCATCCCCGGGGGCGATTTCGGGGAGTCCGGTGACCGGAATGATGCTGATTGTCACAACCGCTCCAAAAGCCACGCCGCCAGCCGGGCCGCCGCGGCCGGTTCGGCGATCCTGGTGTCAGTCGCCCAACCGGTCAGGCCTGCTGCTTGCAAGCTCACCAGGTCCCGGCCGTCGCTCTGATCCACCACCAGATCGGAGAGCAAACCCCGATAGGCCTGAACGACTCCCAGGTTGCCCGCCGGCAACCCCAGCCCGGCCATTACCTTCGCAGCCGGACCTTTGAGTGCCTTGCCTCCGAACAGGGGCGAGACTGCCAGCACCCGAGGAGCAGCCTCCAACGCCGAGCGTACCCCCGGCACCGCCAGGATCGGCCAGATCGAGAGAGGGGGGTTGGAGGGGGCAATGATCACCGCGTCAGCGTTCCCGATCGCCTCCACCACCCCGGGAGAGGGGCGAGAGCGATCGGCGCCATCGAAGCGAACGTCGACAATGCGATCCCGGTGTTGGCGGAGCACAAAGTAGTCCTGAAAGTCGAGCCACTCCCCCGAGGCGGTGCGCAACTTGGTCCGAAGGTGCTGGTCGGTGACGGGGGTCACCGTGACCTTCACCCCGAAGGCTTCCGCTATTTGGGCGGTTATCGCACTGAGGGGCCGCCCGTTTGCAAGCTCCATGGTCCGGAAGAGATTCAGGGCCAGATCGGCGTCTCCGAGTCGGAAGGTGGTGTCGGTGGGAAACCGGGAGAGCGCTTCCATCACTTGCCAGGTTTCGTTGGCTCGTCCCCAACCCTGGGGACCTTCCTCCTCGGCGAGAGTGTAGATCACCGTATCCAGATCGGGAGAGACGAACACCCCGTACACCCAGTCGTCGTCGCCGGTGTTCACCACCACCGTGGTGTCGCAATCTGGGATTCGGGCGAAACCCCGCGCCAGCCGTGCTCCTCCCACTCCTCCGGACAGCAGCACAACATGGGGGCGATCGGGTGAGGTGTTCGGATAGTGGGTGATTTTCTCTACCATTGTCGGATGTTGATGGAGAGCACAACTGCCTCAGCGGAACCCGCGGTGCGGGCCGTCCGCACGCCGAGTTCTGCGGTGGTGATACTGGCGGAAGGGGAGGAATTCCGTTCCGCGGCTGATTCGGTCGGCAAGCAGAATCCAAACACCAGGTTAATAGTGGTCGGTTCCGACGCCGGGGCCAAGCAGAAGGCCAAGGAGGCGGGCCTGATGCATCGGGACACCTTCGACGAGGCGATTGAGGCGATCCCCGAGGAGATCGAGTACGTGTGGGTCTTGGCCGGCCGCGCTCGGCCCCGGGCGGAGGCGCTCCCGGCGATGCTGGGGGTGGCGGTCAAGCATCAGGCGGCTCTGGTGGGGTCGAAGATCCTGGCCACCGATAACCAGGAGCGCCTGCTGTCGGTGGGAAGCGCCACCGACCTGTTCGGTGTCTCCTCCTCGGGGTTGGACGAATCGGAACTGGACTTCGCCCAATACGACGTGATTCGCGAGGTTTCCAGCCTGTCCACGGTCTCCCTGCTGGCCCGACGTCAATTGTGGGCGGTGTTGGGGGGATTGGATGAAACGATTCCCCCCGTCTCCTCGGGCCTGGACTTCTGCCAGCGTGTCCGTCTGGCCGGGGGGAGGGTGGTGGTGGCGCCCTCTTCGCGGGTGCTTTACCCCGCCGACCGCTATCCCCGCTCCGAAGACTGGAGGGAGAGGGCCGGACGGATGCGGGCCATGTTCAAGGTCTACCGGCTGATAACCCTGACCTGGGCGATTCCTTTTGACATCGCCGTCAATTTGCTGGAGGGAATGTTCAGTCTGCTGCTGGGCCGCCCGGGCCGTCTGGCTGGTTTCCTGGCGGCCGTGGCCTGGAACCTATTGCGGCTTCCCTCCTCCATCTCGGCTCGGATTCGTTCCCAAAAGACGCGGGTAGTGGGTGACGAGGACCTGTTCCGCTATCAGATTTCAGGTTCGGTGATCCTGAGGGACATGGGGTACGAGATCGGAGGGAAGCTGGGTGACACCGGCCCCGAAGATCAGACTTGGATGGGAGCGATCTCCTCCCGGCTGAAACGGGGTGCGCCGTTCGCGCTTCTTCTGGCGTTGCTCTATGGGGCCGTCGCCTCCCGAAGCCTGTGGGTGAGCGGCTTGCCGGCCACCGGTTTCTCGTTCCCTCCCGGAGATCAGCCGCTGGGGGTGCTGTCGGCCTTTGCCGGAGGGTGGAACGGTGCGGGGCTGGGCAGCCCTCTTCCACCGCATCCGAGCGCCGCGTTGACGGCCGGCGTCCACTGGCTGATGCTGGGATGGTCGGGATCTCAGTTGTTCATCACCGCAGTGGCACTGTGGGCAGGCACGGTGGGGGCGTCACGCCTGTTCCGCAGCGTCGGTATCGGCGCCGGACCGTCCTATCTGGGAGCGATCGTCTATCTGTTGGGCGTCGCCTCGGTGTCGGTGCTCTCCCACGGTTACTGGCCGATGTTGATCGCATTGGGAGCGTTCCCCTGGTCGGTGGTGGCCGCGGTGCGCCCCTGGCCGGTCACCCGGCGTCACCGAATCGGTGACCTGGCGATGATCTGCCTGGCCAGCACGGTGCTGGCCGCGGCGGCGCCGCCGGCGGTGGCCATTCCGGTGGCGGTGGTCATCCTGGGATGGTTGGCCGGGGTGGGGTGGTCGGTGGGGGCGGTGATCAGAGTGGTGGGGGGGGCGGTCTTGGGATTGTCCACCGTGGGGGCCTACCTGTGGGCCGACTTCGCAGATGTTTGGTCGAACGGGTCTTCGGGGTCGGTGGAGATGGAATGGTGGTACTGGATGGTGGTTTCGGCCGCCGGGTTGCTGGTGCTGATCTTCGGAAAAACCTCGCTGCGCAACGCGGCGGGTCTGGGGCTGGCCTTGGGGGGTGCGGGCTTGTGGGCGGCGCAGTCGGGCCCTTGGGAGGTAACGGTGGGAGGAGCGGCTTTGGCGGCCTTGGGCGCGGGGATGACGGCTTCGGCCGCGGTGGGATCGGTCACCGCCCAGATCCGGGGGGCGAGGAGGCTCGGCGCCGGGGCTGCTCTGATCTGCGGAGTGGCGGTCCTGGCCGGGGGGATGTCGGTGCTGGAGGGGGGAAGAGCCGGTTTGCCGGCCGATCAGTGGAGCGGTCGGCTGGATTTTGCCTCCAGCCTTTCTGATCCCACCGATGGAAGCCGCCTGTTGCTGATCGGAGCCCCGGGCACCCTGCCGGGCATGGAGAGAGATGGGCCGGGGTACTCCTACCGGCTGCTGGAGACGGGACCTCCCACCTTGGAACAGGCTTGGTTGCCGCCCCCCGAGGTGGGAGACCAGGCCTTGGCCGAAGTGCTGTCGGAAGTGTCCACCTCCGGGACCTTTCGACCGGGAGAGATGCTGGCGCCGTTGGGGGTGCGTTGGGTGATCGTGGATCGGGCGACCGGGTTCTCGGAGAATCTCACTGCCCAAGTTGATCTTCGGGTCCTGTCGGCCACCGAGCAGACGGTGGTGTATGAGAACCTGGTGGCTCTTCCCCGTTCGGACGGTCCGTTCGTGGGAGCCTGGGAGTCGGTGGCTTTCGACCGGGTGGAGGGTCGACCGTTCGGGGGCAGGATCAGGATTGCCGACAATGCCCATCCCCGATGGGGTCCGGGGTGGTCCCAGCAGTCGTGGTGGAACACGATCTCCGGCACAGAAGGGGTTGGGCGATTCGACCCCAATCCGGTGGGGCGGGCGTTGGGCTGGTGGGCAGCCGCGGTGTTGGTGGTCCTGGTTGGTCTGGTGTGGTGGGGCCGGGGCGCATTCCGATGAGGGGGGTAACCATGGGGCTGTTGGGAGTGCTTCTGGGGGCGCTGACCTGGGCAGTCGACATCGGCGGCCCGGTTGCTCCGCCGGTGCCTGACCCCCAAACGGGACCCCCCAGGAGCAGGCCGACCATCTGGTTTGTCCGTTGGCCGATTTCATCCGTTCACAAACCGAGATCGCCCTGATGGCATCGCGGGGTGGAAGCGTGGACCTGTGGCGGGTCTCGGAAGGGCAATGGCGGTCTTTCCGTCAAGCCGACTTGGGTGACACGGGGGGTTGGATAGGGCAAGTCCCGCCGGGTTCAGGGTCGCTGGTGGTCGAGAGCGGCGCCGGATGGTCGGGAGCGGGAATGGTGAACATCGCCCCGGCGGCCATATCCGCATGGAATTGTGGGGAATCCTCGGACGGGCTGGCGGCGTTGGGCGGATCCACCCTGGATGGGGATGGTTTGGATCTGATCCTTTATAACCCCTATGTGTGGGACTCTTCAGTTCGGGTTGAGATTCACAGTGAACTGGGAGATGACACCCCCCCCGAACTTCAGGAAATCTACGTGCCGGCCGGGAAGACGGTGAAAGTAGATGTGGACGGGCCGCTCCGACTGCGCAGAATGTTGGGCGTGCATGTGGAATCGGACCCCGGGAAGGTGGCATTTGTGCTGCAGCAGTCCACCAACGGGGAGACGGCCATGATCGAAGCAGTGACCCCCCAGACCGAATGGTGGCTGCCCGTCCCCGAATTGGATCAGGCCGAAACCTATCTGCTGGTGGCGTCTCTGTCAGAATCCTCCTTCACCTATCGGATTGATCTGCTAACCCACTCGGGCCCCGTTTACGAATTCCGGGTGGGGGACTTCATTCCGGGCCGGATGGTGGCGGTTCCCCTCTCCGATCTGCCGGCGGGGGTCACGGGGATAAGGGTTTCGGGCACGGTTGCCCTGGTGGCGGCCTTGCGGATGGAGGGCGATGATCTGCTGGCTGCCGGGCCGGGGGTTGGGGTAGCGGCTCGGCGATGGTTGCTGCCCGGCGCCGGTGGCAACGGAGAAAGCCGCAATGTGGCCTGGCTGCTCAACCCCTCGGTGCTGCCGGTTTCGGTTTCGGTGTCAGCCGCGGCCGAAGGGGCCTTTTCCTACCGGGCCACCATCTCACCCGAATCGGTTCTGGCCTTCGATCTGGATCGCCTGACCGGGTTGGCCGATGACCTTCCCGGTTACCTGGTGGAATCAGAGGAGGAAATCGCGGTGGTCTGGACCTCTCAAACTGAAAGCGGTGCCGCTTCCTATGTGGCCGCCGTTGCGGTGGACTGATGACTGTGACCCTCCCGCATTACTCGCAACGCCTCAAAGAACGGGGCGCGTGGCAGGAGGCGGTTCGGCGCTGGGAGGAGGGTGATCTGGTGGAGAGACTGTGGTCCCGGGATGCATCGGTGTGGGGGGATGCGGCCCCGGGCGCCGACGGTTGGCTGGGGTGGCTCGATCTTCCCCGCACCGCAAGACAGCAACTGGAAGGAATCGCCCGGTGGGCCGAGCAGGTGGCGTCGGAAGATGTGGAAGATGTAGTGCTGATGGGAATGGGTGGGTCGAGCTTGGCCCCGGAGATGTTCTTCTCGGTCTTCGGTCGAGCGTCCGGCCATCCCCGGCTCTGGGTGATCGACTCCACCCATCCGGAGGCGGTTGGGGCACTGCGAAACCGAATCGATCCCTCCCGAACGTTTTTTGTGGTCTCTTCCAAATCGGGGACCACGGTGGAGACGCAGTCGTTTTATCGGTATTTCTGGGCGGAGACCGGGGGCGCCGCCCGGCGGTTCGCAGCCATCACCGATCGGGACACTCCCCTGGATCGCCTGGCCCGTGAACGCAACTTCGGAGCGGTGTTCAACGCCCCCGCCGATGTGGGGGGCCGATTCTCGGCGTTCAGCGTGTTCGGACTGGTTCCCGCGGCCCTGATCGGGGTCGACCTGCCTGCTCTCTTGGCCAGGGCCGAGGACATGGCCGCCCAAACCCGGATGAGGCCGTCCCGGAACCCGGCGGTGGGGATGGGGTTGATGTGGGGAGCGGCGGCGCGGGCCGGGATGGACAAGCTGACCCTTCACACCTCCGAGAGTCTGCCCGGTTTTTCGGCCTGGATGGAACAACTGGTGGCCGAGAGTCTCGGGAAGGACGGCCGGGGGATCGTTCCGGTGGCGGGGGAGCCGGTCCAGTCGGACGGATCCCCAGGGTCGGATCGGTTGGTGTCGGTCTGGCAGTGCCAAGGTGATCGTTCGGTCGTCTCCCCGGGTGGGGGGGACATCGGGATTGACCTGGCCGACCGGCTGGATCTGGGCGCAGAACTCTTCCGAGCCGAAATGGCGGTGGCCGCGGCGGGGGAGGTGCTGGGGGTCAACCCTTTCAACCAGCCCGACGTGGAAGAAGCCAAGCGCTTGGCGTCCGAGGCCATGAGTCGTACCCAAACCCATGCCAAAGCCGATCTGGTGTCGGCCCAATCCCCGGAGTCACAATCGATGATCACCCGCTTGGTGGAGGATCTTCGGCCCGGCGATTACCTGGGCATACAGGCCTATCTTCCCCCTGATCCCCGAATCGAACAAACCATCACCCGGCTGCGGAAACGGGTCACCCGGATGGCCGGCGTGCCCACCACCTTCGGATACGGTCCGAGGTATCTGCATTCCACCGGACAGGCCCACAAGGGCGGACCGGCGGGCGGGGTGTTCATTCAGATAGTCGACCGGCCCATCAAGGACATTGGCGTGCCGGGCGCCCCATACGGGTTCTCCAAGCTGATCTCGGCTCAAGCGGAAGGGGATTACTTCGCCCTCAGAAGGGCAGGCCGCCGCGTGGTGCGAATCGATGTGGGGTCCGACCGAAGGGGTGGTTTGCAGGCGATGCTGGATAATTTGGTCTGAAACCGGAAGAAATTCAGAAACGAAAACGTTAAAGGGATGTCATACATAAAACAGGCCCATTATTTGAAACCGAGAAAGGAGAGGATTTGAAGCGTCATGCAACGCCAACCAAGGCATTGTCGTCTGTGCCTGCTTGGGTGGTCCTTTCCTCTGCAGATGGTGGGTTCCCAAGCATCCGGCAAGGCGTGGAGACCATCGCAAAAGGAAGGCGGTTGTCTGCAAATCCGTGACTGACCAAGAGAGTCATCGTTTGTGGAGCCGCCCAAGAGGCGGCTTTTTTGTTTGCGGATCTTTTTGTTTGGAGACAGAAATGAATCAAAAAACCAGAATTGAGATATTGAGGGAAACCTTGGAAACCCAGGGCGCCTGCTATGGCGCTGGCGATAGCCACAGCTTCTTCACCAATGGAAGCGAGGCGGTGCGGGTGGCTCAGATGATCTGTGGCGCCTGCCCCACCGAAGCCCGGTCGGCCTGTCTCGAATATGCCCTCACCGCCGGCATGGAATACGGGGTGTGGGGAGGCATATTCTTCTGGGACGGAAAGACTTATTTTCGGAAGAGACCGCCGGGTCGTCCCCGAGCAGAAGAGGCCTGCTTGCCGGTGGAGGCTTCCAAGGAACAACTGTGGCAACTGGTGCACAAGCTTTCGCCCATGGAGAAAAGCGCCTGATCTGAGATCGGCCATAATATGGGTAAAAGCCCGGGCGTTTAGCTCAGATGGAAGAGCGCTTCCCTTACAAGGAAGAGGTCGGCGGTTCGATTCCGTCAACGCCCACCGGCACATATCGCATTCATACACCCCCGTTCAAGGCCACTTCCCCGGCTCTGTGGCTGTATCGGCGTGCGCCGCTTGCCAATTGCTCGTGGGGATGCCCCCTAACCTGACTCGAGTAGTCAACATCCAAAGGCTACACTAGTCACAATGAGTACCGTGTCGGTTTCCGAACTGAAAGCCAACCTCTCACGTTATCTGCGGGAAGTACGACGCGGCGGCGAAATTCAAGTCCTTGACCGTGGCGCATTCATCGCCCGGTTGCTGCCACCTACAAAGCACTCCTTGGGAACCCGGGAGAGGCTGGTCAACATGGGGCTTCTGCGACCCGGACACGGAGACTCCACCACGATCCTCGACATGGCCCCGTTGAAACTGCCGACCAGCATCACTGAAGCGATGGACGAAGATCGCTCCGATCGTGTATGAGGTACTGGGATGCATCTGCGCTTGTCCCTCTCATCGTTTCAGAGCCCACCACTGTGCAGTTACGGTCCTGCCTCGTCGAAGACACCGAGATCGTCACATGGGCGTGGACCCGCGTCGAAATTGCCAGCGCGGTAGAACGCCGCACCCGCGAGGGATCACTTACTAGACCACAACGACGCAAGGTGCTTGACCGGCTGAACACCTTGGCCGCCACCTGGGACGAGGTAACCGAGGTGCTGGCAGTCAGATCACGAGCCGCTTTGCTGTTGGGGCGGCACCCTCTCCGAGCTGCCGACGCGGGGCAACTCGGTGCCGCCTTGCTTGTACATGAGCAGCTAGCCGCTCCTCTGTGGTTCGTGTGTTTGGACCGTCGTCTTGCGGCAGCAGCCGAACTGGAAGGCCTACGGGTAGCCGAGTTTTCCGGTTAGAAGAGGCTCATCTGTGGTACCGGATGACCAATGTTATGGTCGTTCATCCAGGAGTGTGCTGAACAAGGCCCGGCGGGGGCCAAATGCGGCAACAGACACTCCGGTCGAGGTGTGGGGGCCCATCCCATCCCATCTTTTTCAGCATGATCCTCGGTTCGGGGTTCGTGTACGCCGCGTGCTCGGCGCTCCACGGTAGCCTCTCATAGGGATGTCAGGACTGTCGGTGACCGAGGTGCTGGAGAAGCTTGCGGTCTCCATACCTTGGGAACGGGCGGCTGATTGGGATGTGAGCGGTTTGACCTTGGGTGATCCCAGCCGGCCGGTGAGGACGGCCGGGGTCTGTCACGAGGTAAACCAGGCGGTGATCTCGGCTCTGGCGGATGCGCCGGTGGATTTGTTGATCACCTATCACCCGCTCTTGTTTCGCCCCATCCGCACCCTGCGGCCGGGCAGGGACCCAGGCGGGTTGGCTTATCAGCTGATCAGAATGGGTACCGCATTGGCGGTGGCCCATACCGCGTTTGACGCCTGCCCGGGCGGGGTGGCGGATGCTCTGGCAGACAGTTTGGGCCTGGGGGGTTCGGTCGGTTTCGGTCCGCTGGAGACGGCGACTCAAATCAAGGTGGTGACCTTCGTTCCGGCCGCCAACTCCGAGGCGGTGGCCGAAGCCTTGGCCACCGCCGGCGCCGGGCGGATCGGAAACTACCGGGGATGCAGCTACCGTAGCGAAGGGACCGGCGCTTTTAGGCCCGAAACCGGCGCCGCTCCGGTGGTGGGGGAGGTGGCAGAGGACAATCGGGTGGCCGAGGTGCGGTTGGAGATGATCGCTCCCGCATCGGTTCGCGATAAGGTGGTGACAGCATTGGTAAAAGCACACCCTTATGAAGAGCCGGCGTTCGATCTCTATCCGGTGTCGGCCAACCTTCCCATGGCGGGCAGAACAGGCACCTTGCCCAGGGCGGTATCGGCATCCGATTTGGCCGATCAGGTGGCCCGGGCCCTGGGAGTGGCCGCGGTCCGCTGGGTGGGAGAAGAGGACCAACCGGTCCGGAAGGTGGCAGTGCTACCGGGTTCGGGCGGGTCCTTTTTGGCCGCCGCCGGCGCCGTGGGAGCCGAGGCGGTGGTGACAGGAGATCTCTCCCACCATCAGATGGTCCAGGCGCAACAGCGGGGTGTGGCGGCGATCGACCCTGGCCATGCCGCAACCGAGGCGCCGGGAGTTGCCAGACTGTTGGATTTGGTGACCAGAGTGTCTCCGAACACCATTGACCTCACCGGGATACGTCCCGGGCCCACCATCGGGGTCAGGAGAAAAACAGCATGAACCCTCCATACGATCTGGTGGGTTTGCAGACGGTGGACCTGGAGATAGATCGCTGGGAGCGAAAGAAAGTCAACCTGCCGGAGTTGGGGGAGCTGCAGGAGCTGCTGGAACTGAGAAAGTCGGTGGAATCCGAACACGGGAAAATACAGGAAGAGTTGCGTTCTCTCGATTTGGATTTCGACCGGAGCAACGGCGAGCTGCAAATGATGGAGGAGCGGCTGGACATGTCGGAGAAGAAGCTGTTTGGGGGAGGAATGAGTTCCAAGGAGACCGAGAACCGACGACTGGAGGTGGAGTCGTTGCGGGTTCGGATAAACCAGCAGGAAGCACGGGCCTTGGACCTGATGGATCGCCGTGACCAGGTCGCCGATCGGATTGAAAGAGTCGCGTCCGATTTGGAGAAGGCCCGCCGGGGTGAAGGCCGCCTGGCAGAAGTGGTCAGAAGGGCTTGGGAAGAGATAGATGCCCGGCTACAGGATCTGCGACTGGAAAGAGCCTTCCTGATATCGCCGGTTCCGCCGAGGGTCGTGAAGACTTATGAGCACCTTCGCCGGCACAAAGGGGGAGTGGCGGCCGGCCGATTGGAGGGCAACGTTTGCGGCGGGTGTCATCTGGCTCTGTCGGAATCCGAGCGGTCCGAGGCGGCGGAAAGCAACCCGCCCCGGTGTCCGCATTGTCGGCGAATCCTGGTGTTCTAGCGCTTGTCCGAGACCTATTGGCTCTACACGGACGGGGCGGCCCGCGGCAACCCCGGTCCGGCGGCGGTGGGGGCGGTTCTCTATCGGGGATCCGCTTCCGCCCACAACGTGGTGGCCGAAGTGAGTCGGGCCATCGGTCGGGCCACCAACAACGTGGCGGAGTATCGGGCGGTGATCGAAGGGCTGCGAGTGGCCGCTCAGCACAGCCCAGCCACTTTGGTACTCCGCTGTGACTCCCAGCTGCTGGTGCGTCAACTGCTGGGGGAGTACCGAGTGAGGTCAGCATTGCTGAGACCCCTGTATCAAGAGGCGCGGAAGGTGTTGGACAGGTTTCCGACGGTGGTGGTGGAACACGTCCGCCGAGAGAACAACCGTCATGCCGACCGGCTGGCCAATCAGGCCCTCGATTCGTGATTCTGTGGCATCTCGCCACGGCCCTGTTCGGCTTTCGTTGGGTGTTTCGCGATTCCCAGGCCGATCTGCGGTGGCTGTTGGCCGGGGCATTGGCTCCTGATCTGATCGACATGCCGGTGGGGACCCTGATCTGGGCCGAGTCATTTGCGTCAGGGGAAATCTTCGGACACAGTCTGGTTGTGACCACGTTGGTGGGCATAGGGGTGCTCCTGTTCACCACGCGCCAAAGCCGAGCCCGGAGGAATTTGATGGTATTGATGGTGGGTTGGTTGATCCACTTGTTGGCGGACGGGATTTGGCTGCAGGGGAGCGTTTTCTGGTGGCCCTTTGGAGGGTGGTCATTTCCCTCATATGACCTTCCCTTTTGGGTGGGCGCCTGGGAGCGGGCTCTATCCGATCCATGGCGGTGGCTGCTGGAAGGCATGGGGTTTTGGTATCTGTGGGTGGTGGGACGCAAAGCCGCTCTGGGAGAGGGGGATAACCTCCGCCGGTTTCTTGACACCGGCAGGTTGGCCTGATGGGGAGGCAGCCGGCGAGCGTTGGCCATCGAGTGTTGGCGATCGCACTGGTCACGGCCCTGTGGGCAGGATTGGTCCTGGCCGGCTGCGCAGAGGAGAGTCAGGGCGACCCCCCGGCTTCCGGCGGATTGGGCGCCCCAACCCCCCGCGGATATCCCCAGCCGCCCGAGACCGTATCCGTCCTGTTGGAGTACCTGGCTGCCGACCGTTGGGAAGACGCGGCCCGGATCACGGTGGAGGGCCAGATGGCCCTGGTGGCCTTGGCCGAAGGGGCCGATCTTGAAATCGTCTCCGACTATCTGCGGTTGGGAGAAGTCGGAGTAGGCGCCAACTTCTGGGCCGGGTTCGCTCAGGTGACAGAGGAGTTTTTGGCCGGTTCCATCGAAGAACTTGCGGTGGTTTCGGAACGGGCCTATGAAGCTGGTCAAAGGTCCTTTGTCGACTTTCGGCTGGCCTTGTCCACTTCGCCGGAGGGCCGCGCTTTCAAGCTGACCGTGGCCCGCTCCGAAGACCGATTGTGGCGAGTGGACGTGCTGGCCACCTTTGTTGATGTTCTGGCCTATCGGCTGTCGGAGACCGCCGAGATAGCCCGGGCCACCCGAACCGAGGATGCGACGGTGGTCTCTGCCGAGTTGGCCCGGCATGTCGCCTCTCTGGAGGCGGCGCTCACCGATCCGGACCTGACCGCCGAGGCCCGCCAGGGGGTGAGGTCGGCTCTGTCGGCCATTCAATAGCCTGCCGGGTGTCGGGGCGGCAGAGGCTGGGGCGCCGAGGCGGACACCCCGAGGGTGTCGCGAAAATTGAGGGCGTTTGGGGGTTGAATTTGTCCCCGGTATGGGTGCATATTGTTGAGGTCAAACACCTCCGGGTCCAATCCGACGTCGTCTGGGCCGCGTAGAGGTCATACTTTTTTCGGGCGCCGGCACTACCGGCAGCGACCGGCAGGCCGCGCCCAACTCTGGATAGGTGGATGGCGGGGGCGGGCCCTCAGGTGAAAAACGGCCCGGGCCAACTTTCGCGGGTTAGAGACGGTTTTCACAGCCCGGTGGAGTGTGTCGAATGCTGCCCGGTCTGGTCGCTTCTCACCAAAGGGGCCACGGTAGGGCAGCACGATCGCGGGGAGGATGGGGATGGATGGGATGCTCGAGGAGTTGCTCGATGCGCCGGTGGAGGGCCTGCACCTCCTTGGGGTGCAGCAGCTCCGCTGCCCGGTCTGCCAAATTGCCGGACAGAGCTGTCGAGAGCCGATCCAGGGCTTCCAACCACCGTGGTGGGATGGCAAGGCCGGCAAAACCCCACAAGACGGTGCGCAACTTGTCCTGGTCGTGGAAGGTGAGCCCGTGATCAATGGCGAACAGCTGCCCGGTCCGGGATTCCACTAAGAGGTGCCCCAGCTTGCGATCGGCGTTATTGGCGACCAGATCGAAAACCGCCACCGGCCACAGGCACGGATCGGTCCCCTCTTCAAACCATCCCCGTTGATCAAAATCGGGGTCGGTCTCCAAAAAACGCTGGGCGACCCCCGGCCCCAGGGGGCCGTCGGCCGCCACTGTCTCGGGAACCAGGTTCAGTCCCATCCGGGTCGCCACCTCATATGCCATGATCTCCCGGTGGGCAAGGGATTGGGGCGGAAAGTCCCAGAGATGGCGGACGCCAGCATTGGGTTTGTAAACCCAGGTTGCGCCATGAGCGTCGGTCCCCAGGAACGTGGCGTTGGAGGCTGAAGCGAACCGGCCCACCACCTCCTCGATGGTCAGTCTCCGGATTGAACGCTCAATTCCGGGCCGGGCACTCATGTCCTTGCGGATTTTTGGGGAGACGACACCAGGGGCAGATCGGTCGCCCGGCTCTGATCAGCCTCCGGGTGATCACCACCATCGCCCGGAACTGCTCGGGAGAGACCATGAACATCAGGCCCTGCTCATCACGGTCCGACTCGAAAGACAGGTTCATCAGCCCCGATGGACGGATGCCGACATTGATGGTGCCCACCCGAAAGTCCTCCTCGCCATGAGGATCGGAAATGTCCAGGTCGGTGGCGAGCAGAGACTCCACCGCCTCGGTGTCAACCACCACCCCCGACTGCTGCAAACTTCTCCAACCCTGGGTGGCAAGCGCCTGCACCTGCTGTTTCTCGGCCAGCATGGAATGCTGTTCGCCATTGGCGATTATCTGGAAGTAGAAGCGGCGCTTGCCCGGGGGTCCGATGGCGCCCACCAGGAAACTCTCGGCCGGTCCCAGATTGTTTATCGCCATGTGCTCGGGTCTCCGTTGGTGTTGACGGCCATCACCGTGACGGCCCCCTTCTTGGAGAAATCCAGAACCGAGACGGAGGTGGGAGAGACGGTCAGCCTCGACCACAGGTCCAGTGGCTGTCCCAGATAGAACCCCAACAGCAGACGGATGATGTCGGAGTGGGTGACCAGGATCAACATGCCGTCGGGATGTCGGCCCACCAGCTCCTCGCAAGCCGCCGCGCCTCGCAGTTGCGCTTCGGTGGGTGACTCTCCGCCGGGAAAGCGCATCCGCGACGGCCCGTGAACCACCGTTTTCCATTCCGGCAGTTTGTAAAGCTCGGCCAGTGGTCGTCCCGTCCATTCTCCGTAATCGACTTCCAACAAACGGTCGTCGGTCACCGGGGAGAGCCTGTGGGGGGCTGACAGCAACTCGGCGGTTTCCCGGGTGCGTTCCAATGGGGAGCAATAGACCGCTCGCAGGTCCGAGCCGGACAGTCGCCCAGCAAGCGCCCGGGTCTCCTGCTTGGCAGGCTCGGTGAGGTGATGTCCCTTCTCCCGTCCGTACAGCACCTTCCCGGTGGTGGCCACCGGGGCGTGACGAACCAAAAGCACACGGGTCATGGAGGCAAGGCTACCCCATCGTCAAACCCTGACGGGAAAGACCCGCTTCCCCGACCCGTTGGTAGGGTATGCGACGTGAGAAAGAAAGCAGGATTGCGAAGATGGGCGGAAGTTCTGTTCGACTCCTATCGCACGGGAACTCCCATTGAACCCCTGAGCGAGACCGTCCCCGATTTGGGGGTGAAAGATGCCCACCGGATCCAGAAGATGTTCGTCGACAAACTGCAATCCTGGCTGGGTGGGGAGGTGATCGGATACAAGCTGGGCTTGACCTCTCGACCCATGCAGGAGCTGTTGGGTGTGAACACCCCCGACTTCGCCCCCGTGCTCTCCACCATGTCACACAACTCGGGAGAGCGGGTGGAGATCAGTTCGGCGATAGCACCCAAAGCGGAGGCGGAAGTCACCTTGATGATGGGGGACACCCTGCGAGGTCCGGGAGTCACTGCTCTGGCCGCCGCCCGGGCGGTGGAGGGGGCGTTGGCTTCCATCGAGGTGGTGGACTCGCGGATCGCCGACTGGAGAATCAAGCTGGTGGACACCGTGGCCGATCTCGGTTCCTCTCGGGCGGCGGTGATCAGTGACCGGGTGGTTCCGGTTGACTTCGACCTCTCGGTGTGTGGCACGGCCATCTATCACAACGGGGATCTGGCCGGGACCGGCGCCGGCGCCGCCTGTATGGGTAGTCCGTTCAATGCCCTGGCCTGGTTGGCCAACGAGTTGGCCGAATACGGCGAAGAATTGGCGGCGGGAACTTTCGTTCTGACCGGCGCCCTGCACGCGGCCTTTCCGGTGGCGCCGGGCGACAGTGTCCGGGCTTCCTTCGACCGGCTGGGATCGGTTTCGGTAGGCTTTGGCTGATCAGCCACTTCGGAGACCAATGATGCAGGTAGAAATCACCATCACCAATCCAGCCGGGCTGCATGCCCGTCCCGCCGCCTTGTTCGTAAAGCGGGCCAAGAAGTCGTCCTCGACAATCAAAGTCACCGCCAATGACAAGGGCCCGGTCAATGCCACGAGCATGCTGGGCATCCTCAAGCTGGGCGCCACCGAAGGCACCACCATCACGGTGGAGATTGACGGTGACGACGCTGAACAGGTGATCGCCGATTTCACGGCGCTGCTGTCGGTGGAGGGCTGAGAGCCCCAAGGAGTCAGAGGTTGTAACTTGGCAGTTGCACTTTCTGAGCAGCATTAGCTTGACATGGTGGTTCCCGAACTGAACTATCAGGAAATCATCGCCATTGCGGAAGCCCCCACCGCAAGAGAGGGCGAGAGCCGGGGTCAGACCGCATCACCCGAATCTTTGGATCAGATCGCCGAGGCTAGGGCATCTCTTCCAAGATCCCCCGCGCCCCGGCCGCGTCGGAGGCTTCCAAACACCGGGCCGCCATCTCGGCGCAGTCTTCCATGCTGAGGGAGCGCACCCGGTCCTTGATGGCGGGGACCGACGGGATAGCCACCGACAACTCGGTGACCCCCAATCCGATCAGCACCGGCACCGCCAGGGGGTCGCCGGCCATTGCACCGCACACCCCCACCCAACGCCCGTGAGCCTGGGCGGCGGTGACGGTGTCGGCGATCAGACGGAGCACCGCCGGATGGAAATGATCGGCCCGGGCCGCTACTTCCCGATTGGTGCGGTCCACCGCCAGGGTGTACTGCGTGAGATCGTTGGTGCCGATCGAGAAGAAGTCGATGTGGGGCGCCAAATGGGAAGCCACCAAGGCCGCCGACGGCACCTCGATCATGATTCCCACCTGATAGTCGGTGGAAAACTCCAAGCCGTCGTCTCGAAGGGACTGCTCGGCGGTGGCCAAAGCCTCCCGGAACGCCATGAGATCGCTTCTTCCCGCCACCATGGGAGCCATGATTCCCAGCCGTCCGGCGCCTCCGGCCCGCAACAGCGCTCGCAGTTGGTCGTGCATCATATGAGGGCGGGCCAGAGTGAGCCGAATACCGCGGAGGCCCAGGAAAGGATTGAGTTCCTCGCCTATCTCGATACCGGGAACCTGTTTGTCCCCCCCCACATCCAAGGTGCGCACCACCACCAGGTGGTCTCCGAACTCCGATAGCACCGATCGATAGGCCTGGTACTGCTCTTCTTCGGAGATGGGTCGGGTTCGGTCCAAGAACAGGAATTCGGTTCGGAACAATCCGACTCCCTCGGCGCCCTGCTCCACTGCCCGGGCGGCGTCCTGCTCGGCGCCGATGTTGGCCGCGACTTCTATCCGAACGCCGTCTTGGGTGACAGCCGGTTCGTGCGCCCGCGTTGCCGCACCCTCTTGGCTTCGCAGTTGCTCCTCTTGCTGTCTTCGGAGCTGTTGGGTGATCTCGGGGGAGGGGTTGATGTAGACATCTCCGGTCTCGCCGTCGAAAGCCAGCGTCGCTTCCGGTTCCAAAGGGGGCAGATCAACCCCCACCACCGCCGGCAGGCCCATCCCTCGGGCGAAAACTGCAATGTGTGAGGTGGGGCTACCCTCCTCGGTGCACAGCCCCAGCGCCATTCCGGGGGAATGGTGGCCGTTTCAGAGGGGAAGAAGTCCGACGCCACCAGCACCGACGGGACCTTCAGGTCATCCCAGGTCTCCAGCGGAAGCCCCAGAATGGCTTTCAACAACTGAGTGCCGACATCTCGGACATCGGCGCCCCGGGCCGCCAGATACTCGTCGCCCAGCGATTCCAGCATGCCGGCCGACTCCTCTGTGACCCGCACCGCGGCGGCCTCGGCGCACAGCGACTCGCTTTCGATGACCGAGTGGATCTCTCCGGTGAACTCCGGGTCATCCAACATCAGAAGATGCGCTCCGATTACCTCTGCCTCCTCGGAGTCCTCGCCGTGATGTTGCTGCAATCCCTCCAAGCGCTGCCGAACCGTCGATTGGGCACCCTGAAGTTTCTCGATCTCGGCGTCGGGGTCGGAAACCAGCCGGGGAGTGATTTCGGGAAGAGTGGCGGAGTGAAGATAAACCGGGCCGATGGCGATCCCCGGAGAGGCCCCGATTCCGTTACGTTCTAACATGTTGTTCCTCGCTCAATCAGTAAGTGCTGTCTTCGCCGGAGCGACACAATGGGTGATGCCTCGTTAAGTTGAACATCTCCAAAGGTGATAGGTTGTCCCGATCTCACCGGGGAGGTCACCACCGCGCCAGGCGCCAGCCCCACTGGCAGCAGCCCTTCCTTGGCGGCGCGCTCGGCGTTTTCGATCATGCCATAAACACGGTACCCACCCAAGTCGTCGATGACCTCTCCTGTGGCCAGATTTCGTTTGGCGAAGGCCACGGTCTCAGCAGTCGGTGGGTGATCGGTGGCCAAGGTGGTGTCTCCGGTCAGGACAGCCCGGGCGATGGAGATGGGGGTCTCTATGTTGGCCAGGTGATAGGGGCGATATAAGGCGTAATAGGGGCCCGGACCCATCGACAGGTATCCCAGATCTCGAATCAGCTTGGGGTGACTGGTGGTGAACACCACGAACACTCCGGGGGCGATCCCTCGCCCGTAGTCCACCTTGCCCGGCCCCGACAACACGCCGCCCTCCGACGCGGGGATGTAGGTGGAGGCGATGGTGTCAACCGTGACCCGGGGGCCGTGCATGCCCCGGAGGTCGGGAACGAATCCGATCCCGTTGGCGAGCGAAGTCATCTCCACCATGGTCTTGGTTCCATCCACAAATGACGCCAGCATTTTGGGATTCATGCGGCGTCGGCGGGCCACTTCGGCGACCGTCTCGGGTGTGGCGGTGCGGTCGAGCCGATTGTTCTTGCCCTTCCCGGCGCTGACTACTTCAAGACCCAGGGCTGCCACGAAGTCGTAGAGTTCCATGATCGCCCCCGGCTCGTCTCCTCCCGACAGGGTGTAGACCACTCCCGCTTCTTTGGCCATGTGACGGAGGATGTATCCCACGGTGGCGTCGGTCTCCACGTTCATTTGAAGGACATGTTTTCCCGCCTCGATTGCTCCTTGGGCCACCTGGGCGCCCACCTCGGGAACGCCGGTGGCCTCCACCGACATGTCGATCGGTTCACACCAGGCGATGGTGAGATTGCGGGTGGCGACTCGATGGCCGTCGGAGATGGCGGAAACCGCCCGGTCGGGGTCGTCGGTCTCCACCACCTCTGAGGCTGGGACACCCGCCGACTCGAAAGCTCCCATGGCCCGCTCGCGTGCGGCGTCCACCACCACGCTCGGCTCGATGCCCGGCATCTGTTCAAGGACCACCGCCAGGCCTTCGCCCATCTGCCCGGCGCCCACCAGCCCCACTCGGATCTGGCCGCCCTCGCCGGCAAGTTCTCGGAGTCGACGGTGAAGCATCAGGTGGGACCGTCGCCTCGGAGCGTGCTCAGGAACCGGGTGTGAAATCGACCGTTGCCGGCCACCACAAAGGGTGTTGCGGTTCCCACCGGCCGGCCATTTTGATCGGTGACCTGGCCGCCCGCTTCGGTCACTATCAGCACCCCGGCGCCCATGTCCCAGGGGGAGAGGTCCTCTTCCCAGTATCCGTCCAGTTTGCCGGAGGCCACCATGCACAGGTCCAAAGAAGCGGCGCCCAGGCGGCGGATGCCCCGGGCAGATTCCAAAACCCGCCGAAAGGTTGTGTCACAGATCGCGGTTCGTTCGGTGCGGTTGTAGGGAAATCCGGTGACCACCAGGGCCTGGCTCAGATGGTCGGTGGTGGACACTCGGAGGGCCTCTCCGTTCCGCCAGGCGCCTTTTCCGGCAACGGCAGTGTATTGATCGCCGGTGGTGATGTCCACCACTACTCCCACGGATGGGGTGTTGTCGATCCACAGGGCCACCGACACCGCCATCCAGGGGAAGCCGTGAATGTAGTTGGTGGTGCCGTCCAGCGGATCGACCAGCCACACCCGGCCTTCATCGGGGGGATCTTGGGTGATCCTCTCTTCGGTCACGATCACATCTTCGGGCCGATTTCGGGAAAGCGTGTCGATAATGGCTTGTTCGGATCGGAGATCGGCATCGGTGACCGGATCGGCATCACCTTTGAAAGAGAGTCCGTTGGGCTGGTGCGGGGTGGTGCGGATAGCTTGGACACCAGCATGGGCGGCGGCCAGAGCCACAGCCAGATCCGAGTCCGCCAAGTCCCACAGCGGGGCCTGTGTCACACCCCTCGCGCTATCTTTGGTCACTGATGGCCGATATTAACTACGGACAAAAAGAGCAGGACTTCCGCCGTCGTTGGTATCAGGCCCACCTGCTGCGTTTCAATGAGGAAACAAAGGAGGGGGAGGGGCATAAAGTTGCGAAGCAGGAGACTCGCAGCGAGGCAAATTCGGCCACATTCCTTGAGTTCATCACTGGCGAGGGGGCTTCAGAAGCTTCAGAGAAGCACAAAGATGTGCTCGATGAACTAGGGGCCGCCCCCGAGGAATTCCAGAAGGTGGCGGCATGGTGGATTAACCAAGAGCCGATTGTGGTCCATCCAGTGCTGCTTGATCGTTGTGCATTGCGGTTCCCTTATAGGGGCCGAGACTTCAATGAAGACCTTCCCAGCCTCAAGGTCAATTCGCGGGCGTTGATGAGGGTAGAACAGCATATCGGGACACTTCTTGAGGGCGAGGTGGCGAAGGTTTTCCAAGGAAGAGTGAAGCTTGCCCTTCGAGGCGTTGATTGGGGGACATATTCAGCTCGGGGTCATCTGCAGATCAGTTGGCAGGCACCTGAACAATATGCGCCCGGACTGTGGATTTGGGCGAACTCCCGCGGAATGACCATCTGTCTGGCGCCGGGCATCGGACCTTACCGCGGCAAAGGGGGTGAAAGGAGGTGGTATGACGAGCTTATCGGAGCTTTACCCGATCGGGAAGATTCAGATTTCGAGCTGATAGGGATTGGTGGCGGCAAGGGTGAAAACCGTGGTTTTATGGGGCGGCATGGCAGCTCTGTGTATGGCGCCTGGTACGAGAGGGAGAGTCTCAGATCCCTGGATTTGAGGGAGGAATTTCAAAGAGTTATCTCTAAGCTTCGTCCGGTTTTCGATAAGTGGCTCGATCTTTACTCTCCCCCGCCTGAAGACAGGCTGGCCCAGCTGGCTAAGGCGCTTCGGGTTGACCTTGCATCGATCGAACAGATTGTCCGGTTGTTGGAGGACAAGGGTCAGGTGATTTTCTATGGCCCGCCAGGCACCGGGAAGACCTTTCTGGCCGGGGGTTGTGAAGGAGTTGGCAGAGTGTCTGGCGCCTGAAGGTGCACAAAGGGCCTTTGTGCAGTTCCATCCTTCCATGTCCTATGAGGATTTCTTCGAGGGTTATCGACCCGGGAAGAGTGTCTGGCGCCTGAAGGTGCACAAAGGGCCTTTGTGCAGTTCCATCCTTCCATGTCCTATGAGGATTTCTTCGAGGGTTATCGACCCGAAACCGGTGCTGGCGGTTCAATGACCTACAAGCTGACCCCCGGACCGCTGCGCAACATCGCCGAAGCCGCGGGTGAGAATCCTGACCAGCAGCATATCTTGATCATCGACGAGATCAACCGGGCCAACCTTCCCAAGGTGCTGGGCGAGTTGCTGTTCCTGTTGGAGTATCGACAGGACACGGTTCTGCCGCTTTACCGGCCGCAAGAGCCATTCGGGTTGCCTTCCAATCTGTGGCTGATCGGCACCATGAACACCGCCGACCGCTCAATAGCCCCGGTGGACGTCGCACTGCGGCGGCGGTTTCACTTTGTGCCGTTCTTTCCTCATCAGGGCATGATGGAGGGTCTGCTGGAGCGTTGGCTGGAAGACAAGGGCGAAAAGGCTTGGGTAGGTAAGAAGGTGGCCGAGGTGAACCGGGAACTATCCCAAGCATTGGGCGGGCCGCACCTCCAGTTGGGTCCCAGTCACTTCATGAAAGATGGGATCAGCGAACTGACCAATGGGAAACTGGAGATGGTGTGGCGGTACACAGTGGAGCCGTTCATCGAAGAGCAATTCTTCGATGACCCCGATCGCATTGAGCGATTCCGCTGGAAGAAGATCAAACAAGAAGTCGCTTCCGAAGAACCGGTGCCCGGCAAGAGCCCGCCTGATGAGAACTCTGAAACTAGCTGAATACCAAAAGCAACGGGTACGGCTTTCCCGATCTGCGGCCAGGGACCTCAACGCCACCGATTATCTTGCTGTGGCGCCCGATCCCGAACCGGGATGGTGGCAGGTCACGGCCGGGCATCATGTCGGAACCCTGGTAACCGAAGACCTGCGGATCTATGTCGAGCCAAAGATCCGCCTCGAAAACCTGTTTCTGTTGCTGGGAGTGGGGTTGAGAGAATCAGATTGGCGAAAGGCTGCTGCCCATTATGCCCTGAGCCAAGACCTGCTCCCGGCGGTGGTGTCGTTCTTCACCCGCTCGGTGGATCTCACCCTCAGAAGGGGTGTGTATCGGTCCTACCGGGAGGAACGGGAACGCCTGCGAACTGTTCGAGGAAGACTGGATTTCCCGCAACAGATCACCCGAGCCGGCATCGCGTATCCCATCGATTGCCGGTTTGATGAGCACACCGCCGATGTGGCCGAGAACCGCTACCTGAAGACCGCGGTTTTGAGAGCTCTGCGGGTTCCCGGAGTGCTGCACGAAGATCGGCTACGGCTCCGTCGGACGTTGATCGCCTTGGAAGAAGTAAGCGATCGGGCGGTGCCACCCGAACTGTTGGATCGCATCACTTTCAATCGACTCAACGCCCACTACGAACCCTCCCTGCGTCTGGCCCGACTGCTGTTGAAGAACCTGACGTTGCAACACCAAGCGGGGACCACTCAGGCGTTGTCGTTCATGGTGGACATGAACTATCTCTTTGAACGGTATGTAACCCACCGACTCCGACAGGTTCTGCGGGGGACTTTGGAGGTCAAGTCCCAGTATGCGGCCACCTTCGACCATGATCGCACCTTTACCGTCTATCCCGATCTGGTATTCAACCGCGCCGGCGCGCCTGCTTTTGTGGCCGATGTCAAATACAAGGTGGCGGAGAGCCAACGAGGTCTACCAACCTCCGACCACTTTCAGCTTCTCGCCTACACGACCGCTTTGGATCTCCCCGAAGGGGCTTTGATCTACTGCCGAGATCCCAATCAACCGGGCACCGGCTATGAGGCCATAACGGTCCGAAACGCCGACCGGCGGCTCTACTCCTGCGGTTTGGAGATGTCCGGCTCGCCTGTCGAGGTCGAGGGCGAGATCAAGAGCCTGGCCGAATGGATCATCAAGCAGACTCACGAACCGGCGTTGGCGGTGGCCTCGTAAATTGATCCAATCCTCAGAACAGACCCACCACCTTGCCGTCGGCATCTATGTCCACATTGAGGTAGGCGGGAGTGGATGACAGGCCCGGCATGGTGCGCACTGCACCAACCAGGGGGTAGATGAACCCGGCGCCCACCGAGGCCCGTACCTCCCGGATGGGGAGGGTGTAGCCGCGGGGAGCGCCCCGCAGGTTGGGATCGTGGCTGATGGACAGGTGGGTCTTGGCCATGCAAACCGGCAGATCTCCGAACCCGGCCCGCTCGTATTGGGCGAGTTGACGGTTGGCCAGGGGGGTGTATGAGACATCCTCGGCGCCGTATACCTGGCGGGCAACGGTCTCGATCTTCTCCTTCAGGGAGAAGTCATTGGGGTACAGAAGGCGGAAGTCACCCTGCACCGTGCAGGCGTCCTCTACCGCCTCGGCCATTTCCAGTGCTCCCTGGCCTCCGTCGGCCCAATGGGTGGTGGCGGCCACGGCATGGGCTCCGGCTTCGGCGGCCGCTGCCCGGATGTATTGGATCTCCCGCTCGGTGTCGGTGGGAAACACATTGATCGCCACCACCGCCGGCACTCCGAACCGCCTGATGGTTTCCAGATGGGCCTGCAGGTTCACCACCCCTTCTCCCAAGAGTTCCAGGTTCTCTTCCACATAGGCTCGGTGGAGCGGCCGTCCCGGCTTCACCGGCGGCCCTCCTCCCTGGGCCTTGAGGGCGCGGATGGTGGTGGTCAGAACCACGCAATCGGGAACCAAACCCGAGGTGCGGCACTTGATGTCGAAGAACTTCTCCATGCCCATGTCGGCCCCAAAACCCGATTCGGTGATGGTGTAGTCGGCCAATTGGAGAGCGATCCGGTCGGCCAGCACCGACGAGTTGCCATGGGCGATGTTGGCGAACGGCCCGGCATGGACGAAAACGCCCTGCCCCTCCAGGGTCTGCATGAGTGTGGGATGCAGGGCGTCCTTCATAAGAACCGTCACCGCTCCTGCCACGCCCAGGTCTTCGAGAGTGAGGGGTTCGCCGCTCTTGGAAGTACCGAACACAATCTTTCCGCACCGTTCCCGCAAATTTCGAAGGGCGGAGGCGTAGTCCTGCCCGTCCACCAGGGCCAGAATGGCCATGATCTCGCTGGCCACCGTGATGTCGTATCCGCTTTCACGGGGCAGTCCATCTATCCGGCCGCCCAGCCCCAGCACGATGTTGCGCAGAGCGCGGTCGTTGACATCCACCACCCGTCTCCATAAGACCGCGTGCGGATCGATCCGCAACCGTTTCAAACCCCGCTCCGCCATTTGCCGGTCGTCGAGTCTCTCCTCGAAATACCATCGAGCGTCGATGGCGGCCGCTGCCAGGTTGTGGGCCACTCCGATGGCGTGAAGATCGCCGGTGAGGTGGAGGTTGAACTCCTCCATGGGAATCACCTGGCTGTACCCTCCCCCCGCCGCGCCTCCCTTGATCCCGAAAGTGGGGCCCATGCTGGGCTGGCGGATACAGGCCATCACGTTTCGGCCCCTTGCGCCCAGCCCCTGGGTGAGTCCGATAGTGGTGGTGGTCTTGCCCTCGCCCAGCGGAGTGGGGGTGATGGCCGTTACGTTCACATAGCGGCCCCGGGAGCCGCCTCGGACCCGTCGCAGAATGTCAAGATGCACCTTCGCTTTGTCGTGCCCATAGGGGATAAGTTCCTCGGTCCTGACTCCCACCCTTTCGGCTATGTCGGTGATAGGAAGGACGCGGGCAGCCTGGGCGATGTCCAGGTCGGAAGGAATGGGGGATGGAGTCAAGAGGCGCCTCCTGATAGGAATTGAGCTGCGGAGTCGAGGGGGTTGAAACCGCCGGGTGCTTTTACATAATGTTAACCCGATGGGACCGCCCGGTTTCACCGGGGGCCATCCGGGTTCCTCCATGTTTCAGGTCATCGGGGCGGCCTCTGATCGAAGAAGCGCATGTGGTTGCGGTCGGTGGTCAATCGTCAGGGGAGGGTTTTGTGATACTGGTGGGAATTTCTAATCTCTCACCTAGGCCGTGTCCGCGCTTTTTCCTCTGCCGACCAGCCCCCGATGGACTGGATAGATCTCTTATTGATAGTCGCCCGCGTGGTGGGGGTCTTCGCGCTGTTGCTCCTGTTGACCATTGTCAATGTGTGGCTGGAACGAAAAGTGGTGGCGGACATGCAGAATCGGCTCGGTCCGATGCGGGCGGGACCCTGGGGGATCCTGCAGACCTTGGCGGATGGGCTGAAGCTGTTTTTCAAAGAGCACATCACTCCCCGAAAAGTGGACCTGGGCGCCTATCTCCTGGCGCCTTTCCTGGCAGTGGTGCCCGCCTTTTTGATCTTCATGATGGTTCCCCTCGGTCCGGGGGTGGAAGTGGGGGGCCGGTCGGTTCCCCTGCAGGGCGCCGACCTCAACATCGGTCTGCTGTTCATTTTGGCCATGTCGTCGATGGCGGTGTACGCGGTGGTCCTGGCCGGATGGTCCTCGGGTTCCAAATACCCGCTGCTCGGGGGAGTGCGGGCCACTGCCCAGGCGATCTCCTACGAGGCGGCCATGGGCTTGGCGATGGTGGCCGTGGTGATGTTTTCCGCCACCGCCCCGGCTGTGCAGAGCGGGACTCTCTCTCTGGCCGAGATTGTGGCGAGACAGTCGGGCACTTGGGATGGGGCAGTCGGCTTTTTGGATCCGGTGTTGGGTCTCGTTCCACGGTGGAATATCTTCCCGCAGGTGGTGGCGTTTGTGATCTTCTTCACCGCAGCGGTGGCAGAAACCAACCGGGCGCCCTTCGATTTGGTGGAGGCCGAGCAGGAGTTGGTGGGAGGGTTCCACACCGAGTACTCGGGCATTCGTTTTGCCATGTTCTTTCTGGCCGAATACATCAACATCTTTTCGATGTGCGCCATCGCCGCCACGTTGTTCCTGGGGGGATGGAACGGGCCGGTGTGGGAAGGAATGCTCCCCGGGTGGATTTCGGCCATACTTCCGGTGGTATGGCTGATGATGAAGACCTACTTACTGGTGTTCTTCTTCTTTTGGATCAGGGCCACCCTGCCCCGATTGCGCTATGACCAGCTGATGGTGCTGGGCTGGAAGCGGCTGATCCCTCTGTCGATGGTGTGGCTGGTGATTTCCACCATTGTGATCGGATTCCGCCAGTTCGGTTTGCCGTTTCTGGGGTAAGGAGAGACTGATGGGCATGCTCAAGGATTTTTGGAAAGGCTTCAAAGTAACCGGGCGGATCGGCCTGCGGGGACTGTTGGGCAAGGACATCGTCACCACCCGATACCCATCGGAGATGCGGGAAAAGCCGGTCAGGTTTCATGGTCGCCATGTCCTGAACCGCTATCCCGACGGGATGGAGAAGTGCATCGGATGCGAGCTGTGCGCCGGGGCCTGTCCCGCCAGCTGCATCTATGTGCGAGGCGCCGACAATCCTCCCGATGACCCTCAAAGCCCCGGTGAACGGTTTGGATATGTGTATGAGATCAACATGTTGCGCTGCATTTTCTGCGGACTGTGCGTGGAAGCCTGTCCCACCGAAGCCATCACCATGACTCATCTTTTCGAAATGTCGGTCACCGATCGGGGTGACGCCATCCACACCAAGGACGAGTTGTTGATGGCCCCCGACGGCTCGGTGCCGCACATTTACCGGGAGGACCCCTTCGCCGACCTTTCCGAATTGGACGCGGCCGACGGTTGGCTGCGAGCCACGTCGCCCAGCGGCGCCGCCGCCTACGAAGGCCAAAAGATGTGGCGGTCCACCCCCGGTCCCGCTTCCTGGGAGCCCGAGCCGGACCAGAAAACCAGGGACGCGCCGGATGGTTGAGCTGGTCATCTTCGTGCTAATGGGTCTGAGCACCCTGGCGGGAGGGGTGACGGTGGTGATGGCCCGCAATCCGGTCCGCTGCGCGATGGGAATGCTGGCCTCATTGGTGTCCCTGGCGGTGATATATGTGGTGAATCTGGCACATCTGGTGGCCGCGGTGCAGGTGGTGGTCTATGCCGGGGCGGTGCTCACCCTGTTCTTGTTCGTGATCATGTTCATTGGGGTGGACCGCGCCGAGGACACCGCGGAAACCATCCCCCGGCAGCGCAAGATGGTGGCGGGATTGGCGGCGGTGGTGGCCGTTGGGGCGGCCGCGTTGGTGTGGAGAGGCAGGTTTTCCTGGACCCCGGCCGCACCGGAATCGGCGCCCATCCCCAATGGCACCGTGCAAGCCCTGGGCGGGGAGTTGTTCACCACCTGGGTGCTGGCGGTGGAAGTCACTGCGTTGCTTCTGACCATTGCCGCGGTGGGGGCGATCGCGTTGGCCTTCCACCGGCGTTGGGGCCGGGCCCCGGTGAACAAGTGATGCTCACCGTAACCCCCGGCTGGTATATGACCTTGGCGGCTGCCCTTTTCCTACTGGGCCTGATCGGAGTCTTGATCAGGCGCAACGCCTTGGTGATGTTCATGTGTGTCGAGTTGATGCTCAATGCGGTGAGCCTTACTTTCGTGGCGGCCGGTCGGGCGGCGGGGGTGTTGGATGGACAGGCCACGGTCTTCTTCGTGCTGGTGGTGGCGGCGGCCGAAGTGGTGGTGGGCCTGGCCATCATCGTGGCGATATTCCGGCGTCGGGAGACCGCCTCGGTTGACGAACTGGCGGCGCTGCGGGGATGATCGAACTTCCCACCGAGGCGCTGTGGCTGGTGATCGCCCTGCCGCTGGGCGGGGCGCTGCTGCTTCACTTTGCCGGCCGGTTCTTGGGTGAGCCCCGGGCCGGGTATCTGGCCGCGGCCGCGTCATTGGCTTCCTTTGGCGTAGCGGCGGTGGCAGCCATCCCGTTTTTCACCGGGGAAGGTCACCCTGCGCAGTCGCTTCTGTGGGAGTGGATGCCGGCGGTGGGCGCTTCCTTCGAAATTGTGTGGGACCCCTTGTCGGCCCTGATGACCCTGGTGGTGACCGGGGTGGGTTCCCTGATCCATATCTATTCGCTGGGATACATGCATGGGGATCCTCGTTTCGCCCGCTTTTTCACCTATCTGAACCTGTTCACCGCTTCCATGCTCATCCTGGTGCTGGCCGGCAACTACGCCATGCTGTTTGTGGGCTGGGAACTGGTGGGTTTGTGCTCGTATCTTCTCATCTCTTTTTGGTTCACCCGGCCGTCAGCCGCCTCGGCGGGCAAGAAGGCTTTCGTGGTGAACCGGATCGGCGACTTTGGCTTCCTGATAGCCCTGATGCTGATTTTCAGCACTTTCGGGACGCTGTCGTATGCGGGGGTTCTCGACCGGGCCGCTGAGGAATTGAGCGGTTGGGTCCCCACAGTGATCGGGCTGATGCTGGCCACCGGCGCGATCGGCAAATCGGCCCAGATTCCTCTCTATGTGTGGCTCCCCGACGCCATGGAGGGCCCCACTCCAGTGTCGGCCCTCATTCACGCCGCCACCATGGTGACGGCTGGGGTGTATGTGATTGCCCGGTCCGCTCCGGTGTTCCAGATGGCCCCGGTTGCCTCCGGGGTGGTGGCCGCGGTGGGAGCGCTCACCGCCCTGTGGGCGGCGACCATCGCCATAGGCCAGTCCGACATCAAGCGGGTCCTGGCATATTCGACTATCAGCCAATTGGGCTACATGTTCCTGGCGGTGGGGGCAACCGCCTACGTGGCGGGGGTTTTCCATTTGATGACCCATGCGTTCTTCAAGGCTTTGTTGTTCTTGGGCGCCGGGTCGGTGATTCACGCCATGGGCGGAAGGCAGGACATGGGGGAGATGGGGGGCCTGCGCAAGGTTATGCCGGTGACTTTTGTGACCATGGCGGTGGGGGTGGTAGCCATTGCCGGGTTTCCTCCACTGGCGGGCTTTTGGTCGAAAGACGAGATTCTGAGTGTGGTGTTCAACCAGGGGGGTTGGTTCACCGTTCTGTGGTTGGTGGGGCTGGTGACTGCTTTGTTGACCGCCTTTTACATGTTTCGGCAGCTGGTGCTGGTCTTTTTGGGCAAACCCCGCTGGCCCGAGGGGGTGACCCCCCACGAGTCGCCCCGTTCTATGACCTTTCCCCTGATCCTTCTGGCGATCCTGTCGGTGGGCGCCGGCCTGGTCAACACTCCGTTTCGCCTGGGATTGGAGCATTTCTTGGAACCGTCATTTGAAGGGGTGAAGCTCGGACATCCTCCCGAGGGGGTGACTTTGATCCTGGTCTTGGCGGCCTTGTCGGTGGCGGCGGGTCTGGTGGGGGCGGCTATGGCCTACTTGGCCTATCACCGTCCGCCCGAGGCATGGCGGCGCTTCCAGTCGGGGTTCGGCCGGATTTGGGGATGGTGGGAAAACGCCTACCGGGTGGATGACGCCTACGGCGCCGTATTGGTCACTCCCGGGCGGCGTCTGGCCGAACGGACCGCGTTTGGGGTGGACGCCAAGCTGGTGGATGGGGCGGTGAACGGGGTGGCTTGGCTGGTGCAGGCCGCCGGTCGCGGCATTCGCCCGGCCCAAAGCGGACTGATCCGTCAGTACGGTCTTTGGTTCGGGCTGGGTTTGGTGGCGCTTTTGATCTGGATAGCGGTGAGGGGGGGAGCATGAGGCCGGCCGGATGCTGACCCTCCTGGTTCTGACGCCCCTTCTGGGAGCGGCGGTGGTCTCCCTGGTCCCGGCCCGACGCCGGGAGCTCTTTCTGCCGTTGGGCATGGCGCTGTCGGTGGCCCCGTTGGGAGTGGCCGGAGCGATGTTCTTCTCCTTCGACAAGGGGCAGGCGTCGTTTCAGATGGTGGAGAAAGTGGTGTGGTTGCAGCAGTGGGGCATCTCGTGGCATCTGGGTGTGGACGGGATCTCACTGGGATTGGTGGCATTGACCACCCTTCTTTTTCCCTTGAGCCTGGCCGTCTCCGATTCCATAACCGATCGCCGCAAGGCCTTTGTGATGGCGATGCTGTTCTTGGAGACGGGTCTGCTCGGTACCTTTCTGGCTCTCGACCTGGTGCTGTTCTTCGTGTTTTTCGAGGTGATTCTGGTGCCCATGTACCTGATCATCGGGATATGGGGAGGAAAGCGCCGGGTGTACGCGGCGGTGAAGTTCTTCATCTACACCGCGTTCGGATCGGCCCTTTTGCTGGCTGCCATCATCGCCTTGGCGGTGATGCATTCTGCGCAGACCCCGGAGGGACTGCTCAGCTTCGACTATCAGGCCCTGCTCAATCTGGACATTTCCTCCACCGCACAGCTGTGGCTGTTCGGCGCCTTCGCCTTGGCTTTTGCCATCAAAGTGCCGCTCTTTCCCTTCCACACCTGGCTACCCGACGCCCATGTGGAAGCGCCCACTGCTGGTTCGGTGCTTTTGGCCGGGGTCTTGCTGAAGCTTGGGACCTACGGTTTGTTGAGGTTCAACCTCACTTTGTTCCCCGAGGCCACTGTCTCCCTGGTTCCGGTGTTGGCTGTTTTGGCGGTGGTGGGAATCATCTACGGGGCGGTGGTGGCGATTGTGCAGCCTGATCTGAAGAAACTGGTGGCCTACTCATCGGTGAGCCATTTGGGTTTTGTGGTGCTGGGCATCTTTGCTCTCACCTCGGCGGGTTTGCAGGGCGCGGTGATCCAAAACGTGAACCACGGCCTCACCACCGGCGCCCTCTTTCTGCTGGTGGGGATGCTTTATGATCGCCGTCACACCAAAGAGATCAGTGACTTCGGGGGTCTGGCCACCCCCGCTCCGATGATGGCCGGGTTCTTTCTGTTCATGGCGTTCGCCTCGATTGGCCTGCCGGGTTTGAACGGGTTCGTGGGAGAGTTTTTGGTGCTGGTGGGGAGTTTCCCCTCCCTCCCCGCCCTGGCGGTGGTGGCAGCCTTCGGAGTGGTGCTGGCCGCGGTTTACATGCTCTGGGCTTATCAGCGGGTGTTCACCGGCCCGTTGACCAGCGCCGCCAACCGCAATGTGATGGATCTGTCGGGGAAGGAAACGGCCGTCCTGGCCCCCCTGGCGGCCCTGGTTTTGCTGTTGGGTCTCTACCCGGGGATTCTGCTGGATCGCACCGCCCCTTCGGTGGAGGCGATCTTGGATCGGATCGAGCAGAGTACCGACTACCGGGTCCCATCCCCGGGTCGGTTGGCTGACGTGTTCGGGTCGGGGGAGGGTGGGTGATGGTTTCTCCCGCCACCCTGGAGATTGCCTGGGGGAGCCTGGCTCCGGAGTTGGTGATGGTGTTGGGAGCAGTGGCGCTCCTGCTGTTGGATGTTCAGAGAAAACCCGGAGCGGGGGTGCTGTGGGGGGCTGCCACGATGGTCCTGGTGGTGGCCTTCGGTTTGGGGATTTGGCAGTGGACGGTCACCGAGCCGGGCGGAGGGACCTTGGCTTTTGGGGAGATGCTCCTCTTTGACCGGGGGGCTTCCCTGGCTCGTCTGGTGGTGCTGATGGTAACCATGCTGTCCCTTCTGGCGGGCCGCAGTTTGGTTGCGCAGTTGGGCACCCGGGCCGCCGAGGGGTTGGCCCTGGTGCTTTTGGCCTCCGCCGGGTTCGTGTTGATGGCCGCCTCGCAGAACCTGGTGATGATGTTCTTGGGGTTGGAGATGGGATCAATCTCGCTCTACATTCTGGCTGGCATCACCGGAGATGGGGTGCGGTCGGACGAAGCAGCCCTCAAATACCTGCTGCTGGGGGCGGTGGCCTCCGCGGTGTTCATGTACGGAGCTGCTCTGGTTTTTGCGGGGACCGGGCAACTGGGACTGGTGGACATCGGCGGGTTCCTGGGTCGCAACCTCTTGCTGTCGCCGGTGGTGGTTTTGATTGGGATCGGCCTTTTGACGGTGGGCCTTTGTTTCAAGGTGGCCGCGGCCCCGTTTCATGTGTGGGCGCCGGATGTCTATCAGGGTGCTCCGGCCGGCCTGGTGGGCTATATGGCGGCCGTGGCCAAGGTGGGAGGATTTGCCGCCCTGGCCCGGGTCCTTTTGATCGGTTTTGAGAGCTACCGGGCCGACTGGGCGCCGGTGGTGGCGGCGATCGCCGCTCTTTCCATGCTGGTGGGGGCCGTCATGGCCATCATCTCGTCGGACGTTCGCCGGTTGTTGGCCTATTCGGGGGTGGCCCACGCCGGATTCATACTCACCGGACTCGCTTCGGGATGGCCCGGGTTCTCTTCCCTCTGGTTCTACCTGGCCGTCTACACGGTTCAGCTGGTGGCGGCCTTCTCGGTGATCTCGGTTCTGGGAGGGCCGGCTTCCTCTGGTTCGGCGATCTCGGATTACCGGGGCCTGTACCGGCGCAGCCCGTTTTTGGCGGTGGTCCTCTCGGTCGCCTTGCTGGGTATGGCGGGGATCCCCCTCACCACGGGATTTGTGGCCAAACTGGGCGTCTTCCTTTCTGCCTGGCAGGAGGGCTTGGAATGGCTGGTGGTGGTGGCGGTGCTGGCCTCGGCGGTGGCGATCTATCTCTATCTGCGGGTGATCGTGACCATGTACATGCAGTCGGCGGTCACCGACGATCCGGTCACCTGCGACCGTCCCACCTTTTGGTCATTGGGGGTGGCCACAGCCTTCACTCTGATCCTGGGAGTGTTCCCTCAACCGCTTCTCAGCCTGGTGGAGTCGGTGGGCAAAATCTGAACAGCCACGGTTGGCTCGGGGGATTGTGCGAACTTGAGCCCAAATGGCCGAATCGAGCCATTAGTGCGTCAAGATTGTCTAATCTTGAAGGCCTTTCTTTGCTATCAGCATGCTTGCTCAAACCCGTGAAGGCATTCGCTGGGAGGGGTAGGCAGCCTGGAAGGCGGCGGCCGCCTGGGGGTTCCACTCCGATCCGAAGGGGAGGCGCAGCGCCTGCCGGTGGGGATTCTGACAAGGTTTGCCCTGGGTGACATGGAGCGTTGTGCCGTTGTCCCGATGTTCGAACACATAGGAGTAGACGGTGTCGTATGAGGTGTGGTTGCAGATTCCGCTTTCTCCGTGGTCGTGAGATTCCTGCAACGCGAATATGTCCGATAGTCTCCGGGCCGCTTGCACACGGGTGGTGGCTGACCGCAGCCGGGGGCCGGTGGTGACGGTGTCGTCATCATCGGGGGTTGCCCCCAACTCCACATGATGATTGGAACGGGCTATGCGGTCGGCCCGGTGAAAGGTCGACTTGAGCTCCTGTCCCCGAATCTCCACCGTGGCCAGTGCGGACTGATCGATCAGCACCAGATTTCCCCAAACGTAGGCGTCGCGGCGCAACGCTCGCTGCACTGCCGCCACCGCGCTTGCAACGTCGGTCCCTTCCCGAAGAGCGATCTCGGTGAGGCGGTCATAGTTGAGACCGGGGACGGTGCGCACATTGGAATCGCAGCACAACAGCCCATGCCGGTTGGCGCCCAGGGAGAATCCCGAGAATCGGTCTTGGTCCGGGTCGGTTCCCGCCCAGGTCTCCACTCCGGCTATTCCGAACACATCCGGTTCGATCACCAAGAGGTCTTCGAACCCCGCCCGTCCAAAGTCCTTGTTCTTGAACAGCAGATATCCGGGGGCGGTGCGCAGAGCTCCGGTGGTGCACATGGCGGCGGTCCTCTCGTTTGGTTAGAGAAGATGGTATCGGCGGATGCTTCATAAACCCTTTCTACATGCGGTCGTGGGGGCCAGGTCAAAGGTGGCCATCCGGTCATGGGAGTCGAGATTGGTTAGCATCGTGAGGGGAGTTCAAGTCGAATGACTATCCTGGGTCGCAACATTCGTATACCCAAAGTTTGTATACCGGATTTACGCCGCTCACGATTCCGAAGATTCAAACGGTTGTCAAAAGGAGAAACCATGACAGAGAACACTTCGCATATCCAAGACCTTGTGGACGAGTACCAGCAAAAGAAGCTGAGTCGCCGACAGTTCCTCAAGAAGGTCGGCGCCGCCGGTGTGGGCGCCACCGCCGCGGCGGCCATTCTGGCAGCCTGTGGGGGAGATGACGAGCCGGCCGCCACCACCGCTCCTCCCACCACCGCGGCGTCGGCTGATACCACGGCCGCGCCCACCACCACCGCCCCCGAGGAGATGGGCCCCACCAAGGGTGGCACTTTGCGGGAAGGCTACAACCGGGACGTCTCCAAGCATGACCCGATCACCACCAACTGGTATGACCCGGCGTTCTTCGCCATCTACGAGGCGATTGTCACCATTGATCCCGACGGCAACTTCGTGCCCCAGTACTGCTCGGACTTCGGTGTCTCAGACGATGGTCTGGAGTATTGGTTCGAGGTTGAAGACCGGCAGTCCCATTCGGGGGGCACCATCACCGCCGCCGATGTGGCTGAGTTCTACCGGATTCAAAAGTTCAGCTTTATCGCCGGCCTGGCCGCTCCCATCGGTTCGTACCGGGCGGAGGGCAACCGGGTTATCGCCGAGATGAACAATCCTTGGGTGGGCACCTATGGACCCCTCGCCACGGGATACTGGCGCATCGCGAACATCAACACCTGGAAAGATGTCGGCCAGTATGACGATGAGACCGGCCTGGCGGGTGAGGGAGTGGTTGCCTCCACCTATGGAACCGAGGTGGTGGACGCCACCGGTCCCTTCCAGCACACCGAATGGGTGCCGGGCAGCCACTCACTGGTTACCCGTTGGGACGACTATCCGGGTTCCAATGTTCCCTATTTTGAGAACCAGGGACCGGCCCATCTGGATGCCATCCGGTGGTCGGTGATCACCGAGGCCGGCCAGCGGGCCACCCAGTTGGAGAACGGGGACATCGACACCCTGATCAACCCCGCCCATCAGGACCTGGCTCGCTTGGAGTCAAACCCCGATTTGACGGTGTACCGGCATCCGGAGTGGTCGGGCTATTTCATGTTCATGAACCAAGAGCATTTCCCCGAGCTGTTCGGTGATGTGGAAACTCGCCGGGGGCTGTCGCATGCCGTGGACCGGGAAGGAATGGTGCAGGCCCTTTTGTTCGGCAACGGGGCTGCGACTTATGGGCCCTTCCCCACTCCCGACCGTTACTACGAGCCGGCGGTGGAGAATCTCAACAACTATGACGTGGACGAGGCCAACCGGGTTCTGGATGCGGCTGGTTGGGAAATGGGCAGCGACGGAGTGCGGACCCGAAACGGTACCCGTTTGGAGTTCGAGTTCATGGTCGAGAACGAGTCTTTGCAGGTGGCCATCGGCAACGCGGCCGCCGCTCAGTTCTCGGTGGTGGGCGCCCAGGCCAATGTGAACGTGGTGGACCGGGCCGTTTGGTTCGAAAGGGCCGGAAGCGATCAGGTTCCGGCCGGACTCTTCATGTGGCTGTGGCCCATTTCGGCCGACATTATCCCGCTGTTCTGCAATTCGGCGGTGATCCCCTCGCCGAACTGGTCTCACGCCCGAGAGGAGCGCATTGACCAGGCGATCGCCGACTGGCAGGCGGCAGGAACCCAGGAGGCGGCCCAAAAGGCTCAGTCTGATCTGCAGTTGGCTTGGGCCGAACTTCTGCCCAACATGTCCTTTATCAACCAAAACGCCACTTTTGTGAAGAACAATCGGGTGCATGGTTGGGCACCGTTTGTCTGGCTGCTTTACCCCTATTACAACGACACCTGGATCGAGGCGTAGTCTCCGATCCTGTGATACGGGCCTCCGTTCCCTTCCGGGGGACGGAGGCCCTTTTCGTTAACCGGAATCCTCAACCTGGCGCATCTACACTGATCCTCTAGTGACTGCTTCAACTCCGGAGTCATACCTGGCCGACTGGAATCGGCGGTTGTTGGACTTTGAGGAAAGCCGGCATGTGTCACTGTTCCGGAGGGCGCTGACCAACCTGCTCCGCAACCGGTTGCTGTTGTTCGGAACCGCGTTGGCGACCTTGGTGGTGGGCGCCGGGGTGCTGGGCCCCTTCATTGCGGGTGGTGACTACGAGTTGATCAACTTCTCCAATACCCATGCGACGCCTTTGAGCGAAGGGGCGTTGCTGGGCACCGACCACCTGGGCAGGGACACCGCCATTCGGTTGTTCGTGGCCATCCGGGTGAGTCTGGCGGTGGCGGTGGGAGTGACCGCGCTGGCCCTGATAGTGGGTTTGGCCATCGGAACCATATCGGGCTTCCGAGGCGGTTGGACCGACCGTTCTCTCAGTGGAGTGATGGATTTTATCTGGGGCTTTCCGCTTATCCTGGTGGCGGTGCTGTTCGCGGGAGGTTTGGGGGAGGGGTTGCTGTCGGTGATTTTGGCGGTGGGTCTGGTGAACATGGCCGCCATCGCCCGGGTGGTTCGCGGGGAGGTGTTGGCGCTGTCGGAGCGGGAATTCATCGAAGCGGCCCGAGCGGGAGGGCTATCAAACTGGCGGATCATCCGAAAGCACCTTTTGCCCAATATCCTGGCCCCGGCTTTGGTGTTGGCCTCCTATTACGTGGCGGTGGCCATTATTGCCGAGGCCGCGCTCTCCTTCATTGGTCTGGGCGCCCAGCCCCCGTTGCCCAGCCTGGGTCAAATGGTGGCCGAGGGGCGTAATTTTCTGCAGCTCAATCATTGGGAGACCACCATTCCGGGGTTGACCCTGGTGCTGATGGTGCTGTCGGTGAGTCTGATCGGTGACGGGCTTCGGGATGTGTTCGACCCCCGGCTGCGGCATGAGGCGAAGGGGTTCGATTCGTGAGATATCTGGCCAGTCGCACCGTCTACATGCTGATCATTCTGGCGATCTCCTCGGTGGCGGTGTTCTATGCCGTCCGACTCTCCGGCGGAGACGCCACCGCCGCTCGGCTTCCGGCCTCGGCGACCGAAGCCGACCGGGAGACCTTTCGGGAGGTCCTGGGTCTCAATGATCCCATCTACCAGCAGTATTTCACCTACATGGGCCGGTTGCTCAGCGGAGATCTGGGGAATTCCCTGACCAACAACGCCCTCATCTCCAAGATGTTGGTGGAGCACGGGCGCAACAGTTTGATTCTGGGGGTGACCGCCTTTGTGTTGGTTTTTGCGGTGGGCGTTCCCCTGGGCATGTTGGCGTCGGTGAGACGCAACACCTTCTTGGACGGGGGGATCATGAGCATTTCGGTGGCGGGGATGGCCATACCCAATTTCTGGCTGGCGTTGCTGAGTATCTGGCTGTTCGCCAGTGTGCTGGGGTGGCTTCCCTCGGCGGGGTGTTGTGAACCAAAGCAGCTGATTCTCCCCGCGTTGGTGCTGGCTGCCGAGGGCACGGCTCTCACGGTGCGTATGACTCGCTCCGCCATGTTGGAGAATCTCGATTCGGACTGGGTCCGAACCTTGCGGGCGGGAGGCCTGTCGGAGGTTCGGGTGATCGGCAAGCATGTGTTTCGCAACGCTCTGATTCCGATTATCTCTCTGGCGGGTCTTCGAATTGGCCAGATTGTGGGTTATGCCCTGATCGTGGAGGTGATCTTCGGCTGGCCGGGTCTGGGTCAGGTGCTGGTGAATGCCGTCTTGCGTCGGGACTATCCGGTGGCGCAATTCTTTTCTCTGGTGTTGGTAGTGATGGTGGTTCTGGGTAACTGGCTGGCGGATTTGGGGTATCTGGCCGCCAATCCTCGGCTGCGGAAGGTGTGATGGCGGCGCCCCTTCTCTCCGTTCGGGACCTGACCACGGTGATCCACACCGAAGGGATTCGTTTCGAGGTGGTGAGGGGAGTTTCCTTCGATCTGTATCCCAACGAGATTCTGGGGTTGGTGGGGGAGTCCGGCTGTGGCAAGACCATGACCGCCCTTTCTCTGATCGGGCTCATCCCGCTGCCTGCTGCCCGGGTGGTGCATGGTTCTGTCCGGTTTGGCGACCGGAATCTGGTTGGGTTGTCCGATCGGGAGATGAGGGAGGTGCGGGGCGATGACATCTCCATGATCTTTCAGGATCCGCTCACTTCGCTTGATCCCATGTTCACCATCGGGCATCTTCTCACCGAGGTGATCCGACGGCATCGCTCGATGTCCCGGTCGGAGGCCGAAGCGGTTGCCTTGCAGGCGCTCAAAGAAGTGGAGTTGCCTGATCCCAAGACCCGCATGGGCCAGTATCCCCACCAGTTGTCGGGGGGAATGCGTCAGCGGGTGATGATCGCCATGGCTTTGATGCTCGACCCCGATATTCTGATCGCCGATGAGCCCACCACCGCCCTGGATGTAACCGTGCAAGCCCAGATTCTCGACCGTCTGGTGGGCCAGCAGCGCCGCCGGGACATGTCGATGCTGCTCATCACTCACGACCTGGGAGTGGTGGCGGCAGTGGCCGATCGGGTGGCGGTGATGTATTCGGGAGAAATCGTGGAACAGGCCACGGTGGAGCAGCTGTTTGCCGACCCCCAACACCCCTACACCCAGGGTCTGCTGCAGGCTCTTCCCCAAAGTCGCCACCAACAGGGTGCCCTGCACACCATCCCCGGGCGGGTGCCCCCGCCTCAGTTCACTCCACCGGGGTGCCTGTTCAGCCCCCGATGCTCCCAGGCTCTGCGGCAATGCTGGGAGGAGCACCCCGAACTGATCTCGGACGACGGGCGGGACCTTCGTTGTTTCAATCCCCAACCCCTGGCCAAATCATGAATCAGATGCCCATCCCGGTGGAGGTGGTGGGAGAGAACGGGACGAGCTTGCGAGGCTTGGAATGGCCCACGCCGGGACCGCCGGTGATCTTCGTCCATGACTATGGGGCTGATCTCGACCAGTGGGGATCGCTGCCCGCCGGCTTGGCGGCGGCGGGGTTTCGGGTGATCAGTCTGGAGTTGAGCGGTCATGGCCTGTCCGGTGGCGAGCCTGATCTCTCGACCATCCCCGAGGATGTGAAAAGCATGGTCGTGCAATCGGGCGGGATCTGGGGTCCATGTGGTCTGGTGGTCAGCGGTGAGACAGCCCGGGGTTCGGTGAGCGTGGGGGCCCGGGAGGGGGCTCCGGTGCATGTGGTTGTCTCGCCACCGGTGATGTCCACCGAGTTCATGAAGGACGGAGAGAAGGCGATGCGCATCATCGTGGCGGGAGGAAGTGACCCTGAAGGTCACGCTGCCGCCAAGTCGGCTTATGATCACCTCCCCGGCCAGCGATTGCTGATGACCGTGTCAGGCTCCAGCGAGCGGGGGGTGGCCTTGGCGGGCCTTCGACCCTCAATCCTGGAAGATTTCGCCCAGTTCTTCCGTCAATACCTCGCTCCGATCAACATGGCATGGATAAAGCACCGCGAAGACCAAGCCTCCTCCGAATCGGTGGAACCTCGGGGAGATGACCAAGAGTCAGCCTGAGTTCGAATTCCGGGGTCTGGCCCAACCAGTTGGCAAGGTCGCGAAAAAAAGGGTGGGCCAGGGGTTGATTATGTCACACCTTTTGGCGCATATTGGTGGGGTCGAAACACCTCCCGGTCCGTTCCGACGTCGTGTGGGCCGGGGCAAGAGCTCCTTGTGAGCAGAGGTCATACTGAAGCGGGAACGGTTCTCGGGTCATTTTGCCCGACCGCGCCCCGACCCTGGATTGGTGGCGGCGGGGGCGGGGCCCTCAGGCGAGGAGTAGGTGGGATGATTTTTCGCGAGATAGGGCCGAATTGCACAGGTTTTAAGCGGCCCCTTGGCCTCTTTCTCTCGCTCGGGGGCTGCGTGGCTCACCTGGGTTTGGAGTAGGCTTTGCCGCGATGAACAAACGGCTCGCTTTGCTTCGGGTTTCGGCCGTTATGCATACCGTGATCGTGGCTTTTGTGGCTTTGGTGGCCAACTTCGCTGATGGCGGGCAGTGGTGGGAGCGGTTGGTGCTGAGCGTGCTGCAGCCGGTTGCCGCCATATTCATGCTCGCCTTGGTTATGCAGAGCGCGCCGTCAGCCAGGCTCGTCAAGGCAACCACCGCGGCGTTGATAGTTCAGGTGGTGGCCAGTGTGGGTGTTGCGGTAGCGATAGCAACCGGAGTCACCAGGGGAGATTGGTTTCTGCCCCTCATCTTCGCGGTGGTGCCCTTGATCGTTCTGTCCTACATTTATCGCCTGCGCCGCCGATAAAACGAACACCATCCGGTGCCTGAGTTCAGGACGACTACCCAAGGAGTCTGCTGAAAGAGGTCCGATGGGTGCCAAATGCGGTAGCTGAACCTCAGATCGAGGTGGGGAGGACAATCCCATCCCATCTTTTTCAGCATGCTCCAAGGGAACCTGTTAACGGTGTCCGAGGCCCTCTCCGATGGCTTCCAACAAGGCTTCCACCTTGCTAATCCAGTCCTCCAGTTCGGCGGCGACGGGGGCTAGTTCATACTGGTGATGGTGGCAGGCTCGGGTGAGAAAGAACCAGGCTGCTCTGACTTCACTGATCAGTTCGGTGTCTTCCAAGACCACCGGCAGGCACAGTAACTGGCAGCGGAAGCTGGTGAGTTGCATCTGAGGTGATCCGCTCTCGCTCCACACTCGGGTGAGTGTCAACTCCAGGGTCTGGCGGGCCAAAATAGCTGCGGCACGAGGCCACACACCTTCGGGTCCCAGATCCGGGCGGGCAAGAAGCGCCCGCGCCATGGACAGTTGTCGGCGGCTCACCCGTTCCTTATCCGGTTGGCCAGTCCCCCTGAGCTGTTGACCAATCCCTGAAGGTCTCCTTGATATCCCTGATGGGTTCCGCGGTTGCAGGTTCGAAGCACATTGGCCATTGGTTGCCCCCACTTCTGGGCGACTGTGTGGTAAACCTTGCTCGCTTGGCTGATGTCTCCCAACAACGCCAGCGCCGCCTTTTGCATCAGGGTATTGGCGCGGTCGATTTCCTGTTCCACTTCGGCATGGGGAATTCCCCGGGCGATCCTCTCTCTTCTGATCCTCTCCACACAGGCGGCTTCCAGGGCCTGTCGGCACAAGCCCGGCACCACCTGGTGGGAGATGTCGGCGTCCAGGTTGTCCTCCAAGGCCACCGCCCAGGCGTCGTTCAGGTACTGTTCCACCGGTCCCAGCACCTCTCTGATGGCCACCAGTGAGTTCTTTTGGCGGGTCACCTCCAGCACCTGGTGAGAAAGGTCAAGCCGACGGAGGGCCTCGGGCAGACGGTCGTCGTGGGTGAACACCACCACCTGGCGATCGGAGGCCACATGATGGAAGACCTTGGCCAGGCCATCCACGCGGGCCGGGTCCATGGCTTGGACGGGGTCATCAATGATCAGAAACCGGAAAGGGCTTTCGGGCAGTGTGCCGCGCGGGAAGAACAGCGAGAGGGCCAGGCAATTGAGTTCTCCCTGGCTGGCCACGCCCAACGCCTGAAAATCCTGGCCGTCCACATTGGCGTTCAGGTTGACGCGCCGTTGAGTGCCTTTGCCGGTCAGCTCGATCGAGTCGAGATTGACGTTGCTCTGCAGACGCAGTCCTTTCCAGGTTTCCAAGGCCTGATGTTCGATCGGTTCCCACCGGTCGTTTCGAAGCTCTTCGGCGATCTTGGTGAGAGTGGCTTCGGCTTTGGTGATTGTCCCGATCACCGGTTTCAGGTCAACGGCATCCTGGGCGTTGGGTAGCCATTTCAGTAGCTCGCTTCGAATCGGAGCCCATCTTTCCTCCTGCTCCGAATAGAGTTGCCGGGCCTCTTGGGACACCGATTCGGCCGCCTTCTTCACCTGACAGTGGATGTCAGCCAGATGCGCCGGGATCTCAGACGGGGGTTCGGGCAGGCAAGCCCACTTTCTCCACGTTTTCTCCAAGTCTCCGATGTCAATCGGCGTATCGGCGGGCCAGGGCGGGGGTTGCACCAGCCGACGGGCCTGTCGCAAAGCATCGCTGAGTCTGTCCTCCGCTTCCCGATAGCGACGGGACTCCCGGCGGAGTTCGGCGATGCGGAACTGCGTAACCGCCTGCCACCGGTCATCCAGATTTCCTGCTTGGCAAACCGGGCAAACCTCGGGGCCGTGACGTTGGTGGTGCTCAAGGGCCACTTCCAACAGGTCCGCCAAGTCGTTGGAACGATGCAGACTGGAACCTTGGAACTCCTCCATCAGCGAGTTGGCCACCACCACCTCATTCGCCAGCTTTGCCACCTCCTCGGCAGTGGGCAACTCGATTTCGGCAAGTGCTTGCAAGTTGCGAGAGGACGGCTCCCGGTGGCCGGTGAGCAATTGCTCCAGGTGATTGAGTTGCCATTCCCGTCCCGACACAGCGGCCAAGGCGGCCTGGGAGCGTTGGTCATCGTGGTCCTCCAGCAGGGGAAGAATCGCCTTTTTCAGCTGCTCACCGACCAACCTCACTTGTTTCTGGCGTTGGGTGCGGGCTTTGGACAGCACCCGGCCGGCCTGGGTGGTCTCTTCCAGTCCGAGCACCTTGTTAAAAGTGTCGTAAAGACCGGAAGGCCGAAGGGCGATGCCGCCCAGCTCGGGATGGGACAACAGAGGTCGATACAACTCGAGAGGCTCAGCCCAGCCGATTCCGGACAGGTCGGTCTTCTTTTGGCGAAGATGCTGGGCGGTGGTGGCTGAATCGTTGACGTCGCGTGCATCGTCTTCCCACAGTCTTTCGACGAAGGTTGCTCCCCTCACTCCCTGTGTCTGGAATCGGGCGCTCACTGCTGTTCCCGTGGGATGGTGCAGGTTGCGCCAGCCGCCCTTCCACACCGCGGTCTTGTCCTTCCAACGGAAGCTGTCTCCGGTCAATAGCATCTCCAGGGCATCGAAGAAACTGGATTTGCCCGATCCGTTGCGGCCTACCACCACGGTCAGGCCCGGCTGGGCGTCCAATTCGAGGGTCGCCTCGGCGCCGACGCCGCGGAACCCCTGGACGGTAATGCTCTGCAAATAGACCGATGCGGCCGAACGCTCGGTTCCGCTTTTCTCGGTCGGCGGAGCGACCGGTTCCCCGGCCAGCGCCGCCTCTAATACCTGCGGACCCAAAAGTGAGGCAACCACCAACTGCCGGACCGGCTCATCAACCTCCAATATTCGCAGCTTGCGAGTGATTTCGTGACGGATGCCCATCAGATTCACGACCCCTGTTAGTTGCTCTTTCCTTTCAAAAGTTACTCGGCGGGTGGGACAGATGGAGGAGTGGGCAGCGTCTTGGGGTTCGAAATCCCCGGGAGACGGAGCGAATGCCGTTATGCCCAGTTGCCGGGCGCCTGCCGAAAGCCGGTGATCGTGGCCTATTCCTCCAGGCGGTTGCGGCCCCAGCAATCAACGGAGTGATCAAGTCGCAGCCCGCAGGTCCGGGCATCGCCCACGCTGATGGCGGTGAAGATGCCCCGAGCGGACGAAGATTGCCCGTGGGTGTTGTTCCCCCAACACGCAACGCTCCCATTGTGGCGCAGTGCACAGGCGTGATCCCAGCCGGCGTCGAGGTGGGCGAAACGACCGGCGGGTGGCGTGGTTCGGCCATCATCTCCAGCGCCCCAGCAGTGGATGGTCGAGTCGATTCTCAGGGCACAGGAAAAGAAACCACCGGACTTCACCGAGATGAACTCGCCGGTTGGAGCGGTGGTTTCGCCGAACTGGGGGGATCCCCAACACTCAACTGTTTGGTCGGGGCGAATCCCACAGGCATGTGACCATCCCGTGCTCACCGACTGAAACTGGCCGGTGGGTTGTGCCACAATCGGCTGGGCGTTGTGGTCTGACCCCCAGCAGGAAACGGTTTGATGAGATCGAAGCCCACATCCGTAGTAACCGTTGACGCTGATTTCGACGAAGCTGCCTTCGGGGGGCGTTGAACCGTCGTTGTCCCGTCCCCAGCAGGTGATGGCGCCATGAGACCGCAATCCGCAGGCCTGATTTCCGACGCTTATGGATGTGAAGGCGCCCTGGGGAGGGGCATCGCCTCCCCGCCAGTCCCAGCAGGAGACGGCGCCCTCCTCCCTAATCCCGCATACGCCGCTTCGTCCCACTCCGATGGCTGAGAACGGTTGCTGGGTGGAAGCTTCCTCCACTCTCACAGCGAAGAAATCACCTAGCCGACCCATGACCGTAACCGTCAGATCGGTGACCGCACCCTTGCCATGACGCAAGGTGTCCACCCGAGCGGTCCAGGTGTCTCCCACGCTGAGCACCACCGCCTCGTTCCCGACGGTATCGGGAGGCAGGAAGGCTCCTTTGCAACCCGGTTTGCTACTGCAGAGCGTTATTTGGGTGATCTCGACTCCTTCGGTGGGAATGTTGCGGTCAAAGCCCTCCCTAACCCGTGCGCCGATGCTGATCAGCCGGTTGGAGGTCAGGGGCAGCATCAGCAGTTCAGTGCCGGTTGGCGAATGCGGTGGGACGATGGTGTAGGTCACCGAGCCTCCCGGATGAACCTTCACCTTTTCGGCTTCTATCCATCCGGATTGGAAGAGGTTGTGAGCATTGGTCCCCACTGGTGTACTACGACTGGCCATGATGTCCATGCCGGTGTGGAGGGGCTGTGAGGGGTCATCTCCGCCGTGCCGGTGGTGATGGGGCCATCCGAAGGTGTTGTCCGATCTCGTGGGCGTAACCGGTGGTGTCGTACAAGGCTCGCCGGTCCATCCACACATTGCGGCGAAACTGTTCGGTCTGAGCATCGAAGCTCCACCCGGCTATGCCCACCATTCCGTAACCGATCGTCCACAGGTCCCCTCCCACAAACAGGTTGGCTCCCTGCGGAGATCTGCTCAGATGTTCCTGGTCTTCGCAATGATCAAGAATGTAGGACACATCCGGTGGTGGATCGGCGCCATATTGGAATCGCAATCGGTATTTGCCTGCCGAAAGCCACCGAAAGTAGCCGCCCACCTCCCGGTTGAGGTAGGACACGGGGTCTTGGAGGGTGGGCGCGTTCTCGCAAACCCAAACGGTCCATGGGTCGTCGCCGATCGTGATGGTCTCGAGCGTTTCCCGATCGGGCGCCAGGGCCAGAACCTGATCCAATTCTTCTGCTCGAAGGGCTCTGGCCAGAAAAGCTGCCATTGTGTCTCTTCTGTGTCATCAGGGCAAAAGCGAAGGGGATCAACTCCACAACCCCGGGTGATCCCGGCTCCAAGCATGGCTTCCGCCGCACTGGCATAGGGAGCCTGGGGTCCGATGTCCTCAAAGGAGGAGCGTGACATCTGCTCTCGGGATGAGAGCCCGAATGCCCGCTGGAGGAGAATCGCCATCTCGGAACGAAGCATGGGATCGTTCGGCCGGTACTTTCCCGAGATTGGCGTGTCGGTCAGACCCTTGGCGCCCATGGCTTCCACGAAGGGGGTGTACCAGCGGCCAATCTCGACGTCGGCATAAAGCCTCAGATAGGGAAGTTCGGTCTCCAGGCGGAGCGCTCTGGCCAGGAAAACGGCCATCTCGGCTCTGGTCACCGTTCGATCAGGACAATATCGGGGGCCGTCCCGGTCGCAGCCCACGGTGAGGCCGCGGTCCACAATGTAGAGGATGTCCTCTGAATGGATATTTCCCTCAATGTCCACAAATGGCTTCTTATCACCACTGTCTGAAGATTGGGCGACCGCCGGGGGCCCGTAATGCCCACCGTCCCGAACCCCAGGATTGCCAGTAACACCACCACTCCAACCCGAGTCTTCAAACGGCGGCGCATAGAGCGAGGGTAACCCATGTCGTTATCGGTCACCGCCGGAGGTGACTGCGTATGACGTCCGGGAAGAGATGGGCAGGGTGATTTGTCGGTTGGGGCACTTGCGGCCTGGCAACGGGCGGACCCATCCGCCAGCCTCGAACACTATGACGGACCGGAAAGAGTCCTACCCACTCTGAAGGAATAGCGGGGGCGAGAATCCTCCTTATTGCACTCTTTCACGCCAGGTTTGTCTGATTTCCGGCATTGGTGGCTCCCTCCAAATCGGAGGCTGGGAGCACCTTGGTCATCTCGGCGCCGGTGGTGGTGATGATCTTTACGGCCACGTCCCGGTCTGCTGCGTCGAATGGCTGGGAGCGGATGGAGATGATCTGATCCAAGGCGTCGGGAGCTGCTGATCTTTTCAGAGCCTTGTGGAGTTTCTTGAGCCGGCGGTCATCGTGGGCGGAGGGAAGATAGATCAGGGTGGAATAGAACGACTCGCCGTTGTGGTGGGTGTCGATCATCCAGGCGGCGATCTGGCCCGGACCTCCCGAAGCGATGCCTCCGGTGGCGGGATCGTAGGTGTCGTATCCCAGCACCTCCACCGAAACCTGTCCGTTGTCTTCCCGATGAAGGGCCAGGTCGGGTTCGCCCAGGAGGGTATAGGACGACCCGGCGTCCTCGGGTTTGAGTTGGCCGATCAGCAGGTCGCGGTTGGCTTGAATGCGCAAGACGGGGACGTTGCGGTAGCTGGCGGCGATGTCGGGAGCGAAGGCCCATCCCACCACCACCAGATGGAGGTTCTTCTCGTCGGGCAGCTGTTGGCGGGCCTCCGATACCGCCCGCGACACCTGCAGCCTCGAGACGGTGGCGTCGGGGTTGGCGATGTGGAGCGCCGCCATGAACTCGGTGTCTCGCCCCGGCGACTGACAACGGGCGCCGTGGGTGGTGAGCTTCCCGTCGGGCCACAGTTCCAGTTCGGTGACGGTCAATGCCTCTTGGCCGTCGGCGTTTCGGACGGTGGCGCCCACCAGACTGTCCAACACCGCGGCCCGATCAGCAGTGGTGGCCAGGATCAGATCGTCCTCTCCGTTGGTCGGGTCGGCGAAGGGAGCGTGGGAGTAGGGTGATTCGGTCTCCACGGTGAAAGGGCCGGCCACCCGGAGCTTCTTTCGGTCTTCGCGGGGGCGGTCCACCAGCACGATGGTGTTCTCTGGATCGTTCACCGTGTCATAGGCCAAAGTGGCGGCCGAGACCCGCTGGATGGTCTGATAGTCAAATCCCACCGCCGGGTCAACCGAATCGTCCCGGGCCAGGTTCCACCACGGGTAGGCACCGGTGAGAAGCCGCTGGCGCGCCACGGCCACCGCCACGGGGGAGGTGTCGATGGTGATCCATCGGCGTCCCCATCGTTCGGCGGTGTCGGCGGTGACCCCCGAGCCGCAGGTGGGATCAAGTATCAGATCGCCAGGGTCCGAGGCCATCAGGATGCATCGCTCAATGATCTGTGTAGCAGTTTCGACCACGTACCGTTTGTCTTGCGGATTGGCAAGCCGAGGCCAAACATTGTCGATGCGACGACCCGCTACCTCCTCTTCGTACCACTTCCAGTGGAGAGAACCTTCTTGACCTGTTCCGTCTAATCGATTCAACTGCGCGAGGTTGTCAAGCCCATTGGCAGGTGATACCTCCTCAGCAGAGGACACGCCAGTGGCGCGTGTCCCCCCACCGGATCCAGTGGTGTGTGTTCGCTCCTCAGGAGTGGACACACACCAGTGGCGCGTGTAACCGGAGTGGTATTGCACTCCATCGTACTTGTACCATCCGGTGCGACCGGTATTTGATGCTCCTTGTGATGTCAAAGCCATACGACGGTAGATCCGGGACTTTGGGGGGAGTGCCGAGGGATTCGCCTTTTCCTCAGCAGTTAGCTTTCGGGTGGTGCCATCAGCCAACTCCACATGCGCGTGCCAACTGAAATGGTCAATGATCTCAGATCGGGTCAAAGGTTCATATAACTGGTGATATTTGGCCCGCTGCTTGTTTATGGCGTACCAGAGCAGATAGGTTGCTGACTCCGGAAGGGTCTTGGCCGATGACCCACTCGTGGGTTTCCAAGTAATGGTCGCCATCTTGTTCTCCGGGCCGAACACCTCGTCGCAGACCAGCGCCAAGCGGTGGACATTGTCGTCGCCGATTTGGACGAACACGCTGCCGGTGTCGGCCAGCAGTTCCCGGATCAGGAGCAATCGTTCCAACATGGCGTCCAGGTAGGAGTGGATGCCGTTGCGATAGGTGTCCCGGAAGGCCGAGATGGTGGCCGGGTTGCCCACCGGTACATCCACCTTGCGGTCTCCGGTGTTGAGATTGTTGGTGGCAGTCTGAAAGTTGGAGCGGAACCCGATCCCATAAGGCGGGTCGAAATACGCCACCTGCACCTTCCCGGCCAGGTCCTCGCGGGTGATCAACGACGACATCACCCGGGCCGATTCCCCCGAGATCAGCCGGTTCTGCCAGTTGTGGCGGTGTCGATAGTGTTCGAAGATGTCCCGGTCGGGCGGTAATCCGTTGTAGTCATCGAACAGGTTGAGCGCCCGTCCCTGATCGGCCTCTTGCATCTGCTCCAAGAATGCCTGTGGGTGGACCTTTTCCCGCACCGACAGCACCGGCGCCTCGTGGCCGTTTCTGGCCTCCCGATCCCAGGACAACACCGGGTCGGTCCCCGGTCGCCGGGGTGTGTGATAGCGGACCGGTTCCACTAGGGTGGGGTCGGCCGGGGTCTCCTCGGTGGGAAGGTTGAGCCGATCGGCGGTGTCGTGACGGTAGTAGTGCTCTTGGCTCATGATGCTCCTCTGCTCAGCAAGTTGGCAATGGTTCGGTCTAACTGCCCCGACATGGTGGGCATGAACAGAAGCTCTACGAATCCCCAGCGGCGGTGGGGGAGGGTAGGGGTCCCGGCCACCGCCGGGATCCACCAGTCGGTCACATAGTGTTTGGTGGCTTCCGATTTCTCATCGGGCAGGCCTTTGCACTCGATGATCAGATGGGTGCCGTTGGTGAGCCTGGCCACGAAGTCGGGGTGATAGGAGCGCCAGGCGCCTTGGAAGTGATAGGGGATCGACCATCCCAGCCCGAAATTGCGCGCCCATGCCTGAACCTGGGGGTGATAGTCCAACAGTTCGGCGCAGAACCGTTCCAACCCGGAGTGGCAGGCCGCCAGATTCAGTTCGGATTTTCGGGTAAGTTTGGGCTCGGCTGTCCCAGCTGACGTAGGGAGCTCAGCTTGTGTGTTTCGAGGTGGCCAGATCCATTGGAGAGTGGTGTCGAATGAGATATCGCCGGTCTCCAGCAGGGCAGGATGCCCCAGCTTGGCGGTTAGGGACCCGAACGCGCGTTCGATGTGTGTGTGTGTGTGTGTGTGTGTGTCGCTGAATTGCAGGCGCCGAGAATGGAACCCGAGACCCTTTCATAATGCTCAGGCCCCAGTAGCAGGATGGGATCGGGGCATGACACTTCCGGGTGTTCCAGCCATTCCCCGGTGGCGCGATACAGATCGCGAAACAGAGCGGTGCGGCCTCGGGTCTTGGCTTCGGGATCGTTGCCATCATCCACAAAGCTCCGCACCATGCGCGCTGCCAGCGTCGCCCGAACCGTGGAATGGCGGGTGTCGTCGTCCACCGAGATGAACTTTTCCTCCCCGCTCACCCCGGTGAGCACCGTGGTGGTGGGGAACAGGTCGGGCTGCACCGTGTAGGGCTCAACCTGCTCCGGGTCGAGCCGCAAACGCTTGTCGGGGGTGATTCGCATGTATTGCTCCACCTGCGGGAAGCTGATCCGAAACCGCTCACGTCCGGGCACCGACTCCACTGTGTGCACTGGTGATGGTGGATGAGGTGGGCCTTTAGGGTGGCAGGTGGGCATGAACTCGAAGGGCACCCCCACCACTTCGGCGTACTCGGGTTCCAACAGCCGCCGCCCGTTGTCGGTCTCCCGCCATGACTCGTAGCTTGACCTCCGCAAGGCGCGGCCGGTGACCTGCTCGCACAGGAGCTGGGTGGAAAAGGCGCGGTAACCCAGCACATGAGTGACCGTGCGGACATCCCAGCCCTCGGTGAGCATCGAGACCGACACCACACAGCGAACCTGTTCTCCGGGTTGTCCCTTCTTTCCCACCGTGTTCATCATCAGACGGAGCGCCTCCCCCGGCTTCATCGCCCGAAGCCGCAGGGTTTCCTGGCGATTCTGGGTACCTCTCGCATATCGTTCCACCTGTTCCTTGGCCAACTTGGCGATCTTGGGGGTGAGATGGTTGCCCTGATCAATTTGAGAATGCACCAGGATGGTCCGCGGTTGGGCGTGCCAGTTCCCATGCTCGTCCACGTTGGAAAACAGCGGCAGGTTGCCGGGCACCCGGGGTCCATCCCCCCGGGCATGTCCGGCGATCCAGTCGAACAGCCCCTCGGCGTTGGGGATGGAATTGGCCACCACGATCATCACCGGCGGGGTGGCCAGTTTGTCTTCCCAGGCATGGAAGGTCTTGCGGTAGTCCTGGTAGAGGGCTTTGATAGAGCTGTTCAGGGGTTCCTGAAGATGCTCCTCAAGCGGACTGACCTTCTTGGGAACGGTGTTCCGGTATAGGTTGCGCCATACGGTCTGGTTACGGTCGGCATCGTCATCGATGGGCACCCGAGGGACCTTCACCAGGCCCGACTCGATGGCGTCCATCAGCGGAAAGTCCGACACCACCCACTCGAACAGGCGAGGCTTCGACCGAGCGGAGGTGCCGATCCACATCGGAGTGGCCGAGAAATCGTAGACCACCGACTCCTGGCCGCCGCCTGCGGCCTCCCGTCCCAGATGGCTGGCGTCTCGCAGCCCCCGAATGGCATTGAACCACACCGCCGCCGACTCCTGGTCCTTCTTCGGTTTGCTTTCAGATGCCGGCAGCCAGCAGTGATGGGCCTCGTCGTTGATCACCACGATGTCGCCATAGGCGGCCCCGCGGCTCAGTTCCCGCAGCACCCGTTCGGCCGCCCGGATATGGTCCTCCCGGTTGTGTCCAGGATCAATCCGCAGAAGCTTTCGGGCCGCGCCGGTGGCACCCAAGTTGTCGCGGCGGACGAAAGCTTGGAAGTTGACGACTTTCACCTGAGCCTGATTGAGCCGGGAACGCAGGGCGGCGGGCACCAGCCCCATCTCGTCGTAGATGTTCTGGGGGTGGCTGGGGCGCAGCACCTCCAGCCTTTCCCTGACGGTCAGCCCGGGGGCGAGCACCGCGAAACGTTGGCCGTGGCGGAGGTTGCGGGTGCGCCTGGTTCCCACCGCGTTGAGGGTCTGCCAGGCGATCAGCATGGCCATCACCGCCGTCTTCCCCGATCCGGTCGCCATCTTGCAGGCGTAGCGGACTATCCCGTCATTGTGTTGTCGGGCCGCCTCTTCGATCAGGCGCCGTTCCCGGGTCCGGCGGGTGGCGACTTCCCGCAACCAAATCAGAGTTTCGATGGCCTCGCGCTGCGCGAAGAAGGGAGGCAGCCGGCACTGGTCTTCTTCCGCCCAGTGGAAGAGGAGCTTGCGGGTGATTCCCGTGGTTCCCGGGTAGCCGTTGGCCCGCCACTCCTTAACTCGGCCTCGGATCGCCTCGACGGCCTGGTTCTGTTCAGCCAATTCAAAATCCCACTCCTGCTGAACGTTGTCCAGTTTCTTGTCGGCCGGTACCGGCCGGGCTCGAAGCGAAGGCCGCCGCCCCACCGCCGGCGCCCGCCCGGGCAACGCTCGCCCCGAGGTGTCGAGCGTCCAGTGAAGATCAGGCTCCCGATACGGATCGCAGATGATGGGGTCGGAGGCAGGATCGTAGGGTTTCACTGGTCCTCGGAGATTCTGATAGTGGGCTGTGACAGTTTCGGGGCGGGGGTCGCTCTGGAGAATAACGACCGCTCCCGTTGGCGGGAGGCCTGTGCGGTTCTCCGCAGGCTTGTCACACCCCAGTCCTTACAGTTGTGCAACCAAGTATGGAAGGGAGAGACCTATGAGTGCCTTCGTGCCAGGCCTGATTATTGGGGCTGGTTTCTTGATAGTCATGTTCTTCGCGGCGTTGGTTGGTGGCCCGGGTAGCTTCTTGGTCGGCATTGTCCTGATGGTGCTAATGAGCGTTACGGGTCTGCGGTGGCTGTCCCGTCACAGCCCATGAGGGTGTCCAGGAGGGGTCCAGATGAAGCGGATCGGCGAGCCAAGGCTTCCAGAATGTCGCGGCATTTAGCAGAAGAATATCCTGGCCGAGCAGCCGATTGGCGAGTACGATGGGATCAACAGTCACCGGAACAGGGAGGATGAATCAGTGGATGATCAAACTGCTCTAATTGTTGCCTTGGTGGACGAGGTGGACAAGCGAATAGGGGTTCGTCTCGATCGCATTGAAGGGAGGCTGGCTGGGATCGATGCCCGTTTAGATGGGATGGATCGGCGTATAGATGGGGTCGAGAGGCGCATGGAAGAGGGATTCCGGAATGTTGATCGGCGCTTTCAGTTTATGGAGGAAACCATGGAGGAGGGATTCCGGATGCTTGAGGAGAACATACAGGCGGTTGACGAGCGCATCGACGAAGCTGTGGAAGAACTCAAACAGGACAACGAGTTCAGATTCCGAGCTATTGAAAAGTGGATTCCCGCCTGAACTTCCCGGCACAGCACCCATCTCCGCCTTTGCTTGGTTGGCCTTCGTGGCCTGTGGCTTCGGAAGGCACCCGCAGTGTCTCGGGTTACGATATTCACAGCGAGTTATAAAGGAGATCCCATGACTGTGGTCGACGCCCACCTCCATCTGTTTGAATCGGTTTCCGAGCAGTACCCGCGCGATGTGTTTCCGGGTTTGACTCCTCCGCAGCGGCGGGCGCCCATGGACGAGTACTTCGGTTACATGGATCGGGCGGGAGTGGACAAAGCGGTGATCGTGTCGATCTCCCATCACGACGAGTACCTGAGAGACATGGTGGCCACCCGGCCCGACCTGTTCGCCATCGTGGGAGTGCAAGATGTCTCCGCCCCCGACCAACTGTCCAACTATCGTGAGCGCCGCCAGGCGACGCCTTTCCAGGGGTTCCGGCTGTTCAATCTTGATGAGAATCCCAACCAGCCTCCCGAGCAGATCGCCATGTTCCCGGTGCTCCAACAGATGGCCGCCGACGGCGTCAAGCTGTGGTTCTATGCCCCTGAGGAACAGGTCCTACTGCTGGATCGGGTGCTGGACCACCTTCCCGATTTGACCGTGGTCATCAACCACCTGGGGTTTTGCCCGAGCATCTGGGACGAGATCCGAGCCGATGAGTGGGGCCGGCCCCGGTTCAACCTGGCTCTCCCGCCCAAGTCGTTGGAGACCATTGAGGTGATCGCTGCCCGCCCGAACGTTTACGTCCATCTCTCGGGCCAATACGCCTTCACACAGGACCCCTATCCTCATCCCGACTTGCAGTCCACCGTGGACGCTATCTATGGGATGTTTGGCCCCGAGCGGATGATGTGGGCGTCGGACTATCCGTGGATATCGGTTGAGCCGGGCTATCCCGAACAATTGGCGTTGGTTGATCACTATCTTCCCGAACTCTCTGCTACCGAGCGGGACGCCATTCGGGGAGGCAACGCTATGGGGCTGTTCGACTTCTCCTAATCCGAGGGGCCAATCGCAAGCCGTGGACGACCCTGGGGCGACCGATCGTCAGTTTCAGCCGATAACCCTGCCGGATCCGCTCCGGTTCCCATCGCGGCCCATGACCATCTATGGATTGGACGGCCGGCCTGACGCCTGGATTCTGAGCCGCGACGGATCGGGGCCTTCCACTCGGCTGTTACAGGCGCCCCCCGGCTGGGGCACCGCCCGCGCCGGGGCCTTCAGCGGCGACGTGGAACTGTTCGTGCTGTCCGGCGGGGTGGAGGTTGACGGACACACTCTTGGCCCCCAAACGTTGTGGAGCGCCCGAGCCGGGACCATGGTTGACGGGATGGGCAGCCGGTCAGGGGGGTCGATGTTGATCTTCTCCGGCGCCCCGCTTCGTTTCATGCCGGGTGAAGGCGAGCAGGATCTCAACCGCCCGGCGCCCCTGGTGGCCGGTGACCGGGAGTGGACCCACATGCCCCAAACTCCCGCCAATGCTCGACAGAGGGAGTTGGGGCCGTCTCTGCGGGGCGGGGTGTTCTGGCAGACGGCGGCGTTGGATTTGAGTCTGGACTACTGGTATGTGGACGAGCAGCCCACCGAGATGTTTGTGTTGGAAGGCGAATGGCGGCAGGCGCATCAAGGGAGGGAAGGCCCTGACGTTGTCGAACTCCCCCGGGGTGGGTATTACCACCGACCACCCGGAGTATGGTATGGGGGAACCATGACCGGCACTCCCTCGGTGGCGTTGCTTTTGATTCGAGCCTCTCCTCACCCTTCCCGCAAAGCCCGGGACCCTGGGGAGTATCCGGCTCATCTGCGCTGAAGCCGCCCCCTCAGGTACGACCGAACGCCAAGCGCTCTCAGACCATCCGGGGCTGCTCCGTCCTTATCATTGTTGAAACAGCCGCCGCTCTTCGCTGTATTGCGCTTCGGGGGCGGTCGAACTCAGGAGGAGCACATGAGAATTCGATTCATTGAACCGGTCGGGAGTGACATGCACTCCAAACGCATGCAGTCGATCCTCGAAAGGCACGCCTCGGCCGGGGTCTCCGTCGAGGTGCGCCATTTGGAGCTTCCTCCCGAACTCTCAGGACCCATGCTGCCGCTGGAGCCTCTGTACATGAACGAGTTGCTGGCCGCGGTTATCGAGGCCGAAAGAGAGGGTGCCGACGCCGCCATCATCGGGTGCTGTGCGGATCCGGGGTTACTGGATGCCCAACGATCGGTCGGAATCCCGGTGATCGGTCCACTCCAGGCCGGAGTGGCGTTGGCCGCCGCCCGCGGCGCCACAGTTGGAATGCTGTCGCCCGACGAACACGGCCGGAGGCGGATCGCCAACTTGACCCACCGTCTGCTGCGGGCCTACGGATTGTCCGACCCTTTCACCTCGGTGGTGTTCGTGCCCCTGCATGTGGAGGGCGAGGCGTCGCTGATTGGTGACACCGAGGTCACCGGTGAAATCGTCGAAGAACAGTTTCGCCGCCAGCTTCACACCGAGGGTGTTGCCGCCGCTCACACGATGATCGAACAAGACCGGGTGGAGGCAATCTTTTTCGGATGTACCCTGTGGGGAGGATTGGTGGGGGAGGTTGATCACCTGATCGACGCCTTCTGCATCGACCCGGTAGTGGCATCCCTCCACATGGCCGAGGCCCTGGTCCGAACCTCCCGCCTGGTTTGACCAAACTCTGAGGGTCCGATCGGCAAAGAGCTGGATCTGTTGTATTCCGTGGCGAAACCGATCCGAATCGCCCACCGCGTTTACATCGACGGTCACCCTACCACCCTGAAGGAACTGGAGATCCACGACGACTTTCACCACTTCATCAGATTGGAGGGAAGAAAGGGTGGATGCGGGAGGACGGGGCGATAGACGACACTTGGGGCAGGTAGGCGAAATCGATTTTGGGTAGATTCCGGAACTGATATAGCCTTCGGCTTCGGGCAGTGTGTTCTTGCCCATGAGCCTGAGCGGAGGCCTATGAACAACGTCATTGAGGCCAGAGGTCTGGTCAAACACTACGGTGAGGTGGTGGCACTCGACGGGTTGGACCTGGCAGTGACCGAAGGCTCGATTCTCGGGCTGTTGGGACCCAACGGAGCGGGCAAAACCACCGCCGTTTCCATTCTGACCACCCTGCTGCAGCCCGACTCGGGGACGGCCACCGTGGCGGGTGCCGATGTGTTGAAGGCTCCGGCGCAGGTCCGGCGCAACATCGGATTATCGGGACAGTACGCGGCGGTGGACGAGCATCTCACCGGCTATGAGAACCTGGACATGATCGGGCGTCTCTATCGGCTGGGACGCCGCCGCTCCAAGACCCGCGCCCACGAGTTGTTGGAGATCTTCGACTTGACCGCGGCGGGTAACCGTCCGGTCAAGACCTATTCGGGAGGGATGCGACGGCGTTTGGACCTGGCCGGGGCGTTGGTGGCTTCCCCTCCGGTGCTCTTTTTGGACGAACCCACCACCGGCCTTGATCCCCGCAGTCGGATCGATTTGTGGGGAGTGATTCAGGACTTGGTGGCCAAGGGGTCGACCTTGTTGCTCACAACTCAATATCTGGAAGAGGCCGAACATCTGGCGGATCGGATCATGGTGATCGACCATGGCCGGGACATCGCCTACGGCACTCCCGATCATCTCAAAAGCCTGGTGGGTGGCGAAAGAATGGAGGTCACACTGGCATCTGCCGAAGATCTCTCCCGATCCCAGGAGGTGTTGGCCCCGTATACGGTGGGGGAGTTGGTGGTGGAGAAGCGGACCCGTAAAGTCACCGGCCCCATTTCGGGGGGAACCCCGGTGTTGACCGAGGCGCTGGGGGCCTTGTACAAGGCGGGCATAGGCTTGAGCGATGTGGGACTGCGGCGCCCCACTCTCAACGATGTATTCCTGTCTCTCACCGGACAGGCCGCCGAGTCGACGCAAAACTCGGCCACTGCCGGGGAGGGTGGAGGGTCATGAGGCGGATTATTTATCTGATCGCCGACTCGTTGGTGATAGCCAAGCGCAATCTCATCAAGATCAAACGGGTGCCGGAAGTGTTGGTTTTCGTGCTGCTGTCCCCGATCATGTTCGTGCTGCTCTTCGCCTATGTCTTCGGCGGCTCCATCGACATCCCCGGCGGTTCCTATCGGGAGTTCTTGATTGCAGGCATCTTCGCTCAGACGGTGATATTCGGCGCCACCTTCACCGGGGCCGGACTGGCCGAGGACATGCAGAAGGGGATCATCGACCGATTTCGCTCTCTGCCGATGTCACAGTCGGCCGTCTTGGTGGGCCGCACCGCCAGCGACATCGTCTACAACGTCCTGACGCTCACCATCATGGGGTTGACCGGACTGGTGGTGGGATGGCGCATGCGGGGCAGCTTGTGGGATGGGCTGGCGGGTTTTGCCCTGCTGTTGGCGTTCGCCTATGCCTTCTCCTGGGTGATGGCCTATGTTGGTCTCCTGGTGCCGAGCGTGGAGGTGGTCAACAACGCCAGCTTCATGGTGATCTTCCCGTTGACTTTCATCGCCAACACTTTCGTTCCGGCCGAGAATCTGCCTTCGGTGCTGAGAACCTTCGCGGAATGGAACCCGATCTCGGCGGTAACACAGGCAGTGCGAGAGTTGTTCGGAAACATCCCGCCCGGAACACCCGAGCCCACTGCCTGGCCCCTGCAGAATCCGGTGATCTACTCCCTGCTGTGGTCGGTGGTGATCATTGCCATTTTTTTCCCACTGGCGTCGGGACGATACCGCAAGGCCGTGAAGCGAGTCTGACCCCGGGTAGCCTTTGTTGGTGGGGAAAGGGCAGGCGACAAACGGCAGTTCTCGGAGCAAAAGTCGAAAAATGAGAAAGCTACGGTACCGAGTGCCGAGTTTGCCACCCTTGCCATGGCAAAAGCTGGTGGGTTGTTTGGCCGCTTTGGTAACGGCGGTCTTGATTGCGGTTACGAATCCTGTCCCGGCCGCGGCGTGCAGTTGCTATATGGGTCCGTTGTCAGAGTTCGCCGAAGAGGTGGGGGCCGCGTTTGTGGGCTGGCAGACGCATCGGATCGAAGGAGACCAATCAGGCATGGCTTTCGGAAGGAGCATCGTGTTGGTTATGGAGGTGTCCCGGGTCTACAAGGGCCAGATCGGACCGCGTGTTGCGGTGCTCACCAATTCAGAGGAGTCAGCATGCGGGGTCGATTTCACCGACGAGCCTTCTCGGGGGGTGGTGGCTTTTGGCCAAGAAGGTGACCTCGGTGTGGATCTCTGCAGTGCTTGGGGATGGAACACGGGGGATATTGAAGAGGTGTTCGGCCGGGAATATCCACCGGACGAAACCATTGAACTGGTGTTGCCCGCCAACGCTGACATCACCTCCAAGGAGTTCGAAGCAGCGCTCGGGATTGACACCACCCTCGCCAACGGAGAGAGCGGGGAAGGAGATGCGATACCTGCTTCCCTTCAAATCTCGGGGTTGGCTCTAGGGTTTCTGCTCTTCATGGCGCTGATGGAATGGGGTCTGGCCAAAAGGCGGCAGTAGCCGAAAAAGTGCCGGGTTTAGCCGTCAGCCGCCTGCTCGGACCGCCTCGATCAGGCGAGAGACGCCCTCCAGAAGCAAATCGGTGTCGGTGTCCGGCAGGCGACTCTTAGAGATATCGCCCCACATGTAGAAGGCGCCTTCGGGACGGGCGGAGGGTTTCAGTGGGTGGTATTATTTAGTGGGCCACCGTTCTGCAGTGTATTTGAGGAGATCATTGCCGACAAGAGTTTGGGTGGCATTTCCCATACGAACATAAAAGAACTGCTTTACTTCTTGGTTAATTTGACCTCTTGAAGGGTGTGCAGCCTTTGTAGCTTTGGCAAAAACGGGACTACGTGAAGAGGGTATCTCGATGAGAGCAACAGAACGGCCGTCCAATTCGCAGTAACGTACCTTGGTGTCGGTAGCTTCAGATTTACCAAGAGTGACAATGAGCAAGTCAGTCAGCCACAAACCCCATTTGTCCTGATTCCCGCGATGCAGGAGGGGGTAGTCTTGTTCTATACCAACCGGGTTTCCTAGGTCATCGATCCCTATCAACAGCCTTCCGCCATTGGTATTCATAAACGCTGCCACCGACTTCACGATCGACCACTCAATGGCAGGATCCTTGTTACCCGTGTGGAGGTTCTTCCGACCAGTTGACTTGAACTCAATCTTATCATTCTCCCCGCTGATAATAAGATCCCGAATTGTCCGCTCCAGATCTTCCTTTGCATATGGGCTTTCATCATGATCCGAACTACGGTTGACTGGTTTGCCCATCGCATCAGCGATTCGTTGGAGCATACGCTCGAATCGTTGGTTGAAAAAGGACGGGAAGTCGTTTTGGCGGAGAGCCACCGGATCTATGTCATGGGACCGGAGGATGGCATCGAGGTTTCCACTGCTAATCTCGTATTCGCCTTGAAGCTTTTGTAGATACTTACTCGGGTCGTTGCTGCCGATCAGCCGGTTGGTATGCGAACCGATGGGTGTCTTGTTAACAACGCTATCCACGATCCCCGATGCGATGTCCTTTGCTATATTGCACTTCTTGGGGAAGATGTGATGGATATCTACGCTGTGGTCGAAAAAGATATGAACCTCCATTGGAACCCCCGACTTAAACTCACGACAGCCACTTTTCATCTGTAAGGCGTGAAGGCCTTTGTAGGCTGCGCTGTTCCTGGTGCGAAGAGTTAGCAGGCGCCCTGCCTGGAACTGGGCATCTTTCACCGTTCGAGGTTCGTCACCCGTTCCTTTGATCCAGTCGACACACTCTGGAAGATCAAAGGCAAATCTTGTTTCCGTTGACCCCCCGTACATTTCGCCGAACACCCCACACCAGTACCATCTGCGGAGTTTGTCGCGAACTGGCAAGCTGTTTGCAGTGTCTGCCAGAATGGCAGCAATGGCTCCGAGTGGGACAAGTTGTGTGGGGTATGGAAGGTCTCGAGCGGCAAAAATGTGCTCTTCATGTAGGAATTCCACAGCGCTCCGCAGGCCCGCGGAGGCTTCGTCGGCCCATTTCTTGTAGTCTGGGAGTGTGAGCCGCAATACATCGCGGCGCTTACAGCTCACCGCCGATGGGGTTGGTTGTTCAAGGTGTCGCATCCGGCGGTCGTAGGTAGCCAGAAGGGTGACAACCTGTAGAAACTGGGGGGCCTCCAGACGTCCCAGAACCGGATGCTCCTCAAAAGAGCTGGCACGACGGTCCCAATCATCACGGAGGTTAAAGTCATCTGCAGCGAAGGTGGCCGTGAGTAGCTCAAACACTGTAAGTGATACGCCTCCAGTGTTGACCTTCTCGAACACTTGGCAAACGGCCTCTTTCGACGTGGACTTCGCTAACTCAATGGTTGGCACCTGGTATTGAAGAATGGGTGAAATCACCTGCTTGGCGAACCTTTTCCATTTGGCGATTAGGTCAGTAGACTCCCCTGGTCCTGACGACAGATAATCCATTTGCCAATCCATGGTCTTGTCTTGATCGAAAACCAAATCTAAAGGAAACATCTCGCTGGCGACTTCGTCCGATCGAGTACGCAGGTCTTTCACGACGGTTTTGCCGAAGTGTGTGGTTACCAATCGGTTCTCGGGGATACCAACGATTCCCTCATCTTCGCGGTTGGTGTATGGATCGATACCGATACACTGGTTGATGTCCGCGTAGTAGTGACGTTTTACCCTTCTTCCCCGTGTATCGCGGGTCATAACAGCATCTGATGAATACAAAGCGAAAAACAAAGAAGTTAATCTCTGCTGTCCATCAAGGAGCAACAGGCCGGGTTCTTTGATCATATTGAGTTTCACCCCCTCGAGCAGTCGGGGTTTGAACTTAACCTCGGGATTGCCAGTGGCAAGGGTCATCACTGCACCTATCGGGAACGAGAGCGAGATCGATGCCAGCAGACTTGTGATATGGTCATTGTCCCATATCCACCCACGTTGGAAATCGGGAAGCTGAAGTTCTCCTTGAGCTGACTGTTGCAAGAGCTGACTGAGAGGTATGTCGTTGATCGAAAATTTCTTCTCCACTAGGCAACACCCTTTCTAAAGACGCATGCCCCCAAAACGGTAGCATCCGAGACGTTGGGCTCTTGGGCACAGCGTCCGTTTCGGGCTAGTCGGGGTGGAGGTGGGGCTACTTTCTCAAGATGTTGAGGGAGCGCGGTCTGGCGAGAAACGAGATGGCTTAAGCGTCAGCCGCCTGCTCGGACCGCCTTGATCAGGCGAGAAACGCCCTCCAGCAGCAAATCGGTGTCGGTGGCCAGGGAGATGCGGACGTGGCTTTGTCCGTTGGGTCCGAACACCGTGCCCGGCACCACCGCCACCCGGTGGTCGGTGACCATGCGGCGGGCGAACTGGGTGTCCGGCAGGCGACTTTGGGAGATATCGACCCACATGTAGAAGGCGCCTTCGGGACGGGCGAAAGAAATATCAGCCGCCTGCAGCAGTTCCATAACCTGGTCGCGACGCTCCCAGTAGGCGTCCCGCATCCTCCCCACCTCGTCCTGGGGGCCGCGCAGGGCGGTCAAGGCCGCGATCTGGGAAAGACTGTTGACACAGGAGGTGATGGGCTCTTGGCTCTTGCTGATCTGTCGGGCGATGTCGGGCCGGGAGACGGTGTAGCCCACCCGCCAGCCGGTCATGGCGTAGGTCTTTGAGAAGCTGAACACCGAAATCACCCGGTCGGGATCCACCGCATAGGCCGAGAATGCGGGTTTTCCGAAGGTGATGGCGTCGTAAACCTCGTCGGAAATGATCCACAGGTCGTGTCGTCGGGCTATCTCCACCAGCTCTCGCATCCGCGCTGCGCCGATCACCGTGGAGGTGGGGTTGGAGGGGGAGACCAGCATTAATACCCGGCAGTTGGGGGTGATCTGCTTCTCGATCTGGTCGGGATCAGGCAGCCATCCGTCTTCGGCGCGCAGGTTGTAGTAGCGAACCTCCAGTCCCTGGAGGGTGGCCATCATGCTGTAATTGGGCCAGGTGGGATCGGAGAGCAATATGGCGTCTCCGGGGTCGCACAGGGTCAGAAGCGAGGTGAAAATCGCTCCGTTTCCCCCGGTGGTCATCACCACGTTTTCCGGGCGGACGTCCAACCCATTGACCCGGTTGACTTTCCCGACCACCTCCCGGCGCAGTTTGGGAATCCCGGCGTTGGGGGTGTAGTAGGTGAAGCCATTCAGGGCCGCTTCCCCCGCGGCCCGGCAGATGTGCTCGGGGGTGGGGAAGTTGGGCTGGCCGATCTCCAGGTGAATGACGTCGGAATACTGGGAGGCGAGGTCGTTGATTTCTCGGATTCCCGATCGCTTCATGGATGCGATGGTGCGAGAAGGATCAAGCATTATGCCAACGGAAAGTGGCAGGCTGCCAGGTGCCCGGAGTGTTTCTCTTCCAATTGGGGCTCTTCGGTTCGACAGATCTCCTCGGTCCGACCCACCGGACAGCGGGGATGGAACCGGCAACCCGGCGGCGGGTTGATGGGAGAGGGCACCTCTCCTTCCAAGAGAATCCGGGTGCGTTGCCTTTCCAATACCGGATCGGGGACGGGAGCGGCCGACAGCAGGGCATTGGTGTAATGGTGCAGGGGCTGACGAAAGAGCTGTTCGGATTCCGCCAATTCCACCACTTTGCCCAGATACATCACCGCGATCTGTTCGGAGATGTGGCGGACCACCGCCAGGTCGTGAGCGATGAACAGGTAAGTCAACCCCAGATCGTCCTGCAGTTCCCGCAAGAGGTTGAGCACCTGGGCCTGGATGGAGACATCCAGGGCCGAGACCGGTTCGTCGCAGACCACGAAGCTGGGATGAAGGGACAGAGCCCGCGCCACCCCCACCCGCTGCCGTTGGCCTCCGGAAAATTCGTGAGGGAAACGGTCGGCATAGCGGGGGTTGAGCCCCACCATCTCCAGCAGCTCTCCCACCCGCTGCCGCTGCTGGGGGCGGTTCATGTCGGTATGCACGGCCAACTGCTCGCCGATGGCGTCGCCGATCCGCATTCGGGGATTAAGGGAAGCGTATGGGTCTTGGAAGACAATTTGCATCTCCCTGCGAAGTTGCCGAAGGGTGTTGCGGTCGGCGGCGGTGATCTCGATCAACTCCGATCCTTCGCCGCCATCCAGTTCTTTTCTCAGCAGCACGCTTCCGGAGGTGGGTTCGATCAAACGCAAAATGCACCGGGCGGTGGTGGACTTGCCACAGCCTGATTCGCCCACCAGGCCCAGAGTGGTGCCGCGCGGGATATCGAATGAGACTCCGGAGACTGCGGAAACCACCTCCCGGGGGCGGTTGCTGAGAATTCCTCCACCGACCTCGAAATTCTTAACCAGATTGCGGACCGAAAGGGCGGTGTCCGTGGTGAGTGCTTGGGTCGAGTGAGTTTCGTCCATGATTCGTGCGGTTCAAAGCGTTCTGGTTACTTCGTTCCCATCAAGAGCTTATCGCCTTTGGATGTGGGCTCTGTCGATCCTCTTGGTATTGTGATAACCCAGATCGTCAACTACAAGGAGAATGACTATGTCCGATAGCTTTCGCGGGAAAATAGGGGCGCTCAGCGGGGAAGAGGTTGAAGCCTTTTTGGCATCCCCGGCTCTGGCCCGCTTTGCCTGTCTCAAGCCGGACGGCGCTCCGTATGTGATTCCACTGTGGTACCAGTGGGACGGTGAGGCTCTGTGGTTCGTGGGCCGACAGAGGGCCAAATGGTGTGAGTTCGTAGCCAACGACCCGCGAGTGTGTGTTGTGATCGACGCAGCTCACAGTCCCCCGGATGAGTCGGGGCAGACCGCGGAGATTCCCAAGGTGTTCGTGGAGGGGCGGGCCGAAATCGCCGAGGAGGCCAACATCGGTGGCAAATGGGTGGAGGTCGCCGAAGAGATGTCTCTGCGTTATCTGGGTCCCAACGGCCCCAGTTATCTGGTTCCCACCCTCAAGCAGCCCCGTTGGCTGATCAAAGTGGTTCCCGAGAAAGTCCGGACCTGGCAGGGTGTGGCCTGGGCGCGGCGTTACTGGGTGGAGGACACGGGAAGTCCCACCTACGAAGAGGTCAACACCTAAACGCGGCCAGACCCTTCTCCCGAGTTGCAAACGGCTCGACCCGGCTTGGCCGGTCGGGCCGTTTGTCGTGATACGGTGTCAAAGTGGGGCTGCCTCCTGCCCAAAGGGCCCGAGTCTGGTTCATGACCCCTCCTCCCATGATTCGAGGTATTCTCTTAATATCATTTAACGGAATGTTCCGACACTTGGAACCTGGAGTAAGCAAGAGTGGTTGGGAAAAGGTGGAGTAGGGCATGGGAAATATAATTTGGGATTCAAAAAGCCCGGACCGGACCAGGGAGGCCACCATATGAGAGAAGAGGCGCGTTGTGTGATTGTGGGCGGGGGCGCCATGGGAGTGGGCTTGCTGTATCACCTGGCCCACGAAGGCTGGACCGACACGGTTTTGGTGGAAAAAGATGAACTGGCTTCGGGCTCCACCTGGCACGCGGCCGGGCTGATACCTCATTTCATCGGCAGTCTGAACATGGCCAAGGTACATGCTCACGGGACGGAGCTCTACAAGAGGCTGGAGGAAGAGACCGGGATGCACAGCGGGTGGCACGGTTGTGGGGCGGTGCGCCTGGCGACCAATGCCAACGAAGCCGACTGGTTCCGCTATGTGCAGGGTGTTTTGGAATTGGTGGGAGTGGAATCGCATCTGGTGGGGCCGTCCGAAATCCGCCGACTCCACCCGCTGATCGACACCGAGGGAGTGGTGTTGGGGTTGCACACCCCCCACGACGGATGGACCGATCCTTCTTCGGCCACCAACGCCATGGCGGCCGGCGCTCGCCAACTGGGCGCCGAGATAGTGCGACGCAACCGGGTGATCGACATGAACCGTCTGCCGGACGGGCGCTGGGAAACCATCACCGAGAAGGGACGGATCGTCTCCGACCACGTGGTGAACGCGGCCGGCCACTTCGGACCCCAACTGGCGGCCATGGTGGGGCTGGAAACGCCGATCGTGTCGGTTATCCATCAATACATAGTGACCGAGGCGATCCCGGAGGTGACCGCCTTGGATCGGGAGTTGCCGGTGTTACGTGACCCGCGGGCGTCCTGCTATTACCGGCAGGAACACGACGGGATTCTGATCGGCCCCTATGAAACCCGAGACGCCCAGACCTATGGGATAGAGGGCATCGACTGGGACCTTACCTTTCATCTGCTCCCGCCCGATGTGGAAAAGCTCCTCCCCTGGCTGGATCTGGCGGCCCGCCGCATCCCGGCCTTTGCGCAGGCGGGGATCAAACAGGTGGTGAGCGGTCCGATCACCCACACCCCCGACTCGGGATACCTGATGGGTCCCGCTCCGGGGGTTCGCAACTATTGGATGTGTGTGGGGTCTTCGATTGGCATCTGTCAGGGGCCGGGCGCCGGAAAGTTCCTGGCGCAGTGGATGGTGCATGGTCAGACCGAGATCAACGTGGCCGAAATGGACCCCCGCCGCTTCGGGCCCCATGCTCCCGGCGAGTTCACCCGGGTCAAGTCGATCGATGAATATCACGAGATGTACCAGGTGCGGATGCCCGGCGAATACCGAGAGGCCGGCCGGCCGTGCAAGCGCACTCCGCTGTATGAAACCCTGGCCGCCAAGGGCGCCCAGTTCCAAGAGATTTACGGATGGGAGCGGGCCCGATATTTCTCACCTGATGGAGCCCCCGAAGAGTACTCGTTCCGCCGCTCATCGGCGTTCGACCCGGTGGGAGAGGAAGTGGCGGGGGTGCGGAATCGGGTTGGGGTGGCGGATTTGACGGCTTTCACCAAGCTGGAAGTCACCGGCCCCGACGCCGCGGCTCTGTTGGATCGGTTGGCTGCCAACCGCCTGCCCAACCGCCCGGGCGGAATCCGGCTGGCCCACATGCTCACCACCCTCGGCGGCATCGAGGGAGAGGTGACCATCACTCGGCTCGGTGATGATCGTTTCTATCTCAACTCCTCGATCATGGCCCAACAGCACGACCAGGACTGGCTGCGCCATCACGTTGGGCCTGAAGAACGGGTGACGGTCACCGATGTCACCGACCAAACCGGAATCCTGGCGGTCACCGGGCCCCGGTCTCGGGAGCTGTTGCAGCAAATCACCGGGGCCGACCTCACCACCGGGAGCTTCCCCTGGCTCACCGGACAACCGATAGAAGTCGCCGGAGTGGAGTGTCTGGCCCTTCGGGTCAGCTATGTGGGGGAGTTGGGATGGGAGTTGCATCACCGGTTGGAGGAAATGCCGGGGCTCTACGCCGCCATCTGGGAAGCCGGAGCGGAGTTGGGTTTGATCGACTTCGGGGCCTACGCCATGAACGTCATGCGGATTGAAAAGGCCTACAAGGCCCACGGGTTTGAGCTAACCACCGAGATCACCCCGGTGGAGGCCGACATTGAGCGCTTTGTGGATTACCGAAAGGACTTCCAGGGCAAATCCGCCACCTTGGAGCGGCGGGGCGGAGAGTTGGCGTGGGTGCTGGTGTACGGGGAGATGGATGCCGAAGACGCCGACTGTCGGGGCAACGAGCCGGTGTACGGGGATAGCGGGATGATGGGTCTCACCACCTCCGGCGCCTACGGTTATTCGGCGGGAAAGAGCCTGTTCTTTGCCTATGTTCATCCCGACTATCAAACCCCGGGCTCCGAATTCGAGATTCGGGTGATGGAACAGCGCCGCCGGGCCCGGGTCCTCTCCGGTCCGGTCTGGGATCCTCGTTCTGAAAGGTTGCGTGTGTAATGGCCAGACGATCTCGCCGATCAGGGGGGAGAGCGGCCCGGGTGGCGGCTCGCGCCGCGGGGCTGAAGAAGGGTGACCGTCCGGTGAGGCCCGGTCAGCAGAGCGGCGCCTACCGTCCGCTGTCGGAATCGGAGATGGAGAGTATCTACCGGGCCGCTCTGAGTCTTCTGGAAGAGGTGGGCATGGGCAATCCGATCCCCGAGTTCATCGAGGTGGTGGTGAAGTCAGGTGGTTGGGTGGACGAGGCGGGACGGCTTCGCTTCCCCAAGTCTGTGGTGAAGCAAGCCATCGACACGGCGGCCAAGTCATGGGTATGGCACGGCCTTGATGAGAGCCGTTCCATAGAACTGTCTGAAAAGAAGGTGCATTTTGGAACGGCGGGGGCGGCCGTTTTGATGTTTGATCATCTCACCCAGTCCTACCGGCCTTCCACCACCCAGGATCTCTACGATCTTTCTCGCTTGGTGGACACCCTCGAACATATCCACTTCTTTGTGCGGTCGGTGGTCCCCCGTGAGGTGGATGGCGCCCGCGAACTGGATATCAACACCGCTTACGCCACCATGATGGGAACCACCAAACCCATCGGGACTTCCTTTTTTCAGGCTGACCATGTTTATGAGGTGGTGGAGATGTGCGACATGGTGCTGGGAGGAACCGGGGAGTTCCGCAAGCGCCCGTTCATTGTGGCCAACAGCACCTTTGTGGTTCCACCTCTGCGGTTCGCCAAGGAGACCGCCGAAGGAATGGTGGCGCAGGTCCGGACCGGAATGCCCATCAACCTGCTGTCCGCCGGCCAGGCCGGGGCCACATCCCCGGCGACTCTCGCCGGGTCCTTGGTGCAGGCTTTGGCTGAATGCCTGTCCGCCCTCACCTGTGTCAACCTTTTGTCTCCCGGACATCCTTGCGTAATGGGCTTGTGGCCGTTCGTTTCCGACCTGCGCACCGGGGCGATGAGCGGGGGCAGTGGAGAGGAGGCGGTGCTGGCCGCAGGAGGGGCGCAAGTCGCCAATTGGCTGGGGCTCCCGTCCGGGGTGCCGGCCGGAATGACTGACTCCAAGCTGATCGACGGCCAGGCCGGGCACGAGAAAGGTCTCACCGTGGCCCTGGCCGCTTTGGCCGGCTCCAACCTGATCTACGAGTCGGCGGGGATGATGGCGTCCATTCTGGGGTGTTCGCTGGAGATGATGGTGATTGACAACGACCTGCTGGGGGCGGTCAATCGCACGATACGCGGCATAGAAGTCGATGCGGACCGCTTGGCCACCCAGGTCATCAAAGACGTGGTTTCGGGTGAGGGGCATTTTCTGGGACACGAGCAAACCTTGCGGGTGATGCAGCGGGATTACCTTTATCCCGAGGTGGGAGATCGTCTCAGCCCCGACGACTGGGTGGACGCCGGCAAGATGTCGGTGGCTGATCGGGCTCATGCCTATGTGATCGAGACCTTGGCCAGCCACTTTCCCGGTCATGTCTCCCCCGAGGTTGACGATCAACTGCGGGCCCGCTTTCCCATCCGGTTGCCGGTGGAATCGGTGAGGGGCTGATGAATCCGGAATCCCTGCCGGTGGCGGCTGGCAGGGACTTACCCGACCGGGTCCAAGTGGTGGTGGTGGGTGGGGGAATCGTGGGGTGCAGCGTGGCCTATCACCTGGCCCGGCGGGGAGTCACCGATGTGTTGCTCCTGGAACAGGGGAAACTCACCGGAGGAACCACCTGGCATGCGGCGGGATTGGTCAGCCAACTCAAGTCGTCTCACAGCCTGACTCGCCTCGCAACCTACTCGGCCCGGTTGTTCAAGGAGTTGGAGGCCGAGACCGGGCAGGCCACCGGGTACCGGGCGGTGGGATCCATCTCGGTGGCGTCGGACCACGAGCGCTGGGAGGAGATCATGCGGGGACTCTCGATGGCCCGCACGGTGGGGGTGGAGATGCGGGAGATGGATTTCGATGAACTGCGGGAGAAGTGGCCACTGGTCCGGATCGATGATCTGGTGGGCGCGGCTTGGATTCCCCAGGACGGGCAGACCAGCCCGGTGGACACCACCATGTCATTGGCCAAAGGCGCCAAGGACCGGGGGGTGACCATCGCCGAAGAGGTGGCGGTCACCAGATTGGCAGTGGAGAACGAACGGGTGGTGGGAGTGGAGACCGAACTGGGTTATGTGGAGTGTGAGACGGTGGTGCTGGCCGCGGGGATCTGGACCCGGCAGTTGGCCGCCACCGCCGGAGTGGGGGTTCCCCTGCAGGCCTGTGAGCACTTTTACCTGGTCACCGAACCGATGGACGGGGTCCCACCCCGCATGCCCACTCTCCGGGATCCCACCAACTACACCTATTTCAAAGAGGAGACCGGAAAGATCATGGCCGGTTTCTTCGAACCGCGGGGAAAGGTCTGGAAGCTGGAGGGAATACCCCGTGATTTCAGTTTTGGCAGACTGGCTGAGGACTGGGAGCACGTGGGGCCGATTTTCGAACGTTCCATTCACCGGGTCCCGGCTTTGGGGGAGGTTGGGATTCAACTCTTCTTCAACGGGCCGGAGGCTTTCACCCCCGACGGCGTCTACTATCTGGGAGAGTCACCGGAGGTGGATCGGTGCTTTGTGGCGGCCGGGTTCAATTCGGTGGGTATCCAATCGGCGGGAGGCGTGGGGTGGGTGTTGGCCGACTGGATCATCGACGGTCACCCTCCCTCCGACCTGTGGCCGGTGGACATCCGCCGGGCATTGCCCCATCAGACCGAGTTGGGGTTCCTGGAGGACCGGATCTCCGAAAGCCTGGGGTTGCTCTATGCCATGCACTGGCCCTTCTACCAATATGAAAGTGCCCGGGATGTCAAACGTTCCCCGCTCCATGACCGGCTGGACGCGGCCGGGGCGGTGTTCGGGGAGGTGTCGGGGTGGGAGCGACCCAACTGGTTTGCGCCGGAGGGGATGGATCGACGGTACGAATATTCCTACGGGAAGCAGAATTGGTGGGCGGCCTCGGGCGAGGAGTGCCTGGCAGTTCGCCGGGCCGTGGGACTGTTCGATCAGACCTCGTTTGTGAAATTTGAGGTGGAAGGCCCCGACGCCGCACAGGTGCTGGGGTGGATGTCGTCGGGTCGGGTGCCCGGACCAACGGGCAAAGTGGTCTACACCCAGTGGCTCAATCCGCGGGGGGGAATAGAAGCCGACCTGACGGTGACTCGTTTGGGCGAGGAGCGCTTTTTGGTGGTGTCGGGCTCGGGAGCGCCCACTCGGGACTGGGCCCATCTGCGGCGCTCGGCCCGGGGCCATGATGTGGAGGTGCGAGACATCACTGCTTCTCGGGCGGTGCTGGGAGTGATGGGCCCCTGTTCGAGGGCTTTGCTTTCCGCTTTGACCGACACCGATCTGAGCAACGAGGCCTTTCCGTTCGGAACCGCTCATCGGATCACCGTGGCCGGACATCGGGTGCTGGCCATGCGGGTCAGCTATGTGGGCGAGCTGGGCTGGGAGCTTTATGTGCGGGCAGAGGAGGCGGGAGCGGTCCATGACGCGGTGGTGTCCGAAGGCGCCGCTCATGGCCTGCGGCACGCCGGGTTCCATGCCATGAACACCCTGCGGCTGGAGGCAGGATACCGTCACTGGGGTCATGACATCACCGATGAGGACACGCCGCTGGAAGCGGGTCTGGGGTTCGCGGTGGATTGGAATAAGCCCGGAGGGTTCTGTGGCAAAGAGGCCCTCTCCGAGCAGCGAGGTCGGACTCTCCCCAAGCGCCTGGTCCAGTTCCGTCTGGAGGATCCCGACCGTCTGCTCTACCATGACGAGCCCATCTTCCGCAACGGCGAGATCCTGGGCCGGGTCACCTCCGGAATGTGGAGCTATGTCGAGGATCGCTGTCTGGCCATGGGCTATCTGACCCATCCCGAAGGTATCGACCGTGCCTGGCTTGAGGCGGGGGAATATGAGATCGAGGTGGCGGGGAAACGCATTCCCGCCACGGCATCGCTGCGCTCCTTCTACGCTCCCCGCATTCGAAGTTAGCGTGGCGGGCCTCTGGTAGGTACCAAGTCGTGAGCAAAATGATGCCAGTGGCGTTGATGCGCCGGGTGGTCCCTGATCTGGGGGGCCAGTTGGTGGAAATGGGGGAGATGCCCCGTCCCGAGCCGGCCGGACCCCACGATGTGGTGGTGCGCGTCAGCGGGGCGGGGGTGTGTCGCACCGAGTTGCACATTCTGAGGGGCGAGATCCCGGTGGAGTTGCCTCATGTGCTGGGACACGAGAACGCTGGCTATGTGGAGGCGGTGGGAGAGGACGTCAGGAGCGTGGCGGTGGGTGATCCGGTGCTTTGCTACCCATTTGTGGCAGACGGTTTGAGCGAGGCGGAGCGAGACGGCAATGATCAGTGGGCGCCGGATCGGGTGACTCCCGGGATTGATGCGCCGGGGGGATTCGCCCATTACCTTCTTTCGAGCGAACGGGCGATGGTCAAATTGCCTCGATCAGTCGATCCCACCGACCTGGCCCCCCTCACCGACGCCGGGCTGGCCGCTTATCGGGCCTGCGCCAAGCTCGATCTGAATCCCGGCGCCACAGTGGTGGTGTTGGGAGTGGGAGGGCTGGGGCATCTGGCCGTGCAGATCCTCTCGGCCATTTCGGTGGCTGAGGTGGTGGCGGTGGATCTCCGGCCGCAAGCTCAGGCGCTGGCCACCGAATGCGGCGCCACGGCCGCCTTGCCACCCGAGGAACTTCCCGCATTCCTTGGGTCAGGGAAACCGTCGGCGGTGTTGGACTTTGTGGGGTCCGATCAGACAGCCGCCACCGGGATCGGCCTGCTGGGTTTTGGGGGTCATTATGTGGCGGTGGGAGTGGGGGGCGAAGTCAGGGCGCCGATCTTTGACTTGGTGGGAAATGAACTGAAGATCGAGGGTGTCTACGTGGGGAGCTATCGTGATTTGGTGGAGGTCACCGCTCTGGCGCTGGCGGGCAAAGTTGCCACCCGGGTGACCAGATACCCTCTGGAGGAGGCCGATCAGGCTCTGCGCGATCTGGCGGCGGGCCGGATTCTGGGCAGAGCGGTCCTGGAAGCATGCTGAAAAGATGGGATGGGTAGGCCCCCACACCTCGACCGGGGGTCTTGTTACCGCGCTTGGCTCCCATCGGACCCTTGTTCAGCACACTCCCAGGATCAGCGAATCGGCTGGATGCGGAGGACGTCGTCGGCGGTCATAACGTACAACTCTTGTCGGGTGTCAACCCCGAAGGAGAGCAGACGCACCAGTCTCCCCGATGCCGGTGTCCAATCGCGGAGATCAATCGCCAGGCCGCCGTCCCAACGCAGGCTGCGAAGAAACCCCCCGCAGACATCGGAGTAGAGAAAGTGGCCCACCAGTTCAGGGATGGCTTCGCCTCGGTACACCACGCCCCCCACCACCGCGCAAATGTTGGGACTGTGAGCCAGGGCCAGAGCCGCGGCGGTGAAGGTGCTGGTGTCACAATTCTCGGGGTTTTCCCGGCATTCGACACCTTCCTTGAAGGGTCCCCACTGATGGCCTTCCAGCACCGACCAGCCGAAATTGATCCCCGGGGCGTCCAGGGGCGCAATGTTGACTTCCTCGAAAGAATCGGCTCCCACGTCGCCGATGTATATCACATTGGTTTCTGAATCAATCCAGAACCGCCACGGGTTGCGTATTCCATAGAAGTAAACCTCGGGTGCTTCGGGGGAGACCGGCGGATGATCGTCCGCAATGGCATAAGGGGCACCTTGGTCAACGTCGATTCGCAGTATGGCTCCCAGGAGAGAAGTGGGATCCTGGCCGGTGAAGCTGGATCCGTCGTCGCCCACCCCGATATAAAGATAACCGTCGGGTCCGAATTTGATCATCCCACCTTTGTGGAAGTCGCTTCGGTTGGGGATGTGAAGCACGGTCTTGGCGCTTTCGGGCAGAGCTCTTCGCAAGGTCTCGTCCAGCCGGTACTCGGCCAGGATGACGTCATGTTCGAGGTCGGTGTAGTAGAGGAACATCCGCTGCGGATCGGTGGGGTGCAGAGCAATACCCAGCAGGCCGGTTTCCGAACCCGGGGCGATGGAGTCCCTGATGTCCAAGACCGGGGGGCGGGCAAAGGTGTCGCGCTCCACCACCCACACTCTGCCCTCCCGGGTGATCAGATAGGTGAGTTCCCCCCCGGGAAGGGCAGTGATCTGAATCGGCATGGCAAAGTCGTTCCTCAGAGTGTCCCGGACACCGGTGAACACCGGTTGATAGCACAGTCCCTGCAGGGGAGGCAGGGTACCGGTGTCAGCCTCTTGGGGAGAAGGGCATGGCTCCTCCGCTTCTGGAGAGGAGGGGTTGGGATCATCGGATGGGCTGCTGGAAGCCTGACAATCGTACAGGTCGGCGTAGAAGTCCCCGATCCACTTCTGACCCGTGCGTAATCCGTAATCGGTCAAACCCTGGTCGGTGCATTCGTCGTAGGTCCTCCCCGACCCCCAATCGGACTCTCCGTCGGTTGGCGAATCCGCAGAACCGGCGCCCTCGCCGCAGGCCGATGCCAAAAGGAGCAATGCCGCCCAAAGGTAGGTCCGAGGTCGGCTGATCATGGTGCTACTCCTTCCCGCTCGCCAGCGCCAAAGCCAACTCGGCGCCAACCTGTGCGTTGTGGCGGACCAGGGCAATGTTGGCATCCAAAGAAGCGCCGTCGGTGTATTCGTGGACGGCCTGCAGAAGGAACGGGGTGGCGTCCTTGCCGACAATCATCGCGCGCTCCAGTTGCTTCAGTGCATACTTCACGGCTCGGCGGGTGGTCTGGGGATCGAGGCCATGCTCGGCGGGGATCGGAACCCCCAACAGCATCCCCCCTTGATAGCCCAATCGCCGCCCGGCGCGAAACGCGGAAGCCAGCTCCTCGGCTTTATCAACCCTCCACTCCACCTGGGTGCCACTTCGGGGACTGTAGAACCAGGGGAAAATGTGGGATCGCCACACCGCCACCGGCACGCTGATGGTCTCCAGGTATTCCAGAGTTGCGCCCACGTCCATAAAAGCCTTGGCGCCGGCACACACCGTTATACAGGAATGGGAGGCAATTGCCCACAGGTCGGCGGAGACATCGAGAGTTGTGCCCACGTCGGGGGAGACTCCTCCGATCCCCCCGGTAACGAACACCTCGATCCCACCGCGGACGGCGGCGAACAGGGAAGCGCCAACCGTCACCCCGCCGTCGCCCCCTTCGGCGATTACTCGAGGCAAATCTCTCTTTTGCACCTTGGCGGCCTCCGAAGAGGTTGCCAGACGATGCAGTTCTTCTTCGGTCATTCCGCACACCAGTTCGCCACCCACGACCCCGATCAGGGCGGGCACCGCTCCTCCCCGGCGTACCGCTCCCATGGTGTCCAAGGCCGTCTCCACATTGGTGGGAAACGGCATGCCCTGGGTGACGATGCTGGTCTCAAGCGCCACCACCGGCCCTCCGGCCGCAAGGGTGTCCCGGACTTCTTCCCCCAGACGCATCAGTGTTGGCATACTCTGAAACCCTATCCGTCCGAGGGGGCCGGGGATGTACCGGTGATGGTTTGCACTGACTCTTTCAACCTGGCGTCTCCCCACCGGTGCGCCAAGCGAACCAGATAATCGGGGGACGGAGAGCCGGTGTGTCCTCCCCGTTCGGCAATGACGCAGGCGGCCACCAGGTTACCGACCCGACAGGCTTGGCGGGGAGACCCTCCGGCAAGGATCACCGCCAAAAACCCCCCGGCGAACCCATCTCCGGCGCCGGTGGTGTCCACCACCGGGAGCTTGGCGAAGGCGGGAAAGTGTGCGATTCGGTCGTCATCTCCGAGCAGGCAGCCATCGGCGCCCATTGTGATCACCACGGTGCCAACCCCCAAATCCCGAAGCGCCCGGGCGGCATCGGGGGGAGAGTCCATTCCGGTGATGGCTGCTGCTTCCCCGGCGTTGGGAAACAGATAGGTGATTCCCTGCAAACGGTGCCGTAGGGAATCGAAGTGGGCGGGGAACAGGGGAGAGGGGTCGAGCGAAGTGGGAATCCGGCGCCGGTGGGCCTGCTCCAGCAGATCAAGGGCGACCGACCGCGATCCGGGGTCCTGGAACGAATAGCCGCTGAGATGCACCAGTGAAGCCTGGTCAAGCAGCGGCAGGTACCGGTGGGCCGGCAGGGTGTCGCCGGCCGGACCTCGGGCCGAGATGAAGGTGCGTTGGCCTTGGGGATCGATCAGGGCCACCACTACGGCCGACGGCCCGTCGGTGACCCAAAGCCCCGAGAGTCCCACCCCCAGGGTCCCCAGATCGTCGAGGATGATCCGGGAAAAGAGGTCGTTTCCCACCACTGCGGCCAGATTGACTCGGGGTCCCAATCGGGCTACCGTGGCTGCGCAGTTGGCAGCCGACCCTCCGGTGGTCACCAGGGGGTTCCGGGCGGCGGTGTCCATTCCGGCGGCGGGCAGGTCGGTGATCCGCATGCTGATATCGACCGACGCATCCCCGTAGACCAGAAGAGACGGGGATGGCGCCGCTTGGCTAACCACCGCTTATGGCTGGGAGAAAGTGAATCTCACTGTCGGGCGCCAACTTCTCCAGCCAAGCGCCCGGAACAATATCTCCATCAATGACCACTGCTGCTGACTGCAATGGGCGCCTGATGCCGGGGAATGCTTTTTCCAACTCGGTCCCCAATTCTCTCATTGAGCAGGCATCTGTTTGCCACTCCCTGGCTCCTCCGGTGACGTCGTGGAGGCTTTGGGAGAAAAAGACGGTGGCCATCAGCCCGCACTGGGCCGAACTGCCGATGTTGGCAAAGGTGTCGCCACCCCCAAGCGGCTGCCACCAAAACGTGAAAACCCTCCCCTAAGTCGCGAAAACAACCCGGCCCCTTCCTCCCCAAAGGGCCCTCCCCCTCCACCGCCGCCGGGGGTCGATGGGCGAGTTTCGCCGGTCCCCAGAGAAGGGGTTCTTCGACCAACTGGTATGACCCCCCTGCCATTTTCGTCGGGATGAGCTCTGACCCGGTCGGGAGGTATTTGGGTGACTTCTACCACTATGTCATGACCCTGGGACAAATGCAATGGTGGGTTGCGTGGTGTTGTGCGAAGTTAGACAATGTTTTCACATTCTTGCCTTTCTGGTGCCCCTCTGACCCTCACCGCCAGGTCCATCGTCGATTCAGTCTTTCCTCGACAGTGCTTTCAGCACCCGGACCGGTGATAGGGGCAGTTCGCCGATCCGCCGGCCGGTGGCGGCGTAGACCGCGTTGGCCACGGCCGCCAGGGGCGGGACGATTCCCACTTCCCCCACCCCTCTCACTCCGTAAGGGTGATCGGGATTGGGCACTTCCACCACCACGGTGTCGATCATGGGCAGGTCCGATGCCACCGGCATCCGATAATCCAAAAAGCCCGGATTCTCCATCACCCCGTTTTGGTCGAAAATATATTCCTCATTGAGAGCCCATCCGATGCCCTGCACCGCCCCTCCCTGCATCTGACCCTCCACATAGTCGGGATGGATGGCGCGGCCGGCGTCCTGGGTGACCGTGTAGCGCAGGATCGTGATTCTTCCGGTGTCGGGGTCCACTTCCACATCACAGATTTGAGTGGAGAACGCCACTCCCACTCCCCGGGGATTGACGGTCTTGGTGGCGGAGAGCGGCCCTCCGGTCCGTCCTGAGCCGGCGGCCAACTCCTCCAGGGAGAGAGGTGAAAAGGTTCCGTTCACGCTCTGGGCTCGGCCGTCCACCCATTCGACCTCTGGGCGGGGCACATCTCGCAGCAAAGCGGCCCGGGAACACAGTTCTTCGATCAACTGGCGGGCGGCCTGCACCACCGCGATTCCCACCGCGAAGGCGACCCGGCTCCCTCCGGTGAGGTCGTTGTAGCCGATGGAATGAGTGTCGGCCACCACCGGTTCTATCCGATGCACGTCGATCCCCAATTCCTCGGCAGCCATCAAAGCCAGGGCGACCCGGGAGCCTCCGATGTCGGGACAACCGGACATCACCACCGCCGTTCCGTCCAGGTTGATACTGACGGTGGCGGTGGTCTCGCCTCCGTAGTTCATCCACCATCCGCAGGCCACCCCCCGCCCCTGCCAGGGACCCAGCGGCGTCGAATAGTGGGGGTGGTCGCGGGCCGCCTCCAAGGTTTCCACCAGTCCGATCTTTCGGAACTTGGGTCCGTACACGGCTCGCACCCCCTCGGCCACTGCGTTACGGACTCTCAACTCCAGAGGATCGAGGTTCAATTGTTCGGCCAGCTCGTCCACCACCGACTCGGCGGCGAAGGCCGCCATCGGAGCTCCCGGCGCCCGGTAGGCCGCCACCTTCGGTTTGTTGAGCACCACGTCGTAGCCTTCGATCAGTACGTTTGGGATGTCGTAGGGAGCAAATACCGACATCACTCCGGGGCCGATCGGAGATCCGGGAAAGGCGCCGGCTTCATATGACATGTGGGCCTGGGCGGCCACCAGTTGCCCGTCGCGCCGAGCCCCCATCTTGATCTTCAGCACTGCCCCCGAGGTGGGGCCGGTGGCTCTGAACACCTCGTCTCGGGTCATAACCATCTTCACCGCCCGTCCCGACCGACGAGAAAGCAGCGCGGCCAGAGGCTCCAGATAGATGGTGGTCTTGCCCCCGAAACCGCCGCCGATCTCGGCTGGGATCACCTTCATGTCGCCCGGGTCCCATCCCAACACGGTGGCGGTGAGGGTCCGAATAACAAAGTGGCCCTGGGAGGAGACCCACAGTGTTGAACGCCCATCCTCTCCGGCCTGGGCCAACACCGCATGAGGTTCTATGTAACCCTGATGAACCGCCTTGGTGGAAAACTCCCGCTCCACCACCACCTCCGCCTCCTCCCAGCCCCGGTCGAGGTCGCCGCGGTCGATGACATGGCGGGCTGAGATATTGGAGGCCCGCGCAGGAGGCGAATCGAGCCCCGAGGTGAACAGGTCATCATGCAGGAGGGGGGCGTCGTCCGCCATGGCCTCTTCCAGGGTGAGCACCGGCGGCAACACCTCATATTCCACCTCGATTGCCTGGGCCGCCTTCCTGGCCAAACGGAGGGTCACCGCCGCAACCGCGGCCACTGGATGCCCCTGGTAGAGCACCTTGTCACGGGCCAGAATGTTGCGGGACAGGTCCCGGTAGGTGGCGTCCCCTTCTCCTCCCGCCACCTTTTGATCGGAGAGGTGGGGCAAGTCGGCGCCGGTGATGATCGCCTTCACCCCGGGGATGCACAAAGCCGCGGTAACATCAATCCGCCGGATCCGGGCATGGGCGTGGGGGCTTCGCAACACCGCTCCATGCAGCATGCCCGCCGCGGCGAAATCGGCCCCAAAGCGGGCCCGGCCGGTTACCTTGTCGATCCCATCGTGACGCACCGGGCGGGTTCCCACCCACTTGTAGCCGGTCCGGGCGGTCACGGTGTCTCCTCTGGGATGTTCTGCTCCCTCATCCGGGCGGCCCCGTCCAGGATGGAGCGGACGATCTTGTCGTATCCGGTGCATCGACACAGATTCCCGGCGACGGCATATCGCACCTCCGTCTCGGTGGGGGAGGGTTTGCGGTCCAGCAGAGCCTTGGCGGCCATCAGAAACCCAGGAGTGCAGACCCCGCATTGCAGGGCTGCCCCTTCCAAGAAGCTGTGCTGCAGCGGATGAAGGTCTCCGTTGGCGAGTCCCTCGATGGTTTCGACGGTCCTGCCTTCGACTTCAGGGGCGAAGACCAGACAGGAGCAGACCAGTTGGCCGTCGAGGATCACCGAGCAGGCCCCGCAGTCGCCGGTTCCGCAGCCTTCCTTGGTTCCGGTCATGCCCAACTCGTCGCGCAGGGCGCTGAGCAGAGTCTGGTAGTCGTAACACAGAAAATCCACCGGGTCGCCGTTGACCACGCAGGTGACATGGGTCCTGCTCACAGGTTCCTCCTGGCTCGGCGGGCGGCCGCAGCCACGGTTCGACCGGCCAGAACCCCGGCCACCTGCCGCCTGAACGGGGCAGTGCCGCGCTTGTCGTCGATCGGATTGCAACATGCCACCGCCGCCTTACCGAGTTCGCGCCAGAGTAGATCCTGATTGGGCTGTTGGGGGATCTGTCGGCCTGCCAGGATGTCTGACGCCGCCTCCACCTGCACCACGGTGGGACCCACCGCGGCCAGCACCACTGTGGCCTCTTCACATCGGCCCTTGTTATCCAACCGGATGCGGGCCGCAGCTCCCACCACCGCGATGTCCATTTCGGTGCGGGGGATAAAGCGCTCATAGGCATCGGAGACGCCGGGTGAAGGGGTGGGGATGTGAAACTGGGTGATGAACTCGGTCGGATCGAGGGAGGTGACACCGGGGCCGACCACAACTTCTGACACCGGCACAGCTCGCTCCCCTTCGGGTCCCACGATTATGGCCACGGCCCCCAGCGCTACCAGGGAGGGGACCGAATCGGCGGCGGGTGAGGCGTTGCACAGGTTGCCGCCCAAAGTGGCCCGGCCCTGGATCTGATCGGATCCGATCAGTCCGGTTCCTTCTGCCAGGCCGGGAAAGGCCATCACCCAGGCGTGGTGAGAGGTCAAACGGGCGGCGGGGACTGCGGCGCCCACTCGCCAATGGCCGTTGTGGTTCTCCAACACCCCGGTTTGGGGAATCCGTTTGATGTCGACCACCATCTCCGGCTCGGGTCGGCCGGATTGAATTTGGGGAATCAGATCGGTGGCGCCGGCGAAGACTCGCGCCCGGGGATGGGCAGCCAGAAGTTCCAAGGCTTCTGCAATGGTGGCGGGCGCCCGATATTTCACTGCGGTGCGGAGCCTTTCTTGGCGAAAAACTTGGGAGCGGGGGCTAAACCGCTTTCCCTTGGTGGTACATAGGCCATTTTAACTGGGTGCTGAACAGGTGGGGTCCGGGATTGGATATTGGGGGATTGAGGTTCGGGTCAGTGGGATGCCGCCGGTTGTTCTCGGAATGTCTTCGGATCGTACGGCTCGCCGCAGCGTTCCAGAGCAGCTTGCCAGGCCGGGCTGTTTCGCATCGCCCACCGAAGGATCCGGATCAGCGCCTTGGCTCTCATGCGGGCGCCGGGCTTGGCCTGGACCCCCAGGATCCGGCGGATTCTGGGGGGGATGGTGGTGACCGCGCCCTGCAACAAGAGGCGATATCCCCATCGTTGGAGGGCCGAGATGGGAGGTCGTCGCAGGAACCCGAGTGCAGCTTCCATTCCCGGACTGGGGGCCAGCACCGGATGGGAATCAATCCACTCGGAAAGTCCGACGGCGGTCTCCGGAAGGGGATCGGCGCCCATCAGGTGTCCGATAAGGGTCTGCTCTTTCACAAACTGGTCGGCCTCCTCGACGGTGAGCCCCAGACCGAAATGCTGATAGGCCACCAGGAAGGATTCGGTGAGAGTATTGTGCACCCAGGCCGCCAGGTCCGGCATGGAGGCGCGGTAGGGGCGGTTGCGCGGTGAGATGCCTCGCACGTTCTGATGGGCGGCGTTCACCACGGAAACCACATCTTGGACCTCCGGCATGGCCCCGAACGTGGCGGTGGTCACATAAAAGGAGGTGCGATTGAGCCTTCCCAGTGGATCCTCTCGGTAACGGCTGTGGTCCTCCACACCGGCTGCCACTTCGGGGTGGGCGGATTGAACCAGCAAGGCCCGGATCCCTCCCAGAAATGCGGAAATGTCTCCGATGACCTTCCAACTCACCGACCCTGGGCCACACAGGCCGGGATCTCCGAGAAAGCGAGCGGTGTCCCGGAGGGGAGTTTCCCCATGGGCAAACAAACCCGACACCGAGTTGCTAATCCGAATCTTGACCATCTTACGGCCGCACCCTGACTGTCTTGCGAGATCGCTTCAGGCGGCCGACCTCCGCGCGAGTGGCGGCGTCTAGCGCTTGCGGGGGAGGTCTGCTGCTTTCAACATGGAGCCGTTGGCGTCGAGAATGCCGATTTTGGTGCCGATGGTGGCCGGACTGGCCGCGAACAGGTCGCCTCGGTTGATCACCAGAAACCGGTAGGTCATCAAAGGGCGCAGTCGCTTCACTGCTTTTTTGATTTGCTTGTGATCGGCGGCTATCGCCAGCGCCCCTTTGGAGCAGATCAGGTCGGCTTTGCCATCCGGGTCGGGTTCAGCGGCCAGATTGGTGATGATTGCCTGTTGGAGTTGGTCGTGGGTCATTCGAGACATAATTGCACCTGTGGCGGTTGGGGTTCGGTGCTATCCGATGTTATCAAATCGCTCCGGGTTGGGACCCCACCATGCGCCTTTCCAGCATCTCCCGCAGTTGGCCATCGTCGGCGGTAAGCCCCAGCACCTGCGGCCAACCTTGGGTGCGGACCGCTCCCTGCAGGACATCGACTCCGGGAATCTGGGGATCATCCAGCACCAGCCCGGCTGCGACAGCGTCGCACAACGCCTCGGTCGGAAGACCTTGTTGAGCGGCTTCCCGGGCGGGGCCCACCAAACGCTCGGCGGGGCCGAGTTTGGACAGGGGATTACGAGCAACCCGGCGAATCGGGTCCACCAAGGCGGTGGTCTCGAATCGGTGCAGATTGAACTGGCCGTAGTCAGCCAGTTCCGCCTGGGACCATTCGTCCAACTGCTCCGAGAGCACCGTCGCCATGGTGACTGTGATCTCATTCAACCGGTCCCGGATAGGAGGGTCGGCCACTGCTTCGGCCACCGTCTGATGACCGGCTGACGCTCCCAGGAAGGCCGCGGCGGCGTGCAGGCCGTTCACCAGCCACAGCTTTCTCTTGCGGTACAGGAGCAGGTTGCCAACCAAATCCAGTCCCGGCACTTGGGGGTCGGCGCCCGCCCATTCCTGCCGGCCCACTTTGAAATCGAAACGCTCCTCGACCTCCACATCCAAACTCTCCCCGCCGGAGCCGGGGACCATGCGATCAACCAGTGTCTCGGGGAAACCCACCCCACGGGGGTGTTCTCCCAGGAGGCGCTTGACATGCCGAAGCAAAAGGGCGCTGTTGGGGTCGGCGTTTTCGCAGGCCAGCACATTGCGGATTTCAGAGTCGCCCCTGCCCAGACCTGCCGCGATGGCCAGCGCCACCCGTTCAAGAGTCCCCGCTCCCACCGCGGTGCACACCAACTCAGCAGAGGCCGCGGCTTCGGCCGCCAACGCGGCGTCGGTGCCGTCCACCGCCCGAACTCCTTTTATCACCTGCGTGGTTCGACCCTGCGCGCCAACTTCGAATACCCGGTATTCGCCTTCCCGGTTGATGAGATCCACCAGTTGCGGGAAGACATCTATGAAGACAACTTCCCATCCGGCCCGGCCGAACAGCCATCCCAGCAACCCCCTTCCGATGTTGCCTGCGCCGAACACGGCCACCCGGGATGGGGTCATTCCGGTGATGCTGCCAGGGTTTCCCTAACGTGGTTCTCGTCGGTGGCCACCGCCAGTTGGGCGCACAGGTCCTCGTCGTCCAAGACTTCCGCCAGGTGCGACATCACCGCCAGATGCTCTTCGCCCACCGCCGCCAGTCCGAACACCAGGTAGGCAATGTCGTCATCGTCACCCCAGGGGACGCCGGCCGGATACTGGGCGAGCACCAGAGCGGTGCGTTTGATCAGGCCTCGATCTTCATAGGTGCAGTGGGGAAGGGCAATTCCGTTGCCCAGGAAGGTTGAGATCACCTCTTCTCGGTCCAGCATGGACTGTCCGTATCCCTCTTCCACCGCTCCCAGGTCGTAAAGCATGCCCGAGACTCGATCAATGGCCTCCCTTTGAGTTTGTCCCCCCTCGCCCAAAGAGATGGCCTCCACCGAGGTGACTGATTTTTCTGCCATACGCCTAGCTTCCCACTATGTCCTGACCGGCGGAGAGCGATTTCACCAGCTGGGTCAGGGCGGGATCATTCAGAAAAGTCCTAAACGGCACTACCGCCGCGTGTGGCGCCACCTGTTTCACGCGGCTGGCCAAACCAGCGTGGGTGACCACCACATCGGCGTCTTCGGGTATTCCATGCACGGGTGAATGAGTCACCTTGATGGGAAGCTTGGCTTTTTTGATCTTCTTCTTCAAAGCGTTGGTGACCATCAGGCTCGAACCCATCCCGGCTTCGCATGCCAGGACGATCCACTTGACCTCCGCTGCTGCTTTTGTTACTGCACTCATACATTGCACCCTTCGATTAAAAGAAAGTGGGGAGAGCCCCGCAGGACTCTCCCCAATGTTATAACGAAAAAGAAAGTTGGTTTAGCTTGGAACACTCGGCATGGTGCCGATCATTTCTTCCGTGCCTTCTCTCTCCTTGACCGGGAAGATCCGCAACAGCAGCACGCCGACTACGAACGCCGCGGCCGCCGCGGCGGCCACGCCGAGTAGGACTCCGAAGTGCTGGCCCCTGGGCATCACTGCCAGATAGGCGAAGATCGAGCCCGGTGAAGGTGTGGCTGATAGCCCCGCATCAAAGATCACGAAGATGATGTCGGCGAGGATGCCGCCAGCCCACACTGAGAGAATCATGATGGGGTGCATGAGAACATAGGGGAAATAGATCTCATGAATTCCACCGAAGAAGTGAATCACGATGGCGCCTGGGGCGGACAGCTTGGCCATACCCTTGCCTGCGAACCAGTAGGCCAACAGCAAACCGAGGCCCGGTCCGGGGTTGGTTTCCAGCAAGAAGTAGATGGAGCGTCCGGTTTCGGCTGCCTCTGCGGCTCCCAGCGGGCCCAGGATTCCATGGTTGATGGCGTTGTTGAGGAACAGCACCTTCCCAACTTCGATGGGTATGTCGGCCAAGGGCAAGAGCCCGGCATCGGCTACCCAGTCCACCATGTTTCCGAACAGGTTGGCGATGAAGCCCATGATGGGACCCATGATGTAGCGACCGAGGATCGCCAGGATGAAACCCAAGATGCCGGAAGAGAAGTTGTTGTAGAGCATCTCGAAGCCGACCGGCACTCGGTCCTGGAAGGCCTCGTCAGTCTTCATCATCAGCCAGGCGGCCAAGGGGCCGACGACCATGGCGCCCAGGAACTGGGGCGGATCGCCGGTGGCGCCGCTGTCCAGGGCGAAGTCGGCGCCGACGATGATTCCCATCGTGGCGATAGCGCCCATCACGCCGCCCCGGTGACCGTAAACCATTTGACCTCCAGTGAAGCCAATCAGTACCGGCAGCAGGTAAACAATGATCGGACCCACCAACTCGACGAGATCGTCATTGGGTGTCCATCCGGTGGGAATGAAGAAGGCGGTGATCAATCCCCAGGCGATAAACGCCCCGATGTTGGGAATGACCATCCCCGCCATGAACCCTCCGAATTTCTGTAGACGTGTGAGCATTCTTCCTCCTTCGATCGAGGTGCGGTTAATACGGTATACGGCCATAACCTTAGGCGGGATGGCCCCTCCAATGCGACATTTCGGCAAAAAATATTCGCTGAATGCGGGCTAACTGGAGTTCCGGATGGCCAGATATGCGGCGGCCATGGTTGTGGCTCCGATTGCCAAGGCCGGTGCGCCCAGTAACCACAGGGCAACGGCCCCTGCGAATCCGGGGGTCCACATATAGAAGAGGAAACCGGCCGGTGTGAACAACATCGCCAGAATCAGTACCAGGACCAAAAGGGCCATTCGGTTTCCCCGGGTGAGTTCCGAACTGGTGGCCAGGGCGCTGAAGCCTTTGGCTCGATGGTCCAATATCAAAAAGGGATAGAAGGTGTAGATCATCAGCACCATCAACCCGGGGATCACCAGGAATACGGTCCCGACCGCCACAGTGAAGGAGAAGACGGCGGTGGCCCGTACGAAACCATCCCGTACCCACCAGTCGTCTGGGTGGAGGTATGGGCCCGGTTGGGGGGAAGCTGCGGCCAGGGCGGCGCGGGCCAAGGGCCAACCCACGTATCCGGCCACTGGGAAGCTTCCGAACCAGATGAGCAGATAGACCCAGAAAAACAGGGGATTGGCGTCGCGAGTGTCGGCGCTCGATTGCCACACCAGAAGAACCACCGCCGGGATCACCATCACCAACGCGGAGCGGGCCAGCAACGCCCGGGGGTATCGGAAGAAGGCCCCGATACCTTCAACCAGCACTCGGGGAACGCCCAGAGAGGGGTTTTCTTCGGGCAAGTGATACACCTTTGGTGGGGTTCGGCCAAGGCTACCCTACGGCGTTGTGAGTGGAGATCCACAGGTTGATTTGGATAGGGCTGTCTCAGCCTTGGCGCCTTTCTCTTCGGGATTGGCGGCCGATGGCTACGCCTTGAAGGTGAGGCGATCTGTGTCCGGCGGGTTGGCCGTGGAGATTGCGGCCGGGCCCGATGCCTGCGAGGACTGCCTTATTCCCAAGGACATGTTCACCGGCATGCTCTTTTCCCGCCTGACCTCGGAGGGTGTGGAATTCTCAGATCTGTCTTTGGTTTATCCCGCCGATTGAGGACCTCCATGGAAAATCGGTTTTCGAGTTTGCAGTTGCCCGCCGGGGGTTTGTTCGACCTCGGGGAAGGGGTGGCGTGGTTGAACAGCGCCTATTTGGGAGCACGGGCCAAACCGGTCGCCGAGGCCGTCGCTCAGTCGGTTAACCGACCGCTCCCGCAAGTGGGAGTGGAGGACTTCTTCGCTCCGGGCGATAAGGCGCGGGATTTGCTGGCGTCATTGATAGGAGGGGATGCTGAGGGGGTGGGGCTGGTTTCCTCGGCCAGCTATGGGGTGGCCACCGCCGCGGCGGCGTTGGGGGTGGGTGAGGGAGATCGGGTGTTGATGTTGGAGGAGCAGTTCCCCGCCATGGTGTATCCGTGGACCGAGCGGGGCGCCGAGCCGGTGTTCGTGAAGCGTCCATCCGACGACGATTGGACGGCTGCGGTCTTGGAGCGTCTGGGTGAAGGCATTGCGGTGGTGTCCATTCCGGCCTGTCACTGGACGGACGGGACGCGGGTTGATCTGGAGTCCGTGGGCGCGGCGGCCCGGGCCGTGGGCGCCCGATTGGTGGTTGACATCTCCCAGAGCCTGGGAATGGCCCCCTTCGATGTCGGGGTCATCCGGCCGGATTTTGTGGTGTCAGTGGGGTACAAGTGGCTGTTGGGGCCTCCGGGATTTTCATATTTGTGGGCTGCTCCCAACCGCCGGGAAGGCAGGCCGCTGGACGCCAACTGGATGTCCCGGGCGGGAAGCCAAGATTTCACCCGGGTGAACGAATACCGCTGGGAATTGGCTCCGAACGCGCGGCGCTATGACGCCGGGCAATCTTGGAACCTCTGGCTGACCGAGGCCGCCTGCACCGGCTTGGAGATTCTGACGGGGGTGGGAACCGACCGCCTGTCGGCCCACAGTGGGCGGCTCACCGATCGCCTGGCCGAAGGAGCGGCTTCAATGGGATTGATCGCTCCCCTTCAGCAGTTTCGGAGCGCCCATTTGGTGGGCCTGCGATTGCCGGAAGGCGCCGATCCGAGGTCGCTGGTCACCGAACTGGCCGCTCGCTCGGTCTATGTCTCGGTGCGGGGAGCATCAGTGCGGGTGTCTGCTCACATGTGGAACACCGAAGCCGATATCGACCGCCTACTGGAAGGCCTGTCCGCCTGGTTGGGTTGATTGACTGTGCCTGCTCGCCTCAGCGGCGGGCGCTGATTCTCCACTCCTGCAGATCGCCGTCTTCATCGACTACTACCGCCCGGCTCCACATGTTCACGGTGGCGCAGGCGTGATTGGGGAGGACCCGGACCAGGTCGCCCACCCTGAGTTGGTGGACGTCCGGTCCTTTAAGGAAGCCGTGTTCTTCGTTGGCTCGGTGGAATCCGATGTCCGCCACGGCGCCGTTTGGGCCGAGAACCTTCCCGAATCCCACTCCCGAGGTGGGGCCGTCGGAGCTCATTGCCTTGCTCCCTGCGTCAATGATGGCCTGACCAGGCCGAGGCGTGCTCACCACCCGGGCCATTACGGTCAAAGCGCATCCTGACAAGTCGGCGCTTCCCAGCGTCACCTGATTGGCGTCACCGAAGACGTAGGTGCCCGGACGAGCCTCGGTGATGCCGGGCACCCGGGGAGTGGAGGTGGCGCCGGGGGTGGAGCCGACTGACACCGTCTTGGCCGAGAATCCGGCCTGGCGAAGTTGCTTTGCCACCCGGATCATGGTTTCTCCCACTGATCGGCCCTCTTCTTCCAGACCGGAGCGATCCCGGCCGAACCCACCGAGATGACCCTCATGGGTGATGATTCCATCCAGTCGCAGGCCGTCGGTGTGGGTAAGTCTTCCTGCCAGCTCCATCACCCGTTCGGGGGCGATTCCTGCTCGTCCCAAACCGGTGTCCACCTCAATCAGGTAGGGAACGATCACGCCTGCATGTTGCGCAGCTTCTGCCAGGGGAGCGGCGGCCTCCCCCGAGTCGAGGGCCACTCGCACCTTTCCCCGCCGGTTGGCTTCCACCGCCAAAGCCACTTTGGATGGTCCCACCGGCTGATGAGCCCAGGTGAGATCGGTGTAGCCGTGGTCGAGCAGGCACCGAACCTCGGCCGGGGTGGCGCAGGTGAACCCCACACAGCCCGCCTGGTTTTGCAGATGGGCGACTTCCACCATTTTGGAGGTCTTCCAGTGGGGTCGAAGGTCCACCCCCAGTTCCCTCATATATTCCGCCATGTGGGCGATGTTGCGCTCCATGACGGCTCGGTCCACCACCAGCGCCGGGGTGGGGATGTTCAAGGCGGTGGCGTTCATGAAGCGGCGGGAGGAGGGGTGTGTTCTTCGACCAGCCGGTGCTTGAGGACTTTTCCGGTTGCTCCCCGGGGGAGTTGATCGGTGAGGATCAAACGTTTGGGCTTCATATGAGATGCGAGCCGATCACCCACCCAATCGGCCAGTTCCGCCAGAGTCGGCGAAGCTCCCCTGTGAGGCACCACCACCGCGGTCACCGCCTCTCCCCACTCCTCGTCTGGGAGACCAATCACCGCCGCCTCAGCCACCCCGGGATGATGAGACAGGGTGTCTTCGATCTGGGGTGGGTGAATGTTCACCCCGCCGCTGATGATCAGTTCCTTGATGCGCCCCGAAAGGTGGATGTATCCCTCGGCATTTCGATAGCCGAGATCGCCGGTGTGCAACCATCCGTGGCGAATCGCTTGAGCGGTGGCTTGGGGCTGTCGCCAGTAGCCGGACATCAATTTGGGGGTGCACACCAGTATTTCGCCGACCTGGCCCGGTTCGGCCGGCCGGCCCTCGGGACTTCGGATCTCAATGTCGACCCCGGGGATAGGCCGTCCGCAGGACAATCCCGGTTCATCCCTTTCCAATAGGCGGCGGTGATCCTCGGGGCCCAATGCTGAACACACCGCGGTGGCCTCGGTCAGACCGTAACCGTGATACAGGCCGCAGGGAAGCGAGTTCACCATCCTTTCCACCAGGTTGGACCCGGTGGGGGAAGCGCCGTAGAGGAGAAGCCGCATGGAACCAAAGGCGTCGGGGTCAAAAGCGGGGGAGTCGAGGATTCTCTGCAGTTGAGTCGCCACCATGATGGTGGTGGTGACTCCCCATTCGGAGACGGCTGACATGGCTCCTTCGGCGGTGAACGAGGGAAGCACCACGTGGGTCTGGCCGTCCACCAGCATGGTGATCACCCGCAATCCGGCGGAGGCGTGATAGAGAGGTGTGGCCGAGAGATAGACATCGGAGGAGAGAAACCTTTGGGAGATGGCCGAAACATAGGCGTTGAAAGTGAGTGCCTGATGGGAGAGGCAAACCCCTTTGGGATCGCCGGTGGTTCCGCTGGTGTAGATGATCAGCGCCGTGTCCTGTGGCTGGGCGGCGGTGGGGACAGGGTCCGATTCTGAAAGCAGACGGCGATATTTTGGGGTGTCATATTGCAACAGGGCCAATCTGTTGCCTGATGCCTTCGCCATGCGGTCGCCGTAGTCCTTCCCCACAATGGCGGCCTGGGGATCGGCGTCGGCCAGCTGGCGGCCTATCTCGGGCGCCGCCAGGCTGGTGGAGAAGGGAACCGCGGCGGCCCCCAACCAGGCCGCGCCCAGGTAAGCATCGAAGAACCCCAACCCGGCAGGGGCCATCACCGCCACCCGATCACCCCGACCAACTCCCGTTCGGGCCAAAGCGCCGGCGACCCGCCCGATTCTCTCCTGCAACTCGGCATAGGTAAGGGATGGCCCTCCCACGATCCGCACCGCGTGCCGATCAGGATAGAGCCGGGCAGATCGGGCCAAAAGGTCGGTGATCAGGGCCGGCATCGCCTCCGAACGATACCTACCAGGGCTGGGAAAGGCGAGGGTGCGCCGCTGCCTGCCCGCAACGACCGGCAGGATCTCCCGGTTGCCGTTTAGACGGTGAGCGGGCAGGTCTTCGACGGCTGACGGCGGTTCGCGAAAAATACATCCCGGCCGGGGTTGACTTTGTCACAGTGCCAGTCCCATCTTGGTAGGAGTCAAACACCCCCGGTCCTGTCCGACGTCGTCAGGACCGGCCAGGACACCATAAGGTTCCTGGCAGACAGAAGGGGTCATATTTTCTTGGGACACGCTTCCCCAAAGACCCTGGCTGAGCGTGTCCCGGCCATGGTGGTGGATGGCGGGGGTGGGCTCCCTTCGGGGGAGGATCGTCCAGCCATTTTTCGCGACTTGGAAACTGATTTCGCGACATCTCTGCCAGATGGTCCCTGTCCGCATACTCTCCTGCACCAGTTACGGGGAGTCACTCTCCCAGCCCAAATTGGACAGGAGCACGATCCCGGCCCCGATTATCAGCGCCCCAGGGTTGGCAATGGAGACCTCGGCGAATAACCAGATCCAGAGCATTTGCAGAACGGGAGTGAAGAACATGACCCGCTGAACAGCCAATGAGGGGGTGACATACATGGAATATCGGTAGCTGAGCGACCCGGCCATATTGAAGATGCCTATCAGGATCAGAAAGCCCACGGTTGCCCAGTCGAAATCGAAAGCGCGGTCGGTGGGCGGGAAGAACAGGGCGCTGCCCACCAGGGTTAGCGGAAGGGCGAGGAACCGGGCGACCACCGCCGCGAAGGTGGAGTTCCACACCAGATCGTTGGGGTGGTCATGTGGCCAGCCCATCATGCGTCCCAGGGAGATGGTTCCCCACAGGCTTCCCACCCCGGTGGCCGTTCCGACCAACGCCACGAATATCCCCAGCCAGTTGAGGTTGGCCACCTGAGCGGTCTCCGACCATATAACCAAGGCCGCGCCCACGAAGGAGAAGAACATAAGCACCCAGTGCTTCCTCCCCATAGCATGGGGAGAGGCGCGGTCGGAGGAAGAGATTTTCCTGCCCAACCGGGCTGCCATCCAGACAATTCCCAAGAATGCCAGCTGAAAGATGATGGTCACGACCAGGGGGTCGATCAGGGTGGCGGCCCAAACCCAGAAAGCCAGATCCACCGCGAACCCCACCGCCATCCACAGCGCGGGGGTTCGGAACACCTCCAACGGATGCTTGACGCGAACCGGCTCTCCGTTCCTTCCCCAGTAAAACAGCAATTTGCCGGCTTTTTGCTTCCAGTCTCGATTGGTGGTTGGTACGACTAGGAGCACCGGGGCCAAGCCGGCTGCCTGGAATACGAACACCCAGGAGCGCCACACGAAAGGGTCATCGCTGACGTGGGTGTAGAGATAGAACAAGGGCAGCCAAGAGAGGCCGAAGACTGCGCTCACGGCCCACAGGGTCCCCTTGGTGGTTGAGTTCACCACGGCAACGCTACAGCCTTCGGTTTCCACCTGGTGGAGCCGGGGGAGAGTATTTCGGCGTTGGCCTTTGCTGGGCGGCGGCGGTCAGCGCGAACCGGGGTCTATCTGGACTGGCTTTGCCACCCCAGGTTGGAGAGGAGCACGATCCCGGCGCCGACCACCAGTGCCCAGTGGTTGGCGATGGAAACATCGGCGAACAGCCATATCCAAAGCATCTGCAGAACCGGGGAGAAAAACATGATGCGCTGTACAGCCAGTGAGGAGGTTACGTACAGTGAGTACCGATGGCTCAGCGCTCCGGCGGCGTTGAAAGCGCCCAGCAGGCTCAGTAGCCCCACGGTTGTCCAGTGGAGGTCGAAGCTGGTTTCGGTGGGCGGGAAGAACAACACACTTCCCAACAGGGTCAGGGGGAGGGCGAAGATCCGCCCGATCACCGCCGCGAAGGTGGCGTTCCACACCAGATCGTGGGGGTTTCCGCCCGGCCAGCCCATGATGCGTCCCACCGAAACTGTTCCCCAGAGGCTTCCGGCAGCGGTGGCAGCCCCCACCAGCGCCACTGCCACCCCCAACCAGTTCAGGGTGTGGATCTCCCCGGTCTCCGACCATATAACCAAGGCCGCGCCCACAAAGGACAGGATCATCAGGACCCAATGCTTCCTGCTTATGAAATGGGGGGAGGTTTGGCGTCCCGCAGAAAGTTTCTTGCCCAACCGGGCCGCCAGCCAAACCATCGCGATCAGCAACAGTTGAAAAATGATGGTCACCACCAGGGGATCGATCAGAGTGGCGGCCCAAACCCACAGAGTTAGATCGAGGGCGTAGGAGATCACCATCCACAAGGCGGGGCATCGAAACACTCCCAGCGGACCCGCCGCCCGAACCGGCTGTCCATTGTCTCCCCAGTAATAGAGGAATTTGCCGACCTTGGCTCTCCATTGCCGGTTGGCGGCCGGGACCAGGATGAACGCCGGAACCAAGGTCACTATCTGAAAGATGAACGACCACGACCGCCACACAAAGGGATCGTCACCGATGTGGGTGAACAGGTACAGCAACGGCAGCCAGGAGCCGGTGAGAACCGCGATCGCGGCCCACAACGCCCCCTTGGTGGTTGAGTTCACCGGTCGAACGATCCTGTTATCTGAGTCGGACGGGCAAGGGTGCGTAGGTTTGCAACCCCCCGTTGGGCATCCGCCGGGCGCGGATTGAGTGCTACAAGACTAGCTGTTCCACTTTCTGATGGGGGGAAACGCGGCCCGGGTTTGGTGTTCTGAACATCGTGGAGATGATCTGACCTTGTCTTTTGGTCCAGTACTCGATTACCTGGGTCCTGGTTCGGTTAACCCCCAGTGGGGCTCCCTATTGAGGTGCGGAGGCCCTCAAGCGGGGGTTCTGTAGCCGCATTTTGGCTGCCACCGCGCCTTGTTCAGCAAACTCCTAGAATGTTCACAACAGCAACCAAGTACTTTGGAGGTATTTGCCATGACGAACGGTGCCGATGGGGGTTCCGCAACGGCGGACACTCGCCCAAGTTCTTCAATCGCACGCAGGATCGCCCGGCTAGGCGTCCTCGGCGCCCTGGGCACGATTGTCTTGGGCATCATGATGCTCTTTTGGCCCGGCCGGACGCTATTGGTTATGGCCATTCTGCTGGGCATCCAGTTGATCGTGTCGGGTCTGACGATGCTGATAGCAAGAGCCACTGCCCGAGAGGGCGTGGGCCACACGATTCTGGGCATCATCGCGGGGATCGGCACCATGGTCTTGGGATTGGTGGTGTTGCGTCTCCCCGGCCGGACCCTGGCGCTGGTGGCTCTGTTTGTGGGTGCGGCATGGTTTGTCTCGGGGATTCTGGAAGCAGTGGAAGCTATTGCCGACCGTGGATCGGCCCATAGAGCCGCCCAGATGCTGGGCGGACTGGTGACGGCGGCGGCGGGTTTCATTATTTTGGTGGCGCCGCTGGGATCACTGTTGGCTTTGGCCGTGTGGGGAGGAATATTGATGATCGTGGTTGGTTTGGCCCGGTTGGTCTTGGCGCTGCGGGTGCGCCGGGCGCTTCGATCCTGACCGCCGCTCCCCGAGTGCATCCGGCTAGGCGGGGATCAGGTTGACCGTGATGTGGGCGGGGGAGCGGAGAGAGTAACCGGTCATGGGGGAGGTCCGCTCACCCACTCCGCCCATCTCACCCGGTCCATGAAGCGGGTGATGACAACTTCCATTTCCATCTGCGCCAGCAAAGATCCGGTGCAGTGGTGCTTACCGGCGCCGAAGGGCAGAATGTCGGAGCGGGGAGTGAACTGACGAAAGGCGGTGTCGGTAAACCGGTGTAGCTGAAACTCGTCGGGAGAGTCGAACCAGGTCTCATCTCGGTTGGCCGAGGCTAGGAGCACCATGACTTTCTCGCCCGCCCCCACCGGCATTCCGGCCAGTTCGGTGTCGATCTTGGCCATGCGGACCAAGGCGTGGGCGGGGGCCAGATAGCGGAGGATCTCGGCGCAGGCGCCCATCAGCAGGGTCCGGTCTTCCCGGATCTGTTCCCACAGGTCCCGATCAGTGAACAACACCCACATCAGGTTGGACAAGCCGCGGGAGGTGGTCTCCACTCCGGCGGCCAACAGCAATGAGCAGGTGGAGGCGATCATTTCGGTGGAGAGAGGCTCCCCGTCGATCTTGGCCTCACAGAGTTCAGACAGAAGGTCATTGCTGGGGCGGTGGCGCTTCTCGGCGATGATCGGCGCCAGATACTCTCCCAACGCTTCCCGAGCTGCGACGCCCCGGCGGGTGATCTCCGGATCGTTGCGGATGTTGGTGACGCTGGCTTTTCCGATGGCGTCGTACCACCCGCGGAACCGCGCCACATCGGGAATTCCCATCATGGTGGCGGTCACCTCCATCGGGAGTGACGTGTTGAGACCCTGGTGGAGTTCAGCCGGACGATCCCAGGGCAATGCGTCGAGAAGCCGGGCGGTGATGTCTTCGGTCAGGTCCCGTAGCTCTCCGGCCAGTTTGCCCCGGTGCCGGATCCAGCGGCTCAGGAGCGCCGAATGACGTCGGTGCTCCCTTCCCTCCATGTGCAATATGACCCTTCCGTGAATCGCGGAAGAGCCGGGGCCACCCATTAGCGGAGCGAAACGGGTCTCGTCTTCCAGAACCTCCGCCACCTCCGAACGCCGGGAAGCCACCCACCCTTGGATGCGAGGACTCCAGAAAACCGGGGCCCGGCGGCGAGCTCGGGCATAGAACGGAAAGGGATCAGCGTGACCGATCAAAACCTTCGCGAACTCCGACAGAATCTCGGGTGAGGTGGTATTTTTCATCTTTATGGCAGGATTGATTCCCGGATATGGGCGTGGAAGAACGGGGGCTACTGTAATATGGTATACAAAGGCTCTCCCCTGTGAAGGGGCTTCAATGAGGCGCCCCGAACCCGGACAGTCGATTCTCAAACCACCATGTCAAATCAACGGAGGTGTCCAGTGAGAAAATTATTAGCAGTTCTGGGAGTGTTGGCTCTCTTGGCAGCCGCTTGTGGGGACGGGGACGAGGAGACCACCCCCACCACGGCCGCCCCCGTCACAACGGCCGCCGCGCCGGACGAGCCGGAGGAGCCGGAGGCGCCGGCCGAAGATCCGGAGCCAGATTATCCCGAGGTCACCATCAACATCGGACATTCGGGCGCACCCGATGGTTACGCCGATGTGGCGGCGGTCAAGTTCAAGGAACTGGTGGAAGAGGGTTCGGGCGGCCGTATGACGGTGGAGGTTTTCCCTTCGTCGCAGATCGGCAGCGAGCGTGAGCTGGTGGAAGGCGCCCAGTTGGGTTCCGTGGACGCCGGGGTGGTGTTCGCCGGAATCCTGGAGAGTTTCGTGCCTGAGATGGGGGTGGTGAACCTGCCCTTCCTGTTCGACGGCCAGGACCACGTGAACGCGGTGTTCGACGGCCCGGTCGGCCGTGAGCTGCTCGGATTGGCCGGTGATGTGGATATCAAGGCCCTGGCGATCGGGCAGTTCGGACTGCGTTCGATGATGAACAGCCAGCGGGCCATCTACACCCCCTCCGATGCGGCCGGTTTGAAGTTCCGGGTTCCCGAGTCTGATATCTATATCCGTACTTATGAGTTGGTGGGGGCCAATCCGGTGCCTCTGCCCGGTCCGGAGATCTTTACTTCGTTGCAGAACGGAGTGGTGGACGGAACCGGTGCGCCGATCTTTGCGGCGGTGACGCAGAAGTACTACGAGACGCCGGTGAAGTATCTGTCGCTCACCGAGCACATCTATGCGGCGCTTCTGATGTTCATGTCCGGTGAGCTGTGGGACAGTCTTCCCACCAAGGCTCAGGACCTGATCGAGCAGTCTGCTACGGCGGCCGCGGCCCATCAGCGGGCCGAGGCGGCCAAGCTGGACGACGGCTACATGCAGGAACTGCAGGACCAGGGCTGGGAAGTCAACCAAGTCGACAAGGGCCTGTTCCGCTCCGCAGTGGCGGCCATATATGACGAGCGTCCCGAGTTGGCCGAGTGGGCCGACCGCATCCGGGCAGTGAGCCCCAGCGGCGCGGTGGACGTTTCGCTCCTGCCTGAGGTCACCATCAACATCGGACATTCGGGCGCACCCGATGGTTACGCCGATGTGGCGGCGGTCAAGTTCAAGGAACTGGTCGAGGAACGCTCCGGCGGCCGTATGACGGTGGAGGTTTTCCCTTCGTCGCAGATCGGCAGCGAGCGTGAGCTGGTGGAAGGCGCCCAGTTGGGTTCCGTGGACGCCGGGGTGGTGTTCGCCGGGCTGTTGGAGAGTTTCGTGCCTGAGATGGGGGTGGTGAACCTGCCCTTCCTGTTTGACGGCCAGGACCATGTGAACGCGGTGTTCGACGGCCCGGTCGGCCGTGAGCTGCTCGGATTGGCCGGTGATGTGGATATCAAGGCCCTGGCGATCGGGCAGTTCGGGCTGCGTTCGATGATGAACAGCCAACGACCGATTGTCAGCCCAGATGATGCGGCGGGTCTGAAGTTCCGGGTTCCCGAGTCTGATATCTATATCCGTACTTATGAGTTGGTGGGGGCCAATCCGGTGCCTCTGCCCGGTCCGGAGATCTTTACTTCGTTGCAGAACGGAGTGGTGGACGGAACCGGTGCGCCGATCTTTGCGGCGGTGACGCAGAAGTACTACGAGACGCCGGTGAAGTATCTGTCGCTCACCGAGCACATCTATGCGGCGCTTCTGATGTTCATGGGCGGAGAGCTGTTTGACAGTCTTGGACCGGCCGCTCAGCAGTTGGTGCAGCAGGCAGCCATCGAAGCCGCCGCTCATCAGCGGGCCGAGGCGGCCAAGCTGGACGATGGCTACATGCAGGAACTGCAGGACCAGGGCTGGGAAGTCAACGACGTTGACAAGGATGCCTTCCGCGCGGCGGTGGCTCCCATCTATGATGAACGGCCCGAGTTGGCCGAGTGGGCGGACCGCATTCGTGCGGCTGCTCCGTGAGTTCGGTAGCCAACCTTATTAGCAAAGGCAGTCGGAGCACCATAACGGTGCTCCGACTGCTCCTCGCCGTCTTACTGGGGGGGCTATCCCTTCTCATGTTCATTCAGGTGGTGATGCGGTACGTATTCAACTCTTCGATCGTGTGGTCCGAGGAGGTTCCTCGGATCATGCTCATCTGGTTGGTGTTTGTGGGGTTGGCCACCACCGTGGCAGGCAAGCATCTGATCATCGACATTGTCCGTGAGCGCCGCTGGATCACGGTGGTGGCCATCGTTGTCAAATGGGCTCTTCTGATTTTCTTTGTCTGGTACGGAACGGTGCTGGCCACCAAAGTGTCCGCTCAAACCATGCCGATCACCAAGATCTCCCGCTCCTGGCAGTATGCGGCCGCCCCGGTGGGAGCGGCGTTGGCTCTGCTGTTGGGAGTGGATGAAATAGTGAACCTGTTCCGCTCTTCCAATGACACCGAATCGTTGCAGCCGGCGGCTGCCGAGGGCTGATCATGTTGTTGGTGGCGGTGTTTGGCACTCTGTTCCTGTTGCTTTTGCTGCGCGTGCCGATTTTCGTGGCCCTGGGGGGCGCCACCATCGTGGGAGTGTTGCTGCATCCTTCGGCGTCTCTGATCGATGTGGTGCGAAACTCCATCAACGGGATTGACTCATTGGTGCTGTTCGCCGCGCCTCTGTTCGTTCTGGCCGGGAACCTGATCCTGGCGGGTGGGGTCTCCCGGCGTCTGATCGGCTGGGTGGATTTGCTGTTCGGTTTCAGTCGTCTCCGGCTGGCCTATGTGAACGTGTTCGGTTCGATGTTCTTCGGCGGCATCTCCGGTTCCGCCACCGCTGACTCGGCGGCGATCGGATCGGTGCTGGTGCCGGAGATGAAGAAAGGTGGCTACCCCACCCCCTATGCGGCGGGGGTCACCGCCGCCTCCAGTTCGATTGGGATCATCGTCCCGCCCAGCGTTCCCATGATCCTGGCGGGCGCTGCCACCAGCGTGTCGGTGACCAAACTGTTTGTGGGAGGATACGGTCCGGGAATCCTGATTGCCCTCTCCCTGGCCCTGGTGGCATGGATCAAGCGGCCCCGCTCGGGTGTGAAAGCCGACCCGGAGCGGTTCAGCCTCAAACGGATGGGCGTCACCACCTACAAGGCGCTTCCTGCCCTGGTGTTCCCGGTGGTGATCATGGGAGGCATCCTGACTGGGGTGTTCACAGCCACCGAAGCCGCGGCGGTGGCGGTGGTCTACTCGTTGCTGGTAGCGATTTTCATCTACCGGGAGATGGGATGGAAGACCTTCTTCAACATTCTTAAAGAGTCGGCCGAGTTCGCAGCCGTGGTGTTCTCGATTGTCGCCACCGCGCAGGCCTTCGGGCGATTCCTGACCCTGGCCAAGGTGCCCCAGCAACTCACCGAATTCATGTTGGGATTCTCCAGCACTCCGGCGGTGATCATCCTGATGATGATCCTGTTGCTTCTGATAATCGGAACTTTCATGGAGACGGTGCCCATCGTGTTGGTGCTCTACCCCATTTTGGAGCCGATCGCCACCTCGCCGGAAGTTGGGATGGACCCGATTCACTACGGGGTGACCTTCATGGGGGCCATCGCGGTGGGACTTCTGACTCCTCCCTATGGAGTGTTGCTGTTCGTTAACTCCAAAATCGCCGGGATCCCCTCGGCCGATCTGATTCGCGCGGTGTTGCCGTTCATTGCCGCCCTGATCATTGATGTGTTGATAATCGCATTCTTTCCGCCGCTCAGCCTGGCGCCGGTGAATTTCTTCTTCGGTTAGCTCCCCATGAAAGGTCCCGCCATGCCCAGAGACGACTTTCGCATTCTTTCTTTTGTGAACCACATCCCCGTTCATCCTCGGGTGGAAGAATTCTTGGCCGAAACTGCCCGGCGGGGAGTGGACGCGGTGTGCTCGCAGGGGACCGGCATGGACTTCGGCCCCTACATGCTGGGCAGCGGCACCCAATTCACCAGCGAGAACTTTCGAGAGAACATTCGCCCCTATATGCGTTTCGCGAAGGAGCAGGGGGTTCCGTTTGTGTTCTCGGTGGGGATCGCCGGGGGCCGGGACCAATTGGACGAGTGCCTGGAACGGGTGGACGAGATCACTTTGGAGGACGACCTGCCGCTTCGCATTGCGGTGATCGACGGTGAGCTCGACCGGGAAATGCTGGCTGAGCGGCTCCGCAACGGGGCGGAAGCCCGCCGGGCGGTTGAATCCCCCCACTTGTCGGAGATGCTCACTCCCGAGGATGTGGAGTCCTCCGAGCACATCGTGGCGCAGATGGGTCCCGAGCCGATCATGGCCGCTCTGGACGCGGGAGTGGACGGGGTGATTACCGGGCGGGCGTTGGATGTGGGGATCTATATGGCCCCACCGCTCCAAGCCGGATTTCCCCGCGGGTCCACCACCCACATGGCCAAAGTGCTGGAATGCGCCGGGCTGGCGCTTCACCCCGGCGACCCGTCCGAACCGATCTACGGAGTACTTGAGCGGGATGCCATCACGGTGTACCCGGTCTCGGACACTCAGGCCGCCACGGCCCGATCCATCGCCAGCCACTCCATGTACGAACGGGACAATCCCTTTATGGAGAAGAATCCCGGCGGGTATCTGGATCTCACCCACGCCGATTACACGGAAGTGCCCGGCTCGGGGGTGCGCTCGCAGGGAGCGATCTGGGTGGATACTCCCTACACCGTCAAACTGGAAGGCGCCCGCCGCGAGGGGTATCGCACCATTGCCGTGTTCGGGGTGCGGGAACCCGCCTTCATCGAATGTTTGGATTGGTTCCTGGACAACATCCGCTCGACCATCGCCGGGTCACCGCGCTTTGGGCATCTCGATGAGGGCAAGCACTACCGGATCACCTTCGACCAGTACGGGCGCAACGGGGTGTTGGGCGACAACGAGCCGCTCCGAGGTCGCACCCCCCATGAGATTGGCCTGTTGGTGGATGTCATTGCCGAGACCCAGGAACTGGCGGAGAATCTGGCCTACTTCATTTGCATGGAGCTTTGGATCAAGCCCTATCCGAATCGCCAAACCTCGGCCGGCAACCTGGCCACCCGGTTCGCTCCGCCCACCATCAATGTGGGCTCGGCATTTTCCTTCAATGTCTGGCATCTCTTGGAGGTGGACGACCCACTGGAGCTCTTTCCCTACCAGGTCATCGAATTTCCGAGGGGTAGCTGATGGCGCGCCTTCGTGATTTGGCCAAGACCCTCCGCTCCAAGAACTGCGATCCGTTCAACACCACATTCGATGTCTTTTTTGATTCCGCCCACGCATACCGACAAGTCAGGGATTCGGGCAGGATTGCCCCCGAGGTGCTGGCGCCGCTCTACGGGCTGGGGGTCGACCAGGTGTTGGGTATTTACTTTTTGGACAACGCCCTGGCATTCAAAGTCACCATGGTCAAGGACATCGCCTCCTCGGACCCGGCCTGCAAGGACGTTTTCGGCGCCCACCAGCACCTGATGCTCGCCGACCTGGAAATACCGGAGGAACAGACATGACCACACTGTTGGACCCCCGCGCCGAGGAATACCGTCGTCTCGACGGCGCTGACCCGCTCAAGCCGGTGGAGGCGGTGGAATTGAACGTGGGCATTCTCAACTCCCGCTGGGAGTCGATGACCCGCATCGCCGCCCTGGTTGAGGAACGTCTCCGGCGGCTCTCCTTCATTGGAGACGTTCGTCACTGGAAGATCAAGCACTCCGAGCCCACTCCCCAGGAAGTCATCGACCAGGTGGTGGGCTACAGCCACTTCGCGGTGCTGGGGCTGGGCAACTGAGGGGCTTGCACAGCGTGGAGTTGCCACGACGGAACCGAGCTGAGAAAACAGGGAATCGGTACGGTGGTGCTGATCACAGAAGCATTCGAAGAACTGGCCAAGGCAACCTTGGCCAGCCGGGGAGTTCCCGATCTGCCCATGGTGATCTTCCCCCACCAGACCGAGGTAATGACCACCGAAGAACTACGGCCGGTGGTGGAATGGGCAGTGGACAATGAGATCACCCCGCTCATCAAGGCGGTTCGGGACCCGCTGGCCTGAGCGGCCGGAGGATGGTGATCAGATGGAGCTATTGTCCCGGGAGCTTGACTGTCCGACCGACCAGGGTCTGGACGCCATTCAGGATTGGTTTCACCACCACGATCTATCCGACGGACTGCCGGTAATACCTCCCACCCCGGGGCGGGTGGCCGCGATGGTGGTCGGCAGCGGCCGGGATCCGGGAGAAGAGATCGGGATCATCGACCCCAGGCGGGGAGTGGCCACAGTGGAAAAGCTGGCCATCAACGCGGTGATGGCCGGGTGCCGCCCCTCCTACATGCCGGTGATCGTGGCCGCCGTCTCGGCCATGTGCGAGCCGATCTTCAACTTGCACGCCATCCAGTCCACCACCAACCCGGCCACCCCCCTGGTGGTGGTGAACGGGCCGATCCGCCGGGCACTTCAGATGAACACCGACCGCAACCTGCTCGGTCCCGGCAACCGGGCCAACGCCACCATCGGACGGGCGCTCCGGCTGGCGATGCGCAATCTGGGCGGCGCCTACATCGGAGTGGATCAGGCCACCCATGGCAGCCCGGCCAAGTACACCCTGGTCATCCCCGAGGACGAGGAATCCAGCCCCTGGGAACCTTTGCACGTCCAGTTGGGTTACGGGGCCGGTGAGTCCACCGTCTCAGTGGCGGGGGTTGAATCGGTGATCAACTCCACGGCGGTGTGGTGGACGCCCAGTTCTCTGGCCAAAATGCTGGCCAAGACCCTTCGCTCCACCGCCACCAGCCAGTTTTTCTCGCGGGGGACCCTCACTTTGCTGATGAGTCCCGCCCATGCCGGAGTGTTTGCCCGGGACGGGTGGAGCAAGAGGAGACTTCGGGAACACCTGTGGGAGATGGGAAAGGTCCCCCGGTCAGATTTTCCGCCGGAGGGCAACATTCCGCAGGGAGACTGGACCATGGACGGCGACCGGGTGTTGATCTGCGAGAGTCCCGATGACTTGCGCATCGTGGTGGGAGGAGGCACCGAAGGGAACGCTTCCCATTCGGTGTTTTTCTCGGGATTCTGTCTGTCAAAGGGCGTGACCAGGAGGATCGAGTGACCAGCCCTTTGCTGGACTATCTGCGCCGCGAGATCGAGCCGTTGGTGGACGACTGGGAGGAGAATGGCCACGCCCCACCCGAGGCGCTCTGGGAGGTGGGCCGACGTTTTGGACTGTTGGGGATTATGACTCCCGCCCACCGGGGAGGCAACGCCTGGCGGTGGACCGAGATTGTGAAAGTCGCCGCCGATCTGGGTCGCATCTATCGACCCTTTGGGTTCCTGCTCACCAACGCCCTGATCGCCGGTTACCTGGCCGATGTGGCTGATGACCAGCAGTGGAAACGGCTGGGGCTTGCCATCGTGGAGGGTCGGAGCGCTTCGGTATTGGCTCTCAACGAGCCGGGCAGCGGCAACGATCTCTCGGCTATCTCCACCCGGGCGCAGGTCTCCGAAGGGGGGTATCGGATCACCGGGGTCAAGACCTACATTCCCAACGCCGATCAGGTGGATCACCTGCTGGTAGCGGCGCGGGAGGGCCCCGACGCTCCGGCCTCGGTTTTCGCGGTTGATCCTGGTTCCCCCGGGTGCCGAGTCCGCCGTCTGGGTACCACCATGGCGTTGCGGGGGGTTCATCTGTGCGAGGTCAGCTTGGAAGGGTGCTATGTCGCCGGGTCCGACAGGATAGGCGGGATCGACGGACTGTGGCCCCATCTGGCCCGGAGCCGACTGCTCACCTCCGGGCTGGCGTTGGGGTGCGCGGCCGAGGCTCTTGATCGGGCGCTTGACTACACCGCCCGCACGGTTCGGTTCGGCAAACCATTGAACCGCCAGGGTGCAGTGCAGCAAAACCTGGCCGAGATGGGGATCGCGGTGGAGACCGGTCGGGTGTATCTCCGTCACGCTGCCTCGGCGGTGGACGGGGGCCATGCCGCGGCGCGGGAGATCTCCATCGCCAAGGTGTACCTCACCGATCTGGCCATGGAGGTCACCGCCTCCGCCAGCCAACTGATGGGCGGTTGGGGGTATTTGACCGCCGGGAAGGTGGAGCGTCTTATGCGCGAGGCCAAGCTCAATCAGATCGTGGATGGGGCCAACGAGATCCATCGCACACTGATCGCCAAGAGCTGGTCGAGACCCAAGAAAGGAAAGGAAGAATGAACGATTCCACTCCGGCCGTGGCAGTCATCACCGGCGGAGCGTCGGGGATCGGCTGGAAAACAGCCGAACTGCTTCTGGAACGCCAGCCCGATGTGGCCTGCGCCCTGGTGGACCTCAACGAGGCGCAGTCCGGGGAGTTGATCGAGCGGTTTGGCCCCGAGCGGGTTCGTTTCGTCCGGTGTGATGTCACCGATCCCCAAGCGGTGGCAGACGCGGCGGACGCAATAGAAACATGGAAGAGCCCGATCAAGATGCTGGTCACCTGCGCTGGGATTCAGATAGTGGGAGACAGCTTCGTTTTGTCTCCCGAACACTGGCAAAGGGTGCTGGCCACTCACCTCAATGGGACCTTTTTCTGGTGCCAGGCCGCCGGTCGGGCGATGCGGAAGGCCGGTGGGGGTGCGATCGTGACGGTGGGATCTATTGCCCAGGACTTCGGGTTTCCCGGTCGGGCGGCCTACACCACCTCCAAGGCGGGGATCGGAGGATTGACCCGGGTGCTGGCAGTGGAGTGGGCGTCGGCGGGCATCAGGGTCAATCAGGTGATTCCCGGCATGGTGGAGACGCCGCTCTTCAAGCAGGCGGCGGCGCAGGGGATCGTGGATGCGGAGGAGGCGGCAGGAGAGCACCCGTTGGGGCGTCTGGGAACCACCGGAGAACTGGCCGAGGCCATCGTTTTCCTGCTATCGGAACAGGCGAGCTTCATCACCGGGGATTTAGTGCATGTCGACGGGGGCTTTCGGGCCCAGCGTCTTGAGTAAAGGAATAGACCGAACATGAAGAACGACAGAATCAATTGGGACCGAGTCAACGGGTACATGCAGCGGAGCAAGACCCGGGCGGTGCTGAAACCCTACGGGATGCCCGACATCACCAACCCGTTCACTTCTGCCTACGCCGATGTGGATGTGTCACCCCGCTGGCCCATATCCGAGGAGGTGGCGATCTCGGTTGCCCTCACCGGCGGGTTCTTCATGACCCGTCACAATCCGGCGCAGCCCATCAGCGAACAGGAGATCATGGAAGCGGGTCGGGCTTGCATGCGGGCGGGGGCCACGGCCTTGCACATTCATGTTCGGAACGAGGCGGAGTGGTCCATTCTGGATCTGGCCCGCTTTGTCACCATCATCGAGCCGCTGCGCGAGGAGTTCAAGGATCTGTATGTCTCGGCGGGGGAAGTGGCGATCGGCCCCGACGACTGGAACGAGATGATCAAGATCAGCAACTCCGGTCTGATCACCGGGTCGCCGGTGAACACCACCGCCACCTTCTGCGGTGACACGTTGTTCGCCAAGCCCCCGGCGGTGGTGATCGAAAAGACCCGCATCCTGATGGAGGCCGGGGTAAAGCCCGAGATCGCGGTCTACACCGACGCCGATGTGGATAACGCTCGCCGCTACCTGGTCGACTCAGGCCTTTTGGAAGAGCCCCTCTACTGGGTGGTGCTGCCGGCCCTTCCCGGCGGTAGCCCCATGCACAATCCCCGCCAGATGATCTCCGGTCTGACTCGGATCGTCGAGTCCATCACCGACATCAATCCCGACTCGATCATCTCGGTCTGCGCCGCCGGCCGCCCCTCGGTGTACCTGGTGACCCTGGCGATGCTGATGGGCCTTCACGTCCGACTGGGCATGGAGGACACCGTCTGGCGCTATCCCCACCGGGACGAACTGATCTCTTCCAATCAGGAGCAACTGCAAGCGGTGATCGCCATCGCTGAAAACCTGGGCCGCACACCCATGTCCGGCGCTCGCTACCGGGAACTGCTGGGGGTGGTGTAGGGCCTGTTCACCCTGCCGAGGATGAAGGAGGTGGCGACAGGTCCACGGGGCCGTCCGTAACTATCCGACTAGCCTCATCGCCATGAAGACCCGATTGGACTGTGAGTGTCCACCATCGGGAGAGGCAGTTCCCCCTCGGGGGTACCACTTTCCCAAGAGCGGGCCTCTCGCAACCAGACCGCTCTGTGTCGGAGTGGTACTGGCTACGGTACGGGCATACGCCCAGGGAGTGGAAGTCGAATTCATAGCCCAAATGTCCGGGTTGGAACGAGACCATGTGCGCTTGGCTCTGCAGGGCCTGGAGGACGAGGAGTTGGTGTGGGTGGATTCCCTGACGATTCCTTGGTATTACGGCAGCAGGCAGGTCGACCGATGGCGGGAGAAACCGGTCAGCGAACTGCTGGGTCAGCCGTTGCCCGCCTTTACGCGTCCGCCTGATCGCTCTCCTGCCACTCGGATTCCACCACAGTATTGGTGGATGTTCTGGTCGGGGATCGACCCGATGTTCCTGCGTTTGCCTGACCACGCTTGGTACGTGGCATCTCGAATGCTGGCGCCCGAAGGATCCATGCGTTACCTGCCGGGTGAGACTTGGGCGTTGAACCACATGCCCGGTTGGGCGCTTCGCAAGCTCCTGACTTCCCGAGGTTACGGAGACTCGCCGGTTGCGTCACGTATCAAGTGGCAGCTTGTCCAATCTGAGACCTAGACGTTTGTTTGGCCAACAGAGTTGGGAGAAGGCTCGGTACGTGACCGAGGAAGTCTGGCCGAAAGTTGCCGGCGTGGTGGCCGAGATCGAGGGAGTGTTGGTGGGAGGTACAGCCTTGGCCTGGCATCTCCGTCACCGACCGTCCTTCGATCTGGACATCTTGGCAACCACCGAATTCGACGAAAGCCAAGCGGCCGAGGGTCTGTCGGCGGTTGCTGACACCTTCGAGCAACTAACCAAGGCGCCGAACCGCTTGGCAGCGCGCATTGACGGGGTGACGGTGCAAATCTGGAAGAGTTCCGCTCCCCAGACGGCTGTGAAGACGGGGCCGCTGGTTTCGGGTATGAGAGTCGCCTCTTTGCCTGACCTCTTCGCCCTAAAACTGAGGGCGGTTCGGGGTCGGGCCGCCCTACGTGATTATGTGGACATTGCAGCCCTTATGGAGAGGGCGATGACCCTGGAGGATGGGCTCCGGGCCTATGCCATACGGTTCGGGCTGTTCCTGATCTATGACGATCTCCGCGACGTGTTCTCTGTGCTCACGCCCCCACCACGGGATCTTCCGCCTGATCCGCGGTTCGGCGATGGCGCCCCGCAGGTGTTGGAGACAGTCCATCAAGCTGCTGCTCGGGCGTTGCAGTGGATCACCGAACGCGACTGCGACGGGGACGCCCCGGGCGAGCCGCCGCAGTCGCCCCGTTTGCCGGACGCTCGTTTCTGAAACCAACTCCGAAGGAGCCGCGTCAGACCATAGCGATGAACATCCCTTGGTGGAGCAGATTGCGGAAGCGTTAGGGGCGTTCGAAAATGGCTGCCATTCCCTGCCCGCCTCCGATGCACATGGTGACGATGCCCCGACGCCCGCCGGTGCGTTCCAGGGATCGCATCAGCTTGATGGTGAGGATCGCGCCGGTGGCTCCCACCGGGTGGCCCAGGGCGATGGCTCCGCCGTCGATGTTGGTCTTTTCCGGATCAAGCCCGGCGTCGCGGATCACAGCTACGGCTTGGGCGGCGAACGCTTCGTTGAGTTCGATCAGATCGATGTCGTCGAGGGTCATTCCGGCTTTGTCGAGCACCGCGGGGACGGCCAGAGCGGGTGCGTAGCCCATCACTTCGGGGTCGATGCCGCTGACCGCCCAGGCCACCAAACGGAGCAACGGCTCGGCTCCCCGGGCCTCGGCGGTGTTCTCGCTCATCATTACCACTGCCGCCGCCCCGTCGTTGATGCCCGATGAGTTGCCGGCGGTGACGGTGCCGTTCTTTTGGAACACGGGGCGTAGCCGGGCGAGGGTCTCGACGGTGGTGTTGGGCCGAGGATGCTCGTCCACCAGGAACGGCGCCTGCTTGGGAACATCCACCCCGACAATGTCATCGGCGAAGTGACCGTTCTTGCCGGCGATGGCGGTGCGGCGCTGGCTCTCGGCGGCGAAGCGATCCTGCTCGGAGCGGCTGACGTCGTAACGTTCGGCCACCTTTTCGGCGGTGGCCCCCATCGGGTATCCGCCAAAGGGGTCGGACACCAGGGAAAGGGTGCCGTCGATGATCTTGCGAGGGCCCAGTTTCCAACCGTCACGGGCTTGATAATCCAAGAACGGCTGGCTGCTCATGTTCTCATCGCCTCCGGCGACCACTATGTCAGCCTCTCCCAGCATGACCTGCTGCGCGCCGGTGATGATGGCCTGAAGCCCCGAGGAGCACAGGCGGTTGACATTCATGGCGGTAGTGGAAGTGGGAAGACCCGCCTCCAAGGCGCATCGGCGGGCGTTGTAGGCATCGGGGCCCACCTGGCCGATTTGTCCCATCACCACCTCGTTGACCTCGTCGGGGGCCACCCCGGCCCGGTTGAGGGATTCTTTGATCGTGACGGCCCCGAGTTTGTGGGCGTCGATGCCGCTTAGGGATCCACCATAGGATCCGATGGCGGTCCGAGCCGCCCCAACCACCATCACCGAGTTTGCGTTGGCCATGTTTCCGTTCCTTTCAAATCTTGTAAGTCCTGACCTGGCGCCGGTGTCTCCATGCGAAACCAAATCGCTCCCGGGCCGTTGCGCGCCGATGATACCTCGGAACACCCTGAAGGTGCTTCAGGGGAGTAGGAGTTGAGGGTCGCGGCAAAAGACCGCGTTACCCCGAGGGCCCGCGTCCTGAATGGCTGGTTCCGCCCATCGGACGAATTGGGTATGGCATCATCCTCGCTTAGAGGGTGCGCGGGTAGGGGTTAGTTGGTGGGGGTGTATTTGTTTCTCCAGTCGATGAGTTTGGCGGTTATGAGGAGGGTGATGGCGAGAGCGAGTTGGGCGAGTCGGTGGTGAGACCGGCGGTCGGTGTTACGGCGTAGTTGCCCGTAGTTGGTCAGCCAGGAGTTGGTTCGTTCTATGGTCCACCGCAGCCCGAGCGGAACATGTTTTTTGGTGTGGGCGGTGCCTGGTCTGCGTTTGGTGGCGCAGACCAGGTCGTCTATTCCGTAGGCTTTGGCGCATTCCCGAACTCGGTTGGTGTCGTATCCGCGGTCGAGGTGAAGCGTTCCGATGTCGCAGATGAGACCGGTGTGGGCGGCGGGCGCCAGGGTGGGTTGGAACAGGACGGTGTCGTGTCGGTTGGCGCCGCTGATGGCCCAGGAGACCGGTATACCGTTGCGGTCGGTCAAAAGAGACCATTTCCAGCCCAGTTTCCCCCGGTCAGTGGGGTTTTTGCCGGTACCCGGCCCGCCGCAGGGCGCTTTGTGTTGGGAACCGTCAACGGCGGTTTCGCTCAGATCCAAACCAATCATGCGGTCATAGGCCTCGATCGCTTCGGTGACTAGCCCGTCGAACACCCCGGCCTCGATCCATTCGTCCCGGCGGCCTCGTAGGGTGGTGTCCGACACGCGACCACCTAACAGCCGTTCGGTGGTCACCCAGGAACAACCGGTCACCAACCGGATCAGGACTCCGTTCAAAACACACCCGGTCTGGGATACGGGGGTTGTGACACCCCAGGGGATGGGTGTCCTCCCGATCCGGCAAGCGACCTTTCACCGCTTCCCATACCGCATCCACGACTTCAGGATCAAACGCACGCATAATTAGAGTCCTCCACCAGTTGGGGGTTGTTATCACAACTCCGTATGAAAACGGAGACAACACCTCAACTGGTGGATTTCCCCTACCCGCGCGACCTCTTAGTCCCAAACGTAGGGATCAGGCACGAATCCGGGTTCAAAGCGTCCCAGCTCGGCTCGAGCTACGGCCCGCCGATGTACCTCGTCGGGACCATCCGCCATCTGGAGCCACCGGCCCATGGTGTAAAAAGAGGCCAGGGGGAAGTGATCGGTGAAACCCGCACCTCCGAACACCTGAATGGCGCGATCAGCTACGTAGCAGAGCACTTCGGGCACCACCACCTTAATGGCCGAGATCTCCACGCGGGCCGACCGCACACCCACTCGGTCGATCATCCAGGCGGTTTTGAGCACCAGCAGTCGGGCCTGCTCGATCTTCATGCGGGACTCGGCGATCCACTCGCGCACCACGCCCTGTTTGGCCACCGTCATGTGGAAGGCGGTCCGCGCCTTGGCGCGGCTCACCATCATGGCAAAGGAGCGTTCGGCCGCTCCGAGAGCCCGCATGCAGTGGTGGATTCTTCCTGGCCCCAGGCGGGCCTGAGCAATGGCAAACCCCGAGCCTTCGGTGCCCAGGAGGTTCTCGGCGGGCACCCGCACCCGGTCGAAATGAATAGTGGCATGCCCACCGCGATGCTGATATCCGAAGACAGTGGGGGTGTCTTCGATGGTGACGCCCGGGCTTTGGAGTGGGACCAGAATCATGCTTTGACGGCGATAGGGGTCGGCGTCGGGGTTGCTGACCCCCATCACTATGGCCACCTTGGCCCGGGCGGAGGCTCCGCCGGAGGAAAACCACTTGCGCCCCCTGATCACATAGTGATCCCCGTCTCTTTCGATGCGGGTGCGGATATTCCGTGGGTCGCTTGATGCCACATCGGGTTCGGTCATGGAGATGACCGAACGAATTTTCCCATCCAGCAGGGGATACAGCCAACGCTCCTTCTGATAGGGCGTGCCGAACATGTGGAGGATCTCCATGTTCCCGGTGTCCGGCGCCGAACAGTTGATGGCTTCGGGGGCTATCTCGGGGCTGTGTCCGGTTATCTCGGCAAGGGGGGCGTATTCGGAGACCGACAGCCCCCCGCCATGCTCGGGATCAGGCAGGAAAAGGTTCCACAGGCCTTGGGCGCGGGCCTCCAACTTGAGATCCTCGATGATGGGAGGGTGGTGATGAGGGTCGCCGGAGTCCTCTATTTGCTGTTCATAGATGGGCTCGGCCGGGATGACGCGGTTGGAGACGAAATCCCGCAGTTCTTCACGAAGGGCCTCGACTTTGGGGGTGTATGAGAAATCCATTTCTCCAATACATTATCCCAATGTTCGCCTGGGAAGTGCGCCTCCCAGGCGGCGGGAGTTGGTTACGGTTCGGATTGCCTGATACTGCTGGGTCGGGAACTTTTGGGAGTCGGGTCTCAGTCGCGGGGAGACAAGACCCGTCGCCACCACTCCCGGGCCACGGGAATTCCCCCCACACCGAAGGCGATGGCCAAGGTGACTCCCACCGTGCTGACCACACCGATGAACAAAGTGTTCACGATGTCCTCGGCGATGTTCAGGGTGTTGAGAGCGGCAAGGGCGCCGAACCCGATCACCATCCACCGAGCCGTCTCCGGAAGCCACCTGATGCTGTGATCCTGTGACCAGGGGGTGGAGACCTCGGCCAGGAAGGCCCCGAGGGCTGCTGACACGATCACGATGATGATCGCCACAACCACCAGGGGAAGGTAGGAGATCAGCGCACTCAGTAAATCGCTGAGGTGGTCGACCTGTAGGGTTTGGGCCGTCAGCAGCAGGACCACCAGCAGGGCGGCCCAGTGGACCGCCCGGGCCACCAGTTCGGCGGCGGTGGTGTCAGCCTCCTTGAGCCGCTTGTTGAGCCCCGCCCTTTCCAGGATCCGATCCAAATTGACCCCCTGCAGCAGACGAAGGGCGCCTCGGTGGATGAGGCGGGCCAGTATCCAACCAACGAACAGCACCACCACCGCGCCGAACAGTCTGGGAAGGAAAGTGATTACATCTGTCCAGGCCGCCTGAAGGCCGTCCGACACCCCGTCGATAAACTCCTGCATCGCAGAACCTCATTTCTCTAGTCAACCAAGCCTTCCCGATACCAAACCGGGCCAGCCTCCCGAGTTGGCCTCGAATCGTATCCTGCTCTTGCTAGCGGTTGTGGTTTTGTAGCGGCCAGCGGGATGGATCAATGACCGGAAAAGGGTGCCCTTGCCGGCCGCTCATTCGTCGCCGGGGACCTGTGGGTCGGACGCAGGCGCACTGCTGAGGAGGAAATGTTCCGATGAAGGGGAGGCCGCCGCTCGGCGAGGAGCCTTTGGTTTGAGGTTCAGGAGTTCTCGAATCTCCATGATCAACATGACGAATGCGAACAGGGAGACGATGGGGAAATTGATCCGGAAGGCCACCAGAGCGATCCCGGCCGAAGCGCAGAGGAAGAACAGGTTGGCGATCTTCGCGGCCCGTCTGGGCCAGATGATGTCGATCAGCGCCCGGAAAATGTGGCCGCCGTCCAAGAGGCGGATGGGTAGCCAGTTGATCAGTCCCCAGCCCAGATTCACCCACACCACCCAACCCAGGCCAAGATGGAGCGGGCTATTGCCCGGGCCGGCCATTCTCCACAGGGGATAGGCGGCCAGGCCCACCAGCAGTCCCAGCGCCGATCCGGCTGCGGCGATGGCGGCCCGTCGGGCCGGGGTGATGGGGCGGGGGCCGGGCTGCCATGAGGTGAGGCCGCCCAAAGCCCACAACTCCATGGCCACCGTGGCGCCGAATCGCCGCGCCAACAGGGCGTGTCCCAGCTCGTGAAGGATCACCGAAGCCACTGCCACCACCAACCAGATCCCCAGTCGTCCCAGCATCTGGACCGGGTGATGGGAGATGCTGCGCACCAGAGGCATCCCGAGCAGAAGAATCACGATCAAAAAGGAGATCCTGACCCTGAGTGGGATTCCGAGCAGTTGAAGGGTCACCGTCCTCCCAATGATGGCGTGGGTCGGACACTACCTCCAACCTGCTCGGCAACAGCAGTACCCTTGGAGTGTGCTGAACAAGGCCCGATGGCACCCAAATGCGCCAGCGGAACCTCTGGTCGAGGTGGGGGGAACCATCCCATCCCCATCTTTTTCAGCATGCTCCTTGGTTCCCGCCGACCCAAGTAGCCCACGCCCACGAATGGATAGACCTCCCGCCCCACCAGTGTCGCGGTCCGCCCACTGTGACATGCGACCGGTGGGCGATCTTGACCTGTGGGAAGCGATTGTGGCTCAGGCGACGGCGCGGCGGATTCCGGGGAGGGAATCCTTCCCGACATGAGATTGGTCATCGCTGAATGCACCGTCGATTATCACGGCCGCCTGGACGCTCACCTTCCCCGCTCCCGGCGGCTGATAATGATCAAGGCCGACGGTTGTGTGGCGGTCCATGCCGATGGGGGGGCTTACAAGCCGCTCAATTGGATGGCGTCGCCCAACACCTTGGAAGAAGAGGATGGGCGGTGGGTGGTCACCAATCCCAAGGGGGAGCGATTGGAGATCACCCTTCACCAGGTGGTATCGGAGATCTCCCACGAGTTGGGCGCCGATCCGGGCCTCGAAAAGGACGGGGTGGAGATGCATCTGCAGGAACTGCTGGCGGACAATCCCGAAGTGGTGGAGCCGGGTCTGAAACTGATCCGGAGGGAGTATCCCACCGCCATCGGCCCCATCGACCTGCTGTGCACCGACCCGGACGGTGGGACAGTGGCGCTGGAGGTGAAACGTCGGGGGGAGATCTCGGGAGTGGAACAGCTGACCCGATATGTGACTCAGTTGGAACTCGATCCCCGGCTCACGCCGGTGCGGGGAGTGCTGGTGGCGACCTCGGTGACTCCCCAGGCGCGGGTCCTGGCCGAATCTCGGTCGTTGGGGGTGCGGGAGGTGGATTACCAGTTGTTGCGCGATCCCGAGTCGGGGCCGCCCCGACTGTTTGACCACTACCATTGAGCGAAGCAGACGCGGGAGCTCGGTGAGACCGGGCTGAGAGGGAGGATGAATCCTCCGACCGTTGGCACCTGATCCGGTTAATACCGGCGCAAGGAAGCTTTCGTTTCGACCACCCCCTCGGATTGACCGGCTCCCCTCAGAAACAAGGAGAGCTTGTCATGCGTGTAAGACCGGCGGTTTGGGTTGCCGTAATTGTTTTGGCTCTGGCCGCTTGCGGAGAGTCGGATCCCGACACCCTGACCATTATCAGTCACGATTCTTTCGCCGGGGGAGTGGACGAGGAAACCTTTGCCGCTTTCACGGCCGAGACCGGGATCGAGGTGGAGGTGGTGCCGGCGGGAGACGCCGGGTCCCTGGTCAACCAGGCGATTCTCACCAGGGACAATCCCCTGGCGGATGTGCTGTTTGGAGTGGATGACACCTTCTTGTCCCGAGCCCTGGACGCTGATATTTTCCGCCCGCACCGTTCCGATCTACTGGACAACACCCCCGAGGACCTCCGTTTGGATTCTGAGAACCGGGTCACTCCCATTGACTTTGGGGATGTGTGCCTCAATTATGACCGGGAACTCATCTCTGACGGGGCTGCGCCCCAAGACCTGGCTGATCTGATTACCGAGCCCTTTCGAGGGCAACTGGTGGTGGAGAGTCCCGCCACCTCCTCTCCGGGGTTGGCGTTTTTTCTCAGCACCATCGCGGTGTTCGGGGAGGAAGGCTGGCAGGAGTACTGGCGTGCCCTGGTGGACAATGACGTGGCAGTGGTGGCGGATTGGGACACCGCCTACTACTCGTCATTCACGCGTTACGGCGGTGATCGGCCCCTGGTGGTCTCCTACGCTTCCTCTCCACCGGCCGAGGTGATCTTCGCCGATCCACCCACCGACGTGGCCCCCACCGGGGTGGTGGCGCAAGGCTGCTATCGACAGGTCGAATTCGCCGGTGTCCTGGCGGGGACCGAATCTCCCCAAGCCGCCGGCCAACTGGTCGACTTCATGCTTTCGGTGGCGTTTCAAGAGCAGATTCCTTTGACCTGGTTCGTATTCCCGGCCAACGCCGACACGCCCCTTCCTCCCGAGTTCGTCGAGCACACCGTCCTGCCCGCTCAGCCGTTGTCAGTGGAGCCGGGGAGGATAGATGCCAATCGGGAACGATGGATACGGGAGTGGACCGATCTGGTGCTGGGGTAGGTCGAGGGAACAGGACATTGAAGGAATTCCAGCCGGTTTGATGGGAAGCGGATGAACTACCGATGGCTGGCGGCGGGGGTGACGCTGGCCTTTCTGGGTTATCTCTTCCTTTATCCCTTAACTCGCATACTGGCGCTGTCCTGGGGGGAGGAAGGGGCGTTTGGCGCTTTTGGGGAGGTGCTGGCTGACCCGAGGATGCGCGGCGCCCTGTGGTTCTCGGTGTGGCAGTCGGCGCTGTCAGTGGCTCTTACCTTGGTGGCGGCCGCTCCCATCACCTGGGCTGTGTCTCGCTTTTCCTTCCCAGGGCGTTCCCTGGCCAAGGCTTTGGTTACCGCCCCCTTTGTGCTGCCCACCGTGGTGGTGGGGTCGGCCTTCCTGGCTTTGGGTTCGGGGGGCGGCATCTGGGCGATTGTGGCCGCCCACGTCTTCTATAACCTGGCAGTGGTGGTGCGGACGGTGGGGGGAGTGTGGTCGCGGATCGACCGTGGCCTGTTCGAAGCGGCGCGTACCCTGGGCGCCACTCCCCGGCAGGTCTTCTGGCAGGTGGCCTTTCCGCTGTTACGCCCGGCGGTGGCGGCCTCATCGGCGATTGTTTTCTTGTTTACCTTCACCTCCTTTGGGGTGGTATTGATCCTGGGAGGTCTCCGTTATCGGACCTTGGAGGTGGAGATCTGGCAGCAGACGGTGGTGTTCTTGGACTTGCCGGCCGCCGCGGCGCTGGCTCTTTTGCAATTGGTGGGGGTCACTGCGGTGCTGGCCTGGTATTCCCGTTACCAAGAGCGTCGTTCGGTGGGATTGGAACTGAGCGCCGAAAGCCACAATTTGCGGCGCCCCTCCACCTTTGGCGAGAGATTGGGGGTGGGCGTGGCGGTGGGGGGAACACTGGTTGCCTTGTCGGTTCCGTTGGTGATGCTGGTGGCGCGATCTCTGCGGGGTGGCGGCGTCGGATGGCGGTTTCTGCTGGATCCCGGGCCGCTGGCGGTGACTCCCGGGCGAGCTATGGCCAACTCGTGGTGGTATGCCCTGGCCACCGTGGTGATCGCAGTGACGGTGGGGCTGTGCGCGTCGGTGGTGATCGTTTCCGGGAAGAGCCGGGCATCCCGCTGGTTTGATGTTCTGCTGATGCTTCCTTTGGGCGCCTCGGCGGTGACGGTGGGATTCGGCATGCTGGTGGCCTTGGATTGGCCAGTGGACCTCCGAGCCACGGTGGTGTTGGTTCCCCTGGCCCATGCTCTGGTGGCCGTGCCGTTTGTGGTGCGGGTGGTCACTCCCATGCTGCGTTCGATCAAGGCTGAATTGCGGGAAGCCGCTTCGGTGTTGGGAGCCTCACCCTGGCGGGTGTTCCGAGAGGTTGACTTGCCCATAGCGGCCCGGGCCACCGCGGTGGGAGCAGGGTTTGCGGCGGCCGTGTCCTTGGGAGAGTTTGGCGCTACGGCTTTTATCGCCCGCCCCGACACCATCACGGTACCCGCTCTGATTTTCCGACTACTCGGGCGTCCCGGCGCGGTCAGCTACACCGGTGCGATGGCCATGGCGGTGGTGCTGGCGGCGATGGTCACGGCGTTGATCATGGCGGTGGATCGGGTGCGGCTGGGGGAGTTGGGAAGCTTCTGAGCGAATCCGGCGCCGAGGCGGTGGGCGCTGGAAGGGGGCTCTCCGGTCGCCGACTCGAATGGTTTCTCAGGCAATCTTCAGGTGGTGCTCAGGTAAGGCTCAGGTCGCCTCCCAAGATTGATCAGTGCATGGCCGACTAAGAAAGGAGATGGACATGCGCAAAGCAATCTTCGCCGGTGCGACCGTACTGGTGCTCAGCCTCGGCACCGTGGTGTTGGCGGATCACGGTGGAGGCGTGGATCGATCGGGCAACGTCGGTTGGTCCAATTTGGCACAATTCAGCCGGTCTGAGCCGGGACACCTCGCTTCGGGCAACGGCATCCTGGAAGAAGTGTTGGCAGAGATGGTGACGGAAGGAACCCTCGCCCAGGTGCAATCCGACGCCATTGTGGCTGCAGTGCAAGCCAAGAAAGAAGAATTGGTGGAGGCCCGCCAACAGGCCAAGGAGATGCTGGAATCTTTCTGGGAGGATGACATCCTGACTGAAGATGAAATCAACCAGCTTCCCTTTGCGGAGCAGATTCTGCAAATGGAGGGCGTCTCCGAGGCTTTGGAGGATGGGCAGATCACCAAGGCCGAAACTGCAGGAACTGCATCCCGGGAAAGGGACGGTGACCGACGGGAAGGAGACAGACGTCATGGAAGGGGGCGCCACTGAGACCTTAATCCACTTTCCGCCGCTTCAAACGGGTCTCGGGGATTCTCCCCCGGGGCCCGTTTTCTTTGTGGTCGCTTTTCGTTCAGTCCTGAGTTTGGCGGGTGGTTTGGTGTTTTGCCAGGTCAGGGGGCATATGCGAATAGGGTGTTTCCACTATATTCGGGGTTTGAGCCCCTTTTAGGGTTGGGTGATGGTGGCTTTGTCCCAGGTGCGGGTGTCGGCTCCGATAGCGGCGAGTGCCCGGGTTTGTAGGGGGGTGCGTCGGGTGGTTACGGTGATCCGGTGGTTGTTGGTGGTCAGGTTCACGCGGCGGACGCGGTTGAGCTGTTGGAGGGCCCGTTGGGCGGTGAGGTGTTGATGTTCCAGGTCGGGATCGCGGATGTCGGCTGCGGTGAGAGCCTGGGTGATGAGCGTCTCCATTAGGGCGGCGTACACACAGACCGCGACATGACCGCGGACCCGTTTTTCGGTCCAGTGCCGCACTGGCCGCAGTCGCAGGAAGTCTTTGAGCACCCGAAACTTGTTTTCAACGGTTTGCAACTGCCGATAGGCGGCCACCACTTCTGTGGTGTCGGCCTGAGCGGATGGGAGACTGGTGGTCAGCACATACCGACCCGCCAACAGCTTCTCATATGCCCGGTTGTCTTCGTTGTAGTGGTAGAGAAAACGACCTGGTCCGATCTGCAGGTCGAACAGTCGCCCCACACCACCGACACCGAGGATTCGTTGGGCGGCTCTCCCGATCTTGGCCGGGTCTTTCAGCCTCCCCGAACGGACACGGTGTTCCAACGCCAACAGCTTGGTTTCGGCTGTGGCGATCAGTTCGGTGGTGCGTTTTGTGTCCCGACGGGCACGAGCGTCGGACTCGACCACCACTGTGCGGGTCCCATCCGGGAGGGTGACATCAGCGGCTCTGCAACCGTGTTCGGGTATTTGCACCCACACCGTGTCCTGATCGATAGCCGCCAGTGCTTGGGCGGTGACAGAGTCTCGGCGGAGTCTGGTGGCCATCAGGTGATCAAACCCCGCCCGGGTCACCGTCTCCAGGTTAGATGCGGATATGAGACCCCGGTCGGAAACCACACAGATCCGACCCACCGCGAACCGCTTGGCCAGGTCATCCAACACGTCGGGCAGGGTGGCGGCGTCGTTGGTGTTCCCCGAAAACACGTGATGGGCTATCGGGATCCCGTCGGTGGTGCACAACAGACCGATCACTATCTGGGGCCTGTCCGGACGATGATCCCGCGAATACCCAAACACCCGCGATGGGAACGCTTCCGAGGGTCGGGTGGAACCCTCAAAATAGGTGGATGTCAGGTCATAGCACACCAACCGAAGATTCAGGTTGGTCAAATCACACAACCGCCGATAAAGATGCTCCTCGGTCTCTTCTTTGACGTCGGCCACCGCGTCCAGAGCCCGGTAGTACTGGTCCAAAGACGGCGCCGACCACCCAGAAGGCATGATCACGTCATGTTCTGTCCATTCAGGCAGCCGACGCTTCGAACACGGCGCCACCAGCCGGTTCGCCACCATCGCGAACACCGCATCCTCCAAAACGTCGGCACGGCGTTGGGCGCCTACTTTTGTGAAGAACCCGCCAAGACCCAGCTGTTCCCATACCGCAGCCGCTGCGGCTACTGCTCCCACCGCGGGTGCTCCCACAGCGGCCAAGCTGTCAACGTCGACGCGTTCGGTGTGGAGGTGACGTTCCAACGCCGAAATGATCCGTCCCAACTGTCCGGTTTCGCGTAAAGCGGTGACTTCTCCCAGGCGCAACAAGGTCCGATGGCCGATCTTCGATCCCTTGCGAACCGTTTGCACCAACGACAAATACTCGTAAACCTTGTCGCCCCTCCTACGACGGGTCGTCTTAACGAACATACCCCACAATACTAGCACCCGCCCCTCGAACAACCAACAACCCGTCGCCCCTACAATACCGTCCCGGAACAGCACCTCACAACACAAAACCCCAGGTCAACACACCAACCACCTCCCACCAACCCCCCCGACCCGCCAAACTCGGGTCAGTGGCCAGCGGGCAGTTACGTTACTGCCTTCCAGGCGGATGCCTCAGCTGCGTTGACTGGGAAACCGCGGTTCCATGGAACTTAGAAAATTCGGGTGCGGGGGGAGACAATCCCTGCCGACCGAGGCTTATGGTCCGTGTTCCACCGGAATGCTGAAACCCACTGCGGCTCCACCCTCCGGGCGATTGGTGGCGAACACTTTTCCTCCGTGAGCGACTACCAAGTGTTTCACAATCGCCAGGCCCAGGCCGGAACCAGAGGTGGAACGAGCATCGGTGGACCGGTAGAAACGATTGAAAATGTGAGGCAGGTCGCCTGAGGAGATCCCCGGCCCGTCATCGACAACCGTCACCTGGCCGCCATCGAGTTGGATCTCGACCCGGGCGGATGCCCACTTGACGGCATTGTCCACCAGGTTGCCCAAGGCCCTTTCCAGTTGCGACCGTCGGCCTCTCACCACGGCGCCCACGCCAGTCACTACCACCTCCTTGTCGCTCAACTGGGTAAAGCGGTGGGCGACATCGGCAGCCAGATCGTTCATAGCCAGGTCGTTCAGGTCTTCTCGGTCCGGGCGCACATCGGTGGACAAATCCACCAGTTCGGTCGCCAAATCCGCCAGCTGATTCGATTCGGCCAGAGCCGCCTCCAGCAACTGTTGACGCCCATGATCGGAAAGACGAGGCCCTTTTCGGAGAAGGACTTCCAGATTGGTCTTAAGAGCCGTAATCGGCGTGCGAAACTCATGACCCGCGTCAGAGACCAGTCTCTGCTGCTCCCGTCGCGATGACGACAGAGCGGAGACCATTGAAGAGAAGGCTGAGGCCAGGCGTCCGATTTCACCGGGCGCCGAACGATTGAGCTTGCCGCCGGCGTCGAGTTGCTCGGTGGCGGCGATCTGCTCGGCCGCTTCGGTGAGTTCGGTGATCGGTCGGACGGCGCGCGAGGCCAGGATCCATCCGGTGAGGCCCACCAGCAGGATTCCAACCGCACCGATGGGCACCATCCGGCGAGTAAAGCCCGCCAGGTTGGCGTTCACCACCGAAGTGTCTCTGGCAATCTGAAAAACTGCCCCGGTGTCGCCCTCGAACATCGGTTGCCGCAGGCGGGTGGTGATCATCCGGTACGTGTGGTGGCCGATTCTCACGTCGCGTATCACGGTGTCAGCGTTACCCTTCAGTACCGCCAGATCAGCCTCTTCGATAGGAAGCGTCTCATCGTGGAGTCCTATTCGGAGAACCACGGCCCCTTGTTGATCGAGGATCTGAAGCGCCGCATCGAAATCCACTATCTGGGATCGACGGGGTCGACCGTCTCGCCGTAGGCCGCTGAGGGTGGCCAAAACCTCCGCTCCCTGGTTGACCTGCTCGGCCCGGTGGTGCAGATCGGCATCCAACTCTCCCCGCAGCTGACGTTCGGCCGACAAGGTGGCCGCCCAAGCCGTGAGACCGATAGCCAGGGCCGCCACCGTCCCCAAAGTGAGTGCCCATCGCCAACGCAGGCTCACTGTTCCCTCGCAACATATCCCACACCCCGCACGGTGTGTATCAGCCGATCCTCTCCCGAAGCCTCCAATTTGCGGCGCAGATATCCGATGTACACCTCCAGAGGATTGGAAGTGGTCTCGAAGTCATAACCCCATATTCGATCCATGATCACCTCCCGAGGAAGCACGATCCGGGCATTGAACATCAGCAACTCCAGGAGATCGAATTCGGTCTTGGTGAGAGCCATTTCCCGTGATCCCCGGAACACTCGCCGGGCGGCCGGGTCGAGCCGCAGGTCGGCGAGCACCAACCGCTGGTCTTGCCCGCTGACCCCTCCTCGCCTCAACAGCGCCCGGATCCGCGCCAGCAACTCTTCCAAGGCGAAGGGTTTGACCAGGTAGTCGTCCGCTCCCGCATCAAGCCCCGCCACCCGGTGGGAGACTTCGTGTCGGGCGGTGAGCATCAGAATCGGAGTGGTGTCTCCTTGGGCACGTACCCTCCGAGCCACTTGCAAGCCGTCCAACCTGGGCATCATCACGTCCAGGATGACCGCGTCCGGGCAGTGTGAGTCGATCATCTCCATCCCCGTCAGACCGTCAGGCGCGGTGGACACCTCGAATCCCTCCAGATCCAAGGCCCGATGGAGGGAGTTGCGCACCCCCTGGTCATCTTCCACCACCAGAAGTCGTCTCGCATTCATGGCCTGAAAGTTACCTCTTGCCATCAGGTTGCCCGGCGGGCTGTCGTATTCATCTGGCACCAAGAGTGACGAGAAAACCTGAGAGAAACCTGAGATTCAACCCAACCGGGTCGCCATGGCTAAAATGTTGGGCTTGTGACAGCCACCATCGTGTTGGGCGCACAGTGGGGCGACGAGGGGAAGGGCCGGGTAACCGATTTCTTCGCAGAGTCGGCCGACTTTGTCGTCCGCTATCAGGGCGGAAACAACGCCGGGCATACCATCACTATCGGGGATCGCTCCTATGCCCTGTCCGTGGTCCCCTCCGGGGTGATGTACCGCGACTGCGTGCCGGTGGTCGCCTCGGGCTGTGTGATCGACCCGGCGGTGTTGCTGGACGAAATCGAGATGCTCACCAGAGAGGGGATCAGCCCGAAGCGGCTTCGGATCTCCTCCAACGCTCACCTGATCATGCCATATCACCGGGTGCTTGATGGCGTGATGGAACGCTACTTGGGCCGCAATCGGATCGGCACCACCAAGCGGGGGATCGGCCCGGCCTACACCGACAAGTACTCCCGAGTCGGGATTCGGGTTCAGGACCTGTTCGACCCCCGGATCTTTGCGGAGAAAGTAGAGGCGGCCCTGGTGGACAAGAACAAGATTCTCACCAGGGTCTACAACCGTCTGCCCATGGACCCCGCCACGGTGGTCTCTGAGTATTTGCAGATGGCCGAACGTCTCCTTCCCTATGTCACCGACACGTCGTTGCTGCTGTGGAAAGCCATCTCCGAAGGCCGCCAAGTGCTGTTCGAGGGGGCGCAGGGCACCTTGTTGGACATTGACCACGGCACCTATCCGTTTGTCACCTCCTCCAATCCCACCTCCGGTGGGGCCCTGATCGGAGCAGGGATAGGTCCCCCGGCGATCGGATCGGTGGTGGGGGTGGCCAAGGCTTACATCTCCCGGGTGGGGAGTGGCCCCTTTCCCACCGAGCTGCAGGACGAGGTGGGCGACTGGCTGGTGGACCGGGGTCGGGAGTTCGGAACGGTCACCGGCCGGCGCCGCCGCTGCGGATGGCTGGATCTGGTGGCTCTGCGCTATGCGGCGAGGATCAATGGGCTGACCCATTTGTTCATCACCAAGCTGGACATTCTCTCGGGGCTCGACACCCTGGCGGTGGCGGTTGGCTACCAGGGCGACGGCGAGTTTCACTCCGAGTTTCCCCGCCAACAAAGGGTGCTCTATCAGTGCGATCCGGTATATGAGGAACTGGAGGGCTGGTCGGAGGAGATCACCGGAGCGCGAAAGTTCAGCGATCTCCCGCCGGCGGCCCGCGGCTACATACGCTACATCGAAGAGTCGGTGCAGGTGCCAGTGGGCTGGGTCTCGGTTGGCCCCGAGCGCCGCCAGTTGGTGGTCTGCGAGTAAGGCCGGGGAGCCGCATTCCACAGACAGGGGGTCCGAGTAATGAGACGGTCAATGCAAGCTCTTTGTCTTTTGACCTTCTTGGCCGTGGTGGTGGGTATCGCATCATACGCATCCGCGTCCTCGTCGACGGTTGTCAAAACGGGTCAGTAGAAACCTACCCATCCATCTTCGACCTCAGAAGAGCAACCGAATTGGGGAACTCTTTGAGTGGGAGGTGGTTGCCAACGGAATAAGTTCGCCGGTATTTCCCATGACCCGAGATGGTTTAGGGTGTCATGGGAAATTAGTGGGGAGTTATGGTTGCGAGGAGCCGCCAGTTGGGTTTCCCGGCGTATAGGAGTGCTCGGATTCGGTAGTTGGCGAAGTTCCGAAACCCGAACGCTGCGGGCTTGATCCGTTTGATGAGGTTCTTCAATCCTTTTCTCGGACGCGAATTGTTTCAACACCCCGATTATGGAGGACCCTCTCCCAAAACCAACGGATTCCCCCACTCATATCCGAAGTACCACTTAAGTCAAGGTAGGTAAGGAGCATCCGGCTCTTCTCTCCAAGATGCTCCGACTGGTGCCTGGCAACGATCGTCCGGCAACTATTGTCAGAAACTTTGGCTTGTCGCCCACGGCGGCCTGCGAGCTGTTGAGCTAAGCTGTCCTATCGCGGGGTGCCCATGGCTGCCGCATATTTGGTCGATGGCGCCGCCGGAGGAGACCGCAGGAATCCCGCTCCCGCCACCGGTGTGCAGACACACCCTGGTATAGGTGTCACAACCGCCTGCTTTAATCGGGCACATAGAACTGACACAGAAGAACACAAATGTTTGACGCTTCAAATCCGGAGTTCCTGACCGCCGACGGCGCAAGACCCTCATTAACCATGGCCCTTTGGGGTCTGGGCGGGCCACCCGAACACGTCCTCGGTAGACATGATTGGGGATCATGCACAGAGGATGGACATGATGACTGCGGGGGGCACTTCTCTCCCATAAGGAGGCCAGCACCGATTCCTCCTCCCAACATACTTCTATCACGAGACGCCATGCAAGCTATCGCCTCGGGATACAGGCCTGTGTGGGACGAAAAGTGGCTGGCATTCATGGAAGACGACTGCCTGTTTCTCCATCGCTGTGGGACTGGCCATGGCATATTCGAGGCGATCTTCGCGGCCCAGGATGGAGGCTTTGTGGTCACCTCTGCGCGAGTCGAAACCGATCCCCGTCGCTACAAAGAGAACTTTGATCCGATCGAAGAGCGCGATTTTCTGAGAGCCTTGATTGTTGACATGTCCAAACAGCTGACACCCCGACTCCTTTCAATATCGTCTCCCGCAAACCCCGTCTTGGAAGCTGTTCTGGGTGACATCACCACCCAAAGTGTCGACGCCATTGTAAACGCCGCCAACAGGAGGCTGGTGGTAGGATCCGGTGTCAACGGGGCCATTCATCAAGCGGCAGGTCCGGAACTCCTCGCCTACTGCAAGTTTCTCGGCGGCTGCCCGATCGGGCGGGCCAAGGTCACCCCGGGCTTCCGACTGGCCGCCCGCTGGATAATCCACACGGTGGGGCCACGGTGGAGGGGCGGGGGCCACGGAGAGCCGGTGTTACTTGAGTCGTGTTACCGAGAATCTTTGGCCCTCGCCGACGAGGTGGGCGCCGGGAGTGTAGCCTTCCCGGCCATAGGAACGGGTGCTTATGGCTATCCCCTTGATGCGGCCGCCAGGATCGCCGTAGAAACGATTCGCTCCATCTTGACCAAGGTCCGACTTATACGCTTCGTCTGTATCGACAGGACCACGCTGGAGGCGTTCCGGTTCCCGCTGGAAGATACGACATAGACCGTGGTTTCGCCGTCTTGCGGCTGGGCACCGGATAGCTGAACCGGAATCCACACGCATATCCGAAGTACCGGTTTAGGGCTGCACTTCCTATCTCGGTGGGTCAGACGTGAAGGGAAAGATCGCGGGCCAAGTCGCCTTTGGGCGACACCGATATTGCACGGGCGCCCAGCCAATCAGCCAGATTCATAAGCTCTCCGGCCAGTGCTCGGCACACTCGGTCCTCGGAGATGCCAGCCTCGCCAAAGCTTCCCAGCACCAAGAGTGTCCGCTCCCGTCGATCGAGCTTGAGGTCCACCCGGGCGGCCATCTGATCTCCCATCAGAAAGGGCAAAACGTAATAGCCGTGAACTCGCTGCGCCCGCGGCACGTAGATCTCGATTCGATAATGAAATCCGAACAGCCGTTGCAGACGAGGCCGATGCCACACCAGGGGATCGAAGGGGGAGAGAATGGCCTTGGTATTGATTCGGCGGGGAATCACCGCCTCGGGATCCACATAGGCGGGCTCGGCCCATCCTTCCACCTCCACCTGACGAATCTCGCCTGATCGGACCAGATCCCGCAACGCCTGGCGAGCCGATCGGACCCCCAGACGGTAGTAGTCGGCCAAATCGGAGGCCGTCGCCACCCCGCAATGGGCCACGGCCAATCGGATGAGCCGCCGGTGGGCCTCGCGTGCTTCGACCGATGGACGGGCCAACAGCGGGGACGGGTGAACCCGTTGGGGAAGGTCATACCAAATCCGGAAATCTCGCCGGTAGGCCACCGTGATAGCCCCGACATAGAACAGATACTCCAAGGCGCGCTTTCCCACCGGCCGACCCCACCACTTTCCGTGTGAGCGGCCCGGACGTTTCAGATCGGCAGCGCGCAAGGGCCCCTTCTCCCGGACTTCTCCCAGTACCTGCTGCACATATTGGGGGTGCTCACGGTTCACGGATTCGATCCAGCGGCGCTCGGTATTGAGCATGCGGTGAACGAAGAGGGGGCGGCGTTGGATGGGGATCAGAGATCGTTCGTGCCCCCAGTATTCGAACATCTCTCTCGACTCCCACAGCCACCGATCCAAGTGCGACCGGGAATAGGCGCCCAGCCGGGAAAAGAACGGGACATAGTGGGCCCGGGCCAGCACATTGACCGAGTCGAGTTGGACAAGCCCGGTCTTGGCAAGCACCTTTCGGTAGTGGCGGATGTCAACCCTTCCCGACGGACGCGGCCCGCCCAGTCCCGAGGCTGAGATAGCCACTCGGCGGGCTTGACGCAGAGTGAGCCGGGTCAAAATGGCGCTCGGTAAGTAGGCTCCGGTGAGCAGTGGGATCTCTTGGCCCGAGTCAATAACATGATCGATCGCTACACATTACCGGAGATGGCCCGGTTGTGGTCGGCTGAGCGGCGGTTGGCCACCTGGAAACGCGTGGAAGAACTGGCGCTTGAGGCGTGGGAGAAACTGGGAGTGGTCCCTGTGCGGGCGGTCGAGGCGATCCGGGCGGCGCCGGTTCCCACGCCTGAGCAGGTGGCGGCCCGGGAGGCGGTGATAAACCACGATCTGGCGGCTTTTGTTGATGTTCTGGCGTCGGGCATGTCAGAGGGAGACGAATGGGTGCATTACGGGCTTACCTCATCGGATGTGCTTGACACTGCCTCGGGGGTCATTTTGGGTGAGGCGGCACAGGTGTTGATCGACGAGGTCGACCAACTCTTCTCGGTGGTCAAGCAAGCGGCCGTTCAGCATCAGGACACGTTGATTCTGGGCCGCACCCACGGCATGTGGGCCGAGCCGACCTCGTGGGGCATGAAGCTTGCCAACTGGGCTTTCCAGCTGGCCCGCGACCATGAGCGCCTGAGCAGGGCGCGGCAAGCGGTGGCGGTGGGCAAGATCAGCGGTGCGGTGGGCACCTACGCGCAGTGTCCACCGGCCATTGAGCAGTTGGTGTGCCACAAGTTGGGCATTGGATCCGAACCAGTCTCCACCCAAGTGACCGCCCGAGATCGCCATGCCCAGTTCCTGGGAGCGATTGCCTTGGCGGGAGCGTCCCTGGAGCGATTTGCCACCGAGATCCGCCTCTTGCAACGCAATGAGGTTGGAGAAGTGGCAGAGGGATTTCGGTCCGGTCAGAAAGGCTCCTCGGCCATGCCCCACAAACGCAACCCGATCACTTCGGAGAGAATGGCCGGCATGGCCCGCTTGCTGCGGGGCTATGCCATGACCGGACTGGAAAACGTGGCGCTATGGCATGAGCGGGACATCAGCCACTCGTCGGTGGAGCGGATCATCATCCCCGACGCCTGCACCATCCTGCACTACATGCTGGTCACCTTCCGCCGGGTGATGCGCAATCTAGAAGTGAACACCGACCGCATGGCGGCCAACCTTGCTGCCACCGGTGGGTTGGTGATCAGCGGCGCCTATCTGTCGGAGTTGATCAGCGAGCAGGGACTGAGCAGAAACCAGGCCTACCGAATCGTGCAGCGAGCCGCCACCGAAGTGCTGGAAACCGGCGGACATCTCTGGGAAAAACTGGCCTCGGACCCCGAGGTCGGCATCCCCACCGAGCGCTTGGTGGAACTCTCCGACCCCAGCCGCTATCTGGCCGAAACCGGGGTGGTCTTCGACCGACTCCGCGGGTTGGAGTTGCGTTTTCCCTGATTGTGCGGCGGGTGTGTCACACCCCTGCTGATAGTATCGGGCACTGATAGACGACCCGATGCCCGCGTGAAATGACATCCTCCCTAACTTGGCTTGATTACTCGGAAAGCGACCGGCGTCGGGCTATGGAAGTGATCGACTTGTTTCGGGAATCCTTTACGGTGGACGAACTGGGTCTGGCCGCGGTTCGCGACAGCTTCTCGGATCTCTTCTTTCCCGGGACCAGTACGATCCAGACTCGGGCGTGTTATTTCCTGCTGGTGCCCTGGACGTTCCTGCGGCTCGAACGTCTTCGGGTTCCGTCTGAGAAGGTGGCAGAGAGAGCTCGCTGGGAGGAGCTCAAACTCAGTGAACGGATGCTGGCTGAGGACGAGGCCCATGGAATATTTGGAGCCTTGGCAGGCAACACCTTGAAACGGCTGCCCAGCGGCGTCTACTGGGGTGGACTCCGAAGCTGGGGTATCTCCACGTTCCCGGGCCACAAAGGTGGGTACTACCGATCACTTGACCGTTTTTACCAACACAAAGACAATTTCAAAATTGCCCCCGCCGATCCGGAGGGGAAAAGGCCCCCTCCCGCCAACTGGCACTCTCACATTCCGGACCCACCGTCGGGGTTTCCCTATGAGAACGTCTCAGTCGACCTTCGCCGCCGGGACGCCGAGTACCTCCGCGATCGGATTCAGGCCCGGCACCCCGACAGCCTCCTGGCGCTGCTGGCTGCCCGAGCCGATGCGGGGGATCTCGAAGTTGACTATCTGTGGGAACTGTCTCACCTCAATGACATCCCGCCGGCATTGCAAACGTCGATGCATGATGCCCGTCTGTTCGCGGTCTGCATGCAAGGGGCGGTCCTGCTCTATAACTTGATGCTGTCTGAGCTGCAGAGACACGAACTGCGTATCGAAACCTACCGTCACGAACTTGCCCAATGGGCCGTCGATGCTCAAGAGCTTGAAGCCGATTGGCAGGACTGGCAGTTGGAAGGAGTCTGGCGAATGGTGCGCGGGCAGGGCAGGTCTCCGGCCTTTCCGATGCAGGAATTCGTGGGGCGTTGGGTTAGCCAACTGAGACAGAACGGAGCCGCGGGAGTCGTCGGGGAGCATTCGGCGGCGCGGGTCCTGGTCCGGGACCGTGAGATGCAAATCAAACGGGGTCGCTCCCGAATCGCCAATGCCCGCCACCTGGAGCTGTGGGGAGGGCGGTCCGGCACCGGGCGCCTGGGTTTCCGGTGGAGCGCGGCACAGCGGATCCTGGCGGATGTCTTTACCGGACTGTCCGAGGGCAGCAAAGAGCCAGGGTAATGCTGGGAACCCGTGAGCGTACGCTGCTGCTCGACAGCCTGCGTCCCCCGGCCGGCTATCGGCTCCGACGGGCGGTGGGGACCACCTTCACCTTGGACCTGATGGCGCTTCTGACCGCGCCGCTTGCCTTCACCTTTTTCGATGCTCACGACCAGGATGGCGTTCCCGTGGCCGACCCGGTGGCGTTGCTTGAGGCTCTGCGGCGGCATGCGCAGAAGATCACCCTCTTTTGCCAGGCCGGAGCCATCGGCGTGCCGGCGCCGGAACAAACGCTTTTGGCCTATCTGGAAGGCTCGGTGATCGCAGTGCAGCCTCGGCAACCGGAGGCGATCTTCCACCCCAAGATTTGGGTGCTCAACTTCCATGCTGCCGAACGCCCCGCGATTTACCGGGTGTTGTGTCTCTCGCGGAACCTGACATTTGCCCGGTCTTGGGATACCTGCCTTCGGTTGGAGGGGCGGCTCACGCAACGCCAACGCGGCTATGGGAGGAACAAGCCTTTCGCGGACTTCATGCTGGCCCTCCCAGCGATCAGCACCCGAACCATCCCGGCGGAACTGCAAGCAGACCTGAATCGGATGGCGTATGAGATCCGGAGGGTGGATTTCAAGCCGCCCCGACCGTTCCGGGACTTTCGGGTCCACAATTTTGGCCTCAAGGGCAGGCCGCGACGGCCTTTCCCCGACGGCGGCCGCAGTCTGGTGGTGTCGCCGTTTCTGGTCGGGTCGGTCGTGAGGGACCTCTTACACGATCACGGGCTGGAGATATTGATCTCCCGCCCGGAGGCCTTCGATGAGGTCTTGGGCGGCGTGGGCCGGGAGGCTTTGCCCGAACGGTGTTACGTACTCTCATCGGGCGCCGATCTCAACGCCCGTGAGCCGGAAGAAGAGGACAAGGAGGGGACAGACGCACCGCTCACCGTTCAGGATGACATAGAACTGGCGGGTCTCCACGCCAAGCTGTTCCTGTTCGAGAAAGGCCGGGAGTCCCGGCTGTTCACCGGCTCGGCCAACGCCACCGGCGCCGCCTTCGGTGGCAATGTGGAGATGCTGGTGGAACTGATCGGCAAGAAGAAAGACTGCGGCGTTGAGGCACTGCTCGGGTCGGAGGATGACCCCAATCTGGAAACTCTGCGATCGCTCCTGCAGGAATACCAACCCGGCGATTTGACCGAGGTTTCCCCCGATCCTGGGAAGGCTCTGGAGAGGGGCGGCGACCGACTGGCGCGCCTCCTCGGGGCAGCCTCCCTGACAGCCACGGTGCACGAGGTGAGAGAGGGGCAGGAATGGGACATGACCTTATCCGGGAAACTCCCCGACATCCCCGAAACTGCCCGGGTCAAAGTCTGGCCGGTGACATTGCCAGCAGAGGCCGCCCAACCCATCGGCGCCTCGGCGGAGCAGGGAAGGGAAGACGCCCCGACCGCGGTCTTCGAAGGCCTGTCCTTCGAGGCTCTCACCGCCTTCTTTGCGTTCGAGTTGTCGCTGCGGGAAGAGCGGCAAGAGGTGCGGCGTCGGTTCGCGGTGACGGCCCAACTGATCGGGGCGCCAACCGACCGCAGGGAACGCCTGTTACGGTCGCTGCTCAAGGATCGGCGTCGGGTTCTCCAGCTTCTGTTTCTGATTCTGATGGGCGAAGGCGCCGATGTGTCGGAGTTCATCCAGGCCATGGATCGTGATGGTCCGGCTGGGGAGGTTTCTTTCGCGGGTTTGGATCAATCCGCCTTGTTGGAGGCTCTCCTGCGGTGCCTGAGCCGCAACCCCGAACGTATCGACGAGGTGGCCTGGCTCATTTCCGACCTCGAGAAGACTCCGCAAGGAGCAAACCTTCTTCCCGAAGGCCTGAGCGAGATCTGGCGTCCGGTGCGGGCTGCCCGGAAGGCTGTCAAGTCATGAGTTCCAACCAGGTGAACGAACGCCCCGACACCAATGCGGTCCTCGACGGCCTGAAGGGATTTCAGCGCGACACCGTTGAATACGCCTTCGAGCGCCTGTATCTGGCATCGGACTCCACTCGCCGTTTCCTGGTGGCCGACGAGGTGGGTCTGGGCAAGACGCTGGTGGCCCGCGGGGTGATCGCCAAGGCCCTCGATCACCTGTGGGACGGACCCGACCGGGTGGAACAGATCGACATCGTCTACATCTGCTCCAATGTTCAGATTGCCCGTCAGAACGTTCGTCGGCTTCAACTCGGTAACAGCAAGTTCGTCCGTGCCGATCGGCTGACGCTCCTGCCCCGCGAGATCCACGGGTTGAGGGGGAACCGGATCAACTATCTGGCGCTCACCCCCGGAACTTCGTTCGACCTGAAGAGCAGCATGGGAACGGCGGAGGAGCGGATTCTTCTATATCACCTGTTGCAACGAGTGTGGCCGGATCACCGCAAAGCCCCTATGAACTTGCTGCAGGGATATGTGGCAAACACCGGCGGGTTCCGCAAAAGCCTGGAGAAGTTTGGTTGCAATCGGCAAATCGACAATGATCTGGCCAACGCCTTCAAGCAGCGGCTGCTAACGGAGGGCGAAGGTCTCCGGGAGCAGTACGAGGACCTGTGCCGGCGGTTCTGGCGGACCCGAACCTGGATCCCGGAAGACGATCGGCGGAGGCAGAGAGGTTTCATTGGCTGGCTCCGCTCGATGCTGGCGGAGGTCTGTGTCACCGCGCTGGAGCCGGACCTGGTAATCCTCGACGAATTCCAGCGCTTCAAGCAGCTCCTGGACGGAGAGGATTCCATGGCCAAGTTGGCGAGACGGCTCTTCACCTATTCGGACGAGACGTCCGATGTTCGTCTGCTGCTTCTCTCGGCGACTCCCTACCGGATGTACACGCTTCACCACGAGAGCGCCGAGGACGATCACTATCGGGACTTCTTGCGGACTGCCGAGTTCTTGGCCGACGACCAGCAAAAGAGCGGCGCACTCCGGGGCGTCTTGGACGACTACCGGCAGGCCATGTACCGGATCAGGTCCGGAACGGAGGAACTGCAGGCTATCAAAGGCAAGATCGAACAGCAATTGCGCCGGGTGATGGCCCGTACCGAGCGGTTGCAGGTCGCTCAGGAGTCAGATGGAATGCTTCGGGAAGTGCCCAGCGCCGGACTGAAACTAACCGCGGGTGACGTGGGGGACTTTCTGGCGCTGGAGCAAATCGGACGCGAGGTCAGGCAGCGACAGGTGTTGGAATACTGGAAGTCGGCGCCGTACCTGTTGAGCTTCATGGACGACTACAAGTTCAAGACCGAGGTCAAAGCGAGACTGGACACTTCTGCGGAGAACGGCTTCGCCCAGCTTGTGGCCGAGAGCCAAAGGTTGTCGCTGTCCTGGGAAGAGGTCGAGTCCTACCGTCGGCTCGACCCGGCCAACGCCCGCCTGCGAAGTCTGCTGGGGTGGATGAAGCGCGGTGAGGCGTGGAAACTCTTGTGGCTGCCTGCTTCCCTGCCCTACTACGCCGACTCGGGTGCCTGGAAGGTTGCACGTCAGCATCAACTCTCCAAGCGCCTGATCTTTTCCACCTGGCAGGTGGTCCCCAAGGCGATAGCCGGCATGGTGAGTTACGATGTGGAACGCCGCATCTTGGGGCGTTTCGACGATTCAATCCGCAACACACCGGAAGAACGCCGGAGGCGGAGACCGTTGCTGCGATTCTCCTACTCGAACGAGCGTCTCACGGGGATGCCGGTGCTCGGAATGCTTTACCCCAGTCCCAGTCTCGCGGAGTTGGGCGACCCGGTAACAGTCGCCAGGGAGCATGCCGAAAAGGATGGGGATGGGATGACCTCCCCACCTCAACCTGGGATGCTGCTGCCGCATTTGGAAGAAGTCCTCACCCGGGCCCGAGAACGCTTGGAGGAGCCGTTGGGCAAGATCACACAGGCCTACCAGCGCCCGCTCCCAGACGGCCCTGAGCGTTCCGAGGCCCGCCCCGATGAGACCTGGTACTGGGCGGCCCCGATTCTTCTGGATCTCGACAGGCACGGGGAGTCAACCAGGGATTGGTTGAGCGGCCGGGATCTGCCCAACCGGTGGAACGGTGCGGTCCGGGATGACGAAGATGGGTCCCGGTGGGTGGACCATGTCGGGGAAGCGAAGAAACTCGTGAGCGATGTCACTGATGGATCATTGAATCTGGGACGGCCGCCCGCCGATCTGGCCGAGGTTCTGGCGGTTCGGTCGGTGGCCGGTCCCGCCACCAGTGCTCTGCGGGCCCTAACCCGAGCCACGGGTCCGGAAACTCGGTCGGCTCGTGCGGCTCGGGACGCCGCCGGCCGGATCGCCTGGAGTTTTCGGACGCTGTTCAATCTCCCGGAGGCAACGGCCCTGATCCGAGGAGAACGACCCGGAGACGAAACACCCTATTGGCGGCAGGTGGCCGATTACTGCGCGGTGGGAAATCTCCAAGCCGTGATGGATGAGTATGTCCATACGCTCCGGGATCTGGAGGGACTGTTCACCGCCGACCAAGAGAAAGCTTGGGATCGGTTGGCCGAGGCCATTTCAGGAGCCCTCACGCTTCGCACCAGCGCCCCGCGGGTGGATGAATTCCGGCCCGGCGAGGGGGGTGCCGCGGTCACAGTGGAGCGGCGGCGCCTGCGCAACCACTTTGCCATGCGTTTCGGCGCCCAAGAGAGCGATGACGGCAAAACAGGCGCCCGGGAAGGACAGGTCCGTCAGGCTTTCAACTCACCTTTTTGGCCCTTGGTTCTCGCTTCCACGTCGGTGGGGCAGGAAGGGCTTGACTTCCACGCCTACTGTCATGCCGTCATGCATTGGAACCTGCCGGCCAATCCGGTCGATCTGGAGCAGCGGGAAGGCCGGGTTCACCGTTACAAGGGTCATGCCGTGCGCAAGAATGTGGCGGCGAAGCACGGAATGAACATCTTGAAAGCCGGATCGAATGACGTGTGGGCTTCCCTGTTCGAAACGGTGGCCGATCGGTCATCGAAGGGAGGTGGGCTGGTTCCGTACTGGCTGTTCCCGCTTTCCGAGGGCGCCCACATTGAGCGGCATGTCCCGGCCTTGCCGCTGAGCCAGGACGCATCAGCGCTCTTGGCGCTCAAGCGGTCTTTGGCGGTCTATCGAATGGTCTTCGGACAACCCCGCCAAGACGATCTGACCACCTTCTTGTTGGAGAGGTGCGATTCCGAAACGCTGAGCGAGATCACCCCGCTGCTGCGCATCAATCTTTCTCCGCGCAGATACGGGTCACGGAGAAGAAGGGAAAAGGAGATTGGGTTGGCCGGCGAGAGCGCCGACCAACCCAATCTTGAATAGGTAAAAGCTAACCTCTGGCGGTTGCCAGCCAACTGTCGACTTTGTCGCGGTTGGCAGCGATCCAAGCCTCGGCGTCAGCTTCGATGTCTGCTTCGGAGTAATCCCCGGCGGCCATTCTGGCGTTTTGGGCGGCAATATCAGCCAATGGAATTGCCACCGCCTCCAGTAGGCGCTTGATGTCGGGATTGTCATCCAAGAAGTTGGTGTTGGCCACCGCCCGGATGTCATTTACATTGGACTGCATCCACACGGCGTTGTCGCCTGCCACCAGAACGGTGTTGGTCCAGTTGGGTGTCCATGCGTAGAACAGCGCAGGGTCGCCGGCGTTCACCTTGGTGATCACGCCTTGAATCAGATCGTCGTAGCTACCGGAGATCTGCTCAACACGAGCGCCCCAGCTTTCATCGGCGATCTGTTCATTGATGGAGGTTTCGCACCCCCATCCGACATTGCATCCGAACAGGTCGGCTTTGCCGTCCCCGTCTTGGTCGAATGCGCCGGAGTTGGCTGCGACGCCGTCCATCGAGGTGATTCCCAGGCTGTCAGCTGTTGCCTTGTCGATCATTAAGCCGTCGGTAGCTCCTCCGGCGATCGACCAACCGATCGGTTCGATGGGCAACTCAACCGCCTGGCCAGTGACATTCTCGCCCTCCAGATAGAAATCATGAAGGGGGAACCACCCATTGACCCACAGGTCGTACTGCCCGGCGGCCAACGCCGGATAGAACGAATAGGGGCGCAGGGTGCTGGCGGCGGGATCGGTGACCTCGTGTCCGAGTTCCTCGATCAGCTGCGCATATATGGCTGCTTGCATGTGGCCGGAACTCCAATCGGCCCGGGCGATCCGTACCGGACCGTCCGCGCTGTCGGTGGCACAGGCCGAGAGCACCAGAACGAAGGCGGCCAAAGAGGCGACCACTAGGTTGGATCGCTTCATCACTTGCCACCTCCCTTTCCGAGTCTCTCGAGCAAGCCGCTGTGTTGTTCCTTGAAGATGGCCTCGTCGTAGTGACTCTCCAAGAGGTCGAGTTCTTCATCGAAGGCCTTCTTGAGGCTCCACAGCATGATCAGGAGTACGAACAGGAAAGGCAGTCCGGTGGCCACCGCGGCCGTTTGGAGCGCCGAAAGGCCACCTCCCAACAGCAACACGCACGCCACTGCGCCTTCCATCAAGGCCCAGAACACTCTCTGGGGCTTGGGCGAGTCGAGCTTTCCTCCGGAAGTGAGGTGATCCACCACCAGAGATCCCGAGTCCGAGGAGGTGACGAAGAACGACACCAGCAGCAATATGCCGACGAGCGAGACGAAGAAGGTCCAGGGGAAGGCCTCCAGCATCACGAACAGGGCGGTCGCCACGTTCTCGTTCACGGCGCTGGCAACGTCCAGTTCGCCGGTTGCCTGGAGATTCATAGCCGCTCCGCCGAACACCGCGAACCACAGGAAGCACAGGAGGCAGGGGAGCACGATCACACCAACGATCATTTCCCGCACCGAGCGTCCCTTGGAGATTCGGGCGATAAACATACCGACGAAGGGTGACCAGGAGATCCACCATCCCCAATAGAAGATGGTCCACCACTGCTGCCACTGGGTCTCGATCAAGGCGGCGTTCCAGAAGGAGAACTCCGGCAGGATCTGGATGTAGACGCCGATGCTCTCGACATAAAGCGAGAGGACCAACAGAGTTGGGCCCACCAGCATCACGAACAGCAGGAAGGCGGCGGCCAGCCACACGTTGATCGAGCTCAGGCGCTTGACCCCGGCGTCCAACCCCGCCACCACCGAGATGGTTGCCAACCCGGTGATGAAGGCGATGAGGACGATCTGGAACCAAGTGTCAGAGGGGAGGCCGAACACCTTGTTCAACCCTGCGGCCGCCTGACCTGCGCCGAACCCCAATGAGGTGGCCAGACCGAAAAGGGTGGCCACCACGGTGAGAATGTCGATCGCGTTGCCCCATCCACCGTAGATCCTCGGACCGAGAATCGGATAGAAGACCGAGCGGAAGGTGAGCGGCAGACCGCGGTTGTAGGCGAAAAAGCCCAAGGCCAGAGCCACCAGTCCGTACAGCGCCCATCCGTGAATCCCCCAGTGGAGGTAGGAGGTCGCCAGTGCGGCACGTTGTGCTCCGGCTGACAGAGGCTCAACATCGAACAAGGGAGGCGGGGCCGTCAAATGGTAGATCGGCTCTGCCACACCCCAGAACATCAATCCGATGCCCAGGCCGGCAGAGATCAGCATGGCGTACCATGCGGCGGTCGAGAACTCCGGAAGAGCGCCCGGACCACCTAGTCGAATCTTGCCGTACCTGCCCAGCGCAAAATAAAGCGCCGCGCCGATAAAGATGTTGAATGAGATGATGTACAGCCAACCCACCTTCTCGTTGATGAAGTTGAGAATGGCGCCGAAGACATCACTGGCCTGTTCGGGGAAGAGCAGGGTGGCGGCCATGAAGATCAGCAGGAATCCGGCGGCGATGAACGTCACCTGGGGATGTATGTCGAATCCCCATTTGACTATGTTCCGGTCGCCGGGCTCTCGGTCGGCCACTTCGGGATAGAAATCGATATCAGGATCGACTTGCAGTCCCTCGAACGGCGCCCGATTTCGGATGGCCATCTCCCGACGGCGTTCTTCTTCCTCTTCCCAATCTTCGTAGGCTTCGGCCACTTGAGTGAGGTCTAAGTCATCCTTTTTTTCAGCCATGACACCTCCTTCTTAATGGCATTCGAGTCATACAATCGTCTCCTTTCTGTTGTGGACGAATCCAGCGTCTACTTGAGATGCTTGCCGGTAACACTACACACGGGTATATCTATGCACTTGCAAGGATCGGGTTTTAATTTTGCGGAGAACCTGGCTAAATGTTCCAGACGGTGGACTTGAAATCGGGTCGCTACTCTGTTCAGGCAAATGAGTCGTAGAACGATCCCATTCGCTGTCGGGACGGTGGCAATGCTGCTGGCGGCACTATTGGGCGCCGGACAGCTGGGAGCCCAGACCGAGGAGCAAGCCCGAGAGGAAAGGGCGCCGGTCCGGATGGCCCGGGCCACATGGGACACCGGCTGGTTTCAAGCCGAGGTCTACAAACTTCTGATTCAACGGCTGGGCTACGAAGTGAGCGGTCCGGCGACCATGGAAAACGCCGACTTTTATGAGGCAGTGGCCGTGGGAGAAGTCGATCTGTGGGCGAACGGTTGGTTCCCCACCCACGATTCACTGATCAGGCCCGGCATGGTGGAACCGATCGGCGCCCAAGTGGACGCCGGGGCCCTGCAGGGATACTTTGTTGACAAAGCAACCGCCCAGGCCCACGACATCACCAACCTTGGTGACCTGGCCGATCCCGACCTGGCGGCCTTGTTCGACCGTGACGGCGACGGCCGGGCCGACCTGATCGGCTGCGACGCCGGGTGGGGATGTGCGGCGATTATCGACCATCACCTGGGTGCCTACCGATTGGATGCGACGGTGGAACATGTGCAGGGCGCCTATTCACCCTTGATCAAGGAGACCATCGACCTGTACCACCAGGGCCGGCCGGTGCTGTTTTACACCTGGACTCCCAACTGGACGGTGGGTGAACTGCGGCCCGGGAGGGACGTTGTGTGGCTCCAGACGCCGTTTCCTTCCCTTCCTCCCGATCAGGCCGCTTTCTTGGACAGCACCGCACTAGCCGGGATAGCGGGATGCGCCAACGATCCCTGCCGGGTGGGTTGGCCTCCCAATGACATCCGGGCGGTGGCCAACTCGGAGTTCTTGGCGGCCAATCCGGCGATCCGAACGCTGTTGGAAGTCGTGGTGATTCCCCTCAGTGACATCTCGGCGCAGAACGCCCGGATGGTGGCCGATGAAGGAGATCCCCAAGATATCCAACGCCATGCCCAAGAGTGGATAGACGCCAATGAGGCGATGGTTTCCGACTGGATCAGGGCGGCGGATCCGGATGCGGTCGGGGTGGAGCAAGCCGAGGAGGAGAGTTCGGCGGCCGGTGGAGTCTTGAGGGTGGCGGCCCGCTCTCTTCCGCCTTTTGTCATCTACGAGAATCGTCATTACAGCGGCTTTGAGGTGGAGTTGATTCGATTGGTGGCCGCCCGGTTGGGGATGGAAGCCGACATTTATGCGGTGGACACGGTTGCCAAACAGCTTGACGACATCCACCGGGGGGTGGCGCAGGTGGCCCTGGGAGGAGTGACGATCACCGAATCACGCGAGCAGATGGTGGACTTTTCCTTGCCGGTTTTGGATACCGGATTGACCATCATGGCCCCCGCCCAGGCTTCGCGGGGATTCGGGCATCGGATCGCACTCTTCTTTCGGGCCGTGGTGTCCTCCGATCTTCCCTGGTTGATGGTGCTGTTCGGGTTGGTTGTGTTGGTGTCGGCCCATATGATCTGGTGGCTGGAACGACATCACAATTCCGACTTCGCGGTTCCATACCGCAAAGGGATCTGGGATTCCTTCTACTGGTCGGTGGTGACCATGAGCACCGTCGGATATGGTGACAAGGTGGCCAGAGGGGGGATGGGGCGGGTGTTCGCCCTGGTATGGATCGCCTTGGGAACCCTGGTGTTCGCCAGCTTCACGGCCGCCATCTCGTCGTCCTTGGCGGTGAACGAGCTTCGGGGCGAGATCGCGGGACCGGCCGATCTCCCCGGCCATCAGGTGGCCACGGTGGCCCGGTCGGCCGGCGAGACCTACCTCTCCACGATCGGTCTGGGCTCGGTGCTGGTTACTCGCATCGAGGAGGCCTACGATCTCTTGGATCAAGGGGAGGTGGATGCCATCGTGTTCGACGCCCCGGTGTTGCGATACCACGTGGTCCATGAGGGAGAGGGGGAGGTGGCGACGTTTGGGCCACTCTTTGAGAAAGTCCAGTACGGACTGGCGATCGGCGAGGGTGATCCGGCGTTCCGCGAGCGGCTGAATCTGGCGCTTCTCGACTTGATCGAAACCGGTGTCTACGGACAACTGCACAACCGCTGGTTCGGCGGAGCGGGCTTGTAGCAGGCAATTTGTCCGGGCAGGTTGCCCCCGACGGAAGCAATGTTATTCTGGGCGCCATGTCCTGGCGGCCCAAGTCCGATTCGATGCCAGAGGAGCAGCAAGCGCCGGCCGGCAGTCAGAGGCCGCTTTCGGTTCCCGAATTCCATCATGTGTCGGGAGCGCCGATCCTCCCACCGTTTCCGGAAGACACCGAGACCATTTGGTTCGGGATGGGGTGCTTTTGGGGAGCGGAGCGGATGTTCTGGCAGACCGACGGGGTGTACTCCACGGCCGTGGGTTACGCCGGAGGTTTCACGCCCAACCCCACCTATGAAGAAGTATGTTCGGGAAAGACCGGGCACACCGAAGTGGTGCAGGTGGTGTACCGTCCTGCCGAGATCCCATTTGACCAGCTGATGCGCATATTCTGGGAGGGTCACGACCCCACCCAGGGAATGCGCCAGGGCAATGATTTCGGAACCCAATATCGCTCGGCGGTCTACCTGGTGGGGGAGAGCCAATTGCCGAAGGTGTGGGAAAGTCTGGGTGCCTACCAGTTGGAACTGCGCCAGAACGATTATGGCCGAATCACCACCGAGATCGGCGTGGACAAGCCGTTTTACTACGCAGAGGACTACCACCAGCAGTATCTGTCCAAGAACCCCTGGGGATACTGTGGCCTGGGGGGAACCGGTGTTTCCTACTGTTCCCCCGCCCCAACTCAGCCTGCTGCCGGATAAGCCGCTTCGGATGTGAAGGAGTCCCTCCGCTCCCGGGTTCCTCCGTTCTATGTGATGGAGGTGATGAAGGCGGCCGCCTCTCGGGAGGCTGACGGGGGTGATGTCCTTCACCTGGAGGTGGGCCAACCCATGACTCAGGCGCCGTCGGCGGTGCGGGCGGCGGCGGCCAGGGGTTTGAATGAAGACCGGCTGGCATACACCGCCGCCACCGGCTTGGGCGCTCTGCGGCGGCGGATCGGGCAGTTCTACGGAGAGCGGTACGGATTGGATGTCTCTGCTGATCAGGTGGTGATGACCATCGGCGCCTCCGCCGGGTTTGTGCTGGCCTGTCTGGCGGGGTTCGACCCCGGTGACCGGGTGGCGATGACGGTGCCCGGTTATTCGGCATACCGCAACGTCCTGATCGCACTGGGTCTGGAACTGGTGGAAGTCAGAGTGGACGCCGACACCCGATTTGTTCCCTCGGTGGAACGGCTGGAGAGGGCCGGCCCCCTGGACGGGTTGGTGGTGGCCAGTCCATCCAACCCCACCGGAACCACCCTCACCCCCGCCGAGATGCAGGCGGTAGCCGACTTTTGCGCCACCACCGGAACCACCCTGATCTCCGATGAGATCTACCACGGCATTGACTACGGAAATCAAGCAGCCACGGCCTTGCAGTTCAGCGATGAGGTGATGGTGGTGCAGAGCTTCTCCAAATATTTCTCCATGACCGGTTGGCGGCTCGGTTGGCTGGTGGCGCCTCCCGAGATGTTCCGTCCGCTGGAGCGACTGGCTCAGAATCTGTTCATAGCCCCTCCCACCGTCTCCCAGTTGGGAGCTTTGGAGGCGTTTGGCTGCACCGACGAGCTGGACGCCAACGTGGCGGCCTATGCCGACAGCCGGGAAATACTGGTGGCGGGACTGGCTGAGGCGGGGATCCATCGGATCGCTCCACCCGACGGGGCCTTCTACGTTTATGCCGACATCTCCCATCTGGGTATGGATTCTCCATCCCTCTGTGCCCGATGGTTGGAAGAGATCGGAGTGGCGGCCACTCCCGGAATCGATTTCGATCCTCACCAGGGTGACAGATGGGTGAGATTCTCCTACTCCGAGTCCAACGCCGACATAGCCGAGGCGGTCGACCGTCTCAAGAAGTGGGCATACCGGCGGCGGGACTCTACAACGCCCACCGCAGCCAGACTGGATGAACTGCGGATTCAGCAGAAAAGGATTGGCATACGTGTTTGATCCTTCGGTGCTGGGAGTGGGAGGCGGGTTTGCCGAGATGGTGGGTTTGGTGCTTGATGAGTCGTCGTCTTCGCAAGTCAAAGGCCATGTGGAGGTGGGAGAGGAGCATCATCAGCCGTTCGGTATGGTGAACGCCGGTTTACACACCACCATGGTGGAGACCCTGGCCTCGGTGGGAGCCTTCATCTGGGCGCAGGAACAGGGAATGGCGGCCGCGGTGGGCGTGCACAACGCCACCGACTTTTTCCGCTCCCATCGGCTGGGCCGCCTGGACGGCGCCGCGGTCCCCATTCACCAAGGACGCAGCCAGCAGATCTGGCAGGTCACCATCACTCGCGCCTCCGACGGCAAGATGGTTGCCCAGGGCCGTCTCCGTCTTCACAATCTGGACCGGGTTCACTGATCCCGACCAAGCCCGAAAAGGTGTCGCCTGTGGGTGGCTTGCACCAGCCAGCCCTCCCGCCCGGTCGGGGGTAACCGAATTAAGTTCCGGTTTTCTCCACCGGGGCGGGTGTCGGACTATTAGTGTCCGCTAGACGGATGAAGATTCCGCTATATGGACACTAAGGAGCCGGAGTGCGCGGCCGTCGGGCGGGAGAAGTTTCAATCTGATCAGGTAAGGCAAAGCAAAAACAGCTAGCGAACCCCGAGCGACCCGGATGGGTGGCATGGGATGGAAGGAGAAGCTTTTGATGAGCAAAGGTAGAACGTGGGTAAAGGCATTGGTGGCAGTTGCCGTGTTGTCGATGGCGGCCAGTTGTGGCGGCACCGATGAGCCTGTCAAGTTGGGGACCATCTGGTTCAACTCCGGTACGGCGGTCGGGCTGGGTGACATCATGCGCAATGGCTTCGAACTGGCTGTCAAACAGCAAAACGAGGCCGGCGGGGTGTTGGGACGCCAAGTGGAAGTTGTCCACTATGACGAGGGCTATTCCGCTGATGAATCGGTGGCCTCGGCCCGCAAGGCGATCGCGGACGGTGTGGCCGGCATAGCCGGCGGCAACGATGCCACCACTTGCGTGGCGATGAAGGATGTGGCCAAGGAAGAGAGCGTCCCGTTGGTGGTGACGGCCTGCGGATCGGAGTTGATAACCACCGAGGGCTATGAGGGAGCGGTGCATATCCGCGCCCCTGTCAAGCAAAGCCAGTCGGACAGCAACGCCCTTTCGGTGTTGGCCCGCTGGATGATCCAGCAGGGTTACAAGCGAGTCCAGGGTGTGGGCGTCGACTCGGACTGGGTGCTCTTGACCAATGACGAGTTCACCCGCATTTTCGACCAGGAAGCTCCTGCTGATTTCGAGTACACCGGCATGGTGTACTTCCCCTACGGCACCGCCGAGGCCCGCGTGGAGGTCACCAAGGGCGTCGGTAACGATCCGGATCTTCTCTATCTCGGTCTGTGGGGCAAGGACGTGGTGGTCAACGCCGTCCAAGCCGCTCGGGAGATCGGATATGAAGGTGACATCATGATCAACGAGGTGGTGTTCACCGCCGCCGAGGTGGAAGCTTTGGGTGATCTGGCCGAAGGCCTTTACAGCTCAACCGGTTGGATACTTGATGAGTCGATTCCCGAGGCAGCCGCTTTCTCGTCGGCATATGAAGCTGAGTACGGCGCGGCTCCTGATTGGTGGTCCGAGTTGGGCTATACCGCAGCCCAGCAGTTGATGGCCGCGATCGAGGCGGCGGACTCCACCGACTACGAAGATGTCGCCCCCTTGATGAACGACGAGCATGGATTCACCACCCCGCGTGGCAAGACATTGCGGTTCAACGAGAACGGTCTTCGTCTGGTGGATGACTGGGTCATCATCCAGTCCCAGGACGGGGCACTGGTGCCGGTGGACGCCGTTCCCCTGGCCGGCTAGCAGTCTCCCTTTAGTGCTGTGATGTAATCGGCCTGGCCCTTGTTTGCGGGCCAGGCCGATGTTCCCCTCTGCACCGATGTTCCCCTCTGCAAGAAAGGCGGTCCGCGCGCGAAATGAAAAGGGTTTATGTGCCGGTTGAAGAGTCACTGTTTCAGGCTATTGGCTCCAAGAGCCGCTGGAACGACGTTGTCCGGGCGGGAAACACCCTGTGGGTTACCGGCCAGTTGGGTTGGGACAAGACCACCGGGATTTTCGCCGACACCTTCGAGGGGCAGGTTGAAATGGCGCTGGAAAATCTCAGCAACGCCTTGGAGCGGGCCGGTGCCGCCCTCAGTGATGTGGTCCTCACCCGGGTTTACCTGGTGGATCATGATCACTATCACCGCTATGAGCCGATCTATGAACGCTACTTTCCCCACCGCCAGCCCGCCCGGGTCTCGGTGGTGGTGGCAGAACTCATCCATCACGCTTTGTTCGACATCGAAGCAGTGGCCGTGGTGGACGAATAAGGCTGACGCAGATCTCAAGAAGGAGTTGGAGGCCAGTGATTTGAGGAGAGCAACGTGATCAAAACGGTGACGCTATTGCACAGAAGATCGGATCTGACCAGCGAGCAGTTCCACGATCACTGGAAAACGGTGCATGCGGCGCTGGTGCTGGCGATGCCCAAGGTCCGCCGGTATGTGCAGTGCCGCCCGGTGGAGGTTCCCGGCCGGGAGGCTCCCTGCGATGGTGTGGCAGAAGTGTGGTATGACAGTGTGGAGGATTTCCTGTCCACCGCCGAATCTGCGGAATACGCTCGGCTTTTGGCCGATGAGAAGCATTTCATGGGCGCCAAAACCGGTGAGTCGGTGTTTGTGATAGTCAATGAGGACGAGTTTCCCATTGCGTTCACTGGCGCCCGATGACCGGTGTAGCTGAGAGGCAGCGGGGATCCCTCTCCAAAGGGCTTCGTATTCTGTCGGCGTTCAACGAACGATCAACTGCTCTGACCATCGCCGACCTTGCCCGGCGCACCGGGATCAGCCGGGCCAGTGTCTACCGTCTGACCGGAATCTTGGAAGAGTTGGGCTATGTCCAAAAGGACCGGCGACTGTTCCGACCCTCCAAGAAAGTGCTCCAATTGGGCGTGGCGGCAGTGGAATCCCGCCAATTCGTCGATCACATCAAGCCGTTCCTCGATCAGATCAGTTCGCTGTTGCCTCAGGCCACCGCCATCAACTATGGAGTGCTGGAGGCGGGGGAGGTCATATATCTGGCCCGGCGGCATTTGGATGACATCATCACGATCAACCTGCGGGTGGGGAGCCGACTGCCCGCCTATCTGAGTTCGATGGGGAAGGCCATTCTGTCTGCCATGCCCCCAACAGAAGTGAAGAAGGTGGTAGCGAAAATGGGCTTTCAGCCCCGGACAGCCACCACCATCAGGAGTGCGGAGCAATACCTGGCCGAGGTGGAGGAGGCCCGACTCAAGGGGATCGCCATCAACAACCAGGAGTTGACCGTGGGATTGCATTCGATTGCGGCTCCGGTGTTCCACGGATCGGAAGTGATCGGGGCGGTGGGAGTGGCGACACTGGCCACCCGAGCCGACCTTGCGACCTTGGAATGTGACTACGGCCCGGTTCTGCGATCTTTCACCGAAAAGATCAGCAAAGAAGTCTCCGGAATCCGGGTTGACCCCCGAATTTCGCTACACGTCTGAACACATGGTTCTCCAGGATTCCCGCCGGTCGATCGCCCATCTGGGGGGATGGGGCCGATGAGTTGGGACATCATCGGACAGCAACTGTGGAACGGCTTGCTGAACGGGTCCATCTATGTGATCTTCGCCGCCGGGTTGAGCTTGGTGTTTGGGGTGATGCGAGTGATCAACATGGCGCATGGCGAGTTGACCATGTTGGGGGCCATGTTGCTTTACACGGTCACCAGTTGGTTGGGTTTGGGCTATTTTGCCGGGGCGGCCCTGGTGGTGGTGATCATGGCTTTGGCCGGTTTCCTGGTCAACCGGGTGACGGTCCGCCCGTTTCTGGGCCAATCGGAATTGGTGGTGATCCTCTCCACTGTGGCTTTGAGCTTTGTGTTGCTCAACGGAAGCCTGGTGGTGTGGGGGTCGGCACCCAAGGGGGTGGATGAGCCCTTCAATCGAATACTGAAGCTGGGAGGCGTGCATATCACCACTGCCGGCTTGCTGTTGGTGGGAGTCTGCTTCGCCGCGGTGCTGGGTTTGTATCTGATGCTCAGTCACACCAAGCTCGGCAAGAAGACTCGGGCAACCGGCCAGAACCTTCTTGGAGCGCGGTTGATTGGCATCAACACCACCGCTGTTTATGACAGCACCCTGATGATTGCCTCGGGACTGGCGGCCTTGGCCGGGGTGTTGATCGTGTTGGTTTCAACTTCCTCACCCAATCTGGGACAGCCGCTTCTGATCACCGGGTTTGCGGTGGTGATCGTGGCGGGAATGGGGAACGTGGCCGGGGCGGTGGCGGTGGGACTCTTCTTGGGGATCACCGAAGCCCTGTTCGGGCAGTTCATCTCCACCTATTACCGACAGGGATATCTGTATGTGGTGATGATCGCGGTGCTGCTTCTCCGTCCCCAAGGTCTGTTCGGGAGGAGATGATGCTCCGCAGGCTTCTATCCCGTTACCCACTGGGAATGGTGACGCTGGCCGTGGCCCTCGTGGTGCCGCTTTTTCTGTTCACCAACGCCTACAACCGAGGGTTGCTGGTGTTGATCGTGATATATGCGGTGGGCGGGCTCAGCTTGGACTACATCATGGGAGAAATGGGTCAGTTCTCCTTCGGACACGCCGCTTTCTGGGGATTCGGCGCCTATGTCTCCGCCAAACTCGCCCTCGACCTGGGTATTTCACCATGGATCGGTTTCCTGGCCGCCCCGTTGGCCACCGGATTGGTGGGACTTGGCATCGGCTACATCGCGCTGCGCAGAACCCGCGGTCTGGAATTGGCGATCGTGACCCTGGGGTTTGGGGTATTGGCCTGGACGGTGGCGCTTCGGTGGAGGGCGGTCACCGGAGGGCCGTCGGGGTTGCGTCAGGTGCCTCCGCCGAGCATTCTCGGGTGGGAAATACGCTCGGAGTTGTCCTACTACTACTTCGCGCTGGTCTTGCTGCTGCTCATCGTGTTCCTCTTGTCGAGGTTGAAGGAATCGCGGTTCGGAAAAGCGGTGCGCAGCATCCACGAGAACGAGGAACTTGCCAAATCGATCGGAGTCTCCGCCACCAAATACTATGTCCTGGCCTTCTCCTTTGCCTGTGCCCTGGTGGGATTTTCCGGAGCGATGTACGCCCACCATTTTCGCTTTGTCAACCCCAATCTGTTGGGCCTCGACTACATGTTCATCTTCCTCATAGCCGTGTTGGTGGGGGGCACCGGAACCCTTTGGGGACCGGTCTTGGGGTCCGCCATCTTCGTGCTGGTCAGCGAATGGCTACGGGCGCTGCAGGAATATCGGTTCGTGATTTTTGGAGTGGTATTGCTTTTGGTGGTGCTGTTCATGCCCAGCGGGGTGTTTCCGGCGGTCCGCAAGGGGGCCCTGAGGTTGGGGAGCCGGAGGCGGCGCGCCTCTGATGAGAAAGAGCCCGACCCCACGGTGGCGGGTTGACCGTGCCCTTGCTGCAGACCACCGGGCTTACCAGGATGTTTGGCGGACTATCGGCCGTGGATTCCTTGGATCTGTGGGTTGAGGAGGGCGAGATCATGGGCCTGATCGGACCCAATGGCTCCGGCAAGACCACCGCATTGAACCTGATCACCGGCTTCGTGAAGCCCACCCGGGGCACCGTCACCTATCAGGGGTCCGAAGTCACCGGCATGCAGCCCCACGACCTGGCTCAACTGGGTTTGGTCCGCACCTTCCAGATCACCACTCTCTTTGAGAATCTGACAGTTCTCGACAACATTCTTCACGGTAGCCACCTCAACAACCCAACCTCCCTGATGGGAGCTTTGACCCGGTCTGACACATACTTGGAACAGTGCGCGCAAATGGAGACTCGAGCCAAAGAGGTGCTGGCGATGGTGGGTCTGGAAGGTCGTGCCGACGCGGTGGCCCGCGACCTGTCGGCGGGTGAGCATCGCTATCTGGAAATCGCTATTGCTTTGGCCGCCCGGCCCCGGGTGCTCCTGTTGGACGAACCCGCCACCGGTCTGAACGTCGAAGAGGCCCGGTTCCTGATGAACCTGATTCGTGGCCTGCGAGAGCAAGGCGTCACCATTCTGCTGGTCGAACACAATATGCGTCTGATCACCAACATCTGCACCAGAATCACCGTTTTGAACTTCGGGGCCAAGATCGCCGAAGGCACTCCCCAAGAAATTGTCGACAACCCGCAGGTGATCACCGCCTACCTGGGAAAGGGTCGGAATGCTTGAGATCGATTCCCTGAATGTCTCCTATGGGCGGGCGCAGGTGCTGTTTGATGTGTCCATCAGGGTGGGGGCGGGAGAATTGGTCACCGTGATCGGGGCCAATGGCGCCGGGAAGACCACCCTGTTGCTCACCATCTCGGGGATCCTCAGAGCAGGGGACGGGCAGATCACCTTTGACGGGGAGCGAATCGAGACCCTCCGGCCCCATGAAATAGTCTCCAGGGGAATGGGCCACGTACCCCAGGGAAAGGAACTGTTCCCAGCAATGACGGTGTTGGAGAACCTGGAACTGGGAGCGCACCTGGTGGGGGGCAACGACGAATATCGGGAACGTCTCGACCGGGCATTCGAGTTGTTCCCCCGCCTGTCGGAGCGAGCCCGCCAGCGAGCCGGCACTCTCAGTGGCGGGGAGCAGCAGATGCTTGCCATTGCCCGGGCATTGATGGGCAAGCCCCGCCTCTTGTTGCTGGACGAACCCTCGGCCGGGTTGGCGCCTATCATCGTCGATGACCTGGCCGACATCATCTTGAGCATGAACCAGCAGGGCTTGACGGTGTTGCTGGTGGAACAGAACGCCTACCTGGCGTTGGAACTCGCCCAGAAGGCCTATGTGATGGAGTCCGGGCGGGTGGTGGAAAGCGGTGATACGGCGGCGGTGCGCACCAGCGATTTGGTGCGGCGAGCCTACCTGGGGATCTGATGGCGAACTTGCGAATCGGAGTGGACATCGGCGGGACTTTCACCGACTGGGTGATGGTGAGCGATGAGGGAGAGGTCCGAGTGGTCAAAACCCCGACCACCCAGGATGGTTTCTCGGGGGTGTTCAACGCCATGGATGAGGCCGCCGTGGCAGGCGACAGCTTCCGATCGTTCGCTCACGGCACCACTCTCGGCACCAACGCCCTGATTCAGAGGCGTCTGCCGCGGGTGGCCATGGTCACCACCCAGGGGATCTCGGCGGTCTTGACCCAGGCGGCCCGCGGATCCAAGGAGGACATCTGGGACATCTACCACGAATCACCCCGTCCCTCGATCGTGCTGCCCCGCGACCGGTTGGAAGTCACCGAGCGGACCCTGAGCTCAGGGGAGGTTCGCACACCCTTGGATGAGACCGCGGCGCGGGCCTTGGCCCGGATTCTGCGCGGGCGGGGAATCCGCACCATCGCGGTCTGCTTCCTGCACTCCTACACCAACGACCGCAATGAACGGAGGATGAAAGAGATCATTTTGCAGGAATTCCCCAAGGCCCTGGTGCGCACCTCCCACGAGACGATTCCCCGGATTCTCGAATACGAACGTTTTACCACCACCATCCTCAATGTTGCTCTGATCCCGGTGATGATCGACTACCTCCAAGCTCTGGAACAGGGTCTGCGGCAGCGGGGCTATGGGGGAGATGTGATGATCGTGCAGTCGGCCGGGGGTCTGATGGGGGTGGAGGCCACCATCAACACTCCGGTGCGCACCGCCAACTCGGGACCCTCGGCAGGCGCCATCGCGGCTCGGGAGTTCGGCGCTCTGGCCGGATTCGGGGACGTGATCGGACTCGACATCGGAGGGACCAGCACCGATGTCTCGGTGACGCTTGATGGCCAGGTTCGCACCACCGGCAACTGGGAGGTGGAATGGGGCCATCCGATCATGTTCCCGGCAGTGGACATCATCACGGTGGGGGCGGGAGGAGGCTCGGTGGCCTGGTTCGATCCCGGGGGGAAACTCCGTTCGGGGCCGCACAGCATGGGGGCGGCGCCCGGCCCGGCCTGTTACGGGAAGGGAGGCGATCAGCCCACCAACACCGATGCCCATGTGGTGCTGGGCAACCTGAGGCCCGAAGCAATGTTGGGCGGAGCGATGGAGATCTCACCGGAGCTGGCCGAAAAGGCGATAGGAGAAAAGATCGGACAAAGACTTGGCCGGGATCCGGTTTCGGCGGCCGCGGCCGTTATCTCGGTGGCCGAGGCCAACATGGCCAACGCCATCAGACTGGCGACCATGCGGCGAGGGCTTGACCCCCGCGACTTCGCCATGGTGGCGTTCGGGGGCGCCGGGCCGTTTCACGGAGCCCGGGTGGCCGCCGAGTTGCGGATTCCGACCGTGGTGGTTCCCCCCAATCCGGGGCTTACCTCGGCGCTTGGGTGTCTGATGGCCGATATCCAACACGACCTGGAAGCCACCATGTTCTACGGAGACGCGGGGTCGGTGGACATCGAGGAGATGAACTCCCGCTTCGACCAATTCGACGCCCAGGTGCGCGCCGCTTTGGACCGAGAGGGAATACCCCCGAAGCGGCAACTGGTCGACCGGACGATCGACATGTGCTACGCGGGACAATGGCGGGTGTTCTCAATCCCGGTCGAGGGCAGGATGACCCGCCACAGCCTCTACGAAAGCGTCGAACTCTTCAAAAGACGCTACCGGCAGAGATTCACCTTCGACTTGGGAGAGCGGGAGGTCGAGATCCACGGAATCGGGGTGACCGGCCGCGGTATCACCGACAAGTATCGGCCTCGGCCCGTTGGAGAACCGCCCAAGGGAACCCCCGACTCCGATTCCCGCCTCGTCTATTGGCAGGAAGCAGGGGACTGGGTGGAGACCCCGGTCTGGTCTCGTCCCTCCCTGCCGGTCGGATTTGGGGCGGCGGGTCCGGCGGTGGTGGAGCAGATGGATTCCACCACTCTGATACCCCCCGGAATGTCCGTGGCAGTGGACCGGTACCTCAACCTGGTGATCAACACCACCGGCCAGGACCCTCAATGAGCAACCAACCGCCCAGGCAGCATCTCGGCCAGGACATCGATCCGGTGACCTTCTCGATTCTCTCGAGCGCCTTCATCAGCCTGGTGGACGAGATGGTGAGCGCCCTGCAGGAGTCCTGCCTGTCGTTTGTGATCTACTGCGGGGACGTCAGTGGAGGGCTGCTCAACGCCCAGGGTGAACTGGTGGCCCAAGGCACCCGGGACGTGGCGGTGCACGTCGGGGCGCTCCAACCCAGCACCCAGGCGGTGATCGAGGACTTCGGTGACATCGACGGCGGCATCGAGGAAGGCGATGTCTTCGCTTTCAACACCCCCTATCGGGGTGGGACGCACCTTCCTGACATGACCTTCATCAGCCCCATCTTTTGGGAGGGCGAACTGGTGGCGTTCACCGCCACCAAAGGGCACTGGTCGGATGTGGGGGGCGCCACCCCGGGGTCCATGAATGCCCTGGCGGCCGACATCTATGCCGAGGGTTTGATAATCCCGCCCCTGAAGGTGGTGTCCCGGGGGGTCATCCGCCATGATGTCCGGAATCTGATCATGGCCAACATTCGTATCCCCGTCAATTCCACCGGTGACCTGATAGCCCACATCGAAGCGGCGGCGGTGGGGGAGCGCCGACTCCACGGACTCATCGAAAAATACGGCCCCCGAACCGTGCTGGGGTCGATGGCAGCCACCCTCGATCACTCCGAACGGGAACTGGCCGCCCTGATACTCCAGTGCCGGGAGGGAACCTGGGAGACGGAAGACTTTATCGACTACGACCCACAGGCTCCCGACGAGGGGCCGGTGAAGGTCTCGTTGAAGATGACCATCCAGCACGACCCCCCTCGGGTTATCTATGACATGAGAGGGTCAGGGCCGCCCGTGCAATCGGGCATGAACGGCACCCGGGGTTCTACGTTTGGAGCCTTGGTGGCCGGGACCAAATACATCTTTCCCAAACCGCTCATGAACGCCGGGTGGAAGCGCATCATCAAGGCAGTCTTCCCCGAGACCAGCGTTGTCAATGCGGTACGACCCTACGCGGTGTGCGGAGAGGTGTCCGGCGCCTATGAGAAGACCACCGCCTGCGTCCAGCGAGTGTGGGCACAGGTGCTGCCTCAGCGTTCTTTCGCGGGAAACTTCAACCTGGAATATGTGGTGGCCGGCGGCATCGACGATCGACCGGGCCGCAACAACAACTACTTTGTCTACTACCACTGGCACACCGGGGGTTGGGGAGGCAAATACGGCGCCGACGGACGGGATTGTGGGGCAGCCATCTTCGGACTGGGCATCTTGAACCAGTCAAGCGAGGTGATCGAACGCATGTGGCCGGTCACCTTCGAACGGCTGGCGCCGGTCACCGACTCCATGGGGGCGGGAAAGTGGAGAGGAGGAGCAGGGCTCGAATCGGTGCTGAGGGTCGAGAACGCGGGCGGGGTTCGCCTTTCCTACATTGCCGACCGGGGAGAGGATGGCCCGGGCGGTCCCCGAGGCCTGTTCGGGGGAAAGGACGGGATTCCCATCCGGGTGGTGAAGAACATCGGAACCGATGAGGAGCGCAGCCTTCCCATCTATTTCGCCGACGAAGTTGTTGGACAGCACGGCAATTTTTACCACGTCTCCTCGGGAGGCGGGGGGTATGGCGACCCGCTGGACCGGGATCCCGAGGCGGTTCTGGAAGACGTGATGGACAAATACATCTCGATGCGTTCCGCCCTGGAGGACTACGGGGTGGTGATCGAGGTGCGTGACGCCGACCTGTTGGACTACCGGATCGATTTGGAAGCCACCCAATCTTTACGCGACGAAATGAGAGCCCCCGGGCCCCATGGAGGAGAAACCAGTTATGACTAATGCAAGACAGCAATTCATCGATTTGTACACCCGCCGCACCCCTCGTTCGCTGCGGCTGTACGAACAGGCCAGAGAACACTTGCCGGGCGGGGTTCCGGGCAATGCCGGATTCCGCCCGCCTTATCCCCTGTACGTGGACCGGGCCGCCGGTCCATACCTGTGGGATGTCGACGGCAATCGGTACATCGACTCGTTGATTGGCGGCGGCCCTCACATCCTGGGCCATTCTCCTCCGGCGGTGATGGAGGCGGTGGCCGGGCAACTGTCGAGAGGCACCAGCACCATCGCCCCGTCTCCCAACAGCCTGGCCATGGCCGAGATGATCGGTCGGCACATGCCGCATATGGAACTGATTCGCTTCGTGCACACCGGCTCGGAAGCTGTGCATATGTCGATGAGGGTGGCACGCGCTTTCACCGGAAGGCAGAAGATCGGCAAGTTCGAGGGCAATTTTCACGGTGGGTATGACAATCTGTTGATCAGCGGGACTTCCTACGGGGGTCCCGAGGAGCGGCCGATCGCCCTGGGAGAGGGAGCGGGGATTCCCCAAGGGGTCCTGGACGACACCGTGGTGCTGCCGTTCAACAACACCGACGCCACTGTGGCGCTCATCGAAGAGCACGCCCACGAACTGGCCGGGGTGGTGGTGGAGCCGGTGGGAGGCACCTGGATGGCCGGAATCGTGGCTGATCAGGGATTCTTGGAGGCATTGCGGGAAGTCACCGCCCGGCATGGGATTCTTCTGATATTCGATGAGGTGATCACCGGTTTCCGAGTGGCCCTGGGTGGCAGCACTGCCGTCACGGGCGTCACCCCCGATCTGGTGGCGCTCGCCAAGACCATCGGAGGTGGCCTGCCGATGGGCGCCTTCGGCGGACGCCGCGACGTCATGGAACAGGTGGTGACTCCCCCTCGGAACGCCGATGATGACCGGGTCACCATCTTCCAGTCCGGCACTTTTCAGACCAACCTGGTCTCCCTGGCGGCGGGGCTGGCGATGCTTTCGGAACTGGAAAAGCCCGGGGTGTACGAGAAGCTGACCAGCACCGGCGATCAGGTACGTCAAGGAATCGAGAAGATGGGCGCCAATCTGGGCCTGCCGGTCCAAGCCACCGGCCAGGGCCCCATCTTCGGCGTGTACTTCGCCGACGAACCGGTCAGGACCATCCGGGACGTGCTGGGAAGCGACCGGGAGATGGCGGGCACCTTCTACCTGGGTCTGGTCGCCCACGGGGTGTACATCACCCCCTATCACCTGGGTTTCACCAACGCTTCCCAGGGTGAGGAAGAGATCGACCGGGTGCTCGAGGTGTGCCAGACGGTGCTCGAGGCCATCTCCGAAGGCTGACCCGTGAGTTTGTGGGAGACGGAATAGAGAATGCTCTCGGGCGTCACCATCTTGGAGTTGGGCCAGGTTATCGCCGGCACCTACGGCGGCATGATTCTGGCCGACCTGGGCGCCGAGGTGATCAAGATCGAGCCTCGGTGGGGCGATGCCGCCCGGAACCCCCAGATCACCCCGGTGGGAGACGAGAGCGCCATTCACCTGCAGATGAACCGGGGCAAAAAAAGCATGGTGGTGGACCTCAAGACCCGTCGCGGCCGGGACATCCTCTACGCGCTGGTGGCCGGAGCGGACGCGGTGATCGACAACTTCCGGCCCGGTGTTATGGAGCGCCTGGAGATCGACCACCAAACCCTCCGCCGGCATAATCCCCGGATCATCACCGCTTCGGTCACCGGTTTCGGCGCCACCGGCCCCGCTCGCCACCGTCCGGCCTTCGATCTGGTCGTGCAGGCTTACAGCGGCCTGTTGGACATGACCGGCCCGGCCGAGGGGTCCCCGGCCCGAGTGGGCATTCCCCTGGCTGACATCTGCGGGGGGATCTTCACCGCCCTGGCCGTGCTGGGCGCCCTGGTGGGCCGGGAACTGCACGGGGAGGGTCGGCACGCCGACATCTCGATGCTGGACTCCCTGGTCTCGATGCTCTCCTACGATGCCTTCGACCACCTCAACACCGGGGCGGTCATCCGCCGGCGGGGCACCGCCCACGCTCACATCGTCCCATGGCAGGCGTTTGAGGCCAAGGACGGCTACCTGGTGGTGGCCGCCCGCGGCGAGAAGTTCTGGAGGAACCTTTGCGACGCGATTGGACGTGCGGACCTCAAGGACGACCCTCGCACCTGTGACAACGCCGCCCGGCTTCTGAACCGCGAATACGTGGTGAAGATCCTGTCCGAGGCGTTTGCCCGCCGCACCAAGGCCGAGTGGATGGAATTGACCCAAGAGTTTGACCTTCCCGTGGCGCCGGTCAACGACATCGCCGCAGTGTTCACCGATCCCCAGGTTCAAGCCCGAGAAATGGTGCGCCAGTACCAACATCCCACCCTGGGGGAGGTCTTCTACCCACCCAGCCCCATGAAGCTCACCGATTGGGAGTTCCCCGATCGGCCGGCGCCCGGTTTGGGAGAGCACACCGTCGACATCCTTGCCGACCAGCTGTCATATTCGGAGGAGACCATCGGCGAACTGATCGCCGGGGGAGTGGTGGGAGCCGGGCAGGAAGACGGAGGGGCAGGCTCATGAGCGGCGGGGCAGGCGCCATCTCTCTGGCGCTGACCGACCTCGGGGAACACGCCCGCGTCGATGTCCACCACCTCACCGATGCCCAGCTGCTTCGGGTATTTCGGCTCATGTACACCATCCGCCGGTTCGAGGTCACCACCGAACAGGCGCATCTGGGGGGAGAGCTTTACGGGCCGTTCCATTCCTCGATGGGACAGGAGGCGGTTTCGGTGGGGGTGTGCATGGCCCTGCGCTCTGATGATGTGGTGACCTCCACTCATCGGGGTCACGGGCACGCCATTGCCAAGGGAGCGGACCTGGGGCGGATCTGCGCCGAGTTGTGGGGGCGGTCTGACGGCTATTGCCAGGGAAAGGGCGGGTCGATGCACATCGTCAGCGCTGAGCATGGATTCGTGGGTCAAAGTCCCATCATCGGAGGAAGCGGTCTGCTGGCCACCGGGGCGGCGCTGGCCTTCGATCTGAAGCGGGACTCGCGGGTATCGGTGGCGTTTATGGGTGACGGAGCGGTTGGCCAGGGGGTATTCCACGAGAGTCTCAACCTGGCGGCGATCTGGAGGCTTCCCGTGGTCTTCTTGGTGGAGAACAACGGCTTTGCCCACTCTTTTCGATCCGAGCAGATGCAGCTCAACCCGGATATCGCTCCTCGGGCGGAGGGGTATGGGATTCCCGGAGTCGTGGTCGACGGGATCGACGTCCTGGCCGTCCACGGCGCCACCCGAGCGGCGGTGGAGCGTGCTCGCCGAGGCGAAGGCCCCACTTTGATCGAGGCCAAATGCTATCGGTGGAGGGGCCACAACCTGGGGGACGCCGAGCACCTGTACCGGCCGCGGGAAGAGGTGGAGAAGGCCCGCCGGGACGACCCGATCGAGCGGTTCCGAGACGCCATATCTCATCGAATCGCACCAGATGTGCTGGGGGGGCTGGAAGCGGAGGTGGAACAGGAGATCGGCGCCGCGGTGCGGTTCGCCGAGAAGTCGCCGCCGCCCTCATCGCACCTTGCTTTGGAGGGAAGTTTCTGAATGGTTCGCCAGATCACCTTCATAGAGGCGGTTCGGGAAGCTCAGGCCGAGGCGCTGGCCTCCGACGAACGAGTGTTCATCATGGGGCAGGAGATCGGGGAGTACGGCGGGGTGTTCCGCGCCACCGACGGTCTGGCGGAGCGGTTCGGCGCCCATCGGGTCAGGGACATGCCGATCGCCGAGCAATCGATGCTGGGGGCGGGGGTGGGAGCGGCCGTGATGGGGATGCGTCCCATTGTGGAGGTGATGTTCATGGATTTCATCGCCTGCGGTATGGACGCCATCGTCAACCATGCCGCCAAGATGAGCTACATGTCGGGCGGGCAGTTGCGGGCGCCCATGGTGATCCGCACCCAGGGCGGTTCGGGAACCCATCACGGTTCCCAGCACTCCCAAACGTTGGAGAGTTGGTTTCTGCACATTCCCGGCTTGGCGGTGGTGGTCCCGTCCACGCCATCGGATGTGAAGGGACTGTTCAAGACCTCCATGGAACTTGAACATCCGGTCCTGTTTGTGGAACACCGTGCCCTGTACCGCAGCAGGGGGACGGTCTCCGACCCGGTAACGCCCATTCCCTTGGGAACGGCGGTGATCAGAAGGTGGGGAGAGGATGTGACCGTGGCCGCGATTGGGAAGTCCGTTCCGCAGGCCCTGGCGGCGGCCCGCCGGTTGGAGGAAGAGGACGGCGTGTCGGTTGAAGTGATCGATCTGCGGACCCTGGTGCCCATGGACGTTGATCTGGTGTTGGATTCGGTGGCGCGGACCCATCGACTGGTGGTGGCCCACGAGGCGGTGGAAAGGGGAGGATGGGCAGGAGAGTTGGTCAGCCGAGTGGTGGCCGAGGGTTTCGACGAGTTGGACTCGCCGCCTCTTCGGGCCGGAAGCAAGGCCACTCCCATTCCCTTTGCCCGGGAGTTGGAGGCGGAGATGATCTCCGACGAGCGGCTGATCATCCGGCGGGTGAGGGAAAGTCTCGATTTGCTGGAGTATTCGGCATGACCCGGGCGGCGATCGACATCGGCGGAACTTTCACCGATGTGGTGACGGTTGACGGGGAGGGACGGTTGATCCAAGCCAAGGCTCTCACCACCTACCCGGATCCGACATCGGGGTTCCTCAATGCTCTGGCCAAGGCCACCGACCCGAGCACCCTGGAAACGGTCGGCTACGGAACCACCCTGGCCACCAACGCGGTACTGACCAAGTCGGGCGCCCGCACGGCGCTGCTGACCACCGAGGGATTTCGGGACGTGTTGGAGATCCGCCGCACTCACCGGTCCACCCTGTTTGACATCTACGAGAAGATCCCCGAACCGATTGTCCCCCGGCCGCTGCGGTTTGAGATCCCCGAACGAACCGGTTCGGACGGGAGCGAAGTGAGGCCGCTCGACGAGCAAGCGGTGCGGTCGGCGGCGCACCGAATCCGCCGGGCCGGGGTGGAATCGATCGCGGTCTGTTACCTGTTCTCATTCATGAGTCCCCACCACGAACTTCGCACCCGCGAGATCCTTAGGGAGGAACTGCCCGGCCTGGCCGACGACATCACCATTTCTTCCGAAGCCCTACCTCTCCACCGCGAGTACGAGCGGACCAGCACCACGGTGATGAACGCCTATCTGACTCCCCTGGTGCGGGAGTACTTTCACCGATTGCGGTCGGAGCTGCACGAGAGCAAGCTGTTCGCCTGGTTGCAGATGATGCAATCAAACGGTGGTCTGGTCCGACCCGAACGGGCGGCCTCCTTCCCGATCCTGACCCTTTTATCCGGCCCGGCCGGCGGGGTGATGGCCTCGGCCTACCTGGGAGAATTGGTGGGTGAGACCCATCTTCTCACCCTTGACATGGGCGGCACCAGCTGTGACGTGGCGGGGGTCACCAATGGCGAGCCGGACACTCGATTGGATTTTGAGATCGGCGGGTATGCGGTCTCCTATCCGACCCTGGATATCCACACGGTGGGAGCCGGTGGGGGAAGCATTGCCCAGGTGGACAGCTTCGGGCGGATTTCGGTGGGTCCCGAGTCGGCCGGCTCTGACCCCGGGCCGGCCTGCTACGGGCGGGGAGGGGAGAGGCCCACCGTGACCGACGCCAATCTGGTGCTGGGCGTCTATGACCCGGAATTCCAGTTGGGAGGAGAGATCTATCCCGATATGGACCGGGCGGCCCGGGCGATCGAACGACAGGTAGCCAAGCCTCTCGGTCTCTCGGTCACCGAGGCGGCGGTGGGAATCGTGAGACTGGTGAACGCCAACATGATGCATGCCCTCCGAACGGTCTCCATCGAGCGAGGAAGAGACCCTCGCGATTTTGCGTTGGTGCCCTTCGGGGGCGCCGGTCCCACCCACGGGGTGCACATTGCCGAGGAACTGGCGTTGCGCCGAGTGGTGATCCCCCCGATTCCCGGCTGCAATTCGGCGCTGGGAATCCTGGCCTCGGATGTGCGCCATGACCGGTTGGCCACCTTTCGGGCCAAAATGGTGCGATTGCGCCCCTCCCAACTCCGGCAGGCAATCTCGGTGATGGCCGAGGAGGCGCATCAGGAACTGGAGGAGGACGGTATCCCGGTTGAACGACGGAGGGTGAGTTCCAGCCTCGACTTGCGATACGCCGGCCAGGCCTACGAACTCAACGTTCCGCTGGGTTCGCTCCGCCCCGACGCCTCCACCGTTAGCCAAGCCATCGCCGACTTCCACCGTTTGCACCGCACCCGCTACGGGCATTCATTGGGAGACGATATGGTGGATCTGGTGAATGTGCGGCTCACCGGACGGGGCGCCACCCCCAAACCGCTCTTGGGAGGAGGAGAAGCGGTTACCGGGGAGGCCGAGCCCCGATCGCATCGGCGGGTGGTCTCGGTGAGAGGTGAGGCGGCGAAGGTACCCATCTATCACCGCGACGACCTGATCTCAGGCCAGACCCTGGCCACTCCTTCGGTGATCCAGCAGCTGGACTCCACCACCTATTTGCCCTTCGGTGAGGCCCGAGTCCACTCGACCGGTTCGATCGTGGTGGACCTGCGGTGAGGGGCATGCAGGTGGATCCGGTCACCGTGGAGGTGGTCACCGCCGGCCTGGCCGCCGGGGCGCGGGAGATGGGCATCACCATGCGTCAGACCTCCAGCTCCACGATCTTCAACGAGGGCAACGACTACTCCTGCGGCATTTTCAACGCCCAGACCGAGCTGGTGAGCCACGGGGAGTTTCTGCCCATCCACTTGGGCTCTTTGCCCTATTCGGTGAATTACGCCATCGACGAAGTGGGGGTCGATCACTTCCGCCCGGGGGATTCCATCATCCTCAACGACCCGTTCCGGGGTGGTTCCCATTTGCCGGATGTGACTCTGGTGACACCCATTTTCTATCAGGAGCAACTGATCGGCTGGGGCGCCAACCGCGCCCACCATCTGGATGTGGGAGGAACCGTGCCGGGGAGCTTCTATGCCCAGGCCAGAGAGAACTACCAGGAAGGTCTTCGTATCCCTCCGGTGAAGATCATCAAGGAGGGTGAAATAGACGAGGAGATCATGCAGATGATCCTGGCCAATGTGCGGCTGCCCAAGAACATGCGCTCGGACCTTTTGAGCCAAGTCTCTGCCAACCTCACCGCCCGCCGGCGTCTGATCGAACTGGTGGGCAGGTATGGGCTGGTGACCGTGGAGCGGTGCATGGCGATTGAGATGAACAACTCCGAGCGTCGGATTCGTTCGGTGATCGCCGGATGGCCCGATGGCGATTACTACGCCGAGGACTCCATGGACAACGACGGGATCACCGACATCCCCCGTACGGTGCGGGTGACGGTCCGGGTGCGGGGCGACGGGGTGGTGGTGGACTTCACCGGCACCGACTCCCAGGTGGAGGGGCCTCTCAACAGCGTCCTGGGCTACACCGCCTCGGGCGTGTACATGACCATTCAGGCCGCCACCGATCCCACCATCCCGCCCAATGGGGGGTGTTATCGACCGGTGGAGATCATCGCCCCGGAGGGAACCATCGTGAACCCCAGGTTCCCGGCGGCCTGCACCGGCGGCAATGAGATCGTGTCGGTGATCCACAACGCGGTGTATCGGGCTCTGGCCGAGATCCCCCGGGACATCCCCAACCCGGTCCGGCTGATGGCTGCCGACCAGGGCTCTTCCAATAACCTGTTCCTCAGTGGCTTCGGCGAGGATGGGGAACGTTTCGTTCTCTACGAGTATCCCGAAGGTGGCTGGGGCGGCGCCGAAGGGCGAGATGGCCAAAGCGCCATCTATTCGATAGTGGGGAACACCTGGAACCTGCCGGTGGAAGCGATCGAGATGAAATACCCGCTCCGCATCGACCGCTACGAACTCCGCCAAGACTCGGGAGGTCCGGGAAAGTGGCGGGGAGGGTTGTCGATTCGGCGTGACTACCGGTTGCTGGCCCCAACCGGGGAGTTGTCGGTGCTGGGAAACCGGGTCCGGGTGCCGCCCTATGGTCTGTTCGGAGGTCATCACGGCGCCCCCGCCCGTTACCGGCTTGATCCCGACAGTCCGGATGAGCAACTGGCCGCGCCCGAATTCGGCGCCAAGAAGTCAATGGTCCCGTTGGCCCGCCATCAGGTGGTCGCCCAAGAAACAGCGGGAGGGGGAGGATATGGGGACCCGTTGGAGCGAGATCCCAAGGCGGTGGCCCGCGACCTGCAATACGGTTACATTTCCCGCCGAAGCGCCACCGAGCACTACGGGGTGGTGCTGGACGAGGAGGGTGCGGTGGACCCCACAGCCACCGCCGCCCACCGTCGCGAGCTCCGGGACGGGGCGTCGGACCGCGCCACCGAGAACGCCAAATGAGAATCTCAAGTCAAGTCGCGAAAAAAAGAAGCCCCAAGAGGTTGGTTTTGTCTCACCTCCCAACGCACATTGGCAGAGTCACAAAAATACCTGCCGGTTCGTTCCAGGCGTCGCTCGGGCCAGTGTCCTTCAGGTCATCCGGTTGGAAGCGTGCCATTGGCACTCTTCTTTCTCCGCCAGCCCAGCGCGCTTCCAACCCTCCGGCGGCGGTGGCGGGGGTGGGCCCATCGGGTGAAGAAGCGGCGGGGGAATTTCGCGACTTAGGGATGGGTTTTCGCGGGTTACGGGTTGGGGGCCAGGGACGGACGGTGTCGTGCTACGGGCGGACGGTGCCGTGCCGCCGGGGGGCAGGCGAAAAATCTGGTCGACAATGACAGAGCAAGCAGTGCTCCGCCGGAGAATCGAGACTCTGTACCGGGCACGTACCACCGGTTCGCACCTGCAGTGGAAGCAAGGCGCCGGAGTGCTGCCCATGGGTGTTTCGGGGACGGCCAAGTTCTATGATCCCTATCCGGTGGTGCTGGCCGATGGTCGGGGCGGGCATGTCACCGACGTGGACGGCAATGACTACGTTGATTTCCTCATGGGCGCCGGCTCCTCGCTCTTGGGCCACTGCCATCCGGCGGTGGTGGCGGCGGTGCGGGAGCAGATTGGCCGGTTGGCAACCGTGCTGGCGCCCACTCCCGTCGAATCCCGGTTTGCGGAAAGGCTCCGGGAACTCATGCCCTACTTGGAACGGATACGCTTCGCCAACACCGGGTCGGAGGCGGTGCGGACCGCGCTGCGGGCTGCCCGGGCTGCCACCGGAAAGACCCGCTTTGGCAAATTCGAGGGCAACTACCACGGATCGGATGACTATTTCCTGGTGTCGGGGGGGTCCCGGCAGGTGGCCGGGGAGCCTCACCGGCCTCTGCCGGTGTTTGACTCGGCCGGTGTCCCCGACCGCATCGCTGAGGAAGTTTTGGTGCTGCCCTACAACGATGTGGAAAACACAGTCTCGCTCATCTCCGAGCATGCCTCGGAACTGGCGGCGGTGGTCATGGAACCGGTGGCGTTCTCCACCGGCGGAGCGGTGGCAGCCGACCGTCACTTTGCCCATGCTGTGCGGGAGATCACCCGCAAACACGGCATCGTGCTGATCTTCGATGAGGTGGTGACCGGTCTGCGTCTGGGAGTCTCCGGGGCGCCCGGATATCTGAATGTGACACCGGACCTGTCCTGCCTGGGAAAGGCGATCGGAGGAGGACTGCCCCTCTCGGCGCTGGGAGGCCGGGCCGACATCATGGAAACCGTGCTGGGACCCCAATCAGCGGAACGGGGGACCCGGATCTTTCACTCCGGCACGTTTACCGGCAACCCGATGTCGCTCGCCGCGGGGATGGCGATCCTGGATGTCTTGGAGACCGAACCGGTACTGGAGCACATCAACCTGGTGGGCAACCGGTTGCTGACCACCCTGCAGGAGGTACTCGACTCCCATGGCAGGGGGCAGATGACCGGATTCGGCTCCATATTCCAGCTCCACTTCACCGCCGCCCCTCCCCGGAATCGACGGGAGATACTGGCCGGTGACCACCAATTGCTGAGCGCCGTTCTGCTCGGTCTCTGTGCCCACGGCATCTTGTGGCCGCCGGTGCACCCTGGAGTGGTGTCCTATGGTCATAGCGAAGCCGACATTGACCGCGCGGCCACGGTTCTGGACACGGTGATGGGCATGGTGAACTGATGGGTCGCAGACCGGTCGCCATCGTCACCGGAGCGGGGCGGGGAATCGGCAGGGGCATCGCTACCACCCTGGCCGAACGAGGATACGATCTGGTGATTACTTCCCGCACCGCCAATGATTTGGTGGTGACCCGGAAACTCGTGGAAGAAGCCAGCGGATCGGCGGTGATCGTGGTGGCAGATCTGAAGAATCCCGATGCCCCGCCGTTGTTGCTCGCATCCGCCTTGGACCGTTTCGGGCGCTTGGACGGGTTGGTCAACAATGCGGCAGTCAATATCTTCGCGCCTTTTTGGGAGCAGCCCGACCGCAACCTGGACGAGGTAATCGAGACCAACCTCACCGCTCCGTTCTTTTTGTGCCAGGCCGTGGCGAACCACTGGATTGAGAACGGCATTGGTGGCGCGATTGTCAACATCAGTTCGGCCGAGGACACCATTGCCTATCCCGACCAGGTTCCCTACGCCTCGTCGAAAGGTGGACTCCTTTCCATGACCAAAGTGCTGGCCTTGGAGTGGGGGCCGGCGGGGATCCGGGTGAATGCGGTCAGTCCCGGGTCGGTCGACACCGAGATGACTCCCGAAATCTATCGGCAGGAGGCGCCCGGGCTGATGCCGATTGGGCGGCTCGGGACGCCGAGGGACATAGGCGCCTGTGTTCACTTCCTGTTGAGCGACGACGCCGCTTTCGTGACCGGCACCGCTCTCTATGCGGACGGGGGGTACATGCTCCAATGAGTGGGAGACTGACCGGCAAGAACGCCATCGTCACCGGAGCCGCATCGGGCATCGGGCGAGCCACCGCCCTCCGGTTGGCGGAAGACGGCGCCCGGACCTTCTGTGTGGACCGAGATGAGGCCACCTTGGCCACAGTGATCGAACATTTGGGCGAGGGCCATGTCGGCTTCCCCGCCGATTTGAGTCTGGCTTCCGCCGGCCGGGAGGTGGTGGCGGCCGCGCTGAGACACTGGGATAACCAGATACATGTGTTGGTCAACGCCGCCGCAATCTTGATCCGGGAACCTACTCTGGAACATTCCCGTACGGCCTGGAGCCTAACCTTCGACGTTAACTTGAAAGCGCCGTTCCGATTGTCCCGAGATGTCGTCGCCGCCATGATCGAGGCCGGAATCGGCGGGTCGATTGTCAACGTAGGCTCGGTGGAGGCTGTGCTACCCGGCCGTGGTCATGTGGCCTACACCGCCAGTAAGGGAGCGATCACCATGTTCACCCGGTCAGCGGCATTCGAGACGGCGCCGTATGGCATCCGAGTGAATGCGGTGGCGCCGGGAGTGGTCGCCACCGGCATGAATGCCGACATCAGAGAGGACCCGCAACGCTGGTCGGAGATGCTGTCCGGCACGCCGATGGGCCGCCACGCGGAACCCGAGGAGATCGCCGCGGTGATTGCCTTTCTGGCCTCCGATGACCCAAGCTTTGTCACCGGAGCGATCGTGACCGCCGACGGCGGCTGGACCTTGCACTGAACCATGCCCGCCAACTGGAAGGACCATCAATCATGCACCTGGTGAAGATGCCCCGGCTCGGCCAGGACATGGAAGCGGGAACTTTGCTGGAGTGGGTGAAGTCAGTGGGTGACAGGGTTGCGGAGGGCGAGATTCTGGCGGTGATTGAGACTGAAAAGGCCGAGGTGGCTTTCGAATCGCCCAAGGGTGGTTATCTGGTGGCGGTGCTGCTTCAGCCCGGTGTCACCGCACCCACCGGGACACCACTGGCTTGGCTGGCGGACGATCCCGCCGCGCAGCCGCCGTCTCCAGAACCGGTTGTCAAGACCCGTCCCACGCCATCGGAGCGCCGCGAACCACCGGATCGGGGAAGGAAACCGTCCCCTGTTGCCGGCCGATCCACCACCCGCAAGCCGGTATCGCCCCTGGCCCGGCGTCGCGCCCGGGAACTGGGAGTCGATCTGGCAAAGGTGGAAGGAACGGGATCGCGAGGCAGAGTCACCGAGGAGGACGTGATGCGGGCCCTTCGGGCTCAAGAAGCCGAGGCGCCGACCGCGGGTGAGCTCTCCCGGATGCGTCTGGCCATCGCCGCCCGAATGACGAGGTCGGCGGCGGTTCCGCAGTTCCAGTTGATGCGGGAGATCGTTATCGAAAAGCCCGCCAATGAGGGTGAAGGTCCGAAAGTGACTTACACCGACCTCCTGTTATGGGCTACAGCTCAAGCATTGGAGGAGAGACCGGCGGTGAACGCCAGTTGGGTGGAGGAGAATCCTCCCACCATCCGGTCTCATCCCCGAGTCAACCTGGGGTTTGCGGTGGCGGTGGAAGACGGTCTGATCGTGCCGGTCATCCGCGATGCCGCAACATTGTCTCCCCAGCAGATCTCTGCGCAGAGGCGTCATCTGGAAGGGGCCGCCCGCCGCGGACGGCTCCGCTCAGAGGAATTGCAGGGGGGCACCTTCACCGTGTCGAACCTGGGCGGCGCCGGCGTGGACGAGTTCATCGCACTGCTCAACCCTCCGGAAGCCGGCATTCTGGCAGTGGGGGCGGTCAAACCCCGGCCGGTGGTGGTGGACGGTATTCTCGGCGCGGCGCCGACTGTACGGTTGACTCTGAGCGGAGACCATCGGGTGTTCGATGGGTTGGAGGGCGCCCGATTCCTGGCAGCGGTGGCCGCTCACCTCCAATCTGGGGGAGGCAAACATGACACGCCCAAACAAGCTTTGACGAAAGGGGCATGATGAGCCTTTACGAGCCGACATACATGGAAGGCACCCTGGGAACCATGGCCGTGGACTGGGAGGAGCGGATCAACATGGCCCGCCTGCGCGATCAACGAAAAGCCCGCGCCCAGCATCACATTTCCCAAGCGGGTTTGGGCTCGGTGCTGCTGCTGGACGATCCGAACATCAGGTATGTCACCGGGCTCGCCATGCTGGGCGGCTCGGGGGCCGATCACTACAGCTTTCTGACGGCGGGAGGGGACGTGGTGCACTGGGACACGGCCGATCACGCCAGCAACGAGCGCGCCAACTGCCCTTGGCTTCCCGACATTCGATATGCGGCGCCCGGGCTGGGGAACGTGCCCCGGGCCAGCGGATCACCCGCTGCTCGGGAGTTCCTGCTCAACACCATGGCCGACCTGATCGTCGAGGCCGCTCACGACTACGACGTACACCGGGATCCGGTGGGCATCGACGCCACCCAACCCGCTCTGGCCGCCAAGCTCCGGGAACGGGGCCTGATCGTGAGAGAAGGGGCCGCCGATGCTCTCCACACCGCCCGCCAGACCAAGACCAAGGACGAGATCGAGTGCTTTCGGGTGCTGTCGGCGATCTGTGAAGCCGGGTTCATGGCGATCAAGAAGGCGGCCGAGCCGGGCATGCTGGAACAGGAAGTGTGGGGGGAAGCGGCCAAAGCGGTGCTAAGCCGGGGAGGGACGGTGGAAGGAGGGTATCTCACCAGTGGCCCCAACACCTGGCCCAAGCACCAGGCCAACACCACCGATCGGATGCTCCGCCCCGGCGACATCATGTACGCCGACTTCTACAGCGCCACCTTCCAAGGCTACCGATCATGTGTCTATCGAACTTTTTCCATCGGCAAGCCCCGCCAGCGTTCCATCGACGCCTATCAACGAGCCCGCGACTGGATGTACAACGTGATCGAAGCGATCCGTCCCGGGGTGACCACCGGTGAGGTGGCCCTGCACTTTCCCGACCGGGAAGGCGAGCACATGGACTGGTACGGCGCTCAGCACTACTGGCAGATGACCACCAACCAATGGGCTCACGGCCTGGGGCTGCAATTGTACGAACGTCCACTGATTTGGCGAGGGATCTCGGTGGACCACCCGATCGAGCTCCAGGAAGGCATGGTGATGGCGGTCGAGACTCAGGAACCCGACGGCCGTTATGGCATGCGGGTGGAGGAAATGATCGTGGTCCGCGAAAACGGCGCCGAAGTGCTGACCCGCTGGCCGGTGGACGAGATCACGGTGATCGATTTCTGATACCCGGTTGGCAGGTTGCTGGTGTTGTCCAAGAAGGGTTGCAGAAGCCTTCGCACGTCTTGAACAAAGAGCAAAATGACCATTATAATCTGTACAGTATACGGACATGGAGGTTGCCTTGACTACCAGAACCATCCCCGTCACTCAGTTCCGCAACCAGTGCCTGAGGCTTATCGATGAGGTGAAGGCCACTGGAGAGAAATTGATTGTCACCAAACACGGGAGGCCGGTCGCCGAGGTGATTCCAGTCACCAAAAAGCTCAAGAAAAGCATCATTGGGTGGAGCAGCGATATCCGGATAAACGATGACTTGTCCAAGCCGGCGATTCCACCCGAAGAATGGGAGATGGTTTCGGATCCCGATCGAATGGTCACACGGCTCTTGGGTGATTAGGAAAACAAGATGAAGATGGTCCTAGACACCGTGGTATTGCTGTGGATGTCTCAGGGTAGTCCGAGGCTGGGCAGGCAGGTCTCATTGGTAATCGAGCAGGCGGCCGGTAATGGTCGGTTGAGGTTTTCGGCGATTTCGATGCTGGAGGTCAGCCGCCTCCATTGGCAGGAGAGAATTGATCTGCAAAAGACCCCAGGTGTGTGGCTTAGGGGTCTGCTCGACAGAGGCATACTTGAGATTCCTGTTACTGCGGAGATAGCGGACTTGGCAGGGTCAATGAAGGTCCGTCATGGTTTCCATTCAGACCCCATGGACCAGTTAATTGCGGCTACTGCCATGATGACCCGGAGCAAGCTAATCACTTCCGATCGCAGGATTCTGGGCTGGGCAGAGTCCAGAACGGACTTCCAATGCTTAGACGCCCGTATCTGAAGCCCGGCTCTGCGCCACTGCCGCACGGGCCAGCACTGATCGGGCAGTTCTGGCTACCGCATAGTCGATCATCTGCCCACCGGCACCAATCGAAGCGGTTCCTTCCGCTTCGGCCTTCTCGAACTTTTCCAAGACCGTCCGATGGTGTGCCACCTCTTCGGGAGTCGGGGTAAAGACTTCGTTGATCACGGCAACCTGGGCAGGGTGGATGGCCAGTTTGGCCACATAGCCCATGCGACGGGCCAGTTGGCATTCGGTGCGTAGGGCTTCATGGTCGCGGTAGTTCATGAACACGCCGTCGATGGGATGCGGGATACCCGCAGCGCGGGCAGCCAGCAGCACCCGTGACCGGGAGTAATGAAGACCGGCGCCGGTGGGTTCCCACTGAACGCCGAGGTCAGCCACCAGGTCTCCCTGCTCACCGCTGCCGAACATAACTGCCTCCACCCTCGGGCATTCCCGGAGGATTTCGAAGGCGCTTTGGACGCCCAATGCGGTTTCGATCATTGGGACCAAGGCTATGGCGCCCTCGGCCCGCCCGGTATCTGTCTCCAACGCACTGAGAGCGCCGCAGAACTTCAACATCACGTTTCGGCTCTCGGCCTTGGGGAGGATCACCCCATCCACTCCGGCCCGGGCCGCGGCCAGCAGGTCTTCCCACAATAGACCGGTGTCGAAGCCGTTGAGGCGCACGAACCGAGGGATGGGATTATCCGGCAACGAGGCCAGATTGTTCCGGGCCTGGCTCTTCATGCTGGTCGCCACCGCATCTTCGAGGTCCACGATCACGGCGTCGGCCGCCGAGCGAACAGCTTTGGCGATCAAATCGAGACGATGACCCGGGGTGAAGAGCATCGAACGAACCGCATCCATGCAGGTTCCCTCCTCCTGTTCTCTAGGTCGTCCTGCTAGGGAGCATATAGTACCCGTGATGGGCGTCATCACGACAGTTACCGGTGATGTGCCGAGTGATGAAATCGGCGCGGTCTTGATGCATGAGCACATCCTGTGTGATTTCCACAGGATCACAAATGACCTGAACCAGCTACTCGACGACGTCGACCTGGTCACCACCGAGCTTGGCCACCTGGAAGAAACCCCGGTGCGCACGGTGGTGGAGATGACCAGCGTCGGGTTGGGCAGAGACCTAGAGGGCCTGCGGGACATCGCCATGCGAACCGGTCTCAACGTGGTTGCCGGCTGTGGCTGGTACCGCGAGCCGTTTTTACCCCAGGAGGTCTTCCAGACAACCTCCGACGGCCTGGCGGAGATTCTGATCTCAGAGATCAATGAAGGGGCGGGGGGCGGGGGAGTACGACCGGGGATTATCGGAGAGATCGGCGCCAAGAGGACTCCGATGTCTCCAGCCGAGGAGCGAGTGCTGCGCGCCGGTGGGTTTGCGCAGCTGGAAACGGGGGTCTCGATCTATACGCACGCTTCCCGGAGCACGGTGGGGATCGAGCAAGCCAAGATCCTGCTCGGCATCGGCGTCCCGCCCGAGCGGATCGTGATCGGACATGCCGACACCGTTCCCCGGAACCGGAGGGATTACTGGTGGGAGTTGCTTGATATGGGGGTCACTCTCGGCTTCGACACTCTCAAGCCTGACTTCCCATACGAGGTGGGGGTTCGCATCGACGGTCTGACCTGGCTGGCCGAACGAGGATCGCTCGACCAGGTGGTGGTTTCCAACGACATTTGCTACCGGTCGCACCTTCGCTCACTAGGCGGCGGTGGCTACCCGTACTGTGTCACAGGCTTCATCGAGTTGCTGCGACAGGCCGGGTTCGCCGACCGGGAGTTCCAGACGATCTTCTGGGACACGCCGGCGAGAATTCTTCAGCGGTCCTAGAGGCCACACCGCGTCCAATACCCCAAGCAGGCGTCGTCGATGTCGCGAATCAACATGCGGCGTGTCGCTTGACATGCGGCTCTCCCAGATGTATAGTCAGTGATCTGTGATCACAGATCACACGACAAAGTTTGGAACGACACAAAGGAGTTTGGTATGAAAAGAGTTTTGACACTTCAAAGCCGCAAGGCCCCAGGCGGGTGGCGGCTAGGTTTGCAGGTTGCGATCGTTTTCTGTTTGGCCGCATCTCTGCTGGCCGGGTGCGCGGAAGATGAGCCAGAGGCCCCGGCAACCACAGCCCCGCCGGCAACCACAGCCGCGCCGGCCCCGGCCGACCCCGATGCGGAAAAGCGAGGCGGGGTATTGCAACTTGGGACGCCCCAACCGATACAGACCCTCGATCCGCATCAGTTCGGTATCTACAACAACCGCAACGCCTGGCCAGGTCTCTATAGCGGGCTGACACGTTACACCGAAGAACTCGAACCAGTGCCCGATCTGGCTGTGTCGTGGGAATGGGACGATTCAGGAACTGCCTGGACGTTCAACCTCCGACAAGGTGTGGAGTTCCACAATGGTCAGCCCTTCACGGCTGCCGACGTTAAGTACTCCCTCGACAGATTGCTTCACCCCGACACGAACGCGGGTGTTTACGCCGAAGCGGTCTCCACGATCGAAGAGGTAGAGGTGGTTGACGATCACACCGTCATCTTGCACCTTTCGGCGCCATCCGCGATCCTGTTGGCAGGATTGGCGAGAGCCATGATCATTCCCGAGGGTTCGGGCGAGACCATCGCTCAGGAAGGTATCGGAACCGGGCCCTTCGCAATGGTCGACTACGTCGCCGACGAACGCCTGATCATGACCCGAAACGAGAACTACTGGGAAGAGGGGTTGCCCTACCTCGACGGAGTCGAAGTAACCGTGCAGCCGGATACAACCACCCTGTTCACGGCCTTGAGCGCCGGCGACGTTGACATCTATTGGCAGCTCGAGCCACGTTTCGTCCAGCAGATCGCCAAGGAGGGTGAGTTGCGCACGCTGTTCGCTCCCAGTTCCTCGGTGGTCACGTATATGAGCATTTACAACGGCGCTCCCCCGTTTGACGATGTGCGTGCACGCCAAGCGTTGCTCCACGCCCTCGATCTCGACACCATCAACACTCTCGCGTTCTTCGACACGGGAATACCGGTGCCGACCAACAACCTGCTTCCTCCGGGCCACTGGGCCGAGGCCCCTGGTCTGACCGAGTACCCGTATGACCTTGACCGTGCAAAGGCACTGTTTGAAGAAGTAGGTGTAACAGAACTCAGCTATGTCGGACTGAATATCGTGCCGTGGACCCGGATCATCGGAGAGGTGATGGAACAATCCCTCGGAAAGATCGGGATCAAGTTGAACGTCTCCATGCCGGAACTGGGTGGCTGGTCCGAAGCATTTACGCCAAACCCGGCACCCGGAGCCATAGTGGCCAACGCCGCGCTGCCTGACTACGATCCGGCCTTCCTGTGGAACCTCGCCCATCCCGATGTCAACCCGTGGGGATTCGGGGACGAGAGGTTCGCCCAGCTCCTTGCGGATGCTGCGGCCGAACTGGACCTGGAAAAGCGCATAGCAGCCTACGTCGAGGTGCAGGAAGTGTGGAACGCGGAAGTTCCGACTCCGATCCTGTACTTTGACCGGTGGTTCCATGGTGTGCGGGACCGAGTCCAGGACTTGAAGCACCTCAACAGTGGAGACCTCGACTACAGGGAGACATGGTTGACCGATCAGTGAACCGGTAGCCTGTGAAAACCGTGGAATCCTTCACGACCCCGCTTCCGATGGAAGACGGCATTCGGCTAGCAACCGATGTCTTCCTTCCATCCGGAAGCGGGGGGCCCTACCCCGCGCTGCTGATGCGAACGCCCTACGACAAGGCTCGGGGGGAGGATGGGCGGATGATCTATGCCGAGATAGTTGCAGAGGCAGTCAGGGCCGGCTACGCAGTTGCCATTCAGGACCTGCGCGGGCGTTTCGGGTCCGAGGGCGAGTTCGTGCCGTTTCACGAAAACCCCGACAGCGACGCATGGGACGGTGCAGCAACCGTGGCTTGGATCAGAGCCCAGGACTGGTGCGACGGCTCGGTTGCGATGTGGGGTGACTCCTACGGGGCTTGGACACAGTGGAAAGTGGCTATCGACGGGGAAGTCAAACCCGACGCCATCTTTCCGTCCGGCCTTCCGATGAGCGCCCTCGATTCGCCAGTCCTGAGGCCCGCCAGGCGAATTCTCTGGTATGTCGGCCGAATGGGGCCCGACTCACGTCGCCGCTCGGACCGGAGCCGGCGCTCCTTCGACGCGGAGTCCGCCTACCGGAACTGGCGAACCGTGGAGAGAAGCCGCTGGCTGTGGTTCCTCCCCTGGAACGAATTGCCGGAGTACCTGCTTGGGGGCCTGTCGCGGCACTATCAAAGCCTGCTTGGAAGCAGGCCGAGCGACTACCTGTCGTGGATCAGGCGTTGTGACGAGTTTGAAGGGCCTGTGTTGCTCCTCACCGGTTGGTTCGACATAGATGTGGGCAGCATGATCGAACTCCATGGAAGGCTGAGAAATCGAACGGGCGAATCCTGCTCTCCATATCTGATCATTGGGCCCTGGAAGCACATGGACCCCATGTACGATCTGAGCCGAAACCGAGGGCCCATCGACTTCGGCGAGGCTGCTCAATGGTCGTATCCGGACGTCCTCGTCCAGTGGTCTGACTTTGTTCTGAAGGGCCGGGCCGGACCTCTGTTTCCCGGTCCCTCGATCCGGTATTTCGCAATGGGGGATGGGTCCAACCAGTGGAAGGAGGCCGATCGCTGGTCTGAGGTCGTCGCCCCTCCCCAGCGCCTCTTTCTTACCTCCACTGCCGTGTTTGGAGACAATGACGGCGCCCTCTCGACATCTCCGTCCACGGAGACCACAACCTGGCGCTACGTGTACGACCCTCGTGACCCGGTTCCTTCGGCAGTGGATGAGGACGCGTACTATGGCCCTTTTGACATCGGGTATATGGACATGCGACCGGATGTGCTGTCTTTTGCAACGGCGCCGATTGACCAACCGTTGGAAATCCGTGGATCGGTGAATGTGGACCTTGTGGTGACCAGCACCGCCGTTGACACCGATTTCTGTGCCTGGGTTGCCGAAGAACGTGAGAACGGCTCCTCGATTCTTGTTGCAAGCGGGTTTGTTCGGGCCAGGTACCGGAATGGGATCGATCAGGAACAGTTCCTGGAACCGGGAAAGCCCGAGACGATCCGGATCCGGTGTCGCCCGACCGTCTATCGCCTGGCGGAAGGATCTCGCCTGGTGGTGAAGATCTCCAGTAGTGACTTCCCGGACTATGACCGGAATCACAATCTTGGGACTGATCCCTACTCGGACGCTCGACTCGTATCCGCAGTGCAGTCACTGACAAGTGGACCGGAGAAGCCGTGCAGCGTCTACCTGCCGGTTTCAGGGCCGGTCCGATGACGCCTGCCGGGCAGTCACGGGGACGATCCGGCCGGTTCATCGACCTCCGTAGCGACACCTACAACCTACCCACCCAAGCGATGTTGGCTCGTTTGGGATCCGCCGTTGAAGCCCCGCGCTACGCAGGCGCGGAAGAGTACACCCGAGAACTGGAACGGGCAGTATCAACCTTGACATCCAAGGAAGCCGCCCTGTTTCTTCCCACCTGCAGCGCCGCCAATCTCCTGGCACTGATGGCGCTGGCCAACCCGGCCGAGAACGTTGTTGTTGACGCCGACTCTCACATACGGTGGCTGGAGGCGAACAGCGCCTCGGTCACGGGAGGTGTCCAGTTGGTCCCCGTGCCAAGGGCCCGAAGCGTTGTCGACCCGGTCGCCTTGGTGGAATTCGCAGAGAGATCGTCCCACTTCGGGCTTCCGCCCCTGGGTGTGATCTGTGTTGAGAACTCTCACAACAACGCCGGGGGAACGGTGGCAACCCGGTCGGACATGAAACGAGTCTCCAGTCTGGCGCTTGAGTACGGCGGCCGAGTTCATGTCGATGGTGCCCGCATTTTCAACGCCGCCGCTCGACTCGACGTTGAGGTCAGCGAACTGTGCGCCTCGGCTACCACGGTGGCGTTGAGTCTCAACAAGAGTCTGGGAGCACCATACGGCGCTGTCCTTGCGGGTCCTGAAGATGTCATTGTGAAAGCGAAGGACCTCCGGGGCCAGTTGGGCATCGCGTCCATACACCAGGAAGGCTTATTCGCAGCGATGGCACTGGAGGCTCTTGAAAACAACAGGGAGGACCCACGTCTTGACAATTGCGAAGCAGAGAAGTTGGCGCGATCGCTGACCCGGCACTTCGAATCCGAGCTGGCGGTGCAGACACCCGAGACCAACATCATTCTTTTTGACGTTCTCGTGGACCTGACCGCCGCCGAGTTCTGCCGGGAGCTTGAGACCAGGGGAGTACTGGCAAAACCGCGGTCTGTGACCCGGTCGGTTCGTCTCGTTGTCAATCGTGGGTCGCGACGGCACAATCTGGGACGGGTGACAGAAGCCTTCGCCAGTGTGCTAGGTCGCTAGGGGAGGGCCTGTGGGTTCGGTCGTGACCGTGACAGGTGAGGTGCCGAGTAAGGAAATCGGCGCCGTTTTGATGCACGAGCACATTATGTGCAATCTCTACCGGATCTCCGGTAATTCGGACCATCTACTTGACGACGTCGATCTAGCCGTCAGCGAGCTTCGTCACCTGGATGCGACTCCGGTACGAACCGTGGTTGACGTGACGAGTGTCGGACTGGGCAGAGATCTCGAGACCCTGCGACAAATCGCTTTGGCTACCGGACTGAACGTCGTTGCCGGCTGTGGTTGGTACCGAGACCCTTTCCTCCCACAAGAAGTCTTCGATAAGACTTCTGATGATCTGGCTGACATACTGGTCTCGGAGATCACCGGAGGGTCTGCCACCGGGGGGATACGACCAGGGATCATTGGAGAAATAGGGGCCTACACGGATCCGATGACTCCTGCGGAGGAACGGGTCCTACGTGCCGGCGCGTTCGCGCAAGTGGAAACGGGAGTCGCTGTGTATACGCACGCTGCCCGGAGCATGGTTGGGATCGAGCAAGCCAGAATCCTGCTCAGAATGGGCGTTCCGCCCGAGCGGATAGTCATCGGACACTCCGATACGGTCCCTCGGAAGGAGTACTGGTCAGAGTTGCTCGACATGGGTGTCACCCTCGGCTTTGACACTGTAAGGCCTCACTATCCGTATGATGTCGAAGTTCGCATCGCCGGTCTGGTTTGGCTGGCGGAGCACGGCTCTTTGGATCGTGTCGTGGTCTCCAACGACGTGTGCTTTCGATCACATCTGCGGGCATTCGATGGGGGCGGGTACCCGTATTGCGCCACGGACTTCTTCGACTCCCTGCGAAAGGTCGGGTTCGGTGATCAGGAATTCCGCACGATCTTTCATGAGAATCCAGCCCGGCTTCTCGAGATACCTTGAGCTATGACCGGGACAAAGCAAGGATCCCAAGACGGCGGTCGCCCGCCGACGCTTGAGATCAGGGGTTTGACCTTGTCTCTCGAGGGAGTCGGTGCTGAGTCCGTGGACCTGGTCAAGGGTGTCAGCCTGGAAATCTCCCAGGGCCAGTGTCTCGGGCTGGTTGGAGAGTCCGGGGCAGGAAAGAGCCTGACAGCCAAAGCCATTGTGGGACTTCTGCCCAGGGGAATCAGCGTCACGAGCGGTTCGATCCGGGTCGGCGGGCAGCCTGTGACGTCCTCCCAAGTCAACTGGCGGGAAATTCGGGGCGTTCTGGTCGGGACCATTTTCCAAGACCCCATGTCCAGCCTCAACCCGGTGATGAGAATACGGATGCAGGTGGAGGAGGTGATCAAAGCGCACCTGGCCTTGAATAGACGTGAGAGGGATCAGCGAGTGGTCGAGTTGATGGAAGCTGTGGACCTTCCTGGCCACAAGGGCTTTCTATCCCGCTACCCGCATGAGCTGTCGGGCGGTCAGCAGCAGAGGGTGGCTATCGCCATGGCGATAGCCTGCGATCCGCTGCTGTTGATTGCCGATGAGGCGACAACCGCCCTGGATGTCCGCACCCAGGCCCAAATCCTGAAGCTGCTTAGGTCCCTCGTGGATGGTTTGGGACTGAGCATGCTGCTGGTTACTCACGATATGGGGGTTATCGCAGGCGTTTCGGACCGACTGGCGGTGCTCTACTCCGGACGGGTCGTCGAGAGAGGCAGGACTCCCCACGTCCTGTCCACTCCTCGCCATCCCTATACGAGTGGCCTCATAGAAAGTTGCCCGTTGGATCTCAAGGGCGGTTTCCGGAGCGAGGTCCGGCCCATTTTGGGGACGGCGCCGATCGATGCGGAGTCGATTTGGGACAAATGCGTCTATGCGCCTCGCTGTTCCCGAGCCGAGAGCAAGTGTCGAAGTCACTCTCCCCCGCTGGAGGACTTTGGAGAGTTGCACAGCGCTGCATGCTTCTATCCACTGGGTGAAATACCAGGCAACGATTTTCCCGAGAGATCGGGTGAGGCGGACACAGGCCCTGTCACGTCATCCGGACCGGTCCCTCTCACAACGGCGGTACCCGTACCCGGGACGCCGCCGCAGAATGGAATCGGATCCGAAAGCGCGAGCGATGTCATCGTAAAAGCGATCGCACTTTCCGTCTCCTACCGGGAAGGACGCACATTCTCCTACGGCAGGAACGCGGTCCCGGCCGTTCAGGAGTTCGACCTTGAATTGAGGAAGGCTGAGACCGTGGCAGTCGTGGGAGAGTCGGGGAGCGGTAAATCAACCGTCGCCCGCGCCCTGATACGGCTGGAGCCAACCAACGCGGTCGTAGAAGGGCGTCGCCAAATCTTGGGCGCCGACCTGGATGAACTGGGTAGGGGCGCCCTGCGGGGTATGCGCCGGAGGGCACAGATAATCTTTCAGGATCCTTACGGAAGCCTCAACCCGCGGCGCAAGGTTGTCGATCTCCTGATGGAAGGCCCACTGGCGCACGACCTTGAATCAACCAATCCGCCCTTGGAGCGGGCCGGGCATCTACTGGAACGGGTCGGTTTGGATCCGTCCTTCGCCGATCGGTATCCCCATCAGATGTCGGGTGGTCAGCGCCAGAGGGTGGCGATCGCCCGGGCACTTTCAGTGGAGCCTCAAGTCCTGATTTGCGACGAACCGGTTTCGGCGCTGGACGTCAGCATCCAGGCACAGATACTGGAACTCCTGGCGTCACTGGCCGAGCAGGAGGGACTGGCTTTCGTATTCATAACTCATGATTTGGGGGTGATGAACATGCTCGCCGACCGAGTCATCGTAATGAAAGAGGGCAAGACTGTTGAGACCGGCAGGGTCGAGGACGTACTCGCCCGGCCAGACACCCAGTACACGAGAGAACTAATCCAAGCTAGTTTGGTTGCGATATGAATCGTCCTTCGACACAGATTTCCCAATCCAACGATCCCATGTACAGGACACTGGAGGACTTTGCATACACCACCATCCGTGAAGCAATCCTGTATGGGGAACTGAAGCCCGGGGAGCGGATTCTGCTCAAGGAACTGGAGGCCACGTACGGAATCAGCCGGACCCCGATCCGCCAAGCTCTGAGGCGACTGTCCGAGCGTGGATACGTTACTCTGCAACCGCATTCCTCGATGCGGGTGCGACCCCTGAGTCCTGAGGAACTAAACGAGCTTTATGCCCTACGCAGGGCGATTGAACCGATAGCAATAGCGGAGGGCATGAAGGGAGCTGATGACTCCACCATGGCGCTCCTGGATTCCCTGCTCGCGGAAATGCATGCTGCAACGGAAAGGGAGGATAGCGTAAGCCTGATCGGGCTCAACAGCAAGTTCCACAGATCGATGTATGAGCCCTCCGGAATGCCACACCTGCTCTCCATGTATGACAGGTTGGTGGGTATATGCGAACGTTATCAGTGGACTCAGGCGAACGCGCCCATCCCTGAGCTCAGAGGGGACCGCCGGCATCACGAAGAGATCATGGATGCCTATCGCCGCCGGGACGAGGATCGGGCCATCGACATGATTCAAATCCACCTGGATCAGGCACGCGAGGCAATTGTGAGACATCTGAGTTCACGAGGAGTCCTGGCGTCGTGACCGAAGAGAGCCGACGCTATCCCACGGACTGTCGGGAGTTCGACGCCGCCAATCGCGGCTTGAACGCCTTGGTAGCTGTGCATCACACCCCCGAAAACCGAGAGGACCCAGCGGGTGCCACCCCAGCCGGCGATGCAGAGGTTCATTGCTCATGCGGAGACGATCGAGTGAGAACGCTGGCTGTGAAGGACAACATCGCCGTGGAGGGATTCCCTTTGGCGGCGGGTCTCGGAGTTCCGGTGCTTGGGCGGGACGAAACGGTCTCCGGGGCGTGGGTCAAATGGCTGATTCGCCAGGGGTTCGTGATCAAGGGCAAGGCCAACATGTACGAACTCGGTTACGGCGCGCCGGGCTGCGGGTTGCGGCCGGCCGTGAATCCCTGGGACCACTCCCTGATTCCGGGTGGTAGCTCGAGTGGCTCCGCCGTGGCCGTTGCGGCAACGCTTTGCGCGGTGGCTCTGGGCACGGACGCCGCCGGGTCCGTCCGGATTCCCGCCGAGTATTGCGGGGTGCTCTCCTACAAGCCATCCGGGAAGCAGGCCTGGCACAAAGATGGGATCTGGCCCGGTCCTTCCACTCTCGATGCCATCGGAGTAATGACTCGTGACCTGAACCTTCTGGCCCAGGCCATTCCATCGTCGGGCGGCCGAGGCGACGGAGACGACAGCCACGGTGCCCATGCATTTTCGGACTCGGGACGGAACACCCCCTGCGTCGGGGTTCTGGAACTCGATGGGGAAGAAGTGGACGACGATCACGCCCTTTTGCTGGATGAGGTACGAACCTGGGCGGAGAGTTGTGGTTTTACCACAGTGAGTGTGCGTCTGCCAGGTCTAGGGCGCCGCGTCCGGGATGCGATCTGGAAGATATTCGCCTATGAATACTCCCACGCTCTCGAGTCGCATCTCACCGAAGAGGCCAGGGCAGTGCTGTCCGCCCCTTCCCGCCAGCTGCTTGCCGATGGGCCGAAGACTTCCGCGGAGGAATATTCGGGGGCGTTGAACGCCCGGCGCCGGCTGCAGCAACAGTATGCAGAGGAACTGAGCGACTGTCATGCGGTCATAACCCCCGTTACTCCGGTACGGCCCTATTCCCTGACGTGGTCTCGCGCCTTCGCTCGATGCGACGAGGACGACGTCTCTGCCAGTCCGATCGATCTGTCAAGTGTCGAAGCGTTACTGACCAAGAAGACCCGTTACACCGCTCCGATCAACTTGGTCGAGTACCCGACACTGACCCTTCCCATGCGCCTTCATCGGGATGGGCTACCGGTGGGAATCCAGATTGCCTCGGTTCCTGAAAAGGAGCCTGAGATGTGGGGCATCGCTCGAAGGATGTGGCGGGACCTTGGGCCCCGGAAAGCACGCCGGGACGGGCGCGGCAAGTTGTACGGGAGCTTCGAGGACACATAGAAAGGCGGCATCAGAATTCTCAAGGCGTCCGCTCAACGTTTCCTGCAGGCGATCCCTGTTCTGCTGATAGCGTCAGCCCTTCTCTTTTTCGCAATGAGGCTGGCGCCGGGTGACCCGGTACTGGCGATGTACGGTGGCCAGCCGGGGGTGTCAATTGAAGAGATGGAGGCGGCGAGAGAGAGACTCGGCTATAACGATCCGCTCCTGGTGCAGTACGGAGGATGGCTATCTGACATAGTCAGGGGTGATCTGGGCAACTCGGTGGTAAACGGGCTTCCCGTGGAGCAGGTCATCGGCGAGAAGATCTGGCCCTCGGCGCAATTGGCGATAGTCGCCCTGATTCTGTCGGTCTTCATAGCGGTTCCCGGCGGGGTATTGGCGGCGCTTCGGCGTGGAAGCCTGATCGACAGGTTCCTGACCGGCTTTGTCAGCGCGGGAATAGCGATACCGCAGTTCTGGCTGGGGATTCTGCTGATTCTGGTCCTGGCCATCCAGTTTCAGATCTTCCCGGCCTCCGGCTACGTCTCACCTGCTGAAGACCTCGGAGAGTGGGCCATCCACATCGCATTACCGTCGCTGACGCTTGCCATAACTCTCGCTGCACCTACGATGAGGTTCGTGAGGTCAAGCATGCTTGATGTCCTTTCGGAACAGTTCGTGGACGTGGCGAAGGCCAAGGGGCTGTCCGGTCGGCGCGTCATCTGGGTACATGCCTTGCGAAATGCGCTGCTGCCGGCCTTGACAATCGTCGGCTTGCAGGCAGGCACCCTGATGGGCGGCGCGGTCCTCATCGAATGGGTTTTCGGATTCCCGGGCTTGGGGTGGCTCTTGGTCAACGCCGTTACATCACGTGATTACCCGGTTTTGCAGGCATCCCTCCTTCTCTTTGTAACGGCGTTTCTGGTGGTCAATTTCCTGGTCGAGCTCTTCTACCGAGTTCTGGACCCGAGGTTGAGATGAACTTTTGGAAGACCATGGTCACCCGGGACCGCGTGGCGCTCGTCGCGGCTGTCACCCTCGGCCTCATTGCGGTGTTTGCCCTGATATGGCCGTTTGTCAGCCCCTACGGCCCTCGAGAAATCCATGCCGACGCCGCCTTGAGCGGCCCGTCCTCCCGGTTTTGGCTGGGCACGGACGACACCGGGCGCGACATGGTAACCCTGCTGGCCCATGGGGCTCGAATCTCGCTGGGTATTGCCGTGGCCGCAGAGATACTGGCGGTTCTCTCCGGCGTCCCGCTGGCCATGATCGCCGGGTTGCTGGGAGGCATCGTCGACAGCATCATCATGCGCACGACGGACGCCCTGCTGGGGTTTCCGGGCATCCTGATCGGGTTGATGGTGGTGGCACTGTTCGGAGCATCGCTGGCCACCCTGATGATCGCCATTGCGCTGATGACCGTGCCCTATCTGATCAGAGTTGTCCGGAACGCGGTTGTTGTCGAGAAGCAGAGGCTGTACGTGGTCTCATCGACTGCTCTTGGTGTGAGACCGGGGACATTGCTACGCAGGACGATCCTGCCCAATATCGTTTCGCCGCTAATTGTCCAGGTGTCATTCGGTCTGGCGGTCGCCATCCTGACAGAGGCTTCGTTGGGATTCTTGGGTCTCAGCGTGCAGCCACCCGCCGCCTCGTGGGGAACGCTTATCCAGGTGGGGTACAGCTACATCCGCATCACACCGTGGCTTGTGACGTTTCCGGGCATTCTGATCTTCGTCAGCGTTTGGGCTTTGAACACCCTCGGTGACGCGGGGCGCGATGTCTTGGATCCCCGCCTGCGAGATACGGTTGAACAGGGCGTCCGGTAGATCGGAGACTCGCCCCCTCACCGTTCATGGGTGACAAAGGGTCAAACCCCAGCCGCCATCTCCCGTAGCGTCCGGTGGAAGGCGCTCGGCACCAGGATCCCGTTGCTGACAGATTCCCGGCGCGCCGCATAGCGCCGTTCGGAAGGTAAGCGAGTTCCTTCCTGGGCGAGCACTCGGCCAAAGAGATTCTCGGAGTGACTTAGCGGACTTTGTGGGTCGGCGTGGAAGTGCGTCGGGTCGATCGCGATGATCAGCTCTCCTCCCAGCGGCGGCATGTCTTCGCGGGGATCCGTCTCTGTGGCCTCGAAACTGAATGGGGCGCCGATCAAGGCCCCGGCAAGCAGTTCGACCATCAGGGCGAGGGCAGCGCCCTTGTAACCACCGAACGGCAACTGGGCGCCTTTCAAGCCTTCGGCGGGGTCGGAAGTCGGGTTGCCATCCGGGTCGATGGCCCATCCCGGGGGAATCGGTTTCCCGTCGCGGTGATGGAGTAGAAGATCTCCTCGGGAACTTGCGCTGGAAGCCTGGTCGAACACCAGAGGGGGAGCGCCGTCGCGGGGCCAGCCGAAAGCCATTGGATTGGTGCCGTACACCCGTTGGGTTCCTCCGGCCGGCGCCACGAAAGCCATGTACTGGGTGAAGGCGAGAGAGACAAGGCCTCGTTCGGCCAGCCATTCCACCTCGGGCCAGAGTGCTGCTACGTGATAGCAATTCACGATGGAGACGGCAGCAATCCCGTTGGCCCTTGCCTTCTCGACCAGCCCTTCGATACCTATCCGGATCGCCAAGGGGGCGTAACCCCGGTGGGCGTCGACTCTTGCCAAACCGGGCGAGATATCCTGGGTCTCGGGAACCGCGGTTCCGTTGACTTTGCGGTCATTGAGACCCTTCACATAGAAAGGTATCCGGAAGAGACCGTGAGCCTTACAGTCGTCTCGCTCGGCCGCGGTAATGGTTCGCGCTACCGCCTCTGCGTTCTCGGGGGATGCTCCATTGGCTCTCAGCGCGGCCTTTGTGAGCCGATGGACTTCTTCGAGAGATATTCTTACTTGGTCACTCTCAGGCATGTGATGGTCCCTCCTTGGAAAGCCCTCCCACAGAGCCTACCCGTAGCGTGGTGGCGGTGCTGGGCCCGCCCCTGTTCATTGGTGCAGGAGTTCGTGACACTTCCGGCTAAAACGGTGTGATTCACTCACTCGTTTCCCGAAGGCGGGAGGGTTCTGTTGGAAGGCAGCAGTGCAATGCGACCCCGGTCGCCGTCCACTGCCGCTTCCAGATTCTCTCCTCGCTCCGAATGTTCTCGGTCCCCACCGATCCAAAGCCTGACATCCACTCCGCATACTGCGGGCACTCCCAGCCACTTTGCCACCTCGAATAGATGCGCCCCGGGGCTTCCCTCGGCGGTGACGATCCCCGCCGCATCCCACAAGAGGGGGGCGAGATTTCCCAACGGCTGATCTGCCACGATGACTTCCCTCGGGGCGAAGGAGACAGCCTGCTCGGCGCTGCTGATATACCTGAGCCGTCCCACCCCCCATCCACCAGCGGCCGGGTGCCCCGAATGGGTGTGACCCAGGGATGCGACCACGCCATAAATGAGGTGTTCCCAGCGCCCGGTTCCGACTCGCCGGCTGAAACTCTCTCTTCTGACCCTTGGCATGTCCAGGGTGTCAGGATCGAGATACCACATCCAGCCCGGATGGGGGATCTCTCCGGCCTGCTCCAGGGCTGATGCCAGTTCTCCCAGGCTCTCCAGGTGTGTTCTTGCCAGACCGAGATCCACTGTGGAGGGGCGGGACAGCCATTCCCGGCCGGTGGAGGTGTCGCCCCCAAGGAGCTTCGCCCAGGCTCGGGAGGCGGCTTCGGGGACCCCGGCTCCCTGCCACCGCTGTGAGGTCAGCCGGGCAGCAATCTCCCTTATCTCGGGGACCAGAATCTCCGGGCTCCGGGAGGAGGGTGCGCGTCGGACCGCAGGGAGGTCATCCAGGCCGATGGCCCACGGCCAGACCAGCCTCTCGCCGACGGGCCCCGGATAGCGAAGCATCGTGCGAACCATGTTGCCGAGTCCCCGGTCCGCCTTCCTGGCGACCCTTGGCGCCTCCTGGCGAAGATGGATTGGTCGCCTGTCCGCGCTCGGCTGGGCTTGAAGTAGGTATATCTCCCGGTCCTCTCCCATGGCCCACTCGACGTGGGGGCATCCGACCTCCTCCCGGGAACGCCTGGTCAGATGAGCCACCTCCCGGACGAGTTCTGTGGACAGAGGTGAGCCGTCCCGGGCCTGGACCGAATCATCCCCTTTTACCACCGCCACGTGTCCGCTCTCCCAGCCGGCTACCAGAGGCGCATGGTGTCCCAGCGTCCCGGCGATGGTAACCCGGCCTTCCTGGCCGAGGATGGCCACTCCGCCGCAGATGGTCGGCAACTCGGGCTGGATCAAGACCGCCATCCCTATCTCGATGGGTCGCACATCCACAAATCGGGCCCGCTTCAGGGTATCGGGGTTGAAGACGGATGCCCAGCATCCGATAACGCCCTGGGTGAGGTCTTCGGGCCTCATCCTCAGGTATGACGAGAAGGCGCCGGCCCAGATGCCCTCCGCTTCCACCCGGCTTGATGAACGCACCACCAGACAGTCGCTGAGTCGTCGCCCGGCTACCGCCAATTGCTGGAGGAGCGGGGGCGGGTGGTGGTTGTATACAGCCGATCTGGCCGCGCCCGAGTTGCGGGTTGAGTTGATTACGGCTTCAGCGGCTTTGATGACCGGGACGGAGACATCGACCGGGGCCACGAACCCGTTGAGAACCGGCAAACCCCGGGCTCGCGCCCTGGCCAGCCGGCTGGCCTTTGCTCCCACCAGGGCCGGATTCTGTGCGTCGGCCTGGTCGAGCCAGACCAGACGGGCCCCTCCGGCCATGTCAGTCCACGACGATTATCTCGTGGGATTTGTAGGTGGAGACCATCTCGATGCCGGTCTCGGTCACGTACAGCATCTCTTCCAGCCGAACCCCGAACTCATGCAGCTTGCCGTGCTGGGTCTCCAGGGCAAATGTCATGCCGGGCCGGATCTCGATGGGGTGATCCAGGGACCAGATACGGGAGATCACCGGGGGATCGTATTGGGCCAGACCCAGACCGTGGCCCCACAGATTGGCTGCCGCCTGGTCCTCCTCGGCGTATCCCCATGCCTCCTGGGCGCTGGGCCACTTGGAGGCCACGTCTGCCGTGGTGACACCGGGTCCGGTGGCTTCGATCGAGTCCCACAGCCACCGGTGAGCCTCGTCATAGATGCGCTGCATCTCCTGGGTCGGCTTTCCTCCCACGCAGTAGGTGCGGTACACACAGCTCTTGAACCCGTTCCAGGTAAGGGCCGCCAGATCCACAATCACCAACTCTCCGGGGCGAATCATCCGGTCGGAGAAGTTGCGCCAGTTGGGCCAGGCATTTGGGCCTGATGAGACGATCACGTCCTCCACGTCCTCCATGCCGGGGATCGAGTAGAGCTTTTCGAACCCGAACGCCGCCACCTGGTTCTCGGTCATGCCCGGCTTGATGAAGTTGGTGATTTCATAGTGAACGTAGTCACAAATGGATCCCACCATGGAAAAAGCCTTGATCTCGTCGGGGCTTTTGATGGCCCGGGCCTCCATCATGGGGGTCATCCCGTCGGTCCACTCGATGCCGTGCTGCTCGAAGGCCTTGATCAGGTTGATGTCAACGAAATCCACCCCCAAGGGCTTGTCCTTCACCCCGGCCGCCTCCAGATCGGCCATCAGAGAGCGGGTGAATTTGTTGACCTGCTGGGTGGAGGCAGGGCCCACGGCTCCTTTGATCCATGCATATGAATAGCGGATGTTCTCCGGGGGGATCCACGGATTGTGGACTTTTAGATGAAAGCCGATGTCGCCCTGTTCGTAGACGATGGGGGGTTGGTCCTCGATCAGGACCACATAGCGAAGACCGGGCTTGAGGCGGTTCCACCCGGGGGTGAGGGTGGAGGAGACGTAGCGCATGTTCTCGTCGTAGAAGAGCAGCATGGCGCCCAGCCCGTGGCGTTTCATGGCCTCGTGGGCCCTGTGCAGCCGCCACTTGCGGACCGCGTCCCAGTTGATGCCTTCCTTCCAATCGGTGCTCAAAACTCCGAAAGCTTCCCGCATGCCTGTTCATCCTTGTTTGATTGTTGAGAGATCATACCGGTTAGGACGCCCCGGCAGGGGTGTGAGAGAGTGTTCAGGGCGTGAGCAAGACCTTGAGGTTGTTTCCATTTCGGGCCGCCGCGAAAGCGGCTTCGGCTCGTTCCAAGGGGTAACGAGCGCTGATCAGGGGGGCGAGTTGGATCTGGCCGGTCGCTCCCAGGTGGATGGCGTGGTCATAGTCCCGGGGCAGGGCGGCCCGGGGGTTGTGGAGAGTGATCTCTTTGAAATAGAGCTGGTAGAAGGGTATGCGCCCGCCTTTGCCGGTCACGGTGCCGTAGATGATCACCTCCCCGCCCGATCCGCACAGCTCGATGGCCGCCGCCACCGTGGATTCGGTTCCCACTGCCTCGATCACCAGATCAGCGCCCCGTCCCTGGGAATATTCGGCCACCGCCGCTCCGGCTTCCTCAGGGGTGACCGCGACGTGGACGCCGAGTTGTCTGGCCAAATCGAGCTTCCATCGGCTGCGAGTGACGCCGATCACACACCCCACTCCCCGCCCGGCAAGCAACTGTGCATGGAGCATGCCGGACACGCCCAAGCCGATCACCACTGCCACCGTTTCCCGGGAGGGCTGCACCGTCCTTTGAGCATGAACCACTGTCCCCAACACCTGTAACAGGGCCGCCTCATCCCATGCCACCCCGTCGGGGATAGCGTGCAGGAAACGCTCCTCAACCGCCAGCAACTCGGCGAAGACACCGTCGAAGTCTCTTCCGCGAAGGCCACCTTGACGACACAGGTGTGGGCGGTCTCGGTTGCACAGATGACACTCCCCGCAATAGATGCCGGGGTTCACCATCACCTTGGATCCCGCTCCCAACTTGCCCCCCGGAGCAGCCTCCGTCACCTCTCCCACCATCTCATGTCCAAGTATGCGGGGATATTCAATCGGGGTTGAGCCGTCCAGGATCTTCAGGTCTGTCCCGCAGATGCCTGCCATCTTGAGTTGTACCACAGCAGTAGCCTGTGCCGTCCGCGGGTGGGTGTCCCTGACTTCAAGTTCACCGGGGCCTGCGGTTGCAACCGCCTTCGACATGTCATCCCTTCACTGGTAGCCGTATATCGTAGGCCGGATGAGTTACTGCAGGTGACCACCGGCTCGATCCCCCAGCCGGCGCCCCGGGTCTATCACTATTTCTTGTTGGGGGCGGCGGTGTTCACCTTGGGTTTTAACTGGCCGATCATTGACCGGGGCGTTGAGCTTGTGCCGCCTCTGTGGTTGATGACCTTTCGCCTTTGGGGAGGGGCGATGGTCGGGTTCGGGATGAGTGTCCTGGCAGGGGAGCGGCTGGCTCTGCCCCGCCAGGACTGGAAGGCGGCTCCCATCCTGGGAATCTTCCGGCTCCTGGCCATCTTTGTCTTTGTGTTTTTTGCCCTTCAGATTCTTCCCCCGGGACGCTCAGGCGTTCTGGTGTGGACCGGGACCTTGTGGACGGTGCCCATGGCGATGATCATTTTGGGTGAACGACTCTCCAAGTTGCAGGTCGGTGGGCTGGTGATCGGGATGGGTGGACTGATTGTGGTGCTGGAGCCGTGGAATTTCGGGGTTTCCGAACCGAGAGTCATGTGGGGGTATCTGATGTTGATGGGGGCCGCCCTGTCGGTGGCGTGGACTTCGGTCTACATACGCGCCCACAAGTGGGGGGCTACCCCGTTGGCCTCCACGCCCTGGCAGATGCTGTCGGGCGGTATCCCCGCTTTGGTGGCGGCCTTGGTGATAGACGGCCTTCCCGACATCGAATGGACGTGGGAGACGGCGGGGATAGTCGCTTTTCAGATGACCTTGGCCGGCCCGATGGTGGTGTGGGCCCAGCTGGAGGCTTTTCGGCATTTTTCCGCCATTTCGGTGAACCTCACTTGGATGGTCACGCCGGTGGTCGGCTTGCTGTCCTCTTGGTGGCTGGCCGACGAGATGCTCACCCGAGCGTTGTGGGCGGGGTTGCTGTTGATGACCGTGGGGGTGGCGGCCAACATTGTGGGAGACCGTGACATGCGCGCCGTTCGAACATGACCGAGGTGGCCTCGGGGCCTCGGCGGGAGCAGTTGGTGTTGTTGATCGCCCTCAGCAGCTTCGGGAGCACCCACCTGGCTGTTCTGCCACCGGTGCTCCCCGACCTGGCCGCGGAGTTCGGGGTTTCGATCGCGGCGGTGGGTTGGGTTCAGGGGGCAGCGGTGATTCCCGGTATCGTCTGTTCGGCCCTGATCGGCTTCCTGGCCGACCGGTTCGGAGGCAAGAAGGTGGTTCTGGCCTGCGTGACAGTGTTCACGGTGTTCGGGGTTGCGGGGTTTTGGGCCCCGTCCTTTCCCGTTCTCCTGGCGCTGCGGATGTTGCAGGGTGTGGGAACCTCGGGCGTGCTGGGCTTGTCGATCGCACTGATCGGCGGACTGTTCCACGATACCCAGGACCGCACCCGGGCCCTGGGGCTCAACCTGGCCTTCATTTACCTAACCCAGATCACCATTCCCATCGCCGCCGGGTTTCTGGCTGAGGGTGGGATATTCCGTCCGTTCCTGCTGTACCTGGTGGGGGTGCCGATCGGTTGGTGGGCGCTTCGGCTGGCTGTTGGAGCACCCAAGGCAACCGCGTCCTCTCCGTTCAGGCATGCCCGGGAGGCCATAGCGGACATGCGTCGTCGCCGCACCGGAGTGGACGTCTTGGGCCTGATAGCCGTGAGCATTCTCTCCATGGTGGTGCTCCACGGGATTTCGTTCACGGCGATCCCATTGCTGTTGGAGGAGGTGTTCGCAACCGGGAGCGCCGGGCGAGGGGTGGTTATCTCGTCCTTCCAGGTGGGCGCCATTGTCACCACCCTGGTGGTGGTGCGGATGTTTTCGGGGCGAATTTCAGGTCGAGTGATGAGCACCGGCATTTGGTTGATGTCTGCCGGATTGGCGGCGGTGTTCGTGGCCGGCTCACCTGCGTGGGTGGCTCTGGGTCTGGCCGTCAGCGGCGCGGGGTTCGGCCTGGTGTACACCTTGGCGCAGCGGGACGCCATCGCCTCGGTCTCATTGGCCTACCGGGGAGTGGTGTTCCTGACTTTGGTGACTGGAGTGAGAGTGGCTCAGATGTTTGGACCTCCCGCATCCTCCCTGGTAACCGATGTGGTGAGTCCTCGCTTCTCCTTCCTCGCCACCGCGGTGATCACTGCGCTGGCAGCGGTCACCTGGCGGCCAATCCGTCGTTGGGCCCGCAAGCTGGCTTATCGGTAGGCGATTGTAATGGCAGCCTTTTCGAAATGAAGCAGTCTTCTCGTCGAGAGCAGCTTTTTCTGCTAATGGCGATCAGCTGCCTGGGAATCACCCACCTGGCCATGATCTCTCCGGCGCTTCCCGACCTGGCGAGGGCCCTGGGGGTCTCGGTGGCGGTGATCGGCTGGGTACAGGGTTCGGTGGCGCTGCCCGGGGTGTTACTGGCGATATTTGTTGGCTATCTGGCCGACCGGTTCGGGGGAAAGAAGGTGATTTTGGTCTGCCTGATGATCTTCACAGTCTTCGGAGGAGCGGGATTTCTGGCGACGTCCTTTCCGATGCTGTTTGCACTGCGAATACTGCAAGGCGTTGGCTCCTCGGGGATTGTGGCGGTGGCGATAATTCTGATCGGTGAACTGTTCGATGATGACCAAAAGCGGCTGCGGGCCTTGGGCACCAACCTGGCCCTGATGTATCTGACCCAGATGGTGATGCCCATCGTGGCTGGTGTGGTGGCCACCGGCGGGGCCTTTCGGCCCTTCTTGCTTTACCTGGCCGGGGCGCCGATCTGGTTGTGGGGCCTGCGCATGACAGGAGGTGAACCCAAAGAGTCGATCGCCTCGCCCCTTCGCCATGCCCGGGCGGCGCGGGCCGATTTGCACCGTCGCCGCACCGGGGTGGACCTTCTGGGTCTGATCGTGTTCACCGTGATGGGGGTGATCGTCTACCAAGGGGCTACCCTGACCGGTGTCCCTCTCCTTTTGGATGAAGTGTTCGGGACCGGCACGGCCGGCCGGGGTCTGGTGGTCTCCGCCTTTCAGATGGGAGCGATCGTCACCGCCTTGGGGGTGGTGAGGGTGGTTTCAGGCCGGATTTCGGGCCAGGTTCTGAGCCTTGGTCTCTGGCTGATGTCAATCGGGCTGCTAACCGTGCTGATAGCCCGGTTCCCGGCGATGATCTCGATCGGACTGGCGTTCACCGGGGCCGGTTTTGGGCTGGTGATCACCCTGGCGCAGAGGGATGTCATCGGTGTGTGCTCTCCGGCCTACCGGGGATTGGTGGTGCTCACCTGGGTGGCGGGCGTGCGCGTGGCCCAAGTTGTCGGACCACCGGGGGTCTCGTTTACAACCGAGGCTCTGGGTCCGCGCCCGGTCTTCTTGCTGGCGGCGGTAATGACCACTCTGGCGGCCCTCACCTGGAGGCCCCTGCGCCGGTGGCTGCGCGGACTGGTTTACACGTAGAGCGGGTGGCTTCGGCGGTCGCCCACCCCGCTCAACGCTCCTTTCTCGGGCCAGTCACGGCGGAGCAGCGGTCCCGGCCCGGGAGAATCTGAGGGTATGATGGAAAAATGGCTGAACTTTCCCAGATAAGACCCGCGGCAAGCGGGGCAGAAGACCAGATGCAGGCGTTGGTGGTCCCGATGGGCGCTGACTGCGAACCCGGCCCGGGCGCCGCGGAGATACTCGACCAACTTGGCTCATGGGTGGGGGAGCACCTTGAAGCCGTCGGGTTCTCAGGAAAACCCGGCGACCAGGCGGTGATTCCCACCGGGGGACAATCCGGGTACCGGTCGGTGGTGCTGGTGGGTGTGGGAGATGATCCCAACCATGAGACGGTACGCCGGGCATCGGCCACCGGTGTTCGGGCGGCTCCCCGGGCCGCAGGTGTGGTCAGCACCTTGCACCAGATTCCCACTCCCGGGGCGTTGGAGGCCACGGTGGAGGGGGCACTCCTGGCGAGTTATCGGTACCAGGAGTATCGCAGCGAGCCGTCTGATGATCCCCTGCCCGAGATCCGGTTGGCGCCTCCTCTTCCCTCCGGCTGGGAGGAGGGCGTTACCCGGGCTCGGATAACCGCCGAGGCCGTGGCCGCCGCCCGCGACTGGGTGAACCGGCCGCCGTTGGACAAAGGTCCCCCCGACCTGGCCGACTCTTTCTCTCAAATGGGTTCCGAAGCCGGTATGACGGCCGAGATATGGGATGAGGATCGACTCGCGGAGGAGAACATGGGAGGAATGCTCTCGGTGGGACGCGGGTCGCATCGTCCGCCTCGGCTGGTGAGGTTGGTGGGTCCCGGACAGGGCCCACGCTTGACGCTGGTGGGAAAGGGCATCACCTTCGACTCGGGGGGACTGTCGCTCAAACCCGCCAAGGCCATGGAGACGATGAAAACCGACATGTCGGGGGCGGCGGCGGTGGTGGCTGCGGGGGTGGCGATAACCCGGTTGGGGCTGAACGTCAAAGTGGAGGTGCTGGCCGCTTTGGCCGAGAACATGCCCGGCGGGGGAGCTTCGCGACCGGGGGATGTGTTCGCGGCCCGCAACGGCAAGACAGTGGAGGTGATGAACACCGACGCCGAGGGCCGTCTGGTTCTCGCCGACGCCCTGAGCCTGGCTGCCGAGGGTTCTCCCGACTTGATCATCGATCTGGCCACTCTGACCGGCGCCTGCGTGGTGGCGCTGGGTCAGGACTACGCCGGGTTGTTCGGGGCCGACGACGCCCGCCAGATGGTGGAGGATGCGGCGGAGACGGCCGGCGAACAGGTATGGCCGCTGCCACTTCCCAGGGAGTATCGGAAGGAACTGGACTCCCCGGTGGCCGACATGAAAAACATCGGTGGCCGGTGGGGCGGGGCTATCACCGCGGCTTTGCTATTGGAAGAGTTCATCGGAGATTGCCGGTGGGCACACCTGGACATCGCCGGTCCGGCCCGATCGGGAAAGACCGCTCACTACCTCTCGGAAGGCGCCACCGGGTTCGGAGTGCGCACTCTGATCCAACTCGCGTCGCAAATGGCCACCGACCAGGGCGTGGGTTCTTAGAGGGACTGTTGGTCGATATTGAATCCGGGGGCAGGGGCCCACCAGCAAGTCGGCGCTAGGCGGATTATCGCATAACGGGGGTGGGGCGAAGGGCCCGAGGTTTTCCGCGTTTACTCTCCGAAGGCCGCGACAGAACACCGGCGGGATGGCATCGGGGGACCGGCATGGGGTGGGTAGCTTTTTGGTTTACCACCAGAGGAGGGACTATGGAGGCAGGGACGAAATGGCTGACGCCCCCGATTTTGGCCGGAGGTCTGTCGGTCGGGGTGGTAGGCGAATGCGGGGGTACGGCTTCAGTGCCCGGTTCGGAGTGGACATTCGCCATCCCTGCCTCACGTCTTGACCAGATTTGCCCGGCAGAGGGCCGGTCCGGGTGGTCGGGGCATTGCGCAGATGATGCGATGAGAAGCGGCGTCTGGTCGGGGTCCGAAAGTAGAGCCCGGGGATGAGATGGAGCGTAGGGGTGGGGGTGGCTTGGACGGTGCTGTGGGTCGTCGGTGCTCGGTCCGGCTGGTTGGGATTCCGCTGCAAGTGGCGTCTGGTCCTCTCCCGCCACCCATTCGGAGTTGGTGTGCACGGTGAGCTCGGAGGTTGACCCCGATACCGGCCGGCGCCGCCCCATCACCAAATGCCTCCACACCGAACGGCGAAGACCACTGGTCAACGTCACTCCCACCACACTTCATGCGCACATCGCCTCCACCGGGTGCTTCTATTTGGGTTCTCGGCCCTCCAGATGGGTGCAACTGGGCATTGATGAGGACGGCACTTTGAATTACGGGTGGTCGCCCGATGGCAGGCGAGGCGGGCATACGGTGGTTGGAACTGCTCAACCCTGCTCTTGGCCCGGGGTCGAGCGGGAGGAGATCAAGGGCTATGTGTGGAGCAGGATCGCAAGCTACATCCACCAAGCACCACAGGTTGACTTCAATCCGGCCGTCCCCTGGGGAATGGCTGGTATCGAAACCTTCGCCCGGTTGGCCGTGCCCCCTCCCTGGGGATTCTCCTCCACCTCGCCCTACACGGGAAAGTCGCTTCGGGCGCAGGTGCAAGTGGACCGGGTGAGATTCAACTGGGATGACGGCCCCCGTCAGGTGTTCGGGCTCTCCGATTTCTCCCGTTTCACCGGCTATCCGAACGGCGTGGCCCGCCACACCTACCAAACCAAGACCTGCCACAGACCGGATCGAAGATGCCACCAAGGCAGAGACTCCTACCGGATTCGAACCGCCTTTCGGTGGTCGGGATGGTATGAGGTGGCGGGCGCCCACCGAACTCTGCGGATTCCCGATACCCGCTCGGACACCGAATACCCGGTCAGAGAAACCGTTTCACTGGTGGTGGGTTAATCACTTGCGCGGTTAGGCAACCTTGGATGTCGCGAAAAATAGACGGGCCGTGGGGTTGACTTTGTCACTTGCGGTGGGGCATGCTGTTGGAGTCGATCACCTCCCGGTCTGATCCGGACGTCGTTCGGGCCGTTCAGAGGTTGCATATTTGGGATGGCGAATTCCCACTATTGGAGTGGGTTTTCGCGGCCCGACCATGGAAAGGTGGCTGGCGGGGGAGGGGCCCGAAGGGTAAATGGGCGGGGAGGAATTTCGCGAGTTAGTGTTCTCTTTTCACAGCTTTCACAGATCCGACATAAAACCGCAATCCCCACCCCCTCATGTCAACTGTTCTCAACTCTCTTCCGCGCCGGGCGGTTCTGAACCCCCCGGTTTCCGGGGAGGTGGCGGGGATCGACGGCGGCGGATCCACCAAGTGATCCAGGCGATCATCCGGAGCTTCCATCGCCACCCACCCTTGATGGATGATGTCACTGCCCAGGTCCGATGGGGCGGTGATGGAGACCTCCACCAAGCGGTCGGAATCGGGCTGGGGTCAACCGGTGCCGGAGGGGTCCGGCAATATGTCGGCGGGGCCGTTCCGAAGCAGTGCCAGGAACTGGTCTTCGGTGAGAATCGGTGTGCCGAGTTGTTCGGCCTTGGTGAGTTTGGCGGCGCCCGGTGAATCGCCGACCACCAGAGCCGAAGTTTTGCCCGACACCGACGACACAAACCTCCCTCCCCGGGCCAATACGGCCTGTTTTGTGTCATCGCGGTTCATGGATTGCAGCCCTCCGGTCACCACCACGGATAGTCCCGCCAGGGTGGGAGGTTCTTCCCGCTCGACCTTGGGATCGGCCAGGGACACCCCACCCTCGCCGAGTCTTGCAATCAGTTCCTGGTTGTCAGGGTCATCCAGCCACTGTCTCACCGAACGGGCGATGGTTTCTCCGATCCCGTCGATGGCCGCCAGGTCCTCTTCTCCGGCCGCGGTCAGCTGTTCCATAGTTCGATATCGGGTGGTGAGCAACTGGGCGCCCCCCGGACCCAGATGCCTGATTCCCAGGGCCACCAGCAACCTCCACAAGGGTCGATGGCGGGCCGCTTCGATCCCGGCCAGCAGTTTTTGAATGGACTTGTCCCCCCACCCCTTGCGCCAATGGAGGTCCTCTGGATCCAGAAAAAAGATGTCGGCCGGTCCACGGATAAGCGGGTTTTTGATCGAATGCAGCTTCAAATCTTTGAGCTTCCTTTTCTTCAACTCCTCGAAATCGTCTTCCGATAGGAAGGTGATGAAGGCCTCCACTGATTTGGCTCCAAGGCCGTCGATGTCCAAACCGCCCCGATCAGAGAAGTAGGACAGCCACTCTCGGAGTCGGCTGGGGCAGGTCAGTCCGCCGGTGCAGCGGGCTACCGCCTCTCCGTCGGGGCGTTCGATCGGGGCCTGGCAAAACGGGCAGTGGCTGGGCATCTTCCAGGGCGGCGGACGATCCTGGCCGCAAGTGAGCACCGGCCCCACCACTTCGGGAATCACATCCCCCGCCCGGCGGACCACCACCCGATCTCCCACTCGCACATCTTTGATTCGGACCTGATCTTGGTTGTGCAAGGTGGCCATACGGACGTTGGCCCCTCCCACGAACACCTCCTCCAACACCGCGAAGGGCGTCGCCGCTCCGGTGCGCCCGATGTTGATCCTTATGTCCCGAAGGGTCGTCTCCTTCTCCTCGGCCGGGAATTTGTAGGCCACCGCCCAGCGGGGCGCCCGGGCCGTGTCGCCCAACTCGTCCTGATCGGCGAGCCTGTTGACCTTGATCACCACCCCGTCGGTTTGGTAGGGGAGATCAAGATGTTCCTCCAACATCCGCTTCACATACGCCTTCACCTCACTCAACCCCGATGCGATCACAAAACCTGGGTTGACCCGCAGCCCCAGTGATTGGAGATAATCCAAGACCTCCGAATGTCGGTGCAGAGTCGGCCCTCCCTCCAGAACTCCTGCCTGATAGACCCAGATATCCAACGCTCGGGAGGCAGTAACGTGCGGATCCTTTTGCCGCACCGACCCGGCGGCGGCGTTGCGGGCATTGGCAAAGGGGCGCTCTTCGGCCTCTGCGCGGGTCCGGTTCAGCTCCTCGAAGCCTTCCAGAGTCATGTACACCTCGCCTCGCACCTCCAACAGGGCGGGGGCATCTCCCAGCAACCGCAGGGGAACCGAAGAGAGGGTCCGCAGGTTGGCGGTGATGTCTTCTCCCGTCTCCCCATCTCCGCGGGTGGCCGCCACCTCCAGAGTCCCGTCCCGGTAGGTGAGGACCACCGCCAGCCCGTCCACCTTGGGCTCGCAGACATAACCCTCGGGGGCACGCCCCAGCATCCGCCCCAGGCGTTGCTCCCAGGCATCCAGCTCGACCGGGGAGATGGCATTGTCCAGTGATAGGAGGCGTCGCAGGTGCGGTACCGGAGTAAACAATTCCGAGACCGGGGCTCCGACCCGTTGAGTGGGAGAATCAGGGGTCACCAATTCCGGGTGCCCGTCTTCAAGCCCCGCCAACTCCCGCCACAGCCGGTCATACTGGGCGTCTTCCACCAATGGGTCGTCCAGCACGTAATAGTGATGGTCGTGACGGCGAATCTCTTCCCGCAGCTCTTCGATGCGGCGGGATGGGTCGGTCATCGCACCAGCCGGGCGATGGTGCCTCCGCCCAGCACCTCGTCGTCTCGGTAGAACACGGCCGCCTGTCCCGGCGCGGCCTCCCGTTGGCGGTTGGCGAAGGTCACGATCAGCCGGTCGTTTCCAGGATCGGCGTGGTCGAACGCGGCCTCCGCCGGGTCGCCATGCGCCCTGGTCTGCACCAGGAGTCGGCGGTCGGCGTCCGGTGGGGGAGAGCCGCTGACCCAGGACACTTCTTCCACCTCGATCCCGGTTGCCACAAGCTCCCGGGCCGATCCGATCACCACCGTGGAGGTGTGGTGGTCGAGTTCGGTCACATAGCGGGGTTCACCCACCGCCACCCCCAGTCCCCGCCGCTGACCCACCGTGAAGTTGACCACTCCCTGGTGTTCTCCCACCGTATTGTCGGCGGTGTCCACAATCCGCCCCGGCCGGCGGGCCTGCGGGGCGGCCCGGGCGATAAAGTTGCGGTAGTCACCCTGCACAAAGCAGATCTCGTAACTGTCCCGCTTGTGGGCATTGCGCAGCCCCAGGTCGGCGGCGATCCGGCGGGTTTGGGTCTTGGTGATCTCGCCCACCGGGAATCTGGTAAGGGAAAGCTCCCGCTGACCCAGCATATGCAGCACATAGGACTGGTCCTTTTGCTGGTCCACGCCCCTTTGCAGCTTCCATCGATCCTTTTCCCGGCTCACCCGGGCATAGTGGCCGGTGACCAAGAGGTCGCAGTCCAGCCGCTGGGCCTCTTCCAGCAGTATCGAGAATTTGATCGAACGGTTGCATTCCACGCATGGGTTGGGAGTGCGCCCCTTCAAGTAATTGCCCACAAACGGATTCACCACCGCTTCGGCGAAGTGGTCGGTGTAGTCGAAGACGTAGTAGGGGATGTTGAGGCGAGCAGCTACCCGCCGGGCGTCTTCGGAGTCCGACACTGTGCAGCAGCCGTGGGTGGGGGCTTCGCCGCCCGGACCCTCCCACAGTTTGAGAGTCACTCCGGTCACCTCGTGGCCCTCCTGATGCATCAGAGCGGCCGCCACCGAGGAATCCACCCCACCGCTCATGGCCGCAAGCACCCTCACAGCAAACCCTCCAGGGCCTCCAACACCAGGTCGGCGGCCTGGTCTCCGTGGGATGGACGGGTGGTCCAACCGAAGGAAAAGCGCACGCTGGAGCGGGCGTCGCGGTCGGAAACACCCATAGCCGACAGCACATGGGACACCCGGGCCGCTCCCGACTGGCAAGAGGATCCGGCCGAGGCGGCCAAACCCAGCCGGTCAAGGCGCACCAGGAGCGTCTGGTTGGTGACACCCCGAAAAAGCAAATGGGAGTGATGGACCGTCCGCTGGGTCTCAGAAGTGATCACCAGGTCGGGCACTTTCTCCGACAGGGCCGTCTCGAATCTCCGACGGGCTTCAATGACATCCCGGCAGAGCCGTTCCCGATCAGAAGCCGCCAGTTCCATCGCCTCGGCCATTCCGACTGCTCCCAGAACATGATGGGTACCCGACCGCCGTCCCAACTCCTGTCCCCCACCGTGGGACAGCGGCTCCAGGTTCAGCCCTTCCCGTACATACAGCACCCCCACTCCCGTGGGGCCGCCGAATTTGTGGGCAGCCAGAGACAGGAGATCCACTCCCAGGTCATCCACGCGCACCTCCTCGGAGACGAACGCCTGCACCGCATCGGTGTGAATAACCGTATCGGGGCCGGCCTGGTCGCGCACCGCATCGGCAATCTTTCTCACCGGCTGACGGGCCCCGGTCTCGTTGTTCACCGCCATTACTGAGACCACCGAGGTTTGGGGGCCGACCGACTCAATCAGCCGGCCGGGGTCAACCACCCCGTCGGGGTCCACCCCCACAATGCTGGATTCACAGCCCCATTCCCCCAGGAAGCGGGCGGTGTTCAACACCGCCTCATGCTCCACCGCCGAGGTGACCACTCCGCCTCGCCTCCCGCCGGCCAGGGCCGCTCCCTTGATCGCCAGATTGTCGGACTCGGTGCCCCCGCTGGTGAACACCACCTCGAGGGGTCGGCATCCCAAAACATCAGCCACCCGCTCCCGGGCCTCCTCCAGAGCATTCTTGGCCGCCCGAGCCGAGCGGTGAAATCCAGTCGGGTTGCCCCACCCGCGTTCGGTGAGGGAAGACATCGCCTCCCATACCTGGGGACGCATGGGAGTGGTGGCGGCATGGTCGAGATAAAGCATGGAAATCCTGCTCAACAAATTATCAGTCTTCGGACTCTATTGTGGTCGGGTTGCTGAAGTTGGTCGTGGGGAGGGGTTATAACCCTTATACTGAATTGCAATGACAGATTCACGAACAGATGTCTTTTCAGTAAAGGGTATGACTTGTGGCTCGTGCGCCGGTCGGGTGGAAGGCGCGCTATTGGAGCGGGAGGATGTCTCCGAAGCCCAGGTCGATCTGGGCGGTGCCAAGGTTCGGGTTTCATACGCTCCCGATACCGACGTTGCTTCGTTGTTCGACGCGGTTGCGGAGATCGGTTACCAGATGGAGCCCCTTCCTGATGATGTCTCTCAACCGGTGTCGCGGGGCTTGTTTGGCAAGCTGCGCCGACGCCGAAATTCCTGAGCGGCTCGGAATCTGAGACCGGGTCCGGCGATGGGTCAAGGGGTGGCGGCGCCACAATCTGATGTCTTCGCGGTTAAGGGTATGACTTGTGGCTCGTGCGCCGGTCGGGTGGAAGGCGCGCTATTGGAGCGGGAGGAGGTCTCCGAAGCCCAAGTGAATCTCATGGGCGCCAAGGTTCGGGTTTCATACGCTCCCGATACCGACGTTGCTTCGTTGTTCGACGCGGTTGCGGAGATCGGCTACCAGATGGAGCCCCTCCCTGATCGCGCTTCCCAGCCGGCCACCGAACGAATCTACGGTGAGGAGACCCGTCGGCAGCTGAGAACCTTTGTGGCGTCGGCGCTGTTCGCCGCCCCCCTGATGATTGTTTCCATGGTGGCGCCCGGAGAGCCTTTCTGGCTGACCCTGCAATGGGTCCTCGCAGTTTTCTTGGTGTTCGTCTGGGGAAGGCAGTTTCATCGGATCGCCCTTCGGAGGGCGCGGGCCGGTCAAGCCAATATGGATACTCTGGTGTCGGTCAGCATTTTGGCCGCTTTCGGCTACTCCACCTGGGCGGCTTTTGACGGTCGGCCGGTTTACTTCGAGACCGCAGGGATGATCGTCTCGTTGATTCTCATGGGCCGTTATTTGGAGACTCGCGCCAAGGACCGGGCGTCGGAAGCGGTGGCGAAATTGGTGGAGTTGGGTATCACCTCCTCGGTTCGGGTGATGCGCAACGGACAAGAGACGGAGGTGCCGCAGACCGAGTTGGAGGTGGGCGACCGGGTGGTGGTGCCGCCGGGTGGAAAGTTCCCCGCTGACGGGGTGATCGTCAGAGGGCACTCGACGGTGGACGAATCAATGCTTACCGGAGAGTCGGTCCCGGTGGACCGCTCGGTGGGCGACTCGGTTTATTGTGGGACCATCAACCAGACGGGCCGGTTGGAGTTCCGGGTGGAAGGCGTGGGGGACGACACCGCATTGGCCCGCATCGTGGCGATGGTCGAACAGGTGCAGGCTTCCAAGCCTGCTATCCAACGGCTGGCCGATCGGGTTTCAGGGGTGTTCGTGCCCGTTTCGATCGTTATCGGTCTGGCCACTTTCGCGGCTTGGCTGCTGGTGGGGGGTGACCTATGGGAGGCGGTGCGGAACGGGGTGGCGGTGTTGATCATCGCCTGTCCCTGCGCGCTCGGGCTGGCGACGCCGGCGGCCATTATGGCCGGAACCGGCCGGGGAGCGGAACTGGGGGTCTTGTTCAAGAATGCCGAAGTTTTCGAACGTACCCGGGCGGTGGACACCGTGGTGTTCGACAAGACCGGCACCCTCACCCAGGGCAGGATGACCCTCACCGACGTGCTGGCCGAAGACCCCGGGGGCTTTCTTCGCCGGGTGGGGTCGGTGGAGGGCGCCAGTTCCCACCCGGTCGGTGAAGCGGTGGCAAGAGGAGCCCGCGAGCGTGGGGTGGAACTGGTCACACCCGAGGAGGTGGGGGTGGTGGCCGGTCGGGGAGTGGTGGGAGTGGTGGATGGGCAACGGGTGTGGGTTGGCAAGACCGACTATTTGGCCGAAGTGGGACTCGAGGCCCAAAAGGCACACCTCGAGGCGCTGGCAGCATGGGAGGACCAGGCCAAGACGGCTTTTTTGGCCGGTTGGGCAGGTGAGGTCCGCGGAGTGCTGGCCGTTTCCGATTCCCCCCGCCCCACCTCGGGTGAGACAGTCGCCAGACTCCAAGAGTTGAAGATCGATGTGGCGCTTCTTACTGGCGACAACGTCCGGTCGGCAACGGTAGTCGCAGAAGGCTTGGGGATTGACAATGTAAAAGCCGGGGTGCTTCCCGGAGAAAAGGCCAATGAGTTGACCCGTATGAAAGAAGGCGGAGCCACGGTGGCGTTTGTTGGCGACGGCATCAACGATGCGGTGGCTTTGGCGGCGGCGGATCTGGGGATCGCCATCGGAACAGGAACGGACGTGGCCGTGGAGGCAGGCGATGTGGTGTTGATGAGCGGTGATCCCTTGGGGGTGCCCACCGCCCTGGGTTTGGCTCGGGGCACCTACCGGGTGATCGTCGGCAATCTGGTGTGGGCGTTCATCTACAACGTGGCGGCCATACCGTTGGCGGCCGCCGGGGTGCTCGATCCGATGATCGCCGCCGCCGCGATGGCATTCTCCAGCGTGTCGGTGGTCACCAACTCACTCCGCCTGCGCCGATTCAAGCCTGTTACTGCACCCTGAAAGTCCAGGTGAAGCCCCCCACGTCGGGCAAGCCGTAGGTCTTTTCCCACTCCACCCGGATGGTGTGCTCACCCACCGGCCAACGGTTCAGAATCAGACTCCGATCGTTGGGCCTCCATCGATAAATGCCCACTCCCTCGGAGAATGAAAGCTCCGAGCGGGGTATCGGATAGCCATCCACATAGATTCGAGCCGCGTACCCGACCTCCAGATCCACTTCCAGGCCGGTTTGCATGGGCACCGCGTCGTATGGCTGGGGTGATATCCCTTCCAGGGGAGGAGGCAGGGTGATGGGGTCGCCGCCCCGTCCGAAGACAAAACAGAGGGATAAGACCGCCACGGTCAGAAATCCCAGGCCCACATAAATCAGTCGGTAACGCACGCCCGAAAATACTACGGCCCAGCGGTGAGGGTCCATCCTTCAGGGTGCCCCAGAGACATGGACCGGACTATGGCGATGATCTTATCGGCGCTCTCCGCCGGAAGCGGAGACTGGTATTGTGGTTATCCCTATCCGGTATTTCATAAGCGCGGTGGCGTCTCCGATCCCCCTTGCCTTGGAGCATGCTGAAAAAGATGAGGATGGGATGGTTCCCACACCTCGACCTGGGGTTCTGTCGCCGTATTTGGCCCCCGCCGGACCTTTTTCAGCAGGCTTCTTGCCTCACACATCTTGTGGGACAGACCACAGCCATTCGCGCCCTCTGATGGCTTGATGCGGAGTCTCACCCTGACCGAAGTAGTGGAGCGAATCCGCCCCGCCGATCGGGAGGCAATGGGCCGGGCCCGGAGGAGACAGGGGATGCTCACCAAACCGGAGGGGGCGCTCGGTGTGCTGGAGGACCTTTCGATCAGGCTGGCCGGCATGTGGGAGAGCGAACGTCCGGCAGTCACGGGCAAGGCGGTGGTGGTGGCAGTGGGGGACCATGGGGTGACTGCCCAGGGAGTGACCGGGTATCCCCAGGAGGTGACCGTCCAGATGGCCCACAACTTTCTGGCGGGCGGAGCGGCGGTCAGCGTTATGGCCAATCTGCAGGGTGTCAACCAGATCGTGGTTGATGCCGGAATCGCAGCTGATGCATTGCCGCCCAATCCCAAGCTGCGTTCTCTGCGGATAGGGAGAGGAACCGCGGACATCAGTGGGGGTCCGGCCATGAGTCGACAACAGGCGGTCCGATGTGTGGAAGCGGGAGCGAATCTGGCCATGGAATTGGCCGGCCAACAGGAAGTCAACCTGATCGCGGTCGGGGAGATGGGTATCGGCAACACCACTGTCGCCAGTGCGGTGACCGCGGCCGTCACCGGGAGAGCACCGGAGGAGACGACGGGAGCGGGGACGGGACGTACCCCCGAAGAGATTCGTCACAAGACCATGGTGGTCCGCAAGGCCTTGGAGGTTAACGCTCCTGACCGAAACGACCCGGTGGAGATCCTGGCCAAGGTCGGCGGGTTTGAGATGGGGGTGATGGCCGGTGTCATGTTGGGTGGAGCGGCAACGCGATGCGCGGTCCTGCTGGATGGGTTCATCTCCGGAGCGGCGGCTCTGATTGCCGATGGTTTGAATGGCACTGCCCGCCACTTTATGGTCGCTTCTCATCGTTCGGCTGAGCCGGGACATCCGGTGGTGTTGTCCCATCTGGGCCTTGAGCCCCTGCTGGACCTCAACATGCGTCTGGGCGAGGGAACCGGCGCGGTTTTGGCCATGCCAATTGTGGAATCCGCCGTAGCCTGTCTGGCGCAGATGGCCACCTTTGAGCAGGCGGGAGTCTCTAATCGCCCGGAGAGCTCACCATGACAGGTCTTCGATCGGCGGTGGCATTCTTGACCATTCTGCCGGTGGGATCGGTCCGCACCGGGAGCACCTCGGCCCGTGCCTGGTTCCCGGCCGTGGGTCTGCTGATCGGCGCCTTAGCGGCGGCCGTTGATCTCCTGTTGCGTTGGGTATCGGTGGGACTCGTCACCGGCCCCGAAAACGTCTCGGTCACTCTCGGCATCCTGGCCGGCACGGTGGTGGTGGCCACCCTGGCCATCTTGACCGGCGGTCTCCACCTCGATGGCCTGATGGACACATGCGACGCCCTGTTGGGCGGTTCCGACCCCGATCATCGGCGGCGCATTCTCCAAGATCCTCATGTGGGGGCGTTCGGGGTGGTGGGCTTGACGTGTCTGCTGCTGATCAAAGTGGCGGCGGTCGCCGCTTTGCCGTGGGAGGCGCGAGGATGGATACTGATCCTGGTTCCCTGCCTGTCGCGGGCGGTCATGTTGCTGACGATGGAGACGTTTCCGTATGTGGGGGAGGGCTTGGGTGCTGAGTTTCTCAGTCGCAGAGGTCGAGGTCAACTGAGTTTCGGACTTGGGTTGGCGGCGGTGGCCGGAGTTGTCCTGGTCGGTCCGTGGAGCCTCGCCATCTTGGCTCTGGTGTCTCTGGCAGGATGGATGGTCGGGAGGTGGGCCACCGGGCTCTTGGGAGGCATGACAGGTGACGTGTACGGGGCGGTCAACGAAACCGCCGAGGTTCTGATCCTCCTTTTGGCAGCTCTGGTCACCGCCAGATGGCCGTCTGTCTTGACTGTGTTGGTTGGCCACCGGTGATGGCCCCCCACCTCACCCTCATTACCGGTGGCGCCCGTTCGGGGAAGAGCACTGCCGCTGAACAACTGGCCCACACCGGGGGTCGAGTGTTGTTTGTGGCGACCGCGGAGGCTCTGGATCAGGAGATGGCGGACCGAATCGCATCACACCGTCGAAATCGGCCACCGACTTGGGACACCTTGGAAGAACCGCGCGATCTGGTCTCGGCCCTTCGGCCGCTCTTGGGCAGATATGACACCGTTTTGGTGGACTGCATCACTATGTGGGTTAGCAACCTGTTACTGGAAGATGGAAACCACATGGCCGGTGAACGTCGTCTTACCGTCGAAACCCGGCGCCTGTTGGATGTGGTTGAAGCCTCTCAAGCCAACTGGATCATGGTGAGCAATGAGGTCGGATTGGGACTGGTGCCAAACTCGCCCCTGGGGCGAATATACCGGGACACTTTGGGACGGGTCAATCAGATCATCGCGGCTTCAGCGGATCGCGTCAAGCTGATGGTGGCCGGACGTTCAATCGATATCGCATAAAGATTAGAGAGCCGCCTCCCAAGGGTTTAGTATCCTGACACCTTCAAACCGTTGGAAGTCGCCGATGTTTCGGGTCACCACTGTCATGCCATGGACCAGGGCGGTGGCGGCAATCAAAGCATCGCCGAAGGGTGCAGGGTCAGGAACGTGCAAAGTTGCTGCGATCCGGGCAACCTGGCTGTCCACCGAGAGAATGTGCCCATCAAACCTCTGGTACACGTCGTTGTCCAGCCACCTTCGAAGCACTGCTCCTGAAACTGGGTCACGGCGCAGAAGCATCAATGTTCCCATTTCCAGCTCTTGGATCGTGATCGCCGATAAGTAGGCCTGATCCGTTCCAACTTTGCCGGCCCAGGCTTCGACAGCAAGATTCGCTCTTCCAGCCTCAATCTTTCGGATTTCAGAAATGACATTTGTGTCGAGAAGGTACATCAGTCAAACGCAGCAGCCTGGCCCAAGTCCCTTAATCTGGGAAAATCAACTTCAATGCCACCTATGCCCCGGGTGCTGCTTAAGGCGGTTGCGATACTGGTGCGGTCTACGATTCCCAAATAGTCGTCGTAACTCAACAGCACATGGGAAGGCTGACCTCGGTAGGTGATGTAGACCGGTCCTTTATGTGCGGCTCGTTTGGCGGCGCCGGTGCTCTGGTTGAACTCCCGGCTGCTCATGGTCTGTGTGGGTCGTAACATTTGCCGACAACCTCCATTGCGTGTATGTTGCTACATTGTACTCGGGTCGGTGTGAACGTTGGCGGAGTGAGCCCAGTGGTGGAACGCCGGCTCATCGGCTAGCGTGAACGGTATGCAAATCAATCCGCGGTTGAGAGAAATGGGTGCCTATCCAATCGCCGAGATCCAGAACCGGGCGCGGGCTATGCGAGATGCCGGGGAGAGGTTGATCGATTTCTCGATCGGCGACCCGCGCGAACCCACACCGGCCTTTGTGCCGGAGGCGCTGCGTCAGGCGGTTCCCGAGATCTCTCAGTATCCCACTACCCGCGGCTTGGCGGTGTTGAGGGAGGCTGTGGCCGGATACGTGCACCGCCGCTTCGGGCGGGAGGTTGACCCCGACACTCAGGTGCTTCCCACCACCGGCTCCAAGGAAGCGATCTTTTCCACTCCCTTCGCCTTTGTGGACCCTGGTGGGGAACAGGGGGTGATCTGGCCCACTCCCGGCTACCCCATCTATGGTCGGGGCGCCCGGTTGGCCGGAGCGGTGGGATATCCGGTGCGGCTCGGAGGGGACTTCGTGTTCCGGGCTTCCGACGTATCCGAGCAGATGTGGCGTCGGGCGGTGTTGGCATGGACCAACTCTCCGCACAACCCGGCCGGGTCGGTGATGAGCCGGGTCGACATTGAGGAGTTCTATCGCAAATGTCGCGAATCCGAGGTCCTGCTGTGCGCTGATGAGTGCTATGTGGACCTCTATGAGGAAGGACCGCCAACCTCGGCGTTGGAGGTGGCCGACTCGATGTTGTCGGGTGTGGTCAGCTACCTGAGCCTTTCCAAGCGTTCGGGGATGACCGGCTATCGGTCAGCGGCGATGGTGGGAGACGCCCGGGCGATTGCGGCACTGGCTTCGCTGCGCACCTCCACCGGCACCGCTCCGCCGGAGTTCACTCAGATGGCGGCCGTCGCCGCCTGGTCGGATGATGCCCACGTGGTCGAGCGGCGGCGGATCTTCGCCCGAAAGCGGGTGATCTTGGGGCAGGCGATCGGGGCCGGTGGACATCGGGTGATCGCATCACGGGCCGGTTTGTATCTGTGGATGGAGGTGGAAGACGATCTGAAGGTCACCGAGCGCCTCTTGGAGGAAAAGGTGGTGGTGTCACCCGGGCGGGTGTTCGGCTCGGGAGGCGAAAGGCATATAAGGTTGGCGCTGGTACCCGATGTCGAGCAGTGCGAACAAGCCGCGGAGGTTTTGGAAAGATGTCTGAGGAGAATGTGATCAGGGCGGCCTTCGCCGGAGATGCGGAACTGGCCGACGCCCGGGATGCGGTGATGACTGCCATCGAACAGCTTGACCGGGGAGAGGTGCGGGTGGCGAACAAGGTCGCCGGGGAGTGGGTGGTGAACGAATGGGTCAAAGAAGCCATCCTGCTCTATTTTCAACTCACCGGGATGGAGGAGATGGATGGGGGAGCGGTGATGTGGTACGACAAGATACCCACCAAACGCAACCTGGCCGAGGCACAGGTGCGGGTGGTGCCCCCCGGGATGGTCCGATACGGGGCCTTCTGCGAACCGGGGGTGATTGTGATGCCCGGATACGTGAACATCGGCGCCTGGGTGGGATCGGGGTCGATGGTCGACACCTGGGCCACGGTGGGATCATGCGCCCAGGTGGGCAGAGGCGTCCATCTTTCCGGAGGGGTGGGAATCGGAGGAGTGCTGGAACCACCGGGCGCCCGTCCGGTGATCATCGAGGACGGAGCCTTTATCGGCAGCCGATGCATAGTGGTGGAGGGAGTGGTGGTCGAGGAGGGGGCGGTCCTGGGCGCCAACACCACCATCACCTCCTCTACCCGGATCATCGATGTGCGGGGAGAGGAGCCGGTGGAGCATCGTGGGGTGGTGCCCGCCAACTCGGTGGTGATTCCGGGGATGCGGCCTCGCACCTTCCCGGCGGGAGAGTTCGGAGTCCCCTGTGCGTTGATCATCGGTGAGCGCACGGCCTCCACCGACCGGAAGACCTCCCTCAACGAAGCGTTGCGCACCTTTGGGGTGCAGGTTTGAACGATCTCACTGACACGCTGGCTCGACTGATCGACATTCCCTCGGTGACCGGGGATGAAAAGGGCATCTGTGATTATGTCTCCCGGCGCCTGGCCGCCACCGCTCCCCACCTCACCCAAAGCAGGGTGAACAACTCCCTGGTGGTGGCCACCGCCGCTGACGCCCCGTTGGTGCTGCTGGCCGGTCATCTGGACACCGTTCCGGCGCAGGGCCAACCTCCGGCATATGTGGATGGGGATCGTATGCATGGGCTGGGGGCTTCTGACATGAAAGGCGGAGTGGCGGTGATGCTCCATCTGATGGAGCAGGCCGAATCGGGCTGGCCATATCGGGTCGCCGGGGTTTTCTATGAGGCCGAAGAGGGCAAGTTCGCCGACAACGGGCTGGAGCCGGTGCTCAACCAATGCCCCTGGCTTTCCGAGGCCACTTTCGGAGTGTTGCTGGAACCCTCCGACGGAGAGATCCAGGCCGGATGCAATGGGGTCATGAATGCCGAGGTGACCTTTGTGGGCCGCTCGTCCCATTCGGCCCGGCCGTGGTGGGGGGAGAACGCCATCTCCAAGGCAGGCGCCTGGCTGTCGGAGATGCACGGTCGTCTGCCGGTGGCAGTCGAGATCGAGGGGCTGGTGTTCAAGGAAGTGATGTCCGTGACCCTGGCCAAGGGCGGACTGGCCGCCAACATCATCCCGCCCCGGTTCGAGATGAACCTTAACTACCGCTTTGCTCCCCATCGCACCATCTCCGGGGCCGAACAAGAGGTACGGAAGGTCTGCCGGGAAGCCGACCAGGTTGAAATCGTGGACGCCGCCGCGTCCGGGCGGGTGGTGACCGATCACCCCCTGGTGAACCAACTGGTCTCCACCGCCGGGGTGGGGATCGGCTCCAAGCAGGGCTGGACGGATGTGGCCCGGCTCACCGCCCGCGGCATTCCCTCCGTCAACTTCGGACCGGGTGAAACCTCCCAGGCCCACACCGCCACCGAAAGCATGCCCCTGGATCATCTCGACCTGGTCTATCACAGTTTGAGCAAGGTACTCTCCGGTTGCTCGTGAGCGGAGACCGAATCAACCCTCGGGTGGGCGAACCGGCGCGTTTTGATCTGATCACCGTGGGGAGGGTCAACCTTGATCTGTACTCACAACAGATCGGAGCGCCGTTCCGGGAGGTCACCGGATTTGAGGCGATGGTGGGAGGAAGCCCCACCAACATTGCGATCGGCGCGGCTCGGCTGGGATTGGATTCGGCCGCTTTCACGGCGGTGGGAGAGGATCAGGTGGGGGATCTGATTCTCCACCGTTTGGAGCAAGACGGGGTTTCAACCCGATTTGTCCGCCGTTTGCCGGAGTACCTGTCATCCCTGGCGCTGTTGGGGGTGGAACCTCCTGATCACTTTCCGTTGATGTTCTATCGCACCGATCCGGCCGATATCCATCTCACCACCGAAGATGCTGCCGCATTGCCGCTCACCCGAGTCAAGGCCATCCAGCATTCCGGCAACGCCTTGAGCCGCGGTGAGTGCGCCCAGGCGGCCCGGTGGTTGGTGGGGGAGGCGCACCGGCTGGGCATGCTGTCGTTCTTGGACCTCGACATGCGCCCGGCCGAGTGGCCGGATCCGCTCGACTATGGCCGGGCGATCAGAGGCGTGCTGCCTCAGGTGGAAGTGGTGATCGGAACCTACGAGGAACTGTGGGGCGCCTTGGCGCCCGATCCCGGGCCAACCCTGTCCCATGGTCCCCTCACCTCGTCGCAACGCCGATGGGTGGAAGAACAGAGTTTCGAGCAGGCCGGCGGTGAGGGTGGTCCGTCCACGGTGGTGCTGAAAAGAGGCGCCGACCCCACATGGGTGTTCGCATCCGGCGGAGTGTTCCGGGAAATCCCCGGCTACCGGGCCGAGATTGTCAACACGGTGGGCGCCGGTGACGCGTTCGCCTCGGGGCTGATCTTCGGCAGGTTGTCGGGCTGGGATTGGGAAGAGTCAGTGCGCTTCGCCAATGCCTGTGGGGCGATCACGGTGGGCCGTTCCGGATGTTCCACCGCCTTTCCCACCTTGGAGGAAGTGCAATGCTTTCGCTCACATGCAGGTGGCTAGCCCGGAGGCGGGAAAGGCAAAGTCGCGAAAAAAAGATATATCTGGGGTTGACTCTGTCACGCCTACAGACCCATATTGGATGAATCGAACACCTGCCGGTCCGCTTCCGACGTCGCTCGGCCCGTTCTGCAGGGACCATTTCTGAGCTTTTCAAGCTCCCGCTCAGGTGGGAGTTTCGCGAGCAAAACATGGACAGGTGGCGGTGGGGGAGGGTTCCCTTGGGGAGGAAGTTTGAGGGGATTTTCGCGACTTTGGGTTCGTTTTCGCAAGAGTTTTTCCGTGGCTTTCTTGGAGTAGCTTGGCCGCTTGGGTGCGGTCAGTAAAGAGGTAGGCGTGAATCGGGCGGTTCGTTTTTCCAGGCTTCCCACAGCCACTCATAGGCCGGGTCGGTCCGGATCAGCCATTGGCGGCCGGGGGCGGGTCCGGCCATCACGTTCAGGTAGTACATGTGATACCCGGGCGCCGCCATACATGGTCCGTGATAGCCTCTGGGAACCAGGAAAACATCCCCGTTGCGCACGGTGACCGTCTCGTCGATCTCCCCATCCCGGGTGTAGGTGCGGTGCAAGCCGAAACCTTGGGGTCCGTCGATTTCGAAGTAGTAGATCTCTTCCAGCGAAGTCTCGTTCTCGCTAATTTCATCGTGTTTGTGCGGCGGGTAGGAAGACCAATTGCCGCCGGGAGTCAGCACCTCCACCACCAATAGCCTGTCAGGACCGGCGACGTCGGCGGTGAGAAGATTGTTGATCTGGCGGGTGGATTGACCGGCGCCCCGCAGGTCCACCTTCACGTCGGAGGCAGGGTAGTACCGGGGTCGGGTGGCCCGCTCCGCCCGGGAAGTGGCGACACAAAACCGGGTCATCGGAATTTAGTGGGGAGTGATGGTTGCGAGGAGCTGCCAGTTGGGTTTCCCGGCGTATAGGAGTGCTCGGATTCGGTAGTTGGCGAAGTTCCGGAACCCGAACGCCGTTCGTTTGATCCGCTTGATGAGGTTGTTCAACCCTTCGGTTGGTCCGTTACTCACCCGGGAGTGATGCCAGTTCGTGATTTGGGTGGCCCAACGAGCGATCGTACGACCCAGGCGGTTCACCTCTGCGGGCAGTGACCGGTCCTGCAGATCAGCGGCGAGTTGGTGAGTGAACTCGGCTGCCAACCGGGGGTCGTCGATGTGGTAGATGTCCCGGACGCTCTCTTTGGCCGACCAGGCATCCCGTACCTCTCCATAGGGGTCACCAGCTCGCAAGAGCCCCCGGATACGATGCTCACCGCGGGTGTCCAGTCGTTCCTGGGCCATGATCAACAGACGACGGATCCGATAAAGCGGATCGCCTCGGCGGCCCCGATGGCCGAGCTGTTCGTTTTGTACCCGACATCGGACCAGGTCAACACACCGGTTCGCCAACCGGACCACGTGAAACGGGTCGGCCACCTGATCGGCGTGGGGCAGCACCTGATCGTAGGCGACCTGGTAGGGGCCTGACATAACCCGAAACCGCCCACCGAATACCGTCACACCATTCCTGAGGTTGGGCTCTGTGTTGGCGATCACTGAAAATCCCCACTCTCGATCATTGAAATTCCCCACCTCCTGGGGGTAAATACCCGTTGTCGGGTAGGGCCCCTTCCAAGCTGCTGATTGGAAACGTTGGCAGCTTTGGAGAGGAGCCCTACCTCTTATGTTGGTTCAGGAGGAGTACGTGGAAGTTCATGCTTTGAAGGGGCGGGGGTGGTCGATCTCGGCTATCGCCCGTCATTTGGGAAGAGACCGAAAAACAGTACGAGCGTATCTGTCGGGCGAGCGGATGCCGGGAGAACGAGCCCCTGGCGAGTCGGATCCGTTCGAGCCGTTCGAGGCTTATGTGCGTCAGCGACTGTCCGACGATCCGCACGTTTGGGCGTCGGTACTGTTCGATGAGGTGGTGGCGTTGGGTTATGCGCAGAGCTATCCGACGTTGGTGCGGAAGATCCGCCGTCGGGGTCTTCGTCCGTCGTGTGGCGCCTGTTCGGGTTCTAGGGGTGGTGCTACTGCGATTATTGATCATCCACCGGGTGAGGAATGCCAATGGGACTGGCTGGAACTGCGCGACACACCGTGGCATTCGAAGGCGTTGGTGTTGGTGGGTGTCCTTTCGTATTCGGGCCGGTTTCGAGCCTGGGTCACCTCCAGCGCGGACCAACCCCATTTGATCGAGGGCATCGACGCTGTGTTGCGTCGCCTGGGTGGTACTGCCCGGCGGTGGAGGGTGGATCGGATGGCCACCGTCGTCACGCCGGGCACCGGCCGGATAAGGTCGTCGTTTGTTCCGGTGGCGAAGCATTATGGGGTGGGAGTGGATCCGTGCCCACCGTATCGTCCTCAACGTAAGGGAGTGGTTGAGAAAGCCATCCACTACCTGTCTCAGCGGTGGTGGCGCACCGCGTTGGTGAACAGTCTTGGTCAGGCGCAGGACGGCCTGGACGAGTTCTGTGTATCGGTTGGTGACTCTCGTCGGCGTGGTCACAGCACCGTTGGTGAGCTGGCCGACGGGGAGCCGTTGTTGGAGCTTCCCTTCATGCCCTATCCGGCGGAAGGCACTTTGGAACGCAAGGCGGCGGCGAATGGGCTGGTGTCGGTGTGGGGCAACCGCTACTCGGTGCCACCAGGCGTGATAGACACCCAGGTGACGGTGCGTTGGCGGCTTGGGGACCCCACTATCAGCATCTTCTCTGCTGGTGGGCGGCTGGTAGCCACTCACCGCAAGGCACCCAGGGGTCAAGGGCGGACGGTGCGTTTGCCCGAGCACACCGCTGCTTTGGAGAATGTCGTGTTGGCAGCGTTCACCACCAAACGGCCGTGCAAACCAAAACCGAACCGGCCGCCTACCGCCGCGGCTTTGGCGATCGCTTCGGGTATCAGAGGAGAGGCTCTGGCCACCGAACCGGTGATCGATCTGGGCGTGTATCAACGTCATGTAGAGGCACAGACCCGGAGGCGGCGGTCATGAACCAGTCGGTGTATCAACAACTCCGCAGCCACCTTGCCTACCTCGGTCTGGCGACTGTGGCCGAGGCGCTCCCCACCCATTTGGAACAGGCCCGCCAACAGGACACGGGTCACACCCAGTTCCTCGAAAGACTGTTACGAGTCGAGGTGGAAACCACTGAACAGCGCCGATCGGCAACCCGCCTCAAACTGGCGAACTTCCCCACCCGCTGGCAACTCGAGGACTTCGACTTCTCCGCGCAACCCAGCATCGATGAGAAACTGGTACGAGAACTCGCTTCCGGTGGATATCTGGCTGATGCCACCAACGTGCTGTTCATCGGACCACCCGGAGTAGGCAAAACCATGCTCGCCGTGATACTCGGCAGGGCCGCGGTCGACACTGGTCACAAGGTGTACTACACCACCGCAGCCGACCTGGCCGCACGCTGCCGGAAAGCAGCCCTCCAAGGACGATGGGCACGGACCATTCGGTTCTTCAACACCCCCAAGGTGTTGATAATTGACGAACTGGGGTATCTGCCCATGCCCGCAGAAGACGCCGCCACCCTGTTCCAGGTGATCTCCAGACGATACCGGAAAGGATCGATCATCCTCACGACCAACCTCGGGGTGGCGTCATGGGGAGAGATCTTCTCGGACCACACCATCGCCGCGGCCATGCTCGACCGGCTGCTCCACAAAAGTGTGGTGTTCAACATCACCGGCGACAGCTACCGCCTCAGAAGCTACCAAGCACAAGCCAGAAAACAGCGACCGAAAGGAGACCCGCTAGCCTAAAACCACCAACCCCAGGGTGGGGAATTTCGGTGATCGACTCTGGGGAATTTCGATGATCGTCATCATCTGAACCAACCCGCGGCGCTTTCGACCGTTCTACCAGGCACAATATCCAACAACTGACAGCCCCCAACGTCCACCACACTGGTGCACCACCGCTTCTTACGCCACCGGCCCTCACGCCAGAACAGGGTCTCGCCCCGCCCCCACCGCTTCCACCTCCCCGAACCGGGCAGTGTCGGCTTCCAACAGCGCCCCGCCCCACCGCGTCACCTCGGAGTTCACCGTATGCCAATCACAACCCAACTCAGCGGCTACCTCTGCCACCGTGCGACCCAGACGGCCCACCTGCTCAGTGGCCCACCGACCGGCCCGGGACGTCAACAGCCCCCGCTCCGGCGCGATCTCCTCGTTTCGTTCAACAAACGAACCATGCGTGTTTATATGGGGGGTGTGGCAGTGCCGGTGGGGATGGCTCCAAATGAACCTGCCCCTTTGCCCCTGTGGGGTGTGGTGGCTTTGGTAGTGAGTGCCTCCCCACCGGTCGCCGGCCCGGTGTTGTCGCTTGATAGGAGCGTGACCTTATCCGCCCCCCTTGCGGGGGGTATGTTGTTTCGACGCATGGATGCGCTCCACCGAGGCTTCTGCCGCTCCCGAACAAAAGCGCCTCGAACGATTGGAGACCAGATGTTGGTTATCGGGATCGACTCGCACAAGGATACCCTTTCGGCCTGTCTGGTGGACCACCTGGGCACCGCCCTGGAGTACCGGAGCATCGCTAACACCCCGGCCGGTCACCGTCAACTGGTTGACTGGGCGCAAACCACCAAGGCCGCCAGGGTAGCGGTCGAGGGGTCCGGCACGTTCGGCCGCCCAGTAGCGGTCGCTGCTATGGCAGCCGGTCTGGACGTTCGGGAGGTGCCACCGCAACTGACCGCCCGTCTCCGCCGCCGGGGCCGCACCCAGACCAAAACCGACCAGGTCGACGCGATGGTGATCGCCAGGGTCGCTTTGAGAGACCACACCCTTTCGGCTCCGGTGTTTTGGGAGGACACCGAGGACCTGCGTGTGCTGGTCTCATACCGCCGTGAGCTGGTAGAAGACCGCACCGCTGGGGCCAACCGGCTCCACGCCGACCTGGGGAAGCTCCGACCCGGCTATCACCAGATCGTTCCCCGGCTCACCACCCGCCAGAGCCTCGATAAGGCGATGAAACTGTTGTGGCGGGACACCACACCCCACGGGCTGGTAGCCAAACAACGCATCCGAAGGCTGCGACAGTTGGACACCGAGGTCAAGGAACTCACCGCCCAGATCAAAACCATGGTCGACCAGTCCGGCACCCGCCTGCGTGACATTCGCGGGGTGGGTGTGCTGGTCGCTGCCACCATCCTCTCCGAAGTCGGTGACCCCCACCGTTATGCGACCAAGGCCAAGTTCGCCATGGCCAACGGCACCGCCCCCCTGGAAGCCAGCAGCGGGCGAGTAGTGCGCCATCGGCTCAACCGGGGTGGGAACCGCCAACTAAACCGGGCCATCCACACCGCTGCTCTCACCCAGATCGCCCGCGCAGACACCGAAGGCCGCCGCTACTACCAGAAACTCATAACCCGCGGCAAAACCCACAGAGAAGCCATCCGCGTCCTCAAAAGACGAATCTCAGACCGCATCTGGACCCACCTCCAACCACCAAAACCAGCCCAAATTTGACATAGGAGCTCACTATCACACACCGAATCAGGGCACGTCCAACGGCGTTTGCGCCACCAAAGCCGCACCGGGCGACCGAACGACGGCAAATCCACCAACCGAACCGGTCTCTCTCCTTTCGACCACACCCCACCCCCGCACACCCCGCACCGCGGTCTGGCCGACCTGGTCCGGATCGTCAGCCTCAACCGATCACCCCCAAGCTCCTCCACCCCGACCAGATCCACCTCACCCAACCCGACCAGCAACTCGCACATACGCCTACCATCAGTCTCCACAGGGTCCTCCTCTCGGACGTGAATAGTTTCAACACCCGAATTATGGAGGACCCTCCCCCACAAACGACGGATTCCCCACTCCCCACTCATATCCGAAGTACCACAAAACCGGCCCCCCTCTTTCGAACTGATGGTGATCACAGAACCCTTGGGAGCAAAGCAGAGGTCGGTCAGGGCCGAGAAGACATCCGGCCGTCCTTGCAAACGGAATCGGGTTGAACCCACCTCAACTTGACAGGACCCTTGGAGGGGGACCACTGCCGCTTCGGCCTCGCCCAGCTCGAAGTGACGACTATCTCCGGGGGGCAGGTCCATCACCATCATGCCGCACCAATCCCAACCCGCCTCCTCGGGAGTCAACCGGATGGGATCGCCGTCCACAGCCAAAGATCCGGCCGGTCGAAAGAGGGGTCCTTGACGCTTGGTCACGGCCTTTGGGTCTTTATCGATTGGGATGGACTATTCGGGCCGCCCGATCCACCCAGCCGGCCACATCGTCGTCGGTGGGATAGATGAGGCTGCGTCCCGCCACCAAGCCCCTGACCGTGGGAGCTTCCATCGCCTCCTCCCAAGAGGCAAGGAGTTGCTCGCCCTGATCTCCGGGGTCTCCTCCCAGAAGCAACACCGGAAGGGTGGAGGCCGCGAACACCCGCTGGGGATCGGAGCTGGGAGGCGGCAACTTCAGCCAGGTGTAGGCGCTGGTGGGTCCCAAACCCGAGGCAATGGCAATCACCCCGATCAGAGCTTCCGGGCTGGTGTCGATTGCCAGTCTTCCCTGGTCGTCCCGGTAGGCGGGAAGCGGTTCCAGCATCACTGCCATCGGCTTTCTCTGGCTCGTGATCACCCGGAGGGCCCGGGAGCAATAGGTTATGGTTTTGAGGCTGTTGGGATCCTGGCGGTCAATGCGCAACAGGAGCTTGCCACCGTCCAGATTCATCTTGTAGAGGCCGGCGGTGTGAAAGGCGGTCGTCGGGTCGTCCAACTCCCAGGCCGAGCCGGCCAGCCCTCCCCGGTTCATGGAGCCGAAGACCACCTTGTCATCCAACAGTGATCCGTCCCCGGTGATCGATCCCAAGATCAGCAAATCCTCGATGATGTCCGGAGTGGCCAGGAGGCCGTCCACTCCCGGATGGGAAAGGGCGGTGCTCAGCCGGGAGAGGAGATCTCGGCGGTCGGCCATTCGCAGGGGATCAGAACCGACACCGATGGCGCCCCGGGCGGGATGATCGGCGGCCACCAGCAACAGGCGCCCATTGCCGGAATCTCCGCCGGCCGACTCGGAATGCTGAAGCAAAGGCCGACGTTGTCGTCTTCGGGCAAGCTCCAAGACCCTTTCCGGCTCACGGGCACGCAGGTCAACCAGACTTTGGTAAATGTCATCGGTGATCTGAGGCATTTGTATAAGCGACCGAGATGTCGTCGGGCGGGGGGCGATCCTTCCCGGGTGGCCAGGGGGTCTTATCTGTCTATGGATGTTTGGCAACGTTGACAGTGTGAAAGGTTGCGAATCCATCACTGGCTGGTCTACGTTTTGTTCAAGAAGTTGTAGCCCCTGAAGGGTAACTCATGCCAAGGTTGATTGGGAAATCCCGCTTGTGTCACATCATCCGCCCCACCAGCCCCATCGATGACGAAATCTCCGATAATGTGTTCACAGTGGCCGACGCCGGATAACTGTTTGAACCGACTCAACCGATGGCGCCTCCGGTGGCTGTGGGCGATGGGGGTGTGCATGGTTTTCGGGCTGGGGGGATGTACACAGGACCCCGCTTTGGTGTTCTCCGATGACACTCCCGCCGACCTGCAGGAGCTGACTGTTGAGGTGTGGAGCGATTTGCGGGCGGCATTCCCCAACCAGTCCGATTGCATTGGGAAGGTGACAGTGGAGGGTGATCGGACCCTTGCTGGGTCGCGAGCCTTTTACTTGCCGGGGGAGCGCACCATCGTGGTCAGGATTCCGGCCACGGCCGCCCATCTGCGGCACTCTTTGATACACGAACTGGCTCATCATATGGAGCATGTATGTCCCGACCACTCCGAGATGCGTATGGAGTTCCTGGAGGCGCAAGGGCTTGGGCCGGACAATCCTTGGTTCGACGGACCATCGTGGGAGGAAACCCCATCCGAGCAGTATGCCGAGGCCGTGGTGAGATTGGTGTTGGGCCGACCGGTGATCAACTACCGGATACCGTTGGGTCCCGAAGCGGTGGAAGTGGTGGAAAAGTGGGGTGGAGCCGGCTGAGCCGACCCCACCCCAATAAAGAGAGGTGAAAGGAAGCCGCCTTCTTAGCTTCTTCCGGTTGCCTCCTGTAGTTCATGCTGAAGCTGTTCGAGGTCAGCGCCACCGGCCATCATCTGGATCAGATGATCGATTGCCACATCCTCTTTGGCGTAGTCGCCCAAGATCTGGCCTCGCTTGAGGATCACAAAGTGATCCCCCACCGGATAGGCATGGTGAGGATTGTGGGTGATAAAGATCACTCCGATACCCCGATTGCGGGCTTCGACGATGTAACGAAGCACCACCCCGGCCTGCTTGACTCCCAGCGCCGCAGTGGGCTCGTCCAAGATCAGGACCTTGGCGCCGAAGTACACCGCCCGGGCGATGGCCACCGACTGGCGCTCGCCTCCCGAAAGGGTGCCCACCGGCTGGTCGGGATCCCGAATGTCGATCCCCATTTTGGCCATCTCCTCGCGGGTGATCCGCTTGGCGCTGTCGATATCGAAGATCGGTCCGACCTTCAATGGTTCAGAACCCAGGAAAAAGTTTCGCCAGATGGACATGAGAGGGATCATTGCCAAGTCCTGGTACACGGTGGCGATTCCGGCGTTCAAAGCCTCTCGAGGCGACTCGAACAGGGTCTCGTTGCCTTCGAAGAAGTACTTTCCTTCGCTGGGCTTGTGAACCCCGGCCAGGGTTTTGATCAGAGTGGATTTGCCCGCTCCGTTGTCTCCCAGTAGGCAAGTAACCTGTCCCGGCCGAACGAACATCGAGACGTTCTGAAGAGCTATGACACTGCCGAAGAATTTGGATACGCCTTGGATTTCCAGAATCTTGTCGCTCATCGCTTGCTCGCTCTCTGTCGGATGTAATTGTTAAAAATCACCGCCAGCACCAGAATGCCGCCCACGAATACGCGGAACCAGTCTCCGTCGACCCCGGTGATGATGATGCCCTGTTGCACCATGGCAAAAATCAGGGCTCCGAACACGGGTCCGATCACTGACCCGTAGCCGCCGGTGAGCAACGTTCCACCCACCACAACGGCGATGATGGCTTCGAACTCCTTGAGGGTGCCGCGCAACGAGTCGGCGCTGTCCAGTTGGGTGGCCTGTATCAGAGCGACGATGAACGCCGCCAAAGCAGTGACCATGAACAGTGCGATCTTGAGCTTCACCACCGGGACACCGATGTTGCGGGCCGCGTTGGCGTCGCCTCCCGCTCCGAATATCCAGTTTCCGATGTTGGTCTTCAGCAGAACAATGGTCGCGATGGCGGCGATTGCGAGCCACCACAGGATGGCGATGTCGAACCGGGCGCCGCCCAGCTCTATCTTGGTTGCAAACAGGGTTGCCCAACCACCCGAGTCATAATCGGAGAAGCCGCCCAATTGCGTGCGGTTGGTCATCAGCCGGGGTATGGCCACTGCCAATCCCCTGAATATGAACAGCGAACCCAAGGTGATGATGAAAGATGGCAGTTTGGTGGCCATCACCAGCACACCGTTGAAGAACCCCGTCAGCAGGGTGATCAGTAGGGCGATTATCACCGCTATCCACACCGGCAACCCGAATCCGCCGGCGTCGGCGGGGGTGATCAGCAGCATGATGGCCATTCCGGCGAACCCCACTACCGATCCGATCGATAAGTCGAACTCCCCGGCGATCATCAACAGCGCTACCGCCACCGCCAGAATACCCAGGGGCGCGGCCCGGTTGAGAATGGAAGCGGTGGTGGCCCACGACACGAAGTTGTTGTCGAACGCCACAATGGCAAAGAAAAGCCACACTGCCACCAAGGCCAAGAATGCCCCGAACTCAGGTCTGGTCAGGAGCCGATTGGCCAGACTTCTTTCTCTTACTCGTTCGTCCGTCACAGAACAACCTCCTTTGGTCTCGTCTCCTTGGTCTCCGTCGGGCAAAAGCTAACAGATAAAACAAAGGGAGGCCGGTAAACGGCCTCCCTTTGTGCCCAATGGATGGGTTGGTCTTACCGCAGGCCCTGCTCGGAGAAGGAGATCACGTCTGCCGAATTGTCGGCGGTCACCAACTGGGGACCAGTCAGGACCACCCTGTCCACCGAACCGAGCGGCAGTCCGCCGGTCTCATGGAACATGGTCAGCAACACGATGGGCAAATAACCCTGCGCGTATTGGTATTGGTCGATGGCAAAGGCCATATCGCCTGCGCCGATGGCTTCCAACACCTCAGGACCGAGGTCAAAGGTAGCCAGTTCCACCTGGCCCAAAAGGCTCAGGTTCTCCATAGCGTTCAACGCCGGAATGGCGCCGGTCGGGCCCAGGGCCAGCACACCGTCGGGGTTGCGGGATGACAGGGCGCCCTCAATGGCGGCCTGAGCACCGGTCGGATCGGCCAGATCGACCGGAATCACTTCCACATCCCCACCGAGTCCGTCGGCGAAACCCTGACAGCGAGAGTCAAGGGCGGCGTTTCCGACTTCCTGGTTGATGCACAGAGCGTTGCTCACGCCCATGGCGCCCATCTCCTGTCCGGCGATCAAACCGGCCTCATACTCGGTCTGGCCGACATGCACCATCACTCCGAGGTCGGCAAACACGTCGGAACCGGAGTTCATGGAAATCACCGGAATGCCGGCCTCAACCGCGGCGCGGATGCTTGGCCCGAGCGCGTCGGCGTCGGGGATGGTCACCACCAAGCCGTCGGGCTGTGATGCCACAGCAGCGTCGATGATCTGAGCCATTTCCGCCATGTCGAAAGTACCGGGCGCCTGGTATACCACCGAAACACCCATGTCCTCTTCAGCAGCCTTGACTCCGTTGGCAGCCACCGACCAGAACGGGTCGGAGGACTGGCCGTGGGAAACCACGACAAAGCTCAGGTCCCGTTGGGCAACAGCCTCCTCCGGCGCGGCGGTTGTATCAGCCGCGGAATCGGCGTCCGTCGTTTGGCCGGCGGTGGTCTCCGTGGCGTCATCGTCGCCGCCGCAGGCCGCCAGAATCAGGGCCATGGTCGCCATGACAGCCACCAGATATCTACCTCTCATAAGAATTCGTCTCCTTTCCTCTTTCTTCAGCACTCAGGAAGCCTTTCCCTCGGATAGGCGGGTATTGCCCTCTGCCCGGAGGGTTTCAAGGCGTTCCGGAATAATACCGATCGCTCATTATATCATTAAGCGCCGCCGGTCTAACCGGGGGAACCACTTGGTCGGAGGGGTTTTTTGGGCCGTCCGGCCACTTCTCGCAGGTACCGGGCGCTGATTTGGGCCGCCAGCACCGGACCTTCACCCGCCAGCGGTTCTTTGTGGAGGATGGTGTCCTGCTCCAGCACATACCAGCCTTGATAGCCGGCCCCTTCGAGAGCGGAGATAACTCCGCTGACATCCACGTCCCCTGAACCCAGGGGGCGAAACAACCCGGCCTGCACGGCTTGTCGGAAGGCGGTCTCTCCGGTTCTGACCCGGGCGGCTTGGTCGGCGTCCACATCCTTGAGATGAACATGGCCCACTCGGTCGGGCACCGAGCGGGCCACATCCACCGGATCAATGCCGGCCAAGAACATATGCCCGGTGTCCAGACATAAGGAGACCTCGGTGCCGGACAGCACTCGATCAAGGTGGCGGCGTCGTTCCACGGCCATTCCCCAATGCTGATGGAGCGCCACTTCCAGGCCCTCTGCTCCCGCCTGGGCGACCAGTCTCTTCAGATTTCGCTCGAAGGTCGTCCAGTGGTCCTCGCTCAAATCGGCCGACCGGTCGTAGCCGTTTTGGGGAAGGACCGGTCCCAGCACCAGTACCTGCGCTCCGCAGGCCGCCAGGGTGCTGATAGCCCGCCTGGCATAGGACTCCTGTTGTTGGGTGCGGTCAGGCAGATGCATCAACAGCGGCACGAAGCCGCCCACCACTGAAAGTCCCGCCCCGGCCGCATTCCTCTTGGCTTGTTGCGGAGATTGTCCAAGGAAGCCGTCCGGCCCCAGTTCGGTGGCGGAAAGACCGATCGAAGCCATCTCCCCCATCACCCGGTCGGCGGAGAGCAGGTACCCCCAACCCGGAGATCCGTCCACCCCCCAGGTGATGGGCGCCCCGGCGATTCGGTCGGCCAGAGGGATCACGGCGATCTCCTTCGGTGAGGAGGGGGCTGAGGTGGGCTCCCGGCGCCCTGCACGCTTTGGTCATAATCGATCACCGCTCCCGTCATCAGCCCCGAGGCATCGGAGGCCAAATAGGCGATGGCTTCGGCGATCTCCTCGGCATTGAGAAGGCGCCCGAAGGGAGATTGGGCTTCCGCCCTGGCCAGCCAATCATCCCCGGCGCCTTCCCTTTTCTGCTTGAGGTCCTCGGCTGGGGTGTCCGACCAGCCGGGCTGCAGGCAATTGACTCGGATTCGGTCGGGCATAACCGCATAAGCGATGTTGCGGGTCAGAGCGGCCAGCGCAGCCTTGGAAGCCGCATAGGAGGCCAGATGGGGCGGACCACCATGGGCGGCGACTGACCCCACGTTCACGATCGTCCCTCCGTTTCCCTCCCTCCTCATGATTCTCACCGTCTCCTGCATCAGGAAGAAGGGAGACCGCAGGTTGATCGCCATGATCTTCTCCCAGGTGTGGGGAGTGGTGGTTTCGATGGAGCCACTGGAGGTGTCACCCGCGCTGTTCACCAAGATGTCGATCCGGCCAAACCGCCGGTCGGCGGCTTCGATTATCTCCCGGTACCCGTCCGGGTCGGCGAGATCGGCGGCCACAAAGTCGGCCTGTGTCCCGTGGTGGCGCAGCTCTCGGACCACCGCTTCGCCCCGCTTCGGATTGCGCCCGCTGACCAGGATGCCCTGCGCATCTCTTTTGGCCATCAGTCGAGCGGTGGCTTCTCCCATTCCGGAGGTACTGCCGGTGATTACCACCACTTTGCCCTGAAATGATGACATGGCTATGGGGCCGAATCAGACGCCTACGCGCTGGTGTTTCCGCTCTGCTTCCGACTGGCCGCGGGCCACTTTGACCAACTCCCGTTCGCTCACCTCCGGGATGCCAACCTCCCACCAGGTTCCTCCCTCGGCCCACTGGTAGGGATGGGTCTCGATCACGATCACGTAGGTGCGGTCGGCGTCCTTGGCCCGGCGGTAGGCGGCAGGCAGCTGGTCGAGCCGTTCCACCCGTTCGGCCAGAGCGCCCATCGACCGGGCATGTTCCACGAAATCCACCCGCGTCATCCTCTGGTGGCGGGAAGAGGCCAACAGGTTATTGAACTCTTCGCCTCCGGTGTTCACCTGCAGCCGGTTGATCACCGCGAAACCACCGTTGTCGCACACGATCACAATCAGTTTGTGGCCGGCGAACACGCTCGAATACAGGTCGGAGTTCATCATCAGATACCCGCCGTCGCCCACCCAGGCCACCACATCCCGGTGGGGAAGGGCCATTTTGGCGCCCCACGCCCCGGAGATCTCATAGCCCATGGTCGAATAGCCGAACTCGGTGTCCACCGTCCCCACCTGTTTGGAGCGCCACCCCATGTTGATCTCCCCGGGAAGCCCCCCGGCCGCCGAAAGGCAGTAGTCGTCGGGGTCGCTGATCTCCCATATGGTCTGGATAACCGACTGGTAGGCAGGTGGGGTATCGGTGCGATCCGTCCAGCTGTCCAGGTAGTCGTTCCATCGTCGCATCTCGGCCTGGGCGGTCCCAAGCCACTGCTCCGGCGCCCGGTAGTCACCCAGTTGGCGGTCGATCTCCGCCAGGCTCAGGCGGGCGTCGCCGATCACCGACCGGCCGGATTGCTTCAAGGCATCCCATCGGGCGGTGTTGATCGAGACGAACCGAACGTCCGGCTGCTGAAAGGCGGTCCATGACCCGGTGGTGAAGTCTTGGAGGCGGGTTCCCACCGCGATCACCATGTCCGCTTGTTGGGCGAGATTCTTGGCCGATTCCCCACCGATCACTCCCATTGCCCCGGCGAAGTTGGGATGATCGTGGATCATTGCGGCTTTGCCGGCCACCGTTTCCACCACCGGGATTCCGCGGCGTTCGGCGAAGTCCGCCAACTCCGAGACCGCCCCCGAGTAATGGACTCCGCCGCCGGCGATGAGAAGCGGCTGCCGCGCCTGGCTGATCAGGTCGGCGGCGGCCGCCGTCTCCCGGGGGTCGGGAGCGGGACGGCGGATGTAGTGGACCCGCTCGGCAAAGAAGGCAGTCGGGTAGTTGTAGGCCTCTGATTGAACGTCCTGGGGCAGGGCGATGAAGGCCGGGCCGCAGTCGGCCGGGTCGAGCAGTACCCCGAGGGCCTGCGGCAGGGATTGAACGATCTGCTCAGGGCGGGTGATGCGATCCCAGTAGCGGGACACCGGACGGAAGGTGTCACAGACCGAGATGGTGGGGTCGCCAAAGTTCTCCACCTGCTGAAGAACCGGGTCAACAATGCGATGCATGAAGTAGTCGCCACCGAACAAGAGCAGGGGAAGGCGATTGGTGTGAGCCGCCGCCGCAGCAGTGATCATGTTGGTGCAGCCGGGACCGATTGATGAAGCAGCCACCATAATCTGACGTCGCCCCCGCGCCTTGGCGAAGGCCATGGCAGCCAGGGCCATACCCTGCTCGTTTTGGCCCCGCCAAGTGGGCAATTGGTCTGCCACAGGCTGGAGAGCTTCCCCCAGACAAGTCACGTTGCCGTGGCCGAAGATGGCAAACACTCCGGGAAACAGGGGGACTGTTTCGCCGCCCACCACGGTCTTTTGGGCAATCAGCCATTTGACCACGGCCTGCGCCGCAGTCAGCCGGATAGTCTCCATCCGCTATTCGTCTCCTTGGTTGTCGGCCCGAAAATCGGTTCAGGGCTGCTGGGGTCCCATATTAAGTGCCTTCCACTGCGGGATGCCAACCCCACACCCATTGTAAATCCATGGGAGGGTGGCGTTTTTCAGATCCCGGGGGGAAGCCGCGGCCCCTTCCACGACCTGCCTCGGATGGCACTCCACCGCCGGTAGGGGATCCGGGATGCCTTTTGATCTCGGGCCCCCGTGACCATGCCGGGAATATCATGGCTCACAAAGGCTGGTGATTGGCGCAGTGGTACTCCGATGAGCAAGGATTCCGGGAAGATCGCTTCGGTCAGGTCCGAGGACTGGGTGTCGGTGTGGCTGGGCGCCTCATTGATTCTGTTGGCGATCGTTGGCGTGCGGCCCGCTCTGCCTTCGTTCTCTTGGAGTGGGCGGTCACCCGCTGAGCTGTTCTCGGCCGACAGTCTGGCGGCTACCTTGGTGGTGGGACTTGTGCTGATGGCGCTGTCGGCGGCCGGTGTCCGTTTAATGGGAGGAGACCCCGGAGCCTATGTGATGGGATTTGTGGCTGTCTTTGGACTGGGATGGGCGTCACAGGTGATTGCGGGAGCTCCCGCGTTGCAGGAGTGGGGTATCAGCTACGTGATTGTCTCCCTGGTGGTGGGTCTGCTCATCTCGAACCTGGGTTCGGTTCCGTCCTGGATGAAGGAGGCCATACAAACCGAGTACTACATCAAGACCGGACTGGTGATTCTGGGGTCGTCCATTCTGTTCGGGGAGATCCTGCGCGCCGGGCTGTTCGGTCTCGGTCAGGCATTGCTGGTCATCCTGGTGGTCTGGAGATTCTGCTATTGGCTTTCCCGCCGATTGGGGGTGGATAGGGAGTTTTCGGTGATTCTGGCCACTGCCGTCTCGATCTGTGGCGTTTCGGCGGCAATTGCGGCATGTGGTGCGGTGGCAGGTGACCGCAAGAAGCTTTCCTATGTCACGTCGCTGGTGTTGGTCGTCGCGGCCCCGATGGCGATATTCATGCCGCCCACCGCCAGGTGGCTGGGATTGTCCCCGGTGGTGGCCGGCGCCTGGTTGGGCGGAACAATCGACACTTCCGGCGCGGTGGTGGCTTCGGGGGAGATCCTCGGAGATTCGGCTCTGAGCGCAGCGGTGATCGTCAAATTCTCGCAAAACGCCCTACTCGGCCTGGCCGCGTTTGCCATCTCGCTGTGGTGGGCGTTTAGGGGCGGCCGCCCGGGTGAGAGCAGGCCCACCGTATCGATCATCTGGGACCGGTTTCCCAAATTCGTTCTCGGCTTCACGGTTGTCTCACTGCTGTTTTCCTTTGCGTTCAGCGCCGAGTTGGTGGACGCCACCGGTCCCTTCCTCAAGGGTCTGCGCACCTGGTGGTTCTCTCTGGCGTTTGTGTGCATCGGTTTGGAAACCCGTTTTCGGGACCTGGTATCTATGGACGGGGGCCGCCCGGCGGCCGGATTCCTGGTAGCCCAAGGTGTGAACATCCTGTGGACTTTGTTGGTGGCTTGGCTCCTGTTCGGGGGTGTCCTGTTTGCGGCGCCGGTGCTCTGACCGGAAGGGGGAGAGGTCAGATTTCCTTGACTTCCTCCCAAGCGCCCGACTCCCAGGAGCGCGCCATGGCGGCCTGCACCTCGGCCACCCGGGCGGCGTCATCGAAGTTGGGCCAAAACGGCGATTCTGAGACCACCGCCCGCAGAAACTCATACAATTCGATGAGCTTGAGGTCCTCGTAGCCAATCGAATTGCCGTGCCCGGGCACGATGTTTCCCTGGTGAGGCAACCAATCGCCGGCCAAGACCTCGGTGAAACCGTCCACCGGCTGCTCCCGGGGCAGATACAGCTGCAGGGCGTTGAGTTTTTCGTGGGTCCAGGAGGCGGCCCCCCGGGTGCCGTTCAGTTCGAAGGCCATGTCGCTCTGCGGCCCGAAAATGGTCCGATCCGACTCCAATGTTCCCCGGGCTCCGTTGTCGAAATCCACCAGCGCCCCCACATAGTCCTCGTTGGTCACCGGCCCGGTTGGGTCGTCCGCCGCGCCAACACTGTAATGAGTCCCCTGGCCTGCCACCGGAAGGGGCCGGTGGGTGATAAAAGTTTGGCGGGAGGAAACCACCCGCCGGATGGGTCCACAGAGGTGGAGGGCCATGTCGATGGCATGGGACATGATGTCGGTCAAGGTCCCATATCGGGATTGCTCGGTGAAACGCCACGTCAGCAGAGAAAGCGGATCTCGCCCATACATGGAGAAAAACCGTCCCCGGTAATGGGTGAGTTTCCCCAGGCGCCCCTCTTTGATCAAGGATCGCACGTATTGCACCAGCGGCGTCCATCGGTAGTTGTATCCGCATCCCGACACCACCCCGGCCGAGCGAATCGCCCGGGCAATCTTCACGGTGTCCTCGGGGTGTTCACCCACCGGTTTCTCGCAGAACACCACCTTCCCGGCCCGGGCGGCGGCCTCGGCTATCACCCGGTGCATGCTGTTGGGCGCGGTGATGTCCACTACATCTACCTGCGGGTGATTGATCACCTCCATCCAGTCCGGCCCACCGGTTGAGAACCCGAAGTTGTTCACCGCCTCCTCCACTCGTTCGAGCACGGGGTCGGCCATCGCCACCAATCGGGGTCGAATGCCGCTGTGAGGGAAATAGACCTCCATGTTTCGATAGGCGCGGCTATGGGACTGCCCCATCCACCCAAACCCGATCAATCCAATTCCGGGGCGTTGGGGGTGGTGGGTGTGGGCTGCCGGCGCCATTCAAATGCTCCTTACCGATGGGCGGCAGATCCCGCCATCACCTGGGGGTTGACCAGATTGTTGGGGCGCTGGCCGGTGAGCACCAGCCGTACCTCTTCCACAGCTCCCAAGAGCATCCGCCGTTGAGCCTCCGTAGTCCAAGAAGCCACATGGGGAGTGACCAGGACGTTGTCGAGATGCAAGAGCGGGTGATCCGCCGGAAGCGGCTCGGGATCGGTGACGTCGAGGCCCGCCGCTAGCAGAGGCCCGGTGGTGACTGCCTTCACCAGGGCATCGGTGTTCACCAATCCACCTCGGGCCGTGTTTATCAGGATGGCCCCTTCCTTCATTCGGTGCAGGGTTTGATGATCGAACATGTTGCGGGAGTGTTCGGTGAGCGGAACGTGAATCGCGACCACATCGGCTCGGGCCAGCATTTCTTCCCGGCGCCGGGAGCGGATTACATCTCCAAATTGATCGTCGGACAGAAACGGATCGTAGGCCGTGACCACCATGCCCAATGCGGCGGCGGCAACCCCCACCCGGCGAGCGATGCGACCGAATCCCACCAGTCCCAGGACTTTGCCCGCAAGCTCCACCGACTGATGGGCTTTGATTGAGGCCCGATCTCCCCGCCGGAATTGGCTCTGCAGGTTGGACAAGCGCTTGGCCACGGCCATCATCAGAGCAACAGTGTGCTCGGCGGTGGGAATGGTGGGGCCGTCGGGCACATTGCAGACCCGGATGGCCCGCTCGGTGGCGGCGGTGAGATCCACTGAGTCAACTCCGATTCCGGTACGGGCGATCACTTTTAGGTTCGGCGCCCGGTCCATGACGGTTTGGTCATAGGGGAGTACCCCCGCCACGATTCCCGCCGCGCCCTCGACTCTTTGGTAGGGATCGTGGGAATCGCCCGGCTCAAGCACCGTTATCGCCCGTTTGCGCACCTCGCTCATGCCCGGCCAGTGGGCCCTCTCGAACCACACCGGGAACCGGGATCGAAGGGCTGCGTCGCGGTCAACCACGCCCCAAGAGATTAGAAGGGTGAACGCCTTGGTCGAACCGGCCATCGCCGGGCGCCGGTCATGTCCGCAATTGACCGACCGGGAAAACGCCAGTTCACCGGCGGCGGGCAGCCCTGTTTCTCAACCGTCCCCATAAAAGCAACCAGGCCAGTAGCCCCAGGATCACACCGGCTACCAGCCGCCATCTGGTCAAAAGCAACACTCCTCCTGCGGCAATTGTCAGCACTACCCCCCATCTGGTGGACCGCAGGGAAGGGTAGACGAGCCACACCGCCGCCAGCAGAATGGCCGACCGCAGAAACACCGACGCCGTTTCGGGCTGGCCCTGCCACCAGGTCAGAATCGCCGCGGAGCCCAACAGCAGCCCGCCGATCCCCAGCAACAGTCGTCGGGAGTCTCGGGACGTGGGGGCAACGTCGCTCATCTCCATCAAGCTAGCGGCTCTGTGTGCCGCATCCTTCTAAACTTTCTCCGTTATGCCTATAGATGTGGATGTCGCCCATGTGGCAGCCTTGTCCAGATTGGCGCTGTCGACTTCCCAACTCGACCGGTACCGCCAAGAACTGGGCGTCATCTTGGACCACGCTTCCCGAGTGCAGGAGGTGGACACCTCCGAAGTCGTAGCCCTCTCCCACCCGTTGGGACAGCGCAATGTGTTTCGGCCTGATGAAGTTCAGCCATCTTTGGATCGGGACGAGGTCCTCGAAATGGCGCCCGAATGCCGAGATGGGTTCTTTGTGACCTCCCCGGCGCTCGAATAAACCGCGTGCCGTCCCCACCCCCGTCCCTAACCGCGGCAGGAGCGGCCCTGCGGTCGGGAGACACCACGGCGGTGGAGCTCTTGGCCTCGGTGCTGTCCCGGGCGGACATGACCGAGTCGGAGTTGCATTGCTATCTGAACCTGGATCGGGAGGGGGCGATGGAGGCTGCCGAGCAGGCTGATGACCAACTGGCGCGAGGGCAGGACCGGGGGCCGCTTCACGGGATCCCGGTGGCGGTCAAGGACAATATGTGCACCCGGGGACTGGAAACCACCTGTTCATCGCAGATTCTGGCCGGATATCGCCCTCCCTACGACGCCACGGCGGTCAGCCGCCTGCGAGAGGCAGGGGCGGTGATCGTGGGCAAAACCAACCTGGATGAATTCGCCATGGGAAGCTCCACCGAGAACTCCGCCTACGGACCCACCCGCAACCCCTGGGACACCGGACGGGTGCCGGGAGGCTCATCGGGAGGCTCGGCCGCGGCAGTGGCGGCCGGATCGGCGCTCGCCGCCCTGGGTTCGGACACCGGGGGTTCAATTCGCCAACCGGCGTCTTTGTGCGGGGTGGTGGGAACCAAGCCCACCTACGGCCTGGTCAGCCGATATGGGCTGGTGGCTTTCGCCTCTTCTCTGGATCAGATCGGCCCCCTCACTCGCACGGTGTCCGACGGGGCGCTCTTGCTGGCGGCGGTGGCCGGGCACGATCCTGCCGACGCCACCTCCCATGCCGGGCCGGTCCCTGATTTGGGGGCGGATCTGCACCGGGGGGTGGACGGATTGAGAGTGGGAGTTGTCGAAGAGTTGGACGGTGACGGTTATCAGGCGGAGGTGGCGGCGGCCACCCACGACATGTTGGAGCGCCTGGCTGGCGGCGGCGCCGAAGTGAAAAAGGTATCACTGCCGCTGTTCGAGGTGGCGCTCTCCGCCTACTATCTGATCGCCCCGGCCGAATGCTCGGCCAACCTGGCTCGATTCGACGGAATGCGCTACGGTCTGTCGCTCAAAAGACCCACTGCCTCTGACACCATGGCCGCCACCCGCGCCGAGGGCTTCGGCCCCGAGGTGATCCGTCGGATCCTGTTGGGGACCTATGCACTGTCGGCCGGGTATTTCGATGCCTTCTACGGACAGGCCCAAAAGGTCCGTTCCCTTCTACTGGACCAGTTTGACCGCGCATATCAGCAGGTGGATGTGCTGGTGTCGCCCACCAGTCCCACCACCGCCTTTCGGTTGGGGGAAAGGACCCAGGATCCCCTGGCCATGTACCGAAGCGACATTTGCACCATCCCCTCCAACCTGTCGGGCCATCCGGCCATCTCGGTGCCGATCGGACTCGACTCCCGGGGACTTCCCATCGGGTTTCAGGTGATGGCCCCCGCCCTGGGGGAGCAGGTGATGTTCGCGGTGGCCGCCGAGGTGGAGCGGATCGCCGACTTCAATGCCCTTCCTCCCGCCGCACTTGGCCCACCCACCGAGGTGCCGCTGTGAAATGGGAACCGGTGATCGGCATCGAGGTGCATGTGGAACTCGACACTGCCTCCAAGATGTTCTGCGGATGCCGGGTGAGGTTCGGGGACCCGCCCAACACCAACGTCTGTCCGGTGTGTCTGGCGCTGCCCGGCTCGCTCCCGGTCCCCAACCGGGAGGCGATCGAGCGAATCATCCGTCTGGGAATGGCGCTCAACTGCGAAATCAACCCGGAATCGGTCTTCCATCGCAAGAACTACTACTACGCCGACCTGCCCAAGAACTACCAGATCAGCCAATTCGACCTTCCGGTGTGTGTGGACGGTTGGCTGGAGGTTGAGTCCGATCAGGGGACATTCTCCGTTGGAATCGAACGAGTGCACATGGAGGAGGACACCGGCAAATCGGTGCATGTGGGGGAGGGGGGAAGAATCCACACCGCGGCGGAGACCCTGGTGGATTTCAATCGGGCCGGAACTCCCTTGGTGGAAGTCGTCTCCCGGCCTGATATTACCGGCGCCGAGCAGGCGCGTGCCTATGCGCAGGAGCTGAGAGCGGTGGTGGCGGAGACCGGGGTCTCCGATGCCCGGATGGAATGGGGCTCGGTTCGTTTCGACGCCAATGTCTCGATTCGTCCGGTGGGAACTTCGCCGTTGGGGGTGAAGGTGGAGATCAAAAACATGAACTCCTTCCGTTCCTTGGAAAAGGCCATCAGAGCCGAAATTGACCGACAGATCGGGTTGTGTTCGGCGGGGGAAAGGGTAGTGATGGAGACCCGGCATTGGGACGAAGCAGCCGGAGTAACCCACGGTATGCGCACCAAAGAGGGAAGTTCGGACTACCGCTATTTCACCGAACCGGACCTGGCGCCCATGGCCTTTGACGAGGTTTGGCTGCAGGAGGCCCGCGCAACCTTGCCCGAACTTGCGGCCGCCCGTCGGCAACGGTATCGGGAGCAGGGGTTAAGCTCCGACTCCGCCCGGGTGCTGGCCTCCGCGGACTCCGATATGCGGGGTCTGTTCGAGGAGGCGGTGGCCGCGGGGGCCGACCCGGCCCCGGCCTCCAACTGGATCACCGGTGAGATAACCGCCGCTCTGCGACGTCGGAAAATATCCCTGGCGGGACTCCCTTGACCGGGGAGGCCCTGGCGGGGCTCACTGAGATGGTGAAAGAGGGCAAGGTGTCCGGAAGCGCCGCCCGGGAGGTCCTGGAAGGGGTGATGGACGGCGAGGGCCGACCGGCCGAGGTGGCCCGGGCTCGCAACCTGGAACAGATTTCGGATCGGGCCGCTCTGGAGAAGGTGGTGGAGGAGATCATGGCCGCCCATCCCGAAGCTGTGACGCGTTACCGGGCGGGGGAGAAAAAGGTCCGAGGCTTTTTGGTGGGACAGGCGATGCGAGCCACTTCCGGGCGGGCCGACCCCAAAGAAGTCAACCGGATTCTCTCGGCTCGTTTGTGACAGAGGGGCCTCTGACGTAGGGGGAGCGGTCTCTCAACCTGCCGCGGTTAGCCGGGCGGTTCTGTGAAAGGCGCTTTCGTCTTAACAGGTTGGCGGTCTTATCGTGCCCCTTTCGTCTACACCGCTTGGTCGATCGCATTGAGTAGTTGGTGCATGCTTGAGGAAGGGTTGTCTTTTGGAAACTTGGTATCGTTTCCGATGTGCCGCTTCTCCAAATAGAGGGCACGACGCACTGCTTCTGCTCGGAGGGGCATGTAGGTCTCGCCGTCGAGGCCCTTATCTTTACTGCCATCACAGTTTCGCCTAAGGCGGACAGCCTCTTGCGTGTCGAGCCAGGCCGTTTGGTCTTGGAAGTGCAAAACGAGCCACAGTTCAAAGCAGGGGTTAGAAACCGCAGTCTTGATACCGCTATTCTTGGCTAGAGTCATAGCCTTATCCAGGTTGGGATGGTTCTGAGGCCATTCGACATCAAATATGCACCAGACTTCGTCTATTTCACTTGCCTCGGGGGGAAATCGCCCACGAGCTCTAACTGCGTGTTTTACCAAGGTGAAGGGCACCGATCCTGCAGAGTCGTAGTCAACCTGTAGGTCGAAAGATACGTTGTGAGCGGTGTACTCTTGTTTCAGGGCATTGAGATAGTCGACCTCTGTCCGTCCTCCTTCGCATAGCACGAGGAATGTCTTCTTAGGAGTCCGAATTCCGGCTCTGCGGCGAAGGGGCCTGCGCCGTTGTGACCTACCTTTGGATCGCCTCCCCACTAAGAAGCCCCAACTGTGAGCCCTACAACTCTGCGCACGTCGGCTTGGTCTATCTCCGGGAGTGCACCGAATCGACCCTGGAGGTATGCCCTCTCAAGATTGACTGACTTTCGCACACGGTCACCTTTGTATTCGGCTAGAGCTACAAGTCGGGTGCTGTTAGTGGAACTTTTCTCTGTAAGCCAGATTTCATCACGATTCAAGACATCTAGGAGGGTTGTGTCGTGACTGCTGAAGATCAGTTGGGCTCCTCGCGGGTTGGTTTGCGGGTCTCGGAAGAGGTCGATCAGCCGTGCTGAAAGTTGAGGATGCAGGCTGGCGTCAATCTCGTCGACTAGGAGGACTTGTCCTTTACGCAGTGTTCCGAGCGCCGGTCCAAGAAGGTGGAACCATGTCTGCGTTCCGGCTGATTCGTCTTCCAGAGGAAATGCCACTGGTTCGCCGGCGGCATCATGTACAAATAGCAGATCACCTACGGATTGGCGGCCGCTTTGACTGGAGTTCTGGATCTCGACGTCGTCGATGGCGGGGTCGGCGAAACGGAGTAACTCTATTGCGCTGGCTCTGTTCCAAGGGGACTGAGGTGGAGCGCCTGTGGCAAGATTGTTCCCTAATGGGCTTTCGTGCTCAAACAGTCGGGCAGAGGGGCTGTGTAGCGAGCAGAAGAACCTGGGATCAGGTCTCCGCTTGAGACCTAAGGCTCTTACCCCCGCAAGGGCGCGGCCGGCTATTCGGATTTCAGGGTCTCCCACCCGAATTGCGGCGGAGAGGGCTAGCCCGGTGGGTGCCGTCAACTCCCGAATGGCGTTGGCTTTAGTCAAGCCGCGGCGGAAGTGAAAGGTGTCCCCTTCCCGTTCGAACAAGGTTCGGCGTCTACGCCGAGGATAACTGTGGAGGCTCTCGTAAAGAACAGCAGAACCGTTGACTTCCAGGTTATATTCATACCTGATGCCTTCAACCACGAAGTCGATGTCAAAACTGGACTTGGCATCAGAGTTGGCGTCGAAACGGTGAGGGTCACGGGGCACGAAGTCTCCCCAGCTCCTCAGAGAATTAGCCACGGCGGTTGAGAGCCAAGCCACGGCGTCAAGAAGGTTGGACTTGCCGGAAGCGTTTGGGCCATATATGCCGGCGACCGTAAGAACGCGCTCCGACAACAGTGGGAACCCTCTAGTCGCGGCGCGTTCGTCATCAATGGCAATCATCGACATCTCGACACGATGAGAGATTGAACGATGGTTGGCGACTTGAAATCGTAACAACATGGTCTGATCCTTTTTGCTCAAATGCTACATGGTCATATCGTTTTATGTAAGAAACGTACGATATCGGTGTGAAAAGTGTAAGAACCCGCGAGATAATGGTTGGCGGTGCTCACGCCGGATGAGTCAGCTGACACGGGGTTCGGCCGGTGCGGCTCGTTTGTGACATCCGTCACCGATCCGGGTGGGGTGTGAGAGCTAACCGCGGTAGCTGACGTATTCGTCCAAGTCCGGGTTGGGACGGGCCCCGCCGTCATAGGTCAGTATGCGATAATTCGCCACCGACGGCTCGCCGACCTCCACAAACTCGTACTCCCCGCCCACACCGTCATAGTCGGGATTGCCGCCCGAGAAGATCACTTCCAGGCACTCGGTGTAGCTGAAACACTTGATTCCGTCGCGGGTGACGCCGTTGATCTTGGAGGCCACCACGGTCGAGGCGGTGGAGCGGGCCATCTCAGCGGCCAGAGCGGTGATGACCACCGCGTCGTAAGTCTCGGCGCCGTAGCTGTAGCGTCCTTCCAACCCTCCCTGGTACATGGTTTCGAGCCGGTCGGTGAACGAGCGAATCGAGCTCAGATCCACCGAGTTTTCGGCGCCTCGCATGCCGGCCACAATGGAAGGGTCGGAGACCGCTTCTCCGATACTGGTGATATGACCGGCGGTTCCGTATACGTTGGTGTCCGAGGTGGGGCCAATGCCCCGCTCGTGCATGGTGGTGACCAGCGAAGCCGCCTCTTCGAAAGCGATGATGAACACGGCGTCCGGGTCGGATGACACCAGGAGATCCACTTCCGCGTCGAAACTGTCGGTGCCGGGCGCATAGGCGATGAACGGCTCGACAATACCCCCCACTTCCTCGAAACTCTCCCGGAAGGCCACCGCCAGTCCGGTCCCATAAGATTCCTGGCGGTAGACCACTCCCACCGTCTCGTTGCCTTCGGCGGCCATCAGCTGCGCCATCATTTTCGACAGCAGAAGATCGGGAGGTGTGGTTCGAAAATACAGGTCGCCGTCATCGTAGGTGGTGAAATCAGGGGAAGAATTGGAGGGGGCGAATTGAATCACCCCCGACCCGGTGATCTTGTCGATCACCAGCATGGAGACGGACGATGCCGCCCCGCCCACCACCACATCCACCCCCAATCCCAGCAGTCGGTCGGTCTCAGGATTGGCGATGTCCTGGCTGAGGTCTCCCGAATCGGCTTCGTGCAGCACCACTTCCTGTTGGAGGACCCCTCCCGCCGCGTTGATGTCAGCCACCGCCAATCGAACTGCTGCGGTCAGGGTAGGTCCGAGGAAGGCGATGTCGCCGGTCAAAGGAAGCAGGGCGCCCACCACCAAGCGCCCGTCGTCCCATGGCGCCGGGGGCGGTCTGATCAGCAATTCGCGGACGGTGATCCCCGCGATCACCACTATGAACAGGATGAGTCCGATCATCCTCTTCCGCCTGTTCCTTGATGTGGTGTTCTCGGACAACCGTGCCCCGTGCTAATGGCGATCTGCTCTCGGTGTCAAGTGTAGAAAAACCTCTCGACCGCTGATCTTGCTTTTGCCCGGTGACCGAGCAGTGTGCTGAAACAGGCCCGACAGGAGCCATGTGCGGCACCAGAACTCTCGGTCGAGATCAGTGCCTACCCAATTCCCTTCTTGTGCGGCATGCTCCAAGGGGGGCTGTCCGGTGAACCCGGGTCGCCTCTGAGGGTTAGCATTTCCCACCATGCGCACCGGGATCTATCTGTTCCTGATCTGGGGGGTGCCGGTCATCACCACCGGGGCACTGCTCACCTTGGCGTACTCGCGCCGCTCCGCCGCGGGTGGGCCTGCCAAGCGGCGCTGACCTCGAGGTTGGCGAATGGCGTTTCTGTGGGAAGTTCTGACCGAGGCCGCCCGGAGCGTCACCCGGGCAGGCCCAGAATTGTGGACCGTGGTGGCTCTTACCCTGGTCGTGTCACTGGTGGCGACCGTGATCGGAGTGATGTTGGGGATGCCACTGGGCGTGTTGTTGGCGCTGGGACGGTTTCGGGGAAGAGGTGTGCTTCGCCTGGCGGTGAGTGTGGGAATGGGGTTTCCTCCGGTCCTGGCCGGGCTTTTGTTGCTGCTGTTGTTCTGGAGGTCGGGTCCGCTCGGTGGGCTGGGGCTGATCTTCACCCCCGCCGCCATGGTGATTGCGCAGGTGGTCCTCGCCATCCCGATTGCGGCGGGCGTCACCGCCGGCTCCATCCGGGGCCTGGGGTCGGCCGTTCGGGAACAGCTGGATGCTCTCCCTTTGGGTTGGGTGGCCCGCGGGTCGGTGGCGGTGCGAGAAGCCCGAGCCGGGGTGGCGGCTGCGGTTGCGGCGTGCTTTGGCCGAGTCGTGGCCGAGGTGGGGGCAGTGCTGGTGGTGGGGGGCAACATCGTGGGTGAGACCCGGGTGCTGACCACCTTGATAGTGGAGGAGTCCCGGCAGGCGCGGTTCGGAGCGGCGGTGGCGGCCGGGGTGGTTTTGCTGGCTATCTCGACGGTGGTGAACATTGCGGTGGACCGCCTGGGAGGATCGGAAGCATGAAGCTCACCCTGCGGTATCCGGCGGTCGATCCGGTCTTGGATCTGGAGGGGTTGGAATTGGCGGAGGGCCGCTGTACGGTGGTTTTCGGACCCAACGGCGCCGGCAAGACCACTCTGATCAGGATGCTGGCCGGGACTCTGTCCGGCGGGCCGGGATGGAAATCGGCTTACCTTCCCCAGACGCCCCACCTGTTCCGGGGCGCCATCGGATGGAACCTGGGATTGGGCCTTGACACGGAGCGGGCGGTGTTCGCCTCTCAGTTGGCTGCTCGGCTGGGGATGGGCGAGCGGTTCTCAGAGCGGGTGGAGCAGCTGAGTGGCGGGGAGAAACAGAGGATCGCCTTGGCCCGGGCTCTGGCCGGCTCCGGCAGCTGGGTGCTTTTGGACGAACCTCTGGCGCCGATCGACGCCGAGGATCGTCTTGAGGTGGCCGGAGTGATCGCCGACGCGGTGGGCGGCCGGGGAGCGGTGATCGTCACCCACGACCTGGAGACCGCCGCGGCGCTGGGTTCCCATATGGCGGTGCTGGTGGGTGGGCGACTCCGGCGGCAGGGGCCATTGGGAGAAGTCCTGTCGCGCCCCGATGACCCGCGGGTGGCGGCGGTGGTGGGTGTCTCCAACCTGTGGGAAGGCGAAGGCATCAGCCGGACCGGAGCCTTTTCCGCCATGCGGGTGGGAGCGGTTCGGATATGGGGGGTGGGAAAGGTAACCGAGGGCGTTGCCTGCCGGGCGCTTTTCCGGGGAGAGTCGGTGGCGGTCTTGGCTCCGGGTGGACCCACGGGCTCCGTGCGAAACCGGTGGACCGGGAGCATCACCGAAACCCGACAGGGCGGCCGCTGGGTGGAGTTGCGGATAGATGTGGGAGGAGTCGAGGTTATCGCGGTGATCACTCCCGGAGCCATGGATGAGATGGAGCTGGCGGTCGGCTCCGAAGTCATGGCGGCGGTGAAGGCATCGGCAGTGCAACTGTTGACCGCCGGTTGATGTGAGAAACCGATACTGGTGGTGGGCGTGGTTGGCGGTGGCCGCCATCGCGCTGGGGGTGGGGTGTTCGGGGGCGCAGACCAGGGTGGTGGTGGCGGCGGGCACCACCTTGGTGGACGGGGGGTTGCTCGGGGCCATGGTCGCCGAATACCAGGCTGAACATGCGGATGTGAAGTTGAGCGTGGTGGGCGCTTCCACTGCCCGGGTGTTGGCGTTGGCCGAGGCGGGATCGGCCGATGTGACCATTACCCATGATCCCGAGCAGGAAGAGCGGTTCCTTGCCGAAGGAGGGGCGGAGGTGGCCGCCGAGGTGTTTTCAAGTCGGTTTATCCTGGCCGGCCCGCCTCGGTTGGCACAGGAACTGGTAGGTCTGAGCCCGGAACAAGCCTTCGGTCGGATTGCCCGGCAAGGACATGTCTTTGTCAGCAGGGCGGACGGTTCGGGAACCTACCAGCGGGAACGTCGCATCTGGGACGAGGCGGGGGTGGATCCCCGGGGGCGAACCTGGTACGTGGAGACTCGACAGGGCATGGGATTAACGCTGCAGGTGGCGTCGCAGCGACAAGGCTTTGTGCTGGTGGAGTGGAGCGTTTTTCTGAAGGCCGGGGAAGCCACCGATCTGGTCGAGGTCCGTCTTGATCCGGTGGGGTTGGCCAATCCTTACCGGGCGATGGCGGTGAATGGTTCACCGGTCGCCCGGGAGGCGGTGGATTTCGTGGCGTGGCTGGAATCCTCGGAGGGAAAGGATGCGGTGAGACGCGCCAACCGGCAGTTGTACGGGGTGGCGGTGTTCGCACCCTGAACGATTGTCCCCGGGTTCAGATAAAGGCCGCCGCAGATGCCCGTTGGTCCCGGTAGGGTAGGGGCAGTCTGTGGAGAGATTCACCAAGATCGTGGCCACCCTGGGGCCGGCAGTGGCCTCTCGGGAGAAGATCAGTCAGTTGGTGGCCGCCGGAATGGATGTGGCCAGACTGAACTTTTCCCATGGCGATCACGACCTTCATGGGCGTTTCGCGGACTGGGTGAGGCAGGGCGCTCGCGATCACCGCAAAACGGTCGCCATCCTTCAGGACATCTCCGGACACAAACTGCGGGTGGGGGAGCTACCGGGAGGAAAGATCTCCCTGCGTTCCGGCCAGGATGTCAACCTGGTTCCCGAGCAGGCCGGGGGTCGGGAGACTCAAGCCATCCCCATCCGGTTTGAGCGCCTCCTCGCCGATGTCGGGGCAGGTGAACGGGTGGTGATGGCCGACGGGATAATCAGAATGACCGTGACCGAGCATCAGGGTGACCGGCTGGTGGCCCAAGTGGACTGGGGCGGTGAGCTTGGGAGCGGTAAGGGAGTGGCGTTTCCGGACACCGAACTGCATCTTCCACCGGTCACTAGCAAGGATCTCCGCGATCTGGAGTTTGGCAGGGAATTGGGAGTGGATTACGTTGCTGCTTCCTTTGTTCGGACCGGCCGGGACATCGTCGCCATCAAGAATCTGGCCGGCGGGGCGCCGGTGATAGCCAAGGTGGAATTGGCGGCGGCTTACCGGAACCTCGATGACATCTTGGCCGAAGCGGCCGGGGTGATGGTGGCCCGGGGTGACCTGGGGGTGCAGCTTCCTCTGGCCCGCCTGCCCATCGTTCAGGCTGACATTCTGGGTCGCACCAACCGGGCGGGGTTGGTTTCCATCACAGCCACCGAGATGCTGGAATCGATGACCCGGTTTCCCCGGCCCACCCGGGCGGAGGTGACCGATGTCGCCACCGCGGTGGCGACCGGGACGGACGCGGTGATGCTCTCGGCCGAAACGGCGATCGGCGCCCACCCGATTCGGGCGGTGGAGGTGATGTCGGAGATTTGTGTGGAGATGGAGAAGGAACTGCTGGGAGCGGAAGGGGATCGGGCGGTTGCCTACATCACCGCCGGGGAAGGCACGGCTTCAGCTGTGGCCTATTCGGCGGTGGACGCCGCCCACAACCTGGGGGTGGACACCCTGGTGGCGTTCACCGAGTCCGGCGCCACTGCCCGGCTACTGTCCAAGTATCGTCCCCGGGCCCGCATCATCGCTCTCACTCCCGTCACCCGGGCCCGCCGACAGGCTGCCCTCTATCGCGGTGTCACTCCATTCCCATTCCAGCGGCGGGACCACACCGACCTGATGTTCTCGGCCGCAGAGAAGCTATTGGAAAGAAAAGGCATCTGCGAGGAAGAAGATCTGGTGGTGATGGTGGCGGGCACTCCTCCCAATCGGAAAGCCTCCACCAATCTCATCAAAGTCCAGTCGATCGGAGAACGGTACAACCGAATTTCCCGACGGGAACGCAAAGCACGATCCGCAAGAGCCGACTGAGACCTTGCTCGGATAGACAAAATTTGGATGTCGCGAAAAATAGGTGGACCCGGGGGTTGATTCTGTCTCACCTGGTGGGGCATGCTGTTGGAGTCGATCACCTCTCGGCCTGATCCGGACGTCGTTCGGGCCGTCCCGAGGTTGCATATTTGGGACAGCGAATTCCCGGTGTTGAACAGGGCGTTCGCGTCCTGACCATGGAAAGGTGGGTGGCGGGGGAGGGGCCCTTGGGGAGGAAGGGAGGGAGGGATTTCGCGAGTTAGTGTGTGTTTTCATATCTTTCACAATCCGACACCACTGCGATTCATACCCGCTGATGTGGTAGGGGCCACGGTCACGAGATGCTGGCGGAGTGTGCTGAAAAGGCCCGGTGGGAGAAAGGATGGTGATCCCGGGCATCTGTTCGAGGGTTGTTGGGGTCCGGTACAATGTGGGGCGACCACCGAAAGGGACGGATTTGGGACAAGAGATCAAGGTTCTTTCCACCCAAATGGTTGATGACGTGCTGCTGATCGACACCAATCGCAGCCTGGGGGGACAGGACGGAGAAGGCTACAATGACCCCGACGCCGCCCGATCCGGAACCACTTTGCCTGCCCAACTGTCGGCCCGTCTGATGGAGCTTGATCCTCGGATCAACCGGGTGTTCACCTTATCCAACACGCTGACGGTGCGCCGTCAGGGAGGGTGGGCGCCCGATGAGGTGGAGAGGGTTTCCACCTCCGTAGCGGAGTTCTTTTTGTTCTACGCGGGCCGATGAGTCACCTTTGGCCAAGGCTCTCAACTCATTGCCGAATCAACGCAACTTCTCTCTCGCCAACCGCGTAACTGAGTCTTTTCTTGATCGCCGGACTGCACCCGGTGCGCCTCTCTTGAACTATCTGAGGTCAGATCGGATCACTGATTGGCGCCTTGGGCAGGATCGGGCTCGTCTTCGGGGTTGACGGGCGTTTCCCCCTCGTCGTTGGAGGGATCCTCCTCGGCGTCTTCCTCCTCGATGGGAGCCTGCTCGTCCCCGTCGGGAAGCGGCTCCTGGTCACCGTTTTCCTCTTCGATGGGGGTCTGTTCCTCTTCTTCGGGAACCAGTTCCGGAAAGTGGTCGTGCAATCCCTCGGGCAGGACGGTGGGTTCCTCCTCCTCGGGGCCGGGACACACCACCTCCACGTCACCGTCCGAGGTGTCGCTTTGCCCGGTTGGTGCCGGTTCCGGCGGGGTAAACGCCCCCGAGTCGGTCAAAAGCGACATTACGCAGGGGTGGACTTCGATGATCTCCTGTCGAGGTAGGTATCGAACGTTGCGAATGTGTTCGGTGACCTCCGCTCCCTGCGTGATGGTGCGGGTGACCCTCACCGTCCAGCCCGGCGCCGCGGTCTGGATCTCCTCCACTTCGCCCGGGGTGAGTTCCGGGTTGCCTCGATAGAGATTCTCAGGAGGTGCAATCTCGTTGAAACGTCCCGAGACCCGGGAAGAAACCACCCGGGCATGGGGACCGCCTTCCGCCACCACTTCCAGACGGCCCCTACCGTCCTTCCAACTGCCCACCACTATCCGTCCGTCGTTGTCGCCGAAGAACTTGACGGTGATGGAAGTGCCGGTGTACTCGGTCCGAATCAGCACGTGACTGTCTGAGTCGTTCAGGAAAACCAGGTCCACCTCGGGCCAGTTGATGGTGGCTTCGATGCCTTCGGGGTATCGGGGAAAGTAGAAGCTGTGGGTCTTATGATCGACGTCTTTGAACGCTCCCCAATACACCGCGTTGTAGAAGGTGGTGGCGAACTGGCTCACGCCCCCGCCTATGGTGTCGATCAGTTCTCCCAGCACCAGGGTCCCCGCCTCCTCGAACCCGTCCGCGATGGTCCGGCGGCCGACATGCCCATTGAGACTGAACTCTTGCCCGGGCGGGACCAGAGCGTCGTTCACCTTGTCGGCGAATAATTGGATGTTATTTACTCGGGGAGCGCAGCAGCCATGGAAGGTGGTGTATGCGGAGACCAGGTGGCGGATCCCCAGCTCTTCAATGTCCTCGGTGGTTATCTGGGGCTGGACTCCTTCCGTGATCGGCAGTTCTGCCCGGCGGGTGTCTTGGGAGGCCAGTTGGTTCAGCAGCCGAGTGATCGCGGCGACATCCACCACCGTGCCGGGTTCAGATGGATGCAATATCACTTGGTCATCCTCATCAATTTCAAAGTAGGCGTCCACCGGCGGACTTCCCACTCGGTCGCTCACCTCGGCCACCTTCCGGGTAACCAGTCGGGGGTCGATGCTCAAGTGGACGGTGGGAGAGGCATTCGGATCGAATCTGAAGACTGTCGCATCGGCTATGTCCTGGGCGGTGAAGATCAGATCAACTTCACCTCCGGGTTCTTCTAGCACCACAGGGGCGGATATCCACCTCTCAACCTGGGAGATGGCGTCGGCGATCTGTTCGACGCCGGTCTGGGGCGCCACCACAACCATGCTCAGAAACACCGTTCCACCTCCTCCCAGTGCCGCGTCCGAGATCAGTTCGGGGGCTTCCGACCTGTCCAAGCGCCAGCCGGGTGCGGGGTAGGTGGGGACCGGCCGACCGTCTCGGAACTCCACATTCCCCTCCAAGGGGGGGATCCCATGTTGCTGATCCAATTGGTCCAGTATGCCAATGATCACATCCTCGTCGACAGCCGCCTGGGGGTGTAACTCCACCGGTGCAGGGTCCGAGTAGAGCCGTCTCAGCCACCTGCGCCAACGGTCGACAAAGCTACCGGTTCTCTCCTGCCACAGGGCCATCTCGATCAACTCCCCGGTGTTGATCCGATACCCCAGATCGGCGGAGGTAATGGTGAGCCCTTGGTCTTCCACCACGATCTGTACCGCCGCGCCGGCCTGCTCCGCCTCCAGGTCGGCCAACCGCGATTCGGCCTCGGTTCTCGTCATGCCGCGCAGATCTATCCCCGAAACGCTGACCGATCCGATGATGTTCTGGCTGTTTGCTCTGCTCCAAAGCACAAAGCCAACCAGAGACAGGAGGATCAGCACCACCCCCGCCACAATGGCGATCAGCAGCGAACGAAACGCTCGTGACATGGGTAGAGATAGAAGAGAGGAATAACTCGGTTTTATTGTAGAAGGGGAACACCGTTATGCCGGAGGGTTAGCGGATGCGGCCCGGCACATCCGCACGGGGAGTTGGAAACCTTCAGGGTGAGGTGGTGGTTGTGATATCGGTTTCACTCGGCAGGGCGTCTGCGGTGGTGCATGGGTTCATCGACTGGAGGAAGGAGGCTGGTAGGTCGGCGCAGGGTTGATCTCCCTCACGATGTACAGCGCCAAACCGGTCACCAGGATCAGGCTGAGCATCGCCGAGTGGCGACCCCAGCCCAGCACATCCACGATGAATCCCCACAAGAGCGGCCCAAGAACCGCTGCGAAGCGACCCACCGTGGCATACAGGCCATAGAACTCTCCCAACCGCTTGGGAGGCGACAGGGCCGCCATCACCACCCGGTCAATGGCCCAGAGCCCTCCCAATGACAGACCCCCCGACATTCCGGCCGCCCAAATCAGGACGGTCACCCCCCCCACGCCGGCCACCACCCCCAGGGCGATGGTCACCATCCAAAGCCCCAAGACCAAACGCAATCCTCGCCCCGCTCCCAACCGAGTGGCCACCCAGCCTCCCAGCAATCCCCCGGCCATGGATGCCGCGATGGCGCCGCCCAGCAGAACCGTGACCTCCGAGGTGGTGAGCCCCACCTCCTCGGTGGCGTAAATCGCCAGAAACCCCCCGATCAGAGTATTGACGGTCTCGGTGTAGCAGAAACGGCCCACCAGAAACCTGGTGAGATGGGGGTGCTCGCGGGTGGCCTTCCACGACCTGATCAAGCCGGTGACAATTCCGCGCAGACGAGGCGGATCGCCATCGGGTCTCCGACGACGAGCCGGTCGGATCAGGAAGATGGCGGGGAGGGCGAACACCGCGAACCCCACCGCCAACGAGCGGAACACGGACGGATACCCCCCGCCCATTCCCAAGATCACCGTCCCGATGCCCAGTCCGATGAATGAGCCCACGTACCCGATGCCCACTCCCAATCCGGAGACATGCCCGCGGTTGGCGGGAGTGCTGACCTCGGGCAGCAGGGAGTCATAAACCGCTGACCCCACATGGAAACCAATCAGGGCGAGCCCGAAGATCACCATCGTCAAAAGGGTGGGGCCAACCGCCAGCAGCAGAGTTCCCAAAACGGCGATGCCGGTGGTGAGCGCCAGGGCGCCGATCTTGTTCCCCTGGTGGTCGGTGCGGGCGCCCACCCAGGGCGCCAGGAAAGCCACGGCGATTCCGGCCCCGGCAGTGGCCAGGGACAACGCCGAGTCGGGCAGTCCTTCTTCCAGCATCCACTGGGGCAGATAGAGCCCGATGACACCCAGGGCGAAGATGGTGTTGGCCAGGTCGTAACCAACCCAGGCCCACATGGATGAGGGAGGAGGCGGTCGTTCAGACGGAAGGGCCGGATCGATCACGGTTCGGTCCCGGGGTTGGCCGTCAAAAGCTGATGGCCACCGATATCAACTCTTCATGACCCAACTGTCCCGAAGTGGCCGCCATCGCCAAGTGGGACTCATCCAAGGGGAACTGGTGACTCACCAAGGTGTCGACCCGGGGGTCAACTTCCAATTGCTGAATGGCCCACCGGTAGCCTTCCGGGGAAGGGCCCAGCACCCCCAGCACCTGCAACTGCTTGGTGACGATCACATCCGAGTACAGCGAGGAGATGGGACGACCGCCCTTGGTGGAGGCCAGAATCACCCGGCCTCCGGGACGCACGATCTCCAGAGCGGTGTAAATCGCCTCTGGATCATTGGAAGTCACATCCACCACCAGGTCGGGGCGGTGGCCAAGACTGTTGGCGATCGAGTTTTGGAGATCGAGGGTGTCAACGTTCACGGTCAGGTCGGCGCCGAGGATGGTCGCCATGTTCAGGCGGTCACTGTCCACGTCCAATCCGCTGATCCCCACCCAACTCGCTCCGGCGCTCTTGGCAGCCACCAGGCAGGCCAGTCCCCGTGGTCCGGGTCCCAGGATCAGAACATTCTCACCCGGGCGGAGCCTGGGGGTCTGGACCGCCCATGTCCAGCCGTCGGCCAGGCTGTGGGCAACGGTGGCGGTGACGGCCGGGATGTCGTCGCTGATCTGATGAAGCTGCGCCCCCGGGTCGAGATACAGGGTCTCGGCCAACCCACCCCACAGGCCGGGGGGCTCGGTGGAGGGAATCAATCCATAGCAGTTGATGGGGCGGCGGCGGGAACAGTACGACAGCCCGGTCAAACAGGAGGAGCAGCGGCGGCAACGGATGGTCGGTTCCACCAGCACCCGGGAGCCGATCGCATGAGGGAAGTCTCCGTTGACCGAGTCGGCGATCCTTCCCACTATTTGGCGGCCCAAAATCAATGGATAGGCCAGCTGGGCGATCTCCCCGGCCCAAGCCTGGGTATCTATTCCCGACAAGCTGGTGGCCTCCACCGCCAGCCATCCGCCTCCCTCGACCGTGCGCCGCGGCAGGGTCCGAGGCCGCAGGATGCGAGGCTCCACCAGTATCTGCGCCTTGACGCCGATTGCGCTCATGAGCCTCCCTGTCTGTTCCTGTCAGAGTACATTCGGCAAGGCGACAGCCCGAAATCGAAGGCCTCGGGAAACTGCACGCCCGAGCATCCCCGGCCGTGGATTCTGACGTTGAGTTGTGGGCCGCGCACCTCGGGCTGAAGTGCAGGGGATGCCCCTCCCCGTCAGTCGCCCAGGAAATTGACGAGGCGTTCCATGCCCCTGACCAGATCGTCGTCTGACAATGCGTAGGAAAACCGGACGAAACCCGGCGCCCCGAACGCCTCTCCGGGGACCACCGCCACTTTGATCTCCTCCAGAATTGCTTCCGCCAGTTCGATGGTGCTGTTCACCGAGCGTCCCGCGATGTCTTGACCCAAAAGCCGGGAGCAGTTGGGGAAGGCATAGAACGCTCCTTTGGGCACCAGGCAATCTATTGCTTCGATGGTCGACAAGGCCTCGAACATGGCGCGCCGACGGCGATCAAAAGCGGCTTTCATGTCCGCCACCGGTTGCTGGGGTCCCGTAAGCGCCGCCCGAGCTGCCTGTTGGGCAACGTTGCACACGTTGGATGTGGAGTGAGACTGGAGGCCACTGGCAGCCCGGACCACATCCGAAGGCCCAACCATCCACCCCACTCGCCAGCCCGGCATGGCATAGGCTTTGGCCACTCCGTTGACGATCACCCACCGGTCGTCCATGGAGGCGGCTATGGAAGAGAACCGGGCGTCGTCGTAAACGAAATGTTCATATATCTCGTCGGCTATCACCCAGATGCCTCTCTGAGCGGCCCATGAAGCCAGCTCCCGAACCTGTTCGGGGCTGTACACCGCTCCGGTGGGATTGGAGGGCGACACAAAGATCAGGGCCTTGGTCCGATCGGTGACCGCCTGGTCCAGCTGATCGATGGTGACTTGGAATCCGGTGCTCTGATCGGCCAGGACCGGGACGGCCACTCCTCCGGCCAGGTGGATGGTCCACGGGTAGGAGACCCAGTAGGGGGCGGGTACGATCACCTCGTCGCCCGGGTCGAGCAGGGCTGCGCACGCCGCGAACACCGCATATTTGCCCCCGTTGGTGACCAGGACCTGAGAGGGCGCCACCTCCACCTTCGAGTTCTTGGTGGTGGCGTCAGCCACCGCCTCCCGAAGTTCACCCAGACCGGCGGTGGCGCTGTAGCGATGGTTCTGGGGGTCCCGACAGGCTGCCGCCGCCGCCTCCACCACATGAGCGGGGGAGGGAAAATCGGGTTCCCCCGGCCCAAAACTGATTACGTCTTCGCCCGCCGCCTGCAGTGCCTTGGCTTTGGCTGAGACTGCCATGGTGGCCGACGGCGCGATGCTGCCGATTCGAGTTGAGATGCGATTCATAGCCGGGAGGCTAATAGCTTGATGAGTTCGAACCCGATTGGATCAGTTTGGACCGCGTTGGTCCGGCCGCCACCGAAACTTGATTCTTTGGCTCTGCCGATGCCTTATGATCCCCAACCAGTGGGAATCCCACGTTGGGAAACCGAGTGAAGGACAATGGACATGAGCATCGTCCGTGAGAGAAAGCAATACCACTGATGGATGAACGGTCATCACCAGAGCAGGCAGAAGAACCGAGAGCAGCCGTCTCCGAAGAGCTGGGTGCTCCTCCCGACAAGCCTCGTCGGAGGGCGTTCGGTTTCCTTGGATCACCAACCTTTTGGGGAGGGCTGGCGGTGGGAGTAGTGGTGCTGGGCATCGGGGTGGCCCTGGGGTGGGGAGCAGCCCACTGGATGGATGACGATCGGGGAAGAGACGTTGACCGGGTCGGGGCGGCCAAGCTGCGATTACCAGCCGAGGACGACGGGGAGTGGAGCAAGGACCGGAAGGGTAAGGGCGGATGGGAGAAAGGTTGGATGGGGCCCCGCATCCAGGACGGCGAGGGGCCTTATCGGGGAGACCTGGTCCCCGACGAGATCTGGGAGAGGGTGGAAAGTCTGCTTGCCAAGGTGGAGGAACTGGTTGAGAGGGTCTCGGATTACGTGATCAACGAAGAGGGCATCGGCGCCTTACTGGAAGAATTCTTCGAATCAGGCCCGTTCCCGGGGGGTGATCTGTGGAGTGACGATGAACGGAAGCCGTGGTTCGACAGAGAGGATCATGAGGGCGGCGACAGTTACCCGGACGATGGGTCCGCCTTCGGGCCGGATGACGAATGGGCCGGGCCATTGGGAAGATTTGGGTTTTCGTTCGGGGAGTTGTTGCCCGGTTTGACGTTGCCCGAAGACTGCGATCCCGACTTCGAGATGATTTCGGAGATTCTGGAGGATCTGCCGAACCTGACTACGGAAAGCGATCAGAATCCCGATGACCTGCCGGGACTGTTCGGGCAGATAGAAGAGCTGTTCGAGAAGGTGTGCGAAGCGCCCACGGAGTAGGAGCCGCACCCGGCCCCGAATCCGGGCAATCCCCGGAACTCTCCGCTCTGCCGGGAACGAGAAGGGTAGTCGGCTAGGTTAAGTGCCGAATAGCTTTCTATGCCAAGGAGGAACACATTGACCCCCAAACGATTCGATAATGGGGTAACCCGTCGTCAGTTTCTTGGAGGAAGCTCCGCCCTGTTGGCCTTCGCGGCCATGGGAGGATTCTCCAGCCTCTTGGCAGCCTGTGGCGGAGGAGACCCGACCGACGAAGGAGCAGAGCCGGGTGATGACTTCACCGGCCAGTTGGGAGTGCTGATCGGCACCCACATGGACCCGATCAAGCAGCTCTTGGAACAACACCAGGCCAGTGTGGGATTCGCTCCCGACGTGGAGGAGATAACCACTCCCGATCTGCGCAACAAGCTCACCACTTCCTTCTTGGCCCAAAGCTCACCTTGGGACGCGGCGTTCGTCACCGCCGAACTGGGCGCCGAGCTGAGTAACCGGGAATGGCTGACCAACGCCGGTCCATTCATGGACAGTCGCGTGAGGAGCGAACCGGACCTTTTGACCGGCGGAATGGGAGCGGTGGAAGCCGGTGGTGAAACCTGGGCCGTCCCCTGGACGATGGGAAGCCAGTTGCTTCACTGGAACAAAAAACTCATGGAACAGGCCGGACTGGACGCCGACGCACCGCTCAACTGGCACTCCACTTCCAACTCCTGGGACACCTTCGTGGAATACGCCAAGGCCATGACCGGTGAACGGGACGGAGTCCAGTACTACGGCTACACCGACGCTTGGGCCGACAAGCATGTGCTGTGGACCTGGGGCGGAATGCTCCAGATGCACGGGGGCAGTTTCTTGGACGCCGAGCAGCAGCCGACCTTCAACAGCGACGCCGGGGTGGAAGCCCTTCAGAAGCTGCATGACCTGCTGCATGTCCATCAGTGCATCGATCCGGCGGTCACCACCTACACCTGGGTGTTCGACGCCACTCCCGGGTTCTTCGACGGAACCCGCGGCATGTTCATCTCTTGGCCGTTCGTGGCCGGGGTGGCGGCCATCCCCGACGCCGCTCCCGGAATTGCCGGGCACAGCGCCTTCGCGCCCAATCCGGCAGTGGACACCAGCGGTTCGGTGGACGGATCGGAGTTCTTCGGAGTACCGGTGTACGCCGAGAACAAGGACGAGGCTTGGCGCCTGTTGGAATTGATCTCCTCCCGAGAAGGCCAACGCGTGGTGGCTTTGGGCGGATGGGGGTCCATCTACAGCGGCGTGCTCAACGAACCCGATATCGTGGAAGCCTTCCCCTTCTACCCGGCGCTGGCCAAGGCCTATGAGTATCCGGTGGACGGGGGATGGTCCGAAGACCGTCCTCGGTGGACGCAGTTCCTCTCCGATGAGATCCATGAGGTGCTGGCGCAACGCAAGTCTCCCAAGCAAGCCCTGGATGACGCGGTCTCGGCAACATTGGCGGCTCGCAGCCAGGACGAAGCGTAAGCAGAAAACCCGACCCCATGACCGACGAGGTCCCGGTGGTCGACAATCGCAGGGGCCACTCTCGCCGCCGTGCTCGCCTGATGGCGGCGGCGATGGTGGCTCCCGCAGTCTTGCTGGTGGCCGGGGTGTACGCCTATCCGGCCGTCTCCACCCTGCTCTACAGCGTCTCCAAGATCGACCTCTCACCTCGGTTCCGCTTGGAACGCATCGTAGGTTTTCGAAATTTCATCAATCAGCTGACCGGTTCGGCCTTCTGGGAGGCCACCTGGATCAGCATCTACTTCGGCGTGATGCTGTGCATTGTGACGTTGGTGGTCTCGTTTATGATCGCCCTGCTTCTCAACCGAACCTTTCTGGGTCGGGGGTTGCTCCGGGTGACGGTGCTGCTGCCCTGGGCGGTGCCCCCGGTGGCTTCGGGAGTGTTGTGGGTGCAAATGTTTCATGCCGAATTCGGGTTTCTGAACGGCTTGATCCGGGCGTTTGGTGGTGATGGGGGAATAATCTGGCTGGGAGGTTCCACCATCGCCCTGCATTCGGTGTTGGTGGCCGAAGTGTGGAGATGGATTCCTTTCGCCACTTTGTTCATCCTGGCCGGGCTGCAGATCGTCCCCAAGGCGGCGCGCGAGGCGGCCGCCATCGACGGCGCCGGTTCCTGGCGGGTGTTCCGGCACGTGACGTTTCCTCTGATGCTGCCGGTGGTGGTCCCGGTGGTGATCTTCTTGTTCGTGTGGGCAATGAAGGTGTTCGACACCATTTTCGTGCTCACCCGAGGCGGACCCACCCGAGGCACCACCACCTTGAACTTCCTCACCTACCGGCAAGGATTCGAGCAGTTCGATTTCGGCAGCGCCGCCGCCACCGCTTATCTCCTCTCGGCGCTCACCGTGGCGGCGATCGTCGGGCTGGGATGGATGCTGACCCGTTCCCGGCGAATGGCAGGCATGTAGACATGGCCGTGAGATCCCGAGGCCTGGTGATGCGTCGCGCCAAGCAGATGTTGACCTATGGGGCCGCGCTGGTGGTGCTGGTGGTGATGGCGTTTCCCCTCTACGGGATAATTCTGACCAGCATCCAGACGGAGCCCGACATCCGTTCCCGCAACGTGGCCTTTGTGCCCACCTACCTGGAGACGGAGCATTATCGGCAGATCTTCAACCAGGCTTCGGGGATTCCGGTGGCGGAGTCGATGGTCAACAGCCTGGTGGTGGCGGTGGCGACCGCGGTGTTGACCGTGGCGATCGCGGTGCCGGCCGCCTATGCCCTCAATCGCATGGCGGTGCCGGGTAGGAAAATCATTCTGGGAGGGTTTGCCGCCATCTACATCCTGCCCACTTTGCTGTTCGTTCTGCCGTTGTTCATCGCGGTGGTGCAGCTGGGTCTGTACGACACCTACATCGGGCTGGTGCTGCCTTATGTGGCCTTCACGCTGCCTTTCATGGTGTGGATCATGGGGTCATTTGTCCGGTCGATCCCGGTGGAGGTGGAGGAGATGGCCCGGATAGACGGTGCGGGTCTTCGACAGATGATGTTCCGCATCATCATCCCGTTGCTTCGGCCCGGCATCTTCGCCGGCCTGCTGTTGGGATTCATCCTGGCCTGGGTGGAGTTCCTGACGCCGTTGCTGTTCACCAGCAATCTCTCCATCCTCACCGTGACTTTGGGATTATTCAGATCCACCATGGACATCGCCATTGGGCAACTGGCGGCGGCAACGGTGATCACTGCCCTGCCGGTGATCCTGATCACCGCCTTTTTCCAACGCAACATCAGCGAAGTGGTGACTGCCGGAGTGGAACGATGACGCATATGACCGTACCCCTGTGAAGCGGGGTGCGACGGACCGAGATCGAAAGGAGCTTCAAATGCCCAACCAGATAGATGTGGTCATTCAACCGGTGGTCCTGAGGTTCACCCTGTTGGATGACGAGGTCGTCTATTTTTTCGCCTCCGACACCGAGGCGGTCCTGGACCGCATGGAGTTAATGATGGGCATCAATCCGGAGGTGGACATGTTGTTCGACTCCAACCTGGGATTTCTTCCGGTTTCCACCACCGTCTTGATCAGGGGTGAGAAGAACATCGTGGTCGACCCGGGCAACCATCACACCGGCTTTTACGGACAGCTGGCCATCGGTCTGAATCGTTTTGGATTGACACCGGATGAGATCGATCTGGTGGTGTGCACCCATTGCCATCACGATCACATGGGAAGCGCTTTTCGCATCCCCGGCGCCGACCTGGTGTTGGGAGAGGGCGAGGCTGATTTCTGCGAGGAGATCTATGGAACGGCCGAAACGGAGGCGCGGCTGGCGGTGATGGGAAGCCTGATCGAGGTGGGAAGGGGCGAGGAGTTGGAACTGATGCCGGGAGTGGCGGCCGTTTCCACTCCCGGACACACTCCCGGACACATCAGCGTGGTGGCCGAGATCGGGGATGGCGAGCGGGTCCTGGTGGCAGGAGACACGGTGATGACCCGCCGGGAATATTCGGAACGGACCTTCTCCCACTGGTACACCCCCGATCAGTTGCGAGGTTTGCACTCCAGCCTGGACCGTTTGCAAGCCCTTCGGCCCACCACTGTGATGCCGGGCCATGATCGGGCGTTCACGCCCACGGGAGGCTGAGGTGCCTGCTTTGCGGGCCGCGGTGGTGGGGGTGGGCGCCATCGGATCGTTGCATGCCCGCATCTACGCCGAGCACCCCCTCTCGGAATTGGCGGCCGTTGTTGACACCAACCCCGAGACTGCCGAAGCGGTGGCCGAACCCTGGGGGGTTCCCTGGTTCACCAACGTGTCGGAACTTCTGTCGGCCGCTGAGTTCGAGGCGGCTTCGGTCTCGGTTCCCGAACAATTTCGCTACGAGACGGCGCTGCCCCTCGCCCGAGCCGGAAAACACCTGCTACTGGAGAAACCTCTGACGCCCACTCTGGCCGAGACCGACCGTCTGGTGAGCGATCTGGGGGACACCGGGGTGTTGACCATGGTTAATTTCATCCTCCGATTCGACTCGCGGTACACCGAGGCCAAGCAGGCGGCCGCGTCGGGTCAATTGGGGGAGATTCACACCATTTTCACCCGCCGCCGGGGGTCCTATCTGGGCGCCGACATCTATGGAGTGTGGACCGACCTGCTGATCTCCACCGGGATTCATGATCTGGATGCCATGGCGTGGGTGGCGGATGCGCCGGTCACCCGGGTCTATGCCGAAACTATCTCCCGACGTCTGGCTTCGTATGGACATGACGACGCGGCCATGGTTATGGTGCGATTCGACAACGGGGTGATCGGTGTGTTGGAGACCAGTTGGGTGATGCCAACCTCGCTGCCCGCCCCTTTGGACGCCTCTTTTCAAGCGGTGGGGACCGGCGGCGCGATCATGATCGACGGCTCCAACCACGGTCTGTCGGTGGTGGGCGCGGATGGGTATTCGGCTCCGGACCTCACCCATTGGCCGATAGTGCTGGGCAAGGTGGGAGGCGATCTGGCCGCCTCCCTGGACCACTTCATACGATCGATCAGGGCCAAGTCGCCCCCTGAGATGACGCTCCGCCGGGCCCGTCACGCCCAAGCCATGGTGGATGCCGCCAAACGCTCCGCCGCTTCCCATGTGCCGGTGGAACTGACTCCCTTCACCGGCTGAGTCGTCCCTGCGGACCGCGTCTACACAGGCCAAAAGGAGGAAATCGGATCTGACCAGAAATGAGGATGGGGGGAGTTGGTTATCGCAGCGAGCGCAGCACGGTCACCACTTTGCCCAGAATGCGGGGATGGTGGGGCGCAAGCGGTGGAAATTCGGGGTTCTCAGAGCGAAGTTCCAACCGCCCATCCGAAAGGATCCGGACCCGTTTGATCGTGGCTTCGGTCTCGTCCACCAGAACGGCCGCGATCTCGCCGTTTTCCACCGTCGGCTGCCGTCTCACCACCACCAGATCACCGGGGAGAATCCCCGCACCGGTCATTGACTCTCCTTCCACCTCCAACAGGAACACCTCTCCGCCGCCCACAAGTCGGGTGGGGAGATCCAGCGTGTCCTCCACAAACTGGTCGGCGAGGATGGGTGCTCCGGCGGCGATAGTTCCCAGGAGGGGGACCGATCGAACGCTCTGCGGGTCAAATGGTCCAAGACGGCCCATGGAGGGGGGTTTTTGCTCATCCACCACCACCAGGGCGCGAGGCTTGGAAGGGTCGCGGCGAAGCTTGCCGGCCTTGACCAGGGTGGAGATCTGGGCATGCACCGAAGATGGCGAAGCCAGGCCAACCGCCGCTCCAATCTCACGGACGGTGGGTGGGTAACCCCGGGTGGCGATGCGGGTTTTGATGAGGTCCAGTATCTGCTGTTGCCGATCAGTCAACTTGGTCATGCCTGTCACTGTACCGTCATCCACAGCCAATTCCAAACATTTGTTCGATTTGGTAGCCGAACATATGTTCTATATACTGATCGAACATGCGTTCGACACATTATGCTCGCTCCGGCCTCCGGGCTCTTGCCCTGGGCCTGGCGTTGGTTCTGTTGGTCGGGGCCTTGCTCTGGATGTTTCAACCCCAGGCGGTGAGTGCCTCGGGACCGTCGGAGGCCAAGACCGTGGTGGTCCGACCGGGTGACACCCTCTGGGAAATCGCCGATCAGCTGGCGCCTGACGGCGCTGATTTGCGGTTGGTGGTCAGGGAACTGGTGGCCGTCAACGGGTTGCAGTCCAAGGTGCTGCGGCCCGGTCAGGTGCTGGCGGTTCCTTTGGCCACCACCTGAAGATCAGCGGACAGAGACTGGATCTCGGCCTGGGCGATCTCGGTGATCTCGCCGTAGGCGCGCTCGAAGTCCTGACGAAGGGCCGACAGCAGCGAGGTGATTTGTGACAGGGCGGCGGTTGCCTGTTCCGGCTGACGATTGCCAACCGAATCAACATAGGCCTGGCGATGAACTGCGATGTAGGGCAGCATCGCCCCAAGAGCCTCGTGATTCTTCAACAGCCGGGGCTGGGTGGGTGGGGTGGATGCAGCTTGTTCGAGTCGGAACTGCCAGTCGGTCAGGAGACTGGTGTTCTCCGATAAGGAGGAAGGATTGGCCGCGTCGTTCAACTGGGGGAGGGTGAGAAGGGGTTCTATCTGTCCCCGGTAGGAAAACGCGGCCCCGAAGGTCTCTCCCAGGCGGGACACCCGGCCGGCCAGACCGGTGGCCTGCATGCGTAGTTCAATCAGAGAAGAGTTATCGGCGGGTAAGGTCACCACCGATTCAACCAGGCCGCGGGAGGCATTTCCCAAGGCGGAAATGGAGGCGACCAACTCGGGCGTGAAAGAACTCTCCGCTCGTAAGGAGTCGAGAATCGAAACGCTGTCAGCCACCGCCACCGCGGCGGTGCCCGCCGCGCCAACCACCCCGGCCCGAGCCTCGGCATGGTTTTGTTCAGAACCCCCCACCAACATCAGCAGAGCCACGGTGAGAGCGGCAGCGAGGGTCACCGTGGCCAACGTGGTCCACATACCCGAGCGCGACCGGCGAGCGGTGATCTGCCGCAAAGAATGGGAGGCCGCCGGCGGAAGATGGGAGCGAGGAAGGCGAACCTCCGCGGTGTTCCACCCTTGAGACACTGGGTCTTCAATCAATTGGGTGGTGCCGTTGCGGGCCCCGGCGTTCGCTGTGGCGCCGGGTGCTGGGAGGCTGACAGTTCCGTTGATGCCCGTGTGACGCCCGTTGTGGTCCTCAACCTGGTGACGTGGGGAGTCAAGCGACTCGCGATGCAGGGCTGTCTTCTGATGGAGAGCGGAAGCTTTCGGCTGACTTAGCAGCGCCACCCCGTGTCGATTGGACGAGGGTCGTTGGCTGGAGGAGTTGCTGAGGTGGTGTGCCCGGCGGCGCGTTGGCCGCCGCGATTTGCTGGGCATGAGATGCCTTCCGCGGGTTTTCGGCCGTCGGGAACTAGATTGTTGGTTGGACAAGCGCACCTGATCCGTGTGGTTGTCCGCCCGACACCACTATGCAGAAAATCAAGATTAGCATCCTCCGCCGTCAGCGGCAAAAGTTTTTTCCGGAATTCGCCTATCCGGATGATGCTGCCTTCGATCTCCCCACCGCCGTGGAGGTGGAACTGGCGCCGGGAGAACGCCAGAAGGTGCCCACCGGTCTGGCGTTGGCCATTCCTAAGGGATTTGCGGGCCTGGTATTGCCTCGCAGCGGCATAGCCGACCGACTGGGGGTTGGGGTGGTTAACAGCCCCGGGTTGATAGATGCCGGATATCGCGGGGAGGTGGCGGTGATACTGGTCAATCTCTCCGACGATGTCGTCCGGTTCAAGCCAGGCGACCGGATAGCTCAACTGATGGTGGTGGAGGCGCCCTCGGTGCGTCTCATAGAAGTAGATCAGTTGGACGAAACCGAACGCGGCGAAGCGGGATTTGGGTCGACCCAATGGTGAGAAGCGGGCTAGGAGTGTGCCGAAAAAGGCCTGACGGGAGCCAAATGCGGCAGCAGAACCCCAAGTCGAGGTATGGGGATCATCCCATCCCCAACTTTCTTCAGCATGCTCCTATAATGGTCGGAGAGTCGCGGAAGTAGCTCAGCTGGTAGAGCGCAACCTTGCCAAGGTTGAGGTCGCGGGTTCGAGCCCCGTCTTCCGCTCGTACTTCTCTCCAACCAAGGAGAGCCCGCGGCGACGTGGCCGAGTGGATAGGCGCGGGTCTGCAAAACCCGTCACTCCGGTTCGATTCCGGACGTCGCCTCCGATCTGTGCATCCTGACGGGCCCTTAGCTCAGAGGAAGAGCGCTTCCTTGACACGGAAGAGGTCAGTGGTTCAATTCCACTAGGGCCCACTCTTTATTGAGATTCGCTTCGGTACCGCAATGCCGGGCAGGGGTTGGTTGTATCCCCTTGGACTCTGGGAGTGTGATCTTTATGACAGATTGCCCACAGACGGTTTATCGCGCTACAATTTCACCCGAAAGGAGAACAGATATGGATAAACGCAGGAACCTTTCCCCAGAAGTAAAGGCGGCAAGGGCTGCCGCCCGGGCCGAAACCAGAACGGTCCGCGCCTATTTGGAAGGGCTGGAGTCCTCGGCGGGAGCGCGTCGGAGTCGGAAGTCACCCCAAGAGGAAATACAGGCAGTGCAAGCGAAGTTGCAGACCGAATCAGATGTTATTCAAAGACTCAGCCTGAGCCAGAGACTAATCGATGCCCAGCAACGTCTCTCCGAAGATCAAGGCCGGGTTGACTTGGAAGCACTGGAAGCGGAATTCGTCAAAGTGGCCAAGTCCTACGCGGCCCGCAGAAAGGTTACCTACAAGGCATGGCGGGCGATGGGGGTACCTGCTTCCGCCTTGAGCCGAAGCGGTATTGCCCGCACCCGTTCTTGAGAACACCCACGCGGCCGGCACAGCTTTAGTCTTATTGCTTGAAACAGGGCGCTTAGCTCAGCGGGAGAGCGCTGCCTTCACACGGCAGAGGTCACTGGTTCGATCCCAGTAGCGCCCACTGTTGGTGGCCTTTCCGTCTCTTGCGTGAAACTTCCCGGGGTGTGGCGTTGACAACGGCTGGACGCTTTCGCTCTGTGTTTTACAAGGTGGTGACCGCTTGAACGTGCGTAACGTTGTTCTGCCCACCGACTCCACAATGCTGGAGAATCTGATTGCGGAGATTGAGGAGCGAGACGGCCATCCGGCTTTGGGAGAACGCAAATACCTAAATCTGGTTGAACCACTCCGGGAGGCGGCTACCTCAACCCGGGGACTGGTGGTGGAGGACAGTTCCGGGATATTTTCCTTTCTGGCGTCGGTGGAGGAAGAAGAGGGGCTTTTCACAATTGAGATGGTGATACACCCCGCTCGTCGTCAAGGTCCGGTGGTGGATGCGCTGTTGGAGAGAGCAATGGCGGCGGCGGTTGAGGAGGGAGCCACCCAGATCCGCCTGTGGGCCTATGTCCCCGAGGTGATGCAGGCCGCGGAGAGAGCCGGGTTCGGATCGGAACGCGAGCTCTTCCACCTGAAGGTGCCCCTTCCTCTGCCTCACACACCTCGGTTTCCTCCCCGCATCGAGATCCGCGGTTTTCGGGAGGGCCTTGATGAAACCCGGTGGTTGGAGGCCAACAACCAAGTGTTCTCCGGCCATCCCGAGAACGGGAATTGGGGATTGGCTGACCTGGATCGGCGGCGGCGGCGTCCCTGGTTTTCCTCCCGGGGCTTACGCATGGCTTGGGACGGAGAGGCGCTGGCCGGGTTCTGCTGGACCAAGACCCCCTCGCCCGCCGCCGGAGAGATATATGTGATCGGGGTGCTGCCTGACTATCAGGGTATGGGTCTGGGCCGGGCATTGCTGTTGGAGGGCATCAATCACATGCACACCCGTGAGGATGCCCGGGCATGTGTCCTGTATGTGGACGCCTCCAACACCGCCGCCTTCAACATGTATCAGTCGATGGGATTCCGATATCACCACACGGATCGGTCCTATCGGCTGAAACCGGATATGGACTCCCGATTGGAGCAGTTACCCTTGCTGTGTCGAGGAGCGAGACGTGATGTTTGAATGGGAACTGCCCGACGGAAGTCAACGTTCGGGCGAGCCTGGCCTCACCGGGCAGCAACTGGCCCTGGCGATCGGACCAGGGCTGGCCCGGGCGGCGGTGGCGGTGGAACTGGACGGCGAGATGCTGGACCTCACTCGCCCGCTCCCCGGCTCTGGGAGACTGCGGGTGATCACCGATCAGACCGAGGAGGGCCGGGAGGTCCTCCGACACTCCGCCGCCCATGTGCTCGCTCAGGCCGTGCTGGACCTGTTCCCTGGGTCCACTTTTGCCATCGGGCCCCCGATTGAGGACGGCTTCTACTACGACTTTGGGGTCGATCAGCCGTTCTCGCCCGACGACTTGTCCGGGATTGAGAAGAAGATGGACGAGTTGATCTCCGCCGACCAGCCGTTTGTGCGCAGGTCCGTCAGTCGAGAGCAGGCGCGGGAGATGTTCCGGTCCCACCCGTTCAAATTGGAGATAATCGAGTCGGTGGATGCTTCGGAGGTGGCGGAGGGAGAAGAGGTCACCGTCTATTCCAACAACGGGTTCGACGACTTGTGTCGGGGTCCTCATGTACCTTCCACCGGACGGCTGAAAGCGGTCAAACTCCTGCGGACTTCGGGGGCCTATTGGAGAGGGAAAGAGAACAACCCGCAGTTGCAGAGAATCTACGGTACGGCCTGGGAGTCACCCCGCGCGCTGCGGGATTACCTCCACCGGCTGGAAGAGGCGGAACGGCGGGATCATCGTCGGCTCGGTCCGGCTCTGGATCTGTTTTCGTTTCCCCGTCAGTTGGGGGCGGGTTTGATGGTTTGGCATCCCAAAGGAGGCATGATCAGAAAGTTGCTCGAAGACCACAGCCGCCTGCTTCATGAACGCTTCGGTTTTGAATTCGTCTACTCTCCCCACCTGGCCCGCAGCCAACTGTGGGCCACCTCGGGTCATCTCGACTTCTATTCAGAGAACATGTACCCCCCAATGGTGCTTGACGGCGGCGACGAGTATCTGGTAAAACCGATGAACTGCCCCTTTCATGTGCTGATCTATCGCAGTCGAGGTCGTTCTTATCGGGATCTGCCGATCCGCCTGTCGGAGCTGGGAGCGGTTTATCGCTACGAACGGTCGGGAGTGGTACACGGCGCCCTGAGAGCTCGGGGGTTCACGCAGGACGACTCCCATACCTTCTGCACTCGTCAACAGTTGCCTGCCGAGTTGGATATGCATCTGTTGTTTGTGTTGAGTTGGCTCAAAGACTTCGGGTTCACCGAATTCGAGGCCGACCTTTCCACCCGTCCGGACAAGTTCGTGGGTGATCCAATGTTGTGGGAAGTGGCCGAGAAAGCCCTGTTGCAATCTCTTGAGAAGGGAGGAATCTCCTATCGGATAGCGGAGGGGGAAGGCGCGTTCTACGGCCCCAAGATCGATGTCCATGTGCGGGACGCGATCGGCAGACGTTGGCAGATGTCCACCACTCAGGTCGACTTCGCCCTTCCGGAAAATTTCGGGTTGGAATATGCCAGTTCGGACAATGTGTTCCGGCGGCCGGTGATGATTCACAGCGCCAAGGCCGGATCGATAGAGCGTTTCTTCGGGGTGCTGGTGGAGCACTATGCCGGTGCCTTTCCGCTGTGGCTGGCGCCGACCCAGATCACGGTCAACCCGGTGGCGGACCGCCACCTCGACTATGCACAGCAGGTGGCGACAACACTTCAACAAGCGGGTCTGCGGGCCAGGGTGGATTCATCTTCGGAACGCCTGGGGGAAAAGATCCGGCGGGCCATGACGGCTAAGCACCCGGTGGTGATGGTGGTGGGGGACCAGGATGCCCAACACGGCACGGTGGGCCTGCGCCGGCTGGGCAGTGACCGAGAGATAAGGGGAATGCCACTGGAGGAAGTCGCGGCTGCCCTGGCGGAGGAGGCCCGGCCGCCGTCGGACCCCGGGCAGGTTGTGCGGGAAGCCGGCCGGTGAGCACCCATCGAGCGGATGGGATACTGATCCCCGAGGACCTGGCTGCCGCCGAGTCCGTTCCCGATGATCTCGACGCCGGAATGGTGGGCCCTTACCGGTTCCCGGACCCGCTCCGTCGCCGGTGGGCGGGGGGAGTGTATCTGGGAATGGCCGCCGTCCTTATGGTTTTGGCTTTCTCCACCGCCGGTCTGTGGATCACCGTGGCGCTGTTGGTGGGGATGGCTGGTTATCACTGGTGGTCGTCTTGGCCGCTCTCACTTGATCAGGGAGAGGCATTGGCGGAAGCGGCGCGTCAGGTGCCATTCAGTGTGGGGCACGCTTCGGTGGCGGTGAGCTTTGTCGGCATCAGGTCTCGGCCCCGGTGGCAGGCGATCCTCTATTCGTCGGAAAGCCCCCCTCTTCGACGGGCCTTGGTGGAACTCGATGGAGTGACCGGAGCGTTGTGTTCGGAGGTCTATACCGAGAAGTTGGAACCACCCCGGCCCTGAACCAAGGTTTCTGAGATGGAGCGAAAGTTGGGCCTTATGCCCGGCCCTACCGGTCCCGGTCAGGAGCGGTCGGCCAGCTTTCGTTCGGCATGTCCCACATAGACCTGGCGTGGGCGGAAGATCCGACTGCGGGGATCGGAAGCCATCTCTCGCCAATGCGACAGCCACCCCGGGAGCCGTCCAATCGCAAATAAAACGGTGAACATCTGGGTGGGAAACCCCAGCGCCCGGTACAGAAATCCTGAGTAGAAATCCACATTGGGATAGAGCTTGCGCTGCGCGAAATAGTCGTCTCCCAGGGCCGCCGATTCCAATTCCTTGGCCAGTTGGAGAAGGGGATCCTCGGTACCCAGGTCGGCGAGCACTTCTGATGCGACGTTCTTGATGATCCGGGCGCGGGGGTCGTAGTTTCGGTACACCCGATGACCAAAACCCATCAACCTGAAGGGATCCGAGCGATCCTTGGCGCGGCGGAGAGCCTGCCCCACATCACCGCCTTCGGAATGGATTCCCTCCAGCATCTCCAGCACCCGCTGGTTGGCTCCCCCATGCAGGGGTCCGGAAAGGGCGTTGATCCCCGCCGAAATGGATGCGAAGATGCTGGCCCGGCCTGATCCCACCAGCTGCACGGCGGAAGAGGAGCAATTCTGACCGTGATCGCTGTGAAGAAGTTCCAGCACCTCCAGCACCTCCAACGTGCGCGAGTCGGGGAGGGGAGATGAATCCGATTCGGCGGTTGCGGTGTGATAGAAGCGGGAGGTGTAGGGAAGGTCCGTTCTGATTGAAATGGGACCGAGGCCCAGGCAGCGACGATTGATCAGGGCCGCCATGATGGGGACCTCGGCCAACAGAATGCGTATCGCCCTTTCCCACATCTCCGGCCGGCTCGTTTGGGAGGCTTCGGGGTGGCGGCCCACCATGCTGAGCACCCCGGCCGCCAGGGTGTTCATGGGGTTGCTCTGCTCAGGGAAGGCATCCAGGAAGGTCTCCATAAAGTCGGACACATCGCAGAAGTCGCGAATGTCCTCCTCAAAGGAGGTCAGTTGGGATGGGGAGGGAAGATCTCCGTAGAGAAGCAACCATGCCACCTCCAAAAAGCCCACCCGACCGGCGATTTCTTCGATCGCATAGCCCCGGTAGCTCAAGGTTCCCTCTTCTCCGTTGACAAAGCTGACCGAACTGGGGTTTTGGGAGGTGTTGCCGAATCCCCGGTCCACGGTGATCAGCCCCAGCTCCGCCCGCAGCCGGGAAATGTCGATTCCCCAATCGCCCACGGTGGGCGCCACCAGAGGAAGTTCCATTTTCCGGTTTTGGTGAACGAGTTGAACGTGAGTGTTCACCGGCTAACCGTCTTGCTCTCGGGATGCTTGGATCACCTTTTGGGCCTCCTGATGCGGGGTCTCCGAATAATGGGAGAACGCCACCTCAAAAGTCCCCCGGCCGCTGGTCATCGACCGCAACTCCACCGCGTAGCGCTGGATTTCGGCCATGGGAACCTCGGCGGTGATCACCCGGAGTGACCCGTCGGTGTCCATGCCGTTCACCCGTCCTCGCTTGGCGTTGATGTCGCCCATGATGTCGCCGGTGTACTCCTCGGGGACTTTCACCACCAACCGGGTGATCGGCTCCAGCAGCACCGCCCGCAACTCCGAGGTAGCGGCCCGGACGGCGCCGATTCCGGCCATGCGGAATGACAGTTCGTCGGAATCCACGGAATGATATTTGCCGTCATACACCTCCGCTGATACATCAATCACTTGAAAACCAGCCAGAATCCCCCGGGCGAATGCTTCCTGAATCCCCTTGTCCACCGCCGGTATGTACTGGCGAGGTATGGACCCTCCCTTGATCGAATCGATGAATTCGTAGCCCTCCCCCTGCGGTTTGGGGGCGAAGCGAACGAACGCCACTCCGAACTGCCCGCGTCCACCGGTCTGTTTTTTGTGTTTGCCCTCGGCCGCAGCTCGGCCGGTGATGGTCTCCCGGTAGGGAATCTTGGGCAGGGCAGTGTCCACTTCCACCCCGTACTTGCGCTTTATGCGGGCCAGAGTCACATCCAGGTGCACGTCGCCCAACCCGGCCAGAATGGTCTCTCCGGTCTCCGACCGGCGTTCCACCGCCAGGGTGGGGTCTTCCTCCACAGCCCGCTGCAAAGCGGTGGAGAGCTTCTCCTCGTCCTGAGTGGAGCGGGGAAAGACCGCCAGTTCCATCACCGGCTTGGGGTAAACGGCGGGAAGCACCACCGCGGTCTTCCCCGGGGCTCGCAGGGTGGCGCCGGTGGTGGCCTTGTCGATCTTGGCCAACGCCGCCACGTCGCCGCAGACCACCCGATCGGTGGGCACCGGGTTGCGGCCCTGAAGAAAGAACAGGTTGCTCGCCTTCACTGTGGAACCGTCGGCCAGCTCCAACTGGTCGTCGGAGCCGAAGGACCCGCTGAAGAGTCGCAGAATCGAGATGCGTCCCACGTACGGATCTCCGATGGTTTTGAACACGTACCCCACCGCTCCGCCGTCGGACGAGATCTGCAGCTCGCCATCCGACAGTGGGGGAGTAGTCCGATCAAGCGGGGTGGGAGCAAAGACCTTGAGGAAGTCGGCCAGAACATCCACTCCGATCAAACGGGCGGACGATCCGGCCAGCACCGGGAAGATCTCCCCGGCCAACAGGGCCTCTCTGATCACCGAAACGATCACTTTTTGGCTGGGCTCTTTGCCCTCAAAGTAGGCGTCCATGAGGTCATCGTCGGTCTCCACCACCGACTCCACCAGGGCGGTGTGGGCCTCCTCCAACACCGAAGCCACCTCTTGCGGCACTTGGGCAACCGTGGTTCCCTGCGGATTGCCCTCCTCATACCGGGTCGCCTGGCCGGAACTCACCCGGGCCACCCCCCTCAGTTGAGCCTCTTCGCCCACATTGATAACCAAGGGGGCGATTCCGGTGCCGAAGGCTTCTCGCAGTTCTGCCAGGGTGCGGTTGAAAGAGGAGCGATCCCGGTCCAATTTGGTGATGAACACCGCCCGAGGGGTGCCTTCGTCGGCAGCTATCTTCCACATCAGTTCGGTCTGGACTTCCACGCCGTCAACTCCGGAGACCACAAACAAAGCCAGATCCGCCACCCGGATGGCGGACCGGGCATCACCCGAGAAATCGGCGTAGCCGGGGGTGTCAATCAGGTTGATCTTGCATCCGTCCCAGTCAACAGACGCCACGGACAGGTTCAAGGAGAGCTTTCGCTCCTCCTCTTCCGGTTCATGGTCCAACAGGGTGGTGCCTTGATCCACCGAACCCAGTCGGGTGGTGACCCCCGCGCAAAAAAGAAGAGCTTCGGCCAGGGAAGTCTTGCCGCTCCCCCCATGGCCGATCAGTGCAACAGTACGAATCGAATCAGGTGACAAATGGGTCTCCTCGCCGGTGAACAGGTCAACCGAGGATAGCGGAACAGGGCTTGGATCGGCATGGGCGCTCCGAAGGAAGGGGATCGGTCCTAAATTCAATAATATGACGGAACACCGACGGTGTTGGGCGCCCCTGGCTTTTTCAAAACCCTGCTCAATTGCTAGCGTGATATTGCCGTGATCGACATTTGGGTTCGTCCTCATCTGCGAAGGGTGCTGGACCCGATCGGTCGCTCTCTGCACCGTTTGGGGATTAGCCCTTCCGCTCTCACTTTCTTCGGGCTGGCAGTGACCATTTTGGGAGCGGTACTCATTGCGCTGGAATATCCGGTAACCGGCGCAATGATCGCCTTGACCGGCTCGGCGATCGACGGGTTGGACGGCACGTTGGCCCGAGCGGCGGACCGGGTTACCAAGAGAGGCGCCTTTTTGGACGCTTCGGTGGACCGGCTGGGGGAAGTGGCCTGCTTTTCCGGATTGGCAATGGCTCGGGCCGGTGAACCCCGGGTATTGATGCTGGTCGTGTTGTCGGTGAGCGGCGCACTGATGATTCCCTATCTGCGGGCCAGGGCGGAGGCGGAGGGACTCAAAGGCACCGGAGGATTCATCGGCCGGGCCGAAAGGGTGATCCTTTTCGCCCTGGGTCTCTTGAGCGGATGGGTGGAACCCATGCTGTGGACCATGACCAGTTTGTGCTGGATTTCTGCTCTGCACCGGTTCGTGGTGGCATTCCGAGAATTGGAGCGGTGAGGTCCCGCTTCGCCTATTGGGGGGTACGGGCCGCCTCGGGTTTCATGGGTATCTGGCCGCGGTGGGTGGTGCGGCGATTGGGGGAGATGGCCGGGGTGGTCGCCTCCTGGCTGCTCCCCGGTCGACGCAGAATGGCTGCCCGGCATGCCAGTCGAACGGGTCTTGACATTGCGCTGGGCAGCCGCACGCGGGCGGCGCGGAGGATGTTCGCCAGTTACGGGCGCTACTGGGGAGAGTCACTGTGGGCGGGGCCCCGCAATGTCAGGCGGGTAGTAGACCGATTCGATCTGGAGGGATTCGATCAACTGTGGGATGCCCTGGCAGACGGGAGCGGGGTGGTGGTGGCGTTGCCCCATCTGGGCAATTGGGAGATGGCCGGAGTGGCGGTGTGGGACCGGGATCTGGAGGTGGTGGCCGTCGCCGAGAACCTGGCCAACGCCCACATCAGGGATTGGTTTTCCCAAGTCAGGGCGTTGTCCGGCATCAAAGTCATTTTTGCTCGCAAGGGACTACTGAAGCAACTGGAGGAAAAGCTCGCCACTCGAACCGCGGTGTGCCTCCCGTCCGATCGGGACCTGAGCGGCCGGGGAGTGCCGGTCCGATTCTTCGGAGAGAAAACGACTCTGCCGGCGGGTCCGCTGCTGTTGGCAGTCCGCACGGGGCGTCCTGTGTTCCCCGCGGCCGTGTACTTCAACCAGGACCGCTACCGGGCGGTGTTGAAACCACCGCTGCCCATACCCGGGGAAGGAACCCTGTCGGAGAGATTGAGAAAAGGGGCGCAGTTGATGGCGGGGGCATTCGAGGACCTGATTGGGGAGGCGCCCGAACAGTGGCACCTGCTGCAACCCAACTGGCCCTCGGACCAGCACTGAGAGGCGCCGATGAGGGTCTGCCTGGTCTCCCCCTATGACCTCACTCAGCCCGGAGGGGTACAAGCTCAGGTGCGGGGGCTGGCCCGGTGGCTTGAGAGCCGGCGTGACGAGGTTCGGCTGGTGGCCCCGGCTTTGGCCGACGATGACCGGGGCTTGGCCGTGGGGCGGGTGGTCCGGATCAGGACCAACCGGTCGGTGGCGCCCATCACCCTGTCTTCGGGGATCGCCGCCGCCATGGCGCCCACCATCGGTTGGGCGGAGGTAACTCACATCCATGAACCGCTCATGCCCAAAATGGGGTGGGCTGCTCTGCGGTCGGGCGGTCCCAAGGTGGCCACATTCCATGCTGACGCCCCGGGCTGGGTCCGAACCGCCTATGCGGGTTTGGGACGGCGGATGCGTTCGCTGACCGGCCCGCAGACGTTGATCACCGCGGTGAGCCGGCGGGCGGCCGACGCTCTGCCGGCTGCCTGGAAGCCGGACCGGATCATCCCCAACGGGGTGGACATCTCGACCGGCCCGGCCCAAGGGCCGCGTCGCTGGGGTCAGTTGGTGTTCTTGGGGAGGGACGAACCCCGCAAGGGCCTGGATGTGTTGCTGGCGGCCTGGTCTGAGATCAAACAGCGTCACGCTCATGCCCAACTGGTGGTGATGGGCGCCTCTCGTTCTGATCCGCCCGAGGGGGTGATCTTTATGGGAAGGGTGAGCGAGGAGGTGAAGCACCACACGCTGGGGTCAGCAGAGGTGTTCGTTGCGCCGAATCTGGGCGGTGAGAGTTTTGGAATAGTGCTGGTGGAGGCTATGACCGCCGGATGCGCTCTGGTGGCTTCCGACCTTGATCCTTTTCGAGACGTGGCCGGGCCGGCGGGAAGATACTTTGAGCCGGGCAACGTCGGGCGGCTGGTGCAGAGAATGGATGAGGTGTTGGCTGACCGGTCGCTCTCCAACAGGCTTTCCCTGCAGGGCCGCGGTCGGGCTGAGCGGTACTCGTGGGACAAGGTGGGGGCGGCATATCGGGAGTGTTACCAACAGGTGATCGCCCGGAGTCGATAACGAGGCGAGGCGAAGCCTTCCATTACCGGGCGCGACCGCCTCCCATATTGACGGAGGAGGCGCGTCAACCTTGGTACGATAAGCAGGATGGAGGAGAGCAATGGTATGAAGACCGGCACCGAACTGGTCAAACGGGGTTTGGCCGACATGCTCAAAGGGGGCGTGATCATGGATGTGGTCTCCGCCGAGCAGGCCCGGATCGCCGAGGAAGCCGGGGCCGTGGCGGTGATGGCCCTCGAAAGAGTGCCGTCGGACATACGAAAGGACGGCGGAGTGGCCCGGATGGCCAACCCCACCAAAGTCACCGAGATCATGGGTGCCGTCACCATCCCGGTGATGGCCAAATGCCGCATCGGGCACTTCTTGGAAGCCCGAGTCCTCGAGTCGTTGGGAGTGGACTACATCGACGAATCCGAGGTGCTCACCCCCGCCGACGAAGAATTTCATGTTGACAAGTGGTTGTTCACCACCCCGTTTGTGTGCGGGGCCCGCGATCTGGGCGAAGGACTGCGCCGCATCGCGGAGGGGGCGGCGATGATCCGCACCAAGGGCGAAGCCGGCACCGGCAACGTGGTGGAAGCAGTCCGCCACATCCGGGCCATCAACAGCCAGATAGAAGCCCTGGCCGGATATTCGGATGAGGAGATGCTTCAGGCGGCCCACTCGATGAGGGTCCCGGTGGAGATCATTCGGGAAGTGGCCAAACTGGGACGCCTGCCGTTGGTGAACTTCGCCGCGGGAGGAGTCGCCACCCCCGCCGACGCGGCACTGATGATGGCGCTGGGATGTGATGGGGTGTTCGTGGGAAGCGGCATCTACAAGAGCTCGGACCCGGCCGCCTACGCCGCCGCCATCGTGGAGGCCACCACTTTCTGGGATCGTCCCGAAGTCGTGGCCGAGGCTTCCCGAGGTTTGGGGGCGCCCATGGCGGGTATCGAGATAGGAACCCTGGAACCGGCAGAGCGTTTGGCTTCCCGGGGCTGGTGACCATGCCGCCCACCATCGGGGTTTTGGCCCTGCAAGGCGATGTGCGGGAGCACCGGTGGGCGCTGGATGATCTGGGGGTGCGCTCCCGATTGGTGCGACTTTCCCAGGACCTGCGAGGACTGGACGGGTTGGTGATTCCCGGAGGTGAGTCCACCACCATCGGACGGCTGGCCGAGCGTTTTGGGCTGTTGCAGCCTCTGCGCGGCGCCTTGAACGAAGGTTTGCCCACCTTGGCCACCTGCGCAGGCATGATTCTGGTGTCTGCTTCGATAGTGGAAGGCGATCAGCCGCTGTTGGGAGTGCTGGATGTGGTGGTGCGGCGCAACGCTTTTGGGAGGCAGAACGAATCGTTTGAGATGGACCTGGAGATCAGGGGGCTGAGTCGCCCCTTTCCCGGAGTGTTCATCCGGGCGCCATGGGTGGAGAAGGTGGGGTCCGATGTGGAAGTGTTGTCCCAGGTGGGTGCCCACCCGGTGATGGTTCGTTCCGGTGCCCTGACGGCTGCCTCCTTTCACCCCGAGCTAACCGGAGACCTCCGGGTGCACCGTCTGTGGCTGCAGGAAGTTGGGGAGTAATCGATCATGGCCGGACATTCCAAATGGGCGAACATAAAGCATCGCAAGGGCCGGCAGGACGCCGCTCGGGGGAAACTCTTCGCCAAACTGGCCCGCGCCATTGAGTCGGAGGCCCGCAAAGGCGGAGGAGATCCCGCTTCCAACTATTCCCTGGCCGCGGCAGTGGCCAAGGCCAAGGCGGCTTCCATGCCCAACGACAACATCGCCCGGGCCATCAAGAGGGGGACCGGGGAGGCCGGCGGGGTCGCCTACGATGAGCTGTGGTACGAGGGATATGCCCCCGGTGGAGTGGCCGTGTACGTTCAGGTGCTCACCGACAACCGCCGCCGAGCAGCCTCTGACGTGCGATCGGCCTTTACCCGCCACGGGGGGAGCCTGGGGGAACCGGGGTCGGTCGGTTACCTTTTCCAACCCCGAGGACTGATCGCGACTGCCGGGGAGGAGGACGAGGTGATGATCACCGCCCTGGAGGCCGGCGCCGACGACATCCGGGAGACCGGCGACTCTTGGGAGGTGATCACCGCTCCCTCGGCCATGACCGAGGTCCGGGACGCCTTGAACGAGTCGGGGCTGGAGGTCTTCTCGGCGGAGATGACCCAACTGCCCATCACCGAGGTGCCGGTTGATCGGCGGACCGCCCCCCGAGTGCTGCGTCTGGTGGATGCTCTGGAGGACTTGGACGACGTTCAAAGCGTCTACTCCAACTTTGAAATCAGCGACGACCTCCTGGAGGCCCTAGCCGGTCAGTGAATCCGAGAACCTAACTCCGGGGGTGATGTCGGCTCGCCACGGCGCCGGACGGTAAGAGTCGCAGGTGAGCCGGGAAGGGGAAAGACCGTGAATAGGGGCGGTTTTCCTTTACGCTCTCCCTAGGTGTTGGTATTGGGAGTAGATCCTGGATTGGCCCGCACCGGGTATGCGGTGGTGAACCGGGGCAACCCGCACCGGGTGCTGGTTATGGGGGTGATCAGCACTCCCGTGAAGTGGCCCATCGAGAAGCGCCTGCAAGAGTTGGCCAATGATCTTTCCGACGTGATTCGCCGTTACCGGCCGGTGGCCCTGGCATTGGAGAAGGTGTACATCAAAGGCAACCGGTCAGCCGCCTCGGCAGTGGAAAGAGCTACCGGAGTGGTGATGCTGATCGCCGCCGAGGGGGGGATCCCCGTCACCGAATACAGTCCCAGCACGGTGAAAAAGATCGTGACCGGAGACGGGGCCGCCACCAAGGAAGCCGTCCAGAGGACCCTGCACAAGACTCTCAAACTCCAAGAGAACGGTTTGCCTCCTGATGCTTTCGATGCGGTGGCGGCCGCTGTTTGCCATCTGCGGCATCTCCATTTGGAACTGGTACCGTGATAGGTTCACTCCGAGGAGTACTGACCGAACGGAAACCGGAGGGGATCGTGATCGATGTGGGAGGGGTCGGCTATGAGGTGGCGATGGCGCCCGGAGCTGTGGAGAACCTCGCCGGTGAACAGGGAGAGGTGGTGATCAGCACCCATATGCAGGTGTGGAGCGAAGGCATGAGGTTGTTCGGTTTTGCCCAATCCGACGAGCGGGATTTGTTCCGACTGCTGATTTCGGCCCAGGGTGTGGGACCCAAAGTCGGTCTGGCGATCCTTTCCACTTTGGGGGCCGACACCGTCCGGGAGGCGGTGCGCTCCGAGGACGTCACCACCTTCACCACCGTGAGCGGTGTGGGTAAGAAAACCGCCCAAAGACTGATCCTCGACCTCAAAGGGAAACTGGAGGATACCGAAGCCAACGTGGTGTCGGGCGCCACCCGGTCCTCACAGTTGTGGGAGGCGTTGGCAAGCCTGGGGTACCGCCGCGGTGAAATTCGTCAGGCCGTGGCGGCGGTTGATTCCGGCGCCTCTTTCGAAGATCAGCTTCGGGCGGCACTGCGGGAGTTGGCGCAATGAGAGAGGAGCGGGTGGTCGCTCAGGAGTCGCAGAAGGAAGAGTCCGACCTGGAATCATCTTTGAGGCCCCGATTTCTGAGCGAATTCGTGGGTCAAGCCCTTCTGCAGGAACGACTTCAAGTCTCGATAGAGGCGGCCCAAAAGATGGGTTTCCCCATGGGACATGTTCTGTTCTCGGGTCCGCCCGGATTGGGAAAGACCTCCATGGCCGGGGTGATGGCCAACGAGCTGGGTGTCAGGATGCGAAGGACCTCCGGCCCCGCTCTCGACCGACCGGGCGATCTGGCTTCCATCCTGTCGGGACTGGAGAAAGGGGAGATCTTCTTTGTCGACGAATTGCACCGCCTTCCCCGGATGGTGGAGGAAGTGTTGTACCCGGCCATGGAAGATTTCGAGTTGGACATCGTGGTGGGACGGGGTGTGGGCGCCACCACCTACCGGTTGAACTTGGAGCCTTTCACGTTGGTGGGGGCCACCACCCGGCTGGGAATGATCTCCTCTCCGCTGCGGGACCGGTTCCAGATCATCGAGCGGTTCGATTACTACACCTCCGACGAGCTGCGGCAGATTGTGGTCCGATCCGCCGGGATTCTGGGAGTGGAGATCACCGGCGGGGGAGCGCAGACCATCGCCACCCGCAGCCGGGGCGCCGCCCGCGTGGCGAATCGCCTGCTGACCCGGGTGAGGGACTACGCCATCGCCCGCTCCGACGGGAACGTGACCACCGGGGTGGCCGAACAGGCATTGGCCTTGCTGGAGGTGGACGAATTGGGTTTGGACAAAGTCGACCGGGCGATTCTCGAATCGGTGGTGCAAAAGTTCGGGGGCGGTCCGGTGGGGCTGAGCACCTTGGCCATCGCGGTGGGGGAGGAACCTGAAACGGTGGAAGAAGCCTATGAGCCCTATCTGTTGCAGGCAGGTCTTCTGCAGCGGACCCCCCGGGGGCGCATGGCCACCGAAGGAACCTACCTCCACCTGGGCCTGACACCGCCGCCCGATCCGCAGCTCCGGCTGGTCTGATTTCGCTGTCATACCATGCTGACTTCGGAGTTGGACTATCACCTTCCCCCCGAAGCCGTGGCGCAGACTCCCATCGAGCCCCGGGACGGTTCCCGGCTGCTCGACACCCGGGAGTTGTCTGATCGGAGGTTTTCGGACCTTCCCGAATTGTTGGAGGAAGGCGATCTGCTGGTGGTCAACCGGACCCGGGTCCGGGCGGCTCGTCTGGTGGGCCGCAAAGCCGGCACCGGAGGACGAGTGGAAGTCTTGCTGACCCGCCGAATGTCCTCTCAAGTCTGGGAAGCCCTGGTTCGTCCCGCCCGCCGACTCCGAGCCGGGGTGGTGTTGGACTTCGGGCCCCTCCGGGGAGAGATGGTCTCCGATCCGGTGGAGGGCGTCGCCAGGTTGATCCTCACCGGCGACGGCGAGGTGGAGACACTGGTGGAGGAAGTGGGAGAGATACCGCTGCCCCCTTACATCAACCGCTCACTTCCCAACCCCGGGCGCTACCAGACGGTCTACTCATCCCACCTGGGTTCGGCGGCCGCTCCCACCGCCGGTCTGCATTTCACCCCCGGGCTTTTGGAGAGGTTGGCCCAACGAGGCGTGGAACGGGCCGAGATCGACCTGGAGGTGGGTTGGGCGACCTTTCGTCCCATCGGGGTGGAGCGGCTGGAGGAGCACCCGATGGGGACGGAGCGTTTTCGTGTCTCCCGGGATGCCGAGCAGGCCATCAGGCGTTGCCGGGAACGGGGTGGCCGGGTGGTGGCGGTGGGCACCACCGTGGTTAGGACCCTGGAAACCTGCGCCTTGTCCGAAGGGTTGATTGCCGCCGGAGAAGGGGAAACCCGTCTGTATCTGACTCCGGGGTCTGCCTTCGGAGTAGTGGACCTGCTGATCACCAATTTTCACGCTCCCCGCTCCACCCTGGTGGCGCTGGTCTGGGCCTTTATGGGCCATCGGTGGCGGGAAACGTATGAGACTGCGTTGCGGCGAGGGTATCGGTTTCTATCCTTCGGCGACGCCATGCTGGCCGAGCGTCATACCCCGACCGTCGTTCCATGACGCCGGTCACCTGGACTCCTCTGGCCTGCGACGGCGCCGCCCGGGCCGGGACGCTCCGCACCCCTCACGGGGAAGTGCCCACCCCGGTGTTCATGCCGGTGGGAACCCGCGCCTCGGTGAAGGGGTTGGACGCTGCCGACCTGGAGGAGTTGGGCGCTCCGATCATGCTGGCCAACACCTATCACCTGATGTTGCGGCCAGGATCGCAGTTGATCGAAGACATGGGAGGATTACACGGGTTCATGTCCTGGCGCCGCCCGGTTCTCACCGATTCGGGCGGCTTTCAGGTTTTCTCCCTGGGGGCCACCATCAGTGAAGAGGGCGCGGTGTTTCGATCGGTCTACGATGGGGCCTCGGTGAGCCTCACTCCCGAGGATTCGATCCGCCACCAAGAGCGTCTGGGCGCCGACATCGCCATGGTGTTCGACATTTGCCTGTCTCTTCCTGCACCCGAGGACCAGGTTGAAGAGGCCGCCGAACTCACCCTGCGATGGTCAGAGCGGGCCCTGGCCGCCCATCGCCGGCCCGACCAGGCGCTGTTCGGGATCGTGCAGGGAGGAGTCTCCCCCAAGCTCCGCCGCCGGAGCGCCCGGGCCACGGCCGGGCTGGGATTCCCGGGCTTTGGCATCGGAGGTTTGTCGGTGGGGGAGTCGGCCGCCGAACGCAATCAGGCGGTGGAGGCCGGCGTATCCGAACTTCCCTCGGGGCTTCCCCGGTATCTGATGGGAGTGGGGGACCCCGACGGCATGCTGGAATCCATAGCGCGAGGGGTGGACATGTTCGACTGTGTCTGGCCCACCCGGCTGGCCCGCCACGGAAAGGTGCTCAGTGGGACGGGCGATTACAACCTCCGGGTTGCCGCCTACGCCCAGGATGAACGGCCCCTGGAGGCCGACTGCCCGTGTCCGGCCTGCCGTCGATACTCCCGTTCCTATTTGCGGCATCTGCTGCGAATGAAGGAGGCCACCGCCGGGCGTCTGCTCTCCATTCACAACCTCACCTACACCACCCGGCTGATGGAGGGGGCCCGGCGGGCGATCGTGGCGGGAGAGTTTGACCGGTTCCATCGGGGTTTCGGAGAGGCAAGAGTTTCCCAACCGGGGAACGATCCGCTATTCTGATACCGTCAGCGGTTCACACAGGAGTTGTCGTTTCATGATTTTGGCTCAAGAGTCGGCGGGCAGCCCGGTTTTTACCTGGTTGGTGCTCGGCGGCTTTCTTTTGTTCTTTTACTTTCTGCTTATCAGGCCCCAGCGCAAGCGGGCCAAACGGCAACAGGAACTGGTTGAACACCTGATGTTGGGAGACCAGATCCAGACCATTGGGGGCATCATGGGACAGGTTCGCTCGGTGGAGGGCGACTCGGTGATAATCGAATTGGAGTATGGGTCTTTACGGATCGCCAAAAAGGCCATCGCATCCAAACGAGCCTCGGAAGGCTGATCTGTGTTTCGGCGGGTCATCGGCCTGCTGATTGTGGTCGGGATCGCCTGGGGAGGGCTGATCACCGTCTATCTCCTGGACATCGAGCCCAAGCTGGGTTTGGATTTGCAGGGCGGAACCTCGGTGGTGCTGACCGCCCCCGGTGACACCGACCCCGATGTGATGGAGTATGCGGTGGACATCATGCGCCGCCGCATCGAAGACGTGGGAGGGGTTCAGGAACCGGAGATCTCCATATCGGGTGGCACCACGGTGCTGGTGCAGCTTCCGGGCGTGCAGAACGAGCAGCAGGCGCTGGACGCCATCGGGAGGACCGGGCAGCTCTCGTTCCGACCGGTGCTGGATTCCACCCCCGGCACACAGGGTCCGTTGGTGACTACCACCACGGTGGCCCCGGAGGGAGGCGAAGGAGGTGAAGAGTCGGAGGAGATCTCGGTGGTCACCACCACAACCACCACCACCCTGCCCGACGTTCCCGAAGGGGTGGACCCGGTGACGGGATTCACGATTGAAGACGACCCCGATGAGGTCGCCTACCTTCCCAGCTTTAGTCTGTTCGGTGCGGAAGTGCTCACCCTCGGCCCCGCTGAGATGACCGGCTCCGATGTTTCACAGGCGCTTCCCGGTTTCAGCAACACCTCGGCGCAGTGGGTTGTGAACCTGTCTCTGACTTCTGAGGGCTCGGACCTGTTCGCCGACCTCACCGGCCAGGCGGCCGCCTATCCCAGGGGTGATCCGCGTCGGCAGATCGCCATTGTGCTGGACGGGCGAATCATCGCCTCACCCCAGGTGGCCGAAGATGTGGAGGCGGGCGTGGGCATCACCGGGGGAGATGCGGTGATCACCCTGGGTTCCGATCCGACCGCCGAGGAGCAGGCTCAGAACCTGGCGGTGATCCTTCGATACGGTTCCCTGCCGGTGGCTTTCGAGCGAAGCCAGGTGCAGAAAGTCTCCGCCACCCTGGGGTCGGATTCTCTTCAGATCGGCCTGCTTTCGGGGATCGCCGGGTTGGTGCTGGTGGCGGTGGTGCTGTTGATGTACTACCGGTCCCTGGGTCTGGTGGCGGTGCTGGGCATTTCGGTGTTCGGGGCGCTCCTGATCGCTATCTACGCGTTGCTCGGCCACTTCCAGGGGGTGACCCTCACCCTGGCGGGAGTGACCGGAATCATCGTGGCAGTGGGGATCACAGCAGACTCCTACATTGTCTATTTTGAGCGGATCAAAGACGAATTGCGGGCCGGGAGAACCGTGCCGTCCGCGGCGTCTCAGGGTTTTCGGACCGCTTTTCGGACCATTTTGACCGCTGACACCGTATCGATTCTGGGAGCGACTCTGTTGTGGATGTTGACGGTGGGGGCGGTGAGGGGCTTTGCCCTGTCGCTGGGTATCGCCACGATTCTGGATATCTTCGTGGCCCGGGCCTTCACCCGCCGCGCCGCCTGGGTGTTGGCGCACACTCGCATAGGACGCTCCGGTTGGTTCTCGCTGCCTGCTGCTGCGGGTGAACGCCGATGAACGTTTGGCAGAAGATCTCCCGGGGCGAGACCCAGATTGACTTCGTGGGTCATCGCCGCCGGTGGTTTTACATTTCCTCCACCTTGCTGGTGGTATCGGTGCTAACCGTCACCGTGTTCGGTCTCAACCTGGGGTTGGAGTTCACCGGTGGCGTGCAGGTGCAAGCCGACAATCGCAGCGGGGTGGCGGTGGGAGAACTGGAAGGTGCTCTGGTCGAATTGGGGGTGGTGGATTTTCGTATTCAAGAGATAGACGAGGGCGGGGGCATCAGGGTGCAGACCGGCCCGGTCTCCTCGGCGGTGGAGGATGAGATGGTGGCGGTGGTGGCCGCCTTGGTGGGCTCTCCCCCCGAGGACGTCAACCGCCAGGCAGTCGGACCGACCTTCGGGGCGTTGGTCGCCCGCCGGGCGTTGTGGGCGCTGGGGGTGTTCTTGGGGGCAGTGGTGCTCTTTATCTCGATACGCTTGCAGTGGAAAATGGCCCTTTCGGGCATCGTGGCGCTGCTGCACGATCTGATCATCACCGTGGGGATCTATGCGATCACCCGATTCGAGGTGACACCCGCCACCGTGGTGGCCGCTCTTACGGTGCTGGGGTATTCTCTCTATGACACGGTGGTGGTCTTCGATCGGGTGAGGGAATTGGAGGGCGACTACGGCGATGAGCTGACCTATTCGGAGATCGTCAACCGGGCGATGAATATGGTGCTGGCTCGCTCTATCAACACTTCTCTGACTTCTCTGATCCCGGTGGGAAGCATCCTGTTCGTGGGGTCTTTGATTCTGGGCGCCGCTCCTTTGCGCGACTTTTCTTTGGCGCTGTTCGTGGGAATCGCGGCCGGTACCTATTCCTCTATCTTCGTGGCGTCACCGCTGTTGGCGATGTGGAGAGAACGGGAAGTCACCTGGGAGAACCAGAGGCGCAAACTGTCCCGCAAGCGGGGGAGTGTCGATCAGGATCCCGAAGACCCACCAGAGGCAAAGACAGAAGAACCGCCCAAGCCGGCGCCGACCCCGGCCGACCTCTTCTCCATGGAAGGGTCCATGAAACCCCGTCCCCCCCGCCGCCGCAGCAGCCGCCGTCGCCCGCGATAGGGCATCTGAATCCGGCCCTGGGCCGCTTCCTCCCGCCTGCCGTAATCAGTAGCGGTCGCGGTGCCAATCCTGTAACGAAACTACGGCCATATCAGTAACATCACTGCGGCCATTCCTGTATTATGCCTGCTCAGAGCGTTAGGATAGTAGCATGACAGTGAAGGTGGTAGGTCGCCGGATCGAGGATCTTGTCCGGACGCGCTTGGGCGAGATACCTGTAATCCTGATTCAAGGACCGCGATCAGTCGGCAAGACCACCATACTGCGTTCTTTGGCTTCCTCTTGGGGTGTCAAGGTAATCGACCTTGATGATCCGTCCGTACGGGCGGCGGCTCGTTCCTCCCCTGAGTTCCTGACCACCGGTCCCGCTCCGATTCTCATTGATGAGCATCAGCATGTTGTGCAGCTGTCGAGCCTGATCAAGAACCGACTCAACTCCGATGGATCTCCCGGTCAGTTCGTTCTGACGGGATCAACTGGGGGCGGAAGGGTCCTGTCCGAGCTTTCCCAATTCCTAACCGGTCGTGTCTACCGGTTGCCTCTATACCCGTTCTCCCAGGGCGAGATGGCCGGCGTTAGAGAGAATTTTCTGGTGCAGATTTTCGATGATCCCACATTCCCTATTGATGGCCGGCGTTCGTCCACCACCCGGGGCGAGTACGTTGGCAAAGTGGTTCAGGGTGGTTTTCCACCTGCCGGGCAACTCAAATCCGGCGCGAGGAAAAGGTGGTTCGACAACTACATCGCCCTTTGCCTGGAGCACATATCGGATGAATTGGTCCGGATTGGAGATCCGGAAGCCCTTGGTCGGTTAATGCGGGTGATGGCTGCTCGCACCGCGCAAGTGCTGAATGTCACCTCCGCTGGGGAAGCGGCCGGCATTAGACAAAAGACCGCCCATAACTATGCCCGGCATTTGGAAGCTGCATTCCTGATTGATCGCCTTCCCTCTTGGGGGACAACCCTGAGGGCGCGGATAACCAGACATCCCAAGATCCATGTAATCGATACCGGTATAGCTGCTCGACTGCAAGGTCTGTCAACCGACCGCATAGGTCTTCATGATGCCACCGCTCTACAGCAGTTCGGCCACCTTCTGGAGACTTTCGTGGTGCTGGAGTTGCGCAAGCAGGCCTCGTGGATGGATGATGAACCCATTGTCGGATACTGGCGCACCAAATCCGGACTCGAGGTGGACCTGGTAGTTGAGGGGTGGGACGGATCGGTGGTGGCTTTTGAGATTAAGGCGGGAAAGAGATGGTCCAAACACGATGGCCGCGGTCTGACCACTCTGCGGGATGAGTTGGGCGACCGGTTCCGAGCAGGGATCGGATTTCATACCGGAGAGTGGTCTGTCCGCACAGGTGATCGGATCATGGCGATTCCCATAGACCGTCTGTGGAGTCCGTTACCTTGACCTTTCCGCGTCAATGCTGGTGATCACCCAGCAGGTCAGGGGGAGGGAGCGCTTATGCTGGTTGTTGTAGTGGTGGCGTCGGGGTCTTTGGGCGGGGTGGGGGTGTCTTCGTCTCCCGGCAGGGGCACGGTTGCGCCGGTGGTGCCAGTGTTGTCTTCCCCGTCATCAACCTTTCCCGGCGGGTGGATCGGATCCTCACTGCCGGGCACCGGAGGTGGTTTGGCGGGAGCGTCTGTTTCGTACACAATTCCTACGCCGGGTCCTTCGTAATAGGGACGCAGCATGTTGGCGTCGGTGATCAGCATAGGCAGGTGATCACCAATTCCGATTCTTCCCTCCGTCTCGGTTGCACGCTTGACGGCTGCACCGGCAATAATCCTTTCGAACTCGTCAAGCGGTAATTCCAACAGTGCCAATTCTTCAGTGGTGATTGGCCGTACCTGAGCCCGGTTTTGGGAATCAATGAACGTCAACCCATGTTGTTCCAGTTCCTTTTTGAAGGGTGCTACCACTGCAACTTCGTCACCACTTTGTTGGACATCCCAAAACTCCACGGCCCACCATGCTTCTACGACCGTGGTTGATGAAGGCGCAAGCAATATTACACCCTCCCTCCCTTCATAGGCTTTTGCAACCTGAGTTCGCGTGCCTTCTGTCCATCCCAAGGGATCTCCATCTTCATACAAAATCGGCAACCCATAAGACTCAACAGTGAGGGTTGGGGGGCCCTGACCTGTTAGGTAATCATTCACCCGAAGGTCTGTAAAGCACCCAAGCAAATAGAATTTGCTAGGCAAAGAGAAGTTTGTAAAATCGGGAAACTTCCTCTGGTACACTTCGCAACGAGTAGTATTTGGTAAATAGGTTCCTCTAATCGCGATGTGCGGTGTAAAAATAGTAGGTTCTTCCGCTAGGTCAAAGTAGAGATTCCAGTATGCTGGGATCTCGCGGATTTGGACCGTTGCTGCTACGCTTCCTAAATCTGGTTGGGGCGTCCGATCGCATGGATCTCTCGTAGTTCCAGGAACGCCACTGCAAGGAGCGATAGGTTGTTCCAAATACTGAGGCGGGCTTTCGACGGCTTGCGTAGTTGCCATCTCTTCCGACGAACATCCACCAGTAAAGACAAGCAGGATCAGTAAGACAATTAACATCCGGCTTTGGCATAACATTTCCTGTTAGCCTCCCTTGCTAGCCGTGATGCGCGACTGATATAAGGCTTTCATGGCTACAATGTCATAAGGTTGCGGATCACAAATGCGGCTAAAGGACCGGTCGTTCATTATCGAGTCCTTCAAAGAGGGGTGATTGCCATTGAACCCAAAGGCGTGGCCCGCTTCATGAACTGCGGTCTGATAGAGAGTTCTGCATTCACCCGAGGCGTTCATGCCGTCAATCGCATTGCTGAAGACCAGTTCTGAATCCTGGCGCTCAGCAGAGATTGACTTGGATACGGCACAGCCAATGACGTGTTTAGTTTTGCAAAGCATATTGAGGCGAATACCAGTGTCTAGTCTCACGCGGTTAGAAATAGCCTGATCGTCTTCATCTACATCCTGATCGTCATCAGTGTCGCAGTCTACAGCAATGTGCCTGACGGTGAGCAATGGGTTAGCAGCTTCTTGCCAGCTTGCTATTCCCTTCTTGATTTCTGACTCCCACTCGATGGTGTTATTGGGTACTGTATCCTGACAGAAGTGGTAAGAGTAGGTACCGTTACTCCAATAGCCATCGAATTCTAAGGAGGCAACCGAGAGGCCAAGGGGGAGGGCGGCGTCGGTGGGGTAGACATAAACGTAGGAGGGATCAGAAACGTAAGCATCAAGAAAAGATTCTACTTTCACCCTATACAGAGTCTTGAGCGCTAGATTAGGCAGGAGAACCCGGTTTGTGGTGACGGTCTGGGCTAGTTTTGGCAACCACCGATCACCCCGGCACACTTGAGGGGGAACGCATGCGGTTTCATATTGGACCTTGTAACCGGTTGCATTGGATTCACTGTCCCAGGCGATGTCGGCTCGACTATTGGTTTGACCGCGGCTGTCACCATTTGCTACGAGGTCTGTCGGAGGGCCGATTGCCAACCGCTCTACTGTTAGGTTGAATTCGCCCGGTGTTTCGGCTGCTGCCATGCTGACTTCTATTGTGTAGGTGCTGACAACAGATAGGAATGCCTTCACTACGGTAGCTGTGAAGGGGGAACCTGGAAGGGTTTGAGTTGCTATGGCGCTAGCCACCACAGTGTTGGATCCGTCTTTCACTACCGTCACCACGAAGGCCATTTGGGAAGTAACCTGGACCGCAACCGGATAATAGATGGCGGAGCCGTCGAAGCTGAGGCCAAAGCGCTTGGTGCGAACTGTATTGGATGTGGTGCGGTGCTTGGCGGTGCAGTCTTGCAACCACCGGTATCCTTTGGTGAATTTGGTATCCGAAGGCAGCTTGATCAGACAAACTGGATCGGCAACCGGTACGGTAGCGGAGGCCCATTGTGACCATCCATCCTCAAGTAGTGCCCTGACAAACAGGCCCACCGAGTTGGCGTGGTGACATTGGTTCGTGCTTTCGCCGGTGGTCAGGCTCCATGTGTGGGTAGTTCTCACGGTGGTCCCTAGCTGACGGGTCATGCGAGCGCTCTTGAAGCGGTTACCGTCCCGGTCAACGCAGGAAACGTAGTGTTCCAACTGTGTGTATGTCATTGTTCGTGGGGTGTCCACGTCGGCGGTGACCTCCACTGTCTCGTCGTAAGGAATCAGCAGAGTTGCGCCGTGTGACAGATCCGACAAACTCGGCGCCGCCGGTGCCAGGTTGATGGCTACTCCCTTGGTTGCCCAGTCGGACCAATCGGTACCGGATGAGCGGACCCGCACGTAAAGTAGAACTTGGGCGGCTCGGGGTCGGCTGAAACACTCACTGTCGTCTCCTCCAGTGGTGATGATCCAGTGAGCCGTCCCACGCAGCGAAGGGATTCGGCTGAAAGGCCATGTCGTCTCTGTAAAAGGCCACGTCGTTTCTGTAGCGGAGGTGTAGCGATCCCCATCGGCGTCGTAACACACATATTTGTATTCCCACTGCGTGAACATCTGCGACGAACTGACCAATGCCCGAACGGCAGTGGCCGCGTTGTAGGCGATGTTGGCGGTAGAAGGGTTGCCCAGACTCGGGGTGGGGTGAAGCGAAGCTGGTGGGTCTTCGATCTCCCCTTCCACAGTTTGCCAAGGCGACCATTCCCCGCCAGCGGTCCGAACCCGAACGCGGAAGGACACTGGGCCGCCGTGGCATTGGTCGGGTCCGCTGCCGGTAACCACTTCCCAGGTGTGTGATACTGTCCAGTCCTGGGACCCGAGCGGCAGATATGAGGCCACTGACTGCCGTTGGATTTCGGCAACCAACGGATCCTGGCTGCCGATGGTGGAACACTCGTGGTAGAACTCTAACTCAGTGAATTCTTCTTGGTGAGTTACTACCAACAACACATCGCTTGTGCCACTGTATGCAAGTTGAGCAGGGTTGCTAAGCCCGGGCGGAGCAAGAGACTGCGGCATGGTGGTTGTGGTAGTAGGGACAGTGGTTGTGGTAGTGGGAGGCGCGGCGGTCGTTGTGGTAGTGGGAGGCGCGGCGGTCGTTGTGGTGGTAGTGGGCGCCGTGCACTGGTACAGATCCTTGTAAGCTCCTCCGATCCACTTCTGCCCGGTCTTGGTTCCGTAGTTGGTCCAGCCCTTCTCTCTGCATTCCCGATATGGCGTGCCCGAACCCCAATCTGGCTTTCGCGTGGTGGTGGTTGCCACTGTCGTGGTGGTGGTGGGCGCCGTGCAGTGATACAGATTGGCGTAGAAGTTCCCGATCCACTTCTGCCCGGTCTTGGTTCCGTAGTTGGTCCAGCCCTTCTCTCTGCATTCCCGATAAGGTGTGCCCGAACCCCAATCTGGCTTTCGCGTGGTGGTGGTTGCCACTGTCGTGGTGGTGGTGGGCGCCGTGCAGTGATACAGATTGGCGTAGAAGTTCCCGATCCACTTCTGGCCGGTCTTGGGACCATAATCTGTCAGGCCAGCATTGGTGCATTCCCGGTAGCTCTTGCCCGAACCCCAGTCATGACTGGAAGCCGACACCAAGAGTGACCCACCAACGTAATACACCACAAATATTCCCGATAAAACTATAAGCATGCCAGTCAATCGAAACCAAGCGGCAGGTGGCATTCTCACAGCTGAACAGCTTAGCAAAGCGATGTGAATGCAACAATTGCGCAGACAAGTAGCGGTCGGGGCCTTCAGAGTTTGGTCCGCTATGCCATCTGGTCCCGCCCATCCCGCAACTCCGCAGACCTGCCCACATCAGGCTGGGCAGGCAAATCACCTTCCCTGCTCTAATTCATGAGATCGCCTGATAGCCATCCGGTCATCCCTCACAATACCCCCAACCGTCTCCCCAGGAGCATGGCGAAGAAAATGGGGATTGGGTAGGCCCCCACACCTTGACCGGGTGTTCTCTTGCCGCACTTGACTCCCGCCCTGGACCCTTTCAGCACACTCTCAGCAAACATTGGCCGCATGAGACCTCTTCGTAAACTGAGGTCATTGATCTGTTACCGAGTTGCTAACTTGACCTACAGCGTCTCCGCGGATATGGGAAGCGAATCATTGGACAGCCACATCGGTGCTCTATGCACATCGAGACCATAGGGGACTGATGGGCTGGTCGGGTCCAAGGATTGGAGTCGCCTCCATTGTGCAGGAGACGAATACTTTCAGTCCCCGACCCACCGTTTGGGGGGACTACACCGTTTTGGTGGGCCAAGAGGAACTGGATGCCCTGGGTGGCACCAATACCGAGTACGGGGGGGCAGTAGCCGAGTTGGAACGGCTGGGAGCCGAGCCGGTTCCCCTGGTGGCTGCCTGGTCGCTTCCGTCCGGGGTGCTGGAGGACAACGCTTTTCTTCGGCTGGCCGAACTGCTCGATACTTGTCTCAAGGATGCGGGACCGTTGGACGGCTTGGTGCTCTCTCTCCACGGCGCGATGGTCTCCGAGACCCACTTCGACGCAGATTCGGCCCTGACAGAAGTAGCTCGCCGCCGTCTGGGTGACAGGCCGGTGGGAGTGTGTCTGGATCTTCACGCCAACCTCACCGCCCGGATGGTGGATTTGGCCGATGTGATAGTGGGGTATCACACCGAGCCGCATGTCGATATGAGATCGACCGGAGAGAGGATCGCACGTCTTCTGGCGGCAACCGTCCGAAGCGAGATCACACCCACCATGGGCCTGGCCAAACGTCCGCTCCTGATTCCCGCCGAAGCAATGCGCACCGACCTGGGACCGATGTCAGAAGTGCGAACCCTGGCCGATGGCAAGACCCGCAAACAGGTGTTGGATATCTCCCTTTTCCCGGTGCAGCCCTGGCTGGATGTGCCGGAGCTGGGTTTGGGTGTTCTGGTGGTCACCGACAACGACCCCGAAAACGCCGCCCGGCTGTCGGAAGAGTTCGCCTATGAGGTGTGGCGGAGACGAGGGCGGATGAACACCCCCCGGCTGCTGACCCCTTCGGCGGCCTTCGCCACCGCTCGACTTTCTTCCACCCGCCCCTTTCTGATGGCCCACACCGCCGACTGTCCCACCGCCGGGGCCACGGGGGACGATCCGGTTATGGCAGGTGAAGCAGCCTCTAACGGGGCCGATCTGACGGTTTTGCACAGCGTGCTCGACCCGGTTGCTGCCCGCCGCTGCGCCCGGTCGGTGGGGGAGCGGGTGCGTATGGAAGTGGGGGCGGCATTCAACCCCGAGGCCCGCCGCATTGAAGTGGAAGGCGTGGTGAGCGGCGCCGGTGGGGGAAGTTATCGAATGACAGGCCGTTCCTTCACGGGCAGAGAAGTTTCGATGGGTGACTGGGCGGTGATCACATCGGGTCGGCACCATTTGTTGGTTACCTCCCGCCCGGCTGTCACAGCCGATCCGGCCACCTGGCGACATGCCGGTTTGCACCCCGACCAAACGGATGTGCTGATCGTAAGATCCTGCAGCGACTACCGGGCGAACTTTCCGGATTCGGCGTCAGAAGCTGTCACTCTCGACTTGCCAGGGGCCAGCACTCCCCGGTTGGACAGTCTCCGTTTTCAGCACGTTCCACGGCCCCTATACCCTCTTGACCCGACTCTGATCTGATCGTCTGAGATAGGGACCTCCGTCGGTGGGAGGCGGCTATTGTCTTGGTCGTGAGCTCCTATGTCAAATTTGGGCTGGTTTTGGTGGTTGGAGGTGGGTCCAGATGCGGTCTGAGATTCGTCTTTTGAGGACGCGGATGGCTTCTCTGTGGGTTTTGCCGCGGGTTATGAGTTTCTGGTAGTAGCGGCGGCCTTCGGTGTCTGCGCGGGCGATCTGGGTGAGAGCAGCGGTGTGGATGGCCCGGTTTAGTTGGCGGTTCCCACCCCGGTTGAGCCGATGGCGCACTACTCGCCCGCTGCTGGCTTCCAGGGGGGCGGTGCCGTTGGCCATGGCGAACTTGGCCTTGGTCGCATAACGGTGGGGGTCACCGACTTCGGAGAGGATGGTGGCAGCGACCAGCACACCCACCCCGCGAATGTCACGCAGGCGGGTGCCGGACTGGTCGACCATGGTTTTGATCTGGGCGGTGAGTTCCTTGACCTCGGTGTCCAACTGTCGCAGCCTTCGGATGCGTTGTTTGGCTACCAGCCCGTGGGGTGTGGTGTCCCGCCACAACAGTTTCATCGCCTTATCGAGGCTCTGGCGGGTGGTGAGCCGGGGAACGATCTGGTGATAGCCGGGTCGGAGCTTCCCCAGGTCGGCGTGGAGCCGGTTGGCCCCAGCGGTGCGGTCTTCTACCAGCTCACGGCGGTATGAGACCAGCACACGCAGGTCCTCGGTGTCCTCCCAAAACACCGGAGCCGAAAGGGTGTGGTCTCTCAAAGCGACCCTGGCGATCACCATCGCGTCGACCTGGTCGGTTTTGGTCTGGGTGCGGCCCCGGCGGCGGAGACGGGCGGTCAGTTGCGGTGGCACCTCCCGAACGTCCAGACCGGCTGCCATAGCAGCGACCGCTACTGGGCGGCCGAACGTGCCGGACCCCTCGACCGCTACCCTGGCGGCCTTGGTGGTTTGCGCCCAGTCAACCAGTTGACGGTGACCGGCCGGGGTGTTAGCGATGCTCCGGTACTCCAGGGCGGTGCCCAGGTGGTCCACCAGACAGGCCGAAAGGGTATCCTTGTGCGAGTCGATCCCGATAACCAACATCTGGTCTCCAATCGTTCGAGGCGCTTTTGTTCGGGAGCGGCAGAAGCCTCGGTGGAGCGCATCCATGCGTCGAAACAACATACCCCCCGCAAGGGGGGCGGATAAGGTCACGCTCCTATCAAGCGACAACACCGGGCCGGCGACCGGTGGGGAGGCACTCACTACCAAAGCCACCACACCCCACAGGGGCAAAGGGGCAGGTTCATTTGGAGCCATCCCCACCGGCACTGCCACACCCCCCATATAAACACGCATGGTTCATTTGACTCCGTCCGAACAGCAGGTGCTGGCATTCTTGGAAGAGACGGCGCAAGAGCAGCTGGAGTTCGCTCGGGAGTTGATCGCCACTCCCAGTCCCAATCCTCCCGGTGACGAGCGGGCGGTTGCGGCAGTGACCAGAAAACGACTGGAGCAACTGGGCATCACCGAGGTCTCCGAATACGCCCAGGTTGAGGAACGGCCCAACCTGGTGGCGAGGATCCGAGGAGCCGGGGAGGGTCCGACCCTGGTTCTCTCCGGGCATCTTGACACCAAACCGGCCGGGGACATGGAACGGTGGGAAACCGACCCGTGGGATCCGGTGATCCGGGACGGCGATCTCTATGGTCTGGGATCGGGAGATATGAAGGTGGCGGTGGCCGCCATGGTGTACGCGGCGGCGGCCGTTTCCCGCGTGAAGGGATGGTCGGGGGACCTCCAATTGGTGTTCACCGCCGATGAGGAAGCCGGTTCCAATCTGGGTTCCAAATGGATGGCCGAGAACGGCTATCTGGAAGGGGATGCGGCAATCATCGGGGAGCCGTGCGGGGTGGTTTCGGAATGGGAGAACATCGGGGTGGTCTCACGGGGGGCGGCATTGGTGAAAATTGAAGTGGTGGGGACTCAGATGCATTCCAGCGTTTCCGACCGGTTCGATCCCACCAACGCCACGGTGGAGATGGCTTGGCTCATCCAGCGGATGCACAACCAAATGAAGAGCTATCTGACCTTCGAGCCGCATCACTTGGGAGGGTCGGGACCGACGGTCAATGTTGGGGTGATGGCCGAGGCTGGGGTGTTCTATGGGGTGTATCCGGGTAACGGGTGGTTCGCCTGCGACATCCGATTGGTGCCGGGCATGACCCTCGAGGGTGTCACCGCCGACCTGCAGCGTTTCCTGGATGACGCCATGGCTGACAATCCTCGGCTCGATGCCAGGTTGGTGGTTGAAGGGGGCATTCCGGCCACCGAGATCGCTTTCGATCATCCGGTGGTGAGCGCCATTCAGCATGCCACCTCCCAGGTGCTGGGAAAGCAACTGGAGCCTGCCATTTTCCCCGGCGCCACCGACTCCTACAGTTTTCAAGCCATCGCCGGCATTCCCTCGGTGGCGGCCTTCGGACCGGGCTACCTTCCCCGGGCGCACGCTCCCAATGAACATTTGGCAGCATCCGGCGTTTACGAGGCGGCTCGCATTTATGCCCTTTCGGCGTTGAGATACCTCACCGTAAAATGAACAACCGGACTGCAGTGTCGGCGTAACCATGGTCAAGCTGGTGTGCTGGAACATTGCAAGACGCCATGCCGCTCGGCGGTCTCTGAACCGTGCCGAGGAGTGGGGCCAAGCGACCACTGCCGGATAGAAATCGTGGTGGCCTGAAAAGATCCTCTGTCCTGCTCCCGGTTTGGAAATGAGGGGTGGGAAACGAGTCCGCCTGTAAGCCGGATTCTGTGAGGGTCGTTTCCGACCCCCGGCGACCATCCATCTGGGATCGCCGTCGCCGACGACCTCATGCGGCTCACCCGGGACGATTCAACGGGCCATTGCGTCCCTGCTTAGCCTTGCTCCGGGTGGGGTTTACCGAGCCGCCCCGGTCACCCGAGGCGCTGGTGGTCTCTTACACCACCGTTTCACCCTTGCCTTCCGAATGCTCCGAAGAGTGGACAGAAGGCGGTCTGTTCTCTGTGGCACTTTCCGTCGGGTCACCCCGCCTGGGCGTTACCCAGCACCCTTGCCCTGGGGAGTCCGGACTTTCCTCGAACGGAGGCTGACACCTCACGCCCGCGGCCACCCGGCGGACTCGTTCCCGCCCCCCATGTTACGTGCGGTTTGTTATCAGTGCGATCCAGTTTGGTTTGGCAGGCACTGGGGAAAGACGCGGTCATCCGCCTACCAGCCAGGGGCCTCAGTCGGAGGCGGGTGTCTCGAAGCGGCAAGCGGGGCCCGAAGCCTGAACCAGTCGAATGTCAAGGGTGGCCAGAGGAACATTGAGGGCCTCTGCCAAAGCCACATACCAGGCGTCGTATGGAGTGACGCTGTGGCGTAGGTCCCAGATCCGCTCGGCGAAGGGACGAAACGGGAAGAGTTGCAAGGGTAATTGCAAGAGATCAGCGTAAGCGATGGCGGCGAGATCACCGGAGATTCTGCCCCGGAGTCGGGTATGCCGCAGAGAATGGGTTGTTTCCACCGTAATCACCTGGGGAGCGGCCACGGGCAAGGCCTTCAACTGCTCCCTCGCCCAGAATCCTGTCGCACCTTGGTCGATCAGGGCTGCAACCACGACCGAAGCGTCGACAACTGCGGTCATCGTCGACCTTCGTGGATACTCTCCAAGATCTCCTCGGTTGAAAGCGTGATTTGAGTAGCTCTAACGCGTTTTTCAATACGTGCGATTACTGTCTCCATGTCAGGTTTGTCTGCCATGGCGATCAGCTTTTCGCGTAGATACCCTTGCATCGATCGCCCACTCAACGCTGCTCTTGCCGCCAATTCCCGGCAGGTGTGTTCGGGAACATCTCTGATGGTTATGGACTTCGACATGGCTGGCAATTTACAGTGATTGCTGTCATACTGCAAGCGACTGTTCAGCTGCCCTATCAAGCTTGGCCATCCGACCCGAAAGGTGTGCATCGGCTAGCCTTATCCAGACTGTGGCAGACCGACTAGATGTGGATGGGCTCATCGCCCGGTATCAGACGAGGGCGGAGGCGGTGCGAAACCGACCTTTGCCGCCGGTGGCCGGGGCCGAGCGGCGAAAGTTCATCGCCCAGGCCGAAGAAGACTACCTGGACTTCTCACTGGTGGGCTCCGCCCAATGGTCGGTGGAGGATGGCCACTTGGTGTTGCGCATCCCCCTGGGCGGCTAATCAGGGAAGGGCAACGACTCCGGGGGTCTTCTGCGCGCGTTGGGCGCCGCGGCGTTCGGATTCCAATCTCTCCAGGTCCACCCCTTCGGTGTTGAGGAAAGCAAAAGCCTCGGCGATACGAGCATGGCCGGCCACCTCCGCGATCTGCCGATGCATCTCGCCGCACACCCGCCGGTAGTTGGGATGCCCGGCCGGTTGGGTTCGCAGCTCTATTAAGTGCAGGGCCTGACGAGCGTTCATCTCCATCATAAACCTGATTCGATAGGCAAAGGGAACTGCGTATTGGGCCACCTGCCGGCCCAAAGACTCTCGGAGCCGCTCGTAGAACCCTCCGGATCGTTCCATTGCCTGGTCCCAGGGCTCTTGCAGTCCCGCTTCGACCAGTTCCACGGGCTGTTCATATCCCAGGCGGCTGGTGAGAGGTTGCCATTCGATGGTCATCATCCGGTGCCGCTGCAAATCGCGGAATGCCCCGAAGTCACAGGCCACATCGAATCGGTAAGTTGGTCGTTCAAGCGCCCGGCCCGGCTTATGGCGCCGATTGCCCCGTTCACCCACCAGTGATGTGATCAGCTCGGTGATTTCATCTGGTGACATCTTGTCCACGATCTTCCGCAATTGGGCATCGGAAAGATCGGAGACTCCGTACAGAGCGGCCGCGGCCAACTTGCGCTCGGCATCGGGGTCCCAGTCGGTGAGGGTCACCTCCGCCACCGGCTCCGGACTGATATCCAAACGGTCGGCCAACGCCTCCAATCGAACGGTGTTATCCGCCAAATATCCACTCCACCGGATCCCCCGGTCCGGCAGGTCCACCCTGGTCAGAAAAGACGGGATCACTTTGCGCAGTTCCTTGAGCATCATCGCCCCGTAATCCCGAACCTCTTGTAGAGGGTGAGCCTGCATGCGGATCATGGCCATCTCATAAGCCTGCCCGGTGGCATAGATGCCCACATTGGACAGGGTGGAAGCGGGCAAAAGACCCCGTATGGAGTCGAAGGCCTTAGCGCGGATGGCGGCGCGGTGTACCCACTCGGGGTCCTCCGGCCGGCGGGGATGGCGCTTGGTGAAGTAGTCGATCATCACCGGGCGCATCTCTCGATAGGTGTCGAACAGGTGGATCATCATGTCCAGATATTCCCCCCGCAAAGGTGAGTCCTCTATCTCGGGAGGCAGGAAGAACCGGTACCGACCTCCCAGGGGTTGGTCGTAGCTGATGTAGCGAGTGGATTGCTCGAGGTAGGCGGCCAGGCGTCCCCATTCCAGCACTTTGGTCAACAGATTCGACGCTTGCTCGCAGGCCAAATGCACCCCTCCCAATTGCGCCACCGAATCGTCGCCGTATTCGTAGAAGACCCGCCGGTAGAGTTCTTCCGCCCGTTTGAGTTTGATGAGAGGATCGTCGCGGTCCATCTCGGTGGCGATGGCTTCAATGCCGATCGACGGATCGGTGACGAACTCGTCGAGGAACAGGCGGCGAAGTGATTTGTGGGTGCGGCTGTACCGGGCAAAAAGCGCTCCCTTCACCACTTCGGGCAGGTTGATGAGGGCGAATATCGGCCGATCCAGGTTGGTGAAGAATTGTCCGAGCACGGCTTGTTCCTGCTCGGTGAAAGACTCTCGGTGATACATCATGGGACCTAATAATGATATGAACTCCATCAAATGGAGTACCGTCTTGCCTTAATGACTCCGGGTTTCTTTCGGGCTCTGCTCACCGTGCTGGTGGTCATCGGGCTTGGTTTGGCGCTGATTCCACTTTTGGCCGCATTGGATCTTGCCCGGGGCGGGAGGGGCTTTGGTATCTGTCCCGAAGGGGTGTGGCTTTGCGCCTCTCCCTACGTTGCGGTGTTGCGGCTGACCGGGCTGGTGGCCGTGGGAATGGGCGTGGTGGCGGTTGGCATACGCCTGGCCCGACGGGGATTGCACTGGGCCGAGCGGGAGGAAGCATCTCCCCGCGGTTAGGAGCATGCTGGGTGATTCCTGAGGTTGGGCAAGTTGACAGTCAGGGGAGGCACTTGCGCCTCTTCCGGATTACGACTCCATGCCCCCAATGTCGGGGAGGCAAATCCTGCAACCGCCATCACCAGGAAAGACGCAGGCCGGGTCTGGGCCTCTGCAATGTTGTGTCTCAGTGGTGAGGTTGGGCAGTTGTAGAATGGCTGCCGGTGACCGCAAGCATCCGCCACAGCAGTAGCAGCCCGATGGAAAACGTGTTCGAAGCCATGCGTTTTCGTCGGATGCACCGGGTTTTCACTTCCGAACTTCCAGGCCGCGCGGTCCTTGATCGACTGGTCTACGCGGCCGGCCGGGCTCAGGTAGCCCGTCCCGGTATCCGGCATCTGATCGTTGTCACCGATCCGCGGCTGGTGCGGACGGTCCGGCATGCCTGTCCGGGTTTTGTGAACAACGCACCAGCGGTAATCGTTATCTGCAGCGACCTCGATAAGGCCGCGGAGGTCATGGGGCCCCGAGGTGTTGAGGTCGTCACCCGGCTCGACGCCGGCGCCGCGGCCGGCTACATCACTATTGCCGCCCCCACCCTGGGGATCGGTGTTTGCAAAGTCACAAGTTGGACAGAAGAGGTGGTCCAAGCCATCTTTGGCCTCCCTGACCACATAAGGCCCGAAGTCCTGATGGCGATCGGGTTTCCCGTGGCGAATCACCCCCGAGCTGTCAAGGGTTTCCACCCGGCTGTTCACCACGACCTCTACGGGCATGACTGGATCGACAGGCGGTGAGCGAACCCATGCACGACGATCCCCTTTTCGACTTCATCCTTTACCTGGTCACCTCGGCCCGGGTCAGCCTCGATGAGCGGGCGATATACGGTTCGTTCCGGCTGATCGAAGGCGCCAGCCGGCTCATCGAAGCGGCCGAAGAGATACCAGGGTTGAAGGTGGACGACTTCCTCCGAGCCAAGCGGAGTTCCATTGACCGGAACAAAGCGCGGATGATGCTGGAAAAGGATGACTACCGCAGGTGGCTTACAGACCTGGCGACTGAATTGGCGTCCGAATCAGTGAAGCGAAGCATCGATGAGCGTTAGGAGTATGCTGAAAAAAGGCCAAGTGGCGGCCAAATGCGCCAGCAGAACCCCAGGTCAAGGTGTGGGAACCATCCCATCCCCATCATTTCAGCATGCTCCCCGGAAAGCAATCTTGAAGTTGTCACCTGCCGGTAGTTGCCTTTGGGCCCCGGTCGTGCTTGCGCTGGCGATTGCGACGTTGTTTCCTGCCGTTTCCGCCGTGGCTCAAAGCGGGTTCTCGGATCTTGGTGAAGCAGGTTCCCATCAAGCCGACGTTGAGAACTTGGCGGGAAAGGGTGTTCTAGAGGGTACCGAGTGCAAGCCAGGGGCGTTTTGCCCGACCGATCCGCTGGAGCGCTGGGTGATGGCGGTGTGGCTGGTTCGGGTGTTGGACGGGACCGCTCCTCCGCCCGCTGCCAGCCGCTTTGTCGATGTTGATCCTGACATATGGTGGACACCATATGTGGAACGTCTGGCCGTGCTGGGAGTAACGGTGGGGTGCGCCACCGGTCCGGCTCGGTTTTGTCCTGATCGTTCGGTTACCCGGGCCGAGATGGCTACCTTCCTCACCCGAGCGTTCGATCTCGGGGCTGCGTCTTCGTTCGGGTTTGTGGATATCGGGGGCAACACGCACGCCGACAGCATCGATGCCCTGGCGGGCGCCGGTGTTACGGTGGGGTGCGCCACCGGTCCGGCTCGGTTTTGTCCTGATGATTCGGTTACCCGGGCCGAGATGGCTACCTTCCTCACCCGAGCGATCCGTCGAGCCGATCTAGGTGGCTGCTGATTTATGGGTGTTGGCGGGAGGGGGTTTTGGGTTTTGGGGTGATCAGATGATGCTGTTTCCGTTTTTTGTGGGGTTGAACAACCCGTATTTGGTGTGAGGTTCTCCCGGGGAGGGCATCTCAGGTTGGCTGGGTGGCCCATCCGGTGGGGGTTCGGTGGAGACCGAGATGCTCCTATGTTTTGGAAATCGGGGTTTGGTTGGTGAGCCATGTTTGGTATTGGGTGGCGAGGTGGTGGTTGTGGTCGATGCCTCGTTCGAGTTGTGAGAGGCGGTTTGGGTGGCTGTGGAGGGCGGTGGCGGCCTGTGCGAGGGTTGTTTTGGCGTTGTGGCGTAGGCAGCGGAGATGGGTGCCTGAGGGGGTTGGTGGTGGGTTGGTGAGTAGGTGGTAGATCTCTCGGGCGATGTACCGTTTCAGGCAGCGGATGATCTCGCGGCGTGTCTTGCCTTCCGCTCGGCGTCTTTGGGCGTATTCGATGGTGCGGGGGTCAGTGCGTAGTCGTACTATGGCTATTCGCCAGAGTGCGTTGTTGGCTTGACGGTCGCCGCCCCGGTTGAGGCGGTGGCGCACGATCCGGCCCGAGGATGCTTGGACGGGACTTGCGCCGCATAGAGCGGCGAACGACGCTTCTGTGGTGAGGCGGTGGGGGTTGTCTCCTGCTGTGACCAGGAGAGTGGCTGCGGTTTCGGGGCCGATCCCGGAAGCGGCCAGCAGCGCCGGGTTGGCCCGGGCGCAGAGTTGTTGGATTTCGGTGTCGAGTTGTTGGATCTCTGCGGTGAGTGCCTGATATCGGCGGGCCAGCAGACGCAGCGCTTTCTTGGCATAGGCGATAGTGGTCTGGGCTGTGCCGGGACGAAAAGCGGCGCAGGTTTTCACCCGGGCTCTGGGAGACAGTCCCTCTAGTTGGTGTTTGACCTGGTCTGCAGCGGTGACCACCAGGGCGTGGAGCTGGTTGATGGCCTGGGTCCGTGCCTTGGTGGCCGACCGACGGACCACCTGGAGCATCCTGATCGCTTCGACTGGTCCGTTTCCGCTTTTGGGCGCGCCGGTGGCCTGCCCGCTGAGGACAGCCCGTGCAGCTGCTTCGGCGTCGGTGGCGTCGGTCTTACCCCATCGGCGGCGCAGTTGACGGTTGGGACGGTTCACTTCCGCCACCTCGACACCGATGCTGGTGAGGTGACGGGCCAGGCCGGCGCCGTAGCTGCCGGTGCCCTCTATCCCGACCCGGGCTATCCGACCGTGGGACCCCAGCCAGGTGCCCAACTGGTCATAACCGGCGGCATCGGCTGCGAAGGGCACCGAGGCCAACACTCGACCGGTGGTGTCCACCACCGCCGCTACATGGGTATCACGGTGGGTGTCGACCCCACCAAACACAACCCGATCATCCTCTGACATATGCATTTCTCCTCGCAAAGGTAGAATCCGTTCTGTTCTCTCTGACCCGAAAAAGCGGTGGACAGACCACTCATGTGGCAAGAGCAAGGCTCCTATCAGGTCACAGCCGCCCTGTCGGGAGAGCAGCCCCCAGGCCGAAAACGGGCCGACAGATCTCGGTAAAGACACGAAGTCAGGTTGATGAAGAGTCAGACCCGCCCCGGCCTGGGGGCACCTACAAGTATGAGTGGTTGATGAGGCGGCGTAGGTTCAAAGCGGCGGCTCGGGTGTGCAGTTGTTGTCGGTTCCCGATGATGCCCCGGTGTCTGAGTTTTCGGTTTCCTCGGGCGACGATCCAGGAGATGATCCGTTCTACTGATGGCCGGTGACGGTTGTACCGGTCAACAGTTTCGGGCTGTTTCCACTTTTGGCGGGCCTCCTCAAGCAGCCGATAGTGGGGGCCGACGTGGAAGGAACGACCCCCTCGGTTGGTGGTGCATCGGCTACGGAACACACATTCTGTGCAGACCGTCCCGAACTTGGCTTGCCCCCTCGGGCTGATGCCCACGGTGTTACCCGCCGGGCAGGTCACCCGGTTCCGTTCGGGGTCGACCACAAACCGGTCGCGGTCGAACTGGTCAGGTCCCAGTCGGGGGTTACGATAAGCCGGTCGGGGTTTGACAGTCGTGGTGTGCCCGGCCTTTTCCAACCGGGCACGGTTCTCACCCGACCCATACGCCGAATCAGCGATCACTTCCACACTGTGGGGTTCCTCCGCCAGCAGGTCTGTACCCACTGGGCCGTCCGGGACGTTGGCCGGGGTGATCTCACAGGCTGTGATAATCCCCGTATCCGGTTCCGCCGCGATATGAGCCTTGTAACCGTCCCGCTTCTGTGACGACGTTTTGCGACCGTGCCTGGATGAGGGGTCTACCACCGATATCGTCCGATCCGCTGCCACCCCCCGGGTGATACGCCATTTACCCTCCCGGTCGGGGTCGGGTTCCACGTCTTGGCCGACTACCACCCCCAACAACCCGACCGCGTCGGCCTGTTCAGAGTTCAACACCGTGTCTTGGGCGGCCTCAAGAACCGCCAGGCCGTCGGAGACCAAACCGTTGACCAGCCGAGAACGGCTTTCGGGATCGTCCCAGTCACACCCGGGTTTGTCGCCCGTCTCATAACCGTGGGACAGGCTGACCTCACGGGCAGCAGGCACCAGCCGCAGCACCTTACGCACCCCGGCGGTGATCATCGTCACTGTGTCCTGGGTGGCAACCGCGTCGTCTAACACTGTGGAGTCCAACACCCGTTTGGTTCGACCAGACAACAATCCCGTTTCGTTGATCACTCCCCGCACCGCATCGAAAATACGCTCCGGCGTGCCGCTTTTTCGTAGCTTTCCCCTCCACAGGGTCAACACCGTGTGATGAAACCCCCTATCGCACAACCCCAACCCTGCTGCCACCTTCCAACGAAGATCCCACCGCAACCGGCCGAGGGCTTCCCGATCCGACAGGCCCTCCAACGCCTGTAACACCATCACCGTAGCCACCACCGAACCCGGAACAGACGGACGACCTCTTGGGGAACGGAACAAATCCTCGAACATCATATCGGGAAACACATCCTGTCGATGATCGGCCAAAAACTGGTGAACCGACCCCTCCGGCACCAAATCACCCACCACCGACCCCGCGTCCAACAACTGCCGATCCAAACGTTCAATACCTAACATACCCCCAAATTATCCCACAACCACACCCCCAAACCAAGCACCCCCCGAATAAATCAGCAGCGTCCTAGGGGCGGTCACCATCAAATCACTGGAACGATCGAGGGGTTTTTGAGTCTTCGCTGATAGATCTGGTTATTTGGACAATTCGATCAGGTCCGCCGCCAGTTGGAACCATCCATACACTGTGAACCATTGATGCTTCATTGATTGATAGTGCTGCCATAGCGAGTCAGTGATGTCTTGGGGTTTGTCGTTACCTCCCGGGAATGGGCCTTCTTCAAGAAAGTCTTCTTTGGTAAGGCCGGGATGATCGGCTTTGCAAACCCGAATCAAAATAGCCACCATTAGCAGACCAATAGTGTCGCCCACGGTAACTTCGAGTGTCCGGCTCAGAGCACGAGCAGCATCCATGACCTGGCTGGGGTCCCTCAAAAGGGCGTGATAGGCATCTTCATCTGAGAGTCGTAACGCCATGAGAACAAGACAGGACTGCACCACGAAGGCACCGGCTGTGTTCGTTTCCATCGGGGCGAACGAAACGTCAACGCGGCGGATGAACTGTTCGGTGTCGCGTAGGCTCATCTTGAATCGGTTCACCATCACCTTGATCATCTGGCTGGTGAGGTCAGAGCTTGACAAAAGGTTGTTGGTTTTGGTACTGATTTCTATCTCGCTGAGGAACCCGTCCATGTCACCGTTTTCGGCTGTTGGGCGTTGGAGGTCAATGGTGTAATCCACAAAGCGTCGCAGGAAAGTCTCAGCGTCAGTGTCGGATCCGTACAGTTGGCGGATTCTCGCTGCCATTTCCCGAGGGTTCAAACCTAACACGACCACGACTCCTGGAACGTCTAGAAGGTTCCGCACCGCGTCCAGGGTTCCCAGAGCGTATTTGGGCAAGCACCTGTCCAGTTCGTCAATCAGCACCACCACCCTGCCCCCGTGCTCTTCCACGGCTTCGGTCAAACCCTCCACAAGGCTGCCTCGAAGACCCTCAACCTCTGTCCACTTCTCAAATGCTTCTGCTGGCTGGCGTTGCAAATCTTCCAACCACAAAAACCCACCGGTCACCTTGTTAAGGCCCGCGTTCCCAGCTTGAGTAGCAAACCCTGCAAGACCGAGGGTCGGTCGAGGCCGTTGAATAAGACTGACATGAGATCCAATAGAGGATCCCCCGTGTGGCCCTGAAGCCACGCGTTGCAGGTCACGACCCTTGTGCCCTGACTTCGAAGATGAGCACAGCTCATACGAAGAAACGCTGTTTTCCCATCACCGAAACCGGCAGCAACGGCAAGAACTGCTGGCCCCTCAAGGTTGGTGATCAGACGACAAAGGGCTTCCACGCGAGGCTGACGGTTGAGCCGATCGTTCGCGAAAGGATCGCCCTCATCAGCTGTGAAATCGGGTTGACGCAACTGCAAAAGCGGCCCCGATTCTTCAGTGGATCCGGTCAAGGCAGTAATGCTATCACACTTGACTGGTAAGCAATCTTGATGACCGACTTTGGTGTGCCCCGCACTGGAAACCGACCTCGGCTGGTGGCTTTCCAAGGCAAATATCGCAGTCAACGTCAAACGGGACCGATACAACCGCCACAGCCCCTAAACAGAGCGGCTGAACAGTGACACGCCCCCCTCCCCACGGTGCCGGGAGGCCTCCAATTATGCCGAACTGGATGCCCGGGCTGGTCGCCTGGGAGCGGTGATCCGCGACGCCGGGTTGGTAGGACTGCCCGGCGTGTCCGCCCGTTCGATACGTTTGCACACCGCCCAACGCATCTTGGAATCAGAGGGGCTTGTGGCGGCGGCCCGGTTCTTGGGATCCCGTTCGGATTGACCGGGTCACTGTCCAAAACGAACCGGAGCCCCGGCATGCGCGCCCGCGCACGCGAGGAAAACCCATTCGGATTGACCGGGTCACTGCCCGGCATGCCGCTCAGACGGTCGGGGGGAAGCAGCCTCGCAAGGTTGTGGACGAACCTCTGCGATGGTCACAGCTCGAAAAAATCGAACGCCTGGCCCGGTTGACCGTCTTGTGGGAAACCGCCGAACATCTAGAAGACCGTATCAACAGTGAACGGGTGGGGGGGGGTCGCCGCCGGGAGCACAGCATCGCCGACTGGATACTGTTCGAAACCTGCGGGATGCTGCTTGGAAGCCACCGGGAAGCGGAGCGCACCCTCCGAGACCGGACAGTGTGGCGGCGGTTGCGGAAAGTGACCCGCCGGGCATGGCCTGACCATCCCAACCGTCGATTGGGCCCAAAGCCGATCAGCCGCAGCCAACATCACTACTTCCGGGAACAACATTTCAACCCCACCACCGGCAACCCTGACATGTAGCAAGCGTTCGCCGAGCAGGCCACAAAAGCTTGTTTGGAAGGCGCTCGACATATTGGACTTCTCGACCCCACGATGGGGTTCTGTCACACATCCTGAACCGACCGAGATTGTGGCAGGCGACGGAACGTGGATCCCCGCCCGCTACTAGAACGGCCCCGTGGGCAGTGTCGACCCGCGGGGCAACATCACGCGCCGGTTCGACCCAGACGCTCACCAATACCATCCCCGCCAAAAAGAGGGCACCGGACGGTCATTCGGGCAAATGGCCGTCCTCGCTCTCGTGCGAGGCCCCCATCGAAACGAACGTGTCATTTTTGGACACCCGGTTCCGGAGCAAAGGCAAAAGCGACGCCACCGTATTCACAGACATGATCAGCGACCTCAAACAGAACCATGCGAAACAGGTGGAGGGTGTGCGAGGCGTTGTGTACGACATGGCATTGCGCTCTCGTGACATTGACCGTCTTCTTGACATGGGCCTGCAAGCGGTCAGCAAAGTTCCCCACGTCCGAGGCGACCGACCGGCTGCTATCAACCTCGGCACCCATCCGTTCACCCACCCCCACCAGTCCCACCCGGCCGAGGTCCCTGTTGTAGCAGTGGACGGCACCCCCGCCATCACACTCACAGACAGCGACGGCCACGCCCACTATCAGCCGCTGCAACGCCTACAAGCCAAACGCAAAACGAACAAGAAGGGGGCGGGTCATTCTGTACACGAAATGGGAAATACCCGACCGGCCGCTAACACCCCCACATCTGATAGATGCCACCACATGGATCCGGCACAACAGCACCCCCCACGAACGCCAAACCAACACGCGTCGCACCCGAGCGTTACGGTCGATACCCGAAAGCGACCCCGACTTCGACCGCCTATACGGACTACGGGAAGACACCGAATCAGCAAACAGCCACCTCAATCACTGTTGCCGAACGGACGGGCCCGCACCGTCGGAAAACACCGACAACAACTGAACCTGATCGCCTATCAACTACTCTGTTTACACACTGCCCTCACCGCATACCACCAACGCACCGGGCACGACCCCACCCGATGGTACGGCAACCAACAGCCCTCCCGGGCGGGACCGGCAGCACAAGCCGCCTAAACATCCCACCAATCGGCCAACAGCCTCTACCAGCGCGTCCTACCACACCCCACCCAAGATGATCGTCCCTGACTTCGGGCACACCACCCCGCCTGATCAGTATCCGACCCCCAGTCTCACCTGTTCGGCTACCATCACCATCAATTCGCGCCACTAAACGCGCCAACCCCGCCCTTGTAGCTCAGGGGATAGAGCAACTGCCTCCTAAGCAGTAGGTCGCAGGTTCGAATCCTGCCAAGGGCGCCGAATGACTTCAGGCGATTCACGGGTTAAGGCCAGCATGAGGCGGCATCCTTGGATCCTCGGAGTTACTGCGGCCTACGTGGCGGGTTGGACGGTGTTCGGATTGGTCACCGGGTCGGAGTTGACCCTCCCATATCTGTTGTGGATGCTGTTCGCCGGGGGCCTGGTTCTGTATGTCGAAGGCCGGGTGCGTTTCTCCACCCATGTGTTGGTGCTGCTGGCCGCTTCGGGGTTCTGTCACTTGGCGGGAGGGCACCTGGTGTTCGATGACGTCCTGCTGTACGAGCAAAACTGGGGGGTGATCGGCTATGACCATCTGGTGCATTTTGTGGGGCTGGGCACCGCCGGACTGGCGGTTTGGGAAGCCACCGGTTGGAAGCTTCGGGCCACCAGCGGCTTTGAGGCGGCGGTGGTGGCTTTCTTGGGCGCCAACGCAGTGGGAGCGATCATTGAGATCGGGGAATACCTGGCGACATTGGTGGTAGCAGTCGCCCGGGTGGGCGATTACGCCAACAACATGCAGGACCTGATCGCCAACCTGTTGGGTTCAGGTTTGGCTGCCTGGTGGGCCAGTCGGGGACCTCGGGGCATACCGCGCCCCTGACATTCGGTAGGAATCAGTCCCCTCGTCGCCGGTAATCTTCCGAAATCGTCCGCTTATCGGAAAAATACTGATGTAATCTTCCGTAAATGATGGCAGGTTCGGAAAGTTCGCCAGGGCATCTGGTGGAAACCGAGTGGAGAGGCCGACCCGTACCAGCGTGGGTTCCGGCCCCCTTGCGGGATCGGCCCTTCAAATTGTCCGTTTCCACCGTTAGGGCCGCCGAGCGGGCCTGTGCGGCCTTGCGTTTGGCCGACGCCCACCTTCCCGATGCCTGGGAGCCTCTGGCCCGGCTGCTGTTGCGAAATGAGGGGATAGGTTCTTCTGGCATTGAGGGGTTGAGTGAACCCATCGAATCGGTCTTGATCGCCGCACGAACCGGTAGCGGAGGCGTGGCCGGCTGGGTTGCCGACAACCTGGTGGTCATTGAGCAGGCGCTGGATACCGCCAACGAACCGCTCACCGTCGAAGTCTTGCACGCCTGGCACCGCTGGCTCATGCAACATGGAAGGCTTCCCGACCACCTGATTGGGGTATTCCGACCGGCGTTGGGCTGGGTGGGCGGTAACAGCCCCCTGGAAACAGCATATGTCCCCCCACCCCCATCGGAGATCCCGGGGCTGATCGACGACCTGATTGCTTTCGGGGACGACCTCCATTCCAACTTGGATCCTGTCTCCCATGCCGCAGTGATGCATGCCCAGTTCGAAGCCATCCACCCCTATGGCGATGGCAACGGGCGGCTTGGCCGGGTGTTGATCAGCCGGATCCTGCGGCGGCGGGGGATTGCTTTTCGATCCACCGTTCCCATCAGCTTGGCTATCTCCTGCGATCCCGGTGGTTACCTCACCGGTCTTCACCTCTTTCAGCAAGGGCGGGTTGACCCTTGGATCAACTGGTTTGCTGAAATTGCCAGTAAAACCGCGGCCACTACCAATGAAATCGTTGATCGCGCCAGCGCTCTGCTGGCCCGATGGGGTGACAAAATCATTGATTTGCGAGTGGACCACTCGGCCCGCCGACTGCTTCCCCAACTCCCCGCCCACCCCGTCACACACGCCGGAGACGTTGCCAAACTGCTAGGAATCAGTGAGCGCAGCGCCCGCACCGCCCTGGGAGCGCTTACGGCGCGCGGCGTTCTGTCACCCATTGAAGTCCCAACCGAAACCCGCGGCCGCAAGCGGCATTGGTTCGCCGCCCGCCAACTGCTCAACCTGTGGCAGGACTAACAGCCAATGACACTGAGTGGGTTAGGGATTGCAGTGCTTGGATTGTGAAAGCTGTGAAAATAAGACACTATCTCGCGAAAATCGTTTTCGGCCCATTTACCCTGCGGGCCCTCCCCTCCCCCACCGGCCACCTTTCCATGGTCGAGATGCGAAGACCTTTTCTCAAGGTGGACTCCGCTGTCCCACAATATGAACCCTCGGAGCGGCCCGAACGACGTCCGGATCGGGCCGGGAGGTGATCGACTCCAACAGCATGGGCCACTGCAAGCGACAAAGTCAACCCCCGGCCCATCTTTTATTTCGCGACATCCCAAAGTACCCACCCGCGCAAGTTCTGAAGAATCTGCGGTACCCACCACCACCCTCGGAGACTCCCGTACCCGACGCGCCGGAACCGGCCGGGCGCTGATCGAAATGGCGGTCGGCGGTTTAGAGCGGACGGCGGGCCGCCAGCAACACCGCCGGCCAGGATCGATCTGATTCGCGGTGACCCGTATTGGATTCGGGATCGGCGTTGACCAACTCGGCCCTGATGACTTCCAGTCCGGGCATTGAAGCACTCAACTCGGGCACCGTGACGTAGGGATCGCCAGGTTCAATAGACTCCCACTCCCCCACCACCAGCACCCCGCCGGGCGCCAGGGCCTGCCGGGCCAAGTCCAAGACCGTATCCCGCGCCGGACCCCGGGGGGGAAGAGCGAACAGGCTGATCACCAGGTCGTACAACCCGGGGGGCTTCCAAGAAGTAAAGTCGACCAGGAGGAACCGAGCCGAGAGTCCCCCCTGCTCGGCGCTGATGGTGGCCGATCTGATGGCTTTGGGCGAAGAGTCCACCCCGGTGACGACCCATCCCCGTTGCGCCAGGCCGATCAGGTTTCCTCCCCCGCCACATCCCAGATCGAGGGCGGCCCCCGGCCGGAGCGTCAGCGCATCGGCCAGCATCAGACGATCGAACGGCTCGGTGTCGCTTCCGTCTCCGACGTAGAGGGCGTCCCAGTCGGCGCCTCCCGGGCCGAGAGTGGACATTCAGGTCACTTCAGGTCAAGATGTTTGGCGGCCTCGCGGAAGGAGAGTCCCGACAGTTGACTCCGGTTCTCCACCAGGAATCGAGCGACCTCCTCGGGCGCTACCCGGGCATGCTGACGAAGCGCCCAGCCGATCGCCTTGCGGATAAAGAAGTCCCCGTCCGCCATAGTGAGCCGGCAGTACCGGAACAGACGCTCCTGATCGCACCCCTCCTTCCACTTGAGCTGATGCAGCAGAGCGGCCCGTCGAAGCCACAGATTGTCATCACCGATCCACCTCTCCATCACCGGGACAGAATCGGGGAACCTCCTGACGATCCCACCCACCACGGTGCCCGCCAGGGGATCGCAGGAATCCCACCATGATTTGGTGACGATCAACCAGCGCAGATGGGAAAGAAACTCAGCAGAAAGGCGCTTGGTTGCTTTGCGGAGTTGGTCGATGGCCGCGTACTGGTATTCGCGTTCGGGGCGTTCCCAGCACAATCGCGCCAAGTGTTCCAGGTCGCTTTCCTCCGGTCTGGGGAGGCCCGCAAGAGCGGACTTCATCAGCTGGCGACGTCCGGGCGAGGAGATGCCCACGAAGGGAAACCGGTTCTTCATGTAGGCGCTCATCTGCTCGGCCCTGCCCGGGTCCCGATGGGCCGAAAAGGCCTCCCCGATGGCCTGGTGCATGGTCTCGGCGAGCGCGGTCATCTCAGATGATCAGGATTGGACCGCCTGCCCATCGCTGAGCAGGTTTCGCAACAGATCATCGACCGAGCCGGAGAGCTCCTGCACTCGGGTCAGCATCCCCTGCCAGCTGTCCCGGGTGAGAACGTCGAGGACGCGACGCGGAGTACTGTCAGGCCCGGCGATCAGTTCCACCGCGTTCGACTCTGACAGCAAGGTGGTGATGTTGGGAGGAAGGGCGAGAAACGAGGCGAACCAAACCAACGCCATCAGACCCAGCACCATCCACAAAATGCCCACGACCGCTCCGGCCGCCCGGTCAACGGTGTTGAGCCCCGGCAGGCGGGCCACCCGCGCCAAAGCGTAGAGTACCGCGGCACCCCCGAAGGTCACTGTCCCAAACAGAGCCAAGCCCACCAGCAATAGCCCGGCCTCGTAGGGAATCCCCAGCCAGTCTTCCACCACCGACGCCCAATCGGGGGTGAGGCGCACCGCTATCAGAAGACCCAGCAGGAAGGGGATCAGAGCCGCCATTTGGCGAAGCAGCCCCCTTCTCCAGCCCCGGATCGCCAACAGCCCACCGGCCACCAGCACGAACAAATCGAACATCGACCCGCCTTCTCCTACACCAAAGCGATGCGCATGCGCTTGTTGGCTCTGCCCTTGCTCTCGGTCTTCACCACTTTCACCTCTCCCACTTCCAAGGTGGAGCGGACATGAGTGCCACCGTCCGCCTGGCGATCGAGTCCCACGATGTCGATCACCCGGATCTCCTGCACCCACTCGGGAATCAGATTGACCTTGGTGCGGATCAGGTCGGGATCCGCCAGAGCTTCGCCGCGGGCCATCCACAGCACCTCGGCGGGATACCCCTTCACCAGCTCCAGGTTGAGCCGCCTTTCCACCTCTCGGCCAAACTCCCGGGAGATGCCCTCCAGCTCGAAGTCCATCCGAGCGGTTCCCGCTTTCATGTCCCCGCCGGTCACCTTGGCGCCATAGTCCCGCCACACCACTCCCGACAGAGCATGGAGAGCAGTGTGGGTGCGCATGATGGTGTACCGGCGGTCCCAGTCAATGGTCGATTCCACCGCGGTCCCCGGTTCGAGCAGTTCGGGTGTCGCCACCACATGAACGACTTGGCCTCTGCGGCGAATGGTGTCGGTGACCGCGATCTCTCCCCCGTGCCATCTGATAACCCCGGTGTCGCCGGGTTGGCCTCCTCCTCTCACATAGAAGGGCGTCCGATCAAGCACCAACCCGCCTTCTCGGACTTCCCGAACGGTTCCCTCGGCCACGGCCAGATAGGAGTCGTGCGCCGCCAGTTCCCGGGTGGGGGCCGTTTTGGGCGAATTCATGCAGTTCAAGGCTAATCCGCGGGAGCGTTCCCTTGGCAGGTTGGGCTCGGCAGGGTAACTTTTGGGCTGATGGCCCCCCAGACCGCGAGCCCTCTTCCCGCCGGGGCGGAGCTAGTGATCATCGGGGCCGGAGTGGTGGGCGCCTCCACCGCCTTCTGGGCGGCCCGGGCCGGGCTCCGTCCGGTGGTGCTGGAGGCGCGGCCCGCCCCCGCTTCTCTCACAACTCCCGCCTCCACCGGAGCTTTTCGCCTGCAATTCGACAACCGCGAGGAGACCGAACTGGTGCGAGAATCGTTGGAATTGATCCTCAATTTCGCTGAGATCACCGGCCAGGACGCCCGGACGCTTGCCATCCGACAGCCCGGATACCTGTGGGCGACCACCTCCGAAGACCGGGCCAGGGAACAACGGCGGCTGGTGGATCTCCAACACTCTTGGGGACAGACCGACATCGAAGCGCTCACCGGCTCCGACGCCCGGAACAGATTCCCCTATCTGAGTTCCGACGTTGTCGGCGCCCGATACCGGGCCGGTGACGGATTCGTCGACCCTCAGGCCATGACCCTGGGCCTGCTGGCCGCCTCGGAGGCGCCGATTCACACCTCCTGCCGGGTCGGGGCGATCGGGGCGCGGGGATCGGGAGGATTCAGCCTCGGCACCAACCGAGGCGCCATCCAAGCTGATCAAGTGGTGATCGCCGCCGGTCCTTTTTCGGGAAAGCTGGCGTCTTTGGCGGGGGTGGAACTGCCCTTGGAAGTGAAACGTCGGCACAAGGTGGTGGTTCCCGATCTGCCCCGGGTTCCGCCCGGCGCCCCGATGACCATTGACGACGACACCGGCACCCACTGGCGTCCGGCTCTGGGCGGCGCCTATCTGCTGGACGCTGCCCCCCGGGGGCCCGGTGTCGAACCGACCGAAGACGTCCCACCCGATTCGGACATGGCTTTTGGGGTGTTGGATCCCCAAAGTCCCACCGCCGCGGCCCGGATCACCCCCTTCTGGGGGGAGGCCTGGCGGCGGGGAGAACTGCGGTGGATGATGCACTCGGGCCAGTACATGATGACCCCCGACCATCGTCCCCTGATCGGGGAGACCGCCTTGTCGGGCCTGTGGGTGAACAGCGGCTATTCGGGACACGGCATCATGTGCTCCCCGGCCGCAGGCCGCATCCTGGCCGACCTGATCTGTGCCCGGATCGGGGTTTCGCCCTTTGCGGTGGACCGCACTTTCGTCAGAAGACACCTCGACCAGATATAGGCGTGTGCTAAAAAAGGCGCGATAGCCAAATGCGGCAACAGAACCCCAGTTCAAGGTGGGGGAGCCATCCCATCCCCATCTATTGCAGCATGCTGCCTAGGAAGGGCTCTCCTCCTCCTTTTGGTCCTCCTCCCCAAGGGATAGGGATGCCTGATTCTTCTGGGATCTCCAAAACCGCCACAGGAACGGGGGTCTTATCTTGGTGACGATCGACTCTTGGGCTTGGTGCCAGTCCTCTCCCAGCACCCGGGTGCGCCAGAAGTGTCCGGCCAGCAGCCGGAACAACCCGACCGCCGGCACCGCGGTCAACACCCCCAGAAAACCGGCCACGGTGCCCCCCACCACCAGGGCCACCACGATGGTGAAAGCCGACAGTTTCACTCGGCTTCTTTGGACCATGGGGGTGACCACATGGTTGTCAAACTGCTGGATGGCGGTGAACAGCAAAACGGCGACCAGGCCGGTGACCGGCTCGCCCACCAACAGTGAGGTCAAGAAGGCCAACAACGCCCCCGCCACCGGGCCGGCGAACGGGATCAGATTCAGCACCCCCGACAGAACCCCCACAATCAGCCAGAAGGGCAGGTTCAGAGACCACATCACCAAACTGCCCAGCACCGCCACGATCAAGGCCACCAGCATCTGACCGCGGGCGAACCGGCTGACCGTGGATGTGATGGCGCCAATCAAGTGCACCACTTCCTCCCGGTGTCGGAGAGGGGTGAGGCTGAGCAGCAGGGCGCGCAGTCGCGGGAGATCGACCAGCAGATAGAAAGCCAGCACCGGCGCCAGCAAGATATCCACCAGGATCTCGGCCACCAAGCCCAGCAAGTGCCAAAAGAAGCCACCGATGCCATTTGACCCCTCACCGCCCACCACTCCCACCCAACTTCCCAGGTTGGCGCGCAGCCACTCGGTTATGTTGGCCGTGTCCTCCGGCAGGCTGACCTCCAGGCCAAAGCGACTGGCTGCTCCCTCGATCTGGATATAGAGCGCCTGATAGATTTCGGGAAGGCGGTCGGACAACTCTTCAACCTGTTGAATCACCGGAACACTCAGCGCCGAACCGAGTCCCACCAAAGCCGCGACGGACACCATATAAGCAATGGCGGCGCCCAACGCCCGGTGCAGCCCCAAACGATGCAGCCAACTCACCAGCGGATTCAGTATCACCACAATCCCAGTGGCGAACACCAGGGGCAACCAAATGATCCGCACCTGTCGGCCGATCCACACCAAGAAACCGGCCAGCAAAAGAGCGCCAACTATCCCCCAGATGGTCAACACTATCCGGTTGAGACGGTTTCCTTCGGTGATGGTCGGCAGAACCATTACCGAACAAGACTACCGGCGGCGGGGAGCTTTGGGAGCCGGCAGGAAGGCTTACGGCGGCCAACCACCAAGGCATTTCCATTACTCCCCAGAGTGGGGGCGTACAATATTACGGAGCTATCAGCCCACCGAAGGAGCACCAAATGCCTCCACACACCAACACCCTCTCCCCAGCAACCCGTTCGGGCGGAATGGCGCTCATGATTGGAGTGGCCCTTGTATTCGTAGCCTCGATCTTGTATCCCGGTGGATTACTGATCGACCCGGTGGACCCGACCGACTTCGTCGCAGCGATTGAGGTTATGGCCGACTATCCCAGCCTATCCCACCTGCTGACAATGTTGATCATCATCGGTATGGTGCTCCATGCCTACGGATCCTTTGGTCTTTTGGGGCTGTCCCGCAAACCGGGATTGGGCGATACCGTGTTGCGATTCGGCATTGCTGTCGCCCTGTTTGAATGGAGCATCTTCGTCGTCGCCATGGGTATGAGACACTTTGTGATCCATCTGATGCAGCGGGGGATGGATGCCCCTCCGCTACTGCAAGCGGGTTTTGAAGGTTTGGCGCTGAACACCTATGTGGCCATGGCCGGAGTGATACTGGCACTGGTAGCCGTCTATCCGATATCCACGATTCTGGTTGGTGTCGGCCTTGCCCGACGGTTCAGGTCGATGAGCATTTTCAAGTTGGCTTCGCATGTTTTGACGATTATCGGAGTCGGCGGCTTTGTGAATTACCTGGTCCTTCAACTTGCTTCCGGCGCAGACCCCACCACCCTCCTGGTAAGCCATAACATCCTGCTTTGGATCGGCTCAATATGCCTGTTCATCATCGGGTGGGGAATGTACCAAGGAAAGAGCGAACTCACTTCCGCGGACTGACATTTCGGCCGGGGCCGAAACCGGATCAACGACCTCCCGGCAGTGACCGATGCCGTAGAAGCGGGGGAGGCATCGCTCGGTTGAGCCGTCCCCGTTCTGGGGTTGGAGAGAGGCCCGGACCGGACTGGAGCAGGGCAAACCGGCTACCCTGCTTGAGTCACCACTTGAACGCTTCCCCCCTCGGTGACTTCGACCTGCCATCCGGCTTCGGGTTCTCCAAACCAAGCGGTGTCATCGGCCACCGTCCAGTCTTCGGGAACGATGGCGGCGCCCATCACTCTCACCGGCGATTGGGGCGGAACCTCCACCGTGAAGGTCCCATTGAGAGCGACCGGAACCGGACCGGTTGCCTCACCCAGATAAACGTTCCCCTGCCCGTTCACCACCAAAGCCGCTACCGGAAGGTCTCGCAGGTCGGCTGAGATTTGCGGTCCCCACAGGGCGACACGCCAGGTGGTCTGGGGATGCAGAGTCACTTCCCAGCCGGCGAATCGCAGCCATGGGTTGTCCTCCACAGTGATATTCAGGTCGCCGGGCAACGACTGGCGGGCGTCGATCACCCTGACCTCGTCACCTCCCTCTGCCCCGCCGCGGCTCTCCACCGCCACCGGCACCCCCGCCCCGCCGCCGCCTCGGACCATGTCCACCCGGTAGGCGGCCGGCCCGGTCCCAGCTGACACCAACAGGCGCCCAGCCCCCAGCTCCACCGAGAAGGTGTCAAACTCGGATTGATCGGCCGGGGGGCCCCGCAGGTCTGCGCTGCTGGAAGGAAGGCCCGGAAGGTCGGCAAAATAGAAAGCGGCAGAGACCAGCATCCATGAGAAGGCCAGCAATCCGTAGAGGGGCGCCTGCGCCAATCGGCGCCCGGCCCAGATCTTCTTCACCGCCCACCCCACTGCCATAAGCACCGCTCCCACGGGCCAAAGGGACCCGATGTCCAAGAAGACCGCCGGGGAGACCAACCGGGTCGCTGCCCCCAGCAGCAGCAAGGCCAGCAGGGCGACGTTCAACCGCCATGCGCCCCCTCTTGACTCCGGGGGGCTTTGAGCGGGGATCACTCCTGGAAAGTGCGGCCCACTATCACCAGCAAGTCGATCCCTTCCTGTTCCTGCGTTATAAGCTCCACCAACGCATCAGGGATCAATGAATCTCGAAGTTGCTCGGCCTCTCGCATGAGACCCTCTCGATACCAGATTCGGGACACATCAAGCAACTGCGGGTGGTTACCGGGGCTCTCCGTTCCGTAACCGGCCTCTTGAATCCGGGAGGTGGTTCTCCCCGCCACGCCGCCGACCCCGTTGGCGTTCAACACTCTCACCACCAACTCGTCGGGAGCAAGCGGCGGCGGGATGGTTGTGGTGGTGGAAGTGGGAGGCGGGTTGGTGGTGGTGGGTTCGGCCGGGGTGGTATCCGTCGCGGCGCTCGTGACGGTGGGAACGGTGCTGGTGGGGGCCACAGTTCCGGGGATGGTGGAAGGCTCGGGGGCGCTGGTCGCCGAGACGGGCTCGGACGTGGTCGAAACGGTCTCGGTGAAGAGGTCATCATCGGAGAAGAGCCACCAGATAAAAACCGCCATGGCCACCAACAACAACACCAATAAGGCCCGGAGCAGGATATCGCGCCAAAACGGCGACCAACCCGAAGCGGCGTGACGACCCTTCATTAATTGGCCCCTATCACACCGGCCGAGATCAGAGAATGCACTTCGGTGGTCTTTGGAAACGGCAACCGCTGGTCTGGCATCCTCAGATAGCTTATCGGAACCCTCGGTCCGATTAGTTGCTTTCTTCTCCTCCGGGGGGAGCTGGCGGTGGGACTCGAACCCACGACCTGCTGATTACAAATCAGCTGCTCTGGCCGTCTGAGCTACGCCAGCGTTTAGCCATGAGAAATCGTACCACTACGGCGGGTTATGCGCCTTCGGGTTTGTCGAAATAACCCCTCATCCGGGCCAGTTCGAACAGGGCCAAACCCGCCGCCACCGAGGCGTTGAGACTGTCGGCGTCGGACTTGATGGGGATGGAAGCCAGATAGTCGACCCGTTCGCTCACCAGCCGGGACAGTCCCCGGTGTTCAGCCCCGACCACCAGAGCAACCGGAGAGGCCAACAACTGCAGCCCGAACAGCGAATGGGTCGCTTCTCCGGTGAGCCCCACCGTCCAGATCTGGCGGCGGGAAAGCTGCCGCAGGGCGTCGGGTATGGAGGAAACCAGGCAGACCCGGGCATGTTCCAGCGCTCCGGCGGCCGCTTTGAACGCCGAAGGGCCCAGCGGAGACGCCCTCCGCCGGGGAATCACCAGCCGGGGTGTCCCCGCCGCCACCGCACTGCGGGCAATGGCGCCCAGATTGCGGGGATCGGTGACATGATCGATCACCATCAGCGCCGCCGGATCTGCATCGGATATCAAGTCCCCCAGCCCCACCGGAGGTATCGGCCGACATTCGGCGATCACGCCCTGCGGGGAGACCGTCACCGACCTCCCTTTCAGACTCTCGACCTCCCTGATCTTCACTCCCATCTGTTGGGCGGAACCGAGCAGTTGCGCCATTCGAGGCGAAGAGACCGAGCGACCCACCACCTGCAGCACCCGCGCCCGACCCGCCCGAACGGCCGCTTCCACAGCCGGGATTCCTTCGACCCTAGCGCCGTACCCAGGTGGTGCCATCTCGGGTGTCCTCCAGCACAATGCCCAGGTCGGCGAGATCGTTTCGGATCCGATCGGCAGTGGCATAGTCGCCCGCCGAACGGGCCCTCGAACGCTGTCGGACCAAAGACTCCACCACCGCGGTGGTGTCACCGGCGGGTTCGATTCCTGCCCGGGCGGCGGCTGTCACCACCGCCTTGTGCAGTTGGTCGAGTTCTTCAGGGGCATCCGGCTGGTCGGAGAGGTTCTGTCTCACCAGCCCCAGCACCCCGGCGATTTCTCGGACCGCAGCCGCCTTCGGCCCTCCCGATCCGGTCCGTTCCAGTTCCCGGTTGGCGCCCCGCACCGCCCCGAACAGTCGACCCAACGCCCGGGGGGTGGCGAAATCGTCGTCCATGGCGTCTTGGAACTCGGACATCACCAACCGATCGGGCGAAGCCGGCAGGTCGGCGGTCTTGTCCAACACCCGACGGAGGCGGCTCAGAGTCTGCCGGGCATCCTCCAGAAGTTCCGCCGAGAACTCCTGCGGAGACCGGTAGTGAGCCTGCAAATAGAAGAGCCGCACCGCCGTTCCTCCGAACCGGCGGATGGCCTGGTTCAGATCCACCAGGTGGCCGGTGGACTTGGACATCTTCTCTCCCCCCAGGTTGAGCATGCCGTTGTGCATCCAGATCCGGGCGAAAGGCTTGTCGGTGGCGCCTTCCGACTGGGCTATCTCGTTCTCGTGATGGGGAAAGATCAGATCGTTCCCTCCCCCGTGAATGTCGAAGGTGTCGCCCAGATAGCGAGCCGCCATAGCGGAGCATTCGATGTGCCATCCGGGCCTCCCGTCACCCCAGGGTGAACCCCAACTCGGTTCTCCCGGTTTGGCATGCTTCCACAGGGCAAAGTCCAAGGGGTCTTCTTTGCGTTCGGAGACCTCCACCCGGGCGCCCGCCACCAGATCGTCGGGGTCATGACCCGACAGTTTTCCGTAATCAGCCAGCCCCCGAACCCGAAAATAGACATCCCCGCCCCGGGGATAGGCCAGCCCCTTTCGGATCAGACGTTCGATCAGGGCGAGCATCTGGGGGATGTGCTCGGTGGCCTTCGGTTCAACGTCGGGGACCGCCACCCCCAGATGTCGGTAACCACGATGAAAGTCCTCGGTAATCCGCACCGCATGGTCGCCCGGGTCCACCCCCCGCCGGTGGGCAATGGCGATGATCTTGTCGTCCACATCGGTGATGTTGCGCACGAAGCGGACCTCAAATCCCTTCCAGGTCAGGTAGCGGCGCACCACATCGAACACCACCGCCGATCGGCCATGGCCCACATGGGGAGCGGACTGCACAGTAGGCCCGCAGACGTACATACCCACCGTCGGCGGATCGACCGCCCCGAAGGTGACGGGGGCCCGGGTCAGGGAGTTGAAAATCCTCAAAGCATCGCCGATGTTAGATGGCGACCAGGTCTCCCACCCGGCTCCGATCCCGGTCCGGCCTACCGGATGAGGCCGGCCACTGCGGTGGCCGCGATGCCCTCATCCCTGCCCAGCCAACCCAACCCGTCGGTGGTGGTGGCTTTGACGGAAACCAGCCCCACCTCCAAACCCAGCACCTTCGCCAAGGCTTCCCGAATCGCCTGACGGTGGGGGGAGACCCGCACCGATTGGGCGATCACGGTGACATCGCAGAAGGCCGGTCGCAAGTCAGCGGCCCGTACTCTTCGGACCGCCATGGCCAGCAGATCCATGCTGTCGGCATCCTGCCAGCGAGGATCCGCCGACGGAAAGTGGGTGCCGATGTCTCCCAGAACGGCAGCTCCCAACAGCGCGTCGATCAGGGCATGGGCCACCACATCTCCATCGGAGGTGGCTTCCACCCCCCGGCTTCGGTCCACCTCCACCCCGGCCAGAAGAACCGGCGCCCCGGCACAGAACCGGTGAGCATCCATCCCCCAGCCCACCCGACAGCCCGGGCGAGCGCCGTTCACTTCTTGCGGGAGATGGGCTCAAAGGCCGGGAGGGCCCGGTCGATCTTGGTTTCGGATTCCTCGGCGGTCAATCCCTGAGAAAAGCGGACCTCGGTGATCAACGCGTTCCGGGCCCGGTTGAGCATCTTTTTCAGCGCCGGGGAGATGCCCTTGGTTTGATTGGAGTAATTGAGGTCTCTCACCACCTCTGCCACCTGGAATATGTCCCCCGAATACATTTTTTCTTGGAGTACCTTGTACCAGCGGCTCCAGTTGGCGCCCGACTCTTCGGGCTCCTCCTTGAGTTTCTGCACCACTTTGGTGGCTTCGGTCTTGTTGATCAATGGGCGAATGGTGTAAACGGTCTTGTTGGTCGGGACGCTGATCACCATCTCCTCGGTGGGAAAGTTGAGGACGAAATACTCTTGCTGTTCGCCAAAATCGTCCTTCACCTGGATATCGGAGATGTGCGCCACGCCGTGCTGAATATGGACCACGTAGTCGCCTTTTTTGTATTTGGGTTCCTCGTTGAGGGAACCGGCTTTGAAACCCGCGGCGCGCCGGGCGTGTCGGGGCAGACCGGATTTGGGTTTTCTCTTCCTACCGGTCTTGGCCTTCGCTCTTGGCCGTCCGGGCTTTCTGGCTGTGGAGGGTTTTTGTGCCATACAGATCCGATTATATGGTCAGTGACGGCTGACCACGGCGCCCTGCCCGATGGGAGGCACCGAAGACAGCAGCCGGTCGAAGGCAAACCGCAAGCGGGTGGCGCTCTTGATCCCGATCCCTTTCACCTTCATAAAGTCCTTGACCGAGCAATGCAACATGGTCTGAGCGTCGGGAAAGGCATCCAACACCAGCCGCTTGAGCCGCACGGACGGAAAGCCCGCCTGGCTGAGCAGTCGGTTCCCCCGCGGCGCCACTCCATCATCCAGTTGGTCCAGCCCCAAGTCCGAGACCACCACCCAGTTATGACTGAGCCGATTGGTATCCATCCGGGCGAGCCTTTGGCGGACGGCGTCCGCCTCATCACCGAAATAGTCTCTCAGGGTCATCTCCATCAGCCCCTCCACGCCCAGCAGCCGGTCGGCGACCAGAGTCTGGGTGGGAGCGGACTCCTGGTCGGTCTCGGCCAGCATGGCTTCGATATCAGAGGCCGTCCTCTGGAGAATCTCCCCCAACCGCAATACGCTCCCCACCTCCCGGGCCGTCACCAGACCCAACAGTTCCATCCTCAGCAGCTGCTCATCTGACTGGTCGAACAGGTCACGCATCTCGAACAAGAAGTGCAAGTGCTGGATGATGCGTTCTCCCATCGTCCAACGGGGCGTGAGGTCCACCTGTTCGGCGTTGATGTAGAGAGTCACCACCGCCCGATCCTTGCTCACCGTCACCACCGCAAGCCCGGTGATCTGGGCCACCCGCTGGGCGGTCCGGTGCCGGGCGCCCGACTCGTTGCTGGGGACGTTGGGAGGAGGAGCCAGGTGGGCGTTGGCAGCCAGGATCTTGGTCCAGGAACTGTTGAGGATGATCGCCCCGTCCATCTTTGCCACCTCCGCCAGACGGGGGGCATCCAGCGCCACCGAATCCAAAAGCAGTCCGTCAACGCTGACTTTCGCCAATTCGGGATTGGTCCCCAACACGATCAGAGCGCCTTCTCTGGCCTGGAGGATTCTTTCCAGCCCCTCCCGGATGGGACGGTGGGAGAACAACCTTTCCACGACCTTCTGCAAAGCGCCCTCAGACACGGGCTGGAGTCTACCGGCCCCGCTCCGCGGAGTGTGCTGAAAAGGGTCCGGTTGACGCCGGTACGGCTCTCAGTCGAGGTGGGGTGGCCATCCCATCCCCGTCTTTTCACCATGCTCGCAGGCAGAGACCGATCGCCTTCTTGGTGTCAGTTATTCTTTGAGAAAACCCACCGGAGCAAACGCAGCCCCAAATGAAACGCCCCACCCTGAAATTGTGCCAGAATAGACCAGCATGAGACAGATTTGTGGTCGATGTGGGTCCGACGTGGGCAATGCCGATTTTTGCTCTTCGTGCGGGGCCCTCCTCGAAAGAGTCTCCCAAGGCGAAGAGGCCTCCGTCGACCCCCCTCCCTCCCAACCCTCCACTCACACCGTCACCTGCTCCCTGTGCGGGCATCTGAACCCACCCACCCGACAGAGTTGCGAGCAATGCCAGATTCGACTCAGCCACTCCGACATGCCAATGGCGCCCCGTCCCACCATCAGGACCAATGCCCGGGTCCGGGCCGTGATTGCCACGGGCGCCACCATCCTGGCGGTGGCGGTCTTCGCCCTCCTTTTCAATCTCTTCACCGGGGACCCCGAAGACGATGACCAGGCGTCGGACACCACCACCTCCACACCGGAGAGCACTTCCACCACCGCCCCTCCTCCCATCCCCACCAATCAGGGAGTCCTGAGCGTTCAGTGTTCACCGGTGGGCTTGGGCGCCAATTACGAATGCGACAACCTGATCAATGGCAAGAGCGGTGAATGGCAGATCCGATGGACGGATGTGACTCCTGGAACCCAGGTCACCATCAGCCTGGTGTTTGAGCAGCCCATCACGATCCGGAGACTGGAATGGGTGAACCTGGCCGACGAAACCCGATTTTATCAGAACTTCCGAGTGCGGACCATGGAAGCGGGAAGCGACAGCGGAGTGGGGGTCCCTCTCAACCTGGTGGATCGCCCCGGTTCCCAGATCGTGGACCTGGCGATCATGCGCACCAACCAACTAACCCTCAATATCACCACCGTTTATGACGCCGAGGTTCGCAACGGGACCGTCTACAAAGAGTTGGCGGTGCAGGGTCTGAATGTGATCGGCTACCCCGCCGCCCCTCTGACAGTGGAGACCACCACCACGACCTCGGGAGTGGCTTCCTAAACCCCATCGGGGCCAGGGCCGATCCGGTCCGACCACCAATTGCCAGGCGGTGCGACATGCCGACAACCGCCGAGGACCATGGCGGGAACGCTTCGTGAAGGAATCCAACCGGCCAATGAGGCGTGGGAGGGTCGGTATTGAGCGCCAGGCGGGCGGTTCGCGAAAAATACATCCCGGCCGGGGTTGACTCTGTCACAGTGCCAGTCCCATAGTGGTGGGAGTCAAAACACCCCGGTCCTGTCCGACGTCGTCAGGACCGCCCAGGACACCATAAGGGTCTCCCGGCAAACAGAAGTGGTCATACTTTCTTGGGACACGCTTTCCCAAAGACCCTGGCCAAGCGTGTCCCACCCAGGTGGTGGTTGGCGGGGGAGGGCTCCCATCGGGGGAGGACCGTCCAGCCGATTTTCGCGACATAGCAACAGTTTTCGCGAAAGTCTGCCACAGATCCGTACTCGCACCTCTAGTGCGCGGCGTTTCTGTGAGCCGAGAGATCTCGGCAGGGGTTGGCTCAGATAAATTCCAACCGGATCGGGAGCTGGCGGACCCCCCGGAAAACCAGACTGGGAGGACGTTCCCGAGGGGCGGGCACCAGTTCGAACCGTCGGACGCGGTCCAAGAGCACCTCGAAGGCGACCCTCAGCTCCTCCCGGGCGAGACTCGCCCCCACACAAAAGTGCACTCCCCCACCCAGTGACACATGCGGATTGGGGGTGCGGCCCAGATCGAGCCGATCGGGATGTTGGAATACCTGCTCATCGTGGTTGGCCGACCCGAACAGCAAACCCACCTTCGATCCGGCCACAAGCTCAGTCCCCTTCCAATCCACATCTTCGGTTACCCACCTTTCGAACATCTGCAGCGGAGTGTCGTAGCGAAGCAACTCCTCCACTGCGGTGGGGGTTAGTCGGCGGTCTTGCTGCCATCGGCGCCATTGCTCGGGATGGGCCGAGAGGGCCATCAGGCCGTTCCCGATGGCCTGCACGGTCGCCTCGTGCCCGGCGTTGAGCACCAACACTGCGGTGGCAATCAGTTCATCTTCGGTGAGGGCGTCCCCCTCGTGGCGGGCGCCGATCAGGTGAGAGAGCAGGTTATCGTCCTCCCTGGTGCGACGGGAGCGGATCAGATCCCGCAGGTAGTCGCGAAAATCGATACCCGCCTGCTCGGCGGAGTCCCCCTCCTCCGGGGTGCATCCTTCGTCGAACACCCTGACGATGCGATGGGACCACTCCACCAGGCGGGGTTGGTCTTCGGGGGGCACCCCCATCAGTTCGGCGATCATCACCAGGGGGATAGGAGTGGCATAGTCGGCGATGGCTTCCATGGTCCCGGTGCGGGCCGCCAGGTCGAGTCGGCGGTGCGCCTCCGCTTCCATGCGGGGACGATAGCTCTGGGAAGCCCGGCGGGTGAAAGCCCACTGGACCAGACGCCGGATGCGGGTGTGACGAGGGGGTTCCAGGTCGATGAACGAGTCTCGGATCAGACGGGTCCAAACCGGGTACTGGCGGGGGTAGATGCGTTCGTAGACCTGCGGGTCAACCCGCCGGGCGGCTTCGGGAACATGGCGGATGTCTCTTCCGAAACGCCGGTCCCGCAGGATCGGCTCCACATCGGTGTGGCGGGCGAAGAACGTCAGGTTCCATCGTCGGTCGTAGAAGATGGGGCGCGTTTGACGCAGGCTGGCGTAAACCGGATAGGGATCGGAGAGGAAATCGGGTTGATAGGGGTCGAAATCGACCCTCACAACTGCTGACCCCGCCGATAGGGACGTCCGTCGGCGGCCGGCATTCGCAGGTGCTGAGAGGCCAGGGCCATCACCACCAGCGTGGTTACGTAGGGGGTGATGAACACGAACTCTCGGGGAATGGATTCGGTGCCGAGAAACACCGTCAAAGACACCGCCGCGGTTCCCACCAGCCACATCGCCGGAACCCACTGGCGGCGGTATCCCATCCAAACTGCCAGGGCGCCTGCGACCAAGGCGATCAGAAGCAGCAGCGCATGGACCGCCGGTTCGTCTCGCAACTCCAGAGCAAAAGTGAATCCGAACAGTCCGCCGGCCGCGGCCGCTCCTCCCGGACGCCAATTGCCCATGATCATCGACGCCAGACCGATGAACCCTCTGCCTCCGGTTTGCCCCTCCCGATAGATACGGGCGAATTCGGTGACCAGGATCGCACCACCCAGACCGGCCATCGCCCCCGACAGCACCACACCCAGGTATTTCATCTGATAAACGTTCACCCCCAGCGATTCGGCCGCCACCGGGTGCTCCCCCACCGACCGCATCCGAAGGCCAATGGGCGTCTTCCACAGGAACCACCAGGTGGCCGGCACCAGCGCCACCGCCAAGATCACCGCCCAGGAGACATCCACGCTCAGGCCCCGCAGCAGCCCGGCCAAATCGGAGACGAAGAACCAGCTTTGCTCTTCCACGGCGCCCAGCAGATCGGGGCTCTCCCACCCCAGTATCTGCCCTCCCGACAGGATCGGCGCCGACACTTTACCAATCACATCAGAGATGGGAGGTGACTGGGTTGCCCCTCCCCCGGTCTCCCCACCGTAGGTCACCACCGAGAGGAACCTCATCCCCCCGAAGGCCAAAATGTTGATCGCCACCCCCGAAACGATGTGGTCAACGTTGAAGGTCACGGTGGCCAGGGCATGGAGAAGACCTCCCAGCGCTCCCGCCGCCACCCCCACTGCCAGACCCATCCACGGTCCCCACAGCCATCCTGCCCAGGCGCCGAACCAGGTGCCCAGAATCAACATCCCCTCCAATCCGATGTTGACGATCCCCACCCGCTCGGCGTACACGCCGCCCAGGCCGGCCAGGAAAATCGGGGTGCCCAGCCGAAGGGCCGCTCCGAAGGTTCCGCTGGAAGTGAGATCAGGTGTGCCGGCCAGGAGCCGGGTGACGGACAGGGCCGCCACCACCCCCAGCGCCAACCACACCCACCGGTTGACGCCCATCAGGCGCTCTCGTGGATACAACAGGGAGTTCATGGGTTGTCTTCCTGCAAGGCGCCGGTGACCGCCTGGCTCTCCGCCGCCCGGATTCGCACTTCAACCACCGCGTAGGCCACCACCACCGACAGAAGAATCACTCCCTGAAGTATGAAAACTATCTCCTTGGGGATGCCCCGCAGGTCAAGGATCTGGGTGGCCCGGTCGAACCATCCGAACAAAAGCGCCCCACCGGCCATTCCCACCGGATGGTTGCGACCCAATAGCGCCACCGCGATTCCGGTGAACCCCAGCATGGTGGGGAAGTCAATGGTGTAGCGGTGGAAAAAGCCCAGCAGGTGAGCCATCCCCACCAGCCCGGCGATGGCCCCGCTGATCACCATGGTCCAAAGCACCATTCGCTTGGGGTCGATCCCGGCCATCTCGGCCGCTCCGGGACTCGTTCCCGAGGAGCGTAATTCAAATCCGAAGCGGGTGTGATTGACCAGCAGATGAAACCCCACCCCGGCGGCCACCGCCACCACCGCCATTCCGTACAGGTTGATCCGTCCGGGGTCCATTCCGAACATTTCCAGCACCCGGTTGAGAGACGGGAGGCGACCGGATGCCGGGATCTCGGGGGTCTTGATCACCAAATCACCGGCCGGGTTCTCCTGCCGCAGCCAGTTGGCCAACAAGAAGGCGCCGAGTCCGGTGGCAATGTAGTTGAGCATGATGGTGGAGATCACCTCGTGGACCCCCCGCTTGATCTTCAGGTATCCGGCGAACCCCGACCACACCGCACCCACCGCCATGGCGGTGACCATGATCACCAGCACATGCAGGGGCGGGGGCAGGACTATCGCTCCACCAACCGCCGCGGCGATCAACACGGCGATCCGGTACTGGCCCTCCACGCCGATGTTGAACAGGCCCATCTTGAATCCCAATGCCACGGCCATGGCGGAGAAGTACAGGGGAACTGCCCGGTTCACCGCCGAGGCCATCGAATCGACCCTCACCCCGTATTCGAACATCTGGCCGTAGGCTTCAAAGGGGTTGGTGCCGGACATCGCCAGGATCACCGCCGACACCGCCAGGGCGAACACGATCGCCAAGGCCGAAGAGACCACTGCGTAGACCAGGCGGCGGTTCATGCTCATCCGTCGGCTCCCGTCATATGGGCGCCGAGTTGCGCGGGGGTGATCGTGGCGGGGTCGAGGGTGGCCACCAGTTTCCCCCGCAGGATCACCATCAAAGTGTCGGAGAGACCGATCAACTCATCCAGATCGGCCGAGATCAAAAGCACCCCCAATCCCTGGGAACGGGCCGTGCGGATGCTCTCCCATACCGCCGCCTGGGCGCCGACGTCGATGCCCCGGGTGGGATGGGAAGCAAGCAGCACCGTGGGGGTGGCCAGCATCTCCTTTCCCACCAGCAACTTCTGCTGGTTGCCCCCCGACAGGGCGTGCATTTTGACCTCCACTCCCGGAGTTCGGACATCAAAGGCCTCCACCACCTCTTCGGTCCGGCCTCGGGCGCCGGCGCGGTCCACCAGCAGCCCCCGAACAAAGGGCGGTCGACCCTGATGGCCCAGCATGGCGTTCTCCCACAAAGGGGACTCCAACAACAATCCCCGGCCATGGCGGTCGGCCGGGATCAGGCCGATGCCCGCCGACCGTCGGTTGAGCGTCGACAACCCGGATATCTCTTCACCATCCAGGAGCACCCGGCCCGTATGGGCGGGACGGACCCCCATCAGGACCTCCACCAATTCCCGCTGGCCGTTCCCTTCCACCCCCGCGATCCCCAGCACCTCCCCGCGTCTGATCCGAAAGCTCACGTCTTCTATCACCCATCGGTCCCCGTCTTCGGAGCGCGAGCCCAGCCCGTCTGTTTCCAGCAGGACGTGCTGTTGGACGGTCGACTCTCGAATGTCGGGAGTGGGAAGTTCGGCGCCCACCATCAGTTCGGCCAGCCTCCGAGTGGAGGTGTCGGCCGGATCCACCGTGGCGACCGTGCGCCCCGCCCGGATAACGGTGATGCGATCGGCGATATCCAGCACCTCGTCCAACTTGTGGGAAATAAAGATGATGGTCACCCCCCGGTCACGCAGTTCCCGAAGCGACCGAAACAGCTCTTCCACCTCTTGGGGAACCAGCACTGCGGTGGGCTCATCCAAAATGAGGATCTGTGCGCCCCGGAACAGCACCTTGGTGATCTCCACCCGTTGCTTCTCCCCCACCGAGAGGTTCTCCACCAGCTGATCGGGGTCAAGGATCCCCTCCCGAGAGGTGTCGGCGATCCGCCGTTTGGCGTCGGCGAAGTCGATCCGGAGCCCCGTCCGGGGCTCGGCGCCCAGGATCACGTTTTCCAACACGGTCATCTGCTCGGCCAGCATGAAGTGCTGATGGACCATCCCGATGCCGGCTTCGATGGCATCCCGGGCGGACGACATGTGAACCGACTCGCCCCTGATGCGAATCTCGCCCTCATCGGGAATGATCATCCCATAGAGGATCTTCATCAAAGTGGACTTGCCGGCGCCGTTCTCACCCACCACCGCATGAATCTCCCCCTCCTGCACGGCCAGATCGATCCGGTCGTTGGCGATCACCCCCGGAAAACGTTTGGTGATCTGGAGCAGTTCAATCGCAGCCGCGCTCACCGACCCGACACTACCACCGGTGCATTAGCTGCGCTTCCCTCGGCGGGAAAACTCTTGGCAAACCGCGCTCATTGTACTTGGCACTAATAGTATGTGCCACTAATATCCGGGCATCAATGATCCGAAGCTACCGGGACAAGGACACAAATGGCCACACTGAACAAGCTATCCCCCATCCACCCGGGAGAAATCCTCCACCAGGAGTTTCTCGTTCCCATGAACATAACGCAGTATCGCTTGGCCAAGTCCATCGGGGTGGACACCCGCCGGATTCATTCCATTGTTCACGGTGAGCGTGCCATAACAGCAGAGACCGCTTTATTATTGGCGCGCTTTTTTGGCAATTCGCCAGGCTTCTGGATGGGATTACAGAGTCAGTACGATCTTGAGATCACCCAGGACCGCCTTTCGGAACGGCTCGACCAGATCGTCGTTGCGCAGGTGGCCGCCCCTGGATGATCGGGGCACTTGCCGCCCGGGAGCATGCTGAAGAAGACGGGGATGGGATGCTGGGCAGCTACCGGCCGGAGGGGTCGGCGGCTTGGTGGTACACCAGGTCGAATATGTTGTCCGCCAGCCATCTCTTGAAGTCCGGACTGTCGGTGTACTGGCGGAAGAGTTCCATGTCGTCGTGGATCACCTCGCTCATCACCCGCCCCAACGCCTTGTCGCTCTCAATACGGGCGTTCTCAGCGTCGGAGTTCCGGCGAGCGTTGCGAAAAGCGCGGTCGTCGGCTACCCGGTTGGGGATGGTCACGGTGATCAACTTGTGGACGTGATCGGAGTCCTTCCAATCGATATTGCCGAATAGATCGTTGAAAGTCTGGATGATGTGAGAGAGCCGATCCAGGTGAGCATCAGGGCGATGCCCGGGGGCGGAAGTGGGAACGGGGTCGACCTCCCCCTCCTCGTCCGACAGGATGATCTTCTGCATGGCCTCCTTCTCCACCCGATAGCTCTCCATGTCGATGGCGTCTAGGACCCCCTGCGAGAGGTCTTCTTCCCGGGGAGCGGAGGAGTTCCGCCGAAGAGCTGTGGATCTGGTTCGTGAGAGCGAGGAGTCTGTGGCTGCAGTTGCCCGCCAGCTGGGAATTTCGGTTTCTAGTCTGCGGAAATGGATGGCCCAGGAGGAGATCGACCAGGGCCCCCGGTCTGGGGTGTCCACCGAGGAAAAGAAAGAGTTGACCCGTTCGCGGCGGGAGAATCGGGTGTTGCGGACGGGGGCGTGATTTGCTCTCTGGGGCCGCCGGCTTCTTCGCCCAAGAGTGAACGTACTCCCGAATGATCTATGAGTTCACGGGCGGCGGAGAAGGCTGTTGCTGGACCGAAACCGGTGGGAATCCCGCCTACAACTGTCAACAGCCATCTTCGAATACATCGAAGGCTGGTACAACCCCGAAAGGAGACACTCCCACAACAACCAACAAAGCCCCGTAAACTACCGCCACCAACAACAATTGGTGGCATGAATACCAACCAAAACCGTCCGCCAAAACGGGGAAACCTCAATGATGGACACAAAGGCGTCGGTGGAGCCAAGGGTCAGACCCGCCCCGACGCGGGTACAACCCAAATATGAGTGTGGAGCTAGCCCGTCTTACGCCGTCAGTGTTTCAGCAAGTGCCCTGCACACCAAGACTCGGCTATTTAAGACTTTAAGACAACCGCTACCAGCATCTGTTAATATTACACATATGCAAGTTTTCCAATGGACTTATCCAGGCGAACTTCTGTAAGAAATGATCGGGAGCCTGACTGGGCTCCCGATCACAAACCAACCCTTGGTGGGAGTCCACCCAGGATCTTCTAGGCACCAGGGAGCATAGCCTCCATAAGAGATCCGGGCAAGGACCTCCATCTTACACCAGAGCCGGTTGTCGGTCTCTGGGGTTGACCCTCGACCAGTCGAGAGAAAGATGAGGTCCCTATGAATCCCACAGATATTACTCCAAAGGACACAGCCCAACGGTCCCGCACTCCCCGTGCAAATGCAGGAATACGGATTGAAGCTGCCCGTGTCACTGGGTTCCGAGCCTTGCAACATATCTGTGTCTCGCTCGAACTCGATACAACGGTCCTCGTTGGGGAGAACAACACGGGAAAATCCGCCTTTCTCGAAGCAATGGATACCGCTATTGGCTCCAGGCGAGCGGTTCCGGACGATCTGTATGTAGATGCCCAAGGTAACAGGAGCAACGAATTCAACGTGGATCTCCTGTTGGCTCCGAGGGACAGCGACACCTTTAGTGAAAGATTGGCACCGCTTTTCGGCGACGCAATTAGAAGAAGCGGCACCCGTGAGTTCATTGGCATTCGAACTACCGGCTCTGTAGGCCGAGACCACAGCACTGTGGAACGTCGACGCTATTTCATCGAAGGCTGGTATGGCTGTGACATGACCAACCGAGCCGAGGCAGCCGAGATCCAGGGACAAAAGTTGACTGAGCGCCATCTCGCTCTCATCTCCTTCACCCTTCTCCATGCCAACCGTGACCTGGTTCCCGAAATGCAGAGAAAATCGAGTAGGTGGGGTAGGTTGCTCGCCCAACGCGATCTTCCTCAAGACGCATTGCGCGACATTGAGGGCTGGCTAAGGGAGACAGGTCAATACATGGTTAGACACAGTCCATTGCTGGCCCGCCTACGTAAGCGTCTGAATGAAATCCAGAGCGCCATACCCACAGTGGGTAATGTCGAGCTCAATCCGCTTCCCGGAAGAATTGACGACCTCACCAAGGCCACGGACATACAGATGACCAACCCAGGTGGGCCGACTCTCCCGCTGCGCTTCCAAGGCCTTGGGAGCCGAAGCCTGGCCGAGATAATGGTTTATCAGGCATTTGTCGCTGAATTGTCAGAAATCTCAGAAACCCTCGCGCCCCACGGTTTCGCCTGTTTTGAAGAGCCGGAAGCCCACCTGCATCCGCAGGCGCAGATTGCGGTCATGGCGCTCATCAATCAGATGCCCGGCCAGTGCGTAGTGACCACTCACTCTCCCCAAATTGTTAGCGAAATGGACCCTCGGCAAATCCGGCTCTTCAGATCAGAACACGCCAGAGTCACTGTCACCCAACCAACCAGCCTCACGCGGCAAGAGACCATCAGGCTACGGCGCCTGGCAGAACGGCCTTATGGCCAGGTATTCTTTGCCCGCCTCGTGATTATCGGCGACGGAGCAACCGAGCGGGCTGCCCTGCCGGTGTTCGCACGTCACCACTGGGGCATAGTTGCCGAAGGCAGGGGAGTCACTTTTATCGACCCCCAGTCGCTTGGCCAGGCTGCCCCACTTGTCCAACTTCTCGAAGACCTCGGTATCCCGTGGCTTCTTTTCGCTGACGGGGACACCGGCGGGCACAGGGCATTAGATGCAATCGGAGAGCGAATCGATCGTTGCCTAACCCCAGGTTCCCATCAGGTGGTGGCTCTGCCCGAAGGCATGGGCTTTGAAGAATACCTCATCAATGAAGGGTTTCGATCAGCCATCAAGCAAGTCATCGCTGATCGGGGTGGAGGACAATCTCAGCAAGGGTCCTACCCGAAAAATCGATCACATAGTGAAGACCAACAATTAATGCGACAACTCAAAAGGATAAAGGGAACATATGGCGCCGCCGCGGCGGAGGCAATTGTGGCCGACATGCAACAAACTGGTCGACCAATGCCCGAGCGTATCGCGAAGTTGCTGAAGAGGGCCGACCGTATACTGGGATTGGATTCATCATGAGAGTCTCTACTCTTACCCCTGAACAAGCTCAAGCCGTTGAGCTGGGCGATGGAGCATATCTGATCACCGCCCCGCCCGGCTCGGGCAAGACCGAGGTGTTGGTCCAGAGAATCATCCGCCTCTTAGATGACTCCCGCGGTGAGACTTTCAGGATTCTCGCCTTAACCTACACCGTGAGGGCAGCGGGGGAGTTGAAAGATCGGATCCGCCAAACCGTGTCGGACCAAGACGAGTGGCGAGTAGAGGCCTCCACCTTTCACGCCTTCGCGTTTGATCTGCTTAAGAACTATGGAGAAGCGGTAGGCCTAAAGGGACCGCTCAATGTCATCTCTGACTCTGAGGACAAGCGCATTCTGCTCTCTGCTTACCTTTATGACTCACCGTATCTCTCAGGTGCGTTTGAGTTGGATTCTGTAGACAGCAGTGAGTGGAGAAAGCTGTTCTCTGAAATCGCGTTGCGGAAGACCAATCTCCACCCACCGGAACCCAGTGATGGGAACCTTGCCCTTAATGGCCTGGTCTCTTTCCATTTCGCATACGAAGCCTATGAAATGGCGCTAGCCGATTCTGGATCTGTGGATTACGAGGGAATGATCCACCAAGCGGGGCGGCTGCTGAAGGCCGATCCGTGGGTGGGAAGTCACCTCCGCCGTCAATACCGGCATATTCTGGTGGACGAGGGGCAGGAACTCACTTGCGGACAATACGATCTGCTAAAAGATTTGTGGTGCTCAGGTATAAGAAATATGCTTATGCTCGCCGACGCCCACCAGTCGATCAATTCCTTTGTGGGAGGGGGACCGAGATTCATCAGGGAGTTCGTCCAAGACTTCAAGGCTAGAGAGTTTGATTTCGCTGTCAACTTCCGCAGCGCCCAAAGAATTGTGTCCGTCCTCCGATTCCTTAGCAACGGGTTTTCCACAGGAAAAGGGCAGTCTCATCCCACGGGTGCACCAAGGGAAGGGCAACTGGCTAGCGGATGGGTAGGGGCTTGCTCCTACCCATCCGAGGAAGTGGAGGCAGTGGCCGTAACCGAATGGGTCATCTCTTTACTGGCAAATGGCCTAGACCGGAGTTGGGTCTATGAGGGAGAGTCGCCCGAGGTGGCATACGAAGACATTTGCTTGCTTGGGCGTACCCGATATGTCCTAAGGGCCGTCGTCTCCAAGTTGAAGGTCAAAAGGGTTCCCGTTGTCCTACGCACAGAACACGGCGCCCTTTTCGAGTCATGCTTGGGACGCTCGGGGTATTACACACTCCAGCTATCCCAAAATCCTAATAACCTGTCCGCAATGAATCGACTCCTGACTGAAATCAACGGAAACCGGTCAGATTTACCGCCTTCCGACGAATATTTCGACGCAGTGAGAACTGTTCTTCGAAAGTCGGCGGACAATAGAACCCTCCCGTGGGAGTACGTTGACGCACTTACCGCAGTCTTCGATGCGCCAACCAACGGACTCGAAGTTGTCTACGATCTGATTGCACTCGACCCTGATCTGGGACAGGCTGGGCCGGATGCCTGGTACCGAGATCAGCAACTTCTTAGGGATTTGCTAGATCAATATACGCTACGCACTTCAGGTCCGAACCGGTCCCTGTCCGGCTTCCTCAGCATGATCGCCCGAACAGAACAAGCTGCGGTAACAGAACCGGGGGTGAGAGCATTGACTCCGCACCGGGCACGGGGACTCGGATTTAAGGTTGTCGTTGTTTTGGGAATGAACGAGGGGACCCTGCCGGATTACAGAGCAACCAGTTCCAGTCTCCTAGATGAAGAACGTCGTGTTGTCTATGTGGCGGCGAGCCGGGCGGCTCGCGCTCTTTTGTTCACGCGACCTCGAAAGAGGCGGTCAAGCTACGGTAACAGCAAGACATGCCAAGAGTCCAGCTTCATTAACGAAATGGGCCTAACCATGAGAAACCTACCCTAACCGATGCAATCGTTTCCTGCCCTGAGACTCGAAATGATCCTGCGTGGGCCGATATTGACGACCTGTGATCCGCCTTTCCCCTATTCTCATCACTCCTCAACTTTGGTGTGATACTGGGGGCCTGATCGCTCGGCACAGCGGGCAGGGCTTTTTCCCCCTGTCACTTTGATGGCCCGGGGGGTGTTGCCACCCGCCGTGTAGGGCGCTGGTTGACCTCTGATAATCACGTCCCGATACTTGCCCCGGACATAGACATCCCGCAGCACATCGTCCGCGATGCCCCAGATGTAGTTGGTAATCCAGTTCAGGTCGCCACTGCTCATCGATAGGCCCGACAGTTAGGTGGAAGGGGCATTCTTGAGAATACACGTAAAGAAGCGGGGCATCCGTTGCCGGGCGCCCCGCTTCTTGGTTGGTTGTTGTCTCTTCTTGGATCTCCTGCTAGATCACGCCTGGGGAACGGTGATGGCGCCTGACACGATCTGAGCCTTCAGGTCCTCCAGTTGGTCGACGATGTCGTCTACATGGCCTCCGCTTCGGGCGTACCCCACCCCGTCGACAGCCAAGTCGAAGGTGCGATAGCCACCTTCGAAGCTGTCGTCCACCAAAGTGGCAATGGTCTCATAGACGGCAACATCCACCCGCTTGAGCATCGAACTCAGGATGTAGGGCTGGAATTCGTCGCCGGCGGTGAGGTACTGATCGGAGTCCACTCCGATGGCCCACACATGGCTTCCGGAACTTTCGCTGTGTTCCTTGGCGGCCTGGAAAAGTCCACCACCGGAACCGCCCGCCGCGTGATACACGATGTCGGATCCGGACTGATACATGGCAGAACCGATCTCCTTACCCTTGGCCGGGTCGGTGAACCCGCCGAAGTCGGGAGGCTGGCTTATGTACTTGATGTCGATCACGATTCCCGGATCAACGTGCAGAGCGCCGGCGACAAACCCGGCCTCAAAGCGCTTGATCAGGTCGATCTCCACCCCGCCGATGAAGCCCACCTGGCCGGTCTGGCTCTTCAGGGCAGCAATTGCTCCCACCAGGAAAGACCCCTCGTGCTCGGCAAAGCCCAAAGACACCAGGTTGCTGTCGGCGGTCAGATCGGGGACGAACCCGTCGATCAGCCCGAAGTTGGTGTCAGGATACGCCGCAGCAGCCGCTGCGATGGCGTCGGTGAAGAGAAAACCGACTCCGAACACCAACTGCGCGCCGTCCTCGGCGGCCAGGTTCAGCAATTCGTCCCGGTTCTCCCCTCCGGCGGTGGGTTCGAGTTCGCTGGCAGTTATCTCCAACTCTTCCGTCGCCCGATCCAAACCGGTGGCGGCCGCGTCATTGAAGGACTGGTCACCCCGCCCCCCGATGTCAAAAACCAGGTAGACAGAGTTGTCACCGCCACCTCCGCAGGCAGCTACCAGCAGGGCAACCACTGCGAAGACGGACAAACCGATTAATCTCTTTTTCATAACAGGCTCCTTATATAAATGTTGCGATCACTAAGTTCCCACCCGCTCTAAGCATACCGATCAGTGAACCACCCTTCCCGCAATCTCACCGATCCGAGGCTGTCATCGCCGCCCATCCACTGGGGCGTGGAAGTGGTGGAACGCCATGTCTCCCATACGGCCGAACAGTGGAATACCCGGGCATTTCCTCCTCCCTCATTCGACTATTCCGGCCCTCCCGCCCAACTTCGGGACGGCCCGTGGTTCGACTACTGCACCCTGGCGGTTTCCGTCCTGGCCTGCCTGTGGCCTCCCTCCGGCTCCCCGGAATGGTCCATCATTCACCGCGGACAGCAATTAACCGACGCTCCGGCCCTGTTCGGCGCCTTGACCCGGTGGGTGGGCGATGGGCCGGACGTAAACCTGGACCGTTTCGCCGGGATCACCCCCGCCGAAGCCTCAGAATTATTCTCGGGAGAGGGGGTGCTCCAACTGATCCCCGAGCGGGCGGACCGTCTGGCCGCGGTGGCCTCGGCTCTGCACACACGCTGGGAGGGCACAGCCCTCAATCTGGTGGAAGAGGCAGGCTGGAACGGACCGGCGGTGGTAGAGCTTTTGGCTGCCACCGTCCCCGGGTTTGAGGACGAGGCACAAGTGGACGGCCATCATCTGCGTTTCCGAAAGCTGGGCCATCTGGCCACGGCGGTCATGTCGTCCCGCTCGGCGATTTCATGGACAGGATTGGAGGCCTTTCCGGTTTACCCCGACTACATGCTTCCCCGCCTTCTCCGTCATCTGGGAATACTTCGCTACTCGCCGGAATTGGCCGAGGCCATCGACACCCGAACCCTGATTACCCGCCACTCCCCCCAGGAGGTCGCCATCCGCTGGGCCACCGTCAGAGCCGGGCAACTTCTCTTGGAAGCACTACACCGGTTGGGAACTTCGGTCACCGGCCCCCGCCTCGACTATTTCCTCTGGTCGCAGGCGGTACTCGGGCCGGACGCCCATCGGATGGGCGAACATCACCGGACCCTAACCCTCGATTATTAGAGGCGGAGCCTCCGATCAGCCCTGGGAGGCGGTCTCCACCTGGGCAGCGACGTCGAACCCCTCCAACACCAGTTCGTCGGTGTCCTCGTCGTGACTCGCCAACACCGTGGTGCCGGCCGTGAATTCTCCCAGCAGAACTTTCTCCGACAGGGGGTCCTCCAGATGCCGCTGGATCGCCCGCCGGAGAGGCCGGGCGCCCAAGTCGGGGTCGTATCCCACCCGGGCCAGATAGCTTTTGGCCGAGTCCGCCAGCACCAACTCCAAACGCTGCGCCCGAAGCTGTTCTTTGATCCGCTCCATCAGCAGATCGATGATCTGTTTGATCTCATCAAGAGTGAGCTCCCGGAACACGATGATCTCATCGATCCGGTTCAGGAACTCGGGCCGGAAGTGGCGCTTGAGCTCATCGAACAGCTTGTTGCGCATCTGCTCGTAGCTGACGTCCTGGGAGTCGGTGTGGAACCCCACCGACTTTTTCCGCAGTTCCTTGGTGCCCAGATTGGAGGTCATAATGATCACCACGTTCTTGAAATCCACCGACTTGCCGTGGGAATCGGTGAGGCGACCATCCTCCAGAATCTGCAGCAGCAGGTTGAAGACATCGGCGTGGGCTTTCTCGATCTCGTCGAACAGCACCACCGAGAAGGGCCGACGCCGCACCGCCTCGGTGAGCTGCCCCCCCTCGTCGTAACCCACATAGCCGGGCGGTGACCCGATCAGACGGCTGACCGCGTGCTTCTCCATGTACTCGGACATGTCAATCTGGATCAGAGACTCTTCGTTTCCGAACAGGAACTCGGTAAGCGCCTTGGCGGTCTCGGTCTTGCCCACTCCCGATGGCCCCAAGAAGATGAACGAACCGGCCGGGCGCTTGGGATCCTTCAGTCCTGCCCGGGTGCGCCGGATGGCCCGACTCACCGCCGCGATGGCGTCGTCCTGGGCAACGATCCTCCGATGCAACTCCTCTTCCATGTTCACCAAACGGGCGGTTTCCTCTTCGGTGAGCCGATGGACGGGAATCCCGGTCCACTGGGCCAACACTTCGGCGATCTCCTCCTCGTCGATCACCGAGGCCGAAGTGTCCACCACTCCCCCCTTGGCGATGGCCTTCTCGATCTCTTTGCGGACCGTCTTCTCCTGATCCCGAAATTCGGCGGCCTTTTCGAACTCGTCGGCGTCGACCGCGTCTTGCTTTTTGAGCCGCAGGTCGGACAGTTTGATGTTCAGTTCCTCCACCTCGGGAAGAGGGGACAGGCTGTACAGCTTCTTGCGGCTTCCCGCCTCGTCCATCAGGTCGATGGCCTTGTCGGGCAGGAATCGATCGGAAACGTAACGGTCGGCCAGGTTCACCGCGGTGACGATCGCCTCGTCGGTGAACACCACCTGATGAAAGCTCTCATAGCGGTCTTTGAGCCCCATCAGAATCTCAACCGCGTCGGCCACCGAAGGCTCCTCCACCTGCACCGGCTGGAACCGCCGGGCCAAGGCGGAGTCGCGTTCGAAATGCTTGCGGTACTCATCCAGGGTGGTGGCCCCGATGGTCTGCAATTCTCCCCGGGCCAGCATCGGTTTGAGGATGGAAGCGGCATCAATGGCGCCCTCGGCGGCGCCGGCGCCCACCACCGTGTGGATCTCGTCCAAGAAAATGATGACATTTCCCCGTTTCTTGATTTCTTTGAGGACCTTTTTCATCCGCTCCTCGAAATCTCCCCGGTATCTGGTGCCGGCCACCATCGCTCCGAGGTCGATGGTGTAGAGAACTTGAGTTCGCAGGGAATGGGGCACCTCGCCCGCCACGATTCGCTGAGCCAGGCCCTCCACGATGGCGCTCTTGCCGACCCCCGGTTCTCCGATCAGCACGGGATTGTTCTTGGTGCGGCGGGCCAGAATCTGCATCATCCGGTCGATTTCCCGCGCCCGGCCGATCACCGGGTCCAGGGCATTCTCCCGAGCCGCCTGGGTGAGGTTGCGTCCGAACTGGTCCAGTATGCTCGACCCCGACCGGTGGCTTTCCCGGCCGGCGCCGGTGCGGGCCGCCTGGGGAGTGGACTGACCCTTCCCCCGGCCACCCTCGCCTCCCGAGCCCGACAACTCCGTCAACACGGTCTGGCGGATCTTCTGCAGCCCGGCCTCGGCCTGACCCAACACCTGAGCCGCCACCCCCTCGCCCTCTCTTATCAGCCCCAACAGGATGTGCTCGGTCCCTATGTAATTGTGTCCCAACTGCAAGGCTTCTCGGAGGGCCAATTCCAGGACCTTCTTGGCCCGCGGAGTGAAAGGGATGTGACCGGTGGGCGCCTGCTGTCCCACCCCCACCGTTTGGATCACCTGCTCCCGGGTGCTGTTCAAGTCGATGCCCAGGCTCCCCAGGGACTTGGCGGCGACCCCGTCCCCTTCCGCCAAAAGGCCCAGCAGCAAATGTTCGGTCCCGATGTATTTGTGGTTCATCTTGCGCGCTTCTTCCTGCGCCATGACCACTACCCGCCGGGCCCGGTCGGTAAATCGCTCGAACAACCTGATCTCCTCGGTGGGCTAATTCCCGGCTTCTCCGGGGTTCCTAGTCTATAACAACCACGGGAGCCGTTTTCTTACTCCCAAAAGTATAAAACCCCCCGACCCCCAGATTCCACGTTTCCTTTTCACATGGACGACTTCCGCCACCTGATCGACATCCCCGAGGTATGGGACAGCCTGGAAGAAGTGGAAGGCCGACTGCTGAAGGTCAGCACCTCTCAGGACTCCTATATGACCGAGGTCGCCCAGCATCTCTTGAAGGCGGGAGGCAAGCGCCTGCGTCCCCTGCTGGCGCTTTTGGCGGCTCGGTTCGGCCCGGCCCGGGACCATCGGGCGGTGGAGGCGGCAACCGCGGTGGAACTGATCCACGTGGGGAGTCTCTATCACGACGACGTGATAGATGAGGCGGACACTCGCCGGGGCGGCCCCTCGGTGAACACCAACTGGAACAACACCCTGGCGGTGCTGGCCGGCGATTTTCTGATCTCCCGCGCCTCCGAACTGGCCTCCACCCATCTGGACATGGAGTCGGTGCGTATGCTGGCCATGACCTACACCGAGTTGGTGGAGGGTCAGACCCTCGAGTTTCGATTGACCGGCCGCCTGGATCATGAGATCGCCGACTACCGGCGGGTGATCGACCTCAAGACCGCCAGTCTGATCCGCACGTCGGTGTTTGTGGGCGCCCGGGCGGCCGACGCTCCGGCAGAGGAGGTTGAGACCCTCAGCAGATGGGCGTTCGAATTGGGCAGGGTCTTCCAAATCGCCGACGACGCCCTTGATCTGGTGGCCACCACCGATCTGTTGGGCAAACCGGCCGGCGCCGACGTGTGGGAAGGGACCTTCACCCTCCCGGTGCTACTGGCCGCTCGGGGAGACCGGGGACCGAGACTGATGGAACTTTTGGCCCATCCCCCTCCCTATCCCGAGGAGGCGGTGACCGAAGCCATCTCGACGGTGTTGGAGGGAGGTTATGTGGATCAGGCGCTCGGCCTGGCGCTGGGCCACGCCCAAGTGGCTTCCGAAGCGTTGGCGAACCTGCCCCCCGCTGACACCACCGAGGTACTTCAGAAGCTGGGCGGGTTTCTGATCGAAAGAGTGGAAGCGGCCCGGCAGGCGTTATAGGGAGAAGCGACCCGGTGAGGGCAAGTCTGGGAAACCGGACCCTATCCCGCGAAACTTCACCTCGCCTCCTTTTCGCCTGAGGGCCCCTCCCCCGCCGCCACCAACCAGGAGATCGGGCGCGGTTGGGCAGAGTGACCCGAGAACCGTTCCCGCTTCAGTATGACCTCTGCTCGCAAGGAGCTCTTGCCCGGTCCGGGCGACGTCGGGACGGACCGGGAGGTGTTTCGACCCAACCACTATGCGTCATTCGGTGTGACACAGTCAACCCCCGCCGGCTCTTTTTTTCGCGAGAAAGCTTTTTCTGCAAAACGTCGTCAATCAGCTCCGGTCTCAACAGGAGCGGTTGGCCCGGTTCAGGTCCAGACCGAACGCAACAGGCGAACCCAGTTGTTGCCCATGATGCCGTCGATATCTTCGACGGAGTAACCCCGACGCCCGAGCTCCCGGGCAATCCGAGAAATGTGACCGGGACCGCAAATCCCGGCGGGCCAGTTGACTTGATCGGATGGTCGGTCGGCAGTCCACCGTCCCTCGGCAGTCCATTCCGAATAGTCGATCGGGGCGTCCGACCAGAAGTCGAGTCCCAGGCACACCCGGTCCGGTCCGATCATCTCCACCAAATAGTCGACATGGTCCACCAAATCCGAAAGGTTGGCGCCGACGCCGTCGGTGCGCAGAAATGCTGAGACCGCGTTGACGCCCACCAGCCCCCCTCTCTCAGCCACCGCCCGAATCTGCTGGTCACCGATATTGCGGGGATGGTCAAAAAGGCGCCCCACATTGGAATGGGAAAACACCGTGGGGTGAGCGGACCGCTCGATCGCCTCCAAGGTGGTGCGACGCCCCGTGTGGGAAAGGTCGACCACCATGCCCCGCCGGTTCATCTCCCCGATCAGATCTTTTCCGAACCCGGTCAGGCCCCGATCGGCCGTATCCATGCATCCGCCTCCCACCGCGTTGGCATGGTTGTAGGTGAGTTGGATCATGCGCACTCCCAAGCGGTGATATTCCGCCAGAAGCGCAAGACGCCCACCCACAGGCGTGGTGTTCTGGAAGTGGAACAGGATCCCCAGATCCCCGTCTCCCAGACCATCCAGATCATCGGGGGAGGCAACCAAACAGACCCCCCGGTCACCTTCGGTCCACCTCCTCCATTCTCTCACCCTTCTCAGCCCCTCCTCGGAGTCCTCGTGGGTGGCCACGGTCGGTATCGCCAGGTCCACCCCACCTTCCACCCACCCCTCCCAAGCGCCGGGTTTGGAGAGCAGCGGAGCGCATCCGTCCACCACCAACGCGCCGGATTGGGAGGTCACATCAGCCATCTGATGACACATTACCGGATACCCCCTGGGGCGAACCAGCCCGGCCCGAGACTGATCTAATGGTGTTCGATGCCCGCCACTTCGATGATGGGAGTGTCGGTGAGCGGGATCTCCACGATCATGGTGGTGGACTCTCCCGGCTCGGTCTCCACCCGAATCAGCCCGCCGTGCTGGCGGGCAATGTCGCTGGACAGCGCCAACCCCAGCCCCACTCCCTTGTCGGTGGGCTTGGTGGTGAAGAAAGGGTTGAAAATCTTGTCGATGACATCGTCGGGCACTCCCCCGCCGTTGTCCCATACCCGGACCACCACCCGATCTTCGGTTCGCTCGGTGGTGATCCGAAGTTCGGGCATGAATCGCTCCCCCCCAGCCTCTTTTTTGCGGCGTTGTTCATCGGTGGCATAGCAGGCGTTGCTCACCAAGTTGAGAAACACCCGGCCGAGATCCTGGGGTATGACCTCTATCTCGCCCATGTTCTCGTCGTAATCCTCGGAGATGGTCAGATTGAAGTTGGGGTCAAGAGCTCGGGCGCTGTGGTAGGCCAGCTTCATATGCTCTTGAACAACATTGTTGATGTTGGCCAATCGTTTTTCTCCCGAATCGCGCCCCATCATCAGCATGTCCTCGACAATCCGGTTGGCGCGTTCGCCATGCGAGCGGATACGGTCCAGATTGGCGTGGAGGTCTCCCGCTATTTCCTGAATGTATTCCTTATCATCATCTTCGGCGTTTTCCGCCACGTCGTCCAGCACCTCCTGCAGTTCCTCCAGCAGTTCCTCGGAAGCCTCGGCAAAGTTCTTGACGAAGTTGAGAGGATTGCGGATCTCGTGAGCCACCCCGGCCGTCAGCTCACCGAGAGCAGCCAACTTTTCCTGGATCACGATCTGTTCCTGAGCGGTCTGCAGATCCTCGAGGACTTTCTCCAAGTCGGTGTTCTTCTCTTCCAATTCGTGGGCAAGCTTCTCTACCAGGTTGAGGCGCTGCACCTCCAAAGCGTTGATTCGGAATACCTCCAAGGCAGCGGCCATATCGGCCACCTCGTCTCGGCCCTTGATTTCAATGCGGGTCTCCAAGTCACCGTCGGCCATCCCCAGCATCGAATCGGAGAGTCGATTGAGACGACGCAAGAGCACCCGACCCACAAATAGCCACGCCATCAGGATGGCGCTGGCCACACTGGCCGCGCTGATCGCCAACAGCAACGTCCGACCGGTGAGAATGGCCTGTTCGGAGGCGCTGGTGGCTTCTTCGGCCCGCTGCTGAGCGTCGGCCACCAGATTGTTGACCTCTCCCAACACCTCCACTGCCACCAAACGGTTGTCCCTCAACAAAGCGGACTGCGTGTTGAGCAGCCTCAACTGCTGGACAGCCAGATCGAACGCCCCTCCGGATTCGAGCGCCTTTTCGAACAGTTGGCCAAAGGTCTGGGAGAGCTCTTCGTGGTATTCGGTCCCTTCCAGCACCGCCAGGCTGGTAGTGATCTGCCCCTGGGCGCCCTCAAAGCTTTCTCGCAACGGCTCGACCTGCGAGGCGTCAGAGAGAGTGAATGCCGTGGCCAAGAGTTGGGTGGCGATGTTGGTGTTGGCGTTTATTTCGCTGATGTGCCGGTAGCGGAGCAGCTGTTCTTCGGTGAGAAACTCCTCCCGGGGGATCGGAAGTTGCCAGAGGCTCTGATAGCCGGTCATACCAAAGAAGAACTGATCATCCAACGCCGGAATCACGATCAGGTCGAGCTGACCACCCACCGCGTCCAGTTCCTCCCTAAGTTCCTCGCCCAACATGCCCAGCCTCAAGACTTCCTGTTCGGCCCGGTAAATGGCGTTGATATTGGCTATCAGGGAGCCCACTTGGAATCGCAGTTCCTGGAACTGCTGCAAGCCTGTCTCCGGCTGGGTGGCCTGCATCAGGGTCAACTGATCCAGCAGGTCGGTGGTCGTCTCGTCAATATCCGCCGCGATCTCATCCAGAGCCTCGGTGGTGGGGGCGGTGGTCAGGTTGGGAGCCGCGTCCACCAGGGCACTGCTGTACTGGGCCAGGCTGAAGGCGGCGGCCAGATCCGGCACCGTCTCTTCGTTGACCGCCGTCTGGGCCTCTCCCACCCGGTTGAACGAAAACCATCCCACCAAACCGGCGGCGACGGTGAGCGCCACCGCCCCCCATATCCCCGAATACAGCTGAGTGGATATTCGGAAACGGCTCTCCAAGAGCCTGCGAAGCAACCTGCGGGGGCGCATCAGTCGCCCAGGCGCTCAATCGGATGGTAACGCCCGTCCGCCCGCAGCACTGTCCAGAACACCGAATCAGAACCCTGATTGTCATCTTCCCCGAAGCGGAGCTCGAACCCGCCCAGATCGAAGTCACCTTCTTCCCTGAGTTGTTCGGTGAAACATTCCCGGCTGACCCGGGGTCCGCAATCCTGCAGAACGGCGACCGCCAAACGCCCGGCAAGGTAACCCTCCAAAGAGACGAACCCGGGTACCGCCCCAGGCGCATGGGCATCCAACGCGGCCAGGTAATCGGCGACCACCGGAACACTGTCATCGGTGGGGAAAGGCACCACCTGGGTTACGTACACCCCTACCCCGTAGGGCCCCAGTTCCTCTTTCAGTGCGTTGCTCCCCACAAAGGAGATGTTGATGAATACCGGGTTGAAGTTGGTGAACCGTGACCATGCGATCATGGCGGCCGCCGGCTGGTAGGCGCCGATAATGATCACCGCTTCCGGTTCTTCCACCGCGATGTCGAGCATGGCGGTCTTGACAGCAGTGGTGTTCCGGGTGTAGGAACCCACCGCCGCGGGTTGCATGCTGCGGCGTTCCAAGGCGGCCAGAACCCCGCTGTAACCGGCCCTGCCGAAGGAGTCGTCCTGAAAAAGCACCGCAATGCGGCTGATACCCAGGTCCGTTATCAGGCGCTCGACCATCTCCTCGGTCTCCTGGTTGTAGGAGGCCCGCAGGTTCACCACATTGCCCAATTCTTTGACGTCCCGCAAGAAACCGGCACCGGTGAAAGGTGCGATGTACGGCACCCCTGCTTCTTTCGCCACCGGGGTGGCCGACCTTGAGGTGGGGGTGCCAACCGCCCCGATCAGTGCGAAAACCTCCTCTTCGTCAATTAGCTGCCGGGAATTGACAATGGCGGTCTCCGGCTCATAAGAGTCATCCAAGGAAACCAACCGAAGTTGCCTGCCGAAGATCCCGCCCTTCTGGTTGATTTCCCCAAAGGCGGCCTCTATGCCGTAGCGCATGTTGATTCCCAATTCTTGGGCCGGTCCGGTGAAGGCCGCCGATTGGCCGAACAGGATGGAGTCGTCAGTTACTCCGGGTGTTCCATTTTGATCGTCACCGTCGGGATCAGGCTGTTCGGCGGGCGAAAGAGTAGTGACACTTTGGTCGTCGGAAGTAAGTGAGCCGGGGGATGAGGTGCCCGATGGACCGGAACCGGCACAGCCGCTCAGTCCGGCCAGAACCACCAGCATCAGAACCGACAAGATCGAATTTGAAAAAAGCCGGGGCGTGGCGGGCAGCAAGGGCCCTCCCCTCATGCCCGGATGCGGGTGATCAACCTCAGATGATTCCGGCCATCTTCCCACTGGTAATGGACCTCGTCCATCAAGGTCTTCACCAAAAACAACCCCAGGCCGCCGATCGGGCGATCCTCCAGCGGTGAGGACAGATCCGGCGCCGGGGCCTCGGTCAGTGGATCGAAGGGCTTCCCCACATCGGAGATCTCCAAGACGATGGTTTCCTCCTTGGTGGCCAGTCGAAGTTCTATGGGTTCGGTGCCGTCTCGGTTGCCGTAGTTGATCACGTTCATCGCCAACTCCTCCACGATCAGCCTGATCTGGAAGATCAAGTCGTCCGGCCAGTCCTGCTGGTCGGCGAATTGGTCGATTTCGGCAAACACCGTATCCAACTCGGCGGGATACGGGTCCATTGTGATGGCAGTGAAGTTTTCCCTCATGCCGGGATCCTTATTGGTCTCGATGGAGAGTGAGACAGGTTATGTCGTCGAACTGCGCCGCTTCTCCCATGAAATCTCTAACTTTTTGGAACACCGTATCGGTACCCTCCCTGGCGCTGAGCGAACGCAAGGTCCCGGCGAAGATCCGGTGCAGACCATTTACCTCGAACGCCTCCCCTTCGGTGTTCTGAGCCTCGGTCACCCCGTCGGTGTACAGGACAATCGTGTCGCCCGGCTCCAGCCTGATGGTGTGTTGCCGGTAATTCAGGTCCGGAACCACCCCCAGGGCTATCCCATCGGTGAGCGGCAAAAGGTCGGTCGTCCCATCGGAGCGAATCAACAGCGGCGCGTCATGCCCGCCGCTGGCATAAGTGAAATCACCGGTGGCCGGATCGTACAGGGCGTAGAGCACGGTTACGAACAAGAAGGTCTCATTGTCCTCGTGCAGCAGTTGGTTGACTTCGGTCAGCACCTCTCCCGGCTCGGACAGGCCGATCGCCACTCCTTTGAGCAACGTGCGGCATGACATCATGAACAGTGCAGCCGGAACACCCTTGTCGGAGACATCGGCGATCGCCAGCCCCATTCGTCCCCGGTCAAGGTCCAAAATGTCGAAAAAGTCACCTCCCACATCCCGGGCCGGCTCCATGTGTCCGTGTACCTGGTAGCGGAGGTCGTCGGGGAACTCTGAGGGAAGGATGGACTGCTGGATACGGCTGGCCACTTCCAGTTCGTTCTCAATGGACACCAGCCGGTCGCGATAGGAGAGCGCTTCCCGCCACTCCCGCATGTGAGTGAGAGTCCGCTCGATGGTGATCTGCAAGTCTTTGAAGTCAACCGGTTTGGTGACAAAGTCGAACGCCCCCCGGTTCATGGCGGTTCTGATGTTTTTCATATCCCCATAGGCGGATATGATCACCGACCGGATATTGGGGTCCACCTTGGGAATCTGCTCAAGCAAGGTGAGCCCGTCCATCTGCGGCATGTTGATGTCGGAGAGCACCATGTCGATGTCCCCATCCTGGTTCAACCGCTCCAAGGCCTCCAGGCCATTGCGGGCGAACACGAACGTATACCGCCCTTTGCGGATGTGGCGGCGCATCCGCTGCAGCATGAGCGGTTCAAGGTCCGGCTCATCATCCACCACCAAGATTTTGTATGGGCGTTCCATAGTGCTCACGCCAACGGCGGCAATTATCCTCCGAGGGCCTTAACCGCCTCTCCCTGGGAGTCGTAGATCGAGACTATTTTGTCGAACCCCACAATTCTGAAGACTTCCCGAATGGGGTCCTGGAGGGCGCAAACGGCAAATTTGGAACTCCGCTTTTGGAGTCCTTTGGCTATGAGGAGAATGGATCGAAGACCGGCGCTGCTGATGTAGCTCAGATTCGCCATGTCCAGGATCACGGCTCGGTCACCATCAGAGATGACACTCTCCACCGCCTTTTGGAACTTGCGAGCATTGGCGCCATCAACCCGACCCTCGGCCGAAACAATCAGCGTATCCTCCATACGCTGGCTGGTTATGTCCATGAATCAGTTCCTTTCTGATGGTAAAAAGCCCCGCTCCGCTGAACAGGGCGGCGCGCTTGCAAATATTAGCACAGGGTACTGAGAAAAGTATACACCCCCGCGGATTGACCGACCCGACCCTCCTGGGCCCCGATCACCAGCCGATGTCGGCCGTTCCACCGCTCTTGGGCCAAGGGCCCCCATCCACCACGAAGAGAGGACATTTGAGGAGAGTTCAAATGCATCAGAATGGAGGGGAGCGAGGTAAAGTGAGGGACAGTCATGGAGCAGCACCATTCACATTCGGGCGGCGACCAACACCCTGGTGACAGCCACGATCATCATGACCATTCAGGACACGATCACCACGGACATGACCACTCGGATCACGATCACCACGACCATTCAGGACACGATCACCACGGACATGACCACCACGACCACGACCATGACCTGCGGGGAGCGAGCAAACGCAGCCTGACCATCGCCCTGATCCTGATCGCCGGTTTCATGGTGGCCGAGGTGGTGGGCGGGGTCGTGTCGGGCAGTCTGGCCCTATTGTCCGATGCGGGGCACATGGTCACCGACGCCATGTCGATCGCCTTGGCCTTGTTCGCCATGAGGGTCGCCGACCGGCCGCCTTCGGCCGAGCGAACCTTCGGCTACCGCCGCGCCGAGGTGCTGGCGGCCATGTTGAATGCCCTGAGCCTGTGGCTAATCGCGGCCTGGGTGCTGTTCGAGGCATACCACCGCATCCAGGATGTCCCCGAGATCGAAGGCGGTCTGATGTTGGTGGTGGGGATTTTGGGGCTGGTGGTGAACATCGCGGCGGCCTGGGTTCTGCACCGGTCGTCCAAGCACAGCGTGAACGTCGAAGGCGCCCTCCGGCATGTGATGGCCGACTTGCTGGGATCGGTGGGGGTGGTGATCTCAGGCATCCTCATCGTCACCCTGGGGTGGACAATCGTCGACCCCATTCTGAGTGTGGTGATCGCCATTCTGGTTGGGCACAGTTCCTGGCGATTGACTATCAAGGTGTTCAAAGTGCTCCTGGAAGGCGTTCCCGATCACATTGACGTCTACAAACTTTGCAGCGATATAGAAGATGTAAAGGGCGTCACGGTGATCCATGATGTTCATGTGTGGACCATCTCCTCCGGATTGGAGGCCCTCACCGCCCACGTGCTGATTGACCCCTCCTATACCGGAGACCGAGAAAGGCTGCTGCGGCGTATCAAGGACATCGCCCACCAGACCTATGAGATCGACCATGTAACTCTCCAGATAGAGGAAACCGTGGAGGGGTGCGTCGAGGATCACCATGTGGAACATCTCATAGCCCGCTCCAAACCGCTCGGGTAATCGGAGATCTGAGAAGAGAAAGAGAAACGGCCCCGGATACCAAGAACCGGGGCCGTTTATTCGTTTGTGGGTTTTAGGCTTTAGTGCCCGTGGTGTTCGTGACCGTCGCACTCGTGCGGATCATGCACATGCCCGGGCTCATCCCCGTGATGCTCATGAGTGTCGCACTCGTGATCGTCATGTTCATGCTCATCAGCATGGTGTTCGTGGCCGTCGCACTCGTGCGGATCATGCGCATGCCCGGGTTCATCCCCGTGATGCTCATGAGCGTCGCACTCGTGCGAATCGTGCGCGTTCATAACAGGTATGTCCTTTCCTTCGCTCTGAAGCCGAGATTCGGCCCCACAAACCGAGTTTACCGCGGCGGAACTCGACTCTTGGCAAATGTCCATCACCCCAACCGAGCCCGGGATTGGGAATGGTGGGGCCAAGGCGTCAAGGAGTAAGAACCCAAAGCCCGGTGGGTATCATTCCCCTATTGCGTTGAGCGATAGTTGGCTGAGCATTCTCCAACACAACGCCCCATTGGACAGAAAGGACCCGTTTTGGGAACCGGAGATATCGCCTGGATGATCACTGCCTGTGCGTTGGTGCTGCTGATGGTGCCGGGCCTGGCGCTTTTTTATGGCGGCATGGTGAACTCCAAGAACGTGGTGAACATGCTGATGATGAATGTGGTCACCATCCCCGTCGCCACTCTCATTTGGGTGGTGGTCGGATTCTCCCTGGCTTTCGGGGCCTCGACAGGGAGCCTGGGCCTCATCGGAGACCTGAGCAAAGTGGGTTTGGAGGGCCTACCCCCCGACGAGACCCTGTTCTCGGTGTTTCAGATGATGTTCGCCATCATCACTCCCGCCCTGATCGCCGGCGCGGTGGCGGGAAGAATGAAATTCTCAGCGTGGGTTGTATTCGCCGCCCTTTGGTCGTTGCTGGTGTATCCGGTGGTGGCGCATTGGGGATTCGCCGCCGACGGCTTGCTCTACTCGTGGGGCGCACGCGACTTTGCCGGGGGTCTGGTGATTCATATCAACTCGGGAATCGCCGCCCTGGCTCTTATCAGAGTGCTGGGGCCCCGGCAGGACTTCGGAGAGGAACACCCCCCGCACTCCCTCCCCATAACCCTGATCGGAACCGGGCTTCTGTGGTTCGGATGGTTCGGCTTCAACGCCGGTTCCGCTCTGGCTGCCGACGGGGCAGCCATCACGGCCCTGCTCAACACCCAATTGGGCGCGGCGCTGGGAGCGCTGGGATGGATGATTTCCGACTGGGTTCGCCATCGGCGGCCCACCCTGTTGGGCCTGGTGTCGGGCGCGGTGGCGGGTCTGGTGGCCATCACCCCGGCGGCCGGTTTCGTGAGCCCCTCGGCGGCGATCGTCATCGGCGTGGTGGGAGGATACGTCTGCTCTCTGGTGGTGAGCCTCAAGGAGCGTTTCGGTTACGACGACTCCCTGGACGTGGTGGGAATCCACATGGTGGGGGGCATTATCGGTTCGGTTCTAACCGGCGTTTTCTCCTCGGCCTCCTATGGCGGATTCGACGGACTGATCTATGGAGGGTTCTCCTTTTTCGGCAAACAGATAGTGGCGGTGGCGGCCGTGATGACCTTCAGTTTCTGCGCCACCTGGATTCTCGCCAAGGTACTGGACAAGCTCATCGGCCTGCGAACCAGCGCCGAAGAAGAGATCATCGGTCTGGACATCTCCCAACACGGCGAGGACGCCTACTGGATCCGCTGAGGGGCGAGTTCAACCAGAGTGGGGTCACGACCACGGGCGCCATCCGATGTCGGCCCGGTCAGTCCTCCAAATACCCCAACAGTCCCAGGCTGAGACGCTGATAGCGGATCTTGGAGAGCGCTCTTCTCTCCATCTGGCGGATTCGCTCCTTAGTCACCCCGAACCGGCGGGAAAGCTCGGCCAATGTCCACACCCGCCCATCCTCCAAACCGAATCTCAGCCGCAGGATTTCCTGTTCCCTCCCTCTCAGATTCTTCAGCACATGAGCCAGGTGCCTCTGCAAAAACGCCAAAGTGGCGGCGTCGAAAGGATCCTGGGCGGTTGAGTCCTCGACCAGGTCGCCCACGGTGGCGCTGCCCTCTTCCGACCCCACCGGTTGCTGCAGAGAAACCGTCCGCTGTGAGAATCGGAGCATGCGCTCCACTTGGGCGGGATCCAGATCCAGACGGGCGGCCAGTTCGTCGGTGGTGGGAGGTCGTCCCTGTTGCTGAGTGAGTTCGCTCTGTGCCTCCCGGAGCAGGGGAATCTGAGCCGAGAGGTGAGCGGGCAACCGGATTGCGCGCGATTGGTCGGCGTACAACTTGATCATGGGCTGCCTGATCCACCATCCGGCGTAGGTCGAGAATCGAAAACCTCGTCGGTGATCGAACCGCCGGACCGCCTTCATCAAACCCATGTTCCCTTCCTGGACCAGATCAAGCAGGAGCGCTCCGTTCAGGGACCCGAACGTGCGCCGGGCGATGGAGACCACCAACCGGAGATTGGATTCGACCATCCGCTGGTAGGCATCTTCCCCCCGCTGGACCTGTTCAGCCAGATCCCGCCGCTCCCCTCGGGAAAGGCCGTGCCTCCCCAACCGGTCCCGGGCGCGGGCGCCGTTTTCGATCTGAACCGCCAACTCCACCTCCTGCTCAGGGGTGAGCAGGGGATAACGTCCCATCTCCTTCAAATACATCCCCACCGGATCCGAAGGGATTGAAGTTGACTCCCCCCCGCTGCGGCGCGCCGGCGCCGGAGACTCCACTTCTTCCACCACCCGAATCCCCTCCTCCGCCAGGCGCCCCATCAACGTCTCCCATCTCTTCTCACTCTCGGTTTCGCTACCGGCCAGATCATCCAAGTCGGCCAGAAGTTCCGAAGCGGTGAGGAAACCCCGCTGCCTCCCGCGGCGAAGGATCTTCTCCACCCTCTTCTCGAAAGCCCCTCCCCCTTCGCTCATCGAAGGTCCCCCGTCAACTCTTGGCGACGACGTTCCAACTGTCCGAAACGTTCCAGCAGCTCATCCTGCCGGGGGTCATCGGCGGCCATCCGGCCCATCTGCGCCCGGATGGAGGCGGCTTCACGACCAAGCGCCTCCCGACGGCATCTGATCACCATCAAACGGGGGTCCCCGGGCGCCGACTGATCGGAGGCGATCGCCAAGAGCGCCAAGCGTATTTCGTCCCCCGGGCCGTCGCGGGTCTCGGCGTCCGGGGAGGAGGCGTCCGAGCGCCCCCAGTCAATCGGGGTGGGCTCGGGTGGAGGGGTAGCCCTCCAGTCGGCTTCGATGGCCTCAAAGATCCGACGGCTGAGGCCATCAGCGAACAAAGTGCTGTCCACCTCCAACTCCCGCAGAGCCGGTTGGTTCAGAAGGATCGCTCTCAGCAACTCGCGCTCCATCGGTGACCCACGGTCGGACCCGGACCCCGGTTCCTTCGGAGGTGGGGCCCCCGACTCTGCCCGGCCCGCCGTGACCCTGCCCCCCGATCGTCCCACCGCCGCTCTGATCTGGGTGATCCCCACCCCGGTCCCCCGAGACAGGAGCTGTTCATACTGCGCCCGGGTGGTGGAATCACCGACCGCCGCCACCAGAGGCGCCAATTCGTTCACGGCCCGCGCCCTTGATTCCGGCTCGGAGGGATCGACCCGCCGGAGCCGCCGCTCGATCCGATACTGAAGCGCCGGACGGGCATTGCGCACCGCCTCCCGGAGCTCATCGGTGCGGCCGTCCTGCACCAGATCGGCAGGGTCCTTGCCACCGGGCAGACCAGCCACCCGCAAATCGAGTCGCCGGTCGCTTCGGCGACTCACCCTCTCGCCGCGAAGCACCGCATCGGATCCGGCCCGATCCGCATCGAAGGCCAACACGATCCGCTCACCCATCCTGCCCAGCACCTCCAAGTGCTCCTCTCCCAGGGCCGTCCCGCAGGTGGCGACCGCTGATTCCATCCCGGCCTGGTGCAGGGCGATGACATCGGTGTATCCCTCCACCACCACCGACTCGCCGTCGCGGCTGATCTGGCGGCGGGCAAGATGCAATCCGTACAAGAGCCGGGACTTGCGGTAGAGGGCAGTCTCAGGCGAGTTGAGGTATTTGGGCCCTGTCCCGGACAACAATCGAGCGCCGAACCCCACCGGATCGCCCCTCAGATCGTATATGGGGAACATGACCCGACCCCAAAACCGATCGGTGATCCCGTCTGCGCCTCTCGACCGAGGGCCTCGGCGGATGATCAGGCCCGCCCGCTCCATATCTGCGTCGGAAACCCCCGCCGCTCGCAGTTCGGTTCTCAAAAAGGGCGCGCCGGTCGGGGCGAACCCCAGTCCGAATTTCTCAACCAGCGGGCGATCATACCCGCGAGACCGCAGATAGGCCCGGGCCGGTCCGGCGTCGGGGCCGGTGAGAAGTCGCTGCGTATAGAAGTCCACCGCTCGGCGCATCACCCCCACCAGCCGCTCCCGTTCGGCGGCTCTGCGTCCATCCCCTGGCCGCCGGCTCAGCACAATCCCGGCCTGCCGAGCCAAAGTCTCAAGCGCCTCAGGGAAGGAAAGTCCCTGGGTTTCCTGCACCAGAGTGAACACGTCACCTCCCTTGTGACACCCATGACAGTAGAACAATCCCCGGGCCGGGTCGATGGAAAGGGATGGAGTCTTCTCCTGGTGGAACGGGCAGAGGGCCATATGGCTTCTGCCCGACCTCTTCACCTTGGTGACCGCCGCGAACTGTTCCACCAGATTCACCGCCGCCCGCACCCGCTCCCGGTCATCATCCCCGCTTGGCATTATCCCCGCCCCCGATCAGGCACCAACAGCAATCCCGTGACCGTCCCCGCCAATGCGTTCCGGTGACCATCTGGGAGCATGCTCAAAAAGATGGGGATGGGATGGTTCCCACCCCTCGACCGGGGGTTCTGTTGCCGCATTTGGCTGCCACCGCGCCTTTTTCAGCACACTCCTAACCCGTGGCCCGGGCTATGAAGTCCAATTCCAAACCGATGTCGTCGGCCACGTTGGCCACAAAGGGTACCGAAGGAATAGAGAGATCGAAGTCAGAACGCGAGACTTCGGCCACAGCCTCCCCCTCCAGGATGTCCCCTGTCCCCCAGCGGGCCACCACCTGAAACACCACCGGCCGGGTGATGTCCCGCACCGTCAGATCCCCCTCCATCCCGAATCTCCACTCTCCTCCCGGCTGGGCGGCGCCCGACAGGCCGGGGAACGCCGTGGGGCGAAAGACGATGAACTCGTGCTGCTCGGCGGCGAGAATCGGCCCTCGGATGGCCCGATCCCGGTTGGAAGAGTCGGTGGTGAAAGTGCGGGCGTTGATCAGGATCTCCCCCACCTGCGAAGCGGAGAGATCGGACCGATCGACCCTGATCCTGCCCACCAACTCGGTGGTCACCCCCACCACCGTGAACGGTTCGCCCCGCAACTCCTCGAAAATCAGAAACCGCGCCTCGGTGCCTTCGGACAATTCCAGTTCCACGGTTGATCCGGCGATCGCCTCGGTCGAGTCCATCATGGTGGTGATCGTCTCCACCGGTTCATCGGAGGAAGCCGTCTGGGCCTGGGCGGCAGTGGAGGCAGGGCTCTCCTCGCCTTCGGACACGGGCGGCGCGAAGGTTGTGCCGGCGGTGGTGGCGGGAGGGTTGGAGACGACGGAGGTGATGGGAGGAGCGGTCACTTCGGTGGGGTCTCCGACGTTCCCCGCGACATAGAACCAGATCACAGCGGCGGCGGCCACCGCGGCCAACAGCGCCCAGACCGCAATCAGGACCCGGCGCATCATATCCCCAGGCGCTCCCCCAGGTAGGCGGGCAGGCGATCGGTTCCCACTCGAACCTGACGCATGGTGTCACGGTCCCGCACCGTCACCGCCCCGTCCTCGGTGGAGTCAAAGTCGAAGGTGACACACAGGGGGGTGCCGATCTCGTCCTGGCGGCGGTAGCGGCGTCCAATCGACTGGGTTACGTCGAATTCGACCGTCCATCGCCGGGACAGGTCATCGGCGATGCGGGCGGCCGGTTCCACCAGCCGGGGCTTTCGGGAGAGCGGAAGCACCGCCACCTTGTAAGGCGCCAGACGGGGGTGCAGTCCCAGCACCACTCGTTGTGAACCGCGGACCTCCTCGGTCCGGTAGGCATCGGCCAGGAAGGCGAAAGTGGTGCGAGTGGCCCCGGCGGCCGGTTCGATCACCCAGGGGATCACCCTGGTTCCGGCCGCCTGGTCAAAGTAGCTCAAGTCCTGCCCCGAATGTTCCGAATGTCGTCTCAGATCGAAATCGGTCCGGTTGGCTATCCCCTCCAGTTCGTCCCAACCCCAGGAAAACCGGTAGTCCACATCCACCGTCTCCTGGGAATAGTGGGAGAGTTCATCGGCGCCGTGGGGGCGGATGCGCAGGTTCTCCGGGTTCATTCCCAGATCCAGATACCAGCACCGTCGTACATCCACCCAGTACTCGAACCACTCCGAGGCTTCCGAGGGCAGGCAGAACCATTCCATCTCCATCTGCTCGAACTCCCGGGTTCGGAAGACGAACTGGCCGGGAGTGATTTCGTTGCGGAATGATTTACCGATCTGGGCGATGCCGAACGGGAGCTTGCGCCGGGAGACCCGCTGCACATTGACGAAATTGATGAAAATCCCCTGGGCGGTCTCGGGCCGCAGGTACACCAGGTTCTCCTCGGTCTCCACCGGACCCATGTGAGTTCGGAGCATCAGATTGAAATGCCGGGGTTCGGTGAAGGTGTCCCGATTCCCACAGGACGGGCACCGGTCGGGATGGGTCAGATGGTCCTGCCGGAACCGTTTCTGGCATTTGCGGCATTCGACCAACGGATCGGTGAACACCTCCTCATGTCCGGAGGCTTGCCACACCCGGCGGGACTGAATCACCGCCGAATCGATCCCCACCACGTCCCGACGGGCCTGCACCATCGAGCGCCACCATTCGTTCTTCACGTTGCGCAGCATCTCCACTCCCAGCGGGCCGTAGTCGTAGGCGGAGCGAAGGCCGCCGTAGATCTCCGAGGACGGAAACGCGAACCCCCGCCGGCGCGACAGGTTGACAATGGCTTCCAGGGTGGTCATCACAGAGCAAGGCTACCGGGATTCGGCAACCCCAGCCCCCGGGATTCGACCGAACCGCCGTTCTCGCCGCTGGTACTCGCCGAGAGCCCGACGAAAGTGACGGCGGTCGAAGTCGGGCCAGAGGACATCGGTGAAGTACAGCTCGGCATAGGCGCCCTGCCAAAGGAGGAAGTTCGACAGCCGGTTCTCTCCCGAGGTCCGAATGATCAGGTCCACGTCGGGCATTTGAGGCACATGCAACCGGGCGGCTATCGCCTGCTCGTCGACCTCCTCCGGCCGGATTCGGCCCGCCACCGCGTCGGCCGCCAAGGCCCGGGCGGCCTCGGCAATCTCCCGCCTACCCCCGTAGTTGAAGGCGACCACCAGATTCACCGCGGTGTTGGAGGCGGTAAGCTCCAAGGTTCGGCCAATGTTCCGGCGGACCGTTGCGGGAATCCGAGGATCATCCAGATCGCCCGCGAAGTGGAGCCGGGCGCCACGCTCGGACAACTCTTGGGCTTTTCTCAACAACAGTTCGTCACAGAATTCCATGAGGAACGCCACTTCGGTGTCCGACCGCTGCCAGTTCTCGGTGGAGAACACGAAAATGGTGAACCACTCCACCCCCGCCTCCAAAGCTGCTTCCAAGACGTCCAACAGGGCCTTCTCGCCGGCCACATGACCCGCCACCCTCGGCAACCCGCGCTGTTGCGCCCAACGGCCGTTTCCATCCAGAATCACCCCGACATGACGGGGAACCGCCCCGGTCACGACAATGCCGCCAAGGGACGGAAGCTGCGGTCGAGATGGATCTCCAAGAACCGGCAGACCACACTCATGGACTGCTGAGCCAACTCCGAGGTGGTGACCGGCAGTTCTCTCAGATCGGCGCGGGCCATCTCACTGAGATGTTCAGTCACTCCGCTGACCAACCGAACCGCACCTCGCGTCTGGCATCGGCGGCATACTACCCCTCCCCCCTCAAAACTGAACCTGGCCAGATCATGGCCCCCACCGCAGGAGGCGCACCGGTCAAGGGCCAACGCCACCCCCAGCACATCGGCCAGATGCAACAGGAAAGCGGTGGTAAGTCCCGGTATGTCCCCGGCGGTGGTGAGCACCTTCAAACTGCGGGTGAGCAACTCGTAAAGCGATCGGGAACTCTGTTCGGGTTGGGCGACCGCGTCCACCGCGTTCACCATCAGGGAAGCACTGAGGAGGCGATCCAAATCCGACCGCAATTGCGGATGGAACTCCCTGACGGTCACCGAGGTGATCAGATCCAATTCCCGCCCCCGATAAAGCACCAACTCCACCCGGCAAAAGGGTTCCAGCCGCCCCCGCAGCCGACTGCGAACCCGACGAACCCCCCGCGCCACGGTACGGAGCTTTCCCCGGCGGGGGCTGAGCAGAATCACCACCCGGTCCGCCTCCCCGAACGGATAGCTGCGCAACACCACCCCTTCCTGCTGGCTGACTTTGCTCATATCACAAGACAGTTCCTGATGGATCCCAGATCGGACGGCGTGGTCGCCCGGTGGGAACGGGCGTTACACAACCAGATTAACCCACTCGCCTTCTCCTCGGAAGGCTTGCAGGTTGACCGCAAAGATCTCCGCCAACCGATCGGCGTATTCGGGAGAGAATCCCCCCAGATGGGGGGTGAGCACCACTTGGGGATGATGCCACAGCGGGGAGTCCTCCCCAGGAGGCTCGGGCAAGGTGACATCCAGGCCGGCGCCCCGCAGTTGCCCGCTGTCCAAAGCTTCCACCAGCGCCGCGGTGTCCACCACCGAGCCTCGTCCCACGTTGACAAACCACCCATCCCCCAATGCCTCCAATTCCCGGGCGCCCACCTGAGGGGGCGCACCCCGCCCGTGAGGGAGGGCGCTGATCACCGCATACGAACGGCGACACACCTCAACGGTCTCGGCGGGTGGATAGACCCGGGTGGCGCATCCCCGGTAGGCGTCGGGGCGTCGCTTGGTGCCGATCACCTCCATCCCCCACGCCCTGGCTCGCCAGGCAATCTCCTCTCCCACGCTCCCCAGCCCCAGCACCCCCAGGGTCTTGCCCGCCAGCTCGTAGCCCATCCCCTGCCTCCACAGCCTCCGCTCCGAATACCGCACCGACTTGCCCACCCGCCTGGTCAAAGCCAGCAGGAGAGCAAAGGCATGCTCGGCCACCGCCGGGGCATTGGCTCCCCGCCCCGAGGTCAAACGGATCCCCGCCGACGCCAACTCCTGGAGCGGATAGTTGTCGAGTCCCGAGGAAATGGACTGTATCCACCGCAGCCCCAGGGAAAGGCACTCCTTTGTCCAGATAAAGCTCACCAGAATCTCCACTCGGGGATCGGCCAGGCAGTCGCTGAGCGCGGCCCGATCGGCAGGGGTTATCACCTCCAGGCCCGGGATGGCGGCCAAGCTTTGCGGTACCCCGCGCGGGTGGCAGGGGTGAACCACCACTGGGAGGGATTCGCTCATCTTCGCAGAGAAGCCATCAGCCGAAGATGGCGTTCCACAGACTCCCCAGCTCGCTCCAAACCCGACGCGAGGCCCACATCAGCAACAGCCCCAGAAGCGCCATTCCCGCCCCGGTGAGCAGAAAGCGCATCCGATACACCCAGCGCTCTTCCGGAAGGTTGTACCGGTAGGAAAAGATCCCCGGCTCTTGGGCACCGGCATCCGCAGCACTGGCAAAAACCAACTCTCGGGTGGGCTCGGGCCGCAGGTCGAGGGGGTGCACGGGAGGACCCTCCACCGGCTCGGACAAGCTGGCCAGGGACTGGTGAACCGTCATCCTCGGCTCCTGGGCAAGCGGCCCCCCAAACCCGGCGGCGCGGGCCATAAGACCCTCGGGCATCTCCAAGACGGTTTCAAGAGACCGCAGCAACCCCGGATGCATCGGTATCTCCACTCCCCGCTCCCAATCTTTGATCTGCGCCGAGGAAACTCCCAACTGCCGGGCGATCTGCCTTCTGCCCATCCCCCGCCGCCGACGAAAGCTCTCCAGTATCTCCCCGAAGGTAGGGCCGGTTTGCAGGCTGGCGCCGGTCTGGTCGGTCATCTCCAAGAGATTACGCCCCCGCCGCCCTTGGACGAACCACTTGGCTCCCACCGGTCCTCTTCAGCACACTCCTAATGAGTGGGATTGGCCGGGACGCTGTCGGGCTCCGGCTCGGCGGTGACCCGCATGAGGGCAACTCCCTTGACATTCCAACAAAGGGTGCGGCCCCCCGGCACCAACATGCGAAAAGGCCCGCCCCGGTCTTTGGGAAGCCCACCGTCGTCCAACCCATAGACCACCACCCCCTTGGAGACCAACTCCTCAAGGGGGATGGATGCCCGATAGGACCCGTCGCGGCTCTCCACCGACACGAACCCGCCGGCAGGACCCGAGGTCTCCAACAGAGCCCGAACCGCAACTCCGCTGCCCTCCGGCCCGGCAACCTGACCCGGCAGTGCCGCCAGGTCCTTTGGACGCCATTGCAGGGGCCGCTCCACCAAACCGGTCACCTGCAATGCCGGGATTTTCTCGTCCCCGCGGCCACCACCATTCATGATCCAATCACGGTACCAGACCTCCTTCGGTAACCTGCACATATTGGAGGCGAGCGAGCGCCTGGTGGGCTCCCCGGTCTTCAAAACCGGTGGGGGGTCGAAAAGATCCCCGGCGGGTTCGATTCCCGTCCGCCTCCGCGATAAATCGCCTCGGTAAATCATCCTGGTCAAAGCCATCAAATTGGTGCGCCGAGCGTGCATGTTCGGGCTTTGTAGAATATTCATTTCTTATGCTTTTGTCTAGGCCAGCGACTCCGATCCGGAGTGCAGCATCCAGTTGGATCTGGTTAATCGCCGTTCTCTTGGCAGTGGGCATCTGGCTGGCTTCTGCCCTGGATTTCGCGCCTGGGCATGGCTCAGACCGGGCAATTAACCCACTCAGTTCCGCTGGTTTGCTGAGTGACGATGGCGTCTACCTTTGGCAGGACGGTGACCGTCAGATTCCACTACGTCTGGTTGAGTCTCTACCCGCCGGAACACTGGCGGCATCCACGGTTTCTGCCCTTGGGGAATGGGCTACCCGCGCCGCCACTGCCTACACGCCCCTGTCCGGGGATTCAAAGTCAACCACCCTCGGTGAGCGAGCCGACAACTGGTTCATTTCCGATACTGGGCAGCTGTACTTGCTGGTTGGCGGGGTTATCGCTCTGTTCGATGCCCACCTCGATCAGCCGGCGATTGACGCAGTCTTCCGGCGTCACGGCATCGCGGCCGAGCACACCTCACCCGTCGGAGAGATTCCCAATGCCTTCCTCTTCGCCACTGCATCTGATGTTGAGACCCTGCGCCTGGTGGATGCATTGTCATCCGAACCCAGTGTCAGCCATGCCACTCCCAACATGTTCACGCCCAGGTCCTGGGGGGATTCCACCCAAAACCACAGCACGGGCCTTTCCGAAGCCGGCGAGCAGAGATGTCTGGTGAGCAACCCGCCACTTAGCGATCCCTACTCACACTGCCTGTGGCACCTTGATGCGGACACCGCTTATAGATACAACGACATTGATCCGGTCATCGATATCAACATCGACGACGTCTGGGATACCACCATGGGAGAGGGAATCACAGCTGCGATCGTGGAAGAAGGCGTGAATGCATTCCATGAAGACCTGGCTGACAACTTCGACAATGCCAACAGCGACCTCAATGGAGGGGATATTGGTCTGTCTTCTCATGGAACTGCTGTGGCTGGAATCGTCGGCGCTCGGGACAACGCCCTCGGCGGCCGCGGTGTAGCGCCACGCGTCAACCTGGTGCAATATATCCGTAACGTAGGAAACACAAGCCGACACGCCGCGGTGTTTACGCTCAACAAGGAAATCGTGGCAGTGTCAAACCACAGCTACGGCAAACAGTCTCATAACGCAGCCAATCTGATGCGGGAGACCAAGGTCTGGAAAGAAGCAATCGCAACCGGGTTAGACCAGGGATTCGATGGGAAGGGCACCGTTTATGTGGTCACAGCCGGCAACGGCAGGGGGCTTGAAATCGGATCCGGCTGGACTGGGCTCGAAGAGATGCAAAGCCATCATGGAACAATTCCGGTGTGTGCAGTGAATGCCTTGGGCAGTTCGACCAGCTATTCGGAACGTGGCCCCAGCCTTTGGGTGTGCGCACCATCGTGGGACACGAACCAACCTGGCATCTTTACGTCGGCATATGACTGGAGAACAGAAGCCGACAACACCTACACGGATTCCTTTTCAGGCACAAGTGCCGCCGCACCCATGGTGACCGGGGTTGTGGCGCTGATCCGCAGCGTCAACCACGACCTAACCTGGCGAGACGTCAAGCTCATCCTCGCCAATACGGCCCAATTGAACGACCCGACCGATGCCGGATGGGAGAGCGGAGAGGAACATTACGGACCTGGGGACGGGCAATACTCCTTCAATAACCGGTACGGGTTTGGTGTGGTGAATGCGAAGGCGGGGGTTGAGGCGGCCCGCAATTGGCCGCTTCTGCCCCAGATGCAGACCACCACCGCCGAATATCGGGGCGGTCAGGTCGGGCTTCCCAGAGTGGGTGCTCCCACGGAGGTAACTCTTGATGTCCAAACGGGAATCACCTTTACGGAGTATGTGGAAGTCACAATGGATCTCCGCACCGAGCACCTCCGGGAATTCACTTTCACGCTCGTATCTCCGTCTGGCAGCGAGTCCATTCTTTTGCCGGCCGCCCCCCGCTGCTCGGGGTGCGGCCACAATGGGGCTTTCACGTTTGGCACGTCTCGACACCTGGGCGAGGATCCGTCGGGCACCTGGACACTGAAGATCACTAACGGAGGCAGAGGCGTAGCCAGCAGAGGGCACCTTGCGGACTGGGAGGTCGTGGTCTACGGCCATGCCGAGTCCCAGTGGATCACCCTAACGGCCTCGCCACCTCAGGTGGAAGAGGGCGACTCGGTCGAACTCACGGCCACCCTCAGCGGTGATGCGCCCACACAAGACATGGTCATTCCCGTTATCTTGCAGGCAGGCACGGCCGCGACCGCTGACTATGACGACGTGACATCCATCACGATACCGGCAGGCGCCTCCTCCGGTTCGGCAACGATAACGACGGTAGGAGATAACCACCAGGAAGGTGACGAGACGTTCACCGCCACACTGGGCGTGTTGCCGCCGGGCTACCGGACCCTACCGGCCGCCACCAAAATAACCATTATCGGTCATGAGCCGGAGGTCAGGATCACCGCGGGCCCGGGAGTGACCGAAGGCGGCGCAGCCACCTTCGCGGTCACCGCCAATCCCCCACCGACGGCAGACCTTGAGGTCAACGTGACCATGTCAGAAAGCGGGGACTTCGGCATCACACCGGTGACGTCGGTGACGGTACCGCCCAGCGGCAGCGCCACGCTCACGGTCCCCACCTCCGACGACAGCCTGGCAGAACCGGACGGCTCGGTAACAGCCACCATCGCCCCGGGGACGGGGTATGTGGTGTCCACGCCAGCCGGCGCCGCCACGGTAATGATCGCCGACCAAGGAGTACCGGGCCCAGAAGTGTTATTTGCCTCTGAGCACGCGGTGGAAGAGCAACGATCCCGCGTCGTGAGCCTGGATACCTCAAGGCACAAGGGGGCTATCAGCTTCGCCTTGGATGGACCCGACGCCAACCATTTCACACTATATGGTTCCGCCAGGCTCCTGGTGTTCAGCGGGCAGAAATACGACCCGCCTGTGGACGCCGATAAAGACGGCGTCTATGAGATCGGTCTTAAGGTAGATGACAGCCAAGCCGGATCAACCTATGTTCCCCTTTATTTCACTGTTACCAATGCCAAGCTTCTGGCCAGCGCCCAGCAGCAATGGGACAAACTCACCCTTGACCAGCGCCAAGAGGCTCTTGCGGAGTGGCAGCCGTCCCTTTTGACACCCGCCTTCGCCCAGTTGGAAAGTGAAGTGCAGGCCAGGGTAGTGCGCTTTTACCGACAGCCAAGAGTCATGACTACCCCCTCGGAAAAAACGGAAATAAGTGTCGCCGGTGGGAGTGCAGTGGCTGAAGGAGATGACGCCACCTTCACGCTCACCGCCAATCCGGCGCCGTCGGCAGCCCTGACGGTGAGCGTGACAGCCGCCCAAAGCGGCGACTTCGGAATCGCCACCGGCTTGCAGACAATCACCATCCCCACCACCGGCCACGCCACCTTAACTCTCTCCACCTCCGACGACCAAACCAAAGAGCCGGATGGCTCGGCGCTCCTCAGAATCAATGGGGGCGCCGACTACACCGTCTCATCGACACAGGCTGCCGCCGCCGTGGCCATATCCGACAACGACACTCCCCTGCCTGCCGTCCCCGACGTCAGCATCATCGGCCGTTCCGGCATCACCGAAGGAGACACAGCCGAGTACGTCATCACCGCCAGACCGGCGCCGGCGGCTGCCTTGACGGTGGACATCGAGATCAGCCAGAAGGGCGACTTCGGAGTTGGCACCGGCTTGCAGACCATCACCATCCCCACCAGTGGTCGCGCGACGCTGTCGCTCTCCACCTCCGACGACCGAATCCATGAGCCCCATGGTTCAGTTACGGTGACCGTCATTGGCGGGACGGGTTACACCCTCTCATCAACGCAGACTGCCGCCGCCGTGGCCATATCCGACAACGACCCCAAGCCACCCGACTGTGAGCATGTGCCCGCCGATACGGTGACCGTGACAGAGGTCATAATCTGGCGGACTGCCTATGCCAATAACTACCTCCACGTGCTGCGCTGGAACAGGGTGCTGGCCGCCTTGGGCGAAGACATCAACGTAACGCCAATGACGGTGGAGGAGTCGCGGGCGTACCAGAACCGATTCAAGAACAGTCGATGGGACCGGACGACCCGCACACTGGAAGCCCTGCTGGCCCATTGCTCGGATGAGGACAGGGACGATCTGACACCCACCAACCCCGAGATCAGTATCAGCAGCGGTCCAGGCATCACCGAAGGCGAGACAGCCAGGTTCACCATCACCGCCGATCCGGCTCCGACCGCGCCGTTGACTCTTCTGGTATCCGTTGACCAGACGGGGGACCTCGGGCTTCATCCTGGCGCCCAAGGGGTCACCATCCCTATCAGCGGCAGCGTGACGTTGACCGTCCGCACTTACAACGACCAGACCGTCGAGTCCGACAGCTCGGTGTTCGTGAGTATCAATAGGGGCAACGGCTACACGGTGTCGTCAACGCATTCTGCGGCTTTCGTGGCAGTATCCGACGACGATCTGCCGCCCCCTGACGATCCGGTTTCATCCACTTGTGAGCACCTGCCGGCCGATGCGGTGACGGCAGCGGAGATTATTGTCTGGCGGGGTCAATACAGCAATGCCCCCCACGTGCTGCGCTGGAACAGGGTGCTGGCCACCTTAGGCGAAGACATCGACGTAACCCCAATGACGGTGGAAGAATCTGCGGCCAACTGGGACCGATTCAAGAACAGTCGATGGGACCGGACGACCCGCACACTGCAAGCTCTGGCGCAGTGCCCCGATTAAGCCGCCGATTCTGGCTGAACGCCGCCGATTCTTACTGACCTTTCAGAGTTCCAACAGAGCCTGCTCGACTACTTCGGGGAGAGCGGGGTGGATGTAGTACTGGCCGGTGGCCATCTGGTCGACGGTCAGGTCAAAATGCATACCTTGAATGAGTTGCTGGATGAGAGTCGGCGCCTGCGGACCGATGATGTGGGCGCCGAGGAGGCGGCGGGTCTCGGCGTGGGCGATGACCTTGGCTACGCTTTCGGTGTCCTCCATCGCCCAACCGTAGGCTGCGGCCGCATACGGCTGGACGTGGCTGACGTAGGGTAGGTCCTGTCGGCGGCACTCCTGCACCGTGAGACCCACGCTGGCGATCTGGGGATAGCCGAACACCGCGTGGGGGATGAACCGATGGTCGACGGTGGCCGGGGTGTCCGGGTTGGTGAGATTGCGCCGCACCACCCGAGCCTCATGGTTGGCGACATGTTTCAATTGCACGGGGTTGGTGATATCTCCCAATGCCCACACCCCCTCCACGCTGGTGCGCAGTTGTTCGTCGGTGACAATAAACCCCCGGCTGTCAACCGCGATCCCGGCGGCCTCCACATCGAGTTGGTCGGTGTTGGGTCGGCGGCCGGTGGCCACCAGCAACTCATCACCCCGAATCTCCGTACAGGTGCCGTCCCGGTCTGCCAACTTGACCACCACCTCGTCACCGTCCCGGCAGACATCCAGTAGCCGGGTATGAGTGCGCACATCAAATCGGCCGGCATAGGAGGCGGTGAACCGGCTGCTGATGTCATGGTCCTCCCGGCGCAGGAAGGTGTCACCCCGAAGCAAGAAAGTCACTTTGGAACCAAAGGCGCCCATCACCCCACCCAATTCGGCGGCTATGTAGCCGGCGCCGATCACCAACAGACGATCAGGCAGATTGTCAAGGCGCATGATGGTGTCCGACGTGTGATATCCAGACTCCGCCAGACCCGGCACCGGGGGCAGGGTGGGCCGCCCACCGGCGGCGATCACGATGCGGTCGGCCGATATGACCTCGTCGCCCACCGCCACCTGTTTGGGACCAACGAATCGTCCGCTACCGGTGTGGACGGTGACGTTGGGGAGTCCCTCCCGGTAGGTGCGGCCCCCTTCGGCGATCGGGTCGATCCGGCCGAAAATGCGATCACGGATGGCAGGCCAGTCAGCGCCATCGTAGCGGGTGCTGACCCCCAGTCGCTCGCTGTCGGAAGCCAACTCTGCCATCTCGGCGGCGTAAACAAACATCTTCGATGGGATGCAGCCAACATTGAGACAGGTCCCCCCGAATGGGCCTCGCTCCACCACCGCGATCTGCCAAGCGTCGTGCTCGGGTCCGATCACCGAGTTGCCCGAGCCGGTACCGATGATCATCAGGTCGAAGTTGCGCACTGGGTCTTCCTTAAGAAGTCGGGGGCCGTTGATTGCAGCTGGGGTGTAGCAACATTGTAGTTTCGCCTCGCTGCCCGCCCTCTAGCGAGATCGCTTCAACTTGTCCCCGCCCGGCCAGTGTGCTACCGCTCAGGATCTCCAACCCGACCGGCCCCACCGGGGAACTCCGACCCCGAGCAACATGCTCCAATCAAGATGGGGATGGGATGACCCTCCACACCTCGACCGGGGTTCTGCTGGCGCACTTGGCTCCCAAGGGGCCTTTTTCAGCACACTCCTAGTCGACCACCACTCGTCCGCTGATCAGACCCCGGGCGATCACCATCCGCATGACTTCGTTGGTGCCTTCTCCGATCACCAGCAGGGGAGCGTCGCGATACAGACGCTCGATGTCCAACTCCTCGCTATACCCCATGCCACCGTGGATCCGCATCGACTCCAAGGCGTTGGCGCAGGCCACTTCGGAAGCGAAGTACTTGGCCATCCCCGCCTCCATGTCGACCCTTTTGCCCTGATCGGCCAAAGATGCCGCCCACCACACCAGGAGCCGGGCCGCTTGGGTGTTGGTCGCCATCTCCGCCAGCTTCAACTGGATGGCCTGGAAACCTGAGATCTTGCGGCCGAAGGCTTGCCGGGCGTTGGCATAGGCCAGAGCCTGGTTGTAGGCCTCTTGGGCTATCCCCACCGACCGGGCCGCAATGTTGATTCTCCCAATCTCCAGCCCACTCATCACCTGCTGGAATCCCCGGCCCTCGACTCCCCCCACCAGGTTCTCGACCGGCACCCGGACGTTGTCGAGCTGCACCTCGCAACTCTCGGTGCCTTTGTAGCCCAGCTTGGGCAGATCACGGCTCACCTCAAATCCAGGGGTTCCCTTCTCGACCAGAATCAGGCTCATGCCCCGATGCGCCGGTTGGGCGTCGGGATCGGTCTTCACCAACACCGGCAAGGGGTCGGCGTAACGGGCGTTGGTTATCCACAGCTTCGAACCCCGGATCCGGTAGTGGCCCCCATCCCGGATCGCCCGGGTCTTGATACCCTGCAAGTCGGTGCCGGCGTCAGGCTCGGTGAGAGCAATCCCGGTGCGCCGCTCCCCCGACGCCAGGTCGGGCAGGAAACGGTCCTTCTGTTCATCGGTGCCGTGGCGAGCGATGATAAAACAGGAGAGGGAATGGCTACCCAGGATTCCCGCAATCCCCATCCAGCCCCGAGAGATCTCTTCGAAAACCAGCGCCAGGGAGACAAAGTCGGCCCCCATCCCCCCATACTCCTCGGGCACCGTGATGCCGAAGAGTCCCATCTGCCTCATCGATTCGACTATTTCGGTGGGATATCGACCGGCATGCTCCCATTCCTTCACCACCGGTCGGATTTCGGCATCAACGAAGCGACGCAACGTCTGTCGAAATAACTGGTGCTCGGAACTGAGCTCGAAGTTCAAGACAATGCTCCTGTCCTATGTCCTCCACCGGCTCTTCAATGCAACTGGGGAACCCGATGTCCTACCACAGATTCATGCTAGGTGCAGGAGGCGCTCGGCTTCAACCAAGCCGCCGCGGCGCGCCCTTGTGCCACGGAGTGAATCGAGCAGGAGCATTCGGCGCTGCACCAAGCATGAAGACTCGAGGCAACCAACCACCAATGGCCGACCGGGAATGTACCCTTACGAGGCACAATGCAGGGTGGTGATCGAGAACATTCGCCACAAGGGACTCAGGTGGGCACACGAACGTGGAGATTGTCGCAAGATCAGCAATCAACACCAAGCACGGATGGCCACCACATCGTCCGACCTTGATGTGGCCACCCAAATGGAGTACCCCACTCATCCGGGAATAAGCATCCGGGAGGGATGCCTGGCAGGTGAGATAACTGTTACTGAAGCTGCGCGAATGTTGGGTGTCGCCCGGCACACTTTTGTCCCGCGTGCTCAACGGCCATGCCGGGATCTCACCAGAGAAGGCAATACGATTAGAGAGCGTAAAGGCGACCAGGTAGACCACCCATGCACAATCCAGCGGACCAACCGCCCCCGGATAAACCGCCCAAAATGAAGCACCGACCATGACGATGGAACCGTTCGAACGGGAAGCAGACAAACGGCTCGAAGTGGTTAAGGGTCTGTACGGAGACCGCTTGGACGACCAGCAATTGGAAGAGGTGCGCAAGGGAGTGGAGGCCATTGTTCGGGCTGCTGGGGCCTTGAATGCGGTGAAGCTTGAAAATGGCGACGAGCCGGCCTGGGTGTTCACTCCGTACCGAGAAGGGGCCTGACGCCTTGTCGGACAGTCTCGTGTTCCAAAGCGTCCGGACGCTCGGAGGTCTGGTGCGCACCCGGGACGTGTCTCCGGTGGAACTTGCCGAACTGTTCTTGGATCGTCTGGAAACACTGGGTCCCGAGTACAACGCCGTGGTGACCGTCACCAGACAGCGGGCGCTGAAACAGGCCAGACGAGCCGAACGGGAGATCGCCCAGGGACAATATCGGGGCCCACTGCACGGCATTCCCTATGGCGTCAAAGACCTGCTGGCCACCTCCGGCGGCATACCGACAACTTGGGGCGCCGCTCCTTTGCGCAACCAGGTGTTCGACTACGACGCCACCGTGATCCGGAAGCTGGAAGAAGCGGGGGCGGTGCTGGCCGCCAAGCTGGCCATGGTGGAGTTGGCCGGAGGAGCCGGCTATCGACAACCCCACGCCTCGTTCACCGGCCCGGGCATCACACCCTGGGACAAGACGCGATGGAGTGGGGGATCGTCCACCGGATCCGGTGCGGCGACCGCGGCCGGATTGGTTCCCTTCAGCATCGGCTCGGAGACCATCGGTTCCATCTTGACTCCGGCCGGCAACTGCGGAGTGGCGGGCCTGCGCCCCACCTACGGGCGGGTAAGCCGATACGGAGCCATGGCCCTGTCCTGGACCCTGGACAAGCTGGGTCCCCTGTGCCTCACCGCCGATGACTGCGGCCTGGTGCTGGAGGCCATTGCCGGCCCCGACCCCAAGGATCCGACCACCAGTGACCAAAGCTACGTCTACGACTACTCGGACGCGCCAGGAGACGGTTTAGGCTCGCTGTTCTGGAGAACGTGACCGACCATCTGGACGAGGCCACCCGCTCCAACTTCGGGGTCGGCCTGGAGGTGTTGTCCGAGGTGGCTGACATCGAGGAAGTCCGATTCTCCGACCTGCCCCACCAGGAAATCAACTACACGATCCTGTTCGCGGAGGCGTCGAGCGCTTTCGAGGAATTGGTGGACCGGGGGTTGCTGGCCGAACTGACCGCTCCCGAGGACCGGATCGGCCCTTATGCTCGGGTGGCGGTGCTGGCCAAGGACTACATCAAGGCGATGCGCCTGCGACGGCTCATGGCCAAGGACGCCGACCAAGTGACATCGCAGTTCGACGCCCTGGTGGCCCCCACTCGGACCGCCGTGGCGCCGCCTCTTGATCGGGACTTCGACCGGTCGGCTCCGTCTTCGGGGGTCGACACGATGCTGGCAGTGGGAAACGGAGCGGGGCTTCCCGCCATTTCGGTCCCGAGCGGCTTTTCCCAAGAGGGTCTGCCCACGGGAATCCAGTTCATGGGCAGAGCCTACGGAGAAAACGGCATCCTGGCGGTGGCCCGCGCCTACCAGTCCCTGACCGACTGGCACCAACACCATCCCCCGGGTTTGCTGGCACCGGCTCAGGGGCCCCGAAGGAGCGGTGCCGGTGGGAAGAGTCTCGGTTGTCGTTGATCGTTAGGATCGGCTCCACAGGGACTACGTGGAACCTGAGGTACCTCACAGGCAGGACATAAGGAGCAACTGTGCGGGGTCGACTTGCGGAAAAGGTGGCGATTGTCACCGGCGGGGCCACCGGGATAGGCCGGGCCGCCTCTCTGCTCTTTGCCCGGGAAGGCGCCCAGGTGACGGTGGCAGATCGCAACGGGCCCGAAAGCCGCAAGACGGCGGCCATGGTGGAAGAGATCGGCGGCGATGCCCTGGCGGTCGAGACCGATGTCTCCAAGGCGGATCAGGTCAGCAACATGGTTGAGCGGACAGTCCGACATTTCGGGAAGCTGGATGTGTTGGTGAACAATGCCGGGATTCTCATCCGCACCCCGCCGCTTCACCAGGTATCGGAATTGGTGTGGGACCTGACCCTTAACACCAACCTGCGGGGAGTGTTTCTCTGCACCAAATATGCAGTTCCGCACATGATGGAACAGGGAGGCGCCATTGTCAACGTCTCCTCCGGCGCCGGGATAAGCCCCACCCCGCATGCCGTCCCCTATGGGGTCAGCAAGGCAGGGGTCATCCAGATCACCCAAACCACCAGCGCCCAGTACGCGCCTTGTGGCATCCGATGCAACGTCATCGTCCCCGGGTCGGTGGACACTCCCCAGGCGCGGGGCAGCACCGGCAGCACCGAGGAGTTCGAGCGGGTGGCTTCGCGAATCGTCATCGGTCGGATCGGAACTGCGGACGACATCGCCCATCTCATGCTTTTTCTGGCTTCCGACGAGTCTTCTTACATAACCGGCGCCTCTTTTCGGATCGACGGCGGCGGCCGGGTGTTCGACTAAGGAGGGCAGCTATGTCTCAGAAGGGTCTTGTGGAGATAATCGAACGGTCGGTGGCAGACTACGGGTTTCGCCTGGCGGTGATTTGGGGGACCGACGATGTCGTTACAGGCTTCCAACTGACACCCGGGGAGGCTCGCACCCTCACCGAGTCGATCGTGCCCCAACTGCAGAAACTCCCCAATCCGGTCGAGCCCGCTGATCAACCGACCATCCGGGAACACCTTGCAAAACTGTTGCCCTAAATGGGGCGCCACTGATAGAGATCCACTTGGCTGATGTGTCGCGAAATCACTCCCTAACTCGCGAAAACCGGCCCGAACGATCCTCCCCGGAAGGGAGCCCTCCCCCACCATCCACCTTTCCAAGGTTGGGACGCGAGTCCGCTATCGAACGGGGGACTCGAAAATCCCAAACCAAAATATGACCTCTGCCCGGTTCTGACGACGTCGGAAAGGACCGGGGGTGTTTGACTCCCACCAATATGGGTATGGGCCAGTGACAAAGTCGACCCCGGCCGGGATGTTTTTTTCGCGAGCCCCTCTCCTGCCGCCTGACAGCTATCCCTTCACCCCACCTCCTCCGGCGCAATGCGACTTCCCACAGTCGGGACAATTCAGGGCGCGAGCATGTCCGCCAGGGCCCGCAGGGCGCGGCGGCGGTGTGAAATCCGGTTCTTTTCGGTGGCGGTCATCTCAGCCAGAGTGCGACCTCCCACTTCGAACACCGAATCGTATCCGAAGCCGCCCACCCCCCGCAGCGTTCGGGTGATCCTGCCCTCCAAGGCGCCCTCGGCGGTCAGGTAGGAGCCGGTCGGCCACACCAGCGCCGCGACGGTTCGGAATCGGGCCGATCGATTCGCGCGGCCTGCCATCTCTTTCATCAATAGTGTGACGTTGTCCTCGTAGGTGGCGTCTTCTCCTGCATAGCGGGCGGAGCGAACCCCGGGTCTGCCGCTCAGCGCTTCCACCTCCAAACCGGTGTCGTCCGCCAAAGCCGCCAACCCGGTGGCTTCCGCCACCGCCCGGGCCTTGAGCAGGGCATTCTCCTCCAGAGTCGCTCCGGTCTCCTCCACCTCCTCCCACCACAGACCGGTGACGATCCGGCTCCCCACGGCCAGATCCCCCCAGATGCTCTCCACTTCAGAGACCTTGTCGAGATTGGCCGACGCCACCACCAGCCGGTCGGGCGCCAAGGTCAGGGGCCTCACCGAAAGTCGATCTCCGCCGCCTGCCGCTGCGCCGAGAACAGCTCGGAGATGCCCTGGTGGGCCAAGTCCAGCAGGTTGTCCAGGTCGGCGCGGTCGAACAGCGCCCCTTCGGCGCTTCCCTGCACCTCCACCAGCAGGCCTCTGCCCGACATCACCACGTTCATGTCCACATCCGCCGACCGGTCGTCCTGGTAGTCGAGATCGAGCAACACCTCCCCCTCCACCAGACCAACCGAGATCGCCGCCACCTGATCAACCGCCGCTTCAAATGAGGCTATCCCCTGCTCCGCCGCCCAGCGCAGAGCTTCGATCATCGCCAACCAACCGCCGGTGACCGCCGCGGTCCGGGTTCCCCCATCGGCCTGGATCACATCGCAATCCACCCGGATCACGCACTCTCCCATAGTCGGCAGGTTCACCACCGACCGAAGCGCCCGTCCTATCAGCCGGGAGATCTCCAACGCCCGACCCTTTTGGTAGTGGTCTCGTCGAATTCGCTGCGGGGAGGAACCGGGGAGCATGGCGTATTCGGCGGTGACCCATCCGTGATCCCGTTTGGTGATCCAAGGGGGGCGTCTGTCCTCCACGGTGGCCGTGCAGACCACCATGGTGCCCCCCATTTCGATGAGCACCGATCCGGGGGTGGCGTCGGTGAACCCCATCTGCAAGCGGACGGGACGTAATTCATTTGAAGGTCGTTTACGCGGCATGGGTCATGAGGGTAGGAAGATCTTTCATATGCGATGGGCGGCGCCGGGGACCGCCAGGGCCACCGGGCGGTCAAAGGTGCGCTCGGCGGCTGCCACCGCCTGAGGAGAATCGATGTGAGGCGGGATGTGAGTGAGCATGAGGCGCTTGGCCCGTTGCTCCCGGGCGATCTGGCCGGCCTGATCGGCGGTGAGGTGATGGGGCACCAGCCTTTGGGGCGGCGCCGAACCCAAAGACGCCTCGCAGAGGAACAAGTGGGCATCGGAAGCCACCCTCGGCCAACTACCCTCGGGTCCGGTGTCCGCCGAATAGGCCAGCACCCGGTGGCCGTTGGTCCAGGTGGACGCCACGGTCGGAACCGGGTGATCGGCTTGCACGAACCGCACCTGCAGGTCCCCGATGGTCACTTGGTCTCCGTCGGCCACGGTCCGCAGATCGAAGATCTGGGCGAACCCACCATCGGCCCGGTGGCCCAGGAAGGAAAGCAAGGCGGGGAACACCTCATCGGGGGCATACACCGGGATGCCCAAACGGGGCTTCGGCCCGTAGGCAAACGCGTGATAGGCGGAAATCAGATCAAGGCAGTGGTCGGGATGTCGGTGGGAGACCACCACCGCATCCAGCAACGACAGGTCAAGCTGCCGGACCAGGGCGGTGAAGCTCCCCGGCCCCGCTTCACACCAGACCCGGGCGCCGCCCCCCTCGATCAGGTAGCCCGAAGCGGGATTGGAGGGCGCCGGGTAGGTGCCGCTTGATCCGAGCACCGTCAACCGCATCATCAGGGAGCCAGACGCTCCACCGCCCACGCGCCGTGGCGGAGGCGGTATTGGAAACGGTCGTGAAAGCGGCTCGGTCGCCCCTGCCAGAATTCGTAGCGATGGGGCCTCAGCCGATATCCGCCCCATTCCGGAGGTCTGGGCGCCTCCCCGTCGGGAAACCGCCTCCACAGCTCCGCCATGCGCTCCTCCAACCAGGCTCGATCCGGCACGGCTTCGCTTTGAGGAGAGGCGACCGCCGAAAGCCGCGACCCGGCGGGGCGAGACCGAAAGTAGGCGTCGGACCGTTCTTCGGACACCTTTTCCACCCGGCCTTCCACCCGGACCTGGCGGTGGAGCGGCAACCAGAGGAACACCCCGGCGGCCCAAGGATTTCGGCCCAGTTCCTGCCCCTTTTGGCTCTCGTAGTTGGTGTAAAAGATGATGCCGTCGGGGTCGGTGCCGCGCATCAGTACGGTGCGGGCGGATGGTCGAGCCCGGGAATCGGCCGTGGCCAGTACAAAGGCGTGCGGTTCCGCCAACCCGGCATCCCAGGCTTGCGAAAACCACCGTCCGAATAGCTGAGAGGGATCCTCGGTGAGGTCGGCCCGGCATAGCCCGGCGCTCTCGTATTCGGTGCGCAAGGCCAGCAGGCGCTCGCCATCAGTCTCAACCATCAGCGGCGCCACTCACATCTTCTTGGCGATCTCTTCCAGCATCACCTCGGTGGCGCCTCCGCCGATGGGATGCAGGCGAGCGTCGCGGGACATGCGCTCGATGGTGGATTCCCTCATATAGCCCATCCCGCCGTGGAATTGCACACAGCTGTACAGTACCCGGTTGACCAGCTCGCTCATGAAGGCCTTGACCATCGAGACCTCCCGAACCGCGCGGTGGCCTTGGTCCAGCAACCAGGCCGAGTGATAGATGAGCTGAGCCGAAGCCTCCACTGCCGCCGCCAATTCGGCGAGCCTGTGTCGGATCGCCTGCTTGGCCCACAGCACCTTGCCGAAGACACGACGGGTCTTCACGTAATCCAAGGTGATCTCCAAGGCCTTGCGGGCCTCTCCCAACGCGGCGGCCGCCAACACCAAACGTTCGTTCTGGAAGTTGCGCATGATGGCATAAAAGCCCCGGTTGACCTCGCCGATCAGGTTGCGGGCGGGCACCGAGCAGTCCTCGAACACCAACTCGGCGGTGTCCGACGACCGCCACCCGTGTTTGTCAAGGGTCCGGCTCACCGAGAATCCCGGGCTTCCCTTCTCCACCAGGAACAGGCTGATCCCCCGATGGGGCACCGCGTCGGGATCGGTGCGGGCCGAAAGCACCACCACATCGCTGCTGGCCCCGTTGGAGATGAACATCTTGGATCCGTTCACCACGTACTTGTCCCCGTCCCGCACCGCCCGGGTGGTCATGGCCGCCACATCGGATCCGGCGCCTGCTTCGCTCACCGCCAGCGCCCCGATCAACTCGCCCGCCATCATCTTGGGCAGGTACTTGTCCTGAAGGTAGGGGGACCCGTATCGATACAGGTAGGGCATGGCCAACTCGCAGTGCACCGCCACCGAGGCCATCACCCCTCCGAATGTGCTTTTTCCGAATTCCTCGGCCACCGTGGCCGAAGCCAGATGGCCCAGACCCGCTCCGCCTCGGGATTCGGGGATTCGCAGACCGAACAGCCCGATCTCTCCCAGTTGCCTGAACAACCGGCGGGGTACCCGTCCCTTCTCCTCCCACTTTTGGCCGTGGGGCACCACCTCGTTCTCAACGAACCGGCGAGTCTCGGCTCGGATCGCCGCCAATTCTTCCGTCTCGTAAATGCTGGGATATTCCAACCGGAATGCCTTTCCCTCGGCCACTTGCAGATTGTACGACTTCCAGGGGAACGACTTCTCCCGCTGGTTTGGTGAATCGAACATATGTTCGGTAGCATGGGGTCCACCATGGCCTCCAATCTGCGCTGGACCCTCGCCCAGGACAAGCCGACCGGGCTGTTCGAACCAAACCGGCAGGTGGTGGGCAGAGGCAGATACCGGGGCTTGACCTTTTTGGAAGTCGATGCACGCACCATCATCAACCGTGTTCCCTACACCCGCAACTTTCCCTTCCAATACACCATCAACTGCTATCGGGGATGTTCCCACGCCTGCGTGTATTGCTTCGCCCGATCCTCCCACGAGTATCTCGGCCTGAGCTTGGGAAAGGACTTCGACCAAAAGATCGTGGTGAAGACCAACGCGGTGGAACTCACCAGAGCCCAGACTGCGCCTCGATGCTGGGCAGGACATGCGATAGCCATGGGCACCAACACCGACCCCTACCAGCCCGCCGAGGGCAAGTATCGTCTCACCCGGGGGGTGGTCGAAGTGCTGCTAGAACGCTCCAATCCGTTTTCAATCCTTACCAAATCACCCTTGGTGCTCCGAGATCGGCATTTGTTGGCCGAGGCCGCGTGCCGGGCCGAAATCACGGTTAGCTTCTCGGTGGGCACCCTTCAAAGCGAAATCTGGAAGAAGTCGGAACCGGGCACTCCCCACCCCCGCCAACGGCTGGAAGCGGTGCGGAAGCTGAAAGAACTTGGCATCCCATCGGGGGTGCTGGTGGCGCCGCTGCTTCCCGGAATCTCAGATTCTCCCCGTCAGGTGGCGGAGGTCATGCGAGCCTGCCGGGATGTGGGCGCCGACTTCGCCGCTCCAATCCGTCTCCATCTGCGACCCGGAGTCAAAGAGCATTACATGGGATGGCTGCAAGAGGAGTTTCCGGAACTGGTGGGAACCTATCTCAAGCTGTACGGAAACCGCTCCTACCTGGCACGCCCCCGGTCGCGGCGCCGGAGCACAGCATCCCGTCGGAAGTCGCCATCTGGGGCCTCGGTCGCTGAAACCGAGGGTCGCCTCTTTCCAACCCCTAGGGGCTACTAGCCTCGTAAGCCGGGCAATAGGCGAGGACACCCAGTGCGGCGGCGCTGCGCATGCCGCCCAATTCGAGGGCGGTAAGAGGGGCGCCCTCGTCTTCCCTGGTAGCGACCTGTTGATCTTCGAATTCCTGCCATTCGCCACCCTCATCAAAGTGGGCGCAGGCTAGCCAAACCATGTCCCTGCTTTGCTCTGCCTGTTCTTCGGTGATGAACGGATTGGACAAGAAATCCTCCAATGCCTGCTGGTCGGCCTCGGTACCCTGCGGAATCCTCTCCGCGATCGGATCTCCGTCCCCATTTCCACAGGCCACCAACAGCACACTCGCCAAAAGCAGCGTCACCAACTGTTTCGGATTCCAACTTTTCACTTGCCTCTCGCTTTCAAATGGCCGGTGTTAACGATTTCCAAAGGATTGGTTCTCAAAGATGTGAGACTATCGAGGGCACTCACCAACCCAAGTACAAGCATATCCGTATCCGTCTTCACGATCAACCACCGTCGGGCCACGCCCCTGATTCCTTGGTGGTTTCGGTTCTCATCCAAAGGGCCGGCACGATGGCAACCAGAGACAGAATCCCTGAAATCCAAAACAGATCCTGGAACACAGAGACTCCGGCTCCGATCAAAATAGCCTCGGTCGCCTCAAAACTCGACCCAAGACTCACATCGGCAGTAAGACTGTAAAACCGTTCTATACCCCAGGCGGACAGGGCGGCCAGACCCAGCGCCATCCCCACCATGCGCGACGCCGTGACCAGAGAAGCGGCCGCGCCCCAATAATCCCCGGGCGCGGCGCTCAAAGCGCTCACTCCAATCGGTGGGATCACCAGACCGAACCCGAAACCGGCGGTCACCAGCGGCAAGGTTAACCCGAGTCCACTGACATCCACTTCCCAGCCGCTCATGAACAAAAGGCCCACGCCCATCATCACCAGGCCCACTATGCAAACCTCCCGCACCGATCTCCACCGAAGCAAATGGCCCCCCACCAGGGCGCCCACCGGAATGGCCGCAGTCAGCCGCACCAGGTGAAGCGCGCTCTCCAACGGTTCCTTCTCCATGACGGTGGTGGCCATCAAGGGCACGCACACCAGGGACATGATCAGGGCGATCCCCACCAGGAACTGAGTCAGGTTGGACGATATGAAGGCCCGGGAGGTATACAAAAAGGATGCCAGCAACGGCTGAACCGCCCGTTTTTGGACCATCACCAATATCCCCACCAGGATCCCGCCGGCGGCCAAGGCCAAATATGGCCACACGGACTCGGCGGTGAAAATACTTCGCTGGGCCAGGGCAAGAGTCAACACCGTGAGCGCCCCTCCCAAGAGCCACGCCCCCCGGTAGTCCATGCGGGCGGCGGGGTTGGGACGGTTGGGCAACAACGCCAGCAGCGCGATCAGAACGAGACTCTGGGGGACATCCAACCAGAAAATCCACCGCCAGCCGATCCAGTCGATGATGGCGCCGCCATACAGAGGCCCCACCACCGACCCGGCTTCCGCGGCAGCAGCCACGATTCCTATCGCAACACCCCTTCTTCCCGGGGGGGCCCATGCCACTGCCATCGCCAGGCTGATCGGGACCGTGGCGCCACCTCCGAAGGCCTGCAGCACCCGGGCGGGAATCATCCAAAAAAAGTTCGGGGCCAGGGCCACCAAGGCGGACCCCACCGCGAAAACCATCAGCGCCCATTGGAACATCCTGACCCGGCCATGGACGTCGGACATGCGTCCCGCCAATGGCATGGCCACCGTATAGCTGATCAGGTAGGCAGTTATGATCCAAGACGCCTTATCCAGGTCCGTCAGGGGAAGCTCCAAATCCACCATGACCCGCGGCAATGCGGCAACCACCACGGTTTGGTCCAAAGCGGTCGAAAACACTCCCAGACAGAGAATCACCAAAACAGCCGTCTGGGAAGAACCCACCCGAACCAAGGCGGACCGCGCCCTACTCACGGGCTGGGAATGGAATCCGGAAGCTCGATCTCCACTGGTTCGTTTACGTCTTCGAGGGTAAGCAGACGGGTGGTCTCCGGAGCGTCGTCGTCATAGATCTGGCCCGCAATTCTCACCTGCCGCAATCCCAGCGATGCTTCATCAACCCACATGATCAAGGTCACCGTATGACCTGGATCGGCGGAGGTGATGAGAGACGACAGGGAATCGGACTCAACAGTTCCCTCAACCCGAAAGGTCGGGGCCCCCTGCACGGTTTCCCGGCCGATCAGAACCGCATCTTGGATCGTGGCAGGCAGATCGGCAAAGACCACACCCAGACCCTCGAAATTGAATGGCACCTGCTCGGGAGCCAAGGGCGACCATGGCGCGTCCTCGGAAAGTTGGATGAAGGCCTGATCTCCGACTTTGACTATTCCCACTTCAACAAATCCGAACGACGGCGACACCACGTCCACGGTCATTGTGAAATCGTTGGGCGTCTTCACCTCCGCCTCCATGCTTTTGAAGGTGGTTCCAAAAAACAGGGAGCCCGTTTCTGTTTCGTCAACCATGCTGAACTTGGTCGACGACATCGCAGCAACATTGGCTCCGACTCCCGAAAGGATTTCATCCAGGGTGGGGGTGTCCGGGGAAACCGCCGTGGTGGTGGGCGCAGTCTCCTCTGCGCACGCCCCTCCCAGAATCAAAGCGGTAATCGCCAACAGGGCAATCGATCCCGTTCGGATGGGCCTTATCTTCATGTCAGCCTAGGCTACCCATCCCGCATTCGGCCGGCGGGAATTGGATCAAGCCCCGCCCGCTGCGCCGTCGACGGTGTCCTGGCGTTGCACGATCACCGTCCGGTGCGGGTAGGGCATCCCGATGCCCGCCTTATCCAGGGCCTCCTTGATTCGCAGGCGCAACTCGCGTTCGGTCCTCCACTGCACCGACGGGTTGGTTTTGGCCCGCACCCGGATGAAGACACCCGATTCGCCCAGATTCTGAACACCCTTGACTTCCGGGGGTTCGGAGAGCTCATCCCCACCCCATTCGGGATCGTCCCACATCTCCTCTCCGGCTCGTCGAATCACTTCCATCGCCTCCCGCAGGTCGGCTTCGTAGGAGACCTCGATATCTACCTGCGCCCGGGCCCACAGCTGCGAATAGTTGGCCACAAAATCCACCCGGCCGTTGGGAACCGTCCAGACCACACCTTGGCGGGTTCGGATCGAGGTAGACCGCAAACTCACTTTCTCCACCGTTCCCCGACCCTTCCCCAGATCAATGTCGTCGCCAACGCTGTAGGTGTCCTCAATCATCATGAACACCCCACTCAAAAAGTCCCTCACAATGGCTTGGGCGCCGAAACCGATCGCAATGCCTATGATCCCCGCCCCGGCGATTAGGGGACCAAGATCCAACCCCAACTGGGCCAAAGCCAACATACCGGTGAGCCCCCATGTGGCGATCAGCGCCACGCTGCGGAAAACGCCTGCCAAAGTCTCGGCTCTTGCTTTGGCCCGCAGCTTCTCCGCTTCCACCGAAACGGAGGGATCCCGGTTCACGTCCCGCAATTCCGGCCGATCAATCCGCTGAGTGAAGTGGGCGATTCCCCGCTTGACAAAACGGGACACCACCCATCCTGCCAGAAGCACCAACAGCACAGTGAAACCGGGGTCCACCAGCCAATCCGCCAGGCGGGCCAGCACGGGGCTTCCGGACCATTCATAGACCTGTTCGCAGAAGAAGTTCCCCTGCTCTCCGCAGATCGCCGAGGGGTCGCTGACTTCTTGCGCCAAAGTGATCATGTGAATCCTTGCGTCAGGATCGGGTGGTTGGTTCCAAGAAAAAAGTCTACCGCCGGGAGCTTGGGCCAACCGATAGGAGACCGTCTACCTCGGAGAGGTCCCGTTGACGCCAGTACGGCTCCCGGTCGAGATGTGAGGGCCCACCCGATCCCCATGTTTTCTCAGCATGCTCCTCGACGAGAACGAGACTCAATATATGATCTGCGCGGGAATATATCAGATATTCTATGCGTTTGTAGTGATGTAATCTGATTTATCAGCCATCATCAGAAAGGAAACACCACCATGTTGGCCAGGATCAATCCGCTCTTTGAGTTCCCGTCCGCCGTCTCCAATACCTTGCCCGCCGAGGTCTATCTGGTGGACGACAACTTCGTGGTGACTTTGGATATGCCGGGAATGGATCCCGAGTTCATCGACGTGGAGGTATCGAAGAACACCCTCACCGTCTCTGCCCAGCGGGACACCGCCGCCGACCGCCCCGAGGATGCCCGGGTGTTCTTCGTGGAGCGTCCCAACGGTGTCTTCCGCCGCAAGTTCGTGATCGGAAGCGATCTCGACATCTCCCAGACCACCAGCTCCTATGACCAGGGAGTTCTGACTCTCACCATTCCGGTGGCCGCCTCGTCCCGGCCTCGCAAGATCCCGGTGTCGCCGGTCGCCAACGGCCAGTAGGCATCCCAACCCACCACAGGCCGGAGCGGCAGGCGCAAGCCCTAAACTCCGGCCTGTGACCTTTTCCGAAGAACGGGCGGGTTTTCACACCCGCGCCATTCATGCCGGGCAGCGGCCCGACCCCGAAACGGGCGCCCGGGCTATGCCCATCTACGCCACCAGTTCCTTTGTCTTCAAGAACGCCCAGGCCGCGGCCGACCTCTTCTCCCTTCAGGACTACGGCGACATCTACACCCGAATCAGCAACCCCACCACCGCCGCCTTCGAGGAACGGATCGCATCTTTGGAAGGCGGATTGGGCGCTGTGGCCACCGCCTCGGGGCAGGCCGCCCAGTTGGTGGCGGTGCTCACCCTGTGTCAGGAGGGAGACGAGATAGTGGCCGCCCGCAATCTGTATGGCGGCACCATCACCCAGTTCGACGTGACCCTTCGGCGCATGGGAATCCACACCACCTTCGTGGATGCCTCGCGACTGGAGAACATCGAGCAGGCCATCACCGAGCGGACCAAGCTGGTCTACGGAGAAACGATCGGAAACCCCCGGGGGGAAGTGCTGGACATGGCGCCGATCGCCGACCTGGCCCACACTCACGGGATTCCTCTGATGATCGACAACACATTCGCCTCACCCTGGCTGTGCCGGCCGTTCGAGTGGGGCGCCGACATCGTGGTGCACTCCGCCACCAAGTTCATCGGTGGCCATGGCGTGGTGATCGCCGGGGTGATCGCCGAGTCGGGCCGATTTCCGTGGGACAGCGGCAAGTTCGGGGTGATGACCGATCCCTCCCCCGCCTATCACGGGTTGCGGTTTTGGGAGAACTTTCGGGAATACGCCTATCTGACCAAGGCCCGGGCGGAGCTGTTGCGGGATGTGGGGGCGGCCATTTCCCCCTTCAACTCGTTTCTCCTGCTGATGGGGTTGGAAACCCTGCCGCTTCGGATGGAACGTCATGTGCGCAATGCCCGCCATGTGGCCCGGTTCCTCCGGGATCACCCGGCGGTCTCCTGGGTGAGTTACCCGATCTTCTCGGACAGTCCCGGAAAAGACCTGGCCGAAAAATACACCCCGGCCGGCCCGGGAGCGGTGTTCACCTTCGGGCTATCCCGCGGGTATCAGGCGGGAGTGCGGTTCATAGAAGAGGTAAAGCTCGCCAGTCACCTGGCCAACGTGGGGGACACCAAGACCCTGGTGATCCACCCTGCCTCCACCACCCATCAACAGGTCTCCCCCGAGGCTCGGGCGGCGGCGGGAGTGGGGGACGATACCATCCGCATCTCGGTGGGATTGGAGAACATCGCAGACATCATGGCCGACCTGGACGGCGCCCTGTCAGAGGCCAACCGTGTCTAGGTTCCCATACGACGCCACCGCCCCGCAACGTCTGGCCATCCTCCGGCGGGCCAAGACCGTGGCCCTGGTGGGAGTCTCGGCCAACCCGCTGCGTTCGTCGAATTTCGTCGCCACCTATCTGGTGCGGACTCCCTATGTGATCCGACCGGTAAACCCGGTGTATCCCGAAGTCTTGGGTATCCCCACCGTCCCCACCCTGGCCGATCTCCCGGAGCCGCCCGACATCGTGGACGTGTTCCGCCGTCGGGAGCACCTTCCCGAGGTGGTGGAGGAAGCCATCGAGGTGGGCGCCAAGGTGGTTTGGTTTCAGTTGGGCCTTCGCCATGAGGAAGCCGCGCAGCGCGCCCGGGAAGCCGGCTTGCAGGTGGTCCAGGACCGGTGTCTGAAAATCGAGCACGCCCGTTTCGCCGGAGGGCTCCACAGCGCCGGATTCAACACCGGGGTTATCTCCTCGCAGCGTCGACGTCCGATCTGAGCAGCGGATCACCGGAGGGGTGTGCTGAAAAAGTGGGGATGGATTGGTTCCCCCCACCTCGACCTGGGGTTCTGTTGCCGCTTTTGGCCCTTACCTGGCCTTTTTCAGCACACTCCCAGATGTCGGGCGACCGCCCGATAGCACTGACTGGGTCGGGCTGCCTTGAAAACCGGCGGGGCGCCGGTGAGACTTTCGAGGAACGAGGACGCGTAGCGGGCGTACCCCAGACGCTTGTCCAGCACCACCAGGACTCCCCGGTCGTGGGGGGAGCGGATCAGCCGACCAGCGCCCTGTCGAAACCCCAACACCGCCTGGGGCAGGAGGAATTCATCGAAGGGCCGCCCTCCTCGGCGGGCGATCACCTCTTGGCGTGCCGCCACCACCGGATCGTTGGGTGAACTGAAGGGCAGCTTTTCCATCACCAAGAGGCTGAGAGCCTCACCGGGCACATCGATTCCCTGCCAAAAGGTCCCACTGCCCAGCAGGCAGGTGGGCTGGGAGGGGTTGCGGAAGCTCTCGGTCAACTCGGGGGCGGAGGCCTCTCCCTGACAGAGAATCCGAAAACCCGGAAAGAGCCGGCTTTTGAGGTACCGGGCCGCGTTGTCCATCCGCCGGTTGGCTGTGAAAAGCGCTAGAGCCCGGCCTCGGCTGATCTCGAACAGCTTGGCCATTTCCGCCGGAGACGCCTGGGCGAACTCCTCCAAACCGGCGCCACCGGGGACGGGCAGATACCCCGGGATTACCACCAGCATCTGACGGTCGAGATCCGGAAAGGGGCTTTCCAATGACACTTGACGGCTGTCCTCGAAACCCAGTCCCCCGGCGATGTAATCGAACGACCGGGCCACGGTGAGAGTGGCCGAGGTCATCACCACCGAGTCTTTTTCCTCCCAGATGTCCTGCAGCCGCTCGCCCACCTCCAGCGGTACGATGCTGAGCGTCCAATCCAGGTCCCCTTCCCGCCAGGCCAGATCGCAGACAAAGGCCGCTTCCAACAGGTTGTCCGGATTGATGTTGGCCAGTTGGGAAGCCAGCTCGAAGATGGTTTTGGCCTCGCCGCTCCACTGGGTGATCCGACGTTTGAGCTCCTTGGGAGATCGATCACCGGACAGTCGGTCGGGCACTGGGAGGGCGTCGAGAGCAACTCCCAGATGCGAGAAGGCCTCGGCCAGACCTTCCAGGGCTTCAGTCACAACTCCCCAACTGGATCGATTGAGATCAACCCGGGTGATCCGAGCGGAAAAGGACTCTTCTTCCCCATATTCCGACCACCCTCGGACCGCATCGAAATAGTCGGACAGCCTCTCCCCGGTGTTGTCCACCTGCGTCCGACACCGCCGCCAGTACCGCACCACTCGCTCTGCCCCGACCTGGCCTTTGTCCCGGGCCGGGCCGGTGGGAAGAGAGCGCAGATACCGATAAAGCAGACTCGTGGTCGTTCGGGTGCCGTACACCGAATAGAGCAGGCGCCACAGTCCCCGCCCACCCACCGTGCCCGTGTAGGCCGACCGGGCGGCCGATTCCATCTCGTGGGCTTCATCCACAATCAAATGAGGAAGGTCGGCGGACATCTGATCACGGAGCAGCATCAGGGAATGGTTGGCCACCACGATCTGGGCTTCCGACAGCCGCCTGAGGGCTCTGAAGAAAAAGCATCGCCTCTCCAAGTCATTGCGCGCCCCGCCGGGAGTTTCGGCCATTGAGAGTCGCGATCGCACCCGGTACATGGCGGGATTGTGTCTCCGGAGCCACCGGTCACGAAGGTCGTCCCACTCCCCGGTGGGCGTCTCCCCCGCCCAGCCCACCACCACCGACAATGCCAATCCCAGATGATGATCGGAGGCCTGCTCGGAGACGTACTCGGAAAAGAGCGGGTTGTCCTGCAATCGACCCGAGTCAAGGGGATCGATGAGGGTCAACTCCTCGGCCAGGGCATTGACCGACAGGTAGTTGCTCAGCCCTTTCAACACTGTCCAACGAACCGGAGCCAGGCGTTCTGAGATGTCGAGCAACGTCAAACAGACCTGGTCCTGCAGAGCCTTGGTATAGGTTGAGACCAGCACCTGGGTGCGGAAACCGACCGCCAAGCGGCAGGCGGGCACCAGGTAGGCCAAGGTCTTGCCGGTGCCGGTGGGCGCCTCCACCATCAGATGATCGGATCGGGCCAAGGCGGCAGCAACTTCTCGCGCCATCGTCTCCTGGGAGGGTCGATGCTCCATCCCCTGGCCCATCAACTCACCCCCACAAGTGAGGGGAGAAACCAGTTCGTCGAGGTCGAGGTCAGACATCTCCTCCTCGCTCTCATGGTCGGGCGGATCCGAACCATCCAAGCCGTCCCCCGTTTCACCCGAAGCTGAGGGAAGAGGGATGATCTCCACCAAATCAGGGCGGCTTGACTCCGGCCGGCAGAAGGTTCCCCAAGGGTGATCCGTCACCGCCAGCAGCCAACGCTGGGCCGCCCGGACGGGGTGATCCCCGTTCAACTCATCCAGCAGACCGCCCATCACCTCCCACACTGTGCGGGTGTCGGCCAGAGCCCGGTGAGCGGATTCGGACTCCCTTTCCGGCTGGAAATGGGCCGCCAAGTCCCCCAGCCGTCGGGAGGAGGGCGGGCGGTCTCCTCGGATGTCGACGGTGGATTCCCGGCCCGCCCGGGGAAAGACCACATGGGCCAACTCAAGAGTGTCGAGCCTCTCTCCCGGCGGCGCCTTCAATCCCTCTCTGGCCAATTCGGAATCCAGCAAAGGAAAGTCGTAGGTGCTCCCGTTATGGGCTACCAGAGGCAGATCGTCGCAGAATTCCACAAACCGCCGTAAAGTGGATCGGCGAGAGGGAGCGCCCTCCAGGCACTGGTCGGTGATGCCGGTGAGTTCGACCGTCAGAGGAGCCAATCTCCGACCCTCGGTGGGCGCCAGCAGACTGGCGAACTCCCCCACCACCTTCCCATCTTCAACTCTTAGCGCCCCGATCTCGATGATCTCTTGGCGCTCGGGTTGGGGATGGTCGGCGTTGGCTTCCAAGTCGAAGACCACAAACCGCATGCAAGGCAGTGTATGAGAGTGGCAGGATCCCAGCGACACAGGAATGGGCAGTGTCAGCACTCAGTAGATCGCGTCCTGGTGTCGAGCCGGTGCTCAACGATCTGTAAAGTCGCTGCCACGATGACATGCGATACTTGGGAGAGGAGGGCAGGCTGATGGTCGCTGACGGTAGGGATTCTATGCTGGCGCATGTTGCCTGGAAGTTCGGTGGCCAGACCAGACCGTCGCTACCGAAGCCCTCGGCTACATACTTTCTCGGTCTGTCTCCAGTCGGGCGGCCCTCCGAGAGACACTCCGAACCGGAGGCGGGAACGTGCCGACCCTTGAATGGGTGGCCACTGAGGTGACAGACCAACAATAACTACGGATTCACACTACTGACCAGCGTGGAATACGGTGCCGAGGGCAGGACTCGCCCGGCGGTATCGCCCGCCGTTGCCATAGTAGATATATGGACTAAACACGGTCACAGGTCGACGGACAGACCGGGATCCTCCCGGTCACGCCGGTCACGCCCTGTGTAGAGATCGAAGTGGGCTATCGCTTCCTCTATGTCCAACACGTTCCTCCAGACCCGGGTGGCCATGTCCAGACCCGGCGGGAACTGGTCAGCAGAGTACAGAGCCACCCAGCAGGCCACTTGGGTGATCGCCGTGAACACCTCGGCGGTGACCGTGACAAACCGTTCGTATCGGGCCTGTTGTTGCCACCCCTGAAGATTCTCGATACCCACCACTGCCAGCCGGGTTTCGATATTGCTCTTGTGCGGTTCGGGAAGCTGGGGGAGAAGCTCATCTATCTTATGGCCCCAAGGCTGAGCCTCCGGAGCAGCCGACAGGTGAATCAGAGACTTCACCGCGGTCTCCACTGTAAGATGCCCAGCCGCGCAACCTCGGGCGAGCCTGGCTTCGTAGGAGGCGAATGCCTCCATCTCCTCACCCTCCTCATCCATCCGCCGCTGGGCAAAAGTAGGTACGAAACTCTCCTGGATGCCTTCCAAAGCGTTCGCCGCTTGGCGGAGCCGTTCCAATGCTTCTTCGTAGTCGCTTGCCGGCATGACCATCTCCTTGCCCCAATCGACATCTCCAGGTTCCTTGTCCACCATCAACAACGCCTGACCCTTCACGCGGTTCTCGAACGACGTGACCACCTGCTCGGTTCGCATCTTCCACTCCGGACGATCAGTGAGATGAATGTCCACAGAACAGCCCACCTCCGCACGCGCCAAACGCTCCAGTTCCATGGTCAGGTCCTGGCGGAGGGCGTAATCAAAATTGTCGAAAACCACCATCAAATCAATGTCACTGTGACGATGAGCCTCGCCCCGGGCAACCGATCCGAACAACAACACCCTCCCCGCGCCGGCGCCGGCCACCACCTTCGCAGCGCGCTCCGCCTCCTCCAAAGTAGGAACAAAACCTGTGTCAACAACTCCCATCGCCTTCTGCTCCTATACGGGCCGCCTATAGGCAAATAGCTTTCTCTTACTGATCAACCGCCCCGCTACCCCTGATTGTACCTGCACTCTTGGGGCTCGGTCAGGATAGCACCAAATGCGGCAGCAGAACCCCTGGTCGAGGTGTGGAAGTCATCACATCCCCATCCTTTTCAGCATGCTCCTCAAGTGCTGTCCGGGGTGATTGTCTCCCGTCCACATAGTCTTGTTGACCAAATTCATGGCCGGAAACACAGTGGTCTTTCTTGGTTTGCCGGGCTATAGTACTTACGAACCTGCTTGAAGGATTCTTCGGCTGGCGAGCCGGAGATAGGACCGCAACGTGACGGCCCGTTCCCACGAGAAAGGGTCCCCGTCCGGCAGCACTTCCGGTGGTACGGGGACCCGGACTCCATCGGACCCTCTTGTCATGCCTTAGGACTACCTGTTTGGTCAGGATTACGAGTTGGCGACCATCGGCTAGGAGTGTGCTGAACAAGGCCCAATGGCAGCCAAAATGCGACAGCAGAACTCACTCTGGTAGAGGTCCCTGCGGCGCCTAATGAACAGCTTCCGCCTCGTTCAGACGCATCCAGCGACTGACAGCGAAGATCCAGACACCCAGCAAGACCACCACCAGACAGACGGCCAATAACCAGGGCGTAGGCGTCAGGTAGGCGATCAAGATGGCCAGTGCGGAGGCCAAAACCATGATCCAGGAGAGGGGCCGGTAGATCGCCGATAGCCGTTGGAAGTCACGCAGGGTCCGCATGATCAGAATCAGGGCCATCAGACCCAACGCCACGGAGCCGCCGAGCAGCCAAGCCGTGGAGGTTGGGGCATGATCGTCCCCGGCATGCTCGATCAGGCTCACCATGGCCGCGCCGGCGGCCGCGATGGACAGAGTGACCGGCAGATGCATGAACATCCACGCGCTCCGTAGCCGTGGGGCATTGATCGGCAGGCGCCCGCCCACAAAGTCAAAATACGTCCACCAATAGGCGAAGCCCACCCCCAAGCCAATCATCCCGGTGGCGGTCGACCGGAAGCCCCGCTCGACTTCGGAGAGACCATCAACGACGCCGACCACCACCTCGCCCAGGACAATGATGACGAACAGACCGAACCGCTCGACCATAGAGTGGGTGATTGTGACTCCCCTTTCCATCGCCTCGTCCCGCGCCGCCAGAAATCCGAATCCGACCCACATCAGAACCAGGGCCGCCCAGATCCACAGGCGAACTTCGGTGGGGACGATGGCGCTGACCGACATAAGACCGATGGAAAAGAGCATCCCGGCCAGGTAGCGGCCGGTGACAGCCATGTACTCCTCGGAGTCTTGAATCCGGACCGTGTACCACAGCCAGGAAACCACCGCCAGATACAACACATAAACGATGGCGAATTGGGTACCCGACTCACCCGCCGCGTCAGCTGTATACACCGCCAGCAACGCCAAGAGCAACATCTGAGCGAAGACGAACACCCGGGTGCGTCCGTCCTCGCGACCATGAAGCTCGTAGTAGGACGTGCCATTCAACCAGGCCAGCCAGATGAGCCCGAAAACCACCGCGAATTCCCCCACGCTCCGCCAGGTGACATCCTTGGCCAGAGTATGGGCGGCGCGGGCGATAACTACCACGTAGACAAGGTCGTAGAAGAGTTCGAGGAAGCTGACGCTTCGGTCGGTTATAACCTCGCCGTGGGCGCGAGGGGGCATCCAGAAACGGCGGCGAAATCTGGCGAAACGGGAGTCACTCACCTTTGGTCACCATACGAATGGAGCTTACCGCCCCATGAGGAGTCGGTACTGGGCTTGATAGAGGATTCCGCGCAGCATCAAGGGTGCTGCAATGCGACTCCGGTGAAGCTTATAACGCCAACCGAATTGCCCGGGTGTGACGGGGGGTGGAGCCACAGCAGGTCCCGATAATGCTGCATCCCGCTTGAACGGCCCGGCGGGTGTAGCGCTCCATCAAATCCGGCCCTTGCGGATAGACGGGTCTTGCGTGTTTGAACGCCGGGATGCCGCAGTTGGATTTCACAATCACCGGAGCTTGGGGAGCAGCTTGTTTGATGGCCGCGGCAGCGGTTAAGGCTTCTTCCAGGCCGGTACCGCAATTGGCGCCCAGGGCCACCGGGCGGCGGTCGGAGGGAAGGTCGGTCCACCACTCGCCGAACTCCGACGGCCGGATTCCCATCATGGTCCGCCCCTTGGTGTCAAAGCTCATGGTCACCGCATACCGCGCCCCCAAGGCACCGGCTGCCTCGGTGGCCGCTTCCACCTCCTCCCAGGAAAACATCGTCTCGATCCACAACAGGTCGGCCCCGGCCTCCACCAAAGCCTGCATCTGCTGGGCAAAAACCTCCACCCCTTCGGCACGGCTCAGTGGACCCAAAGGCTCGAACAGATCCCCGGTGGGGCCCACACTGGCCGCCACCAACACCACCCTTCCCGCCTGCCCGGCTGCCTCCCGGGCGACCCGCACCCCAGCTCGGTTGAACTCGGCCACCCGGCCTTCCAGGCCGTGCAAAGCCAGTCGGCGGCGATTCCCGCCAAAGGTGTTGGTGAGAATCAAGTCGGCTCCGGCCTGAATGAAGTCATGATGCACCCGGACGATCATCTCCGGCTGCTCGACATTGAGTCTCTCCGGAGATTCGCCGCTCTCAAGGCCCAACTCGAAGAGCGTGGTGCCCATGGCGCCATCAGCCACCAGCGCGCCTCTTTCCGCCAAGAGGGTTTCAAACACGCCTTGCCTTTCCGCGAGGTTTCAGTTCCGGGTTGCCTCCCCTGACAGTAGAGGAAAAGATCGCCTTGCATTCAACCCGCCACAGTCATCAACGCATCAGCCGCCACCGCCCGGGTCGGAGTGACGAGCAGCGGGTTGACTTCCACCTCCACTGTGTCTCCATCTTCCACTCCTCCGTTCACCAGGTCGCAAATGGTGGCCGCACACCGTCCGATGTCGGCCCGGGTACCACCCCGATACCCGGCCAGCAGTTGTCCCACTCTCAGTTCTTGCAGGGCCCTGGTCACCTCATCGGGGGTGACCGGCGCCAACAGATGGACCAGGTCGGCCATCAAATCAGCCAACACCCCACCGCCGCCGAGGGTCACCAGCCACCCCACCGGCCATTGGCGTCGGACGCTCACCAGCAGTTCCGCCACCACGCCGTCCACCATTTCTTCAATCAGTAACTGCCCGGGCCACCGTTCCGAGATGGCCCGTGTGGCTTCATCCAGGTCTTGAGGAGTCGCCAGTCCCAACCGCACCGCTCCCTGTTCGGTCTTGTGATCGAGTCCCAGGGCTTTGACCACCACCGGGTAGCCGATGGCATCCGCCACCCGGCATGCGTCTTCGGGCCGCGCCGACTGACCTCGGGGAACCGGAACACCCCACCCTCGCAGGCGGGCCTTGGCCTGCACCTCGTCGAGGTCAAGGCTCTCCGAAGCCGGTGGCGGCGCCGCGGCCGGAAGTGGCGGGAGCAAACCGTACACCGCCTCACCCCATCGGACCGCCGCTCCCAGGCCGACCAACGCCGCGTCGATACCTCTGACCGAGGTGACGCCGTGGGCCGCCAGTTCCCCGGCCAGGTCGGCGCCCAAGTTCTCCGGCATGTTGGAGACCACCAATCCCCGACGACCCGTGGACCGGACCGCGGCCATCATCGCCTGGGCGGTCTTCCGAAAAGCCGAGAAGTCACCGTCCCCGGAAGGCACGTCCAGCACCAACATGGTGGCATCCTGGAGGCCGGTGAGCACCTCGGCGAACAGTTGCTCCAACCGGGCCCGGTCGTCCCAGATGAAGGTGTGGTAGTCCAACGGATTGCCGACTTTTACCCTTCCATCCAGAATCCGGTCAATCCGGCCGGCCTGAGCAGGGGAGAATGGTACGAAGTCGAGGCCCTTGCCCTCCGACCGGTCCGCCACATAGGAAGCCTCGCCACCCGAGCAGGACAGTGACACCACTCGGTTGCCCCGCAACGGGCCGATCCCCACCAGCACCCCGAGAGCCTCCAACAACTCGGCGATGGTATTGACCCCGAGCACCCCTCCCCGGTGGAACAGGGCCTGGTAGGCGTCAGCCATCCCGGTCATGGAAGCCGTATGGCTGCGGGCGATTTCCGCTCCCCGCCGCGAACGTCCCACCAACAGGGCCACCACGGGAATCCGGGCCTCGACCGCCCGCCGCGCCACGGTCACAAAACGATGGGGATCGCGGACCGCTTCCAAGAACAACCCGATCCCCTTCACCCTGGGGTCCTCCAGCAGCTCCTCCATCAGGTCCTCAATGCCCAATGCCGCCTGGTTGCCCACCGTGATCAGGTGGGAGACGGAAAGACCCCGGCGTTGGAACGAGAGGTTGAGAGCCACGTTCCCACTTTGGGATATCAGCGCCACTCCCTCGTCCACCGGGCCACAGCCGGCCTGATCCGGCCATAACGCCACGCCATCCACCGCATTGATGAGCCCATAGCAATTGGGGCCCAGGATCGGCATCTTCCCCGCCGCCTCCACCAACCGTCGTTGCAGAACCGCACCGTCGGGTCCCTGCTCGGCGTACAACGAGGCGTAGCAGACCGCCGATCCCGCCCCCATCCGAGCCAGGGTTTCCACCGCCTCGATGGTTCGATGGCGGTTGATGGCCAGGAAGGCGACGTCGGGTGGGGCCGGGAGGTCTTCCAGGCGGGCGTAACAGGGCAAGCCCGCCAGCCGGCCCCGATGGGGGTTCACCGGCCAGATCTCCCCCTCGAATCCGATCCGCCGACATGACTCCACCAACCGGCCCAACAGGCCGCCCCCGACCAGGGCCACCGTCTGCGGTTTCAGCAATCGCCCCAACCGGGGAGCACCCCGAAAGAGAGGGGAATGGGATGGTTCCCACACCTCGACCGGGGGTTCTGTTGCCGCGTTTGGTTCCCGGCGGGCCTTTTTCGGCGTACTCCCTGACAAGGGGGCTCAGCCTCCCAGGGGCCGAAGCATCGACCGGGAGATTATGTGTCGCTGAATCTCCGAGGTGCCGTCCCAGATTCGTTCCACCCGGGCGTCTCGCCACAGCCGCTCCAGAGGCAGATCATCCATCAAACCCATCCCCCCGAAGATCTGGATGGCCTCGTCGGTCACGTGGGCGAGCATTTCGGTGGCCGCCAGCTTGGCCATGGCCGCATCGGCGGAGGTCATCTCCTCACGGTCGGCCTTCCATGCGGCCCGCAGGGTGAGCAATTCGGCCGCCGCCAGTTGAGTGGCCATGTCCGCCAGTTTGAACGACACCCCCTGGAACCGGCCGATGGTCTTTCCGAACTGAGTGCGGCGAGCCGCCCAGTCGGTGGCCAGCCCCAAGGCTCGTTCAGCTCTGCCCAGGCAGTTGGCGGCGACTGCCAGGCGGGTCCCGCCCAACCAGGTGTTGGCCACCTCGAAACCCTGGTGTTCCGCCCCCAAGATCTGGGAGACCGGCACCCGGCATTGGTCGAAACTGAGAATGGCGTTGTTGTAGCCGCGATGGGAGACGCAGGTGTAGCCCTTTCCCACCTCCAGTCCCGCGGTGTCCACATCCACCAAAAAGGCGGTGATCTTCTGCACCTTCCGGTCAGCAGACGGTGACCCTCGGGGGTCGGAACCGGTGGCGGCGAACAGGATGAAGTAGTCGCAGATGTCCCCATGGGAGATGAAGTGCTTGACCCCCGAGATCACGTACTCGTCTCCGTCCCGCACCGCCCGGCACTTCATGCCGCGCAGGTCGGAACCGGCGTCGGGCTCGCTCATCGCCAAAGCCTCCATCCGCTCCCCGGCCACCGTTGGATAGAGATACCGTTCCCGTTGATCGCCCTCACATGCCAGGAGAATGTTGGATGGACGGGCCACCAGATGGTGGAGGGCGTAGGAGGTCTTGCCGAGCTCTTTTTCCACCAGGGCCATGGTGAGGTTGTCAAGCCCCGCCCCTCCCACCTCCTCGGGCATGTTGGCGGAGAGAATTCCCGCCCCGATGGCCCTTGTCCTGATCGTCTCGGATAGCTGGTCGGGCACGTAGCCGAGCTTCTCCACTTCCCCTTCGTGCGGCATCAGTTCCCGTTCGGTGAAGTCCCGAACGGTGGACAAGATCAATTCTTGTTCCTGGGTGAGCGCAAAATCCATGGAGTCTCCTTTCGATTACCTCCGCCGGCCCAGGCCCATCTGAGATCCCGCTTCCGGGGGAGCCGGCATGGTCCGGTGGGCTCGAGCGATCGCATCCAAGGCTCGGGCTGGGTACGGAAGGGATCGGCGCCGCCCTCTGTGCCGAAGCGTCCACATGGAGCAGCATCTGTTCGGTCGAGGACAGCCGATTGCCTGCCCCGTCGGCCATTGCGTGGAAGATGTGAACCCGTTTTTGGTCCACCCCCAGCACCTGGGTGGTGACAAACAGCTCCTGATGCAATTGAGCTTCCATTCGATAGTGAATGTGGGTCTCAACGGTGTAGAAGGAGTGGCCCTGCGCCCGATACTCTTCATCTATTCCCACATAGCGAAACAGTGCATCCGACGCCCATCCGAAGGCAGTGAGATAGGCGCTTTCGGTCATGTGGCCGTTGTAGTCAACCCAGTCCGGCTGGACCACACATCGGTACAGGTCCAACGGCGTCGGCACTGGGGAGCCGGGCAGCCACTGCTGGGCCCCGGTGGCCAATCTGATCGCCTCCCGCTCGGCCATCAACTGTCCGGCGCCCAGGTTGTGCGGTCGCAAGGCTCGCATCACCGAGATCAGATAATCGTCTCTCAGTTTCTCCAGTTCGGCCACGTCTCTCCCGCCAGCCTGCCGTTCGACACCTCCCACCACCCTCTCGATCAGTTCATCGGTGAGGGGTGGGGCCTCCAGCGCCGTCCAGGGCAGTTCCAGGGCCGGGCCGAAATGCTCCAGCATGTGCCGCATTCCCCCCTCTCCTCCGGCCAGGTGGAAGGTGAGCATGGTCCCCATCGCCGCCCAGCGGAGACCGGGACCGTAAACGATGGCCTGATCGAGTTCGTCGGGGGTGGCGATTCCGTCATGCACCAGCCACAGGGCCTCCCGCCACAGGGCTTCCTGCAGCCGATCGGAGAGATAGCCGTCCACTTCCTTGCGCACCACCAGGGGATGCATGCCAAGATCCCGATAGATCCCGACCGCGGTTTGCAGGGCCGACGGGGCGGTGAGGCGGCCACCGCACAGCTCGACCAGGGGCAGCAGGTAAACGGGGTTGAAGGGATGGGCGATCAGGAACCGGTGGGGATGGTCGAGCCCGGCTTGCAACCGGCTGGGCAGAAGTCCCGACGAACTGGAGCAGATCAGCACGTCGGGCGGGGCGGAGGCATCGATCTCGGCCGCCACCTTGATCTTGAGGGCTTCCCGCTCGGGAACCGACTCCACCACCAGATCGGCCCGGGCCGCCACCTCTTCGATGGTGGTAACGAACCGCACCCGGTCGGGCTGCGCCCCGGGGTAAAGGCCCAACGCCATCACCGCCGGCCAGACCCTTTCCACAAAAGAAAGCAGGCTGGCCTCGGCCTGGGGATGGGGATCGGTGACCACCACCTCCCACCCCCGGGAGAGGGCCCGCACGGCCCACCCCCGTCCGATCACCCCGGCGCCTACCAGTCCGATCACCCCAACTTGGGAACGAAAACGCTCCTCGGGCCCTTCTCGGTGGGCCGATGTCACCGCCGTCAGTTCCCGGCGTCGGCGATCAAAGGCACCCGGTCAGAACGCCACATTGGAGAGGCCCTTGAGGTCCAACACCTCCCGAGCTTCGGCGGAGGTGGCGGTCTGACGGGACAATTCGTTGAGGATGCGGACCATCTTGGCCACCTGTTCGGCGTTGTCATCAGCCAGCCGCCCGCGACGAAGGTAAATCCCGTCTTCCAGACCGACCCGCACATGGCCTCCCAGCACCGCTCCGGCGGTGACAATGTCGAATTGGAAGCGACCTCCCCCCAGTACCGACCACTCGATGTCACTGCCGAACAGACGGTCGGCGGTCTGCTTCATGGCCACCACATTCTCGATGTCAGGGCCGATCCCGCCCAGGGTTCCCACCACGAACTGCATGAAGATGGGGGGCTTCACCAGACCCTGATCGGCGTAATAGGCCAAGGTGTAGAGGTGACCCACGTCATAGGCCTCGAACTCGAAACGGCAACCGGTCTCCTCGGTCAACTCGGTGAGCATGTACTCGATGTCGGAGAATCGGTTCACAAACGGCTCATGGCGGGTGGATTCCAGATATGGCTCCTCCCAGTCGTGTTTCCACCGGCCCTCATAGCGGGGGATCATCTGGAACAACCCGTAGTTCATGGTCCCCAGGTTGCAGGTGGCCAGCTCCGGTTGCAGCGCCTTGATCACCGCCAAACGCTCCTCGATGGTCTGCCCGGTGGCGCCTCCGGTGGTGATGCTGATCACCGCATCGCATCGCTCTTTGATACCCACGCAGTACTCCCGGAACAACCCGACATCGGCGCTGGGGCGCCCATTTTTGGGATCTCGGGCGTGGATGTGAATCACGGCCGCCCCTTGAGCATGGGCATCCACCGACTGGGCCACCATCTCTTCGGGGGTCACCGGCAACCCGATGTTCATGGTGGGAGTGTGAGAACTTCCCGTCACCGCACAGGTGAGAATCACTTTGCCGTGGGCGGACATTTTCTTCCCTCCTTCAGTCGGTTTCCCATGTGGTAGTATATTCCAACCAACGGAACCCAACCCATTTATCACGCCTGAGATCCCCCCTTCCTGATGACAGCCCCGGTACGAGCCGTTGAGCGGGCGTTCTCGGTCCTGCAGGTGGTGGCGGCCTCTCCCCGAAGCGTCACTCTGGCCCAGATCACCAATGCCACCCGGCTCCCCAAGAGCTCCGTTTCCCGCATGCTGGTGACCCTTGAGCACCTCGAAATGGTGGAACAAGTGGGCCCGCGGGGACATTATCGGATAGGTCCGGGGCTGGAAGTCCTGGCGGGCCGGGGGACGTCTCCCCAGGTATTGAAGCAATTGGGTCGCCCCCATTTGGAGAAACTGGTCTCCCAGTTGGGGGAAGATGCCGCCCTGGTGGTGCCGGAAGGCAAGAAGGTGCTTTATGTAAACCAAGTGGTGGCCGACCGCACCGTCCAGGTGCAGGACTGGACGGGCCACACCTTTCCCCTGCACACCTTGGCGCCCGGGCAAACCTGCCTGGCCGAATGGGATCCCCATCGGCTCGAGACCTATCTGCGGGAGGACCTGGTTCGCCTCACCACCCACACCGTGGTCGATCCCACGGCATTGCAAGCTCGACTCGAGAAGGCCCGGCGTGATGGATTCGTGTGGGCCGACCAAGAGTCGGCGGTGGACATAACCGGAGTCGGCGCCCCGATAAACGGGCCCCATGGGCGGGTGGTGGCGGCCCTGGGAGTACACGGACCATGCTATCGCTTCCCCGGGGGGCGGGACCGGGCTGATATCGGGCAACTATTGAAGAGAACCGCCGACCAGTTGAGCAAGGAGCTTGCCGCCTTCCCTTCCGAGATCCGCTCCCGAATGAACTAGTGGTGTGTCGCTTAAATAGTTGAGTCGGCGCTGGCGATGGATAGGCCCGTTGACCGGGAGATTCCGACCGTTGCCATCCACCCGCTTATTTCCAAGACATACCACTAGGTGGCACTCTCCACGGTATGCGATCAGCCTTTCGAGATTGGTGCTCCGAGACGGGAGTGGTAAGGGAAGTTGCTGAGTCCTGCCTTGCCCATCAATTCACCAATGCTGCTGAGAGAGCGTACGCACGGAGTGACCTGCTAGCCGCCAGACGGAGGGTCATGGACGCCTGGGGTAAGACACCAACCGAAAGGAGACCCGTTAGCCTAAAACCACCAACCCCAGAGGGTGGACACTTTCGGTGATCGACTCCGGGTACTATCGATGATCGCCATCACCGGATTGACACCACACTTATAGACGTGGCGACGGGTACTACCGAGGTTCGCAGAACCCCGATGTTTCGACCATGAAACCGTTGGGCGATCGCGCGTCGGACCGCCTAACGCGTGGTGAGTACGAGGACCGGGTAGCAGATCTAGTTGTTGAGATGGAGGGTGGATTGTCGTGGTGGTCCTGCTTCTACTCCGCAATACCAGCCGGTCTTCCGTCCAGAGAGCATCGGTGATGACTCCCTCGAACCTGTTAGTGAACATCCCCGGTCCATACCCACTCGCTCACGGCGTGCCCGCTGTCGAGACGGGTGCGGGAGATATGAGGTAGTTATATTCTCGGACATGCCCCCTGTAGTTACGCCGATTAATCGTGTCCTCTCGTGGGAGGCGCGCATGTGTGCGATGGAGCTTAAGTGGGACGAGATCACCGCACGCTGGACGAGGAGGCTCCTTGCCCAGTGGCGCGAGGCCATGACGGAGATGCGCTGCCATCATGACCGTTTGATTTCGGACGGCCTGTGGTTGACCGGGCCATCGGACTTCCTTGATATCGTGGGTCTCGCCCGCCACGAAAACACCCATTCTCGTATGCTAAAGTGGCTGTTGACGCCTACGGCCCGGCACGGCTTGGGGAGTGGGTTCGTGGAGCGTTTGGTAGAACACTGCACCGGCCAATCGGTGTCCGCCCCACTGGCAGTGAGGAAGGTGGCGTTTTCCGAGTGGCGGAATGACAGAGAGGCCGACCTCGTTGTGTGGGGTGGGAACTTCACTCTCGTCATCGAGAACAAGGTCGACGCGTCAGAGCAGCGGGGCCAGTGCGACGATTTGTACGAGAACTTCAAGAACGAGAACGCGCCTCTTTTCTTGTTCCTGACCCCCGACGGCCGGAATCCGCATACGGCGACCACACGGCGCTCCCGACGGGATTTCAAGACCCTCTCGTGGCCCGAGGTCCGGGCGATGACCTTGGTTTAACGAGTGTCCCCCCTGGGCATCCATTTGTCAGGATGCCTAACATACCCGATGATCGCTGACCCTTGAGATGGGACGACAACCACGACATGACTGAACCCCTCGACGACGGTGACCTTTTGCACTTCCTTGAGCGTTACCCACCGCGGCCCTACCGTCGGCGCAACGGTGACTATCCGTCGGCTGAACTCCAACTGGTCGGACCAACCGATGGCCTCTTTTATCTCAACGAAGTGCCAGACACGGTGCCGAGGGGCACTCCCCGAATGTCCCACCAAGAGGACGGTGAGAACTGTCATCTATGGGTGATTGACGAGCGAGGGCGACCTTGCATCTCTGAGGCGCCATTGGCTCACCTCGGGGATGGCAAGTTACATCACACCAACCTTACCGGAGGCGAAGGCGCGTCAATCGGTGGCGAAATCTGGTTCGACGACACACCTCGTGTATACATTTCAGGTTCATCGGGCCGGTATCCGCCTCTGCATAGAGAGCATCTGGAGGATGCCGAGCGACTCTTCAGCACGGTTGGCTTTGATGTGGTCTCGCTAGGATGGGATAAAGAGACTGACAAGCCCCAGCGCGTCTGGCTTGGCTAGGGATCGGCGGAGCAAGAATGAATGAACCTCACGGGGGGTTGTTTGTACGCGGCAAGTATCAACTAGCGAGGCTTGAGCCAGGTAGTAGTGCCACAGGCCGCCGCTTGACCAACCACGAAGTGGTCGAAGCCTATGGGAACGAGGTCCTTGATGAGATCGGGGAACACCTGTCAACGGTGCTGCTAAACAGCCGGCGCGCGATCGAGCAGGCATTGCAGGGGCAACGCAAGCGATTGGATGTCAAGCGTAAACAACTCGCAAGCGCGGCTGGCGTTCCCCTCAGGGTCATCGAAGATGCGGAGACCGACGCAGATCGGCTGACAATTCACGAACTTGAACATCTGGCACTCGTCCTAGGCCTTGATCCGGCGAAGTTGAGCGTGGATGAGGAGGCTGGTGCCGATACAGATCTCGGTGTCAGGTTACGAGTCCTCAACCGGGAAAGAATAGCATCACAAGATCCTCTCCTCTCCCCTCGAACTGTACTTCGTTTCTCGGAGGCCGCATCGATAATTCTACTCCAGAGTCGGCTTCAGGATTGGCTGGATAAGCCAAAGGAAGCCGCTGTTTTCGAGCCATCGGATGACTACAGATTTCCCACCTGGCGTAGGGGATACGCTCTGGCTACTCACTTGCGTAAACGCTTGGGAATCGGTCTGGAGCCAATCCGCTCAATGCGGGAGTTGGTCGAGCACCGCCTGGGGATCCCGATTATTCATGTCAAACTCCCCAATCACATCGCAGGTGCCACTATCTCTACGAGCGGTCATCGTGGCATCGTCCTCAACACTAAGGGGGCAAACGCAAATGTCTGGATCCGCCGTACGACACTAGCACATGAACTGGCTCACATACTCTTCGACCCGGAACCGCAGCTTACGAGCGTTCGGGTAGACAGCTATGAACACATGGAACGGACTTATGAACAGATGGACATGGAACGGAATACGGAAGACGCCACCCCCTCTCTGGACGATGTGGAGCGACGAGCTAATGCGTGCGCGGTCGAGTTTCTTGCACCTCAAGAGGCCGTGAAACAACTCGTTCCTGATGTCAGTCATGTGAGTGGCGAGGCTGTTGGAATGGTCATGTCTAGATTCGGAATCGGCCGGGCCGCAGCCTGGTTCCACATCGGGAATGCTTGGTATCAACAAGCGGATCTCCCGCCCAAGTCCTCCATCCATGCTACTCCAACCCATGAACAGCAAGCAGCCGAGGAGTTCACGCAAAGCTTTTTTCCGATCAAGGTAACAACGGACCGGCGCCGCGGTCGATTCGCCCTTCTCACCACGGAAGCCTTCGACGCAGGCATGATCACGGCAGACACAGCGGCTCAATATCTCGGGTGCACAAAGAAACAGTTCCTCAATAGGCTGCCCGATCTGCGTCAACTGGTCTAGCCAGCAGCGAGCGTCGGTCTGCTCAGCGTATCCCCTCTCTTACCAAAACCTTCCCAAGGGTACAAGGACACATGGCGAAGCATCGCCGTCGACGACACAGCCACAATATCAACCAGGCCCTCGGAGTAGCTAAAGGGCTCAAAATGCTAACCCGATAACAGCATCCCGAAGGGTTCACTCTTTGCATCCCTATAGAGGTCTTGGCTTAGAACCACCACTTCTAAAGCGAAGTTGGAGCTAGTGAAAGGGACGTTATCCGGGTAGATAGGTCGGTTAGGGCGGAGTGCCACCGACCTTAAGCATGGCCGGATCGAACACAGCAGAACTGGGTTCTGTGGCACTGGTTGACCACTTTCCGTCAATGGCTTCGGCAGTTACGGTAGCTGGTTTGCGGGTGCGGCAGGGGCATCGACCTCAATGATGATCGCGTTGAGATTCGCATAGGTCTGTTGCTTTGATACTGGGTTCTGCGGATAACCCCCTGGATTGTGATGGTCACCCGGTTTTGTGGAGTCAGTTCACTTGGATCAGCGGTGCGACGGTTCGGTTGTGGTAGTGGGTGTTTTCGTATTCGATCGGTGTGAGCATGTCCAGGGCGGTGTGGCGGCGTTGGCGGTTGTGGAAGACTTCGAGGTACTCGAAGATAGCGTTGGCGAGTTCGATACGGGTCAGCCAGCGTCTTCGGTCTAACAGTTCGACTTGGATACGTGCCCGGAACGCTTCCAACCGGGGCGTTATCGAAACAGTCCCGACGGTCACCGATCGACGGGACGAGTCCGGAATCGTGGGCTCTCTGGGTGAACGCCCAAGAGGTGAATTGGGTGCCCTGATCCGAGTGTATAACCGTTCCTGAGTGCGGCTGGCGGTTGCTGATTGCCATACCCAGCGCGGAGGTGACCAGTCCCGAGGTGGCCGTGTTGTCGATTGACCAGCCCACGACGCGGCGGCTGAACACGTCGAGCACCACAGCACAGTAGACCTTGCCTTCCCTAGTGGGATGTTCGGTTATATCGCCAACACCACAACTGGTCCGGTTCGGCACGGACCAAGGTTGCGGTCAACCAAATCCACAGGGGTGATTCACCGGACGGGTTCTCCGTTTGGGACTTCGGTTACCACTTAGACCAGCTAGACCGGCTTTGCGCATCAGCATCGCCACTTGCGTTGTGCCCTACCGTGATTCGGTGCCCCAGCCGCAGTTCGGCATGTACCCGCAACGCTCCATAGATACCCCGTGACCCGTGATGGACGTGGCGGATGATGTCGGTGAGCCAGGCGTGGCGAACAGAACGGGCCGACGGTGGTCGGCACCGCCCAGACGTTTGAACCCCGACTCCGAAAATGCCTAACACTCGACATGCCACATTCGTGGGCAACCCCTTCGGATCTCACAGGCCGCGATCGCCCCGTACCGTCCTTTTGCGGTGCACCACCTTGCCTTTCAGCAGCTCAATGGCCCGCTTGGTCACCGCGAGTTCGGTTACCCAGTTCTCTGATCCGACAATCGAGCGGCCCATAGCTCCGCTTGATGTCTTCGAACCCGAACCTGGTTCGAAACCACGGTCAATCAGGTCCTGACGGCGCCAGTCATATTTATGGTCTGGTGTGACACATCCAGCATTCTTCGACAAAGAAGCCACCGACCTGCCAGCTGCCAGCAGATCCAGCACCCTGCGACGGAACTCGGGTGGACATTTCGATACGGCATGAAGACCCTCCTTTTCTGGGTCGATCACACCGCCAATTCAAATAACCCGACTCCACCAAAGTGGGTCATCGGAAATTAGGGGGGAGTGATGGTTGCGAGGAGCTGCCAGTTGGGTTTCCCGGCGTAGAGGAGTGCTCGGATTCGGTAGTTGGCGAAGTTCCGGAACCCGAACGCCGTTCGTTTGATTCGTTTGATGAGGTTGTTCAACCCTTCGGTTGGTCCGTTACTCACCCGGGAGTGATGCCAGTTCGTGATTTGGGTGGCCCAACGAGCGATCGTACGACCCAGGCGGTTCACCTCCGCGGGCAGTGACCGGTCCTGCAGATCAGCGGCGAGTTGGTGAGTGAACTCGGCTGCCAACCGGGGGTCGTCGATGTGGTAGATGTCCCGGACGCTCTCTTTGGCCGACCAGGCATCCCGTACCTCTCCATAGGGGTCACCAGCTCGCAAGAGCCCCCGGATACGATGCTCGCCGCGGGTGTCCAGTCGTTCCTGGGCCATGATCAACAGACGACGGATCCGATAAAGCGGATCGCCTCGGCGGCCCCGATGGCCGAGCTGTTCGTTTTGTACCCGACATCGGACCAGGTCAACACACCGGTTCGCCAGTCGGACCACGTGAAACGGGTCGGCCACCTGATGGGCGTGGGGCAGCACCTGGTCGTAGGCGACCTGGTAGGGGCCTGACATGTCCGAAACCGCCCACCGGATGTTCTCACACCATTCGGGGGATTGGTTCCTGAACCAACTGGCGGCGCTTTCGACCGTTCTACCAGGCACAATATCCAACAACTGACAGCCCCCAACGTCCACCACACTGGTGCACCACCGCTTCTTACGCCACCGGCCCTCACGCCAGAACAGGGTCTCGCCCCGCCCCCACCGCTTCCACCTCCCCGAACCGGGCAGTATCGGCTTCCAACAGCGCCCCGCCCCACCGCGTCACCTCGGAGTTCACCGTATGCCAATCACAACCCAACTCAGCCGCTACCTCTGCCACCGAGCGACCCAGACGGCCCACCTGCTCGGTGGCCCAACGACCGGCGCGAGAGGTTAACAAGGCCCGTTCCGGCGCCACCGACAGGTCCTGTTCGGCGAACGACCCCACCACACACGTCGGTCTGGGGCACACCCAGCGGCGTTTCCGCCACCAAAGCCGCACCGGGCGACCGAACGCCGGCAAGTCAACCAACCGCACGAGGCGGTCGCCCTTGGACCACACTCTCCCACCACATTCCCCGCACACCGGACGAGGTCCACGAGACCTGATCGTCACTCTCAGCCGGTCATTCGACAGCTCCTCGACTCCCACCAGGTCAACCTCACCCAGCCCGACCAGCAACTCGCACATACGCCTACTATCAGTCTCCACAGGGTCCTCCTCTCGGACGTGAATTCAACACCCGATTATGGAGGACCCTCCCCCACATTCGATGGATTCCCGACTCCCCCGAGATTTCCGAAGAACCGGTTAACAAGGCCCGTTCCGGCGCCACCGACAGGTCCTGTTCGGCGAACGACCCCACCACACACGTCGGTCTGGGGCACACCCAGCGGCGTTTCCGCCACCGCAGTCGCACCGGCCGACCGAACGCCGGCAAGTCAACCAACCGCACGAGGCGGTCGCCCTTGGACCACACTCTCCCACCACATTCCCCGCACACCGGACGAGGTCCACGAGACCTGATCGTCACTCTCAGCCGGTCATTCGACAGCTCCTCGACTCCCACCAGGTCAACCTCACCCAGCCCGACCAGCAACTCGCACATACGCCTACTATCAGTCTCCACAGGGTCCTCCTCTCGGACGTGAATTCAACACCCGATTATGGAGGACCCTCCCCCACATTCGATGGATTCCCGACTCCCCCGAGATTTCCGAAGAACCACCAAAGTGGGGACACACCAAAGTCTCCGGGAAAACCGGTGTGATTCACCCCCGCCAACACCACATAAATCAGCAGCCACCTAGGCGGGGAAACAACTAGTGGTATGTCTTGGAAATAAGCGGGTGGATGGCAACGGTAGGAATCTCCCGGCCAACAGTCCTATCCATCGCCAGCGCCGACTCAACTATTTAAGCGACACACCACTAGGGCCTGTCTTCCTAGAGGCCGGCCAGCGCCAGGGCGGTCGGATAGCAGACCACCAACACCAGTCCGGCTGTCCGGCTTTGGGACCATCGCGAGAACACTACGTCCCCTTTGGCCAACGTGAGCCCCGTCAATCGCAGCAACCGGTTGCCGCCTCGAAAAGGACACAGGCGATCGAAACCACGAAGACCGTTGGCGATCCCGCCGGCCACAACCGCGGTGCCCAGCATCCATGTCAGGCTCCCCCGAAAGTTCCCCGTGAATGCCCCATCGCCCACCAGTCCGGCAATGCCACCCACCGCCAAGGCATTGAAGAGATTGGAACCCAGCACATTTCCGATCACCAATTCGGTGTTTCCGTGCCGAGCGGCGGCGATGGCGGTGGCGAGTTCGGGCAACGAGGTTCCCAGAGCCACGATCGTCAGACCAACCATCCCCCCCGAGATACCGAGCCGGTCTGCTATGCCGGTGGCCCCGTCCACCAAACGGTCGGCGCCCCACAGGGTGAGAAGCAAAGAGACTAGGGCCATTGCCAGCTCTCTCCACAGGAGCAGGCGCATCCGAAAACGGATTCCCAATACCTTCAGGGAGGTCTCAACTGCCACCTTCTCCATCCAGGCGGCGATTTCTTCGGATACGACCGGTCCACTCTCCGTGCAAGCGGACGGGTCCCCACTCTCTTTGAGAGTTTGAATATCCCGCGACCAGCGAACCAACAGCATCAGGGCCACCACCATGGTGGCTGCCAACACCAGTCCGTTTCCTCGGGAAAGGCCGTTGTCCCAGGCCAAGAACACCAACACAAACGAGCCGGCCAGCATGGCCAGCCATTCCCTTCGCAGGTCGGTGGCGACGTTTTTGAGCGGGGTGATCATGATCGCAACACCCAGCACCAAGGACAAATTGGCGATGTTGGACCCAACGATGTTGCCCGCCGCCAGATCCAGCCCGTTCGGTCGGGCTGCGGCCAGCCCGGAGATGAGCATCTCCGGAAGCGAGGTGCCCAGCCCCACCACCACCGCGCCGATCAGAACCGTGGACATCCCAAAGTGGTGAGCCAGCCTCTCGGCCGAGGTGACCAGGCGCTCTGCTCCGAAAATGAGGACCGCCATCCCCACCACCACCCAGATCACATCAAACAGCATCGGGTTATCCCTGGGTCAATCGCAAAAATTATTCGGTCAAGGCTTGTAGATACTCCCGTCGCCAAGCCTCGGTGGCCTCGCAACGGTTGAAGGTGTAGACGTGCAAACCTTCGATCGCCAGCTCTGGGTCTGACATACTGTCTCCCAGATCCTCCAGCAACTCACCCGGATCGTACCCTCCGGGCCCCATCAGTCTGGTAACCACCCGGGCATTCTTGGACAAGAACCTCATTGAATCCCCCACGCCGATCCGGGCCGAGATCCGGAGAAGTTTCATCCGTCCGCCCACCCCGGGCACGCCGAGCAGGGCGGGCAATCGGATCCCACGCCGCCGGGCGCCGGCCAGAAAAGAGCGAACAGCCGCGGCGTCGAAACACATCTGGGTGGCCAGGTGGTGGGCGTAGGGCTGTTTGTCGGAAAGGGCCTGGTCCAGTTGGGCGTCGGGAATGATGGGATGTCCCTCCGGATATGCGGGAATACCCACCTCGTCGAAGGGGTGCCCCATCTCTTCCATCGCCCGGAGCAGAGACAGTCCGTCGAAGAACTCTCCGGGGTGCAGATGGTCTCCGCCCACCACAAAGGCGCGGCGAAGCCCCAGGTCGGCGGCCCGCTCCAAAATGGATGCCAAATGCGCCCGGTCGCGATGCAGACGAGCGGAAAGGTGAGGAGTGACGTCAAACCCCGACTCGGCCAGTTCGGCGGCCAGGTCCATGGTGGCCTCCATCCCCTTGTTGGGGGAAGCCGTGACGGTAACCACCGCCCCCCGGGGAAGATATGCGGCTTCCGAAGTGGCGTTCTTCAGCGGGATGATCTCGAATCGGACCTTGCCCAGTACCTCAGCTATCGCCGAACGGGTAGCCGAACCCAGGCCATCCAGCCGTTCGGCGTAGTCGGAGGACATCGCTAGAACGCCGCATCCGGGTAGATTTCTTTCTTCTTGGCGATGTACTCGCAAAGCGCCTCATCCACCGCGTCGTCAAGCGGAGGCGGCTCATAATCCGCCAGTGACTTCTTCCACAGGGAGTTGGCCCGCTCCACCGCCCGCAGAGACCCCTCCTCCGACCACTGCTCGTAGCTGTTGTTGTCGGCGGTGAACGACCGATAGAAGGCGGTCTCGAAGTTGGCCAGAGTGTGACTCGATCCCAGGTGATGCTGGCCGGGGCCGATCTCAAATATGGCCTCCAACGCTTGTCCGTTTTCGGAGAGATCCACTGCCCCGAGCAGAGCCTCGGCCATGCCGCATTGGTCGGAGTCCAATATGAACTTTTCGTATCCCATGGTCAGGCCGCCTTCCAGCCAGCCGGCTGAGTGCAGTACAAAGTTGATTCCGGCCAAAAGAGTGGGCTGAAAGGTGGCCGCCGACTCATAGGCGGCTTGGGCGTCGGGCACCTTGGAGGCGGTCAGGTTCCCACCCGAGCGAAACGGCACGCCCAGGCGCCGGGCCAGCTGAGCCAGCACGAACAGGGTGAGGGTGGGTTCGGGAGTGCCGAAGGTCGGCGCTCCCGACTGCATGGAAAGCGAGGACGCAAACGACCCGAAGATCACCGGCGCTCCCGGTCTCACCAACTGGGTGTAGGCCAGGGCCACCAGGGCTTCCGCCAGGGTCTGGGCCGCCACCCCCGCCACCGTCACCGGCGCCATGGCGCCCGCCAGGATGAACGGGGTGATGATGGCGGCCTGGTTCCGCCGGGCGTATTCGCGGGCCGATCCCAGCATGGCCTTATCCCATGTCAGAGGAGAATTGGCGTTGCACAGGCCCATGATCACTGTGTTGTGTTCCAAAAAGCTCTCACCGAAAACCAGAGCCGCCATCTCCACCGAGTCGGCCGCTCGATGAGGGGCTGTCACCGACCCCATCAGCGGCTTGTCGGACCAGCGAAAGTGGGAGTAGACCATGTCGAGATGGCGTTTGGGGATGGGGACATCCACTGGCTCGCACAGGGTCCCTCCGGAATGATGCAGGTAGGGAGTCATGTAGGCCAGCTTCACGAAATTACGGAAGTCTTCGATGGTGGCGTAGCGTCGTCCTCCGTCCAGATCTCGGACAAAGGGAGAGCCATAGGCGGGCGCCAGAACCAGGTGGTTGCCGCCGATCACCACCGACTTGTCGGGGTTGCGAGCCACCTGGGTGAACGTGGGGGGGGCGGTGGCGGTCACCAATCCCCGGCACATGCCCCGCGGGAAACGGACTCTTTGGCCGTCGATCTGCGCTCCGGCTTCCTGGAATGCCCCCACCGCCTGTTCGTCGGTTATGTCCACGCCCACCCGCTCCAGGATGGTCTCGGCGTTGTCTTCGATGATCTCCAAACCCTCGGAACTCAGCACCTCGTAGGGGGCGAGTTTGCTGGTGAGGAACGGGGATGTGCGCATTTGCTGGACCGCGGCCCGGGCAGCCGCTCGGGCTCGGCGTCCTCCTGATCTTCGTCTCCTGCTCACTTTTTCTTCTCCCTTTTGCTCTTTAGAGGGAAACCTCTCGCCTGGTTCGCCGTGAGGACCTCCGCCGTTTCGGTTTGGCCGGACCCTCGTCGGCGCCCGGAAAAGACATAGAAGCCACAAAGTGCTCCTGGAAGCGGGGTTCGATGGCCGTTTCGATCTTCTCAACTCTACGGATTACCTGCTCTATTTCGTGTCGGCATTCTTTGCTGAGCAGGGCCATCAACGCCCCGGTTCCGGCGGCGTTCCCCGCCGAAGAGGCGCGACTTTGGGGGATTTGAGGGATCAGACCCAAATCCATGGAGTGCGAAGCGCTGAGATGAGAGCCGAAGGCGCCGGCCAGCCGGATACGGTCCACCTGCTCCGAACCCAGATGGTCCGACAACAATCTGGCCCCGGCCAAAAGCGCCGCTTTGGCCAGTTGCACCGCCCGCACATCGTTTTGGGTCACTCGCACGTCCGCACCCTTGTCCCAGAGGATATAGGAGTAGGTGCGCCCGTCCTTCACCACTCGCGGGGAACGTTGGCGGGCCTCTCCGTTGATCCTGCCATTCGCCATAATCACCCCCGAGGCCGCCAATTCGGCGAGAACTTCGATGATCCCCGAACCGCAGATCCCGGTCACCGGTATCTGCTCTGCCCCGGAGTCGAATCCCGGTTCGTCCGACCATGGGTCGATACCGATCACTTTGATTCGCGGCTCCAAGGTCAGGGGGTCGATGCGCACCCGCTCAATGGCGCCCGGCGCCGCTCTTTGACCTGAGGAGATTTGAGCGCCTTCCAAGGCCGGACCGGTGGGGCTGGAAGCCGCCAGCAGACGCCGGGAGTCTCCCAAAACGATCTCGGCATTGGTGCCGATGTCACACAGCAAAGTGATCTCGTCGGAATCGTAGGGGCGTTCCGACAGAATCATCCCCGCCGCATCCCCTCCCACATGGCCGGCCAAACAGGGGAGCAGGTAAACCCGGGTGGCGTCGTTCAATTCGATGCCCACCTCCCGGGCCTCGATCTCGACCGCTTCGTCGGTGACCAAGGTGAATGGCGCTTCTCCCAGTGGTCGCACGTCCCATCCCAAGAACAGATGATGCATGATGGGGTTGCCCACCACCACCATCTCCAGCACCGAATCCCGGTCGGCCTCGGCCGCTTCCAGCAATGTCGAGCACACCTCTGCCACCGCCGATCTCACCAGTGAGGTCAGCCGCCCGGCGCCGTCGGGGTTGAGTGCCACATAGGAAACCCGGCTCATCAAGTCTTCTCCCAGTCGGACCTGGGGATTCATCAAGCCGTGGGACCCCAGGACCTCCCCGGTGGTCAGGTCGGCCAGGTGACCGGCGATAGTGGTGGAGCCCACATCCACCGCCACACCCAGCACCTGCTCCCGAAACCCGGGCCACACCGACACCACCTGCAGGCCATCGCGCACCGCGGCGGTGACCTTTCCCCCACCGACCCCGATCGCGTTCTGCAATGCGCCCAAGGCATCGGAGCGAACCGCCACGTTGGCAAGACCCCATTGTTCAGAAAGCGCCACCAAGAAACGCTGGACGTCCCCCGGGGCATACTCGAGAGTGGGGGCGGGAATCACCACATAGTGCAAGGTGACCACCGGGTCCAAGCGAAGTTTCCCCATGTCCACTTCTTTGCGCACCACTTGCCGATGGGTTTGGCTCTCGGGCGGAACATCCACCAGTACATCGTCCAACACCCGGGCCACACACCCCAGTCTCCGATCGGGAGCCAGGCCGCGACGTGTCTGATAGGATGACTCCGTCTCCGACCATCCGGTCAGGGCTTCCGGCCCCACCGAGATCCCATGCTTGGCGAACTCCCCGAACACCGGGACCATCTGGCAACGCCCACAGATTCCCCGGCCGCCGCACAGGGAAGCAAGGTCGGCGCCCACCATCCGGGCCGCCTCCAACACAGTGGTGCCCCTCCGAACCCGGCCCCTCCGACCGGACGGCGTGAAGATTATCCGAGGTTCAGCCGGATCGGGCATCGGCGCCCCTTCCGGCACGCCGCCGACGACCACCTCCTCGGCGGCCGCCCCGGGCCCCCGGCGGAGGGGCAGTCCGGTTGGCTCGGATCCATCGGGCGCATTCGGGATCGTTGGCCATCATCACATCGGCCGCCATCACCGCCGAGCGCACTTCCGCATGAAGAGGATTGGTGATCGCCGAAGTCAAGCCGGCGCCGATGGCCATGGCGAGAAAGGCGGAATTGATGGCGGTTCGGTTGGGAAGACCGAAGCTCACATTAGATGCCCCACACGTGGAGTTCACCCCCAGTTCATCCCTCAGCCGACCCAGGATGCGAAACACCTGTCGACCGGCCTGGGCCAGCGCCCCGATCGGCATCACCAACGGGTCCACCACCACATCCTGGGGGGGAATCCCGTAATCGGAGGCTCGGGAAACGATCTTTTTGGCGACATCGAAGCGGACATCGGGGTCCTCGGAGATGCCGGTCTCATCGTTGGAGATGGCCACCACCGCCGCTCCGTGTTTGGCTACCAGTGGCAATACCCTCTCCAGCACCTCATCTTCGCCCGTCACCGAATTGACCAGGGCCTTGCCCTGGTAAACCGAGAGACCCGCTTCCAATGCCTCGATGATGGAGGAGTCGATGGAGATCGGGACATCGGTGAGCGATTGCACCAGTGTGATGGCCTCGGCCAGGATGGTGGGTTCATCCGCCAACGGGATTCCGGCATTGACATCCAGCATGTGCGCCCCGGCCGCCACCTGGGCCAGAGCGTCGGCCTCCACCCGGCTGTAGTCGCCGTTTTTCATTTCCTGAGCCAACAGCTTCCGACCGGTGGGGTTGATTCGCTCCCCGATGATCGTGAAAGGCCGATTCGGACCTATAACCCACTCACGGGTGGCTGAGGAGACGACTGTCTCGGTCATCTCCCCTATCCGTTAGGGGTGTGCTGAAAAAGGCCCGGTGGGAGCCAAATGCGGCAACGGGACCCCCGGTCGAGGGGCAGGGGCCATCCCATCCCCATCTTTTCGGGGATGCTCTCAGGCATTGGCGCGTTTTTTTTCGACCAGCGTCTTGGCTGTCTCAGCAGCCACCGCCGCATCCCGGCAGTAGGCATCGGCGCCCACCGCCTCACCGAACTCTTCGTTGAGGGGCGCCCCGCCCACAATGACGATGTGCTCCTCTCTGATTCCCTCCTCCTCCAAGGCCTCGATCACCACCTTCATGTAGGGCATGGTGGTGGTCAACAGCGCCGACATACCCAAGATGTCCGGCTCATGCTCCGCAATGGCATCCAGGAACTCCTGCGCATCGGTGTTGATCCCCAGGTCGAAAACCTCAAATCCGGCGCCCTCCAGCATCATGCCCACCAGGTTCTTACCGATGTCGTGAATGTCCCCCTTCACGGTTCCGATCACCACCTTGCCGATCGACTCGACCCCCGACGCCGAGAGGATGGGGCGCAGGAGCTCCATCCCGGCTTTCATGGCTTTGGCAGCCAGCAGTACTTCGGGGACGAACAGGATGCCGTCCCGAAAATCGATCCCCACGATCCTCATCCCCTCCACCAACGCGTCGTTCAGAACCTTTTGGGCGTCCCAGGACCGGGAGAGTAAGATTTCGGTTCCCTCGGCGATCTCATCGGCCAAGCCGTCATAGAGATCGTCATGCATTTGGTATACGAGCTCTTCGTCGTCCAAAGAAGCAAGGTCAAAATCGTCGCTCATGATTTCACCTGTCGGAATTAGGGCGGGGTGCCGATGGAGATTAGGGGTAATCTTACAGAAAGTTTCCTGAAGGGAAACTCTACCGTCGGCACCCGGTAAAGTTTACACATTGTAAACATTGCAACCAACCATACTGTCCACCCACAGAATACGACCCGTCAGTCAATAGGGAGTTAGAAACATGGACTTCCCCCAAAGCGCCCATGTAACCGTCATCGGAGCAGGTATTGCAGGCAATTCGGTAGTAGGGCATCTCGCCGAGATGGGCTGGAGGAACATAGTCCAGATCGACAAGGGGCCGCTCCCCAACCCGGGCGGATCCACCGGACACGCTTCCAATTTCTGTTTCCCGGTGGATCATTCCAAGGAGATGACCATGCTCACCTTGGATTCCACCAGGCAGTACGACGAGATGGGTGTGATGACCGTCTCGGGAGGAATCGAGGTGGCCCGAACCGCCGAACGCCTGGAGGAACTGCGCCGACGGATGACCTCGGCCACCGCTTGGGGCGTTGAGTCATATCTGATTTCCCCAGATGAAGTGGCCGACCTGGTGCCGTTCATCAACCGGGACATCATCTTGGGCGGCTTCTACAGTCCGGGGGTGACGGTGGTCGATTCCCTTCGGGCCGGCACCATCATGCGAGAGAAGGCCCAAGCCCTCGACGCCGTGGCGGTGATCCCCAACACCGAGGTTTTGAGCCTGGAGGTTCGCAACGGGGCGATTGCGGCGGTGGTCACCGACCGGGGGCGGATCGAAACCGACTACCTGGTGATCGCCTGCGGGGTTTGGAGCCCTCGGATCGCCCAAATGGCCGGCGCCTCCATCCCCCTCATTCCGGCCGTGCACCAGATGATCGATGTGGGTCCCATCCCGGTGCTGCAGGAGACCCGGTCGGAAATCGGATACCCGATCGTCCGCGACATGGACACTTTCATGTACGAGCGCCAGACCGCCGGCTCGATGGAGGTGGGATCCTATGCCCACCGTCCCATCTTCCACCGTCCCGATGACATTCCCTCTTTGGGCGAGTCCCTCCTCTCCCCCACCGAACTGCCCTTCACCGACGAGGACTTCGACGATCAGATGGAACATGCCTTGGAGCTGATGCCCGAGATCCTGTCGCAGGCCGAGATCCGCTACGCCATCAACGGCCTCTTGTCCCTGACGCCCGACGCCATGCCGCTTTTGGGCGAGACAGTGGAGGTGCGCAACCTGTGGTCGGCGGCGGCGGTGTGGATCAAAGAGGGCCCGGGGGTGGGGAAAATGGTGGCCCAGTGGATGACCCAGGGGTATCCCGAGATCGATCCCCACTCCTCCGACATCGCCCGGCTATACCGCTTTGCCCGCTCCGAGCATCATATCGCGGCCCGGTGCGCCGAGCATTTCAACAAGACCTACGGGATCGTGCATCCCCGCGAGCAGTGGGATTCCAACCGGCGGGTTCGCACCGTGCCCGCCTACCCGCGGCAGGTGGAGTTGGGAGCGGTGTTCTTCGAGGTGGGCGGATGGGAGAGGCCCCAGTGGTATGAGTCCAACGCGGCTCTGGTGGATGAGTACGGGGTCCCCGGGCGCGACCATGAGTGGGACGCCCGGTGGTGGTCTCCCATCATCAACGCCGAACACCTGGCCATGCGCGACCGCGTGGGCATGGTGGACCTCACCGCCTTCGCCATCTTCGACGTAACCGGGCCCGGCGCGGTGGACTACATCCAGAAGATGGCGGTCAACCAGTGCGATGTGGCGGTGGGCCGAGCGGTCTACACCCCTCTTCTGACCGAGACCGGTGGCTTTCGGGCCGACCTGACCATCCTGCGGCTCGGAGAGCAGCACTACCGGGTGATCAGCGGCGGCGGGGACGGCGCACGAGATCGCCACTGGTTCCGAAAGCACCTGCCCTCCGATGGGTCGGTGACCTTCGTCGACAGCACTTCCGCCGTCTCCACGGTGGGCCTGTGGGGGCCCAACGCCCGGAAGGTGATCGAGAGTCTCACCTCCGACGACGTCTCCCATGAGGGATTCCCGTACGGATCGGTGAAGGAAGTGAACCTGCGGGGAATCGACGCCCTCATGTTCCGCATCTCGTATGTGGGAGAGTTGGGATGGGAGATCTCGGTCCCCATGGAGCAGGGGCTGCGCCTGTGGGACATGTTGTGGGAGGCCGGTCAGAAGTGGGGCATAGTCCCGGTGGGGATCGGCGTGTACGGGACCACCGGACGCTTGGAGAAGGGCTATCGGCTGATGGGCGCCGAGTTGGAGTCCGAATACAACCCGGTGGAAGCCGGGCTGGCCCGACCCAAGGTCAAAAAGGCCGACTTCATCGGCAAAGAACCCTATCTGGCCGCCCGTCAAGAGGATGCGGCGGCGATTCTTTGCACCCTCACCGTGGAGAACCACACCTCGGCGTCGGGCATTGAGCGGTTCATGGGCGGGAACGAGCCGATTCTCACCCCCGAAGGCCACCGCATCGTGGACAGCCACGGCCGGCCCTCCTATGTCACCAGCGCCGGCAACGGCCCCTCGGTGGGCAAGTATCTGTTGTTGGCCTACCTGCCGCCGGAATACGCGGTGCAGGGCCGGGAACTGTCAGTGATGTACATGAATGAGTTGTATCCGGTGAGGGTGGCGGTGGCCGGCAGCACCCCGCTGTTCGATCCACAGAACCACCGCATGAAGTGCTGAGATGAACATCCTGGTCTGCGTCAAACGAGTGCCGGCCCCCGGCGCTCGGATTGTTTTGACCCCCGACGCCCAGAGCATTGACACCCGGCACCTGGGCTTCACCACCAGCCCCCACGAGGAGTGCGCGGTGGAAGCCGCCGTGCAACTGAAAGAGAAGCACGGAGGCTCGGCCACCGTGCTCACCCTGGGACCCCCCGAAGCGGTCGAACAACTCCGCTACTCGGTGTCGGTCGGCGCCGACCGGGTGGTCCTGGCGCCCTCCCCCACCACCGAGTGGAACCCGCAGGCCACCGCCCGCGCCTTGACCGAGGCGATCAGGATGCTGGAGGCCGAGTCGCCCTTTGATTTGATTCTGTTCGGCAACGAGTCGGCCGACTCGGGGGGTTACCAGGTGGGAATCAGAGTGGCCCGGGCCTTGGGCCGCCCGGTCATAAGCGGCCTCAAGGGAATCGAGATCGAGGGGGAAGAGGTGGTGGGACGGCGGGAGACCGACGAGGGATTCGAGGTCTATCGCCTGCCCATGCCCGCCGTGGCTTCGGCCAAGGAGGGGATCACCTTGCCTCGCTACCCCACCCTTCCCGGGCGCCTCCGGTCAAGAAAGGCCCAAATCAGGGAGGTGGAGGTTGAACTCAACGGGGGCAATCAGGAGATGGTGCGACTGTTCAACCCGGTGGAAGAGCAGACCGAGACGGTCGTTTTGGGAGACGGGCCGGACGCCGGACCGGCAGTGGTGGATTTGCTGGAGGAGGTGGGGCTGCTGTGACCCGCATGCTGGTTTTTTTGGACAACGACCGCGGCGCCTTCTCTCCGACCGGGCCCGAGGCGCTCACCCCTTCGGCGGAGCTGGCCGAAACGCTGGGCGCCCAGATGGAAGTGGTGACGATCGGAGAAGCGGGCCGAGATGCCCTGGAAGGGCTGGGGTTTGCGGGGCATTTGATCTCCCATCCCCTGCTCTCCGACTACGCACCCGAAGCCTATGGGGAGGCCCTGGCCCAACTGGCCAACCACCTCGACGCCGCCATCTTGCTGGCTCCCGGCGACGATCGCGGCGCGGAGGTGATGGCGCATACCGCCGCGGTGCTGGACCTGCCGCTGGTGACCAACGTCACCGAGATGGTCGACGTCACCCAGGGCGCCGCCGGGGTCTGGGAATTGATGCGGGTGAGGTGGGGCGGGAGCCTCCTGGAGCAAGCCCGAGTGGGATCGGAGCGAAAGCTGGTGACCGTCGCTCCCCACACCTTTTCTCCGCCGGAGCCAAGCGCCGCCCCGCCGGTCGCCGCCGACACCTTCGTCCCCGATCTCCCCGACTATCTGGCCCGCACCCGGGTGGTGGAAAGAGTCCGCCTGGCGGAAGGCCTCACCCTGGCCACCGCCCCGGTGGTGGTGAGCGGGGGAAGAGGGGTGGGAAGCGCCGAGAACTTTGCCATTCTGGAGGAGTTGGCCGATCTGCTGGGAGGCGTGGTGGGGTGCTCCCGGGTGGCCACCAACAACGGATGGCGGCCCCACTCCGATCAGGTGGGGCAAACCGGCACACGGATCGCCCCCGATCTCTACATCGCCTGCGGCATCTCCGGCGCCGTCCAACACTGGGTGGGCTGCATGGCGTCCAAGCAGATCCTGGCCATCAACACCGATCCCGAGGCGCCCCTGGTCACCAAGGCCGAATATGCCGTGATCGGAGATCTGCACGAGGTCTTGGGGGCGGTGATAGAGGAGATCAAAGCCCGCCGACAGTGAGCGGAACCCATTTCCGCCGCCGTCCCACTGACAACCGCGAATTCCACAGAGTGGGATAAATGCCCCGCCCGTTTACCGCGGTATAGTTTGACAATCTGTTAAGTTTATGGTGAGAAGCGACTGCCAAGTTCATGAGATCGGATAGACCCAAGTGACCGCCGCCGACGGCGGCGGGTTGATACGCCTGGAGAACATTTACAAGATATTCGGGCCGCAACCGCGCGGCCGCGCCTTTGAGCTGACGCGTTCGGGTTTGTCCAAGGATGAGGTTCTTCACCATTCAGGGCATGTGGTGGGCCTCAACAATGTCAATTTCACCGTCAACCAAGGCGAGATATTCGTGGTCATGGGTTTGTCGGGATCAGGCAAATCCACCGCCCTTCGCACCGTCAACAAATTGTTCCGAGCCACCCACGGACGGGTGTGGGTGGACGGAGTTGACGTCCAGACTCTGGAGGGAAGCGCGTTGCAGACCTTCCGGCGCGAAAAGACCGGAATGGTTTTCCAGCACTTCGCTCTCTTCCCCCATCGGTCGGTGATCGAAAACGTCGGTTACGGCCTGAAAATCCAGAAAACCTCCAAGGCCGAACGAGACGCCGCCGCCCGCAAAGCCCTTTCTCTGGTGGGCCTGGAACCCTACGCCGGTTCCTACCCCCGCCAACTCTCGGGGGGGATGCAGCAAAGGGTGGGTCTGGCCCGGGCTCTCGCCTCGGATCCGCCCATCCTTTTAATGGATGAAGCCTTCTCCGCTCTCGACCCTCTCATCCGCCGCCAGATGCAGGACGAGATGATGGAGATTCAAAACGAACTCCGCAAGACCATCCTGTTCATCACCCACGATCTGAACGAGGCCCTGCGGATCGGCGACCGGGTGTGCATAATGAAGGACGGGGCAGTGGTCCAGATCGGCACACCCGAAGAGATCCTCACCAAGCCCGCCACCGGTTATGTGGCCGAATTCGTCCAGGATGTGGACCAAGGTCGGGTGATTGAAGTGTCCGAGGTGATGGACGACCCCCACCCCATAGGGATATCCATGTCCTTGCAGGACGCCCTGGCTCAGGTCGGCCACCGCGCCGGGGCGTTTGTGGTGGACGACCGAGGCCGCCCCGTTCATCTTCTCACCACCCCCGACGGGGTCCGCGCCGCCGGAATGGGCACCACCGATCTGACCGCCGCACTCCGTTCCGACTTCGATACAGCCTCTTCTGAGGATCACTTCAACGATGTCTACGCAGCGGCCGGACGAGGTTTGCCCATCGCGGTGGTGGACGACAACGGCATCCTGATCGGCAGTCTGGAGCCCCGCAAGATAATGGAGGAGATGGGCCGGGTGGAGCAGCTGATCGACGGCTATGAACGAGAGGTGTTCATGTGAGCCCCCGGGGACTGATACTCGCTCAGGCAGAGGATGCCGAAGCCCCGCTGCGATTCTGGGACAACAAGGTGCTCGACACCTGGGAGATCCCTTTCGGGTCATGGATCGACGAGATGGTGTCGTGGGCGGTCGCCAACCTCGAGACCGTGCTGGACGTCATCAAATGGCCCTTTTCGTTCCTGTTCCGCAACTTCGTCGTCAGCCCCGAGTACCACCCATGGTGGGAACTGACCGACATGTCCTGGGTGCTGGTGTGCGCAATTGTCCTGGTGGTGGCGACTCTGACCCGAAACCTGAAAGTGGGAGTCGGCCTGGCGGTGATGCTGGCCGTCTGCGGGCTGCTGGGCAACGAATTCTGGGAGGAAACAGTCCTCACCATCGGCCTGGTGGTGGTATCTGTGGTGATCTGCGCGATCGTCGGCATCCCCCTGGGAGTGCTCTGCGGCCGCGTCGACGGGGTGTGGAACGCGGTTCGGCCGGTGCTCGACGCCATGCAGGTGGTTCACGCCTTCGTCTACATCATTCCGTTCATCTTCTTCTTCGGACTGGGGCCGGAGCCGGCCACCATGGTCACCATGGTGTTCGCCATACCTCCCCTGATACGGCTCACCAACCTGGGGATCCGGCAAGTCCCGGCCGACGTGGTGGAGGCCAGCCGCGCCTACGGAGCCTCGGAGTGGCGGGTGCTGTTGGACGTGCAGATTCCCCTGGCGCGCCCGGCGATTATGACCGGACTCAACCAGACCCTGTTGCTGTCCATCTCGATGATCGGCATCGCCGCCATCATGGGGGCCAGCGGACTCGGTCTGCTGGTGTTCCGGGCGGTGATCAACATCGATACTCCCCTATCCGCCTCGGCGGGCCTGGCCCTGTTCATCGTGGCGGTGGTGCTGGACCGCATCTCCCAGACCGAAACCGGAGAGGGAGCGAACCTTTTCACCCGTATCTACCGGGCATGGGCTCACCGGCGCGATCCCGAAGTCCTCCTGGAAGACCCTCAGGCTGGCGCCGTGGAGACCGCCACCGAGGGTCAACCCGCCCCGGCCGGCGCCGCCGAACGCACTTGGGCCGTAGTGGCACTGATCGGCTCGGTGGTCGGGATCATCTCGGTGTTTTTGCCCTGGAGTCTGGAGTCGGGCCTGATTTCCGGCTACAGCCGGGCGGCCGATCTGGATCTGCCCGGCTTGAGCGCCAGTGGGCTGGCCGCCGAGGGAGGAAGTTTTTTCGGCATCGGGGTCTTGTCGATGAGCCTGCTGGTTCTGGGAGCGGCTCTCGCTACCTTGATTCGCCCCGGCCGGGGAGGCCGTTGGTTCGGCGCGGACGGGGCGTTGCTGTTCTCGGTAGGGGTGCTAACCGCCGCTTGGGCCTATCTGTGGGTTGATCCTTATGCCGACGCCGTAGCTCACCAGGATGGGATTGGGGTCTGGGTAGCCGTGGCCGGTGGCGCGATTTCGACCATCGGTTCCGCATTGTGGATCCGGGTCGCACCCTACAGCCCGCTTCATCCGCTTAAGATCAACATTGCCTTCAGCCGGATTGCAATCGCAGTGGTGACTATGGGCCTCCTGGTCTTGGCAGGGCTGTCACCGTGGTTTGTGGACGCCCGGGCCCAATCGGTGATCACCCCCGAGTTGCAGGCCGAGCTCGACGCCCTGGAGCAGGAAGCCCGGGAGGACGCCAGCATAGCAGGGCAAAACGCCATCACCATTGCCACCAAGGTCGCCGAGGCCCAGCGCAAGAACCCCATTGCCACCGATGGCTTCGCCGAGGAGGGACCTGGGCTGGGTCGACTGGCACTCTGGCTGGGGGTGGTAGGAGCCTTATTCAGCCTGCCGGCCGCCGGGGTGTTCGGCGGCGGGGAACGGCGCCGTTGGATGTGGAGCGTGGCCGTCTCCGCCATGGGGGTCGGGATCCTGTTTGCCTCGGGAGGCTGGATCGGCTCGCTGGTACGGGCCTCCGATTCCAATTTCGTCAGCGGACCCGGTTCGTTCTTATGCCTTTTGGCCGGGTTCCTTCTGCTCGTTTCATCGCGGGGGGTATTGAAAGAGTTCCGTCGAAGCAAGGTCTACGCCGGAGATTCCGGATTGATGAGCCAAGCAGAGACCCAGCCGACTACCGCATAGATGTGACATGAATGAACGCAACCCACAGAATGGAAAAACAGACTTGATCTGAGGCATCAGCCAAGGACAGGAATAGGAAAATCACAGGAAGAAGTAAAGGAGTACTGATGAAACGAAGAACATCAATCAGACACCTGATCGCCGTTCTTTCGGTGCTGGCGCTTTTGGCGGCGGCATGCGGAGACGACACGGACGACACAGGTCCGGCCGACGAGCCTACGGTTACCACCGCGGCGCCCACACCTGAAGAAGACGATGCCATGGACGACGATGCCATGGACGACACCGACGACGGCGCCATGGACGACGATGCCATGGACGACACCGACGACGACACGACCGATGTGAGCGATGACATGTCGCTCCCGGGTGAGGGTGTGTCGGTGACGATGGCGCGGGCTAACTGGTCGACTGGTTATATGCAGGCGGCGATTGTCGCGGCGTTGCTGGGCGAGTTGGGCTATAGCGTGTCGGACCCCGCCGACCTGGAGTTGCCACCGTCCAACGCTTTCGTAGCGATGGCCACCGGCGAGTTCGACCTGTGGGTCAACTCGTGGTTCCCCAACCACAACCAGTTTTTGGCCGGTGAAATGCCCGACGGTTCCCTGGTGTCTGAGCACGTGACCACTTTGGGTTACGAGATGCCACGGGCCGGTGTGCAGGGGCTGATCACCAACAAGGCTTTCGCCGAAGCCAACGGGGTCACCACCCTGGATGCTCTGATAAACAATCCCGACCAGTTCGCCGCCTACGAAGCAGCTGATGTTTCACCGGGCGACGGCGTCCTACAGATAATGGGCTGCCCCGAAGGATGGGGTTGCCGAGTCAACATCGACTCTTGGATCGCCAACGCCGGCTGGGATAACGTCGAGCAGTTCGACATCGGAGGCTATGACGCCATGATCGGCGACGCGGTCGCCCGCGACGCGGCCGGTGAGCCCTATTTGGTCTATACCTGGGCGCCTAGCCACTATGTGGGCGATCTCCGTCCCGGTGACAACTCGGTGTGGCTCTCCATCCACGACGACCCGATCTCCGACACCCAAATCGAAGGTCCCAAGTCGCTTGGTGACCAGTGCACCACCGACCCCTGCAACCTGGGTTGGGACGCAGCCGACATTCGCGCCACCGGGAACAACGACTTCTTGGCCGCCAACCCAGCAGTCGCCCGCTTGCTGGAGCTGTTCACGATCAACCCCGTTGACGTGACCCTCCAGAACGTGATCTACAGCCTCGGCGAAAACACCGAGGACGACATCAAACAGCACGCCGCCGAATGGATCGCCAACAACCGCGACTCCGTCGACAGCTGGCTGGAAAAGGCCAAGCAGCCGATCAACATGACTCCGGGTGAGGGTGTGTCGGTGACGATGGCGCGGGCTAACTGGTCGACTGGTTATATGCAGGCGGCGATTGTCGCGGCGTTGCTGGGCGAGTTGGGCTATAGCGTGTCGGACCCCGCCGACCTGGAGTTGCCACCGTCCAACGCTTTCGTAGCGATGGCCACCGGCGAGTTCGACCTGTGGGTCAACTCGTGGTTCCCCAACCACAACCAGTTTTTGGCCGGTGAAATGCCCGACGGTTCCCTGGTGTCTGAGCACGTGACCACTTTGGGTTACGAGATGCCACGGGCCGGTGTGCAGGGGCTGATCACCAACAAGGCTTTCGCCGAAGCCAACGGGGTCACCACCCTGGATGCTCTGATAAACAATCCCGACCAGTTCGCCGCCTACGAAGCAGCTGATGTTTCACCGGGCGACGGCGTCCTACAGATAATGGGCTGCCCCGAAGGATGGGGTTGCCGAGTCAACATCGACTCTTGGATCGCCAACGCCGGCTGGGATAACGTCGAGCAGTTCGACATCGGAGGCTATGACGCCATGATCGGCGACGCGGTCGCCCGCGACGCGGCCGGTGAGCCCTATTTGGTCTATACCTGGGCGCCTAGCCACTATGTGGGCGATCTCCGTCCCGGTGACAACTCGGTGTGGCTCTCCATCCACGACGACCCGATCTCCGACACCCAAATCGAAGGTCCCAAGTCGCTTGGTGACCAGTGCACCACCGACCCCTGCAACCTGGGTTGGGACGCAGCCGACATTCGCGCCACCGGGAACAACGACTTCTTGGCCGCCAACCCAGCAGTCGCCCGCTTGCTGGAGCTGTTCACGATCAACCCCGTTGACGTGACCCTCCAGAACGTGATCTACAGCCTCGGCGAAAACACCGAGGACGACATCAAACAGCACGCCGCCGAATGGATCGCCAACAACCGCGACTCCGTCGACAGCTGGCTGGCTTCCGCTCGGATAGCAGGCTAAACAGACACTTAACGACAACCATTGAGGAGAGGGCGCTTCCGGCGCCCTCTCCTTTTTCTTCACCAAGTTGAGGGGTGTTTCAATGTTGTTCCAACGGCAATTCACAATGGTGCTCGCGGTGGCCATTGCCATCCTTGTGGCGGCTTGTGCGACGGAGGCGAGTGACCCGCCGGAATCACCCAACCGGGACGGGGCCACCACCGCCACCGAGGGTGGCCAACCACCGAGCCCGCCGACCGATACCGGGGAGCGAGAGCCGCCGGCCCCGGCCGGATCGGTGACCATGGCGCGGGCCAACTGGTCCACCGGCTACATGCAGGCTGCCATTTATGCGGCGTTGCTGGCCGAGCTTGGCTTTGAAGTGACCAATCCGGCCGATCTGGAACTGGCGCCCTCCAACGCCTACCTGGCGATGGCCAACGGCGAATTCGACTTCTGGGTTAACTCGTGGTTCCCCAACCACGACCACTTCCTGGCCGGTGAAATGCACGACGGGTCATTGGTCTCAGATCATCTCACCACCTTGGGATGGGAAATGCGTCGCGGCGCCACCCAGGGATTGGTCATCAGCAAGAGCCTGGCAGAAGATCACGGAATCAGGACTCTCGATCAGATCGTGAACGACCCCGATTTGTTCATTATGTTCGATCACTCCGACAGTACCCCCGACGACGGGGTTCTCCAGCTGTTGGGCTGCCCGGAGGGATGGGGCTGCCACGACAATATCAAAACGATCATCGAAGACCTCGGTTGGACCAACGTGGAACAGTTGGAGGTTGCCTCCTATGACACTCTGATCACCGAAGCCATCTCCCGAGACGAAGCCGGGATTCCCTACATCGCCCTGACGTGGGGACCCAGCGCTTATCTGGTGGACCTGCGTCCCGGGGACAATGTCGTTTGGCTGTCCATAGCCGACGACTACCGCTCTCCCTACCAAACAACAGGTCCGGCCACCATGGACGACGGCCACTGCTCCGCTGACCAGTGCAACCTGGGTTGGGATCTGGCCGACATTCGGGTCACCGCCAACAACGACTTCCTGGCGGCCAACCCCACCGCGGCCCGCCTTTTGGAACTGGTGGAGATCAACCCCATTGCCGTGGCGGTGCAGAGCGTGGCCTATCAACTCGGCGAAGACACCGACGCGGATGTTCGCCGCCACGCCGCCCAATGGATCTCCGAGCACCGCGACATGGTCGACCACTGGCTTGCCGCAGCCCGCCGGGCCGGGTAGGAACGCCACCTGCGCAAGGGCAAACGAGGGGAACAGAAACTGCGGTCACGATCACCCCTTGCGGTGGGTCGATTTGCACCTGCACCGCTCCGTACACTTGAAAACCTGTGAGTGAAAGTCTTCGAATCGCCGAGACGCCTCCCGTGTTGGAAGTGATGATCAACCGCCCGAAGGCCAACGCCATCGATGCCGCCACCAGCCGCCGAATGGGGGCGGTGTTCGAGATGTTCGGTGGCGATCCCTCCTATCGGGTGGCCATCCTGACCGGGGCGGGAGACCGGTTCTTCTCGGCGGGGTGGGATTTGCAGGCGGCGTCGGAGGGAGAGTCATATGAGGCCGACTGGGGGGTGGGAGGGTTCGGTGGGTTCACAGAAATGGACGGCCTCAACAAACCGGTGATATGTGCGGTCAACGGCATCGCCGCGGGAGGAGGATTCGAGATAGTGCTGGCCGCTGACCTGGTGGTGGCGGTTGACACGGCGGAGTTTCTGCTGCCCGAGGCCCGCCTGGGATTTCCTCCCGATACGGGAAGCGTCCGACTGCCTCGGTCACTGCCTTCTCCTCTGGCCAAAGAGATGCTTCTGACCGGCCGGAGAATGGCCATGACGGAGGCGCTCCAGCGGGGCCTGGTCAATCAGGTGGTTCCTCGAAGTGAGCTGATGACAACCGCCCGCCGTCTGGCTGAACGTGTCTGCCGGTCCGCCCCCTTGGCAGTGGAGGCCATTTTGGAGATGATCGCGGCCACCGAGCATTTGGGAGTCGGCGAGGCGTTGGATCACATCCGATCGGACAAGATGCAGTCCTATCGCAAAGCCCTCGACTCCGCCGACGCCATCGAAGGACCCCGGGCATTCGCCGAAAAGCGCCCGCCCCGCTGGACCGGCACCTAAAAGACCCGGGCAGGTAGGGGCCCCCTGCCAGGTGAATCGCGAAATCCAACCCTGACTCGCGAAAATCCGCCGGGCCGCTCCTCCCCCGACGGGAACCCTCCCCCGCCTTCCACCACCATGGCCGGGACACGCTCAGCCAGGTCGTTGGGGAAGCGTATCCCAAGAAAAATATGACCCCTTTCGGTTTGCCGGGAAACCTTATGGTGTCCTGGCCGGTCCTGACGACGTCGGAAAGAACCGGGGGTGTTTCGACTCCCACCACTATGGGTATGGGCCAGTGACAAAGTCAACCCCTCCGGGGGTGCTTTTTTCGCGAACCGCCCGCCTGACTCCCGACACCCAACCTCGCTCCACCCCCCTCAATGCATCACTCATGTCGCAGCTCTCCCCGAAACCGGAGGCCGGACGGGGACGCCGCAAAGTACAATTGAAGAACAGATCACTCCCAACGGGAACCGGCGTTTTCGGTGTGCAAAATCATTCCGAGAGCCGGTCCCCGCCAAAGCCCTTTTACCTCAGGTCAATGAGACCTACCACTTTGCGTTAGGACGGTTTCCATCCGGCTATGAAGCATCTCACCGCACTCTTTCTTTCGATGTGCCTCCTGGGAATCGGCCACGGCCTGGGCACCTCGCTTTTGGGAATTCGCTCGACCATCGAGGGATTCACCGACCTGTCGGCGGGGTTGGTCCTTTCCGGCTATTACGTGGGCTTTTTGGCTGGCAGCCGGTATATCGCGAACCTCTTGGCGAATGTGGGACACATCCGGGTCTTCGCCGGGCTGGCGACCCTCCTTTCTTCGGCCATGTTGCTGCACTCCCTGGCCCTCTTTCCACCCGCCTGGTTCGTATTGCGGCTGGTGGCCGGCTTCTGCATGTCGGGAATCTACATCACCGCCGACAGCTGGTTGAACACCCAGGTCAACAACCAAAACCGCGGGCGCATCCTGGGCATCTACATGATGATGGGGATGGGAGGTATGGCGGTGGGGCAACTCCTGATCGGAGCGGCTGATCCCGGGGGTTTTGTGCTGTTCATGCTGGCCTCGATCATGTTCTCGCTTTCCCTGGCGCCCCTTTCTCTGACCCGCATCGCCCCACCAGAAGTGCCCGAGCGGCGACGGGCGAATGTCCGGGCGGTCTACCGAACCGCGCCTTTGGCCATCGTGGGGGCGGTTGCGGCGGGGCTGACCCACAGTGCGATCCTCACCATGGGGCCGGTCTACGGCACCCAGGTTGGGCTGACTGCCGGCCAGGTGGGGTGGGTGATGGGTGCTTTGATGTTGGGCTCGGGAGCGATGATCCCACTGGGGAGACTGTCGGACCGTGTGCCCCGCCGGAGGGTGATACTGGCGATCACCGGCGGGGCCTTCCTACTGAGTCTGCTCATGTCAATCAGTCCCCTCAACCTCCTGGCGTTCGTCGCAGTGATGCTGGCCTACGGAGCACTCACCTTCCCGGTGTACGCGCTGTCGATGAGCCACATGAACGACCTCTTGAACCGCTCCGAACTGGTGTCCGGAATGGCCACTTTGGTCACCTTCATGGGCTTGGGCGCCATAGCCGGCCCGGTCCTCAGCTCCGGGTTGATGGGCCTGGTGGGTCCGGACGGCATGTGGATGGCCCTCGCCACTTTTCACGGCGCCTTCGCGGTGTTCATCATCTACCGCTTCGTCGAAAGACCCCGGATTCCCTATCGCATGAAGCGGGCGTTCGCTCCAATCCCCTTCCGCAGTTCACCACGGGTCGCCTACCTGATACGGCGCAGTCGCCGAAGGCTTCGGGGCAACAAACCCCCAGCGGCCCCCAACCATTAAAAGGAAGTGGCCGGCGACCTTGCGGATCGCCGGCCACTTCAATGTTGGTGGTCTGAGGGGTTTATTGCTCGGCTACGCCGGCTCTCCAGCCTTCTTCAATGATGGGAACCCAGTCGCCCCGCAGTTCGGGCAGCCCCGAGATTTCACCCGGGTCCACCACAGAGGCATGCCTCGGCACGTCGGCGAAAGCCGACTGCGAGTCACCGTTGAGCACGTTGATCTGGCCCCAAACATCCGGATAGGCCTTCTGCAACTGCGCGTCAAGGCTCAGCAGGAAGTCCGCCGCCACCAAAGTGGCCGCCTTGTTGGGCGAGTTGTAGGGAATGGCCACGAAGTTGGTGTTTCCGATCTGACCGCTGTCAAGACCATAGGTCCGGGTCGACTCGGGGAAGACACCGCTGTCCACCTTGGAACCGGCCGACGCCGGACCGTAGGCCAGGAAGTGGGTGACTTCGGAGTTGGAGTACAGGGTCTCCAGAGCCGGCTGGTCAACCGGGTAGGTGCTTCCTTCCCGCCACAGGCAGGGCTCGAGGTCGTTGAGGGTCTGCCAGGTTGCTTCCGCCACCTGATCGTAGAGAGCCTGGTCGAAGGGGACTAGGAGGTCGTTGTAACCGCCGGGCAGGATCTTGCTGGCCTCGTTGTAGAACACATGGCGCACGAACACGCTTCCGGTGAAGTCCGGAGGAGCGGGATAGGTGAAGGTTCCCGGATTGGCGCAGGCATGGGCCAAGAGGCCATCTATGTCGGCGGGGGGATCGGGCAGGAGGTCACTGTTGTAGAACACCGCCGACTGGGCCTTGTTCCAGGGCACCTCGCATTCGTTGACTTCGGTGCCGAAGTCAAACAGCAGTGTCCCGTCGGTCATGTCCACGTTCTGGAAGCTGGGCAGCAGGTCCCAATAGCCGCACAGCAGCAGGCCGCCCTGCTTCATGGTGCGGAAGTTCTCACCGTTGATCCAGATCATGTCCACCGATCCGCTGGTGAACTCCCCGGCTTCAGTCTCCGACAACACGGTGTCGACCGCGTTCACAGTGTCGGTGATCCGCACCTGGTTCAGATCGATGTTGAAGCGCGACTTGAGTTCGGATCCGACCCACTCGTTCACATAGGCGTTAATGGTGGCGCTACCACCCCACATGAACCAGTTGACCCGTCCGCCGTCGGCGGCGGCCACGATCTCATCCCAGGACATTCCCCCTACCTCGGAGTCGTCCACATCCAGGAGTCCCGGACCGGTGGGGCCCATCATGGTTTCTTCTTCCATGGGCTCCTCTTCTTCCATGGGCTCTTCTTCGGGCGCCGCGGTGGTGGCCGGGGCCGCCGTGGTGGCGGGCGCCGCGGTGGTGGGAGCGGCCGTGGTGGGAGCTGGCTCATCGTCGCCGCCGCACGCAGCAGCCACCAGAGCAAGGCTCGCCAGCACAACCAGCCAGCGAACCAATCGAGAACGTTGCATATCGATGTTCCTCCTATTTCAAACAGATGACGACTCACCAAACCAAGCGGGCAAGTCCGTTTATCACCTTACCACCTGGTAGAAGATCGGCAAACCTAACCCGGAAAGGCACAGGAGGCCCGGCAGAGGCCGTTCGCCGGCGCTACAGGTCGGCAGTCGAGACGCGTAACGACTCCACCCCCCGGTCCGGCTCCACCCCCAGACCCGGAGCCTCGCTCAGGGACATACGCCCGCCGGACACCTGCGGGAAGGGCCGGGCCAGGCCCTCCCGGAGGGGGTTGGGATTGCAATCTGTCTCCAGCAGTCCCCCACCACCCACCGCGGCCAGCAGATGAGCAGAAGCCAGGAGGCCTATCCCCCCGCCCAGATGGTGGGGGCAGTATTTCTTCCCCGCCGCCACAATTTGTCGCCCCAGCGGAAAACATCCCGTGATCCCGCCCCACTTGGTGACGTCGGGCTGAATCACGGCCAAGGCGCCGAGACGGATGGCGTGCCGAAAACCGGCATGCCCGTGGAGATTTTCGCCTCCCGCCAGTGGTATCGGTGAGGCTTCCGCCAATTGCTCCCACGCTTGGTCGGGATGGTGAACGGCAATCGGCTCTTCCAACCACATTGGCCGAAAAGGGGCGAGGATCCGGCTCCAGCGGACCGCCTTTGGGGGCGACCACGCTTGATTGGCGTCCACTGCGATGGGAGCACCGGCCCCCAACACCGCCCGCAATTCTTCCAGGTTGGCCAGGTCGATCCGTTCACCGAAACCCACCTTGAGTTTGAACGCCCGGTGGCCCTCCAACAGCGCCTGCTGCGCCAGTTCCGCCACCCGATCCGGCCCAATCCCACTGGCGTAGGCCGGCACCCGGGCGGGGCTCCCCCTTCCCCCAAGAAACCTCCACAGTGGTGTTTCGGCCCGCCGGGCGACCATGTCCCATACCGCAATGTCGATCCCGGCGATCGCCTGCGAGAAGGGTCCCGGCTCCCCCGCTTGGATGGCGAGCAGGCGAGTGTTGGCCACCAGCTCATCGAACACCTCCCTCGGATGCGACCACCGCCGCCCGACGACCAAGGGACCCAGAACAGAGAGAATCAACTGGGATCGGTACTCGGCCGCCGCAGCCGGGAAGTTGCACCAAACTTCCCCGTATCCGGTGCTTCCCTCCGATGATCGCACGGTCACCAACACCGCCGGACGGTCGGTCATGCTCCCAAAGGAGGTCCGCACCGCACGGGCCGTGGGAGCGCGGTAGACCTCCACCGACAGCGATTCGATGGTGAACGGGTCGGTGGGGGGTCCACCACCGGTGACCTCCCAGGCCGCCTGGTTTTGGAGATCACTCATCTGGGTCAAGTATGGTTATCGCGGTCTCACAAACCGCCGCGGGGGCAATTATCCTCCCCACCTGGCAATGACCCGAATGCGAAAGGTCGGTGCGCTTCGATGATGTCGAGTCCCTCCCCCTCCCAAGACCCGGCTTCGGAGGCCACCCAATGACCACCGAGCCCGGGGCCGAGCGATTTCAAGGCATAATCGGGCCCGATTTTCGTACCTCGGAGCCCTGGTGGCCCCCCATGGAGGCCGACGCCCGCGGCAAACCCGATGTGGTGGTGGTGGTTTTGGACGATGTCGGCTTTGCCGGGCTGGGGTGCTATGGGGCCGAGATCGATACGCCGGTCATCGATGGCTTGGCGCAAGGTGGGATCCGCTTCAACGACTTCAACGTCACTCCTCTGTGTTCGCCCACTCGGGCGTGTCTGCTGACCGGACGCAACCATCACAGCGTGGGAATGGCCTACCTCTCCAATGTCGACTCGGGTTTCCCCGGTTATCGGGGCCGGGTAACCGAATCGGCGGCCACCATGGCCGAGGTCCTCCAAGGGGCCGGATACGGCACCCTGGCCATCGGGAAATGGCACTTGGCGCCCCTGGAGGACACCACCGCGGTCGGCCCCTATCACCAGTGGCCCTTGGGACGGGGTTTCGGCCGCTACTACGGATTCCTGGATGCCCTGACCGATCATTTCCACCCCGATGTGGTGGAGGACAACCACCGGGTGGATCCTCCCGGAAAACCCGAGGACGGATATCACCTCACCGAGGACCTCATCGATCATGCCATCTCCTATGTGAGAGATCAGGTCTCGGTCAAACCCGAGCAGCCGTTCTTTTTGTATGTGGCTTTCGGTACGGCTCACTGTCCCCACCAGGCGCCCCAGGATTACCTCGACAAGTACCGGGGTCGATATGACGAAGGGTGGGATGTGATCCGGGCCCGGCGGTTCGCCCGACAAAAGGAACTGGGAATCATCCCCCCCGATGCGGTGTTGGCGCCCCTCAACCCCGGAGTTCAGGAGTGGGACAGCCTGTCATCGGATCAACAGCGACTGTTCGCCCGGTTCCAAGAAGCCTATGCGGCGATGCTCGATCACACCGACGCCCAAATGGGCAGGTTGGTGAAGTTCTTGGATTCGATCGGAAGATTGGACAACACCATCATCGTGGTGCTGTCGGACAACGGCGCCAGCCAGGAAGGCGGCCCCGACGGCGGCGCGGACATCGTCACCTATGAGGAAGACCGGTTCTGCACGGTGGAGTTCAATCTGGAACGATTCGACACCATCGGCGGCCCGCATTCGCAAACCAACATCCCCTGGGGATGGGCGCAGGCGGCCAACACCCCCCTGCGCTGGTACAAGCAGAACACCTACGCCGGCGGGGTGAGGACCCCTCTGGTCATATCCTGGCCGCAGGGAATCGCCGACCGGGGGGCGGTGCGGGCCCAGTTCGTGCACGCCATCGACATCGCCCCCACCCTGTTCGACCTGGTGGGAGTGGACCCCAAACCCTCCTACAACGGAGTGGAGCAGATGCCTTATCACGGAGCCAGCATCCGCCCGGTGCTCGATGATCCGAAGTCTCCCCCCGCCCGGGATCGGCAATATTTTGAGATGATCGGCCACCGGGCGATGTGGCAGGACGGGTGGAAGGCCCTGGCCCGCCACCGGCGCAACGAACCGTTCGAGGGCGATCCCTGGGAGTTGTACCACATCGACTCGGACTTCTCCGAGTGTTCGGATGTGGCAGAGCAGCATCCCCAAAAGCTGGCCGAACTGGTCGGACAGTGGACGGAGGAGGCGGGGCGCTTCTCGGTGTTCCCTCTGGACGATCGCTACCTGGCGGTGCGGGCCTCCACCTTCCAGACCCCCGGGTCGCCCCGAGCCCGCGACACCTTCACCTACCTGGGAGGGGCCACCCGGGTGCCGGGTGGGGTCACCCCCCTGGTTTTCAACCGCTCCTTTTCCATCACCGCGCGCATTGGTCCCCTCCAACCGGCCGACCGGGGAGTGCTGGTGGCGGTGGGCGACACCAGCGGCGGATACGTGCTGTACCTCACCGAAGGCCGGCTGGTCTTCGAATACTGCTACCTGGGAGACCGCCAGACCCTGGTGTCCTCTCCCGCTTCGGTGCCAACGGGAACCACCGAATTGGCTTTCCGATTCGAGCGCACCGGCGACTACCGGGGCATCGGACGACTGGAGGCAGACGGAGTGGTGCTGGGCGAACAAGCCATGTCCGACATGGCCCGCGGCATGATCTCGTGGGGTTCCCTGAGCATCGGCGCCGACACTCTGTCGCCGGTCAGCAACTCCTATGACGGTGAATTCCCCTTTAGCGGGAACATCGAACTGGTGGAATTCGGCCTCAGAGGCCGCGAGTAGCACTTGTGGGACCGGGTCGCGAAAAAACCAGGCCCTGAAGTGTTGTTCTTGTCACATAACCCGATACATATTGGTGAGGTCGAACACCTCCCGGTCCGCTCCGACGTCGCCCGGACCGTGCAAGAGCTCCTTGTGAACAGAGGTCATACTGAATCGGGAAGGCGGTTCTCGGGCACTGTGCCCAACCGCGCCCGATCTCCTGGTTGGTGGCGGCGGGGGTGGGCCCAATTAATAGGACAACCCGGTTTTTCGCGGGATAGGGTTCGATTTCACAACTTGCCGGTCTTTCCTCCGACGCTCTCGCCAACCCCGTGAAAGCAATCTCACATGACGCAGTGCTGGTGACCGGGGTCGGGCTGACCCCGTTCGTCGGGTTTAGGGAGGACGCCACGGTTCGGGAGATGGTGGCCGAGGCCGCCCGCATCGCCCGGTTGGACGCCGGGCTCAGTTCCGCCTCGCCGATCGACCTGGGGGTGGCCGCCTGCGAAAGCGACCATTTCAACCGCCAGATGAGTCTTGGCCAGGTCCTCCACCACACCGTGGGCCTGTCGGGCAAACCGATGATCCGGGTGGAGGGAGGCGGCGCCACCGGGGCGTTGGCGATCCGCACCGCCCGGATGGCGATCCGCTCGGGCGAGGCTCAATCGGTGCTGGTGTTCGGCGGAGAAACCAACGGTCGTTCCGTGAACCGGGCCACCGCCACCGAGATTCTGGCCCTCTCGGCCGACTTTGAATGGGAGACGCCGCTGTTCGGAACCTTTGCGGCGCCCTACGCTCTGATGATCACCGAGCATATGCGGCGGTACGGCACCACCCCGGATCAGTTCGCCCAGATCGCCGTGAAGAACCGCCGCCTGGCCTTGGACAATCCCTTGGCCCACCGGGGGATGTCGATCACCGTGAACGATGTGAGGTCGTCCCGGCCCCTGGCGGATCCCTATCGACTGTTCGACGCCAGCCTCCTCAGCGACGGCGCCGCGGCGGTGCTGATGGCCACCGAGGATTGGGCGAGGCGCCACTCCCCCACCTTCGCCGATCGTCCGCCGGTGGCGATCCTGGGCAGCGGGTCCGCCACCGACCACCCCCGCCTGTCGGATCGCTCCGAGGAGATGTTCCCGCACTTCGCCGCCAAGCGAAAGGCCGCCGCCCACGCCTACCGGGAAGCGGAAATAACCGATCCGGCCCGCCAGATTGACCTGGCCGAGGTCTACGACTCCTTCAGCGGAGCGGAACTGCAAGCCTACGAGGACCTGGGGCTGTGCCCACGGGGCCAAGGAGGGCAGGCCGCCGCCACCGGACAGTTCGACCAGGGCGGGCAGGTGGTGGTGAACCCCTCGGGGGGTTTGCTGGGACGAGGGTCGGCAGTGGGCGCCACCGGCATCGCCCAGGCCGTGGAGGTGATCTCCCAACTCCGGGGAGAGGTACAGGGTTCCCGGGCCGTGCCCAAGGCCCGCCTGGGGATCACCGACACCCACGCCGGGGTGGGGTCGCTGTGCATTGTCAACGTGTTCGGGAGAGTGGCCTGATGGAAGTGACCGGCGTGGAACGGAATGTGGGTCCCGACGGCCACCCGGCTTATCTGCTGCCCATGGAGATGTCCCAGCGTTACCGCCATGTGGTGGGATTCTCCAGCCGTTTCTATGCGGGGCTGGAACACGGTGTCCTCCGGGCCACCCGGTGTGATCGATGCGGGGCGTCATGGCTCCCTCCCCGCCGGTTCTGTCCCTCCGATCTCTCCGACACCACTTGGTACGACCTCCCCGGAACCGGGACGGTGGTGGCCGCCACCCGGGTGCACATTCCCCCACCCTTCGGCGGCATCGATCCCCCCTACATTCTGGCTTCCATCCGCCTGGACGGGGTGGAGGGAGGCCTGACCCACCGGGTGATCGGCTCTGAGATCCCCCAACGCGGTACAGTGGTCACGGTGACTTTTCTCAACCCCCCTCCCGACCATCCCCTGTTGTCTTTCGCCTTTGCCATCAAGGGGGCCGGGCCATGAGCCGCCCGGTGGGCATCGAGATCTTCTATTGGCTGGACAGTTGGTATGACGATCAGTCCTCGGTGTTTGAAAAAGCCGCCGAAGCCGGTTACGACGGGGTGGAGATGTCGTTTGTGGCCGGGACGGACGTGGGGGTGAACCGTATCGCCCGCACCGCATCCTCTCTGGGTCTGCAGGTTCTGTGCAGCACCGGACTGACACCCGCCATGGACGTCTCCAGTGCAGATCGGGACATTCGAGCGGCGGGGATCTACCACCTCAAGTGGTGTCTTGATCAAGCCGCCGCCCTGGGCAGTCCGATCCTGGGAGGCGTCACCTACGCACCGTGGATGGGTTTCCCTGCAGGCGACCTTCGGGCACACCGGGAGCGTTCGGCCGCGTCGCTTCGGACAGTGGCCGAGCACGCCGCCACCGTGGGAGTCAACCTCTGTCTGGAGGTGCTGAATCGCTTTGAGAGCTACATGTTCAACACCGTCTCGGACTGCCTGTCCTTCATCGAGATGGTGGACCACAAGTCCGTGAAGGTGGAACTGGACACCTTCCACATGAACATGGAAGAGAACAACCTGGCTGAGGCGGTGCGGCAGGCAGCCGACCGAATCGGGCATGTCCAGGTGGCGGCCAACAACCGCCGGGCTCCCCAGTACGGCCACATCGACTGGGCGTCCTTCCGAGAGGCTCTGGACGACGTCGGATACGACGGGTGGGTGGTGTTCGAGACCTTTCCCAACTCGGGGGTGCAGACCGGCCGGGACACCTACGCCTGGAGGGACCTGTATGACGACCTGGATGGCGACGCCGCCGGGGCCGCCGCTTTCATCCGAGAGCACCTGGCATGAGCGTTCGCACCCGCCTGTTCCTCAACAATCCCGCCCAAGCGGTGGCGGAAATGCTGGAAGGTTATGCGTCCGCCCATTCCGACCTCATCCGATTGTCCGATGGGATGGTGGTTCGCGCCACGCCCAAGCCGGAGGGTCATGTGGGAGTGGTGATCGGCAACGGATCGGGCCATGAACCGGCCATGATCGGATGGGTCGGAGAGGGCCTGTTGGATGTCAACGTGGCGGGTCCGATCTTTTCCTCACCCGGTCCGGGCGGGATCGTGGAAGGCATCCGCGCCGCCGACCGGGGCGGAGGTGTGTTGCTGTTGGTTTCCAGTCACGCCGGGGACATCATGAATGCGGAACTGGCCATCGACGAGGCCGAGGACGAAGGCATCGACGACGTGGAGATGGTGATTCTCTACGACGATGTGGCGTCGGCGCCCCGGGATCAGATCACCGAACGTCGGGGCGGAGCGGGGCTGTTCTTTGTGTGGAAGATGGTCGGAGCGATGGCCGAACGGGGCGGGTCGCTCCGGGACTGCGTCAGGATCGCCTGCAAGGCAAGGGGTCGCACCAGGTCGTTGTCAGCCGCCATGGGGACGGTGGCCCATCCGGTGAGCGGCCAACCGCTGGGTGATGCCGACGACACCTCGGTGGCAGTGGGCCTGGGAGTGCATGGAGAGGCGGGAACCCGCTTGGGAGAAGATGTTCAGGCCGACCAGATCTCGGAGTTGATGATCCGCCAACTGGTGGAGGATGCCGATCTCGCCGTCGGCGCCCAGGTGGGCCTGCTGCTCAACAATGGCGGCTCTCTGACCATCATGGAACTCTCGATCCTCTACCGTGGAGCCCGCGCCGAACTGGAACGCCGCGGGGTCGAGGTCACCCGGTCGTGGATCGGACCGTACGCCACCACTTTGGACATGGCCGGATTCGCTTTCGCCATCTGTCACCTGGACGACGAGTTGTTGGAACTTTACGACGCTCCCGCCCGCGGCGCCGGGTTTGCTATGGCGGGAACCCGATAGAGATCGGCAATCGCCCTTGCCGGGGTCGACTTCTGCCAGTGCTCCAGGAATCCGAGACGGGCGGCCAGGACTGCGAAGGCGTCAGCTGTGTCCTCGAAGTAATTGGAGTGCGTGACTTTGATGGCATCAATTGAGTCAGCACCCAGGAGTACAACCTCCACCCGGGGGTTGTGCCGATACTCCTCTTCCCGCTCGCCATACGCCTTGACGGCCTGAGCGGTGTTGCGAAATTCTTCCAGGCTGATCTGCTTCCTTGCATCATGGTCAAACGTGATAAGGAAGTCAATGGTTTTTTTGCGCTTTGCCATTCTCAGTCCTTCCTCCAGCTCATTTGCTCCAATGCTGCCATCATAGCTGGCCCGGAGAGGAGCTCCGTAAGGTCTTTTTTATAGGACTGGCCGGGTTCCCGCGGCGCAAGCAGGGCCGACAATTCTCTCAGCAGTTCGTGGACCCGGTCCGGACCATGGCCGTTCTTGAAGTCAATGCCGGTCATGCTGGTCAAGTCCTCCACGATCTTGGCCCAACCGTCCTGTTCTCGGGTGCGGAGTTGCACTTCGATGCGGCGGCCGTGGTACCTCGTGTAGACATGGATGGCCCGATAACCCGAGACTCGAGGCGAAGCCACATAATCTCTGATCTTGTCGGGTTGCTGGTTGCGCCTGAGACTGTTTGCACAGAATCGCTCTACCACCCGTTGGACCTGCTGTTGGGTGTCGAGAACTGCCCGACAGCCTCCGATATCCTGCATGCTCGACAAGTCCATAGTGGGCAGACGCCGGAGTTTGTCCTCGATGGTGGGAAGCATCTTGAGTCCCGTGACAGATCAAGATCAAGACCCTCGGTAATGAGGCATGATTGCAACCCCATGTACGCCGCCTGCAATGGTTTGGCGTGAGCGGACCGGTAGGCCTCGACAACTTCCCGAGCACTGCGGACTTCCTCAGGCGACGGCGGCTCCCCGCCCGCCACCTGCGCTTGGCGCAATACATCCCCGGCACGTCTAACGTTGCCCAACGATCCGAAGGAGGAGAGGAGTGTTCCGGCCATCTAATCCCTCCAAGCTAATGGGTGTCAATGCCCTTTGGTCAACTGATTTCCATAGCCCGTAACGGGATGTCGGACATTGACTACTCACTGTTGCTTTGAAGATGACAGTCTTCCACCCCACTACCGTTGGTCGCTGTGTTGGGGCGAGAAGTGGCCAAGGAGTTGATACGGGCTGCCGCCGGCCAGGTGAGCAAGCACCAGGACGAACTATCCCGGCTGGATGCAGTAGCGGGAGACGGTGATCATGGGGTGAACATGGCCGTCGCCCTTTATGAGGCAACAAGGCTTATTGAGGCTACGGATGCGATCACCCCGGCCGACGTTTTCCGGATAACCGGACGGGCTTTCCATGACACCGTGGGAGGCGCCGCCGGGGCGTTGTTCGGAGCGTTCTTCGGGGCGATCGGGGGTCAACTCAACCGCTCGCCGAACCCGGCCACCCCCGGGGATTTCGTGGCAGGTCTGGAGAAGGGAGCGGCTCGGGTGATGCGGATCGGACGAACAAAACCGGGCCAAAAGACCATGGTAGACGCCCTGGGTCCCGCAGTGGACGGCGCCCGCACAGCACTGGAAGAGAAAGCACCCCTGACGCAGGTGTTGTCAGTGGCCGCCCGGGCCGCCCGAAGTGGCGCGTCATCCACCGCCGCAATGGAACCCGCAGCCGGCCGCGCTCGGTACGCGGCTGATGCGAGCATTGGGACCGAGGACCCTGGCGCCTGTACCGTGGCTCTCATATTCGAAGCCTGGGCCGAGACGAGCGCCAAAGAGGAGTTGACCGGTGAGCGGTGACCGACGACTGAAGATCGGATACGTGGGGGTGGCGTTCGGTAGCTACTACGCCGACGAGCACAACCAGTACGGCCGGGCGATCGGCGGCCTGCAGGCCCTGGCCGAGGAGATGGACTTCGACCTGGTGACCATTGACAGCGGTGTGCCTGATCTGGAAACGGCACACCAGGTCGCGGCTCAACTGTCAGCGGAGCAAATCGACTTTCTCCTGTTGCAGACCGCCGCCTGCGCCTCGGGGGAACTCTTGGAACCGTTGGCCGAGGTGGCGCCGCGCCTGGGTATCTGGGCCACCCCCGAGCCGGTTTTGGAAGGGTCCATTCAGCTCCATTCCCTGGTGTCGGCCAGCCATTACGCCTCCATAATCCGCCGCCATCTCCGCGACCGGAAAATCCCCTACAAGTGGTTCTTCGGCCACATCGACGAGCCCGACACCGACCGCCGCCTGCGGGTGACCATCCGCGCTCTTCAGGGCATCAAGACCATGTCGTCGGCCCGGATCGGGTGGATCGGCGGCATCTCACCGGGCTTTTACAACATGAATTTTGAAGAGGACCACCTGCAGGAGAGGTTTGGCGTCACCATCGGGCGCCACTCCATCGCAGAAGTGGTCGACCGGGCCCGCGCCATCGACCCCGACTCGGCGGACTCGGTGGTCCGAGCGGCCACGGATCTGGCCACCGAAGTGACCGCCGCTCCGCTGGGCATGGACCGAAACGCCCGGGTCTACCTGGCTTTAGGCCAACTAATTGAAGAAGAGGGATACAACGCTTTGGCGGTGCAGTGCTGGCCGACCTTCCAGGAGGAATATCACATGGCGCCCTGCATGGCCTACAGCCTCCTGGGATCCGAGGACGGTTTTGCGGTCTCCTGCGAAGGTGACGTACCCGGAGCGGTGACGATGCTGTTGATGAACTCCATGTCGCCCATCCACGGGTCGTCCACCCTCTTGGACCTCACCGCCCTTGATCAGAAGTCCGACGCGGCCCTGTTCTGGCACTGCGGAGTGACTCCCCGGCACTTCGGCGGCGACAATGGAATCCGCTGGGTGGACCATGTCACCTTGGGCCGCAAGAGCGATGTGAGCTATGGGGTGTCGGGCGATCTCCGGTTCGCACCGCAGCCGACCACCATCGCCTACGCCGGCGACGACTTCTCCGAGATGTTCATCGCCACCGCCGACGTGGTGGAAACCGGAAACGCCGGGTTCGAGGGGACCCGGGGCTGGTTTTCCAAGTTCCAGCTCAACGGCGAGCCGATCGAGTTGGTCGATCTGGTCAACACCGCGGTGGTGCAGGGACATGAACATCATTTCGCGGTGGCGCAGGGAGACCTCTCCTCGGAACTGGCCGAAGTGGCGGCGTGGCTAGGGATGCGCACCACCCGGGCGGTCCCCATCCAGGACTACCTGCAGGTAGACGGACTGAACGCCTGACCAGAGCCAAGTGACCGAGCCGCCCAGCTCCATGGACCCATCCACCACGCCGCTTCGATCAGCCCGGCTTGACCGGGTCGCCACCCAAACCGGGCACTTTGCGGTGCTGGCCATTGACCATGTCGGATCCTTCGCCGCCACCGTCCGGCCCGATGATCCCGGCTCGATGAGCACCGAGGGCATCTGGGCAGCCAAGCTCCCCCTGATCGAGGGCATTGGCCCCCACGCCGGAGCGATGTTGATCGACCCCGGCTTCTTGGAGGGCACCGGATTCACCCGCTCTGCCAGGCTGTCCGAGACGGGTTTGATCCTGGGCATCGAGGATGGCGACTATTCCGATGTTTTGACCGCACCTCGCTTTCTGCCCGGGTGGAGTGTGGAAAGAGCCGCCCGGCTGGGGGTCGACGCAGTCAAGATCTCGATGTTCTTCGACCCGGGCGGCGACACCTTGGCGGCGGAGGACTTCGTGACCGAAGTGGTAGACCAGTGCCGCCGCCAGCAGATGCCGCTTTTTGCCGAACCCCTGGCGCTTTACGACCACCCCCTAAAGCGTCGGGATGCGGTTCTGGAAGGGGTGCGACTCTTCGGACCCCTGGGCGCCGATGTCCTCAAGCTCCAGTTTCCCGAGCCGGCCGAGAACGACTCACAGAAGGATTGGGAGAAAGCCTGTCGGGAGATCGATCGACTCAGTCCCGTCCCCTGGGCGATCCTGTCCGAAGGCGGCGACTACCAACTGTTCCGCCAACAGTTGAGAGTGGCGTGCCGGGCCGGCGCCTCGGGCTTTTTGGGAGGGCGGGCCGTCTGGCGGGAAGCGGCCACCGGGCAGGGCAATTTGGAGGGTTCCGCCGCTCGACTTCGGGAGCTGAGTTCAATCGCCGTGGCCGAGGGTGTAGATTGGAGGAGTCGGAAGTGATCGAGAAAGGCGTGGAATGACCGTATTTCCAAATGTGAGCGAGGATCGCCGTCGGGAAATGTTCGCCGATATCGACGGGCCCACCCGGGTTTTGATCGACACCGACACCGACAACGAGATCGACGACCAGTTCGCCATGGCCTGGGCATTTCTGTCTCCCGAGCGGATCGAGGTGGAAGCGGTGGTCGCCGAGCCGTTCGGCCACGAGCACTACCGGGAACGGGTGGTGGAGGCCGCAGAGGCCCTGCGGGCAGGCCACGAGCCCGACTCCGACAATCTGATGGGTTACTGGGCGCGTCATCTGATCTCCCAGAACATCGATCCGGCCACCATGGACATGTGGGGCCCCGCCGAAGGCATGGAAAGCTCTTATGAGGAGATCAAGACCGTGCTTGCGAAGATGGGCATTCCCTCGGGCGGTCTGGCTTTCCGCGGCGCCGACCGATACATGTCCGACGCCGATACCCCGGTGGAGAGTGAAGGCGCCGAGAAAATCATCGAACTGGCCCTGGCCGACGACGAGCGGCCCCTGCACGTGGTGGCGATCGGATGCGTCACCAATGTCTCCTCGGCTCTGTTGATGGCTCCGGAGATCGCCACCAAGATGGTGGTGAGCTGGACCTCGGGCTACCCCACTTGGATTGATCTGCCCAATCACACGTCGCTCAACCTGGTGCAGGACCCCCACGCCTCCCGGCTCCTCTACGACTCGGGGGTTCCCCTGGTGTATCTGCCGGGCTTTTACATCGGCGCCCAACTGGTGATCTCCCTGCCCGAGATGGAATCCTATATCAGGGGCAAGGGCGAGATTGGCGACTATCTGTACCACCTGTACACCCACAACCCGATCCGCATCGACCGAGGGGTCGGGATGTTCCCCGGCCAATCCTGGATAGTCTGGGACCTGATCAACATCGCCTGGTTGATCAATCGCCGTTGGGTCCCCACCCGTCCGGTGCCAACTCCCCGGTTGGATGACAACCTGGTCTGGCAGCCCCGGGAGGGCGGACCAACCATGCTGGAGGCCATCGACATCAACCGGGACGCCATCTATCACGATCTGATCGTCAAGCTGGACAATCAGGACCAGATCCTGAGTGCCCTCCGCAGTGGGAACGCTGGTTGAGCAGGAGTAAGAGACCACTGATGAAAGCCGCGGTGCTTCACCCCGAAGGGGGCCTGGAAATCGAGGACCGCCCGGTGCCCGAGCCGGGGCCCGACGAAGTACTGGTCGCCCCCCGGCTGGTGGGGATCTGCGGCTCGGACCTGCACTACTACAAGGAAGGCCGGATCGGCGACTGGCAGGTGACCGAACCCCATGTGCTCGGCCACGAGTTCTCCGCGGTGGTGGAGAAGGTCGGACCCCACACTGACACGGTGCCGGTCGGCACCCCGGTGGCCGTGGAGCCGATCGTCCCCTGCGGGGAGTGTGACGCCTGCGGACAGGGCCTGTACAACCTGTGCGCCTCTTTCGGTTTCACCGGTTCTCCCCACACCGACGGCGCCCTCCAAGAGTCGGTGGTGGTACCCGCCCGGGGACTGCACCCCCTGCCCGAAGGGATGTCGCCCCAGATGGGCGCCCTGGTGGAACCCACCTCCATCGCGGTTCACGCGGTTCGCCGAAGCGGCCTGCAACCGGGTGAGACGGTGACGATCATCGGCGCCGGGCCGATCGGCCTTTTGATCTTGGCCGTGTGCCGTGCCCACCGCGCCGGAGCGGTCCATGTCACCGACATCGACCCGGGGCGCCTGGAGATCGCCGAGGCGCTGGGCGCCACCTCCACGGTCGATGTTCGGGGGATGCAACCCGACGAGATCTTGAAAACCACCCACCGGCGGGGCGCCGACCTGGCATTTGAGGCGGTGGGTAGCCCCACAACTCTGGAAACAGCCATACACCTGGTCCGCCCGGGTGGTCGGGTGGTGGCGGTCGGTGTCAACATCGCAGAACGGATACCCTTCAACATGATGCTCGCCCAGTCCCGGGAAGCCACGGTCATCCCCATCTACCTGGGCCGTCACGCCTTCGGAGAAGCGATCGAGCTTTTGGCTTCGGGGCAGATCGATGGTGAACGGCTGATCAGTCACCGCTTCCCCTTGGAAAGGGCCGCAGAAGCTATGGACACTGCCCTGGGCGGTGGGGAGGCGGTCAAAGTGATGATCGAAGTGAATGGGTGATCGGGCCGTGAAACGATGAAACTGCGACTGTCCGAAAAGGGCGCCCAACGACTCAGTATCTCATTGCTGCTCACCCCTGCCCTGGCCGTGATCATTCTCCTCTTTTTGGGGGGGCTGATCACCGGCCTGCTGCGCAGCCTCAACTACTTCCCCCTCATCGGCCTCAACGATTTCAATCTCGAGGCCTACACGGCGATCTTCGCCGACAACGGGTTCATCCAAAGCCTGGTACTCACCTTCCACATCGCCTTCACCTCCACCCTCATCTCCTGCATCCTGGCGGTGGCGGCCGCACTCCTGCTCCGCCCGGCCTTCCGGGGAAAACGGATTGTCCACTTCTTCTTCTCGCTCAACCTCACCATCCCCCATTTGGTGGGCGCCATCGGAGTTCTCTACCTGTTCCAGAACAGCGGATTGGTCTCTCGAATCATGACCGGCATGGATCTCATCTCACGCCCGGCCGACTTCCCGGCCATGGTTTTCGACCCGTGGGCAATCGGGATCATCATCCAGTACGTGTGGAAGGAGATCCCCTTCATCGGGGTGATCGTGCTGGCCATCCTGCTGTCGGTGGGCGAGGACTACGAGTCGGTGGCCCGATCTTTGGGCGCCAACCGCTGGCAGGCCTTCCGACAGGTGACCCTGCCCCTGATCATGCCCGGAGTGGTATCGGCGTCGGTGATCGTGTTCGCCTTCACCTTCGGGGCCTTTGAGATTCCCTACCTTCTGGGACGCACCTTCCCCGCGGCCCTTCCGGTGCTGGCCTATCAGAGCTACACCGACGTCGACCTGGCCGCCCGCCCCCAGGCGATGGCGATGGCCATGGTGATCGCGTTCATCAGCACCCTTTTGATCATGGCCTACATGAAACTGTCAAGGATGTACGTCAGGGATTGACGATGGGTTTGTTGCCATGACCACCGCCCCCGCTCCCCTGCCCCACATCTCGCCCCGGCGGCTCGGAAGGGTCACTTTACGCTGGGTCGGCATCGCCGGCCTCTTGGCCTTTCTGGTGGCGCCGATGGTGCCATTGTTCATCTGGTCGATCAGTTTCCGGTGGTTCTATCCCGACATTCTGCCCAGCGAATACTCATCCCGCGCCTGGGAGGCGGTGATCTCCCCCACCAACAACGTGATCGGCGCCACTTGGCAAACCACCCTGATCGCCCTTTTGGTAACCGTCCTTTCGGTCCTGTTCGGGGTGCCGGCCGGCCGCGCGCTGGGGTTGCACAACTTCCGCGGCAAGCGGATTGTGGAGATCATGATTCTGGCGCCGATTATCGTCCCCGGCCTGGCGGTGGTGCTGGGCATCGACACCATGTTCATCCGCTACGGGCTGTCGGGCAACATCATCGGGGTGTCCCTGGTGCACCTGGTGCCCACCCTTCCCTACATGACGCTGGTGATGTCGGGGGTGTACGCCAACTATGACGTCGACTACGAACTGCAGGCCCGGTCCCTGGGAGCAGGACGCTGGGCCACCCAGCGGTACGTCACCCTGCCCGCCGTCTTCCCCGGGGTGGTGGTCGGCGCCCTGTTCACCTTCCTGATTTCGTGGAGCCAATACGTCCTGACCCTTCTGATCGGTGACGGACAAGTGGAGACCCTTCCCATCCTGTTGTTCAATTTCGCCCGCTCCGAACCCGCCATCGCCGGCGCACTGAGCGTGGTTTTCATCGTGCCGGGGATACTGGTTCTGCTTCTGAGTTCCAAGTACCTGTCCGGCGACAGCGCCGCAGTAGGAGGTATCGGCAACATATGACCCAAGTGAAACTGAGTGGATTGACCAAGATCTTCGACGCCAAGAACCCTCCCGCGGTGGACCAACTGGATCTGGACATCGAGTCGGGCAAGCTCACCGCCCTGCTCGGACCCTCGGGATGCGGGAAGACCACCACCATGAAGATGATCGCCGGCCTCCTGCGGCCCACTTCCGGCGACATTTTGTTCGACGGTGATTCGATCCTGAGCATCAAACCCGAGGAACGCGGTGCGGTGATGGTTTTCCAAAACTACCTGCTATTTCCCTACATGAGCATCGCCGACAACATCGGCTTCGGCCTCAAGATGCGCAAAGTGAACAAAAAGGAGATCAGATCCAGGGTCACCGACATGCTGGACCTGGTCCAACTGCCCGGATTTGAGGATCGCAAACCCAACCAACTGTCGGGCGGACAGCAGCAGCGGATCGCCCTGGCCCGGGCGCTGATCGTCGAACCCAATGTCCTGTTGTTGGACGAGCCTCTCTCCAACCTCGATGCCCACCTTCGGGACGAGATGAGAGTGCTGATCCGCCGCATCCAAACCGAGATGGGGATCACCACCGTCTTCGTCACCCACGATCAGGAAGAGGCCGTGGTGCTGGCCGACAAGGTCGCCTTGCTGTTTGATGGGCGCCTGCAGCAGTTCGACGGTCCCGATGCGTTCTACGACACTCCCCGGACCGTGGAGATCGCCACCTTTTTCGGCGGAAGCAATTTCATCCCCGGCCATTATCAAGACGGCGTGATCAACACCGACATCGGCCTTTTCACGGCGCCGCATTCGGCAGTCGGGGACGGAGAGGCGATGCTCAGCATCCGGCCCGAAGCGGTTGAACTGGGCGTGGGCGGCGACAACAGCGTCGAAGGAACCGTCCTCTCCCATGTCTATGCGGGACGCTACGCCCGCTTTCAGGTGCAAATCGGCGAGGTGGAGATTGAGGCGATCACCGAACCCGGACAGGTCAAAATGTTCGGTGACGGCGACACCGTTGCGGTGAACTTCGCACCCGACAAGATCTGGGTTCTGGACGCCAAGTCCGCAGGACAGCCTGCCACCGCCGACTCGGCCGGATAGGCGACGCTTGCCCCACTCCGGCCCGCCGGATGGGTCCGGCGCTCTCACCGGCCACGAGACCCGCTGGGGTCTGATCGTCTCCGGATGGTCGGTCTACGCCATCTACTACCTGGGCCGGGTCAACTTCTCGGTTGCGGTGCCCGGCCTTGGGGAGGAACAGGGCCTCGACGCCACCCGCATCGGCGCTCTGGCAGCCGGGTTCTTCTGGGTCTATTCGCTTTCGGCGGTGCCGATCGGACGCCTGGCCGACCGTATTGGCGCACGGCTCCTGGTTGGCCTGGGTTTGGTGGGGAGCGGCATCATGAACGTCCTGTTCATCCTCACCATTGACAACTTCACACTGTCGCTGGTGTTCTGGTCGGCCAACGGCATTTTCCAGGCAATGGGATGGACACCGTTGATCGGAGCGGTGGGACGTTGGGTGCAGGAGAAGAGGGCAAGTCGCGTGATCGCATCCTTTGGCTCCTGCTTTGTGGCCGGCACCGCTCTCACCTTTGCCATCGGCGGGTTTATCGCCGAGCGAGGCGGGGTCGAAGCGCTGTTCCTAGCCGCCGCCGCGGTGCTGATCCCGGTGGGCATTGCCTGGTGGATCGGCGCACGGGATTCAGTCAAGCCAACCTCTGCCAGCGAGCAGGACGGCGGTTCGATTGTCCGGTCATTGTGGCTGATACCTCCGGCTGTCACCACCGGAGCGGCCTACGTCGCGCTGGTGGTCTGGACGCCGGCCTACTTCGTCGAGGTCCACAATGAAACCATGGGAAGATCCGGCTTGCTCTCCGCGGCATTGCCCGCCATTGCCATCGGGGCCACCATCACCCTGGGACGATGGTTCCAACAGTCACTCGGTCCGGCTTCTGCTTTGCGAGGCGGAATAGTGTTGGTGGCCACCTCGATCGCATTGGCGATAGTCAGCCAAGTCTCAGGTCTGACCGCCGGGTTCACTGCAGTTGCCGCCGCCACCGCTTTGGTCGGAGCGTCATCGTCGCTGGTGCTCGGACTCTTCCCACGGATGACCTCACCCGCCAGAGTGGCTCTGGTGAGCGGCATCTATGCACTGGCCTTCAACCTGGGAGGCGGCTCCGCCTCACCGGTCATGGGCGGCTTGGTGGACCGCGACGCCTGGGACGGGGTGTTCTTGTTCCTGGCCGGGTTGGTCCTGGTCGGAGCACTCTGGACCCTGGGCTGGTATCTGTGGGCGCGAACCCACCTGCCAACCCAGGAGACAGTCTGATGGCAGGTCGACCGGCCAAACACAGAGCCGTGATGGATCTCGGCCGCGGCAAGTGGCTGGATGCTTTGGGGATGGACGCCAGCGAGATCCCCAAAGCCGTGATCATGGAGGGCTCCTGGTGGCGAGCGCAACGGACGAAGTGGCGCCTGAGTTATCTGGACGACGTTCGGGAACTCGCCTTCCCCGACATGTTCTACGGGTATTGGCAAGGATCACCCGTCGTGTACTCATGCGTCTACGGAGCACCAAGAGCCGTCGAGTTGGCGCACCTGTTCGGAGTGCTGGGAACGCAAGGGATGGTGATGATCGGCACCTGCGGTGCTCTGGATCCTGGAATGACGACCGGTGATGTAGTTGTACCTTCACAGGCGGTGGCTCAGGAAGGTGTTGCACACCTATATGAGACAGTCGCCGAAGAAACCGGCATCGTACCCTCCGATCCAAACCTGACCGCATTGGGACGAAGAGCCCTAGAGAACAGGGGAATCAGAACTGCGGACTCCCTACACCTGACCTGGAGTTCCATCTTCGCACAGAGTGGCGCCATGGTCGAGGAATGGCGGGAAGCAGGCTACGGATCAGTCGACATGGAAGCCGCCACCCTCTTCGCCGTAGCAAAACACTTCGGATTCGCCGCCACCGCGCTACTGGTGGTATGGGATCAACTCACGGCCGACCGCAGCTTCCTCGACCCTCTCACGACCGAAGAACAGAGCCGCCTGGACGCTGCAAACACCGCCGTGTTCGAGGCTGCCCTGGAGTTGACGGTCGATGTCTAACCCTGGCGGGAGTCTCGGTGCTGGGACAGCACGGCTGACAGATGGGACTCTTACTCCGCCGTTGCGGCAGTAGAATCTTTTGCGATGTCTTGTCGTGCAGTACGCAGATCCTTTGTACATCCACATCTGCATGGCAGGCCGGACGTGGAATGATGGAAATACCAAATGACTACCAGGCGGGCTACGAGAAGGCCTGTCTGGTTGACAGGGAGACCGCGGATAACTACATCGCCCACACCCACATCGGAGACCCGGTCGTGGACGCGGTGGTGGAAGAATTGGCGCCGTTGCCTCAGAGGCAGGTTCACAAGTTCCTTCAAGCTGGGATGGATCAAGACCGAGACGGCATACGGAACGCCCCCCAACTCCTGCGCGAATTTTTTGTCGACGCTCCGCAGCCTGACCCGGACTGGCTCGACCCCGATGCCTTCGCTCCGGGCATCCGCTCCTTTCAGAGAAACTCCGTTCAGGTCCTTTCGGGTTTCGTCACCGGTGTGCTGATAGATGGCTTTTCCACTCTGATAAGCCAGTCGTTCGTGCAAACTGGACGCATTTTCGACAATGGCGTCTGGCGGCTCAGACAAAACAATCGGCATCAGATGGAGATATTCTGGCCTGGTGGTCTGAAAAGGGATGGCGACGGGTGGAAGCTGTCTGTCCGTATCCGGTTCGTGCACGCCCAGATTCGGCGGCTGCTGGGACAGACTGAAGAGTGGCAGCATGACGCTTGGGGTGTGCCGGTCAGCGCGGCGCACCTCGGTTATTCGATCGCTTGTTTCGCCGCTCGCACCGTCAAACACTCCAAAGCCCTGGGAGCCCGGTACAGCACGGAGGAACGGGCCGGTTTCCACGATGTCTGGCGTTACACCGGTTATCTCATGGGTATTCCCGAAACCATCCTTTTCACCGACGAGGAGCATGCCCTGCATATATACCGTATCGGGTCACTGTGTGAACCTCCTCCTACCACAGAGGCGATCATCATGACAAATGCGTTGATCAATTCCGCCCCGTTGGTGGCTGGCATCGAGGGCAGTGAGGAACGGCAGAAGCTGGTAGACAAGGTCATCTATCCTGTGTCCCGTGCCCTCATAGGGAACCAACTCGCCGACCAACTGAGATTTCCTGCGGCCAGGTTACCCTTCTCCTTGTTCTGGTACCGGCTGGATCAGCACATTCAAAACTTAAATACATGGTTGCGGAAGGGCAAAGGCCCGAACAGTTTTGCGACGCTTCTTGAGGCGTCGGCCTACGACGACGCTGGCCTCTCGTATCGGTTGCCTGACCACCCGCACGCTGAAAGATCCGGCAATTGGTAAACGCAACTCCGACGATCGGTGGACAGTTACTCCTGTCGCCCGGTTAATGGAGAGCGGAGCCGGAGTGATCGGCAACGTGATCAAGAACGGGTAACCGGGCGGTTGCCTGGCCGCCGTTAGAGTCTCCCAGATGATGACCGGTGCCCGGGCGCTCGCCGAAATGCTGAACGGGTACGGGGTGAACCACGTGTTTATGGTCCCTGCGATCCTGCGGCGCACCATGGTGGAGCTGGAGCGGTTTGGCGTACGGCGTATCCAGACGCATGGCGAGAAATCGGCTGCCTACATGGCCGACGGATACGCCCGGATGGCGGGTCAGCCCGGGGTTTGCATGGCCCAGGCGGTGGGCGCCCTCAACCTGGCGGCCGGGTTGCGTGATGCACACTTGGCTCACTCTCCGGTGATCGCCTTCACAGGAGGCCTCCATCCCAAGATGGCCAGCCGGGGCGTCTATCAGGAGGTCGACGATTTTCCCGCCTTCGCCAACGTCACCAAGTTCAACACGTCCGTAGACCGGGTGGAACAGATACCCGACTCGATCCGGCAAGCCTTCCGTTCTGCCGTGTCAGGCTGTCCGGGGCCGGCCCATGTCCGGTTCGTGGGCAATGAGGGCCAGATCGATATCGAGGAGGGCGATCTGGACCCCTGGGTTGACCAGAACTTTGCATCCGTGCCACCGGTACGGCCCCTCCCCCACCCCAACCACGTGGCAGCAGCCCTGGACCTATTTGACCGCGCCCGGCGGCCCGTGATAGTAGCGGGAGGAGGGGTCCGGACCTCCCGCGCTTCCAGCCAATTGGTGGCCCTGGCCGAGCGTCTCTCGGTTCCGGTGGTGACCTCCCTCAACGGCAAGGACACCATCCCCGGCGCCCATCCACTTTCTGTCGGCGTGGTCGGCACCTACTCTCGCAGCGCCGCCAACCGGGTCGTCAACCGAGCCGATCTGGTGTGCTTCGTCGGATCAAGCACCGGCAGCATGACCACCCACTTCTGGCAGGCTCCCCCACAGGGAACACCCGCCATCCAAATCGACATCAACCCCGAGGTGCTGGGCCGCAACTACCCCCTGCAGGCCCACATCAACGCCGATGCCCGCATGACCCTCACCGCCCTCCTGAAACAGGCCGGGCCACCGGACCCGGGCCGGGAAGACTGGCTGGCTGAAGTACAGCGGGAGACCGCCGACTGGCGAGAACTGCACCGGCGCCATCTCGAATCTGACACGGTCCCCATCCGCCCCGAACGAATCTGCTCGGAGTTGACCGACCTGGCGCCCGACAACGCCTGCGTGGTGGCCGACACCGGACACGCCGGCATGTGGATGGGCGGCATGTTCGACACCCGCACCCCCCACCAGAGCTACCTGCGCAGCGCCGGTCACCTGGGCTGGGCCTTCCCCGCCTCTCTCGGCGCCAAATGCGCCACTCCCGACCGGCCCGTGATCTGTTTCACCGGCGACGGGGGATTCTGGTACCACATAGCCGAGGTCGAGACCGCGGTTCGATGGGGCATCAACACCGTAACCGTGGTCAACAACAACTCCTCGGGCAACCAATCGACCATCGGCTTCGACCGAGCCTACCGCGGACAGCAAACCCCGGAAGGACGCCGCCTGTGGACCTTCACCGAAACCAACTTCGCCCAACTAGCCGAAGGAATGGGCGCCATGGGCATCCGGGTGGAAAAACCCCACCATCTCCGCCCCGCACTGGAACAGGGACTGGAAGCAAAACGTCCTGTAATCGTTGATGTCGTAACCGACATCGAAGCACTCGCCCCCCTCGCCATAGTCTGACATTCCCAAAGTGCCGCTCAGTCACCACTAGAGCCTGCCCCACGTACACCAAGATGAAAGGATCCCTACAATGGGCTCTTCTATCCCGGTAGTTTCCTTCGGAAGTGGTAAATGAGGGACACAGCGAGCATTATCGCGATGAGTGCTTTCTCCTCAGTAAAGACACCAATGCGACCAATGGCATGTGCGGTGGCATGCCGTGAGAAGCCATCCGGAACCGGATCGCCCCCTTTCGGATACCATGGTGTCAGTGCGTTTACAAGCGGTCGCAGCACTAGACTCTGTCGCATTAGGGATATAGGTAATCCCATAATATCAGTGCCTACGCTTTCATCGACTGCTTGATTCTTTTCCTTCCCGTACAGGTGATCAAGAAGGCTGGTGGCGATACCAGCAGCGTGAGACTGAGCTGCTTGATAAGTGCCGTTCTCAAAGGTAGTTATGGCTATCCTGCCTTGGCTTGCTGTCTCGTGTTCGATTTGGGAAAGGGTAACTAGACAATGGTTGAGAATCTTTTTTCGGTCCTGTGCTTTCCCTTCAAGAAGAACAATGGACATAGCTTTCCTAGCCGCTTTCGGTATCTCTCTAAGAGCTTGTAGTTGTTCTGCCTGCATCCCCAACGTAGGAGATGACCGTGGTGGGAACGATACATGCAGATTTTCCCTTAGGTGGGACTGTGGGAATGCAACTGGCGTTGATATTTCCGGTAGCTTTGGAATTTCTATCTTGGGAAACGCCAGAGACACATCTGCTATGCGAGAACTCAGCTGGCCAACTTGCTGGAGGATGGCTCTATCCGATACCCGAAAGGTCTTATCCATCAACCCTTGCAAATTCGCTACTGCGGCTTCTTGAGCCTCTGTTATAGCTTTCCTCAAATAGTGGTCGTTCTCCAATATATACATGCCTCGGTTCTCTAACTCAACCAATTCCTTGATAGACCATAAGCGATGTCCAACACCGCCTCGAAGTCTTGCGATAAAATCCGTATCGGACATTTGCGACAATGGGTAATCCTTGACCCCCCTAGTGAACCCCTCATCGGCTCGTCCATCCTGAATCTCGTTCATTTTCCTCCTTTGTGTAAGAAATTGGCGACTGTGTCCTCATAACGGAAGATACCGCCCTGCCTCCCTGAGTTCTTGGCGGCGGGTTTGGGCGTCGGGCATGGCGTCGCGCACCACGCGCCAGAAGTCGGCCGAGTGACCCTTGATGGTTAGATGCGCCAGTTCGTGAACGACTATCAAGTCGATCAGAGCGGGTTTGAGCATCATCACTCGCCAGTTAAAGCGGAGCGTCCCATCCGGAGCGCAGCTGGCCCAGCGCTTCTTTTGGTCTCGGATCAGGATCCCGGCGGGTTCTGTCTCGCCCTCCACCTGCGGGAGCCAGTGGGCGACCCGCTCCGGTATGCGTTCCGATGCGCGGGCACGGTACCAGGCAACGAAACGACGACGGATCTTCTCCACCCGCTGGGGACCGATCAGGTCAAAAGGCGCTTCCACATGAAAACGCCAGTGATCGAATCGCACCTGAACGGAGCGGACATCGGTGTTCTGGACGATCATGCGCAGGTTGCGACCCAGGTAGGGCAAGGTCTCACCGCTAGCGAACCTTCTTGGCGATGCCTTCAAAGCAGCCTGGGTGGAATGCTCCAGAATCCATGCTGCCTTCTTGCGAACAATTGCCTCGATCTTGACATCGGAAGTCACTGACGGCGCCATCACCTGGACACCACTGCCGTTCACGATGATTTCAATGGTTTTCTTGCGGCGTTCGCTCCGAACGATCTCATAAGAGATAGCCGTATCACCGAACTGGATGGTGTGGTAGCTCATCAGTCAGACCTACCTCTTGCTATCCCAACGATCTGCCGAGTCAACTCGTCCAGTTCCCTCTGGCCATAGCCGCCTTTGGCCCGCAGCACCCGCTTGATGTCCCGCCGCATCTCCCGGCCCACCTCCAGGTTGGATCGCCAGTCGATCACCTTCCGGTGATTGTCGATGATCTCCTCCACCTTCAGTGCCGCAGTCTTGGCAACATCGTCGAATTGGGCCTGCTCCTTGTCGGACAACAAACCATAAATGGCAAAGGAAACCGGAGAAAGACCCTCGGCCGCCGCGATGTCGGGTTCGCTTTGAGCTTTCTTGATAAGTTCCGCCAGTTTGCGGGAAGCCTCGGCCGAGTCGATGAGGCGCTGGCGGAGATCCTCGATAATCTGAGCGAGTTGCTCCGACAGCTTCCGGTAGAAGACCGGATTGTCCGTCAACTTCTGCTTGATATGGGCTCGGATGGCATGCTCCATCATCGAAGCACGAGCCCGGTCGTGCGGGAGGGCCGCGATCTTCTCATCGAAGTTCTTATCGAGGACCGACACCGGCTTCATAAGGGGTCGCACCTCGGCGTCAATGCGCTGGTCGATCAGGTCTTTGGCCTTGGCTCCGATTGCCGTCCAATCGACATCGGCACTCTCCCCCAGGTATTGCGCCCGTACATAGGCGCGAAATCCGGTCAGGCGGGCCAAGCGGTCCACATAGGGAAGAGCACGAGGATCGGGCAGGAATCGATCCAGCAACTCTGAGAAGTCCCGGTAGGCGGCGTTGAATCGAGCGTACACATCCTCCTTGAAATCCCCCTCGGTGCCGACGTCAGGTGCAAACACCCCCACACAAGACCAAAAGTCATCCTTATCCCGGCCCGCGAAAGGCGCTTCGGCCTGCACCGCAGCCGCCTCAATCACCGCCGCCGGGTCGTCTTCGAGGGGATGCATCACGTCTTGGCGATCCCTCATCTCGAATCCTGCCAAGGCCTCTTCCAAGTCACGAGAAACTCCGCAATAGTCCACCACCAAACCATGGTTCTTCTCTGTGACAACTCCCTTCCATTTGTGGGAGAAACGGCGGTTCACCCGGGCGATTGCCTGCAGAAGGCTGTGCTCCCGCAGGGGGCGATCCAGGTAAAGAACCTGCTCAACCGGCGCGTCGAAGCCCGTCAGCAACATGTCCACCACCACCAGAATCTGCGGTTTGCCGTTGGGATCGACAAAGGCATTCACAACCTGGTCTTGAGCGAGGCTTTTGGCATCTTGGAACTCGGGGCCGTCTTGGGGGGTGGTGGTGATAATGGGATAGGCTTCCAAGCCGAAATCGCAAAGGTGCTGGGCGTAGCGCAAAGCAGCCCGGCGGTTGGGCGCCACCACCTGGCCCTTGAACCCGTTGGGAAGGATGTGCTCCTTGAAATGATCGGAGATATCAAGGGCAATCATCTGGATCCGCCGCTCCGCTCCAGCCACCGTCTCCTTGTTGGCATAGCGCCGTCTGATCTGCACCTGGACCTCGTCCGGCTGGTCACCGAACATGGCGTCATATAGCTGATCCAGAGTGTTCGGACCCACGATGGACAACTCCGGCAACCTCGCCTGGTAGTGAATGCGCACTGTCACGCCATCGGCCACCGACTGGGGAATGGTGTAACTGTCGATAAGACTGCCGAACCGCCGCCGAGTGCTGTGCTCGAACCCCTTGTCGATGGGGGTGCCGGTGAATCCAATCAGAACCGCGTTGGGAAGGGCCTCCGACATCCGAGCTCCCAGGATTCCGTACTGGGTCCTATGGGCCTCGTCCACCATCACAACAACGTTTCTTGAGGAGTCCAAGACCTCTAGAGGGCCTTCAGGAGCGGCCAACGCCTCCTCGAACTTGTGGACCGTGGTCATCACGGTATGGCCAGCCTTCGATGTCAGAAGTTCCCGAAGTTGGCGGGTATTGGCCGCCCGCCGGGGAGACGGAAAACCGCAGTGGCGAAAGGTCGCGGTGATCTGTTGGTCGAGTTGGGTACGATCGGTGACCACCAAGATCTTGGGGTTGCCCAAACGAGGTTCCCGCCGCAGCTTGGTGGCCAGCCACAGCATGGTGAGCGACTTGCCGGAACCCTGGGTGTGCCACACCACCCCGCCACGCTCCTCGGGCCGATCCCCATCCAAGATGCGGGCCATGGCCGCATTGACTGCTCGGTATTGCTGATAACGAGGGAGCTTCTTGACCATCTTGCCGCCCTGGTGGTCATACACCACAAAGTCACGAAGGATGTCCAGTAGCGTGGCCGGGGCCAACAGCCCGATGATCAGTTGCGCTTGGCCTTTGGGAGGAACGCCGAACCGGCCTGAAACTTGAACACGGGCGTAGGGCCGTACCGACTTCCATTCCACATAGTGGGTATCCGACGCGCCGAATGGCGCATAGACAGCTTCGGCTCCGCAGTGAACCACGGAAAGCAGGTTGTAATAGAAGAGATGAGGGACTCCGGCGCCGTGCCACTTCGACCCGGCTTCCTGGTAGCGGCGGATCTGTTGGATCCCTTGTTGCCTCCAATCGAGGGTCGGGGCCTTTGCTTCCATCACCACCAACGGGATCCCGTTGACGAACAGCACCAGATCCGCTCTGATCGCCTGATGGTCCGCTGAGCCCGTGCCGGGTCCGCGGTTCACCCGGAACTGGGTAGTCACTATGAACTCGTTACGTCCGGTCTCGGGATGCTCGAAGTCGAAGAACCGCACATTGCGATTTCTTTGTCCGCCCGATTCGTCCACATTAAGTGGCATGCCATGCGTCAGGTATTCATGGATAGCCCGGTTGCGGGCCAAGCCGGTGGCTTCAATGCGTCCCAACTCGAAGACCACCCGCCCAGCCTGCTCCTCGGTCATCCACTCATTGAGCCTGAGCAGAGCATCCACCAACCTGCTCTTCAGCAGGACCTCGCTAGCGCTTTCCCGTTCGCTCTTCAGATCTTCACTCGAAACGTGAGTCCAACCCAAGACCCCCAACAGCCTGCGCGCGGGATCCTCGGCAAGAGTGAACTCATCCTGCTTCCCTTTCATTTGGACACCCCATCCCCCACTCGCACCCGCCCGGTAAGGAGTGCTTCGGCGACCGACTGCTTGAGCTCGCCTCTTACATCGCGCTCCCGCTTCAATTGTTCCACGGTACTGTCGACAGAGTCCAGGATTGTGGCAATAGCCCGTTGCTCGGGGAGGGATGGAAGAGGAATAGGAAAAGAGAGGTAAGCCTGGTAATCCAAATTATGGATCCCCGTTGTCTGGTGTTCCATTCTTGCCGTTATACCTTGCGTATAACGGTGCCACAATGCGAGGACACCATATTCAGGCCTGCAAAGCGCGATATCGAGACGTAACTGTTGACAAAAGTTTGTGCAATATACAAGCCCCAAGCCGCCTATCAGCGCTACGCGCCCCACGGGTCTATTGGGACCACCTCCGCTCCTCTCAAGAATGATGTCTCCATCCAGTAGCATCCGGCGATGAAGATCCCGATGAGTCAGGCGGCGTTGAGCTACTTTCGTGGTGCTAATCGTCCCCTTAGTCGTAAGGTTGGTCGCCCGGAGCACAGGTACACCAGGATCGGTAGACAAGGGAGCCTTGCCCCAGGTTCCGGGTTGATCAAGAACGAGAAGCGTCCTCAGGGAGACCACCTTCCAATCGGCGGGGACAGTTCCTAGGCGCGGTATCTCCTTGTATTCCGAATGCCAGCCAGGGATGCCGCGGGAGAGAAGTTCGTGGCGAAGGGATTCGCGTAGAGCTTCGGTGGCAGCAATCAGCACTGCGGTCCGCTCAATCGCCTCATCAATCGAATCTAAGATTTCCGCAATAGCCCGTTGCTCGGGAAGGGGCGGGAGGAGAACGGGCAGAGAAGAGTATTCGGTGCCGTTAATGTTGGTCTGAGCACCCCTGCGTGATACTGATTCGACCCATCCCTTGTACCGGTTAGATTGGGTATAGTGCTTCAAAAACCGAGGGAGAACTAGATCGGAATGAGGCCGAAAGCGGATTAGGTACCCAGCGTAAATGCAAGGGCCATCCTTGGACTGGTATAGATATGTTCTCCCTACCGATCCACTCCGGACAAAAAGAAGGTCTCCACTCTTGAGTTCGTATCCTTTTGTTTTTTCGGGATTAGCCGATCTAGATCCATCCTTTCGGAGACGCCCTCCATCAGTGATATCAGTGACCCGGACATATCTAGGCAATTGAGGATCATGTGGACGGGCGGATGCATTAGCCCCATATTGAGGCGCCGAACAAAGATCGCCGAGCCGTACGAGCTCCAGCCTATTGGAACTTCACTATGCATTCTCTTCGCCACTTCTCGACAACAACAATCTGCTCTCCGTCCCAACTTGCCCTCAACTACACATGGACCGTTGTAACCAAAGCTTGGGGTTCAGGGATGGGATCGCCATGTTGGCGGAGCGAATCCACATGTAAGAGAATTGCTTTGCTTATCAGTTCCGTCACTTCGGCATGAGTATCACCCGCGGCGACACAACCCGGTAGGTCTGGGACAAATGCCGAGTACCCACCGTCAGTTTTTTCGATGACAACGGTGTATTTCACCTTACTTCTCCTCTGTCGATTCCTGCTTGCTTGAGAATGCTATTCCATGTCCCCGGCGCCAAGTCTTTGCTCATCTTGCCGGCGATGGTGACCGTCCCCGGCTTCTCTGCATGCCGATACTGCCGATGACTGCCGCGGATACGGTCCAATTCCCATCCATGCCGCCGCACAAGCCGTATGGCTTCCCTAACCTTCGGCATATCCCAACTCCGAAAGGAGCACATCCATCCTTGCCACGGCTTCGTCCCGAGCTTTTTCGGCCTCCTTCAACTGAGCCAATGCTTCCTCCACACTCATCACCTCAATCGGCTCGGTGGTGTCCACGTATCTGCTGATGTTCAGGTTGTAGTCGTTGCCATTGATTTCTTCCAGATCAGCGACATGGGAGAAGCGTTCCACCTCCTCGAAATCCCGGTATGCGGAGGCGATCTTCCTGATGTGCGCAGCATCGAGAAAATTCTGAGCCTTCCCCTCTCGGAAATAACCTTCCTGCGCGGCGTCAATGAACAGCACCTTGCCTCGTCGTTCGGCGGGTTTGGCTTTGTTCAACACACATATTGCCACCGGGATGCTGGACCCGAAGAACAGATTGGGCGCCAGACCGATGATGGCCTCAAAGAAGTCCGCTTCGAGGATGCCCCGCCGGATTTTTCCTTCTGCCCCGCCCCTAAACAACACCCCGTGTGGCATTACCACCCCCACCATCCCTTGGGCATTGGTGACCCCCAACATGTGCAGAAGAAAGCCAAAGTCCCCCCTGGTCTTAGGAGGAAGGGCGCCATAGCGGTCGAACCGATGATGGGGATCGTTGGGAGCGAAATCGCGGCCCCAGTTCTTGAGACTGAATGGAGGATTGGCTATCACCCGGTCGTAGGAACGCAACTTCCCCCATCGATCCTTCAGCATCGGCTCGGCGATCACGTCCCCTGCCTCCACCCGCGCCGAACGCAAACCGTGCAACAGCAGGTTGAGCCTCCCGATCGCCAACGTTCCCAGGTTCCGCTCTTGCCCTTCCAACACCAGATTGCGCACATCCCCTCCTTCTTCCTTCACGTACTCTGCCGTGAAGATCAACATCCCCGCCGACCCGGCCGTGGGATCACAAATGCGCATCCCTTCCCGGGGTTGCAACAACTCAACAATCAACCGCACCACCGAGCGGGGTGTATAGAACTCGCCCCCCTTCTTGCCTGCATCGTCAGCAAATCGGTTGATCAGGTACTCGTAGGCATCTCCCAGGACATTGGTTGACCCACTCTGCCCCCCGGCCTGCAGACTCCCGTCCCGCAGATCCAAGTCGCTGAAATGATCCAGGAGATTGCGGATGATGCGTTCTCGATTGATGGGACTGCCGAGCTTCGACTCGTCATTCCAATTGACTCCGGTCAGGATGCCGTCGAGCCGGGGCGTGTTCGCTTCCTCGATCTTGTGGCCGGCAACATTAAGCGTCTCCCCCAGATTCATTGAACCACCCGAGATCACCTGCCATCGGGCCTCCCCCGGAACGAAGAACTCGTGCTCGTCGGGTTCGGAGAGGGCCACTTGACGCGAAACTCCCTCAGCCACTACTTCCTCCACCTCCTCCTCAAAACGATCAGACAGGCGTTTGAGAAACAGCATGGAAAAGATGTAGTTCTTGTAGTCAGAGGAGTCGATCTGTCCCCGCAGAATGTCGGCGGCCTTCCAAAGCTTCGACTCCAGTTCCTGTTTCTTCAAAGGCGTCGGTATCTCCTCACAGTATCGAGGGGTCTCGGTTGATCACATCTTGTATTAGTGAGTCGCGTAGAGCCTCGCGTCGTAGCTGGGCTACAGCGATAGCCGATGCATACGACTCTTCGGAGGCTTCCACCAGTTGCGCGAACAGATCGACACAACGCGGCGACGGCATCGGAACCAAAACCTGGCCGAGGCCTTTGGCGGTGAGAAGAGGAACTGCCGACCCCATAGCTTGGCGTCTAATCTGGAATGCTCCATGCGAAGAGGTCAGATAATACCACAGATAATGGCCCATACCTGACCCCGGATGGTGTGGTTTCACCACCAGCAGAGTAACCCCGGCCACAGTTCGCGACACATGAGCGGGGATCAGAGAGGCGCGTCCTGCCTCCCCTCGAGCCGCCACCAAAACATCAAACGGCTTCAGCAAATGACGTTCAGTACGGGGGTTTCGCCGGACGCTGACTTCTCGAAGATCATCAAGGTCGAGCCAACCGCCAGTCACGTCCCCCGCATGGGCCATCCTCAAACGCCATTCCCCTGTCCGCGTGCCAGCCCCCCGGCCAGAGGTGGCAAGGCCCTGTGTGACCTGAGCGATGTCCGAAATATGAATCATTATATCACCACTATAACGTATGGCGCTCTAAAGTCAAGGCAATACCGTAATGACACCTGGCACAGCGGCCTCAATGAGGACCAAATCGGGGATTCCCTGGAAGTCCCTGTCATGTGTCGCCAGCGGAGACCTCAGTAACAGGGCTGTTGCTGCTATCCAGGCATCCGCTGTCTGGAGTCGTCGGCCCTGCCGTTCCATGAGGCGTCGGAGCCGAGCGGATATCTCACATCTCAGGGTTGGGCCAGATAACCGTATACCTGCTGAGGTGATGCCGAAGCAGGTTTTGCGTCGATCTCTCCAACCAGCCTCGGTGGCGCCAAACCACAACTCTTCCAGGGTTTGGAATGAGATTAGAGCACGTTTACCTGACAATTGGCCCCTGTAGAAAGGTGCTGACTCTTCATTCCGCATGAGTATCGAGATCACGCTGGTGTCTACTATCACCGTTTCGATCCCAGTGGGCATCAGGCCTCCCGGCCCTCGCAGATGGCGCGGTCAAAAGACTCCCACTCTTCCCGGGTAAGAGCGAGAGTGACGATGTCGGTCGGGTCAAATATCTTGGGGTTGGGGTCGTTGAGGAACCCCTCCAGATCAAACGGGTCTCGCCAAGAATGGGTAGCCCGAACCGTTTCGACCCGGACGGTTCGCCAGTTGTCATCGTCTCGGAAGGTTCCGTGCCCCATGACCTCTACATACTGCGTTGCCAGCCGCAGCATGTCTTCATCAAGATCGGGACCGAACCGCAATCTGATGTAGGAGCCAACCGCCTGATGGAGTTGACCTGTCCGATTGTGCCAGTTGACTTCCTTCAGCCACCCCTGCAAGAGCGCTTCTTCCGCCTCCGGTTCACGGGCGGCCAATGGCTTCGTTCGATGGAGCACTACTCGGCGGGTGTCATCAGGCGTGCCCAAGCAAAGCGTCGCGTCCTCCGGCAGGGCAGCAGACATGGCAGTGATTCCATCCTCCACATGGCTGGGCAAGTGAGAGTCATCGCCGTTCGGATTCCAGTTCAGCAGGCTGTCGATCGCTTGGGGTCCGTAGTCAAGGAGCTGGGGCTGACCGTCCGGAGGAGTCAACGCCAGTTCGGCCATCATTGACCCCGGTCGTGTGGCGACCAGCCCGATCGTACTCTGGTTACGCACCCACTGAGGCGGGCGACCCGGCCCAGGATCGCGACCCGCCAGATGTTCGACCATGAGCCGCACGGCTTTCTGGATGCCCTGTAATACCTCCGCGAAACAGTCAGCCGGCACACCATGTTTCTCGATATGCGGCCCCTCGAACATGGCGATCAGTCGATCAGTGGTAATCGGGGCTCCTTTTCGCACTGTCCCGAAATGGTAGACCCGGGATTCAGGTAAAAGGGTAGTGGAGAACGAGGATCTGCTGGCGCCTTCGATCAAGGCATCGGTGGGCCGCAAATCCTCGCCGAATCTGCAAGAGTGCAATCCGTCAACTTCTGCCGTGGTTTAGTGGTGGCGCCCAGTTGATCTACGGGCGCTATGCGACGGCTGCGTATTCCGCGACACCCTTCACTTCTCGGACGGACAGGTTATACCAGTCCGCAACTTCCTGAGGGGTTCCTTCCTTCAAGTTCGCAACGATGGTTGATACTGGAATGCGGGTGCCTCGCACCCGCGGTTCACCAAAGCACACCTCGGGATCTATCTCTACCCAGGGGCTGATAGTCCATGATGCTGCCATATCGCCAGCAAACCTGACTTCCTCGGCAAACGTTCTCACCGCTTCAACCATCACTGTATGGTTCTCCCTCTTACCCACCACTTCTTCCGTATGGTCGCCGATATGTACCCAAAGACTTTGACCGTCGCTGAGAATCGATTGATGCGCAAGGGGATAACCATGCATAGTCCGATCGTGGGTTAGCCGCTCCAATGCCTTCCGAACCTTTTGGAAAGACAGCTTGTGGTCTCTAAGCCGACGGACCGCCTCAACGCTCACCAAATCCAGAAAACTGATGACCTTCCGCCGCGGGGGCCGCCCAGCGATTGCGTCCATAGTGGCAACCCAACGGCGCAATTTGTCTGCCGTCACACCGTTATGCCGTCCAACTATTCGGGCGACTTGTGGGAAGGAGTAGATTCCTTCACCCAGGCGAGGTCGGTGCAAAGGGCTGGGCACGGTGTCTCTCCAGATAATGCTAGGTGGGTGTCCTATGGACCGAAGACCATCTCGGGCCTAACATCCTAGCCCTTCTGTCTGGCTATCTCCGATCTTTCTCGTGAAAGGCCAGGTGCGGGAGCGTCACCGGACCTGATCGGACGTCTGCTCTGCACTCAGTTTCAAGCGTCCCAGCTTCTTTACGACTGGAAAGGGCCGGGCGGTTGCTCGGCGTCGGCAGGGGTCACCACCACATCCCCGTGCAGATCGGTGCGCAACACCCGGGCGCCTCCCTCAGCCAAAGTCTCTTCCACCCACCGAGCCGGATGCCCGTAGTCGTTGGGACCCACACTGATCACCGCCAAGCGACCCGAGTTCTCTTTCAGCCATTCCCGATCGGAGGTAGCGGCGCCTTGATGGGGCACCTTGAGGACATCGGGTTGAACCGCCCCCAGTTCGGCCTGCGCCACCTCTTCAATGTCGGCCGCCATGAGAAACGAAGTGCTGGCCAGGTCCACCGACAACACGATCGACTGATCGTTCATATGCTTATATCGGCGGAGCGGTCCCAGAACCTCGACCCTCAGATCCCCAACCCGCAGCCTTTGGCCGGGCAAGGGTTGGTGGAGCGGGATGCCCTCGGCGGCTATGTGTTCCCGCAACACCCGGTGGGTCGGGGTCTGGTGAGGGTGGGAAGCATCCCACACCGCCCCCACCGAAATCTCGCCCACCACCGCCTCCAAGCCTCGGACATGATCGGCATGGGGATGGCTGATCACCACCAGATCCAACTTTTCAACCCGGTAGGCCCGGAGCTTTTCCGCCAACGTCAACGGATCGGGGCCTCCGTCGATCAGCATGGTAAAGGCGGTTCCCATCACCAGGATGGAATCACCTTGGCCCACGTCCAAGAACACCACAGCCGGAGCGGCAGCTCCCCCGGATCCGGGCAGCGAAGGCAAAACCGGGAGCATGGGAACGGCCACCAGCAGGACCGCCCCCGCCACCAACGTAGGGACTCGGAGCATCGGCCATCGCCAAGCTGCTCCTCCCACGCCCAACAAACCCACCACCCCCAACCAGCCCAATTGAGGAAAAGGCGATAGGAATCTCGCCACAGCCAGCACTCCCTCCGCTGTCCAAGCAGATGCCCAAACCAGCGGCTGCCAACCCGCCAAGGCCCCCACCCCGCCCAAGCTGGTGGAGACCGCCACCAGGGGTCCGGAAACCAGGTTGGCCACGGGAGAGAACAGAGGAAGCGAACCAAAGAATCCCAAAAGCAGGGGCGCCACCGCCGTTTGCGCCGCCACTGTCGCCCCCAGCGTCTGCCAAATCCATCGGGGCCGGCGACTGACGGTCAGCCGCATTCCCACCATAACCCCCAGCGTGGCGGCCACTGACAAAGCAAACCCCAGACTCTGGGCCAACTCGGCCGAAACCAACAGGGCGAGGACGGCGGTGACGCCGATCGCCGTCCAGGCCCCCAGTGGATAGCCGACCGCCCGAGCACCCATCACCAGGACGGCCAACACCCCGGCGCGCAGGACCGAAGGCTCCCAGCGAGTGGCCACCACGAAGATCCCCAGTCCGATCAGTCCCACCCCCGAGCGCAGCCCGGGCCGCCCGGCCAGGGGCCACATCAATATCCACAGCGCTCCCAAAAAGAGAGCTACGTTTCCCCCCGATACCGCCACGAAGTGGCTCAGACCCGAACGCCGCAAATTGGCCAGGTCGATTGCCGAAAGCCTCGAAGTGTCCCCCACCAAGAACCCGGCCACCAACGCCAGCCCATCGGGCGGGCCGGTTCGAAGATTGCCGACCACCCTCCTTCTTACCTGGTTGCCGGCCGCCACCAGCCAACCTTGAGCGGGCGACACCCGAACCAACTCACCACTGCGCATCCGAGCCGCGTAGGTGAACGTACCCCATCGACCGGGGCTCTTGGTGATGCGACCCGATGCCTCGAACACCTCCCCCGCCGCCACCCGACCGGGGTCAGAAGGCTCCACCATCACCACCGGACCCGACCATTCTCGCCAGTCGTCCCCGCCGTCCGATCGGTAGGCCAGCGGTTTGGCCAGCAACCATGGGCGATCCGACCTTCCGGTGGGATCAGTGCGAGCCACCGCCCGAACGGTCACCTCCCCCTCCACCACAGGAGCGGAGAACACGGCCTCCTCCCGCTGGGCCGCCCCCCAACCCGCCCAGGCCCCCGCCAACAGTCCGGCGGCCATGATCACCACCACCCCCGACCGCCTGACCAATAGCATCGCCCCACCGGCCACCACCGCCGTCCACAACCCGAAGAGATGCCTTCCTGCCAAGGCGCCCAGCCACACCAGCAAGGCCACCAGCAGGACTTGTGCCTCTTCCCAGGCGGGCAGAGCGGCATGGCGACTCGGTTCCCTCCCCCACCCGTCCCTTCTTTCCTCAGTCAAGGCAGAACAACATATTCCCGGATCCCTGACAGCTTCTTCTCGCCGATCCCCGAGACATCCAGCAGGTCCTCCACCTGCTGAAACGGTCCGTGGGTGTCCCGATGAGCCACGATCCTCTCCGCCAAGACCGGACCCAAGCCGGGGACCCCTTCCAAATCTTGGGCAGTGGCCCGGTTCAGATTGATCGGACCGGCGGTATCCACCCCCACCGCAGTCCACCCCTGCCCCTGCCCCGTGTCCATTGAAGGCCCGGGCACCACCACCCGGTCACCGTCGGAGACCGCCGCCGCCAGATTGATCTCACCCAGCCGGGCATCATCCCAGGCGCCTCCCGCGGCACTGATGACATCACCCACCCGAGCAGGCAGGCGTACCCTCACCAACCCCGGATGAAGAACCCTCCCCGCCACATGCACCACGATCCACTCCTCCGCCGGCTCTCCCACCGGGCCTGCCTGCGTGGTTGCCAGAGTAACCCGGGTCTCACCCTGCGTGGTGGCCTCCGGTGCTTGCGGTTGCCACATCCCAAAGAACAGGCCCGCTCCCACGGCGGTGGCCAGCATCACCGCAGCCAGACCCCAATGTGCCTTCTCCATTCCCCACTATGGATCGGCCCTCACCGAAAAGTCCACTGCCGGGCGCCGGTTTTTGCAAAAATAGAGCCGAGTTTTCAGCTCTCAAACGGGGCTGGCGCCGACCTCACCCGGTTTATAGTTGGCACCAAAACCCAGTGGAATCACCCGCCAAAGGAGAGGATCGGCAAATGGGAAGAGACCGCCTGATTGGCTTGTACTTGACCATCGTGGGAATCGCGGTGGCCGCGCAGTTCGTTTTGTTCCCCCTCTACGGCCACTCTTCGGACGCCGGGCTGAACATCTGGATGACCTTGGACTGGTTGATGGCGATCGGACTGGTGTTGGCCCTGGTCACCACCAACCAACGCCGACAGATGGGCGAGGGCGAGGACAAGTCCTGTTGCTCGGTGGCAGCAAACGTCATGTTCTGCGGCACAGCCATCCTGGCGCTGGCATTCTTTCCCAACTGGTTCGGGGAGGCATTCACCGAGCACACCAACGACACCGCCGCCTGGACGATCTGGCATATCATTGACTCGGTGCTGCCCGTGCTGTTCATAGCCGAAGGGCGACGCCTGCTCAAATCGGCCTAAGCTATCTCGCGAAAATCGGCGCGGAGCGACCTCCCCCGACGGGAACCCTCCCCCGCCTTCCACCACCTGGGCCGGGACACGCTTGACCAGGATGTCCCGGCCGCTTTCCTTGGCATACCAGGCATCCCTTACCTCTCCATAGGGGTCACCAGCCCAAAGCAGCCCCTGGATGCATTTCTAACCGCGGTTGTCGAGACGTTCCGACGCCATTATCAACAGGCGCCTGATCCGATGATGGCGATCAGGACCAGGCCCATTGCCTTGCCGAGCACCCAAGGTTGGGTAGGATAAACCACACCTTTGACACTAGGAACCGACTTCTCTGTTAGAACGGCTCGGTCTATGGACCCCACCAGTCAACGCAGTGAGCGCCTCATGGCTACGTTGGAAGGATGCTACGAAGCGACGCGGGCGTCAGCCCTCTCGGGAGTGCCGGTCTCCACGGTCTACGACTGTGCACGGAAAGACATCGTAATACCCACGATATCTCCAACAAGGACCATGTTTTGGTCCTATGCGGACCTCATGGCCTTGAGGATTGTATATTGGCTTCGCCACCCCAAGAAGGAAATACCCGACGTTTCTACCAGTTCTATGAATGAGGTAAAAGGGGCCTTGGGAGAACTGGAACGTTTGAGATTGGACATCTGGGAAGACGGTCAGCCTGCGGATAGCCCTCTACGAGTGAACCATTCAGGGAGAATCCATGTTGTTACGGAAGATTTCATTCAAGCCTCTAGCGGCCAGTTGGCTTTGGAGGGTGCCTTGGATCTGCTTGGCCCCTTCAGCGTAGGGGCAGGCAAGGGGCCGCACCTAATAAGCCCGCGAACCACCTTGCGAATAGTTCCTGGGAAAGTCTCCGGTGAGCCACACCTGCTGAATACTCGCATCACCACCAAGACATTGTACGCTCTGTACAGACGATTTGGCGATGTCAGAGCGGTGTCCAAGCTCTATCCTGACCAGCCAGAGCAGGCGGTAGCCGAAGGCATCAGCCTCGAAAAGGAACTCAACCTGGCCGCCTGATGCGCATTCCGCTCGATCACAACTTTCCAGAGCCTATTCTGAGTTGCCTCGAACAGTTCATACCTGACGCGCTGCTACTACCCATCCGTCGCATTCACCCGGCTTTGCCACAATTGCAGGATCGCCAACTCCTTATAGCCCTTCACCAGTTGGGCTTTAAGGCACTTGTGACCAACGACTACAAGATGCTTAAGAACCCTTTGCACCTTGCGGCTCTATGCAAGACGAAACTAACTGTATTCGCTATTGAGGGATTAGGTGACGATCCGATTCGCGCTGCTGGCGCCTTGCTTTTGAATATGCCCCCCTTCATGAACGCAATCACCAATGGCCAGGCCGGAGCCTTCTCGCTAAGGCCCGGAAATCCCCAATTGAGGGACCCTTGGGAGTTGTTCAAGAAAGTAGCGGAGCGCAGAAAAGAAGATGTTTTATCTCTTTATGAGCAACTCAAGGTCACTAATGAGGATTTGGAATCCCCTATCGTCCGCAATTGATCCCAGCCTCGGTCGGTGGGTTAGTGGGGTGTTGGCCACCACCGCTGACCTGCCGAGACACGTTGAGCAAAGATCCCCTTGACCCGGAAGAACCCTTCTGCTTTCGCAGGAGACCCATGAGGTGTCCTGCGCGGCCCTGACGACGTCGGAAAGAACCGGGAGTGTTTCGCCTTTCACCACTATGGGTCGGGGCGAGTGACAAAATCAACCCCTGCCGGGATGTATTTTTCGCGAACCGCGGCCAGCCGTCGAACACCTACCCGCTCATCCGCTGTATTGCCGGCCGGGGCGGCGGACTGCAACGGCCCGGGCGACACCTCGGTCCCAAGTCGTTGAGAGGCGGTGGGCCTACTCCACCACCACGTTGACGATCCGGGGAACGCGGACTATCACCCGGGTGATTTTTCCTCCCTCAAGCCACCGCTGCATACGGTGAGAACGTAGGGCCACCTGCTCGGCAGTGACTTCGTCTATGTCCACCGGCACCTCAGCCCGGTCCCGCACTTTCCCGTTTACCTGCAGGACCATCACCACCGTCTCCTCGCGGGCGATCTCCTGGTCCCACTTCGGCCAAGGCTGGGTGGCCAGAATCCCCCTGTACCCCAGCCGCTCCCACAATTCGTGAGAAACATGGGGCGCCAAAGGGCTCAGCATCAGCAATAGCAGCCGATAGACCTCCCCGAAAGTTTCGGTTCGCCCTCCGCCCCGCAGATAGGCGATCACCTCGTTGATCATCGCCATCAGAGTGGAGACCACGGTGTTGAAATGGAACCGATCAATGTCGGCGGTGACCTTGGCCAGAGCACGGTGCGCCACTCCCATGATCGCCTTGTCCCGCCGATCTTCGGGCCGGTCGCTCACCGAGCCGACCTCTCCCATGCCCATTCTCCACACCCGGTCCAAGAAACGGGCGGTGCCTTCCACTCCCCCGTCGATCCACACCGCGTCGTCGGTGGGAGGGCCGATGAACAACTCATAGAGGCGGATGGCGTCGGCCCCGTATCGCTCGTAGTAGGGCTCGGGAGTCACCACATTCCCCCGCGACTTCGACATCTTGGCCCCGTCTTTGACCAGCATTCCCTGCGTGAAGAGACGCGTGAAGGGCTCTTGGGCGGGGCTGTATCCCATGTCGTAGAGGACCTTGGTGATGAACCGAGCGTAGAGCAGGTGCAACACCGCGTGCTCCACCCCCCCGATGTACTGATCCACCGCCATCCAGTAATCGACCTTCTCCTGGTCAAAGATCCGCTCCGAATTGTGAGCGTCGCAATAGCGGAGAAAGTACCAGGACGAGTCCACGAAGGTGTCCATGGTGTCGGTTTCTCGCCTTCCGCCCGCCCCGCATCGGGGACAGTCCACCTCCACCCAGTCGGAGGCCAATGCCAGCGGCGACTGGCCCTTGGGTCGATACTCCTCAACGTCGGGATGAATCACCGGCAGGTCCTCTTCCGGCACCGCAACCAGCCCGCAGGAGTCGCAGTTGATCATGGGAATGGGGCATCCCCAGTAGCGCTGCCGGGAGACCAGCCAGTCGTGCAGCCGATATTTGGTGGCCCCACGCCCGATCCCCTGCTCCTCCATCCAGGCGATGATTCTCTCCTTGGCCGCGGGCGTCTCCAAGCCGTTCAGAAAACCGGAGTTAATGGCGATCCCCTCCCCGGTATAGGCCTCTCCCTCGAATGTGGGCGGCGGCTGAACGGTTCGAATGATTTCCAATCCCCTCTGGGAGGCAAAATCCCAATCCCGCTGGTCTTCTCCGGGCACTCCCATGATTGCCCCGGTCCCATAGCCCATCAACACATAATCGGCGATGTAAAGCGGAACCCGTTTGCCGTTGACCGGATTGATGCAATACCGCCCGATGAATGTCCCTGATTTCTCGCCGGTGGCCATTCTCTCCAGTTCGCTGGCGGCCGACACTCTCTCCACATAGGAACGGATGGGTTCCTCGTATTCGGTGCCGACCACCAGTTCCTCCACCAGCGGATGTTCGGGCGCCAGCACTGCGAAGGTCATGCCGAAGACGGTGTCGGGGCGGGTGGTGTACACCTCGAACTGTCCACCCCCGTCGGCCACCTCGATGGCGAAATCGCATCCTTGCGAACGTCCTATCCAGTTCTCCTGCATGGTCTTGACCCGTTCGGGCCAGTCAAGCCCCTCCAAGTCCTCCAGGAGCCGATCGGCGTACTGAGTGATGCGGAAATGCCATTGCGACAGATCACGACGAGTCACCGGTGACTTGCACCGCTCACAGGCCCCGTTCACCACCTGCTCGTTGGCAAGCACCGTCTGGTCCTGCTCGCACCAGTTGACCGCCGAGCGAGACTTGTAGGCCAGCCCCTGTTCGTACAGTTTCAGAAACAGCCACTGGTCCCACTGGTAGTACTCGGGCGTGTGGCAGGCCAACTCCCTGCTCCAGTCGTAGACCGCACCCAGCCGCCGGAGCTGTGACTTCATGCGGACGATCTGACGTTCGGTGAACTCCCGGGGATGAACGCCGGTGGCGATGGCGGCGTTCTCGGCGGGAAGGCCGAACGAATCCCAGCCCATGGGAGACAGGACATTGTAACCCTGCATCCTCCGGTAGCGGGTGAGCAGATCCACATACGTGTAGTTGCGGAGATGCCCCATATGAAGGTCGCCCGACGGATAGGGGTACATCTGCAAGTTGTAGTACTTGGGCCGTTCCGGGTCCTCGGTGGTGTAGAAGGTCTTCTCCCGCTCCCAGAGGTCCTGCCACTTCTTCTCAACCGCCGCTACGTCATATTCCATGAACACCAAAGATTACCGGTCCCCCTGCCCGATCTGCTACCCGGCTCCGGCGGTGGTCGGAGCAGGACTCCCCGATGACGAACCCGATGGGTAGGCTTTTGGCGCGAGGTGCGCCGCTGAACCAAGGCCAAAGACCATGGCAAAACGACTCAAATACTGGGGGTGGGGATATGAGGGAGACGGACTGTCGACGCGCGACCAGCAAGGTTTGCTCTCAACCCTCGCCCAGGATTTTGAGATTCACGGGGCCACACAGGCCGGGACGCCGCCCATCGCCCAGATCGAACTTCCCAAGCCCCGCCTGGATCCACCCCCAAGCCTTGCCCCGCTGTGCACCCGGGAACCCTACGAGCGCATCCTGCACAGCTTCGGGCAATCTCAGCCTGATTCGATCCGAATATTCGCCGGGGATTTCGCTCACGCCCCCGATCTGGTCGCCTACCCCCGAGATGAAACCGAGGTGGCCTCGGTGCTGGAATGGGCCGGTGAGAAGGGGGCGGCGCTCATTCCGTTCGGCGGAGGGTCCTCGGTGGTGGGAGGCGTCACTCCCGATGTCGATGGCTTCTCGGGCACGGTGATCCTGGACATGAGCAGGATGAACCGAGTGCTGGAGGTGGACCGGGTGTCGCGGGCGGCGTTGATCCAGGGAGGAGCGCGGGGTCCGCAACTGGAGGCCGAATTGAAGCCACACGGCATGACGTTGCGCCACTTTCCCCAGTCATTTCAGTTCTCAACTCTGGGAGGCTGGATCGCCACCCGCTCCGGGGGGCACTTCGCAACTCTCTATACCCACATCGACGACCTGGTCGAGAGCGTCACCATGATCACCCCGGCCGGGCGAATCGAGTCGCGTCGACTCCCGGGGTCGGGCGCCGGTCCCAGCCCCGACCGCCTGATGATCGGATCAGAGGGGACTTTGGGCATCATCACCGGAGCCTGGGTGCGCCTGCAGGGCCGGGTGGCGTTCAAGGCCACCGCCGGATTTCGGTTCCCAGAATTCCTGCAGGCCGCCCGCGCCGTCCGAGCAATCTCCCAGGCCGGTCTGTTCCCGGCCAATGTGCGCATCGTCGACGGGGTGGAATTGCAGGTGAACGGCGCCGGTGACGGGTCGTTCACGCTGTTGGTGGTCTCCTTTGAATCCTCCGACCATCCGGTGGAGGCTTGGATGAGTCGGGCTGCGGAGTGTGCCCGCGATCATGGGGGGTCACCGGATGTCGACGGGCAGAATCATCCCGACGCCCACCTGCGGGGAGCAGTGGGAGCTTGGCGGGATGCTTTCATCAAGATGCCCTACAACCGGGAGATCCTCACCCCGCTGGGAATCATCTCCGACACCTTCGAGTCGGCCATCACCTGGGACCGCTTCGAGTCCTTCTACCACGAGGTGCGCACCGCCACCCGCCGTGCCATCCGGGAAGCCACCGGCCGCCGGGGAGCGGTTTCCTGTCGATTCAGTCACGCCTACCCCGACGGTCCCGCTCCCTATTTTGCATTCCACTGCTCCAGCGACCCGAGCGCCATGCTGGGCCAATGGAGAGAGATCAAGGCCGCGGTCTCCGACGCGGTAATAGAAAACGGAGGCACCATCACCCATCATCACGCCGTCGGACGGGACCATCAGCCGTGGTATGAGAAGCAACGTCCCAGACTGTTCGGAGAAGTGCTGTCCGGAGCCAAGGCCCGCTTGGATCCGAAAGGGATCCTCAATCCGGGAGTGCTGGTTTGACAAGTTGGCCCGATTCCAACCAAATCCCCCCACCCGCCATGAGTGATAGGTCATTGGGGACCCTTCTTCGTTCCCGACAGGCCGATGGGAACCCGATCAAGGTAGGGATAGTGGGCGCCGGGCAGATGGGTGAGGGACTGGCCATCACCATGGAACGCATGGAGGGAATGAAGGCATATGTGATCGTCGACCGGGGAAGTGGACGCTCGGCGCAGATCTACCGCACCATGGGTGTCGAAGAAAGCCAAATCGTGCAGACCGACGATCCGGACCGGGCCTGTGAGGCGATCTCCGACGACCGGCGGGTACACACCACCAATCCGGCTTTGGCCAGCGCCCCGCCGCTTCACATCACCGTGGAGGCGACCGGGGTGGCGGAGATGGGCGCCAAAGTGGCGATGGAGGCGATCGAAGCGGGAAAGCATGTGATGCAGATGAATGTGGAAGCCGACGCCACCGTGGGCGCTCTGCTCCGCAGCCGTGCCCGGAAGGCGGGGGTGATCTACTCGCTGTCGGGCGGCGACGAACCGGGCGCCATCGCCGAGTTGTACGATTTTGCCACCCTCTTGGGATACGACGTGATGAGCGTGGGAAAAGGCAAGAACAACCCCCTGATCCCCACGGCCAATCCCCACACGGTGGCGGAGACCGCCCACCGCCAGATGATGAATCCCCAGATGCTGTCTTCTTTTGTGGACGGCAGCAAAACCATGATGGAGATGACCACCATCTCCAACGCCTTGGGTTATCTGCCCGACCGCCGGGGCATGCACGGCCCGGAGGTGACGCCCCAAACCCTGGCCTCCACCTACATTCCCAAAGAGGAGGGAGGAATATTCTCGGGCCGCTATCGGGTCGACTATGGACGGGGGGTGGCCCCCGGAGTCTTTGTGGTTTTCACCACCGATGAACCCAAATTGGCTCGCGACCTGGTGTATCTGAAAGTGGGCCAAGGGCCTTACTGGGCGCTGTACCGACCGTATCATCTCACCAGCCTGGAGACTCCGGTCTCGATCGCCAAGGCGGTGCTGCGCGGTGAGACCACCCTGGCCACCGATCGCGCACCCTCGGCCGAGACGGTGACCATCGCCAAGAAGACACTGCGAAGCGGGGAGAGGGTTGATGGGATCGGGGGCTTCTGCGTCTACGGGGTGATCGAAGAAGCCGCGGTCGCCCACCGCCATAATCTGCTCCCCTTGGGGTTGGCCGCCGGCGCCCGAATCGTCAACGATGTGGAAGCCGGGACACCCCTCACCTATCAGGATGTGGCGCTGGGGAAATCATCCACCATCGCCCGTCTGCGACGGGAACAAGATACCCTGTTCAAGACCAGCGCCAACCGGGCGGGCGCCCCAGATCAGAATTCGTCAATCAACCAACCAGCACAGAATCAGGAGAAAGAATGAACATCACAAGAGTGGGCGTGATCGGAGGCGGTTTGATGGGTTCGGGCATCGCCGAGGTGTGCGCCCGAGCGGGGACCACCGTAACCGTGGTAGAGGCCGACGCGGCGCGGTCCGAAGCCGCCTACCAGCGAATCGTCCACTCCACCGAAAAGGCCGTGGGACGGGGGAAAATGGCCGCCGATGAGCAAGAAGCCACCCTGGCCCGGGTCACCGTCAGCGACGACCTGGCCAGTCTCTCGGAAAGCCAGCTGGTGATCGAGGCGGTTTCGGAATTGGTGGACCTCAAGGTAGACCTGTTCGGACGCCTCGACCAGTTGCTTGAAAGACCCGGATGCGATTCTGGCCTCCAACACCTCCTCCATCCCGATAGTGCGCTTGGGCGCGGCCACCTCTCGCCCCGAACGGGTGGTGGGAATCCATTTTTTCAATCCGGCCCCGGTTATGAAACTGGTGGAGGTGATTCCGGCGATCACCACCTCCGAGGAGACGCTCAAAACCGTCAAGGAATTCGTTTCCGACCAATTGGACAAAGAGGTGGTTTTGTGCCGCGATCAAGCGGGCTTTGTGGTCAACGGGCTGGTCACCCCGTTCCTGATGTCGGCGGTGCGGATGCTGGAGGCGGGGGTCGCCACCCGCGAAGACATCGACGCGGCGGTGAAACTGGGATTGAACCATCCCATGGGACCCTTCGAGCTGGCCGATTTCATCGGGCTTGACACCATCTATGAGATCGGCAAGGTGCTGTACGAAGAGTTCCGGGATCCCGCCGCCGCCCCCCCACCCCTACTGGCCCGCCTAGTGGAAGCAGGATGGACCGGCCGAAAGAGCGGACGAGGCTTCTACAGCTACCTGTAGACAAGCAGCGATCCGGGCCCTACGTCCTCGAGCATCAAAGAAACGGGCACAACTTTGTGTCTCCCGTATTTGTGCTAAAGAACTTTGGGGCTTCCTGACCGTCTACTCGAACGCTATACCCCATTTCTTGCTGGGGCGGTCTCCACCGCTGGCCACCTGCCAGAAAGGCAGAAACCACTCTCCAATCAACGCAAGATCCATATAAGATGAACTTGAATGGACAGCAGGTGGGAACCCATCAAGCCCCTTGATCCGGGTGTGGAGGAAGATCTCAGAGGTGACCTGGCTGCACTGGACCGTTTGCATCGCTTGTGGCAAGAATTCGCAGCCGCCTTGGATACAAATTATCAGATCTCTTTGAGGCGGCGGACCCTTCGACGACACGCCATCGAAACCGGCATTATCGAACGCCTGTACGATGTCGACTGGGGTGTGACCGACACCCTAGTAGCCGAAGGACTGACCAAAGAGGCAATAGCTCGCTCTGGAGGGGAACTATCCGAAGGAGTCGTGGACATGATCGAGGCTCAGTTGGAAGGGCTGAACATGGTCACGGAATACGTTCAGCAAGACTTTCCACTCACCACTTCCTTCATTAAGGAACTGCACGCTCTAATCACCCGCGCTCAGCCTTTCTACGATGCCACCGATGCCCTGGGAAGATCTGTACAAACCAGGTTGATGCATGGAGCATTCAAAGCCCTGCCCAATAATGTGAGGCGAAGCGACGACTCTTTGCTGGAATTCGCTCCACCCGAGCAGGTGAACGGCGAGATGGAAAGACTGGTTTCGTGGTTCAACCAAATGGCAGAGGTCCATCCGATCGTGTCGGCTGCGTGGCTGCACCACCGGTTCGTCCAGATCCATCCCTTTCAAGACGGCAACGGCCGGGTTGCCAGAGCCCTTACGCTTGTGTCGCTTGGGAGAGCTTATTATCCCCCGCTGGTGGTTGGCCGGAATAATCGGAATGCCTATCTCAAAGCTCTAGACAGCGCAAACGATGGATCTCTCAGCCCCTTGGGACGGCTCTTCGCCAGATTGGCCATGAGGTCAATTCGAAGAGAATTGGAGGAGCCGGACCACCGCCCCGTACCGAGAACAGCCAGAGAAACTGCTCAAGCGTTTGCCCAGTCGTTTGAACGGAAGAAGATTGAAGAGGCCGAGCATAAGGAAAGAGCCGTTCTCATCCGAGCCGACCAACTTCATGGACAGATTCAAGCCTGGTTTGAAGAAACCAGCAATGATCTGGTGGGAGTATTCGTCAAAGAAGGAACCCCCGTGTCCATCTGGACAGATCAGGCATCGGCCAATGATTCACGGTCCAAGTGGTGGCGTCACCAGATCATAAGAACCGCCAAGCAAGCCGAGCATTACGCCGATATGTCCAATGCCTGGTGGGCAATGCTGAAAGTCCGAGTGGACGGTTTCCAATTGAGGTTCGTTACTTCGATCCATCATGTGGGGAGCCGGCGCACCGGGGTCATGGCTGTCACCTCGTTCGGGGACATTCGCATCCCCGACGAAGAAGCCTCCACCCATGAAGACACCTTCGTGTCTACCTCATGGGATGCTTTCACGTTCACCTACGACGAGAATGTCGAAGACCGCTCCGGGGAACTGTACGAATGGCTGGACCAGTCTTTGACAGTCGCTCTTCGAGAACTCATGCGTCAGACGCTGGGCGGCTAATCCAACCTCAGCCGGTCAAGACGTCCCGGGTCGGACAACCTCAAACTCCCATCAACCGAACACCCACAACATCCGGCTAGATTGAACAGGGCGCAGTCAGGAGCCTGATGGGTCAAGCAAAGTACGGACTAACACTGTCGAACCGAAGCGTGCTGCTCGGGATGTCCACTGTCGAGGAGATGCTGGGATTGGCAGTGGAGGCAGATCGGACCGAGGTGTGGGATTCGGTGTGGTTGGGAGATTCGATCTTCGCCAAGCCGAGGCTCGATGCCTTCGTGGCTCTGGGCGCCCTGGCCGCCCGGACCGAGCGAGTGAAGCTGGGGGTGGGCTGCATGGCCAGCACCCCGCTCCGGGATGCTTTACTGATGGCCTATCAGTGGCTCAGCCTCGATTTTGCATCCGGGGGCCGCTCGATATTTGTGGCCTGTCAGGGACAGCGAGAAGCCGGTGGGGGCAAATTCGAGGAAGAGTTCGCCGCCTTCCGCATCGATCCCTCCACCCGAAGCCGCCGCATGGAGGAAGCCGTTGAGATTCTGCGGCTGGTGTCGGAGAACGAGAACGCCTCCTACCAGGGGACCTATAACCGCTTTCAGGACGTAACCGTCCTCCCTCGACCGGTGCAGCAGCCCCTTCCCATCTGGATGACCGGCCATGCCAATCCGGCGTTTCCCAAGCTGTCGGAACGGATCCTGCGGCGGGTCGCCCGGCTGGGCGATGGATGGATGACCACCGCCAACACCCCCCAGACCCTGGCCGCCAACCTGTCCGCTATCAAGCGGTACGGAGAGGAAGAGGGACGCCCTTTGGGAGATGACTTCGAAGCATGCCTCTATTACAACATTTACGTCACCGAGGATCCCGACCGGGGAATGGACGAGGTGTGCTCCTACATGCGGGACTACTACGGCACCGACTATGACCGGGAATTCCTGCAACGGTGGGTAGCGATCGGAGACCCCACCGAATGCGTCCGGCGAATCAACCGGTTCGTCCGGGCCGGGGCCACCACCATCACCCTCCGTCTGGTGGCCTACGACGAAGCCCAACAGTTCCAAAGGGTGACCCATGAGGTCCTTCCGGCGCTGATGGGGTGAGGCGCGCATGATTCAACGTTTCGACCACGCGGTGATCGGTGTTCCGGATCTTCGGGCCGGCATGGCCGCGTTCGGGCGATTGGGATTCGAAGTGGCCAAGGGAGGACGGCACCCGTCCCTGGGCACCCGCAACGCCATCGTGCGCTTCGGCCTCGATTATCTGGAGTTGCTGACCGTCGAAGACCCTGTGAAGGCAAAGGCCAGGGGACCGTTCGGTGGGGAACTGGTGGATTTTTTGGAAAAGTCCTCGGGACTGGTGGGGTATGTGCTGGCAGGAGCCGATCTGCAGCAGCAGGTCGATGGCTTCAAAAGCCTGGGAATGGAGGCGGACGGGCCGTTCGACATGGACCGGATCCGACCTGACGGCCGGAGATTGGCGTGGAGGTTGGTGGTGCCTGCGGGGTCGCCGTGGCGCAAATCCTGGCCATACCTGATCGACTGGATCACCCCGGAGACCGACCTGTTGGCCTGGGATCCGCCCGGGAACCATGCCTGCGGGGTGACGGGCGTGACCGGGATCGACCTGGTGGTGGAGGATCTGAAGCAGGCGCAGCGAAACTACGACCAGGCACTCGGGCTACGTCGCCATCGCATCCCCGGGGAAGGACCCCCCACCGGCGCCCGCCGCGTTTTCTATCGGTTGGACAGCTTGGTTTTGGGTCTCCACCAACCCGTCACCGAGGGGCCCATGTCCCGCGAACTGGAACGAAACGGTCCGGGGCCGTATCGCCTGACCCTGTCCACCCCCGACATGACTTCCACGGTCACCGAACTCACCCGTCGAGGCATCCCTTGGCAGCAAAAGTCCCGAGTCGTGGATATCGACCCCGAGCGGGCCTTGGGAGTTCGACTGAGGCTATCGCCCTAAGAGCGTGCCGAAAAGATGGGGATGGGATGGTTCCCCCCACCTCGACCAGGGGTCTGTCGCCACATTTGGCTCCTGCCGGACCTTTTTCAGCACACTCCTAACCCAGGGCGTTCACCGCCTGGCCGCCCTTGTACACCGTGGCAATCCGTTGGGTGTTGCCGATGTTCTCCAGAGGATCTGCCTCCAGAACCACCAGATCGGCCAGCTTGCGCTTTTGCACCGAACCAAACTCGTCGCCCTGACCCAACAGGTCGGCGGCCCGGCTGGTGGCGGCCACGATCGCATCCATCGGAGAGAACCCACACCCTTCCACCAGCAGGCGCAGTTCCTCGTGCATGCTGTGCCCGGGCACCACGAACGGGTTGGTCAGGTCGGTTCCCGCCGTGACGTTGACTCCCCCCTGCTGGGCGCGCCCGATGAACTCCATCTGATTACGCAGCTCCACCGGCGCCTGCTCCCAATCGATCTCGCGGTAGTCGAAGGGGTAGGCGTACTGGTTCCACTGCTCCCGGACCGCCGCCGGCATCTCATCCAGACCCGCCGGGTTGACCGCTTCGGAAGTGTTGCCCATCAGGATGGCCTGGGAAAGGGTGAGCGTGGGGGTAATGTAGGTGCCCCGCTCCGCCATCAGGGCGATCAGGCCGTCAGCCAGGTCCGACTGAGGATCAATATACCGCCAGGGTTGGAAACCGACCAACGGATCAAGAATCCGACCGGTCAGCCCCTGAAGTTCGCCCATTCGATCACTTGGCACCAGTTCCCTTCCGATCCGAACATGCTCCAAGGCGTCCACACCCACCTTCACCGCTTCCTCCACCGTGACCATGTGACCGACATGAGCCGCCACCCTGACTCCCCGGCGATGGGCCTCGGACACCACCGCCCTCAGCACCGGAAGTCGCGCCCACACATAGACCTTGAGAAAGTCCATGCCGGCGTCGATCAGCTTTGACGCCTCCCGACGGGCCGACTCCTCATCGTCGATGATCGCCAGCCATCGCCAGGGCGCCGGCGGATCGGCCGGCCCGTCCAGGATGGTCCCGGCGCCGAAGAAGCGGGGCCAGTTTGCCCGGCCCTCCTTGAAGGCGCGGAACACTTCATCGGGATCGAAATTTCCGGTGTCCCTAACGGTGGTGACGCCATGGGACAGCAGAGTGGTCATGAACAGGTCGGCCAACCCCTGGGGGTCCTCAACTTGCAGGAAGGAGTTATCGGCCAGCACCCCCACATGAACATGACAGTCGATCAGACCCGGGATCACCGTGGACCCGGCGATGTCAATCACCTCGGTGTCACCGGAAAGTTCCATCTCTCCCCGGCGGAACACCGCGTCGATGCGTTCCCCATCGATCAGAACCACCGCGTCTTCGATCGGTTCCCTTCCCGTGCCGTCTATAACGGTGCCCCCCACCAACGCCTTTGCCATAGCCTCTCCTTTTCCTGGGTCTAGGTTCGGTTGCTTAATCTAGCCATGAGTCCTGTTGTGGCGCCCGAATGCCGGATGTGACTGTCTCGCTGCCGAGCAGTCCCCTCACTGGGCATCGGGGGCGTACATGTGCCCCATGCGGGCGGCCTTGGTCTCCAGGTAACGGCGATTCTGTTCGTTGGGGACAATCGCCAGCGGAGTGCGGCGGCGAATGGTGAGACCATATCCTTCGATTCCGGCGCGCTTGACCGGATTGTTGGTGAGAAGGTTCATCGATCTCACACCCAGGTCATAAAGAATCTGCGCCCCGACCCCGTAGTCGCGGGAGTCCACCGGCAGACCCTGACTCTGGTTGGCGTCCACGGTGTCCAACCCCTGGTCCTGCAGGTTGTAGGCGACCAGCTTGGGAAAGAACCCGATTCCTCGACCCTCATGGCCCCGGATGTACAGCACCACTCCCCGACCCTCATCCGCCACCTTGGTCATCGCCAGGCTCAACTGCTCCCCGCAATCACAGCGCATGCTGCCGAATACATCCCCGGTGAGGCACTCGGAGTGCACCCTCACCAAAACATCCTCTCCGTCTCCGATCTCACCCATCACCAGCGCCACATGTTGGCGTCCATCCACCAGGGAGTGGTATCCGAACACCTCGAACTCTCCCGCTTGGGTGGGCACTCGGGCGCTTGCCACCCGTTCCACCAGCTTGGCCTCCGTACGACGGCGATACTCGATGAGGTCAGCCACCGAACCGATCAGCAACCCATGTTCTTGAGCGAAACTCTGCAAATCCTCGAGCTTGGCCACCTCGCCCTGGTCGTTCATCACCTCGGCTATCACCCCCGCCGGGTACAGCCCGGCCAAACGGGTCAGGTCGACTGCCGCCTCGGTGTGCCCGGCCCGCCTCAGTACCCCGCCGGGCTGGTAGCGAAGCGGGTAGACGTGACCGGGTCGATCGATATCGGAAGGACGGGTCTTGGGATTAACCATGGCATGCACCGTCTTGGTCCGGTCGGCAGCGGATATCCCGGTGGTGACACCATGACGGGCATCGACAGCCACCGTGAAGGCAGTTCCCAGATCGGAAGGATCCTTTCGAGGGGTCATGAGGGGGATTTCCAGTTCGTCGAGACGCTCCCCAATGATTGGAAGACAGATGATGCCGCTCGTATGACGGATCAGAAAGCCCATCTGCTGTGCGGTGATCTTTTCGGCAGCCAGGATCAGGTCCCCCTCGTTCTCCCGGTCAGGATCGTCCACCACGATCACCATCCGGCCCTCCCGGATCTCTTCCACCAACTCAGGAACAGAAGCAAACTTCAATTGCGAAACACCAAGAGCCTTTCCACATATTTGGCAAGAATGTCCACTTCAAGATTAGCCCGGTGGCCGACCTCCAAATCTCCCAGGGTGGTGGCCCCCATGGTATGCGGTATGAGGGCAATCTGAAAGCAGCCCCTCTCCACCGCGGTGACCGTCAGGGCCACCCCATCCACTGCCACCGAACCCTTGTAAACCAGGTAACGCTCCAAGTCATCTGGGATTGAGACCGTAACCCGTTTGCTGTCACCCTCCGGTTTGATCTCGGTCACCACCCCGACCGCGTCGACATGTCCCTGCACTATGTGGCCGTCGAGCATCCCACCGATTGGCAGTGGTCGCTCCAGGTTCACAGACGAACCCTCCACCAAACCGCCCAAGTTGCTCCGAGCCAGCGTCTCCGCCACGGCCTCCACCTCGAATCGAGGGGGTTCAACCTCAACCGCAGTCAGACAGATCCCGTTGACCGCCACCGAACCACCCACCGCCAGTCCGTCGATGCTGCGAGGGGCCACGATGCTCAAACGCTTCCCCCGATCGGTCCTCCGGCAGTCAACCACCTGACCCACTTCGCTCACAATTCCGGTAAACATCAGTCCTCCTTTGGACATCTCCATGCCACCCTCAGATCGTCTCCCACCCTTTGCACATCCTCAATCGTGACCCCGCGGGCATCTGACAGGGTTGCAAAATCCCCCCGCATGACCGGCCACCCCTCCCCACCGGCCATCCGAGCCGCCAGATAGAACACGCCCCGGTCAATCAGGCCCTCTCTCCACAGGGCGCCGGCCAATAGGGGGCCTCCCTCCACCAGCACCTCCAAGACGCCCCGGTCACCCAGGGCCGCGGCCGCCGTGTTCAGATCCACCAGCCCATCCCCGCGGGGAGCCACAATCTGCTGCTCCCGAGGAAAACCCGCCAACGGAACCGAGGTCAGGATCAGCGGATTCCTCTCCCAAAGATTGCGGACCGCAGGGAGGCGGGTGCGCCCGGCCACCACCACCGCTTGAGGTTGGGGCGCCCCGACGCCGGCGATCCGTACCGTCAATCGGGGATCATCGGCCCGCACCGTCCCAGCACCCACCATCACCGCGTCGACCGAAGCCCGCAGGCGGTGACCGTCCCGCCGAGCGGCGGTTCCCGATATCCATTGAGAGGTCCCGTCCGAGGCAGCCAACCAGCCGTCCAAGGTGGCGGCCGCCTTGAGGGTGAAAAGTGGCCGACCGGTGCGGCGGTGGTGAAAGTAGCCGGGATCGGCCTGCTCCACTTCATCGGTGAGGAGGGGCCCAAGCACCTCCACCCCTCCCGACTCCAGTATCGCCCTGCTTCTTCCCGCCACCCGAGAATCGGGATCAAGCGCCCCCATCACCACCGAGGCCACCCCCGAATCAAAAATACGATCGACACAGGGAGGGGTCCGCCCGTGGTGAATGCAGGGTTCCAGGGTGCTGATCAATATCCCTCCCCCAGCCCGTTCACCGGCCTCGTCCAACGCCAGGACTTCAGCGTGGGGATGGCCCGGACCCCGGTGAACTCCCTCCGCCACCTGCCGCCCCTCCGAATCAAGAACCAAGGCAGCCACCTTGGGATTGGGATGCGGATGGGCCGAGACGGCCTTGTCCAGAGCCCGGCGCAACAGGCGCCGACCATAGGTGACGGTCAAGCTCATAACGGAGCTAGCCAACCACGGAGGACGACATCGTGTCGGTGATGGCTGTGCGCAAATCCCTCACCGCCTTCCTCGGGTCGGATTGGCCAAAAATGGCGGTGCCGGCCACGTACACGTCCGCTCCGGCGGCGGCCGCCAGAGGAGCGGTCTCCGCCGAAATGCCCCCGTCGATCTGCAGGGCGGTCTCCAAGTTCTCCGCGTCTATCCACCGCCGGATGGTCTCCACCTTGGCCAGCATTTCGGGGATGAAACTCTGCCCCCCGAACCCCGGCTCAACCGACATCACCAACACCATGTCCAATTGAGCGAGATGGGGACGCACCACCGAAGCCTCCACGGACGGAGAAAGAGCCAACCCGAATTGCAGTCCCAGTTCCCGAGCCAGCCGGATGGCCGGAGCGGGATCGGCGCAGACATCGGTGTGCAGTGTCACATGATCGGCGCCTGCTTCGGCCAGGGGCTCCAGGAGATCAAGAGGCCGGGAGACCATCAGATGGCAATCGAAAAAGGTGGTCAAGGCCGGACGAAGCCATTCGATCACCGGAGGGCCGAAAGTCAGGTTGGGCACATACACCCCGTCCATCACATCCAGGTGAAACATCTCGACCAACGGCGCCACCGCCTGCATCTCTGATCGGAGCCTCCCCAGATCAGCGGCCAAGACCGAAGGCGCCACACGAAACTCTCGGATCACAGAGTCCAAGACTAAGAGCTCCGCGCAGGCGGGCAACGGAATGCGAAAAAGGGGTGGCCCGGGGGGTTGACTTTTGCGGGTCATGGGAAATTGGCGGGGAGTGATGGTTGCGAGGATCTGCCAGTTGGGTTTTCCGGCGCATAGCAGTGCTGGGATTCGGTAGTTGGCGAAGTTCCGGAACCCGAACGCCTGCTCGTTTGATCTGCTGATCTAGGACGGTTCCAGTTAGAGATACCGGGCATGAAACACGGAACACACTTCGCCCGGTTTTCGGAGATCCTGACGGAAACCGATTTGCAGCAAACGCCCACCAGAACCTCCGCAACCGCCATGGTGGGGCGAACGATCCTTATCCCCCCGCTGTACACCTCGTCCCATTTTGTTGGCCTTCCCTTATAGATGTCCGCTTCAGAGGGATGCGACGAAAGAAGGTCCAAGATGTCCGATTCCAACACGCGGTTCTTGAAAGCGGATCCACGATAGACGATTCTTGCCTCGTCTGAGGGCCAGTACATGTAGGGAGGCACCAGATTCCCCTTTTGGTTTTAGCCCTCCAGCAGAGGAACGGTTTGTTCTGGTCCGTCGTAGTGCTGAAGAAAGTGCTCCGCAAACACGCGGTATCGCAATCGTCGTTGCTCTCTCTGATCCTCAGGTATAGCGCACTCCCTCATGATGTCATCCAAGGTCACCGTTAGGATGTCGAACCACACGAATATGTCTTCAATACAGTGGCCAGTAGCAAACAGTGTGTCCCCTGGAGTGAAAGCTCCGTTTTCTGTTACGTAATCGGAGTACTCTTCCAACCCCCTGTCGATCTCTTCCTCAGATATGTCGTGGCTTAGATCCACGGTGGAGGTGTCTAACCCTGGGCTGGTCATAGCGCACAGCATAACGCCCACTGGCCAACGGCGTTCGGCAAGTGTCGAGAAATTCGGCGATCTTCACCCGGAATCCAGGAGTGTGCTGAACAAGGCCCGATGGCAGCCAAATGCGCCAGCAGAACCCCAGGTCAAGGCGTGGGGAACCATCCCATCCTCATCTCTTTCAGCATGCTCCTAGGAGGGTCGGTTCTTCGGTCTGATCCAATCCGGATCATCGGGTTAGCCTGAATCCACCGGCGGGATTGGTGGGGTGGTAAAGGCGTGGAAAGTGCCTCCAAACCTGGGCTTGTACCACACGGTTTTCGCGAATTAGCGTCCGTTTTCACAATTTCCCATCCACCGAAATCCAACCTGTCGTTCCCCTGACCCCGATCTGCTCAACCGGCCATCAGATATCCCAAGTCCCCTCTCACCCCCCTGGCCCAGGCCGACCCCGGCATCGCCCGCTTGCCGGCCGGGAGAATCTCGTCGAGGATCAGAGCGCCCTCACCACAGCCGCACCACAGTTCTCCGGCCACCACCATCAATTCCCCCGGCCGGAGAGGAAAAGAAGGGTCGGGAGACCATCGGACTGCCAAAATCCGCATCCGGGTTCCTTCCCACCGGGCGTAGGCGCCGGGGCGAGGCGCCATGGCCCTCACCTGCCGGGCCAGTTCCTCCGCCGGCCGATCAAAGTGCAGGCGGGTGTCCTCGGCACTCAGGCGGGGCGCGTAGGTGGCATCCTCGTGACGCTGGGGCTTTACCTTCCATTCTCCCTCCCAAAGCCGCGGCCATTCTTTCGCCAGCAGTTCGGCTCCCAGCTGCGAGAGGCGCTCGGTCAGGACTCCCCGGGTGTCGTCATTGCCGATCGGAACGGAGACGGAAGCCAACACCGGACCACTGTCAAGACCTTCGGTGATGCGCATCAAGCTCACACCGGTCACCGGATCACCGGATCGGATGGCCGCCGCCACCGGCGCCGCACCTCGCCAGCGGGGCAGCAGTGAAAAGTGCACATTCACAAAACCCGCGTTGGCCATCTGCAGCATGGCGGGGGTGAGCAGCATTCCGTAGGCCGCCACCACCCCCACCCGGAGCGGACCCACCGCTCCCAGCGCCTCGGTCAACTCGTCCCGGTTCTCCGGACATGCCACCGCCAATCCCAATTCGGTGGCCGCCTTTTTCACTTCCGACGGGATCTTCTGCGACGAACGTCCCCGCCTCCGGTCGCCCCTGGTGATCACCAGGGCGATCTCACTCCGCTGTGCCAAAGCCAGGAGGGCGGGAACTGCCGCCGCGGGGGTTCCCAAGAACACCACCGATCCGGGCGGGGACTGGGTACCCGTCCCTACCCCAATGCGTCTTCTCTGATCATCCGTAACGCCTGCCGGCGAACCCTGCGATCCAGCCTCTCCAGTAACAGAACACCGTTGAGATGATCCAATTCGTGCTGCAATACCCGACCCAACAACTCATCGCCCCCATATTCCACCGGGTCGCCATTGATGTCCACTCCTCTCACCACTGCCCAGGCCGGTCGGCGAATCGACCAATAGTGTTCCGGCACCGACAAGCATCCCTCGTCGTACTCCCATTCTCCGGAGGTCTCCACCAGTTCCGGGTTGACAACCACCTGCGGACCGTGGTCATCGCCGATGTCGAAAACAAACACCCGGCGTCCCACCCCCACCTGCGGCGCCGCCAGCCCCACCCCGGGAGCGTCGTACATGGTCTCGATCATGTCCTCCACCAGCCGCTTGGTGCGATCATCCACCCCGTCCACGGGACGGGAGGCGGTCCGCAGAATCGGGTCACCGAACACACGTATGGGAAGAACAGCCACAAGCTTTATCGATTTTAGAGGTCCACCGGATCGACATCCACCCGCACCGCGAATCCCCGGTGCCTCCAACGACCCACCAGCGGGCGAAGTTGGCGCTTCACATCCCACAGGTCGCCTCCTTCGACCAACCAGCGCAGACCCGATGAGAAGTCTGCCGGCCCGTGCACCGACACCGAAGGACCCTCCAACCCTCCGATCTCGGTCCCGATCCGACCGGCGGCCTGCTGTTCGACCCCCCGCACCTCGACTGCCATCAGCTGACCCTGAGGTGGGAATCCGGCTTCCACCCGGCGGTCCAACTCCTCCTGAAGAAAGGAGACCCCCTCCCCCTTGCGGAGCGCCGAAAAGACCCGATGACCGGGGGTGGAGGTTTGCACTATGAGTCTCCGTCCGGTTCCTGTGGCAAGGTGTCCGGCCAAGCGCACCATCACCCGGAGCGCCTCCTCGTCGGCCCGGTAGTGGGGAGCGTAGAGCAACCCGTCGGCGTCAACCACCACGGCCAGATCAAACTCACCCGCGGCGGCCAGCGCCGCCTCGGTGCCGACCGTGACCGGCGCCGATCCCCCGACCAATCCCACCTGGCTTTCTCCCAGATGCCGCCGCAGCTCACTTCGGACCCGTTCCACCCCGGCGCCCAGCGGTTCGAAAAACCCCCTTCCGCACTTCCGGCAGTCTCCCAACTCCACTCCACACCTCTGGCAGGCCGGGCCTTTCTCCGCCCGCCCCCCGCAGCTCGGACAGCGGCGGAGGGTACGGCAAGCCGCACAGCGCATCGCGGGGGCATAGCCCCGTCGATGGGCAAAGACAAAGGCCCCCCGGCCGGAGGAAGCGCCCTCAAGCGCCCTCAGGGTGCGACGATGAAACAGGCCCCGCCCGCCACTCTCTCTCCGGTCAACCACCTCAACATGGGACCACAAACGGCGATGGCGGCGACCATAAAAGAGATCGGGACCCAGCGCCAGGACATCCACACTGGGGAAGGGGCCCACCGCCGCCAGAATCGAACCCTGCCGGACGGCCCGCTCCCGGAGGATACGGGAGGTCGCGACAGTGGGCGCCTGACGGCTCTTGTGAGCGCGGCGACCATCCTCCATCACCACCAGCAAACCGGGGGAACCCATCGGCCAAAGGGCCACCCCGGGGGTTCCCACCAAGACCATCCCGCCGCCGGTGGCGAACTGTCCCCACACCATGGTTTTCCGCCGATTGGAATGGCGGGGGCCGGCTGACAGCACTCGACCGGCAAAGGCCTGGTCGAGCAGGTGGGTGGTGCGCTCCTCCTCCAAAGAGGTGGGCGCCACCACCATCGCCGACCGCCCGGCCCGGAGAACCGGCGCCAACAGAGGACCGACCCACTCGGGGTCGGCCGGGGTGATCAACAGACACCCGGGCCTTCGGCGACGCCCCGCGGCGGCGTCCTCTCCCAAACGGGCGGCTTCGTGTTCGCTGTCCACTCCTAACGATGGTGTCCCCCGAGCATCGACCCGAGGAGGTCGCCGGGGTGCGTTGGGAGGAGCGGCCTTCTTCAGGATGGTGGAGAGCGGACTGACATAGTAGTGAGCCGCCCATCGACAAACCGACAGCAACCCGGCGTCGAACACCGGCAAGTCGCCGCTGACCGAAGCCACCGGCTTCAGCTCCTGCGCGGTTCCGATGCCTTGCTCCACCACGTATCCATGGGTGTATCCCCCGCCCAGGGGAACGCGCACCCGCGATCCCAGGCCGGTCCGGTCGGCCAAGTGGGCAGGCACGGAGTACCAAAACCCCTTGTCCACCTCGAAGGCGGGTACCCCCGGGACCACCCGGACCGCGGGAATCACCGAGAAAGCGCCGCGGCCTTCAGTTGCTCGGTGAAATCGGTCCTCTCCCAGGCAAAGCCGGCGTCTTCCCGACCAAAGTGCCCGTAGAGGGTGGTGTCCCCGAACCGGGTCTCCCACAGGCCCAGGTTCTCGATCATGTCCTGCGGCCGAAAACTAAGCACCTCCCACAACGCCTTCTCCAAGGCCCGCAGCGGCGCCCGGTTGGTGTTGGAGCAGTCCACATGGAGCGACAGGGGCTCGGGCATTCCGATCACGTAGCTGAGTTGGATGGAGCACTGGCGGGCCAGACCGGCCGCCACCAGATTCTTGGCGGCGTGCCGGGCTGCGTAGGACGCCGATCTGTCCACCTTGGTGGGATCCTTCCCTGAAAGCGCCCCACCGCCGTGCGGGCCGTACCCGCCGTAGGTGTCCACCACCAGCTTGCGTCCGGTGAGTCCGGTGTCCGCCCCCGGCCCTCCGGCAGTGAAGGGGCCCGACTCGTTGATCAGAAACCGGGGGGCGCCCTCCAACAGCTCGGCGGGCACCACAGAGCGGATTACCAGCTGCTCCAGGTCCGCTCGCATGGTGGCCAGGTCAATCCCCCGGCGGTGATGGGCGGAGACCACCACATGGCTGACCCGGACCGGCGCCTGTCCCTGATACTCCACCGTTACCTGAGTCTTGCCGTCCGGTCGAAGATAGTCCAAGATGCCCTGCCGCCGCACCTCCGCCAACCGGCGGGCCAGCCCATGGGCCAGATGAATGGGAAGCGGCATGAGCGGAGCGGTCTCATCGCAGGCAAAACCGAATATGATCCCCTGATCGCCGGCTCCGATCTCTTCTTTTTCCACCACCATGTGGGCGATCTCGCTGGATTGCTCTTGGATGAGGTTGACAATCTCCACCCCATCACAGGGAAACTCGGGATCCGACGGCCCGTAGCCGGCGTCGGCGATCGCCCTTCGGGTCACCGCCTCCACCGTCTGTTTTTCCAGGGGGTGGGAAGTCTCCCCCGCCAGCACCACGCGGTTGCCGGTGACCAGCACCTCACAGGCCACCCGGGGCCGTGGAAACCCCGAATGGGCATCCATCACCGCGTCGAGCAGCCGGTCGGCGATCAGATCCGCCACCTTGTCGGGATGCCCCTCGGCCACCGACTCGGAGGTAAACGACCACACTCTGGACTCCATAGTCCCCATCCCCCTCAACTGCTGTCCAGCAGGATCTTGACTTCATCCAAGAGCCTGGCCGCCACCTCGGCCTTGGACTGCAGAGGCCACGGCTCGGTGTCGCCGTTGCTGCGGATCAGAACCACCTGATTGTTGTCGGACCCAAAACCCGAACCGGGGATGGTGACATCATTGGCCACCATCAAATCGACGCCCTTGCTCAAAGCCTTTCCCACCGCTCGCTCTATCCCCCCCGTTTCGGCGGCGAACCCCACCACCACCGAGGGACGAGACCGGCGGATCAGTACCTGGCCCAACACATCAGGAGTTGGTTCCAGCTCCAACACCGCGGGACCCTCTCCCCGGGCCATCTTCTGATTACTGGCGTATTTGGGACGAAAGTCGGCCACCGCGGCCGTCATCACCGCCACATCCGCTTCCACCGAACCAACCGCCTCGGCCATGTCCTGAGCAGAGACCACATCAACTCGCTTCACCCGGGCCGGGCACTCCAAGGGCGAACTGGTGACCAAGGTGGTGTCTGCCCCCCGACGGGCCGCCTCCGCCGCCACCGCATGACCCATCTTCCCCGAAGAGTGGTTGCTGAGATAGCGGACCGGATCGATTTGCTCTCGGGTCCCTCCCGCCGTTACCAGCACTCTCACCCCCTGCATCGGGGCCTCCCACATCCCCTCGATCGCCGAGAACAGGTCATCGGGCTCCATCATCCTGCCCAGTCCCCGTTCCCCACCCGCCAACCGACCGCTCACCGGCCCCAGGATCTTGACGCCGTCGGCCTTCAGAGTGGAGACGTTTCTGCGGGTGGCGGGGTGTTCCCACATGGCGGTATGCATGGCGGGGGCCACCAACACCGGACAAGAGCTCGCCAAAACAGTGGCGGTGACCACATCGGAGGAAAGGCCGTGCGCCAACCGAGAGAGAGAAGCGGCCGTGGCAGGGGCCACCACCACCAAATCGGCCCAATCGGCCGCCTCGGTGTGAGGGCTCACCGAGTGGCCGTCGTCGAAGAGGTCCGTTATCACCGGCCGGCCGGTGATGGCCGACAGGGTGTTGGCGCCCAGGAATCTGAGAGAGGGGCCGGTCATCATGGCCCGCACCCGGGCATGAGCGTCGATCATCATCCGGGCCAAGGAGGCCGCCTTGAAGGCAGCTACTCCCCCGGTCACCACCAGAAGAACACGACGTCCCCTCAGCACTAGGAGTGTGCTGAACAAGGCCCGACGGGAGCCAAATGCGGCAGGAGAACCCCTGGTGGAGGTGTGGGGAACCATCCTATCCCCATCTTTTTCAGCATGCCTAGGCCTCCGGAATCGGGGAGGTCTGATCTCCTTCGGCGGATTCGACCGTTTTCAGGACCACCTTGTCCTCCAGGATCTCTTCCATGGCAATCGTCAAAGCCTTCCGATGGTAGGTGTGGACCTGGGGAGGTATGAATCTTCCGATGCCCTGCCCCAGGTGAGCGTAATAACCCTGGATATCTCGGGCGCGACGAGCCGCCACCACCACGGTCGAAAACCGATTCCCGATTTTGTCGACTACTTCTTCAATCTTCATTGCAGGTCCGCCTCTCCATTCCCTTTGTCAGCCGGGGCGAGTTCCGATCCCAGATTATACGGTTCAACTCTTCCACCGTTTCCCCGGGTTGGGTGCTGGTCACCACTATGTCATACAACTCATCCATTTGGGGAATGTCCTGTTCCGCCAAAGCCAGCCGGCGGTTCACAAACTCCCCGCTGGCGCCCCGCGATCGCAATCTTCTCTCCAGTTCCTCGGGGAAAGGCGGTTTCAGCAACACCAGCACCGCCTGGGGAAAGCTGTTCCGAACCGCCACCGCCCCTCGCCGTTCGATCTCCAACACGGCCACCTCTCCCCGCTCCACGATCTCCTCCACGGCCCGTCTGGGGGTGCCGTAAAAATGGCCGTCGTATCGGACCCACTCCAAGAGTTGACCGCCGGTGATCATCTCCTGGAATTCCGGTTCGGAGACAAAGTGGTAGTCCACCTGGTCCACCTCACCGTGGCGACGGGGACGGGTGGTGCAGGAAACGACCACCTTGACACACTCCTGCTTGCCCAACTCGGCCAAGGCAGTGGACTTTCCCACCCCCGAAGGGCCGGATACCACCAACACCGGGCTCGGAATCTTGGTCAAACCCCCGCGAACAGTGTTAGGACAGTTCCCGGATCAGCGCTTCCCTCTGGCGCTCGCCCATGCCGCGTAGACGACGGTTCTCCAGAATCCCAATTCTCTCCATGAGGCGACCGGTGCGCTTCTTCCCAAACCCCGGTAGGGCCAACAGCGCCGCCGAAACTTTCATTCCCCCCACGACCGGATCGTCGGTGCGATCCAATAGTTCGGCGATGGTCAAACGCCGATCACTCAAGTCGGCTTTGATCTCTGCTCTGGCCCGGCGCACCATAGCCGCCTTTTCCAGAGCTTGTTTACGCTGTTCTGGGGTAAGAGGTGGTGGTTTCATCGATTCTCCTAAGATCTTTTTCGAGTGCCAGCCATTCCGACGGCTGCTGGCAGGACAATAACTAAAGGGTTATGGTAGAGCCAAAGTCTTCTCCCCAGTCTCCAACTCATCAACCTGTTCGGGAGTGACCACCACCCAGTGGGCGCCGCCCCTGATGACGGCCGCAATCTGGGAGCGGGGTACACCCCCCGAAGCCTCCGCTATGCGGGTGAGCGCCCCGGGCATTCCGGTCTTCCCCGATCCTTCTTTGCCCGACACTTGAACCACCACCCCCAACTCCCGCGCCGGAAACAGTATCCCCCCGGCGCCGGCCCACTCGGCGAGCCTGGTCAGTCGGGAGACCTGGCTTCCCGGGGTGTCGGAGATGCCCACCCCCTTCAAGTCTTCGTCACCGGCCCACGCCGCCTGCATGGCCGAGACCACCACCGACATCTCCGAGTACCCTCCCGCCTCCATCACCGCGGCTTTCATCCCCTTGCGGCCCGACAGCCCCGAGACGCTCACCCACCGCGCTCCCAGCTTGCCCATCCTCGCCACCGCCCTTCTCACCACCCGAGGGCGGTCCAGGATGCCCAAATCGGCCAGCACCGGTTTCCCGAACGCACACAGGGCGCCCACCAGAATGGGGCCCCTGTCCAACAGAAAGTCGGCCCCGACCACGAACCCGCCCACCTGCGTTTTAATTCTGGAAGCGGTCCTTATTGATTCCTCCGCGTCGCCTTTCACCATGCGCACCAGCACCTTCTCGGCCAACGGGTTCATACACCCCAGTCCTGAAGGCTTCGGGGGGCGGTGATAGCCCCCATATCCGAATCCAGTATCTCCGACGCGGCCCCGGCCGCGGCCAGGGTCGTCATATAGGGAATGCCCTTTTGCCGAGCGGCGCGGAACAGGTCTCGTCCGTCGAAGCGGCCAATGTCACGGCCGTAGGTGTTGACCACCAACGACACCTCCCCCGACTCGACCATCCGTACCGCCTGCCGTCGGCCATCTTCTCCGGGCGGAAGCGACCGGACCCGCGGATCATCCCATTGGGCGGCGGTGCGGTGATCGGCCATCTGGATGAGCCCGTTCTGAGCCCAGGCCGTGACCAGCGACCGCCCGGGGTCAACGTCGGACTCGGCCAGCAACATCAACACGGTTCCCGAGTTGGTCAGCCGGTCACCGGCGCCCAGCAGGGCTTTCCCATAGGCGGTCTTCCAGTCACTCGCCACCCCCATTACCTCTCCCGTGGCTCGCATCTCCGGACCCAACACCGGATGAGAATCGGGGAAACGCTCCCAGGGAAGCACCGCTTCCTTGACCCCCACCATCTCCGGCTCCTCACCGTCGGAATAGAGGCCCTCGGATCGCAGTTCCGCAAGCGTGGCGCCCATCATCACCCGGGCGGCCAGCTTGGCCAGGGGCAGTCCCCGCACCTTGGAGATGAAAGGCACGGTGCGAGATGCCCGGGGATTGGCCTCAAGCAGATATACATCCTCACCCTGAACTGCATATTGAACGTTTATCAACCCCCGCACTTCCAGGGCCTCCGCCAACACGGCCGTAATGTCATGGATGGTCCGGCGAGCGGCGGCATCCAGGGTACGGGGGGGCGTGATGCAGGCCGAATCCCCGGAGTGGACTCCCGCCTCCTCAACGTGTTCCATGATCCCTCCCATCAACAACTCCGACCCGTCGAAGACGGCGTCGACATCGATCTCGATCGCCGACTCCAGGAATGAATCGATCAAAAGCGGAGCGCCGGCCAGTTCGGCTTCTTCGACGTTGTCGTACATCTCGTCCAAGTAGATCTCCAGTTCCTCTAACCCTGTGAGTACCTGCATCCTTCGTCCCCCCAACACAAAAGATGGACGGACCACCACCGGAAAGCCCATGTCGGTCGCCACCCGGTGAGCCTCGGACCGAGACCGGGCCAGCCCGTGGCGGGGTTGAAGGATCCCCAGCCGCCGGCACAACTTGGAGAATCGTTCCCGGTCTTCGGCCAGATCGATAGAGGCGGGAGAAGTGCCGGCGATGGGCGTCCCGGCCTCGGCCAGCCTGCCGGCCAGGTTCAGCGGGGTCTGCCCCCCGAATTGGACTATCACCCCCACCGGTTGCTCCGAGGCCACCACATCCAGTACGTCCTCGGTTGTCAAAGGTTCGAAGTAAAGACGGTGGGAGGTGTCGTAATCGGTGGAGACGGTCTCGGGATTGCAGTTGACCATCACCGTCTCATATCCCACCTCTCCCAGGGCGAATGCGGCCTGCACACAGCAGTAATCGAACTCGATGCCCTGCCCGATCCGGTTGGGACCGGCGCCGAGCACCACCACCCGGGGACGGCCGGCCGGCGGCACCTCGTCTTCGTCTTCGAATGTCCCGTACATATAGGGAGTTTGGGCCGCGAATTCCGCCGCGCAGGTATCCACCGTCTTGTAGGTGCGACGGATCCCGCGCGCCAGTCTTCCCTGACGAACATCCTCCTCGCGGCGCCCCCAGAGAAACGCCAGCTGGGCGTCGGAGAACCCGTAGCGTTTGGCGTCCTTCCACAGGTCGTCCTGAGGGCCTCTGATCAAAAGCTCCTCGCGAAGCTGCACGATCTCCGCGATCTGATGAGTGAACCACGGATCGTAGTGGGTGAGCCCGCCAACCTTTTCGGGGGACCATCCTCGGCGCAGTGCCTCTCCCACCGCCAGCACCCGGTCGGGGGAGGGCGTCGCCAGGGATTCGACCAGATCTGCCTCGGGCAGTTCTTCGAGACGCTGGGAACTCGGATCGGCACCCAACCCCAGCCAGCCCGTCTCCAGGCTTCGCAACGCCTTCTGCAGGGCTTCGGGGAAGGTGCGGCCGATAGCCATCGACTCGCCCACGCTCTGCATGGAAGACCCCAACCGGCGAGAACTATCGGGAAACTTGGCGAAATCAAAGCGGGGCGCCTTCACCACCACATAATCGAGCGCGGGTTCAAAGGAAGCGGGGGTCTGCCCAGTGATGTCGTTGGTGATCTCATCCAAGGTGTAACCCACCGCCAGCAGAGCCGCGATCTTGGCGATGGGGAATCCGGTGGCCTTGGAGGCCAGAGCCGACGAGCGGGACACCCGAGGATTCATCTCGATCACCAGCCGCCGACCGGTCTGAGGATCCACCGCAAACTGGACGTTGGAGCCTCCCGTCTCCACGCCGATGGCCCGCAGCACTGCGATCCCGTCGTCCCGCATTTCCTGGTACTCCCGATCCGAGAGGGTCTGGATGGGAGCGACAGTAATGGAGTCCCCGGTGTGCACCCCCATGGCATCCAGGTTCTCAATAGAGCAGATCACCACGGCATTGTCGGCGCGGTCCCGCATCACCTCCAGCTCGAATTCCTTCCATCCCTCCACCGACTCCTCCACCAGGATTTCGGAGACCGGCGAGGCGTCAAGCCCTCGGCGGGCCACTGCCTCGAATTGGTCCCGGTTGTGAGCCATCCCGGTCCCCCCTCCGCCCAGGATGTAGGAGGGTCGGATCATCAGCGGAAATCCCATCCGGGAAGCGATGCGGCGGGCGTCGCCCATTGATCGGGCATACCCCGCCCGCGGGGTATGCATGCCCGCGGCGGCCATCACCTCCCGAAACCTCCCCCGGTCCTCAGCCCGCTCGATGGCTTCCATCCCGGCTCCGATCAGCTCCACTCCGTGCTTGCCCAAAGTCCCTCTGCTCACCAACTGGGCAGTGATGTTCAGGGCCGTTTGACCCCCCAGAGTCGGCAAGAGGGCGTCGGGCCGCTCATATTCGATGATCCGCTCCACCACCTCGGGGGTGATCGGTTCCACATAGGTCTGATCGGCGAACTCGGGATCGGTCATAATGGTGGCCGGATTGGAGTTGACCAGCACCACCCGGTATCCCTCTCCCCGCAGAGCCTTGGCCGCCTGGGTTCCCGAATAGTCGAACTCGCAGGCCTGGCCGATGATGATCGGACCCGACCCCACCAAAAGGATCGAACGAAGGTCGCGGCGGGCAGGCATCAGGAGCTGCCACCCCGGTCCATCAGTTCCAAGAAGTCATCAAACAACCCCAACGCATCACGGGGCCCCGGAGCGGCCTCGGGGTGATATTGCACCGCAAAAGCCGGGACATCCCGGCACTCCATCCCTTCCAGAGTGCCGTCGTTGAGGTTTTGGTGAGTGGGAACCACGGCGCCGAAATCGGATTCCACTTTCCGAGGCAACAGGCCCGGAGTGACCAGACCCTCCCGGGAGGGCGCCGAGCGGTCGGTTAGGGACCATAGGTCCACCACAAACCCGTGATTCTGGGAGGTTATCTCCACCCTCCCATCCGCCAGTCGGCGCACCGGGTGGTTCCCACCGTGGTGACCGAAGGCCAGCTTGTAGGTTCGGGCTCCCAACGCCAGGCCCATCACCTGCTGGCCCAGGCAGATACCAAACACCGGGACCTTGCCCAAAAGGCCCCTGATGGTGGTGATCACCGCCCGAAGCGGCTCAGGGTCTCCGGGGCCATTGGACAAGAACACTCCGTCGGGGCGGGCGGCCAGCACCTCGGTGGCGGCCACATCGCAGGGCATCACCTCCACTTCCAGCCCGCGCTCGGCGAGTTGATCGAGGATGTCCCGCTTGATTCCCAGATCGATAGCCACCACCTTCCCCAAAGCGGCGCCCTTGGCGCCCACCGTGTAGGAATCGGTGGTGGACACGGCCGACGCCAGATCCTGTCCCACCATCTTCGGCGCCGAGGCCGCCAGTTCGGCCAGTTCATCGGCCGACACCCGATCTCCCATCGCGGCGGGCATCGCTCCCCGCTCTCGGATATGACGGGTCAAACGCCGGGTATCGATGCCGGTCACCGCCACCATCCCATGACGGGCCAAAAACTCCGACAATTCCCCTTCCGCCCGCCAATTGGAATAGCGGTGGGAGTAGGACCGCATCACCACCCCCGCCGCGGCGGGATGAACGGCTTGTGAATCCAGGTCGGTCACCCCGTAGTTGCCGATGTGGGAGGCGGTCATCACCACAATCTGCCCGGCGTAGGAGGGGTCGGTGAATACTTCCTGGTAGCCGCTCATGGCAGTGTTGAACACCACCTCCCCCACGGTGGTCCCCGAGGCGCCCACCGACCATCCGCCGAACACCTCGCCGTCGGCGGTGACCAGCAAACCGGGGTTGACCCGACGACGGCGCCGGGCGGAAAACGGCCCCCGGTCAAAAGCGGCCGTGGCAGGGTCGGGGCGGATCCAGTCGGCCAGGGTGGCCAGCACCCCGTTGACGAACCGGCTGCTGTGCGCGGTGGAGAACTTCCCGGCAATCCGCACTGCCTCGGATATGATCACCGCCACCGACGTGCGGGAGTGGTGTCGCAACTCGTAAACCGCCATCCGCAAGATGGCCCGATCAACCGGCGGCAACCGAGAAGACTTCCAGTCCCGAGCGGCCCTTCCGATGGTGGCGTCGATTTGCTCGAGTTCCTGCCCGACTCCTCGCACAATCCGGCGCGCCTTGGGCAGTTTTCCCTCCAAGAGAGCTCCGGCATCCGCCGAAAGGGATCCTGACATCTCCATTTCATAGAGCACCCCCAGGGCCTGATGGCGAGGGTCGTCAGAAGAATTGTCGAAAGGCCGGGCGGTCTCCTTCGATTCGGATTGGCCCCTCACACGCGCGTGAGATAGGCGCCCGAGCGGGTGTCCACCCTGATGCGGTCGCCCTGCTCCACGAACAGCGGAGTCTTGACCGTGATCCCGGTCTCCACTTCCACGTCCTTGGTGGCGCCCGACACCCGGTCTCCCTTCACTCCGGGCTCCGCGTAGGTGACCTCCATCTCCACCGCTGGGGGCAACTCCATTCCGATCGGACGGTCATTGTGAAAGGCGATGGTGAGAGTCATGGCCTCCACCAGGTATCCCTGGTCTTCTCCGACCTCCTCCTCACTTAGGGAGAACTGGGAATAGTCCTGCAGGTTCATGAAGTGAAATCCCAGGTCGTCCCGGTAGAGATACTGGTGATTCCGACGGTCGATGATCGCTTGGGCCACATTTTCGTCCGCTCGGAAGGTGCGGTCCAGCACCTGCCCGGTCTCGGCGTTCTTGAGCTTCATACGCACAAACGCCTTACCCTTGCCCGGCTTGACATGCTGGTAGGTGACGATGCTGAACACCCCATCGGGGAGTTCCAAAGCCATGCCGGGGCGGACATCGTTGGTGGAGATCATGTTCGAGTCAGATTGAGCGCCAAGGTCAGACCGAAGTTTAGAGGATCACAACCCGATCGCCGCCAATCCGATCTCCAGATCCCGATGAGTGATGTCAACCACCACCGGTCGACCGAAATCGGTCAGTAACACCATCTTCGGAAGAGGACCGCCCCGACGCTTTTTATCCCTGCTCAGCAGTTCGATCACCACCTGCCGGTCAGCCGGCGGAGAAGTGGTGGGCAAACCCAGGGAAGCGATTATCCGCCGCTGCCGATCCTGATGGGCAAAACCCACCTTCGCAGCCGAGACCGCCCCGGCCGCCACCATCCCCACCGCCACCGCGTGGCCGTGGGGCACACCACTGGCGGTCTCCACCGCGTGGCCCAAAGTGTGACCGTAGTTGAGAATCGCCCGCCTTCCCATCTCGTGGAAATCAGCCGACACCACCTCCGCTTTTACCCGCACCGCCCGGGGCACCACCTTCTCAAGGGAGGCGTCCAGCCCATGCTCCTCCAGGATCTCCATCAGTTGTGGATCTCCGATCAGGCCGGCCTTGAGGGTCTCGGCCATCCCTTCAACCAGCAGACCCCGTGGAGCCTTACGCAGGACATCGACACTCACCACCACCCGAGCGGGGTGACGGAAGGTGCCGATTTGATTCTTTCCCTCCCGATTGACCCCCGTCTTGCCACCGATCGAGGCGTCCACCGCTCCCAGCAGAGTGGTGGGAACATACATCGCCTCCACCCCCCGCAGCCAGGTGGAGGCCACAAACCCGGCCAAATCGGTGGCCGCCCCGCCTCCCACCCCCACGATCGTGTCGTACCTGTCCACCCGACGCCGATCCAGTTCCCGGTAGATCCCCTCCACCACTGCCAGAGTCTTGGCCCGGTCGCGGTCTGGAATCTCCAAAATGTGGATCTCCACGGGAGACGAGTGGGATTGCAGAATGTCCTGTTCGATACGGCGGGTCACCGCCAGAGCCACCTCCGCCACCGGACCCGGTTGGGTCAGCACCACCACCCGGGATGGGGGGTCGCCGACACGGGGAGGAAGGAGCGGAGAAGGCAGACCGGCGGAGATAAGAATCTCGCACTGATCGCCGATCAGAATTGTCTCCACAGCCTCCACACTTCCTCCGCCACCAAATCCCTGGTCTTGCCATCCATTTCGATCACCTGGTGGGCGGTCTCCTCATAGAGGTGGCGGCGGGCTTCCCAGATCTCCCGGTAGCGGGCCGCCAGGTCGGAGTGCCCCTGCAACAGGGGGCGATTGCGGGTCTTTTTTTTGGCGATCAGGGATGCTATGGACGGTTTCAGCCACACCACCAAACCGGTGTCTCGCATCAGGCGGCGACTGGTCGGATCGAGAATCGCCCCGCCGCCGGTCGCCACCACCATCTCCCGCCGGTCCCCGGCGATGCGCGCCATCTCGTCGGACTCCATGGCCCGAAAGGCCGACTCTCCCTGCTCGGCGAAGATCTGCGGTATGGTCATCCCGGCCCGGTCCACGATCTCATCATCCACATCCACCAGAGGGAGGCCGCTTCGGTGCGACAGTTTCCGACCCACTTTGGTCTTGCCGGAACTCATCATCCCGATCAGCCACAGCTTGGAAGTCAGAACCGCTCCACCTTTCTCCAATGCGACTTCCATCCCGACTTCAGATCGTCGACAGTGTCCCCGCCCACCATCCGCTGGATTTCCTGGGCCAGTACAAACGCCACCATTTGCTCGGCCACCACCCCCGCGGCGGGGACCGCGCAAACATCGGAGCGCTCCCGGAAGGCTTTGTGAGGTTGGCGGGTCTCCACGTCCACCGTTTGCAGGGGGCGCATGACGGTGGAGATGGGTTTCATGGCCGCCCGCACTCTGAGGATCCCCCCCAGGGTGATCCCGCCCTCGGTGCCTCCCGCCCGATTGGTTTGGCGGAAATACCCTTCCTCGTTCTCATAAAAGATCTCGTCGTGGGCCACGGTTCCCCGCCGGGCGGCGGAACGGAACCCGTCCCCGATCTCCACCCCTTTGATGGCGTGGACGGACATCAAAGCCCCGGCCAATAGCGCATCAAGTTTGCGATCCCAATGGACGTGGCTGCCAATGCCGGGGGGAAGACCATAGGCCAGCACCTCCACCACCCCACCCAGAGTGTTGCGGTCCGCCTGGGCCGTTTCAATCTCGGCGATCATGGGACCCTCGGCCTCGGGATGGAATACTCGCGCCGGGGACTGGTCGATGGCGTCGAGGTCAGCGGGGGTCGGAAGCGGAAAGTCAGGCGTCTGGGTTTTGCCGATGGCCACCACGTGGCTGAAAACCTCCACCCCCAAGGCGGCCAACAACACCTTGGCGAGATAGCCCACCACCGTCCGAGCGGCGGTTTCCCGAGCCGACGCTCTTTCCAAAATGTTGCGGGCGTCGTGGGTGTCGTATTTGATCATCCCCGCCAGATCGGCGTGTCCGGGACGGGGAGCGGTCATCCGCCGCCGCGGCTCGGGACCGGGGAACGGACTCATCTCCTTCTCCCACTTGGGCCACTCGGTGTTCCGCACGATCACCGCCACCGGGCTTCCCAACGTGTAACCGTGCCGCACCCCTCCCATGATCTCAATTTCGTCCTGCTCCAGTTTCATCCGGTTGCCCCGCCCAAATCCCATTCGACGACGAGCCAGTTCGTTGGCCAAACCCTCTAAATGAATCTCCAACCCGGCCGGCAATCCCTCCACAATCGTCACCAATCCGGGGCCGTGCGATTCCCCCGCCGTCAGAAACCGAAGCATGACTCGAAATGCTACCGCCCGAGGACACCTCCGTTCCCAGCGGGTGATGGCACCGAGGCGACGGGCCGCGGCCTCGGCTGTCCATTTATGCTTGTGGCGGGATCAAGCGATCTGAGTCAGCAGGCAACATTCTGCGATGGTGCGAGGAATGGACAAGGCCAAGGAGAATCGTGGGGAGCCGGCCGTGGGGTGGGGATACCGAGGTCCGGACGGGCCGGAGAACTGGGCCCGGTTGTCAAAGGACTTTGAGAACTGTGGGAAGGGCCGACAGCAGTCACCCATCAATCTCACCGGTTACGGAACTGAACAGATCGGGGAGATCTCCTTCTCGTACACCACCGGTGCCGAAAGCATCAGATGCGACGGCCGTTTCGTTCATATCGATTTCCCGGCGGGCAACATCTTCAATGCCGATGGACACGCCTATCAGCTGACTTCCGCTCACTTCCATACTCCGTCCGAGCATCATATAGAGGGTGTGAGTTTTGTGGCGGAGCTTCACCTGGTCCACGCTGATGACCGCGGCAACGTAGCCGTGGTGGGTCAGCTATTCGAGTTGGGGTCCGCCAGTTCCTTGGTGCAGGCGATTCTGGATTCAGTTCCCGAGATGGACGATGGGATCGTCGAAGGATCTGGCATTGCGGCTCAGGGATTCCTCCCCCGCCACTCCTCCCACTTCCGATACGACGGGTCCCTGACGACTCCCCCTTGTGACGAACCGGTCGACTGGTACGTGATTCGCCGGCCCAGAACCATCGCAGCCATTCAAGTCAGCACCCTGGAACAACTACACGGCGGCCCCAACAGCCGCCCTATCCAGCCCATCGGAAACCGCTTGATCGCGCTGGTTGGGTGAGCGGCTACCGGCGGAAATCGAGCACCTGGCCGATAATGGCCATTGCTTCCCCTCTCACGAGTTCATCGTGGTACGCGGCATTGGGGTAAGAGCGTAGGCAACCGTAACAACTCGAGTCCTCACCGCATTCACAGTTAGCCACCACGTCGTATGACGCTTGGAGAAGGTCAGTGAGCCGTTCTGCTATCCGCTTGGTGTGGCCCGCTCCGCCCGGTACAGCGTCGAAGAGAACCATTGACGAATTGCCGGTGCCCGCCGCACGGAGAGTCCCGTTGACGTCGCCCCTGACAATTCCGACCGAGTGGGTAGCAGAAAGTAGAGCGTGGAGGGTGCTCAGATGCTGGTTGTGACTCATTGGAACAGGTAGTCGGACTTCAACGACATCGGTCAGGTACTGGTGTCCGAGCTGTCGGTTCTTTAGGATGGCCCCGCATTTGCTGTCGCGCCCCGGGCGGGTGTGCTTCCCGCGTCTTATGCCCTTTTTGATGCGATTGGTCGGTGCCGGGCCAGCATATCCGCATTCTGTGCAGATCTGGAAACCGCGATTGGCTGGCCCCTGATTGATCACGGTGATTTGACCCTGCCGACTGGTTCTGACGGCCACCATAAGGTTGGCTACTGAATGATACTCAAATTCTGGCGGGGTCGAAGCGTAGTCATTGAAATGGAATACCGAGTAGCCAGCCTTCGGTGGACGGGATTCCCCTGGCCTCTGGTCACTGGGGCGCCCAATAAAGCCGAACACTGGCATAACGAAGATCCGACTACTGGACACGGCATGACTGCCGCAGATTTGGCAGGCATCGTGTTCGGTCCCCAAGCGAGACCGAAAGGCCCCACAGTCCTTGCAAGTCGCCCATACATAATCGATTAGAGTTTTGCCCGGGGGGACGCGGAGTCCGATGGGTTCCCACAGCTTCTTGTCGGCGACTATCAGAGATCCCGGTGCATAGTCGGTTATGCCCACGCGGAGATCACGGGACAAGTCGAGCCTGCCGGCTTTGACATCGCCCGGCCTCCGGATATCCAACGAAACCACATCCACGGGAAAGCCATACTTTGGGAGGACAACTCGTTGGGCAAGATACTGGATAAGTTGGCGTTCCTCCAGAGTCGTTTTGAGCCGGAGAAGCCCTCTCTGAAAACCGGCTTGAGCCTCCGCTGCTCGGTTGCGACCATCTTGGCGGTGGCGGGTTATCTTCTCCGAAACCTTGTCCAGTTGGGCATTGACTTCTTCTAAATCTGATTGCACTTCCTTTTTGGCCCTCCCCAGCCACCCGAAGTTTTCACCCTCGTCTTCTTGTATCAGAGCTTCGACCCACGACCAGTTCTGGGTACCGAGTTCCGTAGCCAGTTCCAATGGAGTGATACGGGTAACCGCCTCCCCAAGTTCCTTCGGATGAGACTGCAGCCAATTGACGAACCGGTCCACGGGAGGGGGTGTGTCGATGCTATCTCCTACAAAGAAAGAGGAAACGGTCCTGTGCCATTCGCCCCCTGATGCGACATGAGCGCGTTCAAAAGCCGCGAAAGCCACCGCGTGGAGGTGTCGTCTGACGATCTGGGCGTTGCGTAGGGAGACAATCGGAGTTGGCACATGGCCATCCACCAGGGCCCTCGGGTTGTCGAAGTAATGAAGGTCGTGGCTCCGACGCTGAGCGAAAGTAACAGCCAATGCCGACGACCCTATCCGCCGACCGGCACGGCCTGATCGCTGGACATAATTCGCCGGAGAAGGTGGCACGTTCCGCATCAGAACAGCCTGAACTTCTCCAACATCGACGCCCAGCTCAAACGTGGTGGAACAACTAAGAGCGTTGATTTCGCCCTCCAGGAATTCCTGCTGAATCCGACCGGCGTATTCGGCGCCAAGTTGACCTGTGTGCTCTTCGACACGCAGGCCGATTGGATCGAGAGTTGTGTACAAGTGGCGGTAGTGCTCATCCCGCTGTGCCGTTGCGGTGGCCAGTGGTTGGAGAGTCCCTTCACATGTGTAGGTTGGGCACACGCTGCTGACGGAGCGCCACCAAATCTGTCTGCACACGTTGCAACGAAACGCGGGTTGCTCGGGAGTGGCAAGACGCATCGTGACCCATTCTGGGTCGAGGGCGAACAAGACACCGTGCCTCTTGCTGTTCACTTGGGTAAGTACCTTGTTCCATGGACTCCTTGGCTTCGCTATCCAATTCTGCCATATCAGACCCAACAATTCTCGGGCATCTTGGTTAATGCCGCGGCGTGACAACACCTTCTTTAGGTAATCAAGGCGCCGGTTGAGTCCGGCACCGGGTAACCAGGAGAGGATCTTCGAAGCTCGCTGCTCCAAACGGACTCTGGTAACCACGTTTCTCGGAGCGAAGGTAGGATGACTGATATCAACGCCGTCAGGTAAGTGAACCGCAGCTTGGATGCGTAGGGTGTCCAACATGACCCGAGCAAGATCGAACGCCTCTTCACGTGTGAATCCCAAGGCGTTTAGCGCAGGAACTTCAGTGAGACGCCTGGGAAGAGCGAAGGTGATCTCGGCTAATCCGACACCATCGAGGCTCTGCCGGCGGTCCACAGCAAGGATTTCGCGCATCAGCCATCTTCGTACCTGATTGTTGTTCCACATGGTCCCGTGGTCCTCATCAAGCACCAACGCCTCTTCGGCCACCCTGCGGATCGGAGTGACAAGGTCTTCGAAACGAGGGGCTGATTCGTGTAAGCGTTCCAAGACTTCCCAGATGAGGCGACGCTCTATGGCCCGCGAGTACGTGCGGTCAAGATATGGAGCGAAGAATGCCGCGGCCTGTCGGGAGTCCGAAAAGGAAAGGAGTTTTCGGCCTTCACCTACCTTGATTAGGCCGTTGGACTTCGAATCCGGTGGTATGGATTGGTAGAGGGCCGTCGCTATAACAGAAACGGGCGCATCTTGGCCGGTCAAGAAGCGCAGGACGATCGGAGCAGTGCTTCGGCCCGAGCAAGCGAGGCATCGCCGCAGCGGCTCTCCGGGTTTCGATGGATGTGCGACTGTGACTCGGACTTGCTGCCCCGCGCCACAGTCGCAGAAGGATTGGGAGTTTTCGGATAGCAACCCGCATTCAGTGCATAGCATCCTCTGATCAACGGCCGCCGCAACGAGGTCATTGTTGACCGCCGCCTCCTCATCTTCGTCATCTGATGCGATTTGTTCCTGGAGAAGAAGATATGTGAGGTTGGCGTTGTAGGCTCTGGCCGACCTCAGGTAAACACCGGCACCCTGATCTTCTCTCATTCCGAGGAGATAGAGGACTCCGCATTTGCTGCAAACACCGGACTCGAACATTTTCGACTGCACCTCTTCTTCAATGCATTCAGGGCAGTACTTGTGGCGGTTGAGTCGCAGCCTCGGTCGGCCGGTGGGATGGAATGGAGACTGGCAAAGAAAGGCACCCTCGAGCGCACGCAAGAGAAAGTGATACCGAGATGGGATTACGGAGATGCCCGTTGTCGCGAACTCGGCCCGGGAACAGGCGTTCAGAAGGTGCATCAGGGTAACTTCCGAGTTGTCGCCAAACACACTCTTCGCGGCTGCCGTAATGTCAATGGACTCATTTTCCAACAGACCCTGGAGTTGCACCACATGCCGCTCCCGAACGAGGGATTCAGCCACATAATCGACCGGGTCCTGATCTGGCTCGGGTTGGGGCGCTCCCATAGCAGCCAACTCCGATACAAGTGAAGTAGGCGCCGTGGTTCCCGAGGAGAACATTCCAGAAATCTTGGTGAACGTCTCCCGGGTAGCGTGCCACGTTGCTGCCTTTTGCACGAGGGGACTCTTGACCGGCAAGACAAGATCCTGCCGCTCCGAATCTCCGGGCAGGTATTCAAGACACTCATCAAAGAGGTCCCGACCATATTGAGCCAGGGCCGGATACTCGCCTTCGGTCCCGAGAGTTGCAGAGGTGCCAATGTACTGGATGGACCCTCGCGTACTCCTATTCACACGATCCCGCACACGGCGGAGCAACATGGCGATCTCTGCCCCCTGGGCTCCGTTGTAAACGTGCACCTCATCAAGAACAATAAACCGCCAATGCCGCCCAGTGGGTCCATCGAAAAGCTTTGTTTCGGCAGGTCTCAGAAGAAGGTACTCAAGCATCGCGTAGTTGGTCAGCAAGATATGGGGTGGGTTTTCGCGCATCTGTTCACGACTAATCAATTCGTTAGGCAGGGGATGGGTGCCAAAACGATGCTCATAGACTTCCAGAGCCTCCCGATGAGGGTCTCGGGTATCCCCGATGAATCGACCAAATGTGATCTCAGGGAACACCGCCAAGACCCTCTTCAATCTCTTCATTTGATCGTTGGCCAGGGCATTCATGGGATAGAGCAACATGGATCGGACACCGGCCGCATCAAGAGTGCCCGCATCCCGTTCATTCAGGAGGTGATTGAGGATCGGGAACAGGAAGCACTCCGTCTTACCGGATCCTGTACCCGTAGCGATAATCAGATTCCTCCCTCCCACCAGCTTCCGGATCGCCTGCTCCTGATGCTTGTAGAGAGGTCTTTCCAGCGGAAAGGCTGATGTTGGCATTTCGCCGAACCTTCCGTTCAGCATTCCTTCGTTGATTAGTTGCCGCAGTGTTGAGGCCGTTTCATAGGGTGCTGACGCTTGAAGCAGTGGTCCACTCACTAAGGGGAAGTCGGTTTCGAGCGCTCGGAAGAAGTCCCTGCGCAACCGGGGGTCTTGAGGGGCGTGGCGTGATTTGAGGTATCTCTGGTAGGACTCACTGATCCGCTTCGAGGCGGCAAGTGGATCGAGAAGGCGGGGGTCGGTCATCCCTGCCGTGGGTATAGGGCAATGGCGACCAGGAGACTTCGGTTCGCAAGTTCCGGAGCGAATTCCACTGCGTCAAACAATGCTCGAGTAGCGCCCTGACTGTTTCCCCCGAAAACCAGCAGGTGGAAGGCACATGCCATAATGTCTCGAGGAAACGAGCACCAGCCCGGCAATTTGGCTGACTTCTCGAGGTTCTGTAGATAAGACATATGCTTTGGTTCGAACCCCAGAGTGTCGGTCGCCATGGTCTCGTACTGCATTTGCCATCGTTCTACCCGCCAGCGGTCTTCGTAGGTACGAATCAGGAAATCCAAAGTAGCGTCGAAATGCCCACTCCAACCTAACACCTCTCCTTGTCTGGACTGCGTGGCAGCCAGATCCCGTAGCTGCCCAGGGTCAAAAGTGTGAAGAGGTGTTTGGATTGGTCCCCCACGTGAGGGAAGATTGTCGCCCCGGCCCAAACTTCCTTTGTCCCTGGTAGATGCAGACGGATCCCAGCCGGTGAAAGAGCGCCACCGGCCTGCGCATCGGCGATCGCCTTCTCGATAGGTGTCGAACGCAGCTCCTGCTACCACACTCATCCTCCAGAGTCGACGCAAGATGGATTCTTCGATTTCACGGGGGGAGCAGTCGATCACACCTTGTAGGAGAGTAATGAGGAGTCGGGCCAGATCACTTTCCGTTATGTCTTCAAGCCCGGCAATAATCTCTGCCAGGTGGGAAGTGCTAAACAAGGCGAGTTCGCTCAATCTACGGTAGATGTCATCCGAGGCGGAGTCGGGTCCGGCATGGTTGTGACGAGCCAATAGAGCCTCTTGAAGCTCATCGAGGACCTCCCCCACTTCCTCATCTAAGCTCCTTATAGGGCCTCGTCCTGCAAGCTCAAGTTCAATCGCCTCCAGTGGATCAGCCTCATCCAGATTTGTTAGGTGGAGATGAAGATCGCGGTCTGCGCCAATCGTCACCTGCGTCGTGCCGACTCCGCTAATGGGAGGTCTGACCGGCAGGGCCCAGGGATCTGCGATATTTACCTCCAGCAGATACGGGCCCGGTGGTGTTTTCCCTTTGAAATTGCAACGACCTCGGTTGCCGTTCGGCACGGGAACTTCAATTGGATTCTCCCAGGGGCGGTGATTGGACCACAACCGTATTTGGCGGTTTTGGAAGGCCCTGTTCTCCCGCCACCGGACATGGCCCATGGCTATCCCATTGGTGGCATCGAACACAGTCTTTGCTTTGATGTCGGAAACTTCGTGGGTTGCCTCTATCACCGCCACAGTAGGAGTGATATCGGAACACGCGAGCTTTAAGAACAGTCGAGGGGCATCGGAGTGTGCTGCCGATGTCTGGTATTCTTTGAGGGGGAATGCCCACCGACCCTCCGGCCCGGTGGTTCTCTCTGGTGATGATTGCAGGAGAGCACTTGCATGCAGTTCCAGACGTACCGATGATGGCCTTCCGACCCGGACCAATATCGCTTCCAAGTCTCCACTTTCGAACTCGTCAAGACCAATGCTCTCCACTTTGGTCCCAAAGGAGGGCAGTCCGCCGTTCCGATACCGAAGCGCCCACATCAGACGCGGCACCAACACCAAGAGCTCGGTCTGCTCAAGTCCAACCGATATGCGTTTTGTGTATTCCCCGGGAAGGTAGTCCAACTCAACCTGACCCAATCCACTGGGTCCAAGCGGAACGTCTGCTGAAAGTCCTACAGAGACAGCTTCGTCAGGCCCTATGACACGTTCCGGCATACGAAGCCTCAAACCGGGCACGATGGTAACGGGAGCACGGAGATCGGAACCCAGGGGTCCAATCACTTCGATTACCCCACTAACCACCTTTTCGGAAGCGAAGAGCGGTGCAAGGTCAAATATCCTGGGGTCCGAGCGGTCTCGCTTAAGGTCTTCCAGAGTCGCGGGTTGGGAATAGGCTGCGGTACGAAAACGGACTCGCCATGATTTCATTGACGTCGTCCCGACATCCACCCACACCCGGGGAGGCTGACCGAAAACCAGACAGCTACTCGTATCACGTATGGCATGGAAGTGGTCATCTACCAGATAGGGTCTGCGGGTGGATTCTCTAACGTGAATTATCTCCGCGGGGGACCTGCCTGTAGGACCTGTTCCGCATATTACAACTTCCATAAGGCCAGTGATGTCGAGAAGGCGTGGTTGCCATCCGGACCAACTACCGGCCAAACGAGGTAGTTCCTCTAGTTCGCCAACCTCGTCGGTGCGGTTTCTGTCCTTGTAAAACGACAAGTTCCGGGAGGCCAATACCAGAACGGTGTCGCCGCGGAAGCCAGCCTGATTGCGAGCCAACTCTCCGCTGTTGTCGAAGACGTACAGCGGTGCCTGCTCTATAGGGCCAAGGGTGGTTGTCCGCTTGGCGCCTTCGCCCAAGAAAGTTATTTCCCAGGAGGATGCTGGGACAAGTGGAATTTGCCGCTCGTCATAGGATGAAGCTCGGTAAGTCTGTTGCTTCCCTTTCCAAAAGATTCGCCATGTACCTTCCGGAATCGCCGACGGGGGAAGAACAAGACTAGGTCCTTCTCCGCCATATGGGTCTAGTACCACCCGCGGCCGAGGTGGACGTGGTCCGAGTCGTCGTGGCTCACTGGGTCCTTTAAGGAGTTCCTTCGCCAGATAAGTGGGCACAGCAGCGTCAGCGGCCAATATAGCAGCTCCTCTATCGAGAGCCTTTCTCCTACCCAAGCCAGCCACGTCATCTGCCAATTGGATCATTCGCTGAAGGAGATCCATGGCGAAATCTCCGCCATGGAAAATGAAGCGCTGAGCCGGTTTGTCCACTCCTTGGAGGAGATATCGTCTCCACCGGGACAGCAGTAAGCTGGCCTCTTCTTGGCCACTGCGCATTTCCTCTATCAGGCAATCCCACAAACCCCTGGCGCAGTAGGCGGGAATTCCTCCATGGAGCAGGATCGGCGTCACATATCTCAACCCGCGTTCCTGCTGCACGACATCTTCAAATGTTTCTAAGCCAAGTCTTCTGAGCGATTTCAAGAATTGTCGCCCCAGCTGGTTTCGGCAATTGGAGTCAAGACCATCAATGGAGATGTTCGGCCAAAACGCCCCGCCTCTGTATCGGTGGACCCCCTCCGCTACTAAGAAAACAACGGTGGCGGTGGGGCAAACGGTGAAGAGCGATCCGATCTTTCTCATGGCTATCAACGGGTGCACAGCTTCCCTTGCCGTCTTATATACGGTGCCGGCAAGAGAAAGGTCCAGTTCCGCCACTAAGCGCACATTGTGCATCAGCGGACGGAGTTCACCCTCCAGTGACTTCGTACTTCTCCATCTTTTCTGCGTCATATATCACCAAACTGGCGCAAGCCGCCAACCTTGGATCGGTGTGGGGAGTATCTACTCCTGTGATACCAGAATAACGCATAGGGTGTGAAAAATGCCCTGTACCGCGAGTGTTTTTCTGAGGATGAGGGGTCGCGAAATATGGAACAGTGAGAATACGAATCGTGGAGTAGTGCCATGAGCATTTGTGGATTAGCACAACGCTCATGCTGATCGACCATCACTTGCACCGCCGTATTGACCAGGCCCTTGACGGCTTTAGGGTTGTCATGGTTCATGGCCCCCGGCAGTCCGGGAAGACAACACTGGCGCGTCTCATCACGGAGATGCGAGGAGGCACCTACCCGACACTGGACAACGACGCCACACGGGAAGCCGCCTTGGCAGATCCGATAACCTTTCTGGCCGAACATCAGGGCCTTCTCACTGTGGACGAAATCCAACTGGGCGGTGATCGGGTGGTGCGGGCCATAAAGCAGCTGGTGGATGCCGACACCACACCGGGCCGCTTCCTGCTCACCGGATCGACGAACTTTCTGACCGTTCCCACCATCAGTGAGTCACTGGCCGGGCGGGTGCGGATTCTGGGTCTGTGGCCGTTGTCGGAAGCCGAAATATTGGGCCGTCCGCCGTGTTTGTTCGACCAGTGGTTCAACCGCCCGACCCGAATCGGCCCGGGCGAGCCCACCGAACGCCGCCGATACCTGGAGGTGTTGTGTCGGGGTGGCTACCCCGAGATTATGAGCTTGGACCCCCACCTGCGAGACGACTGGTACGACAGCTACATAGACACGGTCACCCGGCGTGACCTGTTCGAGCTCGCCGACATCCGTCGTAAGGCAGCCTTTCCCTCCCTTCTTCGCTGGGTGGCCGCGGCCACGGCCACCGAGATCAATGTCACGACGGCCGCCAACGATCTCGGAATCGACCGGAGCACCGTTGTGTCCTATTTGGAGTGGCTCCGGACCGTGTTCCTGATCCACGAGCTCCCGCCCTGGTCACGTAACTTCACCTCCCGAGCAGTGCGGCGCTCCAAGCTCCACGTCACCGACACCGGTTTGGCAGCCAATCTGTCCGGTATCGGACCGGCGATGCTGGCCCCGGCCACAGCCCTTGCCACCGGCCCCCTGCTGGAAACGTTCACGGTCAACGAGATCTCCCGCCAATTGACCGCCTTGGGTAGTCGTGTGGGGATGTTCCACTACCGCGACCACCAGAAACGCGAGATTGACCTGATCCTGGAACGGCGCGACGGGGCGGTGGTAGCGGTTGAGATAAAGGCCACCAGTTCCCCCTCCTCCGGCCACCTCCGCCATGTCCGTTGGCTTCGGGACAAGTTGGATTCCGCAGCCCCGGGCACCTTCCGAGCCGGGGTCCTTCTCCACACCGGACCACAGTCCCTGACCGTGGGCGACCGACTTTACCTCCGCCCCATCAGCATGCTGTGGTCCGCTGCGAACTGACAGGGACCCAAGCCCATCGCCCTCGCACCGAAGTGGGAGGGCGATGGAACGGCGGGCTCAGTTTTGGATCAGTTCTTGGGGACTCTCAGAATCCAGTCGATGTGGATCAGATCGGGGTTGGTCAGCGTCCGCCCGTCGGCCTGAGTGGCGCCCTCGTTGAGAGCGAAGATTTCCGGCCAACGGAGTTCTGACCCCAGAAGTGACTGGGCTATGGAACGCAGGGTGTCGCCCGCCTTCACCTTGTAGGAAACTGTCACTTCCACCGCGGTGATCCGCCCACCGCCGTCAGTGGGATAGGCTGCTGTGGTGATCATTCCTTCCAGATCCTGGGCCACGTAGTCGGCGAGGGCCTGTTGGTAGGTGACCGGCAGGCGGGTGGTCGTCACGCCACCAAGGGGATAGCAGTCTCCTCCCCTGGCCAGGAAGTCGACCGTGGCCAGGGTCACCGGGTCACCGGGGACCACCGTGCCGTCTCTGACGATCACCGTGCCGTCGGCCAGAGTCACGTTCTGAACACGCTCGCCGGGCGATCCGGTGATGGCGCAGTCGGCCGACCGATCCACCTCTTGAGCAGCCGCCGAAGGATCGTATTCAAGAGCAAAGCCTGAGACCTGGGCAAACTGGCCGCCCGCGCCGGGCAAGCGGCTGAGCGCCTGCTCCAACATCAGATGGAAAGTCTCCCTGGGAACCTCGCCCACCACGACATAGTTGTTGAAAGGCGCGATGTCCCAGGTCATTCCGGTGGTGAAATCCCCGGCAGGGATCACCGAGTCGTTGCGGATCCCACCTCCGTTGGAGACCGCCACCTCGGGTGCAGAGATTCCAAAGCCGGCCGCCAGGTGCGATGCCCGAACCCGGAGGGCGTCGGCCAATAAGCCTCCCACGTTGGTGTCGGTGGTGCGCACCATCGAACGGCGACCGTCCAGGTCAACCTCGCTCACCCCGATCACATGAGTGTCGATATCAGAGACCGCGGCCGTCAGGGGATCGACCACCGCCGCCTGCACCCCCGGATCGGGAACGACATCTAGCCCCACTCCCACCGAACGGCCCTCGGCGCTGACCACGGCGCCTTCGGAGTCGAAGACCACGGTCAACTCGCCAATGCATCGATAGCCGCCGGGGGCGGTGATCACGGGCACTTCGGACCCTGAGGCGTCTGTCACCCGGATCGGGTAGGGCGCGGCCGGATCCTCGTCGGGCATGCAGGTGTCGCCTTCGTTGGCCAGCAAATCGTCTCCGCCTCCCGCGATCACCACATCCACGTCGGTGAGTTCGGCCACCAGGGCAACTTCCTCGGCAACATCCTGCAGATGGCTCGCCAGGATGATCTTGTTGACTCCCTCGGCGGTCAGCTTGGCGGTTTCGGCGGCCACCGCCGCTGACACCTCGGAGATCTTGACATTTCGAGGACTGGAGATATTGGCGAGCCAGGGGGTCACCGCTCCAATCACACCGATCCGTTCGCCTCCCTTTTCGATCACCACGCTTGCGGCCAATCGTCCCGCCTCCTCCAGCGCCGCCAGAGCCGGCTCACCGGAAAAATCCAGGTTGGCGGAGAGGAATGGCACCGGTGGGGTGAAACCTTCGATGAATCTGGCGGTCACATCCGGACCGAAGTCAAAGTCGTGGTTGCCCAGCGCCATGGCGTCGTACAGACCGCTCAGGGCCACCGAATCGAAGAGGGCGCCGTCGCGGGCCAGGGAGACGCCGAATTCCTGGGAGGCCAGGAAGTTATCCCCCGAGGTGACCGAGAGCACAGCCCCACCGGCCTGGGCCTGAAGCTCTTTCATCTTCGTGGCAAACCGGGCGGCCCCCGGATAGCCGGAGTCGGCATCTTCAAGGAGCTTGGACTCTCCGTCGTTGTTGTGGAGAATCACCAGAGTGAACTCTCCGCTTCCCGACTCCCCCTCTTGGGAAGCAACCGGCGCGGCAACAAAGAGCCCCAACACCAAGGTCAGAGCAACAAGACACACCAGATTTCTTTTGGCAGGTCGATAGGCGAACACACAGACTCCTTTCTCTCCGAATCCCGGCCGGGCTTGGATCACTTGTGACTCGGCCCGGTCGCGAACCAACGTCTGGCTTTCACCGAACAGTGCTGAATGGTATTCCCGCTGTCCCGCTCCAAGACCGGATGTCCCTTGGAGAATTTGCCAACCTTCCGATCGGATGCGCCAGTTGCCGCCGCCGGGCCCGCAACCGTCAGGACAGGTGTAGCCCGATTGTGGTACGTTTGCAATGAAGCAAGGAGGTGTTCCTTGGCTAAAACAGCCACTGTTCACGCCCGCATAGAACCCGACCTAAAAGTCCGGGTGGAGAATTTGTTCTCCCAACTGGGATTATCAACCACCGAAGCCATCACCCTCTACTACAAACAGGTCGACCTGCACCGAGGTTTGCCTTTCCCGGTAAAGATCCCTAATGCGGGCACAGTGAGTGCGTTGCAAGAGGCAGACAGCGGGGAGGGGCTCACCGAATGGGACAGTCTGGAGGAAATGAAGGCCGTACTGGGTTGATCACACGAATCCGAACAACAACCCAGTTCCGCCGAGATTTGCGGCGAGTCACCAAAAGAGGAAAGAACCCTGCAAACCTTTGGACGGTTGTCGATTTACTACAGGGAAACCACCCTCTTGAACCGCGTCACCGACCCACCAACTCTCCGGTGTATGGAATCGCTATTGGGAGTGTCACATTGAACCGGACTGGTTACTGATCTGGGGACGTAACGAGGATGGTCTCATTCTGGTGCGAACCGGAACGCATGCCGACTTGTTCGGGTAGTCCATAATTCAGCCTTCTGCCGATCAATTAACCATACGATTCTTCAGATCAACACCATCCAGGCCCCGGCTACCAGTGCGGGGGCGAATGGGATTTCAGTTTGTCGATGGGCGCGGCGGGACAGCAACAGGACCAGGGCGGCGATCCCACCGATCACAAACCCCCAGAGGATGCCCCGCAGAGCCGTGGGCACTCCCTGATAGCCGCAGACCAGGCCGAGGAGCGCCGCCAGCTTGACATCACCCATGCCCATTGCACCCGGGCCACCGCCGTCAACACACCCATCCCCGCCAGACACAGTATCGCCGCAAGGAAGGCGCCTCCCAGCCGGCCGGGTGTGCGATCGAACAGAGCCCCCAACACCAGCAAGACGGCCGTGATCCCGGTTCCTGGGTAGAGGATGCGGTTGGGGATCAGCTTATGTTCCAGATCGGTGATTACGAGCGCGGCGGTGACGGTCACCCACACCAGATGAGCCGCCAGCACCCCCGCCCAACCTACGACCGCCACCGCCAGCGGCCAGCCCAGCCCCAATGCTCCGGTGAGGATCCATCTGGTGGCCGGTCTCCAACGGCCCGGCCTGTCCAATCCGAGGTCGGCCAGGCGCCGGGTGATCCAAGTATCCGCCAACAGCCCCATCGCAATCCCCGCCACGAAGGCCCCTCCCAATCCGATCATTCCCCGCCCGTACCCCCCTTTCGGGACGCCCTCTCCATCACCCCGGAAGGAGGACGATGGCCGGTCCAAATTTCAAACGAGGCCTCTGCCTGGGCGACCAGCATCGCCAGGCCGTCGGAAGCAGGCAATCCCCATTCCCTCATCCGCCGCACGGCGCTGGTCATGGTCCGGTCGGCCCGATAGGGCATGTCAAACAGGCCGGATGATTCCCTCAAAAGCCTGTCCGGCAACTCTCCTCCCCGCATTCCCAAAGGAGTGGCGTTCACCAACGCCGCCCCCGGCAGACTCTCTCCCCACGACAAAACCTCGAACGAAACGTCCACCCGCTCGGCCAGACCGGCCACCGCCTCGGAACGGCGGGCCGAACACCACAACTCCCGTCCCTCCAAGGCGACCATCGCCGCCGAGGCCGCGCCGCCCGCCCCCAGCACCAGCACCGGACCATCGGTCGGCAGCCCACCTTGGTCCCACACCCGACGGACGGATTCCACATCGGTGCTGTGTCCGGCCAAGCACCCATCGTCTTCCATGGTCCAGGTGTTGACCGACCCCGCCCGGCGGGCATCGGAACTCACCCGATCCGCCAACGCGGCAGCCACTCCCTTGTGCGGCATGGTGATGTTGGCGCCATGCAACTCCCCCGACCTCATCTGCGAGGCTGCTGTGGCCATCCCCTTGGCATCCACCCGTCTTCCACGGTACGTCCCATCCAGATCCAATGCCGCCAGGGCCGCATTGTGCATCACCGGAGACAGCGAGTGGTCCACGGGGTCTCCCAGCACCACCAAGCGATACCCGCCCGGCAGGGCAGCCGATGCCGGGGCGGCGCTCACGGAAGAACTCCTTCGGCGCGGGACTTGGCGACCGCCGCCTCATGCTCCTCGACGGTCACCGAGAAAGTGTGCCGCCCGTCGGTTGAACTGAGCACAAAGTAGCGAAACTCGGTGTCGGCCGGTTCGGAAGCGGCCCGCAAAGAGGCAAAACTGGGAGCGGCGATGGGCGTGGGAGGAAGGCCGGGGTCACGATAGGTGTTGTAAGGAGAGTCAGCCCCCCGGTCGAACTCGGCCACGTCGCGGGTGTTCAACCCATAGAGAACCGTGCTGTCCATCTCCAGCAACCACCCGTCGTTCAGTCGATTGATGATCACCCCGGCCACCAGAGGACGCTCCTCGGCCACCCGAACCTCCGACTCGATAATGGAAGCCATCACCACCCCCTGATAGGAAGAGAACCCCTGCGCGGCCAGACCGCTCCAGTCGATAATCGACATCCGCTGCTCCATGGTGTCGGAGAGTCGCTGCAGGATCTGAACGGCCCCGGCATCGTTGGCGAACTCATAGGTGTCAGGAAACAGCAGACCCTCCCATGACCGAAGGGTGAGCGGACTGCTCTGATCCAGCCATTGAGAAGTCACCTCCCCGTTCAACAAGGCGTCTTCGAAGTCTGCCCGGTCAATGCGGGACGCCTCGGCCAGCAGGTCGATGATCTCGTCGGTACGCTGGCCGGCAAAAACCGTCAGACGATAGGTGGTGGAGACCGGTCCGGCCAGCAATTCCACCAGCAGCTCTTCGATGGAGGTCCCGGCCGTCAGCTGGTATGAGCCGGCCTGGATGGCGCCGGCCACTCCCGCATCCTGGACCGCGGCCAGAAGCGACCCCGAATCGGCAATGACGCCTGATTCCATCAGGATTTCAGCCACGCGGGTTGCCGATGAACCGAAGGGAATCTCCACTTCCACCGAAAGGCCGGGCGCCACGGTGGGAACCGAAGTGGTCCCATCCGTCGCCAGCCTCTGCCCCACCTGCTCGCCCATGTTGGAACCCAGATTGATAACCAACACCGCGGCCACCACCACGATGCCGGTGATCCCCAGCAATCGCAGCACCGACCAAGGGCCGGACGGGGGAAGTTGCGAATCGGAGTCGGCAGGCGCGGTCATTGGGGTTCGTCCGAAGAATCGATGCCAGGTCTTCCCATGAGATACTCTGACAAAATAATGGCCGCCGCCACCTTATCACGTTGGTTGCGGCGTTTTCTGGCCGACGCCCTGCCTTCTCGCATGATCCGTTCCGCCGCCACAGTGCTGTAGCGCTCGTCGTGAAAGTGCACTGTTATGCCGGTGGCTTCCTGCAATTGGCCGGCCAGTTCCCGGGCGGCGGCGGCCGACGCTCCCTCTTGGCCGGACAGACTCACCGGCAGGCCCACCACAATGGTGTCCACACCGTTCTCCACCACCAGCTTCCCCACCTCAGCCACCACGTCGGTGGCCGCTCGGTCGATCACCACCCAAGGCTGGGCAATAATGCCATCCGGATCGGACAGCGCCACTCCCACCCTCCGCTCACCTGGGTCCACTGCCAGAACCCGACCCAGTTCAAACCTCCGTCAGGGCCCGGGCAGCCAAGGCCCCGGCCTCACCCAGTGCCTCTCCCAGGAGATGGCCCTTGGGTCCGCCCCCCTGGGACAGGGCCGGATCTCGGGAACTTCCCCCACCCATTATCCGGGCGGCCGAACCCACCACCTCCGCGGCCGACATCCCCTGCCCGACCAGTTCGGGACTCACTGCTCCTATCACCGCGCCCTTGCCGCCCGAGACCGATCCCACGATCACCACCCCCGGCGCGATCCGATCTTTCACTCCCAACACCAGCTGGCGCAACTGTCGGGCGTCGAGTCCCTCCTGTTCGGAGACCACCAGCTTGAAGCTGTTGCAGATTCTTGCCGAGGCGGCCAGTTCTTCGGCCAGGTCGCCTCTCCGGGCCGACCGCAATTCTTCCAACTCGTCCTCCAACTCCCCAACTCGGGACAGCAGCGCCGTGACTCGTTCGGGAACCGCCGCCCAGGGGACGGTGAGCTCCTTCCCGGTGCGGTCCAAAGCGTCTCTCACCTTCAGGAGATGGTCGTAGGCCGCCTCGCCGGTGAGCGCTTCCACCCGGCGGAGATTGGCGCCGATGGATGACTCCCCCAGCACCACCACCGGCCCGATTTGCCCGGCGGTTGGGACATGGGTCCCTCCGCACAGCTCCCGGGAGAAGTCCCCGACCTCCACCACCCGGACCTGCTCGCCGTACTTGTCGCCGAAAAAGGCCAGGGCGCCCGAGGCGCGGGCCTCGTCGATGTGCATCTCGGTGGTGTTGACGTTCCCATTGCCGATCACCTGTCGGTTGGCCAGCTCGTCTATCTCCGAGAGTTCTTGGGGGGCAAGTCCCGAATAGTGGGAGAAATCGAAGCGCAGCCGGCCATCGGCCACAAGGGAACCAGCCTGACGGACATGGTCTCCCAGTCCCTCCCGCAGCGCCCAGTGAAGAATGTGCGTCCCCGTGTGACTCTTGCGTATGCCTTCTCGGCGATGGGCGTCGATGCCCGCCCTCACGGACTGTCCGGTCCCCACCCAACCCCTCGTCACCCGGGCACAGTGGGCGGATAGGCCCACCACCGGGTGGCGGGTGTCGGAGATCTCCAACTCGCCGGTGTCGCTCACAATGGTCCCCGTGTCACCCACCTGTCCTCCCGCTTCGGCGTAGAACGGGGTGCGATCCAAGAAAACCTCCACTTGATCGCCACTTTGGGCCACCGACACCGGCTCGCCGGCCCGGAGGATGGACAGCACCTGAGCCCGGTCTTGTTCTTGGTCATAGCCCGTGAACTCGCACGTCCCTATGTCGTCCAGCAGACCCCGGTAGAGGTCGGCCACCGCCGACTCCTGCCCGCCCTTCCAGGCTCGGCGGGCCCGATCTCTCTGTTCCTCCATGAGGCGTTCGAAACCCCCCTTGTCCACCCCCACCTCCCGCTCCTCGGAGATCTCCATGATCAACTCGAAGGGAAACCCATAGGTGTCGTGCAGCCGGAAGGCCACATCGCCGGCCAGACTCTCACCCTCGCCCAGACTGTCCATTTCTCCTTCCAGAATCGAATAGCCCGACTCCAGGGTGCGCAGGAAACGGTATTCCTCCTGGGAAACGACCTTGATGATCAGGTCGTATTGATCGATCACCTCCGGATAGGCCTGACCCAGGGCCGCCACCGTGGCCGAGGCGAGCCTGGGCATCAACAGCTCCTCATAGCCCAGTTGCCACCCATGGCGCACCGCCCGCCGGATCAACCGGCGCAACACATAGCCGCGGCCCTCGTTGGAGGGAACCACCCCGTCGGCGATCAGCACCGTCATGGCCCGTCCGTGATCGGCCAGAATCCGCAGGGAGACATCGGAGACCGGACTCTGCCCGTAGGGAACATCGCAGATCGAAGCGCCGGCCTCCAACACTCCCCGCATCACGTCGGTCTCAAAAGTGCTCCCCACCCCTTGGAGCACCATGGCCATGCGCTCCAGGCCCATCCCCGTGTCCACTCCCGTTTGAGGAAGGTCCCCCACCACGTGATAGGGGCGATCCTGGATGTTTTGCATGAACACCAGATTCCACAACTCCACATACCGGCCCTCCCCACCGCCGATCGGCCCGCCCGCCGCACCGTACTCCGGCCCCCGGTCGTAGAAGATCTCCGAACAGGGACCGCAGGGACCGGGGATTCCCATCTGCCAGAAGTTGTCCTTTCCCCCCCGCTGGATCCGCTCCGGTGGCGCCCCGACCTCCGACCTCCACAGTTCGGCGGCTTCGTCGTCAGTCTCATACACCGTGAACCACAAACGCTCGGGGTCCAGCCCATATCGTTCGGTCACCAACTGGTAGGACCAGCGAATCGCATCCCGCTTGAAGTAATCCCCGAAACTGAAGTTGCCCATCATCTCAAAGAAGGAGGTGTGGCGGGCAGTGGTGCCGATGATGTCGATGTCGATGGTCCGCACGCACTTTTGGACGCTCACCGCCCGCCTGTAGGGCGGAGTCTCCTCACCCAGGAAATAGGGCTTGAAGGGCACCATCCCCGCGTTGGTCACCAACAACGTCGGGTCAACGGGGATCAAAGACGCCGAAGGGCGGACCGTGTGGCCTCGTTCGGCGAAGAAATCCAGAAACGTCCGGCGGACCTGCGTGCTCTCCATAGTCTCGGGTGGGGGAAGGGTGTCGAAAGACTCAGGCTAGCAATGTGGAGACCAGAACCTGGCAGGCAGGAAGATCAAGCAAAGCCTGAGGTAATGGGCGGCATCCCTGGGCATTTTTCTCAGGTTGAGTGTTCTTTTCGCGGCAACCCGCCGTATCCGGGGAAGAGACCGATCATTTTCCTCGATGCTCTATATGATCGACACTTGATGCAGTCAACTACCAAGCACCAGAGTGAAGATTTGAGCAGCGATCCCTCCCAAACTGAGCAGTCGGTTCACTCCGACGTCCCCGACTCCCATTCCGAACCCGAGCAGACCGGGCTTCAGAATCTCTCCCCCAGCCGGGCCTCCGATTTCAAGACCTGCCCCCGGCTCTACCGATTCCGACACATCGAAAAGATTCCCTCGATCCCGACTCCGGCGCAGGCCCGAGGGACTGCCATCCATCTGGCGTTGGAGAGACTGTTCGACCTGCCTGCCTCGGATCGCCATCCCGATCAGCTCCTCGATCTCTTGGAAACAGCCTGGGAAGAGACCCTTGCCACCGAGGAATACGGCCAGCTGTTCGCCGAAGAGCCCCAGGCCAAGGAGGAGTACCACCAGGGGAACCGGAAGGTGGCCCAGCGTTATTTCCAAGTGGAGGACCCGCGTAATATCGAACCGTTGGAGAGGGAAAAGTTCGTCACCCTGGCGATCGATGGTCCCAGCAGAAACGGCGCCGGCCAGTTGGAATTGCGGGGAATCATCGATCGGTTGGATTCAGGTCCCCACGGGGAGGTGGTGATCACCGACTACAAGACCGGAAAATCCCCCCCACCCAAGTTTGCCGAATCGAGCTTCTTCCCCCTCAAGATCTACGCCCTGATGATCCAACAGGACTCCGGCCAGACCCCGGCTTCGGTCCGGTTGGTGTATCTGGGCAATTCGGTGGCCTACGCCCTGGCGGTCTCCGAGAGGCAACTGCGGGGGATCAAACAGCAGATTCAGGCGTTGTGGTGGGCTATCGACCGGGCCATCGACACCGACACTTTTCCCACCCGAAAGACCCGGCTGTGTGACTGGTGTTCCTACCAGCCGATCTGTCCTGCCTGGGCCGACCAACCTCCATCGGAGAACCCGACGCCCGCCGAATCCCAGACTTCCCCCACTGCCGCCGCGTAAAAGTGTCACAGCCCGTCCATAGGCTTGTTCCCATGGATAAAAAAGCAATAGGCCGCAAGGTTCACTCCGAGTCAACTGCCACCCAGCAGATCGCCGAGTGGCTGGCCGAAGCCGGGATCACCGTCGAACTGACAGAAGATGGTCCGGATCTCTGCTCCGTCTGCCATTCCCCGAAGTTGCATGCCGCCGCTTAGGAGGGTGCTGAACAAGGTCCGGTGGCAGCCCAATGCGGCAACAGAACCCCCGGTCGAGATGGGAAAACCATCCCATCCCCATCTTTTTCAGCATGCTTCTGAGACCCTGATGGGGCCGGAGGCATCGCTTCGGTGACCAACCGCACGGTCCAACCGCCGGCAGGTCAATCGATCTCCCCCGAAGACTGGGACGGTTTGGTGGGGAACACCGGGGGCGTCCAACTGGTCACCGGGGGGCCGGGGACCGGCAAGACCGAGTTGCTGGCGCGCCGCGCCGCTCACCTCATCAATACCGAAACCGCCTCCTCCGACCAGGTGCTGGCGTTGTCGTTCTCCCGGGACACCGCCGCCGATCTGCGCAAACGGATTACGGCCGGCGCCCGACGCTCCTTCGGAGAGTTACCGGTTGGCACCTTCTACGCCTTCGCCCGGACCCTGGTGGCGGAGAACTCCTTGGCGCTGTTCGGAACCGACCAACCGCCCATGTTGCTGACCGCTCCCGAGCAGATTCACTTCATCAGAAGGGCTCTGGCCGATGAAGAACCCGGTCGATGGCCGCTCATCTACCGCAGGATGCTCCACACCCACACCCTCGCCGAAGAACTGGCCGATTTCATGCTGAGGTGCGGTGAGCAGCGAATCACCCCCGGGGAACTGGCCGACCGAGCGGCGCGTAGACCGGCCTGGTCGGCTCTGCCGGGGTTCTACAGGCGGTATCTGCAGCGGCTCGACCGGGAACAGAAGATCGACTACACGGGGCTTTTGCTCAGAGCAAACCGGGCGCTGCGCCTACCCGCCGTTCTGGATCGGACCACGGCCCGTTTTCCATATGTGTTGGTTGACGAATACCAAGAAGCCACCTTGGTGCAGGTGGAGATCCTCAAGAGACTGGTCGGGGGCGGATCTCACCTGACCGCGGTCGCCGATCCACAGCAAACCTCCTTTTCCTTCCGGGGCGCCGAACGAGCCTCGGTGAGCGACTTCCCCAAGACCCTGGGAGACCAAGGCACATGGCCCGTCACGACCTTCACGCTCACCCACAGCTTTAGGGTGGCCCAGCCAGTGCTGACCGCCGCCTCGCATTTGGTGACCGACCATCCCCGAGCTGCGCGGCCCGCGCCCGCTCGGCATGCCGGAAGGGTGGAGCACTACGTCTTTGACCAGGAGATGGAAGAGAACGACTGGATCGCATCGGAGATCCGAACACTCCATCTGGAGCAGGGCCTGCCCTATTCCGACATCGCAGTGTTGACCCGCACCACCGGTCCTCTGGCCGGTCTCTCCCGAGCATTGGAGAGAGAAGGAATACCCCACACCCGTCCCGGAGCCCGTTTGATCGATCATCCCGCGGTTCGGACGGTGTTTGACATCGCCTGGATAGCGATGGAAGACCAAGAACCCCAAGACCCATCTTCCCATGCCGGGATGGTGGACCGGGTTATGGAGAGCATCCTGTTGGGACCGCTGTTCTCCATTACCCAAGGCCGCACCCGGGAATTGGCCAACATCCGCCGCCGGTCCGGTCGGCGCTGGTGGGAGGTGATCGGGCGGGAAATGCCTTCCGCTCGACAACTCTCCGGTCTGCTGAAGGATCCGTCCTGGGCGCAGACTCCGCCCGCCACCAGAGGATTCTGGAAACTGTGGAGCCGGGTTCCTCAGTTTCGTGAGATCGTCTCCTCCGACCAGCTGTCCGGCCACCGCGCCGCCCTGGCCGCCTTCGCCCAGACTCTGGGCCGGCTGGCGGACCGTTCCCCGGAGACTTCCCTGTGGGAATACCGGACACTGACCACCGAAGGCGATCTGGAGGCATCTCCCCTGCTTCCCCATCCCGGATCGAGAGAGGGTGCGGTGAACGTCAGCACCATCCATCGCGTCAAGGGGCAACAGTTCGAAGTGGTGTTCATTGCCGGCGCCATCGAGGGGATATTTCCCGATACCCGGCCCTTTCGCTCTCTGTTGGAACCCCAGTTCCTGTCCCAAAGTGACCCCGATCCCACCCACCTGCGGGCCCGCCGGCTGGAAGAGGAACGGAACCTGGCCTACATCGCCATGACCCGGGCCCGTCGGCGGGTAGTGTGGAGCGCCACCACCCCCGACCTGAACGAAATGCACCGCACCGTCAGCCGATTTGTAAGAGAACTGGCCCAGCAGGAAGGCATAAGTCTCAGATCACCGCAGCCGCGTTCGACCGCATCGCCGGTGGGTCAACTTGAAGTCGAGAGTTACCTGCGGCAGATCCAAAAGGACATCAGGCAACCCCTACCCCGTCGTCTGGCCTCCGCCTCGGTACTGGCGCGGCCGAGCCGCTCCGATCTGTGGGATGCCCGCCGATTCGCCGGGGTGCCCAGCCCGGGGTCGGATCTGGGATTGATCGAACCCGGCCATGTCATGTCGGCTTCCCAGGCCGAGGCATACCAAAGGTGCCCTCGCCAGTACGCGTTACAAAGACGCCTGCGGATATATCCCCCCGACGAGAACCCCTACGCCCGATTCGGACAATTGATCCACCATGTGCTCCAAATATGCGGCGATGCTTCGGCCCAACAGGGGAAAACCGGTTTGAGCCTGTCCCGGGCCCTGGAAGTGCTCGACCGCCAGATCGCCGAAATGGACTTCGGAACGCCGGTTCTCAATCAGGCTTGGCGAGACCGAGGATGCAAACTCTTGGGACTTCTGTCGGAACGTTGGAAGAACGACGGCTCGACACCCATCGAATTCGAGCGGGCGGTGGAATCTGAGTTGAACGGAGTCGTTTGGAGGGGACGGATCGACCGGATCGACCGGATGGGAGACGGAACCCTGCGGGTGATCGACTACAAGACCTCCAAGTCTTTGATGACAGTCAAAGACGCCAAGGTCTCCCTTCAACTGGGTTTCTACCTTTGGGCCCTTTCCCAAGTCGAGCCTGACACCCCCGCCGGCGCCGCCGAATTCTGGCATCCCCTCAAAGAAGGAGGTTCATGGAAGCGCTCCTTTGACCCGGCCCGGTTATCGGAGGTGGTGAAGCTCTTGGACGAGATTGCGCAAACCATCGTTTCCGAAAGCGCCGATCCGCGGCCGTGGCCGGCCCAACCGTCATCGGAATGCAAAAAGTGCAAGGTCCGCACCCTGTGCCCGGCCTGGCCGGAGGGCAAGGAGGCATTCCTGACGTGAATCCCCCGGTCCGCATTCGGCTTTCGGAAGAACAGCAGACCGTGGTTGACTATCCGCTTCGACCCCTTCGGGTCTCGGCCGGGGCCGGCACCGGCAAGACCACCACCGTCTCCTACCGCATCGCCCGGCTGGTGGAAGAAGAGGGGATTGCGCCGGAGCAGGCTTTGGGACTGACCTTCACCAACAAGGCGGCCCAGGAACTCTCCCACCGCATCCAGCAGGTGCTTTCCGACCAGGCCGACACCGATCGGGTGGTCCAGGTCAATACCTACCACGGCTTCTGTTCACAGATCATCAGCGAGTTTGGGGCGCTCCTGGAGATCGAACGCAACTCCCCGATCATTGGTCCGGCCCAGACCCGACAGCTCGTCAAGCAGGTGATCCGGGAACACAACCTCTCGGGGTTGGACAACACTGACTTCTTCTATATCCCCGGGGCGATCATCCGGTTTTGCTCGGCTCTGGCCGATCATCTGCAGGACCCCGACCAGATCACCGACGAGATGCTGGAGGCGGCGATTCCCCAACTGGACGAGTCCGACTTTCGGTTGAAGAAGGACCTTCGGGAGTACCGCCGCCTGGCGGATTCTTTCCCCAGGCGGCAGGGAATGGTGGAAGCGGCTCGTCTCTACCAGGCGCACAAACGACGGCTGGGCGTGTTGGATTACGGAGATCTGATCACCCTGGCCCACCGAATTGTCGAGGACCATCCTGATCTCGCTCAAAGAATCAGAGATCGTTATCGGGCGGTGGTGGCCGACGAATACCAGGACACCAACGCCGCTCAGCGCGCCATTCTCCAGAAACTGTTCGGCAAGGGCTTCCCTCTGACGGTGATAGGTGACTCTGATCAGACCTTGTACGAGTGGAGAGGGGCGTCGCTTGAGAATTTTCGAGGTTTTCCCACTCACTTTCCCACCCTGGGGGGCAAGCAGGCTGAAACTCTTTCCCTCACTTTCAACCGGCGCTCGGGGAAAGAGATCATCCATTTCGCCAACCGGATCAAGAAAAACATCGTCTCCGACACGGCCAACCTGCAGGCGCTCCCCGATGCGCCACCCACCCGCCTCGCGGCCCAATGGCACTCCACTTTCCAAGACGAGGCCGAGTGGATCGCCGAACAGCTACGAGAGCGCCGCCGAGACGGCAGACCTTGGAAGCACATGGCGGTGCTGTTTCGGAAGACAAAGGACATCGCCGGGGTCTACCGGCAGTTGACAGCCCAGAACATACCCGCGGAGGTGGCCAACCTGGGAGGTCTGCTGGCCGTTCCGGAAGTGGTGGAGATCCATTCCTGGCTCAGAGTGGTGGGCCGATTCGATGACCGGGAGGCGGTTGCGCGGCTTTTGATGGGAAGCCGGTACCGGCTGGGCATGAGCGACATACGGCGCCTGAGCAAAAGGGCCTTTCCGAAACCGGATGGCTCTCCTCGCGCCTTGCTGGATGGCTTGGATGAACGGAGCTTTTGGAAAGACCTCCCCGATGACCTGGAGCTGCCTTTCCGTCGATTCCATCAGGAGTACCGGTCGCTTTTGGCGGCGTGCCAGAATCTGTCGGCGGGAGAAGCGTGTCGAAGGATCATGGAGAAGACCCGCGCCTGGGCCGATGTGGAATCCATACCAGGTAACACTCGCCTCACAGTGCGCCTGAATCTGTATCGCTTCCTCGATTTGGCGGAGAGCTGGTCTCCCTTGGAGGGTCCATCCAATGTCGGCGACTTCCTCGATTATTTGGACGCCATCATCGAAGAACCCTCCGAAGAATTGGACACCGCCCGACTCTCGGGGGAGGACGCGGTGGCGCTCCTCACCGTTCACAAAGCCAAGGGTTTGGAGTGGCCGGTGGTGTTTGTTCCGGCCGTTTACCGCGGCAACTTTCCCTCGGGCGCGGTGGGAGGATATGACAACCCCTACCGCAAGGCCGAGACCGTCCCCTGGGATTGGAGGATTGATCCGCCCCCCGAAGATCGCATCCGGGTCCGGATGAGCGCCGAGGCCCTGACCGATTTCCTCAAAGAACGGAGCGAGGAAGCCAAGGCCGCCCACTTCTCCCAAGAGTGGCGGGTGGCTTACGTGGCTGCCACCCGAGCCAAGGAGGAACTGTTGTTATCGGGGGCGAACTGGTACGGGTATCCCGAACCGACCCTGAAACCCAAACTCCCTCACCAAAGCGAGTTCTTCAAGGCTGCCTGGTTGGCCACTCTGCCATCCCCTCCCACCGACGTTGACCAAGCCTTGAAAGAGGCCTTTCCACCTTCAGATCGACCAGAGACTTTTGCCAGTCCTCCCCAATCGGATGCTGCACCTGATCCGGTTTTCGGCCCGGAAGGCTGGGCCGGGGGGATTCGCCTTGGCTTGGAAGATACTGACAAGTTGACCAAGATGGCCGAGGGAGTGGAAGAAGAATATCAGGCGGCCGTGGAGGAGTTTTCCGGTCTTTTGTTCAATCTGCCCGACGACGCACCGGAGCCGGGAGCGAAGGTGGTCACCACTTCGGCCACCGGCCTGGTTACCTACGCCCACTGTCCGAAGAAGTACTTTTGGACGGTGGTCGACCCCCTACCGCGTCGTTACTCCTATGTGACCCGGCGGGGCACTCGAATCCATCGCCAGATCGAACTGCACCACCAGGGCAAGGTTCCCCTGCTGGAACCCGAAGATGAAGCGCCTGATCTGATCGGTGACGACCAACCGGCGGAGCCTTCGTCCGGCCCGGGACCATTCGAAGTGTTCCTCCAATCCCGATTCTCGGAGATGGAGGTTCAATGGCTGGAGAGAGCGTTTTCCCTGCGGCTTGGGGACGACTTTGTGGTGAGGGGACGGATCGACGCGGTGTACCGAGGCGGTGCCGACACCTGGGAGATCGTCGACTTCAAGTCAGGTCGGGCGCCTTTGGATGATCCCTATGCGGCCCGCTTGGCCCAGATGCAGGTCTATGCCTTGGCAGTGTCCGAGATATCAGAACTGGGCCCGCCGCCCGCCAACCTGTCGGTCACCATCGCCTACCTGGGAGGGGGCAAGTTGGCCGAGAGTCCCGCGGCCGAACCGGTGGACCTCCAATGGTTGGCTGCGGCCCGGACCCGTTTGGAAGGAATGGCCGGTTCGATCGCCGATGAGAAGTGGGACCCCACCCCATCGGAAGAGTGCCGCAAATGCGACTTTTACCAGTTTTGCCCCGAGGGGCGGACCTTTATCAAATCGATCGGACGCAAGCCTTGACCACTGTGAGCCCGGCCTCAGATCACCCGGCCGTCTTTCGTCTCGATCACAATCGTCACCGGGCCGTCGTTGGTGAGGGAGACTCCCATCACCGCCCCGAACCGACCAGTGGCCACCGGAATACCCCTGCCACGCAATTCGGCCACCACTTGTTCCACCAATCGCTCGGCCGGTTCGGGCTTCGCCGCTCGGACGAAAGAGGGACGACGACCCTTGCGCACGTCACCGTACAGGGTGAATTGGCTGACCACCAGAGCCGCTCCGCCGATGTCAGCCACAGACAGATTCATCTTGCCCGCCTGGTCGGCGAAAATGCGAAGCCCGGCCATCTTGTGGGCCACAGCCCGAGCGTCGGCCTCGGTGTCGTCGTGGGTCACCCCCACCAACACCAAAATCCCCCGGTCGATCTCACCCACCGTCCGGCGGTCAACTGTCACCGCCGCCGAGGAAACCCTTTGGACCACTGCTCTCATCTCCGCCCCGATGGTAGGACACCCTCCGAAGCGTTGAAACCCCCCGGGCCGAGCCTATGGGAAGAACCGTGGTGAGCACCCCCAAGGATCTGGTGGGGAACCCGAGCAAACGCCAGTGCCCCGGTTCCTTCTCCAATCTGGGCTGTTCCTCTTCCACCACCAACCGCGATGTGCCACCGCTGCGACGATGGAAAGCAACCTGGGCCGCTCTGTCCGCCGAGTTGGACGAGGGGCGGCCTGCGGACACCAACGAGGAACCGTTCGATCCCGTTCAAAGGGCCATCGTGGCCGCCCAGATCACCAGAGCCAAGCCGCGGCTACCGGTGTCCGACGGCGAGACATTCGACTTCGACTGGCCTCATCTGAGCTATCCGATCGACCATGAGGAGTTTAAGGTCTTCTTTCAGTTCGCCCACACTGACTCCGATGGCTTCCTGAAGATGTACCGGCTGAAAACAGCGCAGATCAGAGAAGACGCCGAGTTCGTCTCCTCCCCCGAGGAGATAGCCGCAGTGGTCTCCGATCCTCGCTTCCCCGACTCGCTGGAAGCCTATGAGTTGCGGACCACCGACGGCGAGCTGATCCGCTTGGAGATGGCACAACCCCAGGCCCAAGAGCTCCTTTCAAAACTGGAACGTGACTACCAGAAGATGATGGAAGCCGACCCCAAGAAGACTCATCCCGGCCTGCACTGTTCGATGTGCGATGTTGCGGACCGGTGTCCCACTTTTCCGGCCATCGACCCCTCAGCCGCGGTGGTCGCCCCCAAGACCGGCCGACGCCTACCCTCGGCGCACCGGCTGATGTTTTCCAAGTCGCGGCTTGGAGAGATGAGCCTGTGCGAAAGAAGAGCAGCCTGGAAGTCCTGGTACTCCATCCCTCCGGACACCGACTCGCGGTTCCGGGAAACCTCACCCGGCTTGGCGGTGGGCAACCGATTTCACCATCGGATGGCCGAGGCGCTTTTGTCGGACAACCCGATTTCATTTTTCAAGGGAGACCCCGAAATCGAGGACCTATACCGTCAGCACCGACAACTTCCCTGCACTGAAACTCTCCGCATTAAGGCAACCGAGTTCCCCCTGGGTTTCACGGTTCGCTTCCGGACCGACCAACGAAGCGTCTCGGTGGTGCAATACGGGCTGGCCGACGCGGTGGGACGGGAACTCGACGGCACCCCGGCGATCATCGATCACAAAACCGGCCGCCCGGAAGGTAACCACCCTTATGAAGCAGAGATCTACGCGTTCGGAGCCCTGCTGCGGATTGGCGAGGCGTCCAAAGTTGCCACCCACCTCCATCGGCTCTCCACCCGCGGGGAGGAGCCGGTTTGTGAACGAAGGGTGTGGGGGCGTGACCAGATCAACCAATTGGCGTCTCGTTTGACAAGACTCGCCGAGGCGGCGGCCCAATGGGACCTGCGTGATGCCACCTCTCCCCCGTTTCGGGTGGGAGAGTGGTGCGCCACCTGCCCCTTCGAGCAGCGATGCCTCACCTACCGGTGAAAGTGGCCGGAAGCAATGCCGAAAAAGACGGGGATGGGATGGCCCCAACACAACCGGGACCCGTAACGGCGTCAACCGACCTCTTTCAGCACACTCCTACCGAGCGAGACCCGCCATCTGTGATGTGGTGGGCTCGGCACAGCAATACCAGGACTCGCTGAGTCCGGGAGCCGATCCCTCCCAGTCCACCTCTTCCCGGCGGGGCGACGGCCGCCCCACCGCCTGCCGCGCCAGAGTCCATTGGGCGTGGAGAGTCTCTCTCCGACTCATTCCGCCTGCACTCTCCTGCTCGGCCAGGGCCATGATCCTCTGCTGGAGCCGATCCACCGCCGGGTCGGGCGACTCCCAGACGTATCCCAGGTTTTCGGGGTCGTAATCGCCCAGGAAATGCTCGGCGCCGGGGATGGACAGCACCAAAGACCCCTCCGGTACCAGCAATCGAATCCCCATCTGCACGGGGTCGGTGGCGCCCAGCAAGTGGTGATCGGCGATGAAAGTGAAGATGTCGTCGAGGTCCGATAGACCCGTCCACGGAGTGAACGGAAGCCAAGACGGTCGCACCGCGATTCCAACTGCACTTAGGATGTCCACCGCCCGGGTGAGATCGGCCCGCTGATGGCCCTTGTCCAATAGCGCCAGCACTCGGTTGTTGACGGTTTCGAACGCCGACACCACGAACAGCACTTGGCAACCGGCCATCGCCGCCCAGATCGACCGGTGGGCGAGAATGTGCTCGACCTTCACCGTCAGATCGAAGGTGAGGTCTGGAAAACACTGATGGGCGGCTTCGATAAGGCGGCGAGCGTGCGCCGGACCGTTGAGAAAATCGGGATCGCCGAAAGTGATGTGCTCCGCACCGTGATCGGTCTGCCACTGGATGTCGGCCAGGACACTGTCGGTGTCGACAATCCGGTAGCGCCCGTCGTACACGGCGGGCAACGGGCAATGGCGGCACCGGTGGCGACATCCGCGGCTTCCTTCCACGTAGCCGGCCAGACGGCTGACCCCACCGTGTTCCAGACACACATATCTGTCCAGGGGCGGCAACAGTCCGCGGGCGGGAACCAGCGAAGGGGACCGACCGGTGGAAATCGTGACCGCGGTCCGCTCCGGGCGCCCCGAGCCGCGAAGGCCCCCAAACCACTCCACCAGTTGGTCGGTGTACTCGCCGGCAATGGCCCGGTCGGCCACTTCGCCCACCACCCGATCGCGGGCCGCCGCCGCGTACAAGCCATAGAAAACAATGGGACATTGCGGCCGGCCGTTCCTGATCCGCCGGGCGGCCCGGACTCCCAGTCGCATGGCGGTGTGCATGGGAACCGAAACCCCGACCGCCTCCGCCCAATCCACCCGGGCCTGATCCCAGTCTTCTGTCGCCAGGTCCAAGGCTCTCACCTCATGACCTTCGGCCAGCAGGGCGGCCGCCGGCCAGGCGACATGGAGGGGCTGGTGGCCCAACTCGTAGGTGGAGATCAGCAGTATCCGCAACCCGGGAACTCCTTTCTCCGCCTCCGCCGGGGTGACCGAGAGCCGGTTCACCCTCCGAGGGGTATCCTTTCGGGGAAGCAATGACCTACTGGGAAGATTACAGCCTGTCCTATGTGGACGGGTTCGTTCACCGTCACCGTGACGCGGATCCCGAAGAGACCGCCGAATGGATCGACTCCCTGGATGCGGTGGTTCAGGAAAGCGGGGCCGACCGCGGGGAGTTCCTTCTCACCAAGCTGTTGGATCGAGCCCGTCAGAAAGGCTTGACTGCGCCGGGTTCCATCAGCACGCCCTACATCAACACCATCCCCCCCGAGGAGCAGCCCTCCTATCCGGGCGATCTGTGGATGGAGAAGAGAATCCGTCGTTTCATACGCTGGAATGCGGCGGTGATGGTTATCAAGGCCAATTATCAGGAAAAGGGCATCGGCGGGCACCTCTCCACCTTCGCCTCCTCGGCACTGCTCTACGAAGTGGGGTTCCATCACTTCTTCCGGGGCAAAGAGAATGGCCAGACGGGCGACGCGGTCTACATCCAGGGACACGCCGCACCGGGAATCTACGCCCGAGCCTTCCTGGAGCGCCGTTTGGACGCACATCATCTCGACAACTTTCGCATGGAGATCGGCGGTGGGGGTTTGTCCTCCTATCCCCATCCCCGTCTCATGCCCGAATTCTGGGAGTACCCCACCGTCTCGATGGGCCTTGGTCCGATAACCTCGATCTACCAGGCGCGGTTCAACAAGTATCTACAAAACCGAGACCTGGATGACACCGCTGACACCCGGGTTTGGTGTTTCATCGGCGACGGCGAATGCGACGAGCCCGAAACCCTGGGATCCCTGTCCCTGGCGGCTCGGGAAGGCCTCGACAACCTGGTGTGGGTGGTGAACTGCAACCTGCAACGCCTCGACGGCCCTGTGCGGGGAAACGGCAAGATCATCCAGGAACTGGAGGCCATATTCCGCGGGGCAGGCTGGAATGTGATCAAGGTGGTGTGGGGGTCGGGCTGGGATCCCCTGTTGGCGAGCGACCACGAGGGCGCCCTGGTGGATGTCATGCACCGGACCCTGGACGGAGAGTATCAGCGCTACAAGGCAGAGAGCGGCGCCTATGTCCGCGAGCACTTTTTCGGGAAAGACCCCCGGACCCTGGAGATGGCCCGCCAACTCACCGACCGCGACATCTGGGAGTTGCGCCGGGGCGGACACGACCCCCTGAAGGTGTACGCCGCCTACGAGGCAGCCACCCGGGCATCGGGAGCCCCGACTGTCATTTTGGCCAAGACCATCAAGGGGTGGACCCTGGGACCCGACGTGGAGGGCAGAAACGCCACCCATCAGATCAAGCAGCTCACCAATCAGCAACTGCGACAGCTGCGGGATCGTCTTGAACTACAGGACGAGATACCGGACAACGCCCTCGAAGGGGACGTCGATCCCCCCTATTTTCGGCCCTCGGTGTCCTCCCCCGAATATCAATATCTGCTGCAGTCTCGGAAGCGCCTGGGAGGTTATCTCCCCGATCGCACGGTATCGGTCAGAAAACCGCTCGTACTCCCCTCCCCCGAGACTTTCGATGTCCTCAACCAGGGAAGCGGCAAGGTTGAGGTCTCCACCACCACCGCTTTCGTTCGCCTGCTGCGCAACCTGTGCCGAGCCCCGGACTTTGGGCCGCGGGTGGTGCCGATCGTCCCCGATGAGGCCCGGACCTTCGGGATGGATCCCCTGTTCCGGGAACTGGGCATCTATGCGTCGCGGGGTCAGCTCTATGAACCGGTGGACGCGGCCATGATCCTCGCCTATCTGGAACGACAGGACGGGCAACTGTTGGAGGAAGGAATCACCGAGGCGGGTTCGTTGGCCTCGTGGACGGCGGCCGCCACCTGCTATGCCAGCCGAGGGGTGCCGATGGTCCCCTTCTTCATCTTCTATTCGATGTTCGGCTTCCAACGAGTGGGCGACATGATCTGGGCGGCGGCCGACGCCCGCGCCCGTGGGTTCCTGCTGGGGGCCACCGCCGGGCGCACCACCCTGATGGGAGAGGGACTGCAGCACCAGGATGGCCACAGCCTGCTGCTTTCGTCCACCGTTCCCTCCATCCGGAGCTACGACCCCGCCTTCGCCTTTGAACTGGGGGTGATTATCGAAGACGGGATCCGGCGAATGTACCAGGAGAACGAGGACATCTCCTACTACCTCACGGTCTACAACGAAAACTATCACCACCCGGTCAAACCGGCCGGTGTGGACGGGGGGATCCTGGCCGGGTTGTATCGTTTCGCCCCCTCGCCCGAAGGGGTCAAAAAGGGAGGATCGATTCTGTTCTCAGGCTCCACTGTGGGAGCCGCCCTCCAAGCCCGGGACGACTTGGCCGAGCACTTCGGGGTGGGAGTGGAATTGTGGTCGGCTCCTTCCTACCAGGCTCTGCGGACCGAGGCCATGGAGGTGGAACGGTGGAACCTGCTCCATCCCGCACAACGCCCCCGCCAACCTTTCATCACCGCCCAACTGGAAGGCGCGGGTCAGGTGATCGTGGCGGTCACCGACTTCATGCGGGCCGTGCCGGATCAGATCACCAGATGGGTGCCCGCCCGTTACGTCACCTTGGGCGCCGATGGATTCGGGCGTTCCGACACCCGCAAGGCGCTCCGCCGGTTCTTTGAGATCGACACCGGATACTTGGTGGTGGCGGTGTTGTCGGCTCTCAGCCGTCAGGGTGAGGTCCGGACCTCACGGGTCACCGATGCCGCCGACCGCTACCAAATCGACCCGGACTCAGCGCCTTCCTGGAAACGCTGAAGGTCGCGGGTTAGAAGGCAGGTGTGATTGTGAGAGCGATAGAGACCGAGGGTCTCACCAAGTATTACGGAGACACCACCGGCATCGTCGACCTGGATCTGGGGGTGGAGGTCGGTGAGGTGTTCGGGTTCATCGGTCCCAACGGGGCCGGCAAGACCACCACTATCCGCCTGCTGCTCAACCTACTCCGACCTTCTCGGGGTTCAGGATCCATCTTCGGTTTGGATATCGTCCGGGAGTCGCTTCGGATCCGCCACCGGATCGGATACCTGCCCGGTGACTTGGCGCTCTACTCCTCGATGACCGGCCGGGAGTTCCTGCTCTACTTCAGCAGGCTGAGAGGCATCGACACCGCCCGCGCCACCGTGCAGTTGGCTGAGCGCTTCGAATTGGATCTCGATCGGCGCATCAGGGAGTACTCGAAGGGCAACCGTCAAAAGGTCGGCGTGGTCAATGCCTTCATGCACCAACCCGAGCTCCTGATCCTCGACGAACCCACCAGTGGGCTTGACCCACTTATGCAGCAGGAGTTCGCCGAACTCCTCACCGAGGTCCGGGCGGAAGGACGCACAGTGTTCTTGTCCTCCCACTATCTGCCCGAGGTGGAGCGGGTGGCGGACCGGGTGGGAATAGTTCGACAGGGCCGCCTGATCGACGTGGATACCCTGTCGGGGTTCAGGTCGAAGGTCCAGTCGAATCTGTCGATCAAGTTCGGTTCACCGGTTGATGCTGCCCCTTTCGCTGCGATCGACGGGGTGACAGTGGTTGATTTCACCGACGGCGGCACCCTGTTGCGGCTCAGCATCGCCGGATCGCAAAAGGCGGTGATCGAAACAGCTGCCTTTCGGGACGTGGTGGCTGTCACCTCCGAGGAGGCCGATCTCGACGAGGTCTTCCTTTCCTACTACGGGTCCCACGATCCACAGCCCCACAGCTCCCCGGACTCGGCGGGTTGAAACCCATGATGCCTGCCATTTTGGGCAAAACCCTCGCCGACCGTCGGCGGGCCGTCCTGGGATACGGTCTGGGCATCGTGCTGCTCGCCCTCTGGCTGGCGGTGTTGTTCCCGGTGATGCGAGAATCCGAGGGCTTCGTCGAGTTCGTGGACAGTCTCCCCGCGGGGATGCTGTCCGCCATGGGAATCGACCCGGCCACCTTTCTGACCGCGGCAGGGTTTCTGAGTTCTTACCTGTATTCGCTGTTGGCGCCCCTGTTCGTCCTGTTCTTCATCACCAGCGCCGCGGCGGCCGAGATTCCCACCGAGGAACGCGAGGGCCTGATCGACATGTTGCTTTCCTGCCCGGTTTCCCGCACCCGATCCTTCCTGGAAAAGGCTTCCGGGGTGGCTCTGGCGTCGCTGGTGTTGGTGGCGGTGCTGACCGCCGCCCTCCTGGTGCTCAACCCGATCTTCGATTTGTCCCTTTCGGTCTCCGGCCTCCTGGCCGCCGGGTTCTCCTTGTGGCTGCTGGGGATGCTGTTCGGGGCCGTGACGCTTTTGGCGGGAGCCTTTACGGGCCGCAGCGCGCTGGCCGGCGGTGCGGCGGGCGGCTTGGCGTTTGTGGCCTGGTTCGCACACGGTTTTGCCGACTTCTACCCGGCTCTTACCAGCATCGCGCAGGCCAGCCCGTTCACCTGGTACCAAGAGCCCCAGCCCCTAACCGAGGGGATCGGGAGCGGGCAACTGTGGCTGGCCACCACCACCGCGGTGCTGATGGCCTTGGCAACTTGGCTGTTTGGGCGCCGCGACATTGCCACCGAGCGATCCATACTGCCGGAGTTGAAGTTCTTCCGACGTTCTTGGACTCGCAAGCGCCGATCACCACGGACGGCGTGGTTGCTGACCGGGGCGTTCCGCAAGACCATCTGGGATCGCCGACGCTCAGCCTGGGGCTGGGGAGGCGGCCTGGGATTGCTGACATTGGTCATGTTCTCCGCTTGGCCGGCCCTGGCCGAGGATGCCGAAGCTCTGGCCGGGCTGATCACTTCCCTGCCCCGAGAGGTTTTCGCCATGTTTGGGATGAGCAACCCCGAAGCCATTGTCACCGCGGCCGGGTTCATTTCATCCCGGACATACCAGGCGATCGGCCCGATTCTGATCGTCATGTTCGCGGTTAGGGGAGTCTCGATGGCGATGGTCAAAGAAGAAACCAGCGGCGTCTTTGACCTGTTGTTGACGGTTCCCACCACCCGCAGAACGGTGGTGGCCGGAAAGGCCCTGGGGGTGGTGGTTTCCACCGGCCTGGTGGTGCTGATCCTGACCGTGGCGGCCCTGGTGGGAGATGCCGCTTGGGACACCGGGTTGGGCACCGCAAGGATTTTGGCCGCCGGGGCGGGTCTAGGCCTTCTGGGTCTGTTCTTCGCTGGGCTGACCCTGGCTATCTGGGCTATGGGAGGGTCGTCTTTCCCGTCGGTTCGGGTCACCGCGGTGGTGGCGATCGGCGCCTTTCTGCTGAACGGGCTCGGTTCACTCAGCGATGCCCTCCAGCCTGCCCGGCTGATCTCTCCGTTCTACTGGTATTTCGGAGACACGCCGCCCCTGGCCAAGGGTTTCGAACCCACCTACTTCCTGCTGGTGGCCGGAGCACTGGTCATGGGCTGGTTGGCCATCAGTCGCATTGATCGAAGGGACATCGCCACCTGAGCGAACCCTTGAGCGATTCCTCCCTGGTCCTATGGAGAACGCCCGAGGAGCCTGCTGAAGAAGATGGGGATGGGATGGTTCCCCGCACCTTGACCTGGGGTCCTGTTGCCGCATTGGCTGCCATCGGGCCTTGTTCAACACACTCTGAATCGCCCCGGAAGTATGAGTGTTTCCCGGAGACTCTGGTGTGAAAAAGGGGGGTGGGAGATCTAGGGTGGTGGTTGCCTGGCGGGTCGTTCGTGACAAACCGGGGATGGGGTGTTCTGGTTTAGGAGTGGTCTTTTGCGGCGGTGACGGCGGTGCCTTGACCCACGAAGAGCAACATGGAACCACCCACGTTCTCCATATCGAGCCGGATTCCTACCACGGCGTTGGCGCCTATTGCCTGGGCTTTGGCCGCCAACTCCGACAGAGCTTGTTCCCGGGCTGCCTCCAGATCCCGCTCCAAAGACTTGCTCCTGCCGCCGAACACGTCTCGAACGCCTGCCAACACGTCTTTTCCGAGGTGGCGACCGGCGGTGACCTGTGATATGACAACCCCTTTGTAGCCGGTGATGGCATGTCCAGGGACTTGGGAAGTGGTGGAAAGCAGCATGCTGTTGCAGTGTAGGCCACTCAGTCGTCTATTCGATTCTGGGGAATCACCACGCTTGATGAGAACTTTTTTGCGGTTCGGACCGATCGCCTCACGCCAAAGGAAGTGGAGTACCTTCGGGCCATGGCGGAACTTGGGCCAGGTCCACATCGTTCGGGTGACATTGCGACCGCGCTTGGTGTCCGAGTGGAGTCGGTGGCGCCTCGCCGATCGGGGCTGATCGCCAAAAGGCATGCTCTACAGTCCCGCCCACGGCGACACCGCATTTACCGTGCCACTGTTCGATGACTTCCTCAGACGCAGGTTCTAGAACCGGGCGACAACACCGGGATTTGACCGGCTGCCGGCGACTGATCTGCGAAGCCAAATCACCTCAAGACCCGGCGGGCGCGGCGGACTACCGCTTCGTCCACCATGTTTCCCTCTGCGTCACAGACCACTCCCCTTCCTTCGGCCAGAGCCCGATCGTAAGCCTTCACCAGTTGACGGGCGGATTCCAGTTCCCGGTCCGACGGTGTGAGTACGTCGTTTATCACCGACACTTGAGCCGGATGGATGGCGGGTCGAGAGGAGAAACCAATCCTGCGGAGCAAACGGGTTGACTCCCCCAACCCTTCAAGATCGCCAATATCCGTCCACACCGGACCGCAGGGGCCGGGCAGACCCGCCGCGGCACAGGCCCACACCAGTCTGGACCGCGCCGCACACCAGATCATCGGATCGCCGCCCGGTTGCAAGCCCAGATCAGCAGCCAAATCCTCCTCACCGATCGCCAAGCTCGTCACCCGCGGATGTTCGGCCACCCCCAAGACCTCCCAGAGACCCCGTGCGCTCTCGATCAGAGCTATTAGGCACAACTGACTCCCAAACCCCAGATCTTCGGCCCTCCTCCCCACATCGGTAACACTTGCCAGGGTGGCTTTCGGGATCACCAGCGTATTCACCGAGGTCGTGGCAAGGGCTTGGAGATCGGCTTCCAAGAAGTCAGGTTCACTGTTGAGTCGGACCGAGACTCGGGCGCCGGCGGCCTTCAGTTCAGGTACTGCCTCCCGGACCATTTGCCGCGCGGTGGCCTTGGCCTGGGGAGCAACCGCGTCCTCCAAATCGACAATCAGCAGGTCGGCGCCCCGTCCCGCCGCCTTGGCCAGCATGGCAGGCCGGTCGCCTGGCACGTAGAGATAGCTTCGAATCATGGCCGTCGGCAATGGTGGGCGTCCTGGAATCAACCGCCCGGCATGGGGTCGAAATCCATGCCCAATTCGGCCTTGCCCAGGTGTTCTTCCATCTCCGGCGCCTTGAAAATGATGGCGGTCTGCGCCAATAGGTCGCGGTACAGCCGCTCATAGGGGCTCACCGCCACAATTCCATGTGCCCCTGCCAGGCGGAAGGACTCGCGGGCCACCTCCTCGGTCATACGTCGGATGTGGTAAAGCGCCATCAGGCTGATCCAGGCGCGCCTCTCCGGTGGGAATTGGGGGTCGGAGAGCTTGGCGGCGGTGTCGTACAGGACCGTGGAGGCCGAGCGCACCCAAAAGCTCATCCGTCCGTAGGTGGACTGAGACCACCCCACGTCCGCTCGGGTCTTGGCTTCCTGACCCTTGATGGCCACCGCGATGCCGCCCTTGCGTTTGCGCAGATACCCGGCCATGTAATCGAGTATCCGACGGCAATGCCCCAACTGCATCCCGCCCCCCGAAAGGTTGAGCAGGCCGAACGCCATATGCTGGACCTCGCCTTCGTCGTCGGTGAAGGTGGCCTGTGGTTGATCGAGATCCCGCAGCAGGGCGTACCTTTGCGGCACGAAGGCGTTCTTGATGGTCACGGTGTTGGTGGCCGTGCCTCGCAGGCCCATGGCGTTCCAGTCGTCGTTGATGGTCATGCCGGGGGTTCCCACCGGAACGAATATCACCAGCAGGGTTCGTCCCTGTAGCTCGTCATGCTCATCCACCACCGAGGCGATGGTGCCCACATAGGACGCACCGGCCGAGTTGGTGGCGAACCCCACCCGTCCGTTGCCCAGCCACCCCCCTTCCACCCGGCGGAACCGGGCGCCTACTTTGGTTACGTCCAACTCGTCGGAGGGCGCGGAGGCAGCGCCGCAGAACATCGACTGGTTTTCGGCGCAGTCCCTGAGCAGAGCCGCCATATTGTCGTCGGCGAAGGCATACGGGCCTATCAGATCCAACGCCGACCAGTGCATGTTGGTGCAGGCCGCCGACACCGGATCACCGTAGGCAATCACTTCCGCCACCTTGGTGCGGGTCGCGATGTTGTGGCCGGCTCCGCCGAACTGGGGATGAATCGCCATGGAAGGAACGCCCACCGATTTGAGCGCCGCCATATTCTCGAAGGGATAACGGGACTCTCGGTCGTTACGAGCCGCCCTCCCGAAAAAGTCCTCATCGCGGACGACCTTGTCCACCAGCTTCACATACTCATGGTCAATCATGTCAGGCGATCCGGAATTTGCACTCACCCGGACAAGACTACCTCCATCAGACGGTGATCCCCGCCCACCGAACACCACGCCTTGGGCATCCGGGCCCGAGGCCGCAACAGCCGCCGGGGCCCCTTTCAGGCTGCCCCGCGCATACCCCCGGTTTGGCCGAACTGCATCTCTTCGGTTGACCCCGCCAAGGCCAAGGTTGAAGCCTGCCCTCCGGTCACCACCTGCATCACCCGGTCGAAATAGCCGGCGCCCACCTCCGCCTGGTGACGGGTGGCGGTGTAGCCGTGGACCTCGGAGGCGAACTCCCGGTTCTGCAACTCGCTGTAGGCGGCCATGCCTGCTTGGTCATAACCGCGGGCCAGATCGAAAGTGTGGTAGTTGAGCAGGTGCCAACCCGCCAGAGTGATGAACTGGAACCTATACCCCAGCGCAGCAAGCTCTTCCTGGAAGCCGGCCATCTCAGCCTTGGAGAGATGCCTCTGCCAGTTGAACGACGGCGAGCAATTGTAGGCCAAGAGCTTCCCCGGAAACCGGCTATGGACGGCCTCGGCGAACCGAGCCGCATCCTCGAGGTCGGGTTCGGAGGTCTCACACCAAAGGATGTCGGCGTAGGGAGCATAAGCCAGCGCCCGCGCGGTGGCCGCTTCGATCCCGCCCCGCACCAGGTGGTAACCCTCAGCGGTCCGTTCGCCGGTCAGAAAACGGTGATCCCGCTGGTCGATGTCGGACATCAACAGGGTGGCGTCCCGAGCGTCGGTCCGAGCCATCAGTACGGTGGGCACATCCATCACATCGGCCGCCAGCCGAGCCGCGGCCAGAGTACGGATGAACTGGGCGGTCGGCACCAGGACCTTTCCTCCCATATGACCACACTTCTTCTCCGACGCCAGTTGATCCTCGAAGTGGACCCCGGCGGCGCCCGCTTCAATCATGGACTTCATCAGTTCGAAGCTGTGGATGGGACCACCGAAACCGGCCTCGGCGTCGGCCACGATCGGAGCGAACCAGTGCGCTCCGGTGTCGCCGTTCATCCTGGCGATCTGGTCGGCTCGGGTCAGGGCGCCGTTGATCCTCTTGATGAGAGTCGGTGCGCTGTTTGAGGGATAGAGGCTCTGGTCGGGATAGGTCTGCCCGGACAGGTTGGCGTCCGCGGCCACCTGCCAACCACTCAGGTAGATAGCTTTCAGGCCCGCCTTCACCATTTGGACCGCTTGCCCGCCGGTGAGTGCCCCGAAAGTCCGGATGAACGGTTCGACGTGGAGCAAATCCCAGAGCCGTTCTGCTCCGGCCTTTGCCAGGGTGTGTTCGATCTTCAGGCTGCCCCGGAGCGACAGAACATCCTCGGGCGAGAAGGGGCGTTTGATTCCCTGCCACCGTGCTTCATGTTCCCATCGGAGTCTGAGAGCGCCTACCTCGGCGGCAAACCCGGTGTGGCCATTAATCGACATGATCATCGTCCTCCTTTTGGGGTTGGGGTTTGCGGTGCTTCAACGGCGCCCTGCCGACCGCACCCTCCGGATGGATTCATCAAAGGATTAGTCAGCACGGCTACCGAGGATTATGTAACGAGTCGAACGATAGGACTAGACCCTTTAATTGGATCAGACCGATAGGATATACCTATATCTCCACTTTGACGGAGTAAGAATGGAACTTTCCCAACTGCATTCGTTCCTCGAAGCAGCCCAAGCCGGGAGCTTTCGCGGCGCGGCCCGGAATCTGTATTTGAGCCAACCCTCCCTGAGCGGACGAATCAAATCACTGGAACGGGAACTGCGGGCCCCCTTGTTCCACCGCCTAGGGCGAGGGGTGCGCCTCACCGAAGCCGGCGAGACCTTCCGACCCTTCGTCGAGAAAGCACTGCAGAGTCTGCAACTGGGAAGAGAAGCCATCAGGAATGCCCAGGAGTCACAGAAAAGCACGCTCACCATCGGATCGGCCCGGATTATCGGCACCTACATCCTCCCCCCTGCTCTGGATCGCTACCGCCGCCGCTTTCCCCAGGTATCGACCCGGATCCGGACCGGACGGTCCTCCGACGTGATCGAGATGGTGGCCACCGGTGTGGTGGACATTGGCCTGTCCCGAGGCCTCAACAGTCCCGATGTGTTCTCCATTCACCTCTACGATGAACCGATCGTCCTGGTCACCTATCCCGACCACCCTTTCGCGAAACGAGGGTCCGCCCACATCGCCGAGGTGGCCAGGGAGCCTCTCATCCTCTACGACCCCACCTCCACCTACTTCGTTCTGATCAACCAGGCCTGCCGGAAAGCAGGCATCGTGCCCCAGATCGAGACCATGCTCGACAACATCGAAGCCACCAAACGCATGGTCGCGCTGGGCCTGGGGATCTCCTTCCTGCCGCACAGTGCGATACACGGCGAGATCGCCCAGGGAGGACTCCGGCACATCGAGCTGACGGGTGAACACCAGGTGCACCTACCCACCCACGTGCTGGTACGGCGCGCCCAGCACTACAGCCCCCCGGTGCTGGCTTTCCTGAAGCTCCTGCGAGAAATCTACCAATGCGATATCTCCGCAATCCTGAAGACCGATTGACCACCCGGTCCCTGCCGGTCTTGGTCGGGGATTACTCTCTGCCGTGATGTCCCCGCATGCAGTGGTCACCGGCGCCGCGGGCGCCATAGGTTCGGCCTGCGTACGCCTGCTCCGGGAGCGCGGGTGGGATGTCAGCGGTATCGACGTGGCCGATCCGCCACCTGACCTGGATTGCACCTCGTGGCACATGACCGATGTCCGCGATCGCGAGGCCCTGGGCCGGGTGGCTGACCAAACCGGGCCGGTGAAACTGCTGATCAACGGCGCCGGATTCGGAGATCGCGCCCCGGCCGCCCAGATGACCCCTCATCAATGGCAGAGCGTGCTGGATGTCTGCCTGACCGGAACCTTCATGACCTCCCAAGCCTTCTATCCCAACCTGTGCCGGGCCCAAGGGGCGGTGGTGATGAACATCGCCTCTCTGGCAGCCCAACGCTCCTGCGCCCTGCACGCCAACTACTGCGCAGCCAAAGCCGGAGTGGAGTCGCTCACCCAGGTGCTGGCCCTGGAGTGGGCTGCCGACCAAATCCGAGTGACAGCCGTGAGCCCCGGAGTGGTGAACACTCCCATCGTTCGCCAGAACATGGCCCCCGGCTCGGAACGGGAGAAGGCCATCATCGGCATGACTCCCCTGGGTCGCCTGTTCGGACCCGACGAGTTGGCCCGGCTGATCCTGGCCTACAGCTCCGAAGACTTCGCCCACGTCACCGGCGCCACCCTGGTAGCCGACGGAGGATTTCAAACCGCCGGTGGACTCCCCCAGTTCTACGACTGACCACCATGACTCTCCCCGAGCATCAGACAGCGCAGGTCTTTTCGGTAACCCGGCCGGTCAACCTCTCCCATCTTCCGTTTTCCTTCAAGGGGTAACCCGGTGGCGCAACCCGGCGGGCAAAGGCCTGCCCGCCACAGTTATTGCATGAGGCAACGTACACCTGCTCCTGCGGGTCAAGCCTGGGACGCGGCTTGAACGCGCTCAAATCGTGCCCGACCCGCACCTGTTTTGCAAGCCAATCGGGAACCGCATCAGCCTTCTTGACAGAGGGAGGAGGTCGGTGTTTGGGAACGGCGATCTTTCGAACCCGCTTCTTCGGAGTGACAGATGCCTTCCGTCCAGATACCGATCTTTGAACCGGGGGCCGCCGGGCCTTTGGCCTGGTAACACCGCCTGGCAGTGAACTCTGACTTGGGATTGGCGACGGTCTTGGAGATCTGCCCGCTTGAGGGGAAGGGTCCTGTGATATTTCGCGCCTGCTCTGTTCGGCGGAGTCAGGCACCCCGCCGGCCGGAGACCGACCCCCCGAATCCGGCGGATCCTGAGGAGGAGGTGAAGGGATATCCATTGGGGACGGAGGAACCTGCCGGGGTGCCCGTGCCTCGGTCCGCTCCTGGCCAATTCCCCGTCGCAGACGGGAGAAAAGCCGCCGGGAACGGGACGGGCTACGTTTGTCTGTCCTCGATTCGTCCTTCTCCGATCTCCTGCGACGCCGCCGCCCGGAGAAAACACCCCGCTCAAGCTCTTCGGGGGTGGGGATATAGAATTCTTCGTGTCGAGCCGGCTCCTTCTCGCTCACATCCATTCCTCCTGTGCCACTACCCCGAGACCATAAGAGACAGTCGTAAACGCATCCCGCTCCTGTACCTTCTCGGCCCCGAACAATCGATTGAGCATCTCAACGAATGGAACCAAATGTGACGACCCCCCGGTACGCAACACCGTGGAGACCTCAGCCGGTTCCACCTTCCCCTGCCGCAGAGCCTTCATGATCTGATCTTCAATGGTGCGCAGGTAGGGCTCCGCCATTTCCTCGAGCTCGGTTCTGCACAACGGTATCGACAAGTCTCCTCCCGGAGGATGAAATTCGATGGACGAAACTTCGACGTCTGCCAAGGAAATCTTGGCATTTTCGATAGCCTTATAGAACCGATGGGCATACCCACCTCTAATGATGGCGCTGACAAGAACGCCGGACCTGGGGTCTGCTCTCTCGATTTCACTGACAATCAAAAAGGTGAGGGGATCGGTTAGCAGGTGTTTAAACCCACTCCAACTGCTGAGCCTTTTCTTGAATGAGTTTGGGATGGAACTTCGATCCAAGCCAAGTCGAGGCGCCACCTTTCTTTCGAAGATCAAGCGATCCAAGACAGAACCGCCAATAGCCGCACCCTGAAGACCCACCACCTCTCCTTCTCCACCCCTCATCTCGATGACCGCCACATCGAACGTTCCTCCCCCGAAATCAACCGCTATTGAGTGCCCGTCACCCAGTTCTTCGTCCAAGGCGGCGGCCGCCGGCTCAGGGTATAACTCCACCTCTGCAAACCCCGCTCGGTGGGCAGCCTCCCTCAACCGGTCTTCCGCCAATCCCTGAAGCTCATCGAACCGGTCACCCGAAGCTCCTGAGAATGCCACGGGATGTCCGATCACCGCTCGGCGCACTTTTCGGCCTACATGCTGGTCGGCGCGGCGTTTGAGAGCGGAAATAACAACCGCGGCGAGATCCTCCATCTCAAAGTCTCTTGCCCAGGAGTGGGTTCTCTTGAAGAAATCGTTGGAAAGTTCGGTCTTGATCCCCCCCATCAGACGGGAGTCGAGACAGCCGCTACCGGATCTGTATTGGCGGCATGCGCTGTGAATGTCCAGTTTTCGTCCCACCTTCCCACGGAACACCAGAGAACAGTGTTGACACGCGGTGCGCTGCGCCCCGGTTATCGCATACTGCTCAACTGCGTCCGTTCCGGCAAGTTTGAGACCATCTCTGTGAAGGTAAGAAATGGAAGGAAGCGAATAGGGCAGTGGGCTTTGGGGATTCAACTCCAAAACCTTCACACCGTGTCGATAGGCGATCGCTACCGAACTATTGGTAGTGCCGTAGTCAAGCCCGTATGCCAGAGGGGTACTCATTCACCCACCACCACCGCTGCCGCCAGCATCTGAACAGAGACATCCGAACGGGTGCTTTCAATAGCCCGAATGACACGTCTGCGCTCTTCTTCCAGACCTCGCAGGCGCCGTCGGTTCTTTTCCAACATACCCCGACGGGCGGGAAGCACCCGTTTTTCCCTCGGAGTCCCGGTTGTCTCCTTTTCTGAGATCCAAGCGCTCTCCTCTGCAATCCTCTGTTGGAGCCTTACCTTGCGGTATCGGTGAATCCGCTCGGTGCGATGCCGTTCTTCATTACGCCATTCTTGGTCATTGGCTTTCACATCTTGCCTCGCCCGATGCCGGTACGCTGCGATCCTGGCCTTGCTGATATCTAGAGCATCTTCAAACCATGGAGGCAATTCCCCACGGACACATGCCTCTCCCAAGTCCGGCATCTTGGTCACTCGGATTTCGTTCAGACCCAAATCCGAGTCTATCAAATGATGAATCAGTCGACCATATCTGGCCTGACCGTTACCCTCGAGAGCGTAGAAAAATTCTAAGAAAGGGCCACCCCGTAAGCCTCTCACCTTGCGAAAGCAGGTCAAGGCGGGGGATGATTGGATAGGGAGGTCGACAATATCGTCAACCAGTTTGTGCCCAAATGCCAAGAACTCCAGATCTTCGCGCTCCAAGGCCAGCCGATAGTCGAACACTCCTCTTTGAAAGGCGACTCTCCATTTAAGCAACCTCTGCAAGCCTTCAGACAAATACAGACTCACTCCTCCATCAGGATGATCGGCCATCCTACCACCGAAGTATCTAAGAGAGTCCGTAATGTGGCGTTGCAGATCCGAAAACCCTGCCATCGCGGTTCGATTAGCTATCAGGCGATTCGCCTCATCCCGGCGAAAGGCGCTGGAGGCATCAAGAGCAAAATGCTTCTTTTCCTTCTCCAACCGACGCGCCTCTTTTACCTTCCTGTCCCATTCAGAGGCTACCCTGTCAAATTGGCGCCTTGAGTCACTGTGTCTGCTCAAGGCAAAGGTTCTGATCTCCTTTTCTACTTCCTCCAATATCGGATCCAGGGGACCAACCGATTCCTCAAACAGGCGTATCCTATCGTGCAGTACATTGAGAATCCGCTCCTCCAAAGTGCCCCGACAGGCGAGGTTATAAATGATGACATCCCTCTTTTGTCCTATGCGATCCAATCGCCCAATTCGCTGTTCCACCTTCATCGGATTCCAGGGAAGGTCGTAGTTGACCATGATGTGGGCAAATTGGAAGTTGCGGCCTTCTCCACCCGCTTCGGTAGCCACCATTACCTGTGCCGACTCTCGAAAGCGCCTTACCGCCGCATCTTTCGCCGGCTGGTCCATAACCCCATTGAATATTTCGACATCAAAACCGTTGAGTTCAAGGGCCTGGCGCAGGAATCGCTGAGTTTGAAGGAACTGAGTGAATATGAGTACCTTTTCGTTTCGAGGCACGCATTGAAGAGTCCGGAGCAACTCTCCAGCTTTGGAATCACGAACCCTTCCCAAACGTACCACCAATGATTCCAACAATCCAATCTCTGCATCAATATCCACCGGATCCTCGGAGCCCACCACATGGTCATGCCGTTCTGTAGCGACACTAAGTTCTCGGGGATCGCGCCATTCCTCAGGGCCTTCTTCTTGCAGGTTGTCTTGTTTACCGACAGCACCCTGGGAGGTGATCTGTTTGCGCAGTTTCCCGATTCGCCTGCTAAGGGCTGCGCGGATCGCATTTGAACTGGAAGCCAGCATCTTTTGGTAACTAACCATTACAAAGCCAAGTGCCTTGCGTTCCCCTTGTTGCGCAATGTCGTACCCATCCCGGATGTAGTTACTGACATCCTCATACAAACCCTCTTCTTCAGAACTGAGCTGCACGGTCACCAGTTTCGGACGTCGCTTGGTAAACCCTCCCACGTCCGTTTTTCTGTATCTGACCAAGGTCTCAGCAAGAGGGTGCCTCTCAGATAGAAGCATCCGCACCGAGTCACGACCGTCTTCTGTCTCTAATTGACGGCCGGGATCGTCCGGGAGACTCCGCCGTACCAGAGATGTGGTCCAGGCCTGCTCCTTGACATCGATCATCTCCCACTCCTGCAAATTCTTGGACAATCTCGCCAACTGGGGCAAATCCTTCCTTGACATCTCATATGCATCAAACGACTCGAATAGACCTGGCTCTACAAGCTCAATCAGGGAATAGAGTTCAAAGGGATGCAACTGCATCGGAGTAGCGGTCAGAAGAAGCAGCCCGTTTACACTCTCCCTCAACCCATCGGCAAATCGATACGCCTGCGTAGTGAATGTACGGCTGACACTTGGGCGACTGCGACGCACTTTGTGAGCCTCATCAAAAACCACGAGATCCCAACCGGCCTCTAAAATTCGTTGCGCGTGTTCATCACGGCTGGCAATGTTCAACGAACAGATCACCTTTTTATATCGATTCCAAGGATTTTCCCCTCGAAGAGTCAAGGATTTGATCATGGCGCCATCCAACACCTCAAAGTGTTCGTTGAACTTGGAGCTAAGTTCTTGTCTCCATTGCCACTGAAGTGACGGCGGGACCACAATCAGCACCCGGTCGACCATCTGCCGGGCACCCAATTCCTTCAAGATGATTCCGGCCTCTATTGTCTTGCCCAGTCCAACTTCGTCAGCCAAGATCATGCGAGGTCGGTTCTTGGCGAGAACCCGAAGAGCAACCATCACCTGATGGAAGGCAGGTTCAATCCGCGCATTGGACAAGCCGGCCAACTCATCAAACTGGTAGGCATGTCGCAGATAAAGAGCCTGTAACCGAAGGCCGTAGGGTTCAGCTTGGCCAAATTGATGTTGGCGCAGAGCCTGTTCCGGACTGTCAAGAGTTTGCTCTATTTCCGACCCACTGAGGTATAAGACACCAGAAGGCAAGGACACCTCATAACCGAGACGGTCGTCTCTCCCGACGACGACACCTTTTTCCCCACCCGCTAGACGGATTACTCGATCGCCAACTGCAAACTGGCCCAAAGTACCCCCTATTCGACTCTTTGTTCCCTATGGATGGCAGGCTCAAGCCATGCCTGCCGTGTTATTGGTGAATGGGATGGATCAAAAACAGTGGGTTGGCTCTGGACTAACGCCAACATTCCGTTTGCCACAAGGCCCCCTCAGCCCGAGGATTCCACTCCCAGTAGGCGCCGCTGCGCCTCGGGATCTCCCAGCAACTGATGCGGTTCCATCTCCGCCGCGATTCGGCCCGAGACCATCACCAGGTGACGTTGAGCGATCTCTGACGCGACCGCCAGGTTTTGTTCCACCAGCAGCACCGCGTGGCCTTCCGCCACCAGGGTTCGGCAGGTGTCGATCAACTGTTCGACGATGGTGGGCGCCAACCCCTCCGACGGTTCATCCATAATCAAGAGCGGCGCGTTGAGCAACAACGCCCGTCCGATGGCCAGCATCTGCTGTTCGCCGCCCGACAGCCGCGTGCCTTTCACATCTTTGCGTTCCACCAGCCGAGGGAACAGTTCGTAAACGGCCTGGGGAGTCCATCTTTGTCCCTTGGTCCCTTTGGCGAGCATCATCAGGTGCTCATCCACGCTGAGGGATGCAAACAGCCGCCGACCCTGGGGCACATAGCCGATGCCTTGTTCGGCGATCTGGTGGGGCTTTCGTCCGGTCAGTTCGTTGCCGGCCAGGCGTATCGAGCCGGAGCGGGCGGCCACCAGCCCCATGATGGTGCGACACAGGGTGGTCTTGCCCATGCCGTTGCGGCCCACCACGGCCACGGCTTCGGCTCCCACCTGGAACGAAATCCCGTGCAACACTTGGGCTGCGCCGTATCCCGAAACCAGGTTCTCCACCTCGAGCAACACCCGTCCATTCTCGGCCATTATGAGCTACCCCCTGCCCAGATAGATGTCGTGAACCATTTGATTGGCTCGGATCTCATCGGGTGTGCCCTCCGCAACCGTCAGTCCTTCGTGCATCACCACCACCCTCTCTGAGACCTCCAGGGCCACGTCCATGTCGTGTTCGATCAGCATCAAGGTGATGCGGCGGTCCAATCCCATGAGCAGTTCGGTCAACCTCTCCCGCTCGGCCCGTGACAGTCCCGACGCAGGCTCGTCGAGCAACAACAATGACGGGGCGGTGACCATGGCCATGGCCACCTCCAACTGACGTTGCTCGCCGTGCGAAAGGTCGGCTACCACAGATTCCATTTCGTCTCCCAGCCGGACATCGGCAGCCGCCTGCCGGGCATGTTGGCGGTACTCCTCGTCCGATCCCTTACTGAACATCCGAAGACGCCCCCCACCCTGGCCGGCAGCCGCCACGAACAGGTTATCCGCCACGGTCAGGCCGCCAAACAGCCGAGTCTGCTGGTAGGTCCGGGCCACACCCAGTCCGGGGCGGACCCGGGATGGGGCGGTGCTGACATCTTGACCATTTATCAGGACCTGCCCCTCGGTGGGCGCCAAATCACCGGAGATCACGTTGAAGAGGGTGGTTTTTCCGGCGCCGTTCGGCCCAAGTATTCCCAGGCGTTCGCCCTGCGTGACGTCGAGGTCAACGCCACGCAGGGCATGCACGCCTCCAACGACCACTTCAATCCCGCTCAGTCGCAGGATCGGAGCTCCGTTGGTCTCGTTCATTTGCCTAGTAGTTCAGTTCCTTCCTGTGGTTATCCCTGAGGAACGCCGTCGACCACCGAGAGCGAGTTACCGATCCAGGGAAGGTCACGGGCCTCGCAGGTGGGCACTTCACGACCGGGCGGGGGGATGTCCGGTGAGAAGGCGCCGCCGAAGCTCTGGTCCACGCCGGGGATAACCGCCACGGTGGTCAAACCGAGCGAGCCATCGTCATTGGCCACGATCTGACGGACATAGGAGTCGACGATCGCCTGGCGATTCCCATCAAGGGAGATCGGACCGTAGGGGCCTTCGACGGTCAATCCGCCCAAAGCCGCCTGCAGGGCCTGATGGTCGTCGGAGATGTCCCCGCTGACCTCTTCCAGCGCCTGGATGAGCGCCTTGGCGGCCACGAAGTAGTTCACCAAGAACCCAGAATGAGCCTGGGCCGCGGCGGGCGTCATGTTGCCACCGGGGTCGGGGAAGTCATCGAAATGCCGGTCCAGTATGGCGGTGTGCTCGGCAACCGAGTCCAAAGCCAGGTCGGCCGCGGTGCCGAATCCGCCCACATAGGCGCCGGCCATCACCGGATCAAAAGCTCCGACTGCGAACTCCCAGAACAAGTTGCCCATGTGCTGCTCGGGGTTGAGTTCGCCCTTGGCATCCTCAAAGGCCTTCAGCGACGGGATGGTCCCGGTTCCGCCGACCACCCAGAAGTACCCGTCCACTTCATCGGGATCGGGGAGCTGGGCGGCGAAGGAGGAATAGTCGGTGGTGTTGAGCGGCGGGAAGACCCGCGACGTCACATCACCGCCGGCCGCGCAGAACTCGGCGATGAAGCCTGCGGCCGAGGTCCAGCCAAAGCTGTAGTCGTCCATGATCACCGCCGCGGTGTCCCATCCGAGCACGTTCTTGGCGTAGTCGCCGGTGCCCGCGTTCCACTGGGCGCCGTCACCGTTGTACCGGAAGAAGTTGGGAGCCTGGACATGCATAGTGGTGTCCATGGCGCCCGCCGTTCCGTTGACAAAGGTCTGGGTGGGATGGTCCTTGGCGTAGTTGGCCACAGCTATCGACTCGTCACCGGACAGCGGGCCGATCATGATGTCGGCGCCGATTTGCTCCATCAGGCGGCGGGTCTCTTCAATGGCCTTGTCAGCAGTGTCGTCGGCACAACCGATCCCCACCAACTCGACCGGGACTCCGGCCACCGAAGCTCCGGTGAAGCCGTCCGTTGGCTTGTTGGGATTGGTGACGGTGGCGCCGGCGTACTCGGCGAAGGCCGCCACCACGCCGGCCAGGTCCTGATCGTGAAAGCCGCCGAATGCGCCTTCGCAGTCGGACAATACGGCCAGGTTAATGACCTCAGTGCCCATCGGCTCGGGCTCCGGTTCAGGAGCGGCGGTGGTGGGAGCAGCAGTTGTCGGCGCGGCGGTGGTGGGAGCAGCCTCATCCTCGTCACCGCCACAAGCGGCGGCGACCAGGGCAACAACAGCCGCCCACAATGCCAGCCTCATTAATTTTGATTTATGAAAAGACAACCTTTTCTCCTTTCTTCGTTTTCAACCAGTCTTGGTCGATTGTTGTGTTTCCCCAGGCTGTTCGCCGGGGTTTTCCTGCCCGGAAGACGGTCGGAAGATGCGTTTGAACAACCTTCCCACACTGTCTCCCAGGCCCATTAGACCGTCGGGTGAGGCCAATACGATCACCAGGAAGATCACACCAACCAGGGTGTTGAACCGATCTTCGGTGATCCCGATCCTGTCCACCAGCGGCACCGATCGGACGTAATTGTTGACCACCACATAGATGAACGCTCCCAGCCAGGCGCCTTCCAATCGGCTCATGCCCCCGATCACGGCGATTATCAGAAGCGCCAGTATCTCACCGATTCCGATCGACGCCGGGTCGATCTGGCGGTTCCACCACACGTTGAGCACTCCGGCCAGCGAAGCAACAAAGCCGCCCAGCACAAACGCCAGTGCCCGGTGGATCACCAGGTTATAACCCAAAGCGCTCATCCGAATCGGGTCGTCGCGGATTCCCTGCAGAGCCAGGCCGAAGGGAGTGCGGGTGATGTACCGTAGCAGCGCGTAGCTGAACACCGAAACACCGAGGGCCGTGTAGTACAGCCGCACCGGATGTTCCCCCGGCTCTCCGATGAAGTCGGGAGCCACGATCTGATTGATGCCCCCAAATCCCGAGAAGGTGGTGACCTGCCCGAAGAAATAGAACCCGATCACCCCGAAGGTGAGGGTGATCATCAGGTAATACAGTCCGGCGGAGCGGCTCGCCACCAAACCGAGGACGAACGCCAGCACGGTGGTGAAAACGATCCCGATCGCCACTCCCACCCAGGGATTGAGGCCCAGGTTCAGCCCCTTGCTGCCACCCTGGGTCACGGCATTGCCGATCACAAAGCCGGCGAACCCGTACATGAGGGTCTGCGCCAGAGAGATCATGCCCCCGTAGGCGGCCAGGAATATAAGACTGGCGGCCGCGATTCCCAACCACAGGGTTTGGGTGAGCACGAAGCTGACGAAAAAGGTGGTGGAGAAGAGCGGGGCCAGGATCAAGACCGCCAGCACCGCCAGGAACATTCCCTGTTGGGGGGTGACCGTCCGAGAACCGGAGAGGGTTGGGGTGGTCATTCCGGTCTCCCGAACAGACCATAGGGCCGCCATGCCAGCACCGCCGCCAGCAGCACGAAAGTGAATATCACCGAGTAGTGAGTGAGGCCGGCCGGCAGGTAGGCCGGGGCAAAGGCGGTCACCAGTCCCAACAGCAGAGACCCGGCCATGGCGCCCACCAAGGACCCCATTCCGCCCACGATCACCACGATGATGGAGTTGAGCAACCATTGCCCGTCCACCCCCGGCGCCAAGCTGGCAAAGGACCCTCCCATGACACCCCCGACTCCGGCCAAAACCGACCCAACCAAAAATGCCAGGGCGAACACCACTTGCACGTTGATCCCCAGGGCCTGCACCATGGCGGTGTCGTCCACCCCCGCCCTGATCACCATCCCGGTTCGGGTCTTGTGGAGCCACAGCCACAGCGCCACCCCCACCACGATGGCTGCGAACAGCATGAACAGGCGGGGCACCGAGTAACGGAAGTCCCACACGATCAAGAAGTGGTCCAAGAAGGCCGGCCATCTGATGTCCTTGGCCAGGCCGCCAAAGTGGCTGAGCATCTGGTCGGCCAGGATCACCGAGATGGCAATGGTGATCAGGGTTTCTCGCATGTCCTGCCCCTGGAACCATCGCAGGAAAACCTGCTGGGTCACAAGGCCCACCACCCCGGCGACCGCCGCCGCTGCCGCCAGGGGCACCAGCCATCGGACGGCGCTCACCTCGGAACTGGAGATGTTTCCGGCCTTCCCCACCATGACCCGCTGCAACTCCAGCGCGACGTACCCGCCCAGCAGGAAAAACGAACCGTGGGCCAGATTCACCACCCTCATCAGGCCGAAAATCAGGGTGAATCCGGCCGCCACGATGAAGTACAGCCCGGCGATGGTCAGGGCGTTGAGCAGAGTGGAGAGGAAATCCCTCGGTTCGGTTACCAACGGGCCGGCCGGGGTGCCCGTGGCAAAGAACAGCACCCAGGCAGCCATCAGGGCCGCCAGAAGCAGGCCGACGCCAAGGCCCACCCGCTGAAGGGTGGACCTTTGCTTCGAGCCGGCGGTGAGCGCCCTGGAAACCAAGCGGTTCGGGGTTCTAACCCAGCGCGTCGATCACCGCGTCCACGTCGGTGACAGTGGACACGTTCTGGAGCGCGTAATTAATGGAAGCGTTGTGCCAGTCGGCGTTCATGGTGGAGCAACCGTCTTCGGGCACCACCATGTAATAGCCCCGGTCGGCGCCGGTGCGGGCAGTGTGCTCCACCGACATGTTGGTCCACGCGCCGGTCACGATCACCGTGTCACGGCCCAAGCCTCTCAGCAGAGACTCCATGCGGGTTCCCTGCCAAGCGCTCATCCGCATCTTTTCAACGATCAGATCGCCTTCCTGAGGCTCCAGGCCCTCGGCGGGGGCCGCGCCCCATGATCCTCTGACCAGCCCGCCGGTGCCCACCACCCCTTCGAACAGCGGTGCATTGAGCTTGAGGCCCGGAGCGCCTTCCTCAACGATGTACCACACATGCATCACCGGAATGCCCTTGGAACGGCATACGTCGGCCAGCCGCATCACATTGGCCACCACGTTCTGCTCCCGGGCATGGTCGGGAGAGCCGGTCTCGGCGAATGCCCCTCCGTCGATCATCACGTCATTCTGCAAATCTTGGATGACCAATGCGCAACGGCTTGCATCCAATGTGAAATCATCACTCATGTTCTTGTTCCTTTCACTCTCTGCCCACTAACTCAATGCCCTGAGCATCGGCGGGCACCTGTCACCGAGACTCGACCAGACCCGACCGATTGTCAGGCCAACCGTCCCGGTTATGCCCGCATATAGGGTTCTTCGTGGGCGGCCACCTTGGTGCGGATCGTGTACAGGGACGTCGACGACGGCATGTAGAGGGTGCGCCAATCGTCATCACCCCAGGTCAGGTTCCCAACGTTCTCGGGGACCCGGATGGTTCCCAGATGCTCTCCACCGGGACTGAACACCCAGACTCCGCCCGGCCCGGTGACCCAGATGTTGCCCATCTCGTCACACTTCATGCCGTCGGGAATGCCTTCCTCAATCACCCCGCTGCCGATGTTCTCGGCAAACCGCCGGCCGTTGGAGAGAGTCCCGTCGTCGTTGACGTCATAGACGTCGATCAGGGCCCGGGGAGTGTCGTTGATGTACATCAGTGACTCGTCTGGCGAGAAGCACAAACCGTTGGGCATCTCGTATTCGTCCCGGTCCACCGCCAACTCCAACTCCCCGCCGGGGGGGATGCGATAGACGCCCTGGAATCCCAGGTCCCGGGGGCGCTCCACGCCGAACACCGGAAAGCGCCCGTACCAGGGATCGGAGAAATAGATGGAACCGTTGGAGCCCACGCACACATCGTTGGGGCTGTTCAGTTCCTTACCTTCAAAGTGGGAGGCCAACACCACCCGCTCACCGCCGGTGGTTTCCATGATCAGCGCCGAAGTCACATGCTCGCACACAATCAGGTTGAGATCGGCGTCGTAGGTCATGCCGTTGCATTTGTTGGACGGGTTGGCCACCTCGACCACGGTCCCGTCGGGGGTGTATTTGCGACGCACATCTCCGGGCATGTCCGAGAACAGCAGGTACCCGTCCTTGGGATGCCAGATGGGACCTTCGGTGAACATGAAACCGGTGGCGACTTTCGCCACTTCCGCGCCCTGATCGACCAACTCGAAAATCGCGTCTGAATTCGCTTCCACGGAACTCATATCGCTCCTCCTTTACTAAACCGGCTCCGGCCAAGACACCTTCTGAGGCCGGGTCCCGCCCATGCCTGCCCATGTTGCACTAATGTTTGACAGGGAATATAGCACCGATGCCCCCAGAGGGGATCTGAACAAACAGAATGTAGATTGGAGCCATATGGACATTGACGTGCGGATTCCCAACTCGTCAGAGGCCGCGTCGGCTGACTTCGGAGACGGGTCAGACATCACGGTCATGGCGGGCGGGACGATCATTATGAATCTTCTCAACTCCTATCGAGCCAAACCCACAAGGGTGCTTCTTCTCCACGACGCCGGCCTGTCCTATGTCAACCAGGAAAGGTCGAGCGTAACGATCGGCGCCACCACGGCACTGGCCGACCTGACCGGGATGGACTCTCCGCTGGGGCCGTGCGCCGCCAACGTCGCCGACCCGGCCATCAGAGGACAGGCCACCCTGGGAGGCAACCTGTGCGCGGTGGCTTCTCCGGAGTTTCCGGTTGGAGATCTGCAGGGACCCCTGCTGGCGCTCGGAGCGACGGTCCGCTCGGCCGGGGCGGGAGGAGAACAGACCGACAGCCTGGCCGATTTCTTGAGCAACGGCGCCGGGCGGCTGCTCTTGGATATCTCTTTCCAACTCCCCGCCGCCGGCGCATTCGAGGCTCTTCGTCGCCCTCACACTCACCACTTCACGCCCCTGGCAGTCTCCGGGGTCTTGACCGCCGACGGCGACATCCGACTGGCGGCCACCGGAGTTGGCGCCACCGGAGTGCGCCTGCGGGGAGCAGAAGCAGCATCCGACGACCCGGCGGCGGCCGGCCAAGCTGCATTGGGAGATGTAAACCTGGCGGACGATGCCCTGGCTTCGGCTTGGTATCGGGGTCGAACCCTTCCGACTCTGGTGGAACGGGTCGTCCAACAACTTAAGGAGCAAGCGTGAGAATCGAAGTCAACGGCGCCGGTCACGAGGTGACGAGCCCCCCCTTGACCTCATTGCTGAATGTCCTCCGCGAAGAGATGGACATCACCAGTGTCAAGGCCGGCTGCGAATCGGGGGGATGCGGGGCCTGCACCGTCTTGCTGGACGGTCAACCCCGCCGAGCCTGCCTCACCCCGGTGGTGACCGCGGTGGGGTCGGAAGTAACCACGGTCGAGGGCCTGGGAACCCCCGAGTCGCCTTCGGCCATCCAGCAGTCGTTCATCCACCACTATGCAATGCAGTGCGGATTCTGCACCCCGGGTCTGGTGGTGGCCGCCACCGCCTATGTGAACGGAGGCGGATCCGACGATCTCGACTCCATAGCCGAGGCGGTCAGCGGACATATCTGCCGGTGCACCGGCTATCACAAGATCCTGGAAGCCGTCGCCGCGGCGGTGAACGAATCGGAGTTCGACCTTGACTCGACGGCGGTGGACCGCAACACGGTCGTCATAAAGACGGGAGGTGCGGTATGAAAGCAGTCGGAGCCCGATTGCCCCGCTACGACGCCAAGGGGCATGTGACCGGGAGAACCCAGTTCGTTGATGATGTAAGGGTGCCCCGCATGCTGTGGGCCAAGATGCTCCGTTCGCCCCACCACCACGCCGCTATCACCCGAATGGATACCTCCCGGGCCGAGGCCATGCCCGGAGTGCGGGCGGTCGTCACCTGGGAAGATGTCCCGCACCTGACCTATGGCCATCTGGAAGCGCTGGGCATCCCCGCCGATGAGCCGCTTTTGGCCAAGGACGAGGTTCGCTACCAGGGCCAGCCCATCGCGCTGGTGGCCGCCGAGGATGTGGACACCGCCATGGCGGGGGTGGATGCCATCGACATCGAATACGAAGAAAGACCCGCCCTGTTCGATGTCCGCAATGCCTTCGACGCCGACTCTCCCCGGATTCACCACTGGGGCAACTGGTATCCCCACTTTGAGGGCGAGATGGATCGGCGAAAGATCCGGAAGGGCGACATCGACCAGGCCTTCGACCAGGCCGACCAGATCATCTCGGGCGTCTATCGACCCGCCGCCATCGAACATGTCCCGGTGGAAACGCAGGTGTGCCTGGTGACGCCGGAGCCCGACGGTCGGCTGACCATCTACTCCTGTACGCAGGCGTTGTATTTCACGATGGGGGTGATTGCCGCCCACTTGCAGGTCCCTCTCAACAAACTGAAGGTGGTCGGAGGAACGGTGGGAGGCGGTTTCGGCGGCAAGGTCGACACCGCCAGTGATACCGTCACCGCTCTGGCCGCTTTGAAAGCAGGACGACCGGTCAAGTGGCGTTGGACCCGAGAAGAGGAGTTCCTGGCCTCTTCCACCCGGGCGCCCTGGCATATGGAGATAATCGACGCGGTCACCGACGATGGTTGGATCCTGGGTCGCAAAATGCTGACCCTCCACGACTCCGGCGCCTACGCCCGGTTCTCCCCCTACGGGGTCACCAAGCACAGCTTCCACCACACCGGGGCCTACACCATCCCCAACCTGCACTTCGACGGGTATGTGGTGTTCACCAACCGAGTGCCCACCACCGCCATGCGCGGCTTTGGGGTTACCTCGATTTCGTTTGCGGCGGAGACTCACATGAGCCGGGTGGCCCGGGAACTGGGCATGGATCCTTATCAGATCAGGCTCCTCAACGCCAACCGGATCAACGACACCTCACCCAACCGGATCCGCTACACAGACCCGAGCACTGTGGATGTGCTGCACTCTCTGGCCGACGCCAAGGGTGTTGACCTGGAGCCCGCCTATGCGGGGATGACCAGGGATCCACGCTCGGGAGACCTCCTGCCCGACCATCTGGTCGGACAGCTGAAGACGGAGGGACACTAATGGCTGTCCACAAAGGCCGCGGCGTAGCCGCCATTGAATACCCCACGGGAATGAACCAGAACGGCGATCCCTCCCAGGCTTGGATCAAGGTCAAGCCGGACGGCCGGATCGACGTGTTCTCGGGAACCGCCGACATCGGAAACGGCGCCAAGACCATCCAGTCTCAGATCGTGGCCGACACGATCGGGGTGCCCTACGAGTGGGTGACTTTCGACAACTCCAACACCGACTCCTCGCCGGTGTGCACCGGCACCTTCGCCTCCCGAGCGACCTTCGTGGCCGGCAAGGCGGTGCTCAAAGCGGCGCGGGAGGTGCAGCAAAAGCTCTTGGACGTTGCGGCCCAGGAAATGGAGATCAGCCCCGAGGACCTGGAGATCGAAGATGGACGGGTCAGCGTCAAGGGCCTCCCCGACGAAGGCATGGACGTGGCGGAGGTGGCGGGCGCCGCCGCCTACGGTCACGGGATTCTGGTCACCGGCACCGGCGCTCAGTTGAACCCCTACACAGCCTTCACCGACCCCGGCACGGGCCAGGTTGACGGCCCCCCTCATGCCGCCATTTCCTATGCGGGCTGCGTGGCGGAGGTGGAGGTCGACGACACCACCGGCGAGGTCCGGGTCACCAAGTTGACCCAGTCCTACGACGTGGGCCGAGCGATCAACCCATCCCTGGTGGAGGGCCAGATCCAGGGCGGCGCCATCATGGGCTTGGGCCTGGGTGTCTTGGAGAACAGCTACCCCTACTACCCATCGGTGGAGCACCGGGGAAGCGGGTTCGGTTCCTACTATGCACCCAGCGCCATGGACATGCCGGAACTTGAGACCATCATCATCGAGAACCCTTCCGAAGACGGCCCCTATGGCGCCAAGGGCATCGGCGAGATGGCCAACAACAGCCAACCGGCCGCCATCGCCACCGCCGTTCACGACGCGGTGGGAGTGTGGATCACCGAACTGCCCATCACCCCCGAGGCCGTTCTCAAGGCGCTTGAGAAGAAGGCCGCCGGCCAGGACCAACCCCGCAGAGAAGGCAAGATGGTGATCTTCGACGAGGACCTCTCGGTCAACACCGTCGGCGCCGGTCTGCAGTGGACCGCCTGACCGACTGAACAACAAGTCAAAAAGGCGCTTCGCGGCAAGATCCCAAGCCGCGAGGCGCCTGTTTGGCCTTCGTAGTCCATAGCAGTCCATTACGGTCCGTTTCATGGCCTCCACCACCGCCACCCTGTTCGAGATCTCCAGGTTTCATGAAATGGTCAATCAAGCAGAACTGTGGACCATCTGGACGGAGAGCCGTCCGGGCTGACATCCCAAGCGGTCTTGTGATGGCATCAGTGCTCACCCTCCAACGCCTATAGTCCACGGGATGCAACAAATGATTCAACACCAACCTCTGCCGCAGGTCGATCTCGCACTCACGCCCACCCCACTTCAGTATTTTCCGCGCCTACGGGAGGTGTGGGGTGGCCCTCATATTTGGGTCAAGCGCGACGACCTGACCGGCTTCGGCCTGTCGGGCAACAAGGTCCGCAAACTGGAATTCCATATGGCGGCAGCTCTGGAGGCCGGCGCCGACACAGTGATTACCTGCGGGGCGTTCCAGTCGAACCATTGCCGGGCCACCGCCCTGGCTTGCGCCCGGTTTGGTTTGGACACACGGTTGGTGCTCCGCACCCCCGACGGAGAGAAACCGACCACCAAGGTGGCCAATCTGATCATCGATCTGCTGGCCGGGGCCACGGTTCGGTACATATCCCAGCAGGAGTGGGATGACCGGGACGCCATCATGGCCGAGGAAGCTGACAAGTTGGCCGCCGGGGGCCGCAAGGCTTGGGTGATACCCCAAGGCGCCTCCGACAAGCTGGGGATGTGGGGCATGTCCCTCGGTTTTCGGGAGTTGGTGGAACAGATTCCCCAACAGATCGGCGCCGATGTGGCCGAGGTGTGGCACACCGGCTCCTCGGGCGGCACCACCTCGGGATTCGGCTGGGGCGCCGACCGGACCGGATTCGGGACTCCGCTGGTGGCCCTGTGCATATCGGAACCGGCCGAGTCACTGCAGGCCCGGGTGCGGCGAATCTGGGAATCGGGCGTTCAGACTTTCGGCGGGGAGATGCCCCAGCCCAACCTGCATTACATCGACCGCTACCTGACCGGCGGATACGGCATGGTCAACGAGGAGTTGATTGAGGCCCAGACCGAGGCCACACGACTCACCGGCCTGTTGTTCGATACCACCTACACCGGCAAGGCCATCTACGGCCTGCGGAAGGAGATCGCCGCCGGACGATTCAATGACGACGACCATGTGGTCTTCTGGCACACCGGAGGAGGTTTCGGCGCCCTGGTCGACCGGGAATAGAAAACTATCGGTAGCGGGGCATGACTTCCCGGGCCATCATCTCCAGGCTCTTCATGGTGAGAGAAAAGGGCATACCCAGCCAGGACATGCGGAATATGAAATGATTGAAGCCGGCCTCCGCCAGATTGTCCACCCCGGCCGCGATGTCGTCGGGGGAACCCCACAGAAAAGCCTTCTGACGCAGGTCGTCGAACATAGACTCGAAGAATTCGAGGTAACGCGAGTAGTCGAGGTACTCGTCCCTGATGTAACTCCCTACCTCCTTTTCAGCCTGGGCGCGGCTGGTAGAGACATACGTCTCCCTGATGATCGGGTAGCTTCGGATCTGCTCCAGCCTGCCGTGCGCCGCCGCTTCCCTGCGGAAACTGTCCAGGTGACCGATCACCCAGCGCGGCTTGGCATGGGGTGAGGGAAGCCAGGCATCACCAATCCGGGCTGCTCGGCGGATGGTTGCGGGGACACCGGCGCCTATCCAAAGCGGCGGCCCTCCGGGCTGGGCGGGGGGAATACCGATGGTCTGGTCCTCAAGTTGAAAGAACTCTCCACGATGGGACACGCGTTCTCCTGACCAGAGCGCCCGCATCACCGTCAAAGATTCGGTGAATCGGCGGCCCACCGTCTTGGGATCAACGCCGAAGCCTTGGAATTCGTGGTTGCGGTAACCGGCGCCAACGCCCAGAATGACTCGACCCCCTGACAGTTGGTCCAAAGTGTCCACCTCCTCGGCGATGTGCACGGGATGGGCCAGCGTGCTGATGAAGATTCCGGTCCCCAACTTCATGTTGCCCGAAACCGGAATGAGGCGCGCCAGCAACGTCAACGGTTGGGGAACCCGCAAGTCTCCCAGATAATGATGGACCCCAAATACCGAGTCAAAGCCCAGTTCCGCCGCGGCCGTCACCAATTCCACTATCTCTTCCAGACGAGAAGCCAGCGGCTCGGAAGGCCGATACTGAAAACTCAAGAGAATTCCGAACCTCATGGACACCGAGATTAGAAAGGGTCAGGCTTCGGAAGGGAACCATCACGCCTATTGCAGAGATCGACAATCGAAAACCGCCGGATCAGAACTTTTCAATGTTGCTGAAAGCTAGATAAGCACCTTTTGGATTGGTGGGAAAATTCTTGCTTGCAATTGAGCGTGGCTCCAATGCCAACAGCGACAGGGATCCTCTCCACAGCCGCGACATTTGGACAATCCGCAGCTTGGCGAGGGTCCTACCCCACAGCGGTATTCCCCCCCAGGAGGCGTGCACTTTCAGTCATCGCCAACAACGTCCCGCTTATCGAGGTGTGCACCAAGCTCCCTAACCGTGGAGACGGCCCCCGCAGAACAAGACCTCCGATGACCTGCGGAGTCTCACTCGCATATATAGACGGCCCCGACCATCGGTCGGGGCCGTCGGCCCTGGGCTACTCACCCAGGGGGGGTACCTGCAAATAATAGCAGGCGCTCAGCTCTCCAAGCCTTGGATAACCTCAGCGGTCGCTTCAATCAGACCATCGACTTCTGCCCTGCTCATCGGGGTCGACAGACAGGCGCTGACGCGGGCAGAGAGGAAGAAGCCCCGGTTGAGGAGTCCGAAGTGGAACAGGCGGCGCAGATCGGGGTCGGTGCGGTTGACGGCGTGGACATCGGTGATCGGCTCGGCGGTGGGGTGGACGTTGAAGAGCGACCCCATGCCGGTGACCTGGCCTGCCATCCCCGCTTGGTCAAAGGCTTTTCTAATCCCGGCCATGGCGTACTCGCCCAACTCGTTCAGTTCCTCGATCACCGATTCGGTGAGCATCTCCATGCAGGCCAGCCCGGCGGCGGCGGTCACCGGGTTGCCGTTGAAGGTGCCGCCCCAGGAGATGTCGCCGGAAACCGGGTGCATGATCTCCATGATCTCGCCCTTCCCCCCAAACGCCCCCACCGGAAACCCGCCCCCGATGATCTTGGCGAAGGCGCTCAAGTCGGGACTGACCCCGTAAATGGCCTGAGCCCCTCCGGTGTGCAAACGCAGGGTCTGCACCTCGTCGAAGATCAGCAAGGCCCCACAGGCAGTGGTGGCCGAACGGAGATACTCCAAAAAACCCCGATGAGCGGGGATCACTCCCCCCGCCCCCAGCACCGGCTCCACCACGATGGCCGCCAAATCATCCCCCACCATCTCCATAATCTCCCGGCAACCCTCCACGTCGTTATAGGGCAGATCCACCACCAACTCAGAGATCAAATCAGGGACCCCCGACGCCGGATGGGTGGTGTAGTCGTGGGTTCCGTGGTAACTCCCCTCAAAACGGCCGATCTTCGACCGCCCGGTGTAGGCCCGGGCCAATCGCATGGCGGCCATGGTGGCCTCGGTTCCCGAATTGGTGAAGCGGACCAAGTCCAAAGAAGCCACCCGCTCGCACAGCAACTCGGCCAATCGCACCTCATACTCGGTGGGCGCGGCGAAGGCAGTACCTCCATCGGCTGCCTCCTGAGCAGCTTTCAAGATATGGGGATGGGCGTGCCCGCATATTAAGGACGTGTAGTTGTTGATGAAATCAACTCGGCGATTGCCGTCCACATCGATCATGTGACAATCCTCGCCCCGAGCCTGGAACGGAGGGAACGGGGGGAAAAAGGTAGTGGTGCGGGTGGTGCCACCCGGCAGCACTCGCTGGGCCCGGGCGGACCATTCCACCGAACGGGGATTGGCCTTCCGGTAGGCCGCAACTTCCCTCTCCAGCGCGGCCCGGGCCGGTGATTTGTCAGACACCTCCAACCCTTCCCTTACACCATGCTCCAGCCGCCGTCCACCACCAACGTCTGTCCGGTGATGAAACTGCCGGTGGACCCGGCCAAGAACACCACCACTGATGCAACCTCCGAGGCGTCTGCGAACCGGCCCATGGGGATCCTCGAAATTATGTCTTCCAGAATCTCCGAATTGGCCGGGTCGGTGCGCAGTTCGACATTCATGGGCGAGGCGGTCCATCCCGGCGCAACCGAGTTGACCCGCACACCGAATTCGCACCATTCGGCCGCCATGGTCCTGGTAACCCCGATCACTCCCGACTTGGAAGCGCAGTATGACCCGATAGTGGGAAAGCCCAGCGGCCCGGCGACGGAAGAGACATTCACCACCGACCCCGAGCCCTGCTCAATGAGATACCGCACGGCGGCGCGGGTTACATAGAACACCGACGAGAGATTGGCCGTAATGACTCTCTCCCATTCCTCGGTTGGCAACTGGTCCAAGCGGGCAAAGTTCTGCCGTTGCCCGGCGTTGTTCACCACCACGTCCAGCCGTCCCAAAGCCGAAACCACATCGTCAACCGCGGCGGTGACGGCGGAAGGGTCGGTCACGTCACAAGCCGCCACCACACCCGACCCTCCCATCATCTCCAAGGTCTCCTCCAGGCCCGCTCGGTTTCGTGCCAAAAGGGCCAGTTGAGCGCCTTCCTGGGCGAGGGCCAAAGCGATAGCCCGGCCGATGCCTTGGCTGGCGCCGGTGACCAGGGCCACCTTGCCTGCTAGCTGCGTGTCCACTGCTCCTACCCGGTGGCCTCTTGGATGAGACTCCACAGCCGGCTGGGAGTGATGGGAAGCTCATCGGCCTCCACCCCCAGGGGGCTGAGAGCGTCGGAAACGGCGTTGGCCACTGCTGCGCCCGGCGGGAAAGTCCCGGCCTCACCCATTCCCTTGAAGCCGCCCTCGGTGTGAGGGGAAGGAGTCACCACATGGTGAATCTCCATATCGGGAACATCGGTGAAGGAAGGCAGCAGGTAGTCCATGAAGGAGGTGGTGAGCAGCTGCCCGTCCTCGTCGTAGACGAACTCCTCCAACAGCGCCCCGCCCAAAGCCTGGGCGACGCCGCCATGGATCTGCCCTTCCACCAGCAACGGGTTGATCACCGGCCCGCAGTCATCCACCACCACGTAGTTCTGGAAGGTGATCTTCCCCGTGTTGGTGTCCACATCCAGCACCACCACATGGCATCCCGAAGCGGTGGTGAAATTGGGTGGGTCGTAGACATAGGTGGCTTCGAGGAACGGCTGATCGCCTTCCGGCAATGCATGCGCCCAATAGGCCTGCTGGGCAACCTGGGCCAAACTCACCGAGCGCATCTCTTCGGCGCCTTTCACCGACACCTTGCCCTCGGCGTACTCCAAGTCTTCGGCATCCGCTTCCAACATGCCGGCGCCGATCCGGACCGCCTTGGCCTTGATCTCCTCAATGGCTTTGATCACCGCCACCGCCGCCACATTGGAGCGGCTGCCCGCCGATCCGAACCCGGTGTAGGGGGTCTGATCGGTGTCGCCCCACACCACCCGAACGTCGGCCATGTCGATCCCCAGGTGATGGGCGGCCACCTGCGCCAGAGTGGTCTCGGTGCCCTGCCCCATGGGGATCATGCCGGTGTACACCGTGGCCTTGCCGTTCGGATCGATCTTGATGGTGGACCCTTCGTAGCCCCCGGTGTAATAGCTGAGGTACCCCAGTATCGGCGAAGGCCCGAATCCCGACACATGTATGTAGCTGGCGATTCCAATCCCCCGGTACACGCCCTGGGAACGCAACTGCGCCTGCTCCTCCCGGAGTCGGTCGTAGTCCGCCGCCTGCAGGGCCTTTTCCAGACAGGCCGGGAAGTTACCCGAGTCATACACCGCCCCGGCCGCGTTGAACCAGGGGAACTGGTCGGGTTGGATCATGTTCATGCGACGAATCTCGGCCGGGTCCATGTCCAAATGCTTGGCCGCTTTGTCCATCATCCGCTCGATACCAAAGATCCCTTCGGGACCTCCGAAACCGCGGAAAGTGCTGGCCGGGGTTTTGTTGGTGGCCGCCGCGAACACATCGCAGTAGTAGTTGGCGATCCGGTACTGGTTGGGCGCCGCCGCTCCGGTGACCCAGGCCGGTCCGATCCCCACGCTGTGCAAATGAGCGCCCAAATCGTTGATGACCTTGCCTCGGAGGCCCAGGATGGTCCCGTCACCCCGAAGGGCCAGTTCCCATTCTTGGACCTGCGCCCGGCCATGAACAGTGGACATCAGTCCCTCGCGGCGGTCGGCAATCCACTTGACGGGCCTACCCAGTTCCATGCTGGCGAGGCTCACCAGCAGATCCTCGGGATAACGGTCCCACTTGTTGCCGAAACCACCACCCATGTTGGGGGTCAGCACCCGGACGGCCGTCTCCGGCAAACCGAGCGACGCGGCCAGTTCGGTGCGGAACAGGTGTGCCACCTGCGACTCCGAATGCACGGTCAGCCGCCCATGGACCTCGTCCCAGTCGGCCACGATCCCCCGGGTCTCAAGGGGTATGCCGGAGTGCCGGCCGATGACAACCCGGCCTCGGACTATCTCCTCGGCGTTGTCGAACACCTCGGGCTCGTAGTGACATTCGCCCAAGGCGTTGTATCCGGCAAACACATGATGAATGGCGGTGTTGTCTCCCCACTCCTCGTTGATCACCGGAGCGCCATCCTCCAAGGCCGCTTCACAGTCGGTGACGGCCTCCAGAGGCTCATAGTCCACATCGATTCCGTCCAAAGCATCCTCGGCCAGATAACGTGACTCGGCCACCACCGCGGCCACCGGCTCGCCCACATAACGAACCTTGCCCTGAGCCAGGGCAGGAATGCCCGAGTCCTTTTGGCCGGGCAGCCGCCAGACCACCGGAAATTCGGTGACATGATTGGGAATGTCGTCGGGAGTTATCACCATATGCACTCCCTCGGCGGCCCGCGCCTCGGAGGCGTCGATCGAGTTGATCCGGGCGTGGCCGTAGGGGCTGCGCAGAACCGCCATATGCAGAGTTGCCGGGAGGTTGATATCGGCTACATAGCGGCCCCGTCCCCGGATCAGAGCCGGATCTTCCCGACGCGGCGCGCGTGCGCCGATCCATTGGGTGGTGGTCATGATGTCACCTCGTTCATTTCCGAAGCCGCACCAAGCACCGATTCCACAATCTTTTGGTATCCGGTGCAGCGGCAAATGTTTCCTCCCATGTCTTCCCGCACTTCCTCGGCGGTGGGGTTGGGGTTCCGTTTCAGCAGATCAACTCCGGCCAGGATCATTCCGGGAGTGCAGAACCCGCACTGCAAACCGTGGTACTCCGAGAACGCCTTTTGCATGGGATGCAACTCGCCATCGGTCTCCAAGCCTTCAATGGTGGTGATCTCGGCGCTCTGGGCCTGAACGGCAAACAGCAGGCAGGAACGCACCATCTCGCCATCCAGCAGCACGGTGCACGCCCCGCACACTCCGTGTTCGCATCCCAGATGGGTCCCGGTGAGACCCAGTCGGTCGCGCAAGACATCGGCCAGGATCTCTCGAGGTTCGGCCAAAGTGGTTTGGCTTCTTCCGTTCACTTTGAGCGTTATCGCCACTTGAGCCATCATTACACCTCCTGGGTCCGGGCGATCGCCTGCTGCAACGCCTGGCGGGTGAGAACGTCAATCAGAGCACGCCGGTAGTCGGCGCTTCCGTGAATGTCGTCGGTGGAAGGGAACTGCGAAGCGGCCGCGGCGGCGGCTTCGGCCACTGCGACCTCTCCACCGTCACTTCCCACCAACGCCGCCTCTGCTTCGTCCAATCGGGTGGGGCTGGTCCCCCCGAAAGCCGTGATCGAGGCCGAGGCCACCCCGTTGCCATTCATGCTCACCACGGCCGCGGCTCCTGCCACCGCAAAGTCTCCGTGGCGGCGAGCAAACTCGGCGAATCCGTGGCCGCCGGACTGGCGGGGAATCGCTATTTCAGTTATAAGTTCATGAGGTTCCAGTGCGGTGGAGAGAAAATGCCCGCTAACCAAATCCTCCACCGAGAGCACTCTTGATCCATCCGACGAAACAGCCGTCACCGATGCACCCAGAGCCATCAGCACCGCCGGGTACTCCGATGCCGGATCATTGTGAGCCAGGCTTCCCGCCAGGGTCCCCCGGTTGCGGATCGCCCGGTGACCCACATGGCCGGTGGCGGCCGCCAAGAGGGGCACGCAGGTGGCCACCTCCCCGGAGTCTTCCAATGCCGTCTGACGGGCCGTGGCCCCGATACGCAGGACACCTCCGTCGCATCGGAGGTAATCAAGGTCGGAAATCCCGTTTATGTCGACGATGAATGCAGGTCTTGCCAAGCGGAAGCTCATCATGGGAACCAGACTCTGGCCGCCGGCCAGCACTTTGGCGTCCTCGTGGCTGCTCAGAAGGCCTGCAGCGTCATCCACAGATTCGGGAGCGTGATATTCAAAGGCTGCGGGTTTCATCGCTCTCCCATCATTTGGTATGTCGGCTACCCAATCAGGATATAAGGACCCCCTGCTCCGATGCGGTGTTGAGCGAGGTTTATTCGGCTAAAAGGCCGGCCATTTGGTCCAAAGCCGCCAGGTTGTGCCCGGCCACCATCGAATCAACATGGGGAAGGGAGGCGATCAAACCCCGGGTGAGAGGCCGGAAACGGGGGTCTCCCATCAAGGGGTTCACCCAGATCACCCGGTGGGCCTGTCTGCCAAGACGGGCCATGGCCGATCCCAGAATCTGAGGATCTCCCCTCTCCAGACCGTCTGAGCAGATCAGCACCACCGACCCCCGGTTGCGGGAATCCGGTCCGAACCGTTGGACGTAATGGGCAAGCGAATCCCCAATGCGGGTCCCGCTCTCCCAATCGACCACCTGGGCGGCCGCCTCCTCTATCGAGCGGTTGGGATCCCGCCGGCGAAGCTGCCGGGTTATGCGGGTGAGTCTGGTCCCAAAGCAGAACACCTCCACTCCGTGGGCGGCGCGGCGGATAGCGTAGGCGAAATGAAGGAGGGGCCGGGAAAAACCTGCCATGGATCCGGAGATGTCGAGGATCAAGACCAGCCGCCGGGGCTTGATTCGCCGTCGCCGGAAAGCTCTGTGGAAGGGTTCCCCATCGCTGCGGAGCGACCGGCGGACAGTCCTCCGCAGATCAATCTGTCCGGTCGAACCCGAACGAGTGCGCCGCACCACCCGGGTGGGGAGTTTCACTGCGATCCTCGCCACCAATTGGTGCATCCGGCGGAGATCTTCCTCGGTCCAGTGGTCGAACCGCTTGTCCCTCAGAACCTCGTCTTCGGAAGCCGTGGGCCCGCTGGAACCGGGAGCGTCGTCGGAAGGGTCGAGCAACGCCACCTCCTGGGGGGCGGTGACCATCTGCGAACCGAGCGCCGCCGCGTCATCGTCCCATCCTCCGAAGACCAACTCACCCGGCCGGGGGGAAAATTCTTGTTCAGACTGGGAAAACCACTCGGCAAAGGCCCGGTCGTAGTCGGCGAATCGTCGATGATCGTCCACCAGGGTCAATCGGCCCGCCCAATATATGTCCGCCGGATCGGTCGGTTCCACTTTCGCCGCCGCCCGACAGAACGCCATGATGCGGCCCGGCCCCACCAAAAAACCGTGGGTTCGCAGATGTTGCCCGAAGCGGATCAGGGACCCGAACAGCTCCTCGCCGTCACTCAAGATCGGCGAGCTCCTGGATGAATCCTTCCGCGGTTTCCAGGTCGTCGCGTTCTTTGAGCGCCGTGCCCAACGTGAGCCGGACGGTGTCGACATCGAGGCGTTGGGTATCCAGTCGATTGAGTGCCTTCCCCCAACTTATGGTCTCCGCCACCCCGGGAGTCTTCACCAGATCGGCCTGCCGCAGCCGCGCCGCAGCCCGCACCACCTTGCGAGCCAAGGCTTCGGACACTTCCGGCGCTCTGGTTCGGATGATCTCCACCTCCCGCAGGGGATCGGGAAGGTTGATCCAGTGATAGAGGCAACGCCGCTTGAGGGCGTCATGTAACTCCCGGGTGCGATTGGAGGTGAGGATCACCATCGGCGGCGCCGTGGAGTGGATCACTCCCATTTCCGGGATACTGATCTGAAAATCAGAGAGTATCTCCAACAAGAAGGCCTCGAACTCGTCGTCGGCCCGGTCGATCTCATCAATCAGCAAGACGCATCTTCCTTCCGACCGCAATGCCCGAAGCAGCGGTCTTTCCAGCAGGAACTCCTCCCCGTAGATATCCCGGCCGGCCCCGTCTCGCAGATCGGCTGCTCGCAAATGGAGCAGCTGGGCGGTGTAGTCCCACTCGTAGAGGGCCTGGGAAGCGTCGATGCCCTCATAGCACTGCAGCCGGACCAGGGGAACCTCCCAAGCATCTGCCAGGGCCTTGGCCACTTCCGTCTTTCCGACCCCCGCCTCGCCCTCCAGCATCAATGGTTGAGGAAGAGTCTTGGCCAGGTAAATGGCGGTGGCCAATCCCCGGTCGGCCAGGTAAGAATGACGGTGCAAGAGTTCGGCCACCCCCTCGGGTGACGAACACTCCGTTTTGGCGTCCGGTGCGTTGCGATCTGAGGTCAAGTTCGATGCCCCTGTGGGATAATCAAGGCAAGATAGTTGAATAGGCTAGGGGGAAGCCGAGCAAGGAGCGGTTCGTGAGCACCACACTCATCAGAGGGGGTCGGGTCATCACCGCCACCCGGGACGCTGAAGAGGATGTCCTGATCGAAGATGGAAAGATCGCACGGATGGGGGAACTGGGCGACTTCCCCGCCGATCGGGTGGTGGACGCCTCCGGAAAGCTGGTGATTCCCGGAGGCATCGACCCGCACACCCACATGGACACCCCGGCGGGCAATACCTTTATCTCCGATGACTTTTACACCGGGACCGTGGCGGCGGCCGTGGGAGGCACCACCACCATCATCGACTTTCCCATTCAGGAAAAAGGCGACGACCCGAGGGTGTCGCTGGAGGAATGGTTCGGCAAGTCGGAGGGGAAGGCCGCGGTGGATTGGGCGTTCCACCAGATCATCGCCGACCTGCCTCCGGCCTACCTGCCCTCGCTCGGGGCGCTGATCGACGAAGGGGTCTCCAGCTTCAAGCTGTTCATGGCCTATCCCAATGCCTGGATGCTTGACGACGGGGCAATCTTCTCCGCTCTGCAGTGGACGGCGGACAACGGCGGGTTGATCATGCTTCATTGCGAAAACGGCCCGGCCATCGAAGTGCTTATCCAGCAGGCGATCGCGGCGGGACGCACCGAGCCGCGCTTTCACTCCATGACCCGGCCCTCGATCGCCGAGGGCGAGGCAACTTCCCGCGCCATCGCCCTGGCCGAGATCGCCGGGGTGCCGGTGTACGTGGTGCACATGTCCGCAGCTGAAGCTCTCAGCGCGGTGGGCCAGGCCCGCCACCGGGGTCTGCCGGTCTACGCCGAGACCTGTCCTCAGTACCTGCTCCTGTCCGACCAGAAGCTGGCCTCGCCGGGTTTTGGAGGCGCCAAGTACGTCTGCTCCCCTCCCCTGCGTCCGCCTTCCCATCACGAGAAACTGTGGGGAGGGCTGGCCTCAGGTGACCTGCAGTTGGTGTCCACCGACCATGCCCCCTTTCACTACCGGAGTCAGAAACAGATGGGACGCGGAGATTTCACCAAGATCCCCAACGGAATGCCCGGCGTGGAATGGCGGGTGAGCCTCCTTTACAATTTCGGCGTTCGGGAGAACCGGATCTCGCTCAACCGCTGGGTGGAGCTCACCTCCACCAACGCCGCCAAGCTGTTCGGCCTCTATCCCCAAAAGGGCGAGATCGCCCCTGGATCTGACGGCGACCTGGTGATCTTCGACCCCGAGTTGGAACAGACGCTTTCGGCCGAAACCCAGATGACCAACTGCGACTACAACCCGTACGAGGGCTGGACGCTGCAAGGCGCACCCGAAACGGTGCTACTGGGGGGAGAGCCGGTGGTCTGCAACGGCAAGTTCGTGGGGCGGGCCGGAATGGGCCGGTTCCTCAAACGCCGGCCGGCCGAGACGATCGCTACCGACCTGATTTCCTGAACCTCGGGGAGAGCCATGACCACTGTCAGAACCGCACTCATCCAAATGACCACCGTCTATGACAAGGAGGTCAATACCCAAAAGGGAGAACGGCTGGTGCGCCAGGCCGCCGACCAGGGCGCGCAGATCGTGTGCCTGCAGGAACTGTTCAACACCATCTACTTCCCCTACGAAATGGATCCCCGCCATCTCGAACTGGCCGAGCCGATCCCCGGCCCCACCACCGACCGGATGCAGGAGGTTGCCCGGGAGACCGGGGTGGTGCTGGTGGCCCCCATCTACGAAAAGACCATCGAGGGGATGCTGTTCAACACCGCTCCGGTGATCGGGACCGACGGTGAACTGTTGGGCATCTATCGCAAGAGCCACATTCCCCTGGTAAGCACCCCCACCCTCACCGGCATCGAGAAGTACTACTTCGCCCCGGGTGACACCGGATTTGTCACCTTCGACACTCCCTTCGGTATCAAGTTCGCGGTGTACATCTGTTATGACCGTCACTTTCCCGAAGGGGTGCGGGCCTTCGCCCTGCAAGGCGCCCAACTGATGGTGGTCCCCACCGCCACCACCGGGATGAGCCGTTATCTGTGGGAACTGGAACTGCGCGCCCATGCGGTGGACAACATCATGTATGTGGGCGGGGTCAACCGGGTGGGGGTCGACCAGGACGGATCCGATTCGCACTTTTACGGATCATCGGTTTGGGTGGACCCCAAAGGACAGATCATCAGCCAGGCCGGCGACCAGACCGACGAGGTGCTGATGGCCGACCTCGACTTCTCGGTGGTTCCGCAGATCCGCAACGAGTGGGGATTCTTCCGAGACCGCCGCCCCGACCTGTACGGAGCGGTCGCTACCTGAGAGATCCCCTTTCCTCTCGCAGGCGGCGGGGCGAGGTTGTGAAAAAAACCGCGATTAGGAGGTTGACTTCGGCCCATCGCCGAGGCATATTGGGAGAACCAAACACCGAAGAACGGTCCGCTCCGACGTCGTTCGGACCGTGCCAAAGGGATCACATTGCGGTCGAGACAACCTCCGTGCTCGGGGCTGGGCGAACTGCTTCGACCAAAGGACAGGTGGTGGTGGGGGTGGGTTCCCGATAGGGGAATTGGGTTTCGGGGAAAAACTTCGCGAGATTAGGTTTGCGAACCGTTCCGCGGTGACTCCGGCAACGATCCTTGCTATTGGGAGGACGGAATCGGAGGACCGGCGCTGTCGGATCAGGGAGCGAAGGCCTCCAGCATCTCCTGATAGTTGTCGGTGATGGGCAGCGGCACCGGGTAAACGTTGGGTCGGGTGGCGTAGGCCGCCAGCCCTTCCCGGCAGGATGCCAAATCTCCCCACACACACAATGCACTCACCACCTCGGTGGGGACCAGAGGCATCGCCGCTTCTATCCCACCTTCCCGGGGCGGCCAGCCTCCCATTTTGTCTGCAACCTCATCCAATAGGTCCTGGGGCACTCCGCTGGCCAACGCGATGTGGGGCTGCTGGCCCAGGTACATGGTGGTCATTCGCCGCGCGGTTTCCAGGGCTCGTTCGGGATGACGGTCATCAGCCGAGACCACCACCACCTGGGGAAGGTCGAGATCATCGAGTGTCCTGCCGGCTCGGGAGGCGCCCGCTGCCATCCGGTCGAATGCCTGAGCCTGGTAAGCCAAAGAGGTGAACCCGTTGAGCAGCACCCCGTCGGCGATCTCACCCGACAGAGCCAGCATCTTGGGACCGGTGGCCCCAATGTATATGGGCACCTTCCTGGGGCTGTCGGAAGCGTCTTCTCCCAGTTCCAGTCGCAGGTCTCGCACTTGGACCAGGTCACCCTCGAAGGTCACGGTCTCCAAGGCCAGAAGTCTTCGGGTCACCTCCACGTATTCCCGCATCTGCCGCAGCGGCCGGCTACGGATCACACCCTGCTTCCATGCCAGGGGATCCCAGTAGGCTCCCAACCCCAGCAGCATCCGGGCAGGTGCCAACTCGTCCAGAGTGGCGAAGGTCAAGGCCATCAGAGAGGCGGGTCGGGTCCATGTGTTCACCACCCCGGCGCCGATCTTGATCCTGTCCGTCTGGTGAGCGACGGCGCCCATCACCGAGATGGCGTCGCGGGCGGTTCGGGTCTCACATATCCAGACCGACTCGTATCCCAGCGTTTCGGCCCGTTGGCTGAGCGTCACCTGGGTGCGGGCGTCAGGCCGATCCAAAAAGCAGATCCCCACTCTATTCATTACAAGCGCCGACGATTTGTGGATTGGTACCCCATATTCCAACACCTTACCTAGGTGTGTGCTGAACAAGGCCCGACGGGAACCAAATGCAGCAACAGAACCCCAGGTCAAGGGGTGGGAACCATCCCATCCCCATCTTTTTCAGCATGCTCCTATATGGCACTCCACCCGCCGTCCACCATCAGGGTATGACCGGTGATGTAGCTTGCCCCCTCCCCTGCCAGAAACACCACCGCCTCCGCCACCTCCTCGGGACGGGCATAGCGGCCCAATGGGATCTTTGACTTGATGACTGCCACCTGCTCGGCGTTGGCAGGATCGTTGCGAAACCACGCGTTCATTGGGGTCTTGGTGAATCCCGGCGCCACTGTATTGACCCTCACCCCGAAATCACTCCACTCGGCCGCCATCGTTCGAGTGAGGCCGATCACCCCCGCTTTGGCGGCGGCGTAAGCACCGATGTTGGGAAATCCCAGTGGGCCGGAGATCGACGCCACGTTCACCACCGCTCCCGACTTCTGCTCCAACAGATGGGCCACGGCCGCCCGGGTCACATAGAACACCGAAGAGAGGTTCACGCTGATCACCCGTTCCCATTCCTCAATTTCCAAGCTGTCCAATCGGGCACGACGCTGGCTCTGCCCGGCATTGTTAACCACAACATCCAACCTGCCCAACCGGGCAATCACCTCATCAACCGCCGCCGCCACCCCGCCGGGATCGGTAACGTCACAGGGCGCCACCAGACCGGCATCGGGCCCGCCGATCGCCCCGAGCGCCTCCTCCAGATTCCCGCGATGGCGCCCCAGCAAAGCCACTTGCGCACCCTCTCGGGCCAAAGACTTGGAGATGGCTAGCCCTATGCCCTGGCCGGCGCCGGTGACCAGCGCCACCTTCCCGGCCAGGTAGTGGGTCACAATCTACGCCCCGCCCGCCAATCGCCAGCCTGAAGGGAGACAAGCCTCGGGCAAGAGAAAGGCTGTCCAACCATGGCCATGGCGAGGGGCTTTGCCCGTGTCCCACTGAGGTTTGGTCTGCAAGGCACCCCCAATAGGCTAAAGGCTGAATGAACGCAGTACACGATATGGGCGGCATGCCCAATGACCAGCCCATCGACCTAACCGAGCGTACTCTGATGGATTGGGAACGCCGGGCTGGGGCGCTGGTGGATGTGCTCTGTGAGAAACGACTTATAACTTCCGACGAGCTGCGCCGCGGCATCGAGTCGCTTTCGCCCAGAAGCTACCGGAGCCTGGAGTATTACGAGCGTTGGTCGGCGTCGCTGGAGCTTTTACTGGTCGAGAAGGGTTTGCTCACCACCCAGGAGATCGACAGCCGGACCGACGCCATCGCGGCCAAGTGGGCCTAGGTGGAGCGTTTCCTGCCTGGCGATAGGGTCAGGGTGCGCTCCACCCGAGTTGACACCCACCACCGGACGCCCGGATACGTCAAGGGAAAGGCGGGGAAGGTGCAGGCTCTGGCGGGGAGCTTCTACGATCCCCAGCTGCGGGCCTACGATGGAACCGGGTTGCCGAAAAGGGCTCTTTATCGGGTGGAGTTTGAGATGGGGGACCTTTGGGGTGAGGATTATGGAGGGCCGACCCACGACCGTCTGTTGGTCGACATTTTCGAACAGTGGCTGGAACGGGCCACGGATCCGGTCGGCTCGGAGTGTGCCAAAAAAGGCCCGGCAGGAGCCAAATGCGGCAACACAACCCCCGGTCGAGATGTGGGAACCACCCCATCCCCATCTTTTTCGGCATGCTCCTCGGTGAGTTGAACATGGGCTCTGACCATCATCACCCCGGCCGGGGGGACCACAGCCATCCCGGCATGGCGGAGGACATCACTCTCGGCGAACGGGCGCAGCGCATGCTGGCAATGGAGGAACTCCTGGTACAAAAGGGCGTGATCGGCCCCCATGATGTCCAACGGGTCAGGGATGTGATCGCAGCACGGTCGCCGGCAGACGGCGCCCGGGTGGTGGCTCGGGCATGGATCGACCCGGCCTTCAAACGTCGCCTGCTAAAGGATCCGCGGGCGGCTCTGGCCGAGATGGGATATCCCCCGGTTTCGGGCGCAAAACTGGTGGTGGTCGAAAACACCGAAAGGGTTCATCACCTGGTGGTGTGCACTCTGTGCTCGTGCTACCCGACCTCTTTGCTCGGCCCTCCACCCGACTGGTACAAAAGCTTTGCCTACCGGTCAAGGGCAGTGGTCAATCCCCGAGGAGTGATGAGGGAGTTCGGGCTGAAGCTGGGCGAGCAGGTCGAGGTGCGGGTGGTCGACAGCACAGCCGACCTGCGGTACATGGTGCTGCCCCTGCGACCGGAGGGAACCGACGGGATGGTTGAGGAGGATCTGGTGGCGCTCGTCACACGCGACAGCCTGGTGGGGGTGGGTGTACCCAGCCGACCCGACGCCCATAACTGACCACCGTTCTGGGGAGATTGGCCCCTTTTCTCTCCCGTTTTCAGGGTCGCTGCCCCATTTGGTCTCTAGTGTCTTTAGGAGCAGCAACGCTTTTCCCATTTAAGGAGAGATTTATGTTCAAGACCCACAACCGGGGTCTTTTAGTACTCCTCGTCGCCCTAGCGCTGGCACTGACCGCATGTGGCGACGACGCCGCTGATGCGCCAACCACCGCGGCAACACAGGCCCCGACCACCACGGCTGCTCCAACTACCACGGCCGCCCCGACCACCACCGCGGCTCCGACCACCACCACCGAAGCCATGGCGGACATGACGCCCGAGACGCCGGACATCCGGGTGATGCCGGCCACCCTGGCGCAGTTCCTACCCCTCTACGTGGCTCAGGAAAAGGGCTTCTTCGCCCACTACGGACTGGAGCCGGAGCTCTTGGCCTTCGAAGGCGGCGCAGGTCGCGCCACCGAGGCGGCCCTGTCCGGTGAGGCCCACATGGGCTACACAAGTTGGCCCCTGGCATTCTCACTGGCCGAGCGTGGACAGCAACTCAAATTCATCACGACCCACGCGTTCTATGCCAAGGAAGGTGGCGCCGACTACACCACGCATCGTCTGATCGTCGCCGAGGACTCGCCTATCCAGACCGTCGCAGATCTCGAAGGGACACGCATCGGCGTGATCGCCCGCGGGTCCAACGAAGAGGCATTCTTGACATCAATCATGCTTGAGGTGGGCGTCGACCCCGACAGCGTCGAACTCGTCGAAGCGTTCTGGGGCGCACACCCCGACCTCATCACATCGGGCGAGATCGATGTCGGTTACATGATCTACCCGTTCGTCGGCGCCATCATTCCGTTCGGCGAGACCGAAGGGAATGGCTTCCGCTCGATCGGTGACCCCTACATCGGCGGCGAAAACGGCATTCCCGAAATGCTGGGAGACCGCGGCGCCGGAATGTTCCCGATGGCGGCTACGCCCGAGTTCGTGGCCGAGAACCCCAACACCATCAGAGCATGGGCGCTTGCGATCCGTGACGCCTGCCAGTGGATCGTCGACAACCCGGCCGAGGCCCTGGAGATTTCAGTGGCCAGTTCGGGTGTGCCCGAGGAGGCTCAGAGGAACAACCCACCGCACCTGTACGTGACCTGGCCGGAGAACTGGCTTGAGCAGATGCAGCGCGTGGCAGACCTGATGGTCAACGCCGACCTGCTTGGGGAAGGGCTGGACGTTGCCGCGTTCATTTCGGACCTCCCGTTCACCGAAGATGAGATGATCGAGAGCGGTCGCTACTTCCCCTGGGATCCGAGCCAACTGCCGTAACCAAACCGAACGGAAGTTGAAGTGAGAGGACCCCTGCGGTTCCCCGGATTCACTGCCGTCGCCGTCATCCTGACAGTGTGGGTGGCGGCGACGGCCACCGGGTTTGTCAACTCCGAGTTCATCCCGCCGCCCAACGAGGTCCTGCGGGCGGGTTCCGAGGACTGGGCGAACCTGGGCGCCGCCACGCTCGAGAGCATGTGGACTGCCCTGGTCGGCTATGCGGTCGGCTTCGCCGCGGCGGTGGTGGTCGGAATGGCGGTGGGCCGGTACGCCTCAGTGGATTCGTGGGTGAGCGGTCCGCTTGACTTCTTTCGCGCCATCCCGGCGGTGGCAGTGGTCCCCATGGCGCTCTTGGTGCTCGCCGACTCGTTCTTGGTGGGTGCGTTCGCCGTGGCATGGGGATGTTTCTTCCTGGCGGTCATCAACGTAATCGCCGGAGTGAAACACATCCCGGACACGTTGCAGGACGCGGCCCGCAGCTTCGGCGCCGGTGAGGTGAAGGTGCTCCGCAAGGTTGGGATACCGAGCCTGCTCCCCTACTTTCTCTCGAGTCTGCGACAGAACGTTTCGGTGGCCCTAATCGTCATCGTGGTCGCCGATATGGTAGTCGGGCTGTCCGGACTCGGCTTCTATATCCTCCGCACCCAAAGCAACGCCCTGTTCGGGCGGATGTATGCCTCTATCGTCCTGATCGCGATCATAGGGTACGTGGCGTTCCGCCTGCTTGAGGTGGCCCAGCGGAGATTGTTCCCCTGGTGGTCGGAGACCGCGTTGACATGACCGTCCGCCAGACCTCCTCCAGTCCGGCCATCCACCTCCGGGGTGTGACCAAGAGTTTCAGCCGGCGCGGTCACGACGAAGATCTCAAGATCATCGACGGCCTGGACCTGTCGTTCCGGCCGGGCGAGTTGGTGACGATCGTGGGGCCGTCGGGGTGCGGTAAGTCAACCATTCTCAAGATGATCGACGGGTTGACCCCGGTGACCAGTGGGGCCATCACCTTCGAACCGCACTCACCGAAGCCGCGCATCGGCTTTGTGTTCCAGGATTATTCCAACGCCCTGGCGCCGTGGAAGACCGTCCAGAAAAACGTCGAATTCGGCCTGGAGATCGAGGGTGTCGCCTCGCGGACCGAGCGGGCCGAGGCGGCCGCCCGCTACATAGAGATGGTCGGCCTCGAGGGATTCGAGAACGCCTATCCACGGGAACTCTCCGGCGGCATGCAACAGCGGGTCCAGTTGGCCCGCGTCCTCGCCTTCGAGCCCGACGTGCTGCTGATGGACGAGCCGTTCGGTTCGCTCGATGCGCAGATCCGCCGTGTCATGCAAGAAGAGATTCGCAGGATCCTGGAGAGTCTCGACCGAACGGTGCTGTTCGTCACTCACGACATCGAGGAGTCGCTTTACCTCGGGGACCGCACCGTGGTCCTCGGTCACCGCCCGGCCCGCGTGCTCACCGACTTCGAGCAGGGCGAGCGGACCTCCAGTTACGAGGAGTTCGTCGCCTCCGACGAATTCCGGACGAGGTACAACCAGGTCTGGAGCCTCCTGCAACGCCGGGGGGACCGCGCATGACCACATCGGTGTGGATTCGCGGGCTGAAGACCATCATCGTCCTCGCCGCCATCTTCGGGGTGTGGGAATACGTGAGCCGCGCCGGGATGGTCAACCAATTCCTTTTCCCGCCGCCCACGCAGGTGTTCGGAGACACCCTGACCGCCTTCACCGACCCCCCGTACCGATCGGGTGACGGTCTCCTGTTCCAGATCGCCAAGAGCGTTTACCGCGCCGTGGCCGGATGGCTGATCGGGGTGGTCGTCGGGGTCGTGTTCGGGGTGGTCGTCGAGTGGTGGAACAAGCCCGGTTCGGTGGCGATCTCACTGCTGGAGTTTCTCCGACCCATCCCGGTGATCCTCTTTTTGCCCGTGCTGGTGCTGGTGGTCGGGATCGGGGACCTGTCCCGCATCATCGTTATCGCCTGGGCCTCGTTCATCTTCGTGGCGATCAACACGATCTTCGGCGTCCGCACCGCCAAGCAGTCGCTGTTGCCCGACGTGGTGAGAAGTTTCGGCGGCACCGAAACGCTGGTGTTGCGACGAGCCGTGATCGGCCTGGCGGTCCCCCAGATCGTGGCCGGGGCGCGCCAGGCGGTCGGCGTCGCCCTGGTGCTGATGGTGGCGTCCGAGCTCATCCTCTCCACCGACGGGCTCGGCTGGTTCATCCTTTTCATGCGCCGGAGTCTCTTCCCCGCCGAGATGTACGGAGCGATCCTGATGGTCGGCATACTCGGCTTGATCTTCGGCACCCTGTTCCAACGCCTACAGAAAGTCATCCTCCGGCCCTACATCGACTGAAATAACCAAGGAGAGAACATGATCAAGACCGGCATCGGCCTATTGCAGAACACGCCCCTTCCGGAGACTGTCCGGTTGACCAAGCGGGTGGAAGACCTCGGATACGACTCGGTATGGTATGCCGAGCACAATTTCTCCCGCGATGGCGTCACCGCCTGCGCAGCCGCCGCGGCGGTGACCGAGCGTATCACCATCGGCCCGAGCGTCTGCCCGATCTTCACTCGCAGCCCGCTGTTGATGGCCACCACCTTCGCCGCCCTCGATGAACTCTCCGAAGGCCGGTTCGTGGCTGGCATCGGTGCCGGTTCCCGGGTATTGATCAAGGCCCAGGGGATCAACTTCGTCAAACCGCTCAAGGCGCTCCGCGAGTACGTGGAGGCCTGCCGGGCCGTCTGGAACGCCCACGGGACACACTTCGACTACCACGGCGAGATGGTCCACCTCGAAAACGCCGAACTCGACTTCGAACCGGTGCGTCGCGACCTGCCGGTGTGGCTCGGACCGACCGGGCCGTTGGCATGCCAGCTAACCGGTGAGATCGCCGAGGGTGCGTCACTCAACGCCTTTTTGAGCACCGACTATGTCACCTGGGCGCTTGAGCACCTCCACAAGGGCGCCGAGAAGGCCGGACGTACGGTCGACGACATTGAGGTCGGCATGATGGTGGTGGCGGCTGTCGACGACTCCAAGGAAGCTGCCCGCAACTACCTGCGTCCGCTGCTCGCCCTCTATCTGGCTCGCCTCCCCGACATCACCAAGCGGACCTCGGTGTGGGGCCCCGACGGCGCCGGTTGGCGGCAGTTGGTCGCCGAGGTTGACGAGGGAGGCGGCGAGGCCGGCCAGAAGTACATCACCGACGAGGTCATCGATGATCTCACCCTCAACGGCACCCGGGAAGACTGTCTTGAGGGTCTGCAGCGCTACATCGACGCCGGGATCGATCACCCGATCATCACGGTGATCGGCGACATCGAACGCGGCATCGAAGAACTGGCCCCGCCGGGCTAGGGGAGGAGCAAGTGGGCACCACAGCAATCACCAATGCGTCCATCTTTGACGGGACCGGCGCCGACCCCTACGGTCCGGCGGGCCTCGTCATTGAGGACGACCGCATTACTGCCATCGGCCCCGACGTGGAGGTTCCGCTGGGCGCTGAGATCATCGACGCGGCCGGCGCGCACGTGCTGCCGGGTCTGATCGACGCCCACCTCCACCTGTTCGGTATCCAGGGGTACGACTTCGTGTCATGGGCCATGGAGTCACCCATGCTTCATGCCATACGCTCGACGATCGAGGTCCAGGAGATCCTCGGCGCCGGATACACCCTCATCCGGGACTGCGGGAGCGACAACAGCCTCCAGGTCAAGAAAGCCATCGAGGAAGGCAAGGTCAATGGTCCCCGGATGCGGGCGGTGGGCCGTTTCATCGCCGAGACCGGCGGGATACCGGACCTGCCGTTCATCCGTCTGGCGTGGATGCAGGGACCTGAACCACCCGGTTTCGTGCGGTTGGCCGATGGCGTCGGTGAGGTGGCCAAGGCGGCCCGCGAGCAGATCCGCGGCGGGGCCACGGATATCAAGCTGGGCGTCACGGGTGGTATCGACCCGTCGTTCATCCGAGCCGAGTCGGCGTGGACCGGAGCCGAGATCGAAGCCGCCGCCCATGTGGCGCACAATGTGGGAGCGCTTCTCTCCGCCCACAGCAACACCCTCATCGGGGAATCGTGCATCGGCATGCAACGGGCCATCAGGGCAGGGGTTGATTCGATCGAGCACGGGTACTGGATCGACAGCGAGACCCTGGAGATGATGGCAAGTCACGGTGTCACTTGGAATCCCAACGTCGGATACCTGTCGCGGGCGGTCGAACGCGCCGATGATCTCGATCTCAATCCCATCTATGTGGAGCGCTGCAAGATGGCACTCGACTCCTACGCCGACACGTTGCCCCGCGCCCAGTCGATAGGCGTGAAGCGAGCCATCGGGTCCGACTTCTTGGGCACGCCGGCCGATCCACACGGCGAGGAGGCCTATGAACTGGAGGTGCAGACCCGCCTCGGCCTCTCGAACATGGATGCCCTGGTCACCACGACCAGGGGCAACGCCGAGTTCTTCCGCATCGACGACGATTTCGGGACCCTTGAGGTGGGCAAGGTCGCCGATCTGCTGATCATCGATGGCAACCCGCTGGACGATGTCCGCATCCTCCAGGAACGTCACCGGATCAAGCGGGTCATAATCGGGGGTGAGACCCGCATCACAAGACCATGACCGCCCCACGGTGCGACTGCAGCGTTCCTTTCGGGTGCTATCGGTGTCGGCGCGGCAGGACCCGATTCATGTGGGTGGTGCTGGGCGCAATTTCCCTGGTGCTCTACGTTGCATCGGTGTGGCCACAATGACAGTCCGGTCTACGCCGAGCTTCGACGTCGGTTTGGACAATGGCCGGACGGTCGATGAGATCGTCGCGGTGGCCAGGGCCGCGGAGCAGGGTGGGTTCGAGACGATCTGGATCGCCGAGCAACATTTCCATCGGGGGGTTTTCACCATCGTGGCCGCCGCCGCTGAGGCCACCTCCTCGGTCGGGATCGGATTCGGCATCCTGAGCCCGTTCATCCGCCACCCGGCTTCGGTGGCGATGGAACTCTCATCTCTCGCCGAGCGCTACGGCGACCGTTTCACCCTGGGATACGGAGTGGCGCATCACGGGTCGTCACGGCTCGGGACCATTCCTCCCAGGCACGTTGCCGGCCTGCGAGACGCCGCCACCGCCACCCGCGCCCTGCTTCGGGGGGAGACGGCCTACGACGGAGCGCAACTCGGCGCTCCGCCGAAGCCCCTGCCGATCTACCTCGGATCGATGGGCCCGCAGTCGCTTGCGATGTCGGCCGCCCACTACGACGGGGCTCTCCTGGGGGTGATGTGCTCTCCGGCATTCATCGCATCTCGCGCCGAACTGATCGAAACCGCCCTGGCCAGGGCGGGACGCCCGCGACACGATTACACGCTGGGCGCGCTGGTGCTCACCGGGGTGGCCGATAATCCAGTTGACGCCCGCGAGGCGGTGCGGCCCTCCGTGGCGTACTACCTGGGGGAGATCCCCGACGTCTCGCCGCGACTGGCCGGCACCGATGTCTCCCGCTCCGACCTTCTCTCGCTCCGCGCCCGGATGCTGGAGGTGAAGGCCCGAGACGGGGTCGAGGCGGCGTCGGCCCTGGTGCCCGATGATCTGGTGGACCAGCTGGCGATCGTCGGAACCCCGGAAACCGTGGCCGACCGCCTCTCCCGCCTGGCCGACGCCGGCCTCGACCGGGTGGTGGCGCATCACGCCCTCGATCCCCAGGCGACACTGACCCTCGGCGCGGCACTGGCCGATCGCGTCCCGACGACGTCCGATGGCTGAACTCGGAGCGGCCATTGAGGGCCTAGCGGCGGCCGAGATCCGGGCGATCCAGAACGAGTGCCTCGCCAGGCAACTCGCCTACCTGTGGGCAAGGTCGCCCTTCTACCAGGACAAGCTGCGCGCCGCCGGCTTGGGCCCCGACTCGGTGCGTTCGGTCGGGGATCTGGCCGGGGTCCCCTTCACCGGCAAGGACGACATCCGCAAGTCCCTGGCGGCGAACCCGCCGCTCGGCAACCATCTCGCTGCCGAACCGAGTGACATCGTTCAATTCCAGGCATCGACCGGGACAACCGGACGGCCGTCCTATGTGGGGCTGACCGCCCGCGACCGGGCGAACTGGGCCGAGATCACCCGCCGAACGTTCTGGGCACATGGCTTTCGCCCCGCTGACCGCGTTCTACAGGCGCTGGGCATGTCCCGCTGCTGGGTGGGTGGCGTGCCGGTGATCCAGGGGCTGCAAGCCCTGGGTGCGGCATGCATCCCCGCCGGCGCCGAACCGGGAACCACCTGGTTGCTCCACACCATTGCCGACCTGGGCCCCACCGGGCTGGTCTCCACCCCGAATTTCGCGGTGTACCTGGGCAACCAGGCCAGGGAAGTGCTGGGCGTCGACGCCCGGGAACTGTCGATCAACCGGATCTACGTGGGCGGCGAACCCGGAGGCGGCATCCCGGAGTTCCGCCGACATGCGGAAGAGTTATGGGGAGCCGAGATGCGGGAGGTGATGGGTGGCACCGACCTCTCACCTGTTCTGTGGGCGGAATGCGAGGACCAGAGCGGCATGCACTTCGTCGCCCACGAATTCGTCTGCTGGGAGTTGGTGGACCGGGCCGGCGATCCGGTGGAGATCACCGACGGAGCGACAGGTGAGTTGGTCTACTCCCATCTCGACCGGGAAGCGACTCCCGTGCTGCGGTTCCGGCACAGCGACATTGTAGAGGTGCTCGACACCGAGTGCCGTTGCGGACGAACCAGCCCCAAGATCCGCTGTTACGGGCGCACCGACGACCTGATGATTATCAAGGGGGTCAACTTCTTCCCCACCGCCCTCCAGGACATCGTCATGGGCATGCGACCGGCTACCAGCGGCTCTGTCCGGATCCTCAAGCATGAGCCCGAGTATGCCTGGCCCGGCCCCCTTCGCGTCCGGGTCGAACGGGGCGAGGGAAGTTCCCCCGAGGAAGACGGCGCACTGCGCTCCAAGCTGACTCAAGCCATCTCCGACCTGTGCAGGGTCAAATCAACAGTCGAGGTCGTATCCTTCGGCACATACCCATCGCCCGGCCGCGAGAAGGTCAAGCTCATCGAGAAGGTATACGAGACATGACATCACTCACCATCAAAGACGCCACCCTGGTCAGCCCGGCCGGCCGGACGAGAGCCACGGTCCATTGCAGCGATGGGGTCATCCGGGCGCTCCTTCCGCCGTGCGACGCGCCCTCCGCCGACCGGGTCATCGACGCCGACGGCGCCTACGTGCTGCCCGGCGCTATCGATGCACATGTCCACCTCGGCGTGATCCTGCCATTTGCCGACTCGTGCCGCGAAGAGAGCGCGGCAGCCGTGACCGGGGGCGTGACCACCATGTGGCACTACCTTCTTTCACCCGGTTCCTTCAAGGACACACACAGCCAGCACGTCACCGACATCGAGGAACACAGCCTCGTTGACGTGGGCTTTCACGGCTTGGTCACCAACGCCCAACAGGTCACCGAGATCCCGCAGACCGTCGATGAACTGCGCCTGACCTCGTACAAGTTCCATATGGCGATGAAGGGACCCGAGGCCGCATACGGGATCGTGGGGCTTGACGATGGGCTGATCTTCGAAGGTATGCGCCAGGTGGCCTCCCGCCCGGGGGTGATGGCGCTGATCCACGCCGAGAACATTGACGTGATCCTCCACAACCGGGAACTGGGCATCGCAGCCGACCCGGACGCCACCGACACTGCCACCTGGAGCAAACACCGGCCGCACTTCACCGAAGAGGAGGCGATAATCCGCTCGTCGATCTTCGCCGAGAACGCCGGGGCGCCGCTGTGCGTGATCCACACCAGCGTGGGACGCGGCCCCGAACTCATCCGCGCGGCGCGGGACCGCTACTCCCGTCTCTACATGGAGACCTGCCCCCAGTACCTGGTGCTGGACATGGACATGCCGTTGGGCACCTGGGGCAAGGTCAACCCGCCGCTTCGGACCAAGGCCGACCAGGAACTGTTGTGGGCGGGCCTGGCTGATGGGACTGTGGACTGGATGGGATCCGACCATTGCGACTACGACCTGGAAACTCGCCAGGGCAATATCTGGGACGTAGGTCCCGGTCTTCCCGGCGGTATGACCATGATCCTGCCGGTCCTTCTGTCGGAGGGGGTCAACCGGGGTCGGATGACCCTCGAACGGGTGGTAGAGATCACATCGGCAAACTTCGCCCGTCTGATCGGAGTGTCGCCGCGCAAAGGAACGATCGCGGTGGGAAGTGACGCCGACCTGGTGATGATCGACCTCGACAAAGAGGTCACGATCGACGCGGACATACTCAACGGGCACTCGGACTACACACCCTATGAGGGCATGGTGATGCGGGGTTGGCCCCGCATGACGATCGCCGGAGGCGAGGTGTTGTACGAGGACGGCGAGGTCAATCGCGGCACGAGCCACCGGGGAACCCTTATCACCGTTCCCCCCGATGCCATGCCGGTGCTCTGATGACAGCTCGCAAGATGTTCGTCATGCCCACCGGCACCTGCTATTTGGCCGAGTTCCGCACGAAACTCGGCGGGTCGAACACTGAGGTCGGCGTGCCGCTCCCCATGTTCGCAATCGAGACCGACGACGGCTGGGTGGTGTTCGACACGGGGTGCGACCCGGAGGCGGCCACCGACCCGGTGGCGACGTGGGGACGGTTGGCGAAGGCGTTTCGCCTCGAGATGTCGGACGCCGATCACCCGCTGGCTCGCCTGGCAGAGGCCGGTGTCGAGATCGCCGACGTCGCACATGTGGTCGTGTCGCATCTGCACATGGATCATGCAGGTGGCATCCGGTTCTTCCCCGACGCCACCGTTCACCTCCAGCGGGCCGAGCGACGCTGGGGCCAGTACCCCGACCGGTTCGGAGCGCCCGGATTCGTGTCCGGCGACTTCGACCGGCCCGAGATCACCTATCGGTACCACGAGGGCGACACCCAGATCCTCCCGGGAGTCCATGCCGTGCTGACCGACGGTCACACGCCGGGCCACCAGTCGCTGGTGGTCGACCTGCCGTCGGGTCGGTACGTGCTCACCGGCGACGCGGCCTACCGGCGGGACCAGATCGACCGTCTCCTCCCGCCGCCCACCACCACCGACGAGTTTGCAGCCATCCGGTCGCTCGCCCGACTCAAGGGCTTCGAAGACCGCGACGGCGCAACCATCCTGGTGGCGCATGACATCGAGCAGTGGGAAACCACCATCAAATCACCCGACGGCTACTACGAATAGGGAGCGCTCATGGCCAGCTTCACCGATTGGAACGAACAGGACGGGTTCGAGGCGTTTCCGGGCGACTTCGTGTGGAACGTCACCGGCCAGGACATCCAGGTGATTCGCGCCGAGATCGCACCGGGGACCGACTTCGGCCTCCATACCCACCACCAGGAGCAGATCATCTGCGTGTTACAGGGACAACTCGAATTCACGGTAGACGGAGAGACGCGAATCGTCGGACCCGGCCAGGTGATCCACGCCCCGCCCGGCGTCGAGCACGGTGGACGGGCGGTGTCAGACGACCCGGTAATCACCTTGGAGGCCTTCTCTCCTCCCCGGGTCAACTTCAGCCACAACCAGGAGATGGTGTTCGAGGACCCCGTATGAGCCGAGGGTTGAGTGGTCGCAGAGCCCTCGTCACCGGCGCCAGCGCGGGCATCGGTCTTGCAACAGCCCACCGGCTGGCCTCCGAGGGCGTCAATCTGGCGGTCGTCGCCCGCGGCGAGACTCGGCTGTCCGAAGCAGCGACCCACATCGCCCAGACGCACGGAGTGGAAGTGGCGCCGATCGTGGCCGATCTCGCTGGGCCGGATGCGCCGAACCGAGTGGTGGGTCAGGCGGCAGATGCCCTCGGCGGGATCGACATCTTGGTCAACAACGCCGGTTCCTCGCCGTTCGGCAGCCTCGAAGCCGTCACCGACCATGACTGGTCGTCTTCGATCGACCTGAAGTTGATGGGATACGTGCGGTGCACGCGGGCCGCCTTCGCGATCATGAAGGAAAGCGGAGGCGGTGTGATCGTCAACGTGGTCGGCATGGCCGGGCGCTCGGCGTCTCCCGCCTACGTGCTCGGCTCGCTGAACGCCGCTTTGCTCCACTTCACCAAGTCGGTGGCCGAGCTTGGAGGACCCCACGGTATCCGGGTGATGGCGGTGAATCCCGGCCTCACCACGACCGATCGCATGGAGAAGGCCATCGAGGTCTGGGCCCGGGACGCCGGGATGACCAACGAGACATTCCGCGCCTCCTATCTGAAAGACAAGGTTCCCCTGGGTCGGCTAACCACGCCCGAGGACGTCGCAGAAGCGATCACCTACCTCTGCTCGGACGCCGCCGCCCCGGCTACCGGCTCGGCAATCGAGTTGGACGGAGCTTCGACCAGCGGGGTGTTCTGATGCCCGAACTGAGCCTGACCCGCCACGACGGTGTGGCCCGGGTGACCATCGACCGCCCGGAGCGAAAGCACGCCTGGTCGGCCACGATGTGGAGCGAGATGGCCATCTTGATGGGCAAGTGCGCCGCGGACGACTCGGTGAGGGTGGTTCTCGTCACATCGACCGGTGACAGGGTGTACAGCGCCGGCGCCGATCTCGAACAGTTCGGCGGCGCGGACGCGGCGGTTGTGCGAGCGTCGGTGGAGGGAGTCGAGTCGGTCATGGCCTCGATAGAGACCTGCCCCAAGCCGGTGGTTGCCGTGGTGAGCGGCGCCGCGGTCGGTGCAGGGACGGAGGTGGCGGCAGCCTGCGACGTCCGGATCGCTTCCGATCGGGCCTGGTTCTCTATCCCGGCGGCGACGCTGGGGATCGTCATCACTCGAAGCGACATCGCCCGCCTCGTGCGAGGGGTCGGGGCGTCGATAGCCCGCGACATGCTGTTGACCGGCCGCCGACTCACTGCCGTGGAGGCACAGGAGATCGGTTTCGTCCGTTCGGTCCATACGCCTGAGGATCTTGACGCCCGCGCCATGGATCTCGCAACAGAGATCGCGACGCTCGATGGCCCGGCCTTGGCGGCGATGAAAGCGCACCTGAACGCGCTCGGAGACGTGGCGTGGAACGAAGAGTCGTGGGCTTCCACGCTGGAGGCGATCACCTCGACTGCAACCCAGAAACGGATCGCCGCCCGGTTGGGACACGCATGACCGCAGTGATTCGCAACGGACGTCTGGTCACTGCAGACGGCGTCCTGGAGGGCGACATCTCGTTCCGGGCCGGTGTCATCGAGGGGATCGGAACCGCCTTGGAAGGCAAGACCATCACCGACGTGAACGGTGCTTGGGTGCTGCCGGGAGCGGTGGACCCACACGTCCACATCTCGTTGGGTGGGCACTCCATCACCGAGCCGTTGCTACATGATCTGCACCAGGCCACCCGTGCAGCCCTGCGAGGGGGCGTCACGACTATCGGCGCCTACGCACAGCGAACCCCGGTCACCACGGTCGCCGAGGCAGTCGAAGGGGAGATCCGCCGAGAGCGCGACGGGGTGGCCACCGACTACTTCATCAACGCCTTGGTCATGCCCGGCGACGACATCGGTGGCACTGTTGCCCGAAGCTCCGAGGTCGGCGTCACCTCCTTCAAGACGATGGTCGCCTACGCCCAGCAAGGTCTGATGCTCGACGATGCCTCGATCTGCCTCCTCATGGAGCGGGCGGCGGCCGTGGGCGGCATCACCCTTGTTCATGCCGAGAACGGCGGCGCCATCGACTACCTGGTGGCTATCGAACGCCGGCAGGGAGTCAGCAATGCAAGTTTCCTGCGCAGCCAGCCGGTGGATCTGGAGCCCGAAGGCATGAACCGTACCGCCATGTTCGCGGCGCTGACCGGGTGCCATCTTCACTTCGTCCATTGCACCTCCGCACCAGGGGCGGCGGCGCTCGGCGCCTTGAAGGACTCGGGCGCCTCGGTGACCGCCGAGACGCAGATCCATTATCTGTTGCTCACCAACGATGAGGTCCTCCAACGCGGCCCGCTGGGCAAGGTCGGTCCACCGCTGCGAGACGCCGAGCACCCCGCTCAGCTGTGGAAGGCTCTGGCCGACGGCCGGATCGATCATCTCTCGTCGGACCACTCCCCCAAGAGCCTGGAGGTGAAGCTGGCCGCCGACAACATCCTGGACGCCACCTTCGGCGGCATCGCGGGCACCGGCGTCATGCTGCCGCTCGCCTTCAGTGAAGGGTTCAAAAAGGGACGGCTGACGATCGAGCGACTCGCGGAGGTCACCTCAACCAGGGCCGCTCAGATCTACGGGATCTACCCGCAGAAAGGCATATTGGCCGAAGGCTCGGATGCCGACCTGGTCGTCATTGCAGAGGGACAGCCCGAGATGCCCCTGACCCATGACAACCTCGCACCCGACGCTGGGTATTCGCTGTTCGAGTCACTCTCCACCAGCGGCATGCCGAGTCTCGTGGTACGGGGTGGCTCGGTGGTCATGTCGGATGGAGAGTTGGTAGGAACCGAGAACGGCCGGTACCTTGCCAGGTCGAGAAAGGCATGAGTCTCGATCTGCTGATCCGCGGCGGCCGCGTCTACGACGGGACCGGATCGACGTGGATCAAAGCGGACATCGGCATCGATGGAGACACCATCGTCCTCTTCCGCGGCGAAACGAGCCACCTGGAAGCAGGTCGCGTGATCGACGCAAGCGGCCTCGCCGTCTGCCCCGGTTTCATCGACATGCACGCCCATTCGACCATGGCGATCCTGGCCGATCCGGCCCACGAGCCGAAGGTCCGCCAGGGCGTGACCACCGAGTTGATCGGCGTCGACGGCAACTCCTATGCCCCGTTCCCGTCCTCCGACGACCTCGACGGCTGGAGCGTCATGAACGCCGGCCTCGACGGACGCCGCCCGCCGGGCCTCCGGTGGAGTTCGGTTTCCGAGTACCTCGATGTCTATGACAGGTCGGTACCGGTGAATATCGCCTACGTGATCGGCAACACACCGCTTCGGGTGGCCAGCGTCGGCTGGTACGACATCCAACTCACCGACGAGGACATGGCCGCCCAAAGGCAGTTGCTGCAGGAAGGACTGGACCAAGGCGCATTCGGTTTCTCAACGGGCCTGACATATCCTCCGGGGAGTTTCGCCGACATCGACGAACTCGCCCACTTGGCCGAGGTGGCGGCGCGAAACGGCGCCCTGCACGTGTCGCACGTGCGATATGGGGCGGGCGACACCTTTCTCGATCCGTTCCGCGAGGTGGTAGAGATCACCCGCCGCACCGGCGCCCCTTTGCACATCTCCCACTACGCGTCGCTCTCCAAAAGCGACGGCGAATATCACGACCTGATCGGCCTGGTGGAGGATGCCCGGGAAGAGGGACTCCAGGTGTCATTCGACGCCTATCCCTACAACCAGGGCGGCACCCGGGCGCATGTGGCCCTCCCCGAATGGGTCCAAGACGGGGGACCCCAACGTCTGCTGGAGCATCTATCCAGTCCGGCTTCGCGAGCCAAGATGCGTAAGGAGACAGATCCCCGGCAGAGCCGCTGGCGCAACCCTGCCGGATGGCACCTCAGCGGATTCGAGAACCCCGACTATCGACAATTCGAAGGAATTCCTCTCAACCGAATCGCCGCCGAGATGGACCTCGACCCGCTCGAAGCGCTCTGTGACCTGCTGTTAGCCGAGAATCTCGGCCTGTCCTACGTCGGCCACGATTCGAACAACATGGAAACAGTGCGCCAAGTGCTCAGCCACGACCTGTGCGCAGTGGGAAGCGATGCTCTGCTGGTGGGTGACGCGCCGAGCCCGCGAACCTACGGCACCTTCCCCAAGATGCTCGGCGGCCTCACCAGGGATGAGGGCCTGATGACAATGGAAGAGACCATCCGTAAAATGACCTCCTACCCCGCCGGACTGCTGGGCATCTCAGACCGCGGCGTCATCCGCGACGGCGCCAAGGCCGACCTGGTGATCTTCGACCCCGAAACCGTGGGAAGCACGGCCTCTCTGGCAGAGCCATGCCAGTTCCCAACTGGCATTTCCCACGTGATTGTCAACGGTGTCCCGGTGGTCGATAGCCAAAGCCGTACCACCGCCACCCCAGGCCGGGCGCTGCAGAGACGGTGATCGCCCTGAAGGTATCTCACAGGCTCTTTGGACAAGACGGGGCAGTGGGTAAAATTCGCCCCATCAGCGGTGTCACAGACCTGCTTTATGCTGTAATAGCAACGCATTAGAACCGTTGGAGGCCATGCACAATACAAACGTCACATGGAAATCCGAAGGGCGACAGGGCTGTGCCACAACAGTCTATGGAGCTGCGCTATGGAGTATGGCCAATGTCTTGCCGGGCAGCCTGGACGCCCTCCAGCACAAGGATGTGGTGCTACCAACCTTGGGTCAGTTGATTGGCCAAGCTGGCAACATGAAGGTAGCGACCGCCGGGTACGGGCCCCATCCAGTCTCAGAAGGAGTCCCATGTCAAACATCGAAGTGACCCAGGCTGAGGCTGACGCGCTTCTGGAATTGAAGAAGCATCGGATTGACTCTAGACGCTGGGAATTTCCTCATCATGGAGGGCACATCAGTGTCCCGCTTGTCTCTAGTGATAAACGAGAGAACTTCCTCCTCGATCTTCGACGCGCGAGGATAACCATCTCAAAAAACACCTACCAGACCCGCGCCCGACATGTTGTGGTCCTTGCAAGGCTTGATATGGGAGGTGGGCCTCACCGCAATCCAGATGGAGAAAAGATTGGAACGCCACACCTCCACCTTTACCGTCAGGGGTATGCAGACAGATGGGCCTTTGTGCCTCCTAATAGCGTCTTCGCTGCCTTGACTGATCCGTGGCAGACATTGCAAGATTTTATGACATTTTGCAGAATCGTCGATCCGCCTGTTATTGATCGGAGCCTATTCACATGATTGATAATATTCGAGCCCTTGTGGAGGACTATTGGAAATGGCTAGACAAAGAAACCAGCCTCAAAGCCATGGATGACTGCATAGAAATAACTACCCCTTATCTGGACAGACACAATGATTACTTGCAGATTCTGGCAAAGTGCCAGGCCGATGGGTTCTTGTTGACAGATGACAGTTACATTGTCGAGGACCTGGAGTTATCAGGGTGCCGGCTTAACACGCCACGGCGTGATGCACTGTTAAGGATGACACTGAATGGGTTCGGTGTTCGTATGAACGAAGGCACTCGAGCCCTCGAAGTCGTAGCGACCAAGGAAGACTTCGCATTACAAAAACACAATCTTGTACAAGCTATGTTAGCGGTAAACGATCTTTTTTATTTAGCCTCCTCCACGGTGATCAGCCTGTTCAGTGAGAATGTGACGACGTGGTTAGACCTGTCGAGGGTTCGGTATACGCCGAGTGTGAAACTGTCGGGGGCAAGTGGCTTCGACCATAGGTTTGACTTTGTCATTCCGAAGTCAGAATCGCAGCCAGAGCGTTTGCTACGGGCTATCAATCGACCAAATCGCGATAGTGCCCAGTCGTTCGTATTCTCCTGGTTAGACACGCAAAACGTGCGACCTTCGCAGGCCCGTGCTTACGCAGTTTTGAACGACGCCAGCCGCCAGATTTCTGCAAGAGTTGAGGATGCACTACGGCAATACGGAGTGCGCCCAATATCATGGTCGAAGAGAGAAGAAGCACGAGAGGAACTAGCGGCCTGATCAAAGCACAGTGCCTCTCGCCTAGGTAAAGATGCAGCAGATGATTGTTCCGCGACGGAGGCCACGCCCGGAAGGGCGCTATGGAAACGGTGATCCCCAGATGCCCTTTCTGCCAGTTAGATGAGCACATTTACTCCTACCATTGAACCCATCCATCCGGCGTGCGAGAGGAGCAAGAATGAACTTCGAAGACCGACTCGACGACATGAGCAAGGCAGTTCTGGAAATGATCCCCGAAAGCCTGCTGGATCTGTCCAGCACCGAGTCCATCCAAGGTGCTCGCGCGGCGGTGGATGGGTTGATGGCGGCCATGTTCGCCGAAGCTCCCGATGTGCCCGGAGTGGATGTGGAGGACCATTGGGCTGAGGGAGCGCCGGGCGACCCCGATGTGATGGTTCGGGTTTACACGCCTTCGGGCCTGGATGCCGCCGCCCCGGGCCTGTTTTGGATTCACGGTGGGGGGATGGTTCTGGGCAATGTCACCATGGACGATCTCAACTGCAAAGGGTGGGCAGTCGAATTCGGATGTGTGGTGGCTTCCGTGGAATACCGATTGGCCCCCGAACACCCTCATCCTGCCCCGATCGAGGACTGCTATGCAGGGTTGAAGTGGTTTGCCGACAACTCCGAGAGCTTGGGAGTGGACCGTGCCCGGATTGCCATTGGTGGCGCCTCGGCCGGGGGTGGGTTGGCCGCCGCTTTGGCGCTTTTGGCCCGAGATCGGGGAGAGGTGGACATCATTTTCCAGCAGCTCATCTATCCCATGCTGGATGACCGCAATATCACCCACGCCAGCCACTATGTCCAACACCCCAAAGTCTGGAACCGCGCCGCCAACATCGCGGGGTGGAGCGCGCTGTTGGGCGAACCGGCCGGCTCCGACGACGTGTCGCCCTATGCCTCACCGGCCAGAGCCGAGGACCTGTCGGGTTTGCCCCCCGCCTTCATCATCGTGGGTGAACTGGACCTGTTCGTGGACGAGGACATCGACTACGCCAGGAGGCTCATCCAGGCCGGCGTCCCCACCGAGTTGCATGTCTTCCCCGGGGCCTTCCACGGAAGCGACCTGATGGTCCCCATGTCAGACACCAGCCAGCGATGGGCCAAAGTCAGATCAGCAGCGTTACGCCAAGCCCTGAACGGATCGGGGTAACCAACCCGCTGATCCCAGAGGCAGAACCCCTCCACAAAACTCACATCCTTGCAATTCTGGAATCTTGCGCCATAATTGCAAGGATGATCCCACGCCGCCTTCATTCGCAACTGCACGAACTGCTCTCCGATTACCCCGCCGTTGCCTTGACCGGGCCACGGCAGGTGGGGAAAACGACGCTGGCCTGGCAGATCGCGGACGCGCTGGACTCGGTCTATCTTGACTTGGAATCGCCATCTGACGTGGCGAAGCTGTCCGAACCCGAGCTGTATCTGGGCGGCCATCAACACCGGTTGGTGATCCTCGACGAGGTGCATAGGACACCTGGCCTGTTCCAAGAACTTCGCGGCCTTATAGATCGGGGCAGGCGCCGCGGGCGAGGAGTGGGGCGGTTTCTTCTGCTGGGGTCCGCCTCAATGGACCTCCTACGGCAGTCAGGCGAGAGCCTGGCCGGACGGATCGCCTACCTTGAGTTAGGCCCGCTGGATGTCACAGAGGTGGGGGCCAGCGACGGGGAGTCCCTTTGGGTACGAGGTGGATTCCCCGACGGCTTTCTGTCCGCCGACGACCGCCGAAGCTTGCAATGGCGACAGAACTTTATCCGGACGTATCTCGAGCGCGACATTCCCCAGTTCGGTCCGCGTATCCCCGCCGAAACGCTCAGACGATTCTGGGTGATGCTGGCCCACTCCCAAGGGGGCCTGCTCAATGCGGCGGGCCTCGCACGCGGCCTCGGAGTGCACGGCAAGACCGTCTCCCGCTACTTGGACCTCATGACCGATCTGCTGCTGGTACGGCGCTTGCCGCCTTGGCGCAAAAACGTAGGGAAGCGTCTGGTCAAATCCCCGAAGGTCTACGTCCGTGACAGCGGAATCGTCCACGCCCTGCTGGGTCTGACCTCCAAAGAGGACCTCCTCGGTCATCCCGTGGTGGGGCCAAGCTGGGAGGGTTTTGTCATCGAAACCATCGTGTCACGGCTACCGGTTGGAAGCGACGCTAATTACTACCGCTCATCGGGCGGAGCGGAGATCGATCTGATAGTGACATTGCCCGGGCGCCGCCCATGGGCGGTAGAGGTGAAACGGAGCCTCAACCCCCGCCCTCGCAGAGGCTTCCACAGCGGCTGCCGCGACGTGCGACCGGAGACCAAATACGTCGTCTATCCGGGAGCGGAACGTTATAGGATCAGTTCCGATACCGAAGCTATCCCGTTGCTTGACATGGCGCGAGAGGTGAGCCGCGCCACATGATCCGGTCTCAGTTGGGAGGTTTCTGCCGCTCCTGCATATCGAAGCAATACTCATGGGGCATCCTCGGCATGTCACATCAATAGAAATGTGATTAGGGTTTGGCCCGTCCGCTTCAATCCGAAGACCCGGCAATAAAGGAGAACCTCAGTGGCCGATACGCCCTGCCCGGCGGAGGACGGATCTAGTCCCGCCCGTCGCAAATTCCACAAGCCTCCCCCCATTTGCATCGATACGGCCAAGTCCTACACCGCGGTGATGGAGACGTCAATGGGGACGATGACCATCGCGCTTGATGCCATCTCCGCTCCCCTCACCGTGAACAACTTCGTGGTGCTGGCCCGGTACCACTACTACGACGGTGTGATCTTCCACCGCATCATCAAGGGGTTCGTGTGCCAAGGCGGGGATCCCACCGGCACGGGGCGGGGCGGCCCCGGCTACAGCTTTGCAGACGAGTTGCCCAAACCGGGACGCTACGAACTTGGCTCGCTGGCCATGGCCAATGCGGGGCCCAACACCAACGGCAGCCAGTTCTTCATCATCAGCGGCCCCAATGGCCGGCGACTCCCTCCGCAGTACTCCCTGTTTGGCAAGGTGGTGAGGGGACTGGAGGTAGTGGAGGCGATGCAGAAGGTGACGACCGACCGCAACGACCGGCCCCTGAGCGACGTGACGATCAACTCGGTAACTATCACCGAGTCGGACTGAGCCAAGCGAAGCGGAGCTTGTGTCAAGGCGCCGATCTTGCGACTAGCCGCCCGCGGTTCAGCCGCGGGTTCTCAACCGAGGCAGGAACTGGTCGGAGGTTCCATTTCGTCAATCAGACTGACAAATCCAGGTCCCCAACCGCTTTCACCCTGATCCGCACGGCATTGGACGGAAGGTAGGCGAGCGGCACTTCCTCGATCTCCACCACCTCCACCGTGGCCGGGTCGGCGCCGGCGACAATCGCCCTGTCCACAGCTTCGGAGCGGGCGGAATCCAATGCTTCCTCACGGCGGATGTCGTTGAGAGAGTAGACGCGGTCCACCTCTCCCCCGACCTGTGCGATAGCCGCCCCGATGGCGTTGGCAACCTCAAAGTGGGCCGGTCGGATTGTCTCCCTTACACCTGGGAGATGGTCCTCCAACAAGATGGACCCACCACCCACCACTATCGCCAACACCGAAGCGGAACTCGTCTTCATGCGGTCGACTGCTCCGGCAACCTGGCGGTGGATCCGGTCCAGTGCCTGCCTCACCACACCTCGACCCACCAGGTCGACAGCACCCCGGTCCCCGATGGATGCCAGGCCCCCGCCTACGGCGACATCGGTGGCGGTGAGATCTGAGCCGCCGAATACCATCGCTCGTTCGTCGAGCAGATAACCGACACTTTCCGGGCCCACCGTGACCTCGTCTCCGTCGTAGCTGACCAGTGAACCCCCGCCGAGCCCCAGCGACAGCACGTCGGGCATCCGAAAGTTGGTCGCCACGCCTCCGACATGAGCCACAACCGAGGCCTCCCTGGGAAAGCCATTCACCAGGACTCCCACGTCGGTGGTCGTCCCGCCCACATCAATCACAACGCCGTCCGCAACACCGCTCAGGAATGCAGCGCCCCTCATCGAGTTGGTGGGGCCCGACGCGAAGGTGGCAACCGGATAACGGCGGGCATAGTCGAGGCCGAGCAGCGTCCCATCGTTCTGGGTAATGAATAGTGGAGCGCGCATCCCGGCTTGGGCCACCACTTCCTCGAAGCCGTCCAACACTCGGTCGGCGAGGGAACCCAAGGAGGCATTGAGAATGGTGGCATTCTCCCTCTCGAGAAGACCAACCCGTCCTATTTCCCTCGAAAGTGAGACCTTCACCCCGGGAAGCTCCTCGGCGAAGACGGAGGCAGCCGCAGTCTCCATGTCGGCGTTCACCGGTGAGAACACCGAGGTCAAGGCCACCGAGGAAACACCGGCTTCGCCGATCTCGGCAGCCACACGTCTGAGTTCGTCGATATCGAGTGCGGATATTTCCCGCCCATCGAACTCGTGGCCGCCGCGGCACACATAGGTATGACCGCCCAAGGCCTGACGCAGGCGGTCCGGCCAGTCGGCCATGGGAGGAATGGCGAGAGTAGCCGGCGCCCCGAGGCGAACGGCCGCGGTGGCCACCAACTGACGACCCTCGACGACCGCATTCGTGAAGTGGGTAGTGCCGATCATCACCGCTGACACCTCTTCGGGATCGACCGTCGAGGAAGCGAGTATCCGCCCAAGTGCGGTGCCTATGCCCGATGAGATGTCGGGTGTGGTCGGGGTTTTGAACGCCGAGACAACCTGCCGGCCTCTCATCAGGACCGCATCGGTGTTGGTACCTCCCACATCGACGCCGAGGCGCAATATCAGTCTTCCTGTCGCTTGTTTATGGCCACCAACAGATGGGAACCCGTACGATTCGAGGTCGCGGCGAGTATAACCACCGTCCCGGCTGAAGCCCGGTGCTCGATGGGACGAACTGCAATCATTCCCATGGGTTGTGTCGCGAGGTGAACGTGAGGATGCTGTCACCCCAACCACGTCCTTTCTGATGCGTGAAGCAATCCCTTTCGTAGACTGGCGTGGTGGTTCGCAAGCAGAACAGATGAAGATGTGGGAGATAACCGAGGAAGATCTCATCCCAGCCGCCATCGGGGCGGGCATCCTCGGCACCGGCGGAGGCGGAAACCCCTACCTGGGACGGCTCCGAGCCCGCGCCGAGTTGCGGGCCGGTAAGAGAATCGAGATCATCGACCCCACCGAGATAGCCGACGACGATCTCTTGGTGGCAACAGGCGGTATGGGCTCTCCTGTGGTCGCATACGAGAAAGTGGCGGGGGGAAACGAGGAGACGGACGCCGTCCGGGCATTGGAGCGGCACCTGGGCCGCCGATTCACCGCCATCGCCCCGGTCGAGATGGGAGGAAGCAACTCAATGGTGCCGCTGGTGGTCGGCGCCCGCTTGGGCATCCCCGTAGTAGACGGTGACGGGATGGGAAGGGCCTTCCCGGAACTGCAAATGGTCACCTACCTCATCTATGGCGGATCGCCTTTCCCCGCCGCGGTGGCCGATGAGCGGGGCACCCGAATCGTGGTGGACCGGATCCCCGACGCCTACTGGCTGGAGAGAATCCTTCGGTCGGTGACCATCGATATGGGAGGCCACGCCGGCGCAGCCACCGCGGTGATGGACGGAGCCTTCTGCCGCAAGACCGTCATTCCCAACACGCTCTCTCTCGCCATGCGCATAGGCAGAGCGGTCCTGGGCGCCCGTAGACGTCACGAGGATCCGGGAGAGGCCATTGTGGACCAAGCCGGGGGTCGCCGGTACATACGAGGCAAGGTGGTCGATGTAGAGCGGCGCACCACGCGGGGTTTTGCCAAGGGACGCTTGGTGATAGAAGGGCTGGGCGACGACACAGGGCGCCAGGTGGAGATCGACTTCCAGAACGAGAACCTGGTGATTCGTGAGGGTGGGGAGGTTCCGGTTATGGTCCCCGATCTCATCACTTTGGTGACCACCGACGAGGGCGATCCGATCACCACCGAACTGGTCCGATATGGGCTGCGGGCTGATGTCCTGGTGATTCCCGCTCCCGACCTGCTTAGGACGCCCGAGGCATTGGAGGTGGTGGGTCCCCGGGCCTTCGGCTATGACATCAACTACCGTCCCCTGGTCACCTGACCCGTCGTCTTCGGGGCCAGCTGATCAGAGGCCTACAACTGGACCGACTCGTCAACTATCCCTAGTTGCTTGGCCCACGACAGCTTGTCGGCCAGCGAGTAGTACTCCGCGAATTTTCCGTCCTTGACGCGGGCAAACGACATTCCGTCCACCTTGATCTTCTGACCGGCGGCGCCGTGCTCAAAGTGCGCGTGCTGCTGGGTGGCGCGGAAGGTCCACTTGGAGGCAACCGTGTCTCCGTCGGCCGCGATCATGTTGAAAGTGGTTTGCCCGTCGGGATAGGCAGTACCAAGCGCGATCAGAAAGTCAGCGTATCCCTCCCGCCCCGGGCTGCGCACCGGAACATTTCGAATTACCACATCGGGGTGCACGTATTTGCGCACCAAAGCCCGCATCCGGCCCTTCCACGAATCATCGGGCGGGTAGGGAAAGTCGGATTCCTGCCCGACCATGAAATCCACGAAGACCCTTCGAGTCTCCTCGGTGTCCCCGTCTGGGTTCCCCTCTGGCAATACAACTGGCATGTGGTTTCCTTTCTACAAGCTCGGTCTCGAATGGAGGATCAGAGACGGGTCGATTCATCAACCACTCCCAGTTGCTGCAACCAACTGAGCCGATCGATCATCGCCCAATGCTCCACGATCTTGCCGTCTTCGAAACGTTCGAACATCACTCCGTCCACCCGAACCTTCTTGCCAGTCGCCTCATGCTCGAAGTGGTCTGACATCTGGGTGGCCGTGTAGTGCCAGCGAGCCGCCGCCATGTTGCCATCCACCATGATGATGTCGTAGTTGGTGTTGGAGTCCGGATAGGCCTCTCCCAGACCCATGAGGAACTCGACCCAGCCGTCCCGCCCCGGACGGCGGACCGGCACGTTGTGGAGAATCACGTCAGGATGAACGAATTCCTCGACCAGGTCCAACAACCTTTGCTTCCACGAATCATCGGGCGGGTGGGGAAAGTCCGCTTCCTGGCCCTCCAGCCAACGCATGAAGAGCCTGCGGGTCTCTTCTGTGTCTCCTTGTGGAGTCCAATCGGGAAAACCTGAGGGCATGACCTTTCCTTCCTTTGAGATGACCAGCCTTGGCAACGCGGCGCCCGCGTTCCAAGGAGCATGCTGAAGAGGTGGGGATGGGATGACCCCCACACCTCGACCAGGGGTTCTGCTGTCGCATTTGGCCCCCGCCGGTCCTTTTTCAGCACACTCCAAGATAGCGGACTCGGTGCCCGTTACCCTCATAAAGGCATCATGATGCCGGCCTATCAGTTCACCACCTACCAACAGGATTTCGAATTTCGAGAGGTGCCCATCCCTCGACCCGGGCCGGGAGAAACCCTGATCCGGGTGGCGGGGGCGGGAGTGTGTCACTCCGATTTGTACCTGTGCGACTGGCCCCGGTCCAGTCTCCCCTCCTATGAACTCCCTTTCACGGTGGGTCACGAAATCACCGGCTGGGTGGAGGAGTCGGGAGCCGGCGGAGCCACCCTGGAGCCCGGAACGCCGGTGGCGGTCTATGGCGCGTGGGGATGCGACGCCTGCCCACAGTGTGCGGCGCAAGCGGAGAACTACTGCGAGAACGCCGCCCAGGTGGTGGCTTCCGGCCCGGGCCGACCCGGCCTGGGACGAGATGGCGGCATCGCCGAGTTTTTTCTGGCGCCCCAATCCCGGCATCTGGTACCTCTCCCCACCGGTCTCGACCCGGTGGACGCCGCTCCGCTGACCGACGCCGGACTGACTACCTATCACGCCGTCAAACAACAACTCGACCGGCTGCGTCCGGGCGCCACGGCCGTCGTCATCGGGATCGGGGGGCTCGGTTCTTTGGCCGTTCAGATTCTCCGGGCCTTGTCGGCGGCCCGGGTGATCGCAGTGGACATCGCCGCGGACCGGTTGGAAGCGGCCCTTCGACACGGAGCCCATCAGTCCGTCTGGGCGGACGACCGCGCCGCCCAGGCAATCCGGAAAGCTACGGGCGGGCGGGGAGCAGAATTGATCTTGGACATCGTGGGCACCGACGACAGCCTTTCGCTGGCGGTCTCGGCCGCCGCAATCCGCGGGCACATCACGGTGGTGGGAATCGGGCCCGGTTCCTTTCCCATGGGTTACGTGCATGTCCCCCGGGGCCTGTCGGCTTCCACCGTGTTCTGGGGAACCATCCCCGATCTGGCCGAAGTGGTGGCCCTGGCCGGCGCTGGCGCCATCAAAAGCGAAACTGAGAGGTTTTCCATGCAACAAGCTCCACTCGCCTACCAAAAGCTCCGGGACGGAAGCCTGACTGGCCGGGCCGTGATCGTTCCCCACGGTGGGAAGTGACCCGGCCATGACCTCAACCACTCGCCGCTGGGTGCTGGCCGCCACACCGGATGGGGAACCCAAACTGTCGGACTTTGAGATGGTGTCTGTGGAGTTACCCCCGCTCCGCGAAGGTGGCATCATGGTGGCCAACACCTTCATTTCGGTGGACCCCGGGGTGTTGGACCGGCTCACCCGGGACAGCTACGCCCCTCGACTTGCTCCCGGAGAAGTGGTCGACGGATTCTCGGTGGGAGTGGTGACCGCCTCCCAAAACCCCCGCTTCGCAGTGGGAGATCGGGTCAGCAGCGCCAATGGATGGCGAGAAAGCTATGTGTCCTCGGGCCGCGGGGTGCTACGCCTGGATCCCTCCGTTTTCAGACCCCCCATCTCCGAGCGGGCGGCCATCGGCGCTTTGGGGGTTTCCGGACTAACGGCCTACTTCGGCGTATGCGAGGTGGCCCGGGCCACCTCGGGAGAGACGGCGCTCATCTCGTCGGCAGCCGGGGCGGTGGGCAGCACCGCCGTCCAGGTAGCTCGCAACCGGGGGTGCCGGGTGGTGGGCATAGCCGGGTCGGAAACCAAATCCCGTTTGGTGGTCGAGGCACTGGGCGCGGAGGCTTGCATCAACTATCGACAGGAACCCGACCTGGCGGCGGCCATAGCCGGGACCTGTCCAGACGGCGTGGACGTGTTCTTTGACAATGTCGGCGGGGAGACGCTGGACGCGGCGTTGGTGAATATGAACCAGGGGGGAAGGGTGGCGATCTCCGGGCAAATCAGCGAGTATTCCCGAGCCGAGCCCCGAGGCATCCGGGAGGTGGGCGAGTTGATCAACCGGCGGATCACCATGACCGGTTTTGTGGTCTGGGACTTTCTGCCTCGGTTCCGAAGAGCCATGACGGAGATGAGAGACTGGATTGCCGAGGGCCAAATGATGTTCAGAGAGGAAGTCATTGACGGGTTCGGAAACGCCCCGGCGGCCTTTATTGGCCTGTTCAGGGGAGAGAACCGAGGTCGGAGGCTGATCCGGCTGGCGCCCCATGACTGACCCGGTGCTCCTCTCCAAACGGGACGGCGCCGTGGTGTGGCTCACCCTGAACCGCCCCCGATACCGCAACGCTCTCAACGTTGCCCTGATCACCGCCCTGGACAAGGCCCTGACCCAGGCCGCCTCCGACGACGGGGTCGGAGCAGTGGTGATCGGAGGGGCCGGTCCACACTTTTGCTCCGGCCATGACCTGGGAAGCCCCGGACGGGATCTGGAAAAGCCCTTCCAAAGAGTCGCCACCACCTGGTACGACCATTCCGACAAAGACGGAGCGGAAACCATCCTGGTGAGAGAGGACGAGGCCTATCTGTCCATCCCGTTGCGGTGGCGGGACCTTCCCAAACCGCTGATCGCCATGGTGCACGGAGCGTGTGTGGCGGGGGGACTGTCCCTGATCTGGCCCGCTGATCTGATCGTTGCCTCCGACGACGCCTACTTCGCCGATCCGGTGGTGAGGATGGGGATTCCCGGCATCGAATACTTCGCCCACCAGTATGTGATGTCCACCCGCATTGCCCGAGAGTTCCTGCTGGTAGGCGACCGCATGTCTGCCACGCGCGCTTACGAAGTGGGAATGGTGAACCGGGTGGTGCCCCGGGATCAATTGCGAAGTGCCACCGCCTGGTTGGCGGAGCGGTGCGCCGCCCGGCCCCGGTTCGGAGTGGCACTGGCCAAGCGGGCGTTGAACGCGGTGGAAGACCGGATGGGTCTCCGAGACGGTATGTCAGCCGCGTTCGGGTTGCACCAAGTGGCTCACGCCCACAGCGCCCTCACATCGGAGGATCATGTGGGCGGGCAGAATCCCCGTTCCATCGCCCGTGACCTGGCGTCGGATTAGATCAAAAGGGGGCGCCTCAAAGGCGCCAAACCAATAAATCTTTACCAAACTCTTATTTACCCAATTGGCTAAAGATTTATCACCTAAAAACCCTACTACACACGTCGGCTTGTGGTTGTCTGAGGTTTTCTTCCCAAAAAAGCCCACATAGGAACGGCATCTTGTCTATTCTAAAGTTTTTATCCTCTAAAACCCTACGAGGGAGGTTCGGTGAGCTATACCTTTACTTTTCTGCCCCAGCCAAGGCGCAAAGAGGAAGTTGATCGGGTTCTGCAGGCCCTGAGCAGAGGCGACACTCCGGTGAGCGACTTGGAGTCCCAGGGTGTGGACATCAAGGAGGAGGCAGGGCGACGGAAGCAGGATGGATCGATTGGGCCAGGCTGGCCAAACAATGAACTGGCAGCCCAGCAGTTGGCTGAGGCTGCGGCTTGCATGGCCAACACTGCGGGCGGCGGGGCACTCATAGTAGGAGTGGACGACAAGACCGGCCGGATCATCGGAGCAGAGACCGACCCGCGCTGGCTGAGAAGCAGAATCTACGATCTCACCGACCAAAAGCTGTCCGTGGATATCCAGACCGTCCAAATCAACAGGACAGCGCTACTGGTCATTGATGCTCCCCAGGCCGTAGAGCCGGTGCCATTCCGAAGTAAATTCCGGCACCGGGTAGACAAGAGTTGTGTGCCTGCCACCTTGACCCAGCTATTGGGCGGGCTGTTCGCCGACCTGGCGGCGGACCCTTCTCACCAGCCGTCTGAAATGCCAGTCAACGCGATCTCCAATACGGCGGAGCTAGCGTTGAGAAACCAACTCGCACGCCACGACCCCACCAAGAAGGAGTTGCCTCTGGGAGACCTTCTGAGCCGCCTCGGACTCCTCACGGGAAACGGAGATCACCTCAACAAGGCGGGGGAAATGCTGCTGTCCAGACGGGACCTGCCAGCCATCGACTACTCACATCGAAGCGTCCCTGGCGGGCCGTCCAAGGTGCGAATTGCAGAAGGAGGGCTGTCGTTGCTGGAAGAAATATTAGAAGTAGAGGCAGTGGCCAACCGCTACAGTCCCCTCACCGAAATCACCACCGGTCTTCAAGTTCATAAGGTTCGGGCGATTCCCGAACGCTCGCTGCGGGAAAGCATCCTGAATGCGGTTTGCCACCGGGACTGGACCCTGCCCGGCCCCACAGTGGTGGAGCACATCGGAAACCACTTCCGAGTCACCTCGCCCGGTGGTCTCATCGGCGGTGTCACCGAGGACAACATCATCACTCACCCCGCAGCGCACCGCTACCGGACGCTTGTCACCGCCATGCGCAAGATCGGACTCGTGGAGCAGGAGGGTGTCGGGATGGACATGATGTTCGCAGAGATGATCCGCATAGGCTGTCGCCCACCGCTGATTGAGAAAATGCCTGACCCCGCCGTCCGCATCGTTCTCTACGGTCACCGAGCCGACGAGTTGTGGTACAAGTTTTTCGTCGGTCTCGCTCCTCAATCCGGGATGCACGATGTGGACGCCGCCTTGGTGGTGTGGCGGGGCGCCCGGGAGTCGTTATATCTCACCGGTCAATCTTGTGCAAACCTCCTGCAACGTTCCGAAGGTGGTGCCGAAGAGGCCCTGCGCAGGGTGGCTGCCTACACTTTCCGGTACCAGGCCGCCCTGACCGACAGGATTCCAGCTACAGCAGAGGCACCTCAGGTCGAGAAGGCTTCCGTTCTCGACCCTATCAGGGTTCCACCGAATACAGCACCCGCTTGGAGGTTGAGTCGGCAGGCGCGTTCGGCCCTGGGACTGGCCCAAATCACAGAGTCAACCGAATCGACTCTAGCTTGGGCGCGGGAACGCGGCAGGATTTCTTCAAGCGAGTATTGCGAGATCACCGGTGTCTCGGGAGCAACAGCCGCAAAGCGCCTCAAGGAACTGGCAGACAGAGGTCTCCTCACACCTTCTTCCGAATCCGGACGGGGGCGAGGTTTCCATTACCTGCCAGCCTGACCCCCAGCATTCCCGCCCAGAAGTGAGGGAAGACAAGGCGCGCCGTTGAAGGGATGATCCTGTACCGCGGCGAGGGAGGGCCGGGCCTTCGACATCCAAAGAGTGGCCTTGGCATTCAACCCCAGATGTCTCCGATGGTGTAGCCCTCGGGGAAGGGGTCGGTGGGATCAACCATGTACTGAGCCTTGCCGGTGATCCATGCCGCGCCCGTGATGGTGGGAATCACTGCCGGGACGCCGCCCACCGTCGTCTCTCCGATCAGACGACCGGTGAACACTGTTCCGAGCGGCCCGTAGTGACGGAAGTCCTCGCCCATTGCCAACTCACCCCGGGCATGGAGCACCGCCATCCTGGCCGAGGTGCCGGTGCCGCACGGAGAGCGGTCCAAGGCGCCTGTCCATGTCTCGGGTCGGTTCCAGTCGAGGTCGCCGGTGGCCACGGTGACCGCGTTCTTGGCCTCTCCCCTCCCCCGGTCGAAGGGTTCGGTGAGCATCCCGATGCTGGCCTGGCGTATCTCGGGGTTCTCGGGATGGACCGCCTCCAACTGCTCCCGGGCCGCCTGCTTGACCATGGCACCCAGGCGGGCCAGGTTCCGGCCGTTCTCGGGGCTGATGGAGACACCGAAACGCCGGGCGTCGGCGATGGCGAAGAACATCCCTCCCCACGACACGTCCACCTCCACTTCTCCCAGGGTGGGAATCTCCACCGTGGCGCCCAGATGAACCGGGAAGGCGGGAACGTTCTCAAGAGTCACTGCGGTGACCTTGCCATCCTCCACCCGAGCTTCCACCTCGATCAAACCGGCGGGGGTCTCCAGAGTCAACTCGGTCACCGGTTCCCGTGAACGGACCATGCCGGTCTCGATGAGAGCGGTGACGGTGCAGATCGTGTTGTGCCCCGACATGGGCGGATATTCGGTCTGTTCCATGATCACGAACCCGGCGTCGGCCTCGGGGACCGTGGGAGGAAGCACCAGGTTGCAGTTGGCGGCCGGATAGCCGCGCGGCTCCCGCAGCATGAGCTTCCGAAGACCGTCGGCGCGCCGCTCCAGGTACTGCATCTTCTCGAACATCGAATCGCCCGGCACATCCTGCACTCCGCCGACGATCACCCGTGCGTGCTCTCCCGCGGCGTGCAGGTCCACGGCCTGGATCACTCTCTCCACTCTCATCTTCCGCGGCTCCTCTCCGACTCCGGCGGTGACGCCGGACTCTACCGGACATCTGATTCGTCGACGGCCAAGAAGACGGCGTCAAGACTCATCGTACGAGAGCGGATACGGTTCCAAACCTTTTGTTACCCTCTCCTCAACATGGCTCCATCGAATAAACAAAAAGGCTTGGTCCAGACCGTCCTGGGGACCATCTCCCCCGACGTCTTGGGCATCACTCTCCCCCATGAACATGTCCTGATCGATATGACTATGGGACAGTCTTCGGCGATGGCCTTGATCAGGTCGGGCGAGTCGGCTCAGAAGGCCGGCGAGATTCCCGAGGCGGGGTGGGAAAAGGGACAGAACGGGCCGGGAGTGGCTGCCTCTTGGACCGCCAAATGGGGGCAGCCCGTCACCTTGGAGAACCGGGGCGACATCGCCCGTAACTGGTTCTACTACGGCGACTACCGAATCACCGACATCGACGACGTCATCGGTGAGGCCAACCTCTTCAAACGCCATGGCGGCACCTGCCTGGTGGACCAGACTCCCCGCGGCCTGGCCCGCGACCCCCGGGGACTGGCGCAGATCGCCCGGGCCACCGGAGTGCACGTCGTGATGGGCACCGGCTTCTACGCCTACGAGTTCCACCCCTCCAACATGGCGGATTTGAGCATCTCCCGGCTGCAGGAACTGATCACCGGCGACATAATCCACGGCGTGGCAGGAGGCATCAAAGCCGGGATCATCGGCGAGGTGGGCCTCACCTGGCCACTTCACCCCAACGAGGAAAAGGCCCTGCGAGCCTCGATCCGCTCCCAAAAAGAGACCGGAGCGGCGGTCTCCATCCATCCCGGATTCAGCCCGGACTCCATCTGGGACACCATCCGGATTGTGGAGGAAGAGGGTGGAGACCTTTCTCGGACCGTCATCTGTCATCTGGAACACCGACTCCCCTCCCGGCCTGCCCCCCATTCTTTCGACCCGCAGCCCTTCGTGGAGCTGGCCGCCACCGGCGTGAACCTGTCGATCGACACCTTCGGATGGGAGCAGTCCTATCGCCAGCGGGGTCCAGTGGACATGGCCAATGACGCCATCCGCCTCAACTACCTGATGGCCGTGGCCGAAGCGGGTCATGCCGAGCAGTTGCTGATCTCCAATGACCTCGCCCTCCAGCACTGGCAGCGCCGATACGGTGGGCACGGCTGGCAGCACATCCCCGAAACGGTCCAGCAACTGATGCGCTACAAGGGATTCGACCAGGGCCTGATCGACCAGATTCTGATCGAAAACCCCCGCCGCCTGCTGACCTTCGATTAGGCCGGGCTTCTCCATCCCAGGCCGCCGCGGGTGCAGTCAACCGAGAGCTTCGTTCCCGCGGCCCCAAGTTGGTATTCCTCACCCAACGGAGCTAAGTTCGGCCAGGTGGATCCCCGGCGCCGATGATCGTGAGTAGCGAACCGACCGTTGAGGGAGGCGCTGACGTTCCGATCATCGAAACCCGAGACCTTCACAAACACTTTGGGAAGATCCACGCTCTCGCCGGAGTGGATCTCACCGTGCCCCCCGGCATAACCGGGCTGGTTGGGGCCAACGGGGCCGGCAAGACCACCCTGATCAGACTGTTGTTGGGATTGACCGCCCCAACTTCAGGACAGGTGACGGTGTTCGGAACACCGGTTGCCAAAGACGCGGCCGGGCTGCGGGCCAGGATCGGCTACATGCCGGAGGGCAAATGCCTTCCTCATGACCAAACGGCGGCCGACTTCGTGGCGTACGCGGCAGAACTGGCCGGCATCCCATCGACGGAGGCCCGCCGACGGGCTTCGGAAACCCTGTTCCTGGTGGGACTGCACGAGGAACGATTCCGCTATCTCGGCGACTTCTCCACCGGCATGCAGCAACGGGTGAAGCTGGCCCAGAGCATCGTGCACGATCCCAAATTGGTGCTATTGGACGAGCCCGCCTCCGGTCTCGATCCCGCCGGGCGCGACCAGATGCTGGAAGTCATCCATCGCTTCCGCGGGTTTGGCATGAACGTCTTGTTCTCATCCCACCTCTTGGACGACATTGAGCAAACCTGCGACTGGGTGGTGATGCTTGACCACGGCCGGTTGCTCCGCTCAGCTCCTCTCGATCCTCCCCGCGACGGCGCGACGGTGTCGGTGGAGGTCTTCGGCGATCCCCTGCCCCTGGCTGCCGCGCTGTCGGCAAGAGGCATCGAAGTCACCCGCGCCGGTCGGGTCGTGACGGCCACCAGCGCCTCGGAGGATGTGTTCATCGAGGTGCGCGATGCCCTGGCGGCCTCCGGATCGTCGGTCCGGAGGATGGGAACCGATCTGAGGAGCCTGGAAGACGTGTTCATGGCGGCCACGAAGCAGTCCAATGGCTGATCTCCCGACGACCAGTCAAGACCCGGCGATCATCCTCGACCGCGGCTACCGGAACTACCAGGGGCCCCGCACCGGGCGGCGCGGGGCCATGGGAGCGATTGTCAGGGAGGGATACCGGCGGGTGCTCGGTCTGCGGCGAAAGGCCAAGCGCAAGCTGTTCCCGTGGACTCTCATCGCGCTGGCGCTGGTGTCGGCGATGGTCCTGATCGCAATCGAATGGGTCACATCGAGCCTGCCCCTTCCGATGGACACCTCGGGCCTGTTCCCACGGTACGGTGGATACTTCGACTTCATATCCAACATCGCCCTGCTCTTCGCCGCCTTCACCGGCCCCCAGTTACTGGTCCCAGACCGCACTCATGGAGTACTGAACGTCTACTTCTCGAGACCCTTGGGCGTGAGTGACTACCTGGTGGCCAAGGGGGCAGCCTATGCCTCGGTGATCCTGAGCTTCTGGCTGGTTCCACAACTTCTCCTCCACCTGGGATTCGCCGCCCTTTCGCCGGCCGGGTTTCTCTCCTACCTGGGACAGACCGCCGACATTCTGTGGAAAGTCCCCGCCGCCGCCCTCGTCTACTTCACGCTTCATGCCTCGCTGGCCTTTCTGGCCGCCTCGTTCGCCAAGCGGGTGGCGACCGCCGCGGCGGGGTTCTTCGCCGTGCTGTTGGGACTCAACCTGGTCGCTCTCCTCTTCCAGGAAGCAAGCTCGGCGCCCGGGGCCCGGTGGGCCTCGCTGCTGGCCCTCGAACAGCACCCCCGTCATGTCCGTGACTGGATCTTCGACTTGGATTCTTCCATAGTGATCCCGGCGCAGGCCGGTTTCGGCCCGCAAACCTCGCTTCTGGTGGTGATGGGCCTGGCTGTTATCAGCGTGCTTGTGGTGGGCTGGAGATACCGGAGGCTGACATGACCGACACGCCTGCTGCCATGGATGCGCGGAACGTTTCCAACCCCACGGTGGTTGCCTCCGACCTGTCGAAGTGGTTCGGGCAGAAGGTGGCGGTCTCGGAGGTGAATTGCTCCTTCGGACCGGGGGTGACCGGGCTGCTGGGGCCCAACGGCGCCGGCAAGACCACCCTGTTGCGGGTTCTGGTCGGCCTGCTGTCGCCCTCCGCCGGCCAGGCCACCATTTTGGGTCGAACCCCCAAAAGACACCACCGCGTCTACCAACAGGTCGGCTTCGTGCCCGAAGACGAGGCGGTCTACAGCCACATGACCGCTCGCCGCTTCGTCGAGTGGAGCGCCGCGTTATCCAGAGTGGAGGACGCGAAGGATGCTGCTCGACGGGCCCTGGAGACTGCCCAACTGACTGAAGACGCCGATCGTTCCCTTTCGGGATTCTCCAAGGGTATGCGACAGCGGGCCAAGGTCGCGGCCGCCCTGGTCCACGATCCGCAGGTCTTGATGCTCGACGAACCCCTCAACGGAACCGATCCGGTCCAACGCGCCCGCCTGATCGATCTCTTCGTGCACCTGGGAAGGGAAGGAAAAACCATCATCGTCTCTTCCCACGTGCTGGCCGAGGTCGAGCGCATGGCCACCAGAGTGGTGGCCATGGTCAACGGCCGCCTGGCCGCGGCGGGATCCGTTGCCGCCCTGCGCGATGCCATGTCCGACACTCCCCGCCTGATCCGGATCGACACCGACCGGCCCCGCCGACTGGCTCGACGGCTTCTGGTCGGGGACTGTGTCGAGGCGGTCCGGGTCGATCCCACCGGGATAGAGATCAGAACCAGCGATGCAGGCGCCCTCGGGCTCGATGTCGCGGTCGCGGCCCGCCAGACCGATTCGGTGGTCACGTCCGTGTCCCCCGAGGACGACTCCCTCGAGAGTGTCTTCCGCTACCTGGTGGAGCAGCGGTGAGGGCTTTCTTGCTGATCACCAGCGCGGTGACCGGTCGCCTGCTCGGCCTTCGGCGGTCGATTGGCCTCTTGGTGCTGACCGGTTCCATCGCTCCCATACTGCTGGTTCTGGCCCCCGGGAACTCAGACGAGCAGGTCGCCACCCTGTACAACGACATCACCGTGGGCCTGGGCCTGTCGATCCTGTACCCGATCGCCGCCCTCGTGGTGTCCACCGCCGCGCTGGGCGAGGAGCGCAAGTCCCACACCCTTCCGTTCCTGCTTCTGAAGCCGGCGTCCCGATGGGTGATCGCTCTGGGAGTCGTCGCCGCCGCCGCTCTGGCATCATTCGTGATTCTGCAGGCCGGGGTTCTGGCGTCCTGGATAGTGGCGGCCGCTGTGACCGGAGACTGGTCAATCGGGGTCTCCACAACCATGGCGGCCGCCGTGCAGAGTGTCGCGTCGGCTGCCCTGTTCGTCCCCTTGGGCCTGGTGCTCGGCCGAGCCGCTCTGGTGGGCCTCGGTTATCTGCTGATCTGGGAGGTGACCCTCAGTAACGTGATCGAAGGGATCCAAGCCTCGTCGATTTATCGGATAGTGGTCTCGGCCTGGGCGGATCTGGCCGCCTTGACACCCGACAATCTTGAAACCGTCAACGAGGTGCTGGGCCGAGCAGAAGTCGGCTGGGGGGGCGCGGTCGCCAAAGTAACCGCACTGGCGGTTATCTCGGTCGCCGTCACCGGGCTGCTGCTCCGGCGTCGGGACTTGGTCCCCGAATAGGCTTGCCGTTTACGTCCCCCGGATCGGGATCCAGCCCAGGAGCCCCTGCCCATTTCTGACGATCCTCTACAATGGTGGGCCATGCCCACCCCCTCCGGCGCCATCCAGACAGTGCTGGGATCCGTACCGCCCGACTGCGTGGGCATCACCCTCCCCCATGAGCATGTGCTGATCGACATGACCGCGGGCCGGTCTTCGGCCGCTGCCCTGCTGGGCTCAACCGAGTCAGTGGAGAGAGCATCGGCTCAGCCCGAGGCAGGCCTCGAACCGGGCCAGAACGGGCCCGGGGTGGCCGCTTCCTTCACCACCAAGTGGGGAAAGCCCGTCACGCTGGACACCCGGGCCGACATCGAGCGCTACTGGTTCTTCTACGGCAACTACCGCCTCACCGACATCGACGATGTGATCGGTGAGGCCAACCTGTTCAAACGCCACGGCGGGTCATGTCTGGTGGACCAGACCCCCCGCGGGCTGGCCCGCGACCCCCGGGGCCTCGCCCAGATCGCCCGGGCCACCGGAGTTCACATCGTGATGGGCACCGGGTTCTATTCCCAGCATCACCATCCGGGCAACATGTCCGATCTGAGCATCTCCCGGATCCAAGAGTTGATCACCGGCGACCTCACAGAGGGGGTGGCGGGTGGCATCAAGGCGGGCATCATCGGCGAAGTGGGACTCAGCTGGCCGCTTCATCCCAACGAGGAAAAGTCCCTTCGAGCCTCGATTCGGTCCCAAAACGAAACCGGAGCTCCGATCTCCATCCACCCCGGCTACAGCCCCGACTCCGTGTGGGACGCCATCCGAATTGTCGAGGAGGAGGGAGGAGATTTATCTCGGATCGCCTTCTCCCATGTGGAACACCGCCTTCCATCCCGTCCGGCGCCCCATTCTTTCGATCCGGCGCCCTTTTTGGAGTTGGCCGCCACCGGGGCGAGCCTCCTGCTCGACGGATTCGGACGAGAAGCCTCCCACCGACAGCGCGGGCCGATTGATGATCCCAACGATGCGGTGCGGCTCAACTATCTGATGACCCTCGCCGAAGCCGGATTTGAAGAACAACTGTTGATCTCCCATGATCTGGCTCTCCAGCACTGGTACCGCCGCTATGGCGGGTTCGGCTGGCAGCACATCCCCGAAACCGTCCAGCAACTGATGCGCTACAAAGGTTTCGATCAGGAACTCATCGACCAGATCCTGATCCACAACCCCCGTCGCCTGCTGACATTCCCGTAAATCCCCGACCTCCAGGAGAACCATGTCCACCACCGAGGAGACCAGAGCGGTCGTCGAACGTTTCATTCTCGAAGGGGAAAAGGACTTTCCCGTCACCCACGCCAATCTCGAAGTCTTCAAAACCAATCTTCGGGCTTTGTTCGCGGAGCTGGTCCACCCCGACATCGTGCTCCATGGCGTCCCCGGAGTCCCCCGGGGGCGGGACCTGTGGTACGACTTCTACGAGAAACTGGGGATCGCCTTCCCGGATTCGGCCACCACCCTCAACGTCATGGTGGTGGAAAACGACAAGGCCGCGGTGGACTGGACCTGGGAGGCCACCCATTCGGCGCCGCTTAGGGGAATCCCGCCCACCGGGATCAAGCTGGCCGTGCGGGGAATGACCATCGAACGGGTGGAAAACGGGCAGATCGTCGAGCATTGGGCGGTGATCGACCAACTCAGCTGGCTCCAGCAGTTGGGAGTGATCTCCTCAGACCTCGCCGTCAACTAACCGGAAGGGAGCCACGATCATGTCCGATCCACAAACCGAAGAGACCCGCCGGATCGTTAAGCGTTTCACGCTTGACTGCGAAAAGGATTTCCCCCTCACCGACCCTTCCGACCAAAGCTGGAAGGACCGTCTGTGGGAGCTTTTCGAGGAACTGGTGCATCCCGACGTAGTGCTGCACGGCATCCCCGGGTTGCGCCAGGGGGCTCGTCCATGGTATGACCGGTTCGTATCGGTGGGCGCCAACTTCACCGACGGCCTTACCACCATTGATGTTCTCACCGCCGAAGGGGACAAGGCCACCATGGTGTGGACCTGGGAGGCCACCCACAGCCGGGAGGTGATGGGAGTCGCGCCCACCGGACGGAGAGTCAAGGTGCAGGCCGTGATGGTGCAACGGGTGGAGAACGGAAAGATTGTGGAGCACTGGGTGGGGTTCGACTCGTTGCGCTGGCTGGAGCAGTTGGGATTGGTCTCAGATGACGTTTCATCCATCGGCCAGGGACATGCGGTCGGTTAGGAGTGTGCGGAACAAGGCCCGATGGCAGCCAAGTGCGGCGACCAAAACCCCCGGCCGAGGGGTGGGGGCCTATCCAATCCCCATCTCTTGCAGCATGCTCACAATCCGTTGGACAAAAGAGGCTGTTGGGCAGAGTCCATCCCCATCCTGTCGTATACCATATGACAGCAAACCAAAGAGACACAAGCTGGCTTTAGGTTGACTGGAGCCAGAAAGGAGAACCCATGAAAAGAAGTGCACGTTTAGTGCTGACGGTTCTGACTGCCTTGGCGCTCTTGGCGTCGGCCTGTGGAGAAGGCGACACCTCCGCAGCGGATGCGGCGGTAGATGCAGCAGCCGCAGAAGCAGCCGCCGCAGAAGCAGCCCAAGCAGCCGCCGAAGCCGAGTTAGCCGCCGCGCAGGATGCGGCCGCCGCCGCCGAAGCAGCCGCCGCTCAGGCAGCTGCCGACGCGGAAGCCGCCCTGGCCGAGGCCCAGGCGGAAGTGGACGCCGCTCGCCAGGCCGCCGACGAAGGCGACGAAGCAGCCCAGGCAGCCTTGGCCGAAGCCGAGAAGGCTGCCGAAGAGGCCGCCATGGCGCTGGAAGAAGCCGAAGCAGCTGCCGAAGCAGCCTCCATGGAAGCGATGGAAGCCGAAGAGGCGCTACTAGCAGCCGAAGAGGCCGCCAAGACCAACCTGGCTCAAAAGGGCCATCCCTGCATCCCGCCCTCCACTGGTGATCAGACCGCCCGGGGAACGGTGGTTTATGCCTTCGGCAGCATCGGCAACCAGAACTGGCTCGGCCCAACCGCTCCTTTCCAGAGCCAGGCCACCGTGATGCCCATGTATGAGTATCTACTGTGCCGTGACTATCAAACCGGAGCAGTCGTGCAGGGCACGGGCCAGCTGGCCGAATCCTGGTCGCACAATGACGACTTCAGCCAGTACATCTTCAACCTGCGCGAGGGTATCCAATTCCATGACGGATGGGGCGAGTTGACCTCGGCCGATGTCAAGTTCAGCATGGAGCTGGCCATCCAAGATGACAGCGTGAACCCCAACAAGCCCGACTTCTCCAGGGTCGAGAGCATCGAAACCCCCGACGACTACACGGTGATCGTCAACCTCACCGAGCCCAACGTTCAGCTGCCCAGCATCCTCAATGAAGTGATCCCGGCCATGCCGATTGTCTCCAAGACCTATGTGGAGACGGTGGGACAGCAGGAGGCCAGCTTCCGGCCCATCGGAACCGGCCCCTATGAGTTCCACAGCCATGAACTGGACGTCTCTGTGGCTTTCGAGGCGGTCGACAACCACTGGCGGGTTACCCCCGGAGTGGAGATAGTCGAGTTCCGGGTGGTGACGGAAGAAGCCACCATGGCTGCCATGATCGACGCCGGCGAGGCTCAAATGGCGCCCACCACCTTCGACGAGATCCCCCGCATCGATGCCGAGCCCAACCTCAAGGTCGTTTCGCTGTCCGGGGTGCGGTTCCCGTCGGTATACCTACCCGGTGAGTACCTGGAACGCCAATATGACCCGGAGAACACCCCGCCGTGGGCCACCGACAACGAGGAAAACAACATCAAGGTCCGAAAGGCTCTGTCGTTGGCGATTGATCGACAGGAGATCATCGACTTCCTATTCGGCGGCCGTGGAACCACCGATGGCGCTTGCGTCCAGTCTTTCTGGCCCGCAGCCCCCGGTTACAACCCCGATTGTGAAGTGGACAGCTACGATCCGGAAGCCGCCAAGGCCCTGTTGGCCGAGGCCGGCTACCCCGACCCGTCCCAACTGGTCATCCCGGTTGATTATGCCGAACACCCGCAGCTCACCTACACCGGTGAAGTAATGCAAGCGGTTGCCCAGCAGTGGCAGGCGGCGTTAGGAGTCCAGATCAAGAGTTCGCAGACCGACTACCGGACCTACCAGGCGCTGTCGGGTCAGGAAGGGGCTTATGCGGCCTTCGTGTATTCCGCCCCCTTCTTCGACAATCCCTGCACCTTGTTGGGCTACTACACCCGCAGCGGTGACTTCTTCAGCTACACGGGTGAGTCAGAGGAACTCAACGACCTGATGAACAACTGCGTGGCGCAGGTGTTCCCCGATGACGTCGCAGCAGCCCATGGAGCGGTGTTCGACTACATATACGACCGGACGCTGGGCATCCCGATCGGATACGTGGACTCGGTGCTGGTTTTCGCCTCCAATCTCGATTGGATCGGCTTGCCTGCGCCTTGGAACCCCTATATGACCCGCTACGAGTATCTCCGCTACACCAGCTGAGTTCACTCAAACATCTTGACGAAAGAGGGGCCGGGACCTTCCCGGCCCCTCTTTTCTTGGGCGACTTTCGGCGTACCCGCCCAGTTGAACCCTCGGCGCAGGTCAGGAGATCGGGGGGTTTGACAGGGTGGCAAGATCCTCAAGGTGATTGCGAACCTGCGCCGGAGATTCCGCCGAGGTGAAGACGTAGAAACGATCTCGGCGGACTGCCTCCAGCGCCAGCCGAGCCACTTCTTCGGGAGATGATCCGGCCTCCACACCGGTCCGCAATTGGGCTCGCAACCGTTCAGCTTCCGATGAGGTTGGGTCGGTTGCCTCTCGGCCGGGCGGAACCGAAGGCCGGAAACGCTCGGTGTCCCATATCCGGGTGTTCACCGCCGCCGGGCAGAGCAGTGACACACCGATCGGCGCCCCGGCGGTTCGCAATTCTGCGTAGAGCGTGTGGCTGATCGCCACCACCGCATGCTTGGACGCGGCATAGGCCCCCAGCCGCCAGGGGGTCATCTCTCGCCCGGCGATCAACCCGGCCATCGATGCGGTGTTCACCACGTGCCCATCCTGGCCGCCGGCCAGCATCCGGGGAACAAAGGAGCGAATACCGTTTATCACCCCCCACAGGTTGACCCCCAATACCCATTCCCATTCGGGGACATCCACTTCCCAGATAGTTCCCATCGGCCCCACTCCGGCGTTGTTGCACAGAACTCCCACCTCACCGAATTCTTCAAAGACCATCTCCGCCAACGCCTCCACCGAATCCGGATCCGATACATCTGTGCGAACGGTGCGAACCTCAGACGAGGACTCGGAATCACGCTTCAACCTATCCAGCGCAGCAGCATCGACGTCAACAGCTACCACCTTCATCCCCTCTCGTGAAAAACGCCGGGCCATGGCAAGACCGATACCCGAAGCCGCTCCGGTCACCACCGCGGTACGGCCTTCTATTTGCAACATGATCCCCAAAATAATCCCTGGGCACCCCCGGTCGTCTGATCTAACACCCTTATGCTCCAAGAAAGAACATCGGTTGCCTAAACAAGGGCAATCCTCAACCGACTAACTTGGGTGGAAACACTTTCTGTATGACAGAAACACCCAGCACCCATTAGTTACGACAAAGGAGTGAGGTTGATCATGATTTCCAAGAAGAGTCGTATCTGGGCTTTGGCGCTAGCTCTGAGCTTGTTGGCCACTGCTTGCGGCGGAGACGACGGCGCCGATGATACGACAGCTGCAGAAGCCGCCGCCGCCGCAGCAGAAGCGGAAGCCGCCGCAGCAGAAGCGGAAGCCGCCGAGGCACAGGCTGCCCTGACCCAGGCCCAGACTGAGTTGCAGTCCACCCGGGAGGCGGCCGCCGAGGGCGGCGAGGAGGCGCAGGCCGCCTTGGCGGAGGCCGAAGCAGCCTTGGCCGAAGCCCAAGCAGCCGCCGCCGAGGCAGAGGCTGCCCTGGCCGATGCTCAGGCCGAGGTGGTGGATGCCGCCCCCGAAATGGTTCAGGACCGCATGGTGGTGCTGTTGCCGGCCTTGCGTGGCGAGGATTGGCTGTGCCCCAACTGCAGCCTGGGCGCTCTTCTGAACCTACAGCCCCTTTACGAACCGCTGATCTACCACGACTTCGATACCGGCGAGATCGTGCAGGGAGAGGGCCGATTGGCCAAGTCCTGGTCGCGCACCGATGATTTCACCGAGTACACCTTCGAGATTCATCAAGGCGTGCAGTTCCACCAAGGATGGGGGGAACTGACCACTGACGACATTGTCTTCAGCCACGAACTGGCCGTCCGGGAAGGCACCAACAGCCCGGCTGCCGGGGTTCTGAGCAGAGTGGCAGTGGAGGTTGTGGACGACTACAACTTCAAACTGGTCTCGGTGGACGGCCTCCCGGCGCCTGAAGTGGTGCCCGCTCTGAGCGAGATGGCCCTGAGCTTCCCCATCACCTCCCGCAAATACATTGAGGAAGTGGGAGAGGAAGCGGCGGCTCTCCATCCCATCGGCGCCGGCCCCTACCAGTTCAAGAGCCACACCCCCGGGGTTGAAGTGGTTTTCGAAGCGTTTGCCGATCATTACGCCCGGACACCCGCCATCGGTGAGGTGGTGAGACGAGCCGTGCCCGAGTTCAACACCCGTTTGGCCATGCTGGCTGTGGGTGACGCCGACCTGATGACGCTCAGCGCCGAGCAGATCCCCACCGCCGAAGCGGCCAAGCTGGGAATCCAGTCGCTTCCCAACCAGAGCATGCCCACCATCTACCTGACGGGGAACTACGTGAACCCCACCGGAGCAGCTGCGGAGAATCCACCTCCGTGGAGCGACCACACCAACCCCGGCAATGCCAAGCTGATCCGTGAGGCCCTGTCCCTGGCCATCGACCGCCAGGAAATCGTGGACTTCGTGCTGGCCGGTCGGGGCACCACCGAGAATGCCTGCGTCCACTCCTGGTGGCCGCACTTCCCCGGTTTCGATCCCAACTGTCAACCTGATCCCTACGATCCCGAGCGGGCTCAGGCACTGCTGGCCGAGGCCGGCTACGCCAGCCCTGCCGATCTAGCCATCACCATCGACCTTGCTCAGCATCCGGGACGGCCCTGGTGCGGCAAGGTGGCGGAAGCCGTGGCTCAGCAGTGGACCAACCTGGGTATCTCGGTCAACACCCAGTTCACCGAGTACGGAATAGTGGAAGGACAGACCAGCAAGCGGGAATCCAATTACGCATTCTGCTATCCACCGCCGGTTTACAACTCCGGCACCCAGCTGTGGAGCTTCTACAGCCGCACCACCGACCGTCTCTCCTATTCGGGAGAGTCCGAGGACCTGGACCGGTTGATCAATGAAGCCCTGGCCGGTGAGGGTGGCAGCGATGAAGAGAAGGAGACCACCGCCCGGGCGCTGTTCGACTTTGCTTACGAGAACTATCTCGGTCTTCCCATCGCCTTCGCAGACCTGCTTTATGCCAAGGATGCCTGTTTGGAGTGGGACAGCCTACCGGGAACCGTGGCGTTCTATGTTCACAACTATGAGTTCATGAACTTCACCTGCTGACCCAAAAGAAACCCATCTAAAGTCGGCGAGCGTCCTCGGGCGCTCGCCGACTGCTTTGGGAATCCCTCCTTATCGTGGGATAAGCTCCCCCACTCCCCCCTCATGTCCATTCAAGCTTGAAGGGTCGAAGTACCAGGAAACTCAGGCCGGAGGTTCGATCAAGCCCCGGGCCAACAGTTCCTGAAACCGACTGATCGAGGAAGCCACACCCTGCTCGATGGACAGGTATTCAACCCCTCCCAGCAGGCGATCGAGACCCGCCCCGTCATATTGATCAGGAAGAGGAAGCGGCGGCCCGCCAAAGCTGATCTCGGCGCGGGGGACCAGAGCCCCGATTAGGGAGACCACCTCGGCGATGGTGACCGAGGGACCTCCCATGTTGTACACATGGGCGCCTTCTGCCTCAGATCGGGCGGCGGCTATGAAGAGCCGGGCCACCTCGCCGGCATATTGAAAAGTGGTACCCCCGCCAAAGGGAATGTGATAGGGACGCCCCGCCACCGCCGCCACCATCGCCTGGGTAGGCGCCGACGTCAACCCCTGGTCACGGCCCGGACCGTACACCGAACAAGGGCGCAAACACACCGACGAGACGCCGTAGTCGGCGGCGTACACCCGAGCAGAGCGTTCGTTGGCCTGCTTGTAAACGCCGTAGAGAGTGCTCGGGGCCAGCGGGGAGTCGTCCCGGACGCCGTCGGGGTACAACTTTGGGGGTCCGTACACCGCCACTGAGCTGGCATAGGCCAATCCTGCCACCCCGGACCGGCGGGCCGCTTCCAGCACGTTCACAGTTCCAACCACATTGACCCGGGCGCCGCCCACCGGATCAGCCTGGCAGAAGGGGATCTGCAGGGCGGCCAGATGGAGGATGTGGGTGATGTTCTCTGTGGCTACCATGTCCACCACCAGTTCGGTGTCCGTGATGTCGCCCTGGAGAAACCTCATCGATCCTGCCTGATCGGTGAGAAGACGCAACCGCCGATGGTCGGTGGCAAGATCAAGCCCCACCACCTCGACCCCCTCCTCCGCCAGCAGATACATAGCCCACGAGCCGATACATCCGGCCGAACCGGTAACAAGAAATCTCTCACGCGCTCTCATTTTGATCCTTTGGGGGTGACTCACAGGTGACAACCGAGGATGATATAGAACCTCGCACTCTTCACCCGACAGGTCAGACTACGGAGGCTATTGGAACGTGCGGAGAGCCTGCGCCAACCAAGACGCCATCTCGGCTCGATGCACTTGCCGGGTGGGACAGAAATAGACAAGATCCTCTTCGCCTTCTCCCTCATCAGGATCGCATCCCATCCCGACCCCCGATCGGTGCAGAGCTTCGGCGGCTGCGGCATAGTAGCTGTTGGGACTGACATCATCGAAAACCCCGGTGGCGTCCTCCATCGGGATCTCGAAAGCCCGGGCCAGGAACATCGCCATTTCGGCCCGGGTAACGACACTGCCCGGCCGGTAGGAACCGTCTCCATAGCCGACGGTGATTCCGCGAGCGGCCAGTTCCTCCACGAAGGGAGCGAACCAGTCGGTGGACCTTATGTCGGAGAACACCGCATCTCCTGTCTCGGTTAGACCATCCCAGGGTGCGGCCGCGCCGAGGGCTCCCGGCGAAGGGGGCGGCGACTTGGCCAGCGCCCTGATCAGGAAGGCGCTTGTCTCGGCTCTGGTGACCGGACGATCGGGACAGAAGAGACGCACTTCGCAACCCACGCTGATCCCCCGGGAAGCGATCAGCTCGATGTCCGGTTCCTCGTCGAGTCCGTCGTCATCAAGGAAACGCCCCGAAAGTCTGGTGTCGACACTCACCTCGAAGGACGCCAGGTCGGCGCTCATCACCCTGATCCGGGTGTTGCCCAACTGGATCCGCTCGTCAATGGAAATGACATGATCCACCGCCCCGAAAAACTCGGGCAGGACCGCCTGGGCCACCCGAGTCCACACCGCGAAGCAGGGCCAATGATCGGGCCAGGACCGCCTGCTGGGCCCGCAGGCCTCCCGCCGCTGGTCGATCTTGTAGATCTCCACCCCTACCTTGGGCACCAACGCATCCAAACCCGAGAGCCTCCTCACTCCCAATACATAGAACAGACCGTCTCCCGCCGGGTTGGTTTGCTCGACCACCTCCCCTTCAATGACCCTCTCGGGAATCACCACCATCTGGATCAGACCAGGGGCTGCTCCGCTTTGATGAAGATGGTATATCTGCTTGCCCCCCCAATAGACTTGCACCGACGAGGGATCGACCCATCCCGACGCATAGCGGTTGTAGACAGTGGTGCCTTGGGGAGCGGTGAGGGGAATGTTGCTCATGATGTCCATCGGGTTGTCATAGAAACCCAAAGCACCCGGCCCGCCGGTTGAGAAACGGCCGCTGTAGGAGTGCGGCCAAGCGAGGGCGTGGCCCATTTCGTGCACCACCAAGGACCAGAAGGGAGTCTCCAGGGGCGGTTGGGCAATCACCGCTCCCGCCCCCACCACCACCAGTCGCCGGTTGCCCGGGTAGGAGGGCTCGCATCCCGGCTGATATATCTCAGGGCACAGGTTGCCAAAGGTGCCGTAACCAGTCCGGTACCCCTCGAACTCCACCACTATCAAGGCGCCGGCGGGCCCGGTCTCCTCGGGACTGGTCTCATCCTGCCGAGAAATGGCCTGCTGTCGGACCTCTTCCACACAGCCGGGGGTGAAAACCGTTTCCTGAAGGCCGGGGCCGCTCGCCACCTGGTCATCACTTTCCACCCGTCCCCCGGCGCGAAAAGTAGGCCGATACCTACCGTCGGACAATTCTCGAAAATAGGGAGCAACCTCGCCGGTGAGGAAATCGACCACCTCTTCGAGGTCGACCGGCGTGTCCCAACCGGGAACCCGACACACCCAGACCTCCCACAGGTCCTCTGACAGCGAGTACAGCCGATGGGACGTGTTGGCAAACGGGACGATCTGCATCGGATCGTCGCTCCGGGGATCGGGGGCCTCTTGAGCCCCCGCCCGAGTCGGACCGCCGCCGGGAGGAAGACCCCCGTTCCACAGGGTGGCGCCGGTCAGAATCAACAGGACCGCCAGCCGGAGCTTGGTTCTCCAAAGCACCCGGCCCGATACCGAAAGCAAGCCTATCCGATCAATGGCGTCCTCACAAAGGAGGATATTACGGGAATTGGTGAGTATCTCAGACGATCTGAATCTCGACCCCCTCACCGCGCCCTTATTCTCTGTGAGATGGCCAACCGACTGTCCTCTTCGACTTCACCCTATTTGTTGCAGCATGCCGACAACCCGGTCCACTGGTGGGAGTGGGGCCCGGAGGCGTTCGCCCAGGCCAAAGCGAGAAACGTGCCGGTTCTGTTGTCGGTGGGTTATTCGGCCTGTCACTGGTGCCATGTGATGGCACACGAGTCCTTCGAGGATCCCGACACCGCCCGGATAATGAACGGGCGGTTTGTGAATATCAAGGTCGACCGGGAAGAGCGCCCTGATATCGACTCGATTTACATGGAAGCATGCCAGATGCTCACCGGGCGAGGAGGCTGGCCGCTCACCGTTTTCATGGACCCCGACGGTCGACCCTTCTACGCGGGAACCTACTACCCGCCCCAGCCCCGTGGGGGAATGCCGTCGTTCCGACAGGTCCTGGGATCCATCTCCGATGCTTGGAATCAGCGGAAGACCGAAGTGGGCGAACAGGCTTCCAAACTGTCCTCTCTGATCGGGCGCAGGATCCCTTCGGGGGACCGTCTCCCCGACGCCGATCAGCTGCAGAAGGCCTTCGGGAGCGTCCGAGCCTCATTCGACCCGGTGCACGGGGGGTTTGGCTCGGCCCCCAAATTCCCTCAGCAGCCCCTGTTGGAATTCCTCCTGGCGGTGGTGGACGAGCCATGGGCCGAGGGGGCCTCGTCCATGCTGGGGTTGACTCTGGACAAAATGGCATCCGGCGGACTCTTTGACCAACTGGGGGGAGGTTTCGCCCGCTATTCGGTGGATGCCAGGTGGCTGGTTCCCCATTTTGAGAAGATGCTCTATGACAACGCCACCCTGGCCCGCATCTATCTGTGGGCGGGAAAGCGCCTTCGAGAACCGGCCTTCTGGGAGGTGGCCGCCCAGACGTTGGACTACCTGGTGAGAGACATGCGCAACCCCGATGGCGGGTTCTACTCGGCAGAAGACGCCGACTCCGAAGGAGTGGAGGGGCTGTTTTACGTTTGGTCTCTGCCGGAGCTTCTGGAGGTGGCCGGACCGGCGGCGGCCGATTGGTTCGGAGCTACTTCGGAAGGCAACTTCGAAGGCGCCAACATCCTCACCCGCCAAAGCGTCCTCACACCGGTTCCCGATGCCATCGAGTCGGCCCGTCGGCGCCTGTTGGAGGTGCGTTCGGCCCGGGTGCGGCCGGGACTTGACTTCAAACTGGTGGCGGCGTGGAACGGGCTGGCTATCCGCGCCTTTGCCGAGGCCGGAATGGTCTTGGGTCGGGATGATTACCTGGCCGAGGCCCGGTCGGCAGCCCGTTTTGTTCTTGGGCAGATGGCCGATGAGGCGAGACGCCTGAGCCGCGTGTGGACCAAGGGTCGCCGGGGAGGCCCCGGGTACCTGGAGGACTACGGGGCGGTGGCCACCGGACTTTTCGCTCTCTATCAGGCCACCGGCGAGGAGGATTGGTACCGGGAAGCCGCCCGGCTCACCGAGAGCATCCCCCACTTGTTCGGAGATCCTTCCGGCGGGTTCTTCGCCACCGGTCACGATGCCGAACGTCTCATCTCCCGGCCCAAGGATCTGATGGACAACCCTTCCCCTTCGGGAAACTCTCTGGCCGCCGAGGCGCTCTTGACCCTCGGCCAGTACACCGGAGAGTCCCGTTGGTGGTCACTGGCGGAGGAGGCCGTGCGCGACGGTGCGGTGCTGATGGACAAGGCGCCATCGGCCACCGGGAGTCTTCTGGCTGTGGCGCGGGCCCTCGACGCCGGACCGCGGGAAGTGGCGTTGGTGGGGCCCGCCGCGGCCCGCTGGGCCGGGGAGCTGCAGATCGGCGGCGGTCCCGGTGCGGTGCTGGCCTTCGCCGAGACCGCTCACCCCCCGTATTCGGGAGATGTGCCCCTTCTGGGGGGTCGGGGGATCCCGGGCAAGACCCTCGGCTATGTTTGCCATCGCTTCACCTGCGACGCGCCGGTTGACAATCTGGCGGACCTGCGACGGGCATTAGCGTCCTGACTGCCCGGGTTTGCCAAGGGTTTTGACACAACCCGGGTTGGACACCCGCCACCCCCTGTCTATACTTTGTCTCCGTTCGATATGAAACACCTCTCCCCCGACTCCGAATCCTCCACCCCCCGGGTGGTTTGGTATGGCCGGCATCGAATGCGAATGACCACCGGCCCTTGTGCAGTCGGGCGGGCGTGGTTGTCCTGAGCTGATCACCACCTCCTGATCTCCTCTGCGGAGGGCCTTTCGGCGAATTCTTCCCTCCCTCACGATTTTCAAGGAGCCAAAACCGATGTCTGACTATCAATTCGACACCCTGCAGGTGCATGCCGGTCAAGAGCCCGCGCCGGGAACCAACTCACGGGCAGTGCCCATCTACCAGACCACTTCTTACGTTTTCGACGACACCGACCACGCCGCCCGGCTGTTCGGGCTGCAGGAGTTCGGGAACATCTACACCCGGATCATGAACCCCACCACCGACGTTTTCGAAAAGCGCATCGCCGCCCTGGAGGGTGGCGTGGCGGCCGTCGCAACCGCCTCGGGGCAGGCAGCCCAACTTCTGGCGTTCACCACCCTCTTGGAAGCCGGGGATGAGATCGTCTCCACCAGCTATCTGTACGGGGGCACCTACAACCAGTTCAAGGTCGCCTTTCCCCGGATGGGCTTCGGCGTGAAGTTTGTCGAAGGCGACAATCCCTATGATTTCAAGGCGGCCCTGGGAGAGAACACCAAGGCCATCTACCTGGAGTCAATGGGCAACCCCCACTACAACATCCCCGATTTCGAAGCGATCGCCGAGGTGGCCCACAGTCACGGTATCCCCCTGGTGGTGGACAACACCTTCGGCGCCGCCGGCTACCTGTGCCGACCTTTCGATTTCGGCGTCGACATCATCTGTCAGTCGGCCACCAAGTGGATCGGAGGGCATGGCAACAGCATCGGAGGAGTCCTGGTGGATTCGGGCAACTTCGATTGGCGCAACGGAAAGTTCCCGATCTTCACCGAGCCTTCACCCGGCTATCACGGTTTGGTGTTCTCAGACGTCTTCGGACCCGACGGGCCCTTCGGGAACATTGCGTTCGCGATCCGCGCTCGGGTGGAAGGTCTGCGTGACCTGGGCGCCGCCGCCTCGCCATTCAACGCCTTTCTGTTCCTCCAAGGGCTGGAGACCCTGAGCCTGCGGGTGCAGCGCCATGCCGACAACGCCTTGGAGCTGGCCCAATGGCTGGCCGCCCATCCACAGGTGAAATGGGTCAGCTATCCCGGGCTCCCCGACCATCCATATCACTCCAACGCTCGCAAATACCTGCGCAACGGGTTCGGATGCGTGCTCTCCTTCGGGGTGTCCGGCGGGTACGAGGCCGGCAAGCGGTTCATCGAACGGACCGAGTTGGCCAGCCACCTGGCCAATGTGGGTGATGTCAAAACCCTGGTCATTCATCCCGCCTCCACCACCCATTCCCAGTTGAATGAGGAGGAACAGGCCACCACCGGGGTCACCCCCGATCTGGTGAGGGTGTCGGTGGGCATCGAGCACATCGACGACATCAAGGCCGATTTCGATCAGGCTTTGCAGCTGGCCGGGTGAGCATCGAGCTTCTGCCTCCCCAGGTGGCGGCCGCGGCGCAGTCCACCGGCCTGCCATTCCGGGTGGTGCCGTGCGATCCCGACTTTGCCGACACGTTTCCGTATTGCGAAAAGTACGGGGTTGATCCCGGGGACGCCGCCAACACCATTTTGGTGGCGTCCAAGCGGCCCCGAGGGAAGTTGGCGGCCTGCGTGTTGCTGGCTACTACTCGCCTCGATGTGAATCACCGCGTCAAACAGGTGATGGGCGTGTCCCGCCTCTCTTTCGCCAGCGCGCAGATCACCAAGGAGGTCACCGGAATGGAGATCGGCGGGGTGAATCCCTTCGGGCTCCCCGGTGACCTGCCGCTGCTCATCGACTCGGCGGTGATGGAACGCCCCGAGGTGCTGCTCGGAGCCGGGGTCCGCACCGCCAAGATCTTCGCTCATCCCCGCCTTCTGAGCCGACTTCCCAATTCCTCAGTGGTGGAAAACCTCGCCCGGCCGTCTTGAACCGAAACTTCCCCGGAAGCAAGCGCCACCTGGAAACGCATCACTGTGCAAAGTGGAGTGCGAAATCGTTGCAAAGTGGAGTGTAAAACTTCTGCAAAGTGGAGTTTGCGGGTATTCTCTGTTTGGGAGGAGACATGCCCAACACCCGCAATTATCTTGACCGCGTGGTAGACGACGAGGTTACTGAGACTTTGGCCTCGTCCCCTGCGGTGTTGATCGAAGGACCGCAGGGCTGCGGAAAGACGTGGACCGGTCAGCGATTCGCCAACAGCGAGGTGTTCCTCGACGGTTCCGAGGCTCTGCGCATCGCCGCCGAGGTGGACCCGGACTCGATTCTTGAGGGGAGAGAGCCCCGGCTACTCGACGAGTGGCAGCTGATTCGCGGTATATGGAATCCCATGCGACACGCCTGCGACCGGCGAGGCGGGTTCGGGCATTTTCTCCTGACCGGGTCGCAGAATCCTCCGGACGACATCACCGAGCACTCTGGTGCGGGGCGAGTCGCCCGGGTGCGGATGCGGCCCATGTCGCTGTGGGAGTCGGGGGATTCCAGCGGGGAAGTATCCCTCGCGTCGCTGCTGAAAGGAGGCCGCTGCTTGGCCAAAGACGCCGAGCACACCTACCACCGCGTCGCCTCTCTCATCTGTCGAGGTGGCTGGCCGCGCATGATCAAGATGCCGCCCCACACCGCCCAAGCCCGCCTGCGCGATTACCTGGACAACATCACCCGCACCGATATTTCCCGCGTGGCCGGCGTCAGACGCGACCCGCAGCTGGTGAGGAATTTGCTGGCATCCCTGGCCCGCAACGAAGCCACGACCGCTTCCCACTCCACGCTCATCAGGGATATGGCCGGCGACCAGGGCAGCCCGCCGGCACGGTCCACGATTCGGGCCTACCTGGACGAACTGACCCGCCTGTTCGTGCTGGAGCCGCTTCCGGCGTGGACCACCCACCTGAGATCATCGGTCCGCTTGAGAAAGACCCCCAAGCGATTCTTCACCGACCCTGCCCTGGCCGTCGCCGCCCTGGCCGCGTCGGCGAGATCCGTCGCCCAGGACAAGGAGGCGATGGGTCTGCTGTTCGAATCAATGGCCATCCGCGACCTTCGAGTGTATTCCCAGTCACTGGGCGCCCGCCTCTACTACTACCGAGACTCCCGTGGTGTTGAAGCCGACGCCGTGATCGAGGGTTTGGACGGCCAATGGGCCGCCGTGGAAATCAAGCTGGGCAGCGGGAAAGCCATCGCCGAAGCCATGGAATCGCTTCGGGCCGTCCGTTCACAGATCGACACCAGCCGACGGGGAGAACCGGCTCGCCTCATCGTGCTCACCGCATTCGGACACGGTTACCAATCACCCGATGGCATCGCGGTCGTGCCCCTGACCGCCCTCAAGCCCTGAGTCGGAGTGTGCCGAAGGAGGCCCCGTAGAAGCCAAATAAGATGTGGGAACCATTCCCATTCCCATCCTTTTCAGCATGCTGCTCGGCGAGCATCTACCGCCGGGCGGTAGCGGCGATGGGCAGTGGCTCGGATCAAAGCCAGATATCCCACCAGCCCCACCACCGCGAAGGAGAACCATTGGACAGCGTAGACCAGATGAGAGCCCTCGTCGTCGAAAACCGGCTCTTGCAGGCGAAGAGGCCAAGCCTCCGGGTTGTCGGTCGACTCCTCCAGGTATACCCCCAGCAGCGGATAGGGCACGTAGGTATCCAGCAATGACAGATCCACCCGGGCGATGGTGTCCTCCACCCCCGGTTGGTCGGTGGGGCCGAGGGCCGATCGGGACCGGGAGGCCCTGACCACTCCGATGACTTCCACCCCGCCGGGTAGCGGAGCGGCTTCTGTTCGGTTCAACTCCACCGGAACCCACCCCCGATTCACCATCACCGCCTGGCCGTCCTCCAGAACCAGAGGGGTGACCACCCACAGTCCCGACCGCCCGTCGCGCACCTGTGACCGAACATACACCTCATAGGATGGATCCCACTCTCCCCGGGTGGAAGCCCGGCGGTATTCCAAAGTGTCGAGGTCCGGCCCGGCGCCCTGCACCATCGCTTGCAGGTCGAGCGGTTCGGCGGCATGGCGAGCCAGGCCCACCTGGTTGGTGACCTGGCGTTCTTCCAGGCGCCGCAACTGCCATAGACCCAAACTGATCAGCACCAACAGCAACGCCAGCACCCCCAGATGGGCCACCCCCCACCGCCACCTTCCCAAGAACGAGTAATCGGCGCCCTTCTTGGTCACCATCGCCTGTTAGTCTCCATTACTCCGAAAGGCCCTGCGACCGGAGCGGAGCCCCTCCCACCACTATGCCCTTCCCCACCCGCCGGGAGTCGGCCACGGCCTCCATCGACCCATCCGGCCCCCGAGCGGCCGCGCTGACCCCTCCGAAAAACATGTGTCGCTCCTCAAAGACCCGCCGGGGTATCTCCAGCCCCTCCAGAGGAAACCCTTCCTCGTAGCAGAGGCGCCACCCCCCGGAGGTGCGCTCCACGTGCGCCCGATGCCGCTCCACCGCTTCGGCCAAAGAACACCCCTCCACGATCACCGGCAGCAGGGTGGACTGCAACGCGGTGGTAATGCGGTCAGCCCCCGGTGACCCGGCGGCCACCACCTGCCCCGAGTCCCTCCACATCACGGTGGGCGCCATGTTCGACATCAGCCGCCTTCCGGGAACCTCCCCGTGGAATCGGTCCCCCGTCAACTCGATCTCACCCAGCGAGTTGTTCATCCACATCCCGCTTCCACCGGCGATCACTCCGGATCCGTAGCCACAGGACAGGGTCGCGGCGCATGCCAAACCCGAGGCGTCCACCGCCGAGATGTTCACCGTGGAAGGGGAGCCCATTGCGCCCAGCATCCGGGCGGACAAACTCCCGACTCCCTGCCGCCAGTCGGGGGCCCCGTCCACCAGAACGCGCCTTTCACTGAGGACTTCCAACTGCGCCTCCACCAGCTTTTGAGACGAAAGCGGCGCCCGAGGTCCGACTTGGGCGAGCATTCCGGCCAAGGCCACTCCTCCCACCGCCGGAGGTGGATTGAGAGCCACCGTCCAATCGCCCATCCGAAGGATCAGTGGGGTTCTCCTTTTGACTTGGTACTCCCTCAAATCCCTTCGGGTGATGATTCCTCCCCGATCCAATAGATCATCGGAGATCTCCTCCCCCAACTCGCCCTGGTACATCACCCCCGCCCCCTCCGATGCTATGGCCGACAGGGCATCCGCCAATCCCGGAACCCATATCAAATCGCCGGCGGTTCGCCGTCGGTTTCCGTTGTGAAGAGCAGCCCGTGAACGGGAATCCAGGGAGTAGATCGGATCGAAAGAGTATTGCAGGTAGTAATCCGCCACCGACCCCAGGGGGAATCCGCGCCGCGCGTACTCGAGCGCCGGCGCCACAATTTCTGACCACGGCGCCTCCCCGTAGTCCTTCCAGACCTCTCCCATGGCGGCCCACCCCCCGGGAACGGCCACGCTGGCGGGGCCGACGATGGTGTCCACTCCTCCCCCGTAGCCGATGTGCACCGCCACCCCACCCCGCCCCAAGCGGTCCGGCGGCAATCCCAGCCCCGGCATCGCCATTGCCCCGTCATACACCACCGGGGCATGGTCGGGACCCCCCACCGTCACAAAGCCACCCGCTCCCGGTCCGATCACCGCAATTTCGGTGACCAGCGCCACCATCATCGCTGCCAGGGCGGCATCCACTGCGTTTCCCCCGGCCCGCGCCAAACCGGCCCCCGCTGCCGCGCACTTTCGGGATGGGCCGGAGACTGCCAGAATGCTCACAAAAGGTGAGGCTAACCGGCTCCTCCTCCCAAGGCCTCAGCGGTTGATCAGACCCTTCTCGGCCAGCTGACTGCCCAAGTGCTGAAAGAAGTCGTACAACTCATCCAGCTGATTTCGGGGGGCGTGGTGCACGGCCTTGTTTATCACTCCCTGAATCTGCTGCCGCTGAAACCCCGAAACCAGGGCCTTGTCGGTGATCGACACCAGCGAACGACGCCGATCGGCCGGATGACGACGGCGCCTCACCAGACCTCTCTTTTCCAGACGATCCACCAGCTTGGTGATTCCCGCCGGACTCCTCTGCAGCTTCTCGGCAAGTTGGCAGGGGCCCATGGGAGCGGTGTGCAACAACTCCATGGCCTTGGCGTCCACGTAACTCAGCCCGTGGGACTGCTGGTAATCCACCGCCATTCCCATCCCGGCGGTTGGGAGACGGTTGAGCCACGCCGCCACGACTCTTTTCTTGTAAGAACCCTCGTACTTCATCGGAGGGCATCATAACAGCAAAATCCCACCCCGATTTCGCTTTTGATCTTCGTTGCTATATCTGTTGTATACGATATACTGTTATATATTAGTCAGAGGCTTATCGTTCGCCGCCATCGGGCGCCCGGATTGACAGGCCGCGGGGACTCTCTCCAATGACGCTCTGAACAGGTGAAACCCGGAGCGCCGCTCTGGGCGTCAAAGCGCCTCGTGGAAACCTGTCCGCCGGTGGAATGTTTACATCTGTCTGCGATAATGTTGCGTTGGTTTATCGCGAAAACAAAAGGTTTGTCGCGAAGAAACCCTCCGAAACCGCCGCAGGCTGCGGCATCCGCTACCAGGAGCATCGATCGGCCGCCAATTCGAACAGCCGAGCGGCGTCATCGCCCATGGTGGCAAACCGTTCGTCCCGGGTCTGACCCTTCAGCCACCGAATGTAGATCTGCTGGAGAATCACCCCCATCTTGAAGGTGCCGAAAACCACGTACCAACCCATTCCTGAGACATCGCGGCCTGATTTGACTCCATAGCGGGTGATGGCTTGAGATCGGCTCAGGAATCCCGGGGTGTGGGTCGGCATCGGATCGAGAAGAACGGACTGTTCATCGCGGTCGAACCAGCAAGCCATCAGGGTTCCGACATCAGCAAAGGGATCGCCTCGGGTACACATGTCCCAGTCGTACACCGCCACACACCTGCCCGGATCGCGGGGATCCACCGCCATGTTGTCCAAACGCCAGTCGTTGTGAAGCAGGGTGGGCGGTTGCGAAGGAGGCTTGGTGTTCCGGAGCCATCCGGCCAACTCATCGACCAGCGGATTCGGCTGGTGCCGGGCCCTGACCCAACGCTCGATCCAACCCTGCAGCTGCCGGTCCACAAACCCCTCGGGGCGGCCCAGATCGTCCAAACCGCCGGCGCCGGGCTCCACCGCATGGAACTCCGCCAAAGTGTCGACCACCACCTCAGAGAGCTTGCGGTTGCATTCGGGATCCTCTCCCGCTCCGAATACCGCAGGCACCTTTCCCTGCACCACCACTCCCCGCCGTCGCTCCATCACGAAAAACGGGGCGCCGATCACCGACTCGTCGTCGCAGAACAGATAGGCCCGGGCTGCCAGGGGAAAGGCTTGCCAGAGGGTGGACAGCACTCGAAATTCTCTTCCCATGTCGTGTGACCCGGGGGCTACCGGGCCAAGGGGCGGGCGACGCAGGACATATTCGGTGGCCACCCCGCCCGGGTCGCCGTACGAGAGCAAATAGGTCAGATTGGCTTTGCCTCTGGCAAACTGCCGGACCGTCAAAGGGCCGCTGCTGCCGGGAAGTCGACCCCGCAGGTAATCGGCCAGCAACTCCTCATCGAATCGCTCGTCCGCTCTGACATCCACCAACTCGGGTGTGATCCCCGCTTCGCTGCCCACAGACGCCACAATACCAACCTCTACCTGACGCCGACTCTCGGTGGGCGAGGGGACGGATTCGGCACGGCCACTTTCCCCGATTTCACCCGCAATTGACCACAGGCCGCGTCGATCCTCGTCCCGCGGGTGTCCCTCACCGTGACATTCACCCTCCGCTCCGCAAGTTCCCTGGCGAAACGCTTGATCATCTGGGGGCTGGAAGGCCGATCGGCACTCAGAGGCGTGGGGTTCAGTGCGATCAGATTGACATGGGCCCGGAGGCGCCGGGCGATCTTGGCCAAGCCTTCGGCCTGTGAGACATCGTCGTTGACTCCTCGGATCATGGTCCACTCCAGCGACACCCTTCTCCCCTTCTTCTCGAAGAAGTACCGGGCGGCCGCCTCCACCTCCGAAAGGGGGTACCGGCGGTTTATGGGAACCAGCTGCGAACGAAGATCATCGTCGGCCGCGTGCAGGCTAACCGCCAGGCTGACCGGCCACCGATCATCGGCCAGCCGCCGCATTCCGGGCACCACTCCCACCGTCGAGACCGTTAGAGAGCGAGCCGAGATTCCCACCTCCTCAACCATCACTCCGATCGCCTCCCGCAACCGTGGGTAGTTTGCCAAGGGCTCACCCATTCCCATGAACACCACGTTGGTGACCCGCGACGGTGAACCCCGCAACGGTTGGGAGCGAAGAAAAGCGTTGGCGTAGACCAGTTGGGCGACGATCTCCCCGGCCTGCAGGTGCCTTTCGAAGCCGAACTGCCCGGTGGCGCAGAAAGTGCAGGCCAGAGCGCACCCCGCCTGCGAAGAGACACACAGCGTGGTGCGCCGTCCATAACCCATGGCCACCGCCTCCACCGCCGCACCGTCGGGCATTTGGAACAGCCACTTGTAGGTGGTGCCCCGATCAGCGACCTGGGGGGCCGCCACCCGGAAGGGCCACAGCCGATCCTCCAATTGGGCGCGAAGCGCCTTGGGCAGGTTGGTCATCTCCCCGGAGTGAAGCACCGGGTTCCGGTAGAGCCACTCCCGCAGCTGGCGAGACCGGAAAGCGGGCTGGTCGGTGCCGGTCACCTGGTCCAGATCATCGGGAGCGATCAAATACGGTGAGTCTCCACTGTCCCCACCATTGACCGATGGTCTGCGATTGGGAGGAGCGCCTTTCACGAACGGCCGGGGTTGGAATCAACCGGGGTTGTCGGAGTCGCCCTCGGTGTGGCTATCGGATTCCTCATCAGCCTGAACATCGGTGACCTGGTCGGAAGTCTCCTCGGGGGTGGTTGGCCGGGCGTCGGCGGGTTCCGGCTCGATGATGTGATACTCGGGATCGGGGGCATCGCCCCTGCTGATGGCGATGCGGACGCGGTTGCGCATACTCCAAGCCAAGGCGCCGATACCGCCCACCAGGGCTGCCAATTTCAGGGCTCGTCTCACAAACACCGAGTCTAATGTCATGGTGAAGGCAAGCGATCCGGAATAACCCAACCATGAAATTCGATTATCTGTTCCCCAATCTGTCTCCCATCAAGGCCCCGGAAATGGCTCGACGGGCGGCGCGAATCGGATACGACGGCTTTTTCACCGCCGAGACCGGCCACGAACCGTTTCTATCCATGTGCCTGGCGTCGCAAGCCGAACCCGGCCTGCAAGTGGGCACCGCTATCACTCTGGCGTTCCCCCGATCACCTATGGTGATGGCCCAACTGGCCTGGGACATGCAAATCGTGGCAGGGGGCAACTTCATCCTGGGCCTGGGCACCCAGATAAAGCCCCACATAACCCGTCGTTTCTCCACCGAATGGTCTCATCCCACGGCTCGTCTGCGGGACTACATCGGAGCGGTCCGGGCAGTCTGGGATTGCTTTCAGAACGGAACCCGTCTGAGATATCAGGGCGATTTCTATCAACTGACCCTCATGACTCCCTTCTTCAACCCCGGCCCCAACGACCTGCCACCGATTCCTGTCTACATCGCCGGGGTGGGTCCTTTGCTCAGCCGACTGGCCGGGGAGATCTGCGACGGCTTCCACGTTCATCCTTTCCACACCACCAAATACCTGGACGAGTTGGTGATCCCGGCCATCGCCGAAGGCGCCGCCCGGACCGGACGAACCATCGATGATGTGAAACTGGCCACCCCGGTGTTCGTGGTCACCGGCCGAGACTCCCAAGAGATGGAGCAGATGATCCGCCCCGTGAAAGAGCAGATCGCCTTCTACGCCTCCACTCCCAGCTACGCACCCATTATGGACACCCACGGATGGGACTTTGGTCCCACTCTGCGGGCCATGAGCAAGCGGGGCGAATGGCGCCGGATGGCCGATGTGATCCCCGATGAAGTGGTCCATGAGGTGGCGGTGGTTGCGCCAATGGCAGATCTCGCCGATCGACTGATTTCCCGATACCAGGGGAGAACTCACCGAATCTCCCTTTACAGCATGGCCACCAGCCCCAACTTCACCGAGGACGAATTGGCCGGCCTGGCCTCCCGCATAAAGGAGGGCTCAACCGGTTAGCCCCCACCGGGGAGCATGCTGAAGAAGATGGGTTGGGATGGTTCCCCACACCTTTACCCCGGGTTCTGTTGCCGCTTCTTACCTGGCCTTGTTCAGCACACTCCGAGTTCAGCTCAGGCCGACGCCGGCGGACAGATGGCAGGTCTGGTTGTAGCTGACCAAGGCGGGCCGATGGGGATCGAACGTGGTGACTGAACCGTTCCCGGGTGGCTGAAGGCGCCCCAAAAAGATGTTGCCCGGCAATTCCACCCCAGTCACCCATGAGGAGATGAGCAGAGACGGTCCCGCGTGGGCGCAGATCACCACCTTGTCATCCGCGGCCATATCACCGATGATCTCCTCCACAGCCGCCATGACCCGCCGGCGAACGTCGGCCCATCTCTCTCCCCCCGGGCGGGGAACATCCTCCCCCCCCTGGTAACGCTTCATCAAATCCGGCCAGCCCGCCCAAAGGTCCTCCACAGCCTGGTTGGTCCACTCCCCGTCGCCCACCTCCCGCAGCCTCTGATCGGTTTCAATCTCGGTTCCCGATGCGGCTGCGAACGGCTCCATGGTCTGAGTGCATCGCACCAGGTCGCTTGAGATCACCCGATCCGGCCGGAAGCGAGCCAAAACCGGCGCCAGCAGAGCAGCCTGCCTAAGACCCCTCCCGTCCAGGGGCTCGTCGTGCTGTCCGATGAAACGCCCCGAGGAATTGCCCGAGGTCCGGCCATGGCGGACCAGCATTATCACACCCATTGTTACTCCCAGTGTCGGTTCACTTCGGCGGCGCCCAAAACATCCATCACCCAGGCCGGGCGCTTCCGCCGTTTATCGGTTGCCCCACCCCCACTTTCACCGTTTAGAAACGATACCAGACCAAAGACCGGGCATAATGTGGAACAACCCGTCCCCAAAGCGGCGGATACCGGACAAAAGGCGCATCCATGGTTCGTTACGAAGTGCACAACGGTCGAGCCACCCTCACCATCGATCAACCCCATCGGAGAAACCCGCTGTCGGTGAAGACCTTGGAGGGTCTGGTGGACGGCACCCGCCGGGCGCTGTCCGACCCGGGGGTGGCGGTGGTGATCTACACCGGCGCCGGAGACCGGGCATTTTGCGCCGGGGCCGACCTGGATGGGGGGATATTCGACGCTCCGGTGGAGATGCACCGTGAGCGAGGAGCCTTGGCGGAGCTGTTCCGCACGATGATCCGGGGAGGCAAACCCACCATCGCCCGGGTGAACGGTCATGCCCTGGGGGGAGGCTTTGGGTTGATGTGCGCGTGCGACATAGTTGTCTGCGTCCCCGACGCCAAGCTGGGGACGCCCGAGATCCGGGTGGGTGTGTGGCCGATGCTGATCTCGGCCATCTTGGCCCGAACCATTCCCCGGCGGGCCCTGTTGGAGATGATGATGACCGGAAGGCTGCTCACTCCCGCCGAGGCGGTGGGACTGGGGGCGGTCAACCGGGTGGTGGAAAGAGACCAACTCGACCAAGTGGTGTCCGACACCGCCTCGGCATTGCAGGCCCGCAGTCCGGCGGCTGTCAAACTGGGCAAGGACGCCTTCTGGATGGCCGGGGAACTCGGGGTGGATGCCGGGTTGGACTTTTTGGCCGGCGGGCTCACCGCCACGCTTCTGACCGAGGATGCCCAGGAGGGCATCGCCGCTTTCGTGGAGAAACGAGCACCGATCTGGACGGGAAGATAGTACCTATACCATTGGAATTCCATGCCTGAGTGGAGCGAGATCCTGGTCATCCTGGTGGTTGCCATGGTGGTATTCGGACCCCACCGTCTCCCCACCATGGCCCGCAAGGCCGGAAAGATGATGGCCGAATTCCGGATGGCGGCCCGTGAACTTCGGGAGGGCATCGAACGAGAACTGGCAGTGGAGGAAATGAAAGAGGTCGCCAAAGAGGTGGTGGAAACCACCAAAGAGGCGAGTCAGGAGGCCCGCAAGTCCCTGGCCGAATCCGACCGGGCCCTCCGGGCCGCTCCTCCCCTGGCCCGTCCCACCGACACTGCACCGGGAACCGCACGAGAAGACCGTTCCTCGGAGCCGGACAGCGGCGACCGGGAGGCGGGACAGACTCCGCCTGCTCCGGGCGCTCCCGAAAGTGACCCCGACTCCCCGGTGACTGACCAGCCGTCGGCCGAAGCCTCCCAACCGACCCCCACGCCGGATCAGCCGTCATGAGCGAACCGGGGCGCCAACCGCTCCTCTCCCATCTCAACGAGTTGCGATGGAGACTGGTGAAATCGGCGGTGGCGCTGCTGGTGGGTTCCATCATTGCTCTGGTTTTCGGCGCCGAGATAAAGGACCTGCTCCAACTCCCCTACGACCGCGCCTTCCCCGGCGAGGAGAACACCCTGCAGGTGTTGGCGCCCACCGAAGAGTTTTCGGTGCTGATGAAGATCGCCTTTTTCGGCGGGGCGATCCTGGCCAGCCCGGTCGTCATCTATCAGGTTTGGATGTTCATCACCCCCGCCCTCACCCGCCGGGAGAAGAAATGGGCGATCCCGATCGTGATCTCCTGCACGGTCCTATTCTGCCTGGGAGTGGCGGTGGGCTACCAGACCATGGGCCGGGGCCTGGCGTTCCTGCTGGGAATATTTGAGGACGTGGCCAACAACCTTCGCCTCACCGATTACTTTTCCTTCGCCATCCGGTTCTTGTTGGCGTTCGGCATCTCATTTCTCTACCCGGTGTTCCTCTTCACCGCCGCCGCCGCCAACTTGGTGACTTCCAAACAACTGGCGCGCGGGCGGAGATGGGCGGTGCTGTTGGTGGTGACCGGCGCCGCCATCATAACGCCCACCGGGGACGTGCTCACCCTGGCCATGCTGTCGGGACCTCTCTATGCCTTTTATGAAATCACCTACTGGTTGGTCCGGCTGGTGCTGAGGAAGTGACCCCGACGCCGATCAGCCATAGTTTCCTGGACGGCCTCCCCTTCCAACCCGACCCCTACCAAAATCAGGCGGCTGCGGCGCTGGAAGAAGGCTCGAACGTGGTGGTCACCGCCCCCACCGGCTCGGGGAAGACCCTGGTGGCCGAAGTCGCCATCCATCTGGCCCTGAACGCCGGGCAACGCGCCTTTTACACCACGCCCATCAAGGCCCTCTCCAATCAGAAATACAACGACCTGTGCACCCACTACGGACGCCAGAAGGTGGGTCTTCTCACCGGGGACAACGCGATCAGGGGTGAGGCCCCGGTGGTGGTGATGACCACCGAGGTGCTTCGCAACATGCTCTACACCGACCCCGATCGCCTGTCAGGAGTGGGAGTAGCGATCTTGGATGAGGTGCATTACCTGGCCGATCGGTCCCGGGGAGCGGTGTGGGAGGAGATCATCATTCATGCGCCCCGATCACTGCAAATGGTGTGTCTTTCGGCCACGGTCCAAAATGCCGCCGAGTTCGCGGGATGGATCGGCCAGTGCCGGGGAGCCACCCGTTTGGTGCGGGCCACCCGCCGTCCGGTGCCGCTTCGCGACTGCTACGCCCTAATCGACCGCTGGGGACCCCAGCCTTTCCGCCTGCTGCCCACCTTCGTGAGAACCAGCGGACGGAAACGGCCCAATCCGCGGATCATCTCGCTCCTGTCGAGCGGAAGGAACCGTCGCAGGTTCTCCGCTCCCCGCCGCACCCAAGTGGTCGAGGCCCTTGCCGCCGAGGGTCTCCTGCCCGCCATTTACTTCATTTTTTCCCGGGCGGGTTGCGAAGCAGCCGCTGCGTCGGTGGTCGGCGCCGGGATTCGACTGATTCCTCGGGAGAACCGGAGGAGAATCCGCGCCGTGGCCGAGACCCACACTGCTCATCTCTCCGACCAGGATCTGGGGGCTTTGGATTATCCGCAATGGCTGGATCGCCTGCAGGCAGGAGTGGCAGCCCATCATGCCGGCATGGTCCCCGCCTTCAAAGAGGCCACCGAGGAACTGTTCGCCGCCGGGCTCTTGGGGGTGGTGTTCGCCACCGAGACTTTGGCGTTGGGCATTAACATGCCGGCCCGAACCGTGGTGCTCGAATCACTCACCAAATTCACCGGCGAGACCCACGAAACCCTGGAACCCGGCGATTACACCCAGCTCACCGGTCGGGCGGGGCGGCGGGGAATCGACACCGAGGGGTTCGGAGTGGTGCTCCATTCCCGCTACATGCCCTTCCACGAGGTGGCGAAGGCCGCAGGAACCGGGGCCCACCCCTTGATGTCGAGCTTTCGGATCACCTACAACATGGTCGCCAATCTGGTGGCCAACTACCCCGAGGACCGGGCTTCGGAACTGCTCTCCGCCTCTTTCGCCAACTACCAGCAGACCTCAAGGTTGGAGGCCGAACAGCAACTGGCAGCCGAACTCTCCCAACGGCTTGGTCGGCAGGAGAAAAACGCCATGTGCGAGCGGGGATCGGTCTTCGACTATCTGGAGAGGCTCGGCCAGGCCAAGACTGACCAGGGAGAACTGGTGGCCTCCCTGCGCACCGGCGACGTGTTCGGGGTGGCGTCCGGTCGTCTGTCCGGGCATTACGTGGTGCTGCGCAGAATCGCTCGCCGCTCCAAGGCTCCCAGAGTGCTGGCTGTTTCCGAATCAGGCGCAGCCCTTTCGATGGGAACCCGGGAGATGGCGGACGCCGTCAAGCTGGGACGAATCGGAGTGCCCAAACGACGGCACGCCGATCAGCGAGCTGTTCGTCGGGATCTGGCTGCCCGGCTTCGCCGTTACGCTCCCCAAAACGCCGGCGCCGCCCGATCCAACCAGAGATTGGCGTTGAATCGACATCCGGTGGCCGGGTGTCCGGAACTCGATTTCCATCTGCGCCAGGCCCGCAAAGCCATCCGGACCCGTCGCCGCATCGACCGCCTCCAATCCGACGGCCAGTGGGCTACCTCCGGTCTCCAAAACCGCTTCGGGCTGGTCAGAGACTTGATGGAAGAATGGGGATACCTGTCGGGATGGAGAGTCACCCGGGCGGGGGAACGTCTTCGGCTGGTCTACAACGAACGGGACCTGCTGATCTCCGCATCGGTGTTCAATGGGCTCTTTGACAATCTCACCCCGGAGGAGACCGCCGCTCTGGGATCGGTGTTTGTGTACGACCCCCGCAACACATCTCCTTCATCCACTCGCTGGCCCACCCCCCTCTTGGCCCAGCGCTGGCAGGATTTGGTGGATCTCACCGAGAGCTTGAACCGGGCGGAAGCCTCCCGGCAGATCGATCCCACCAAAGTCCCCGAACCCGGGTGCGCCGGAGACATGTACCAATGGGCAGGCGGGGCCTCGCTGACCGAGATCGTGGACGGCGGGCACACTCCCGGAGACTTCGTCAGAACCGCCCGCCAACTGGTCGATCTCCTCAGGCAACTCCGTGACGCATTCCCCACCATCTCCGATTCAGCCCGGTCCGCTCTTCGCCGGGTCGACCGAGGAGTCGTCGCTCCCCACATGCATGCCTGACTCCAGCTTTGGAGAACGGAAACCAGATGTCGCGAAAAAAAGGCTACGGACGGGGTTGACGATGTCACAGGAGATGGTGCATGCTGTAGTAGTCAAAAACACCTCCCGGTCCGCCCCGACGTCACCGGACCGCGCCACCACCATGCGTGGCGAAGAGGTCATATCGCTTTCCGACCGGGATCCCGGCAAACAGGCACCCGCGTTCGGATCTCCTGGTGGTGGTTGGCGGGGGTGGGTCCCATGGGGTGGAAGAGATAAAATGTTTTCGCGAGATACAGATCGTTTTCACATCTTGTCCCCTCCACTGGGGCTAACCTATCTTCTCCCAACTCTCAGGTGCCGGAGATGGCTGAAGCAATCGCAGAATCGTCAAATGCCAGAGGGGGATGATCTATACTTGCGCTCCGGTTTCGAGGCCGCAGTTCGTCCCAAAAGCACAAGGAGTGGCCGCTTTGGCGAAAACGACCCCGGATTTCGACCACGAATTCGACGATGAGTACCTTGACGATCTCGACAATGATTTTTCCTCAGAAGAGCCTTATGCCGACGACGATCCCCGGCTGGACGACGAGGGTGACGAGGACGAGGATGAACTCTCCGGTTTGGAGAGCGAAGAACTCAAAATGGTGGAAAGAGGTGTGTCAGACACTGTGTTCACCTCCGAACAGGCGATGGAAGTCGCAGGGATTCGCCGTGCGGAACTCTCCATCAACCCCGATGATCATGCCATCAGGCAAAACGAGTTCCAATGCGAGGCTTGCTTCCTGGTCAAGAGGCTCAATCAGAGATCAGCGCCTGAGTCGAGTATCTGTGTCGACTGCTATTGAACCTTCCAGTCAGTCAACACGCTCACAGTCTGCCGAGTTGATGATGTGCGACAGATGACCACAACTCACCCCTCAGGGCAGGGCCGGCGCCCGGTGCCCGGGGTGGGAGTGGTGATCGTCGACCAACGGAACAGGCTTCTGATCGTGCAACGCGGAGCGGGCGCGGGAGCCGGCCTGTGGGCAGTGCCCGGCGGTCGGATTCGCTGGGGTGAGACCCAGCGGGAGGCCGCTAGACGGGAAGCCGGCGAGGAGACCGGATTGGACGTGGAGATTGGTGCTGTGGCATGGGTCGGAGAGGCGGTGGGCCCCGGCAACCCCCCGGCCTGGCACTTCACTCTGGTGGATTTCTGGGGGAAGGTGAAGGGCGGGGAACTCAAGGCTGGAGATGATGCGGTTGACGCTCGATGGGTTCCCTTGCAAGAAATACGGGAGTACCCCTTGGTCCCCAGCATGTTTTCGCTCTTGGAAGAACTATGAAAACCACGGATCTCTCTTTGCTCTTCGACCTGGACGGGGTGGTGTATCTCGGCGACCAAGGAGTACCGGGAGCCGGTGAGGCGCTCGCAGAAGCCGAGCAACGAGGCCACCAGGTTCTCTTCTGCACCAACAATTCCAGCCGCACACGAGCAGCCGCCACCCAAAAGATCCACCGCACCACCGGGTATCGGGCCCGGGAGGACCAGGTAATCACCTCAGCCATGGCCGCCGCCCATTTGCTGGCTGATGACCCGCTGCCCTGTTACGTGTTGGGTGGACCCGGAATTGGGGAGGCGTTGGAAGGTATCGGAGCTGAGGTGGTGGATGACTGGAGGGAAGCCAAAGCAGTGGTGATAGGATTCTCTCCCCACCTCACCTACGAACTTCTCCGAAGCGCCTGCCAGGCAGTGTGGAACGGAGCAAAGTTGATCGCCACCAACACCGACCCGAACTTTCCCACCAACCAGGGTCTCTGGCCGGCCGCGGGAGCGATAGTGGCAGCAGTTGAATACGCCACCGGTCAGACCGCACTCCCGGCCGGCAAGCCTCACTTACCCATGATCCAAATAGCGAAGAAAAAGATCTCCTCTCCACAGGTGACAATGGTGGGAGATCGAATCGAGACGGACCTGCAGATGGCCGTCTCAGCCGGATGGTACGCAGTACTGGCATTGAGCGGAGTGACCAGGAAGCCCCCGGTGTCTCCACAACCCGATGCGGTCATCAAATCAATCGCCGATTTGGGAGGACTCTTGGATGAGTTGACGCCACAAGGTCTCGATTCCGGCTAAACCACTTGATTTGTGAAACGGCAAGCAGCCCAATCAATGGCAGCAATCGCTGCCACACCTTCTCACAAGACCGTGTTCCCAGCTCTGACCCACACATCGATTTCGCGAAATCCCAGCCTATTCCGCGAAATCTGAAAGTCAAGGGCCCGTCCCCCGCCGCCACCACCAGTCGTGCAAAGTCGCGAAAATCCAGCCCTGAGCTGGGGTTTGGATAGTTCTTGACCTGAGAACTTCACGGTCTGGGCGAGCTCTGATCCCGACCGCCAGGTATTTGTGCAACTCTCAGATCTTGGGCCGACAGTACTTCGGAAGTCAATCCCCAGAGGCAGGATTTTTTCCCAACTCCGCCCATCGAAAGACAATCGAATCACCGCAATAGCCTGGTGGTGGACCTGCGCCGACGGCGGCGGGAGGTGATCGGCCTCATTGGTAGCGCCCGGCGGCCGTTTCGAGGGGGAGGGTGAAGTGTGTACTTTCCGCTGGGCGCCTGCAGAACCTCCCAGTCTTCATCATGGACCCGGTGGTGACACCTGCTGCAAAGCAAAACCATGTTGTCAATATCGGTGGGACCCTTCGCCTGCCAAGGGATCACATGGTGGGCCTGGCACCACGACGGGTCGGCGTGGCATCCCACACATCCCTGGTCGCGAGCAATCAATGCCATCCGCTGCGCCGGGGTGGCAAGCCGCCGCCCCAGGCCCACCCAAAGGGGCTGGCCGCGGGTGTCGAAAATGGAGGGAACGATGCGGGCCCGGCAGGCCAGTTCACGGAACGCCTCCACTGGGATGGGTGTGCCGTCACCGAGGCGAGCATTGCGGAGCTTCTGCAACCCTATGTCGTAGTCGGCGATCAGGAACAGCACCGTTTCCCGCCGTTTGCTCTTCTTCTCATCGCCCGACTCATCTTTGCCGGGTTCACAAATCAAGTCAGCCAACGCATCCGCCATCCGCTGTCGGGTGGAGGGTCGATTATTGGAGTCCTCTTCCCGCCACAACTGGTTGGTCTTGTTGCCAAGCGCCGCTTTGACTCGCTCGCCGGTGATCGGGGCGAACTCGGCATGCACCACCGTCATCCCGCTTCGTGGATCAACCCGGAGCCAGGCTTTACGATTCCGGCGCTGGCGCTTCAGACGGGACATCCCATCGTCTTCCGAACGATCCTGAGCGTGCCTGCGGGCCGTGCGAGCGAACACGTCGACCGGCTGCCGCTTCGCCTTTTCCACCAGCTTGTCCTCATCGATTTCCACCCCTTCTGCGGTGTTGGCGATGATTTCGGCATGGCGATAAGAAATCTCTCCCCTACCAAAGGCGCGAGAGGTCCCCGGCAGGTCTTCAAGCTTGCCGGCAGTCTTCAGCTCCTGTCGGACGCCACGGGTGGATTGACCCGATTGCTGCCGCAACGCCTTCTCGGCTATGCCTTGCCCCCTTCGCCGCCCCAGCTCTGCCGCGGCCTCAACACGCACCGCCTTGGCCTGCGCCTCGGCCCGGCTGGCCGAGAGCATCCGCTGCTCCAACTCTTCCACAGTGGCAGCATTCACCGCCGCGGCGGGCAGAATCACCCGCACCAGGTGGGCTGAGGACCCGTTTGACATGTGTTCATCCATGACCTCCAGTATGTCAGGTAGGTGTGACAGAAATACTGTCATCATGCGTTATCCCATGTATACATCGGTGATCTTCCGCCAAATAACTGTTCTGTCCAAACCGACAATAAGCCCAGCAACGACCCGTAAACCCCAGGCAAGACAAGGCAGCAAAGAATCCCAACCTCTCGATCCAAGAAGATCGCCGCACCCCTGTGGCTACCCTCAATATTTGTGACCCTCACCGCCCCTGACTTTCTCACCAGCCGAGAGCCACAGCGGTGGAATGCTCCAATGGGCTTTCCCTCTTCTCTAACCCCGGTGGCTCTCTTCACCCAAGAGACCCCAGCCGGCTTGGAGATAGCCCTGGTTTCCGCAACCCGGCGCCCTTCACCACCCGACATTCGCCAAGCATGGGACAAACGGCGGGCAGGAAGGGTCACTCCGGTGCTCATGGTGGTGCTCTACCCCACCGCCGACGGTCAAAAGGCAACCCTGTGTGGACCCACCGACCAGCAATCCGTCCACCGTGACCTCGACCCCTCCCAGGTGGAACGTCTGGCCGCCCACGCTCTGACCGAGCCCACTCACCACGCCGCCACCCGATTCCTCCTGGCCAATCTCCCAGAACTCGACTCACCTCTCCCCGGTATCCGCAACGTCGGCCTGCTGGCCACCCAGGAACTACAGGCCGGGGTCCCCCTCCGACCCGACTGGAAGACCGCGGTTGCCAAATCGACCCCGCTTCTCAGCTTGCGGGGAACCAGATTGATGGAAAGGCTGGGATTCGGCGTGACACCTTTGGCATCCAACGCCTCCATGCTCACCATCAATGGCCACAAGCGGGCGGTGGGGATCTTCTGCGACGACACCGAGCCTTTCGAAGCCCCCTCCCAACGTTTTGGCAACGTTTCGCCCGTCTCCCGGGCTCTGGCAATCGCCGACCGGGAAAACGTGGACTGGGTGATCCTCACCCGCTCAGCCGAGATTCGCCTCTACGCCGCCCGACCCGACACCGGGGTTGGCCGAAAAGGTAAAGCAGAAACCTTCATCGAGATCAACCTGGCACTCGTGCCCGGGGACCAGAGCGGGTATCTCCATCTCCTGTTTTCCGCCCAAGCACTTGACCACAACGGAACCATCGAAGAGATCCTCACCAATTCGGCCGATTTCGCAGCCGAGTTGGCGGTCCGGCTCCGGGAACGGGTTTACAACGACACCGTTCCGCTCCTCTCCCAAGCAGTAGCCAAGCGCATGGGCCGCCGTTCAACCACCAATGATCTCACCGAGGAGGACCTGGCCGCCGCCTATGAGTTGGTGATGGTGATCCTGTTCCGATTGCTGTTCGTGGCCTATGCCGAGGACAAGGGCCTTCTGCCCTATCGCCAGAACGACCAATACACCAACCATTCCCTCTCCCGGGCCATCCATCTGATCGTCCAGAACCGCGATCAGGGAATCACCGAATTCGACCGAGAGGCCACCGATCTGTGGGAAGACGTGAATCAACTGTGGCGGGTGATCGACCGCGGCAACATCACCTGGGGAGTACCCGCCTACGACGGCGGGCTGTTCTCCACCGATCCGGCAGTGAATCCCTCAGCCGAGGCATTGGCCGACCTGCGCCTGACCGACGCCGAATTCGGGCCGGCTCTGGGCGCACTGCTGATCGACCAGGGGCCGGAGGGTGAAGGGCCGGTGGACTTTCGTTCGCTGTCGGTTAGAGAATTCGGAACCATCTACGAGGGGCTATTGGAGTCGCGCCTGTCGGTGGCCCAAAGTGACCTGGCCCTCAACCGCAAAGGCGAATACATTCCCGCCACGGCCGCTCCGAAAAGACGATTGAAGCCGGTGCAAGTGGTGGTGCCCGAAGGAGTGGTCTACCTGCACAACCGTTCGGGAGTCCGCAAGGCCACCGGGTCGTATTTCACCAAGCCGTTTGCGGTGGAGCATCTGCTCGACCATGCCCTGGAAGTGGCGTTGGACGACCATCTGGCTCGACTCGACACACTTCAGGAAGCGGGTGACGAGGCAGCCCTGTCGGAGGCGTTCTTCGATTTCCGATGCGCCGACATCGCCATGGATCGGGGCATTTTCTGGTGGCGGCGGTGGATAGGATCGAAGCGCGGCTGTCGGCCTGGCTGTCACTCCACCCGGTTCCCTCGGTGGTGGCCGAACTGGGCAGGCTGAGAGAGACTGCCCTGCGCGCATTGGGCAAACTGGCAGCCGGAGTGGAAATCGAATCCGGGTCGCTTCTCCGCCGTCAAGTAGCCCGCCACTGTATATATGGAGTGGACAAAAACCGCATCGCCGTGGAACTGGCCCGACTGGCCATCTGGGTGCACACTTTCGTACCCGGCCTGCCGCTTTCGTTCTTGGATCACAACCTGGTGTGTGGCGACAGCCTCACCGGAGTGGGCACCCTGGACGAGGTGGCCAAGACCCTCGACCCCAAGGCCAAGCCCGGAGCACCCAGCCTTCCCCGAAGCCGTTTGGAATCACAGTTGGCCGAAGCCCGAGGCGCATTGCGCCGATTGGCCCGGACCTCCGACGCCACCAAGAAGGAGATCGACGAGGCTCGGGCAGCTCATCAACAGGCGCAGACAGCGGTGATGCCTGCTCGGAACATGTTCGATGTGGTGACCGCCATCCGAGCAGACGCCTGCCAAGCACCCTACGACTTCGACGATGCGACCATCGCCAAGTTGCGGGCCGATCCGGAAGTTGCCGACACCGTGCGACGACTGAACCCGGTGCATTTCCCGGCCGCCTTCCCGGAGGTGTTTCTGCGAGATAGGCCCGGTTTTGACTGTTTGCTGGGAAATCCCCCGTGGGAAAAGGTTGTGGTTGATAGGGAAATCTGGTGGGGTCTTCATCTGCCAGGAATTCGATCTTTGCCGGTTGCCAGGCGAAGGGGGCGCATTGATGAATTCGAGGCATCCCGGCCCGATTTGGAGGCTGAATTCAAAACTGATAAACAGCAAGCTGATGCCCTGAAGAAGATCCTCCGGCTTTCGTTCCCCAAACTCGGAGCCGGTAGCACCGACCTGTACAAAGCCTTTTCCTGGGCCAACCTCTCCTTGGCGAGAGAGGGCGGAACCGTGGGAACCGTCCTGCCCCGCTCGGCGGTGGCTGATGCAGGCATGGCCAAGTGGCGCACCCAAGTAATTAATAATAATCGGATCGGATCGGATCGGATCGGGATCGGATCGGATCGGATCGGATCGGATCGGATCGGATCGGATCGGATCGGATCGGATCGGATCGAGGTCGAGAGTCGGGTCCGGATATCCGTCTCGACCCTTATCAACAACCGAGGGTGGGTGTTCGAGGGGTTCACAACGCCTACACAGTGGCGCTGGTGTCGTTCACCCGGTCATGTCAGTTGCCACCTGCCTCAACACGCGGGAGTGGGCATTCGAAGGCGTGGACGGACGCTACACCCTCGCGTTGGTCACCCTCCGAAAGCGCTCACTCAGTGCCGATCCCAGGGGGTGGCTTTGACAACCTCACTGATCAGACACGAGTAGCCATATACCCGGGCCCGGCCAACTCGTTGGCCCACTACCGGCAGATCATCGCCGAGAAACCAAAATTGGTGCCGATATCGGAGTTTCGTAGCTGGTCCAAATCAGCCGCCTTTCCACAGGTTCCCACCCGCGCCGCTTTTCGAGTATGGCGCAAAATGAAACAACATCCACGCTTTATATCAGCCAGTGCCAAGCCCCCCCCCCGATGGAGGCTTCGCCCAGTTCAGGGGGATTTCAACTCGACAACCGACCGCCACCGGTTCCTCCGGGACGACGGGATTGGCGCTTCCGCGGCGTGGCGGAATTTCACTCCACCCACGATCGAGGGCGATTCATGAACGACGATGGCGCCTCCGCCCGGTCCGCGAATTCGATGCGAGCGGAGATCGAGGGCGATTCATGAACGACGACGGTAAGGCTTCCCGATCAATGCCCAAGACCATCTGGCCCGTTTATACCGGCGCATCGTTCAAGGTTTGGGAAATGGAAACAGGTTCTTATTACGACTCAGTAGATGCCCATGAGATCGTAAGTGTCTTACAACAGAAGCGCCTGCGGCAAAGACGCACGTCAAGATCAGCCTTTGCGGAACAAGATAAGGCCATTACCGATGATCCATCGACCCTACCCTGCTTACACCCGCGTTTGGCCTTTCGTGATGTCACCAGAAGTACTGACACCCGGACCATTATTTGTGCACTTGTGCCTGGTCACAGAGTCCTTGTCAACAAGGCTCCATACTTGTTACGAATCTCCGGTGCAGCGAGTGACGAAGCCTACGTTTTGGGTGTGTTTTGTTCTATGCCCTGCGATTGGCAAGCTCGACGCACAGTTGAAATGTCCATGACATTTGAACAGATCGGCCTGCTGACCATGCCCGACCCCGGCCCACGAGACTCAGTGCGAGCCCGAGTGGTGGAAATCGCCGGGCGGCTGGCGGCGGTGGATGATCGCTTCTCCGAATGGGCAGCCGAAGTGGGGGTACCGGTGGGATCAGCCAACGATCCCGCCATCAAACAAGACCTGATCCACGAACTGGACGCCTGCGTCGCCCACCTGTACGGCTTGGACGAAGACGACCTGGCCGTGATCTACGAGACTTTCGACCACAAAGACCCTAACCGCTACGTCGATCGCCATGCGGCAGTATTGAAGCACTTCAGGAGAATCACATGAGCGAGACCCATGTCGGATGTATCGACGGGAAAATGATCTCCGTGCAGAGAGGTAAGAATGCCATTGACACGGGTATCCACCCCGGCCAACATGACAAGGAGGCTGTGGAGCAAATCTTGGGAGGACATGGATATTCAGAGAACACCCTCTCTACCTACAGAACCCATCTGGAGCAATGGTTCGACCGCTTCGGATCCAGGACTAATGCCTAGTCTTTCTGGTTCAGCCACCCACCTTCCGGGGACATAGAAGGAGGTCGATAGGCATGGGGCGGCGCAATGACATTCTGGTAGTGCACCGTGCTGCTATTCGCCGCGCAGCCCTTCGCAACAACGCACGCTCTATAGCACTGGTGGGGTCGGTGGCCCGTGGCGAAGACACCGATGCCAGCGACTACGACTTTCTGGTTGACTTCCTACCAGGCACGTCTCTTTTTGATATAGCGGGCCTTCGGATAGAACTGGCAGACCTACTGGAAGGCACAGTGGATGTCATCAGCTTGGCCGGCTTGAGAAGTCACTGCCGTGGCATGTTGGAGGACGCCATCCATCTATGAACTCCAGCAGTTCGACCACACAGCCAAAGCGCACATGACCGCCGAGCCAAGGCCAGAACTGGCCACCAATCGGGCCGGGGAGACGGTCGCTGAGGCGCTGTCGGGGTTCATCACCCACGCCGCCACCGACTTTGTGGGCGGCGCCAGTATTGACATCGCCACCGCTTATTTCAACTTGGGCGGGTACGCGTTGTTGGCCGACGCGCTGGACCATGTGAACGGAGTCCGCCTGCTACTGGGTGCCGAACCCAGGCCGCCCGAACGTCGCCAGCGGGCTCTGGGCACAGAATCGGTCTTCCCCGACCGGGCCGCCCGCGATCGGCTGCGCAAGGCTCTCGACGGCCACCAGCAGGCCCTGTCCATCGACCGCGATCTCTTGGGATTCACTCCCAATACCGATACCACCTCGCGGCGGTTGGTGGATTGGCTGCGCTCGGGCAAAGTCCAGGTACGCCGCCTTGAGGAACGCTTCTTGCACGGAAAGGCCTTCTTGGTGAGCGACTACAACCACGGTGTTGTCGCCGGATCGTCCAATTTCACTCATGCCGGGCTGACCACCAACGTTGAGCTCAACCTGGGAAGCTATTCGCCCCATGTGGTCAAACAGGTCAAAGAGTGGTTCGAGGAACTGTGGGACGAGGCCAAGGAATACGACCTGGCGGAGCTGTTCGAGGCCCGGTTCGAACCCCACTCTCCGCAGCTCATCTATCTGCGGATGCTGTGGGAACGATACGCCGCCGAAATCCAGCAAGAGAGCGAAGAATCGGGCCAACCCCAAATCCATCTCACCTCGTTCCAGCGGGACGGCCTGTGGAGAGCAGGCCGCATCCTGGAGCGATACAACGGGGTGTTGATCGCCGACGAGGTCGGACTCGGCAAGACCTTCCTGGCCGGGGAATTGATCCGAACAGCCGCCATCGATCGTCGCCAGAGAGTCCTGGTGATCGCCCCGGCCACCCTCCGAGACGGACCATGGCGAGCCTTCCGCTCCCACTTCAACCTGCCAATGGAGATCCGCTCGTTCGACGAACTGGCCAACGACCGCCGCCTCAACCCCGAGCACTCCACCGCCACCAAGCTCGAAGCCCAGTCCATCAACGACTATGCGATGGTGGTGATCGACGAGGCTCACAATCTGCGCAACCCCGGTACCCAGCGGGCCGAGGCCCTGCGGCGGCTGATGGCCGGGTCTCCCCCCAAGAAACTGGCGCTTCTCACCGCCACGCCGGTGAACAACAGCCTGTGGGATCTCTACTACCAGCTGGGCTACTTTCTCCACAACGACGCGGTCTTCGCGGAACTGGGCATCCGATCTATGCGGGAACATTTCCACCGGGCGATGGCGCTTGACCCCGACGACCTTTCCCCCGAGCACCTATTTGATGTGCTGGATGCGGTGGCGGTGCGCCGCACCCGGTCGTTCGTGAAACGCTTCTACCCCAACGACACGGTCCGAATCGGCGGCACGGAGACCACCATCACCTTCCCCACCCCGCGGGTGCACAAGATGACCTACAACTTGGACAGCGTCCTACCCGGCTTCTTCGACCGGTTTAAACACGCCCTCGACCCTCCGCCGGATACCCCCGACGATGACCCGGGGGTGCTCACCCTGGCCCGCTATCTCCCGTCGCAATACCGGCTGGACAACCAACCCGACAGCCACGAAGCGCAGCTGGCCGGTTTGCTCCGATCGGGTCTTCTCAAGCGCTTCGAATCATCCCCTCACGCCTTCGCCAACACCTGCGAAACCATGGCCAAGACCCATGGCGCTTTTCTGTCGCTTTTGGAAAACGGCGGTCTGGTGGGAAGCGGAGACGCCCTGGTGCAGCTGGTGGCCGCCGATTCCGACCAAATAGACGAGCTGATCGGCCACCTGACACCCACCTCCATCCACACCCAAGATGCCTCCCGATTCGACGTCAAAAGACTGGCCCGTCATGTCCGGCGCGACCGGGATCTGCTGTTGTCCTTCGCTGCCGAGGCCCGCCGGGTCACCCGCCGAGACGACCCCACCTTGGCGAAGCTGGTCGATCAGCTGGCCGAGATCGCCGCCGGCGCCCAAGAGCGGGGCATGGGCAAACAGGACACCGCCAACCGGCGCAAGGTGCTGGTCTTCAGCTACTACGCCGACACGGTGGACTGGATATTCGATCACCTGCTGGAGGTCACGGAGACCGACCATCGCCTGGCGGCTTACCGGGGCCGGATTGCAACCTTGAGCGGTCAGGGGAAATCCGGTGACAAGGAACGGGTGCTGTGGGGGTTTGCCCCACTCACCACCGATCCTCCCGATGGTGAGGAGCACGACCGATATGACATTGTGGTGACCACCGATGTGCTGTCCGAGGGTGTGAACCTCCAACAGGCCGGGCAGATCATCAACTACGACCTCCCCTGGAACCCGATGCGGCTGGTGCAGCGCCACGGTCGGATCGACCGCATCGGATCCCATCACCAGGAGGTGTTTCTCCACTGCGTCTTTCCCGACGACCGGCTGGATGATCTCTTGGGCCTGGAAGAGCGCCTCCAACGCAAGATCAAGCAGGCGGCAGCCAGCGTTGGGGTCGGGTGGGTTATGCCCGGCCAGGAGGGTCCGGTGGACATAACCTTCACCGAAACCCGTGAGGAAATTGAACGGCTGCGCCGCGAAGAGTCCGACATATTCGAGAGAGGGGGCACCTCCCGGGGCGCCCACTCGGGGGAGGAGTTCCGCCAAGAGCTACGCCAAGCCTTGGAAGACCCCCACCTGGCGGCCCGGATCGAGCGCCTTCCCTGGGGATCAGGATCAGGAATGGCGGCGCCCCCGGGCACCAAGCGGGGCTATGTGTTCTGCGCCAAGGTGGCTGACGCACCCCAACCCAAGTTCCGGTTTGTGGAAATCCCAGCATCTGCCGGCCCAGCCGATGGAACCCCATCCCCGATGCCCTCCGAAATTCTCATGGGCGAGGCCCCGACCCTGCCAACCGCTACTTCCGAGCATGCTCCTGCCCTCGTGGACGGCAACACGCTGGCCTGTTTGGATCGAGCCCGTCCTCCCGATGGGTTCCAGACTCCCCGCACTTTGGGCGACGAACTCGACCCAGCCGTTTTCACCGCCTGGCAGGTGGCCCGAGCCGACATCGTGGAGAAGTGGAACTTCCTGTCGGACAAAGCCAACCTGGAACCCAGAGTTCCGCGGGCGCTCCGCCGGGCCGCCGAAGTGGTACGCGCCCACCCTCCCGCCGGGATCACCCAAGAAAGGATTGATCGGGCGGTGGACACCCTCTCGGCGCCCTATCCGGAACGGACCCTCCGCGCTTTTCGCGCCGGGTTGGCCTCGTCCGACCATCCCACCCGGCAAGCCCAGCGCATCCTGGAGACCATCGACTCGCTGGGGCTCCAGCCTTACCGAGCGCCCCAACCCCTCCCCGAGATCACTTCCGATGATGTGCATCTGGTGTGCTGGCTGGCCCTAACCTGACCCTTGCGTCAAGAGCCCAATCGCTTCACCCCCGTCTTACGATGGCAGGCAGGTTCAGACCACCGAAGAACCCCCGGTGAGGATGGGCCAGCTCCCAGGTTTTCTCTTCGGCTGCCTGCCTGGCCCAAGCCTCGGTCGGCCAGCTGGGGTCGCCACGCCCTCTTCCATCCGGAAGCCTCTCTCCTTGGGTACACGGGTATTGCTGGACCAGTCCCACCCGTTGGTCGTCCTGGTCGATCAACTCGACGTAGAATCTGCCCGGGTAGTACTTCTGGGCTGCGGGGATTACCCGCCAGCGGTGTTTTCTGCCCCGGACAGTGATCTCCTCAGAGAGATTGCCATCCCACCGAAGCTCGGTTCTCTCACTCCTGTTCATCATCGTCCGACTCGGGCCGGGCCCAGATCCCCGCCTCATACATGTACTCATTGTCACCGCTCTGGTGCCAATTCCGCAGCGCCTCTCTTCGGATGCGGTCACGTTCGGGATCCCGTCCGTAGACGTACATTCCCCCAAACGCCGCCATGCCTTCTCTTCGCTCAGCGTGCCTTCGTCGCTTGACCATCTGCTTGCTCCCGCTCGGTGATTCTCTGAGTATGGGCACCAGGGTGTGACAATCTGCCCCACCGCGGCAAACTGTCGGCCCGATCAAGCCCCCGCCCCACCGCACCGAAGCGGATCGCATCCCCACCAACATTGCTAGCGTTTCTCCTATGGCGGACCGCGAGAACTTCCAAGAAGACGTCACCGAGTTTCTACCTCAGCTTTATGGCATGGCGCTCCGCCTGGCCCGCAATCGCGCCGACGCCGAGGACCTGGTGCAGGAGGCGCTGCTGAAGGCCTACCGGGGCTATCACACCTTCCGGGCGGGGACCAACCTGCGGGCCTGGCTGTTCCGCATCCTCACCAACACTTTCATCAACGAATATCGGCGGCGTTCCCGCCGACCCCAGGAAACCGAACTGGACGAAGGAGCGGAAGGCGCCCCCTACCGGACCGGCGGCCACCAACAAGTCCGGTCGTGGTCCCGTGCCCCCGAAGACCAAATCATCGAACAGATCTTCGAGTCGGACATCGTGGAGGCCATTGAGAACCTTCCGGTGATCTATCGCATCCCGGTTTTGCTGGCCGATGTGGAGGGTTTGTCGTACAAAGAGATTGCACAGACCCTGAATCTGCCCATGGGCACTGTCATGTCACGGCTGCACCGGGGAAGAAATGCCCTTCGAAAAGCGTTGTGGGAGTATGCGAGCAAGCGGGGATTGACCCCAACGGAGGTTCCACATGTCTAGGGAGTGCCACCAGGTTGTCACCCACTTGTACAGCTATGTTGACGGTGAGCTGGAGATCGAGACCGCTCACCGAATGGTCCAGCACTTCGAATACTGTCCGCCCTGTAAGGACATAGAAGTCGTGGAGCGTCGCTTCCGTTACACCATCAGGCACCACCTCACCGAGGAGGTGCCTGAAGTGTTTATGGAGCGACTGCGGGGAAGACTGGCCAAGGAAACCCGACGCCTGGGTTTGTGATGGGAATCGAGTAACCTGTGGGACTCATGAGCAGACGCAGAATGGTGCTGGTGCTGACCATGGCGGCGGTCTTGATGGGAGTCGCTCTTCCCGCCCTGGCCCAGGAATCACCTGAGGAACCGGCCGAGATCGTCCCGGGGGTGGTGGTGGAGGAAGCCGCGCCGGCCGAGGAAGTACCCGATTGGACTTATCGTTATCTGGTCCCCACCAGCCTGGCTCTGGCGGTGGTGTTCTGCGTCATCACGGTGGTGCTCTATTTCACCAGGGTGGTCAGGTCCCGCTACAAGTCAGTTGGTTGAACCCCCCTCGGACTCGGCGCGGGCCAACGAAGATGGCACACCGCCCACCCGAACCCGGCGACTGGCACAGCTGACCTCCAACACACTCACCCGGGTTGAGTTTCCCCACCGGCCCATAGTCATCGCCCTCTCCGGGGGGGCCGACTCGGCAGCGGCCGCCTGGTTGGCCACCCGGTCGGGCGGGGTTTGTCGGGCGATCCACGTCAACCACCGTCTCCCCCATTCCGCCCCCATGGCCCAAGCCGCCCGAGCGATTTCCCAGCGGCTGGGTTTGGAACTGTCGGAAATCTCGATCGAGAAGGGCACCGGGCGGTCGGAACAGGCTCTGCGGTCCGCCCGCTACCAGGCTTTGGCCCGGGCCTCGACGTCCGACGAAGCGGTGGTAACCGCCCACACCGCCGACGACCAGGCCGAGACCGTGCTGCACAACCTCCTGCGGGGAAGTGGGCTGGACGGGATTGCCGGGATCCCTTCCCACCGGGGCCGCTATTGCCGCCCGCTCCTGGCGGTGTGGCGCACAGAGACCCGAGAATTGGCCACCCTGGCGGGGCTGGCATGGGAAGACGACCCACAGAATGACGACCCCCGCTACCTTCGCAACCGCATCAGGCGGGGGCTGATTCCCCAACTGGAAGGCGAGTACCAACCGAGACTTCGGGAGGGTCTGATCAGGCTGGCCAGGCTGGCCTCAGCCGATCTCTCCTACCTGGAGCAGGTGGCCGACCAAACCCGGATCGGAGTCTCCCCCGACGGTTGGCCGGAAGTCTCCTGCTCCGACCTGGCGGCGCTAGCACCGCCTGTCGCATCCCGGGTGGTGCGGCGAGCCCTGCGACTGCTGCGAGGCCCCCAAGCCGCAGCGTCGGCCGAGGTGCAAAGGGTGTTGGGGGTGGCCGCCGGACAGGCGCCCCGCACCCAATTGGAGGGAGGAGTGGCCGCCATCCGGATGGGCGACCGGCTCCTTTTCACCCGAGATGGCTAAGGTGTAACAGATATCGATGGATTCGGTCAAGCCTTTCATATCGAGCCAGCAGATTGCCGATCGGCTCCGCGACATGGGGAATTCCATCACCGCCGACTACGCGGGACTCGACCTGCTGATAGTGGGCGTGCTGAAGGGAACCTTCATGGTGATGTCAGACCTGGTCCGACAGATCAAACTTCCCGCCCAGTTCGACTACATGGCGGTCTCCTCCTACGGCGCCGCCACCAAAACCTCGGGAGTGGTACGGGTCCTCAAAGACCTCGACCAGGAGATCGCGGGGCGGCACGTTCTGATCTGCGAAGACATCGTCGACTCGGGGCTCACCTTGAATTATCTGATCAAGAGCCTCCAGGTGCGGGGCCCGGAGTCTTTGGAGATCGCCGCCCTGCTCTATAAAGAAGGCATCCAGCGAGTGCCGGTGGACGTCAAATACGTGGGGTTTCGAGTGGGTCCGGAGTTCGTGGTGGGATACGGCCTCGACTACAACGGAAAGTACCGCAATCTCCCCTATGTGGGCATTTTGTCCCAGTCCTAGATAACATTTATCCAACCACCCCCTATTGACCTACCATGACTTGCAGTCCCCCCAGCCACCTGTCCCAACCAACCCCCTCCTGAGGAGCAACTCTTGCGCCGCAGCATCCGCATTCTCCTGATCTACGGTCTGCTGATCGTCACTATGGCCCTGCTCTTCCAAAATTTCGGGAACGACGATGAGCCAACGACGGAAATCACCACCGGGGAGTTCCTGAACGCCGTGCAAGAGGGGCGCATCGAGTCGGTTCTGATACTGACCCGCTCTCTGGAGGCGCGGGGGCGCTATGAGGACTCCCCCGCTCCCGCCGGCCAGTACGACTTTGCGGCCAAATACCCCGAGGGATACGAGGGACAACTGGCCGAGATACTCGAAGACCAGGGAGTCTCATACGACACCGATCATGAGCCGCCCGGACCTTGGAGCGTGCTGGTGGGGATGCTCCCCTGGTTGCTCTTGATCGGTTTCATGGTTTTTATCTTCATGCAGATGCAAAGGTCGGGCAATCGAATCATGCAGTTTGGCAAAACTCGGGCCAAGATGGTCAAAAAGGACCATCCCGATGTCACCTTCAAGGATGTGGCCGGCCTGGAGGAGGCCATCGAGGAGCTGGGCGAGATCCGAGATTTTTTGGCAGACGCCGACAAATTCCGGGCGATGGGCGCCAAGATCCCCAAAGGAGTACTGCTATTCGGCCCTCCCGGAACCGGCAAGACCCTCTTGGCCAGAGCGGTGGCCGGAGAAGCGGGTCGGCCGTTTTTCTCGATCTCGGGATCGGACTTCGTGGAAATGTTTGTGGGGGTGGGAGCCAGCCGGGTGCGTGATCTCTTCGAGCAGGCCAAACAAAACAGCCCGGCCATCATTTTCATCGACGAGATCGACGCGGTGGGCCGTCACCGAGGCGCGGGTCTGGGCGGCGGGCATGACGAACGTGAACAGACCCTCAACCAGTTGTTGGTGGAACTGGATGGCTTCGACACCAACGCCGGGGTGATAGTGATCGCCGCCACCAACCGGCCCGATATCCTGGATCCGGCGTTGCTCCGGCCCGGTCGATTCGACCGACAGATCGTGATTGACTCCCCCGACATCCGAGGGCGGAAAGCGATATTGGAAGTCCATTCCCGTGGCAAGCCCCTCAAGTCCGAAATCGATCTGGAGGTGCTGGCCAGACGCACCCCCGGATTCACCGGCGCCGACCTGGCCAACCTGATCAACGAAGCGGCCCTGCTGGCGGCCCGCCGCGGACGGGAAGAAGTCGGCATGGAAGAGTTGGAGGAGGCGATCGACCGGGTGATCGCCGGCCCCGAGCGCAAGGCCCGGGTGATGGCCGACGACGAAAAGCGTCTGATCGCTTTCCACGAAACCGGGCATGCCCTGGTGGGATGGGCTCTTCCCATGGCCGACCCGGTTCACAAAGTGACCATCGTGGCCCGAGGCCGTTCCCTGGGACACACTCTCGCCCTGCCCACCCGGGACAAGTACCTGGTGAAACGCTCGGAGCTATTGGATCAGCTGGCCATGCTGCTGGGAGGGAGGAGCGCCGAAGAACTCATTTATGCCGACCCCACCACCGGTTCGGCTAACGACATCGACAAAGCCACCACCATCGCCCGCCGCATGGTGATGGAGTACGGCATGAGCGACGAACTGGGGCCGATGAAGTACGGCAAGAACGAAGGTGAAGTGTTCCTGGGCCGCGATTACACCCGGCAACCCGACTACTCCGATCAGTTGGCAGCTGACATTGACTCCGAAGTCCGCAAGCTGATCAGAGACGCCCACGCCGAAGCCCGCCAGATCCTTGATGCTCACCAACCCGCTCTGGACCGGATGGTGGAAGCACTCTTGGAGCAGGAAACCCTGGACGTGGAGGAGATCGAGAAGATCTTCCACGACGTGCCCAAGTGGGAAACCACCGATGCCCACGAAATGCGGCTCCATCCCCCTTCCGGAATGGGCAGGGCCGATCCCGGCATGGAGAGGGTGGCAGCCGCCACCCCCCGTGATCAGGCCTCTTCCTAAGCGCGCATGCCAGCCGGTTTACTCAGGCCTCGAGGGTTTCGGTGGATCATCCACACCCGGCTGGCGGTCAGCGAGCGACTGGGGGGCCTGGGAGCGACTCATCGCCGGGTGCGCCGTTCCCAAGAGGTGCTCTGGCTGCAGCAGGAGGCTGGGATCACCGATGTGGTAAGCCTTATGACCAACAACCAAAACATCAAGGTATATCAGGAGTCCGGATTCGGCGCCCATCGGGTTCCGATCAGTTCGGAGATAATGGAAAACGAACGTCGCGGCCTGTATGACAAGCTGCGGGAGCTGTTGAGCGATCCCCAAATTCGGGTCCTGGTGCACCGGGAAACAATCGATGAGGACCTGGGTGGTCTGATGGGTGGGTTCTTGGTGGAAAGCGGGCTGGTGCCCGACCCGGTCCAGGCGGTGGCCATCATCGAGCAGATTCTGGGGCGTCCGCTCAGCGCCCGAGGACGGTCCCTGATTCCCAGTTACCTCGGGGGAGAGTGAAAACTACCTTCAGCTTGGCAGTGATCGGACCCGGCCGGGCAGGTGGCGCCCTGGCGATCGCCGCCCAGACCGCCGGACACCGAGTCCAGACCGTTGCCGGCCCCTCGGGGCACATACCACCGGAATTGGAGGCCACCAGAGTCGCGCATGCCCACCAGCTGGCAAACTGCGACCTGACCATCCTGGCCTGCCCTGACGACGCCATCTCAGAGGTCGCACATGGTCTGGCAGCCCACCCGCCGCCATCTGAAACCGTGGCGCACCTCTCGGGGTTCGGGTCCATCACCCAGTTGGAGGCTCTGGAGAGGGCCGGCCTGCAGATCGGGTGCCTTCATCCTCTCCAAACCTTGCCCACCCCCCAACAGGGCGCTCGGTCCCTGGCCGGATCCGCCGCGGCGGTGACCGCCGGAAGCGAAAAGGCCGCCCAGCAACTGACTTCCTTTGCCCAAAGCCTGGGCATGATGGCTTTCCGGTTGGAGGATCACCTCAAACCCCTCTACCATGCCGGCGCCGCCACCATCGCCCTGGGCCTGGCCACCGCTTTGGGGGTGGCCGCCGATCTCTTCGAAGCCGCCCACGTTCCCTGGCGCGACGCCCAACCCCTTGCCGCCCAGGTGATGGAAAACTGCTTCCGGATGGGACCCGACCGGTCGCTCACCGGCCCGGTGGTCCGCGCCGACCTGGGGACCATCGCCGGGCATCTGCGGGCCGCCGCCGCCGTCTCACCCGCCTTGGCCCAGCAGTATCGAAGGTTGGGGCAGATCGCCGCCCATCGCTTCGGCGCCGATGAGGTTGGGGAATACCTCGGATCTTCCCATCACCCATGAAAGTGGTGAAGACCTTTGCTGAGGCCCGGTCGGCAACGCAGGGGAAGGGGCACATTGGGCTCGTCCCCACCATGGGGTTTCTGCACGAAGGCCACCTGGCGCTGCTTTCCCAAGCTCGGCGGGAATCGGAGGTGTTGATCATGTCTCTGTACGTCAACCCCCGCCAGTTCAACCGTTCCTCCGACTTCCAGACCTACCCGTCCGACCTTGTCCGCGACCGCCGACTGGCCGCCGAAGCGGGGGTGGATGTGCTGTTTGCCCCCTCCACCGAGGAGGTGTACCCACCGGGAGGATCAGTCACCATCGAACCGGGAGCGGTGGCCGAATCCATGGAAGGGACCCATCGGCCGGGCCATTTCGGGGGGGTGGCGTTGGTGGTGGCCAAACTGCTGGCCGGCCTGGGCGCCCACCGGGCCTATTTCGGGCGAAAGGATGCCCAGCAACTAACCCTGATCCGCCGGCTGGCCCGTGACCTGCATTTCCCCATTGAGATAGTGGGCTGCCCCACCGTGCGGGAGATGGATGGTTTGGCGCTTTCCAGCCGAAACGTCCTGGTTCCTCCCAGTCATCGGGAGCAAGCCCTCTCCATAGTTCGCGGTTTGGAAAGGGCCGCGGGGGCGGTGCAGGACGGAGAGCGATCCGCCCATCGTCTGCGCCGCCTGGTGACCGAACCGAAAGCCCCGGGGGATCAGCCGAATTGGGAATACGTCGAATTGGCCGACCAGCGAGACGCCTCGCTGGTCTCCCTGGTGGACCGCCCCTCCTTTCTGGCGGTGGCTGCAACCGTGGCGAATGTGAGACTGATCGACAACCTGTTCTTCGACCGGCGGGGGCGATGGCATTTGGGTGGATCGAGGTGTCCGCCTTCGAACGCCTAGTCTCCTGTACCGGTGACAAACATGCTTTTGGCCGTTGATATCGGCAACACTCACACGGTGATCGGCGCCTACCGGGACCGATCCCTGGAACACCGCTGGCGGATCTCCACCGATGGCTCCCGCACCACCGACGAATACCGCATCCTCATCACCGGACTGCTGTCGGGAATACCGCTCCCCTTGGCGGGGGCGGCCCTTTCGAGCGTGGTGCCCACCGCTATCTCGGCGATCCGACCGGTGCTGGAGGAGTTGACGGTGGGAAAGGTCACGGTGGTCGGGCCGGGGGTTCGAACCGGTATCGAGATCCGGATCGACAATCCCCGCGAGGTCGGTGCTGACCGCGTGGTGAATGCCATCGGAGCGATGGAACGGTTCGGCGCCCCGGTGCTGGTGGTGGATTTTGGGACCGCCACCACCGTGGACGTGATCGACGCATCCGGGGCATACTGCGGAGGGGCGATCGCTCCCGGGGTGCAGGTGGCGGGAGATGCCCTGGCCGCCGCCGCCTCGGCCCTGCGGAGAGTGGAACTGGCCGCCCCCCGGAGAGCGGCGGGGCGCAACACCACCGAGGCGGTGCAGAGCGGGCTGGTGTTCGGCTGGGCCGGACTGGTGGACGGCCTGGTCACAAGAATCCGCTCCGAGCAGGGTCTGGGAGACCTTCCAGTGGTGGCCACCGGGGGGTTGGCACCGTTGATCGGACCGGTTTGCGAAACGATCACCCACATCGAAGATGACCTGACTCTGAGGGGATTGCGGGCGGTGCTGGAACTAAATCTTTGAGTGGTTCTCAGTTGACACCTTTGGGGGATCCGTTTACCATTTCTTTTGGATACTGTCTACTATTACAAAAACCAATACCTATACCACCCGCTGGCCTTCCCCGTCCCCTCCCGGAAGGCCGGCGGGGTAGCCTGCCCGCCCTCCACCCCTCCCGGGGCGGCAGGCATATCACCGACCCGCCCTCCCTCCCCTCCCGGGGGCGGGTCGGTACCTATTTGGGCCTGACCCAGTTCTTGCCCGCATCGTTGCTGCTCTGTTAGGTTGACGTTGTCATGGAAGAGCAGTTGTCAGACCACCCCAACCAGGGAACAGCCCGCCTGTGGGAAAAGGTGGTCGAGGAGCGTCTGGAAGGCTTGGATGGTCTCTCCTCCCTCGGCATCGAGCCTTGGCCGGTCCGGTTCGATCGGACCCACACCACCTCGGAGATAAGGGGCCTGTTCGGCGACCTGGAAGCCGACACCCGCACCGACCAGGTGGCGGCGGTGGCCGGAAGGGTGCGGCTGATCCGCGACTTTGGGCGTCTTCTGTTCATTACTTTGGCCGATCAGAGTGGGGAGTTGCAACTGTTCATCTCCACCACCGGCATGGAGGACGAGGCCAGGCAGGTGATTTCCGGCTTGGACCTGGGTGATTGGGTTGCCGCGGTGGGGAAGGTGATCACCACCCGGCGGGGAGAACTTTCGGTGGATGTCGACCAAATAGAGCTTTTGGCCAAATGCCTGGCGCCCCTGCCCGACAAATGGAAAGGCCTGCGGGATGTGGAACAGCGCTCCCGGCATCGCCATTTGGATCTGGTGATGAATGCGCAGAGCCGCAGAACCTTTGAGGTGCGCTCGGAGGTGGTTGCCGAACTGCGCCGCCAGTTTCATCAGCGGGGCTTCATGGAGGTGGATACCCCCATCCTCTCCACCCGGGCCGCCGGCGCCGCCGCCCGCCCGTTCCTGACCCATCACAACGCCCTGGATATGCAGCTCTACATGCGGATCGCCACCGAGTTGCACCTCAAACGGTTGATCATCGGCGGCTTCGAGCGGGTGTTCGAGATCGGTCGGATTTTCCGTAACGAAGGGGTCGACGCCTCCCACAATCCCGAGTTCACCACGCTTGAGTCCTATCAGGCGTTTTGCGACTACCGGGACGTAATGACCCTTACCGAGGAGGTGATCTCAGCAGTTGCCGCCCAAGTGATCGGAACCACCACCGTGGGTGGGGAGACCGATGGCGGACGCCCCATGGTGGAAGCCCCGATTTCACTGCACCCGCCCTACCGACGGGTCACCATGTTGGAGCTGGTGAGCGAGGTGACCGAAGACCGGGTGAGTCTGGACACCCCCACCGAACAGCTTCGGCATTCCGCGGAGCAACTGGGGCTGGAAATCCCCACCGCCTGGACCGGAGGCCGGGTGATCTATGAGATGTTCGACCGGCTGGCAGTCCCCCGCCTTCGGGAGCCCACCTTTGTGCTCGACTACCCCTTGGAGGTCTCCCCGCTGGCTCGTCGGCATCGCGATGATCCCCGCCTTACCGAGCGATTCGAACTGTTCATCGCCGGGGTGGAGTTCGCCAACGCCTTCTCCGAACTGAACGATCCGGTGGACCAACTGTCCCGATTTGAGGAACAAGCCGGCCTCCTGGGCGCTGACGATCCGGAATTGCATCCGGTGGATGAGGAGTTCGTGCTGGCTTTGGCGTATGGCATGCCTCCCACAGGAGGGCTGGGCCTGGGGATCGACCGCCTGGTGATGCTCTTGACCAACCGCATGCACATCCGAGACGTGATCTTGTTTCCCACCCTGCGACCCGCCGAGAATCCCCTGTGGAGAACCTATCGTCGACTACTGCTGGGGCGGGCGGCCTCGCTCAGCCGGTGACCGACACCCCGGCTTCTCTCAGGGCGGCAACAGCCCGATCGCCGTCTTCCGGCCGCAGATTCACCGCGGCGGTGGCCCCAAGCGGAACCTCCACTTCATAACCCAGACGCACCGCGTCCAAAGCGGTGTCCTTAACGCAGTAGTCCAAAGCCAAGCCCACCACTATCACCTTGGTAATCCCTTTTTGGGCCAACAGGGAATTCAATTCGGTGGGGCGGTCGCAGTCCTCCACCAGATCCCGCATGGTGAACCCCGAATATCCGTCCTCCCCGGCGCCACCCTTTCTGACCGAGACACCCTCCACCTTCAAGTCCGGGTGAAAATCCGCCCCCGGGGATCCTCCCACGCAATGCACGGGCCAGATCCCTCCATCCTTGGCAAAATGCGGAGTGGTCTCCGGATGCCAATCCTGGGTGTAAAAGATCGGCCAACCGTGGTTGCCGGCCTCCTCCACCAAGCGGTTCACCGCCTCCACCACCGAAGCGGCGCCCTGCACGTATAGAGAACCACCCGGATCGGCAAAGTCGTTTTGCACATCCACCACCACCAAAGCAGTCCCCGCCGAATGCTGCGTCATGTTTGCTCCTCTCCAAAAAGCCGCCGAAGCCACGCCACGAATCTCATACACAGGTCCGATTTGACATCCAAATCTCTCGCCTTAATCGCCAGGCCCATCGGTCGCGGTTTCTCAAGGGTCGCGAGCCACGCGTGAACTTCGGCCTTCCGCACCTTCCCCTTGAATCTGCGTGGCTCTGGAATGCCTTGGATGTACTTCCGAGATAAAGGCCACACGACATCGTTAGGTGGAATCATGTTTGCAATAAAGTCCTCGAGCTCACCAGGTGATTCATTGTCAGGCAACAGCCATACACCCACCCGTGGCCTCCCAACTTCGTTTTTCTCCTGAATAATGATTCCATCGGGACAGGCGCTATCTGGTAAGACAACATTTACCCTTCTTAATCGTTCCGCTATTGCCTGCCAGCGGGCGTTCCGATCGCGATTGGCATCCGCCAAGATGCCAACCGCCTTCCGTCCAGGAGCCTTTATTTCCACAGGAATGGATTCAAGGAGCTTGCCCACACCACCCTTGTCTTCAATGCCAAATCTAGCCACTGCCTCGGTAGCTGCCCATAAATGTCTGACAACATATTTGTCATCCTGTCCCTCAACCAACAAGACTTGAGCCGATGAGTGGGGAATAGCCAACGCTACCTAACCTCAATGCCTTGCTCGGCAGCGATCCGCAGGTCGTCCTCCAAATACTCAACGGCTCGTAGGATCCCATTCCTCTTGTCAAGCCGCACCAGAACGCCTTCACCATCATCGTTCTCTACCGCCGCTTCAGCAAAGCCTCCGACGCAATCCCAGCTATGCGTCGTCGCCAAGACTTGCACGTTGTTCTCGAGAGCCGTACGAAACACCATGCGCCAAAAGCCTCGCTGGATGGAATGGTGGATGCCATTTTCCGCCTCGTCAATAAGCAAAAACCCATTCTTGCTATTGGCGAGCGCCAAGGCTACGCCGAAGAGCCTCGTAGCGCCGTCACCGAGACTCTTGAGGGGAACCGGTTGAGGAAAACCTCTTAGCTTGACCACAACCCTGCGACCGGCACTTAGGGGAGACCTGGTGTTATCGCCAATCACCGCAACCCTCTCTACGTTATTGCCCAATACCAATTTCAACGCGTTGGTTGCCTGATCCTCGTCATCCGTGAGCGCGACCGCATCCCAGAATTGAGACAATTCCGCATTGGTCAATATGCCCGGTCCTAACAACTCCAACCTGAGTGCTGGAGGAAGTGAATCATCAGACGGCAATCGGAACCTTCTCAGGCGATGCCTGTCGAGCCGGATATAAACGCCACCTGCATCAGGGTCAATCAGGCATGGAAGTGTCCATTGCAGACCTCGAAAGGCGACTCTCAGAATCCTAACATGATCGTCCAAACTGAAGTCGAAATGAAGTTGAATGATTCGCGATGCTTCTTCCAAGCTGGTGCGGTGTTCCTCTATCACCAACTCGTCATCACCAGATCGCACCTTAATACGACTGTCTGGCGCAATGCTCCTGCCATGGAAAAGGGCAGGCCAATCGGGTTCAGGTAAAAGTTTACCCTCCTCATCTACCGCGGACGCCATTTCCTCCCGCCCTATGAGGAGATTGCGGAGAACCAAATAGTCGCTTCGAGAAGCGTAAACGCGTACTGCGTCCAAGATCGTCGTCTTGCCTACACTATTCTTCCCGGCAAGTAAGGTCACACGACCTAAGCGAGGTATCGAGAGTTGGTCAATTCCGCGAAAGCCCTCTATGGAGAGGTCAGGAAAGTGCAACTCCCTTACGCCAGTCATTCGATTGTTCTCCTGCCCCTTGCCTTGCTCCCGATAACAATAACGGTGCTGGCGCTTCAAAGTGGCGGCTGGGCGGGCAGAACCAGGGTGACTATCGCGAATGGAGACGAGGGTTCGCGAAAAGGTGGTAATCCCCGGATGAATGCCCGCCTTCCCGCCGATCTTGCTTGGCTAAGGAGCCGCTTCCGCACCTCCTGCGATGAAGGCTTCCACAGCCTCCCGCGCCGCCTCATCCCGCATCTGCCAGGGCACCTATCAAGCGGAGGCGCTGCAACAACCAGCAGTTTGGCGTCAGATCGAGATCCGGCGATCCCCTTGCTTTCACATTTGACGGTGACCACCCCGCCTGTCATTAACAGGCCCCCACACCCAGTCAGAAAACCACTCCGCCTTCTCGCGAATTAATACGCTATCCCGCGATTTCCCCCATGGGATTCCCTCCCCCACCACCGCCGGTCCGTTGATTTTCGCGAGTTTGCGCGACTTGCTGCTGACCTCGGAAAGGTCGTTGTGTCTGGCCGTTGTGCACCCCAGGGGTGAGCTCGATCCCCTGGGGCCAATGGGCTTTTGGTAGCTGTTTTAGCATTGATCACTTGCGGCGGTTAAGGCAAGCCTCCGTCGGGAGTTTTTTTCGCGGTCTGCCCCAAACTTGGCCGCTATGGGATGGGACTCCACAGAATGGCGGCTAGGCGGGCAGAACCAGGGTGACTATCGCGAATGGAGACGAGGGTTCGCGAAGGTGGTAATCCCCTGGCTGAAAGCCCGCCTTCCCGCCGATCTTGCTTGGCTAAGGAGCCGCTTCCCCACCCCCTGCGATGAAGGCTTCCACAGCCTCCCGCGCCGCCTCATCCCGCATCTGCCGGGGAGGCGACTTCATGAAATAGGCGCTGGCCTCATGGAGAGGGCCCGAGATTCCCCGATCCAGACCCAGTTTGGCGCACCGGAGCGCATCGATGACCACCCCTGCCGAGTTGGGACTGTCCCACACTTCCAGCTTCAGCTCGGCGTTGAGCGGAGTGTCTCCGAATCCGGTTCCCTCCAGCCGGATGTGCGCCCATTTGCGATCGGTCAGCCACGGGACATGGTCCGAAGGTCCGATGTGGACATCTTCCACCGGGGTCCGAGTTTGCAGCTGGCTGGTGACCGCCTTGGTCTTGGATTCCTTCTTCGACACCAGGCGACTTCTCTCCAGCATGTTCAAGAAATCGGTGTTTCCGCCGAAGTTGAGCTGATAGGTGCGATCCACCTTCACACCCCGGTCTTGGAAGAGGTTCACCAAGGTGCGGTGCAGGATGGTGGCGCCCACTTGCGATTTGATGTCGTCCCCCACAATCGGGAGACCGGCCTCTTCGAACCGGCGGGCCCACTCCTCAGTGCGGGCGATGAACACCGGGATGCAGTTGACGAATGCACAACCGGCCCGCAGTGCCTGCTCCACATAGAATTCGGTGGCTGCCTGCGATCCCACCGGCAGATAGGAGACCACCACATCCACCCGGGCTTTCCGCAATTCCTCGGCAACATCCACTGCCGGAACCGCCGACTCTTCAACCAGGTCAGAAAGGTACGACCCGATCCCATCCAGGGTGGGGCCCCTTTGGACGGTGACATCGGTGTGAGCCACCTCACAGAAGCCCACCGTGTTGTTCGGACCCGCGGCGATGGCCTTGGACAGATCCTGACCCACCTTGGCCGCGTCCACATCAAAGGCAGCCACGAACCGGATATCGCCTACGTGATAGCCACCCAGAATCGGGTGCATCAGTCCGGGAATGTTCTGATCGACCGGCGCCTCACGGTAGAACTCCACTCCCTGCACCAGTGAGGACGCACAGTTGCCCACCCCTACGATCGCCACTCTGATCTCGTTCATTGTGCTGTCTTCGGTGTAGCTCATTCCCACAACAGTTTGCCCCTCTCATATTGATTAGTCAAATAGATAATTGTATTGTTAATCATCAATAGATTCTATGGATACGCCTTCCCTCAACTTCAGGAGCCTCCGTTACCTGCTGGAAGTGGAACAGCAGGGGTCTTTCACCGAAGCGGCCTGGCAGATCGGCATTAGTCAACCCGCCCTGTCACACTCCCTGGCGGAACTGTCCCGACGTCTGGGAGCGCCGTTATTTCGCAAAGAAGGACGACGCCGAGTGTTTACCGAAGCCGGACACCGAGCGGCCCGCTATGCCGACCAGGTTCTCGGGCTGACGGTTGACCTGGTCCGATGGTTGGAGAGTTGGGAGAGAGGAGAAGTGGGGACCCTTCGGGTGGGCATGATCGACACCGCCGGGCTGTATACGCTGCCGGCCGGTCTCTCCCGCCTGCGAGAGGAGCATTCCGCCATCGATCTGCAACTGGTGGTGGACGATTCCGACGCCCTCCTGGCAATGCTCGACAGCTACAGCATCGACCTGGCCTTTGTGGTGGGGCCGGCCGGCGCCCGGTTCAGCTCCAACCCGATCACCTCCGAACCCATGCACATCTACTCACCCGCCGATCACCCCACCCCGACCGGCTGGGCTCTTTATCCGTCGGGTTCACGGACCCGTCTGCTGGTGGACCAGGGTCTGGCGCAACTGGGCATCCAGCCCCAGGTCGCCCTGGAGTCAACCAATCCCACCGTGCTGCGACAAATGGCGGTGCTGGGCTACGCCCAAACTGTCCTGCCCCAGCAGGTGGCGGCCACGGGTGAAGGCGCCCTGGCTGAAGGGCCCCTGGTGGCGCTCCGCCGAATCGAGGGGGCGTGGAGAGAGGACGCGGATCTTGACCAACGGGCGCAAAAGCTGATGACCCTGGTGATCTGACCCACCCGGAACGGCGGGGTTCAGCCGGCCGTGTCCCGCGGACCGGGAGGATTGGACGGCCGCCCGGTTTCTTGGTGGTCGTTCCTACATCCGGCGAACGCCCGTCAGGAACTCGCCCATACCCGCCTTCAGAAACCCTTCCATACCGGTGGTGATGTACCGGGCGCCTTTGTCGATCCACTCCTCGGCGTCCCGAAGCGACGATACAAACAGTCCCAGGGTCTTCTCGGAATCAGCCACCACCGAGGCCACTCTGTCCATCGCCGCCAACAGCCGGGGATGATCCTTTTGGCCCACCAGACCCATCGACTGGGAGAGATCGGTGGGCCCCAAAAACAGCACATCCAGACCATCAATCTTCACGTATTCCTCGATGGACTCCACCGCTTGGATCGTCTCGATGTGAATCACCGTCAGGGTCTGTTGGTTGGCCAGGTCCACAGCCTCGCTGAGCGAGACGTTCAATGCATACTCTCCGCTTCGGTTGCTGGCCAACCCCCGCACGCCCCGGGGATGGTATTTGACCGACTGCACCGCCCGGTCGGCGTCGGAAGCGGTGTTGACCCACGGCACGTGCACGCCGTGAACCCCGGCATCCAAAAACCGAAGTATGGGATGGGCAAGGTTGGTGGGCACCCGGGCCATGGGGGTAACCCCATGCAGCTCAACCGCTCGGGAAAGGTCAGATATGTCCCGAGAGGTCACCGACCCGTGCTCACCGTCGAACACCAGAAAATCCCAGCCCAACAGCGCCAGGTATTCGGCCAGGTCCGAAGCGGCCTGCCGAAGAAAACACCCCACCACCAGCTCACCAGCGGCGAGTTTGGCCTTGGTCAGGTTACGGATCATCCGGCGAACGTCGGCTCGGGCAACCCCCGACAGCCCGGATCGAAGGCGAACAAACCCCCATCGAGGCCCGGTCGGGCATCTTCTCCCGACACGGCGCCGGCGCCCAGGCAGGTAACGAACATCGTGTCGAGACCCGCACCCCCAAACGCCGGCATGGTGGGGACTGTCACCGGAAACGGTATCAGGCGGTCAAGCCTCCCCCGAGGGTCAAGACGGGCTATCTGGCCTCCCCGCACCAGCGCCACCCAATAGCATCCCGATTCGTCAACCGTCGCCCCATCGGGACGACCCGCCACGTCGAATAACTCGGCAAACACTCTGCGGTTGGTAGGCACCCCCTCATCGGGGTCGTAATCAAAGGCCCACACTGTCTCGGCCCAGGTATCGGCGTGATACATGGTGCGCCCATCAGGTGAGAACGCCAGTCCGTTGGAGACCCCCAGGCCTTCCATGAACGTGGTTACCCGGAGGTCCGGATCCAGCCGGTGGAGCCTCCCCGCCGCGATTTTGTCAGAGGTGGGGTCGTGCATGCTGCCCGCCCAAAACCGTCCCCGGCGATCGCAGCGAGAGTCATTGAGACGATTGCGGGGCAAATCGGGCTCAGGATCGGGCGCCAAAGAGGTAAAACCTGCGTCGTCGTAATCGAAAGCAAAAAAGCCCTCGTCGGTGGCGACCACCAACCCGCCAGATCGGCGCACCGCCATCGCCGCCGGTTTGCGGTGCACCGGAGTGGCGGTGTCGGAGTCGGCCACCGGGTCGTAACGATGGATGGCCCGACCATTGATATCCACCCACCACAGCACTTGCCGATCCTCATCCCACACCGGGCTCTCCCCCAGTTGGACGTCAGCCGCCACCACACAGTCAATCGTCGGAGTAGTTCTGTTCATCTCACCGCATCCTACCCCGCTGCGGGCGCGCTCCAAATGTCCCATCGGGGAAGATCAACTTCTTCTCGCCTGTTCTCCCAAGGAATTCAGTTGCTCGGAGGTGCCCAGGGAAATAAGGAGATCGTCGGGCAGTATGACAAGGTCCCGGGAGGGGTTGTTGATGAAGGACCCTTCACGGCGCACAGCCAGCACGTTGGCGCCGGTGTTGGTGCGGATGGCACAGTCCTGGAGGGAGCGGTGAGCGAAAACCGATTTCCTGGTGACCTGGGTCTCTGCCAAACCAACTTCAAATTCTCCGTCCTGCATGACAAAGTCAAGAAACTCCGCTATTTGGGGATTTGCCACCAGAGCCGCCATGCGCGCCCCGCCGATCTGATGAGGATTGACCACCCGGTCAGCTCCGACTTGGCGCAGCTTGGGGATGGCTGTCGAATTGTTGGCCCGGGCCACGATGAACAGGCGTGGATTGATGGATCGGGCGGTCAAGGCGATGAACAGGTTGTCGGTGTCGGAGTCGAGAGCCACGATCAAGGTCTTGGCGCGATCCAAGCCCGCTTGGAGGATGACCCGGTCATCGGTGGCGTCCCCGAACAACCTCAGACCTTTGTCCGAGAAGGGAGAGCGACTTTCTTCCCCTTGATCGATGGCCACCACCGCCTCTCCGGCTTTCAGGAGTTCCGCCTCGATGGCGCGGCCCACCTGCCCGTAGCCGCACAGGACAACATGGTTGGTCAGCCGTTTGATCTTTTGTTCCATACGCTGTCTCCTGAACTGGCCATTGAAGCGACCTTCGAACATCGTCTCAATCAGCACACTAAGCGTATAGAGCGAGGTGCCCGTACCGAACAGGATCAGGAGGACGGTGAACACCTGATAGCGGTCGCCGACTTCCCCGACCTCGCGGTACCCAACCGTGGAGATGGTGATCACGGTCTGATAGAAGGCATCCAAAAGCGCCAGACCCAGCACGGCGTAACCGACGGTGCCGCCCACAAGGACCAGCGCCAACACCCCGATGCCGGCCCTGAAACGCCGCCACGGATTGACGGCGCTTCGCTCGGTTCCCGGCGGGCGGGACGTGACTTTCATCTCTTCGGAGACTACAGATAATGGGTCCGGGCCGACCCGTCCCTACCCCTCCTGTCCTTGGCGGGGCCGGCCCGGACCTGGGGGCCCGGCGTAGGCTTGAGCGATCCGCATCCAATCAGCAGCCATCTCCCCCTCGACCACCAGATGGGTGTCATCGACATGCCGGCGTTGGGTGACCACCAGGCAAAAGTCTCCAAGCGGACCGGTGACGCAATCAGAACTCTGATCGTTCCACACAAAGGTGCGGCCCGATAACCCTCTCAGAGCCACCCGAACCCGCTCCGCAGGCACCCCAAGGCCCCGGTTGCGAAAGCTCCACGAGAAAGTCTTGATTCCCAGTTCCGCCACATGACGGATGCGGTCGGAAACCGGATATCGCACCCCCAGGGCGTCTGCCACGTCCTGGCCATGGGCCCAGCACTCCATCAGCCGAGCCTGCACCGAGGAGCGGGCTTTCATCGCAGGCCCGTACCAGGGAACCTGTCGGTCGGGGTCCACCCCCCGCATCGCCGATTGCAGGCGAGAGCGCGCTTTCCTCCACCACGTCAGCAATTCTCCCGGCGCCATCGCCCGGCCCGTGGCCATGATCTGGTCTTCCAGACCCCACGGGTCGTCGGACGCCATCAGAGCGGCCACTTCCGCTTCGAAACCGCCGGGCTCGCTCACCGCCTGAGCGGCTTTGTCATCGAAGTAGGCCAGGTGGCTGATCTGATCTGACACGTTCCACCCTTCCGAAGGTGTCGGGGTCAGCCATCCCCGGCCATCCAGTTCGGACACCAGGCCATCCAGAGCCTCCTGCTCGGCAGCCAAGTCACACAGCGCCGCCTCCATAGCCATTTGGCCCACTTACCCGGTGGCCTTGCCCACTTGGGCGCCGACTATGTGCTCCAAGGCCTTCACCAGAGCATGGTTGCCCTCGGCACCCAGCCCCCGTCGCTGCAGGGCCCGATAGAGCTGAAACACCAGGGCCACCCCCGGCAGGGGGACCCCCAGTTCGTCGGCGGCTTCCAGCACCAGCCGCAGATCTTTCTGTTGAAGATCGATGGTGAAACCCGGCCGCCAGTCGCGGACGATCATCTGCGGACCCCGGTTGGCCAGCATCCACGACCCGGCCGCTCCGCCGGTCACCGCCGACAGGGTGGCTTCCAGGTCAAGCCCTCCCACCTCGGCCAATAGCAACGCTTCTGAAACCGCCAGTTGGTTTACCACCACCAGTACCTGATTGACCAGCTTCACCATCTGTCCCGAACCCACCGGTCCGGTGTGGGTGATGGCAGATCCCATGGCATCCAGATAGGGCCGCACCCGATCAAGGTCGGACGCATCTCCGCCCACCATGATGGAGAGCGTCCCCAAAGCCGCCCCCTCGCTTCCTCCGCTCACCGGTGCATCCAACCACGAACACCCGGCCTCCTCGGCTCGGGCCGCCAATCGGCGGGTCTCCGATGGACTTATGGTGGAATGGTCCACCACCACCGAGCCGGGGCTCAGCCCGGCCAGCACCCCATCGGCGCCTTCGGTGACCGCCACCACATCAGGCGTGTCGGAGACACAGATCATCACCACGGTGGAACCTTCCGCAACCTCCCGCGGCGAACCACCCGCTCCGGCCCCCAGTTCCACCACCGGGGCCATCCGGGAAGCGGTGCGATTCCATACCGTTACCTGGTGGCTGGCGCGCAGTAGGTTGGAGGCCATCCCCCCGCCCATGATCCCCAAGCCGATGAATCCCAGCTTCTCAGTCAATTGGCTCTCCTTTCTCTTCCAACACCACCAGCACCTGTCCGCTCTGAACCTGCTCACCGGGCGCCGACAGCACTGATACCACCTTACCCGCATGGGGCGCCGCCAAACCGTGCTCCATCTTCATGGCCTCCATTATCACCAACACCTGCCCCTTCTCCACCTGATCCCCCACCGAGGGCGCCACTTGCACCACCCGGCCCGGCATCGGCGCCTGAAGGGAACCGGACTGCTCGGGACCCAAGGGCGCCGGGAACCGCTCTTTCTCCACCAGACGGCACATCCCCGACGGGCCGTCCACAAAGTGGGTGCTCCCCACCCGGTGAATCCGATAGCGTCCCAACACCCTCTCCACTTCCAAATCCACCTGGTCGGGCCCGCAGGTGGGAGAAGCGGTGACCGCAATGTCCTGGCGGTTGACTCTGTAAAGACCGGACCCCAGCCGGTATTCGACCGTCAGCTCACCCCGGGTCCCAACGAATTGGATGGATTGGAGTTGGGAGGGATTGTTCCTCCATCCGCTGACGACGGTGGGCAGCACCCGAGCGGAGGCCCGCCGGTGGGCCTGCGATGCCAAGGCGGCCGCCAGGGCGGCGAGGCGTTCCTCAGATTCACCGGGGAGCGGTTTCCCCAACTCCTCCGGCCGGTGACGGTCCAGAAAGGCGGTGTCGGTGCGCCCCTCCAAGAACTGCGGATGTTCGAGAATTCTTACCAACAGGTCCCGGTTGGTGGGGGGTCCGTGAATCGGGGCGCGGCGAAGAGCCATCGCCAGGCGGTGTGCGGCTTCCTGTCGATGGGACGCCCAAGCGATCACCTTGGCCAGCATCGGGTCGTAGTGGACTCCGATCTCATCACCGGACTCCACCCCACTCTCCACCCGGATGCCCGGCGCAGCCAGTTCAAAACGGTGGAGCTTCCCGGCGGTGGGCAGAAACCCGGCCACCGGATCCTCGGCGTAGAGGCGGACCTCGATAGCATGTCCGGAGATTTCGGCCTCCCCCAAGGTCTCGGACAGGTCGGCGCCCTGAGCGGCCTCGATCTGCAACCGCACCAGATCAAGGCCGGTGATCTCCTCGGTGACCGGATGCTCCACCTGCAGGCGGGTGTTCATCTCCAGAAACCAAAACCCTCCGTCGGCGGCCACAATGAACTCCACGGTTCCGGCGCCCACGTAGTCCACCGCCCGGGCGGCGCTGATAGCGGCGTCGGACAGCCGGCGGCGAAGGGCTTGGCCGACAAACGGCGACGGCGCCTCCTCCAGAATCTTCTGATGACGGCGCTGAATGGAACACTCTCGCTCAAAAAGCGTCTCGACATGGCCGTGGCCATCGGCCATGATCTGCACCTCTATATGACGGGGCTCTTCCACCAGACGTTCCACGAACACCGTCCCGTCTCCAAAAGCCGACTCCGCCTCTCGCCGGGCACTGGCCACCTGGGCAGCCAACTCTTCGGACGACCCGACGATGCGCATCCCCCGTCCGCCGCCTCCCGCGGCCGCTTTGACCATCAAGGGAAACCCGAGGGCGGCGGCACTTTCGGACCAGTTGTCGCCCGCCACCGCAACCGAGGGAAGGACCGGCACCCCGGCCCGGTTCATAGTCTCCTTGGCAGCCAGCTTGTCGCCCATCAACGCCATGGCCCCCGGGGGCGGACCCACCCACCGAAGGCCCGCATCCATCACGGCCTGCGCAAACCGGGCGTCTTCGGACAGAAAGCCGTAGCCGGGATGGACGGCGTCCGCCCCCACCGAGAGGGCCGCCTCCACGATCGCCTCCCCACGGAGGTAGGACTCTCCGGGAGCAGCGCCACCCAGACTCACCGCCAGATCGGCCTCGGCCACAAACCGGGCCGGGCGGTCGGGGTCGGAGAACACGGCCACGGTACCGATGCCCATCTCCCGACAAGTCCGGAAGATACGGCGGGCTATCTCACCCCGGTTGGCGACCAGGAGCCGGGAAATCCTCATCAGGGTGGAGGGTATCACCGATCCTTTTGTCCCCGCCTGGCCGAGGCCCCGCCAACGTCCCGGATTGGCGGCCGGGGGTCTCAGGGGGCTTCGATTCCCAGGCGGGCCTGCAAGCGGCTCATCCCTGCCAGCCAACGGTCGTAATCGGTGGCCTTGTAGGAAAAATAGTCGCTGACCTCGGGATGAGGCAGAATCAGAAAACGCTCGGCCCCAAGCCCCTCCACCACCTCCTCGGCCACCTGCTCGGGCGAAAGACCCACTTGTCGGGCCATGCTCATCATCCCCACCGGTAAGAGGTCGTCCAACAACCCGGTGAAGACAAACTGCGGGCACAACGCCGAGACCCGAAGCCCTCGGTCGGCGTAGGTGATGGCCAGCCATTCCGCCAAAGCCACCACGGCATGTTTGGTCACCGTGTAAGCCGCCGCTCCCAGGTTGGTCAAGAGCCCCGCCGCGGATGCAGTGTGCAGAAGATAACCCTCTTCCCGAGCCAGCATTCCGGGCAGCACCGCCCGGGCTGCGTAAACATGGGACATGAAGTTGACCTCCCAGATGCGCTGCCAGTCCTCATCCGGCGTCTCCACACCCCCCTCCATCCCGATTCCGGCGTTGGCGCAATACAGATCAATGGGGCCCAGCCGATCCTCCACTTCTGTCACGACAGTCTGAGTGTGGGACTCGTTCGCCACATCGGCTCGGAACCACAGCCCACCGATCTCCTCTCCCACGCGGGAAGCCGCGGCGCCGTCCACATCCACCACCGCCACCCGAGCGCCTTCGGCCGCAAACCTTCGGCACATCGCTTCTCCGATACCACTCCCCCCGCCGGTCACCACCGCCACCCGATCAGCCAGTTCCATGCTCAGTCAGCTCCTTAATCCGGTTTGTCAGGTTCCCATTTTGGCACTGTGCCACCCGATACCGACAACGGCACTCAAATACGCTGTCTGCTAAACACATCCCACAGCACTTCCTGATTTGCACAGGCGAGGCACGACTCTCCATCGGCCGGTTTCAATCCTGCGAATCTTCCGCATGATGGTGTAGTCCGCCTTCCGGCGTGGGTTTTTAACAACGAATACGACATGGGCATCGGCCAATTCCAACCGAAACATCCGGTCCTGTCCCAGTCGATCAAGAGCGGCCTTGGCCTGTTCGGCTGCCCGAAGCCGCATGGTGCTCTTCATCTCGATGATAAGCCACTCATACCTCCCGTGGCACTTCTGAATCGCAATGATGTCGGGCCGCGTGTCGTTCTCGGTGAATGCTTGGCAATCGTCACAGTCGAGTGCGACAACAAGATTCTCAACAGTGATCTCGCACCCATCCTTGGATAGCTCTCCATTGGCAAACCTGACCTCACAGTCACAGGTAATGTGAATGTGCCTAAACAGTGTCAGATCAATATCGTCGATCACCCGAGGCTCTCGACCAGATCCGCCGTTTCCCGCGAAAGCCGTTCCGCTACCGCTACGTGTTCATCTTCGGGAATCCCCCAGCAGGGATCGATTTCCAATTGCCGAACCTCAGTGCAGGAGGAGTGTTGGGAACGCTCAAACCGATAAACACCGATGTCAGCGATGTCGATACCATTAGCTCTGTTGGGATCTTTGGCTTTCTGCGAAGAGGCACGCAGCATGCTGTTCGAGACCTTATGCAGAAACTCCGAACTATGGGTGGTGCACAGCACTTTGACACCAGCACCGGCAAGAGCTACCAGAGTCTCCACCACAGCCAGGACCGCCTCAGGATGCATATGCGCCTCCGGCTCGTCGATCAGGATCAAGTCTCCCGGACGCAACATATTCTTGATCCAACTGAAAAGCGGAGCCAGTTCCGCCACCATCGAAGAGGATCTCTGCAGTGTGATGCTATTGCCGTCTTGAGTGTACGTCAAGGCACGAATCTGCGCACGCCCTCGGGAAAAGTCCACATCACCTTGAATCAACTCCTTCAAGTACCTAGCGGCTGACTGAACACGCCTTGACTCCTCAGGTCTGTGAAACCTTGGGAATCGCCTAGCTCTTGGTTGGCCGTATTTGATCAGATTGTCCATGAAGTCCAAGGCGATTCCTCCCAGCGCGGCTGGCTCGCGCTCCGTCAGAGCTAACCTATCCCTGTCCTGCTGCAGTCTGAGGCGTACAACGTCTGTCCATGCTTCCATCAACCCGGATCGTCCAGCCGGTAGGTAGTAAGCAGCACCAACCAGACCGATCGAGGGAAGAAAGTGGTTTTCCCAAAGAAATCTGGCCAATCGCGTCGTAACTCTGCGATTGCGGTAACCGCTCCGGAACTCTCTTTCGTCTTCAAGCAGCTCTCCTTGTAGAGCGATCGCTTCCGTGATGAACGACTCAGGTAGATCATAAACCGGGACTAAGGGCACAGTAGCCTTTGCGCCGGCAACCTCACTACGCAATCCAAACAGGAAATCAGACGTAGCGGTCCTGACCGTCACATTGAGGGCCTGGTCTCCTTCCCATCGCTGGAGTTCTCTCAGGTCATGAAGATCGAAATACACAGCTAGCCGCTTACTAAGGGAAGCTCCTGCCCGTTCCAATCTTGATCCAATCCAATCCTCGGCCTTCTCTCGGAACGACCCGGGCAGCACATCCCGGGCGTCTCCGGCGGTCTGCAGTCGGCCGAGCAACTCGTCGGCCTCCTCGGTGGACATCATGGGTGCCACCGGGCCATTCGAATGTTCCAGTGCCTTATAGGCCGCGTAAACGGCTTTAGCCATGTAAGTCTTGCCGGTGTTGTTCTTGCCGATCAAAATAGTCAATGGATGGAGCTGGACTGTCGCCTCTCGGACAGGACCCAGGTTCCGCACCTGGAAGATAGGCAAAATGGGCATCAGGAACCTCCTTCCCCCACTTGCACCCAATTCTACCCTCCTCAATTGGTGGTTTTGTAGCTCATTTGTGGCCCGCTGGGACCCTGACCGGGCAATCCCCGAGTCATGTCTCAGCAGGCGAACCTAAAATGGGGAGCCGCCCAGCAAGAAAGGATATCGCATGGCACAGGTCAAGATGCCAACCGCGAAAAGCACACCTACGGACAGTGCCGGCGAAGACCGACAGAAAAGGGACTTTCCGCCCCTGCGAGAGGAACTGGATTCCTCGAAAGAGCGCTGGGACCTAATAAGCACGGAGAGGGCGCGCCACCAGGATGTTCTGGCTGAACTGGCCGATTCGTGAATGAGCCGAACTGGCTATCTGAGGAAGAGGTCGTCTCCCTGCATGATCACGCCCTCTTTGATCACGGAGGATCTCCCGGCATAAGAGACCGAAGATTGCTGCAATCGGCAATGGCCCGCCCACGTCAGAGATTCGCTTAGGCGGACAGCACAAACATTATGGATTTGGCTGCTGCCCACACTGCAGGGTTGGTTAGGAACCATCCTTTTGTGGACGGGTAATAAAAGGACCGGCTACTCTGCGGCTGTCGCCTTTCTGGTCCTCAATGGCTATCGGATTTCGACCACCAGCGGCATGAAAGAGGTCGTGGTCAACCTGGCGGAAGGCACCCTCAGCGAATCGGGATTCGCCGACTTCCTGGCTTCCACCGCGGAGCCCATCTAATTTCTAACTGAGCCAACCACACCGGGGGCTGTCGATCGGCAGGCCGGAGACCCCCATATGGGTTGGTACCCACCCGTAAAACCTGGCACATGCCGGAGTTCTTCCAAGGCCTTGTGTCAGCACCAACATCAGCCCAACCGGGGAATCAGCCCAAGAATGCGGCCAAAGTCACCAAAACAGCCATTAGGGAGACACCCAAAGCCAACCATCCACGAAGGCTCCTCTGAAAATTTGCCATCTCGTGGCGCAACTTGTCGATCTCGCCCTCAAAGCGGTCCGACAGCTTCCTTTCCATTTCCAACATCCGATCCACCATGCGGCTCTCCAAGTCGGCCATCCGATCCACCATCCGCGTTTCCAAATCGGCCATCCGATCCACCAACCGAGTTTCCAGCCCTCCCATCTCGGTCCGCACCTCTTCCACCTCCAGTGCTACACCGTGGATCTGTTTCGACAGATCATCCCGTACTTGGCCCCTCGGATTCTGCGTTTCAACTGCGGTCATACGGTCCCTCCGTTCTTTGGTTCCCCTCTTTGGTTCCGTCCCGATTGTCCACCTTTGGGCATTCATCATAGGGCGGTTCTGGGATTAGGGGAGGCCTGTTAACCTCTTCCTCCGTGGACATGTTCGACCTGAGCGGGAAGGTGGCGGTGGTAACCGGGGGCAACCGGGGAATCGGCTTGGGTATGGCCCGAGGCTTGGCCAAGGCAGGAGCTGCGGTGGCTGTCTGGGGACGTAACCAGGACTACAACCGGAAGGCCGTCGAGGATTTGCGAGGCTTGGGGGCCGAGGCCTTTTCAGTCCCATGCGACGTTTCATCTGAAGAAGAGGTGGAGGCCGCGGCCGTAGCCACCCTGCAACAGTTCGGCCGGGTGGATTCCATTTTCGCCAACGCCGGCATCGGCAGAAGCGCCCAATTCCCCGACCTTGATATCAAGGCCTGGGACAAAGTAATGGCCATCAATGCCACCGGCACGATGCTGGCCATCCGCTCGGTCACCCCTGCCATGATCGAACAGGGAGACGGAGGGGTGATCGTTGTCACCTCGTCCATCTCCGCCCATTTCGGAATCCCCTACCTGCCCCACTACGCCGCCAGCAAGGCTGCCCAACTGGGACTGGTCCGCACCCTGGCAGTTTCCCTCGCTCCTCACCGCATCCGAGTCAACGCAGTCAGCCCCGGATGGATCGCCACCGAGATGACCGGACCCGAACAAAAGCGCCAAGATTTCACTCAATACATTAAGGAAAGGGTTCCCCTCTCCAGATGGGGAAGGATCAAAGAGTTCGAAGGCATCGCCGTCTACCTCGCCTCTGACGCCTCCAGCTTCACCACCGGCACCGAAATCCGCATCGATGGCGGATTCTCTGTCTATTGAGCCGGCGGTGGGCCACCGACCCACAGTCTCCGAGACCCTCTCACCACCTACCGTCGATGTCGGGAACGGGTGACACCTTAATTAAGGAAGCAATCCGCTTGAACCTTGGAACAGGCACCGACCTACGCTGGTGAGGAAGGAGAAGAATGTCTCGGGAAGGAGACGCAGGAGACCCGGAGGGGGGGACAAGAATGGCTATGACGCACCGGCCAGTGGGAGGGACTGGACAGAATCTGCCAATGTGGGCCGCATCCTGTGCAACGAGATCAAGCTCCGTGCCGAGGCGGCCAGATCGAAGGTGTGGGTCATATGGACGGGTGTAGTCCAAGTCGTGGCCCTGGGCGGCCTGATAATCCATCACGAGTCCATTTGACCACCACCAATGGCCATCACGAACTGCCCAAAGGGGCTCTGACCAGGTGATGGAGCCCCCGCCAGGACGCAGGCGGAGGCCTCCGGGGGGTGAAAGGGCACCTGTAACACTCCGACTCCGATAGAGTCTTGGTACTTGACGGGGGCAGTGTGCGACGTTCGTTGAGTCGCCCGCCTCCGATTGGTAAATGCAAGCTTGCTATTTATAAGGAGGTAAGTGAACTTATGTTTACTTTTTCCGGGCGTTTTCGGCGTCGGGTAGCGGTGTTGTCGGTGTTGTCTCTGCTGGCCAGCGTGCTGGTGGTGGCGGCTCCTGCTGCGGCTGCTGACCCGAAGGCTGATTTCACGGCCACTTTCTCGGCCTGTGTTGGTGCTGCTGCTAAGGATGCGGGTTTCACCGATGTTGCCGACAGTCATGCCAACGCGGGTGATATCAACTGTATCGCCTATTACGGTGTGACGAGGGGCACTTCAGCCTCTGCCTATTCGCCGTTGATGTTTGTTACGCGTGAGCAGATGGCCCTGTTTTTGACCCGTTTGGCCAGTTTGGTTGGAATCGATGTTCCGGCCGATCCGGCCGATCCTGGCTTCACCGACACCGGTGATTTGTCGGGGGAGTCGCAGACCGCGATTGCCCGGTTGGCTGCTTTGGGTATCACGAAGGGCAATAACGCTTCGGGTACCACTTACGGTCCCAGCGAAAACGTGACTCGTGATCATATGGCGTTGTTCATTTCTCGTTTGATGAAAGAGATGAAACCGCAGGCTGATGGCGAGATCGGATTGTCGTCTACTTCCCAGTTTGGGTTTACCCCGTCTGATGTGGAAGACAATGATATGGATGCTGACGTTTTGTCGCCGTTCCAAGATATCAGACCGACCACTAAGGAAGAGTGGGATGCGATCACCTACTTGTATGAGTTGGGTGTTGCTAGCGGAGCTTCTGGTCACGCGACCAGCTACGCGCCTGATGCTTTCATGACTCGTGCGGCGATGGCCGACTTCATGGCTGCGGTGTTGGACCATTCCAACGCCCGACCCGCCGGTCTGAGCATCCAATCTGATCCTGCTGAGGGTTGGGGTGATGTTCCAGCCACGGTGTTGGTGTCTGTGCGGGATAACACTCGCGATCCTGATACTGAGCTTCCCCGCAGCAACCCTGTTGAGGATCAGCCAGTGGATGTGTTCTCTAGCGCTTCTGCTAACGATGGTTTGCGTGAGGACGGCACCTGCAACTTTGGTCCTGATCCTGATGATGTGAACTTTGGTGACTTCGTCGATGGTGATTGTGTGTGGAGTGATAACGATGGCGCCACTGACGTGGACGGTAACCTGATCTTGGATGAGGATGTTGATCAGGGTGAGACTCGAGTGTTTTACGCTTGGATCGGAGCTGAGGATGGTGACGAGTTCGACGCTGACACCGTTGACGAGCAGACCGCTTCTGTTACTGCCAAGAAGGAACAAACCGAATTGGCTGTCACTTCGACGATTAACAAGTATGCGGACGCAGGCTACGGTGATGATCTTGACGACAACACGGCTGGCCATCAGAGTCATGGTCAGAAAGTTGATTTGGGTGAGGTTGACGAGGTCACCTTCACAGCTCAACTCATTGACGAAGACAAAGCTGATGTGAAGCGTGCCGGCATTGAGGTACGTGTTGAGTACCGTCAGGGTGCTGAGACAGATGGCCCGCGTGATAGTCGGGGTTATGTGAACTCCCACGAGGCCGTGTTGGAGACCGACGAGAACGGTCAGGTTTCCTACACGATCGAAGGACCTGCTGACAACACGAGAGTCCACGATCAGAGTCGGGCGGATGACATCGTGTTCGCTGCCAAGGATCTGCCTGAAGCCCCCGAGGATGTTTACTGGGTTGAAGATGATCCGGTGTTGACTACTAGCACCATTGAGGTGCCAACGTATGTGTTGGCTGGTAGCTCCTCTTCGGTCCGGGCTACGGTGTATCTTTGGGACCAGTACGGCAACCCGCATCAGTCGCACCGTTCGCAGAAGGCTGTGATCACCATCGGCGCTGCCGCGGTTGAGACGGTTACCGACCCGGCCACGGACGGTAGCAAGACGTCGATCAGGCCGGTTATCAGCCGGGGTTATGCCAGTTGGCGGCACGCCATGGCCACAGTGGCAGGCACTCGGGTGAACGTTGTTTACGATGTGAGGATGCTTGCTCGTAACAGCAACGGCCAAGCCGTCAAAGAGGCGGCCAATGATGACGATTTGGATGACAACGACATTGCCTACAACGACGGGCGCATTATCACAGCCGACAGTGACGCTACTGCCGTTTACGATGACGGGAATGCTCTGTCCCGACCCGGCTCAGGCCAGCGGTATCGGAACATCCTCGCTCCCGACACTACGGATCAGTTCACCACCCGAGAAACCCTGTATAACGGGTTGCCCAACGCTGACACCGCCTTGATTAAGGACGGTTCAGATATGGTTGAGGTGGTCAACAAGGCTCTTTCCATCAATATTTCCACCGCTACTAACCGACATGTGGTCGTGACCCACGCTTTGGAAGGCGAGTTCCTCGCCGACACAACTGCGTCTCCCGACGGCACTGCTGATCTCGTCTACTCCTACGACGACGACGATATCTTTATCGACAGCACCGGCGCTGAAGGCGTGGAAATCACCATGGACAGCTTCGCTGCCAAGATCAAAGACGGTGGTAACACTATCGAAGTGTTGGCGTATGATGTGGACGGCGTAAGTATTTTCCGCCTCACCAGCTAACCACCTCCCTCCCACTAGACAGAAAAGAAGGAGGCGCCCCTGATCGGGGGAGCCTCCTTCTTTCTTTAGGACAGTAAACCTGTTAAGGGTTTTACTCTGTTGCTGTTATTTCGAAGATGCTGGTGCCGTCCACATCGTACACCAGTACCTTGACCTTGACAGTCGTACCTGTGTTTGCGATTGCGTCGGGGGTGTTGTCGATCGTGGACTCGAATTTGTCCATAGTGATCGTTGCACCCTCGTCGGCGGCTACCGAGTTGTTGATAAAGATATCGTCGGAGTCGTAAGAGTACGCAAGCGTCGGGGTTGCGGTGTTGTCAGTGCTGGCAAGGAACATGTCATCCCCGCCGAGCACATGGGTTACCGTGATCGCCACATCGTCCTGCGAATTAGCGGGCCTCACCACCGGAATGTCTACCGATTGGGGGGTTGTTGAACTCGTATGAACGTAAGTCGGAACAAGGTCCCCGGATACATCGGTGTCGGTTTGGTCGGTGGTACCCTGAACTCCGTTATCGTCGTCACCATCGGAGTCGATGATGTCACCTTTTTCGTTTAGGAGTATGCCGGAGGCGTTTCTGCTGTGGGCTGTGATCGTGTAGGACACTGTCACAGAGTCGCCGGCGTCGGTGTCATCGTCATGGGTGACAGACCTTGACCAGCGTGCATACCCGCGGCTGATCACGCCCCTGGTCGCAACGTCGTTAGGATCGTCGGCTCCACTAGAAGTGCTCTCACCGATCGTGATGGCTGCAGTCTGGCCGCTCCATGGACGATGGGGGTTGCCGTATTGGTCGTATAGATTCACTCTTGCTCCCACCGAAATGGAAGACCCTTCCAGCAGGTAGTCAGCCACTTCCAAAGCGCTGTCGGTCAACACTGGAGCCTCTTCAACCCAGTACACCTTACCTGGAGTTGGGCTGCCCGTGTCGGCCCCGTCGGCGTCGAGTTCGGTGAAGGTGACTTCATCGGCTCTCTTGTCATCAGCCTTGGAGTTATTCGGTGCATTGACAGGGAACGAAACCATGCCCATATCATCGGTGGTCAAAGTGGCCTCGTGGGTATTTGTGTAGGAACCGCCCCGCTTGTACTCGACCCGGATCGAAACACCGGAACGAGCCACATCATTACCAGCACCGTCTTTCAACTGAGCGGTAAACGTCACACTGCTCACAGCACGCAGATCCACCTTCGCCCCCAAGGCATCTTCAGCCTCGTTAAGGGTTTCATTCTCGTTACCGTCGTAGGTGGTGTCGGCATGGTCGCTGATGTCGGAAGTCACTTTCAACGAAGCCTGTGCCGCCTTGGCAGAAACAGAGACGGTCTCTTCGTCAACCGTGTCTGCATCGAACGTGGCGCCGTCCTTGCTGCCGATCCACGCATAGAACACCTTGGTGGTGTCTTGGGCAACGTCGCCAGTGGTGAAAAGGTTACCGTCAGCGTCGGTGGCGTCATCGTTGTCGTTCCACACGCAAGGAGAACTATCACCGTCGATGCTACCGCCAAGAGCATCATCGGAGGCCGCGAAGTTGCAGGTACCGTCCTTGCGGAGGCCGTTGTTCGCCGCAGCGCTACTGAACACATCAACCGCCTGATCTTCGACAGCCATGAAGCTGTCATCACGGACCGAAACCACCACATTGGGCGAACCTTCACCCCAACTAGTGGTGGGGTCGGCCTGGATGCTCAAACCAGACGGCCGAGCGTTGGAATGACCCAACACACCGGCCATGAAACCGGCCATCGCCGCACGAGTGATATCACTGTCCGGAGCATACGAAGTGGCATTGATACCCGCCGCGACACCAAGCTCGTAAAGGTTGGTGATCGCGTCATACTCGTCCTTGGTCGCCCGACCAAGATCACCAAACGGTGATCCAATGTCCTTGTCCTTGTCATTGTCGTCCACATCAGACGGGGTGTAACCGTACTGAGTAGTAGAACTCAGACCTATGGCCCCGTCAGCCTGGGGGACCATTTTGTCCATCAACCTAGAAACAAACAACGCCATATGACCGCGCTGCACATTGTCCGCAGGAGAATACGTAGTGTCGGAAGTGCCCTTGGTGATGCCAAGATCGGCCAACTGCGCAATCGCGGTCTGTGACTCGTCGGACAGACCAGCCGTGTCCGTGAAACCAGGATCGTCAGGATTGGATACCATCTCAATCCCAACCAGCCCGGCAAGGCGGGTCAGAAACAGGGCCATCTGCTCACGTGTGACCGACATCAGGGGCGAATACGTGGAAGCTGAGGTGCCCTTCGTCACACCGTAGTAGGCGATGCAGTCAATATCACCCGCATTGGCATGACCTGAAGGAACGTCGGTGAAACCCGCGTCCTCAGCAGCAGCACCAACACAGGCCGAGAAAGTGGCCGTGTAATCAGCTTTCGGGTCAGCAGCAACCGCAGAGGCCGCCACCACCAGCACACTGGCCAGCAGAGACAACACCGACAACACCGCTACCCGACGCCGAAAACGCCCGGAAAAAGTAAACATAAGTTCACATAACGAAACAAGGTCGCGGTGATTCGCCAAGCAACGTTGATAATGTATTGCGCTGGTTTGCTATGCCACGGGTGGAGAGACCAGGAGAGGAATCTCCAATCAAGTAGTTCTAACGATTACGCTGTGGGGTCAGGTCCAGGGTAGCCACCAGTGGGGTGTGCCCTTGTCCAAGAGCCTTTGGTCAAAGAGGGCAACAGGTATCGATCCGGTCCTGTGTAGGAGGGGGGCATCGTCGGTGACGTTCGACTTGGAAGGCGAACGGTTCCAGTCGGCGATGAACTGCAGCAAGGGAGTCCGGTAGGCTTGCAATCGGGTTTTCCCCTCCATGAGAGGCGGCCTCTCCGCAATGGAGCGGCGTTGCATCCGAACGAAGGTCTACGTCTAGTGGGAAATCCAGCCGCCCGGCGAACGGGAAAAGTCATACTCCAACCATCACAACACTCCTCGCCGAGTCTAGATCGGAAGTCTAATGTGTTACCCAGGTGTTGATTGTCTCCCATCCGTTGTTGGTGATACGGTCTTAACGCCGATGGGGCGGGATGGTTACGAAAACGCCTTTGCGGGCAAGGTCCCACGCCTGTTGGAGGACTCCATGGTTATCCTTCATCCAACCTTGAAGAATTTTCAGAGAACTCTTCGGGAAATGTCCCTTGATGATCTCCATGGTGCGGAGGTCGACACTGATGCGATGTCCGCCGTGTCTAGCGTGCAAATGGGGAGGGGGATGGTCATTTGGGTTGAAATAGACGACAATTCCGTAGAATCGGCTACTCTCGGGTGACATCCAAGAACCTTATTGGCCAGATTTCATCCAAGTCGGCGCCCGTGACCCGCATATAGACCGATTCTGGAGAAACGTCAACCTCGCCCTCTCCCCAGATGAGGAAGTCGCCTTCCGGGCGGACGGTCTCGAAATACTGACGGTTTCTCCATCCGCAAAAGATTCCCTCATCAAGTAGGTCGGCGAAATCGGCCACGCCCTGTTCGCCGTTCACGTATTCGACCCACACGCGGAATCCAGCCTGTGGGATTGCTCTTAGGATGTTCGTGATCGGTCTTACTGTTGATCGACGGCTGGGATCATACACGTAGTCTCTTCCGTTGAACTGGTAAACGTCGGTGTCGGGGGATGGGTTCACCGGGTCTTATTCCAGTGGTTCGATCGGGGTGGGGGTTCTTCCCATCCGACTTTCTTCCCAGGCTTGTTGCAATTCGGGTTGGTGTTCTTCCACCCATTCGTTGATGGCCCACATACCGAGCTGGGGTAGCCATCCGTCGATCACAGCCCGGCTTGCTATTCCGTATTTGGCTGTGAGTTCGGGGCCGGCCCAATCCCAGTAGACAATCCGAACGTGGGGCTCGGTGTCCTCTTGGTAAGCAACCCCGAACTTCATTCCCAAAAACTCGGACACAACAGTCACAAACCCGTAATATACCCTGCTGATTCGACTCCCTGCCATTGGGTATCCCGGACGGGGACCCCGTGATATGTGGTGATGGTCTACATGCAACCTTTGACAGTCGCGGAGATCCTCCACCGCCCGGACGGGGCGGGCATGGTTGGAGAGTTACGCCGACCAGATCGTCCTTCGCGACGCCCGGTTGCATGACACAAGTCCCGACGCGGGTCCGACTACGGCGATATTTGGAAGCGTGTGCATGACACCGCCGGGGTCACCAGAAAAACCGCGGTCGGGTATGACACGTTGCTCCGTGACCTGATGATCCTCGACCACCTGCCCGCATGGTCGACCAACCGTCTCAAACGTCTCAGTCGCACACCGAAATGGTACATCGTGGATTCGGGGCTAGTGGCTGGGATTCTACGGGTGGGCCTTGATGACGTGTTCGCCTCATCGGCTCTTATGGGAAGCATGATCGAGACGTTCGTGGTTGCGCAACTACGAGCCGAGGCCGCCGTGGCGCACACCCGCTATCGGCTGTCGCATTTGCGTGAACAGGACGGACGCCGAGAGATTGACGTGATCGCGGAGTTGAGCGGTGGACGGATCATCGGGATCGAGATCAAATCCACCAACAACATCAAAACCAGAGACGCTCGACACCTCAAATGGCTCAAAGAAGCCATCGGTGACCGGTTCGCAGCCGGCATCGTCCTCCACACCGGCCCCGACACCTTCGAGCTAGCCGACCGCATCCACGCCACACCCATCTCCACCCTCTGGACCCAAACCACACCAATCCCACTACACCATTAAAAGGGAAACCTCCCGGCCGGGGTGGCCGGGAGGTTTCGTTAGGTAGAGGGACAGGAACGGGGTTAGCTGTTGGGTCTCACTACAAAGGTGCTGATCCCGTCAACGTTGTAGGTGAGCACTTCCACTTCATTACCCGTCTCGGTGTCGCTTTCGCTGAGGAGGCTACGGAACCTTTCTATGGTGATCACCCGGCCTTCGGCGTTGGTGTTGTCAACATAGATGTCATCCTCATCGAACGAGAACACCAACTCCGGCTTGGTGTCAGTGTCAGTAGCGTCTTGGGTGTCAGCGAGGAACTCGGAAGCTTCCGCAGTCTTGCCGACCAGGTCGACGTTGTACCGTCCGGTGTTCGCCGAGTCTGCCTTATCCACAACCAAAACCGAACCGCTACCGTCACTGGTCGCAGGATTGGGGTTATCGATGGCGGGGCTAGCAGTGTTGTCATCGCCGACAAGCCCTTGTCCGCTTTTCACTACACTCTCACCCTCATAGTCCTGATAGGTATCCAAAGCATCAGGGTTCAGAGCGTCTGACCATTCAGGGTCATATCCGTTGGGAGCATTGCGTGGAGCACCATAGACAAACGGGTCAGTTGTGCCGACGATACTATCGGTGGTACTACCCTTCGGGTTCGCATAGTCCGTCGCCACCGGCGAGTCGTCTTCGCCATCGTCGTTGATCAAGTCGGGATACAAACGATTCCCAGCGGTGTCGTCGGTGTCTGCTCCCTGAACCAGGACCCTAGCGTCGTTGTAGGTAGTCAGCAACGCATCAACAACCTTTATCCGGCTTTCAGCGGAACTGGTGCCAAGAGTAACCCACGTGGCAAAGTCAGCGACGCCGCCGGTGCCGACGCGAACTGCCGCGCCTTTGCTGTTCCGGGCAAGTTGCCGAATGTCATAAGCCACATTGATTTCGTCCGCTGCATCAACATTTACGCTGGGAGACCAACTGGCATACCCACGGCTGATAACCTGACGGACAGCGTTAATGCTGAGCTGGTCTCCGGTTTCGCCGGGATTGATATCAGTTATCGGCGAGTCAGCCGAATCTACTCCGGTGACCGTGATTTGGGTCTGCTGTCTGCTGTGAGAACGATAGGGATTGCCGTATTGATCAAACTGGTGAACTCTGATATTCAGAGATGGGGTGCCTTTTAGCACATAGTCGGGGAGTGTGATGCTGTCAGAAGCGAGGAATATGTCTTCCTCGATCCAGTGGATCTTCAACTCAGCCGTCCGATCAGTCGCTGAACCATCCGAGTTCAGTTCCACGAACTCAACGATATCGGCCCGATCATCTGTGCCGCTGGTGTTAGACGGACCGGTGACCGGGTAGGACACCATTCCCTTTTCATTGGTGGTCAGGATCGTCTCGTGAGTGTTCTGGTATCCAGCACCACGTCGATAGTGCACACGGATGCTCACGCCTTCACGCTCCACAGTGGCGAGGTCTTCGTCTTTGAGTGTGGCAGTAGCAGTTACGCTCGAATCCACCCGAAGATCAACAACCTTGCCGTTGTCGTAAAGGTTCAAAGCTTCCGTGTTGATGTCAGAACCAGACGCCAGAGACTCTTGGGCCTTTCGGGCTTTCACCGCAACGGTGACTTGGTCCACACGATCGTCGTCGAACTTCTGTCCGTCGGCGGAACCGATCCAAGCGAAGAAAGTCCGAGTACTACCGGCATCAACATCTGTCTCACCGACGAACAGGTTGCCGTCCTTGTCGGTGCTCTCGTCGTTGGTGTCCCAAACACAGTCCCCAGAGATCAGGTCGCCACCGAGAACATCATCAGCATCGGTTCTACCCAGGTTGCAGGTGCCGTCCTTGCGGAGCGCCTTGTCAGGAGAAGCGGAACTGAACACGTCAATAGCCTGTTCCTCCACCGCACCGAAAGTGTCCGTCCGGTAGGAAGCAACCACCACCGGTTCGGTGTCACCCCAAACCGTGTCCTCGTTGGATTGGATGCTCAAACCAGCCGGACGAGCGTTGGAATGGTCCAACACCGCAGCCATGAACCCAGCCATCGAAGCGCGGGTGATCTCCTCGTCAGGACCATACGACGTATCGCTGATGCCCGTAGCAACACCAAGCTCGTAAAGGTTGGTGATCGCATCCCACTCTTCTTTAGTGGTTTCTCTGATATCCTCACCGAACGGCGAAAGCACGTCCACGTCTTTCTCGTTGCTTTCTACGTCAGACGGGATGTGCCCGTACTGGGTAGTGCTCGACAACCCGATCTCACCATCCGCCTGAGGAGACATCTTGTCCATCAAACGGGAAATGAACAGGGCCATGTGATCGCGAGTCACCGGATTGGCAGGACCGTAGGTAGTACCCGAAGCATTATTGCCCTTGGTGATCCCAAGAGCAGCCAACTCCGCAATCGCGGTCTGCGACTCATCAGACAACCCAGTTGTATCGGTGAAACCAGGATCCGCGGGATCATCATCCACATCAATCCCAACAACCTTGGCCAAACGTGTCAAGAACAGAGCCATCTGCTCACGGTTGACAGACACCAGCGGCGCATAGGTCGACGCTGATGTGCCCATGGTGATCCCGTAGTAGGCGATACAGTCGATATCACCCGCGTTGGCATGACCATCAGGAACGTCAGTGAAACCCTGGTCCTCAGCAGCAGCACCAACACAGGCCGAGAATGTGGCCGTGTAATCAGCTTTCGGGTCAGCAGCCGCCGCGGGGCCGCCACCACCAGCACACTGGCCAGCAGAGACAACACCGACAACACCGCTACCCGACGCCGAAAACGCCCGGAAAAAGTAAACATAAGTTCACATATGACGCATGGCTAGTCGCGTCAAAGCGGGAGCAGTCACCGCGTGAGAGCGGGAGTCAGGAAAAGGAGCTCTACGTGATCAGATTACGCAGGGATGCCAAGCGGGGAGCGATCACCTCGGAGAGGAGCCTGGGACGCTCCGAAGATGAGGCGAGGGCAGCTTCCCCCCACAGGGCTCTGCCGACGGTGAACCCCGAACCCCCCGAAGTCATGGCGGTCTCCAGCTGCGACCGGTAGGTCCCAAACCCGCCACCGCCTGACAGCAGCGTCCAGGGCATGTCGCAACGGGCGGAGACCTCCGAGCAGGCGGCCGCCCAACGGGCCTGGTCGGAATCGTGGTGCGGATCAACCGGAAAAGGCAGCTTCAGCACATCGGGGCCCATCGGAGCAAAACAGCTCACGGTGTCAAGGACAATCTGTGGTCTGGCAGAGGGATCGTGAAGGTCATAGAACATCGGTTCCAACATCAGGGGAAGGCCGACCCGCCGACACTCCGCCAAGATTTCGGACACGGCCTGCTCTTGAGCAGATGCGTGTGGTCGGTCGGGGCGGTAGAAGACCAGAAGCTTGGCTGCTGCCGCCCCGCTGTCAGCCGCGGCCTGAACCGACCAGCCATCCAGCAAACCGACCGGCCCAGATTCAGGATCGGACATATAACCCTGAGCCTCCAAAGCGGCGGTGAAACCCACCCCCTCGGGTAGCAGTCCCTCCTCAACCAAAGGAATGGAGTATTCAGGCTCCAGCATTACGCCAGTGGCCCCAGCCGCTAACCCTTCCAGCAGGTCACGCTTCAAGTCCACAATGGCTTGGCGAGGCACCGAACGGGGATCATCCGCCGCCAGGAAGTTGCGCAGGGAATCGCGGTGGTCCATGGCCAGCACCCCGAACCGTCCGTGGCAGGTGAGATCGTCCAAACTCATTTCAGGAGCCCTGCTCCTCGCCGGCTACCGGCAAAACCCACTCTCCCGCCGTCCAATCGGCCTCGATCCAGGTGTGCTCCGATGCGAAACACGGAGGAGTGCCCCGCTCTTCCCCGATCAGCTCGCCAGCCAGATAATTCAGGAAGTACATATTGGCTCCGGGACAGGCGACCGATGTGTGATACCCCTTGGGCACCAACACCACATCACCGTCATGGGCCACCACTGCTTCATCGAACCCCTCTTCCGTCCGCCAATTTCGGTGCACGGCATACCCTTCGGGGCGGTCCAAACGAAAGTAGTAGACCTCTTCCAGATAGGGAGATCCATCTCGACCGTCATGGCAGTGGGGTGGCCAGCCCGACCATGTGCCTCGAGGGACAAACACCTCATACAGAATCAGCCGCTCGGCGGGCAAAGGGTAGGCCAATGTGTGGACCACCTGGCGGTGAGACTGGCCTCCACCTCGCAACTCCACCTTCATCTCTGATGGCTCAAACACCCGAGTTGGATAACGTCCTTCAGCAGGCGCCGACCCCACTGCCACCACCAACGAGCTATCTGTGGAAATCTCAAATGGCGTACCCGGCGGGAAATAGACCACTCCTGCCAGCTCCTCGAACACCGACCGGCGCCGGACGGCCACATCAACCCCTCCTCCCGCCACCCGTCCGGAACCGGACAGGGGTGTGATGACGGTTTCCCGTTCGGGTTCAAACCCCGTCCATGGTGCCGACGGCGTCAGCTCCACCACCGAAAACGCCAGATAGCTCCACCCAGCCGATTCGGGGGTGACATGCAAGGTCCTTCCCGGCCCTGGCCGGGGCCGAATGGGGCCGGATAGAAGTTCAACCTCTACGATCAACCTCCTTGGTTAGTTAGAAACGAGAATTCTCGACTGTCCGATTGCGACAGAGATTTCACTATTGCCCATTATCACACATCGAATCACCGTTGCAGCCGTATATTTGGAGAGTTAGGTGGCCCGGTGGATGTTTATTCTTCAGATCATGGGTGAAGGCATTTCTTGGATTGATCAGATTGTGGAAGACTCCTCCCACCAATGGGAAAGGATTGGCCCCACATATGTCAGCACGATGCTCCGCCCCAATCTGCCGTGTCGGATAACAGCAGGGGAGGTTGACGGCCAGCCGGTTCTCTATGCTGCTGTTGGGACCAACGGCACCCCCCGTTATTGGCAGTGGGCAACTTTGGACCAGAATTCGCACCAGCCACTTCCCCAAACGGAAGCCCTGAGGAATCTCCGGAGGTTTCTTGACCTCACTCTTATCACTTCCGAAAGTGAAATCCTAGGTGAGTTGGCCAGCTAACCCAGCTCGGTCTCCTTCGACATGCTCATAGCGACCCTGCCCATCCAAAAGGCCAGGGAGGTGGCCGACCGAGTTGCCGAGTTGATTCCAGCCCCGCACAACGACACCCATGAGGCACGGGAGGTTGTATACGATTGTGTCTGAACGTATTGCATCGGGCAGAAGCGGAGGGCACCGTTTTCGGCGGGGCGATCAAGGGAACTTTAGTAAGAGTGGTCTACAGCCAGCCTTAGCAATCCTTCATCGCAGTTAAGAGCTCTTGCCTCAGGCTGGCGGAGAATGGATGTCGGCGGCGTTGAAGGTGTAGTTGAAACGTCGGCACCAGATGGCCACTGTCTGGAATTCATCCAGGTTTACTTCGACAGGAACCTCATAGTTTTGGTTGCCCTTGTTGCCCTTCAGGTCGCCCAGCGAAAAGTAATCGACCGCCGAATAGGCGCCCCGGTCGTCCACCAAGGGCGAGGCCGAAAGGATCACCAGCAAGTCAGGACCGTTTGACACATCCAGATCTTCGAACCGGAGCACATGCGAGCCGTCGGGCTGGCGGTAGACCAGCACCGTGCCGGTGCCGGGATGTCCCAGGCTGATCCACTCCGAGGAGGAAAGCAGCACCGGTCCCTGGGGAAGGGCTTCGGTGGTGGTTGTGGTGGGCGGCGTGGTCGTGGTGGTGGGTGCGGTTGTGGTGGTTGTCTCGGAAGGTGCCTCGGTGGTCACCGGGGGTTGCTCTTCTGCCACCTCATCCGCATTCTCGGCACTGGTGGTGGTCGCCACCTGATCTGCTACCGCCGTGGTGGCCGGAGGTGCGGTCGTTGAGGGCGCCTCGGTCGGCGGAGGTGCGGTGGTGGTTGTTGCAACGGCGACCGGCGCCGGGAAGTCCTCGTTGATTTCCTCGTCTATCCACAATTTGTGGGGCTCGAAATAGGCGACGGCCAAGACTCCCAGAGCGACTGCCAGGATCACAAGGATGATCTTGGTTCGGGTGGTGAGTCCCAACAGATATCGAATCAGACGCATGCCACTCAACCTCGCTTTCGGCTCAACGGGAGACGTTGGGGTCGTGTTGGATCATCCGGGTGCGGATGGTGAAAACCGAGTCTCCCGACAGGACGGCTCCTCGTCCGAACAGCCGACCCCCTTCCCAGTTCGACAGCCCCAACTCGGGCCGTCCCAGGGCGAACTGTCCGTCCACCCAGCGGGTGAAGCCATTGCCGACAAATGGCGAGTCCACCGTGTCGTAGAACTGTTGTTGGGCCGCGGCGTCGTCATCGATCAGGCTGGCCACCAGTTTGGGACTGTGGCTGTTGAAGAGGTCCACCGCTTCCTCCACGCTGTCAACCATGGTCAAGCTGACCTCCGGGCTCTCTTCCCACTCCCATTCCAATCCCAGACGATCGTGGGAGAGAACCTCCGTGACGGGTTCTGTGATCCCACCCTCGGCTCGGGTGATCACATCGGAGCGGAACCAATCGGCAGGGATAAGTCCCTGGTCTCCCTCAGTCACCCACAGCTTGGGATTGACCCCCCGCCGGTCGGCCGCCTGGGCCAGAGCATCCAAAAACGCTGGCACCAGATCTTCGGATCGAGAACGGACGATGGCACACACGTTGAGCGTGTTACAAACTTTGCGATCCAGAGAATGGCGCACGGCTGCCCCAAACCGAGACGAGTCGGCCCGGGGACCGGCCACCATCCAAGAGCCACCCGTTCCATGAAGGCTCACCGCTATCCCGCTCTGGCGAGCCACGGCTCCCAGTTGCCCCACGGCCCAGCCTGAGCCTCTGGCTACCGCCAGGGAGAGTTTGGATTGGGAAAACAGCGCCCATCCTGCCGCGTGGGTGGGGCTGTCCACCAGACTCACTGCCCCTTCCGGCAGGCCCGCTTCGGCCAAAGCGGGATCAAGGGCGTGTTGCACTATCGCCCGAGCGGTTCCCAGCGCCGCCGATCCGATGCGGAACACCACCGTGTTGGCCGACCGCAACACACCGGTGGCGTCGGCGAACACATTGGGGCGCCCTTCGAACACAAAACCCACCACTCCCAAACCGGATCGCACCAACTGTGCCTCCCAGCCGGCATGAGGCGCCTTCTCGATTATCTCACCCCGTCCGGACTTGGCGTTGCGCCAGGTGAGCAATCCGGCCACCATGTCGGAGCGCATTTTGTGTGACAGCACCAGGCGGGTGGCGGTCTGGCCGCGGGCCTGAGCCTGCTCCACGTCCGTCCGGTTGGCTTCGGCAATGGGACCAAAGGCGGTGTCATCGGAGAGCCGCCGGGCGAACGCCTCATAGAAAGCGGTGATCTGCTGATCGGTGACCCTGCCCAGAGCCGAGAACGCTCGGTGAGCCCGCTCCACTGCGTCGGCGGCGATCTTCCAGTCAGTCGCCGGAATGTGCAACAGGTCGCCGGTGGACTGCACCACCACCAGCCGGTCTCCGGGCTCAAAGTCGGTGGCGAGTTCCTCATTCACCACTGTGACCCGGTTGCCCCCGAAGGGGATCTGCATGCCGGGCTGCAAGTGGGTCAGCAGATCGCTCATCAAGGTGAAAAGGATACTGCCGACCCCTCGCTCCCGGAGTCAAGCAAAATCGGCCCCTTGGGAGGGGGGTATACTTTCGGAGCGGGTATGGAACTGGTCGACTATTTGCCGGTGGCGGTGATGCTGGTGCTGGCCACTGGCTTCGTAGCGGTTTCTCTGGTGGTCTCCCGGCTTATGTCCCCCCATCGCCCCACTCCCGAAAAACTTGCCCCCTACGAGTGCGGAATCATCGCCGAGGGTGAACCCAGCACCCGCTTTCCCATCCAGTTCTACATGGTCGCCATGCTGTTTGTGATCTTCGATGTGGAGATCATCTTCCTGTTCGCCTGGGCTTCCCGCTTCAACGGGTTGGGGTGGTTCGGCATCGGAGCGATGGCCATTTTCACTTTCTTCGTGATTGAAACCCTGGTCTATGTTTGGAAGCGGGGAGCGTTGGATTGGAACGTCCCCGGGCGGCGGCGTTACCTTCCCACTGAAGGGACCACCTGACCGTGGCCAGCCGGTCCACCCCGGGCAACCTCGTCACCACCACCATCGACTGGGCGGCTCGCTGGGCGCAGACCCAATCCATGTGGCCCGCCACCTTCGGCTTAGCCTGTTGTGCGATTGAGATGATGGCCACCGGAACCGCTCACCATGATTTGGCCCGCTTTGGGATGGAAGTGTTCCGCGCTTCACCTCGCCAGGCCGATCTGATGATCGTGGCCGGACGGGTCAGCCAGAAGATGGCCCCGGTGCTCCGGCAGGTGTACGACCAGATGCCCGAGCCCAAATGGGTGATCTCGATGGGCGCCTGCGCCTCGACGGGCGGGATGTTCAACAACTACGCACTGGTGCAGGGTGTCGACCAGGTGGTGCCGGTGGATATGTACGTTCCCGGGTGTCCTCCCGGTCCTCAAAGCCTCATGCATGGGATACTTACCCTCCAGCACCAGATCATGTCAGGCCGCAAAGTCACCGTTTGATGGGAGATCTGCTGGACCCGCTGGGGGAGCGTTTCCCCGAGGCCCGCTGGGAGGTTTCCGAGAACGAGTGGCTGGTGGATGTGGACCGTTCCCACCTGGCCGACATTGGCAAAGCCTGCCGGGATCTGGGCTTTGAGATGTGTGTGGACATCACCGCGGTCGACTGGTATCGGCAGCGGCGGCCCCGATTCCAAGTGGTGGTGAATCTTCTGTCCCATCAACATCGGCGCAGGCTTCGGATCACCACCGGCGTTCCCGCCGACGATCCGGTGGTTCCTTCGCTGTGTTCGGTGTACCCAGGCGCCGGCTTTCCCGAGCGGGAGGTGTATGACCTGTTCGGGATCGCCTTCGAGGGCCATCCCGATCTGACCCGGATCCTGATGCCCGACGACTGGGAGGGCCATCCGTTGCGCAAGGACTACTCGGTGGGATCGGTTCCGGTGCGGTTCAAAGCCTCTCACCAGGTGATCTGAGATGGCCAGACGAACGATCATGGAGACCTGGGTGTCGGGCACCGAGGAACCGGATGGCACACCCACCGGTGAGGGCGGCCAAGAGATGGCCGCTCAGGAGACCGGTTACCGGCTGCGCGAACAACTGGGATCGGTGGTCACCGACGACTATCTGTATGAGGAGGAGGTGTCTGACGACGAGCGGATGATCGTCAACATGGGACCCCAACACCCCTCGACCCACGGAGTGCTGCGCCTGCAACTGGAACTGGAGGGGGAGATTATCAAACGGTGCCGTCCGGTGATCGGATACCTGCACACCGGAATGGAAAAAACCGCCGAGACACTCACCTTCATGCAGGGTCCCACCAACGTCACCCGCATGGACTATCTGGCGCCGCTCCACAATGAACTGGCCTTTTCGCTGGCCACCGAGCAACTGTTGGGAGTGCAAGTACCTCCCCGGGCGGCTGCCATCCGGGTGTTGATGACCGAACTGAACCGCATATCTTCTCATCTGGTGGCCCTGGCCACCAACGGCATGGACATCGGGGCGATCTCCATGATGATGTACGGTTTCCGAGAGCGGGAGCTGATCCTGGCCTTCTTCGAGAAGACCACGGGTCTGCGCATGAACCACAATTACATCCGTCCCGGGGGGGTGGCGGCCGATTTGGCGCCCGGGTGGCGTGGGGACGTTGCGCAGATTCTCCGCACCATTCCCAAACGGCTGGTGGAGTATGACGATCTGTTGCGTGACAACCCGATTTGGCTGGCCCGCACCCAAGGGGTGGGGGTGATTACTGCCGAAGAGTGCCGAGCCTACGGGATAACCGGCCCGATACTGAGAGCCACCGGGGTGGAGTGGGATCTGCGCAAGGTGTTTCCCTATTCGGGGATCGATCAATACGACTTCGAGGTGGCGGTGGGTTCCTCGGGCGACGTTTACGACCGCTATCGGGTGAGGGTGGAGGAAATCATCCAGTCGCTTCGTATCGTGGAGCAGGCGGCCGAGATGATGCCCGCCGGGGACTACCGGGTGGATGACCGCAAGGTCACCCCACCGCCCCGGGCGCGGATCGACGAGTCGATGGAAGCTCTGATCCACCACTTCAAGATATTCACCGAAGGATTCCGGGCACCCGCGGGTGAGACCTATACGGCGGTGGAATCCCCCCGGGGAGAGCTGGGGTGCTACTTGGTCTCCGACGGGGGCGGGAAGCCTTGGCGATGCCATGTCCGGGCGCCGTCCTTTTACAACCTTCAGGCTCTGCCGGTGATGCTGGCCGACTCGATGGTGGCCGACACTATCGCCACCATCGCCTCGCTGGATCCGGTGATGGGAGACGTGGACCGATAGGGGCCATGGAACGGCGGCGGATCCGGCTGGGCGGGGTGGCCGTTTCGGTGTCTGTGGATGGTCCGGACTTGGTGGTGGACGACGGTCGAAGGGTGCCCGCCTCAGAAGCGATTCATCTTCCGCCGGTGGCGCCGCAGAAGATCATTTGCATTCATCTCAACTACCGAAGCCGGGTAGCGGAGTTCCAATTGCCGGCGCCTTCCGCGCCAACCTATTTTCAGAAGCCGACCAGTTCACTCAACGCCCACCGGGGAGAAGTCGTCCGCCCCCAGGGGTGCCGGTATCTCAACTACGAGGGCGAGATCGCCCTGGTGATCGGCCGGGAGTGCCGTAATGTGAGCCGAGATGAGGCCCCTAGGTACATCGATGGCTACACCATCGCCAACGATTTCGGTATCCACGACTTCCGGGACACCGACGCCGGTTCGATGCTGCGGGTGAAAGGTTCCGACAGCCTGTGCCCGGTGGGTCCGGGAGTGGTCTCCGACTGGGACCCCCAAGGAAAGTCGATCCACACCTATGTGAACGGCGAGCTTCGACAAGCAGGCAACACCGCCGAAATGATCTGGGATTTCTCCTACCTGGTGGCCGACCTGGCCCGCACCATCACCCTGCAACCCGGTGACCTGATTCTCACCGGAACGCCCGCCAACTCCCGCCCCGTCCAACCCGGCGATGTGGTGACCGTGGAAGTGGAGGGCCTGGGAGAGCTCACCAACACCATTGTCGAGGGAGGCGCAGTGGATCCGACCGTGGGAGCCCCACCCACCCGCTCCGAAGAGGTGGTCTCCACCGCTTTGGGAGGCGACTGGGAATTCCGAGGGATTCGCCGCCCCCGCCGCTGACATCTCTTTCCCCCAGTTTGGCGATCGCGAAAGTTCGACGCTGGTTTGGCTGACGTGAAACAACCATAGGCGTTTAGTCTCCACGGCCCGAGGTCCTGAGGGAGGACCTCAAATTGAACAAGGAGGGATCCATGAGGGGTCACGTAAATATCAGTTGGACTAGGCGCGCCTATGCCGACTGGTTTCGATGGAAGATGGGGGTATTTCTGGCATTGTTGCTTATGGCTGTCGTACTGCCGGCGCCTGCCACGGCCGCTGATCCCCACGCCGACTACACAGCAGTATTTGATGCCTGCTCGGAGATGCCATCATCGGGGTTCATCGACGTTGGGGCCAACCCATCCCAACGCCGAGGACATCGACTGCATCGCCTACTACGGGATAACCAAAGGCACCTCGGAGGGCAGGTTCTCGCCTTCGATGTCGGTGTCCCGAGAACACATGGCGCTGTTCCTGACGCGTCTGGCCCGACTGGTGGGTATCGAGATGGTTTCCAACCCGGTTGATCCCGGGTTCGCCGACATCCGCCACCTGTCCGGGGAGTCGCAAACTGCGATTGCCCACCTGGCCGACCTGGGAATCACCCGCGGTACTTCGGTCACCACCTTCTCGCCATCGGCCCATGTCAGCCGAGGCCACATGGCGCTGTTCATTCAACGTCTGATGAACCAGATGGATCCAATCGCAGATGGTGGCGCCAGATACGGATTCACCCCCGCCGACGTGAATGAGAACCTCGACGCATTTCCGGATAACAGCGTCCAATCGCCATTCGCCGACCTGGGCAACGCCACCAAGGACGAATACGACGCCATCACCCAGTTGTGGGAGTTGGGCGTGGCCCAGGGCATCTCGGACACCGCCTACGGTCCCGGGTCGGCCATTACCCGGGCGGCTATGGCCGAAATGATCGCCTCGGCCCTCGATCATTCCAATGTTCGACCGGCCGGTTTGACCATTCAAGCCTCTCAGGGTTCCAACTTCGGTGGCTCGGCGCCGGTGGTGGCGGTTTCCTACCGGGATACGAATTTTGCGCCGGTTGGAAACACGTCAATCAAGATGCTCGACACCGACACCATCGACGAGATGTCCGGCGCCGACGCCTGCCACTACCCCCAGAACGCTTCATGGGCCGACCATGATTGCGATTGGTACACCCAGGATGAGCGAACTGACCACCGGGGCAATTGCTTTGTGGAGGGCTGGGCAGCCGATGGAGAGCCCAACACCTACGTGGCATGGATCGACGGTGAGTGGGGAATCGACTTCAGCACCGGCAGTAACGAGGCGACCATCACTGTCGCATCTCGGACAGAGGCCACTGGCATTGGGGTGACCTCCGACCTGAATCCCCAAGCACTCAACACGGACACCACCAACGACTCCGACGCCCGCAATGATGAGCCGCGGGTCAACCTGGATCAGACTCCCAGTGTGACCTTCACCGCCCAATTGGTTAACGACGATGGCAGACCAATCTCCAAACCCGGTGTGAAGGTCACGGTGGGAGTGGAACAGCGAAGATACACTGAAGGACAGCCTCGGGCCGGGTCGATCGTCTACGGATCCTCATCGGAGAAAGTGTTGACCACCAACGGAGCCGGTCGGGTGAGGTACACCCTGTTTCGTCCCAAAAGCACCAATGGCGACGACAACGACAGTGGCCGGGCCGACATCGTGACCTTTTCCGGGACTCTGTCTCCCTCACGGTCAGCTGGGCAGGTCGAGGCCGTCGGCAAGGTGATCTGGACCGATACCGCGCCCGTGTACACCTCTGGTAAAGGGGGTCATCGGAATTTAGTGGGGAGTGATGGTTGCGAGGAGCTGCCAGTTGGGTTTCCCGGCGTATAGGAGTGCTCGTATTCGGTAGTTGGCGAAGTTCCGGAACCCGAACGCCGTTCGTTTGATCCGCTTGATGAGGTTGTTCAACCCTTCGGTTGGTCCGTTACTCACCCGAGAGTGATGCCAGTTCGTGATTTGGGTGGCCCAACGAGCGATCGTACGACCCAGGCGGTTCACCTCCGCGGGCAGTGACCGGTCCTGCAGATCAGCGGCGAGTTGGTGAGTGAACTCGGCTGCCAACCGGGGGTCGTCGATGTGGTAGATGTCCCGGACGCTCTCTTTGGCCGACCAGGCATCCCGTACCTCTCCATAGGGGTCACCAGCTCGCAAGAGCCCCCGGATACGATGCTCGCCGCGGGTGTCCAGTCGTTCCTGGGCCATGATCAACAGACGACGGATCCGATAAAGCGGATCGCCTCGGCGGCCCCGATGGCCGAGCTGTTCGTTTTGTACCCGACATCGGACCAGGTCAACACACCGGTTCGCCAGTCGGACCACGTGAAACGGGTCGGCCACCTGATCGGCGTGGGGCAGCACCTGGTCGTAGGCGACCTGGTAGGGGCCGGACATGTCCAAAACCGCCCACCGGATGTTCTCACACCATTCGGGGGATTGGTTCCTGAACCAACTGGCGGCGCTTTCGACCGTTCTACCAGGCACAATGTCCAACAACTGACAGCCCCCAACGTCCACCACCGATGTGCACCACCGCTTCTTACGCCACCGGCCCTCACGCCAGAACAGGGTCTCGTCCACCCCCACCGCTTCCACCTCCCCGAACCGGGCAGTGTCGGCTTCCAACAGCGCCCCGCCCCACCGCGTCACTTCGGAGTTCACCGTATGCCAATCACAACCCAACTCAGCGGCTACCTCTGCCACCGTGCGACCCAGACGCCCCACCTGCTCGGTGGCCCAACGACCGGCCCGGGACGTCAACAGCCCCCGCTCCGGCGCGATCTCCTCGTTTCGTTCAACAAACGAACCACTATCACACACCGGTTCTGGGCACGTCCAACGGCGTTTGCGCCACCAAAGCCGCACCGGGCGACCGAACGACGGCAAATCCACCAACCGAACGGGTCTCTCTCCTTTCGACCACACCCTCCCCCCGCACACCGCGCACCGCGGTCTGGCCGACCTGGTCCGGATCGTCAGCCTCAACCGATCACCCCCAAGCTCCTCCACCCCTAACAGATCCACCTCACCCAACCCGACCAGCAACTCGCACATACGCCTACTATCAGTCTCCACAGGGTCCTCCTCTCGGACGTGAATTCAACACCCGATTATGGAGGACCCTCCCTCACAAACGACGGATTCCCCACTCCCCACTCATATCCGAAGTACCGGTAAAGGATCGGTTGCTTCACCCTACGCGCTGGTTCTTCGACCAGTACGGCCAGGGCATCGGGAGAGGCTACACAGTGTTGATCGGCGTCGGCGACGCAGAGCGGTTCCGCCAGAAGGTGAGCGGTCGGGGCGCTGCCAACTTTCGACGCTCAGTCAACGCCCGAGCCGGAAATCCGGTGATCGTCACCTTCACCGACATACGGGACGATCAAGGCACGCAGGCTACTCCTTCGGCGCTGGCACAGGTCACAATAACGCCGGTGATTCGCGCCACGGATGGTTCCTCCAGCCGATCGTCAGATGTTGGCGCCCTCTATGCGCAGGAAAACCGGTTCCACATTGATGGCCTCCTCTACAGCTACAACTCCGAGGACACCTTCATCCACAACGGCGAGGTGATCGACATGGAAACCTTCGAAACCAGATTGGGCGCCAACCTGGATCTCGCCGGTGACCGAGCACAGGCAGCCCAGGTGGAAGTGGTGCTCTACGACTCCGACGGTACCAGCATCTTCCGGGTGACCAGGGCGGCCGAAGGCGAGCCGATCAACTGAGACCTCCCGATTTGTAATCACGTATGCTGTCGGTCTCACTGCCGGGTCAATGGGGCCGACAGCTCCACCAGCACACCTAACGGGAATCACCGGCAGTTCCCAATCGCTTTGGGAGCGGGGGAAGGTCAGCCAACCGCCCGAGTGCATCTATCAGCCACTCAATGTCCTCCATAGCCGTCTCCGGTGACTCGATTCTGCCCGAAACAACGTCTCGGGACGTGTATTGCCAGTATCGGCGCCTCCTCCTCTTCCCTGCCTTCAACAAAAAGAGCGGCGAGTATCCCCCGCCGGGATTCTGGGCGGCAATTCCCACCACCCGGCAGGGAAGATTGGTGGTCGGCTGAGACTTGATCTGCAACGAATCCACCCATTTCCAATCATGGCGACTGTTGTCTATCAAAAAGGCAAGCCACCGGTTCGCCTCCCTCTGTGCCTCCTCCACCGACTCACGCCGAGCCTTCACAGTTCCATCTGAATGTCCCCCCTCTGAGCTGGCAACGCCTCACGACTCTCTACGGGGGAAGCGCCCCTCCCGTCGGGATCATGCTGCCCCTTCGTCGTCTCCTCGGACTCCCCTTGTTCGGTTGCCATCTCAATGCACGCAGAATAACTGATTGGCGTTATGTGAACTTATGTTTACTTTTCTGAGCCGTATGCGGCGTCAGACGGCAGTGCTGACGGCGTTGGCGTTGGTGGCCAGTGTGCTGGTCGCGGTGCCCGTGTCGGCTGCTGATGATCCGCCGAAGTCGAGTTATGGGGCGACGTTTACGGCGTGTTTGGATATCCCCGAGGCTGAGTTCGGCGATGTTCTCGATACTCAAACCGACGAAGACAATATCAACTGTATCGCCTACTACAACATCACAATGGGCAAATCGGCCACCACATATGACCCGCTGGCATCCGTCACCCGGGAAGAGATGGCCCTGTTCCTCACACGTTTGGCCGACGTGGTCGGGATCCCAATGGTTGCTGACCCTGCCGATCCTGGGTTCACCGACATCGGTGACCTGCCGAGCGACTCGCAGACCGCGATTGCGCAGTTGAAGGAGCTTGGGATCACCAAGGGCAATAACGCTTCTGGCACCACCTACGGTCCAGGCCACCAGGTGACCCGTGGTGACATGGCCTTGTTCATCGCCCGGCTGATGCGCAAGATGACACCCATCAGCGACGGTGACGATTCTGGAACTGACTGGGGTTACACCCCCGCGGATGTGGAGAAGAACGAGGCCGTCAAAGAGGACGACGGCAGCGCTGCGCATATCGGTACACCGTTTGGTGATTTGGATCGGGTCACGAAGGAAACCTATGACGCGATCACCAATTTGTATGAGTTGAAGGTGGCGTCGGGCATTTCCGCCACGGCGTATGGTCCGTCGCAGTCAATCAGACGAGACCACATGGCTAGGTTCATGGCTGGAGTGTTGCACCACTCCAACGCCCGCCCCGCCGGCTTGACCATCCAGGCAACCGGCATTGCGCCCTTCGGGTCTTATAAACCTACGGTTGTGGTGTCGTATCGGGATGACAAGTTCCAGCCCGTGGCGGACACGTCGATCGCAATGTTCAACGCACCTGCCGCTGGTTTCCAAGACGATGGCACTTGTTTCGACAGTGATGCCGCCGCTTGTGCTTGGAGTGACGACGACAATCTGACAGACGCGTCAGGCAACAATACCGACTACGCACTAGAAGACGACGTGACACCAAATGGCAAGGTCACGATCTATGCGTGGATGGGCGATGCGGACACCACCAAGTTCGACTTGGACAATGGTCTTCACAAGACCATCACGCTGGAGGCCACCCACAATGCCGACAGGATTAGGGTCACTTCTGACATCAACCCCAACTCGGCGTCGACTACCAAACCTGCCGACAAGCCCCTTGAGATTGTTAACTTGGATCGGGACAGTAGTGTCACCTATATGGTGCAACTTATTGATGCCAATGGGGATCCCGTTCACAAGAAGGACGTGGAAATCAAGGTTGGGTTGATTGAAAGACCCAACTCGCACGACGATACCGATCCTTCTTATAACGCTTCTGAGCAGGAAGTGCTGAAGACAGACAGCAAGGGTCAAGCTACCTTCACCACCCGCAAGGGACCCAAGAGCACGGGCACTGGTAGTGACAACGACGATGCTGAGCGTTATGACACGATCACCTTCATAGCTAATGGCTTGGACGACGACGACCCCGCTACGGATGACAATGCTCTGACAGGTGATGAAGCTGGCAAACCGGACGAAACAGTGGAGAAGAGAATCACCTGGACGGACGTAGCGCCGGTGTTGACGAGTGGTAGTAGCGAAGCTGACAAGTTTGTCATTGGTGGCACCGACGGCAAGGTGAGAGTCAAAGCCTCGGTGACCTACTATGACCAGTACGGCAATCCCGCTGCCAAGGGCGGAACCGTTCCAATCACCATCAGCGGGGATCCTTCCGATAGGACTGTGAGTAGCCGAGGCACGGCCAGCTACACTCGCACATTCGACACACCGACGTCGGGGGATATTTCCGTGACGATTGGGAGTCTGACTCTCAATAGAGCCTCGGCGACACCAACGAACGCCGTGCCAACTGTTTCTGCCGTCAAATTGGTTAGACGTGCCAATAGCGGTCAGGTAACCGTTGCCGCCGGCGTGACGGTCGGAGACGTTTACGATGGCAACCGGTTCTTCCTAACCGTAGGCAGTGATGCGTTGTTGTACTCCTACGACGCGGATGACATTTTCGTCGTTGATGACAAGCGCCGCACCGGAACCGACGGTCTCGAAGCGTTCACGAAGAAGATCAAGACCAAGACTGGAGATGCGTACACTGCCACTGTTCAAGTGTTGGTCTACGACACGAAAGGATCAAGCATCTTCAAAGTGTCATGACACGTTAAAACTGACTAAAAGCAGTGGAGGCTCCCCGACCGGGGAGCCTCCACTCAATTTGGTAGACCGTTGGAGCTTAGGCTTCGATTCTGAAGATGCTTGCTCCTTGTTCGTCGTAGACAACAACGTCGACGTCGGCCGTCTGGTCGCCGTCTCGTGCGTCTAGAAGTTCTTCGAACTTGGCAAGATCAATTATCTTGCCAGATCCATCAATGAAGGTATCACCCGAGTCGTAACTGAACAATATGCTGTTGTCGCCGATGAACTTGTCTTCGTCAGCCAGCAGTTTGTTGACCACAACATCATCGTCGGGAGTGTTATCCGCAGCCGGGCCCACCACTGCAATCGAAGGATTGGCCTCAACGTCCTTTACCTGACCGGCACCCTCGCCAATAGTGACCTCGGTGCCGTCCCTTTGAGCTATGGCCGTGACGTCCACTTCCAAGGTATTGCCTCCGGGAACCGCGAGGCCTGTGACACTGAACTTGGCTTGCCCACGGCTGTTCACCCTTTCAGGACCATCAGGCTGGCCACCGATCGAGGCTGTGACTCTCAGGCCGGTTCCGGCAGGGTTGCCGTACATGTCATAAAGCGTAACAGTGGCGCTACCGTCCACCTTACTGGTGGTGCCGTCCAAATAGATAAGAGAGTAGTCGGGCCCGTCGATCTTGAGCTTGTTAGCTGTGCCAGGATCATTATCCTTCCACACCACCATCGAGCTAGCGGGATCAACAACGTCAGACGATGTAAACGTCACGGTATCGAGCACATCCGCGTCATCCTTATCAGGATCGGTGTCGGGTGCTAACATCATAAACTCGATCTGACCATTGTCATCGGTCTCTCTAGTAACAGTTTCCTGTCTATCGATCTCAGCATCATCAAGAACACCGTCGGCGCTGTCGTCCTCGCCCCTCTTCCAAGTGATGGTGAATTTCACCTCAGACTTAGCCACATCACCAGCGGAATCCGTTTCACCGTCCTTCAACTGCACAGTCAGAGTCACGCTGTCAGTCACATCAGCATCCACCGTATTGGGATCAGCATTGTCGTTGATGTCAGACTCCACAGCGGCATGGGTGGCGTCAGTAGACGAGGAAAGATCAATGGACCTATAAGCTACATCATCCTTATCGAACTCTTCGTCATCATCGCGCACCCAAACATAGTAGGTGATCTCCCGACCCTCAGCAACATCCTTCTCAATCGAAAAGTTACCATGCTCGTCAGTCACATCAGAGTCAGAAGTGCAATCCGCAGGAGCAGCACAAGTCCCCTCGTCAGTCAAACTAACACTGTTGCTATCGCTATCGCCGCTAGTAGCGTTACCAGTGTAAAAATAGGTAACGGACGTGTCCTCCGTCAGAACAAACATGTCACCCCGATGGGAAACCACCAGAACCGGATCAATAGCACCGAAACCAGTCGCACCATCGGCTTGGACACTTACACCCTGGGGTCGGGCGTTGGAATGATCCAAAACCGCGGCCATGAACTCGGCCATCGAAGCACGCGTGATCAATGTCGACGGACCATACGCCGTATCCGAAATGCCAGACGCCACACCCAACTCATAAAGATCAGTGATCGCGTCATAAGCAGACTTCGTCACAGAATCCAGGTCTGTAAACGGCGACCCGACATCATCTGAGGCCAAGTCGTCCACATCATCAGGAACAGACCCATAAGAAGTACCGTCTACTTCCATGGGGTCCATCTTGTTCATCAACCGAGAGATGAACAACGCCATATGATCACGGCGTACCGAGTCCCCCGGTGAATAGGTGGTGTCCGAAGTGCCCGTGGTGATCTCCAACTGGGCCAACTGACTGATCGCGGCTTGTGACTCGTCCGACAAATCACCAATGTCCGAGAACCCCGAATCGCCAGCGGGCGGAACATCGATCCCCACCAAACCAGCCAAACGGATCAAGAACAAAGCCATATGCTCACGGTTCACGGACATCAACGGCGAATACGTCGAAGCCGACGTGCCACGGGTAACCCCGTAATAGGCGATACAGTCGATATCACCAGCATTCGCGTGGCCTTCGGGGACATCTGTGAAACCAGCGTCCGCAGCTGCGTCACCGACACACGCATCGAACGTCGCCGGCAGGCTCGGTTCCGGATCAGCAGCCGACACGGGCACGGCGACCAGCACACTGGCCACCAACGCCAACGCCGTCAGCACTGCTGTCTGACGCCGAAACCGGCTCAGAAAAGTAAACATAAGTTCACATATGGAGACCCCCGCTTATCCCTTCCTAATTCCGTTGTACGGAATCTGAGCAGTTGGTTTACCGAAGGGTGGCACCGTCTTCTGCCCTTCTGCCCAACCAAGTGAAATATGCCGGTAACCGCGATAGAAAGGGATAAATGCGCGTTGTCTCCCCCGCCCACCTACCTACAACCAAGACACACTCAGAAATCCAACCGCCCATCGAGGGATGGGACCGAGTATTGGATGCCGTGCGGCAAAGCCGCTCTCAGAGCACCACTGCGACCTATCGCACCTATCTGACCGCTTGGGCCGATCATGCCCGAGACCGAGGTGTGGAGGTCAGGCCCGCCCATCCCGCCGCCGTGGCGGAATGGCTTACCACCATGGCCGATGAAGGAAAGTCGATCAGCACCCTGCACGTCGCCCGAGCGGCACTGGCGGCTGCTCACCGAGAAGCCGGCTTGGAGGACCCCACTGTCACCGAATTGGTGAAACGGGTGCTATCCGGCCTGGCCAGAGAAGCAGCCAAGAAAGGGCGGCGCCCTGCTCAAGTCAAAGCCTTGACCGCCGAAGACCTGCAGAGTCTCATCAATCACTTCACCGGCCCCGATGGCTCCCCACCCCGCAGAGCGATGCTCCGGGATCTGGTCATGGTGCAGGTTATGCGAGACGGGATGCTGCGGAGAGGGGAGGCCGCGGCGCTGGTCTGGGAGGACATCGCCACCGCAGCCGATGGGTCGGGACGGCTCATAATCCGCCACAGCAAAACCGATCAGGAAGGAAAAGGGGCGGTGATGTACCTGGGTCGTCCCACCATGAAGGCGCTCCACCGCATCCGCCCGGCCGACCCCCCGCCGGAAACCTCCGTGTTCGGAATCACCGGACCTTATATATCCAGTCGCATCACCGCTTTGGCCAAGGAAGCGGGACTGGGGCCGGGATACAGCGGCCACAGCTGCCGGATCGGAATGGCTCAGGACTTGGCCGCCGAAGGCTACAGCCTGGCGCAGTTGATGACCGCCGGACGATGGACCCACCCGGCCATGCCCGCCCGCTACACACGCAACCAGGCCGCCGCCCGCAACGCGGTGGCTCTGTACTACCAACAGATCCACCGCATCCAAGAGCGTCTGAACGGTGACCGACCCTCCAACGGATCCCAACCGGACACCACCGATCCAACCCCCCTCCGGGCGCCTCCCGACGCCCAACCATCGGAGTTGGAACAAAGAAAGGCCAGTTAGCCCCCCTCGACACCCCGCGGGCGGCTAGGGTAACAAAGCAGAACCAAAGACACCGGATACCGCAGCTAGGAGGTAGAGCGAGGAATGTATCCACCTGCATTTGAATACCAGGCGCCGGACACCTTGGAGGGTGCCTTGGCCGCCTTGGCGGAGTTGGGAGACGAAGGGAGGGTGCTGGCCGGAGGCCAAAGTCTGATCCCCATGATGAAGCTCCGCCTAGCCGCTCCCGCCCATCTGGTTGACATCAACCGGATCGGGGACCTCTCCCATGTGTCCCGCCAAAATGGGACCCTTAGCATCGGCGCCCTGGCCCGCCACAATGATGTGGTCCGCTCAGACGACGCCCAAGCGGTGGAGGTGTTGTCCTCGGCCGCTCCCTGGATCTCCGATCCCCTGGTTCGCAACCGGGGCACTGTCTGCGGATCGGTGGCCCATTGCGACCCCGAGGGCGACTGGAACTCGGTGATGCTGGCCGCCCGCGCCGAGGTCGTGGCTCAAAGTTCCTCGGGCTCCCGCACCATTCCGATCGACGATTTCATCGTCACCTATTTCACCAACGCCCTCGAAACAGGCGAGATGGTCACCGAAGTCAAAGTGCCGGTGCCGTCCGGCGCGGCGGGCGGGGCCTACCTGAAGTTGGAACGTAAGATCGGCGACTACGCCACCGTCGGAGTTGCCGTCCAGTTGGAACTGGGAAGCGACGGACGGATCAGCCAAGCGGGGATCGGCCTGACAGCGGTGAACTACCAGAACACCCGCGCCTCCGCCGCCGAGGACCTGCTGCGAGGCGAGATGCCTTCGGACGAGTTGTTCGCCGAAGCCGGAGCGGCCGCCGCGGCCGCCTCCGACCCCCAGACCGACGTCCGGGGGGACGCCGAGTGGAAACGCAACGTGGTGGCGGTCTACACCCGGCGAGGATTGGCCCAGGCCGCCCGGTCGGCGGGGAGCTGAGGAGAATGACCATGCAAATCACCATCAACGTCAACGGCACCGACCAGACCGCCGAAGTGGAACCCAGACGGCTCCTGGTGGACGTCATCCGTTCCGACTTCGGACTTACCGGCACCCACATCGGCTGTGACACCACCAGTTGCGGCGCCTGCACCGTGTTGGTGGACGGCGTACCCGTCAAATCGTGCACCATGTTCGCGGTGCAGGCGGACGGCTGCGCGGTCACCACCGTGGAAGGCCTCAAGCAGGGCGGCGAACTGAGCTCCGTTCAGAAGGGATTCTCCCAGGAACACGGCCTGCAGTGCGGCTTCTGCACCCCTGGGATGATGCTGGTCTCCACCGCCTTGCTGGAAGAGAACCCCGATCCCACCGAAGACGACATCCGCTGGGCGATCTCGGGCAACATCTGCCGGTGCACCGGATATGTGAACATCGTGAAAGCCGTTCAATGGGCCGCGGCCCAAAACGGCGGGGAGGAAGGCTGAAATGCAGACTTTGACTCATCACCAACCATGCACCTCTCGGGAAATCGGAGGAGTGGGGCACTCGCTGCCCAGAATGGAAGACGCCCGATTCCTGCAGGGAGCGGGCAACTACCTGGACGACGTCAACCTGCCGGGCATGCTGCACATGGCCATCCTGCGAAGCCCCGTGGCGCATGCCAAGCTGGTGAGCATCGACTCCACGGCCGCCATGGAGCTGCCCGGAGTGCTGGCCGTGGTGACCGGCGAGCTGATGGCCGCCCACAACCTGGCTTGGATGCCCACCCTGTCGGGCGACACCCAGGCGGTGCTGGCCACCGACAAGGTGCGCTATCAGGGGCAGGAGGTGGCGGCGGTGATCGCCACCGACCGCTACACCGCCGAGGACGCCCTGCGGTTGATCGACGTCGACTACGAGGAACTGGAGCCGATCACCAATCCGCAACGGTCCCTGGAGGAAGACGCGCCTTTGATCAGAACCGACAAGGAGGGCGTCACCGACAATGTGTCGTTCACCTGGGAAGCCGGCGACAAAGACGCCACCGACGCGGCGTTCGCCAAGGCCGCCCGGGTTGTGACCTTGGAAACGCACTATCCGCGCTCGCACCCCTCACCGCTTGAAACCTGCGGGATCGTGGCCGATGTCAACCCGGCGACCGGGAAGGCCACCGTCTATCTGACATCCCAGGCGCCCCACGCCCACCGCACCCTGTTCGCCCTGGTAGCCGGTCTGCCGGAGCAGAACATCCGGATAATCTCACCCGACATCGGGGGAGGGTTCGGCAACAAGGTCCCCATCTACCCCGGGTATGTGGTGGCCACCGCCGCCTCGCTTCTGATCGGCCATCCGGTGAAATGGGTGGAGAGCCGCACCGAGAACCTGATCTCCACCGGGTTCGGCCGCGACTACTACATGACGGGCGCCCTGGCGCTGGACGAAAGCGGCCGGATCCTGGGATTGCGGACCGACCTTCTGGCCGATCAGGGGGCGTTCTACTCCGATGCCCAGCCCACCAAATTCCGGGCCGGGCTCTTCCATATCGTCACGGGGTCCTATGACTTCGAGGCGGCCCACGTCACCGCCAAGGGCGCTTTCACGAACAAGGCGCCGGGAGGAGTCGCCTACCGGTGCTCCTTCCGGGTCACCGAAGCCTCCTATCTCATTGAGCGGCTGGTCCAAAACGCCGCCTACGAGATCGGGATGGACCCCGCCGAGTTCCGTCGGATGAACTTCATTCAGGCCGACCAGTTCCCCTACACCTCCCCCACCGGGTTCGTCTACGACTCCGGTGACTACGAGACGGCGCTGCAAGAGGCCATGGACATGATCGGGTACTCCGAGCTTCGGGCCGAGCAGGCCGCAGCCCGCGAGGAAGGCCGGTTGATCGGGATCGGGATGGCCAGCTTCACCGAAGTGGTGGGGGCCGGGCCGGCTCACACCTACGACATCGCCGGTTTGAAGATGTTCGACTCGGCCGAGCTTCGGGTCCATCCCACCGGCAAGGCCATCCTGAAACTGGGCGTCAAAACCCAGGGCCAAGGCCATGAGACCACTTTCGCGCAGATCGTCGCCGAAGAACTGGGCATCCCCGCCACCGACATCGCGGTGATGCACGGTGACACCGACAACACTCCCTACGGACTCGGCACCTACGCTTCCCGTTCCATCCCGGTGGGAGGAGGCGCCACCGCCATGGTGGCCCGCAAGCTCCGCGACAAGGCTCGGAAGATCGCCGCCCACCTGCTGGAGGCCTCGCCCGACGACCTGGAGTGGGAGCCTGGCAAGTTCTCGGTGAAGGGCTCGCCGGATTCGAGCGTCTCGATCCAGGACATCGCCTTCGCCGCCTACACCAACCATCCCGAGGATGAGGAGGCGGGTCTGGAGGGCGTTCACTATTACAACCCTCCCAACATGACCTACCCGTTCGGGACCTACATCGTGGTGGTGGATCTCGATGTTGACACCGGCGTGTGGACGGTCCGGAGAATGGTGGCAGTGGACGACTGCGGAGTGCGGGTCAACCCCATGATCGTGGATGGACAGATCCACGGGGGCCTGACGGAAGGATTCGCCAAGGCCAACATGCAGTGGATCACCTTCGACGACGACGGCAACTGCATCGGGTCCAACTTCATGGACTATCTGGTGCCCACCGCCTGGGAGACTCCCCGTTTCGAACTGGGAGAGACGGTGACTCCCTCGCCTCATCATCCGATCGGGGCCAAAGGGGTGGGAGAGTCGGCCACCGTCGGCTCCCCGGCCGCTTTTGTGAACGCAGTGATCGACGCGGTGGCCCATCTGGGAATCCGCAACATCGACATGCCGGTTCTTCCCGACCGTGTCTGGGCCGCCATCCAAAACGCCTGAACGCATCGGTGAGCAGCTCGCCTGTCCCAAGTGGTGATGGGCGAGTTGCTGGACCGAGTTGCTGCCTGGAGGGCCCGGGGCGAGCCGTTTGTGCTGGCCACCGTGGTGTGGAGCAGCGGCCTGTCGTCGGGCAAGCAGGGATATCGGGCGATTATCTCCGCCACCGGGGCGATGCGGGGTTGGCTGGGGGGCGCCTGCGCCGCACCCACTCTCACCCGGGTGGCCGGCGAGGTCCTGTGGGAGGGAAAGCCGCGCCTGGTGGTGCTGGGACCCGACCACGGGTTGGCCGGCGGCGACCGGGCGGGAGTGGAGACCGTACCCATGGCCTGTGACAGCGAAGGAACGATGGAGGTGTATCTGGAGCCGGTTTATCCCCCGCCCCATCTGGTGGTGATGGGACGATCTCCCGCGGTGCGGGCGTTGGTGACAATGGCCCGGGCACTCGGCTGGCGTACCTCCCTGGTGGACGACGGCGGTCGAGCCGAGGATCACGATCCCGACGACGGAGTGTTCCTGTCCCTTGATCTGGAACAGGTGGGGGTGGATCGCCAGACCATGGTGGTGGTGGCCACCCAGGGTCACTACGACGAGGATGCCTTGGCCGCGGCGCTCCACACCCCCGCCCGCTACATTGGTCTGGTGGCCTCTCACAAACGCTCGGGAGCGGTGATGTCCTACCTGCGAGAGCGGGGGACGGCCGAGGCCGACCTGGCACGGATCCGGGCCCCGGCAGGCCTTGATCTGGGAAGCGTGGGCCACCGGGAGATGGCAGTGAGCATCCTGGCCGAGCTGGTGACCCTCCGAGGCACGGTTCCCCGGGTTGGCGAAGAGACCGTCTTAGAAGGAAGCGACGGCCAGACGGAGAGGTCCGGCTCAGGGTGCTCAGGGGAAAACACCGCCCCGGAGGCCACCGGAGCGAAAGAAGTCACCGACCCGGTGTGTGGGATGATGGTGATCCCCGGCCAGGCTCGATTCTCCACCCGGCACCTGGGGCGGAGCTATTGGTTCTGCGCGGCGGGGTGCGAGACGGCCTTCCGCCGCGATCCTCAAAGTTTTCTGGACCCCGAGAGGTGACCGACCCGAACGCGGTGATTGCCCGGGCGGCCCACGCATTGTCGACATCGTCGCAGATCATGGTTTTCACCGGTGCTGGGGTTTCCACCGAGTCGGGCATCCCCGACTTTCGGGGTCCCGACGGATTGTGGACCAAGCTCGACCCTGATGACTTCCACATCGATCGTTACATGGCAAGCCGCCGGGTGCGGGTGATGCGCTGGCGGCTCCACCAGCAGGGCGAGCTGTTGGGCGCCGGCTCGCAGGTGAGGCCCAACGCCGCCCATCTGGCCATTGTGGATTTGTGGAAGGCCGGGCGGCTTTCGGGCTGTGTCACCCAGAACATCGATGGGCTTCATCAGGAGGCCGGGCTCCCCGACGACTTGGTCTCCGAGTTGCATGGCAACGTCCGCAAGACCCGATGCATGAACTGTGCCGCCGAATGGCCCACCACCGAAGTGATCGGGTGGGTGGACGCCGGGGAGGAGGATCCCCGATGCCGCCAATGCGGGGGAATCGTGAAAACCACCACCGTCTCGTTCGGGCAGATGCTTCCGGAATCACAGATACACAAGGCCCGGTTCTTCTCGGCTTTGGCCGATGGGGTGCTGGTGATCGGATCGACTCTCTCGGTGTACCCGGCGGCGGAATTTCCGGTGGCAGCGGCCCGATCGGGTGTCCCGATGGTGATTGTCAACCTCGGCCCAACCGATCATGATCATGTGGCCACCGTGAAGATCTCCCTACCGGCGGGTCAGGCCGTCCCTGAATTGGTGTCTGCCCTGATCACGGCAAGTGGCCGCAAGTCTGGGCCTGGCGAGTTGCGACAGGAACCGAAATCCGGGCAATAACACCCTTCACCGGTCGGGATCCTCTCGACAGAACCCGCCCCCGTCCACTCTCTGCGGCATAAACCGCATGACCACTCTCCAAACTGAACACTGCCCGCGATGCCCTTTCCGTGAAATCCGAAGCGAGGTTCAGACCGAATCCACGGTAGGCATCTTGAGTGGACGAGAACCTCGGCTCGAATGCCAGCAACATAGCGTCATAGTCATCAAGTTTGGGGGGGTCTGTGACCTGGTTGACCCGGTGTGGGATGCCCACCCCCCGGTCAGCTATGACGACCGTCAGATGGTCATGGGGTCGGTGGCCCTGCTGCATGGAACACCACCCACCGCCCTCCCCCGAATGCAGAACGGCATTATCCGCCAATTCTACAACTGCTTCGACCAGCGCTCCGATGTCGACCGGCCACTTGTCAACTGAGGCAAACTCCCAGAGCTTGCTCTCAATCTCATCTACTCCGACGGCATCAAACGCAGCTTCATAGAGAATCTGGTTCACGTCGATGGGACGGGAACCGACGATACGGCGCTTGGGATCAACACATCAATGATCACTTCGATTTCCGACAGTGCCAGTTCGGGCGGGAGGGGGTAACCGGTGGCTCGATCAATAGTGGTGTACTGCCAGAACCGACCGCTGGTTTTACGACCAGCGATCAGACCGAAACACGGAGCGAACCCTTTCCCCGATGGTTCGGTAAACGCGAAGACTCGGCAGGGCAACTCTTCCACCGGTTGACATTCGATGCTGGCCGATCCCGACCGTCGCCAATCCCGTCGGTTGCCGGAAAGGAGCTTCCCAAGCCAACTCACCGCCACTTCTTGCGCATCGGAACGGGAGGCGCGGACCGGGGTTGATTCAGCCGCCACCATTGAAGTCAATCCTACCTTTCAAGAGGCCTCCATTCGGTAGGGAACCGTGGCCTCGGAGAATCCCCGGGGGGTGCGCCGGGGCCTTCCTTCCGGGTTGGTGAATGCCGCTTTGATCTCCAACGTGGCCACCGGATCGGCATTTACCCGGGCAGATTGGGACCAGCGAGTGGAAGCGCGGCGCACCTCTCTGACCGCTGTCACCACTTCGATTTCATCCCCCAGGCGGGCGGGGGTGTAATAGCGGATGTTGGCTTCCGCCAGCACGATCTGAAGACCCATTTGGGCGAGTCGGTCCATACTGAAACCCATTTCGTCCAACAGATCCACCCTGGCCGTCTCAAAGAAGCTCAGATAGCGGGCGTGGTTGACGTGGTTGTAGGGGTCCAGGTCGGAAAAGCGCACGCGGAGCAGGGTACGGTGGGCCATACCAGAAGGCTAGTTTGGGGGTGAAGGCGCCTGCGGGTTGGTTTTGATTACCTCCCCCCGTTTCGTAGCCTTGAAGCCGTGGCACAGATAGCCCGGTTTCCCCTTGTTCGCCTCCTTTATTTCCTCCTGGGTCTGATTTGCCTGGGATTTGTGTTCCTGAGTTGGCTGCCGGGGATTCCCACTGCCGACTTCGTGGTTCTGGCGCTGTTTTTCTTCGCTCGTTCCTCCCGCCGGTTTGAGATGTGGCTGCGCAACCATCCGGTGTTCGGCAAGATCATCCGAAGCTATCAGGGCGGATTGACCACGAGAGCCAAAACCATCGCCCTGGTGGGGATCACCGCCTCGATCGGAGTCTCGGCAGTCCTTTTAACCACCAACACCACGCTGCGGGTGATCCTGGTGGCGGTGGCTGCGTTCGCCTGGTGGTATGTGTTGAGCCGTCCCACCAAAACCCTTCCCGCAAGCGCCTGACCGGGCCGTTTGGCGCCGGAGGCTCCTTTCGGGGTTCCGGGCGGGTTTTAGGAGCTTGGTTCGATGACCTCCGACATGATCTTCTCGGCGGTTGCAAACTGGCTCGGCCGAGGCTGATCGAAGATGAATTCGTTCACTCCCGCCTCCGAATAGGCGCCCACCACCTCGGCAAATGCATCCACGCTCGACCAGGCATCCGGCAGGCCTTGAGCGGCCATATTGGATGCCCAGCCGTAAAAGGACCTGATGATCTCGCTCGGATCCCGACCTATCCGGATGCAGGCTTCGTCCAGCAGCCGGTTGCGTTCGGCGATCTCATCCACCGTGCCGAACGAGTTCCAACGATCGGCATACCGAGCGCAGATCGCCAGCATACGGGGGCGATGAGCGCCCAAAGTCAATGGCGGACGAGGTGTTTGAAGAGGCCGGGGGCGCAGGCGGGCCTCTGTCAGGCGGTAGTGCCGGCCCCGGTGGGTCAGGGTGTCTCCCCGTAGCAGCGCATCGATGACCTCCACCGCCTCCTCGAACCTCTCCACCAGCACGGGCGGGTCTCCAAACGGTATGCCGAACCGTTCGTGTTCTTCAACGAACCATCCGGCGCCGAGCCCCAGCTCCAGGCGGCCGTTGGAAATGTGGTCGATGGTGATGGCCTGCTGAGCCAACAGGGCGGGGTGGCGGAAGGTGTTGCTCCCCACCAGCACTCCCACCCGGATCCGAGAGGTTTGGGCGGCCAGGGCCGCCAGCAGGGTCCACCCCTCAAAGTAGGGGCCCGAAGGATCAGATGGGCGCAGAAAGTGATCACAGTCCCAGATGCTGTCGAACCCCAACTCCTCGAAATACCTCCAGCGATCAACCAAGGTGGCGTATGACACAGCCTGATCAGTGCAGATCCCGAATCCGATATTTCCTGTCACCACCACGTCACCGCCATGGCTATCAGATTAGAGCTCACCTCGGCGGCGCGGTCCGGGTCGCGAAAAAACCGCAGGGTGGAGTGTTGACTTTTGTCACCCCGGTGGTGCATATTGGAAAGGTCAAACACCTGCCCGGTCCGTTCCGACGTCACCCGGACCGGGCAAGAGCTCTTTGCGAGCAGAGGTCATACTGAATCGGGAACGCGGGTTCTCCGGCGCTTTGGCCGCCGCGTCCCGATCTCCCGGTGGTGGTTGGTGGGGGTGGGTCCCATCGGGTGAAAAGGGGCGGGGTGATTTTCGCGGGATAGGGTTTGCATTCGCAACCTGGCGGGCCAAGCACCGGATCCCGATCCCTCTTGGGATGGACCCAATCCCGATTCTCCTCCCGCAAATGACAACCGCCCCATGGCGCCGGACCCCGGTGGAGAGGTCGACAACATGGGGCAGTCGCCTTTAGGGATTATCGCTTGGGGGTTGCCTAACCGCCCAGAGTAAAGAGCGCGATCACTCCCGCAATACCTACGATGACATAGATAATTCGCGAGATCACGTTGGTTTCGCCGAACTTGCCGGCCGTGGTGATAGCCGCTACCAGATCAAAGCCGAACAAGCCGATCAGACCCCAGTTGATAGCACCAATCGCCGCCAACAGAACTGCCAGGGTTTCCATAGCCTTTCCTTCCTTTACTAATCGAGCCGGGCCCGGCTCGCTACTTCGAATCGTAATACCCACACCGTCTCGGCGGTTGCTTTTGGGGATGAATATTCAAGGTGCCTCCCTCCATTGGGCCCGCTCAGCGCTTACTCCCCATTTCCCAGACCATTATTGGGGGTGGAATGTCCTCTTCACATCCAGACACCTCGGATAACCGGGCCTCAGAGTTGGTGCGTTTTGGTATCTCCGGCCCTCCGCCGCCAGAGACAACCCGCGCCGGTGCGTTTCTGGACGCCCTGCAAACCCAAGGCGCCTCCTCCTATGAGCTCTCCTTCGTCAAGGGATTCCCATGGAAAGAAGAACAGTGCGCACAGTTCGGCGCCCGTGCCGCCGATCGAGGGGTTCGGCTCTCGGCCCATGCTCCGTATTTTGCGGTGCTCACCTCCGATGATTCCCAGAAGGCCCGCATGTGCCTGTCCGCAGTGGAACACACCATGAAACTGGGACGGGAACTGGGAGCGCCGCTGATCGTCGCCCACACCGGGCATCTGAAGGGGCGGCCATCGGAGCAGGTGATGGAGTTGGTGCGCCGCCGCCTGGAGACCCTGGCGCCCAAGGTCGAGAACCTGGGGGTGGGTCTGGGTCTGGAGAATGCCGGCAATCGACACTCCTTCGGCACTGTGGGAGACATCGCCCTGTTGGCATCGGAGTTCCCGTTCGTGAGACCGGTGATCGACTGGGCCCATCTTCATGCCCTGTCAAGTGGCGGTCTGGTCAGCAAGGATCGGTTCAAAACGGTGCTGGCCTTTCTGAAAGAGTCCTTCCCCGCATGGATGCTGTCCCCCCTTCACACTCAATTCACCGACAATCGCTTCGGACCATCGGGAGAGATAAGCCACGTTCGGTACGGTGAGGGCACTTTGCGAGTGGGACCCCTGGTGGAAGCCGTTCACGAAACCCGGATTCCGACGGTGCTGATCTCCGAGGCCAGGGAACCCGAAAGCCACCAAGCTATCGGCGCCGAACTGCGAGCGACGGTGAAACGGCTTCGGAAAAGCCCGCCGGTTGGGGGGCAAACGGCTTCGAGGCTGGTTTCGCTGCCCGATCGGGTCCCGGTGGAAGCGGTTGAGGACCGCTACCTGCCAAAGGGCACCCAACGGGAGGTGAGGCTCTCCAACCTCGCCAAGCCTTTCTTTCCCGAGGGCTACACCAAAGGAGATCTGATCGCCTACTATGCCTCGATCTCCTCTGCTCTTTTGCCGCATCTGCGCGACCGCCCATTGTCGATGTCCCGCTATCCCGACGGGATCGGGGGCCCCTCCTTTTATGAGAAGCGCGCTCCGGGACATCAACCGGTCTGGATGCGCACCCTGACGGTGGACTCCCACTCCATGGGCGGTGAGATCGACTTTCTCTGTGCCGATTATCCCGAGTCGCTGATGTGGTTCGCCAACATGGGATGCATCGAGTTGCATCCTTTCCACTCCCGGCATCCCGATCTGCACCACCCCGACTGGGCGGTGTTCGACTTCGATCCCGCCCCGGGCGCCTCATGGTCTCAGGTAACCGCCGGTGTCCGGCTTCTGGGAACCGCGCTCGACCGTCTGGGTTTGCGTTCGGTCCCCAAGCTGTCGGGCAGTCGGGGCATGCATGTCTATCTGCCCCTTCAACCTGTCCACACCTTTGCCCGGGTTCGCCGGTTCGTCAAAGCGGTGGCACAGATTCTGGTGGCCGCCAATCCCGATGACTTGACCCTGGCCTGGGACAAATCTCAACGGACCGGGAAGGTGTTCATAGACCACAACCGAAACGCAATGGGACAAACCATTGCGTCGGTGTATTCGGTGCGTCCGCTGGCCGGGGCGCCGGTCTCCGCTCCCCTGCTCTGGGAAGAGGTGGGCCGATTCCGCAACGGTGACCTCGACATCACCAACCTTTGTGAACGGCTGTCGCGGTATGGTGACCTCTTCCTGCCGGTTTTGGAAGGCAGCCAAACTCTCGAAGCCGCCGAGCAAGCTCTCAACGTCGAACCTTCAACCTGAAAGCAAGGGTCGGGGCGCTCAAAGAAGAGCCGGAATCGGGGCGGGTTATCCTTGCCCACACATGGACATCTACGGACGAATCAACATTCTCGGTGGCCGTTCGGTTCGCCTTCCGGCCCTTGATGTCACCGAAGCCATCATCTTGGACAACGACCCTCTCAACCGGGCCCGAAGCTGGGTCAGGCAAGGCGCCGACTACCTACATGTGGTGGATCTCAACGCCGCGGCCTTGGGCGACTATCAGAACCGGCCCCTGATCGACCGGATCATCACCGAGCTCGACACTCCGGTGCAGGTTGCCGGAGGAGTCCGGTCCCATTTGGAAGCGGCCCGCCTCATCCGAAACGGCGCTTGGAGGGTGGTGATGGGAACCGCCGCCATTGAGGACCAGATTATGGTCTGGGACCTGTGCCGGGACTACCCCGGCAAGATCGCGGTGGCGATTGATGTCCGCCCCGATCAGGAGATCGTCACGCAGGGATGGAACGAGCGAAGCGGTCGTTACCTGGAGGAGGTGCTGCTGGAGATGTCCTCGGCCGGGGTGGCCGCCTTTCTGATCGCCGAGGCGGGGCGGAATCCCCTCACCGAGCCGCTTGATCCGGAAATCTATGCCGAGACGCTGGAATTGGTGCCCGAACCGGTGATAGTTGCGGGAGGAGTGGGAAGCATTGACGACCTGCACTCGCTCACCAGGCTGGCGGTGAAGGGTCACAAGTTGGACGGGGTGATAGTGGGCAGGGAGGTGACGGTGGGACGTTTCAGCATGGCCGATGCGAAGCAGACTGTCATGAGAAGCCAAGAAGTTCCCTCGCTCAGCCCGAGAGGCGGCATGAGTGTCATCCTGTGGGTCGATGATCTGGAAAAGATGTCCGAGTTCTACACCGATGCGCTCGGTCTCCAACAGGTCACCGCCCCGCACATGGCAACCCGCGGCCAGATGTGGATGGCGGTGGGGAGTTCCTATCTGATCCTGCGGAAAAGACACCCCGACTCACCGGCGGGCGGTGGCGCCGAGATTGTGCTGTGGGCGGACAACCTGGTCGAGTGGGAGCAGTACCTGAGAGGCCGGGGCATGGATGTGATCAACATGCCCTCGCATCGAAGCGGTCTCCCGCTGGACATGAGAGCTGTGACCGACCCCGAGGGCAACACCATCTGGGTGAGCCACCAACCCCAGATCTTTTAGGGTCCCGACCACCCGCCCGGTTCGGTCAGCTCACCGGCGGATACCTTCCCACCCAGCCCGGGACCGCGGGCCTCTTCGGGTTGGTTTCGGTAAGCCATCCTGCCAGAATAAAGGCCGGTAGCGTCACCAGACGCTCATCCAGAGCGGTGGAGGGACAGGCCCCATGAAACCGCGGCAACCGGTCGGTTGATCCAGCACGGTGCCAAAGCCTGACCGATGAGTAGAGGAGAGTCGGTGACAAAAAACACCCCCCAACCGCCGGCCGGAGCCTCACCCTCCGACCCCGAACCCACCCGGACCCGGTTCGTGAAGCTGGACGGTCCTTTCACCACCTTGAGTGGAAAGACCATCGGGGAGGTGACTCTGGCTTACGAAATGTACGGAGAGTTGAACGCCGCCCGGGACAACGTGATCTTGGTGTTCCACGCCCTGACCGGAAGCCAACATGCCGCCGGTTACACCCCTTCGGTGCCCGGGGTGGGCGCCCGATGGACCGAGGAGATGCAAGTGGGCTGGTGGGAGGGGTTCATCGGACCGGGGCGGCCTCTTGACACCAATCGATACGCAGTGGTGTGCGTCAACTACCTGGGCGGGTGCTACGGATCAACCGGTCCGTCATCCACCAACCCCGCCACCGGCCGCCCCTACGGATCGGAGTTCCCCTCTTTGACGATCACCGACATCGTCGATTCGCAGGTACGGCTCTTGGAGCAGCTCGGCATCAAGAGGATCCACGCCTGCACGGGTGGGTCGGTGGGCGGCCTGATGGCGCTGGTGATGGCAACCCGCTATCCCGACCGGGTCAAGGTAGCGATTCCGATCGCGGCGGGCCTTTCCGTCACCACGTTGCAGGTGATCCACAATTTTGAGCAGATGTTCGCCATCATCGCCGACCCCAACTTTGAGGGCGGGGACTACTACCGCGGGCCCCCTCCCGATCTGGGGCTGGCCTTGGCTCGGATGATCGGACACAAGACTTTCGTTTCCCTGTCGGCGTTTCGGGAGCGCATCCGCCACGAGATTCCTCACCAGGACTACCCGGCCGGATACAGAGTGCAGCATCCCATGGAGTCCTACATGCTGCATCAGGGGCAGAAGTTCGTGCAGAGGTTCGACGCCAACACCTATCTTCGAGTGGTGCGGGTTTGGCAGAAATTCGACCTGCTGAAAGAAGTGGGCGGCGAGACCTTCAGAGATTTGTTGAGCCGATGCCGAGAGCAGCGGTGGATGGTGTTCAGCATCGACTCCGACGTCTGTTTCTACCCCGAGGAGCAGGAAAACATGGTCCGGACCCTCAAGGCCGCCGGGGTGCCCGTGCTATGGCACACCGTCCATTCCGACAAGGGCCATGACGCCTTCTTGCTGGAACCGGACAAATTCAAACCCGGGTTGCAGGCCGTGCTGGGAGCGGGCTGAAAAGGGTCCGATGGGAGCCAGGTGAGGCAACAGAACCCCTGATCGAGATGGAGAGGAAAACCATCCCCATCTTTTGCAGCGCATGCTCCCCGGGCTGACTCCCCCGCTTATCCCTCCACCTCAATCAACGGTTCACCGTCGACCACTGCTCCAATCACCGTCGCGCCCGCTCCCTCGGTTCGCAGTCGGCCGGTCAAAGATTCCACCGCGCCGGGGCGAACCGCGATCAGCAGTCCGCCGCTGGTTTGGGCATCACAGATCAGCCGTCGGGCTGTGTGGTCTCCGCCTCGGAGCCGGGGAGTTGCCGCCGCCAGATTGCGAAGGCTCCCCCCCGGATAGTGGCCGGCCTGCAGCAGTTCGGTGACCCCCGGCAACAGCGGCAACCGGGCGATCTTCACCCGGGCGGCGGCTCCCGATGCTTCCAGCATGGAAAGAAGGTGCCCCGCCAGCCCGTAGCCCGTGACGTCAGTAGCCGACGACACACCCACTGCCACAATCGCCCGCCCAGCACCGTCGTTGAGCGCGCTCATCGCCTCCACGGCCGACTCAAGGACGCTTGGGGGGCACTCACCGGCCTTGTGAGCGGTGGTGATTACCCCGGTGCCCAAGGGCTTGGTGAGAACCAGCCGGTCACCCGGTCGGGCGCCGGCGTTGGCGACAATCTCTTCTTCCGACGCGGCGCCGGTCACCGCGAAACCGTATTTGGGCACCGCGTCATCGATGGTGTGTCCTCCCACCACCGTGCATCCCGCCTGCGCCATTACTTCAACGCCGCCTCGGGCTATTTCTGTCAAGAGAGAGAGCGGAAGGTCCTGGGAAGGCCAGCACATCAATTGGAGAGCGGTGAGGGGACGTCCGCCCATCGCATACACGTCAGACAGGGCGTTGGCGGCGGCGATGCGGCCGAAGTCCCGGGGGTCGTCCACCACCGGGGTGAAGAAATCCACCGTCTGAATCAGGACGCGCCCATCCGACAGGCGATATACGCCTGCGTCGTCGCGGGTCTCCACTCCGATCAGCAGCTGGGGAGAGAAGAACGCGGGGTGATCCTGCAGGGGGCGCAGCACCTGCGCCAGCTCGGTCGACCCGAGCTTGCAGCCTCAACCGGCGCCGGGACTGAAGCTGGTCAGTTTGAATGGCATCCCAGCAAAACTACCACCCAGCCGGCGGCTTGTGAATGTTCTGGGGCGATGCCGCAGCGGCGACCGCGGGAGTCTGGTATTAGGGCGATATTCTTGGGTGATCATGACCGAGAAAACGACCACCTTCCTCACTCCCCAAGCTCATCGGAAACTTACTGCCGAGTTGGACGAGCTCGCAGGTCCCAAGCGGATCGAGATCTCTGACCGCATCGCCGAGGCGCGCTCTCACGGTGACATCCGAGAAAACGCCGATTATCACGCCGCCAAGGACGAACAGGGTTTGATGGAAGCCCGCATCGCTCACTTGGAGCAGGTCCTGCGGGACGCTCAGGTCACGGAGGTAGAGGACACCGGCCGGGTGGAGATCGGGTCGATGGTGACGGTGGTTGACCCAGACGGTGACGAAATGGAGTTCCTGCTCGCCCCGGCGGAGAATCGGGGTTCTGCGAAACTGGTGGTCTCGCCCACCAGCCCCCTGGGAGCGGCGGTTCTCACCAAGTCGGCGGGCGATGAGGTGACCTACGATGCGCCCGGAGGCCGGTTTGAGGTGAAGGTGACCTCCGTCCGCCCCTTCTCCGGGTAACCACTCCGGCCCGGCCGGGGCCATCCATCCCGTCCCCATCTCTTGCGGCATGCTCCTCGGCCTTCTATAGGGCGGGAAACCGATCAACCGGGCCGTAATCTTCCGAAGATGAGACTTCGACCGCACGGACTTCGGGAGTTGGCCCAACGCCTGCGGAGGACCGCTCATTCGCGCCCCTCCGAAGTGGAGCAGTATCTGGGGGCCAACACCGACACCTGGAGGGCCCTGGCCGGGGCGTCGCCGCATGATGCTGCGGACATTTTGGAGTCGGTGTCCCCCGACACCGCCGGGGAACTGCTGAGCCTGCTTGACCGCCAACCCAGCGCCTCGGTCCTCGAAGAGTTACGAGACGGGTTGGCTGCCGACCTGCTGGAGGAACTGCCATCCGGAGAGGCTGCCTCGATGCTGGAGGAGATGCCTTCCACCGAGGCGGTGGACATCTTGGAGAATATGCCGACCGAGACGGTGTCCACTCTCATCGACCTGATGAGAGAGCCGGCCAGCGACAAGGTGAGCCAACTGTTCGACTACCCCTCGGACACCGCCGGGGGCCTGATGACCACCGATGTGGCGGTGCTGCCGGTGGGACTCACCGCCGGAGAGGCGATCGAGCGGATCCGCACCATCCGGGAGGCGGTGGAGGACCTCACCTACGTGTACATCACCGACGATTTCGGGGGGCTGCGGGGAGTGGTCTCCTTCCGGGACCTGGTGTTTGTTCGGCCCTCGGTGGGTCTCGATGAGGCGATGGAGGCCAATCCGGTGTCGGTTCGGCTCACCGCCGACCGGGAGGAGGTCTCCGAACTCATGCAACGTTATCGGCTCCTGGGACTCCCGGTGGTGGACGATCTGGGGCATCTGCAAGGCATGGTCACCTATGACGAGGTGATCGACGCGGTGCAGGCCGAGGCTTCCGAAGACTTCGCCGCCTCGGTGGGCGCCGGCGCCGAGGAGACCATCTACACCGGGGTTCTCTCCTCGGTAAGGATGCGCCTTCCCTGGCTGTCTCTGAACCTGCTGCTGGCTTTGATCGTGGCGTTCGTCATCGAACGCCAAACCGGGGTGATCTCCGCCGAGCCGGTGCTGGCCGCCTTGATGCCGGTGGTTGCTCTTTTGGGAGGAAACGGCGGAGTGCAAAGCCTGGCGGTGGTGATTCGCTCCATGGCAATGGGCGATCTGCCCCGAGCGCGGATCTGGGGGGTGATGAGACGGCAGCTGGGCATCGGATTGCTGAACGGCGTGGTATTGGCGGTCTTGGCGATGCTCCTTACCGTGGGGCTGTTGTCACTGGGCATGTTTTCTTCCAACTTCGGCGCTCAGAAGGTGGCCACGGTGGTGGGGGTGGCAGCGCTGGCGAATCTGGCCATCGCCACCCTGGCCGGCACCGGCATCCCCGTGGTACTCCGGCGGCTGGGTTTCGACCCGGCGCTAGCCTCCAGCATTTTCCTGACCCTGATCACCGATGTGGTGGGATTCGGCGGGTTCCTGATGGTGGCGGCCATCCTTCTGTGAGGCGGATGGCCATTGTGCCCTTCGAGCCTGAGCGGCAACTGACGGGTACCTTTGGAGAGTTAGAACTAGAATCGTTGCTAGCCTTCCAATATAGGCTGACGGAGACATTTCGGAATGGAACGCAAACGCCAAATACGACTTCCTAACGGTGACTTGGTCGATGCAACCGAACTGGGATATCGCGCTACAGGGGAGCATTGGAATGACTATCTGTTGGATGACGGCACTGTGGCCCGACTGAAGTTAGTTGTCACCAATGTGTACCGTCTTGAAGGGCAACGCGACGAAAAGGGACAGCCCGCCTATTTGATCGAATCCACCAACGTAACCTCCATCTCAGCATCAGAGCCAGGGAGTCGCTAAATGCAACACACGCTGTCTCCGACTTGTAACAATCTACAGACATTATGGAAGAAACCGGCCAGGCCCGGCCAAGAATATTCAACCTGGCCAACGTTCAACAACAATGCTGCCTCTCCCGTCCGTGCCATTGATACCAGCCAATCTGCCATTTGCACCTCATCTGGAGAAACCCTGCTCTCCGCAGAGGAGAAACTCATTGGCCAGTGGGCAGAGATCGCGATCCGCCATGCTATAACCCGAGCAATTGCTGATCCTGGTGGTTTCGTTTCCAGCATCGTGGGCATTCGAGGAGCTTGGGGCCATGGCGGGACCCGCAAGGAAGCCCTGGAAGACCTACAATCGGTGTTGGTGGATTGGGTCAGGTTGAAGCTTGAGGATGGGGACGACGACATTCCCAGCATGGAAGGCTTACATCTAACCAGATGAGCCGTCGGCTGACACCAATCAGCCGACGAAATCTCGTCAAACGCCTGAGGACATTCGGTTGGGAGGGGCCGAGGGCGGGTGGCAGTCACGACTTCATGTCAAAGGGCAAACACAAGATACGTTTACCTAATCCTCATAGGGGTGATATTGGCGTGAGCCTTCTCGGGACAATCCTGGAGCAGGCCGAAATCCCACGACAGGATTGGCTGAATACGAACTAAGGTTTCCTGCCGGGCGCCGGGGTGGCGCGATTTGGCAGTCATGTGGTAACGGCTAAGAGCCGACTACGTATCCCCCCAGGTCAGCGAAAGGACCCTGGAATCGGATGGTCGAGCCTTCCAGAAGACTCACCAAGTAGTGGCGGTCCAATAGTTCGGCCTCTTCGGGAGTTCGCTCCCCTTCGGGTTTGATCAGGGCTTCCACCGCCTCCCGTTTGTCAAAAACGTGCACTTCGTAGAGGTCATCCCGCTCCTCGTAAACCGACAGCACCAGGTTCTCCAGATCAATGTCGCTGTAGGCCCCAGGAGGGATGTCCAAGTACAACCGGTTCCCCTCCCGGGTCGATTCCTGGCGTACCACCCGATAAAGGATCTGGTCTTCCCCTGGTATATCCGCCGTGGAGATCACAGCCTCGGTGGAATCCTGCGGAGTGGTGGACGTCGACTCCGGAGAGGTGGTGAGCGGCGGTGCGGTGGTGAGCGGCCGAGCGGTGGTTGCCGTCACCCCGGATGTGGTGGTCACCAGGTCCTGTGGGCTGTCGCTTCCGCATGCCGCAGCCATCACCAGCCCAACCGCCATCGCGCCCACTCCGACGACTCTCCCAAACAGTCGCCGTTCCCCACCCCTGACACGGTCGCTGATCATGGAATGGGAGGGCTTTCTATCCGGATTCGTCAACTTGCGGCCGGGTGCGTTGTCTGAATGCCCACATCAGTTGCTCGGTGATCGGGCCGGGCCGGTACCGGTGATCGTCCAGCTGGACTATCGGGGTGATCTCTCGGGTGGTGCCGATCACCATCGCCTCCTCGGCGTCGGTCATCCGATCCAACCCGAATCGCCCCTCCCGGATCGGCATCCGGAGCTCTGAAGCCAGGTCAAGCACTACCTGGCGGGTGATCGAGTCCAAAATCCACAGGTCCAGGGAAGGGGTCTCCAACACCCCGTCTGTCACCCATGCCACCGAGAACACCGGCCCCTCCAACACAATCCGGTCCCCGGAGATGAGCAACGCCTCGTCGTACCCCTTCTTCTGAGCGCGACGGGTGGCGGCCATGTTGGGGGCATAGGAAAGAGTCTTGCCGCCCGCCAGATCCCAGTGATGTCCCGCCGAGTGCCAGGGAGCGGTCATCACCATCAGGCGAATCTCATCGGGCCGGTGGGGAACCTCCTGCCACATCACCACGCACAGTTCGTCTCCCGGGCGGTCGCCCCGGCCCAGCACCACCCTGATCAGACCTTCGGAGCCGCAAGCCGCCACCTGCTCCACCCACAAGTCAAGATCGGCCCGGCGGGGGGTGCGCAAATCCAACATCGCGGCGGAGCGCTCCAGCCGATCAAGGTGAGGCCCGGCTTGAAAGGGGCGTCCCCCATAAACCCTCATCACCTCAAAGCAACCGTCACCGCGCAGGATGGTGGGGCTGGTGATGGCAAAGATCATCTCCCCCGAGGGCTTCCCATTCACCAGGAGGCGTTGGGGAGTCGTCACTGGTTCCATCCGCTGGTGATCGGGCGGCGGCGCTCCCGTCCCAGATGTTTGGTGGTTATCCGAGGACCCGGGGCCGCTTGGCGTCGTTTGTATTCGGATCGCTCCACTAATCCCACCATTTCTCGCACCATCTCCGAATCAAATCCCGAGGCGATGATTTCTTTCACCGAGAGCTCCGACTCTATGTACATTTCCAACACCGAATCCAGTTCATCATAGGGCGGCAGCGAGTCGGTATCAACCTGGTCGGGACGCAGCTCCGCCGATGGGGGTTTGGTGATTATCCCCTCGGGGATCACAGCCTCCGAGCGGTTTCTGAAGCGGGCCAGCCGGTAGACCCATGTCTTGTATACGTCTTTGAGAGGTGCGAACCCTCCCACCATGTCGCCGTACAAAGTGGCATAGCCCACCGACAGTTCCGACTTGTTCCCCGTGGCCAGCACCAGGCTGCCATACCGATTGGATAGGGCCATCAGAAGCGACCCTCGGGCGCGGGCCTGCAGGTTCTCGCCGGTCACCCCCCACTCCTCCCCTTCCATCACCGGGGACAGCGTCTCCGAAAACGCCCGGTGTATCCGCTCAATGGGGATCATCTCGAAACGAATCCCCAGATTGGAGGCCAGGAGTTTGGCGTCGGTCCGGGAGTGCTCGGAACTGTACATCGACGGCATCGACACTCCCCACACCCGATCGGCGCCCAATGCGTCAACCGCCAGGCAGGCGGTGACCGCCGAGTCGATCCCACCCGACAGGCCCACCAGCGCCGATTCGAAGCCGTTCTTGCGGGCGTAGTCACGGGTGGCCAGAGTCACCGCCGCCCACATCTCTTCCTCCGGTGGCATGGGGACCCGGCGGGGACTCGATGAGGTCAAATGGTGGTCGCCAGAAGGCAATTCCAGAATGAATCGATCTTCTCGGAACTGGGGTGATCGGTGAAAGATCCCGCCATCGGGACCGGCCGCAATCGATGCCCCGTCGAACACCAACTCGTCCTGTCCCCCCACCAGATTCAGGTAGACGATCGGTATCCCGGCAGCCCGGGCGCGTTCGGAAACCAACACCTCTCGCTCGGAGGCCTTGCCCAGGTGATAGGGAGAGGCGTTGAGATTGATGATCACGTCGGCGCGGGCCGCGGCCAGATCCCGCCATGGACCGTGGTCGATCCACAGGTCCTCGCAGATGGAAACCCCCACCCGCAGTTCCCCCACCTGCCACACCCCGGCATCTCCTTGTCCCGGATCAAACCAACGCCGCTCATCGAAGACCCCGTAGTTGGGCAATGCCCGCTTGTGATAGATCCCCCTCACCCGGCCTCCCGACAGAAGAGCGGCCGCATTGGCCACCCTCCCCCGATACGCATCTGTGCCTTTTGGTGAGCTGTGGGGAGATGAGGTGTCCAAGAATCCCACCACCGTTGTGGTCCGACCGGACCGCTCGGCCAACGTCGCCAACATCTCACCGCCCGCCCGAAAATAATCGTCCCGCAGGGAAAGGTCCTCGGGGGGATATCCGGTTACAGCCAACTCGGGGAGCACCAGCAAGTCAGCCTCCTCCGCCTCGGCCCAATCCATGGTGTCCAGGATTCGTCGGCCGTTGTATTGGGGGTCACCCACTTTTAGGTTGAGTTGCGCGCCTGCTATCCGAAAGGGCATAACCCCAAGGATACGGAAAGGAGGCCCCTCACATCGACCCCGGCTATCTTGGGCGATGGATGAACCTCTCACCGGTTGTCACCTGATGCACCCCTCCCACCGGTGAGTCCCCATCCTGCCCCACCAAACCTCGGGCGGCAGGCCGTCGCGGTGTTTCTGGGAGGTTCGGCCGGCGCCCTGGCCAGGTACGGGGTCGGACTGTGGATGGCCGAGCTGGGCGGGATCCCTCTCGCCACCCTGCTGACCAATCTCAGCGGATCTGCCATCTTGGGCCTTTTGGCGGGGCTGACCGAGAGACGCGGGGATCGGGGTATCGGGTGGGCGCTTTGGGGAGTGGGGTTCTCCGGCGCCTTCACCACCTTTTCCACCTTCGCCTTCGAAGCCCTCCACCTTGTGGAGCGGCAGGGTCTTCCACCGGCGATGCTCTACGTCACAGTCAGCGTCATGGGCGGGTTGCTGGTGGCCACCGTCGCTCGGCGCCGGGGGCTGAAATGGTGATCCTCGGGTTGGCGGTGGCCGGCGGGTTGGGAGCGGTGCTCCGATGGCTGGTCTCGATCCGGCTGGCTGGTCGAGGGATCCCCCGGGGAGTGGCAACCGCCACCGTGAATCTGGGGGGCGCCTTTGCGCTGGGAGTGGTGGCTGCGCTGGGCGAACGGGGATGGATCGATCAGCAGATGGGGGTGGTGGTGGGGACCGGCCTGCTCGGCGCTCTCACCACCTTCTCCACCTGGATGGTGCAGACCCTGGAAGAATCCGGTGGAAAGGCGCCCGCCGTCCTCGGGCGAACCGTGCTGCCGACGGTGGCCGGCGTGGTCCTGGCATGGCTGGGAGTACAGGTTGCCAACCTGCTCGGCTGATGGTGAACTGCGGGGCGCTTTGGTTGCCAAAAGATGACCGCCCGCGCTTGGGCGTGGATAGCCTCGTGTTGACCATGGTTTCACAGCGGCTGATGAAAGAAGCTGTCCGAAGAGTCCTCGACGAGGTCATCACGGTGAGAAGAACTTTGCACCGCCGCCCGGAACTGGCGCACACCGAGCATCGCAGTACCGCCCTATTGGCGGAAGCGCTTGCCAACCACGGCATCTCAGCCCGCATCCGACGACCCTCGGGAACGGGTCTGGTGGCCGAGCTCGGAACGGCGGGTCCGGTGGTGGCGTGGCGTTGCGATCTGGATGCGCTACCCATCCAGGAGCCCTCCACCCAACCCTATGCCTCCCAGAATCCGGGAGTGATGCACGCCTGCGGTCACGATGCCCACGCCGCCATCGGCCTGGGGGTGGCGTTGGCGCTGAGCCGCCTGGGGCAACTCCCCGGCCGGGTGCGGATCATCTTTCAACATTCAGAGGAGTCTCTGCCCAGCGGAGCGGCGCAGATGTTGGAGGAGGGGGTGATGGAGGGTGTGCAGGCAATCGCCGCCCTTCATGTGGACGCCACCCTGGAAGTGGGGAAGGTGGGAATCAAAGAAGGCGCCATCACCAGTTCCAGCGACCTGGTGCAAATCGTGCTCCGCGGGCCGGGAGGACACACTGCCCGACCTCACCTCACCACCGACCTGCTGTACACCGCCGGGAAGGTTCTCACCGAACTCCCCGGCCTGTTGGGACGGGCGATTGACCCTCGTATTCCTTATTCCCTGACCTTCGGGCAGATTGGCGGAGGAACCGCCGAGAACGTCATCCCCACCGAGGTGGTCATCCGGGGAACGTGCCGTACTCCCGATCTCAAGCTTCGCCAACGCCTGCCGGAGATGACCCGCCGACTCACCCATCAGGTGGCCTCTTCCACCGGCGCCGACGCAGAGATCACCTGGCGTCGAGTTCTCTCACCGGTCCACAACCATCCCCGAGCGGTGGAGACTGTCCGACGATCGCTGACTGCGTTGCTGGGCCCGGACGCGGTGGTGGACACCTTCACTTCGCTGGGCGCCGAGGATTTCTCCCATTACCTGGACCGTGCGCCGGGGATGATGATGAGGCTGGGCACCATGACGGAGGGCGATCGAAGGGATCTTCACTCGGCATGGTTTCAGATCAGCGAAGATTGCCTGGCGGTGGGAGTGAAGGCCGGAGTGGCTTCGGTGCTGGGATTGCTGTCAGAGTCGACCACCAACCAGGGTTGACCGTCAGTCTCCCAAGAGCCCGAATCCTTCCGTCATCAGGGCGCGGCGCAGACGATCGGCCTCCTCGGGTCGGACCGAGAGGGTGAGAACCCCGCCGCCGCCGTGGGTGGCGTGGCGAAGCTGGAGGTCCCGCAAGTCCACTCCGCTGGCGGCCAGAGCCTGGCCGACCCGAGCGATCTCACCCGGCCGATCCTCCAGCAGCACCCCCAGGCTCTTTTCGGGGGCGGCCAAGGCGGCGCGCCTGTCTCGGGCCGATCCGAGCAGATCAGAGACCCACTCTTGCTCCATTTCCTCGACTTGTTCCGCCCAACCTGTCAAATCGGCTGAGATCTCCCGCAGCACGGAAGCCAGCGACCCTCGGTTTTCCACCAGCAGGTCCGCCCACCAGTCCGAACTGGACAGGGCTATGCGGGTGAGGTCGCGAAAGCCCCCGGCCACCATGGCATCAGCTGCCCGGCCAGCCGAACTCAACCGGTTGATCAGGGCGGCGGCCAGCACCATGGGAAGGTGGCTCACCAGGGCCACGTTGCGATCATGCTCCGCGGCGGTCATCTCCACCGGCTGGGCGCCCAGTGACCGCACTATCGACGCCACCTCGTCTCGGTCGCGGGGATCGCTTTGGTCGCGGGTCAGCACCCAAGTTGCGCCCCGGAACAGATCCCCGCTGGCGCCGATGGGACCGGACACTTCCCGACCGGCCATGGGATGGCCCCCCACGAACCGGGGAAGCTCCAAAGCTGCCCTCACCACCGGCTGCTTGATCCCCGCCACATCGGTGACCAGGGCGTCGGTCCGAAGAGTAGAGAGGATGGTGACCGTGACCTGGGGAGGGGACGCCAACACCACCAGGTCGGCGCCGGCAACCGCTTCGGTGAGGCCGGCTGCCCGGTTGGCAATGGCTCCCATGGCCGCGGCCTGATCGAGGTGCGAGGGGTTGGGGTCCCATCCGCACACCTCCCAGCCCCGCACCGAGAGCCCGATCCCGATCGAGGTTCCGATCAGGCCGGTGCCCACCACCGCCGCTGATCGCATCTAGAGAGAAACATCCATAGCTTGGGCGATCACCTTGATGCTCTCCATCAACTCGGCGAACTCCTCGGGCAGGATCGCTTGGGCGCCGTCCACCAGGGCCGTGTCCGGCGCCGGATGGACATCGATCATCATCCCGTCGGCGCCCACCGCCAGGGCGGCCCGCGAAAGCGGGGCCACCAGATGTCGGCGACCTGAGGAATGGGATGGGTCCACGATCACGGGAAGATGGGAAAGCTGTTGGAGCAGGGGCACCGCAGTGATGTCGAGGGTGTTGCGCGACGCCGTTTCGAAAGTGCGGATCCCCCGCTCCGCCATCAGGATCTCCTGATTGCCCTCCTTGTAAATGTATTCGGCCGCATTCAGCCACTCTTCCAAAGTGGCAGTGAATCCCCGTTTCAGCATCACCGGAGTCTTGCTCCTCCCCACCTCGGTGAGCAGAGCGAAATTGGACATGTTCCGGGTCCCGATGCGGAGCATGTCGGCATAGGCCGCCACCAGTTCCACATCCCGGGGATCCAGCACCTCGGCCACGAAAGGCATGTCGAATTCCTCCCGGGCTTCGGCCAGCAAGATCAGGCCTTTCTCCTTGAGGCCCTGGAAAGAAAAGGGAGAGGTACGGGGCTTGAATGCATCGCCCCGCAGGACGGTGGCCCCGGCCGCTTGCACCGCCTCGGCGGTCTGGAACAGAATGTCGCGAGACTCCACCGCACAAGGCCCGGCGATGGGAGTGAACGAACCGTCTCCGATTTGCACCCCCCGGATGCCGATGACGGTCTTTTCCTGCTGAAAGTCACGGCTGACCAGCTTGAAGGGTCGCATCACCGGTACGGCCCGTTCCACCCCACCCAGGGCCTCGAACGGCAGTTGCATCATCTGCTGGCGGTCGCCCACCGCCCCGATCACCGTCCGAAACCGTCCCACCGAGACATGGGCCTCACAATCGATTGACTCCAGTCGGTTCACCACCACCTGTACCTGCTGTTCGGTGGCGTCCTGTTTCATCACGATGATCATCGACGGTCCTCTTCCGGTAGGCCTTTGTAATGTTACGGCTCTTTGATTCACCACAATCCTGGTTTGCCTGTCCGAGGGCCGGACCCAGTCGTGAACAGGTTGGACTGAAGCGTTGTTCGGCAAGTGCTGTATTCTCTGGCTCAATGTCGATCGATATCGCCGGCTTCATCCACAACGTCAAAGAACACGCGATAAAGCACGGCTTTCACATCCACGACGAGCGTCATTTTGTGGAGACTTACTCTCTCCGCCAATCCTGGGAGGTGGACCTGCATCCGGCGGAATCCTGCAGTTTGCCGATCGACATCCATCTCTCGCTTGATGTGGAACCGCGGGCGCTTTTGGGTCTGATGGACCGATTGGAGGAGATGGGGGAGGACTTTGAGGAACCCGAGGACATCTACCAGTTCCACATGTATTTCAACTGGTCGGTCCCCCCGCTCACCAATCCCCCCGACCTCTTGGTGCTCGCCACCGATTTGGCCGGCGTGGGAGACATGTCGCTTCCCATCGAGGTCCAGGCCATCGATTCATACGCTCCCTTGGGTTCATCAACCCAACGACGATTGATGATCACCGCCACGGTGCACATATCCCTGGTCGACCTGGTGATGGGCCGAGAACAGATGTGCGAAACCCTGGATCTGGTGAAGGAAGTGAGCGTCTATCTGGCCGAACGGGTTGAAGCCTGGGTATAGGAGTGGGCTGAAAAAGGCCCGCTACCGGAGCCCAAAGTGGCAACACAACCCCCGGTCGAGATGTGAGGGAACCATCCCAATCCCCATCTTTCAGCATGCCCCTGGAAGGCAGCCGGTGGCCTACGGGTAGGCGCGCTGGGGCTGAAGACCCACAACCTTGGGGCCGTCGGATTCCATCTCCAAGAACACCAACCAGGTGGACCAGTCAAGTCCTCCCAAAGACTCATTGTCACCCGGGTCATGGATCGCCACCCACGGGAAGTTGGCGAACGCCGATGAGATGGCCGTCTCGGGCAGAGCGGAGTTGGCGCCCAAGGTCAGACCTCCCACCTCGATGTCCACATCCTGATCCAGATAGTCAGACAAGAACGCGTCGGCGATCACTTCCTTCCACGTTCCCACCGTGGCTTCCGACTCGCTGGCCGAGGCGCCGGTGTTGGACCACTTCAATTCGGTGTCATCCCCGTGTAATCCGGCCAGCTCATCGGGAGCCCAGCGTCGCAAATTGTCATCGAAATGGACAACGAACAGTCCCCGCCAAGAGACAATCTCACCCAGGCCTTCTCCCACCACCAGGGCGTTGGCGAATTGGTCGATGGTCTGTTTCCAATCCCACTCCTGATCGACGTCATCAGGTGTCCAAGCTTCGGTGACGTAATAGCCGTAGGCCCAACCCACCGATTCACCGAACACGATTTCATGCCATACCCGACCATCAACCACCTCAACGGCCCCGGTGGAGACCAAATCCGCCTGAGCGGGTTGGAGTTGGTCGACCCTGGGGTTGTCGGTGCCCGGACCGGATCGTATGTTCAGGCTGTTGTTCGGGTCATCGGGCGCCAACAGCACGACTCCCAGACGAGGGGGTGGCACAGTGGTGGTAGTGGTGGTGGAGGCGGTGGCGGGAGGCGCCGTGTCCTGGGGTGTGTCCTCCGGGGTGTCGGTCTGCTCGGCCACCGTAGTGGCGGTGTCGCCGTCGGCAGCCGTCTCCCCTCCTTCCTCGTCGTCGCCCCCACAGGCTGAAGCGCCCAGCAGGACCACCAACAACACAATCCAAAGCCGCCGCCATCCTCGGCGTGAAGTTTCGCGAGACATGGCCCTCAAGACTAGTACCCCCTTGGGCCGACTCCCTGCCGATCGGCCCTTCATATGGTGGGTTCCTTCCCGGACCTGACCGGTGTAACGCGCTAAGGACGCTCTCCTCTGCGCAGCCGGCGGTTGATGTGGTCCACCACCGTCAACAACTCCAAAGGCTCATCAATCACGTAATGGGCGCCGGCCTCTTCCAGCAGCCTCCGAGCCTCGGCCAGCCGTTCCGCAACCTCCGGCTCCGACCATGACCGGGCCTGTTCCAGAGTCTCGGCGTTCATGTAGTTGCTGTAACGGGCAATCCCCACTGACCAGCTTCCGGCCCCAAGGCCCTCGGCCACTCCGGAGCAGGTGTCATCCACCTTCACCACTGCCTGCACGGGATGCAGGTCCAACAATTCCAAGTTGCGATACAACATGAAGGGACGCGGGCGGGCCCCGTAGGCCACTTCGTCACCCGCCACCGTGCAGTCGGGGACAAACCCCTGATCCCGGGCACATTTCAACAGCACATCCACCATGGATCGCATGAACCCGGTGGTCACCCCGATCTTCACCCCCTGGTCTCCCAAGGTGGAGGCCATCTCAACCACCCCCGGCAAAAGGGAGGCATACTCGGGGAGGCACGCGATCTGGCGGGGCTCGAATTCCTCGAACATGGCCTGGGCATCGGCCTGGGAGGGATCCCGGCCGTGGGAGGCCCGCCACCGGCGCCGGATCGATGGTGTCTCAAGCAATTTCCGGATGTGCAGATCCTTGGGAAGGCCCATCGGAACTCGGGCCTCGGCCATGCTGATCTCCACCCCGGCCCAGGAGAACACCTCCACGAACACCCGGGCGGGGGCCATCACATAGGCGTCGCAAACCGTCCCGCTCCAGTCCAGGATCACTCCCCGGACCGGGCCTTCGAAGCGCCAAGCAGTATCGGATGCGATGCTCCTTATATTACGCCGGCCGCCAACGCCGATCGGGGTCCTATTGGTAATGTCTACCCGCATGTCCGAAAAGGTTCAACTGTTCGTCACCTGTGTGGTGGATGCGATTTTTCCCCAGGTGGGTCGGGATGTGGTGGAGGAGTTGGAGAGGCGGGGTGATGAGATCGAGTTCCCATCGGATCAAACCTGCTGCGGCCAGCCCGCCTACAACGCCGGACACCCGCGGGAGGCCGCCGAAGTGCTGATTCACAACCTGGAAGTGCTGGACCGGACCAAGGGTCCGATCGTCATCCCGTCGGGGTCATGTGCCGATTTCATCATTCACCACGGGCCCCGGCTGGCTCAGTCGGAAGCGCCGGAGAGGCTCGAGCAAGCCGAGCGGGTGGCAGCCCGGGTCCGGGAATTCACCTCCTTTGTGGCCGAGAAACGAAAGGACCGCGCCAGCGGAGAAGATCAAGCAGATCAGACGGGCGATACCCGGCTTCGGGCCTTTTACCACCCGTCTTGTCACGCCCTGCGGGGCTTGGGGTTGCGCAGGGAAGGGGAGTCGTTGTTGGAGTCGATCAACGGCGTGGAGCGGGTGGAGATCGAAGGTGCAGAGGAGTGCTGCGGCTTCGGAGGGCTGTTCGCCCTGGAGATGCCGGAGGTGTCGACCGAGATCATGAACACCAAGTTGGACCAGCTGAACAAGGCAGGAGTGGAGTTGCTGGTGGGCGCCGACTCGGCCTGTCTGATGCACCTGGAGGGAGGTCTGCGTCGGCAGGGAAGCGACATGCAGGTGGTCCACATCGCCTCGGCCCTGGCCCAGGGACCCCGCACCGGTGGAACAGATCGGGGGTTGGCCCCGTGAAACAGTCGGTGACCTTCCGTCGTCGGGCTGTCCAAGAGATGTCCACCCCCAAACCCGCCGCGGTGGGCCGGGCCGCGCGGCGTTTCACCGGCCAACGCCAGTGGGCGGTGGACGATTTCGCGGCGATGGAGGAGACTCGTGACCGGGGACGCCGCATCCGACTCCACACCCTGGCCAATCTTCACCGCTATCTGGACCAGTTCGCCGACTCGGTGGAACGGGTCGGGGGGCGAGTTCTGTGGGCGGCCGACGCTCAAGAAGCCAACCGGATGATCGGCCGGCTGGTGGGAACCGATCGGAACAAGCTGGTGATCAAGTCCAAGTCAATGGTGACCGAGGAACTGGAACTCCTGCCCTACCTGGAAAGTCAGGGGCACACGGTGGTGGAGACCGACCTGGGAGAATTCATCGTGCAGATCGCCGGAGATCACCCATCGCACATCATCGCGCCGGTCATGCACCTCACCCGCCAAGACGTTGGCGCCCTCTTCCAGGATCAATTAGGCATGCAGTACACCGACGATCCGTCATCGCTCACCCAGATGGCCCGACGACACCTGCGCCGTTTCTTCCTCACCGCCGACATGGGGATCTCGGGAGTGAACATGGGGGTAGCCGAGACCGGCTCGGTCATCACCATCACCAACGAGGGAAACGGGTGGCTGACCACCGCCGCTCCCCGGATGCACATCGCGGTGATGGGGATGGAACGGTTGGTCCCCACCTTGGCCGATGCGGCCACCATCGTGGAGATCCTGGCCCGATCGGCCACCGGACAACGGCTCAGTGTCTACACCAATTTTGTGACCGGACCCCGACGAGCCGAAGATCCCGACGGACCGGACGAATTGGTGGTGGTGATCGTGGACAACGGACGCAGCCGGGTGCTGGCCAGCGAAGCATCCGAGATCCTGGCCTGCATTCGGTGCGGGGCCTGCCTGAATGTCTGCCCGGTGTTCCGGGAAGTTGGCGGCCATGCCTACGGGCAGGTATACCCCGGTCCGGTGGGCGCGGTGCTGGCCCCGGGAATGGCCGGTTTCGAGGAGTGGGCCGACCTGCCCTATGCCTCCAGTCTGTGCGGGGCCTGCCGGGAAGTCTGCCCGGTGCGCATCGACATCCCCAAACTCCTGGTCGACCAGAGAGCTCAGGCGGTTGCCCACAACAATCCGTTTCGCTGGTTGGGTCCGGGAATGGCGGTGTATCGGCAGGCCGGGAAAAGGCCGGCGCTTTGGAAGGCTTTGCTTGCCGCGGGGCGGATGGCCGCCCGGGTGAAAAAAGAAGGAGAGTGGTTCCACCGCCTGCCTTTCCACAGCAAGGCTTGGACCCAGAGCCGTGACTTTCCCCCGCCGGCCAGCCAGTCGTTCCGCCAGTGGTGGAAGGAAGACCGGAATGGAACGTAGCCGATTCTTGAGCAGCATTGCCGAGGCGGTGGGGGCCGCCACCGTTCCGGTGCAGCAAGACGCTTCACCCCAACCGGAACTGCCCGAATTGCCGCAGGTGGATCTCACCACCCATTTCATCGAGGCATTTGCGATGCTCGACGGGAAGGTCCATCACGAACCGCCTCTGGAAGTCATCACCAAGATCATGGCGGATCGGGGGGTCGATGAGTACGTCGCCTGGGATCAAGACCATCTTTCGAACCGCGGTCTGCTCAAGGAACTGGCCGAGCGGGGCTTCCGGCGGATCGAGACCGTCCTGCCGGCCGATCCCGAGCAGCGAATCGCCCATCAGCTGGGCTATATGCAGGTGGAAGTGGGGATCTCCGCCGCGGTCGCAGCATTGGCCGAGTCCGGTTCGGTGGTGTTGGCCTCGGGGCCGGGGCGCTCTCGGCTGGTGTCGGTGATTCCGGTCGTCCATGTGGTGCTGGTGCCCGTCGACCGGATGTTCCGCTCCCTTTCCCATTGGGCGGCCCAGGTCGACCCGTCGGAGATGCCGGCCAACCTGATGGTGGTGTCGGGACCGAGTCGAACCGGGGACATCGAGCTGACCCTCACCAGAGGAGTGCACGGGCCCGGTGAAGTTCACGCCGTGCTGCTGTGAATCTGATATGACCAAGACCGTTTCCAACCGCCTGCGTCCTTTCGGAAGCACTATCTTCACCGAGGTTTCCCACCGCGCCCTGCAACTGGGAGCGATCAATCTGGGACAGGGGTTTCCCGACTTTGAGGGGCCCGATTTCGTCAAGCAGGCCGCCAAGGCAGCCATCGACCACCGTTCCAACCAATATCCGCCTTCCATGGGGCTCCCGGTCCTGCGGGAGAAAGTAGCCGAACGATTCGAAGCTCAGACCGGCCGGGCAGTGGACCCCGATCGCCATGTCACCATCACCTCGGGATGCACCGAGGCCCTGGCCGCCTCCTTTCTGGGGCTGCTGGATCCCGGCGACTCGGTGATCCTGCTGCAACCCTGGTACGACGCCTATCCGGTGGGGTGCGCCCTGGCCGGAGCGGTCCCCCGGTTCGTGACCTTGCGACCGCCGAGCTTTGCGCTGCCCGAAGCCGAGCTGCGGGCAGCGTTTGCGGAAGGGCCCCGGGCGATCGTCATCAACACCCCCCACAATCCCACCGGGCGGGTGTTCAGCCGCCCGGAGATGGATCTCATCGCCCGATTGTGTGTCGACCACGATGTCATGGCCTTCACCGACGAAGTGTACGAACACATCCGGTTTGACGGTCTTCCCCATCTCTGCCTTGCTTCATGGCCCGGCATGTGGGAACGGACCGTCACCATGTCATCGGTGGGAAAGAGCTTCTCGGTGACCGGTTGGAAGACGGGATGGGCGGTGGCGCCCGAGAACCTGACCTACGGGGTGCGGTCCGCCCACCAGTTCCTGACTTTCACCACTCCCAACCCCATGCAGCACGGAGCCGCCGCAGCCTTGGCCGCACCCCCCGAATACTTCGAGGAATTGCAAGCGTTCTATGCGGCCCGACGGGATCTGTTGGCCGAAGGACTGGACCAACTGGGATTCGAGGTCTACCTTCCCGAGGGAACCTATTTTCTCATGGCCGACCATCGGCCTTTCGGATTCGCCGACGACCTGGCTTTCGTGAATCATCTGATCGAGAAGGTGGGAGTGGCGACCATTCCCCCATCGGTTTTCTACGAAGACCCCACCGACGGAGCGGATCTGATTCGATTTGCGTTTTGCAAAAGCGAGGAGACCCTACGAGCCGCCCTGCGCCAAATGGAGGGGCTCCTCTAAGGAGTGAGAATCACCTTCCCGGTGGTGGCTCGACCCTCCAGCATCCGATGGGCCCGGGACGCCTCCCGCATCGGCAGACCCACGCCGATTCGCAGGCTCAAATCGCCCCGCACCACCATCTGGAACACTTTCGACGCCCGGTTCAGGAGTTCGGAGCGGGTGGACACATAGTCGAACAACGTCGGGCGGGTCAGGAACAACGATCCCTCCTGGGTTAGCCGAAGGGGAGAAACCGGGGGGACCGGGCCGCTCGCATTTCCGAAGGTGGCCATCATGCCCCGAGGCCGAAGCAGCGAAAGACCTCGGTCGAAGGTGGCCGCCCCCACTCCATCGTAAATCACGTCCAGCGGACGAGGGCCGGCGATCTGCTCCACCACCTCCCCGAAGTCGGTTTCCCGATAGTTGATCACATGGTCGGCGCCGGCGCTTTGGGCCAACCGGCCCTTGGCGGCCGAGCCCACGGTGGTGAACACCTCGGCACCCAGTTGCTTGGCTATCTGGATCAGCAGCAAACCCACACCTCCCGCCCCGGCGTGCACCAACGCCCGATCGCCCGCCGACAACGGGTAGGTGTCATGGGCCAGATAATGAGCGGTCATCCCCTGGAGCAACACCCCGGCAGCCGACTCCATCTCCAGGCCGTCCGGTACGGGGATCACCCGTTCCGCCGGACCCACCAGATACTCGGCGTAGGAACCCTGGCAGGCCGTCCAGGCCACCCGATCCCCGACCTGACATTCCTCCACTCCCTCTCCCAGTTCCCGCACCACCCCGGCGCCTTCCATGCCGCAGGTGAAAGGAGGGTCAATCGGATAGAGCCCGGTTCTCTGATAGGTGTCGATGAAGTTGACCCCCGCGGCCCGCACCGCCACCAGCACCTGGCCGGGACCGGGACGCGGATCGGGGATCTCGTTCCACTGCAACTGTTCGGGGCCCCCGTAGCGTTCGACTCGGACCGCGTGCATCGCACCTCCGGAATGGCGTTTTGATCTGCCCAGTGTAGATAACCGCAGCCGCACCGGGCCTTTTGGGGCCAATGAATGACAAGCGGTCACCCCCGGGGGGTATCCCGTCTATCCTGGTAGAAAATGCCGAAGGTACGACTGTTCGCCGGCTTGCGAGAGGCAGCACGCGCTTCGGAGGTAGTCGTCGAGGGCGCAACCGTGGCCGAGGTGCTGGAGACCGCCTCCTCCCGGTTCGGCGCCCAGTTCGCGGCCGGTTTGGCCACCGCCAAGGTCTGGCGCAATGGCGAGGAGGTGGATGCCCGCCAGCCGGTCGGCCCCGAGGATGAACTCGCCCTGCTGCCCCCGGTGTCCGGTGGCGCCGTGGATTGGGGGCGGGAGTTGGGGTCCGGCGGTGTCGGAACCCTGATCGTGATGGCAGCCCTGATTCTGGGAAACCTCTCCGGTGATTTGGAGTTGTGGACGCCCGTTTTGGCGGCAATGGTGGGGCTGTGGACCATCGACATCACCGCGTCCGCCACCGAACGAGGCTATCCGGTGGCGGTGGGGCCTCTCTTGGCTGCGGAGATCGCGGCGGTGGTCTTGGTCCACCTGCTGGGCAGCGCCGCGTTGCTCCCGGCCCTGGGAATGGGAGTGGTCTTCACGGTGGGTGCGGCGGCCTTTGTCCCAGCTCACCGGCACTTGGTCTCTTTGGGCCTGGGGGCCGGGATCGGAACCTTGGCCTGCGGGGCCCTGGCCTCACTGATGTTGGCTCGGTCGGCGTTCGAACCGGGGACCAGAGCAATCGGATTCTTTCTTGGGATAACCATCGGGACCATCGTGCTGGCGGAGATCGCCCGCCGGGTCAGGACCAACCGCTTTTTCAACCGTCAGAACACAGTGGTGGTGGCAGTGGTGGTGCTGTCGCTGGTCGGAGCCGCGTTTTGGGGATTCTCCCTGGCCAGTTTTCTGCTGATCGGGTTCGGTCTGGCGGCGGCCTATCTGGCTGGGGAAGGTTTCGGCGCCCTGCTGCGCTCGGGGCGGCTGTGGTCCACTCCCCTACCGGGAATCTTGGCGAGCCTTGATGGTCCGCTGTGCGCCGGCATGGTGTTCTTCATCCTCTTAACCCTGGTTATCTGAGGTCGTCACACCATTGATCTGGGCACTCCTTTAACCTATTGCCCGTATGGGAAAAGCCGAGCGGGCCCCGGCCGGTCTACTTCTTTTGGCCATGGCAACCGGATTGCTGGTGACCTATGGCGGGAAAACCATGTCCGTGGCACAGGAAGAAGCAGACCAGCAGAACTCGTCTCAAATAGAGAAATCCACGGTTGACGAGGCCTGCGCCGTTTCACAGGTTCACTTTGTGGTTTATGAAGACGCTCTCGATGCCTTCCAGCAATCCACAGCCGAATGGGATCTGGTTCTTCAGGAGGTCGAGGCAGCTCAGAGTCGCAGGGAGGTGGCGGTTTCCCTGGTGGCCCGCAAAGCCGAAGAGGTGGAAGAACTGCGGGCCGGATTGGAGCAGAGCGCCATTGAACTGTACATGCAACAGGGTGCCCTGAGCCTGGCGCCTCTATTGGGAGACAATCCCGGAGAGGCGATAATCGCCAGCCGGTATCTGGAAACAGAGACCGAGACGAAACTGGCCCAGATCAACAACTACCTGAGCTCCCAGCAGGATCTCGACCGTCACCGGGAGGAAATCGCCGCGGTGGAGGCCGAACTGGCCGACTTGGAAGACCAGCGTCAGGAATGGATGCGGGACCTGGCCGCATCGGCGCAAGACCAGTATGGCGCCTGGGAGGAACTCGACGCCCAATGCCAAGATCTGGTCAGACAGTGGGAGATTCAAGAGGCTCGCCGACGGGCCGAGGAAGCCCGGCGACGGGCCGAGGAGGCCCGAAGGCGCGAGCAGGCGCGCTTGCAGGCCATTGCCCGATCATCCCGGCAGAGCCAGGGAGTAGGTCCCATCGCGGGTCTGGTTTGCCCCTTCCCCGGTTCCAGCTTCGTCGACTCGTGGGGCGCACCCCGGTCGGGCGGCCGAACCCACAAGGGAATTGACATGTTCGGTCCCCATGGGGCCTCCCTGTACGCGGTCACCAGCGGAACCATCACCATCACCAACGGCGGACGAGGCGGCCGGGGCCTGTGGATTCACAGCGACACGGGAGTGGGTTACTACTACGCCCATTTGAGCGGGTGGGCGGTCAGCCAGGGGGACCGAGTGACCACCGGGCAGTTGGTGGGTTACAACGGCGCCTCCGGAAACGCCTATGGGGGCCTGCCTCACCTGCATCTGCAGCTTCACCCCGGCGGAAGAGGGACGGCGGCCTACAACCCCTACCCCACCATGCGGGCGGCCTGTTAGCCCATGCGCCTGCACCAGGATTGGGATACTCCGGCGTTCGGCCTCCCCCCCGTGGCCGATCATGTTGGTCCGTTCCCCGACCCCGCGTTCCTGAGGGCGGTGACCTCCTATCGAGGTGGGCGCCGGTTGGAAATAGTGGAAGCCGCGGACGGTTTGCTGGCCCTTGATTGGAAGCATCGCACCGCCGCAATGGCGGGACACGCCTCGGTCACCGACTACCACAGCCCGCGGGGCGCAGGCGCCGCCGCACTGGTGGACCGGTGGTGGCGACGGCAGCCGGAGAACACCGAACTGGTGTGGGACTCCCTCCCCCGTCAGGCGGCTCGGGTGGTAAGGCGGGGACTGACCCAGGCGGGGGCCGTACCCGATATTGAACAGACCGAAGTGGCGGCGGTGCTGCACCTGCCGTCCACCTACGACGACTACCTGCAGATGGTGGGCAAGAAAGAACGTCACGAGATAAGACGCAAGACCAGACGCTACGAGCGAGGCGCCGGGGAGGTGCGGCTTGCGACCCGGTTCTCCCCCACCGAGGAGTTGGACGAATTCATCCGCCTCCACCGTCTGGCAGCCGGAACCAAGGGCCGGTTCATGGACGACCACACCGCCGACTTTTTCCGCCGGCTGGCCGAACTGGCGGGATGGAGAGTCGATCTGTTGAAAGTCGGTGGCGGCCGGGCCTCGGCCTGTGTGTTCGGTTACTCCGACGCCGACACCTACTACCTGTACAACTCGTCGTTCGACCCCTCGTTCTCCTCCCTCTCCCCGGGGGTCGTCTTGCTGGCTTCTCTCATCAAAAAGGCCATCGAGGAGGGTCTCACCCGGTTCGATTTCCTGAAGGGGAACGAAACCTACAAACGCCGACTGGGAGCGGTGCATCGGCCGCTTTACACGGTGAGCTGTCGAAAGTGATCGCGCGGGTCGCCTTCATCTCCATGCACACCTCTCCCCTACTGGACCCCGGAGAGGGTGATGCGGGAGGAATGAACGTCTATCTGCAGGAGTTGTCCTCCACCATGGCCGCTCGGGGAGTGGCGGTGGATGTCTACACCCGCCGAGACCGGGTGGACCTGGCGGACGTGGTGGAGGTGGCGCCCGGCTACCGGGTGCACCATCTGACAGCCGGGCCGGTATCTGCGCTGTCCATCGAACAGCAGGCCCCGCATGTGGCAGAATTCAGCCGGACCCTGGTGAAGCGGCTGCAATCCGGCGCCGAGACACCGGATCTGGTCCACAGCCACTACTGGCTTTCGGGATGGGCGGCCCTGGAAGCCAAGCGACGGCTGGGGATTCCCATGGCCAACTCCTTTCACACCTTGGGCCGGGTCAAGGACGCCACCCGACGAGCGGATCAGACTCCCTCCGACCCGGTCCGAATCGCCGCCGAGCAAACCCTGATCACCAGCGCCAATTGTGTGGTGGCCTCCACTCCTTTCGAGGCGGACGATCTGATGGATCACTACGGGGCCGACCCCACCAAGCTGTGCGTCTCTCCTCCGGGCGTGAACCGGACCCATTTCCGGCCCGCCGGCCAGGCCGAAGCGCGGGCACGCCTGGGTTTGGACGCCGGGCCCCTGGCGCTGTTTGTGGGAAGAGTGCAGGCCCTGAAAGGCCCCGACGTGGCGATTCGGGCGGTTGCCCTGGCCCGCCGACGGCTCCCCGACCTGCGGCTCTTGATCGTGGGCGGACCCAGCGGACCTCAAGGGCCGCAAGAGATGGCCGATCTTCGGGCCGCGGCCTCCCGGATGGAACCGGGTGCGGTTCGTTTTCACCCGCCTGTCCCACACAGCCTCCTGGCTGACTTCTACCGGGCGGCGGATGTGCTGGTGACGCCTTCCCGAAGCGAGTCCTTTGGGCTGGTGGCCGCCGAGGCCCAGGCTTGCGGGTTGCCGGTGGTGGCCGCTCGCCGGGGCGGACTCATGCACGTGGTGGAGGACGGGGGGTCGGGACTCCTGGTGGAGGGATGGGAACCCCAACGGTATGCCGGGGCCATCTGCAAGGTGATCGAAGACCGGGAACTGAGCCGAGCCATGTCTGCCCGGGCAGTGGAATGGGCCAACCGTTACTCCTGGCAAACCACCTCCGACCGGCTGCTGGAACTCTATCGCAGCGTCCTCTTCCAAAATGGGTGACGCCGCCACCATCTTGACGAACACCATCGCCGCCTGGGTGCAGGACCCCGAGAGCGACGTCGAATACTCCGAGGAGGTGGAGGGGCGTTGGGCGGTTCGTATGCGCCAGGGAGTCCGCTCCGCCACCACCGTCTGGTGGACAGTGGGAGACCGAAGCATCACCGCCGAGGCCTATGTGCTTCCCGCACCCCCGGCCAACCCGGCCCAGGTGTACCGGCTTTGCCTTCTCCGCAACCACCGGATGTGGAAGTGCCACTTTGCTCTCGACCGCGAGGGCGCGGTGGTGCTGATCGGCCGCCTGAGCGTCTCCGAAGTGAGTTCCCGGACCTTGGACCTGCTACTGGGCGAGATCTACGAAGCGGTCGAACTCAGTTTTCGCCCGCTTGCAACCATGGCCTTCCGGCCGGCCTGAACCCGGGAGTGTGCTGAAGAAGGGCCCGGCGGGAGCCAAATGCGGCGCCAGAACCCCAGGTCGGGATGGGGGAACCATCGCATCCCCATCTCTTTCAGCATGCTCCCCGGGCAACGGCTGCAATCACAAAGTCGCGAAAAGAACCGGCGAAATTGCCTTGAACGTTCGGCCGGAGCGTCCCAATGCTGTATTAGCCGAGCGGGAAGAGAAGCTTCGTGGATCACCTAAAAGGGAAGGCGGGATTGGCCCCGGAGCCTCTCTCCCGTTCGCCGCTTTATAGTCATGTCCACAGCGACTGCTTCCAAGGTTGGCCGGCAACAATGGACAAGAAAGCCAAAACCATCAAAGCATCCGCATTCAAATCCAAGTGCCTCAAGCTCATAGACAAGGTAGCCGAAACTTGAGCCTTCCAATCAGCTTCCTTTCCGATTTTGGAACGGACGACGAATTTGTGGGGGTGGTGCACGGTGTCCTGGCTCGGATTGCCCCGCGGTCTTCGGTGATCGACCTCAATCACCGAATAGAGCGAGGAGACATCCGGGGTGGGGCGCTGGCTCTGTTGCGGGCCGTGCAGTACCTGCCCGCCGGTGTGACCCTGGCGGTGGTGGATCCGGGGGTGGGAACCGATCGGCGGGCCTTGGCGGTGGAGACCGACGAGATGATCTTTGTCGGGCCCGACAACGGCCTGCTGTCGCCGGCGGTGGCGATGATGGGGGGAGCGCATCGGATGGTTTCGGTTGAGAACCCCGATTTTCGTCTGCCCGGCGCCGGGGCGACCTTTTGGGGACGGGACGTGTTTGCGCCGGCGGCCGCCGTGCTGGCGTCAGAGGAGGCGTCCTTGGCCGATCTGGGACCCCCGGTCAGCCCCCACGAGGTGACTCCCCTGTTGCTTCCTCTGCCCGAGGTGACCCCCGGGCAGGTGAGCGGGGAAGCATGGTGGGTTGACACCTTCGGCAACGTGCAGACCAACATCTCACCGCAGGATTTGAGCGACGCCGGGTTGGATGACAGCTCGGAACTGACGGTTCGCATCGGGGCGGCGGTTCATCGGGTGCAAAGGGCGAACACCTATGCCGCAGTGTCGAAAGGGGAGACGCTTCTCCATGTTGATTCGGCCGGCCTGATGGCTCTGGCCACCCGAGAAGGCCGGGCCTGTGATCAGTTGAACCTCGCCGAGCAAATGTCGGTGGTTATTGAGAGAACATCAACCCCCACAATTGGGCCACCGCGGCGACCACGATGACCAGGGCCAGAATAACTATCGCCACTGCGGTGCCGGGTCTCACTCGGTCTCTCCCCAAACTGGTAGCCGGAGAACACCAAGCATATCGGCAGGCGCCCCCGGGATGAGAAGCGCTCTCCATCTGATCCTGTACACCCGCCCCCAGTGCCATCCGTGTGCGGTGGCCGCCCCCCGAGTGCGGCGAGTTGCGCTCTGGACGGGTTCGTTGCTGGGGGAGGTCAATGTCGACGATCATCCCGAACTGGCGGTTGACTACGGGCTGCGCATACCGGTGGTGGAAGTGGCCGGTGGGCAGGTGCTGGCGGAGGGGGAGATCAAGGCCCTGCGCCTATGGTGGACGATCATCAAAAGACGCTGGCTGTCAACCCGGCCGTAAGACCGGGGGTCCCGACCGCCCTTTAGTGGTCGTCGGCCTCGGCGTCGGTTTCTTCGGCTGGGGCTACCTCGGCCTCTCCGGCGTCGGACTCTTCGTCGGCGATCAAACCACATTCGGTGAGTGTTTCCTCGGGATCGGCCCCCCCAAAGCGGATCCGCTCGAAGGCCACCACCGACGCGATCTCCTCGGCGGTATTGCTGGTGGCAAAACCCGGCATAAAGCCTTCCCCGCCCACCGGTTCGGCCAGGTCCCCATAGGTATCGATCCCGGCCTCCTGGAACCCGCCGGTGGCCAGAGTCACCCACTCGATGTGGTCGGAACAACTGGAGAAGGTAGTAAGCACCGTCGCCAGGGCCGGTCCCACTCCTCCCTCGCCGTTGACGCCGTGACATCCGGCACACGTCTCGAAAACCGCCTCTCCCATCACCAGGAAAGCTCCGGTTGTGTCCTCGGCCCGGCCGGTGAACTCGCTTCCATCACAGTTGACCACCGTGGAGTCGATGGGGTTCACTGCCAATTCGACTCCCCCTTCCACGCAACCCGCTCGGGCGGAGTTGCCCGCCAGATACAGCAACCCGATCACCGGTACCACCAAAAAGAGCGCGGCCAGCCACCGGGGAAGGGTGGAGGAGGTTCTCTCCGCCAATCGGGCGGTGGGCACCGATACCACCACCGGGAAGGAGGCAGCTTCTTTGGTGGTCACCTCCGAGGGTGGGGGAGGTGGGGCAGCCGCTACCGGTACGGGGGCGGTTGACGGGGTCGGTGCAGGCGGGGCGGCAGCCGGGACGGGGGCGGATGGGGCGGGTGCCGGGGTCGGTGCAGACGGGGGGGCGGCCGCCGGGGTGGGCGCAGGTGAGGGTGCGGTGGCAGCCGGGGAGGCCGGGGAACCGCCGCCTGCCCAAGCCGCCAGGACTTCCTCCACCGAGATGCCATCCGCGGCGGCCCGGGCCTCGGCAGAACGCTGCACCAGAAAATCGGGAGCGTCCATGGCCTGGGCCGCTTTGGCCAGATTCTCACTCACCGGCGGTCTCCTCCGTCACGACTCTCGACTCCTTCAAATAGGCCACCAGCGAATCCATTCGATCGCCCCGATACAGGACATGACCTCCCTCTCCCGCCAGGATTGCCTCAATGGATTCCAAATCCATGCGGTTGCCCACATTGGCCAGATCGGGACCGTAACGCTGACGCCCGATCACCTGGTTGGTGTCCGACCGGGTCACCCCACCCTGACCGGTCATGGCAGCCAACTGGGCATCGGCGACTATCGGGCGGACCAACTGGGTGTGGCACCCCGCGCACCCCTCCGCCAGGTACTCGGTCTGGCCTGCCAGCGCCGCCTCCGTGTAAGGAATTCGGGAGTGGAAAGCCCCTCGGCCGGGGTCGGCCAGCGGAGGGAGCATCACGGTGACCACCAGGGAGAGCGCCAACAGGACAGCCGCTCCGAAGAAATATCGGAATGGCCGATCCGCGCGGCCCGTCAGCACCGGAGGCGGACCCGGCGCCACCACGGCCGGTGGAATCGGAAGCGCCGCCGGGACCGCCACTTCGGGGGCCGGGGTCGCCAGAGGAGAGGGATCTTTCACCGGCTCAGACGGGGTTGATGGGGCGACGGGCGGCGGGGTTGGTTCGGAAACGGCGGGAGCGGACGGCGGCGGAGCTTCAGACACCGACGGAGCCGACGGCATGGGACCTCCCCCTGCCCAGGCTTGCAGAACATCTTCCACCGGAACTCCGTCGGCCCCGGCCCGGGCCTCGGCGGAGCGGAGCACCAATTCCTCCGGGGCGCCCACCACCTGGGCCGCCGCCCCCAGCAGTTCACTCATACCGGTGCTTCCTCCCGCTGATCGGCGTCATCAGTTTCGCCCAGATCACCAATCTCATCATCATCGGCCATCGAGAGAACCTCCTGTGCCACCGCCCGCCCCGAGGTGAAAGTCCGGAAGGTGACCAGACAGAGACTCCCCTGTCCCACCAGGGCCACTATTCCCGACAGGATCGAGAGTCCGACCAGAAGCGATGACATCCCGGCCAGATCATCCCAGCCCCCGCCGGTGGGGTTGACGCCGGTGTAGGAACCTCCCGCCCAGCTGTAGCCCGAAACCAATCCGGCCCCAACCAGCAGGGCACAGGTCAAACCCACTCCCCAGAAGGTGCACCTCAAATGCAGACGGGCCAGATTCGATCCGGCCAACGCCCGCCCGCTGATCGAGGGCAGGGCCTGATAGGTCCAGGCCGCCACGAACAGGCCCCCTGCCCCAAAAAGCGAGCCGTACAGCACGCCATCCCAAAACGGAGTCAGCCCCACCACCGCCGCGGCCGATCGGACCGTTCCGAAACTGGTGAGGGCCGAGGTGAACAACGCGAAGAAGGATCCGGCCAAAACAGCGGCCACCACCGGGCGGTCACCTCGGTCGGCCCAGGCCTGCTCGGCGGTGAGGGCCAGGTTGGCGGCGTTGGCCAGAGCCGAAATGGGCAGGGCCAGTGACATCAAGAACACCACCGCCTCGAGCCACTCGGGTATGGGCCCGAACACCAGGGGGCCGACACCCGACCAGGCCGCGGCAAACGCCAAAGACCAAAACCCCACTCTCGCCAACTGTCGGCTGGCCAGGGGATTGCCGGTGTCCTTCACCAAGGCGTAGTAGGCAAGCCCCACCCCCATTCCCACCACCCAGAGATTGGAGAGACCGAACAGGGACACCGATTCCGACAAGGCGCCCGCCAACGACGACGAAGGGGCCAGAGCACCCACCAGATACAGAAGCGGCAGCCAAACCACCCCGGCCAGCGCGTACCACAAAGACACAAAGACATTGGGCTCCTGTCGACGCCGAACGGTGGAGACGGTCACCAACATCGGGACCAACAGGGTGGCCAGTAGAGGGAACGAGACCCACCAGGGAAGGGCAAAAGGGCCACTCCCGTCACCCCAGCCCAAAAGCACCACCACGGCGCCCGCCGCGGTCAGCCCGGCGGTGGCCGTCCCGCCCAGGAGCGCCAGACCCTCCCGTCGCAGGGGAGTGCCGGTGAGCCGGGGAAGCAAGTAGTAGATCCCACCGGCCAAGGACAGCGTCAACCATCCCATCACCGCCAGCAGCAGCGCCACCGACCGCACCCGACCATACGAAAAAGGCCCGGTCAGAGTGCCGGCGAAACGGACCTCCACCATCCCCACCAGCCAGACCACCCCAGCTAGGGCCAGGAAACCGGTTGAGCAGACGATGTGCCACTTCGAAGCTGCGTCGGAACCCGGGGCCCCCACCCAGGCGGTGTATCGTCCGACCCGTTCCCTGCTATCTTCAACTTGGTTATTCTTGGTGTTATTCAGAGCACGACCCCCATGGCTCCGGGAGATGGGTATTCGATCTATGATCGCCGCTCCAAAAGATAGCAAGATGCAAACCGCCCTCGGCGCGACCGAGGTTTCGCCCACCGGCGCCCGTCCACCCCGGCAACCGGGCGAAAGTTGGTGGGAAACCCCCTGCGGTGTAAAAATAGGAGTGTTCCAAAACAGGAAGGTCATCTGCTGAAGATGCATCGTCTCGCCTCTATCAGCGATCAGCACAGAAACCTCATCGGGTGGTCGGCGTTGCTGCTGGGAACGATCCTGATGGCAGTTTCGGTGTTGTGGGTTCACTACTCCAAGCTGCCGGAGACCGAGATCGTGAACGGCGTGGCCACACCGCTTGTAGTGGACTACTTCAACTGGGTACCCCGGGGGTGGTTTTGGAAGAGCCTCGGATACCTGGGCGCCCTGGCCGCCTCTCAGATGATGCTGCTGGGCGCCGCCTTTCTCTGGGTTTTGAACCAGAAAATGACCTGGGCGAGGGCCGCATTCGCCGCCTTCTTGGTCTGGATCGAACTGGTGATGGTGTTTGGAATAGTTCCATCCGAGTGGCTGAACCTTTCCCAGACCGATCTCGACTGGTCCAACCAGCGGATCGCGTTCGACATCCCGCCGGTTCTGATGCTGGGCAATGACGTGTCGGTCAGCTGGGCGGCCATCAAGGACGCCATCTCGGGGGGCTACAACGTCGGCGTGCTGGCGGCCGCGGGCCTGGCCGCCTACCTGCTGCAACAGATTTACAAGCCGCCCAAGAAACGGGCCGCCGCTACAAAGCTGTCGCCCTATGGCCGACCGTTGGTGAAGGGAGACGGTTGAGATGCCCCGCGGCGTAGTGGACGAGACCCCTCCCTTTCGGGATGACTACCAACTCACCCTGGTGGAGAATGATTTCTACAACGGAAAGCTCCGTCCCAAGCAATTCCTGCACATCGACCAGTCCGAATGCATCATTTGCGAGGGCTGCGTGGATATCTGCCCGTGGAAGTGCATCTTCTACCTGTCCATGGAGGCGATCGACGAGGCGACCAACGTCGAGGACCCCCGCGAGGACAACACCAACTACGGATTCTTCGTGGTCGATGAGAACGAGTGCACCCGCTGCGCGCTGTGCATTGACCGGTGTCCCACCGGGGTGATCTCCCTGGGCAAGTTCGAAGGGTCCCTGGCCGCCCAAGCCGAAGAGATGGGTCTCAACTCAGCCCCCTGGGAGGTGGACACCGGCCAGCGGGACTTCAAACATGGCTATACCTACGGCGCGCGCTGGTAAGGAGTGAGAAGTGAGTAGCCGCAACGGAAAACAAGGTCTTCTGAGCAAGGCCAGGACCCACACCACCGAGCTGATGGGGAGGGTTTGGTCGGGCCAGTTCATGGAGTCGGTGCTCCGCCCCGGCTCTCCTTTCAAGAAGGGCTACACCGACACTCCCCGCAATCGCTCCTACGTGATCATGAACAATGTCCTGTATCACCTCCACCCGGTGAAAGTCAAACGGCACGGAGTGAAGCTCTCCTACACCCTCTGTCTGGGCGGTCTCAGCTTCTTTTTGTTCATTCTCCTGACCGTGACCGGCATCTTCCTGATGTTCTACTACGCGCCCACCGCCGAGCGGGCCTACATAGACGTACAGGCCCTCTCCACCGACATCGCCTTCGGCTCCCTGATGAGAAACATGCACCGATGGGGCGCCCACCTGATGGTGCTCACCGTATTCCTTCACATGTCCCGGGTGTTCTACCACGGCGCCTACAAACCGCCCCGGGAGTTCAACTGGGTGGTGGGCGTGATTCTTTTGCTCTTGACCCTCCTGCTCTCTTTCACCGGTTATCTACTCCCCTGGGACCAGTTGGCGCTGTGGGCCGTGACGGTGGGAACCAACATGGCCGGTTTCGTTCCCGTGATCGGAGCGCAAGTGAAATTCGCCCTGCTGGGCGGGGTGGAGGTGACAGCGGGGACGCTGTTGCGATGGTATGTGTTGCACGTCCTGTTCCTGCCGTTCATAATCGTTATCTTCCTGGCCGTCCACTTCTGGAGAGTCCGCAAAGACGGCGGCATCTCCGGGCCCCTGTGACCATGGGGGGCAATCACTAGTGCCACAGATACCGGAAGAACTTCTCATCCGCTCGGCCGAGGCCAAGGCCAAGGCGCTGGGCCTCCCCGTGGAGCAGGTGCTGGCCGAAATGCGCGGAGAGGCGCCGATCACCGAGATAGCCGCCGAATCGGTGTCGGTTCCCGCGCCTCGATTCGTTCCGACCCCCCCGCCTTCCCCCGTCTCCGAGTTGCCTCCCCAGCCTCAGCCTCCGGACCCGGCCTCCGCCCCTCCCCCCGCCGTCACCGCGGTGGCCGAAGACTCCCCTCCCCCGGCCCAGCCTCCCCCGGCGGCGGACACCTCGGAAAACGGCGCCGGTTCCGGGCGAGTGGCGGCGGTGGTCTCGGTCCGACCCTCGGCTCCCCCGGCCGACCTGCCCGAGGGCGTGCGCCACCAGCGGCTGCTCACGGTGGTCAAAGCCCGAGCCATCCAACAGGTAAAGGCCGATCCCACCGACAAGGTGAACACCTGGCCCCACCTCATGATTGCCGAGTTCACCGCCCTGTTGGCGATGACCGCCTTTCTCTTGGTGCTTTCAGTGATTCTGCAGGCGCCGCTGTTGGAAGCGGCCAACTTCAACGCCACTCCCAACCCCTCCAAGGCCCCCTGGTACTTCTTGGGATTGCAGGAGATGCTGTCCTATTTCGATCCCCAGATCGCCGGAGTCACCGTGCCCACCGTGATCGGGATCATCGGATTCATGATGATCCCCTACATCGACCGCAACCCCTCCACCCGGCCGTCGGATCGCAAGCTGGCCATCATGCTTTTCACGATTTTCTTGGCCGGGTCGGCCACCCTCACCATCCTGGGCGTATTGTTCCGGGGGCCGGGATTCAACTTTGCCTATCCCTGGGTCGACGGCGTGTTCTTCGACGACCTCAAGGACTGGGTCGATTTTGGGGGTCACTGATGGCCCGTAGCCAGATCCGGCCAATGTCATGAGTGGCGTCGAGCTGATCATTATCGGAGTGGCGGCGGTGGCCATCGCCGCGGCGGTGGGCGCCTTTGCCATCGCCTTCCGCCGCGCCGAGCCCGACGCCGCTTCCCAGTGGCCCAAGCGTTTGGAGCGGCGGGCCCGAAAGTCAGATCGCTCCGCACCCGCCATGGAAGTGGTGGTCCCCGCCGCGGAAGAAGCCGAGGAGGCGGAAGGGGCGCAAGAGGACCTTGCCGAGGAGTCTGCATCCCCGGCGTCGGAGGCGTTGGCGCCCATCACCGAATCGCAGGTGATAGTGGAGGCTTCCCCCGAGGAAGTGGGCATCACTCGACGACAGTTCTTCAACCGCTCCCTGGCCGCCATGTCGGTGGCGTGGTTCGGGATCATGGGCATCGAGATCCTTGCTTTCCTGTGGCCCAAGATCAGCGGCGGCTTCGGAAGCGACGTGGATGCCGGCAACGTCGCCGATCTGGCGCCGGAGATGACCGACGCGGCCGGCCTTATCACCCCCGCATTCATTCCCGACGCCCGCGCCTATGTGGTCCCGGCCCCGGCGGAAGTCAGCCAGCAGCTGACCGATCAGGATCTGGTGGCCGGAGGGCTGATGGCCCTCTACCAGCGATGCGTCCACCTGGGGTGCCGGGTGCCGTGGTGTGGCGACTCGCAGGGGTTCGAGTGTCCCTGCCACGGTTCCAAGTACAACTCGATCGGAGAGTATTTCGCGGGTCCCGCCCCTCGGAACCTGGATCGATTCGCGGTCAATGTCTCCGAGGACGGTCGGTTGATTATCAGAACCGGGGTGATCGTGGAGACCCCGAGGGCGATCGCCCAGTCGGTGTCCTATCCGCAGGGCCCCTCCTGTATTTAGGGGGATAGTGGTGGATTCTTCGCTGGTAATCACCCTGGTGATGGTGGGGGCCGTGATCTGGCTCTCCTTCCTGGGAGTGGCCGCCCTTCGTTCCCGCCGACGGGAAGGCATCCCCCCCAACCAGGCGCCGGGTGAAACCGACGACTCCCTGGAGACCCGAAGGCTGGAACGTATCCAGCAGGGCGCGGTGCTGCTGTCAGCCTTTTTGGCGGTGGGGCTGGCGGTCTACTACCTGAGCGAAACCGATCGCCAACACAGTTTCGTAGACCAATTCCACGAAGAATCGGTGGAGCGGGGCGGGGAACTGGTAGCGCCGGCCGAGGCCGACTGCTGGAGTTGCCACGGCCCCAGCGGCGTGGGTGGGGTGGCGAGCTATGTGGAGAAGCGCACCGGGGTGAACGTGTCCTGGACAGCGCCGGCCCTGGATGACATCTTCCTCCGATACCCCCGCGACGTCATCACCTACTGGATCACCTACGGGCGGGGCAACTCTCCCATGCCTGCCTGGGGCACGGTGGGGGGCGGCCCCATGAACGAACAGCAGATTTTCGACATCGTCAACTATCTGGAGAGCATTCAGATTTCCCAACAGGACAGCCTCCGCAAGACCGGCGGGATCGTGACGGGCCAGTTGAGCCTCTTGGACAACGCCGATCAAGCCCTGGAAAGGGCCATAATCGAGCAACGGCAGCTTATCTCCGATATCGAGTCGGCGCCCCAGTTTGCCGAGACCATGGCCAGGCTGGTTGATCTGGCTCGCCAAACCTTGCGGGGCTCGAGTCAGGGCATCGACCGGGATGGTGACAATCTCTCCGACGCCTCCGAAGTGGCCATCTCCCAGTTGACCGCCTCGGCCGCTGCCTTGTTCGATCTCACCGCCATCGAAGCTCTGACGTTCGATCCCCAGAACCCGGCCACCGACGGACGGCCCGACGCGGGGGTGGCCGACCATGCCATAGACACTCTGGAAGAGACCGCCACCCGCGTGCCGATCCTGCAGTTGAGTCTGCAATCCATCAGAACCGCCATGGAGGCGGAAGGCGAGGAGGATGCCGACGGGGACGGTCTCAGCGACCGGGCGGAGAGAGTGCTCACCGCCGAATTGGCTTTGGCCCGGACCGCTTTGCGGCCCAACACTCTGACGGTGGTCAATCTCAACCCCGAACAGGCCTCCTCAGGCGGAGGGGTCAGCGACGACCAATCTGCCGCCACTGCCGTGTCCGGTATGGAGGCCGCCGCCATAAGCCTGGGGGTGCGGACCGAGAACGCCGAGCGACTGCTGGGCCCGGCCCGGGAAGGACTGGAAGAACTGCTGGCTGCCCAACAACATCGCAAATGGGAGATCGATCTGGAAGGAGTGGCCCACGCGGCCTTCGGGGGTGATATCGACCGGGCCTCGCGGGCCGTGGGGGTGTTCACCGGTTACTGCGCGCGGTGTCACACTTCCGGCTGGTCGGCGGGGACACCCTATGCCAGCCAACCGGGATCGGGAGGATTCGGGCCGGCGGTGTGGGAAGGACGTCCCCGGGTGCAGTTCACCACCAAAGAAAACCTCCGCTCTTTCCTGCTGGTGGGAGCGGTCCAAGACCAGCCCTACGGAGTCAACGGATTCGGGAACGGGCAGATGCCCGCCTTCGGAGCGGTGCTGTCGTCCGATGACTTGGATCTGCTGGTGGACTACCTGTGGGCCGGAGACCTCAACGGCAAGGGGGCCTAGCCATGCGTGAACTGTTTCGCTCTCTGCTGTCCGCCAATCTGTTCGTCACCGGGATCATCCTGCTGATCACGGCCGTCCTGGTGTTCTACGGCACGATATATCTTCTGAACTACACCAACCTGGGCAAGAAACTGGCTTTCCTGGTGACCGGAGCCGGAACCGCGGCCTGGAGCACCATCGGAAGCCTGTTGTTTGTTCTGTATGCGCCCCGGGGTCCCCGTCCGGCCAACATCGAGGGGCTCAACGCCTTCGAGGTGCGGATCGTCCCCATCGCCTACACGGTGGTCTCCGCCGTGGTGTTCATAGGTTTCCTGGTGGCGCTGCACCAATACGAGGAATCCCGCGAAAAAGCAGATTTGTAGTTAGGATTGAGATATGTTCCCAGCCTCGCCGTCTCGGCCTCCTTTTGCCGGAAGGCTGGCGCTGGTTGCCTGTGCGGTCCTCGGATTGACGGCGATGGCCTGCGGTGGCGAGCCACCGCAATACCTGGGTGACGGGTCGCTGGGAACCGTGGAGGTGGCCCGGGGCGAGAAGGTCCAGATCCGCTCTGTCTACAGCAACCCGGGGGATCTTGCCCTCTTTGGCAACTCGGCGGAAAGAGCGATCCTGTTGGCGGTGGAAGACTACGGCACCATCCATGGTTTCGACGTCAACCTGGGCGTCGGGCTGGACGATTTGTGTTCACCCGAAGGCGGAATGATCACCGGTTCCCTGGTGGTCGCCGAGGGAGACGTGGTGGGTGTCATCGGCACCAACTGCTCGACGGCGGCCTCGAACGCTTCGCCGCTTCTCACCAGCGCCGGCCTGGTCTTGATCTCACCGTCCAACACCGCCCCGTCGCTGACCTCGGATCTGGCCGGCAACGAGGGTTCCAGCCACTTCCCCGGCTATTACCGGACCGCCCACAACGATCTGATTCAGGGCGAAGCCGTGGCTCACTTCCTCGACGGGGAAGGCGTATCCAGCGCGGCGGTGGTTCATGATGGAGGCCCCTATACCCAAGGTCTGGCCATGGCCTTCTCAAACGCCTTCGAAGAGCATGGGGGCGTTATCACCGGAACTTGGGAAGTGGACCGCCGAGAAATCGTCGAGCCCGAGGACCTGACGCCGACTCTTACCGAGATCGCGGATACCCAACCCGAGGCGTTGTTCTTCCCACTGTTTTATCCCACCGGTGGGGTACTGGTGGAAAAGGCAGCCGAGATGCCCGCCTTCTCCGAGATGGTCTTCGCAACGGCGGACGGCTTGCTTAGTGACTCGTTCTTGACACTGTCCCAAAGCGAGGGCGCCTATATCGCCGGCCCGGATACCCGTTATGGGAACAACACCAATCAGAGCACCGGACAGAGCGCGGCAGATCTTGTGATGCGCTTGGAAGAGAACGAGGGTCAGCCGCCCACCAATGCTTTCTGGGGGCACGCCTATGACGCCACCGTCATGCTGCTGGACGCCATCACCGCGGCCTCCTATTTGCGTTCCAGCGACAATGCCCTGATGGTGGATCGGGCGGGCATACGGGAATACCTCGACAACCTTTCAGGATTTCAGGGAGTGACCGGGGTTCTCACCTGCGACCAGTTCGGAGATTGCGGTGCATCACGGGTGGTGATCCACGAACATCTGGACTCCACCGACCCCCAAGCCACCCGCGACAGCGTGGTATTTGAAGTCGGACCCGAAGGATCACAGACTCGGGAGTCCCTGACGGAACACTGATTCAGCCGGTGATGAAGACATGGCTACCACACCGGCGCGTACGTTCGGTTCCGCTCAACGATCCAGGCCGGTCATGACACGAATACAGGCCGATTGGTGATCACCAATTCCGGGATCCGGGCATGATGAGTGTTCTTCATGGTCACCTGGACAGCGTGAAAGCTGTGCTTTCCGACCAAATCAAGGATCTCGTCGGAAGGGTCATAGGTCATCAAAAAGTCGGCCTTGCCTTCCCTCAGCAACTTGAAGAGTCGAGGATGGTCTACCTCATTGTGGGCGTACAGGCGCCTTCCGGGGCGCTTGCCGCCTGCGGACGTGTAGGGGGGATCAACAAAGACCACTACACCTTCACCGATCTCCCTCCCCAGGGCAGCTAGCATCGCCATCCCATTCCCTTCAAAAAAGTCGATGCGGTGAGCATATCTAGCTATTTCCCTCAGCCGGTTGGCAATCGTTTCCGGATACCACCGGGAGGCTAAGCCCTTTCCGTTTTCTCCTGCCTTGAGCAACGAGGCGCCAGGTGCCAGCACTCCACCCCGACGAGTCCGGTTCAGAACCAGCGTCCGAAATCCGTGCTCTACCACATTGGCAGCTGGTCGTTCCATCAACTCCCGCAGAGCTTCCCCAGTTGGAGCAAAGTGCAGAACCCTTTCATTAAGACCGCTCCCATCATGAAGAGCCGCGTGCCAAAAGGCAGCCACATCGCGATCCAATTCCACCATGAAACACCTTTCGACCATGTCTTCCATGACGGCCGTCAACGAGACGATCCCACCCCCGGCAAAAGGCTCAATCAACAATCTTGGCTTTTGGGAAAGGCCTCCCAGCCATGCCCGAATGTGAGGAATAAGCCATGTCTTTCCACCCGGGTACCGAAGCGGGCTACGTTGTGGGACAGTAGCAACATTGGCCGCTGGGATAGGTGAAACACAGACGTCATGCAATCCAACGCGACAGCAGCCATCAACCACTGACGGTTGGGTCATGTGAACTCTCGCATGTTGTTGCCTACCACTTTCCACAACGCTCCGACCATGCCTTCGTTTTCCAACACCTTTTTAACCCAACGATGACATCGAGAAGAAACAGTATCAGGAGCCCTTGGTGCGTGATAGGCAATACGGCACCGTTCAAATAACACACCCCCGAGGATTGCAGACGTTTCCCATTCCTCTTGGGACAATCTGTGAGGGATGAAGAACATTCGCAGGGGCGCAACCGCTGGCGGCCGGCGCATCCAGGCTTGGCACCACCGCCCACCATCCGGCAAGTCATTGATCTTACTTTTCCAGTGACGTCCAGCAGAACACTGACCGAACGCGATCACCTGCCCTGGTTTTCGATCAATAAAACCGTGCCACACGACAAGATCTAAGTGAGCGTCTTTCTGATTCTTAGCTGGCACAACCCCCTTGGCGCCCCCTCCTTCACCCAAACGGTTCGATAGTGCATCAACGGCTGACCGGAATGACTTCTCATCCGTTCTTCTCGGAAACGCAAATAGATAGGACCCATCCTCGGCGTTACGACCAAAATAGCCCTGTGCAGCATAAACGCTGATATCTTCGAAGTCTCTCTCTGGCCGGACATAAGAACCCCTTCCAGCTTCAACACCGAAACGGCTTAGGAGAAGTAAAAAGATATAGGTATACACTCCCGGTTCTGAGGACTGGCGCAACTGGATATGTTGACTATCAACATCGAATGGGTAGCCTCGTCCTGCATCCATCTGCCTGTTTTCAATTTCGGAAAATGCATCAGCGGCCAACTCCTCGGATTTTTCCCCCCTGGAGTCAATGAGTTCCCCTTCAGTGAGCACATCCATTGATCCTTCCCGCCGGAGAGCCGCCACTAAGTCTTGTATGCTGGCATTCCCGTCAGCACTAGCCAAGGCCTTGAGTTCAATCCAATCAGCTAATCGCCCAGGATTGCTGGTAGCTATAGGCGGCTTCAAGGAGGCCGTCACGACGCGCGTTGATGCCTCAGCCGGCGCTTTCGCTTCTCTTCCTCCCGGTGTCTCAACATTCCCGTGACAAGATGGTCAGCCAAGTCGGCTATCTCTAGAGCAATCTGTAATGTACCGGAGTCGCCAGTATCACCCGTTAGTTCTTTTCCCAGGGCCAGTTGAAGCCGGTGACGCGCTTCCAAGAGGTACCCTCTAAACAGTTGTCGATCCCCTTTGCGAATGTCGAGTGCAACCTCTAGTGACAAGCCTTGTCTTAAAGCAGCCAAACTATCGTCATCGTCCAGAGCGTCACCTAGTTGCCGCAGATGGGGGTTTTGTGATTGCACCAATGGTCGAGTCTGAGTGGACCCTTGCCCATAGAGCCACAAACAGAATTCCTTTAACTGCTCCAGTCGATTATCTGGTATCGGATCGGGTTTGAAGCTTGTTTGGTTGTTGATGCCCAGAAAATCGCGATAGTTTTTATAATCGAGTGCAGTGTAGAGGTGCGAAAAGGAAAAGTGCTTCTTGAATCGATCACTAAGATTGAACACCCCGGATTTCTCAGCTTGGCGCAGGACCATCAGACCTCGGTAGAGCCGACGGACAGTCGAATGTTTGTCTCCGATTCTGGAAGCAATATCATCCAGAGGAACCTTGAATTCATTGTGGACCCTAGCTACATACTGAGCCTTTGCATAAGACTGCCACGGTTGAGGTCCGTTAACATGTTTGAATCCAATGTATTGCCATACGCTCTGCCTGCTGCACGTGATAACGGGAAGTTTTTCCAGTGCTCGTACCAGTTCTTGCGAAGTGGAAGGAAGATCTTCCGCTCCTACCTCGTTCCGTAGAACTTTGTCGCTCAAGAGACGAACCGCTGCCAACCGGCGATTACCCTCAACGACCACGTAATGACCATCTTCCTTAGCTACGAACAACGGCTCGTGGGAAAAGTATCCGTTGTGAGCTATTGAGAGAGCTACTTCTTCAACTGCGAAGTCGCGCCAGAGGAGACGGACCATATCTGTTTCTGGCATATCACTTTGAAGAAACAGCCGGGGATTATTCCTGTCAAAGAGCAGTTGGGCGGTGGACATCAGTGTTGGGGTCAACTCTTCCCCAGCCTTTGCCATACGAGATCCGCCCCCCTTTCAAGCCGAATTGGGTTGGTCTCAAGTCTAACACCGTACAAGGTGCCGTTGGCCCGGACAAGGGGAAAATACTAAGAATGGCAAACCTTGCACCAGATGACCGCGCCCTTTTGTTCCTATGCCGCGGTGGTCAGATCCAAGAGACGGGCGAAGCGTTTGCGGGCGACGATCAGCGCCACCAGGGTCACCACGAACGGCAGCGCGTCGGTGACCTGCACGGGGAGGCCGTTGCCCTGGAAGCGGAACCCCAGCGCCTCGGCCAAGGCGAAGAGAGCGGCGGCGGACAGAACACCCACCGGATGGGCCCGCCCCAGCATCACCGCCACCACTGCCACCCAGCCCCGCCCGCTTGACATGTTCTCGGCAAACTGGACCACGTTGCCCAGCGACAGTTGGGCGCCGGCCATGCCGGCCAAGGCGCCCGATGCCAGCACCGCCCCGTACTGGTAGACGGTCGGGCTGACCCCCAGGGTCTCGGCGGCCAGGGGCCGCTCCCCCACTCCCCGCAGGCGCAACCCGATGGGGGTGCGGAACAAGAACACCCACAGGATCGGCACCAGAAGGAACGCCACGTAGGTGAGAACAGTGTTGTCGAACAGCACCGGACCCACCCAGGGAATCTGTGACAGACCGGGAATGGCGATCCGATCCAAACCGTCGATCCGAGGATGCTGGAACACTCCCCGCACGTCGAACAGCTGCGGCAGCAAGAACCCGGTGAGTCCCATGGCCAAAAGGTTCAACGCAATGCCCAAAACGATGGAGTCGCCCCGGCGGGTAACCGTGCCATAGGCCAAGGCCAGGGAGATCAGCATCCCGGCCACGATCCCGAACACCACCCCCACGCCGGAATTCAAAGCCAGATAGGAGCCGGCCACCGCGGCGAAGGCCCCGGCCAGCATGATTCCCTCCAAGGCGATCTGGAACACCCCCGCCCGCTCACAGATCATGCCCCCCAGCGCCGCCAGCAAAATGGGAATCATGGCTCGGGTGGCCGAGTCGAACAGGGCGGTGTCAAAGATCTGCTCGAACATCAGATCTCCCCCACCCCGGCCGTTTCGGCTTCCCCTGCCTTTGGCGGGCGACGATCACCGCGTCGGATGGCCAGTCGACAAGCCACGGCCACGATCACCACCGCCTGCAGCACCTGGGAGAGTCGCCACGACACTCCGGCATTGCGCTGCATCGCCAGCCCGCCAATCTGCAATCCCGAGAAAAACAGCCCGGTGACGAAGATGGGAATCGGGCGGTTGACGGCCAGCAGAGCAACCAGCAGACCGGTCCAGGCAAACCCGCTCAGCACCAGTTCGCCGTCGATGAAGCGGAGCGCCTCCCCGATAATCAGATGCGTTCCAATCAGTCCGCCGATCGCCCCGGCCACCACCATCACCTGGACGGTGCGCTGCTCCACATCAATCCCCCCGTAACGGGCCGAGCGCATATTGAAACCGGCCATCTGGGTCTCGTAGCCGGCCACCGTGCGGGTGTACACCAGCCAGAGCAGCACCACCATCACCATGACCAAAACCAATGACAGGCTGACGCCTCCGAAGATCGGCATTTTCGGCATGCGCGCCGTCTCGGGAACCTGGCGGGTGGTGGCCAGGGTCACCGAAACATCGGACAGCGGGAATCGCACCAGATAGCCGGTGATGGCCCTTGCCACATAATTGAGAAGAAGGCTGGTGATGAGAATCGGAAGCCGCAGCCAGGTCTGCCCGTAGGCCGCCAGCATGGCCCACAGGGCGCCCACCGCTGCGCCGGTGAGCATGGCCAGTGGGACTATAAGAACCCCCGGGCCGGGAACGTATATGGCCACGATCGTCCCCGCCAGACCCCCGATCACCATCTGGCCCTCTCCCCCCAGGTTGATGATTCCCGACCGGAAGGCCACGGAGACCGCCAGGGCCATACCAATTATGGGAATCGCCCGACCCAGGGTATTGCGCAATCCCGACCCGGTCACCGCTCCGGTGAACATCTCCTCACCGGCGGCCAAGGGGTCCCCACCGGTGATCGCCACGATGGCCGCCGCCAGGGCAAAGGCGAACAACAAAGAGAAGGTAACCGGGCTCACCAGTGCCCGCCGGCTCATATCGCGGAGTTCGTCGGTGATCCGCTTACCCAACCGCCGCCTCCAGATGCGCCCCGGTCATGTACAGGCCGATTTCCGGCTCGGCCACCCTTCGGGGGTCGAGGGCGGCCACGATCCGTCCCTCGAACATCACCAGAATGCGGGTGCTGAGCGCCAGCACCTCGGACAACTCGGCCGACACCACCAACACCGCTCCTCCCTGATCTCGGTAGTCCACCAACTGGCTGTGAACGAACTCGATGGCGCCAATATCGAGCCCGCGGGTGGGCTGCTCGGCGATGAGCAGGGGCGTGCCGTGCTCCATCTCCCGGGCCACCACCACCTTCTGCAGGTTCCCCCCCGACAGATTGGCAACCGGACCCGACACTGAACCAACCTTGATCCCAAACACCTTCACCAGACGCCGGGCCAGATCGGCCACCGCCCGGCGGTCGAACCAACCTTTGCGTTGGATGTTCGGTTGCCGGTGATGTCCGATTAGCAGGTTTTCGGTGACCGATGCCTGGCGGGTGGTCCCCACCCCGTAGCGGTCCTCCGGTATGTAGGCCAGGCCGGCGGCCCTCCGCTCGGCCACATCGGCCCGGGTGACATCCCTGCCCGAGAGGGTCACCGAACCGCGGTCGGTGTCCCGGAGCCCACAGAGCGCCTCGATCAGTTCGCTCTGTCCGTTGCCCGCCACTCCGGCGACACCCACGATCTCACCGGCTCTCACCGAGAAGGTGGCGTCTTCCACCACGGGTCTGCCATGGCCTCCCAGCACCCTGAGATCCTTCACCTCCAACACCACCTGATCAGCCCGGTGTTCGGGTGCTCGGTGATCCAAGTCCACCGCCCGCCCCGTCATATGTCGGGTGATCTCCGTCGGGTTGGTCTCGGCGGTCACCAGGTTGGCCACCGCCCGGCCATGGCGCAGCACCGTTACCCGATCGGAGATGGCCATCACCTCCCCCAGCTTGTGGGTGATGAACAACACAGTGCGACCGGCGTCCCGCAACCGACGGATCACCGCGAACAACTGATCTCGCTCTTGGGGAGTGAGCACCGCCGTGGGCTCATCCAAAATCAACACCCGGGCGTCCCGATAAAGCGCTTTCAGGATCTCGACCCTCTGCAACACCCCCACCGGGAGATCTTCCACCGCCACCCCGGGATCCACTGCCAGGCCGTACCGTTCGGCCAGTTTCCGCACCCGCTCGGCGCTGGCGGTTCGGTCGATGAGACCCCGGCGGGTGGGCTCTTGACGGAACACCACATTGTCGGCCACGCTCAAAGTGGGGAACAGTTTGAAGGACTGATGCACCATTCCCAGGCCGGCGGCGATGGCATCAAGCGCCGAGGCAAACCGAACCGGCTCCCCTCGGATGAGTATCTCCCCTTCATCGGGGGGAAACAATCCGTACAAAAGGGACATGAGGGTGGTCTTGCCCGCCCCGTTCTCGCCCACGATGGCATGGATCTCCGCGGGACGCACCGCCAGGTCCACGGCGTCATTGGCCAAGACGCCGGGGTACCGCTTGGTTATCCCGCGGAGCTCCAGCTCAAATGTCAAGTATCAACCGAACAAGGGGTCGGGGACTACGATATCTCCGTTCACGATGGCATCCCGGGCCTCCCGCACTTCGGCCACGATGTCAGGATGATCGGCGATGACACACTGGCTCTCCGCCAGTTCCTCATCGGAAGAGAGCGCCACCACTCCCGTGCCGCCCTCGGCCAACCCGAAGGCCACCACCGAACCGGCCGTGCCATCCAGCACCTGTTTGGCCAGCTGCTCCACCAGGACATCCACCAGCTTCAGGTTGTTGTCGACGATGTGTCCCGCAGCCTCGGGGCACTGGTTGACATCCACGCCGTAGCTGAGGAAACCCTCCTGCGCGGCGGCCTCGAAAATGCCGCCGTTGGAACCGGCGCCCACTGCGAAGATGTGATCAGCCCCTCGGGCTGCCACCGCCAGGGCCTGCTCTTTGGCGCGAGCCGGATCGGAGAAGGGATTGTCACCACCGATGAACACCTGGGTGTCGGTGATGGAGGGGTCAATGCTCTGGGCGCCCAGGGCGAAGCTGTCCGACCAGCGATGGAGGAAGGGGATGTCGAGCGCCACCACCGAGCCGATCTCCTTGGTCTGGCTGAGACGGCCCGCCATGATTCCCAGGAGATAGGCCCCTTCGTGCTCGCGGAAAACTCCGCAGTGCAAGTTGGCCGCGGGCTCATCGGGACAGGCGTCAATCAGAATAAACTGCTGGTCGGGGTTGGCTTTGGAGACCTCATCGGCCAACTCGACCAGGGTGAAGGTGGTGAGCACCACCACGTCGGGCGCCTCGTCGATCGCCGCCTCAATGTTGGCGCGACGATCCGAATCGTTGGTTGACTCGAAGGTCTTCCAGCTTCCGCCCATTTCCTCGGCGACCCGTTGAGTGCCCACTTGACCCAGTTCAAGGAATTTGTTGACCCCGATGGGGTTGGGCGTGACGTAGATCAGACTGGGTCCGTCGCCGACGGCTTCCTCGTCCTCTCCCCCGCAGGCCGACGCCAACAAGGACAGCGCCGCCAGAACGAGAATTATCTTGCGGTATTTCATTGAAGCTACCTCCTTTGGGTAGGTGTGGTCATTGGTTTGCAACCCTTAGCTCCCCCCAGGGAACAGTCTCAGGTGTCTCGCCTCGGTCGGGCCTGATGATTCGCCGGTCGGTGACGATGGCGGTGATGAAATCGGCGGGGGTGATGTCGAAGGCGGGATTCAGTGCGTCGGCGCCGGGCAGAGCCACTTCGACTCCCCCCAGAGAAGTGACTTCCTCCGCCCCCCGATCTTCAATGTCGATCTCGGCGCCGGACGGAGTTTGGAGATCAATGGTCGACTCGGGCGCCACCACGATGAACGGCACCCCGGCATGACGGGACGCCAACGCCAGGCTGAAAGTGCCGATCTTGTTGGCGGTGTCACCGTTGGCCGCCACCCGGTCGGCCCCGGCCAACACCAGATTGGCCGCTCCCCTGGACAGGAGGAACGGCGCCGCTCCATCCACCAGCAGCTGGAAGGGAGCGCCCATGCGGGCCAACTCCCAACTGGTGAGGCGACCACCCTGCAGGAGCGGGCGGGTCTCGGTGGGAAGCGCCATCTCCAAACGGTCTCGCTCGTGAAGGGTCTGGATCACCGCCAAGGCGGTCCCCCGGGAGACGGTGGCCAGTCCACCGGTGTTGCAGATGGTCATAGCCCGCGCCGCCGCTTGGCCGATCATTTCCTCAGCCAGATCGGCTCCGTATTCCCCCATCGAAATGGAGGCGGCCAGTTCCTCGTCGCGAATCAGGTCGGCCTCGGCCAGCACCCTTGCCAAGCCCTGGGAGGTCAGTGCGGCGGTTCGATCGACCATCTTGGCCAGATTGACGGCGGTGGGCCGGGCCGAACGGAGGGCCGAGATGGCCTCTGACAGTTCCGGTCCATCGGTCCCGTGGAGATGCACCGCCAACGCCACCCCGTAGGCGCCGGCCACCCCGATGGCGGGAGCTCCCCTCACCGAGAGTCGCTGGATGGCCGCCACCAGGGCCGGAATATCAGGAAGGTCGAGGATCACCAGTTGTTGGGGAAGGCGAGTCTGGTCGATCATTTGCACCAGACCGTCCGCCCATTTGACGGTCTGGTGCGAAGTTGGCGACTTATCGGAGATCATCCCTTCTAGCCTATAGAAACATGACCCCCACCCATAGATTTCTGGCCGATCATCTGATCCCGATGGAACCGGCGGGCGTCATCTTTTCACCGGGCGCGGTGGACGTCAGAGATGGGACAATCGAGTGGGTTGGCCCGGTCAGCGAAGCCCCCCGGCGACCCGGCGCCCTGGTGGAGCGGGTGGAGGGAGTGATGCTCCCGGGGATGGTGAACATCCACTGCCACACTCCCATGGTCCTGCTGCGAGGAGCGGGTGAGGACCTGCCGGTGGATCGGTGGCTGCACGAGGTCATGTGGCCCCGAGAGGCCCGACTCACTCCCGAGGATGTGGAGATGGGGATGGCGGCCGGCGCCGCAGAGCTGTTGGCCGGGGGGGTCACCACTTCGATGGAGATGTATTTTCATGGCGAAGCGGTGGCGGCCGGGGCGGCCCGGGCCGGGCTGCGTTGTGTGGTCACCGCACCTTTGATCGAAGACGCCCAACTTAGCGGGTTCGGCACTTGGCAGGATCAATTGGACCAGATGGTCGAACTCGCCCAACGGTGGGACGGAAGCGACCTGATCCAGGTAGGAATCGGGCCCCACGCGGTGTATTCCCTCTCCGATCAATGCCTGCGGGGAGTGGCCGAGGCGGCGGCCACCCACCAGATGCTGATCCACACCCACGTCGATGAACAGGAGTGGGAGGTGGAAGCGGTCCGCAAGCAGACCGGCATGTCGGCCACCGCCTACCTGGCGGAGGTGGGCATCCTGGATTCCCCCACCATGGCCGCCCATTCGGTGTGGATTTCACCCGAGGACATCGCCATACTGGCGGAGGCCGGGGCGGGGGTGGCGCATTGCCCCTGCTCCAACGGCAAGCATGCTTCCGGAATCGCCCCGGTGCAGGAGATGAGAGCGGCCGGAATCCCGGTGGGCATCGCCACCGACGGCCCGGCTTCCCATCACCGTCTGGACCTTTTTGAAGAGATGCGCATGGCCCTCCGCCTGGCTCGAATTCGCTCCCAGGACGCCGGGGCGCTATTGGCCCACGAAGCGCTGGCAATGGTCACCACCGAGGCGGCCGATGCCATCGGCCGGGCCGATCTGGGCCGGATCGTCCCGGGGAGTCCCGCCGATCTGATCGCGGTCTCCACCACCGCGCCGGCGTTCGGCCCGGTGGTGGACCAAGAGGACGATCTCATCTCCCGACTGGTGTGGTCGGGTACCGCAGATTCGGTTCATTCCAGCTGGGTGGGGGGACAGCGGGTGATGACAGAAGGCAGGGTGCTCACCGTGGAGATCGAGGCGGCCCGCCAGGATGTCACCCGCCGCGCCGCCCGACTGGCGGCCGGATGAACGCCGACCAGGTGATTGATCTGCTGGGCCTTGATCCGCTTGCCTCCGAAGGCGGTATGTGGCGCCGTGTATGGGGAGACGACCATTCAAGCGCCATCTATTACATGATGCGCCCCGACGACTTTTCAGCCATGCACCGCTTGGAGGCCACCGAGATCTGGCATCACTACCTGGGGGCGCCCGCCGCCATGCTGCTGCTCCGCCCTGACCGCTCGGTCAGCCGGCCGGTGCTGGGCAAGGACCTGCGAGACGGCCAGCGCCCCTGTGTAACCGTCCCGGCCGGAGTGTGGATGGGAGCCTCCACTCTGGGTGACTGGAGCCTGGTGGGAGCCACCATGGCGCCACCATGGGATCCCGACGGATTCGAGTTGGGCGACCCCTCCCACCTGGTTGGTCAATATCCGCAGGCCGCGGCCCGGATCGCCGACCTCACCCGCCGAAATCCCGCATGACGCTGCCCTCTCCGGCCGCCATGCTTGATCTCTCCGATCTGGTGGTGGCCGTCACCGGAGCGGGCGGGGGCATCGGGCAGGGCATCGCCCGCCGGTTCTCCCAGTGTGGCGCGGCGGTCCTCGCTCATGCCCACACCACCGACCTTGGCCCCCTGCTCGAGTCGCTGCCCGGCCCGGCGGGCGGAGTCACCGCCGATCTGCGGGACTCCGATGGCCCGTCCAAAGTGGTTGAGGCGGCGTTGGATTCCTTTGGGAAACTCGATGCGGTGATCAACAACGCCGGGATCTTCACCGGAGCCTCCATCACCGAAATGGACGATCGGGAATGGCAGAATACGCTGGACACCAACCTCACCGCGGTCCATCGCCTCACCCAGGCCGCGGCAGACCACCTCATCTCCCGGGAATCGGGAGGCTCGGTGGTCCACATCGCATCGGTGGAGGGAAGTCAGCCGGCCCTTTTTCACAGCCACTATTCGGTCTCCAAGGCCGGGGTGATCATGCACGCCCGCGCCGCGGCCTCCGAATACGGGCAGTATGGCATCCGGGTCAACTCGGTCTCCCCGGGACTGATTCGTCGTTCCGGGATAGAGGACCAGTGGCCCGAAGGCGTGGCTCGGTGGAAGGCGGCCGCGCCACTAACCAGACTGGGGACCCCGGACGACGTGGCCGACGCCTGCTTGTTCCTGGTCTCCCCCCTGGCCAGATGGATCACCGGCGCCAACCTGGTGGTGGACGGAGGCGTACTGGCCGGCCCCGGCTGGTGAGGGGAAAGTCAGCCGTGAAACTGGCCGACCGAGTGTACGTGGTCACCGGGGCCGGGGGCGGGATCGGACGGGGAGTTGCCGAAGCCCTCTTGGAAGGGGGCGCCCGGGGAGTGGCGATGGTGGACCTGCTGGCGCCGACCGAAGCGGCCGAGTCAACCGATCCGGGCGGGGATCGGACCATGCCTTGGGCGGCGGACGTCACTTCCGGCGACGATGCCCGGAAGGTGGTGGCGGCCACGGTGGAGAGATTCGGGCGTCTGGACGGGCTGGTGAACTGTGCGGGAGTGGTTTTTCTGGACACCGCCTGGGACGCATCGCCGTCTGATTGGAATCGGCAATTGGAGGTGAACGTGACCGGTTCGTTCGTCTTCTCCCGGGCGGTCGGCGCCCATTTGCGAGACCACGGGGGCGGATCGATTGTGAATGTCAGCTCCAACTGCGGAAAGGCCGGGTACCCCAATATGGCCGCTTACAACGCCTCCAAGGCGGCGGTGCTGGGGCTCACCCGGTCGCTGTCCATGGAATGGGCCGCCGATCACATCAACGTCAACGCGGTCTGCCCCGGAGGGGTGGACACCCCCATGCTGGTCGGCGTGGCGGAATGGCTTTCGCCTCGCCTCGACACCCCCGCCGACGAGTTGCTGGAGCAGATGGGACCCGCCCAGTTGGGCCGGCGGATTGCACCGGTGGAAGTGGGGCGGGTGATAGCTTTCCTACTCTCCGACGATGCGTTGATCATCCGCGGGCAGGCGATCAGCATCGACGGCGGCGACACTCCCTACTGAGGTTTCGGTCATGACAAACAACCTGTGGAACGAAGCATCGGCTCCTTCCCCTGCCGACCCCCTGGCCGAATGCGTATACGGTTCCCGCTTGATCGGGTCGGATCCCGACATGGTGCTCCACGGAGGAGGCAACTCTTCGGTGAAGGCGCCGTTCTTGGACATCACCGGTTCGCAGATCGACACCCTGTGGGTGAAGGGTTCCGGCTGGGACATGGCCAGCATCGAAGAAGGCGGATTCGCCCCCCTGCCGATCCAGCGGCTCATGGAGCTTTTGGATCTGGACCGGCTCTCCGACATCGAGATGATGCGGGAGCTGTCGGCCGCCCGGCTCGACCCCGCTGCTCCCCAACCGTCGGTGGAGACCCTCCTCCACGCCTTGATCCCCCACCGAGCGGTGCTCCACAGCCATGCCGATGCGATCGTCACTTTGACCAACCTGTCGGACGGGGCGGACCGGGTGCGTGAGGTGCTGGGCGAGGGGGTGATGATCGTGCCCTATGTGATGCCCGGCTTCGATCTGGCCCGAATGGTCCGGGACATGTGGCCCGACGGCGGCCAGAGCTCGACCGGGATGGTTCTGATGAACCATGGTTTGTTCACCTACGGCGGGACCACCCGCGACGCCTTTCAACGGCATGTGGGGCTGATCGAGCAGGCCACCCGGTGGCTCGACCGGCACGCCCCACTCCCGGTGGCGGATCATGCACCACTCGGCCGCCTGGCCGACCCCCTGGAACTGGCCCGGATCAGAACGGAAATCTCCCGGGCAGCGGGGCGACCGATGATCTCGGTCCGTCACTCCTGCGGGGAGGTGGCGCGCTTGGTCAGCCGCCCGGATCTGACCTCTCTGGCCACCCGAGGACCCCTAACCCCCGATCACATCATCCGAACCAAGCGGATCCCCCTGGTCGGACGGGATGTTGCCGCTTATGTCGAGGCCTACCGGGGCTATTACCGGCGCAACCTGCCCCGCGCCCGGGGAGAGACCACCATGCTGGATCCCGCGCCTCGGATCGTGGTCGACCCCCAGATCGGAATGCTGGCGGTGGGCGCCACCGCAGCGGCCGCCGAGATCGCCTCGGATATCTACCTTCACACCATCCCGGCCCTGATCCGCTCGGAGGACCATCTGGGAGGATATGAGGCCCTCCCCGAAGGTGACCTGTTCGAGTTGGAGTACTGGGAACTGGAACAGGCCAAGCTGAAACGAGCAGGGTCGTCTCCCGAACTGGCCGGAATGGCGGCGCTGGTGACCGGAGCGGCGTCGGGCATCGGCCGGGCATGTGCGGGGGAACTGATGAGACGAGGGGCGGCCGTGGCCGGATTGGACATTTCACCGGGAGTGGCGACGGTTCACGATTCGCCCGCCTGGCTGGGCATCCCATGTGATGTGACCGACCCCGACGCTCAACGATCGGCCATCCAACAAGCGGTGGAACGCTTCGGAGGCATCGACATGGTGGTGGTCTGCGCCGGGATCTTCCCCGACAGCGCCCTGATTGCCGATTTGGACCGTTCGGCCTGGAGAAGGACCATGGCGGTCAATGTGGATGCGGCCGCCGATCTGCTTTCCGGGGTGCATCCCTACCTGCGACTCTCCCCCGCCGGAGGGAGGGTGGTGGTGATCTCCACCCGTAACGTGGCGGCGCCGGGTCCGGGAGCGGCGGCCTACTCGGCTTCCAAGGCGGCGCTCAGCCAGTTGGCGAGAGTCGCCGCCCTGGAATGGGCGCCCGATGGCATCCGGGTGAATGTCGTGAACCCTGACGCGGTGTTCGACACCGGGATCTGGAACGACGAACTGCTGGCCGCCCGGGCCGCCCGGTACAACCTGGACGTGGAGTCCTACAAGCGGCGGAACCTCCTGAAAACTGAAGTCACGTCCGGCCAGGTGGCGACGGTGGTGGCGGAACTGGTGAGCGACCGGTTCTCGGTGACCACCGGCGCCCAGATACCCGTCGACGGCGGAAATGAAAGGGTGATTTAGACATGCATCTTCCTGTTTTGAATGTTGCGGCAAAGGACATCCCCGAGCGGATGCTGGTGGTGGGCGATCCCGACCGCGCCCGCCGGGTTGCCGGCCGGTTGGATGACATGGTCGAGATCGGGCACTTCCGGGAGTACGTAACCCTGGTGGGCAGCCATCGGGGAGTCGAAGTCGGAGTGGTTTCCCATGGGGTGGGGGCCGCCGGCGCGGCGGTCTGCTTCGATGAATTGTTTCAGGCCGGTGTCAGGCGGGTGATCCGGGCAGGTAGCTGTGGAGGAATGCAGGATGATGTCCTTGATGGTCACCTGGTGATCGTCACCGCGGCGGTGCGCAACGAAGGACTCACCTCCCAGCTGGCGCCGGACGGATATCCCGCCGTCGCCTCAGCCGACATTGTCGCAGCCCTCCGCCGGGCGTCCCAGGGAGGGCAGAACATCCACGAAGGCCTGACCCTCACCAATGCGGCCTTCTACACCAATGAAATCATGGGCTCCAACCTGCCTCTGTGGCAGAAGGCGGGGGTGAAGGCGGTGGAGATGGAATGTGCGGCCCTGTTCGTGATGGCCGGTCTGGCGGGAAGGGAATGCGGCGCAATCCTGGCGGTGGACGGGAATCCACTGGTGGAAAGAGACCAGGAAATGACCGGCTACAACCCGCACCGGGACGTGGTGCGCAAAGCCGTCGGACGGATGATCGGCATAGCCCTGGACGCCCTGGTGGACAGCCAACCCGCCGGTTGAGCGCCGGATCCTCTCCAAAGTCGCGAAAATCCCCCCTTTCGGGACCCTCCCCCACCACCACCTTTCCGGGGGGTTTGGCGAACCTGCCCAGCCGATACCGGAGTCAGGCTCGGTTCCCACAATCGATGATCCCTCGGTTCGGTCCGAACGACGCCGGAACGGACCGCCTGGTGTTTGACTCTGTCAGTATGAACCATGCCTGGGACAGAATCAACCCCCCAGGCCTCTTTTTTCACAGTCCCACAGATTTTCCGGACGGGAATGATCGGTGCTCAGTGCGGCGCCAAGTCCCTCCACCGAGAAAGCAACTCCGCCGGGCCGATCACTGCGAGCGGTGTGGTCTCGTCGCTCGTGTTCAGCCCGAGATTTCCAGCACCGGGTCGCCCAGCACCTCCAAACGCGGCTTCACTCCCAATCCCGGCCGTTCGGAGGCGGCCATCCGGCCTGCGACCCGCCGGGGAGCTCCGGCGGCAGTTGAGACCGTCACGTAGGAGTTGAAATCGGTGGCCGCGAAGGTGAACTCTTCGGGGGTGGATTGGGCCAGATGGGCCACCGCGGCGGTGGTGATATCGCAGCCCCAGGGGTCCTCGATGATCATCGGGATGCCCGAGGCGACACACACATCCCGCAGCACCCGGGCCCGGGTGAGACCGCCCACCTTGGAGATCTTGAGGTTGATCACGTCCATGGCGTCCTCCGCCAATCCTCTGATCAGGGCATCGAGGCCGTCGATGGTCTCATCCAGCACGAAAGGCCGGGCGGTGCGCCTTCGGATCGACAGGCACTCAGCGAAGGTGGCGCAAGGCTGTTCAATGTATACGTCCAGATCCTCCACGGCGCTCACCACCCGGGCCGCTTCGTGTCGCGTCCAGCCGGTGTTGGCGTCGGCCACCAGCACATCGTCGTCGGGGAGAATCCGCCGAGCCGCACGGATACGGGCGATGTCCAGGTTCGGATCTCCTCCCACTTTCAACTGGAAACGTCGGTACCCCTCCTCCCGATACTGCGCCACGTTGGCCGCCATCTCGTCGGGAGGCTGCTGGGAGATCGCCCGGTACAGAGGCGCCTCATCCTGTGCCTTACCTCCCAACAACTGGAAAACCGGCAGACCGGTCGCCTTGCCCAGAAGATCCCAACAGGCAATGTCAAGGGGAGCCTTGGCGTGGGGGTGGCCCAAGAGCGCCGCATCCATTACTCGGTTGATCTCGTTCAGGTTCCGAGGGTCCCTCCCGATCAGGTGCGGCCCCAGTTCCGCCAGACCGGCCCGCACCCCCAGAGCATGGGCCGGCAGATAAGCAGGCCCCAGCGGGCAACTCTCGGCATACCCGGACACTCCGGCATCGGTCTCGACCTCCACCACGGTGTTGTCGAAGACTTCCACATACCGACCATCGGACCAGGTGTAGCGACCTTCAACCAGGGGCAGGTCCACCTGCCAAGCTCGAATCGCCCCAATCTTCACAGGATCTCCACCCTACCCCGACTGCCTCGAATTGGATTGGTGGAAGCCCAAAATCAGCAATTCGGTGGCGACATCGACCCTGCGAACGATCACACCTTCGGGTACCCGCAACACCGCGGGAGCAAAATTGAGAATCGACGTGACCCCCACCCCCACCAGCAGTTCAGCAACGTGCTGGGCCGCGGGAGCCGGTGTGGCGATGATTCCGATGTTCACCTCCGATCCGGCCATATCCTCGGGCAGCCGGTCGATATGCCGGATGACCAGCTCTCCCACCCGGGCGCCGACTTTGAGGGGATCGACTTCATACAGACCGGTCAGATCCAAACCCCGGGTGGCGAAACCCTGATAGTGGGCCAGGGCCGTGCCCAGGTTCCCCATCCCCACGATCACGATCGCCAAGGATGCCTCGATCCCCAGAGCGGCGGCGATCTGAGCAGCCAGGGATCGCACCTCGTAGCCCACCCCGCGACGGCCCTCGCAATCGAGGTACCAAAGATCCCTGCGCACCTTCGCCGCCTTGATGTCGAGCGCCCTGGCTATCTCCTCGGACGAAACGGTCTCCTGCTGCTCGGGGAGTTGATCCAGACACTGCAGATACCACGGCAACCGGGAGACGGTGGTGCTGGGTATGTCCCCTCTGGCCATGCTCCAACATCCTAACCCTCCCCACAGGTGTTCTGGTTCCCGTGGCCGAGTAGCGCCGGCGGCTGACCGAAGCGTGCCTACCTGTTCAGTTCCAGGTGCTTTTCCCATCTGACTGCGCCGTCTGATCATCCTGGCCAAGCGGCTATCTTTGGCAATGATGAGCGGCAGCGGCATTTTGGTGGTGGGAGGGGGTCCGGCGGGGGCAGCGGCCGCCTATTGGTTGGGCAGGGACGGACATTCCGTTACGTTGGTGGAACGGAAATCCTTCCCCCGTGACAAGACCTGCGGAGACGGCTTGACACCGCGGGCCATCCACCAACTGGCCGAGATGGGTTTCGACTTCTCCGTGCCGGGGTTCCACCGCATCACCGGTTTGCGATCCTACGCCGGGGAGGACTTGATGCTGGAGATGTCGTGGCCGCAGCACTCTCGGTTCCCAGACTGGGGTGGGGTGATCCGCCGCCGCGAATTGGACCAGCAGGTGGCTGATCTGGCCCGGGAGCAAGGAGTTCTGGTCAGAGAGAAGACCGAGGCGCGGCCGGTGGTTGAGGACGGTGTGCTGACGGAAGTGGAACTCTTGATCAACGGGTCTTCGCAAAGGATCCGACCCCAAGTGGTGATAGTGGCTGATGGGGCGCTGAATCGCTTCGGGCGCCACCTGGGGATCACCCGTCGGAGAGACTTTCCCCGGGGTCTGGCCGCCCGCGGCTATTACCAAAGCCCCCGGTCCACCGATCCTTTCCTGGAAAGCCAGTTGGACATCAGGGATCCCACCGGCGCCACCATGCCCGGCTACGGTTGGGTGTTTCCCCTGGGTGACGGAACGGTCAATGTGGGGGTGGGCCTGCTTTCCACTTTCAAACGGTGGAAGCAGTCCAACACCACCAAGATGATGGCCGACTGGGTGGAAGCCGCCCCGGACTATTGGGAATTGTCCGAAGACACCCGGCTCACCAATCCGGTGGGAGGGGCGCTGCAGATGTCCTTTTCCCGATCTCCCCTGGTGGGTCCCAACTGGTTGGTGATCGGCGACGCGGCGGCCGCCATAAACCCGTGGAACGGTGAGGGGATCGCCTATGCCTACGAAACGGGCAGAATGGCTGCTCAACTGGTGGGTGAAGCGGTCGCCAAGAGCAATCTCGAGGTGCTGGGTGAATATCCCCGGCTGCTGGACCGCGAGTACGGCCTCTATTACCGAACGGCCCGGGTGTTTGTGAAACTGATCGGGCGCCCAACGGTGATGCGCACCCTGGCTCACGCCGGATTGCGTAACCGTCCTCTAATGGAGTGGACCCTGAAGGTGATGGCCAATCTGTTGGATGAAGACGAGCGAGGGGTTGGCGAGCAGGTCTACCGAGCCCTGCAAGGGCTGGCCCGGGCTCTGCCGGCAGACTGAGAACAGTTATCATGATTAGTCGGGCAATTGATAATGCGGCGGAAACGGGAAAGTAAATGGCAAGGAAATACCGGTTGCAGAAGGAACAGGATGGCCTGCATCGGTTGATCGCCCAGCGGGACTTCAGCACCTCGCGGGGCATCAATACCATGGTCAAGAAAGGTGACCGTGGTGGTTTGGTGGCCGGTCCTCACAGTCTCTCTCAGAGAGGACGATCATGGGTGGAGGAAGGGGCGCGGGTCCTGGACCGGGCCAAGGTGCGGAAGGACGCTTTGGTGATGGAAGAGGCCACCGTGAGTGGCCGGGCGGTGGTTACCGACCAGTCGTGGGTGAGCGGGGAAGCCCAGGTGTGTGACGACGCCCGCATCATGGAGGGCGGGGGGGTGCTGGACCAGGCAATCATCAGAGATGGCGCCACGGTCAGAACCGCGGCGGTGGTAGGCGGTCAAGCGATCATAGAACACCGAGCCCGAGTGGAGGATGGCGCCACGGTTGGGGACAACATCAAGGTGGGAGGAGTAGCCGTCATCCGAGGTGGGAACACCGTCATTGCCGGAGAAAAATACATAATCTCCGGCGTGCATGAGACGGTCGGCACGTAGAGCGGGCTTGATGCTTCTATGGTTTCCAAATCGTCTGTGTGAGGGGTCGGGCGACTGTTCGACCTCGAAAGCGGACCAGGTCGCTCTCTCTACCACTACAACGAAGACAACCAGGCATATGAGAAGCTGTTGGCGGGCCGCTATGTGCTGACCACCAGCCTCACACCCGCACAAGCCGACACCGCCGAAGTGGTGGGCGCCTATCGGCAGTTGCAAACAGTCGAAAACAAGTTCCGGGTGCTCAAAGACTTCCCACTGCGGCCGGTGCGACACTGGACCGAGAAACGAGTCCGCGGTCACGTAGCAGTATGTGTGTACGCCGCTTTGATGGAGACGCTCATCACCCAGGCTCTCACCGCAGCCGACATTCGAGATCCGGACCTTGAACATCAACACCTCCGCCGCACGGGCCCTCCAACAACTCAACCGCGTCCGCCGCGTGGAAGGGGGATTCACTGTGACCTGGGGTGTCGCGGTTTCGGCGCTAGCGCCAAGGGACCCCGTGGCCACCGAATCAATCGGCATCCACTTGCCTTGCTGCTAGCCTGACCTTGACAGATAGCTTCCCCCACGCACTAGGCTTTTGGCATGACAGGCCGCGACACCCGCCGAAAGGCAAACCTCAGACGTTGTTATTTTCTCATGCTTTGATGGCGAAAGGTAGCGTATTCTATGACTATTGAGTTCCAGGATGTGTTGCAGGCCAATGTGGTGTTGCCTGGGGTTGGCTTACTCAGCCAACCGAATCAGCAGGACGAGTTTGCTGGCTCGGTAGGAGGGGAACTTGTCAAGGAGGTCATGTCTCCCCCTCCACCCTTCCTGGCGAACCCCGCCAGCGGGCAAGAAACCGGGCTGCTCCTGAAATTACCGAGAAACCGGATACAACTTCTCTTAACACCGGCGAGGTCCTCGATAGAGAGGGAGTACCCAGCGGTGATTGAAGACTTGGATCGGTTGGCCGAGGTTGCAAGTCGCGCTATTGAACTTACAAGTTTGGAGGGGCAGTCGCCCCTGGCATACGGATTCAACATAGAATTGGTGTATCGCCCGATGGTGGCGCAGTCTTCGGAGCGGTACCTTGCAAAGCGGCTATTTCGGCACCAACAGTACGGGATTAAGGAGTGGGCCTTAGCAGGGGGAGGGGGGAAGCTCTCTTTTGAGGGAGCCGATGCCCGATGGAATTTTACCGTGGAGCCACGGGCGAATGATCCGTCTGGACGAAAGGTGTTCCTGAGCCTTAATCTACACAAAGACAGACAAGAGGTGCCAAGTCGAGAAGAAATCGTGGCTTCGCTCCGAGACATTTGGAATCGTTCCCGGACATTCGCCATCCAATTGGACGCGAGTGCTTAACTGTGGATGAGGTGACACCTGCTGGCACACAAGTTGGGCAACAGAAACGTCGCATCCATCCTTGGAGTTCGGAAGGGCAACACAGAGCCTATGGGTACAGGTTGCCCCGAGTCCGCAGGGAAGTAGACACAAAGGCGCAAGACACCGGCTGGGATGTGCCGATGGAAGTCAGAAACGATACATATCGCCGTTTTAGAGGCTCAGGAAAGTGGATTGGGGACAACCAAACTGCTCAATCATCCTTAGAACGGGTATTGGGTTGGATGAGGGTGACATATTATGTTCAACGGGCAACTTCTGCTCTGGAGGCTGGCATCTTGCCCTCAGCGTTCTCCACATCCCCCCTAACCACTCAGTTTATTCCTTCGGAGAGGGTCGATTGGGCGACAGTTCTGGTAGAACAACCGCTCACGCCCGCGGTGTACCTTGTTTCAGCAGTAGAGCGAAGCCTGACATCCGAACTGCAAGATCAATTCCAGATGCTTCTTAAAGAACGCTCCCGCCAGATTCTTGACATGGAAGAAACGATATTTGGATTTTCTCAACTTCCTGAGAACTGGGACTCCTATGGTGGCCTGCCGATTTCTCTTGATGTCATTGATGAGGCGAAGGGGATACTGAAGACTGCGATCATCCTTGACCTCCCAGAGCCATGGGTGGCCCCAGGGGGAGATGGAGGTATAGGGATACAGTGGAATACAGGCTGGGCTGACATGTACATTGATGTTGTCCCTAAGGAGGAGATTACCTACATCCTTACGCCAAAGGGTGGCGTGGACGAGGCGGATGGAGTGCTAACAGCGAAAAATGTGGCTAGAGTTCTTAGTCAGTTTGCGGAGTTGGCCACCTAATCTATTGGAAGCCCCCAGCCTTGATCCGGTAGCGTCAAACGAGACGGTGTTGCGACGGTTCCTAGTCAACCATTATACCCATGCAACCGGGTCGATCCACGCCAAAGCCTTTGCCAACGACATAGACAAGTCAACAGACCAGCAGACGGATCGGCACTCGGTGAGCCGTGAGAAATACACATCGGCTTCGCAACTGTGTTCGCTCGTGGAACATCCAGAAAAGTTTGGCGTTGCAGCGATTGTCGTGGAAGACTATGAGGAAATGTCTCAGGAGATCCGTCACACCCCAACGAAAGAGAACCGCGGCCACTCCGATGCCATTGGGCCTAAAACCGCGAGAGTGAAGGAACATCTCCGAAAGAAAGCATCCGTCAGGATAGTCCCTCCCCAGGCCGCTGGCGGAGCGTGACTGAATCGCCCCGGTTTTGCCGGAGACTTAGGTGTGTCAACAGTTCAAACGTGGTTGGAGATCGCCCTCCAACACGCATGGGCCGCCTGGGTGACCTGAACACCTGAGAGCCGGTCGCCTTCTGCGGCAAGGCGAACCGCCGGCGCAACACCGAGCTCATAAAGCACCGCAGGTGGCATCTCGATCAACACCCCTTTCAACTCCGCCAAAAGATCGTCAAACGAAGGGTCATGGTCGGCCATGGCCGCGGCATGCGCCGACTCACCGAAGGGCGACTGATCGACCTGCAATAGAAACCGAGCGGCGTCGGGGTGGTCTCGAAAGTGTTGGTGGGTAGCGGACCACAATGCAACGAATTGATCCCGAATGCTCAGGCTCGGATCCACAACCTCGCCAATGGCTTCTTTCAGATGCCGCTTGGCCTCAACGTAGGCGTCGATAACGATGTCCTGCTTCGAGGAGTAGTGAACATAGGCCGTACCGGCGGCCACCCCCGCCGCTCGGGCGATGGCGCTCATGGATGCGCCGTGGAACCCGCGCTCTGCCACGAGCGTCCTCAGGGCTTGGCGAATGCGAGCCGGGCGGTCAAGTATCGTAGCCACGGGAAGGACGCAGGCGTCAGCCACCCGCCTCGGCGGCGTTGATGTGGATCTTCACTCCGGTCTGTTCCTCGGAGAGTTGCCACAGATTGGCCACCGCGTCTTCGATATCTTTGGTCCGGTATCGACGGGCTACCGCCGGGCCGAAGCTCCCGAAAAGGGGAGCGTACATCTCGCCACCCCGGGCGTTGGGGTCGACTGCCGCCCGGATCTGGGGACGGGCGCCTCGTTTGGTGCTCATGCCGGTGAGTTGGGTGACACGATGGATGGACCTGCCACCCCGTGCGGCGCCGGCGGCCACCGTGGTGCTTTGCAGGTCGGAGTTGGTAAGGCCGGGGTGGGCGGCCAGGCATTGGGCCGACACTCCCGATGCCGCGAACTCGCGCTGCAGGCCCCAGGTGAAGTGCAGATTGGCGAGCTTTGACCGGCCATAGGCCTCCCATGGATCGTATTTGCCCTCCATATTCGGGTTGGACGGATCGACCGGATCGGCCCGGAGGCGGGCCACGCTGGTGACGTTGACCACCCGGGCTGCGTCGGCAGCCAATAGCGCAGACATCAGGGCGGCGGTGAGAGTCCAATGGCCCAGGTGATTAATGCCCAGTTGCAGTTCATAGCCGTCGACAGTGCGCTGTTCGGGGGTGGCCATGACTCCGGCGTTGTTCACCAGAATGTCGATCTTCGGGTGCGCGGCCCCAATCGCCGCCGCAGCCTCCTTCACCGAAGCCTGGGAAGCCAGATCGAGCGGGACAACTTCCAGAGACGCCTCGGGATGTGCCGCATGGATCTCACCCCGGGCATTCTTCGCCTTGGCCTGATTGCGGACCGCCATTACAACCTGGGCGCCGGCTCCTGCCAGAGCCTTGGCGGTGGCCAAACCAAGACCTCCGTTGGCGCCGGTCACTACTGCGATACGGCCGGTGAGGTCGGGAATGGAGGATTCTGTGAAGGCCATGGGAAATGCGCTCCTGGAGGTAACTGAATGAACGTTCATTTAGTCTACACCGGATGTTCTCAGTTGCAGAGGCTGGTCACGGCCCGAGGGCGGTTATCGGGACGACCGACACCCCATCGGGCCGCTCGTACCCGTACCCGGTGGCGGTGATGACAATCAACTTGACCGGTTCCCCGATGCGCTCTTTGTCCACCTTGTCACGCAGTCGCAGCAGAGACCGGGCCGCTTGATCGATCCCCTTACGGCGGCCCAGTTTGACCTCGACAGCCAGCCACACTCCGTTCCTGGTCTCCACCACCGCGTCGATTTCCAGACCCGTGTTGTCCCGATAGTGCCAGACGTTCGCCAGGTTGGCTTGGGCGTAGACGCGCAGATCACGCACCACCAGGGACTCGAACAGATATCCGAACGACCGCAGGTCAGAGAGCAGGCGGGCAGGCGAGGCGCCCATCGCCGCGGCGGCCAGGGAGGGATCAACCAGGTGACGTTTGCGGCCGTTGCGCAACATAGCCTTGGATCGCAGATGGGTACGCCATTGCAGCAAGTCTTCCACCACGAACAGCCTCTCCAGGGAGCGAATGTATTCCGCCACCGTGGTGCGGTTGAGACTTCCACTGCCCGGCGCCGAGCTCAACGCTGCCAGAGTAGTAAGGGCCGCCGTGGTAGCGACATTGCGCCCCAACGATGCCAAGAGCCTGCGCACGCCCCCGGGGTCTCTGCGTACCCCATCAACAGCCGACAGGTCACTTCGGCAGATTTCATCCAGGTAATGGCGCAGATACTCCCGAGCGATAACCACATCAGCCCCCAGCAACCGAGGCCAGCCTCCCCGGCACACTGAATCGACCAGATCCGGGATTGTCACCTCAGGTTGGCCGGCCATACAGTCTCCGCCCGCCAGAAGCGCACCCAGCGACGCCTCCCCCGTGGACTCTCCGGTCTCCGCCAGCGTCATGGGCCGAAGCCGCACGCGCCCTATCCGACCTGCTCCCGAATGGCGAGTGATGTCATCAGGAGGCACTGCCGAACCGGTAAGAATGAACCTCCCTCGCCGTGAGCCTTCGTCACAGGCGCGCCGCACATGGTTCCAGATGCCAGGAGCGGTCTGCCACTCATCCAGCAACCGCGGCTCTTCACCCTCCAATACCAGACGCGGGGTAAGTTCCGCGCCCATTCGTGCCGCATCGTCGACATCGAACAGCACCTGGCTCCTGGCCATCCTTTGAGCGGCCCAAGTCTTACCGCAGGCCTTGGGACCCTCGATCACCACAGCAGGCATGATGTCGAGGACCCGACTGATCTCCTGGTCGGCGATGCGGGCAAGGTAGCCCGGGGGAACAAGAGGGCCGTACATCATCTCAGCGATTGTAACCGACACTTTGCAATGTCTTCAGCCTACAGTTTGTAAAGTCGTGAACCTACAGAATGGAAACATCACCCCCCTTTTAGCCAGGTGTCGTCGCTCCGAACCAGGGACGGCGCCACTTTGCGCGTGATCGTCCTGATCAAGGCCACCGTCGAGAAACCGGGTGGCACCATCCACCGACCCTTTCGAGGCTATGGGAAATCACAGCGTGTCGAATCCATGCCATCCGGGGATGGCGGCGGCTTGTCGGATCCAGGCCTCCAACTGGGCCTCGTCGAATTTCCCCTCATAGATGTTGACCCAGCGCGAATCCTTGTCCTTGCCTGACAGGGGTGGAACGGGACTCAACGCCGCCCCTTGGAAGAAGGTCACCTTCACATGGCGGGTGAAGACATGGTAATTAAGGAACCACCCCTCCCCCTCAATGCCGTAGAAAGGCGAGTTCCACCTCACTGCCTTCCGCACGTTGGGTACCGTGCGCACGATGAGGTGGTCGAGGCGACGTCCCACCTCGCTCTTCCAGCCTGGCATGGCCGCGATGTAGGCCTGCACCGGAGCGTCGCCGTCGGCCTTCGCAATCTGCGGATTCCCACCCGAGAGCAGGACCGGTTGGGCTGGGCCGGTGGTGTTGTAGGCCACCGCCTCGGCCACCAACGCTTTGAACCCGGCAACGTCTATTGTGTCTCCCTCAAAGACGTCTATCGCCCGCCGGGTGCTGCCATCCAAACCGGCGTTGAAGAGGTTCTTGGGGTCGGGCAGTTGGGCTCCCTGGGCGAAGGTGATCTTGACCTTGCCCTTGTGAGCGTTGGCGACCGCCAGAACCCCGTCGTGCGACCATGTGGGGGACCCCATCCACTTCCACTCTTCGATCACTCGGGGATCGGCCTGGTGGATGATCCGGCGGATCTCGCTCAGCTTCTCGCCTCGCCAATCATCCAACTCCGCGATTCTGTCGTCGATTCTCCTGGACGCGCTCAACCTGCCTGATTTGTTCGTTACCGCCGCACCCCGTTGTGGAGCATTTTTGGTTTTCCTCGACGGTTTATCGGCCATTCCTCAACTCCTAGTCTTGGTCGCCAAGTCCTGACGCAGTGAGCTAACGCCCAACGAGTGCACATATTAACCTGTGAGAATGTGACATCCTTGATACGGTCAAGAGACGGGGTATTTCCCGGGATCACCACCGAACCCGTCGCCGTGCGCGATGTGATAATAGAAGACGTCGTTGTCGGGTCGTTCTATCACCTGGACAACGACCGCTGGGAGTTCCTCGGCCCTTGGGACGACAGCCTCCGGACGCTGGTGGACGGCCCTGCGGACTGTTTGATACGAAGCGACACAACATTTTGGTTGTACACAGACGGGGCCTCCCGGGGAGACCCGGTAAGGGCCGCGATCGGCGCGGTGTTGTACGACTCCCACGGTAGGAAGGTTAAAAAACTGAGCTGCTTCATCGGATGTGCCTCCAATAACGAAGCTGAGTACTGGGCATTCATAAGGGGTCTCGAAATGGCCCGTGATCACAAAGTCCAGTGTCTGGTGATCCGAGCTGACAGCAAACTTGTGATCAACCAGGTGCGCGGAACATTCAAATTGAGGGCGGAAAACTTGAAGCCGCTCCACAGCAAAGCTGTTGAACTGTTGAGGTGTTTCCCTCAATACCATCTCGAATTTGTTCCCCGCAAATACAACCGGAAAGCCGACAAGTTAGCCGACGACGCGTTAGCCAACCCCCCTTGATGATCGCGGACCCAGGTCCGCAAGCTCAATTGCGCCCAGCATGACATCTATGTCTTGGCGACGGGATGACTACACCCCCAAGGTCCCGCGCCTAAAGGTGGGGTGTTGTCGAACTCGGATGAGGAATCGAACCGGACCGCCTCAGTCAGGGGTCGAGTCGAGGATCGAGAGGGCTCGGACCAAGAAGGTGGCCATCTCCGCTCTGGTGACCGACCGGTCGGGGCAGTATTGCAGCGGATCGGTTGCGCACCCCTTGGTGACGCCTGCTGCGGCCAGTGCGTCGATGTCGGCCTGGTGCGTGTTGCCCGCGGTGTCGGTGAATCCCGCCGGAGGAGCCGCAGGAAGGCTGAGGGCTCGGACCAGGAAGGTGGCCATCTCCGCTCTGGTGACCGACCGGTCGGGGCAGTATTGCAGCGGATCGGTTGCGCACCCCTTGGTCACGCCTATCTCGGCCAGACGCTCCACATAGGGCGTCCACCAGGTGTCGGGTTCCACATCCGCGAACCGCGTGAGGGCATCGGGGGAAGCGGGAACCTGGTCGAGGATCCGGATCATCCACACTGCCATTTCCCAACGCAGGAGAGGTCTGTCGGGGCAGATGCGCCGCTCGCCGCACTCGGTGCGGTCCAGGACGCCCATTTCTGCCAGGTGGTTGATGGACGGTTCGTGGATGTCGCCGGCATCGTCCTCAAAGGCGTCCGATTCGGGGGGTTCCTCCTCTCCGTTGCCGTCGCTCGGAGTGGGGTCGTCGGGGGCGACGCCGTCGATGGCCGTGATGTTGGAGGACTTGAGACCCAGGCCGGTCCGCAACCCGTCCCCGGCTATCGTGACCGACACTGCTTCGCCATTGCGGACCCCGCGAAACAGGACCCGGGTGGGCGAGGACACAGACGCTCTCGCCACCAGAACCGCTTCTGTGACGTCATCCCATCCCAGCCAACCGGCGACATCCGCCGCGCTCACCCGTTCCTCCCAGAAGGCGTGCGGGTTGCCCACCTCCGGATCGAGATCCCACGGATCGGCGACCGGCCTCAGGTAAGGCCATTCGCGGGCCGACGTCTCCCCGTCCCGCACGGTGCGGAACCCGTACACGTTGCTGCGGGTGATCCCACCAGAGGAGGCGGAAAAGAAGGTCTGCGCGATCCCCCCTTTCGACATTCTCCCAGTCGTCGCCGAAATAGGTGAGCATTCCACCCCATCAAGCCACGGTTGCGCGGTCGATCGGGCCTCCTTTGTCCAGCCGAAACTGTCGTAGAGATGGCACCAACAACCCTGATTCCGGGGTCTTCGTGGACTGGCGGGACGGGCCCCGGTTTCCCACAGGAAAAACTTGAAAGGCGTAGGAACGGGCGGTGACCGCCTGCGCCTCGTGATGACGATCATCGAAATTCCCCAGAGTCGATCACCGAAATTCCCCACCCTGGGGTTGGTGGTTTTAGGCTAGCGGGTCTCCTTTCGGTCGCTGTTTTCTGGCTTGTGCTTGGTAGCTTCTGAGGCGGTAGCTGTCGCCGGTGATGTTGAACACCACACTTTTGTGGAGCAGCCGGTCGAGCATGGCCGCGGCGATGGTGTGGTCCGAGAAGATCTCTCCCCATGACGCCACCCCGAGGTTGGTCGTGAGGATGATCGATCCTTTCCGGTATCGTCTGGAGATCACCTGGAACAGGGTGGCGGCGTCTTCTGCGGGCATGGGCAGATACCCCAGTTCGTCAATTATCAACACCTTGGGGGTGTTGAAGAACCGAATGGTCCGTGCCCATCGTCCTTGGAGGGCTGCTTTCCGGCAGCGTGCGGCCAGGTCGGCTGCGGTGGTGTAGTACACCTTGTGACCAGTGTCGACCGCGGCCCTGCCGAGTATCACGGCGAGCATGGTTTTGCCTACTCCGGGTGGTCCGATGAACAGCACGTTGGTGGCATCAGCCAGATATCCACCGGAAGCGAGTTCTCGTACCAGTTTCTCATCGATGCTGGGTTGCGCGGAGAAGTCGAAGTCCTCGAGTTGCCAGCGGGTGGGGAAGTTCGCCAGTTTGAGGCGGGTTGCCGATCGGCGCTGTTCAGTGGTTTCCACCTCGACTCGTAACAGTCTTTCGAGGAACTGGGTGTGACCCGTGTCCTGTTGGCGGGCCTGTTCCAAATGGGTGGGGAGCGCCTCGGCCACAGTCGCCAGACCGAGGTAGGCAAGGTGGCTGCGGAGTTGTTGATACACCGACTGGTTCATGACCGCCGCCTCCGGGTCTGTGCCTCTACATGACGTTGATACACGCCCAGATCGATCACCGGTTCGGTGGCCAGAGCCTCTCCTCTGATACCCGAAGCGATCGCCAAAGCCGCGGCGGTAGGCGGCCGGTTCGGTTTTGGTTTGCACGGCCGTTTGGTGGTGAACGCTGCCAACACGACATTCTCCAAAGCAGCGGTGTGCTCGGGCAAACGCACCGTCCGCCCTTGACCCCTGGGTGCCTTGCGGTGAGTGGCTACCAGCCGCCCACCAGCAGAGAAGATGCTGATAGTGGGGTCCCCAAGCCGCCAACGCACCGTCACCTGGGTGTCTATCACGCCTGGTGGCACCGAGTAGCGGTTGCCCCACACCGACACCAGCCCATTCGCCGCCGCCTTGCGTTCCAAAGTGCCTTCCGCCGGATAGGGCATGAAGGGAAGCTCCAACAACGGCTCCCCGTCGGCCAGCTCACCAACGGTGCTGTGACCACGCCGACGAGAGTCACCAACCGATACACAGAACTCGTCCAGGCCGTCCTGCGCCTGACCAAGACTGTTCACCAACGCGGTGCGCCACCACCGCTGAGACAGGTAGTGGATGGCTTTCTCAACCACTCCCTTACGTTGAGGACGATACGGTGGGCACGGATCCACTCCCACCCCATAATGCTTCGCCACCGGAACAAACGACGACCTTATCCGGCCGGTGCCCGGCGTGACGACGGTGGCCATCCGATCCACCCTCCACCGCCGGGCAGTACCACCCAGGCGACGCAACACAGCGTCGATGCCCTCGATCAAATGGGGTTGGTCCGCGCTGGAGGTGACCCAGGCTCGAAACCGGCCCGAATACGAAAGGACACCCACCAACACCAACGCCTTCGAATGCCACGGTGTGTCGCGCAGTTCCAGCCAGTCCCATTGGCATTCCTCACCCGGTGGATGATCAATAATCGCAGTAGCACCACCCCTAGAACCCGAACAGGCGCCACACGACGGACGAAGACCCCGACGGCGGATCTTCCGCACCAACGTCGGATAGCTCTGCGCATAACCCAACGCCACCACCTCATCGAACAGTACCGACGCCCAAACGTGCGGATCGTCGGACAGTCGCTGACGCACATAAGCCTCGAACGGCTCGAACGGATCCGACTCGCCAGGGGCTCGTTCTCCCGGCATCCGCTCGCCCGACAGATACGCTCGTACTGTTTTTCGGTCTCTTCCCAAATGACGGGCGATAGCCGAGATCGACCACCCCCGCCCCTTCAAAGCATGAACTTCCACGTACTCCTCCTGAACCAACATAAGAGGTAGGGCTCCTCTCCAAAGCTGCCAACGTTTCCAATCAGCAGCTTGGAAGGGGCCCTACCCGACAACGGGTATTTACCCCCAGGAGGTGGGGAATTTCAATGATCGAGAGTGGGGATTTTCAGTGATCGCCAACAGCTGCGGGTGATCCCACCAGAGGAGGCGGAAAAGAAGGTCTGCGCGATCCCCCCTTTCGTGACATTCTCCCAGTCGTCGCCGAAATAGGTGAGCACCCGGCCCCTGGTCGTCTCCACCCCATCGAGCCACGGTTGCGCGGTCGATCGGGCCTCCTTTGTCCAGCCGATGTAGTTGATGTCCCGCCAACTGTCGTAGAGATGGCACCAGCAACTGTCCTTGCGGGCATCACTGATTCCGGGGTCTTCGTCGGGATTGACGGGCCCCGGTTTCCCACAGGAAAAACGCGGCGTAGGAACGGGCGGTGACCGCCTGCGCCTCGTTCACCCCCGCTTCGGTCCAGTCGTCAGGAAGTTCGGCGACACCCCTCAGGTAGTCCTCAATCCCGACCGCCAGAACCACATGGAACCCCGTCTCGACCGGGTCGTCCCGTATCTTCAACTCCCCGTGCCGGTACTCGCACTCCTCAGAGGCCCGGGATAGACACAGCTTATTCCTGTCCTCCCCGTGGCGAAGCCGAACCCCCTTGGCGTCGGGCCACGAGATGGCCGCCCGGCAGCCGCCGGCCGTACCCTGCAATTCGCCCCCGTGGAAGAACCCGCACTGGCCACGGGCGATGCGGCGGAACTCCCACCGCTCACCCGACCGGGGATGCTGCGGCTTCGGGCAGAGACCCTCACCGTCCCCAGCCAGACACAGATCCAACCGGCCGCCCACCGCGGTGAACTCCAGCAGGGTGACCCGGGAACCCAGATTGACCCACAGCGGCTTGTCCAACGTCAGCAACAGATCATTGGGAAGAGAGAGACCCCCCAGAGAGGCCGGTACCGAACCCGGGAAATAGTGGGCCGCAATGTCCTCCCCCGGCTTGGCTGGATCCGCCAGCGCCTGCCCACGGGCACCCCACTGGCCCACACCCACACCATGACCCCATCCCGCGCCTTGAAAGTCGAACCCGGGCGTGTGGTGGGCATCAGCCGCGATGGCGGGGACCACGCACACCAAAACGGTCGCAAAGATCAGCCTGCGGAACACAGACCGACTGTAGCGGACACCCGCAGGGAGACCTACGGCTTTCACGTGGCCGCAGAAGGCCTGACCCCTACGAAGGTTGCGTTCTCAATATGGTTGATCCATCCGTATGGACAGAACCCAGCACCCTGGACGCCCTCTCATCAACGCCTCGAACGAGCCCTCTGCCACAGCTATCAACTCGCCACCCAATACCAACACTGGCTCACCCAACAATCGATTTGCAAAACATAGGAGCATCCCGGTGTGATTCAAGGTGGGCCGTGTAAGGCTGAAATGCGAACTTTTCGCTGGGAGGTTCGAATATAGCTTGGTGGACCAGCTTCGCTTAATTGCTCCGCCTTGCGAGCATCACATGAAGCGGGATCCATTTATCAACCGCGACGAGTTCCGGCAAAGCGTCAATATCACACGTAGCGACGCGGCAAGCTCGTCCGCGCCAAAGAAGCCTCTGGCGCGGACGGGCTTGCCGCGCTGCCCTGACCAAGACAAGGGCGGGGGTCCGGGCGACTTCGCCCGGGCCCCCGGCCTCTGCTCCGCCCGGCCCGCTTGGAGGCGAGCCGGACGTAACGTTTCCGGTCGTCAGTTGCATTTGACGAGGACGTACTCGCCCTTGCGGTCGTCGTTCTTGTCTATGGCATCACGGCCGTCGTTGTGGTCGACGTATTCCTCCACGCCGCTGTGCAGACCAACGAGGATGCTGCCCCAGACCCTGATGTCGCTGGTGCCGCCGTCGCAGCCCTGATCGATGATCTTGGAGCCGGACCGGTCCAGGTCATTGGTGGCTTCGGCGTCAAACACGACCGCCCAGTTGTTCCATGCGCTGGACCTGGAATCCGTGTCCAGTTGGAGGGTAACGTCGGTCCATACCTTCTTGGCGAGGTGGACCCGCAGCCGGCCGTTCTCCTGTTGCGAATACACGCTGAAGACGACGGCATCGTCCTCGACGACCTTGAGGATCGGGTTCGGCTTGGTCGACTCCGTGTCCTTCACCCGGAACTGGTAGTACCGCTCGGGATGGGACACGAAGTTGTCGTCGTGGGAGTTGAACGTCAACGGCATCCGCTTCCCGGTAGCATGATCCTTCCACGCGTCGCCTCCGAAACAGTTGTACCCGCCAGGCGTAAAGCATTCGGCGAAATTGCCCGTGTAGAGGTGCCACTCGGACTCTTCCCGGATCGCCAACGCGCGGTGGCCCACCTCCTGATCCAGATTTTGCCAGGCCGACCATTGGGTGCCGTCGTCATTGGTCGCCGTGCGCACCTGGAGCGCGACCCGATTATTGCCGCCCCTCGTGCCGCTGTTCAAGATCAGGTCGAACTGGTCACCTTCGGTGATCGTGGTGACACGGCCAATCGGGGTGTCGGCAGTGTTCTGACCGGCCACAACCGTCAACCAGACATCGGCGGCGATTGTGGTATTAGTCGGCACGCCAGCCATTCGGGATCCTGGTCGGCGCGGTACATGCCGGTGTCTGCCATTGTGATCGTACTGACTTCGGTGGTGTGCACATCCGGGCTGTCCCAGCCAGCGCCGTCGGTCTCGTGCCAGACCAGCTTGACCGTGCCGTTGCTCCCGTTGGAGCCGTCTGACAGCCAGTCCCACGAGACCTCACAGGTGGCCGTCCGGTTAGCTGTGTTTCCGCCCGCGTTTGCACCCTTGTTGAAAGCGCAGACGCTGGGCTGCCAATAGACGGCATGCCCGTGCTCCAAGTACATGCGCGCCGCCGAGGCTCTGCCGCCCTTGCGGATGTCCTCCTCCCGCGGAGCGAGATAACCCCTCAGATGCTCACCCGACAAGGTGATCGTCGCGGTGCCTTTGGTGGCTTCGGTGATGGTGAAGTCGCCGTTGGAGGCGGAGTGGTTGGTACCGTCGCCGGTGCTCATGGTCGTGGTGACGGTGGCGATGCTGTCCCGGAAGTTGATATTCACAAGGTCGTAAGTGCCGACCACGGAGGTGCCTGAGGCGCCCACGTCGTGGTAGACCAGCTTGGCGCCGTTGAGGGTCGTGCCGGGCATTCCGTCGTCGGCCAGGTTGTAGGTGATCCGGGCCCGACGGTAATTCCTGTCGTTGAACGTCAGGAAGGGGTTGGCGCAAGTGTTGTCCAACCAGCCCTGATGGGTGCCATGCGGACTGCTGGTCGTGCCCCAGGTGTTCGTGGCCACCCCGGTGGGGATGGTTTCGCCGCCGGTCTGCGGCTCGATGGTGATGTAGCCGCGCATCCGACAATTGCCGGAGCCGGCCTCAGGCTTGTTGACCCAGACGCGCACCTCGATCATGCCCGATGTGCCTTCCTTCAGCCTGACATTGGCGACGAAGGCTGTCGCCCGGGCCGTTCGGACTGCTCGGGTGAGGGGATAAGGTGCCGTTGTAGGAAAGCGCCGACTGCGCGCCGACGCAGAAGGAGCCATCCGACGACAGGCGCGAGCCCGGCGTTGCAGGCTGTGCTTCGAGGCTGGCTGGTGGCGGTGACGCTGTTCGTGCCGTCACTGGCCGTGACGGTCAGCGTAGCCGTGCCGCTGCTGGTCTGCTCGATCGAAATGAGCTCGTCCCACTGGCTAATCGTCGCGATCGGGTTGTCGAGCGTCACCGTAAAGGTCAGCTCGGCATCCGTCTCGTGGCCGAAGTAATCGGTCAGCGTGAGATGCGTCGGCGAGAGGCTGGTGGACATATTGATGGACATGGGCAACGGGTTATCCAGCGTCGGCACCGGCGCCGGCGGCGGCCCATTATGGAATATATCGGTCAGCACCGGCGCGATTTCGTCCCAGATATCAGTCGAGCGGGACGCCGCCAAAGCTGCGCGCTCTCCACGCCGGGAACGGCTCAATCGACTCCTTCTCCACATCACGCCCGAGCGCGAGCAGCACCGAGTCGTAGAGGTCGGTATGCGACGAGAACTGGCCGAACAGCTCGTGGTTGCGTTCCGCCTCCACCTTGGCGATCAGGTCCTGGTAAGGCGCCCAAAACTCGGTGTAGGTCACGGCGGACCCCGAACCCGGCGCGTCATCGTCCGAAACGACGACCGTGGCCGCGCCCTGCGTCGCCGAGACAGTGAAGCGCGGGTTGTCGCGCAGGTCCGGCTGCAGCGTCAGTGTCAAAGAACCATCGGCCTCGTCGCGGTCGTCGTCCAGCGTGGACACGGTGATCGTGTTGCTTCCAGACGTCCCAATCACCTCCACGACCTGCCCGTCGCCGGAGGTGAAGCGGCCGTCCTGCGTCACCATGGCAACAAAGGTGATGGCCATAGTGCCGGTCGGCGCAGGGTTGGCAGTCACGGTGAAGATGGCATCGCCGCCCTCGGTGACCGCGCCGCCGCCCACAACACTGATCTCAGGCTTCGCCGCAGGCACCGGAGTCGGCGCAGGCGTCGGTGTTGGTGTCGGCGTCGGTGTCGGCGTCGGCGTCGGTGTCGGTGTCGGCTGCTGCGAGTCGCCGTCGGTGGAGCCTTCGCACTGCTCCAGTGCTTCCAGAGTGCGCGCCGTCCGGTCCCAACGGGAGTTGTTGATCTGGCTCTTGATGTCCCGCGCCTGTGCTGCGGTCATGGCCGTTTCGCCGCTGCCGGTGTCCTCACCCAGCCCCTCCAGCACCCGGTTCCAGCGTGATTGATGCGTGGCGGCGCTGTGCTCGTCGCGCCAGCCGGTTACCTCGGCTACCGTGATGGCGTCCGACGGCAGGTTGCAGACTTGCTCCGTCTGCTGAGCCGGCGGGTCGTCATCATCGGACACCGCCACCGTGGCCGCGCCGCTGCTCGACGACACGGTATAGCCCGTGCCGGTGTTGACCGTGGCCGTCACCGACCCGTCAGCCTCGTCGTCGCTGTCGCCGCTGGTCGCGACGGTCAGCGTGTAGCTGCCGGAAGTCGGGATGCTCACCGTCTGCGCTCCCGTCGTTGCGCCGTAGTCGCCGGACTGCGACACCGTAACGCTCACCGACAGAGCCGCGTGAGGCGTCGGGCTGGCGGTGATGGTGAAGCTGGCGTCACTGCCCTCGGTTACATCACCATCGCTGGCAATGCTGATTACCGGCACGTCGTCATCGGACACGGCCACCGTGGCCGCGCCCTCAGATGAGGACACGGTGTAGCCCGTTCCGCCGTTGACCGTGGCCGTCACCGACCCGTCAACCTCGTCCACACTGTCGTTCGTCGTAGAAACGGTCAGCGTGTAACTCCCGGAAGTCGGGATACTCACCGTCTGCGCGCCCGTCGTTGCACCGTAGTCGCCGCTCTGGGTAACGCTCACGCTGACCGTCAGGTCGGCGTGAGGTGCCGGGCTGGCGGTGACGGTGAAGCTGGCGTCACTGCCCTCGGTTACATCGCCATCGCTGGCGATGCTGATTGTCGGTGTGGTCGCGGGCGGCGGGGAGTTCTGGCACTGTTCCACGGCTTCCAGAGTTGGCGCGGTGCGTTCCCATCGGGTGTTATTGAGCCAATCGGCCACGGCCTGCGCCTGCGCTGCCGTCATTGCCGAGACGCCGGTGCCGGTGTCCACTCCGAGCGCTTCCAGCACCCGGTTCCAGCGTTTGACGCCCGCCGCCGCCCTAGTGGGGTCGAGAGCGTCCCGCCAGCCGGTTACCTCGTCCGCCGTTACAGCGTCGTCTGGCAGGTTGCAGGCTTGCTCCGTCTGCTGAGCCGGCGGGTCGTCATCATCGGACACCGCCACCGTGGCCGCGCCCTCAGATGAGGACACGGTGTAGCCCGTTCCGCCGTTGACCGTGGCCGTCACCGACCCGTCAGCCTCGTCGTCGCTGTCGCCGCTGGTCGCGACGGTCAGCGTGTAGCTGCCGGAAGTCGGGATGCTCACCGTCTGCGCGCCGGTGGTTGCGCCGTAATCACCGGACTGCGACACCGTAACGCTCACCGACAGAGCCGCGTGAGGCGCCGGGCTGGCGGTGACGGTGAAGCTGGCGTCACTGCCCTCGGTTACATCACCATCGCTGGCAATGCTAATTACCGGCACGTCGTCATCGGACACGGCCACCGTGGCCGCGCCCTCAGATGAGGACACGGTGTAGCCCGTGCCGGTGTTGACCGTGGCCGTCACCGACCCGTCAACCTCGTCCGCGCTGTCGTTCGTCGTAGAGACGGTCAGCGTGTAGCTGCCGGAAGTCGGGATGCTCACCGTCTGCGCTCCCGTGGTTGCGCCGTAGTCGCCGGACTGCGACACCGTTACGCTCACCGACAGGGCCGCGTGAGGCGTCGGGCTGGCGGTGATGGTGAAGCTGGCGTCACTGCCCTCGGTTACGTCGCCATCGCTGGCGATGCTGATTACCGGGGTGGAGCCTGCGCACTGCTCTAGGGCTTCCAGGGTTCGGGCGGTGCGGTCCCAGCGGGTGTTTCCAAGCCAGTTGGCGACCTCCCACGCCAGGGTTGCCGGCATCGGAGCAAGACCTGTGCCGGTATCGACACCGAAGGTTTCGAGCACACGGTTCCAGCGCTTGACGCCCGCGGCGGCTCTGTGGGGGTGGAGAGCGTCGCGCCAGCCGGTTACCTCGTCCGCCGTGATGGCGTCGTCTGGCAGATAAGAGGCGCAAGCGGTCTCATCGTCCTGGGCGTTGGCGACGGATAGATTGTTCAGGAGCAGTAGCGAAATTGCCACGAAGGACAAAACCGCCAGCCCGTAGAGGGGGAAGTGCCGCAGTGAAATCTTCATGACGCAGCTCCCTCAGCGTCGCTGTCCGGGCGTTGGCAGCGTTGTGCGAAGGGGGGGGGGGGGGGTAAGTCTTAAGAATATGCAGGTTCATAGCAAACTACCTCTGGTTCAGGCTTGACTTCCCGTCGCAGCCAACTCTGGCGCTCCATCGGGTCATCAACGTTCTACGTATCGTATCTGGATAGCATTCTAACACCAATGTCAATGCAAACGCAATATAATTTTTTATGGATGGAGTCTTTGCTTACGCTCAGGGGGGTAGCCACGCCTGTGATATCGACCCAACCTTCTTCAGACGTCATGTCCTGCTAAGCCTGGATCCGCCGGTGGGTTTGGTGGTGGGTGGGGGGTAAATACGTGGAAAGTGCCTCCTGACCTGGGATAATAGCTGTTACAAGACATCGGCTATCTCAGGAAAAAGGAGGCACTTTTAGTGAACAGTCTATCACATGATATTGACCGGCTCCAGGTGAGGTTCGACGACGGTTCGTTGGTGTCCGACGCAGGGTTGCTACTGGCCGGGTCGTTGATGAAACGACTGGGACTAGAGAAACTGTTAGACGAAACCATACGGCTGGACGGTCGGGCAGGCGGGGCCCGTCCGGGTCGCAAGAGTGCTGTCTCTGGCAGCGTCGATGCTTTCGGGCGGTTCCCACATTGATCATGCTGATCGTCTACGAGCAGGCACCACTGAGGGGGTGTTGCCGTTTCGGGTGATGGCCCCTTCCACGTTGGGAACGTTTCTTCGGTCGTTTACGTGGGGTCATGCCCGCCAGTTGGACAAAGCCCTGGGCACTATTTTGAAACGGGTCTGGTCGCTACCCGGGATGTCCCCCGGTGATAGGGTGTTGACGATCGATGTGGATTCCACGATCTGCGAAGTTCACGGCGAACAAAAACAAGGCGCCCGGTACGGGCACACCCGCCAGTGCGGATACCATCCACTGCTGGCGATACGAGCCGACACCCGAGGAGATCGTAGGGGCCCGTCTGCGGGGTGGCGCGTCTCGGGCTGGCAACGTTCATTTCATAGCCGAAACGATCCACCGGGTGCGCCGGGCCGGCGCCAAAGGTCCGATCATGATAAGAACCGACGCCGGGTTCTGGTCATACGCCCTAATCAAAAGACTGAAACAGTTGGGAGTGGACTGGTCAGTGACGGTACCCCAATACCAGAAGGTCAAAGATGCTGCAGAAGCCATCCCTGATATCGAGTGGGAAACCATTCCCTATACGAAAGGCGGCGAAGCCCAGGTAGCGGACACTCTGCTGCTTTCGAAGAACCGACCAGTGGTCCGACTGGTGATCCGCCGCACCCGCCTCACAGACCCCGCCCAACAGCGATTATGGCCCCAATGGCGACATCACGTGTTCGCGACCAGCACCGACCACGACCCCGTGGAAGCAGACCGGTCGCATCGGGCTCATGCCCGATGCATGCGAACTAGCCATACGGGACATCAAAGCCCACTCGGGCCTCTCTCACCTACCCTCCGGGCGGTTCGCGGCGAACGCCGCTTGGCTGGCTGTCGCCGCTCTCGCCCACAACATATACCGGTGGACAGCCGCTCACAGCGGCACACCACCAGGCAAACTGGTCAACGGCAACACCGTCCACCAACGCCTGTACCGAATACCCGGAAGGATCGTCAACCACGGCAGGAAACTGATCCTACGCCTACCCCACAGATGGCCATGGGCAAAAACCTATCACAACACCCTCACCGCCATCCGTTCCATCCCCCAACTCTGCTAAACACCCAAAGCACCCCCCAAATCCCCGAAAACCGAGCACCCCCACCCTGGTACCGCACGTCCCAAACATCGTCTAACACCCCAAACCCGACCCCACATCGCCCGCCAAACCCAACAAACCCGAAAACACGCCCCCCGAACGCCCCAAAACAGGGGAACCCCACCCCAAACACACCCACCCCGCCATCACACCACCCCACCCACACCACCGAACGGTGGATTGAGGCTTAGAGGGTGCGCGGGTAGGGGTTAGTTGGTGGGGGTGTATTTGTTTCTCCAGTCGATGAGTTTGGCGGTTATGAGGAGGGTGATGGCGAGAGCGAGTTGGGCGAGTCGGTGGTGAGACCGGCGGTCGGTGTTACGGCGTAGTTGCCCGTAGTTGGTCAGCCAGGAGTTGGTTCGTTCTATGGTCCACCGCAGCCCGAGCGGAACATGTTTTTTGGTGTGGGCGGTGCCTGGTCTGCGTTTGGTGGCGCAGACCAGGTCGTCTATTCCGTAGGCTTTGGCGCATTCCCGAACTCGGTTGGTGTCGTATCCGCGGTCGAGGTGAAGCGTTCCGATGTCGCAGATGAGACCGGTGTGGGCGGCGGGCGCCAGGGTGGGTTGGAACAGGACGGTGTCGTGTCGGTTGGCGCCGCTGATGGCCCAGGAGACCGGTATACCGTTGCGGTCGGTCAAAAGAGACCATTTCCAGCCCAGTTTCTCCCGGTCAGTGGGGTTTTTGCCGGTACCCGGCCCGCCGCAGGGCGCTTTGTGTTGGGAACCGTCAACGGCGGTTTCGCTCAGATCCAAACCAAATTATGCGGTCATAGGCCTCGATCGCTTCGGTGACTAGCCCGTCGAACACCCCGGCCTCGATCCATTCGTCCCGCCGGCCTCGTAGGGTGGTGTCCGACACGCGACCACCTAACAGCCGTTCGGTGGTCACCCAGGAACAACCGGTCACCAACCGGATCAGGACTCCGTTCAAAACACACCCGGTCTGGGATACGGGGGTTGTGACACCCCAGGGGATGGGTGTCCTCCCGATCCGGCAAGCGACCTTTCACCGCTTCCCATACCGCATCCACGACTTCAGGATCAAACGCACGCATAATTAGAGTCCTCCACCAGTTGGGGGTTGTTATCACAACTCCGTATGAAAACGGAGACAACACCTCAACTGGTGGATTTCCCCTACCCGCGCGACCTCTAACTCCTTACAACAGTTTTTCGGGCAACAAATAGGGCTTGCACACATGGCCGCGACCGGCAGCGCGGTCAAGCCCGGCAAGGCCACCATCGTTTACGCCATACCCATGCCGGATGACAGCCCGATGGCGGGAGCGGACACCGCAGAGATCGCCCTCAACGGGCGTGTTATGAATTCAGGCTTACATGGTGGGGCCGGTGGGAATCGAACCCACGACCTCCGGGTTAAAAGCCCGTTGCTCTGCCAATTGAGCTACAGCCCCACCCCACAGGATAGAGGAAATGAGGCAACCCGCCACTTTAATAAGGATGGCCCCGGCGAGTCCTAATCTGTAAAAAGGATGAGCTCGAAGGGCCCCATCCGTGCCTCCCATACTCCGCAGACCCCGAATCCGGCAGCTGGCCTCCGTAGCCGGTATTCGCAGGAATACGGTGATTGGCGGGAGGCACTCGGCCAAGAGGACGCCGGCAATCTGGTTCGCTATACCCGGACTCGGGGTCCGTTTGAAGGGACTTCACCAGTGCTGATGGTGGTGGACGTCACCGAAGCGTTTGTCGGCCCTGACTTGCCGGTGGCTGAGGCCCAAAATGCCTGGCGTCAAGCGTGCGGAGCAAAGGCCTGGGCCGTGATTCCAAACATTGTCAAGTTGATCGACTCCTTCCGCTCGGCCAACCGTCCGGTGGTGTTCACCACCCCCGACGGGGGCCAGCGGTGGACCGGCCCGGTGACTCGCGGCACCAGTGGGGCTGATCAAGCGGCAGGCCGGGCAATCATCCCGGCGGTTGCTCCCCGGGACCATGAATGGGTGCTGCAAAAGCCCAAAGCCAGCGCCTTTTTCGGAACTCCGCTGCCCAGCGCCCTGATCAACCTGAGATGCGACACTTTGGTGTTGGCGGGAGGGACCACCTCCGGATGTGTCCGCGCCACCGCGGTGGATGGGTGCTCCTATGGCTTTGAAGTATTGATCGCCGAGGACGCCTGCTTTGACCGGGCGGTGCTCAGCCATTCGGTTTCCCTGGCCGATCTTGACGCCAAATACGCTCGGGTCATACCCACCGCCGCGGTCCCCGACCTCTTGGGATTCAATAGACCGATCTAAACCCCCAGAGCCGAGGATGGGCAGGGCTTACCAGGTCAAATCACCGGCCGCAAGTACCATTTCACAGTGATTTGCATCGTCACATAAGACCCGATCATCTCCTGATTGACGTTCGGGCCACAGAGGACGTACTCAGCCCGCGGGCGGCGGCAGTCAAGCGCAAAACAGCGATACCTGTTCTGTTGATCGCCTTGTCAGCCTTTCCGATGCTGGCGTTGGAACTGGCGGTGGACAGCGGTTGGGCCGAAGTGGTCACCCAGGCGCTCGGATGGCTTATTTGGGGGTCGCTGTTCCTGAAGGTCGCCCTGGTAACGATTCTCACCCACCGCCCCTTGGCCTATCTTCGCCAGGCTTGGCTGTACGTGCTGGTGATCCTCCTCGCCTTCCCGCCTCTCTATCAGTGGATAAGCAGTGGATTCCTGTCGGGGACGTTGCGGACTTCCCGAGCGTTGGTGTTGATCGCTTTGTTTGTTCACAGCCTGATCACCCTGTCCACCCTGCTCAAGCACCTCGTCTTCGAGACCCTGGCTGTGGCCCGCCATCCTCGGATGTTCCTGGCCAGGCCCCTGCTGAAGTGGCATGGCTTGGGGATGGTCACCATTCTCTTCTTCCTGGTGGCGGGAACGGCTGGGGTATTGCATGCAGTCTTCGAGGGAGATCACCCCCTCGAGGGCCTGTGGTGGGCCCTGGTGACCCTCACCACGGTGGGCTATGGCGACTTCGCACCCGTAACCTTGGGCGGCCGCCTCACCGCGGCGATGCTGATGTTGGCGGGAGTGGGAGTCTTGGCATTGGTGACCGCCAGCATCGCGGCTCACTATGTGGAAGGTGACTACCAGGAAAAACTGCAATCGGAGGTGGCTTCAATCCATAAGCGCCTGGACCGGATCGAAAAGCTCCTCACCGAGCAGGCGGCACACCGCAGTGATGACCCGAATCCGCCGCCCGAACGGCACGACCACTAACGCTTGGTGAGCACCTCCCGGGGATTTTCAACGAAAATCCGGTGGATCAACTCCTCACCAAATCCTTTGTAGCGCATCAGATTGCGGACCGTCTCGGGGAGATGACGCCATCCGTGGCCGCCGTAGCGACGCAGCCAGTGCTTGAGGGCCATGTCGGAGGAGACCAACACCCGGTCTGAGTAGCCGGCGTCGGCCACGGCTTTCAGCCAGTTCAGCCGAATGGCGTCGTTGGGCTGATCCACCGGGGTGCGCTGCCGGTATGACCCCTCCCAACCAAAGCAGTCGAACGCCAGATACACGCCGGTCTTGGCCATCTCCAAGAGCGGCCCGCTGTCGAACACGTTGGTGCCCACCGAAGTGTTGAACCGGCTGTCGCAGTGATCGATGATGGTGCGGGTCAGGTCGCCTCCGGCTTCCTCCACCACGCGGACGATGTCCCATGGCGAGGCGGGATTGAAACCGGGATGCACCGACAGGGTTACTCCGGTGGCCACCGAAGCCTGGGCCGAGGCTCTCAGCACCTTCTCCTCGTTGGGATGCATGGGATAGTCCATCCCCACTTCTCCGATCATCCCCGCCTTCACTCCCCCGGCCACCCCCACTTCGATGTCTCCCACCATCAGCTCCACCAGCTGTTCCTCGGTTAGATCGTCCATGTCGGCGGGGTGATAGTCGGCCAGATACCAGGAGGTGGACATCACAATGTGCACTCCGGTGGCCCGGGAGATCTCCACCAGCCCCAGGGGGTCCCGGCCCATCCCGCGGGTGGTCTGGTCGACAATTGTGGAACCGCCCACCCGCCGGAACTGGTCCATTTCATAGATGGCGTCGTCGATGGAGTCGAGCTTTTGGTCTCCGTAGTAGACCCAGTGCTTTTGCCGGTCGTTGAGGTTCTCCAACGTGACCGCCCGGCCCCACTTGGCCGCCCAGGTGGCGGCGGTCCCCGGACCCTCCTGCCCCGGCTCCCAGCCTGCTTCGGGTCGGCGCATGATGGGAACGTACTTTTTGGCTCCGGTCTTATATTGCTCGACCCCGCTGACCCCCTTGGTGAGATCAAGCAGCACGTGTTCGTGGATCAACGAAACCCCCGCCTGCTCGGGGGCGATGGGCCCCAAAACGGTCTGGATGTAACCGCGGTCGGCGCCCATCAGAGCACCGCCACGGGCGTCACCAACGACCCGGTGCCTTTGGGCAGATTGAGCGGGCCGACCGTTAGCAGAAAAGTGTCCTGGCCACGGGCGGCGCATTCGGCGCCCAGAACCTCCAGATCCATGTTGTGGATCAGGGGCAGTCCGTAAAACACCTCAGCCAAGACATGAACCGGGCTTCGGCAGTAGGCCTCATGACGATGGGGGAAGGTGTCGGCCGGCGAGTCGGTGGCCACCAGGCTGACATCCCGAGCCGCCAATACCTCGATGCAGTCGGTGTCCATCCCCGCCCAGGTTCCGTGATGCCAGGTCCCGTGTTCGCTCAGTTCGCTGGCAGCCTTCCCCACCCGGATGGTCCCACCGATTCGCAACACCACCGCGTCGCCCGGTTCGATCATTTCCAGCGCGTATTCCAATTCGTCGGGCATCACCGAATCGCCCGGGTCCAGGGCTTCGATCCCCCGGCGGCGGGCGATGTCGATGAACACCGCTCGGGTGGCCACGGCCGCCATGGGGGTGATGTCCATCTCCGCAATCTTCACCCCCTCCGACATGGTCACCACATCAGGAAAGTAGTGACCATTGAAGGTGCGGCCTCGGTATCCCATGTGCGCCAGAGCGTCGATGTGGGTGTGGGTCATCCCATGCACGCGGGTTGACAGCCGATCAGCCGCCGATTGGGTCAGGTCCCCCTCCTCATACCCTCCCTCATCGGCCTTGATTATCTCGTGCACCACGAACGGATCGGTGTAGCGCTGGTGCGTTTCCGACAGATCGAGAGGCCGGGAGAGCGGAAGCACTTTTCCACTTTGCACCGAAGCCGTCCCCCGCAGGGTGGCCTGGGGCGTGAGCAGGTTGAGGGTGCCGAGGTCGTTGGGCCACCGGCCCCAGTTGCCTGAATGACCGGGCCACTGGTCGGCGGGCCACTTTCTCATTACATCCATTCGGTTGATACCTCCTAACAGGAATTGGCAAGTGGTCGCCCCCCAAAAGACTCCTTGCGGGTGAAACTCTCCACCGGACGGCGAGAGAGGCGGGTGGCTTTCCATTCGGGATAGCCGATGGTCATCACCGCCGCCAGTCCGAATCCCTCGGGAACCGCCAACAGTTCTCTCCACTCCTCTTCGGCGGGGACCGCCAGAGAGGTGATGCGAGACCCCACCCCCCGCGCTGACAACCCCAGCTGCAGGTTCTGCACGAAGGGGTAGACCGACCCTCCCCCCACAAAACTGACCCGGTCCAGGTCACGGTCCATGAGCGCCAGTGCTCCGAGCTCGGCCCAGACGAAGAGATGCACCGGTGCGTGATGCATGTTGGCGTGATAGTCCGTCCCCTCCCGCAGTTTCTTGGCCTTGGCGGGGGTGAGTTCCTCCGCAGGCGGATACCACTTGGCGGTGTAGTTGTTCCACTCCCGGGAACTGATCTCGCTCACCTTCTTGCGCATGTCGTCGTCTCGGATCACCACCACCCGCCACGGCTGACGGTTGCCGCCGCTTGGCGCAAAACGAGCATCGTCCAAAGCCGCGTAGATCACCTGGTCGGGCACATCCTCAGGCCGGTAGAGCCGTACCCCCGACATGGTGCGCATCACCTCGGACAGTTCCATCCGGTCCTCGCTTTCTTCGCTGTCAGCCCGACTCTTGAGACTATCACCCAACCTTCACACCGATGTCCCCCACGCCTCACCGGCGGTGTGCGACCGAGGCGAAGCATCGCTCCGCTATTTGCCCTATATCGCTTTTGCATATAGGCTTTTACTCAATCTTGATTGTCTAAACTGAGAGAGTTCATGCTGTCGAAGTTGTGTACCGGTTGGGTTCGGCCGACCATGTTGGCGATGGTGCTGGTGATGGTGGCCGGCGGTTGCGCAAGCGACGACGAGCCTCTTCTGATCTATTCCGGCCGGGGCGAAGAACTGGTCGGCCCGCTGATCGAACAATTCCGTGAGCAGAGCGGCCTGGAGGTCGAGGTCAGATACGCGGGCAGCACCGAGTTGGCTTCCACCCTTCTCCAGGAAGGGGATGCCACCGAAGCCGACGTGTTCCTGGCCCAAGACCCCGCCTCTCTGGGGCTGGCCACGTCGTTGATGGCTACTCTGCCCTCCGACGTTGTTGACGCAGTTCCCCCTCGGTTCCGCGATCGCAATCATCGTTGGGTAGGAGTTTCGGGACGGATAAGGGCGGTGGTCTATGACCGGGACCAAGTCCAGGTAAGCGACCTGCCCACCAGCATCGACGACCTGGTGGACCCCCGCTGGGAAGGGATGATCGGCGTCGCTCCCACCAACGGATCCTTCCTGGCCTTTGTGGCGGCGATGATTTTGGAACGGGGCGAGAACGCCACTTTGGAGTGGCTCGAGGCTTTGGCTTCCATCGACCCATTGGACTACCCCAAGAACTCCCCGATCGTGGCCGCCGCCGACGCCGGGGAGGTGGGCTTGGGGCTGGTGAACCACTACTACCTGCTTCGCCTGCAGGCCGAAGGAGGGGGAAAACGAGCCGCCAACCACTTCCTCTCCGCCGGCGACGCCGGGAGTCTGGTGATGCCGTCGGGAATTGGGGTCATGGCCGGTTCCGAGCAGTCCGAAGATGCCCACCTGTTCATCAAATTCCTGCTCTCGGAAACCGCTCAACGGTATTTCGCCGAGCAAACCCTTGAGTACCCCCTGGCGGCCGGGGTGCGACCGGCGGCCGGCCTCCCTCCCATCAGCTCGATACCCACCCCCGACATCGACCTCTCCGACCTGCATGGCGCCCTGGAACGGGCCACCGACCTGGTCTCTGAGGCCGGGCTTCTGTAGCTTCCCCCGCCATGATTGGGGTAGCGCGCCCGGTTTCCCGATCGGGAGCGCTACCCCCCAACACCTGGTGGTGGGTGCTGGCCTGGGCAGTGATGCTGCCGGTTGCCGCACCCCTGGGGGTGTTGGCGTACGGTCTGGTGGGGGGCGCCTTCACCTCGGTACCGGCGGGCCGCCTCTTGGAACTGGCGGGCCGCACCGGCGCCCTGGCCCTGGCGGTCACCGGTTCCGCGCTCCTGATCGGGGCCGCCACCGCCTGGCTGGTTACCCGCACCGACCTGCCCGGAAAGACAGTGGCCACCGTCTTGATCGCCATCCCCTTGGCGGTTCCATCATTTGTGGGTGCCTTGACACTGCTGGGAGCCACCGGCGCCGATGGGATCCTGTCCACCATCTCCTCATGGCTGGGCGGTGGAATCATCCGCTATCCCTCCGGGTTCTGGGCAGCCTGGTTGGTGCTAACTCTCATCTCGGCGCCCCTGGTGCATTTGGCCGCCACCCCGGCCATGCGTTCACTGAATCCCACTCTGGAGGATGCTGCCCGGGGTCTGGGGGCGGGTCGGATCAAGGTGTTTAGGACCGTTACCCTGCCACAACTCCGCCCCGCTCTCACCGCCGGCGGGCTGTTGGTGGGGCTTTACACCCTTTCGGACTTTGGGGCGGTATCTCTGTTGCGCTATGACACCTTTACCCGCGCCATTTTCCTGGAATACGCCGGTCGGGTGGATCGGCGCCCGGCACTGGGGCTGGCCGCCGCTTTGGCGGCGCTGGCCGTGATCGTGGTCTGGCTGGAAAGGAGCACCCGGGCCCGGGCGGTCTGGTTCACAGCAAGGCCACGGCGAACCGCTTCGGTGGTGCAGTTGGGGCCGGTTGGCAAGCTGCTGGGGTGGGGCTTTTTGGGAGGCCTGGTCACCCTCTCCCTGATCCTTCCGGTGACGGTGCTGGTGGCCTGGATACTGCGGGGCATGATCTCCGGCGCCTTGGCCACCGCCCCTTGGGCGGAGATGGGCCGCTCGATCTGGGTGGCTTCGGCCACCGCGGTGGTGGCGGCGGCGGTGGTCACCCCGGTGGCGATGGTCACCACCCGCTACCGCAACCGCTGGACGGGTCTGATGGAAGGAGGGGCGTGGGCCGTGTACGGGGTGCCCCATATCGCGGTGGGGATGGCGATGATCGTATTCACTCTCTGGCTGGCGCGACCCCTGTACCAGACCTTGACCCTGCTGGTGGGGGTGTACGTGATGATGTTCCTGCCTCAGATTCTGGGGCCGAGCCGCGACTCGTTGGCCAGGGTGGCGCCGTCGGTGGAAGAGGCAGCCCGGAGCCTGGGAAGATCGCCGGTTCGAGCTTTTGTGGAAGTGACCCTCCCACTGATGGGTCCGGGCCTGCTCTCGGGTGCGGCGTTGGTCTTCTTGACCACCCTCCGGGAACTTCCCGCCACCTTGTTGTTGCGCCCCGCCGGTTTCGAGACCCTGGCCATCCGAGTTTGGAGCGCCACCGGTGAGGGGTTTTACACTCAAGGGGCATTGGCCGGGCTGCTGTTACTGCTGGTCGCGGCTCTTCCGCTGGCCATCGTGACCCGTCATGAACTCATCCGCTAACCATCGACCCCTCTCCGCCCGTGCCCTGCACAAGAGCTTTGACGGGACCCCGGCTTTGGACGGCTTCACCCTGAAAGTGGAGAGCGGCACGCTTCTCACCGTGCTGGGACCCTCGGGAGTGGGCAAAACCACGGCCCTGCGGATCCTGGCCGGGTTCGAGCAGCCCGATTCGGGCACAGTGCGGGTCGGTGGGCAAACCGTGAACGGCCCCGGAGTGTTCGTCCCTCCCGAGCGCCGAGCGGTGGGAATGGTGTTCCAGGATTACGCTCTCTTCCCTCATCTCAATGTGGCCAAGAACGTGGCCTTTGGATTGGCCGGCTCGGGACAAGACCGTCGGGTGGCGGACGTCTTGGAAATGGTGGGCCTGACGGGTCTGGAGAACCGGATGCCTCACGAGCTCTCGGCCGGCCAGCAGCAACGGGTGGCCCTGGCCCGGGCCTTGGCGCCCCGCCCCCAGGTGATCCTGGCCGATGAACCCTTCTCCAATCTGGATGCGGCGTTGCGGAAGAGGCTGCGCGCCGAGGTTCGCGCCATCCTGTCGGACGCCGAGACCACCGCCATCATGGTCACCCACGACCAAGAGGAGGCCCTGGCAATCAGTGATCAGCTGGCCGTGATGAACAACGGGCGAGTGGTGCAGACCGGACCGCCCGACCACGTCTACCGAAATCCCGCCACATCCTGGGTGGCGGAGTTCCTGGGTGACGCCGACTTCTTCGACGCCCATGCTCGCAACGGACGGATCACCACCCCGTTCGGCACCTTCCCCACCAACCGCACCGGTCCGGTGAAAGTGATGGTCCGACCCGAGTCGGTGACGGTCTTCCCTCACGCCCAGGGAACGGCGGTGGTGGTGTACCGAGAATTCTTCGGCCACGATCAACTCCTGTCGATACGGCTACCGGGCGGCATAACCCTTCGCGCCCGCTGCTGGCCCCAGCCGGCATTGGCCCCGGGCGACCCGGTGGCGGTGTCGGTGGATGGCATCCACCTTTTTGACGAACCCGGCCAGAACGACTCACCTCCCAGCACTCCTCCCCGCGGACCCATCCCCCAGCCGGTGGTGATACCCCGGTGAATAGAGCCCGAACAACAAGTGCCCGCTATTTGGCCTAAACTCAAACAAACTGACCGACCGTTCTGGTCCTGTCTCGTCTTTCTTTTTCTATCCCGCCGGCACCTGCAACAAACACCGATCACATAGGTTCTGACCATTGGTACTCCTATGATCTTCGGCTCGCTTGGCGCGACAGAGCCGGGATTGATGATTAATTTGCCAGCTTGTTCCGGAGCGCCTCAATCACCGGGAAGAACCGAAACTGCCGTCCGGCCCTGTGTAGCTGCAGGAATCCTCTTCTTTGGAGATCCAGAAGATCGGTACGCGCTGTTTGGTAGGCAATTCCATGACTTGACCGATGTCCTTGGATCGTATAGACCGCGTCGGGGTTCCTTAGAGCATGACTCAAGAGAGCCATCTGGCGGCTGTTCAAATCAGGCTCGCGGCGCAAGGCCCATTCAACTTGACGCACCTCGGCAACCTTTGCTTCCAAAGTCTCGAAAAGGTGCTCGATGGCACGACAGAGAACTTGGAGTTGGTGGAGCAGGAAATACGTGAAGTCACCATCGTCGGTCTCGGTGTAAAGGAAGGCTTTCTGGTATTGGACGGGGGCTCGGCGGAGGATCCGGGAGATGGAAAGAAACTCAGCCAGCCAGTAATCATGCTGCAGCAGGGTGCGATAGAACAGCGCCCGGGCCGTCCTACCGTTGCCGTCCGCAAAGGGATGGACATAGGCCAGATAAAAGTGGAGGGCAATTGCCCTGACCACCGGATGCACAAAAGTTCCGTCGTCAGTTGAGTTGGCCAAGGCCACCATCGTCTGCATCCGCTCGGGCAACTCTTCGGCGGGAGGTGGGCGGTGGTAGATCTCGTTCGGATCAGGACCACTCACAAAAACCCTCTTCTCTCCAGATTGCTGGAAACGACCGGCTTCCTCGGAACGTTGCAAGGTCCCCTCAGTCACCATTCGGTGAATTTCGAGCACCGTTTCCACCGTTAGGGGCGTCTTGGCATCTTGGCGTAACTCGCGCATGGTTCGATAGTTGTTAACCACCATCCGCTCATCAATCGTTCGAGGTGCTCGACCAGCCCGAAGGAGTTCCTTGGCCTCTCGCCGCGTGGTTGCAGCCCCTTCCAACAAACTGGAGTTGATGGCTTCCTCAATCAGGCCGGCCACGATGTAGCGGTCACGATTCGCCGGGTTGGCAACCATCTCAGGCATGCGGACTCGCCCCGCCGCCTGCTGGTCGATTTGTTGAAGCATCGATAGAGCTTCGTCGGTCAGCACATAGCTGAAGGCCTGGCCACAGGTGTCGGTAAATGGCAGCAAGCGGCGTACTTGGGAACGAGCCATCTTGATGCCGAACCACCATTCTTCGGCAGAGAAATCTTCGGGAGGTTGCCGACGACGAACCTCCTCCCAGTGGTAGTAGCGACCGGCAACAGATGGCCGGATGTGATCACTGAGCAAAATGGCAGCAAGTCGCCTGTGACTGACTTGGGACAGAATCGCCTCGGCCTTCGGTCCTGGGCTGGGAATCCTCATGCCTCACCCAGTCTAACTACTAATATAGACGACATTAGTATTTATTGGTTATAGGCTTCTGGGCAGGCTTGCGAGAAAGCCCGCATTCCTCGGTCGGGGTTGCCACCTTACCGATCATCTACTAATTCGGTATTACTTGTCTGTAATTTAGGAATCAGGGGCCTGACAGCCCAGATCGACAAGACTGCCTAAGGAACCAATTTGAAGCGCCCGCCGCTGAGCGGACGCACCACCCCGAAGTGTCTCTTGTCCAGGGTGAGAATGGTTCTGGTGCGGTAACGGTCGGCCAGCACCACCAGCGAGGCGTCGGTGATCCCGATGCCCAGATCGCGATAGCGTTCCACCACCCTGGCGCCCGCGGCAAGATCATCGGCGTCCATGGTCGCCAACTCATAGGCGCCCCCTGCCAGTTCCCGCAGAACAGCCAACTCCGCCTTCACGCCCTTGCGAGTTGCCACCAAATAGTCGACCTCAGCTACCACGAACGGGGAAACGACCAACACCGGATTCGTTTTCTCCAACCACTCCACCACCGCTTCATGCCGAGGGCCCGACTCGACAAAACTGGACAGCAGACCGCTCGTGTCAGCGATGATCACCTTTCCCCAAAGCCTTTGAGGTATTCGTCAACATTCCTGGCTATCAAGTCGTCACCGTGGATGATCCCAGATCGGGGCTTGGGACGCTCCACTGCGTCCCGAATCGCCTGTCTTATTACTTCAGCTTCCGAGCACGAACGAAGCAGGGCCTCGCGCTCCACCGCCTTTTTCAATGATTCCGGCAAATAAACAGTCGTCCTGATCATGCCATATATGGTACCATCTATGACAAAGCCGGTGGCGGTGGAGTGGGCCTTGATGTTCACCATCCCCCAATTACAGATCCCTCACACACCTTTGGGTATGTGCCGAACGGGTGAATCTTCACTACTTCACATAAGAAATGCCCCAACGACCGTGCTTCCCATTGAGGAAGGTTCAAAGCACCGGTTCGGGACATTAACCTGAGCCGGATGAATACCGCAGAATTCCGCAAGCGCGGGTACCAACTGGTCGACTGGATTGCGGACTACTGGGAGGGTGTTGAGCAGATGCCGATCCTGCCCCGGGTCAAGCCGGGAGAGGTCCGCTCGATGATGCCGGAAAGCGCTCCTGAACATCCTGAATCTTTCGATGACATCATGGCGGACCTCGATCGAGTGGTGATGCCCGGCATCGCCCACTGGCAATCACCCGGTTGGTTCGCTTTCTTCCCCGCCAACTCCTCTCCCCCGGCGGTGCTGGGAGAGTTGGCCGCCGCCGGGTTGGGAGTGCAGGGCATGATGTGGGCCACCAGTCCGGCTTGCACCGAGGTCGAAGCCCAGGTGATGGACTGGATGGTCGATCTGATGGGCCTTCCCCGGGGATGGAAGACCACCGGACCGGGAGGAGGGGTTATCCAAGGCAGCTCCTCGGAAGCAACCCACCTGGCGGCGGTGATTGCGCGGCATATCAAATCCCAGGAGGCCGGCCCCGACCAACTGGTGGCCTATACCTCCGCTGAGGCCCACTCTTCGGTCGAAAAAGGGGTCCGGGTGGCGGGGATCGGGCGGCTGCGGCTGGTGGAGGCCGACTCCCGGCAGGCCATGGATCCACAAGCTCTCCGCCGGACCATTGATGCCGACCGGGCCGCCGGGCTCGTTCCGACTCTTATCACCAGCACGGTGGGCACCACCGGGACCACCGCCGTGGACCCGGTGCGAGAAGTGGGGGAAATCGCCCGAGCGGAGAGCATCTGGCATCATGTGGACGCCGCTTTTGCGGGCACGGCCATGATCTGCCCCGAGTTCCGCCACCATCAGGACGGCTTGGATCTGGTGGACAGCTACGTGTTCAACCCCCACAAGTGGATGTTCACCAACTTCGACTGCTCGGCCATGTACTGGGCCGACCGGCGGCCGGTGATCGACACACTCAACATCACCCCTCCCTATCTGCGCAACCAGGCGAGCGAGGCCGGCGAGGTGATCGACTACCGTGACTGGCAGGTCCCCCTGGGTCGGCGTTTTCGCGCCCTCAAGCTGTGGTTTGTGCTCCGCTCCTACGGCGCCGAGGGAATCCGGTCGGCCGTTCGGGAACATGTTCGCCTGGCCCACTGGCTCACCCAACAGATTGAGAATCATCCCGACCTCCAGATGGCGGCTCCCACCACTTTTTCCCTGGTTTCTTTCCGCCACCGCCAAGGCGCGGGGCCCACGACGGCGCTGGCGGAGGGCATAAATTCCTCGGGCTGGGCATATGTGACTCCATCGGTACTTGATGATCGGCCCTTCGTCCGGGTGTCGATCGGGCAGACCCACACCAAGGAGCGCCACATCCACCGCCTTTGGGAAATGATCGACCAACTGGCCAGGGAGGAGTCGTGAGCGGCGCCGGAGCCCGGGTGGTGGTGATCAACCCCAACAGCACCGACTACATCACCCGCCAGCTCGCCCATGCCGCCTCTCAGACGGTGAGCGTCCCGATAGCGGTGGAGGTGATCACCAACCGGGAGGGGCCGGCAGCCATTGAATCCGATCAGGACGTCCTGGACTCGGTGGCCTCGATGATGGAGACCCTGCGCCGCCACCCGGCCCACGCCTATGTGGTGGGATGCTTCTCCGATCCGGGATTGGAACAGGCCCGCCAAGCCTTTTCGGCGCCGGTTTTCGGCATCGCCGAATCCTCGATCCGGGTTGCCCTGGGCATCTCGCCCCGGATCGGGATCATCGCCGGAATGGAGAAAGCGATTCCCCGACATCAAGTCTATTGGGAGAAGCTGGGAGCCACCGGCAACATCGTCGGGGAGATCGCTTGTGGCCGGGGAGTCCTGGATCTGGAGAGCGAAGAGGCCTACCAGGATGTGCTGGCCGCCGGAACCCGGCTCCGGGAATCGGGGGCCGAAGTGCTGGTGCTGGGATGCGCGGGAATGATCGAGATGGCCGACCGATTGGCCCACCAGTTGGGGATGCCGGTGGTGGAACCCTGCCGGGCGGCGTTGCAAAGGGCAGCGGAAGTCCTGTCCCCGTAATGAACTGAGGGGCCGCGCCCTGATATTCTGACCCCATGTTCGACAACACCTCACCCCCCACCCTGCGCATCAAGAACATCACTGTTGATGCGATCGACCCCAACCGGCTGGCCGAGTTCTGGGGATTCGCGTTGGGATACGTCCTCCAGCCGCCGCCCGAGGGATTCGACACGTGGGAAGCCTTCGCCGATGCATTGGACCTGTCGGCCGAGGAGCGGGAACGCTATGGGGCGGTGATCGACCCTCATGGGATCGGCCCCCGCATCCTGTTCCAAAAGGTGCCGGAAGGAAAGGCTGTCAAGAACCGCTGGCATCTGGACATCGACCCACTCGACCGCTCGGTGCCCGAAGAACAGCAGAACCAGAATCGGGAGACCCATATCAAAGCCTTGATCGCCAGGGGCGCCACCGAAGTGGAGCGCTTCGACGAGCCGGTGGGCAAATGGGTGGTGATGACCGACCCCGAGGGCAACGAATTCTGTGTGTTGTAATCCGCCCACCGATTCTGAACATCGGGTTTCCGGCGGGCTGCGGCGGGCCAGCGGTTTCCTGGTTTCCCGATAATTCCTTTCGAGAATTGCTAATCTGACCGCGATGGCGTTGGCCTCTTCTGAGGTGAAGCGCAACCGCAGGGCTGCCTTTTATCTTCTCACATCGGTGGTGGGCATCTCGGTGTTGCCGCTGGCCATGGTGGTGGTGGGAGCTCCCGACAGCCCCCTGCTGTTCGGTGCTTTCCTTTCGGTTGGCACCGCCTTGGGCGCCCTGGCATTTCTGGTGGTCAGATACCGCACATTGCTGGGAGATCAGCGCATCCGGACCCTTATCCGGGGGAATCTGGTGAGTTGGCCGATCTTCTTCCTTCTGCTCGGAACCTTCGAATTCACCTTCTTCGCCTGGGGCACCCAGTTCGTCGACGCCGCCGTCGCCACCATCCTGTGGGGAAGTTGGCCGATCATTTTCGTGTTCCTGCTGAGCAGGATCTTCCGCGGTAACCGGGAACAACCCGCCCGCTATCGGAGAATCACCCCTTCGCTTTTGTTGCTGATGGCTTTCAGCCTGGTCGGCCTGGCCTATGTGGTCCTGGCCCAGGCGAGCAAAGAAAGCGGCTTTGACTGGACTTCGGACTCGTCCTGGCTCGGTTTTGCCTTTGCCCTGCTCAGCGGCATCCTCATCACCTTCAACATTTTTTCGTTCTCATGGTCAACCAAACTGGCGCGCCAGGCCCAGCTCCTGGGGGTCTCCCACAAGCGCCGGACCATGGAGCTGTTCTTCATCACGGTGATCGTCTGCATCAGTAACGCGTTCACCGCCCCCTTCAAGGCCGGCTTCAGTGTGTTGGCGTCCGAGCAAATCCAATTGGATGTCATACTGGCGGGGCTGATCGTGGGCGGCACCCTGAGAGTGGGCAGTTCACTGCTGTGGCGTCATGCCAATCTGATCACCCATGCCCTGGGAATCAATGCGCTGGGCTATGCAGAACCCTTGTTCGGCGTGCTGTGGCTGGCGCTGTTCTGGGAGGTCAGCATCCCGCGGGTTGACTTTCTGATCATCGGCACCTGCGCCATCATCGCCTCCAACCTGTTGATCAACTCCGAGGTTGACATCCCGCTGGGATTCAAGGCCACCATCTTGTCGCTGTGGTCAACCGGCGCCCTTGTCTATTTCAGAGAGGGAGGGTGGCAGTGGGAAGTCGGGAGGTATTGGAGCACCTTGGCCGGGCTGGCGATGGTATTCGCCCTGGTGCTGGGAGTACGCATGAACGTGCCTCCCCTTTCCTTCCCGGGCAGGCACGCCCGGTCTGACCGGCAACACTTCAGCAGTGGGCAACGCCGTGAAAGATCACCCGCGGTGTCCACCGGATTCAACATGATGCAGATGATCGCGCTGGGCGCCTATGGGGGCGGGGCGGTGCTATTGGCCGCCTTTGTCCGGCCAGTGCTGGTGGGGTGGACCGCCTGGATGGCGGATATGGCGGCCGTTTTCTTTTGCGCGGCGGTCGTGGGGTTTTCCTACTACGCCACGAGCCTGCCGAATCAACAACGCACGGCGAGTGTGATGTCCACCAGTGACCGACTCCTCCCATCGGCCGGCCAACTCACCCAGAAACGAGCAGAACGCCGGATCTCCATTTGGACCTTCCTGGTGGTGGCCACCGGGGCCTTCCTCAGTTATGTCTACCTGCTGTGGGACAAGTGGCTGGGCGGATAGTAGAGCAACCCTTCCGCACCACAGGTAATCTGGCGAAAACGTAAATCCCGGGGGAACAGACCGAGTGCAGTTGGAAGATCTCAAACCCGGAACGGTGGTAGAGGGGTTGATAGTGGGCCGGCGAGCCACGGTGTTGGCGGTCACCTGGCACGGCTCCGGCACCGTCAACATGGTATATCGCGCCGACGGACAGGTGGATGAGCGATTGCTGTCCCGGGCCGACGAGGCTCGCCTGTCGGCGGCGCCCAAAGAGCGGCCCTGGCCGTTAGATGCTCCCGGTCACGAATTCAAGCTGGCTTCCGAGGCGCTGCGGATCCGGCTGGCGCATCTCTTCGATCCCTATCTGGCCGTGCAAGGCGCCAACATCGATCCTCTCCCCCATCAAATCGAAGCGGTCTACCAGCAGATGCTTCCACCAAGATTCATATGGTTTCCCGCGGATGCTGAAATCGCAGTGACGTTCTCCCTAATTTTCCGGGTCAGACCCATGACGCCCCCCCCCCACGGGCGTCGGTCTGCTTGATCGTCTGGGACCCCAACCCCGCCGACGCTATCTGGCGTCCTGTATCGGTTGGCGATCGGAAGACTGGGGAGGTACAACAAAGAGTGACAAGGGGGTCAGCAGAGTGGCGGCGGCTCGGGAAAGGCAACAGAAAAGAGTGTTTAAGCGTAACAGCACCGTCCGACGGTCGCTGACCTCCAGATCGCGGATCCTCCGTCGGCGACCCTTTAAGCTGGTGAAAGAAACTCTAGATCAAAAGACTGGGAAGCCAAGTAGACATCCACGGTCATGTCATCTGTTCCAAGCAACTCAAACTCAATTGATTGGATCGAACCGGTCGGCTCACAACGGTCGGCCCAGAGCTCCTGAAGTCGTTCACACATCAAGGCGCCAGCCTGCAAGTCAGCGACGCCATCGTAAAGCTTCTGTGCGATTGCTGGTGCCTTCATGGCGTTAACTCTCTGCACAGCGCCTATCGTTGCTGCCACGTTTGGGTCAGGGATTGGCAGAAAGCCCGGTGGAAAGAGGACTTTGACGGTCACGGTGATTTTGTCGTCGAACCACTCTCCATCAACTGATAGGCGTACATCTACTGCCTTTTGATACAAGACACCCTCGGGGCTGTTTGGCTTGTTGTGCTTCGAAATGACGTGATCACGCCATTTCTTCATGGATAGCTGCAGGTCGTCAGGGAAGGCAAAGCGCCCAAATTTTCTCGCCAATGCTCTAGCAAAATCTGACCTCTCCCTGTCGTTCGTAAGGCTCGCAGAACGCGAATATATCAACAGGACCCCCGTCTCGATTGTTGATATTCGATCTAGGTCAGCAAAGTATCTCCCATCCTCGTAGGACGGAAGGTGAACGTACCGCAGATGTCGGCCACGCCGAGCCTCAGAGAACTCTGGCTCCTCTAAACCTACTAATGGGGCAACGGCCACATAGGGCCTGTCACGGCCTGAGCGGGGCACAAAATCGCAGGTCGGTGTAAGGACGGCAACACCATTAGGGGCAACCTCGGACAAACTGGAGACCTTGCCGGGCGCTGCATAGTCGCGACCATACGCCGTGGTCGGCAAGTCTCCGTGTGCTATCCAAACATGGTGAGGTAACGCCAGGACATCACCCTGCCTGCATTCGTGCAGTCTGACAATCTGGTCCTTACCAAGATATTCTGAGTGTAAAGCACTCGATGCCACCTATCACCGGTCTTCCTCACCGTCAGCGATCTCTTCGGCAAAAAGAAAATCTCCATGTACGGTAAAACCGGCACCAGACGATTTCATACGAGCTTCGATATCGGTAGGCACCGAATGATTAGCGTCTAATACGAGCTGTTGGAAGATCGAACGACCACCACCAACTGGCGAGCAAAAGAGAGCCTCTCGACGCTGGTCAGGGGTCGTTACATCAAGATCGCTAACGATTCGTTCCAAAGTGCTGAGCCTTTCCCCATTTCGAGCGTTCATGCGGGTGCCGCTGGCCCATAGCTGCACAGAGCGTAAGCTCACACCGAATAACCGCCTCAACTGATCCCAAGTCAGCCCCGAATCTTCCTTTAAGCTACGCACGCGAGATGACGCAACCGGCTTCGGGTGAGGGTCGTTATCGAGAGCTCTAACCGGTGAAACCAGCCAAGATGTCGAGGCATCCAAAGAAACGCGAGCGGCAACTTGCTCCCACGAGCCATCAACTAACAGTCCTGAGCCTCGACAGCGATAGATAGTGCCAACAGTCCCCGGCGGTTCGTAATCCTCTTCAGGAAGGGAAATGCTGCGAGTACGCATCACTAAGAACCCAAATGGGTTGTGAACGGGTAGGTCGGTCATGACTTCACCTCATAGGCTTTCAAAAACTCGTCCGATACGGCCCATCTGAAAAATCCATAGACCACTTTGGCGTATCGCTCAGCCTCTTTAACACAGAGCGCCGCATCGAACGGCGCTTGCATCGTAGTGTACGCGTCTAAATCTAAGACCCAACTTGGTTCTTTGATGGCATCAATCAGCACGTCGTGTGTTGAGTGTGCAGGCAGATGACCCCAGAAACCACGAACAGACACTCCCTCCGTCACAAACTCGGATCGCGTCAGATGACTCAGAACATCACCACCTCTGAGTTCAGTACTCGCAACTCCAAGCAACTCGGGCCGAATGAAATCGCAGAGGCGGCCGATCATCTCCGATCCGGTCACACGGTCCGTATACCTAACCCCAACTCGACTTGTCGTCACAGGTCGAATGAACTCTTCCAACGCATCAAGAACTACCCGGAGGCGCTCAAGAAAGTTAGCTCGATCAGAGTAAACGCCGCAATCCAACGCTACGAAATCATCAGACAGTGACACCTTCCAATTGTCATCCAAGTCCACAAAGCGCCAGAGCACGGACTCTTCCATTTTAAGCTCTCCTCCTGCCTCAACCGTGGCCTGTTGTTGCATCTCCTTGCGGACTTGGGGGTACATAAAACGAATCGCCTCTTGGAAGGGAGCGATAAATGCTTGCTCGCTCACACTCAAAATCGGAGCGAACCTGACCTGTGCAACAACCTTAACCAGCAGGTCGGGACGCAGCGGGATCCGCTCCGTAACTAACCCAAATGGGTCAGCGGGGGTATTCGACCAACTCGCCATACTTCATACTCTACTTCACTATTGCGTGCCGTGCGCTACAGCCAGCAACGGTCAACTCCTTTGGGTATGGCCAAATCCACTTTACCCACATCGTCCGTGATATCCATAGAGATTTTCACCCAACCCGTTTCGACGGTATTCCCGACATATCTGGCACGAACCGCTGGGTGACAGCTCATCTAGCTGGGGCTTTCGGCGCTAGGATCCCGCGTGATACGGGTGGAATATCTGTCATAACCCATAGTGGGGACCAATCGGGTGGCGTTTGTCCGATTATCGGCGGGTCCGCTGGGACGTAGCGGTCGAGTCGTTCCTAGCCGCCAAACAGCTTGGCATCGGAGCCGCCTTCCGCCAAGGGCACGGCGTCCCCTCCACCGGACCACCAGGCATCTTCTTGGCCTGCCGCACCACATCCAGCCACCGATACTGGCGATACATCGAAACAGAAGACGCCGAAAACGCCTACCTGGCGCTGTCCGTTGACCGAAGCCGAACCGTCAGATCAGCACTCGGGGCCATCCGCCGCGACCTTACCAACAACACCATCTCATCCACCACCGCCGCAGCCAAATAGTCGAAGTCGTCCGATCCTACGGCTTGAGGGAAGTCGAACCCCCAAAACCCCTCCCACAATCAGGGAAAAGGACGTAGGCGTAGTCTGCTGGCTAGCCGTCCTCCCCAGCAACGACAAACAGGAGTGACCCGGCCAGCAGTTCAACAACCAGACGGAGATTCACAGACGGCACTGTTGACTGGCTACCTCCCCGCTCGTCGAAAGCACCACTGCCCTCCACCTGCCGAAAGACCTGACGACAATGGGTGGTGGGGTAGGACAAAGATGGCCAGCCCATCGGTGTGAACGGCAGAGTCGAGCGCAGCGGCGCCACATGGCTCACTCCCTTACCCGCCCAGACCCGCACCCCAGCCACCGCATGGGCCACCACTCCCAACACCAGACCCGGCCACCGCTGACGACGCCCGCTGGGCCACCGCCCACCGGATTCCTCCACGCCTGGCTCACCGGCCAACCCATTGACCGCTGTGAGTATTGGGGGGCCTTTTGGAGGTTGGCCAGGCTAGGCGCTGGCGGTGAACCCTCAGAAGAGCTCAAGGAACTAGCCTGGTCAGGGAACTGCTCGTGCTGGATACCGCCAAGCCACTCCATTTTCATCTGACAGGAGCCAGAGATGAGGCCTATTGAAGCCAAAGCGAAAAGCGTGCGCGAACTGCTTCAGGACGTGAAGTACTCGATCGATTATTACCAGCGCGAATACCGCTGGGAGCCCAAACAGGTCCGTGAGTTGATTGACGACCTGAGCGCGATTTTCTTGGCGGAGTACGAGCCCGGCATGGCAAAGGGGAAAGTGCAGGGTTTCCCTTACTACTTCCTTGGATCGATCATCATCAGCCAGCGTGGCGGAGAGAGTTTCATCGTTGACGGCCAACAACGTTTGACCACGCTCACTCTGCTCTTGATCTTCCTTCGCTCGCTGCAGCGCGAACGTAAGGACCAGGTCCACATTGACAACCTCATCTTTTCCGACCATTTCGGGGAGAAGACCTTCAACCTCGCGATCGACGAGCGGGCCGCCTGCATGGAGGCGCTCTTCGAGGATGTTGCATTCGACCCAAACGATCAAAGCGAGTCGGTCCAGAATCTCTATGAGCGCTACCAGGACCTCGCAGCGTACCTCCCCGCCGAGTTGCGCGACGATGCGCTTCCCTACTTCATCTACTGGCTGATCGGCCGGGTTCATCTTGTTGAGATCACCGCGTACACGGATGAAGAGGCCTACACCATCTTCGAGACAATGAACGACCGCGGCCTCTCGCTCAGCCCGACCGAAATGCTCAAGGGCTACCTGCTCGTGAATATGGAGCCGCACCGCAGAATTCCGGCGAACGACTTCTGGCGGCGGCGTGTTCAAAAGCTGAGCGAGCGACACGAGGACCATGGCGCAGATTTCTTCAAGGCATGGCTTCGCAGCCAATACGCTGATAAGACTCGGGAACGGCGCAAGGGCGCGAGCGCAGAGGATTTCGAAAAGATCGGGACAGAGTTTCACCGCTGGCTACGCAACGCGCGGGAGAGGCTGGGCCTCAACGACGCCGAGGACTTCTACCGATTCGTCCAGCGGGACTTCAAGTTCTACAGCTGTCAGTTTCTTCGGATTCGCGACGCTCAGCACTCGCTCGTCAATGGACTGGAGCACATCTTCTACAACTCCGGCCACGGCTTCACGCTACAGGAGATGTTGCTGCTCGCGCCGTTGCGCCCCGGAGACAATGAGGCGACGATCAATCTCAAGCTCCGGCTTGTCTCCCGGTTCGTTGACATCCTGCTCACCTGGCGCATCTGGAACTTCCGCTCGATCGCCTACTCGACGATGCAGTATGCGATGTTTCTCGTGATGAAGGACATACGCGGTATAGAGCCTGAGCCGCTCGCCTCCCGCCTGCATGGTCGCCTCAGTCAAGAGTCCGAGCAGTTCCAGAGCAACTCCAAGCTCTATGTCCATCAACAGAACCGCGCCTATCTGCACCGAGTCCTCGCCCGGATGACCGACTACCTCGAGACCGCATCGGGTCACCAGTCGAGCTATCTTAAGCTCGTCTCTCGTGGCCAGCCCCGCTACGAGATCGAACACATCTGGGCCAATCATCCGGAAAGACACGAAGACGAATTTGAGCATCCCAGTGACTTCTCAGATGAACGCAATCGGATCGGCGGCCTGCTGCTGCTGCCTAAGCGTTTCAACGCCGCGTTCGGTGACCTGCCCTACGAAGAAAAGCTAAAGCACTACAACTCGCGAAATCTCCTCGCCCGTTCGCTGCACCCGTTGGCCTACGAGCGCAATCCAGGATTTCTCCACTTCATGAAACAGAGTGGTTTGCCATTCCGCCCGCACACACAGTTCAAACGCGCTGACATCACGGTCCGAGGCGAGCTGTACCTGCAGCTAGCGGAGCGGATATGGAATCCCGACGACCTGCTTAACGAATGCAGTCAATAACGATCCGGCCCTCCGTGCAAAATGGTGGAGTTCCCCGTCCCAGCGGCTGTGACAAAGTCCAGTGCTGATCGGTCCCGCTTTTCACAACCACCCTGAAACCATGGACTCTTCCCGCGCAGGAGCATCTCACCAAGGGCGGGTTCACCCCTCAACCTCCCTGTCCGTAATCTCGCCCGATCAGGGAACGAGCGCCGCGGCGGCGTCGCCGAAGAAGGTGGCGATGGCCGGGAAGGCACCCACCACCAGCACCGCCACCAACGACAGTCCCATCGCCAGGTTCAATGGTCCGGTCGGGCCGGTCTCGGTGTCTTCGGGGATGGTGTCGGGGGCTTGGTCGAACCAGGCGCTTTTCACCACCCGGGCGTAGTAGTAAAACGCCACCACCGCGTTCACCGCTGCGATCACCGCCAGCCACACACCGGCCGGGCCGGTGGAGATCAGGATTGCCCGGAACATCACGAACTTGGCGAACCACCCGGCCAGGGGAGGAAGCCCGGCCAAAGAAAGGAAGAACACCGCCAGCATCACCCCTTGGCGAGGTGCATAGGAACCCAAGCCCCTCCAGTCGGAGATCTCATAGCTGCCGATGCGCCGGCCCCCGGCGATCACCACCGCGAATGCGCCCAGGTTCATCACCGCGTAGATCACCAGGTAGATCACCGTGGCGCCCAATCCCTCCGACAATCCGTCCTGAGCGATGGCCGCTCCGGCGAAGGGAACCAGCATGAAACCGGCCTGCGCCACCGACGAATAGGCCAACAGCCGGATCAGGTGGGTTTGCCGCAGAGCCGACAGGTTGGCCACGGTCATGGAAACGGCCGCCATCATCCACAAGGCCGGGCCCCAGAAGTCGGTGGCGGCCGGCAACGCCAGATAGATCACCACCAGCATGGCCACAAACCCGGCCAGTTTGGAGGAAACCGACAAGTAGGCGGTGACGGGCGGTGGCGAACCCTGATAGGTATCGGGCGCCCAGAAGTGGAAGGGAACGGCCGAAACCTTGAACCCGAATCCCACCAGAATCAACAGCACCGCCAAACCCAGAACGGGTTCGGAAGCCAGGTCACCCGCCGCAATCGCCTCTCGGATACCTTCGAATGAGAGCTCTCCGGTGAGTCCGAACAGAAGCGACATTCCATAGAGCATCAGCCCGGTCGAAAGCACACCGATGATGAAGAACTTCAGCGATGCCTCGTTGGAGCGCAGATCTCCTTTGCGCCAGCCGGCCAGAAGGAACAGCGGCCCGGTGGTGAGTTCCAGGGCCACGAACAGCACCACCAGGTCCCGGCCCGAAGTGAGCACCAGGGAACCGAGCAGCGAAGACAGCAGCAGCAGGTAGTACTCACCCTGATAGAAGCGATCCGACTCCATATAGGACACCGAGATCAACAACACCAGGTAGGCGGCGACCAGGAACACTCCCTTGAGCACCAGCGCGAAAGGGTCGACCACATAGGAGCCGTCGAACATCGAATAGGTGTCGCCCGCCACCGCCAAGAGGATCACCGGGACCATGGCCAGGGTGGTTCCCACCACCGCCAATGCCGCCACGTAATACTTGCGCTCCCGGGGCAGGAACAGGTCGACCGCCAACACCGCCAGGAGTGTGACGGCCACCACCAGCTCGGGGGCGATGGCCAGCCATTCGATCCGCGGCATCTATCAGCCTCCGACGGCTCGGAAAGCCGTCTCCACCAGACCGACCACCGCGTCGGTGGTGACTCCCAGCACCAGCTTGGGATACACTCCCACCGCCACAATCAGCACAATCAGCGGCACCCAGGCCATCATCTCATAACGGTCGACGTCGGGGAAGTTCTTGCCCGCCCACTCCGAGGAAGGCTCACCCAGATTGACTTTCTGCAGCATCCACAGCATGTACCCGGCGGTGAGCACCGTGCCGATGGCGCCGATCACCATAGCGGTGCGGAAAAACCCGGTGGAAAGGCCCTCCAGGGGCTGGTAGGAACCCAGCAGCGCCATGAACTCTCCCCAGAACCCGGCCAAGCCCGGCAGCCCCAGGCTGGCCATGGCCGTGAATCCCAGTATGCCGCCCATGACGGGCATCAGCTTGAGGTTGCCGCCCAGACGGGACATCTCGCGGGTGTGATAGCGATGGTGAATGGACCCGGCCAAAAAGAACAACAGGCCGGTGATCAGCCCGTGAGCCACCATCCCGATGATGGCCGCGTTGATCCCCACCTCGGTGAGAGTGGCGATCCCCAGCATCACAAAGCCCATGTGCCCCACCGAGGAGAATGCGATCAGGCGTTTGACGTCGGTCTGGGCCAGACAGGCCAACGATCCGTAAATGATCCCGATCACCGCCAGGACGGCGATGGCGGGGGCCCATTCGCGGGCGGTGTCGGGCAGGATGGGGATGGCGATCCGGATGAAGGCATAGGATCCCAGCTTCAGCAGGATGGCAGCCAAAAGCACCGACCCCACGGTGGGCGCCGCAGTGTGCGCGTCGGGAAGCCAGGTGTGGAAGGGCCACATCGGCACCTTCACCGCGAATCCCAGGAACATGGCTCCGAACACCAACCAGGCGAAAGTCCCGGTGAACAAGTGGCCGCGGGCGATCAACTCGGGGATGTCAAAGGTGGGGTCCTGGCCACCCGAACCCGAACGGAAGTAGAGGGCCAGAAAGCCAAGCAGCATAAAGGCCGAGCCGAACAGGGTGAATATGAAGAACTTGATAGAGGCATAGAGCCGGGTCTCGACTTCCTTTTTGAATCCGGGGATCTTGCGCATGGTTCGGTCGCCCCAGATGCCGATCATGAAATACATGGGAAGCAGCACCAATTCGAAGAAGATGAAGAACAGCACCAGGTCCAAAGCCACAAAGGTCCCGTTCATGCCGGTGGCCAGGATCAACATGAGGACCAGAAACGCCCGGGGGTTGCGGGGTTCGTCCCAGTGCTTCCACGAGTAGATCACACACAGCACCACCACCAGGGCCGACAGCACCAAAAGCGGCAGACTGATTCCGTCCAACCCGATGTGATAGTTGGCGCCGATCGCCCCGATCCAGGGCAGATCAACCTCGAACTGGAAACGCTCGGCCGCTCCAAAATCGAACCGCAACGTCACTATCACGGCCAAAAGCAAAGTGAGGACGCTCACCAAGAGCGCCCACCGCTTCACCGCCTCTTCCCTCTCTTTGGGGATGGCCAACGCCACCAACGCTCCCACCAGCGGCAGGAAGACAATCAGACTAAGAGCGAAATCTTCGAACAGTTCCATGTATCAGTCTCCCATACCGTATCTCATAGGACGAACAAGACCAAGACCACCAGCAGCAACAATCCCGCCACCAGGAATCCCGCGTACTGCTGAACCCGACCACTTTGAATCCGACGCACCAGTCCCCCCATACCCGAGGCGCCCCACGACACTCCATGGACCACCCCGTCGATGCCCCGCTGGTCCACACCCCCGTACACCAGAGAGGCCAAACCTTGGCATAGGGCGCCGACCAGGTTCACCACCCCGTCGATCACATAGTCGTTCACCCAGTTGACCGCCCGGGCCGCCGGAGAGCGGACCGCCCACACCAGCCCCAGGGCGGCATGATCGAGGTAGTACTTTTGGCGGAGCAGTGGATAAAGCCCCGGCACCTCCACCCAGTCCCGGTCGGCTTTCCGCCCGGCGGCCTTGGGGCCGAATGCCAGCCATCCCAGCCATAGGCCCGCCCCGGCCGCGGCCAGTCCCGCCGCGGCCAATCCCAGGTCGATGGCTTCGGCGTGATGATCGCCCATCGGGACGCGGCGCACCGCCAGCCACGAGGTGAAGCTTCCGATCCAGGGCAGGGTGAAACCGGGAATGTTGGCAACCCCCACCACCACCGAGGGAATCGCCAGCGCCCACAGGGGATTGGTCATGATAGGGGGCGACTCGTGCGGAACGCCATGCCCCCGATACTCGCCAAAGAAGGTGAGCGAGACCGCCCGGGCCATGTAGAAAGCGGTGACGAAGGCTCCAGCCACGGCGATCCACATCACCAGGGTGTACCCCTCGTATCCCAAGGTGGCGAGTATCTCGTCTTTGGACCAGAACCCCGACAGGGGGAAGATGCCGGCCAAGGCCAGCGATCCGATCACAAACGTGCGGAAAGTGTGGGGCATGTGGGATCGCAAGCCCCCCATGTCGGACATGTTGTTGGAGTGGACGGCATGGATCGCCGAACCGGCCGCCAAGAACAAAAGCGCCTTGAAGAAGGCATGCGTGAAGAGATGGAAAAGCCCGGCCGTGTATCCTCCCGCCGCCACCGCGGTCATCATGTAACCGAGTTGGCTGACGGTGGAGTAGGCCAGCACCCGCTTGATGTCATCGGCCACCAGAGCCAAAAGGCCCATGCCGAACAGGGTGACGGCGCCCGCTGCGATCATCAGGGGCCGGGCGGCGGTGGCCAGTTCCTGGTAGAGCGGGAAGGTGCGGGCCATCAGGTAGATGCCGGCCGTGACCATGGTTGCGGCGTGCATCAGCGCCGAGACGGGAGTCGGCCCGGCCATGGCGTCGGGCAGCCAGATGTGAAGCGGGAACTGAGCGCTTTTGCCCATCGCCCCGAAAAAGAGCAGCAACCCGGCCGTCACCGCCACCGGCCCCAGGGCCGCACTGTGCTCGGCTGCGGCCGTGGCCAGGTCCCAGAAGTGAAAGGAGCCGAGCACGACCCCGATGATGATCACCCCCAGGATCAAGCCCACGTCGGCCACTTTGTTGACGTAGAAAGCCTTCATCGCCGCGGTGGAATTCTCCTTCTTCTCCCAGTAGTGGCCGATCAAAAGGTACGACGCCACCCCCACCCCCTCCCAGCCGATGATCAGCTGCACCAGGTTGGGGCTGGCGACCAAGACCAGCATGGACCCGGCGAAAAGCGAGAGAGCGGCGAAAAAGAAGGTAACCCGCACCTCCCCTTTCATGTAGCCGTGGGCGTAGACGAACACCGCCAGACCCACTGCCGCCACCACCCAGTACATCATGATCGCCAGGCCGTCCACCATCCATCCCAACTCGAAAACCAGTCCGCCCCCCACCGAAGCGATCTCCACGCTCCGCTCGTAGAGGACTCCCTCGTCCCCCATATTGAGCACCAGCAGCACCGTGGACCACAGCAGGTTGAAGGCCATCACCGCGATCGCCACCTCGGCGCCCTGGTACTTCATCCTCTTGCCGAACAGGACAATCACGACAAACGCCAGCATGGGTCCGATCAGCATCAAACCGGCCCACTCCGCCCATATTCCACCGGTGCCGGCGTGCGCCGCCCCGCCTTCGGCGGCCAGGTGAATCCCGCGTGCCAACCCTTGGCTCACCATCTCATCAGGTCCAGTTCATCCACGTTGGCCGAGCGACGGTTGCGAAAGATCAACAGGATGATCGCCAGTCCGATCCCCACCTCGGCGGCGGCCACGGTGATGATGAACACCGCCAGGATCTGCCCCAACGCCTGGGTGGTCTGCCAGAAGGCCTCCATCGCCACCAGGTTGATGTTGACCGCCGCCAACATCAACTCCACCGACAGGAGCACCATCACCGCGTTACGGCGCACCAACAGACCGTAGACCCCCATGGCGAACAGAATCGCCGCCAGGATCAGGAACTGGTTGAGGATCACTTCGCCTCCCGCTCCTTTTCCTCGGCGGGGCTCAGATCCCGACGGGCAATGGTGATCCCGCCCACCAGGGCGGCCAGCAGAACGAATCCCACCACTTCGAACGGGAAAACAAAACGCCCCAAGAGACCCTCGCCGAGCACCGTGGTGGGAGTGCCGGCGATGATCGGATCGATGGTGGCGTCGCCCCACTGGGATATCAGGCCCCACATCAACAGGATGAACAGCCCCAGGGAGACCAGCAGAGCGGGCAACCGGCGCCGGTGGTCGAGATGGGATTCATCCCGGCCGGTGGGAGCGCGGGTGATCATGATCCCGAACAGGAACAACACGATCACCGCCCCGATGTAGACCAGCACCAACACCCAGGCCAAAAACTCGGCCGACAGCAGCAGGAACACCGCGGCCGTCCCGGCCAGGGCGGCGACCAGGAACAGGGCGGCGTGGACCATATTGGGAGAGGTCACCACCCTCAATCCGGAGAACACCGTCGCCAGGGCCACCACCGCAAACACCCAGTTGAGGGGCTCTGCGATCCAGTCCTCAAATCCCATCTACTTCTCCAGAGCGGGAGCGGCGGGCACTGTATCCAGCCACTCCAGCAGGCGGTCCTGGTCGTGGAGCATCGCCCCCATCTCGGTCTCCGAATATTCATAGTCGGGACTCCAGAACAGGGCATCGAAGGGGCACACCTCCACGCAGATTCCGCAGTACATGCACAGGGCGTAGTCAATGTCGAAGCGATCCAAAGTGGCCCGAACCCGGGGCCGACCTCCCGGTCGGGAGGGGGGACGTTCCTCTTTGTGCCCTTCGATATAGATGCACCAGTCGGGACACTGGCGGGCGCAGAGCATGCACACCGTACAAGCCTCCGGATCAAGGGCGATCACCCCCCGGGCTCGAGGGGAGGGGGTCTCCTTCACCTTGGGATAGTTGACGGTGACCGGTCGGGTGAAAAGAGTGCGAAGGGTGACCTTCATTCCCTTCAAAAGGCCCTTTCCGGGCACCGCAGGCTTGGGCAGTTTCATCTATATCACCACTTTCAGGATCCCGGTTACGATGATGTTGGCCAACGAGATCGGCACCAGCCATTTCCACGCCAGGGTCTGCAACTGGTCCTCCCGAAACCGCGGGAAGGTCCAGCGAATCCAGATGCTCAGGAACACGAACAGGCCGATTTTGCCCAACAGCACCAGGGGTCCCACGAATTGCAGAATGTGGTCGGGAACTCCCGGTATCCAATAGCCGCCCAGGAACAGGGTGGCGGCGATGGCGGAGAGGGTGAACAGGTTGGCGAACTCGGCCAGGAAGAAAAACAGGAATCGGAATCCGGAGTACTCGGTGAGATATCCCATCACCAACTCTGATTCGGCGATCGGCATGTCGAACGGAATCCGCGACAGTTCGGCCAGGCTGGCGACGAAAAACACCCCCAGGCCCACCGCCTGCACGACCACAAACGGCATTCCAAAAGCCCATCCGGTCTCGGAGAACCATCCGATTTGGGCCTGCACTATGCCGTCGAGGCTCATGGTGCCGGCCAATATCACCACTCCCACCACTGCCAGCACCAACGGCAACTCATAGGCGATCAACTGCCCGGCGGCCCGCAGGCCCCCGATCAGGGAGTATTTGTTGCCCGACGACCACCCGGCCATCAGCACCCCGATCGTCCCGATCGAGGAGATGGCCAGTGCGTAGAAGATACCCAAATCGAGATTCTGGGGGGTCATCCCCGGCCCGAAGGGGATCACCACAAACAGCCCCACCGTCCCCACCATCACCAGCACCGGCGCCATCTTGAACACCGGGCGGTCGGCATTGTCGGGAACGATGTCCTCTTTTTGGAAAAACTTCACCCCATCGGCGATCAGCTGCGCCCAACCGAATCTCCCCCCCGCAAAGTAGGGTCCGATCCGGCTTTGCATGTGGGCGGAGATCTTCATCTCGGCGTACCCGATGGCCATCCCCATCACCGGGATGATGGTGGCCACCACCACCAGCCAGATCGCCAAAGCCAACCAGGGACTCATTGGAGGCCTGCCCCGGCGGGGGTTCTCAGACACCCCAACCCCTCAAGTCGCGAAAAAATATCGGCTCGCCGGCCAAAAACCCGCCTCGGGGAGGTTGAAAGTGTCACCCACCCGAGACATATTGATGTCAGTCACAAACACCTGCCGGGCCGCCCCGACGTCGCCGGTCCGCAGACGGGTCATAACGCGAGCCCGGTCCGAGGCACTCTCGGCGGCTCCGGCCAACCGCGCTCGCCTCTCGGACAGGCGGTGGCGGGGGTGGGCCCGAAGCGGAGAAGGGTTGGGGCGGTTTTCGCGGGACAGTGGGGGGTTTCGCGAGATGGTGGGGGGTGGCGCAAACCTGGTATTCGGCGCAGGGTCGGGACAAGGCGACAAGCCATGCCTGTGCGGAGCATCCGCACCCAGAGAAAGCCACCGCCTGTTCATCGATCCACATCTCCCAATACAAAGTCGAGCGATCCCATGATGGCGATTATGTCGGGCACGAGAGTCCCTTCCAGTACCCATGGCAGGATCGAGATGTTGGAAAAGGAGGCCGACCGGATCTTGAGCCGGTAGGGACCCAGACCTCCGTCGGAGACCACGTAATAGCCCATCTCCCCCTTGGGGTTCTCCGACCGCACATAGATCTCCCCGGCCGGAACCTTGATGATCCGGGGTACTTTGGCCTGAATCGGACCCGAAGGTATGGAGTCCACCGCCTGCCGAACGATGGAAGCCGATTGGCGGATCTCCTCCAGACGCACCCACCAGCGGTCCCAGCAATCACCGTTGCGACCGGTGGGAATCTCGAAATCGAAACGGTCATAGGGCAGATAGTCAGAGACCCGACGCAAGTCAAACGGCACCCCCGAGGCCCGCAGGTTCGGCCCCGACACCCCGTAGGCCATCGCCACCTCGGGCGGCAGAATTCCGATGCCCCTGGTGCGAGCCAGCACGATCTCATTGCCGGCTACCAGGTCCTCCAACTCATCGGTGGTGGACAGCACCCGATCCATAGCCGCCCGGGTCTCCGCCAAGAACCCGGCGGGCAGATCCTGGATGGTCTTGCGGGTGGTCGGCCCGGCGCCCACTGCCGGCTTCACGCCGCCGATCCGGTTGAAGTTGGGATGGAAACGCCCGCCGGTCACCATCTCGATCAGGTCCAGCACCCGCTCCCGGTCTCTGAGAGCAAAAAACAGCGGCGTGGCCGCCCCCAATTCGAGGGGATAGGAGGCTTGGAACACCAGATGGGATGAGATGCGGGCCATCTCGGTGAGAATCAGGCGGATGTACTGAGCCCGCTCGGGCGGCTCCACCCCCATCAGGCGTTCGGCGGCCACGATAAACGGAATCTCGTTGGCGTAACCCGACACCCAGTCGATACGGTTGATCAAAGCGGTGATCTGCGGGTAGGTGCGCACTTCCGACAGCTTCTCATAGCCGCGGTGCATGTATCCGATCACCGGCTGCACATCGAACGCCCGCTCACCGTCAACCTTGGCCACCAGCCGCAACACGCCGTGAGTGGAAGGATGTTGCGGTCCGATGTTGAGCGTCATATCGGGAGTCTCCAACTCCACCGACACCGACGCTCCGGCCAGATGCTGCATCATTTCCTGAGCCACGGCCATCCCTAACCACTCGCCTCGGAAGGGGGCATCTCTTCCACATCCACCTCTCCCGGCCAGGGCTTGACCTCCCGACTGAGCAAAGCGAACGACTTGAGCATGGGATTTCCCACGAACTCGTTGGGAAGATAGAGGTTTTCGGGGCGAGGGTGACCCACAAAGGTGATTCCGAACATCTCCCGGCATTCCCGCTCGTGCCAGTCGGCTCCCGGGAACACCTCCATCAGACTGTCCACCTGCGGGTCGGCCGGCGGCAGGTCGGTGGAGAACACCACCAGGTCACCGCCGGTCACATCGGAGACCGCGCACAACAGTTCGAATCGTTCGGTCACCTCGGACGACAGTGCATCACCCACCTGGGGGTCGTTGGCCCAGTGGATCGCCGACAGCCACGAGAAAAACCCCAAACCCAACTCGTCGCGGGCGATACGCAGAGTCTGTGTCCACCGATCCACCGAGACCCCCACTTTGGCGGTCTCCACCGCCGTCAGGGTAGCCCCACCCACCGCCTCGGCCACCCGGTCGGCCAGGGGCCGGGCCTCCCCCAGACCCTCGGGTCCCGCATTGCCCACCTCAGACGGGCTGGAGGTCACGCTCGTTCCACTTCTCTTTGATGTCCTCGTTCTTGATCTTTTGCTGCAACAGGACGATCCCGTCCATCAGAGCCTCGGGCCGAGGGGGGCATCCGGGCACATAGACATCCACGGGGATAATCTGATCCACCCCTTTGGTGACTGAATAGGAGTCCCAGTAGGGCCCGCCGCAGTTGGAACAGGAACCCATCGAGATCACATACTTGGGCTCGGGCATCTGGTCATACAGCCTCCGAACCGCCGGGGCCATCTTGTCGGTGACGGTGCCGGCCACCACCATCAGATCGGCCTGTCGGGGAGAGGCGGGAAGGGGAATGATCCCAAAACGCATGAAGTCGTAGCGAGGTCCCGACGCCGCCATCATCTCAATCGCGCAGCAGGCCAGACCGAACTGGAACATCCACAGCGAATACCGCCGCGACCAATTGAGCAACCAGCTGACCGGCTTGGGAACCCCGAACCGCTCAATCACTCCCACCGCAGAACTCCCTTCTTGATGGCGTAGAACAGGCCCTCCACCAGGGTGAGCATAAAGATGATGATCGCCACCAGTCCGAACATTCCCAGCTCTTCGGCCAGGATCGCCCAGGGGAAGATAAACGCCGCTTCCACATCAAAGATCACGAACAGGAGGCCGAACACGTAATAACGCACGTAGGTCTGGCTCCAGCCTTCGCCCACCGGGTCCACCCCGCATTCGTAGGTGAGCCGCTTGGCGGGAGTGGGATTGTGGGGCCGCAGGATGGCCGCCACCCCCAGCATCACCAGCACCAACACCACTCCCAGCAGGGCAAAGGCGGCCACAAAAAGATAATTCTCAAAGTATGAGGTCATGCGGGAAAACTTGAACCAGGCACCCGATTCTCATTATAGAAACGAAAGGCGCCTTCCCAAGTTCCACCCCAGGGAACGGGCTGCCCGACTGGTCCGGGCGCAACCGACAACACCGGTTCCCAATCGCCCGGCCCTCCTACAATTCGCCGCATGCCCAGACCCAACATCGTCTTGATCATGGCTGACCAGTTGGCGCCCCACTTCTTGCCCAATTACGGTCACCGGGTGGTGCGGGCGCCCCACATTGCCGCCCTGGCCGAGGAGGGGGTCACCTTCGACTGGGCCTACACCAACTCACCGCTGTGCGGGCCTTCCCGATACGTCATGATGACCTCCTGCCTCCCGGCCCGGATCGGCGCCTGGGACAATGCCGCGGAGTGGTCGGTGGAGATCCCGACTTTCGCCCACTATCTGGCCGATCGGGGCTATCTGACCTGCCTCTCGGGCAAGATGCATTTCATCGGACCCGATCAGCTGCACGGATTTGAGCAACGGCTCACCACCGACACCTATCCCGCCGATTTCGTGTGGCATCCCCGCTGGGACGAGCCCGATGAGAAGCAGGACTGGTTTCACACCATGAAGGTGGTGACCGAGGCCGGGAGCACCCTGGCGGCGGTGAACATCGACTACGACGACGAGGTGACGTTCCGGGCCCAGCGTTGGATCTATGACCAGGCCCGATCCGGCGAACGGCCCTTTATGCTCACCGTCTCCTTCATCCAGCCCCACGACCCGTATCTGGCCCGCCCGGAGACCTGGAACCTGTACCGGGACGACGAAATCGATTTGCCGGTCACCACCTATGAGCAGGCGCCCGCCGATCCTCACAGTGACCGGCTCCGGTGGGCGATCGGCGCCTCGGACATTGTGCTGACCGAGCAGCAGATCCGGGCCGCCCGCCGCGCCTACTATGCCTCGGTCTCCGATTTCGACCGTCGGGTGGGGATGGTCCGCCAAGCGCTGGAGGAGACCGGCATGGCCGACAACACCATCATCATCGTGACTTCCGATCACGGGGACATGCTGGGCGAGCGGGGAATGTGGTTCAAGATGAGCTTTCTGGAACGATCGGTGCGAGTGCCGCTGATCTTTTGGTGCCCCGGCCGTCTGAAGCCTCGCCGGGTGTCGGAGGCGGTCTCTTTGGTGGATCTGGGGCCGACCCTGGTGGGGCTGGCCACCGAGGGGGCGGATATCGACTACCCCACCCAACTGGACGGAAGGTCTCTTCTCCCCCATCTCTATGGCGACCAGGGTCACGACGAGGTGATCGGGGAGTATTACGCCGAAGGCGCCGTGGCTCCCATGTTCATGGTGCAAAGGAAAGGCGCCAAATACGTGGTGTCCGAAAGTGACCCCGATCAGGTGTTCCATGTGAAGTCCGATCCGGAGGAACTGACCAACCGAGCCAGCGCCGATGCAGCCTTGGCGGGGATCAAGGCCGAAATCAACCGCCGCTGGGACAGCGCCCAACTCACCGACCAGGTGATGGAGAGCCAGCGCCGGAGGGCATTTGTGAGTCGGGTGATGCAAACCCAGGGAATCAGATGGGATTTCACTCCCCGATTCGGCGGCGAGGATCTGTATATACGGAGCCACCTGCCGATCGGGGTCCTGGAAGAGCAATCTCGCTTCCCTCCCCACAAACGGCCCACCCCCAATTCGAAGAACTGATTTCAATCGGCGGGTCGGCGTGGGAACTTACGACTTTCTCATAATCGGTGGCGGGTCGGCCGGGTGTGCCCTCGCCAACCGCCTCAGCGCCGATCCCTCCACCCGGGTATTGGTGTTGGAGGCCGGCCGACCCGACTACCGATGGGATGTCTTCATCCACATGCCGGCCGCCCTCACCTACCCGATCGGATCGAGATTCTATGACTGGAAATACCAGTCGGAACCCGAGCCCCACATGGGGGGCCGGAAGGTGTACCACGCCCGAGGCAAGGTGCTGGGCGGGTCAAGTTCCATCAACGGAATGATTTTTCAGCGGGGAAATCCTCTGGACTATGAAAAGTGGGCAGCCGAGCCGGGGATGCAAGAGTGGGACTACGCCCATTGCCTCCCCTACTTCAAGCGTCTGGAAACCACCCTGGCCGGCGCCGATGAGTATCGGGGCGGGGAGGGTCCGTTGATTCTGGAACGGGGCCCGGCCTCCAACCCTCTGTTCGAGGCCTTTTTCAAGGCCGGGGAACAGGTCGGGATCCCCAATACCACCGACGTGAACGGCTACCGGCAGGAAGGGTTCGCCGCCTTCGACGCCAACCGGCACCGGGGAAGAAGGCTCAGCGCCTCACGGGCCTACCTGCACCCGGTGATGAAACGTCCCAACCTGTCGCTGATCACCCGCGCCCATGTCACCAGGATCCTGTTCGAGGGCCGCCGGGCAGTGGGCATCGAATATCGCAAGGGCCGCAGATTGCGCCAGGTCAAGGCAGAAGAGTTGATCCTGTGCGGGGGGGCGATCAACACACCGCAACTGCTGATGCTGTCCGGGGTCGGGCCGGCCCTACATCTGCAATCTCTGGGCATAGAGCCGGTGGCCGATCTCCCGGGAGTGGGGCAGAACCTGCAGGACCACTTGGAGGTGTACATCCAGCATGCCTCCCGGCAACCGGTGTCCCTTCAGCCCTACCTGGCCAAGTGGCGGATGCCCTGGATAGGGTTGCAGTGGCTGTTTCGCACCGGCCCGGCCACCAGCAACCACTTCGAGGGCGGGGGGTTCATCCGGGGAAACGACCGGGTGGAATATCCCAACCTGATGCTTCACTTCCTGCCGCTGGCGATCCGCTACGACGGATCGGTCCCGGCCCAGGGGCACGGCTTTCAGGTGCATGTGGGTCCGATGTACTCCGATGTGCGAGGCAGCATCACGCTGCGTACCGATGACCCCTTCGACAAACCGGCTCTGCGATTCAACTATCTCTCCACCCCCGAAGACCGTCGTCAGTGGGTGGAAGCGGTCCGCACCGTCCGCCACATCCTCAGCCAACCGGCCTTCGAGGAATTCGACGCCGGGGAACTTTCACCCGGCCCCCGGGTTCAGACCGAGCAGGAGATCCTCGACTGGGTAGCTCAGGATGCCGAGACAGCTCTCCATCCCTCCTGCACCGCCAAGATGGGAACCGACCGGATGGCAGTGGTCTCACCCCACGACTTGCGGGTGCACGGGGTCGAGGGTCTGCGGGTGGTGGACGCCTCGGTGATGCCCACCATCACCAACGGAAACATCTACGCGCCGGTGATGATGATCGCCGAGAAAGCCGCCGACGCCATCCTGGGCAACGACCCCCTCCCGCCTGAACATGTCGATTGGTACCGGCACATCTAGCGATTTGGCACACTCCCAGCTTAAAAGGAACCCAGCGGTTCCGCCCATCGCCTCTCGGCTGTGTGAAGGCGAACGCCGCTGGGTTCGTGAGGTCTGGTTTGGAATGTTCTCCTATCCGGGGATCCAGCTTTGCCAGGTGGACTCGTTGGCGGCCATCCATTCGGCGGCTGCCTCATCCACCGATAGGCCCTCGTCCATCTTGCCCAACATGAAGATCTGATCTTCGTTGGTGTAGTTGAAATTGGAGAGAACCGCAGCGGCGGTCGGGGCCTGCTCCTCCAATTGATCCCACATGATCTTGAACAGGACATCGGCCGGATAATCGCAGTCCACCGCGTCCGACGCATAGCACTCATCCGAGTAGGCCGGCAACTCGAATTGGGTGATGTCGTATTTGCTGAATGCCGAGTGGGGCGTCCAGAAATAGAACAGCAGCGGGTCGCCACGGCTGGAAGCCGAATCCAAAGCCGCCAGAATGGCCTCTTCGGAACCGGCGTAAACGACTTCGAGGTCGAGGCCCAGATTGTCGATAATGTCCTGCTCATACGAGACCCAGCTGGGATCGCCGATCAGGAACTGTCCTTTGTCTCCCGACTCGGCAGTGGAATAGAGCTGGGCTATGGCCGGATCCTGCAGACCCTGCCAGGTGCCGGCCGCCGGGTTTTGTTCGGTCACGTAGGTGGGGATCCACCAGCCGATCTTTCCAACTGCTCCCAGCTCGCCACCGTTGACGACTCCGCCGCCGCCGTCTATGTAGGAGGCAACATTGTCGGCGTGCCCCGAAGGCCAGACTTCCAAACTGGCGTGCAGGTCTCCCGTGGCGATGGCCGCCCACTGGGCGTTCTCGTCGATGTCGACCGTTTCCACGGTGTAGCCCTCTCCCTCCAGAACCGCCTTGGCCACCGCCACGTTGGCCGCCGACCCGTCCCAGGGATTGACTGCCAGCTTGATGGTGTCGATATCGCCCAGGTCATCCCCTCCGCAGGCGGCAAGCGCCAGCGTACAGGCGACCAAGAGCAGAGCTGCCTTCGAATTCTTGATAGGTCCCATTGATTACCGTCCTTTCATCGCCAGCGTTCTCCCGGATGCTAGGCAAACCCCGGTCAAATGCCTCCTGAATTTACCGGAAAAACTGGAGACTTCATTGTTCGGTTGCGGACGGCGGTTGGAAACGAGCTGCCCAACCCTGGGTGATCCGGTCCAGGATCATGGCCAGAGCAACGATCGAGATACCCGCTTCCAAGCCCAAGCCCGTGTCGCTTCGGGCCAGCCCCTTCACGGCTTCCAGGCCCAGTCCGGCCCCTCCCACCAGTCCGGCGATCACCACCATGGCCAACACCAGCATCACTGTCTGGTTGATCCCCGCCAGAACGGTGGGCATGGCCAGCGGCATCTGAATCTTCCACAGCTTCTGACGCGGGGTGACTCCGAAGGCATCGGCCGCTTCAACCGTCTCGGTTCCGACGCTGCGCAGACCCAGGTTGGTGAGCCTCACCACCGGCGGCAGGGCGTAGAGAACCGAGGCGATGATTCCCGGAATCCGGCCGACATTGAAGAGAATCACCACCGGCACCAAGAAGCAGAAACTGGGGATGGTCTGCAAAGTGTCCAGAACGGGGCGCATACCCCGCTCCAACCAATCTCGACGAGACGCCGCCACCCCCAAGGGAAGACCGATCACCACGGCCATCGCCACCGCCACCACCGTCTGTGACAGGGTGTCCATGGTCAGGGTCCACATGCCCAACAGCCCGATGACAAAGGTCCCGATCACCGACCCCACCACCAGCCTCCTGCCGGACGCCCACCAAGCCACCAAACCGAAGAAGAGCACCACCAGCGGCCAAGCCTCCTCGCTCAGATACAGCCGCAGCGGACGGGTGCCGTAGGTGGTGAGAAAGTCACTGAAGGGGCCGGTTCCCAAAGGAAGGCCTCCCAGTTGGTAAAGGTTGTCCCTGGCCCAGTCCACCGCCGCATCAATGGGGGCCGCATAGGAGAACTGCAGAGCAGGGGGATAGTCCGTCCATCCCATCACCGATCCCACCACCGCCATCCCGGTCAAGGCCGCGACGGCCATCCACCCCCGTCGATGCGCCAACCGGTCCCCAAGCGGCATCCCCGCGGTCCGGTCCTGCCCCACCAGGGAGTGGAAGAAACGGTCCAACATCACCGCCATCAGCACGATCGCCATTCCCGCCTCGATGGCCCTTCCCACCTCCTGATGGCGAAGCGCCAGCAATACCTCCTGGCCCAGCCCTCCCGCGCCGATCATGGCGGCGATCACCACAATGCTGAGCGCCATCATGATCGTCTGGTTGACTCCCGCCAAGATCGAGGGTACGGCTTGGGGCAACTGGACCTTGCGGAGGAGCTGGCCGGGGGTGGACCCGAACATCCATCCGGCCTCCAAACTCTCGGTGGGAACCTGGCGGATTCCCAGATTGGTGAGCCGGATGACGGGAGGCAATGCGTAGATCACGGTGGCGATCAAAGATGGCACCCGGGCCACCCCGAAGAACAGCAGAACCGGAATCAGGTAGACGAAGGCGGGAAGGGTCTGCATTGAATCGAGCACCGGCCTCAACCCCCGATTCACGGCGTCGCTTCGGGCAGCCAGGATTCCCACCGGCACTCCGATCGCCACGGCCAACGCCACCGCCACCGTCATCAAAGCAAAGGTTTGAACGCTTTGTTCCCACAGGCCCAGGGCCACAAAGTAGAGCATGCCCGCCCCCGCCGCCAGCCCCCCGGCCTTCCCCAGCCAACGACCAAAGAGCAGCCCCACCCCGGTGACATGGACATACCAGGGGATGGTCAGCAACAGAGATTCCAAGGCCCGCAGCAGCCAATCGACGGAATCGGAGATCGGATTGAAGAAATACAGGTAGATCCCCAAGTCGCGGCGGTTGCTGATCCACCACTGCTGCACCTCGTTGACCGCCGACCCGAATCCGATGTCCCATTCGGTGGGAAAGGCGCCGATTTCCTCCGGCAGCACCAGTGCCAATCCCCCCAACACCAGTGCGGCTGCTCCGAGATACCCGATCGGGCGGCGCCACCCCACCGACCGCACCGAGAGAGAGGTCATCGGGGCCAGAGGTAACTCGAAACTATGGCGGGCTCCAGCACCCCGCAACGGTCGCCTTGCGCATCGACCACCGGCACCGGTTTGCCCTCGGTCAAGAGGCGGGGCAAAATGGCCTCCAACCGAACCGAGGCCGCCACCGGCTCCCCGTCGGGGACCGCACCGGGGGGGACCGGCGCCATCACCGCGGCAACCGACAACACCTTGTCTCGGGGAACATCCACCGTGAAGTCCCGCACGTAGTCATCGGCCGGATGAGCGACGATCTGCTCAGGCGTGCCCACCTGCACCAAAGCCCCGGATCGCATGATGGCGATCCGATCCCCCAGCTTGAGGGCTTCGGAGAAATCGTGGGTTATGAACACCATGGTGCACCGGAGACGTTCCTGTAGGCTCAGAAGCTCATCCTGCATATCGCGGCGAATCAGCGGATCGAGCGCCGAAAAGGGCTCATCAAAGAGAAGGATTTCAGGGTCCACCGCCAAGGCGCGGGCCAGGCCCACCCGCTGTTTCATCCCCCCGCTCAGTTGGGCGGGGTATTTGAAAGCCCATCCATCCAGGCCCACCAGCTCGATCATCTCCGTGGCCTTTTGGTAGCGCTCTTCCTTGGACGCCCCTCTCACCTCCAATCCGAAGGCGACATTGTCGATCACCTTCCGGTGGGGAAACAGCCCGTAGTTCTGAAAAACCATGCTGATGGTGTGACGGCGCAGTTCCCGCAACTCCGTTTCGGGCATTTCTCCCAGGTCCCGGCCGTTGATGACGATCCGGCCGGCAGAGGCGTCGATCAGGCGGGAAAGACACCGCAGCAGGGTGGATTTTCCGCTTCCCGACAGCCCCATCACCACAAAAACCTCCCCCCAGTTCACCTCGAAGGTGGCATCCTGCACGGCCACCACACAGCCACTTTTCTCCAAGATGCCGGCTTGGTCCACCTTGGACCGGGCCATCTCCATGGCGTCGCCCACCCGTTTCCCAAAAACCTTCCACACCCCAGACGCCAAGATGGCCCGCCGGGGGGCGCCGTCGGAATGCGGGGTTGATTCAGCCATTCGCTTCTGGACCTCCAAGGCGCCTGGTACATCTGGCGATGTCATACAGGTTGGGATATAGGTGGGACAATCTGGGCAAAGGTCCTCTGGCCTGCGATAATACCTAGCACCGTTCACAGTGGGCGGCGATCTGTTCGATCGCCGAGAAGGTTGGGTGCTCGTCTGAGACCCTCAGAAAGTGGGTGCGTCAGTCAGAACGCGACCAGGGGGTTCGGTCGGGTTTGACCACCGATCAGTTGGAGGATCTGAGGGAATTACGGCGGGAGAACCGCGAGTTGCGCCGGGCGAACGAGATCCTGCGGAAGGCGTCAGCGTATTTCGCCCAGGCGGAGCTCGACCGCCTACCGAGCAGATGACCAGGTTCGTGGATGAACACCGAAAGGAGCATGGGGTCGAGCCGATCTGTGAGCAGTTGCCGATCGCCCCGTCAACCTATTACGAACACAAACACCGAGAGCGGGAACCGGATCGGTGTTCGGCGCGTTCGCGTCGGGACGCCGAACTGGTTCCGGTGATCCGCCGTGTTCATTCAGAGAACTTTGGGGTGTACGGCGCTCGGAAGGTATGGCGGCAGCTGCACCGTCAGGGAGTTACGGTGGCGCGGTGCACAGTCGAGCGTCTCATGCGCCTAGAAGGGCTGGTGGGCGTGGTCAGAGGCAAAAAGCGTCGCACAACGGTCTCGGACGAAAACGCTCACAGACCCGCTGATCTGGTCGACCGGCGGTTCGGTGCTGAGGCTCCGAACCGTCTTTGGCTGGCGGACATCACCTATGTGCCGACCTGGTCGGGGTTCGTGTACGCCGCGTTCGTGATCGACGCCTACTCGCGGTTCATAGTCGGATGGCGAGTAGCGACCACCCTCCGCGCCGATCTGGCGCTTGACGCGTTGGAACAGGCCCTATGGGCCCGTGATCCCAAACCCGGCGAGCGTCTGGTCCACCATTCCGACGCCGGCGCCCAACTTCCTGTCAATTCGGTACACCGACCGTCTGGTCGAAACTGGGATATCACCGTCGGTCGGGTCAGTCGGCGATTCGTATGACAACGCCCTGGCGGAGTCGGTGATCGGGTTGTACAAAACAGAACTGATCCGAAACCGTGGACCATGGCGCAACCTCGACCAGGTCGAGTACGCCACCCTCGAATACGTGGACTGGTTCAACCACCGCCGGCTCCTCGAACCCATCGGAGATATCCCACCCGCCGAAAAGGAGACCAACTACCATCACCAACAACCCCCAACACGACCGAAACAACTCACAAAAAACACTCTCCGA
>OZ219758.1:0-102770 GCA_964291245.2 Acidimicrobiia bacterium
TGCTGGTGGTGGATGGCGGGGCAGTGGCGGTGGTTGTCGAAGGTGCGGTGGAGGACGTGACCTGGGTGGACGGCTGCGTTTCGGGGGCGGTGTCCCCGCCACAGGCGGCCGCCACCAAAGAGAAGGCGAACAGCACCACGGCCAACCGCGTCAATGTCTGGTGACTAAAGCGAATCATCCCCCCAAGGGTATTGGCCGTCGGCGCCTATGCCCGGGAGTTTTCAGACCACCACCCCGGTTGGCCGGCCCAACCTCCAGCGCCACACCCTCCCAGTCGGTTTGCCGCTCGGCTGCTTCAACCGAAGTAATCGGGCTCTTGACCGGGCATCCATTTGATGTTGCATCCGATGGACGGCTTCTGGAAGGGCGAGACTTCATCCCCGTTCAACACCGCATCCACCGCGGCCCGCAGGTCGCTTCCGGTCACCGGGATGGAATTGGAGGGCCGGGAGTCGTCGAATTGGCCTCGGTAGACCAAGGCGCGGTCTGGGCCGAACACGAAGAAATCGGGAGTGCAGGCGGCCGTGTACGACTTGGCCACAGCCTGGGTTTCGTCATAGAGGTACGGAAAGGCGTAGCCCTTGCGGCGAGCCATGGCGGCCAGCTTGTCGGGGGCGTCGCCCGGATAGTTCACCGCGTCATTGGCGCTGATGCCCACCACCGAAACGTCAGCATCCCGATAGTCGTTTCCAAAGCTGACCAATCCATCCTGGATATGAATCACAAATGGGCAGTGATTGCAGATGAACATCACTACCAGGGCTTTCCCGTCGCATTCTGACAGGGAGACCGTGTCACCGGTCACCGTGTCGGTCAAAGAAAAGTCCGGGGCCGGGGTTCCGAGAGAAAGCATGGTTGAGAGGGTGTCTACCACAAGGGTCTCCATTCTGGGCTGACAGCAGGTATTCCGACCTCCAAGGTTAGGCCGGAAAGTAATCTTTGGGACCGGTGCCCGAGCTTCCCGACATCGCTTTGTATCTCCGGGCACTCGGGCCGCGCATCGTGGGAAGGCAGGTCACCGGATTCCTGGTGCGGTCGATGTCGGTGCTTCGCACTTACCAGACTCCCTATGAGCAGCTGGTGGGCCGCAGGGTGGTGGGTCTTCGGCGCATCGGAAAACGCATTGTGTGGGAGTTCGATGACGACGAGTTGTTTCTGGTGATCCACTTGATGGTGGCCGGGCGCTTGCGCTGGCATGATCGAGAAGGGGTGAAGCCCCCCGGCAAGGTGGGGTTGGCGGCTTGGAGTTTTCCCGGTTCCACGCTGGTTCTCACCGAACAGGGCTCCAAGCGGCGGGCCGGGATCTGGGTGCTTTCGGGAGAAGACAACCTAAGGGCGGAGGACCGGGGTGGGCTGGAGCCGCTGGACATCTCCCCGGCTCGGTTCACCAGCCTGATTCGCAGCAGAAACCACACCCTCAAACGCGCCCTCACCAGCCAGTCGATTCTGTCGGGCATCGGCAACGCCTACTCCGATGAGATCCTCTGGGAGGCGCGGCTGTCACCGGTGAAGTTGACCAGCCGGCTCACCGATCCGCAGACACTGCGCCTCCATCGGGCGATGGTCAAGGTGCTAACCGTGTGGATAGACCGGCTGGCAAGCGAGACTGGCGATGAATGGCCCAAAAAGGTGACCGCCTTTCGTCCGGAGATGGCGGTGCATGGCCAATACGGGAAGCCGTGCCCCCGGTGTGGGGCACCGGTGCAGAGAATCGTCTATGCCTCCAACGAGACCAACTATTGCCCGGCATGCCAGACCGGTGGGAAGCTGCTGGCCGATCGATCGCTCTCCCGACTGCTCAAGCAAGACTGGCCCAAGACTCTGGAGGAGTTGGAAGAGATGAGGAGGCGCAGCTAGCGGGGCCGGATTTCGGCTAACGAAGTAAAAGTTGACCTGTTTAGGCGGGAAACTCGGCTATCATCGCAGGGCGTGAGACCGGATGAGGATGCCGAGAGGAGACTCGCAGAGCTGAACTGGGATTTGGCTCAAGAGGGCGATCCAGCTCGTGTCAGGTATATGGCCAGCGGTCCATCGTGGTATGAAGGTGACGATCGGTGGCGCATCCTGGCTTTCTGGGAGTTACCCGAACCGGAGAAATCAGTCTGGCCCAACGAGATGCTTTGGGAATATCGGCACCGTATTCAAGGGCTATTCGATGAGGATGAAGTGAGGGTTGAAAGCTATTTCCGCACTAGGGATGAACTCGAAAGCGGGAACCACCACACCGGCTGGCGGGTTCCCGAGCTAGCATAATGTAGTCAGGCCTGCAATGTCAGCACCCACTCCCGAGGGATTGTTGAAAGCCGCTGAGGATTTGATTCCCACGGGCCGAGGCAGACCTCCGGTTGCACATCTGCGTCGAGCTATCTCAACCGCCTATTACGCAGCTTTTTGCGCTCTTTGTATTGAGGTAGGGAGGCCATATAACGATCCTCTGAATGTTTCAGCTAGGCGCATGGTTAGTCACGCCTCTGCTACCGATGTCTTGAGCAACCTCGCCAAGAGGGAATCAAATGGTCGTTTGACGTTTGTCTGGTTACCCAGCCGACCCGTGTGCGATCATGATCTTTATCATTTTGCTCAGTCATTTCAGCTCTTGCGGGATGAAAGGGAACGCGCCGATTATGAACACAATTGGGCGCATACCAAAAAGGATGCTGAAGATATGGTTTCCTTAGCCAGGATCGCGATCGACCAGATTGAGCGCGCCAGGGCGAACAGTCCCCTGCAACTGGCTGCCGTTTGTCTTGCCGTTATTGCCGACCCGCGTAGTCGAAAACGTCTGAAGTATTGAGAGGATAACCGTCGGCCCTGGCGCAAGAGTAGCCGCTTGGAGAATCCCGCTATCCAGACTGAGGAGGGAGGATCTGTGGCTCGCCAAAGTTATCCAATTCTGGAGCTATCATTGGCACCTGAGACAGATTTCGGAGGTTCAACCAGGATGTCTGCTCCCGTGCGGCTGAGTGGGGTCACCAAGAGTTACGGTAAGGCCCGCGGCGTTATCGATCTGGACCTGGATGTGCAGTCCGGGGAGGTGTTCGGCTATCTGGGGCCCAACGGCGCCGGGAAAACCACCACCATCCGGATGCTGGTGGATCTGATCAGGCCGCAGGAGGGAACTGTGGAGGTGCTGGGGGGTTCTCCCCGCGACCCGGCGGTCCGGCGTCGCATCGGGTATCTGCCCGGAGAGGTCGAGTTCTATGAACGTATGTCGGGGAGGGATTTTTTGACCTACATAGGGAACCTGCGGGGCGAAGGCGGTTCTGTGGCGGCCAGGGAGCTTTCCGACCGGGTAGACCTTGATCTTTCCCGCCGGATCAGTGATCTCTCCAAGGGCAATCGCCAGAAGTTGGGATTGGTGCAGGCCCTTATGCATCGTCCCGAGTTGGTGGTCTTGGATGAACCCACTTCGGGGCTTGATCCGCTTGTGCAGCAGGAGGTATATCGGCTGATCGATGAAATCAAGGCCGAGGGAGTAACGATTTTCTTTTCTTCCCATGTGCTGTCGGAGGTGGAACGGGTAGCCGATCGGGTGGGGATCATCCGGGAGGGCCGTCTGGTGGAAGTGGAGCAGTTGGAAGCCCTTCGTCAGAAAGCGGTGCGAACTTTCGAGGTGGTGTTCGAGGAAACGCCGAATGCGGCTGAGTTCGAGAATCTGGATGGGGTTCGTTCGGCCAGTGTGCATGGGAACACCCTCCACTGTCAGGTGATCGGGAGCATCGACGCAGTGGTCAAGGCAGTGGCCGGGCACACCGTCCGCAATCTGGTCAGCCACGGAGCGGACCTGGAGGCGTTGTTTTTGGATTATTACCGAGGAGAGGAAGGCCCCAAGTGAGCTATGTGACCCTGAAAACCTTGCGCGACCGCCGTCGATCGCTGATCTGGTGGGTGATCGGAATAGTCGGCTACATGCTGGCCATCGGAGCAGTTTATCCGATCGTGGCCGAGAATCGGGAGCAGTTCGAAGCGCTGCTGGAGACCTATCCCGACGGGTTGTTGGCGATCATGGGGGTCGAGGGGGGAGCGAGCCTGTTCGATCCGGTGGGTTTCATTCAAGCGGAGGCTTTGGGTTGGGTGGTGCCCTTGGTGTTTGCCATTTATGGCGCCGTCCAGGGGGCGCGGGCGGTCGCAGGAGAGGAAGAGGATGGGACCATCGATTTGGTGATGGCCACACCTCTGTCGCGATACGGATTGGTGGGGCAAAAGCTGTGGGCTTTGGTGTTGGCGGAGATGGTGCTGGGCGGCGCCTTGTTGGTTGGCATCGCCCTTACCGGCCCCCTGTTCGGGGTGGAGATCCCCTTGGGAAACATCGCTGCTGTTTCTTTGATGGCAGTTTTGCTGGGAGTGTTTTTTGGAGCGCTTGCCTTGGCGATGGGGGCGTTCACCGGACTTCGCGGTCTTTCGATGGGAATTGTCACCCTGGTGGCGGCCGGCTCGTATCTGCTCAACTCCCTGGGCGGGTTGGTGGAGGGCCTGGAAGCCGCCAAGCCGTTGTCGCCCTTCTATTACTACGACGCCTCCAACCCTCTGCGTTTTGGATTGGATGTCCAGCACGCTCTGGTTCTGGCGGGACTGGCGGTGGTGTTGTTGGGTTTGGCCTTGCTCTCGGTCCGCCGCCGTGACCTGGGGGTGGGAGGAATGCGACTCCCCGTACCCCGGTTGAAAAGGGCCGCTGGGTAATCTCCCCGCACCCACCCGGAAGGGATGCGTTCAGGTCTTGGTCGACCGCTCCCGGGGGTGTTTGAAGAATTAGGGGGCCAGTTCCCGGAGGAGGTCGGAGCGGATCTGCTCCGCCAGTTGACTGCTTGGTCGGCCGGCCTTCTTGGAAACCGACATGGGGGGTAGCACTTTCACTTTCACCGGCCCTCCTCGGATCAACGAGGCCTGAGGGGGCCAGACAGCCCGGGTGCCGGAGACGGCCACCGGGAGCACCGGGCATCCCACTTGCGCCGCGATGAAGAACGCCCCGTATTTGAACGGGAGCATCTCCCCGGTGAGGCTGCGGGTGCCCTCGGGAAAGATCACCAGCGATCGGCCCTTGGCTATCAACTGGCGAGTGTGCCGAATAATCATGGCCAGTTCCCTGCGTCCCATTTCCCGGTCCAAAGGCACCATCCCTATTCCTCGCATGGCGGTTCCCAGGAGAGGAGCTTTGAAGACTTCTTTCTTGGACAGGAACCTGATCGGGATGGGAAGAGCCGCCAGCAGGGTCATGATGTCGATATTGGAGCGGTGGTTGGCCACGACCATGTATGGTCCGCCGGATTGAAGGTTTTCGAGGCCGCTCACCTCCAAGCGGATCCCTGAGGCTCCCATCCACAGTCTCCCGAATCCCCTCAATAGCGTCTCCTCGAAAGGCCCCCCCGGTCGCAGTTTCGTATAGACGGCCACCGCCAAGGCAATACCCACCGTCCCGAGTCCGGCCACCAGGTAGGTGATCGAACTGCGGACCCATGTCCAAGCCTTCATCATCCGTTCAAGGCTATACCCGCGTTGCTAGCGTGAGCGATGATGGATCCCAGTCCCGGCAAGTCCGCTTTACGCGCCCGGGCGCGGCGCCGATCCGCTCCTTCCGCCGGGGAGTCCCAAAGGGTGGGCGAGCAGGTGATTGCGTGGCTGGGAACCCGACACCCCGCTCCCACCTTGGTCTGGATGGCTATGCCAGGTGAGTTGGACCTCGGTCCAGTGGTGGATGCATCACCCGAACGGGAATGGCTCACCACCCGCACCCCCTCCACCGGCCCGCTCACGGTGCATCCCTACCATTGCGCAGGCGAGACTCATCGGTTCGGTTTCCGTCAGCCGGTGGCGACCGCGCCGGAAGTACCTTTGGAGCGAATCGGTGTGGTCCTGGCCCCCGGGCTGGTGTTCGATCGGCAAGGAGGAAGGCTGGGGTGGGGCAAGGGGTACTACGACCGATTGCTGGCCGGGGTGGCTGCGGAAGTCCCGAGGGCCGGGGTGACCCTCCAACGGTGGCTGGTTGAACGAGTGCCCCAAGAGTCCCATGACATCCCCATGACCCACCTCATCACCGACCAGGGAGTGATAGAGCTTGGATGAGTGCTATCTTGGCGGGGATTTGCCCAGGCCCTCATTCAATCAGACCACTGGTCTCTGCGTCGCCAGCTGGCTACGATTAATCGGGGATGATCCAATCAGTGTGGCCGTTGATCACCCCTGATCCTTTTGATAGCCGAGAAGAGGCGGATCGCCTAAGCATTGAAACCGCCGGGGCCACGGTTGACGGCAGCCCTTTTGACTGGGTGCGATGGGGAAACCTGTGGAAGACCCGGTCCCATCCACGGTTGCCTTGCGACCTTCTGGCCGCTTCACGCCCCCATCTGGATGGATGGTGGCCGAATCTTATGCTGGCTGCCGGCCATCGAGGCACTGAAAGCTACTGGCAATTCGATACTTACCAAGGGAATCATCAGCACTTTCCCATAGACATCGTGCCAGAGGTGATAAGCACGATGATCCGTGTGTACCAGATGTCCAGTGAATCGGTGTTGTGGGAACTTGGTGATGTTCCCGAAGAATCCGGTCGCAGCGGATGATTGTCTGGTCCAACACGGTACACCGCGGCCGGAGTCCTCTCGATATTGATGCTCATCGCATCAAAGACGACTTGAGTTTGTTCTTAGAAGAGAACTCTATGCTGAATTTTGGCAATTATTCAACCTGGGACGTGTGCGATGTCGCATGGGAGTTGTCCGCCAACGCCGCCGAGTGGTCACGGGCTCTTTCCACACCGGTTGTTCTGGAACGCGGCGAAAATGGGATGGCATTGCATGTACGAGACCGTGGAGTGGGTGTAGAGGAGGCGCTGGGGCGGCGCCTGGTAGAAGCCTTTGAGCCGGGTGTTACATCATCAACCCGCAAACCCAAAGGAAGGGGTAGGGGTCTGTTCTTTCTGTGTGGACTGACCCAAGGAGGTGGTGTTTTTCTTGTGGAGAGCGGCGATTCGGCAGTTATGTGTCTGAATGGCCGGATCGTGTCTTCATCGAAATCAGCTTGCTATGTGCAAGGCACAGCCGCTTCGTTCTATTTCACTCCAACCCATATGACCAACCCGGAGGAATGACCGGCAACTCAGGCCACTCCGATAGCCTCGGTGATCCAGCGGCCTATCTCCGAGGTGGAGGCTCCCATTTGGGGGCCTGCCATGGCGCCCAGTTCGGGTAGGACTCCGGCTGCGGCTGCTTCAACTTTTTGGGCCGCCTCTTCTTCTCCCAGATAGTCCAAGGCCATGGCGGCGGTGAACACGGCTGCCACCGGATTGGCCCATCCGGTGCCCACAATGTCGGGGGCGCTGCCGTGGACCGGCTCGAAGAGCGAGGGGAACGCGCCGGTGGGGTTGAGGTTCCCGCTGGCCGCCAGACCGATGCCCCCGGCGATGGCCGCTCCCAGATCGGTGAGAATGTCGCCGAAGATGTTGTCGGTGACGATCACGTCGAAGCGCTCTGGAGACTGGACCAGATGGATGCATGCCGCGTCGGCGTGCACATAATCGACCTCAATGTCGGGATAATCGAGGGCCACTTCGTCGGTGGTCCGCTGCCACAGGTCACCGGCGTAGTTGAGCACGTTGGTCTTGTGGCACATGGTCAACCGGCGGTCGCGGGTCATGGCCCGATCAAAGGCGTAGCGGATGATGCGTTCGGTCCCCCGGCGAGTGTTGACCGAGTTCTGGTTGGCGACCTCATGGGGGGTTCCCTTGTTGAGAAACCCACCGGCGCCCACATACAAGCCCTCGGTGTTCTCTCGCATCACTTCCACGTCGCACTGCTCCGGGGTCAGGCCGCCGATGGCGCTGGGCGCTCCCGGATAGAGCTTGACCGGACGAAAATTCACATAGAGATCAAAGTCGAAGCGCAACTTCAACAACAGTCCCCGCTCCAGCACCCCCGGAGGGACCTCGGGAGTGCCCACCGCTCCCAGCAGGATCGCATCATGTCCCGCCAGCTCATCTTGGACCGATGGGGGCAAAACCTCGCCGGTCGACAGGTAACGCCGGCTGCCCAGGTCATAGTCTGTAAAGTCGATCTTGAACCCAAACCGGTGGGCGGCGGCTTCCAATGCCTGCACCGCGCAGGCGGTTACCTCTGGGCCGATGCCGTCGCCGGCGATCACCGCCATCCGATGGGTTTTCATGGTGTCTCTCCTAGAGCAATTCTTCGTCTATGTCCCCGAATATACCGGTGCGGGGAGCAGGGCCGGGCAAGCGTTTGATGCTCCGGTCCCCAGACTCCGGGCGCCGGGCCTTGGGCGACTTGGGCGCCTTGGCGGGCGCCTCTGACGGGGGTTGGTGCTCGAAGCGGAGTTCGAGTCGCAGTTCGCCGGCCAATGCCAGCAGGCTGGAGAGCCGCATATCCACCAGCCCGTTCTCGATACGGGAAATCTGCGCCTGCGTTAGTTCCGATCTTTTGCTGAGCTCCCGCTGGCTGACCCCCAGGGCGCGGCGCGCCTCCACCAGCAGCTTGGCAATGCCCGGGTGCCCTTTGCCCATTGGGAATATATGATACCATATGCGAGGCCTCTCCCTCCTCGGGGACGCTCCCCCCAACCGGGCGATATAGTATTAGATATCGTTCAGTTCGAGACCGAGGTGGGTCACTTGGCCCCGATCGCCCGGTTCAGAGCATCGACGAAGGCCTCGGCGGAGCCTTCCACCACATCGGTGGAGATCGCCTTTCCCGCAAAGGTGTTGTCTCCCACTCGCACCACAACGTTCACCTCGGCCATGGCGTCCGCCCCCGAGGTGACCGGCACCACCCGGTAGTCCACCAAGCGGGCTTCGATGCCGAAGCACTGCTTGATAGCCGAGAAGGCGGCGTGGATCATTCCGCCTCCTTCTCCGGTGTAGTCGGATTCCACGCCTTCCCTGGCAAGGGTCACCACGGCCGTGGGGGTGGTGTCGTGACCGCCGGCGACGTTGATGCCCACCATTTGGACTTCGGCGGTGGGCATCGCCGATGACCCGGCCGCGGCGATGGCGCGCAACTCCCGCTCGCCGATCTCCATTTTCCGATCAGCCATCGCCTTGAACTTGGCAAAGGCCTGCGCGAACTCCTCTTCCTCCAAAGAGATGCTCAGATTGCTCAGGGCGTCGGCGAACCCGGCTCGGCCCGAGTGCTTGCCCAGGATTATCTGTGCGCCTACCTGTCCTATGGATTCGGCGGTCATGATCTCATAGGTTTCCCGGTCGCGAAGCACCCCGTGCTGGTGAATCCCGGACTCATGGGCGAAGGCATTGCGTCCCACCACCGCCTTGTTGAACTGCACGGGATAACCGGTGAGCTGGGCCACCAACCGCGAAGTGTCAAAAATTTGGGTGGTGTCGGCTTCGATCTCCACTCCGAACACATCCTGACGGGTCTTGACGGCCATGATGATCTCTTCGATGGAGGTGTTGCCGGCCCGTTCGCCGATGCCGTTCACCGCTCCTTCGATCTGTCGAGCTCCGGCGGCGATGGCCGACAGGGAGTTGGCAACCGCCAATCCCAGATCGTCATGGCAGTGAACCGAGATGATGATGTCGTCGCGGTCTCCCCTCACCTCGGCGTAGATGCGTTCCAGCAGGCTGACAAAATCGGCGGGGGTGGCATAGCCGACCGTGTCGGGGATGTTGATGGTGGTGGCCCCGGCTTCCACGGCGGCCCGACACACGTCTATCAGGAACCCGTGGTCGGAGCGGGTGGCGTCCTGGGGCGAGAATTCTACGTCGTCGGTGTAGCGGCGGGCTCGGCGGACGCCTTCCACTGAGGCGCGCAGCACCTCGGTGGGGGTCATTCGCAACATCCGCTCCATATGGATGGGAGAGGTTGACATGAAGACGTGGATGCGGGCGCGCTCGGCGGCAGACAGGGCATCCCAGGCTTGGTCAATGTCATCGGGATGAGCACGGGCCAAGCTGGCGATCACCGGCCCCCTCACCTGGGAGGCGATCTTTGACACCGCTTCGAAGTCGCCAGAGGAGGAGGCGGCGAACCCGGCTTCCAGGACATCCACCTGCAGGCGGGCCAACTGGTGGGCGATGGTCACCTTTTCGTCGGGGGTGAGCGCAATGCCGGGGGCCTGTTCCCCGTCGCGCAGGGTCGTGTCGAAGATAATCAAACGGTCGGACATGGTCTTGGGACTCCTGGATTGTTTGGGCGGCTGGGCTGAGGTCTACGGGTTGCGAAGGCCGGGCCGGCGAGTGACGCCGCCCGGCCGAGTCAGCGCCAGACAACCTCGGAGGGTGTCGGGAAGGTAGGAGTGCCTGAGAATCATCCGGGGGTCTTGGGTTCCAGGAAGGGCATCATTTTGCGCAGTTCCCGCCCCACCTGCTCAATGGGATGGGACTGGTTGGCGGCCCGTTGTTCCAGAAGGAATGGCGCCCCTTCCCGGGCCTGAGCCATCCATTCCCGGGCGAAGGCGCCGGATTGTATCTCGGCCAGAACCCTTTTCATCTCAGCCCGACTTTCATCGGTGATGATGCGCGCCCCCCGGGTGTAGTCACCGTATTCAGCCGTGTCGGAGACCGAGTATCGCATCCACGACAAGCCCCCCTCATACAAGAGATCAACGATCAGCTTCAGTTCGTGAAGCGTCTCAAAGTAGGCGGATTCGGGTTCATACCCCGCTTCAACCAGGGTTTCATAGGACGCCTTGATCAGTTGGGAAACCCCACCGCACAGAATCACCTGCTCCCCGAACAAGTCGGTCTCCGTTTCTTCCCGGAAAGTGGTCTGCAGCACCCCGGCCCGGGCGCCGCCAATCCCCCAGGAGTAGGACATGCCCAAGTCGAAAGCTCCGCCGGTGGCGTCTTGATGAATGGCAAGCAGGCAGGGCACCCCGGAGCCCTCCGTGTAGGTGCGCCTCACCAGATGTCCCGGCCCCTTGGGGGCCACCATCAGCACGTCGAGCCCCTCGGAGGGGACTATCTCCCCGAAATGGATGTTGAATCCATGGGCGAACAGCAGGGCGTTGCCGGGCTCCATCCGGTCGGCGATCTGCTGGTTGTAGAAGTCGGCCATTAGCTGATCGGGAACCAACAGGGTCACCACCTCAGCCCAGTCGGCGGCCTCGGCTGGATCCATGACTTCCAATCCGTCTGATCGGGCCTGGGCTCTGCGAGCCGATCCGGGCCTCAGGCCCACCACCACATTCACTCCCGATTCGGCGAGGTTCAGAGCATGGGCATGACCCTGGCTGCCATAGCCGATCACGGCCACCTTGCGGCTCTTGATTACCTCGGGATCGGTGTCCTGGTCATAGAAAATTTCAGCCATGTCTGTTCACCGCCTAACCAACCGCCCTCACACGGGAGGGTTTGCTTTTGGCGGCCCGCCCGATGGCAATCCGCCCTGATTTGACCAACTCCACCACCCCGAAGGGCCGGAGTAGCTCAACGAGATCGTTCAGTTTGGCAGGTCGACCGGTGACCCCGAAAGTGAGGGTGTTGATTCCCACGTCCACCACGTTTGCCTTGAAGATGTTGGCCACCTCGATGGCTTCGGTCCGCAAGCGTCCGGTGGTGGCGACCCGGATGAGCATGGTCTCCCGTTCCACGGCCTCCGAAGGCTCCAACTCGAAAATCTTTATGACGTTGACCAGCTTGTGGAGTTGCTTCTTGACCTGTTCGGTGGTTTCGGATTCCACCACCACGGTGATGCGGGAGAGACCGGGATCGTGGGTGGGACCCACCGCCAGGGAGTGGATATTGAATCCCCTCCGGGCCAAGGTCGACGACACTCGGGCCAACACCCCCGGACGATTCTCCACCACCAGACTCAAGGTGTGGCGGGGCAGGGAAGGGATGTTCTTCATGGTCAGCCAACCGACTCCGGCCCCAGGATCACGTTGTCGTTGGAGCCACCGGCGGGGACCATGGGGAACACCATCTCCTCGGGGTCCACCACCATCTCCACCACCACCGGGCGATCGTCAATGGAGAGCGACTTCTCCAAAATGGGCTCCACCTCTTCGGGCGCCTCGGCCCGCAGCCCGATGCAACCCATCCCCTCCGCCAGCTTCATGTAGTCCACCACCTCGGGGTTCAACAGACTGGCGGAGAGGCGTCGTTCGTAAAACAGTTTCTGCCACTGCTTGACCATCCCGTGGGCGCCGTTGTTGAAGACCACCACTTTGACGGGAATTTGATAGGCCGACGCGGCGATTAGTTCCTGAAAGGTCATCTGAAAGCACCCATCGCCGTCCACCGCGTAAACCAGGTCATCGGGCATTCCGGCCTTGGCGCCGATGGCAGCCGGCACGGCAAACCCCATGGTGCCCAGCCCGCCGGAGTTGATCCAGCGGCGGGGTCGGTCGAACTTCCAGAATTGCGAAGCCCACATCTGGTGCTGGCCGACACCTGCCACCAGAACGGCATCGCCTCCGGTGAGACGTCCCAGTTCTTCGATGATGAACTGGGGCTTGATCGGTCCGTCGGGCTGCTGGTCATAGGAGAGTGGATGCTCCTCCTGCCAGTCGGTCAAGGTCTCGATCCATTCGGAGTTATCAATGGGAGGCCGATCTCCCCAGGCTTGGATGAACTGTTCCAACACCCGGCCGGCGTCGGCCACAATCGGAACCTCGGGCTGGCGGACCTTGCCGATCTCCGCCGGATCAATGTCGGCGTGGATCACCTTGGCGTTCACCGCGAAATGTTGGGGGTCACCGGTGACCCGGTCGTCGAAACGGACCCCCACCGCCGCCAACACGTCACACTTTTGCATTGAGGTGATGGCCGTGTAGTTGCCGTGCATCCCCGGCATGCCCAGGCACAGAGGGTGATCGTCGGAGATGGCGCCCCTTCCCATCAGGGTGGTCACCACCGGGATATTGGTGATCTCTGCGAACCGGGTGAGGGCCTGGGAGGCGTCGGCCTTGATGATCCCCCCACCCACGTAGAGCACCGGCCTCCTACTGGCGGCCAACATCTTCACCGCCTCTTTCACTCGCCGCGGATGTCCGTCCATGTTGGGTCGGTAACCGGGAAGATCAAGGTCCTCAGGCAACCGCCACCTGGTCTCCTGCTGCAGCACGTCTTTGGGCAAGTCGATCAACACCGGTCCCGGCCGACCGGAGGCTGCCAGGTGAAAGGCTTGATGGATGACGGTCGGAATCTCATCGGGATCGGTGACGAAATAGTTGTGCTTGGTGGCGGGCATGGTGATGCCGGTGGTGTAGGCCTCCTGGAAGGCGTCGTTGCCCACCGCATGGGTGGGGACCTGGCCGGTGATGGCCACCATGGGCACAGAATCCATCAGGGCATCGGCCAGCGGGGTCACCAGGTTGGTGGCGCCCGGCCCGGAGGTGGCCATGCACACCCCAACCCGTCCGGTGGCCCACGCGTATCCGGCGGCCATATGGCCGGCGCCCTGCTCGTGGCGGGCCAGGATGTGACGGATGGGGCTTGAGTAGAGGGGATCGTAGGCGGGAAGGATGGCGCCGCCGGGAATGCCGAATATCAGGTCTACGCCCTCGTGCTCCAGCGAGGAGATGACTGCTTGCGCTCCGGAGATTTTCGTCATAATGGTTTGCTTTCGTCAGGCTACCAAAAAGAAATCCCTCCTGGTGGGGAGGGATTCAGCGCACACCGGTGGTTATGTGTGCGCTACTCGAGTACCAACAACAGGACAAGGTCTTTCATTGACCGACCATTATGGCGCGTTCGGGCAGATATCGCAACTCAGAAACGAGATTTGTCCTTGGGGACCCTTATTTTAAAGGGGAGGGATGCCGAGCAGTGTGAATCGATGAACTTCCGTCCTGAAGATTTCCAAAAGGCCTTGGAAGAGGCAAGACAGTTGGTCAAGGCCATGCCACCCGCGGAAGTTCCGCATACTCTCAGAATGACGAGAGGCTCCTCATCGCGGCGCATGACACCGGTGGAAGCCAAGTCCCTGTATAAGGCATTGGACGGAAACGAGGATCTGCGGCAGGCCACCCTCAGCAGTTGGGATCCTCCTTCCTTGGCTTGGGCCGATCCTCGGACTGCCGCCTCGGTCCTGTTCTTGGAGAGGTCCGACCAGTGGGAATCGCAGGCCCGTGGCTTCTTGGCCGAGATCGCATTGGGCGAAGCCCAGGGCGAGATAGACCAGCTCAAGAGGCGGCAGCGGAAAGCCCAGGGGAAGATCGCATCTCTCAAGGCGCAGGCCGACCAGGTCCGTCAAGGTGCGGCACAGAAGATTCAACGCCAAACCGCCGACTTAAAGCAGGACTTGGTCCGAGCCAGAGAGAGGATCGCCAAACTGGAAGGCGAGCTTGCTGAGCAGGGCAAACACGCAGACTTCTGGGAAGAACAGGCCAATGCCGCCTTCGAAGAGTTGGACCTTGCGGACGGGCGGTATGACCATTTACGAGAGCGATACCGTTCCAAGAAAACGTCGACGGCTTCGTCCAACCCGAACCTGGGAGACAGGGGATTCAGCCGCGACCCGCTGGAGACCGCGCGGATGCTGGATCATATGGTCAGGTTCTGGGAGGTGGGATCAGATTCACCGGCGCCGGCCGAAGTGTCGGATGTACCGTGGCGATTGCCGCTTGGCATGGACCCACGATCGGGCAGGGCGGTGAGTTGGTTATACCACGACGCGGCCCGTGCGCGGCTGGTGGTGGACGGCTGGAATGTCGCCCACTACTGGCATTACCACCAGGGTCTACCCTTGCCACCCGATCATGGCACCGTGGAATTGATCACCAACAAGCTGGCCAAGCTGGCCAAGTATTCGATCGGGGAACACCGGGTGAGCTTCTATCTGGATTCCCGCCTGGTGAACGGCATCAACCCCGAGTGGGAGAACCGATTCCAAGACGAAAATCTCACCGGCTACTACGTGGAGGATGCCGATGACGCCATCGCGGAGGAGGCGAGGCGACGAAAGGGTGAGGCCGTGGTGGTGATCACCAGCGATAACGAATTGGCGGGACGCTGCCGCGCACATGGAGCGGTGGTTCTGGCTTCGGAGGGTTTGGCCGAGTGGATGGCGGAATCACCCGTCTGACCGCCCGGCTCATGGAGCTGGGCGCCCGGGCCGGTTTGGATGGGGTGGGGGTCTGCGCCGCCGAACCATTCTCCGAGACGCGGCTTGAGATCCGTTCCCGTAAGGCCAAGCAGATGTCCGCCCGGTTGGGGTTCACCTTCGCCGATCCGCAGACTTCCACCGACATCCGACGCTCCTTCCCTTGGGCCGAGCGGTTGGTCGTGGGGATTGCGGCCTATTTGCCCATCGCCGGTGATCCCGGCAATGGGGCGCCCGGGCAGGGACGGGTGGCCCGCTTTGCCGTGCAGGACTTCTATCGACCTATCCGAGCCGGCCTCCAAGCGATCGCCTCCGAATTGGAGTTGGCCGGCTATCGGGCCGAAGTGCTGGCGGACGATTCGCGGTTGGTGGACCGGGCAGCCGCGGTGCGGGCGGGGCTTGGGTGGTGGGGGAAAAGCACCATGGTGCTGACGCCGGGGTTGGGACCGTGGTTTCTGATCGGATCGGTGGTGACCGACGCCCCTTTGGCCACCTCGGACCCAATGGAGCGGACTTGTGGGACCTGCCAGGCTTGTCTGCCGGCCTGTCCCACCGGGGCACTGGTCGCCCCCGGAGTTTTGGATGCTCGCCTCTGCCTGGCGGCGGTGGCGCAGAGCCCCGGGGTGATTGCCCGTGATCTGCGGCCCATGATGGGCGACCGTGTCTACGGGTGTGACGAGTGTCTGGTCGCCTGCCCGCCCGGCGGACGACTGCTTGACCGGGCGGTCTCATCCCGCGGGGTGGTAGACCTGCTCCAACTCCTTCGCAAAGCCGACCAGGACCTCTTGGAAGACTTCGCCCACTTCTACCTCCCCTCCCGTAGCCCGCGTATTCTCCGCCGCAATGCCTTGGTGGCGCTGGGGAACACCGGGGATCGGGAGCACCTTAATATGGTGGCGGGTTACCTGGCTCATCCCGACTGGCTATTGCGATTGCACGCGGTGTGGGCGGTCCATCGGTTGGGTAAGCGTTTGGAGTTGGGCCGGGCGAAGGTGTTTCTCCGCCACGCCGCCACTCTGGAGACCACCCCCGAAGTTCGCCGGGAACTGGCGTGGGTGGGGGTGGAAAACGTTGGCCGGATCACTAGCGCCTCCCGGTAGTGAAGTTCGACTCCCGCCTCCTGTTGCTGGCGGTGCTGGCCGTCGGCGGCATTGCCGTGTTGTGGAGTGGGTTGGACGACTCAGGGTCGGGGGAGCGAGCCGGATCCGAACCGAGTTCCATCCCTTCCGAACCCGGTGGGGGATCACCTGCCACCACCATTCAAGCCGACCAGCCCTCCTCCACCATGCCGTCCACCACAGCCATTGCATCCACCACTACCACCACCTTCCCCACTCCTGAGGTCCTGATGGAAGTGCATCCCCCGCTGGTGGATATCGACGGTTGGTTGCAGTCGGAGGTGGAGACCCTTGAAGAGTTGCGGGGAAAGGTGGTGGTGGTCGAGTTTTGGACCTTCGGGTGCTACAACTGCAAGAACCGCATCCCTTACACCCAGGATCTCTACGCCACATACCGCGATCAGGGTCTGGAGATCGTCGGCATCCACTCACCGGAGTTCAAATACGAAGAAGATGTGGAAAACATCTCTGGGGCCATGGTGGATTTGGGGGTCACCTGGTCGGTGGTGCTCGATACCAGACGCCGGACTTTCTGGGAGTGGCAGACCGGTGGTCGGGCCTACTGGCCCCGAACCTATGTGCTGGACCGGGAAGGTCGGGTGCGCTTTGATCACATCGGAGAGGGCAAGTACCGGGAGTTGGAGCAGACCGTGGCTGTCCTTCTCAAAGAGGAGATGTGAGTCTCTTAGCGGAGGGGATTCGGTCGAGCTTTCTTCCTTGTTCATACTCGATTCTGCTGCTGGGTTTGGCTCTGGTGATTCTCAGGCGGTCGGAACGCATTCCGGTGCTCTGGGTTTATGCCGGGTTCACCATCCTCTCGGCGTGGGTCAGAGCCTCGGGGCTCTCCCAATTGCCGGCCGAACGGGCGGCGACCGTCTGGTTGGTGCTGGGGGGATTGGGGTTGGCCCTGCTGGTGAACCATCGGCTGCCAGGCCTCGTCTCGGCGGCGCTATTTGGGGTATTCGCCGGGGCCACCTGGTTTCCGTGTGTGGGTGAAGAACTGGGGGCTTTGCTCACCGATGCCCCTGATGCTCCTGTCCGGTCGGTGGGACTCTTGGCGGTGTATCTGGTGGGAGTGATGATCCCCATCGTGGCCGCCACCGCGGTTCTGGCGTTCTCTCCGACAGTCCGCCGCTTCGCCGACAGTCCCCCGGTCGCCCTGGCAGCCGGGGGTTTGCTCGCCGCGGTGGCGCTTCTGGTGGTGACCGACCACTACGGCGCACTGCTCTCCACCCTGGCCCGCTGGTCTGCCCTATAACCATCCCGATTCGGACCAAGAGTTCCGTCAACACCTAATTAGGCCGTCTCTGAAAAGGAATTCCCATGCATTACATCACGATTTTCGAATGGCAGGAGGTGAGTGGTGACACAACGTGGGGAGCTATGTGCAAGTCCCGGTCGTATTACGTCATAACTGAGAGCCGTTCCGGTCTTGTGGACCTAATTGATGAGTTGCTGGCCTGGCCGGAAAATGCGCAGAGAAGCATCGGGTTTCGTTGGGAACCTGCATAGGGCGCCCTTCCTTCTGAGCCGGCTTGCTTTGAGGAGAGAGTGAGCGGATCGGGATTGCCGGTGGTCCCGGCTTGCGAAAATGTGAAACAGGACGCTATCTCGCGACATTTCGACCTCGATTCTCCACCCTTCGGGCCCACCCCCCGGGGCTACCCGGCGGGGTAGGGAAACCGAACCTTGCCGGGATTGATAGTGGGCCTTCTCCTGTGGAGAAGGTGCAGAAGCCAGACTGGAGAGCACTATGTGGCGAATATTGCCACGACCAGTCCCGCAGCTGTGAAAAAAAGAGCCCTTCTTGCGTCGAAGATTGCAGACTCGGTCAGGTTGCCAAGTTTGATGCTCGCCCGCCGGTTGAGATGGATGTACTCGGCGAGATTGGAATAGGCGACTTCTATGGGTAATACGTCTTCAGTGTCCAAGACTCGATTCTGTCGGAGTTTGGTCACGTTCAACTCGGCCGCAAGTGAGGCGAACAGATACAGACCAGACACCGCAACCAGCCAGATGGCTGTTGGGCTAGGTGTCCTGTCAGCGAGGATGATCCTGAGAGTGAAAGCACTCCCTGCGAAGACCAGGCCTGCGATTTGCAGAGCCCCAAATGCCTTGGATTCAATGCCACGAACTCTGCTTTGATCAGACTCGTATACGGAGAACAGCGTGTTTACAGCAAGCGCGAGTTCTTCAGGTGTGTAATTCTGTAACTCTTCGCGATCTTTTGTTCCTTCGTCACGCTGGCGCGTAGCGATGTCTGGAATCTGACGGTTAGCGCAGAGAGCGCGGATCAACGTCGGTCTGAGGATGCGCCAAACCCAATCCAAGAGCCAACGTAGGGTTGCCGGCCACGATGCCGGGTGAATGAGCCACTTCCACATGTTCCCAAAAGCTACAGCCACTGCTGATATGGTGCAGTTCAGGTCTCTCATGAACGTACTCCCACCTGACATAGGAGGTTTTTGGCTCATCGGGCCGGACCGGTGTTCGAGACAATCCGCGCCAAGAACTTTCCGATCATCTTCGACGGCTGTCGTTCGAGCACATCGTCCAAGAAGCCGAACTCCCCAGCTGGGTTGCACTCCAGAAAGACAGGTCCTGGGTGTGAGAGCGAACCCAGAATAAAGTCAAATGCTCCGTAATCGAGTTCGAAGGTTCGAGCATAGGCCAGAGTCCTTTCAGTCGTTCTTCGGTCTGGACTCCAAGGAGTCCATGCTATGTCTTGATCCGTGCGCCAATCTAAGGACACTCTTCGACGGCGAGCACCTAAAACATTATTGCCAATCACAAACACCCGTGCCTCGTCCGACCCGTTGATTCGTTCCTGCAGAAAGACAGGTTGAGCTTGCCACGACATTCCATCGACGGCAAGCGCCTTTTCAGCGTCAGTTGTGAAGACGAACGATTGGTCTGAAAACTCCCAGAATGCAGTGGCGATGGATTTGACAACGCAAGGCCCAATCTGTGCCACGAAGGCCTGCGCCTCCTCAAGGTCGTACGTCAGGAGGGTGCGCGGCACCGTGAACCCCGTGTGGGCCGCCACTGACAGTTGACGCACTTTTGACTCTGCGCGATGCTTTTGCGCTGAATGGTTTATCCACCGTGTACCTAAGACGCTAAATAGATCGGTCCACGCAAGCCATTGGCGCCTGCACACGAGAAGGTTATCAATCTCGGAAGGACTCAAAGCAGAGCCATATGGATCTCGTTCTGGGAGAAACTGTCGCAACCAGGCAACCCTCGGAACATCCCCCTGAACCTCCCATCCTGGCTGTCCAACTAGCGCTGACATCTGGCCCAACGTCGCAGGGTTTTCCCGGTTAACCCTTCGTACCCGTAGGCTCGGCTCGTTCTTTTGGAGCCAGTGGATTACGCGGTCAATCGAATAATCCCGCTCGTTCGTCAGGAACAGCAGGTCGATCAGAAGCCTTTCTGATCCTCACCGGTCTCGATGTCAGCCTTTTTTGTCCCCAAACCCTCTTTGGCTTCCCAGGACTCACGCCAGACACCGTCCTCAAGTACCTGAGCAGTCTGCGTTCGATCCTGATATCGGGAAACAGGTCGGTTTGTCACAATGCGCTTAACGCTCAACTCCCTCAAGAGCACTTGTAAGTACCTCCATCTTCCGTTGCCGGATGATCGGATTGTAACGGGTTGCCAGCCAAGCGGGTTCAGCATTGCAGGGGAGCTGGGAGCGGATGTTCCATCACACTCCAGCAAGGGTCAGGAAGACGGTTGTGGCTGGAGGAGGCTTATCATCGGGATATGTCTCTCAAGATTCATTCCCAAGATGTAACTGAAGGTCCGGCGCGCGCCGGGGCGCGGGCCATGTTGCGGGCGGTGGGCCTGTCCGATGAGGATTTCACCAAACCGCAGGTCGGGGTGGTCTCCGCAGGAAACGAGGTGACTCCCTGCAACATCACCGGCCCGGTGTTGGCGGAACGGGCCAAGGAGGGTGTTCGGGTGGGAGGCGGCGTCGGCCTCACTTTCGCCACTATCGCGGTCTCCGACGGCATCTCCATGGGCCATGAGGGCATGCGGGCTTCGCTGGTTTCCCGGGAGGTGATCGCCGACTCGGTGGAACTGGTTACTCATGCGGAGCGCTTCGATGCCCTGGTCACCATTGCTGGCTGCGACAAGTCCCTCCCAGGAATGTTGATGGCGGCGGCGCGCCTGAATCTGCCTTCGGTGTTTCTGTACGGCGGGTCGAGTCTCCCGGGCCGATATCAGGGCCGGGATATCTCTTTGGTGGACGTCTTTGAGGGGATCGGAGCCGAATCGCAGGGGCGGATCACCCGGAGGGAACTGGATGAGATCGAGCGGAACGCCTGCCCGGGCGCCGGGTCATGCGCGGGGATGTTCACCGCCAACACCATGGCTTCGGTGGGAGAGGCGATCGGGATGTCGCTTCCCGGTTCGGCTTCGGTCCCCGCCGTCGACACCCGTTTGGAGGTCTATGCCCGCCAAACCGGCCAGGCGGTGATGAACCTGCTCCGAGAGGACATCCGGCCCCGCCAGATCCTCACCCGACCGGCTTTTGAGAACGCAATAACCACGGTGATGGCATTGGGGGGTTCCACCAATGCAGTTCTCCATCTGATGGCACTGGCCCATGAAGCGGGAGTCAAGCTAGAGCTGGAGGACTTCGATCGGATCAGCCGCCGGACTCCCCACATCGGGGATCTGAAACCGTTCGGGAATTACCACATGGTGGACATCGACTATCTTGGCGGAGTGCCGGTGGTGCTGCGGGTTCTTTGGGAAGAGGGCCTGCTTCACGGGGATTGCCTCACCGCCACGGGACGCACCATGGCCGAGAACCTCAAAGAGGTGGCGGTGCCCACCAACCAGAAAGTGTTGCGCTCGGTCTCCCAACCCATCGCCTCCGAAGGTGGCATCGCGGTATTGCGAGGGTCGCTTGCGCCCCAGGGAGCGGTGGTCAAGGTTGCGGGGGTGGCTCTGGAGGTATTCGAGGGTCCGGCGCGGGTGTTCAACGGAGAGCAGGATGCCCTGGCCCAAATGTTCGCAGGAAAGATCTTCCCCGGAGAAGTGGTGGTGATCCGCACCGAAGGCCCCCGAGGTGGCCCGGGCATGCGGGAAATGCTGGCCATCACCGCCGCCCTCAAAGGCGCCGGTCTGGGCAAGGATGTTCTGCTTATCACCGATGGCCGGTTCTCGGGCGGAACCACCGGCTTGTGCATCGGCCACGTGGCCCCCGAGTCGGAGACGGGCGGACCGATCGGGCTGGTGGAGAAGGGTGACCGCATCAGGGTGGACGTGGCGGCCCGCCGTCTGGATCTGCTGGTGCCGGAAGAGGAATTGGAGAAACGACGGGCCGGCTGGAAACCGGCCCCGGTCCGCTATCCGTCCGGCGCCCTGGCCAAATACGCCAACCTGGTGGGCGGGGCGGAAAACGGCGCCGTCACCAACCACTTTTAATCCGTCTTGTTGTTGGTTTCCGACATCCACGGCCGATTTGACGCATTGGCGGAGGTGGCCTCCCGGGGAGAGCCTCTTCTGGTTTTGGGAGATCTCATCAACCTGGTGGATTACCGAACCGGTGAGGGCATTTTGGCCCAGGTGCTGGGTATCGAATTCGCCAAGCAGATCGCCGCTTCCCGGGGTGGCTCACGCTTTGGAGAGATGCGGTCGCTGTGGGCGAAGAAAGTGGGTGACCGCCGGGAATGGTTTCGGGCCGAACTCACCGAGGCGGTGAAGGAGCAGTATCGGCGGATGGCCGAGGCACTGGCGGGAAGCGATTCCTATGTCACCTACGGGAATGTCGACCGCCTCGACCTGCTGCGCGAACACCTCCCGGACGGGGCGCGCTTTCTGGATGGAGAAGTGGCGGTGATCGAAGGTCTGCGAGTGGGCTTCGCCGGTGGCGGGCTGACTACTCCGATCAAGGCCTCCGGTGAAGTCTCCGATCAGGAGATGGCCCGCAAACTGGCTGGCTTGGGCGAAGTGGATATCCTCTGCACCCACTTGGCGCCTGCCATTCCGGCTCTACACTTTGATGTGATCACCGGAAGACCCGAGCGAGCTTCACGTCCCATTCTTCAATATCTACGCCAGGTTCGTCCCCGCTACCACTTTTTTGGCGATGTTCATCAGCCCCAGGCCCATCAGTGGAGGGTTGGCCCCACCCTGTGTCGAAATGTGGGATATTTTCGGGCCACCCGCCGCCCGGTGGAGGTGACCGGAGATGGCATTGGGGAGGGCCGCAAGGCGGGGGTGAACGGTGGATAGGGTGCTGAAGACCGTCATGGGGTTGGTGGCCGCCCTGCCCCAGATTGCCAAGTTGTTGGTGAGGCTGTCCCGGGACCCGCGGGTTCCGGTGCGGGCCAAACGGGTGGCTGCGGCCTTGGCGGTGTACGTCGCTCTCCCGATCGACCTGGCGCCGGATTGGATCCCTGTGGTGGGGGTGGTGGATGACCTCTTGGCGTTGGTGGTGGCGGTGACGGTACTGCTGGAGGCGGCGCCCGACGAGGCGGTGGCCGAACACTGGGATGGAACCCCGGAGACGCTCCGACGGGTGAAGATGGCGGCCGGGCTGGTGATGGATTTGTTGCCTCGGAGGGTGCGGTGGCTTCTCCGACGGCTGGTGGGAGAGTAAACCGCCCTCCGATGAAATGTCCCGTCTGGGCTGTGCTTCCTTTGTTCCAGTCCTCCCCTCGACAGGTGGCGGCTATGGTGACGGCGTCGGAGTCTTTGGGTCTGACCGGAGTCTTGGCCACCGACCACCTGGCCGGTTGGCGAAAAGCCACCGGTCCGGTGCTGGAAGCCACCACGGTGCTGGGAATGGTCGCTGCGTTGGCCAACGGCCGGGTGGGGTCGCTGGTGTTGCAAACCGCGTTACGTCCTCCTTCCTACACGGCCCGGGTGGCGGAGACTCTGGCCGCCGTCAGCCGGCGGGCGCCCTTGATCGGCCTGGGGGTGGGGGACTCCCGTTGGAAACGAGAGGCGGAGGCGCTGGGATTGCCCACCCCTCCCCGGTCGGAGCGAATCGCCCGCCTTCGGCAAACCATCGCCGCGGTCCGATCACGGGTTCCGGGCCTGGAGGTGTGGGTGGGCGGTTGGAGCCCGGAACTTCGAGAATTGGCCGCCGAGTCGGCGGATGGCTGGAATGCCTGGGGAGGGACGATCGCCGATTTCGAGAGGGCGGCGGCCCAAATGAGGCAGATGAATCCGGCGGTGCAGGTCAGTTGGGGAGGTCTCCTGCCCACCGACCGACCCTTGAATGAACTTCGGCGTCACCTGCTGAATCGGGTGGAGGTCGGCGCTCAGTCTCTGGTGCTGGCCCTTACCCCACCGCGGGCGGAGACGATCCGGCGCTTGGCGCCGCGCCTGTTGGACCATCCGATCTTTCACCTGGCTTCTGAACCTTATTAAGCTCCGGTAGCGATGGACTTTCGGCGTATCCACGGGCTGCCTCCCTACGTGTTCGCCCAAGTTGATCAAGCCAAGATCGCCGCCCGTCGGGCCGGAGAGGATGTGGTGGACCTGGGGTTCGGCAATCCCGACATCCCCTCGCCGCCCTTTGCGGTGGACAAGGTTGTCGAAGCGGTCCGCAAAGGCAAGAATCACCGGTACTCCGCTTCCCGGGGCCTGCCCAATCTGCGGAAAGCGATCGCCGACCTCTACCGGCGCCGGTTTGCCGTGACCTTGGACCCCGAAACTCAGGTGGTGGCCACCATCGGCTCCAAGGAAGGTCTTTCTCACCTGCTTTGGACGCTGGTGGACCGAGGGGACACTACGGTGGCCCCCGAGCCGTCCTACCCGATCCACCTCTATGCTCCGGTGCTAGCCGGTTCCGATGTGGTGCGGGTTCCCGTCACCTCGGAGTCCGAGTACTTCGAAAGACTGGAAGATCTGTTCCGTTCCTCCTGGCCCAAGCCCAGGGTGATAATCGTTTCCTTTCCCCACAATCCCACCACCACCTGTGTGGACCTGCCGTTCTTCGAGCGTCTGGTTGCGTTTGCCCATCGTCACGGAGTCTTCCTGGTCCATGACTTTGCCTATGCCGAGACCTACTTTGATGATTACCGTCCTCCCTCCCTGCTGCAGGTGGAAGGCGCCCATGAGGTGGGGGTGGAGCTCTACAGTCTGACCAAAGGCCATTCGATGGCCGGGTGGAGAATGGCGTTTGTGCTGGGAAACGCCCAGGCGGTGGCGGCATTGACCAAGCTCAAGTCCTATCTCGACTACGGCACTTTCCAGCCCATTCAGATTGCCTCGATTGTCGCCGTCAATCGAGGGGACAGTTATGTGGACGAGGTGAGGGCCATCTATGCCGAGCGCCGCAATGCCCTGGTGGATGGTTTGAACAATTCGGGCTGGAAAGTGCTTCGACCCCGCGGCACCATGTTCGTGTGGGCGCGGATCCCTGAGCCGTACCTGGAGATGGGGTCGGTGGACTTTGCCCTGTATCTGCTGGGGGAGGCAAATGTTGCGGTTAGTCCGGGGATCGGATTCGGACCCAGCGGGGATCAACATGTCCGCTTCGCCCTGGTTGAGAACCGTCACCGCATCTCCCAGGCAGTCACCACCATTCGCCGAACCCTGGAGCTTCTCTGAGCCGTGGCGTTTCCCGACGGCACCGCCGATTTCCGCTCTGACACGGTTACCAGACCTACCTCCCGGATGCGTCAGGCGATGGCGGAGGCGGCGGTGGGAGACGATGTCTATCGCGACGATCCCACCATCAATGCTCTGCAGGAGGAGGCGGCCCGGGTCATGGGCAAGGAGGCGGCTCTGTTCACTCCCACCGGCACCATGGGCAATCAACTGGCGATCATGCTGCAGGCGGGGCGCGGTGAGGAGGTTCTGTGCGACGCCGGCGCTCATCTGCGCAACATCGAGGCGGGGGCCGGGTCGGCGCTGTCCGGAGTGGCCTTTCGCCTGGTGGATGTTCCGGCGGGTCGGATCACCCCCACCGATATCGACCGGGCCATGGAACTGGCCGGCCGCCTTTTCCCCCGAATCGGTTTGATGGTGTGGGAGAACAGCCACAATCTCTCGGGCGGTCGGGTGATTCCTATCAATGTGATGGCCTCGGCCAATCGGGCGGCCCGCCGTCACGGCCTGTCCATCCACCTCGACGGCGCCCGGGTGTTCAACGCCGCGGTGGCGGCCGGTGTGTCTCCGTCCCGTTTCGCCGAGGGGGTCGACACGGTCCAGTTCTGCTTCTCCAAGGGTTTGGGCGCTCCGGTGGGTTCCATCCTCTGTGGCCCCGGGGACTTGATCGCCGAGGGACGTTACCTTCGCAAGAGACTGGGGGGAGGGATGCGGCAGGCCGGGGTTCTCGCGGCCCCCGCCCGTTTGGCTCTGGCCGGTTGGGAACGTCTGGATGCCGATCACCAGCTGGCCGCCCGGATGGCTCAGGGCTTGGCCGACCGACATCCCGAAGCAGTGGACCCGGGGGCCACCGAGACCAACATGGTGATCGTGAAGGTGGGGAAACTTCGGGGAGGATGGGCGCCTGTCCGGAATCGCCTCCAAGAGTCGGGGATCCGGTTCAACCATCCCTATGCCGGGTCACTGAGGCTGGTGACCCACCGCGATGTCGACTCCGCCGACGCCGATCGACTGCTGTCGGCGTTTTCTCCGGGTTGAGTGGGTAACCCCGAGGATGGCGAGGCGGTTGAACTACCCATGGCGATGAAATACGCGGTTCTTTTCCCCGGCCAGGGAAGCCAGTATGTGGGTATGGGGGCCGAATTGTTCGACGCCCGTCCCGATCTCTTGGGCGAGCGGGTGGACCAAGTGTTGGGGTGGTCGCTTCGGCGGCTCTGCCTGGAGGGGCCAGAGGAATCGCTGGTGCGCACCGAACACGCTCAGCCCGCCCTTTTCTGTCTTTCTTATGTGCTGTGGCTGGAACTGGCTGCCCGTCTACCGGCGCCACCGGCGGCCGCCGCCGGGCATTCTCTGGGCGAATACACGGCACTCACCGCCGCGGGCGTGATGGGATTCGAAGAGGCTTTGTCGGTGGTGGCGGCCCGGGGCCGGGCGATGAGTCAAGCCGCGGATGCCGAGGCGTCGGGAATGATGGCACTGATGGGAGTGAAGCCCGACCGGGCGGAGGAGATCGCCCGGATCCGGCAGGAGGAAGGGGGACGACTGGTGGTCGCCAACCTGAACGCCCCCGGACAGGTGGTGATGGCCGGGGGCATTGATGATCTGGATTGGCTGGAGTCCCGGGGCCGCAGCCTGGGGCTGCGGCGGATGGTGCGGTTGGCGGTGGCCGGCGCCTTCCACTCCCCGTTCATGGAACCCGCCGCCCGACAGTTGGCGGCGGCGCTTCGGGGATTCCGCCCACAATCTCCCCGGTTCCCGGTGTATGCCAACGTCAGCGGGCGCCCGGTAGAGGAGGATCGAGTGGTGGACACCCTGGTGGGCCAGGTGTGCTCCCCGGTCAGGTTCCAGCAGAGCCTGGGAGCCATGGCCGCCCGGGGTGTCGAAGTGTTCATCCATGTTGGACCGGGCAAGGTGACCGCCGGGCTGGCCAAGCGGACGGTGCGTTCCGCGAAGGTGCTGGTGGTAAATGACCTCGCCGGGGCGGCTCAGGCCTCAGAGTCCTTACAAAGATGAGCAGTTCCAAGGGATGTGGGGCGTTCATCGCCGCCATCCGGTACAACGAAACTCCCTGCCAACCCGAACCGGCCGCCGACCTCACCGCCTACGATCTAACCCCTGGGAACTACCCATCTAGCATGGGGATTTCGCGAGAAGGATAAATATGCCAAGGGCGACGATCACCGGATGGGGGCGCTGTGTACCTCCCACCGTGTTGAGCAATGCCGATCTCGAACGGATGATGGACACCTCCGATCAGTGGATAACCGTCCGTTCGGGGGTCAAGGAGCGGCGGATCAGTCATGTCGAGGCATCGGACATGGCCGCGGTGGCCAGTCAACACGCTCTGGCCGCGGCCGGGCGCACTATCGAAGAGATCGACCTGATAATTTTGGCCTCTTGCACTTCCGACTCGGTGGTGCCCGCCACCGCCGCCCATGTTCATCGCTTGCTGGAAGCGCCGGTCGCCACCGCCGCCTACGATCTCAACGCCAATTGCTCCGGTTTCGTCTATTCGCTGATCACCGCTTCCAAAATGATTGAATCGGGGATGCACTCCAGGGTCTTGGTGGCGGCTTCGGAGCGACTCAGCGCCCTGATCGATTTCACCGATCGGTCCACGGCGGTGCTGTTCGGCGACGCGGCGGGGTCGGTGGTGGTGGAGGCCACCGATCAGGAGTGCGGATTGCTTTCGGGACGGATGCAGATGGACTCTTCGGCGCTCACCTATCTGGAGGTGCCCGAGGATGGCCAAAAACGGATGCCCACCCGCCGCCTGGAGGAGCCGAACGGGGGAATCAGCATGAACGGCCGAGAAGTGTTTCGCCGGGCGGTGGCGGCGATGGGCGATCTGTCGGTGAAAGTGGTGGAAGAGGCCGGGCTGACCCTGGAGGACGTCAATCTGTTGATTCCCCACCAGGCCAACATTCGGATAATCGATGCCACCGCCAAGCGGCTGAAACTGCCGTCCGACAAGGTCTACACCAATATCGGCTCCTATGGCAACACCTCCGCGGCCACCATACCGGTGGCTCTCGCCGAGGCTTTGGAGCAGGGTTACATCTCACCGGGTGACCATGTCGTCTTCGCCGCGTTCGGGGGTGGGTTGACCGCCGCCGCGGCCTTGGTGCGATGGGGTGATCGCACCCACCCTCTGGAGCACAGCGACGCCCAGTTGACCCCGACCGACCGCAGTCTGATGGACATTCTGCAAGGCAATTTTGCGGCGTACGGAGTGCCGGAGAAACTGAAGTGAGCCGGGTGGCGCTGGTCACCGGAGGGTCGAGGGGAATTGGGAGGGCCGTGTGCCTGGAGTTGGCTGGACTTGGCTATAAGGTGGCGGTCAATTACGCCCACCGCTCGGATGCGGCGGCGGAGGTAACCGAGATAATCCGAGACGGCGGCGGGACGGCCGTCCCGGTTGGAGCCGACGTGTCGGACGCCGATGCCGTCAAAAGCATGTTCGGGGAAGTGCAGGCGTCATTGGGAGCGGTGACGGTGCTGGTCAACAACGCCGGAATCACCAGAGACGCCCTGTTGGCGCGGATGCGTCCCGCCCAGTTCGACGAAGTGATCGCCGTCAATCTTCGTTCGGCCTACCTGTGTACCTCGGCCGCGCTGCGGGGGATGCTGCGAGCCCGATGGGGACGGATTGTCTGTGTCAGTTCAGTGGCCGCGGTGACCGGCAACGCCGGCCAGGCCAACTATGCGGCGTCCAAGGCCGGGCTGATCGGATTCTCCAAATCGGTGGCCCGGGAAGTGGGTTCCAGAGGAATCACCGTCAACGTGGTGGCGCCCGGGTTCATCGCCACCGACATGACCGCCCCGTTGGGCGAATCCGCCGCGGAGGCGATGGCGTCGGGAACGGCGCTCCAAAGAGTGGGTGAAGCATCCGAAGTGGCCAAGGTGGTGAGTTTCCTGGCATCGGAAGCCGCCTCCTATGTCACCGGGCAGGTGTGGCAGGTGGATGGGGGTTTGGCGCTCTGAATGGGCGGGGCGGTACTCTTGGGTATCTGCGCCCGAGGACATTTGGCAGGTAACCTGCGCCCGGTGCAGCCTGTCCAATAGGCTGACAGGGACAGCTCTCTAACCAAAGCGAAAGAAGGAAAAGACATGAGCGCGGAGATCGACAGCAGGCTTATGAGGATTCTGGTCGAGGAATTGGACCTCGAGGAAGAAAAGCTGCACCCCGATGCCAATTTCGAGGAAGATCTGGATGTCGATTCGCTCGGTGTGGTGGAGTTGCTGATGGCGCTGGAGGATGAGTTCGGCGTGGAGATTCCCGACGAGGAAGCCGAGCAAATCACCACGGTCGGAGAAGCCGCCGCGCTGATACACGCCAAACTGGGGAGTTGAGTCAGATTCTCCCCGAAGTCACCCGGGGAGACACAAGTTCACTCCTGCCCTACCCCCTGCCCGCCGGATGGTTACCAGCCCAACGCGTAGGTGGGCCGTCTGGGATCGGCTCCGGCGCTCATCACCCCGGAGAGTGGATCGGAGCGGGTGATGATGGCGCCCATGCCGCAGGCTTCGGACCTGACCACCTTATGACCGAGACTGGCCAAGGCCTCGGCCGTTGATTCCGGGAAGGCTGCTTCCAAAGCAAGCCGGCCGGGAAAGTACCGGTGGGGGTAGAAAGAGTCGGGGACGCTGTCGGTGGCGAACCGGGGCGCCTCCACCGCCTCTTGGGGATTCATCCCGAAAATGAAGGTGTTCAGCATCAGCTGAAGATTGGCCTGGGTCTGGTGGTCTCCCCCCGGGCAGCCGAAGGTCATCAGGGGGACGCCGCCTCGGGACACGATGTAGTTGACCAAGGTGGTCCGGGGTCGCTTGCCGGGTTCGATGACATTGGGATGGCCCGGCGCAAGGTTGAACACCTCGATCCGGGTGCTGAGGGCGCATCCCAGTTCCCCGAAGAACACCGACTTCTCGAAGGACCCGCCGCTGGGAGTGGCAGCCACCAGGTTGCCATGGTGGTCGATGGCCGCCACATGAGTGGTGCCCGTTTCAAGTCCGGGGGAATTATCAAGCGGAGAAGCGGGGGCCACCGGGTCGATGTAGACCCCCTGCGACAGGTGAGGTGGTCCGAGGATCACCCGGCGGGGGCATCTTGGGAAAGGCGCGGGCCGGATTGATCAGGGTGGCACGAGCTGCTCCGTAATCCCTTGACAGGAGTTGGCGCACCGGTATCTCGGCATGGTCGGGATCGCCGTAGTAGGCCTGGCGGTCGGCCAAGGACAGTTTCAGGGCCTCGGTGACCGTGTGGATGTAGGCGGGGGTGTTGTGCCCCATGGCCCCCAGGTCAAAGTGCCGGAGGATGTTCAGAGCCTGGAACAGGACCGCCGCCTGCGACCAGGTTCTCTGGCCCGCGATCTGGTAGCCCGCGTAGCTCACTGACAACGGTGTCTCGAAGCGGGATCGATAGCCCGCCAGGTCTTCGTAGCCCAAGACCCCGCCCACCCTGGCCGACGAATCAGCGATCAACCTGGCAACCCGCCCCCGGTAGAAATCGTCGCTGGCCGCGCTCAAGGCCTCCGATCGCGTCCCCGAACAGGCGCTTTCAGCGGCGGCCAGAGTCTTGAGGGTATTGGCCAGGCCGGGTTGCACCAGCAGGGAACCCGCCTGAGGGAGCTGACCCCCGGGGTAGAAGGTCTCCAATCCGCCGTGGGGAAACAGCTTGAACTGGGAAACGACGGCGTCCTGTTGCAGAAAATCGATCATGTGACGGTAGTGGGGGATTCCGTCCTCGGCGTACCGAATGGCCGGCGCCAGGGTCTCGCTCAGTGTCTTGGTGCCGTAGCGGTCCAACAGCGCAATGGCGGCATGGGTTGCGCCGGGAACGGTGAACGACAGGGGCGCCCGCTTGCCCGGGCCGGTGGGAATCGAATCGAGGCCGGCCCTTCGGTAGAAGTCCCTGGTGGCCTGAGCGGGGGCCACACCCTGTCCACTCAGGGAACGGAGATCGCCGGAGCGGGAGTCGTGGATCATGAACACACTCTCGGCGGCCAGGGAGAAGGCGGCGGTCGGTTCCACCACCGCCGCCGCGAACAGCCCGGCCACCACCGCGTCGAAGGCGTTACCTCCCGAAAGGAGCATCTGCATCCCGGCCACCGATGTCAAGGGGTGTCCGCCGGCAATCACCCCGCGGGTCCCGGTTATCAGAGGTCGGGTGGTTGGGCGGTTACCGCAAAGATCGGTGGGGGAACTGCTGATCGGGCCGCGATCAGCCATGGCGCGCTCTTTGGAAAGGGCTCCTAAGGCAGGCGGTCCGGCCGGTGAGCATCGGCATCTCTCACAATCAACTGGGCGGGTTTGCCTTTCGAGGATAGACCCAGCCCGCCAGGAAAAAACGGCCAAGTCCTGGCTGGTGGGCCGGGGGTTACCATGAGCTTGAGCCATGAACCAAAAGCTGCAGAACTTCATCCGGGCGGTGGACACCTTCGATGCCGTGTGCCGCCAGGTCCCTCCCGATGCGTGGGACAACGACTCTCCCTGTGCCGGTTGGACGGCCCGTGACGTCCTGGCGCACCAGTGCGCAGTGCTCGATGCCTTGGCGGAGATTGCCCGCACGGGCGAGTGGAGTCGGCCGGTGAAACCGACGCCGCCCGGTGACCCGCTGGCCCGCTGGGAGCTGACCAGAGAGTCGGTGCTGGCGGCTCTTCAACAACCCGGGGTGCTGGATCGAGAGGACAAGTACTGGTTCGGGAAGATGGATATGGCCTCGTTTGTGTCCTTCGTCCAATGGGATCCCCTAACCCATGCCTGGGATATCGGGAAGGCCACCGGCGTCGAGGTCGGTCTTCCTCCGGATTTGTGCCAGGTCAGCTATGACCTGATCGGCGCCCGGGCCGAGATGTTTCGCAAGACCGGGCGGATCGGCCCTCCGGTGGATGTCCCCGGCGACGCCTCGATCGTGGATCGCTATTTGGCGTTGGTGGGGCGACAACCCTGACCGGGGGCTGTCTTTACAGTCCCAGGCTGGGAGCGGAGGGATAGGTAACGGCTTCGATCAGGGTGGGGTCGTTGTTGGCCACCTGGTTTACCCGGCGGGAAACCGGGTGAGTGGTCCACTCTGCCAGATCCGGAGCATCCAATAAGCTGTGGGCGGCCGCCGGATCGTTGAGATGAGGGTCCAGCCACGGTGCCCAACGGTCAGCAGGTAACGCGACCGGCATCCGGTGGTGGACCGCCGCGACCGGCTCTTGGGATGGTCCGGTGATGATGGTGCAGGACACCAGCCAATCCCCGGTCTTCGGATGGCGTCTGACCGACCAGATGCCGGCCAGGGCAATCGGGCGACCATCGTGGCGATGGAACCAGTATGGGACGTGACCTTGGGAGCGGGCTGTCCATTCGTAGAAGCCATCGGCGGGAATCAGGCAGCGGCGGCGAGCAAAGCCGTCCCGAAAGAGGGGCTTGGCAGCTAGGGTCTCGGAGCGGGCGTTGATGTGAAAGGTCCGCAGGTCGGGGGTCCAGTGGGGTACCAGCCCCCAGCGCATGGTCTCCAGGCGGGTGGAGCCCTTGCGGTGGCGGACCGCATATACCTGATCGGTGGGGGCAACGTTCCAACTGGGAGAGAGAGGTTCTTCGACCATCACCTCGGCGCCCAAGATCGTCCCGTAGTTGTCAGGGCCTCCGGCTTGGCCGAACCTGCCGCACATCCAAAGTAGTGTAAGGAGACCCGACCGAGGAGTCCGACGCCATGCCCAGTCTGGAAGAATTCTGTACTATCACCGCCGGTCTCCGACCGCGGATGTTGGGTAAGACCCCGGCCGGGGTCAGGATCGATTTCGCGTTCGAGGGGACCGCGGTTGGTCCCCACTGGGAAGGGGCCCGTCCGGTGTCGGGCATGGACTACGCCACGGTCCGAGCCGACGGGAATCTCGACCTCGACATCCGGGGTGTGATCGGAGAGGGACGCCAGACCGTCTCCTACCGGGCCTTGGGAGTGAGCGTCATGAAGTCGAAGACCGAGGCGATGCCCCAAGAACTCTTGACCTTTCAGACCTCTGATAAGGACCTGTCGTGGCTGAACACCACGGTCGGGGTGGCAGTCGGCCAAGGCGAAGGACTCAACCTGACCCTCACCGTCTATGTAGTGAAGGTCTGAACCCCTCGGATCGCCTGCCCGCCACGGGAAGACGACTCTCTTCCAGACGCTAGGGCGGGGAGGCGGCCAGGCCTTCCCTACACCACCGAACGAAAATCGGCTCTTCGTTTCTCCTTGAAAGCCGAGACCCCCTCCCCGAACAGCGCTGATTTGCCCAGATGTCCCTGGCTTCGGGCTTCGGCGGCCAGACCTTGAGCGAAGTCGGAGGTCGACACCTCATACAAGAGCCTCCGGTTGGTGGCGTAGGCCGAAGTGGGGCCGTCGCACAGCTGTTGGGCCCACTCCATTGATTCCGACAAGGCCGCTCCTTCCGCCGAGATCCGGTGGCAGAGACCGATTTCCATCGACTCCTCGGTCCCCACCTTTCTGCCGCTCGTGGTGATTTCGATGGCGCGGCTCAGTCCCACCATCTGCGGCAGGTACCAGGCCGTGCCCGAGTCGGGAGTGAGACCCAGGTGGATGAAGGCGCTCATGAAATAGGACCCCGGATCCATCACTCGCAGATCGCAGCTGAGCGCAATCCCCATCCCGGCGCCGGCGGCGGGTCCGTTGATCGCCGCCACGGTGGGTGTCGAAGACCGGTGAAGCGCTTCGATCAAGGGATGGAAGTGGCGAAGCAGAATCGTCTCGAGATCACCTGCCCTTTCCAACTCCCCCGTCAACTCAATGAGATCAGCCCCGGCGCAAAATGCCCGCCCCTCCCCGGTGATGACCGTGGCCCGTGCCTCTCGGTTCGCTTGTTGAACAGCTTCGGTGAACTCTCCGATCATGGTGAGAGTAAGGGCGTTGTAGCGGGAGGGACGTTGGAGAGTGATCACCGCAACTTCCCCCACCAACTCGTATCCGCACTGCATAAACGGCGCCTTTCGCTTCGATTTCCCCCCACGGTACCAAAGCGGCGCCTCGCTTTCCTGTCCGTGAGGTAGCCTCACCTATGTTTGCGCTGTTCCCAACCCCTCTCTTACGCTAAGCCTGCCTGATGTCCACCAGATGTTCCTTTTGCAGCCAGCTTCCCGGCCCCGGTTCCTACGTGGTGACGGGCCCGAAAGGGGTGGCCATTTGCGACGAATGCGCAGTCACCGCCCACACCGTGGCGCAGGAAGCCCTTCGCCCTCATGGAACCGACCGGTTGGTCACGGGCATTGGACGTCTGATGACCAACGACCCCTCTTGGGGCAGCTCGTTGGGGATTATCGAGAATGCCGCGGTGGCGATCCGCAAAGGGCGGGTGGTCTGGGTGGGGGCCGACCAGGAGATACCGCGCCAACTCGGGGTCCTGCCGCGATTTGACTGCGGTGGCCGGGTGGCGGTCCCCGGATTCGTCGATGCCTTTTGCCAGGTGGCGGGAACCCCGGGCGCAACCACGCCTTCGGAGGAACCGTCGGTGGAAGAAGTGGCCACCGAGTGGGCGGGGCGGCTGCTGGCAGGGGGGGCGACCTGCCTGTCGGTGTCAGTGTCCACGCGTGGCAACCTCGCAGAGGACAAGGGACGATTGGAGGCCGCCAACCTTATCAAACAGCAGCTTCCCATGAAAGTGGTGTCCAGTTGGAGGGTGAGCCCCCATTCGGGGATCTCCCCCCACGACGGGGAGGGGAAACGGTACCTCCGAGAAGTCGCCCAATATGCTTCCGGGTTTTCGGTTGAGGTCGGAGCCGAAGGTTATTCCACCGGCGACGCCCGCCGGATACATTCGACCATGGGGAGTCTGCGAAAACGGGTAAGGCTGCACGGCCGGCCGGAAATCCCCACCGACTTGGTCCGCTCGCTGCGGCCTTTGGCAGTGCAGGACATGACCCAATTGGACGAGTTGACCCTACGTGCCCTGCGACACAACGGTGGGGCGGTGGTGGTGCTGCCTATGAACAGCATCCGCACGCGGCTTCCCATTAGAAGCCTGATTGATCGAGGGATAACGGTGGCCTTGGGTACCGGTTGCCTTCCTGGTGAGCAATCGGTGACTTCGATGCCCTTTCTGGCCTGGGTGGCGTCGGAAGCCGGGGATATGCCGATGGAAACCGTCTTGTGGTGTGCCACCTTCGGAGGGGCTCAGGCGGTGGGCGACAAAGCCAGAGGTTGGATCGGCCGGGGGGCGGTGGGGGACATAGCCATCCTGGAAGCGGGCGGTTTCGGGGAGTTGGGCGACCACCCGGACCTGCCCATGGTGTGGGAATTGATCAGGGAGGGAGACTTGACGTCGGTGGGTCAATCGGATGGTTTGGAGACCTGACTCAACGCCTCTGGCTATCTCCCATCGGGGGGGAGCGGGTCTGTGGCCGGAGAACACCATGGAGGCTTTTTCCCGGTCGGTGGCCATGGGTTATCAATGGATAGAGACCGATCTGCACCTCACTTCAGACGGGGTGCTGGTGTGCTTTCATGACCCGACCCTGGAGAGGACCACCGACGGTCACGGAGAGATAAGCGAGCTTTCCTGGTCGCAGGTGCGGAGACTTGACGCCGGTTACAACCATCACCCCGGTCAGGACTTTCCCTTCCGAGGCCAGGGCATCGGGGTTCCCTCCCTGGAGGAGGTGGCCGGTGCCTTCCCCGATCTGAACATGGTGCTGGAACTGAAGGCCGACCACACCGAGGAGCCCCTGTGGGATTTGATCCGGCAGATGGGGCTGGCTGGCCGGGTGATCGTGGCGTCTTTCTCCGATGCCCGGGTGGCCGGTATGGAGGAGTTGTCCGGGGGTTCCTTGTCCACTTCCGCCGGAGAGCAGGAGGTGGCCCGTTTGGTGAAGGCCGCGTGGTTCGGGCGAGAGGTCACCACCCACCATGTCGCCCTGCAAATCCCGACGCGGTCGGGTCTGATACCTCTCGTCACCCGACGTACGGTCCGCGCTTACCATCGAATGGGACTGGCGGTGCAGGTGTGGACGGTTAATCGTCCCTCCCGTATGGAGAGACTGCTGGATCAGGGGGTGGACGGGATAATGACCGACCACCCGGACCGGTTGCGGGAGGTGTTTACCAAGAGAGGGATCTGGGGCAAATGACACCTGTCTCCTTTTACGACTCGGATCAATCCCGTCGGCCGGTGGTGTCCGAAATCGCCAATCTCCGCCGTTATGGGGGCCTGTTGGCTCTGTTGGTCAAGCGGGATCTCACCGTCCGCTACAAGCGTTCCATGCTGGGAGTGTGGTGGACCCTGCTCAATCCGCTCCTGACGGTGGGGGTGATGTGGGCGGTGTTCAGCACCGTCTTTCGGTTCGAAATTCCCGGAGACGTTCCCTACGTGGTGTATGTGCTTTCCGGGGTGATGCTGATCACCTTCTTCTCCCAGGGAGTGGTGGCGTCGGGTTCGTCGATCGTCGACTCCGCCGGGATTCTTTCCAAGGTGTACGTCCCGGCCGAGGTGTTCGCGGTGGCGCCCGCCCTGGCGGCGCTGGTCAACTTCGGAATCAACGTTGTGTTGCTATTGATGGTGCAGCTGATCGCCGGCGTGGGGATACCCCTCACCGCGGTAATGGCGCTCATCCCATTGGTGTTCCTGGCCATGTTGGTGGCGGGATTGGGAATGATGGTGGCGTCACTGGCCGTGGCATATCGGGATGTACTGGACGTGGTGGGGGTGCTGCTCACTCTCGCCATGTACGCCACCCCCGGTTTCTACCCGGTGACCATCATTCCCGACCGGTTTCTGATCTTCATCCAGATCAACCCGCTGTATTCCTACCTGGAGGTGTTCCGGGGTCTGATATACGGTGGGAGCTTTGCCCCAGGGTGGATGTGGGCCGTGATGATTTCCACCTCTTGCGCGGCGTTACTGGGCGGCGCCTGGATTTTCTCTCGGTCATGGCGACGGCTGGCGGTGCTGGTATGAGCCCTCCGGCGGTTGACTGCCGGGAAGTCTCTTTGGTCTATCCCCTGGTCCGGGACCGTCCCGGCACCTTCAAAGAACAGGTGATCCGCTCCCTCCGTCGCCAGATGGTGGTGGATGAACTGAGGGCCGTTTCGGATGTTTCTTTGCGGGTTGATTGCGGCGAGGTGTTGGGAGTCATAGGCGACAACGGAGCGGGGAAGTCAACCCTGATGAAGATCATGGCCCGGGTGTTGCCCCCCACCCAGGGCCGAGTGGTGGTCCGAGGGCTGGTGGCACCGCTCATCGAACTGGGGGCGGGATTCAATGTGGAGTTGACTGCCCTCGAAAACGTGATTCTGTATGGGGCGATTCTGGGTCGATCCCCCAAAGAGATGGAAGGGCGGGCCGAGGCCATTATCGACTGGGCGGGGTTGTCGGAGTTCTCCGACGTTGCGGTGCGGGCCTTTTCCTCGGGGATGCTGGCCCGGCTGGGGTTTTCCATAGTCACCGATATTCAGCCCGACGTGCTGCTCATCGATGAGATTCTCAGCGTGGGAGATCAGAGTTTTCAGGAGACCTCCCGGGAGCGGGTGCGGAAGGTGATGGCACAGGGGGCGGCCACCATCTTGGTCTCCCATGACATGGAGTTGATCGGGGATCTGGCTTCTCGGGTCCTATGGCTCGACCGGGGAAAGATTCGCATGCAAGGTCCTCCACAAGAGGTGATTGCCGCCTACACCGGCGGCTCTCTCTAGAGGAGGTGGGCGAACCCGGCTTGGGTCTCTTCGTCCACCGCCAATAATGGAGCACGGCAGCGGCCGGCCACCAGTCCCACCAGTTCGGCGGCCGCCTTCACTCCCGGAATCCCATGCTGGGCCACGGCGTCATTGCCGGTAGCGAGAAGGTGCTGCTTTTTCATGTCACCGGGAGGGTTTTCCAGGGCGGCCTTCACCACCTCCATGCCCAGCCGGGGCAGATAATTGGCAGCGGCCAGGATGACCCCGTGTGCCCCGGCGGCCAGAGACAAGTTGACCGAAAGAGCGGAGCCGTTGTAAAGAGCGAAGTCGTCGGGCAGGCCCGCCAGGATCCGTTGAATGCGGATGGCGTCGCCACTGGAATCTTTCATACCCACCACATTGGGATGTTGGGCCAGTTCCCAAACTGTTCCCAGAGGAATCGAGTAGGCGGTGACCCCGGGAACCGAGTAGAGAAACACCGGGAGGGGTGATGTGTCCGCCACTTCTTGGAAGAAGGCGCTCACAAAATTGGTGCGGTTGCGAGACAGGGTGGTGGGGGTGAGCACCAAAGCGGCATCCGCTCCTCCCTCGGCCGCTTCGGCAATCTGCTGAGTTGCGGCCCGGTTGGTCTCGGCGTTGATTCCACACAGGAGGAAGACATCGTCGCCGGTGGCGTTCCGGGATGCCGAGGTGAGCTTTTGGCGTTCTCCTGGCTCCAAGAGGGGTCCTTCTCCGGTGGAGCCGCCCAAAACGAAGCCCTCGTATCCCATGGAGCCCAGTAGCGACAGGTTGTGGCTGTGAGCGCTCAGATCCAGCTCTTGGTGGTCATCGAAGGGGGTGATAATGGCGGGCATAGCCCTTGGCAATGATTTCATCGCCACCTGATAATACCCCCTGTTCGGGGCGGCTAGCCTTTGCCTCGTCGAGAAAAGGAGCAAGATTGAAGTTCGCCTGGTTGTGCAGCCACGAGTCCTACCAGCCGGAAGTATTGGTGGACCAAGCCGTGCGGGCCGAAGAGGCCGGATTCGACATGATCCTGGGGTCGGATCACTTTCACCCCTGGGTCGATGACAACTGCGCCTCGGGGTTTGTGTGGTCCTGGTTGGGGGCAGTGGCGGCTCGAACCGATGCCGAACTCGCCACGTCCGTAACCTGTCCTCTCTACCACTATCACCCCGCGCTGGTCGCCCAGGCGGCGGCCACCGTGGACAGGCTCACCGGAGGGAAGTTCGTTTTGGGAGTGGGCACCGGTGAGAACATCAACGAGGGCCCGATGGGCTTTCAGTTTGGTGACTACCGGGAGCGGATCCGGAGGATGCGGGAGGCGTTGGAGATCATGCATCGGCTCCTGGATGGAGAGAAACTCGACTATGCCGGTGACTGGTACACCATCGACAAGGCCCGGCTCTACAGCCCTCCGCCCCGCAAGACCCCCATCTGGATGGCGGCCGGAGGTCCCCAGTCGGCCACATTTGCCGGACGGCGGGCAGACGGGCTGATCGTCAGTGTGAAAGATCCGGCCGTGGCCCTGGAGCGAGCGATCGGACCTTTTCGCGCTTCGGCAGAAAAGTGGGGGCGTTCGGGAACCCTGATGACCACCCGCTGGTGTGTGCTGGCCGGTGACGAATCAGAAGCATGGGAGGCTTTGGGCAGCATGAGAGGGCTGCGGGCTCCCGGACGACTGCAGGCAGTCGATCCGATGGTCCTCCGCGAACGAGCCGACTCGATGGACCGGTCTGAAGTGTTGGGCAAATACACGATGGCCTCGTCGCCCGAAGACCTGATTGAGGTCTATCGCCCTCTCGTCACCGAGATCGGCGCCGATTACGTGGCCATCCAGATCGCCTCCACCAACCCCAACCGCACCCTGGAAATGGTCCAAAAAGAGGTCCTCCCCGAACTGAGATCGATAGCCGACTAATCCTGCTCCCTGCCGGACATCCGCGGTGTGAGCAGATCTCGTCCGCTAAGTTTGGCCCAACAGGTGGAGCGCAAGCGTAGCTAGGGGTCTTGGCCTAACAGAGGAAGGGCCCCCGGGGTTTGGAGAGGTTCGGGTGTGAAATTTGAGAAACTGTGCCTGAGCAACTGGAAGAATTTTCAGGATGTGGAGGTCGAACTCCAAAATCGCATGTTTCTGGTCGGCCCCAACGCCTCGGGCAAGTCGAACTTTCTTGATGCATTTCGGTTTCTGCGCGATCTTGCCTCCACGGGAGGAGGTCTTGCAGAGGCTATAGGTCGCAGAGGGGGAGTGACGACGATCCGCAGCCTGGCGGCAAGGCGCTACTCAGATGTAGCTTTGGAAGTCGAAATCTCAGAAAGCGATGCGGTTCGTTGGCGATACGAACTTGCATTCCACCAAAACCGACAGCGACTCCCTCTGGTTAAGAATGAACGGATATTCAAGAACGGACGTCCAATTGTCAAAAGGCCGAACGAAGAAGACGAAAAAGACCCTGCTCGCAAGACCCAGACATATCTGGAACAGGTGATTGTCAATGAGAAATTTCGAGACTTGGTGAAGTTCTTTTCTTCGATCCGCTATCTTCACGTGATCCCCCAACTCATTCGCGAACCCGATCGGTCTACCGGACTCACCAATGACCCCTATGGTGGTGACTTTTTGGAACAGGTGGCCAAGACGCAGGCACGGACTCGCAAGGCGCGTCTGAGGAAGATTCAACAAGCTCTGAGGGTTGCCGTCCCGCAGCTTGAGCAAATTGAACTTGACAGGGACAACCGGGGAGTGCCGCATCTGCGTGGCAAATACCGCCACTGGCGCCCGCATGGTGCTTGGCAATCCGAGGAGCAATTCTCCGATGGCACTCTGCGATTGATGGGTCTCTTATGGTCAACCATGGAAAAGGGAGGCCCTCTGCTACTGGAGGAACCGGAGTTGTCGCTGCATCCCGAGATTGTCCGGGTGGTCCCACAACTCTTAGCCCGCGCCTCCGCAAAGACAAGAAGGCAGATTCTCTTGAGCACCCATTCATCCGACTTGCTCCGAGATGACGGGATTGGAATTGACGAGATCCTGCTGTTCTTGCCCAAAGACGAAGGGACTGAGGTTGTTCAGGCATCCTCTCAGTCCGATGTGCTTCCTCTGTTGGAGGGAGGGCTTTCTCTGGCTGATATTGTGATTCCTAAGACAAAACCCGCGTCCGTCGCCCAATTGTCCATGTTCCCCGAGTGATGTCACTGCCGATGGTTACGGCCGCGGTTGAGGGCGACATCGATGAGGCTGTGGTTGGGGTTCTCATCAAGCAGGCCGGTGGCCAGGTGGGTACAGTATACGGAAAGGAGGGGAAGCCGCATCTTCGAAGGCGCATAAAGGGTTACAACAATGCGGCGCGGTTTTCTCTATGGATGGTCTTGGTTGATTTAGATCACGAGGGGGACTGCGCGCCCACGTTGCGGGACAAATGGTTGCCGGATCCTGTTTCCAACTTATGTTTCAGGGTTGCGGTTAGGGAAGTGGAAGCCTGGCTACTGGCTGACGCTGAAACTCTGGCCACTTACCTGAGCGTGACCAAGAGCAGAATCCCTTCTGATCCAGAGCGACTCCAACAGCCCAAACAAACCGTGGTGGACTTGGCGCGCCGCTCGCGGCGGAGAGACATTCGTGAAGGCTTGGTGCCACGTCCGGATAGTGGCCGCGACGTGGGGCCTACGTATAACTCGCAACTTGTCGAATATGTGAAATCCCACTGGCGACCCAACGTTGCCGCGGAGCGCTCAAATAGCCTACATCGAACCCTCCGGTGCATCGAGCAGCTTGTCCGAAATGCTTGAAAACGCGGGTAGCGAGCCTCATAACCCGGGTCAACTGTGTTGTATGTTTCGGCAGGGCCGCAGAGAAAGACGGTGACGGTCTCGGTTCCCGCCTTCGCGTAGCTCGAATTCGACATGTTTGGGATCAGGATAGAAATCGCCCTTCCTCGGGATCGAAAGTCGTAGTTGTGGTGGTTGTGGTCTGCCCGGGGGGTCGTGATGCGTCCTGTAGCCCGGGCCAAGAAGGCAGTCTTGGTCCTGACCGGATCGTCTTCCAGGAACCTCACCCAGGCGATCGGTTCGCTTGCCAGCTGGCGTGGGGCGGCAGTCGACTCCGACCGACTGCTTCTGCCGATGGGGTTTCGGACCTTTGTGCGGCTGGCCACCGAGAATGAGCCGGCTGCCGACATCGGAAGTCTGCGACTCGAAGAGCTGACGTCCGAACGGGTGGCGGAGGCCGCCTGGGCCTTGGTTCCGTAGCTTCACAGCCTGGTGAATGCCTGGGAGGCCTATCTGCAGGTTGGGGGGTTCCATCAAGCGGTTGCATCCCACATCGCATACCGTGAGGCGGATGAAGCTTTCCGGAAATCGCTGTTCGAAGTGGTGGATCGTGACGCCCTCCGGCGGTCGTTGTGGTCTCGCGCCGATACCGCGGTGTTCCTGTGTTGGCGATCACTGAAAGTGCACAGTCTCGATCACTGAAAGTGCACACTTCCTGAGGGGGTAAATGCCCGTTGTTGGGTGGGGCCCTCTCCAAGCTACGGATTGCAAATGTTCGCAGCTTTGGAGAGGAGCCTTGCCTCTTATGTTGGTACTGGAGGAATGCGTGGAAGTTCATGCTTTGAAGGGGCGGGGGTGGTCGATTTCGGCTATTGCCCGCCATTTAGGAAGGAACCGTCGGACGGTTATGGCGTATCTGGATGGGCGGGTCCCGGGTGAGCGGGCGCCGTCTGGGAAGTCGGATCCGTTTGATCGGTTCGAGGTTTATGTGCGGCAGCGGCTGTCTGATGATCCGCACGTTTGGGCGTCTGCTTTGTTCGACGAAGTCGTCGCGTTGGGCTATGAGCAGAGTTACCCGACGTTGGTGCGAAAGATCCGCCAGCGGGGTCTTCGCCCGTCGTGTGGCGCTTGTGCGGGCACCCGGGGCCGTCCGGCGGCGATTGTGGATCATCCGCCGGGTGAGGAGTGCCAATGGGACTGGACAGAGCTGGGAGAAACCCCTTGGGGCAAGAAAGCGCACGTGCTGGTCGGTGTCCTGGCTCATTCGGGCCGGTTCCGCGCTTGGATAACCTCCAGCGCGGACCAGCCGCATTTGATCGAGGGCATCGACGCGGTGTTGCGTCGCCTGGGTGGTACTGCCCGGCGGTGGAGGGTGGATCAGATGGCCACCGTCGTCACGCCGGGCACCGGCCGGATAAGGTCGTCGTTTGTTCCGGTGGCGAAGCATTATGGGGTGGGAGTGGATCCGTGCCCACCGTATCGGCCTCAACGTAAGGGAGTGGTTGAGAAAGCCATCCACTACATTTCGCAGCGGTGGTGGCGCACCGCCACAGTAACCACTCTTGGTCAGGCGCAGGACAGCCTCGACCGGTTCTGTGTCACGGTGGGTGATGCCCGCCGGCGAGGCGACAGCACTGTCGCCGAGCTAGCGGATTCGGAGCCGCTGTTGGAACTGCCTCCGGTGGCTTACCCGGCGGAAGGCACTTTGGAACGCAAGGTGGCAGCGAATGGGCTGGTGTCGCTGTGGGGCAATCAGTATTCGGTGCCACCAGGGGTGATAAACACCCAGGTGGTCATACGTTGGCGGCTTGGAGACCCCACCATACACATCTTCTCTGGTTCGGGGAGGCTGGTGGCGACCCACCAGAAGATCACCCGCGGTATGGGACGGGTGATGCGTTTACCCGAGCACACCGAAGCGTTGGAGAATGTGGTGTTGGCGGCGTTCACCACCGGGCGGCGTTGTAAACCGAAACCGAACCGGCCACCCACAGAAGCTGCCCTGCGGATAGCCGCGGGCATTGAAGGGGACACGGCTTTGGGTGATCCGGTGATCGATCTGGGCGTGTATCAACGTCATGTAGAGGCACAGACCCAGAGAATGGGGCGGTCGTGAAACAGCCTGTATAAATGTCTGTGTGAGGGGGGTTTGATCTGAGAAGGAGATATGTATGACGACTGTGAATGATGTGAAGGAGCGGACGGCAGCTGCGGCTGTGGTCTCTGATGAGCTGGTGGATCAGATGGTGGCTGATGCTGCGGAGGGTGGTTTGGAGCTTTTGGGTCCTGATGGGGTGTTGGCCGATTTGACCAAACGGGTGTTGGAAAGGGCCTTGGCGGAGGAGTTGACCGATCATTTGGGCTATGAGCCCGGCGACCCGATCGGTCATGGCACGGGCAACAACCGTAATGGGTCTACTCCCAAGAGGGTGCTGACCGAGATCGGAGCAGTGGACCTGGACGTGCCTCGGGACCGTAACGCCACGTTCGAGCCCAAGATCGTTCCCAAGGGCGCCCGCCGGCTGGAGCGTTTCAACGCCAACATCGTGGCGTTGTACGCCCGGGGCCTGTCCACCCGTGACATTCGTTCCGAACTAAAGCGCATGTACGGCGTGGACGTGTCACCGGCGTTGGTGTCGAAAGTCACCGACGGAATCGTCGAGGAGCTCACCGAATGGCAGAACCGGCCCCTTGACGGGTGTTATCCCCTCTTGTACATAGACGCCATGGTGATAAAGGTCAGAACCGACGGCACGGTCATCAACCGCCCAGCGTATGTGGTAGTTGGCGTCGATGTCGACGGCCGCAAACACGTGCTGGGGGTATGGCTGGGCGACGGCAGCGAAGGAGCCAAATACTGGCTAGCCGTGCTAACCGAGATACGCCACCGAGGCCTCGAGGACGTGCTGATCGTGTGCTGTGACGGCCTCAAAGGCCTACCCGACGCGATAGAGGCCACCTGGCCCCAGGCCCTAGTTCAGACCTGTGTCATACACCTAATACGGGCCTCTATGCGGCTTTGCAACTGGAAAGACCGCAGAAACATCGCCAAGGGGTTGCGGGCCGTGTACTGCGCGGTGAACGCCGACACCGCCGCGGAGGCGTTGGACGAACTCGAAGAACAATGGGGAAAACGTTACCCGGGAGTGATACGCGTATGGCAGCGCGCCTGGGAAGAGTTCACCCCGTTCCTGCGGTTCCCCCCGGAACTACGCAAAATCGTGTACACCACCAACCTGGTGGAAAGCGTCCACTACCAGCTACGGAAAGTAACCAAAACCAGAGGGCACTTTCCCACCGACCAATCAGCACTGAAACTGTTGCGCCTCGCCGCCCGCAACATCACCAACAAGAGAGGAGGAGACCTCGGAACCGGCACCCACGGCTGGAAAACAGCCCTCAACCAACTCGAAATCCACTTCCCAACCGAATGAACCTAACCCGATAAACCAACAAGAAACCAACCCCTCACACAGAGAATTTGACAAGCCCTCGTCCAGAAACGGTCGGTGTATCAACAACTCCGCAGCCATCTGGCCTATCTGAACCTCCCAGCCGCGGCCGAGGCACTCCCAGACCATTTGGAACAAGCACTCCAACAGGACACCGGTCACACCCAGTTCCTTGAAGGTCTGTTACGGGTGGAGGTGGAAACCACGGAGCAGAGACGGTGGGAAACCCGTCTGAAACTGGCGAACTTTCCCACCAGATGGCAACTCGAAGACTTCGATTTCTCCGCGCAACCCAGCGTTGATGAGAAACTGGTACGAGAACTGGCTTCGGGCGCATATTTGGCTGATGCCACCAACGTGCTGTTTATCGGACCGCCCGGAGTAGGCAAAACCATGCTCTCAGTCATCTTGGGCAGGGCCGCGGTGGACACTGGTCACAAGGTGTATTACACCACCGCTGCCGACCTGGCGGCACGATGCCGGAAAGCAGCCCTCCAAGGACGATGGGCTCGGGTCATGCGGTTTCTGGCCACTCCGAAAGTGTTGATAATCGACGAGCTCGGCTACCTGCCCATGCCATCAGAAGACGCCTCCGCGCTGTTCCAAGTGATCTCCAGACGCTACGGGAAAGGATCTGTGATCCTCACCACCAACCTGGGGGTGGCGTCATGGGGAGAGATCTTCTCGGACCACACCATCGCCGCGGCCATGCTCGACCGGCTCCTGCACAAGAGCGTGGTGTTCAACATCACCGGCGACAGCTACCGCCTACGAAGCTACCAAGCACAAGCCAGAAAACAGCGACCGAAAGGAGACCCGCTAGCCTAAAACCACACACCCCAGGTTGTGCACTTTCGGTGATCGACTCTGTGCATTTTCGATGATCGTCATCACCTGCGCAGCGTGTCCAAAGGACTGTCTTCACAGACCAACCGAGCGGCCGTCGCCGAAGAGTTGGATGTCGATCCCTCGACGGTGACCCAGAGAATCACCGACCTGCGCGAGGCTTTTGTTCTATGGCTGTGCTACCGGGAAAATCAACTTCCCGTCGAGGGGGCGCTGGTACCAAGACCCAGATCGCAGCAAAAACTCTATTTCACTGATCCCGTCTATTCGCATCTGACCCCGGGCTCGCCCCCTGATCTCTCGGTGCAGTCGGAGCAACAGTTGGGAATGGCCCTTTGGCGAAACATAGAGCAATCCCAACCAGGAAGTTTCCTCGACCTCAGTCGGGTCTTGCACCATCGCTCAGCCACCCGGGCCGAGATCGACTTTGTGGGGCCGGACTTGGGGGACCTGGCAATCGAGTCCAAATACGTGGACGGCAGATGGCGCAAGTCGGCGCAAACCCTGAAGGCATCCCGTTGGAGAGGGCTGGTCGCCACCAGGTCCGTGCTCGATCTCAACACACCCGATCTCCTGGCCGTCCCAGTGTCAATGCTGGCCTGGCTAATCGATACCTAAACGAAGATCAATCTACCAGCGGGTTTGAATGTACTCATAGGCAGCACGAGGTGTGTAGGAGCGGGTTGAGTTTTCCATCCTGACGTAGAATTCTTCTGCAGCACCTGCATATATGGGCCGATTGCTCGGGCGGACATCCACACGACAGATGTCATTTCTCTTGAGCCGTTTGAAGGTAATGTCGACGAAGGAGGCGACCGTTGGTTTTCCCAACTGTTGACACAGCTTTGTGACCAGCCAATTCTGAAACCCGTCGCGACCCCTGTTGCCGGTGCATCTGAAGTCAGCCCCCATCCCGGTTACGCGACCATCGTCGTTCACTCCGATCAATAAGGTACCACCGTCCGCATTCAAGAACCCGGCCACCGTCTTGACTATCTGCTGTTCCACAGCCTTGTCCACTTGCTTGGTGTGCAGGTTGTAGCGGGCCGTCTGTTTGAACTCCACTGATTGGTTCTCCCCCCAGGCGATGAGATCTGCAACAGGGCTTCTGCCAAAGGCCGGGGTTACGGCCTCACTACGTTCTGATCCGGTGTCGAACTGATCAGGCTGCTCCGGTACATCTATCCACCGTTCCTGCCCCGTGTCGGTTTCAATGTAGGAAAAGACCGTCTTGGCGTAGTCGTGGGCGGCTAATTTCTTGAGTTGCTCTTTGACGCGGCGGCGGCCTTCAAGAGCAAATTCGAGATACTCACGCAGGTCACTATGGCTCCACTCCCCGTGAGGATGCAAAATCTTGAGTAGGCCGGAGACTGTCTTGCGCACGGCCTTTTCATCGCGGGCCGCCAGATGGGATCCGAGCGTGAAGCTGGCGTCTATCTCCCGCACAAAGGAGCGCTTTCGCATTTGGCGCAGAGCCTCGGCGAAATAGTCGGAAACGAACCCGAAGTGGTCGGTAAAGAACTTGTTCTCCAGTTTGGGCGTTTCCCAGCCGGGCAGGTAGTAGTGCAACCGGTCGAGAAAGGCCGGATCGATCATCGTAGGAGGGAGGTCGGCGAAAAGATGGCCCGTGCGGACAAGCAACTCGTGGTGTTGAGAAGTGTTACCCACCAGCACAACGGATGCTTCGGCCGGGATCTCTTCTTTTCCTCGGGCAAATGAACCCGATTCCATGAAGTCCTTAAGCATGTTGATCACCGTCGAATCGGACATCTGAAGGCCTGCAACCTCATCGAAAGCCACCACATCCCACGTGCCAAGCAGGCCCACCCGTCCCGTGGACATATTCACGAATAGTTGCGGTACGGTAACTCTTCCGCCAGATATGAGTATGGTGTTGGGATTTGATTCCCGGAACACGAAGGATTTGCCGGTTCCCCACGGTCCGAGCTCGATGAGATTGTAATTTCGTTCTGCCATCGGGATCAGCCGGGTAAGGGCAAGCAACTTGCCGCGCACATCGTATTCGGTCGGTTCCAAGCCGATGGTCCGCATTATGAGATCGAGCCATTCGTCCCGTCTGAACTCGCGGCGGGCGGTGCAGTAGGCATCGTGATCGAAGGCAGCAACCTGGATCGGCTTCAGGGCAGATATGTAGAAAGGTGTCTTCTGGGATCTGTCTTCCAGGTCGTTGTAGACAAGATCGAGTTGGCACCAAACCCCTCCACCGAGTAGCCGATCATACCTGTAGATGATGTCTTCCGGTACATTGACAAACCTCGACCCAAAGCTGTGGAGAGTGGCCCAGAACCTTTTTTCGCTCTCGACGAATCGAACGTCGACCTTATCGATGAGGCGATGTTTGCCTTTCTTTTTGAGTTTGGCCTTGGCTTTTTCAGCCTCATCTGGGCGTATGAAATGATCGGCCAGGGTTTGGTTGACCACGGCCAGACCAGTTTCAATGATGGCGGGAACGTTGGAGGCGCAGTACTTTCCGATAAGGAATTCCAGCACATACACCGGAACGCTGGCCCCAACTTTGACCTGACGTACCAAATCCTTTCGGACAACCCGGCCGGGAAAATGGCGATTGGCGAGATCATCGAGGCGGTCGAGAGCGGGTTCTTTCATTCAGTCGAGCCTGCCTTCCACGATGACACTGGCGCCCACTTCGACCTTGATGCTCCCCAGGCGTAGTCCGGTCTCGGCGGCCAGCACTTCCAGCGAAGCGGTGGAACATGCTTGCAGATCGGCGGTTACCTGCATGATGATGACCTGTGCTGATCCGGCAACAGCGTCAATGGTCTTGGTCGCTGTATCGACCCCATCCCCCCCGACTACGGTGGCGATTTGTTGCCTGTTTTGGATCAACTGCAGCCGGACATGTGATCGGCGAGTCAAGAGGTCTCCGAGCATGGTGACTGTGACTGCGAAAACTCCGGTGGTTATACGTTTACCCGCCAATTCCAGGGCCACTTGGAATGCCTGTTCATCTGGGGATTCTTCGGCAGTGACGGTGATGACGGGGACAATCAACTCCTGAGGCGACAATCCCCCATGAAAAAACTGGAGTCCTCCTCCTGCTGTGAACACGCCCAGTCCGCGGGGTGTGATGATGTCGAGATCGCTTGCAATCCCGAAGTCGGCAAGCGGTACCTTGATGGTGGAATCGGTTGCTGTTCCGCCGCGACCTATCCATGCTCGCCGGTGCAATTCTCCGGTTCCGGTGGCAGGCCGGTCGATCTTCGCTTCGCCTCCAAGTTGCCGGACTGCCAAGAAGCCGTGATCAGATGTGATGACAATCCGTTGGATACCCGCAGCCAGCAGCTTAGCCACAGCCGTCTGCAGTATGTTGAGGGTGGAGTCAAAGATGGTCCATCCCGCCGAGAGTTGGTCTGCCTCGCCACCGCGGTCAATCTCCGTGGAGCGGACCAGCACCAAGTGAGCGCCCGCGATGTTTCGCCTGAGGGTCTTGTTCGTACTCTGGGCTACTTCGTCCAGCGTGAGATCGGCTACCTTCCCATGTGCATGTTCGAGGCGTTTAACACGATCTCTGACATTGCTCACAATTTCTTTGCCGATTGTGACCGAAAGTTGGTCGGACCCGTCCAGTTTTACTCCGAAAGCAGTTTCGCTGTCGGGAAGAAGTGCGGCCATGCCAACCCGTGTGATGGTCGGGGGTGTTGCAATCACCGCATCGGTTGCGACTTGGGCCTTGAGGCTGGTGAGACGAACAGCGAGATCACGGCCCAATTCGTATCGCAATGCATCCACCAATACGTAGGCGCAACTATGTCCGGCCTTCGCTACGTACTGTCGATGGACTGACCGTTGCATGTTGGTTGGATTTGCCTGAACCTCCCTCGCAGCGGCCGTGGCCAGGTGAAGAACTTCATTGAGCCATTCTCGATACTGACTCCGGACCTGCTGAAAGAGGTCGTCCAGTTCATTAAGGCCCATGCCCGAGGTGGCATTAATGAGCTCCGACTGGCGGTACAAAGAGTCGACCGTCCAGCCCTCATTGGTGTACCAGTCAACCGCTTCCTCCAATGAAGCGAGCTCAGGAAGAGGCTTTCGCAATTCTCTGCCGAGATCGGCGAGCGCCCTGATGGCACGCCATCTTGCGGCGCGCTTCTGGTTGTCCGGCGATGACGGGCGTACCCACCAACTTCGGGCCAAGCGGGTGTCCGCAAGTTCGGAAGCCTCAGAAAACTCAGACTCGTTGATATGCCGCAGGGCTGCACTAAAAGCCAGATCTTCAGTTGCCGGTGTCGCATCGGCTTTCACCAGCGAGGCATCCCACTGGAGCAAATTCGTCAATCGGAGCATTTGGTCTGTCTTGTTGGCCATTGCGATGTAGGCGTGATGCAGATCGGGGCGGTTTTGCATCACGCCGATGGCCTCCACACAGGTTCTACGCTGTGAAGCAGTGCTGGGAGCAACCGCGTTCGCCAATTCATTGGGAAGTTTTCCCAGATGGTGCCGGATAGAAGTGAGAGTCAGGTGCCTGAAAGCAGCCTCCCGCAACCTGTCACCCTCGCGCGTGCCATAGTCGCCTCCGAGGGATTCGGTTAAGGTGTTGCGGACCGCCTGATCAAGAGTGAGATCTGTTATTTCAGCTTGGTAGATACCCGCGATCAGAACCGCGGCCACCGCGGGTGGGGAGGTTTCTTTGGTGATCGACAGGAGGCGGGCGTCCACTTCGCTGGCGCTTCCTTCCAATGCCGCCTCGGCTTGAGGCAAGGTTGAACATTGCTTTCCGATCTGAGCGATTCGCTTCTCGGTGAGCTGTCCCTTGAGGGCTTGTTTGAGCAAGGTGGGCAACCGGATACGGTAGGAGGTTCCTATGACACGCAGTTCTTCCAGTGGATCAGGCGCTGGTGGTCTGCTCGCCGGCAGGTACACCAGTAGAGATGGCGGTTTCGACTCGCTGAGAAGAGGTTCAACCTGGTGGCGCAGTGCGTACCAGCTGCCGTCGAAGACACATAATGTTGCGCCGCGGGGCTTGATTATTTCCACCACCTCGCGGTAGGCCGCTTTCGGGTCGTCCCAGATGACCACCCCGTAGCGCTCGACTTTGCGGATAACTAGATCAGCAAGGTGATCGCGGACACGAGTCACAGTTGGTCGGCGTAACGGGACACCGTGGCCCACTGATACTTCCCGGCTTTCAGTTCTCTCCGGTATTTCGGTGCTTCTCTCCACGCCGGGAAGAGGCCGGCTAAAGGCGCGGCGTTGAGCACTGTCCCGTCATCGAGGTTCGGTTCCCATCCGAGGTTGGCGATCTTTTCGGCCTTGGTGTGGAAACCGGTCAACTCGACTGCCAACCTCTGCTCGGCATCAAGTTCTTTGGCCACCTCCCTGGCCGGGCGGCTCCTGTTGCCGGATTCAATCTCGAGTTGCAAATGTCGGATCCGGTTTGTGGCCAACCGCCGCCGCTGCTCCGCCTCGCTCACGATTGCGAAGAACATCTCTCTCGACAGCAGGGGAGCGTAGGCCCAGATTCCCCAGTTTTTGGAGGGGACCTGCAGTTGCCAGTAGATGGGGGCCTTGCGACGGCTCATCGAGTACATGGAAAGGTGCCGTTTGAAGAACTGTGATCGCAGGAACCGACGAAGGGAGGGCTTCTTCATCAAGATTCCCAAGGCGTCCTCAAGCGGTTCGTCAAGGCCGCGCAGTTCTCGACATGCATTCTGAACGGCGGCTTGTATATCCCAACGGTGCCCCGGTTGGTCGAGGAGCAACCCGTCGGTTGGCAACTCCATGGGGTATCCGGCAGGGGTTGACCGGTCCGCTTTTCCATTGGTGCCTAGCAACATTCCGGGTGAGTATCGGGCTGGAGGGGCCAATAGGTCATCCGGCACATCGGCCAGAGAGGGGTTACGACCAATTCGGACATCCCACCGTCCGAAAGCGACCCCAACCAGGTAGGAAATCAACCTGAATGCGGCCTCCTCGGCCTCGCCGGGGGCAACGAGGTGTTGTTGCTTGACCACTCTGACGATCGACCGAGGATTGACCTGCAGGCCGTGGGCTATGATCTCAATGCGACGGTCTGCTACATAGCTGAGGTTGGCAATCGCTCGTGAACCGCCTCGCTCTCGGAGAAATTCTCCGATAACAACCTTTACGGGTTGCAGGTATAGATCGGCGATTCTCTCGTCGAGGTCTTGGCGTTCGGGATAGCTCAACGGGTACGGGCCGATTTCCTGGTCGAGATAACGAAGGCCCTCCTCGTCCAAACGGGCGGATTGGTTTACTAGTCGGTCCAGTTCCATTCCGTCCTCAAGCAGGGATATATGCCTGTTAGCCTCCCAAGGTGACGAGAGCGGGGGTCGGACGAATCGCCGGGTTGTCTCGATGGTTTCGTCAGCGGCAGCACGCTTCCTGACCATACGCTCGGCTATATCAGCCGCGGCGGGTGAGTCCAACCAGGAGAGCTTCTTGACCAACCCTACACCGTAATCTCGCGCCGGGCCGCCCGAAGAGGTTTCCCCCCCTGATGCCACCATCGCTTCCATCATGGCCTGAGAGAGCCGAGTCTGGAGCCAGCCCAGCAATGCGAACGGGGTAACTGTTTCCATTGGAATAACGGCCGATCCCTTGACGGCGAATGCGGCCCCACTAGGAAGAATTCGAAATCCCAGACTCGAGTTGGTGCGGGTAGGCCAAGTCAACCCGGGGCGAAAATATAGGCGACGGCTCCTAATTACTGATTTTTGAAAGGCACCTATTTGTTCGCCATCGTTATGCCAATCAACAACCAGATGAATGTCGGCCCAGTAGGGACTGTACACGCCACCTTTGGCAAAAGGGATCCATCCCTGGCCCTGTTGAGTGTCGTCAGCGGAGTAGCCAATCCGTTGTGGATCGACTTCCCAACACGCCCGGACAAAGCGAAAGTTATCACCAGAGGCGAGACCTTGACGCACGCTGCCTCCATGTTCTTCAAGGGATGGCAGATCCTTCCATAACCGGCGGATCGAGTTGCTTATCCAATAGGCAAGCGGCGAACCAGGGATAACATCGAAGTTTTGCAGTTCGACTGGGAAAACTCGGATGTCGACCTTTCCTCCACGGTGATTCCTGATTGCTTCTTCGAGAGCGGTAGGACGATTGATCTCCCGGAGCAAACGGAGGAAAACACCGGTTCCAGGGCGAGCGTTATTGCGCAAGACATAAGCGGCCGCCTCGACCAGGGCCTGTTCCATTACCCCGTGACCCAGGTCAGCTAGGGCAATCAACTCCTTCTGCAAGAAAACCCGTTTTCGCCAGGCTTCGTAAGTCTTCAGAAACATCCCAGCGCGTGAAGTGATGGCTCCGCAGGAACCCGATTCCTCCTGAGCCAGTTCGAGTCCGCGACCGACGAAGGCTGCCAGAAGGTTGTGATCCTTGGATGGAATCCATGGGTAAGCTTTCTTGAGGTACGGTTTGGTTGAGGGGAGCGGTTCGCCGAAAGGTGGATTCATCAGGACAGCGGTGTAGCGGCGGGTTAACGCGTCAACAAATCGGACCGCGTCCTCCGCTTCGGCTACGAAAAGGCGCTGAGAAGCAGTGGATTTGGCTGAGGAGGCCATTTTATGGAGGGCCGACAGCACGTCGGCCCTGATCGCATCGATTTCTTCTTCGGGGGCGCCCTGTGAGAGAGTTCCCTCGATTTGTCCGGTACCGAAGATATCCCGGACCTCGCGGGTAAGGGTTTTTTCAACCTTCAACAGGGGGCCCAAAACAGCAGCATCAACCAGTGCCTTCTGGACCGCCCGGACGGCCCTTCCCACATGATCGGGCAAGGTCGCTATCAAGGTCTCGGTTTCGGGTCCGCTTGGCAAAGCGCGAGCGCAGATCACATTTGGTCTGGGCAGCAGACCACCGCAGTGACGTCGGGCTCGCAAAATTAGGGCGGCTTGGGCGATCTGGGTAGCCCGGGGGTCGATGTCGATGCCCCACAGTGCCCCGACGATGTGGGGTGCCGCCTCGGCAGGCTCCACCCCGGCGAGTTGCCAAGCCTTTTCCATCAGGTCATAGGCGCCCAAGAGGAAGTGCCCCGATCCGCAGGCCGGGTCCAGCACACTCACCTCTGACAGTTGGATGTCGTGCTGTTCGGTGGGAACTTCCACCAGTAAGGGCATCTCATCGACTAGTTCTGGGAATCCAGCCGCGAAGTGAGCGCCGAGCCCGTTTTGAATCAGAAAGTCCACTACGTACCTCGGCGTAAAGAATTGATTCCGAACCGCGAGTTCGCGGGAAGTGCGCGGCGCGGAAGATTGACGCATCTGGCGACGCTCCTCACCACTGTTAAAGAACTGATATGTCCAACCCAAGGTGTCGGGAGCAGCCCAGATGTTGTCGGGCAAGGCATTGATTCTCTTGATCAACCCTTCGACTATCGGCTCTGATACAGAAAGTTCCAGCATCGGGTTACGGGGATCGAACAGGGCAGGCACATCATGGGCGAACTCGTCGGCACACAAGTTGACGAAGAACACGAAAGCCCCCCAGTCAGTGTCCGCCAGCGAAGGTGCCACCTCTCTGAAATCACGAAAACCAGTTGAGGCAACCCCGCCCTTGAGAGTCGGTGGGATTGTTCCTGTGCCTTCTGCCACCCGTATCGCGATAAGGCGATTCAGGTGTGTGAAGGCGGCTTCCCGAACGAAACCACTAACTGAGCCAGCATCGTCCTCTCCTTCGGATCGAAGATATCGGATTATCTCGACAAGGTCGGCTCGAACTCCCAACTGGGAGGAAGGAAGACTGAGCGCCTCGTCCCCCTCGATATTCCCATCAGGATGAATGCCAAATCTTCCTTCGAGCGTTTCGGAGAGGTCGCGTTCAAGCCACCCTCTGGCTCTTTGTATCAAGAATTCCAGTTGTGAGCGTTGATCTTCCTGCAACGCGGTGGTCATCGGAGGCGAACCTCGCTGTCATCACCAAGTTGAGCTATCACAGCTTCTCGAAGTCGGCTAAGAGCAGAGTCCAAGTCATCAACGGTTCTGATAGGTGCGTTCCACATGTCGGCAACTCTCAAGTGACGAACTGTGCGACTGGTTGACGAGATGTCTAAGATTTCAGTGACCCGGTTAATTACGCCCTCTACCCTGTCGAGGTTCGCCCGCAAGACTTTTGCGTCCTTGGTGTCTTGAAGCTCCCTTAATGGACGCACGGCATTCATGAAGGTTCCTTGATCGATTGTTGGGTAACGGTTTCGGAGAGTCTCAGTAGATTCACTGACAATTCGGATAAGTTGTTTCTTTGAGGAGACAATCGATTGTGTTGCCGCTTCCTCGATGTTGTCCACAAGAGTCTTGATTAGGGCCAAGTCGTCCACGTAGCGGGCGCGGCTTAGGAGTTCGTCTAACTCCGTTGCCCAAGTACGGGCGGCTTTTGTGTCCAAATCCTTGGATAGTTGACGCGACCGGAGGGCAGAGCGCAGCGTCTCAAGGTGGTCGTCTATCAGCTTTGCGAACCGTGGGATTTCGCGTCGTCCTTCTTCCAGATCCGCCTGGCGCTCGTGCATGGTCTCCACTACCAGGTCGTCGTCGGTGCTTCTCAACCGCTCCAGGGATCTTTTCATGGTGGTGAGAACAGCAGGGACGGCCAGCCCAGCCCCTTCCAAAGTGGCCTTGGCTTCTGTGCAGGGTTGTCTGAGTGGTTCGAAGGCCGCTCTCCCCTGATTTGCCAAGTTGCTGATGTCAAGAGACGCGGACTCTCCGATCACCGCGCTTAGCCACTCGCTTACCTTGGCTCGCATATCAAGGGACGGGCCTGATTGTTTAGCCGGGTGAAATGATGCTGCCCGGAATCTGGGCAAGCTGCCGAACACCTTCTCGAGTCGGTGGTCGGTAGCGGTGGTGATCTTGTCTGCTTGGGATACGACTTCCAGCAAGCCAGCCCGCATCGACGCCGCCAAGGCCGCTTGGATCGACTCGACCTTCGCGCCATAGGGGGGACTGTTGAAGTGCAACTCGATTTGGCGTCCGTTCTGATCCTCGCCATAGCGGTTCCGGGCTACTATGTGATCCGTGATCAACTTGATCGGGCCTGTATCGGTGACCAGTTCAGGTCCCGAAGCGGCGACGCGGAACAGTTTTAGGCCTTCTGGTCCGGCAACATCCGGCAGCCCATCGAGGGAATCGGCAGTGAGGATTTGTAGGACTTCGGCCCTTTTGAAAGAGCCCGAGAAAGTCCCGAGTTGGGGATAGATCTTTTCCAAGAGATCTGTCACAAGCCGAGATGCTGATGCTCGCAGATCCCCCGGTGGCGCCTGGTTGGTGGCGCCTCTGAACACGGTCGTCCCCGCGATTACATCATCCGTCAGTAGCACCTCGGCGGTTTTGAGGTGGCGGTCGCGGCGTCTTCGTTCCTCGGCCAGCAACTCTCGTTGTGCATCGGTCTGGCTGGCGTTGTCGTGCCGGCTTATCATCTCGGTGCTGCGATGCAATTCGGTCAACGCCTCCCACGTGTTGTTACTGGTGGTAAAGACCCAGAAGATCCGGTTCTTCGCATCTTCTGAACGAGATGTCCGGCGAATACCATCCAGGTCGGTCTCCGCTCGAATGTCCAGATCAATGTCGCCACTGGTTATGTGTTCGCCTTCGGCGGTTAGGGCGAGTGTGAAGGTTCGCCCTTTGTATACAGTCAGCGATCCGAGCGCCTCTTTGATGATCTGTTTACGAAGTCGGGAGGCGTGGGCGGGTTTCATGTCGATGCTCCGGCGGATCTTTTCCCAGTCCTTCTGTTCAGGACTCTGTAAGTGGTAACCGTCGTCGCTTCGGCGGATACGGTCTTCCTGTACGAGTCGATCAAGCACTGCTCCCAGCATCGGATCAAGCGATTCCGCTGATATCGTCGGGTGCAGACATACCGCCAGATTTCGGGAAGTCATGGGCACCCCGGGCACATCAGCGCACAAGGCGATGACCTTTATGATCTTGGCTTCGGGGCTTTCGGCGCCATGTGTTTGAGCAACCTGTGCAACCTCATGCCGCCAAGCCGTGGGAATCACTTCATCCAGCAGCTCGTACGACCGGTCGAGTGTTGCCAGACTTCCGATCGGCTCGGCTGCCAGCCCCACACTCGGGTGACTGAGCAACTGCTGGGTATGGCGGATCAGGGTTCGGTTCGAGCCTCCCATCGTCTGGGGAGCGCCACCTTGGTTGCGGCGGGCGGAGACCGCATCGATCAATACCTGGATTTGATAGGGCACCAATGGATATAAACGCACGAAGTCTTCCTCGGAGAAGGGGACATGGCGGGGCGACTCTAAGGTGACCGAGGCGGTGAGCTTGTTGCGATGGGCGTCGAGCATCTCGCGAATTCTCTTGTCGCCTTCGGCTGTCTTGGCCAGTACCCGCTTCCCGGTGACTTCGTCGATATCGGATGGCAGCAGATCGACACGGATCGGGAAGCGGTCTTGAGCCTTGGCTAGCTCGGTCTGTTTGCCTTCCAGACTGTCAACAACATCGGTGAGCTTTTCTTGAGAGGTGGCTACCAACCACATCCGTCCTTTGGTCTTTTGGCACTCCTCGGCGAGCCCCTGCAGGTGGCGCATTCGGTCGATGGAGCGTGATACATATTGTCCCACCTCATCCACCACCAGCACCAGCCGGGTCTTGCCCGGTCTTCGGCGTTTCAACATCTCGAAAGCCCGCCGGGCAAACGACTTGGCGGTGATCGCCGGGAGGCTTGCCGCATTCGACCAGGATTCCGCCGACGGATACGTATCGCCATCAAGTTCGTGCAAGATCCGACTGGCCTGGTTCTTTGCGGTAATCACATGGCGGCGGTTTTCCCAACGGATCCCATAGATCTCTTTGTATTTGGCGGTGAACTTACCGAGTGTTCCTTGACTCTCGAGATCGAATTCGAGTTCGGCCAGGGTCAAATCGGTGCTGTAATCCAGTTCCCGAAGCAGTGTTCGGTAAATTGGCAGCACAATCGGCTCACCTTCCTGCAGTATATTTGGAGAGGTGTTCAGATCAAGCAGAATGACCACCGTGGGGGCCAGGTTGTGGATGGCTGCGAGCAGGGCCTTGGCCGTTGGGATTTCATTCAACTCGAAGAAACGGGTGGCCACCGACGTGCCTTGAATACTCGGATCGTCCAGGAGATGCCCAAGCGCTTTGGCAAAAGATGATTTACCGGAGCCGAAGAATCCGCTCACCCAGATGTTTATCTCGTGGCTGGGATTGTTGATGGTTTCCCGGTAGGTGTCGAGCGCCTTGATCAACGCTTCTTTGATGTGTTCAGTGGCTACATACTCTTCTATCTCCTCAAGTACGGAGTCTCGGTCATCGACCTTGATGACCTCCTTAATATCCCGCCCGATCTCGCGGATGAAAATTTCTTTGATCTTCATCACACGCCTCTGGGGACTATCAGTGCGCGGTAGCCGTATGCCGGCTCCGTCTTGCCCATGAAACGCAAGCCATAGTCACCGACCACCCGGCCTGGATACAGCATTGTCACAGGACGATCCACTCTGTCTCTCAGAGCGTCCAACAAGGGGCTGGTGCGATGAGCCGGATAGAGCGCACTCGCCCGATAGAGAAAGATTGCTGACCTTGGTCGGCTGGCCGAGATTCGCCGAATTATGCGATCAGCCAACGTGGGGGGCCTAGCCAGGATTTGGCGAACGGCCAACTGAGCTTCTTCGTGTGCTCCGCTTCGTTCTGCATCTGCGATCATTTCGAGTTGCCCGTCGGCTTCCAGGGCCTCCCAGAACACTTCTGCCAAAGAGATGGTCTCGCACCCGATGCCGCGGGGCTCGACTTCAAGCCATAATCGGAGGCTCGCCAATTCGCCCCTCACCGCATACTCCTCTTTCGGCTCGTAGGTGTATACGAGGAACGGCGCCGCCGTCTTCTTTTGGTAGAAACGGACTATCCGATCGGCGATTTCAGCCACGCCTTTAGACAGCGGCATAAGCAGCCTCTTCGAGCGAATTCACCCGCCAATCAATCCGCACGGTTGATCCAGCTCTTGAGTAATACACCACTCCGAGCGCTGCCAATCGAACCAGCATGTCATCGACGCTGGCCTGGTCCAGCAACCAGCGCCGCCACACAGTGGAGGCCAAAATCCTGCGACTCGACTTTCCCTGTTGATAAAGGCGGAAAGCGACATAGGCAAAGCCACAGGCCGTAATTCCAGGTGGGGCGATAGTCTTCCGTGGCGAATTCCGGGGTCCACGGAGTCTTCCGAAATCCCGCAACGTGGCTATGAGGCCTTGAGATACCCGCCGTCTAAGGTAGTCCGACCATGCCGGCATATCGCCGTTGTGTACCAAGTCGTTGAGCCAGTTCCTCGTAATATCGACATCCACTCCCAACCGGCCTTCGCCATACCACCCTATCAGCGCACACTCTGCGAAACGGCGGAGGAGTTTATCGGCTCGGGTGGTCTCGAAATAGCAGGCGTCAAGGAACGGGTCACGGTGATCCAATAGAGCCTGAAGGCCACCGATCACACTGTGGTCGGTATTGACAAATCGGGGCCGCAACGCGTACTGAGCAACATCTGCCGCTCGAGACATGGTGGGCAAACCGAGGACATTCTCGTGGGCAACACGGCGTAAGTTTTCGGCGCCTGACAAAGAGCTATCCCAGGCTCGCAGGAAACGGGCGGTGTCATGGATCAGGGCCCCTCCCTTCACGATGTTCGAGTTGATGCCGCTACTCAATCTGTCACCTCGAGATACGGGACAGCAAAGTCGGCAGACATCCCCGCATATGTGGCCGCCAGTCTTTTGACCGGTTCAGCAAGGTGTTGAGGAGAATCGAAGTCTGATTTGCTGACAATTCCAACCCGAACCGCCTGGCCTATAAAGGAGGGCCGAGTCGGGTGAACTCCAGGATCCCCGCCGGTCAGCCAGGAAGCGAGGCCTTCGAAAGAAATGCTTTCCAAATTCTTGAAGATCGGGTGCGCAGGCGTAGTTGTCTTCTGTTCAGCGACCCAAGCGGTCGCCCAACGGCGTACCAGCCAGACATCACTAAAGAGGTGAACAGCATTGGGCCGATCGATTATCTCGTTATGCCGGTGGGCCGCGGAGGCGATATCGATTTCCACAGCAGCCATCCGCCATGTGCGGGGCAGACGTTGCTTCAGTACTACTCGACCAACTGGACCAAAGGATCGGCTGCCCCACCACCCGCGAAAGTCAACCTCGCCGAGTCGAGCTACCGCAAGTACACACCCAAGAATCGTGCCTAGCGGCCCGGATAACGGGGGGGGGGGGGGGCGCTTGGGTGAGCAGTCATTAGACAAAGGATAACGATTCGGTTATCGGATTCTCTTCCCGTACCCCTCCAACGCGAACGGGTCACACGTAGGCCCGCCCGATCGGGTCAGAAATTATCTTCCACCCGACCTTTACGAACCCTGGCCGGTAACAAGGCAAGCAGCGCACTCAGGTGAGCGGACTCAAAGACTCTTCTGATCGGGTCGGGATCAAAGAGCGCCACTCCCGCCAGTACTGCCGCCTCCAAGGCTGTTCCCAACGCCACCGAAGGGTCACCGGTCTCGACTTTGCGGATGGTTACCGGCGAGACTCCCACCCGCTCCGCCAGTTCGGCCAGTGTCCAGCGTCGCTCCAGTCTGGCCAGTCGAACCCGTTTGCCCAGCAGGTGCAAAGCCTCCATCGTGGCTGGCGAGTAGGTGGGTGGGCCTCCCATGAATGAACAGTATAGACGCTATTACGTGTTGATATCGACAGAATACTGTGCTTTTCGGGGGTTAGGCTCGGCCTCGGTTTCGGATCTTGGCCTTGACGTAGTCGCGGTTCATCATGGCGATGAAGTCGATGGAGATCTGCTTGGGACAGGCGGCCTCGCACTCTCCGTGATTCGTGCAGGAGCCGAAGAACTGTTCCATGGTGTCGACCATCCGCTCGGTTCGGATGTGACGTTCGGCGCTTCCCTGGGGAAGGAGGTTGAGGTGGGAGACTTTGGCGGCGGTGAACAGCTGGGCGGCCGAGTTGGGGCAGGCGGCCACGCAGGCGCCGCACCCTATGCAGGCTGCCGCGTCGAAGGCGGTTTCGGCGGTGTCCTTGGGGACCGGGGTCAGGTTGGCCTCGGGAGCGGAACCGGTGGCGACCGTTATGAAGCCCCCCGCCTCGATGATCCGATCGAACGCCGAACGGTCCACCACCAGGTCGCGGATGATCTGAAAAGCTTCGGCCCGCCAAGGCTCCACGGTGATGGTGTCACCATCCCCAAAGCTCCTCATATGGAGTTGACAGGTGGCAGTTGCCGCCCGTGGCCCATGGGCTCGGCCGTTGATCACCACTCCGCAGGTGCCGCAGATTCCTTCTCGGCAGTCCGAATCAAACGCGATCGGCTCCACCCCTTCCAGGGTGAGCCGCTCGTTCAGCACATCCAGCATCTCCAGAAACGACATGTGAGAGGAAAGGTCTGACACCTCGTAGGTCTCAAACCGACCTCTCTCCGATGGTCCGGCCTGTCGCCATACCCGCAGGGTGATGTTCATTTGTAGCTCCGGGTGGTCAGTTCCACGTTCTCGAATTCCAAGGGTTCGGACACCAGTTGCGGGCGCGCCGGATCGCCGGTCCACAACCATGCCGACACCGTGGAAAACCCCTCGTCATCACGCACCGCTTCTCCCTGCTCGGTTTGGAATTCCTCTCGGAAATGACCGCCGCAGGACTCCTCTCGATGTCGGGCGTCCACGCACATGGCCATCGCCAATTCGAAGAAGTCCTCGAGGCGCGCCGCCTTTTCCAAGGTCTGGTTGAGGCTCTCCCCGTCACCGGGCACCCGGGCGGAGGTTCGAAACTCCTGGTACAGACCGGGAAGGTCAACCAGAGCCTGATCAAGGCCAGCCCGGCTTCGGGACATGCCGCAGTGGTCCCACACCACCCGGCCCAGTCGCCGGTGGAAATCGTCAACGGTGCGGTTGCCTCGCATGGCGAGCAGTCGGGACATGCGGTCTCCCAGTTCGCTCTCGGCTTGGGCGAAGGCCGGATCGGAAGCAGAGGGGGGATCCTCGTTGAGGAACTCGGCCAGGTAGTCACCGATGGTGTAGGGAAGCACGAAATAGCCATCCGCCAGCCCCTGCATCAATGCTGAGGCGCCCAGCCGGTTGGCGCCATGGTCGGAAAAGTTGGCTTCCCCCAGGGCGTACAGCCCAGGAATGGTGGTCATCAGGTTGTAGTCCACCCACAACCCCCCCATCGTGTAGTGAGGGGCGGGATAGATGCGCATAGGGATCTGGTAGGGGTCTTCGTCGGTTATCCGTTCGTACATTTGCATGAGATTGCTGTACCGGGCCTCCACAGCTGGCCGGCCCAGCCGGGCAATGGCGTCTTGGAAGTCCAGGTAGACGCCGTTCTGCCTGGGTCCCACGCCATGCCCGTCGTCCACCATGCGTTTGGCAGCCCGAGAGGCCACGTCCCGGGGCACAAGATTCCCGAACGAGGGATAGACCCGTTCCAGGTAGTAGTCCCGTTCCCCTTCTGGGATCTGGTCGGGAGGGCGCTGGTCGTCGGGCGCTTTGGGGACCCACACCCGCCCATCGTTGCGCAGGGATTCCGACATCAGAGTGAGCTTGGATTGAAACTCCTCCGATGCCGGTATGCAGGTGGGATGGATCTGGGTGTAGCAGGGGTTGGCGAACGCGGCTCCTCGGCGGTGGGCGCGCCAAGCGGCGGTGACGTTGCAGGTCATGGCGTTGGTCGACAGGTAGTAGACATTGGAGTAGCCCCCGGTCGCCAGCACCACCGCATGGGCCGAATGGGAACTGATCTCGCCGGTCAGAAGGTCCCGGACCACCACCCCCACCGCTCGGCCTTCCTTCAACACCACATCCATGAACTCGGTGCGCACCCACAGTTTCACCGCCCCCAAACCCACTTGACGGGCTAGGGCCTGGTAGGCCCCCAGCAGCAATTGCTGTCCGGTCTGACCGCGGGAATAGAATGTGCGCGACACCTGGGCGCCGCCGAAGGAGCGGTTGTCCAAGAGGCCTCCGTATTCCCGGGCGAAGGGGACTCCCTGGGCGGTGGCCTGATCGATGATGTTCAGGGAAAGTTCGGCCAGCCGATAGACATTGGCCTCCCGGGAACGGAAGTCTCCTCCCTTGATGGTGTCATAGAACAATCGGAACACCGAGTCGCCGTCGTTGCGGTAGTTCTTGGCGGCGTTGATCCCACCCTGAGCGGCTATGGAGTGAGCGCGGCGGGGCGTGTCGTGGAAGGTGAACACATCCACCTGATAGCCGAGTTCCGCCAGGGTGGCCGCGGCCGAGGCCCCGGCCAGACCGGAGCCGATCACGATGATCCGAAAGCGGCGTTTGTTGGCGGGATTCACCAGCTTGATGGAGAACTTGTGATTCTCCCAGCTGTCCTCCAGAGGACCCGAGGGCGCCTTGGGATGCAGTTGCTCGGGCTTCATCCCACCAGTCCCGTCCATACCCCCACCGGAATACTGACATTGCCCACCACGATCACCGCCGCGAAGGCTTGGGCGAACCAGCGCCGCCACTTCTTGTAGGCGGGATGCGCCAAACCCAGACTCTGAAACAGCGACCAGGCGCCGTGGTAGATGTGGATGCCCAGCAGCAGGTTGGCGACGATGTAGAGCAGTGCCACCCCACCCCGGGACAATGAGGCGGCCAGATTCGCCTCCACTGCTCCGACCACCCACCCCTCCGGCGCCATGGGGGTCATTCCCCAGGTCAGGTCGGCCAGGTGCCACAGGAGGAAAACCCCCACGATGACTCCGCTGTATCGCATCGTGCGGGAGGCGTAACTCGCCACCGCGTATTCCCGGGGCCCCTGGTAGGAGACGTTGGCCCGCCGGTTGGCCATGGTGAGACTGGCGGCGGCGTGAATGTGAAGAAGGAAGGCTGCCACCAGCCCGGTGCGCATGATCCACAGGGTGACCGTCTTGGGTAGTAGTGGGTACAGAAGTTCCCGAAGAAAGTGGGCGTAGGAGTCGAGTTGCCCGTCTCCTAAATAGACCTTGAGATTGCCGATCATGTGAAGCAGCACAAAGGCCAACAGTGCAATCCCAGTGATGCCCATCACCCACTTTTTTCCGACCGCCGACCGATAGAACTCAAACGGCCAAGGTAACCGGCGAGGGGGGGAGGCTTGTTTGGTGCTCACAGCTTCAGACATAACACGAACCACCGGAATTGTAAACGGAGTCCTCGGGTTCCCGCCCTGCATCTGCTTCTATTTGACATCTTCGGCGTTTTGTTTTATATTTCCTGCTTGTAGTTACACCGGTGTAGTAAGGGCCCACAGGTTATGGGCCATGCCATGAAAAGAGGGATACGGCCAATGCGACGCAGTTTGATAGAAGCCCTGAACACGGAGCCGCTGGACTGGCAGAATTATGCCAACTGCCTGGGGGCCGACGCCGATCTGTTCTTCCCTGAACGCGGTTCCTCCACCCGCAAGGCAAAGGCGATCTGCGCAGAATGCGAGGTGAGGATCGAATGTCTGGAATCCGCTTTGGAACAAGGTGAGAGGTTCGGCATTTGGGGTGGGTTGTCCGAGCGGGAGCGTCGCCGGGTGCGCCATGACCGGGCAAGGAGAACCGCAGTAGCCTCCTGATCGTTCCGGTACGATTGAAGAACCTGAAAAGTTAGGGGGAAAACTTGAGCCAAGTAATGGCCCTTTTGGTATTGGCGCTGGCCTCGGCGGGTGTCGTCATTTTGGTGATCCGGCTGTCTCGCCGCTTTCGTTCCCGCCCCGTCGCCGATTCAGAGCCCGATCCCCTGACTCCTCTGCCCAACATCGAAGACCTCTCGGTCTCCGGGGACATCATTCGGGTCACCTTCGGGATCCCGATGGTGGGGGATGACCCCATCCTGGCAGAACTGCTGAACTACTACGCATTGGAGGCGGTGCGCAGAGCCCGTCGTGAACTTCCCCTGCAGGACACCGAAGGGGTGGAGGTGCTGGTGTCTCACCGCGGCAGCGTGAAAAAAGTGGGCGCCGTCACTTTCGATCAGCCGGGGCGCCTTCCCGAAGATCTCCCCGTCCCCCCGATCGTGAAGCTGTCGGAAGTCATGGACGACCCCCTGGACAGCGATTTCAAGGCGCCGTCGGGTTCCAAACCTCCCATCGGAGGGGACGCCGGAGAAAAACTGGCCCCCCTGGGGTCTTTTTTGAAGGTCTCCAATCAAGCGGGGGCCGCTCTTCGGCTACAGGGCGTGGATCCCGACCACATGACCGCCGGGGAGTTGGTGCGGGCCATCTTGGCTCTGCGGGGTTACACCATCTCCGAGGGGTCTGACCCCCACACCCATCACGCCTGGAAAGGCGCGGCCACGGTGCTGGTGAGGGAGGTCCCCCACACCCCGGGCGACTATCCCGAACTCGCCGACAACGACCTGCACCGCTTCGTCATGGACACGACCCGTTCTCCCATGGCCAAGGGGATGCTGGTCAGCGAGAAATACGCACCCTTCGCGGTGTACAACCTGGAACGGCGGAATGCAAAAATACGGTTTGTCACCCGGGAAAGGCTTCAGAAAGCCCTGGATGCGTTAGCCTTGGGATGACCTTCGCCTCCCATCGGAGCGGAGAACACCATAAAAGGAGAGAACGTTGTTCGGTTTGAGACCCCAGGAACTGCTGATCATTGCCGCGATACTGCTGTTGCTGTTCGGCGCCTCCAAGCTCCCCAAGCTGGCGCGGTCCCTGGGATCGTCCGCCCGCGAGTTTCGCAAGGGAGTGGAGGAGGGCGCCAAGTCGGCCGAGTCCTCCGAGGCACCCGAGGAGACTTCCGCAGACTCCTAAGTCTTCAGGTGAGCGGACCCACCTGCCAAGCTAAATGCGTTGGAGAGCCTGGTCGTAGCTGTGGAGATCACGGGGAGTGCCAAGAGTCTCCGTGGCGATGATCTCCCTCACCACCCGATCGGAGTCGAGCACGTAGGAGGCTCGTTGGGCCACCCCCAGTGTCTCGTTAAAGCATCCGTACTGCTGGGCGGTTTGGCCATGGGGCCAGAAATCGGAGAGAATGGGGAAGTTGAATCCATTCTCGTCAGCCCACTTTTTGTTGGAGTAGCGGGTGTCGCAAGTAATCACCACCACTTGGGCATCCATATTGGACAGTTCCCCCAGGTGATCGCGCAGATCACATAGCTCCCCTTCGCAAATGCCGGTAAAGGGAAAGGGAATGAACACCACCAACGTCTTGCGCCTCGGCAAGGTGTCCAAAGATACCTCATTGCCTTCCTGATCCTTCAGAGAGAAGGGGGGAGCTGGGGAGCCAATCTGTGCCGACATGTATTCTCCTGGGTGGGGTAGCTTGCGGTGAATCCTAGCCGCTCACCACATCGGATCATCCAGCAGCACCCGGGCCGCCCATCCCACCGGATCGTGGATTTCCTGTGGGGAGGGGACCCCTTCGGGGCGCCAGATCTTTTGTGCCGCCGTGGGCCCGAAGCGTTCTTCCACATTGGACAGAAAGGCCATTCCGTCCTCCACCGCCTCAGCAGGGGCGGATACCAGGAAGACACTGTTCTCCCTCTCGCTTCCCGCGCCGAGAGCGAGGTCCCGTTCGGTGAGAATCTCCCGCAGATCGGGCAATATGCGCGATCCGGCTTCGGCAACCATCAGCCTCGCCATGCCACTGGTCAGGCCCATGAAGGACTGTAGGTCTTCGCGGGAGGGGCCCGAGGCGGAAGCGTCGAACAGCCCGGCCTCGTCGATGTTCAGGTCCAGGTTCAAAACAGCGGAGGGGTCGGTGATGGATCCCAGTTGTTCCATCAATGATTCCGGCGCCAACTGCACGGTGGCCGCGTATGCGTGGTTGAGGGAACGATAAGTGTCCATCACATGGGGAAGAGAGAAGACGGCGCGGTGGGCGGTCTCCAGCAGCGCTGCCCACATCCTCATCTGTCGGCCGTCCACTTCCAGGTCATCCACCAGTTCTTCGATGACCGTGGCGACCAGCAGGGTGCGATTGGAGGAAACGGCCGGCAATCCCGTTTCGCAGGACCCGATCACCCGCCCGGCCGACATCCCTGCCCAAGCGCCCAGTTGAGCGCCGACCAACACTGGTCCCAGCGGAGCCAGCATCGCCCACGGCGGACTCCCGGCCTGGTCCTGTGCCTGGCCAGCGAACGGTTCCACTATTTCGGCCAGTTCCTCCACCATGGCATCTCCCCACTCCCGGGGGCCGAGGGGGATCACCGAGGAGGCGGGAGGAAAACTGAAAGGCGCCACCTGCGATATTTCGTACTCGGCGAGTCTCACCAACTCGACCAGTTCTTCGGTGGTCCAAGGGTTGAGAAGCTGAGGCTCTCCGGCCAGATGGCGGGAAATCTCCCGGGCGAGTTCGAGATTGACCGGGCCAGGCTGACTGAACATCCTTATCAACCGCGAAAAGAGGTCCTCGCTCACCCCGTCAATTCTATGGTGGCCGCCGGGGTGGGTATTCGCCCCTTTTCCATTATTGGCGCTTCCACACCCCCGTTCTGCGGCACACTCCGGCTAATTTGAGTTCTCATGAAGCTGGCGGCGCCCGAAATCAGGGTGGGGGTGTTGGAAAGTCCCATCGATGTGGCCGCCCTATTGGCGGAGGTGAGTTGCTCTGAGGCTGGAGCGGTCGCTCTGTTCCTGGGCACGGTTCGCAACCATTCCCCCCAAAGGCAAGGGGTGACCCACCTTGAGTACGAGGTGTATCGGTCCCAGGTTTGCGACAAGCTCGAGGAAATCGCCGCCGAGGCGGTCTCCAGATGGGCCCTTTTGGCGGTGGCGGTGGAACACCGGGTCGGAAGGGTGGATGTGGGAGGAGTGGCGGTGGCAGTGGCGGTGTCAAGCGCCCACCGTGCGGAAGCCTTCGCGGCGGCCCGCTATCTGATCGATGAGCTAAAAGAGAGAGCCCCCATCTGGAAAAAGGAACACTGGGGGGGTGGCGCCGAATGGTCCCTGGGATCGTGAGACAACCACCCGATCGGCCCTCCCATCCTCGATTCCCTCGATATTCTCAGAAAGGCATGCTGAAAAAGATGGGGATGGATTGGTCCCCACACCTCGACCGGGAGCCGTACTGGCGCCATCCGGACCTTTTTCGGCGCATTCCTAAGCCCTTGCCGCACCAGGAAAGGAGCAGCTTGTGACAGCCATGATGGAAAGAAGCCGACCATCGGTGGTTGAATCGGGCACCAGGACAGTGGCCTCTCTGGTGAGGGAGAGGGCCATGAGCACCCCCGACCTGGTGGCGCTTCGGGAAAAGGACTACGGAATCTGGCAGGAGATCACCTGGGCGGAATACTGGGAGCAGGTCTCCCTGGCCGCCCATGGACTGCTGGCGCTGGGGGTGGAAGTGGGGGATCGGGTCTCCATCCATTCCGAGGACCGTCCCGAATGGGTGATTCTGGACATGGCCACGGTGGCGGTGCGGGGCGTCAACGTGGGTCTTTATCCCACCAATCCCGCCGCCGAAGTCCAGTATCTGCTCTCAGATTCCGGGGCGGCGGTCCACTTGGCCGAAGACCAGGAGCAGGCCGACAAACTGATGGAGGTGATCGAGACTCTCCCCCATTTACGGAAGATCATCCATGCCGAGCCACGGGGGTTTCGTTCCTACCGCAACGACCCCCGGTTCATCTTTTGGGAAGCGTTCCTGGAACTGGGCCGACAACACCGGGAGGAGAACCCGGCGGCGGTGGAGGAGCGAATGGCGGAGGCCCGGGCGGACGACGTGATGACTCTGGTCTACACCTCGGGCACCACCGGCCCTCCCAAGGGGGCAATGCTGGACAACGCCAACGTCGAATATTGCTTCGAGGCCCTGATCAAAGCTCCACACCGCATGCCGGGTGACGTTGGCCCCGGGCCCTCCGATGAGATACTCACCTATCTTCCGTTGTGCCATGTGGCGGAGCGGATCTTTTCCACCTGGACCTCGGCGGCTGCTGGCACCACGCTCAATTTCGCCGAGTCCATTGAGACGGTGCAGGAGAACCTCCGTGAGGTCCAACCCACCCTGTTCTTCGGCGTCCCCCGCATTTGGGAGAAGCTCCATGCCACGGTGCTCATCAAAGGCAGGGACGCCACCCGATTCAAGCGAGCGTTTATGTCCTTCGCCGCCGCCATGGCCCGCACCGTCGGTCGGCAGAGGGTAAAGAATGGAGGCAACCACACTCTGTTGAGCCGAGTCCTCTTTTTGATCGGCTATCCCCTGGTGTTTCGGGCGCTTCGAGAAAGGATCGGCCTGCGTCGGGTGCGGTGGGCAGGGACGGGCGCCGCTCCCATAGCTCCCGAAGTGATCGAGTTCTTCCACGGGTTGGGGGTGAACCTCTATGAGTTGTACGGGATGACCGAGAATGCGGCGGTGGCCACCAACAACTTCCACGGACGCATGAAGCTGGGCACGGTGGGAGAGCCCTACCAGGGCATCGGGCTTCGTATCGATCCGGAGACCGGGGAGATCCAAACCAAGCACCAGGGCGTTTTCCGGGGGTATTGGAACAAGCCTGAGCAGACTGTCGAGGCGTTCACCTCCGACGGGTGGCTGCGCACTGGCGATGTGGGGGAATGGGTGGATGAAACCCATGTCAAGATCGTGGATCGCATCAAACACATCATCATCACCTCCGGCGGGAAGAACATTTCCCCCTCCGAGATCGAGAACAGCTTGAAGACGTCACCCTATGTGAAAGAAGCAATGGTGATCGGGGACAGCCGCAAATACCTGACTGCCCTGATCGGCATCGAGTTCGACACCGTGGGCGACTGGGCCACCCGGGAAGGCATCCCCTACACCACCTACCGGGATCTGGGAGAAAAACCCCAAGTGCTGGAGTTGATTCAGGGGGTGGTCAACCAAACCAACCGCAAGTTTGCCCGAGTGGAGAACATTCGCAAATTCCGCATGCTGCCCAAGGAGCTCGATCATGAGGATGGGGAGTTGACCGCCACCCAGAAACTCAAGAGAGAGTCGATGGAGGGCATGTTCGGGGAGTTGATTGTTGACATGTACTCGGCGACCGGCTGAGGGGCGTTCCTGGTGAACGGACCGATCATTCTCCCATGACTGTGGAGTTGGCTGCCACGGTGTTCGCTCAGGCTGAACACAGCCAACTGGCCGGGGCCGTCGTCAGCGGGCTGTCTTTGGGGACCATCTATGCCCTGTTGGCCATGGGCTTTGTGATCATATTCAAGGCCACTCAGGTGGTGAACTTCGCCCATGGCGCGCTGGCCACGGTGGGGGCCTTCATCACCGCCGGGGTGGCGGTGGAACTCAATTTCCCCGGCCGCTTTTTGGATCTGCCCCCCCTGGTGGAATGGTCGATCTCCGTGGTGGTCGCCCTGGCGCTGTCCGCCGCCATGGCGATGGTGCTTGAGCGGGTCTTTCTGCGTCCCATGGTGGGAGAGGATCTGTTCTCGGTGGCGATCGTCACCCTGGGGATGAATGTGATCCTGATGACCATCGTCACCGACTACATCGGCCCCGATCCTCGCTCCATGGCCGACCCTTGGGGGGACGCGGTGGCCGACCTGGGGTTTGTGATCATTGCCCACACCGAGATCGCTCAGTTCGTGGTGGCGGTGGCATTGGTGCTGCTGGTGGCTGCCTTCTTCCGGAGTCGCACGGGGATAGCCATGCGCGCCACGGCCTTCGACCAAGAGGCGGCGCGCGCTCAGGGGATCAGAGTCGGGGCCATTTTTGCCATCGCCTGGGCGATCGGGGCGGTGTTGGCCACGGTGGGTGGCATCTTCGGATCCGTTTATCCCCGGCGGGTGGGGGTCTATTCGGACACGGCGCTGTTGGTGTTCCGCGCCTTCCCGGCCATCATCCTGGGAGGACTGGATTCGGTGGTGGGGGCGGTGATCGGAGGGCTGTCGGTGGGGGTGGCCGAGGCGTTGGCGGGCAGCTATCTCAACCATCCCTGGTTCGGGACGGGCTTCAGCGGAATCGTCCCGTATCTGTTGATGGTGGGAGTCTTGTTCATCCGGCCCTACGGCATTTTCGGGACCGAGGAGATCAGGCGGGTATGAGAGGCCGCCCTCACCTCCACACTTCCTACTCCGCCGATCAGGCCTTGATGCCCACTGCCACCAAGAAGGTGGTGTTGGCCGTCTTCTTGGTGCTGGCGGCCTTGGCGCCGATCGCTTCCAGCATCCCCTTCTACCCCGACTTTTTGGGGGACAACGATTGGATGAAGATCCTGTCGCATGTGGCCATCTTCGGCATCGGGGCCCTGGGAATCAATCTTTTGACCGGAGTAGCGGGCCAAGTCTCGCTGGGACACGCCTTTTTCATGGGTCTCGGCGCCTATGTGGCGGTGGTGTTCGGGGCCCCGGCGGGGGATCTGTGGGGATTGGGGCTGCCCATGTGGATCTGGCTTCCCATGGCGGGAATCATCCCGGCGATCATCGGGCTGTTGGTGGGTCCGGCCGCGGTCCGGGTCCGGGGACTCTATCTGGCCTTCGCCACCCTGGGTCTGGTTTTCATCGGTGAGTGGGCATGGCGCAATCTGAAGTTCGTCACCGGTGGCGCCTTCGCGGGAAGAAAGTTCCCCGAATTCCAGTGGAGGGTGTGGAAGGAGGAGGAGCCGGTGGTGGATTTCGCCTCCGACGGCGTGTGGCTCGGTTTCGAGATCAGCGAAGAGGCCAAGGTCTACCTTCTCGTGCTGGGGTTTCTGATCGTGGCGACCCTGGTGGCCAAGAACCTGCAGCGCACTCGGACGGGCCGGGCATTCCAGGCGATTCGCGACCGCGACATCGCCGCCGAGGTGATGGGAGTGAACGAATTCCGCTACAAGTTGACGGCCTTTGGCATCTCCTCGGCTTTTGCGGGAGTGGCCGGAGCTCTGTTCGCCTCGTTTGTGGGTCGGCAGATCCCCGAAACCTGGGACCTGTTCCTGTCGGTGGAGTTCATTGCCATCATCCTCATCGGAGGGGCCGGAACTGTGTCAGGCGCCTTGATGGGAACCGCCTTCGTGATCATCCTGCCCCGCCTGGTTCAGGATTTCACCGAGTGGCTGTCGGAGGTGATCGAGAGCGGCGAAGGAGCATTGGCCACTGTGGCCGATGCGGTGGTGTCCATTGCCCCCGATGACGGAGGGCTCATCAACACCATCCCTGGGGTAGGTCCGGGTTTGTCGGTGTTTCAACTGAACCAGGTGTTGTTCGGGCTGTTGATCATCCTGTTCATGATCTTCGAGCCTCTGGGTTTGTACGGTATCTGGCTCCGGGTTCGGAATTATTGGAAGGGATGGCCGTTCACATATTGATGTTTGACACCCCGTCTTGGAGCAGTTTCCCCCAGGTGTTTCCTAGTCTTAAGCCCGACCCACTGCAAATGTAAAGAATCAAAAAGGTAAGGAGAATCAAAATGAAGAGCAAATTCAGATGGTTGGCCCTGGTGATGGTGCTGGCCCTGTTTGCAACGGCGTGCGGCGGAGACGACGACGCCGAACCCGCCACCACCGCGGCGCCGGAGACCACAGCCGCCCCCGCTACCACGGCCGCCCCTGCCACCACGGCCGCTCCCGAAGAGGAGCCCATGGATGACGAGGAGCCGATGGATGACGAGGAACCCATGGATATGATGGTCGCCACTGACATCGGGGTGGACCTCGATGCGGGGGTCATCAGAGTGGGAATGCTCTCTGACCTCACGGGCGCCTTCGGAGGTTTGGTGGGTTTGATCGTGGCGGGATTCAATGCCTACTGGGCAGATGTCAACGAAAAGGGCGGAATCCACGGACTTGAAGTGGAATTGGTGTATCGCGACACGGTGTATTCGGTGGACAACCACGTGCAGTTCTATGAGGAACTGAAGGACGAGGTCGTGGCGTTCGGTCACTCGACCGGGTCGCCCCACACCGTGGCCATCCGCGAGAACCTGGAAGAGGACGGCATCCTGGCGATTCCCCTCACCTGGTACTCGGGCTGGTCGGATCCGGCGTTGAACGCCAACCTGTTGTCGCACGGCACGCCCTACTGCATCGAGGCGATGAACATGGTCGGATACCTGCACGACATCGTGGTGGACAACGGAGTGGCCAGTCCCACCATCGCGATTGCCTCCTTCCCGGGTGACTACGGGCTGGACTCGGCCGAAGGCGCCAAGATCGCCGCCGCCACCCTGGGAATCGATGTGGTGTATGACGGTTCGGGTGCGGTGATTCCCGGCCAGGACAACGCCCCCATCGGTAACGCCATTGCGCAGAGCGGCGCTGACATTGTGTGGATCACGGCCAACGCCGCCACCCTCACCGAGGTGTACGGCGCAGCCATTTCACAGGGGTTCGAAGCGCTGTGGTCAGGGGCGGCTCCGGTGTGGAGCCAGGCTCTGGTGGCGCCGGATTCCCCCATCAAGGATGCCGTCGCCCGCGACTTTTACACCAGCATCTACTTCTCACCCATCATCGAGGACAATCCGGGCACCGAGTTCCTGAAGGAACTGATGGCCAAATATGCCCCGGAAGTTCCCCTGATCGACTACGTGGTGGAAGGGTTCATCGAGTCGATGATTCTCCACGAAGCTCTCAACATCGCCTATGAGAACGGCGATCTGACCCAAACCGGAGTCTTGGCTGCGGCCAAGAGCATCGAGAACATCGACTTCAACGGTTTGGCGCCCAGCGAGAGCTATGTGGGCGAGGCCAATGAACGCTTGCAGCGCCAGATCTGGATCAATCGTCCCGATCCGGAGGCAATGGCGGCCGGCACCTCCCCCACCGGTATCCGGGTGATCGAGCGGGCCTATACGCACCCGATCGCGGCCGATTACGTATTCGAGGAGGCTTGCTACAAGCTCTCCTGACATTGCGACCAGGGGTCGGCTCGTCCTTTCGGGGTGGGCCGACCCCCGGCTGCATGGCCCATAGAGGGTTGATCCATGCTTGAAGTTTCCAACCTGGAAGTGGTCTACAACGATGTCGTCCTGGTGTTGAGAGGAATCTCACTTCAAGCGCCCCAGGACTCGATCGTGGCCCTGCTGGGCGCCAACGGGGCGGGAAAGACCACCACGGCCCGGGCGATCACCGGTTTGCTGGACGTGCACGAAGGGGATATCACCAAGGGCTCCGTCAGCTTCGACGGCCAGGATATCACTCATGCGCTGCCCTCGGAGCGGGTGCGGATGGGCATCAGTCAGGTGATGGAAGGTCGGCGCATTTTCGTTGAGCTGACTGTGGACGAGAATCTGGCGGCCGGGGCCTACATCAACCGAGACCGTGATGCCGTCCGAGCGGCCCGGGAGCGGGTGATGAATCTGTTCCCCGCCCTCGCCGAGCGCCGCAGCCAAGTGGCCGGATACATGTCAGGAGGGGAGCAGCAGATGCTGGCCATTGCCCGGGCGTTGATGCAGTCCCCGAAGCTGATGATCCTCGATGAGCCGTCTTTGGGGTTGGCGCCCCGGTTGGTGGAGCGAATCGCCGAGATCATCGCCGAGATCAACCGGCAAGGCACCGCGGTGTTGCTGATCGAGCAGAACGCCCATATGGCGCTGTCCATTGCCGATCACGGTTACGTGATGGAAAACGGCAAGATGGTGATGGACGGAAGTTCGGGCAAACTGCGGGATGACGAGGACATTCAGGAGTTCTATCTGGGACTTCAGGCCGGAGAGCGTAAGTCGTTTCGGGACGTAAAGCACTACAAACGTCGCAAGCGGTGGCTGTCGTGAGCGGGTCGGACCAGGCGGTTCCTCTGCTGGTTGTGCGGGAGATAGGTCTGTCGTTCAAGGGCCTGGTGGCCTTGGACGGGGTGTCCTTCCATGTCAACCAAGGCGAGTTGTTTTCGATAATCGGTCCCAACGGTGCGGGCAAGACTTCCATCTTCAACTGCATCAATCAGGTCTATCGGCCTCAGCAGGGTTCGATTCTCTGGAAGGGCGAGTCTCTGATGGGCCTGCGGCCCAATCAGACCGCCGAACGGGGCATCGCCCGCACGTTTCAGAACATTGAGCTGTTTGCCCACATGACGGTTATGGAGAATATCCTGTCGGGTCGGCACATCCGGATGGGACACAACTGGTTCTCTGGAGCCCTGTGGTGGGGGCGGGCCAAGCGGGAAGAGTTGGAGAACCGGTTCAAGGTGGAGGACATTATCGACTTCTTGGAGATAGAGCAGTGGCGCAAGTATCCGGTGGGGTTGCTCCCCTACGGGGTTCAAAAAAGAGTCGAACTGGGGCGGGCCCTGGCCATGGAGCCGGATCTGCTGCTGCTGGATGAACCCGTGGCAGGTATGAACCTGGAAGAGACCGAGGATATGGCCCGGTTCATACTCGACATACAGGACGAGTTGGGGATCAGCATAATCCTGGTGGAACATGACATGGGATTGGTGATGGACATCGCTGACCGGGTGATGGTGCTCGATTTCGGTCGTAAAATCGCCGATGGCCGGCCCGAGGAAGTGCAGGAGAACCCCGAAGTGATCGGGGCCTATCTCGGGCAGACGGAAGAGGCCTCAACCTGAGACGTCGGTGGGGGAGTGGGCGGGACTGCTAAGTCAATGGCAGTCGTGCTTTCTCAAGGGCTTGCCCGGTTACCCTTTCTTGTGGCGCGGCCTTCCAATCGAGCGCCAGTCCAGACTCTTGAGGTGATGGGAGAGAACTACGCCTTGTATGGGGCTGGTGGCTGGTAACCGAACCTCAAAGGGGCCGCCCCCGATTCGGGATGTGATGGGACAGCACAAGGCTAAGCCCATTTTGTGGTTGTAGGTTCTCGGGCTCAACACCAAGGCGGGCCGACGGCCTGTCTGCTCATGTTCGGCTTGAGGGTGGAAGTTCAACCACACGATGTCTCCCCGGTCAGGAATGTATCTCCGTTCAGCCATGTCGTTTTCCCCGCCTTAGCAGGGTTCTACCAGGCCTCGATCCCTTGAGGAGGCCAATAATCCTGGTCAGCATGGAGGTTGTCATCTGTCACCAGTTCCAGCATGCGGTCCAAATCGTAAGTGGCTCTTCGTAAAACGATCCGGTCCCCGCTAGGTGCTATCTCGATTGGTGAGCCTTCCCGCACACCCCATTGGTCAGCTATCTCCTTGGGAATCCTGATCGCCAAACTTGAACCCCACTTGGAGATGTGTGTTCGTGTGCTCATAAGACCTCCTGGGATATACATTATGTATTCTGTCGGACGCCGAGGCAAGTGGCTTTGGCCGCGCTATTGATCTCAGTCAGGTTGTGAGGCTTAGTCCCGTTTGGTGAGGCGCCAGGCGGCGGGTAGCAGTAGGCCGGCGGCGTAGGCCTTGACCACGTCTCCCAGGATGAAGGGGGCGACGCCCAGTTCCAGGGCCGTGACCAGATCCATGTCGGCGGCGGCCATCAGTCCGATCACCCCGAAGAAATAGATCAACAGGCTGCCGGTCAAAAACGCGGTCACCGCGGTGATCACCCGACGGTCGTGGTGGTGCTCCGCCATCTTGCCCACCACCGCCGCAGCCACCACGAACCCCAACAGGTATCCGCCGGTGGCCCCGAACAGCACTTCGGTTCCCGAAGCCCCGTTGGCATAGAACGGGAAGAAGAGGCCCAACAGCAGGTAGAGAACCTGGCTGGCCCCGCCCGCCCACATCCCCAGCGCCGCTCCCGACAAGAGCACCGCAAAGGTCTGGCCGGTGATCGGAACGGGCGTGAATGGTAGACGGATGGTGAACTGGGCGAAGAGAGCGGTCAACAAGGCGAATCCGGTCACCTGTATCACCCACGCCGTGGCCGATGACATGGCGCGGGTGGGCCAGCGAAACCGGGCAGCCAGCACTTCATGATGCGGTGTGAAAAGAGTCATCAGTCCTCCTTGTTCCGGGTTGGTTATTCGACCGGAGCCGTGAGAATCAGGTTACCGGGGCAACTCGCCGATTCTTCTGGCAGAGGGGGATATACGCTTTGGGTTAGCGATCAATGACCCCAACCGACTCTCCCCCTGCCTCGTTCCGTTCTCGGCCCCGGTGGCTGGTTGTGCTATGGACGGCGGTGGTGCTGGTGTTGCTGACGCCGGTGGGATGGATGGTCGATCTTCCCTACTTCTCGGCGTCGGCTGGCCCCACCGGCGACGCGGTGGACGCGGTGATCGTGGACGAGGACTTCCCCACTTTCCATCCCGAAGGAGAGTTGCTGCTGCTCACGGTGAGCCTTCAGCCGGTGAATCTCTACGAGGCCACGGTGGCCTTTTTCGACCGTCGGATAGATCTGATCGAACGGGACGTGCTCCGCCCCCAAGGCGAAACCAATGAGGAGGCCCGCCGAAGGGGTCTGCAGGCTATGGAGAGGTCAAAGGACATAGCCATCGCGGTGGCCCTGGCCGAACTGGGCCTGGAAGGCGCCCTGGCCGAAGGGGTGAAGGTGGTGGGCGTCTTCTCCGATGCTCCCGCTTATCAAGCCCTGGCCGAAGGTGATCTGGTGGTGGAAATGGAAGGCCGCCCGGTCCGGACCGTGGAGGACATTCGAAATGCCTTGGAGACCCACCAACCCGGAGATCGGGTGGAGGTGGTGGTAATCCGAGACCAGGAGCGGATGCCGCTGGGCTTTGAGCTGCATTCCAATCCCGACTCGCCGGAGCGGGCCATGGTCGGCATAACCGCTTCCACCGCCTACCCGATCGAGATCGACTCCGCCAATTACGGAGGTCCCTCGGCCGGGATGATCTACACCTTGGCGGTGATCGATCTCTTGGAGGAGGGGAGTCTCACCGACGGGAGGGTGGTGGCGGGCACCGGAACCATCAGCATGGACGGGTCGGTGGGCGCCATCGGAGGCATCCGTCAGAAGCTGGTGGCTGCCGAAGCCGCCGGGGCCGACGTGGTGTTGGTTCCTTCGGACAACTACGCCGAAGCCACCCGCGCTCCGGTGGATGTGGAGATCGTGGCGGTGGAAACAATCTCGGAGGCAGTAGGTTATCTTCGGCAGGGCAATAACGGGACCGAAGAGAGACAATGAATTTTTCTTTCACCGAGGAGCAGGAAGAATTGCGCCGCTATACGCGGCAATGGCTTGATGAGAACTGTGCCATGCCAACCGTTCGCAGCCTGATGGAGACCGAGCATGGCTATGAACCGGACCACTGGGCAGCCATCGCCGAGATGGGTTGGCTGGGCATGGCCATCCCCGAGCGGTGGGGAGGGGCCGGTTTTGGCTTCTTGGAGCTCTTCGTGTTGCTTGAGGAGCAGGGAAGGTCGCTTTTCTGCGCTCCGTTTCTCTCGACAGTGGTGATGGCGGCCACGGTGGTGGAGGAGGCCGGCGATGATCGACAGAAGGAAGAAATCCTCCCGGCCATCGCGGGAGGGGAACTGAGGCTGGCGGCGGCATTCACCGAGCCGAACGGGAGTTGGGAAGCCGGCGGCGTGGCGGCCACGGCACATCCCCTTGCCGGGGGAGGGTGGACCTTGAACGGAACGAAGAGCTTCGTCCTGGATGGTCACACCGCCGATCTGCTGGTGGTGGCGGCCCGCACCGAGGCGGGAGTCTCGCTGTTCTTGGTGCCGTCCGAAGCGCAGGGTCTGAGCCGCCGGAGACTCGAGACCATGGATCAGACTCGGAAACAGGCCGAGATCGAGTTGCAGGATGTGCAAGTGGCAGCCGATGCCCGGTTGGGACCGGAGGGGTACGGATGGCCCATTCTGGAAAGAATGGTGGAAAAAGCGGCGGTGGCGCTCTCGGCCGAACAGGTCGGAGGAGCCCAGGCCTGTCTGGAGATGGCGGTCTCCTATGCCAAGGTCCGAAAGCAGTTCGGCCGGCCGATCGGGTCCTTTCAGGCGATCAAGCACAAGTGCGCCGACATGCTGGCCCAGGTGGAGGCCGCCCGTTCGGCGGCCTATTACGCGGCTTGGGCGGTGAGCGAGGACAACGAGGAACGCAGCCTGATGGCCGGTCTCGCCAAGTCCTATTGCTCGGAGGCGTATTTCTCGGCGGCGGGAGAAAACATCCAGATTCACGGGGGCATCGGTTTCACCTGGGAACACGACGCCCATCTGTATTTCAAGCGCGCCAAAAGCTCGGAGTTGCTGTTCGGCGACCCGTCGCACCACCGGGAGAAGATCGCCGTTCAACTGGGTCTTTGAACCCCAGGCACAAGGATGTCGGGATTCACCACTGTGGCGCTGGGAGCGTTGCTTGCCGCCGTGTTCCTGTCCTTGGTGGCGATCCTATTGTGGCAGGAGGCCAAGCGCCGAAGAACCGGAGGGGAGGCGGTTTATGTTGTCTCCGATGCCCGGAGCTTCATCCGGGACAATCTGGATCCCGAGGTTCGGAGACGGGTGGGTGATGCCGGGATACAGCGGATTGTGGAGTGGGAGCTCTTTTACCTGCAGGGCCTGGCCCAAAAACATCGCCGTCAACCGGTGGAGACCGTGGCGGGAGGCTCGGAGGCCTCCGTCGAATACATCGGCGGTCGGATTGCCGAGCGGCATGGAATGGAGATACCCTCAGATGACATCCGCGCGGTCTTGGAATTGGAAGCCGAGTACCTGCAGAGCATCGGGGCCGTGGGGCAAAGAATCGGCGCCCTGGGGGAGATGGCGGAAGAGGAGAAAGGTTGAACCATGAGAGTAAGATGCGGCGCCTGTCAGTCCAGCGTCACGATTAGCCGTCCCGGCCGTTTTTCGTGCCCGCACTGTGGGGCCATGAACCAGGTGAAAGGTCCGATGCCCGGCCAGGGAGGCGGCCTACCTCCCACCCCTCCGCCGGTTGAAGGCCCCGGGCCGGGGTATCCCGGAGTGCAGCAGCCCGGGCCTCCCCCTTCACCACCTCCTCCTCCCGAGGTGCCCTCGCCGCGGGTGTCGTGCCCAAAGTGCTCCTTCAGTTTTATCGTGGGAGCCATTGAAACCGCCGTCTGCCCCAACTGTCGGGCGGAGGTGCCCGTCTCCCGGTCTTCCTGATGGAGACCGGCGTATCTCTGGTCGACCCGCGCCTCTCCCTGGAGCGGCTCACCGAGGTGGTGGTGCGGGCCGAGCAACTCGGATATCAGGCGGCTTGGACCAACGAATCGGTGGCCAGGGAGGCGTTCTCAACTTTGGCGGCTTGGGCGTCGGCCACTGACCGGATCCGTCTCGCCACCGGGGTGGCGCCGGTATATGTTCGCCCACCGATGGCGGCGGCTATGGGCGCCGCTTCGATCGCGGACGCGGCCGGGCCGGCTCGGATGGTGCTGGGTATCGGCTCGGGGCATCCGGTGATGGCCCGTCGGTATTTCGGGTTCGATCTTTCTTCGCCGCTTGAGGCCGTCTCGGATTATCTGAAGATCGTCAACGGCCTTCGCCAGGGCGCCCGGGTGACCCATCGGGGGAAGGTGTTCTCGGTGGAGGGCGCCCGGCTGGGGTTGGCGGTGGCGGGTCCGATCTGGACGGTGGTCGGAGCCATGGGGCCGCGCATGATGGAATTGGCCGCCCGAGAAGCCGACGGTGTGTTGCTCAACTGGTCCACCGCCTCTCATCTGCGATCCACCGCCGAATGGCTGCGGGGGTTTTCCAGGGCATCCTCATTTTTTCATATAGCCGCCTATGTGCGGGTGGCGATTTCCTCGGATCCGAAGGCGGCTCGCGAGGCGTTGGCCACAGAGCTGGGTCAATACCTGCGGCTTCCGGCCTACCGAAATCACGTTCTCAATCAAGGACTTGACCCCGATGACCTCCCGGCGGCGGCGGAGCGTTTGGGGATCGCCGGTATGCCGTCACAATGCCGGGCGGCTTTGGATTCCTATCTCGGCTGCGGGATTGACGAATTGGTGATACGCCCGGTTCCGGTCGGCGATACCGGTATCGAGGCGGCGGTCGAGGCGATGGCGCCTGGCTAACCCCAGTTGTTCATTGGGCGGTTAGTGAGGTTGATGCAAGTGGGTGCTTCATCGCTGCGGACCTGGGTTAGCCTTTTGACGGCTCCATCTCCGGCCCGGCGCGACCTTCACTGCCAGTCGTAGTTGGAAGTGAATGGCCAGTCGGTGTGGGACCGTGAATAATCAGGGTCAGAGATAGAGCCGAAGGAACCAGATCGCCCCGGCCACCAGGATGGCCAGCCCCACCACCGCCGAGGCTATGAGCAGATACCGGGTGGGCACCCCGTTGATGATATGACCAGACAAGATAAAATCAATACGATGACCTACTGTGACTTGTTTCGATGACTGAATCCGATTTCGACATCGTGATCCTGGGAGGGGGCCCGGGGGGCTATGCCACCGCACTCTATGCCCGCAATTTCGGCTTATCGGTGGCGCTGGTGGAGCAGGAGAAGCCGGGAGGCACGTGCCTCTTGCGGGGATGCATCCCGGCCAAACAATGGTTGCAGATCGCGGAGGTCTTCTCCACCGTGAAGGGGGCCGGGGACTTCGGGGTGATTTCCTCCCCGCCGGAACTGGATTGGGCCGCGGCTCTGGCCCGCAAGGACCGGGTGGTTAATCAACTGGTCACCGGTCTGGGGGGTCTGCTCCGCCGCCGAGGGGTGGAGGTCATCGCGGGGCGAGGCCGGCTGGGAGGCGCCGGGACGGTGGTGGTGGAGGGGGGACGCCCCGTCGGGGGGCGAGCGGTGGTATTGGCCACCGGTTCCCACCCCCGAAGTATTCCCGGCTGGGAGATCGACGGGGAGCGGATCGTGACTTCGGACCATGCCGTGGACTGGTCTTCTCGGCCCGAGCGGGTGGCGATCATCGGTGGGGGGGTGATCGGCTGCGAGTTTGCGTCCATGCTGGTTGACCTGGGGTCGCAGGTTCACGTCTTCGAATTGGAGAAGCAGTTGATTCCCGGGGGTGACCCCGACGCCTCGCGTCAACTGATGCGGCAGCTCTCCAAACGGGGCGCCAAGTTCTATCTGAAGACCGGGGTGGGGCCGGCCGAGATCACCGATGAAGGGGTAAGAGTCCCCTTCCGGGGCAAGAGCGTCGAGGTGGATGTGGCCTTGGTGGCGGTGGGCCGAGGGCCCAACACCGAGGGCATCGGGCTGGAGTCGGTGAGGGCCGGGGTAGACCGGGGATATGTTGAAGTGGATCCACAGACGATGGAGACCGCCGAACCCGGTTTGTTTGCTGTGGGGGATATCGTGGCCGGTACGCCGCAATTGGCTCACGCCGCCTTTGCCGAAGGAATCGCCGCCGCCACCTGGATCGCCACCGGAGAACCGGCTCCGGTCGACTACCGGGTGATCCCTCGGGTCACCTACACGCATCCCGAGGTGGCCGAAGTTGGTATCACGGCCGCCGAGGCGTCGGCGATGGGCCTTGAGGTGGAAATCACCAAGCATCCCTTTGGTGGAGTGGGCCGAGCCCTCATCATCGGCCAGAGTCAGGGGATGGTGAAGGTGATGGCGGAGAAGGGCGGGCCACTTTTGGGAGCGGCCGTGGTGGGGCCACAGGCCGGGGAGATGATCCATGAACTGATGTACGCGGTGGGCTGGGAAGCCCTGCCCGAGGAGGCGGCCGCCTTCATCCACGCCCACCCCACCCTGTCCGAAGCGGTGGGGGAGACACTGTTATCAGCCACGGGCCGTAGCCTGCACTGACCAAAGGAGCCTTATGACCACCGCCATCCCCATGCCCCAACTGGGCGAAACCATCACCGAGGGAACCATCCTGCGGTGGGCCAAGGGGGTGGGTGACACCATTGCCCAGGGTGAGGTGGTGGTGGAGATCTCCACCGACAAGGTTGACACCGAGGTGCCCTCGCCGGTCTCTGGGACCGTGCTGGAGATACTGGTGGAGGAGGGGGCGACAGTGGAGGTGGGGACCGACCTGTGCGTGGTGGGCACGGTTGGTGAAGACCCCTCACCCCAAGACCCCCCTCCCCAGATTCAATCCGCGCCGGCCCCGGTGGACCAACCGCCGACGCCGGTGGCCGCGCCCCCCGAAGAGGCGCCCGCCCCCTCGGCTGTCTCCCCCAAGCCGTCGCGCCGCCTTTCCCCGGTGGTCCGCCGCTTGGTGCGCCGCCACGGGATAGATATAGGTCTGATCAGAGGAACCGGGCAGGGCGGCAGGGTGTCCCGTCGGGATGTGGAGGCCCACTTGGCCACGCTTCCGTCGCCACCGGTGGAGGAATCCACCCCCCGGGTTCCGATTGCCACTCCAACACCCGTGGCGCCCACTCCGCCTCCCCCGGTTCCGGCCACACCGGTTTCGCCGGAGACGCCCGGGGAGAAGAGCGATGTGAGCCGGTTGCGGGTCCGTATTGCTGAGAACATGATCAGTTCCCGCCGAACGGCTGCTCACGTGTGGAGCGCCATGGAGGTGGACTACGAGCCGGTGGCGGAAGTCCGGGCCGCCCACCGGGAGCGTTTCCGCCGGGAGGAGGGTTTCTCCCTCACCTACCTGCCCTTTGTCTGCCGGGCGGTGATCGACGCCCTTCGGGCCTTCCCGGTGGTGAACAGCTCCCTTTATCTGGAGGAACGCAAGGCGGTGTATCACGACCGAGTCCACCTGGGGATCGCGGTGGATCTTGACCAGAACGGTCTGGTGGTGGTGACCATTCGCGACGCCGCGGACCTCCGGCTGGCGGGACTGGCTCGGCAGATCCGGCGTCTGGCCACCGACGCCCGCCGGCGCAAACTGGGTCCCGATCAGATGAGCGGCTCGACCTTTACCATCACCAATCCCGGTCCGTTCGGGTCACACATGTCGGCCCCGATCATCAACGTGCCCAATGTGGCCATCCTCTCCACGGACACGGTGGCCAAACGACCGGTGGTGGTCACCACTTCGGACGGACGGGATGCCCTGGCCATTCGGCACACCGGCTATTTGGGTTTCTCGTGGGATCATCGAGCCTTCGACGGGTCCACCGCCGTCTTGTTCCTGCAGCGCATCAAACACAACCTGGAAACCTGGAACTGGGACCAGGAACTGAAGTGACCTCCCAGGCCCCCAACCCGCTTCTGCGGGTGCGATGGTTGAGCCGATTGCCCTACGCAGAGGCATGGGACCTGCAGCGGGCCGTGTGGGAACGGAGATCGTCCGGTGCGATCGCCGATGACTATCTGCTTCTCTTGGAACACCCCCATGTCTACACGGTGGGCCGGCGGGGAAATGGGTCCCATCTTTTGATCGACTCCGACCGACTTTCGGAATTGGGAGCGGAATATTTCCAAGTCGACCGAGGCGGAGACATCACCTATCACGGGCCTGGTCAGCTGGTGGGATATCCCCTGATCGGGGTGAAACCCGGTCGGGTCACCGACTATGTGCGTTCTTTGGAAAGCGCCCTGATTGCCGCTTTGTCGGATTTGGGGGTGGAATCTTGGAGGGAACATGGGCTCACCGGAGTGTGGACCGAGCGAGGCAAGGTGGCGGCGATCGGGGTGCGGGTCTCCCGGCGGGTTTCCATGCACGGTTTCGCCCTGAATCTTCATCCTCAAATGGAGTATTTCAGCCATATCAACCCCTGCGGAATCACCACCCGTCCGGTGACTTCGGTTTCAGAGGTCTTGGGCCGCCGGGTTTCGCTGCAGGAGGCGGTGGAGGCTTTCGTCCCCCGCTTCGCCGAGGTGTTCGATTATTCCCGAACCGAAACCCAACTGGCTGCCTTCGTCCGGGGGCAGGGCAGGCCCCGGGATTTTGAAGTGGACCGCCTGTTGGCAGAGGGCACTTTCTCGCCCAGCCGGCCGACTCCCGCTCCCACTCGGAACTCGCGGAGGTTGCCCGGTGAGCCCGAGCGACCCCCCTGGTTGCGGGTCACGGCCCGCATGGATCCCGAATTCCTGCAACTGCGGAAACTGATGAGGTCTTTGGATCTCAATACGGTCTGCGAGGAAGCTAGCTGTCCCAACATCTACGAATGCTGGGGAATGGGCACCGCCACCCTGATGATTCTGGGGGATCGCTGCACCCGCGCGTGCGGATTCTGCCATGTGACCACCGCCCGACCCCTGGGTCTTGATCTGGACGAGCCCAACCGGGCGGCCGAAGCCATCTCGCGCATGGGGTTGGGTCACGCGGTGATCACCTCGGTGAACCGCGACGATCTGGCCGACGGCGGTTCGGCGGTGTTTGCGGCCACCATCGCGGAAACCCGGGCCCGGTCGCCTCATACCGATATCGAGGTGCTGATCCCCGATTTCAAGGGCGACCACGATGCCTTGTCCACGGTGATGGCCGAGCATCCCGACGTTCTCAATCACAACACCGAGACGGTGGTGCGACTGCAACGGGAGATCCGCACTTCCGCCAATTACGGACGCTCTTTGGCGTTATTGGCCAGGGCCAGGCGGCTCTATCCCGAGGGTCTTGTCAAGTCGGGTCTGATCGTGGGAATGGGGGAGACCCGAGCCGAGGTGATGGGGGCCTTGGCGGATCTGGGGGCCGTGGGGGTGGACATCGTCACCATCGGGCAGTATCTGCGTCCCAGCCCCACTCATCGTCCCGTGCACCGCTACGTTCATCCCGATGAGTTTGAGGAGTATCGCGCCCACGGCAGGCAATTGGGAATCCCCCATGTGGAGTCAGGTCCCCTGGTGCGTTCCAGCTACCATGCCAAAAGCGCCAAGAGGGCCGTGGTTCCCCGCGCCGACGGCCCAACGCCGGTGGAGATCGGCCGCCGCGCTCCGGCAACTGCGTCCCGATAGCAAACCGGGACTATCTAAGCTAAGAGATCGCGGCGGTTGGGGTTTATTGGTGTGTTCGGGCATCGTTTGGGCTTTACCTTGCAAAACCACACAAAGAAAACCCGCAGGCGCCGGGCGCCTCAACTTGCAGCAGTGCTGGGAGTAGTTCTTCTGATGTTGACCACCGCCTTGCCGGTGGCGGCTGCTGAATATCCGGGGGAACCGCTGCGATTGGGCAGCCGGGGAGAGGCGGTCCGGGTGTGGCAGGAGGGCCTGGGCATTCTGGCGGACGGGCATTTTGGGGAACAGACCCGGGCAGCCACTGTCACATGGCAGACCAACAACGGCCTGGTGGGGGATGGGATTGTGGGGCCCGCCTCCTGGAAGGTGATGTTTCCGGATGCGGAGGTGAATCTGGATGACGTGCGGATCACCATCGAGGGGGCCGGGCATGGGCACGGGGTGGGTCTCACCCAGTACGGCGCCAAAGGAATGGCGACCGAGGGCTACACCCACGTCCAGATCCTTGAGCATTTCTACCAGGGGTCCTCCGTCGAGACCCTGGCCGACGCCATCCCGGGCTCCTGGGTGGTGACCGAGGACCTTCCGATCTGGGTGGGCATCAGACAGAATCGCTCGGAACTCACGTTCGCGGTGAGCACCGGCCAGGTGAAGGTCTGTTTCGACGGCGACTACGACTCCTATCCGGTGTTGGTGGAAGGAGAGACCCTGGAACGGGACAACACCTTTACCGACGTGGTGCTGAGCAGATTGGTGGAATTGGAATATCTGCAGGAAATCCCCGGCGGATTCAATCGGACCGCTGCGGAAGCGGTGATTGCTCTTCAGAAAGCTGAGGGCCTTGACGCCGACGGGGCGGTCGGTAGCCGAACCTGGGAATCGTTGCTGGAGGGAAGTGGTCTGCCCGAATGCGCCGGGTCCTATTACTTGGAGGCCGGCGAGCGGCTGGTGGTGACTGCGGACGGAAACGGATCGTGTTCGACCAACCTGGTGGGGGCGGTGACCAAGTGCCATCTGAGCATCCAGGGTCTCACTTCAGACGACCGGGTGGGCTTGGAGGGCCTCAATTATGGGGGCAAGATGACCGAGTTCGCCCACGGTCATGTCCGGGTTCGTCCCAGTGGAAGCAGGGTGCACTTTTCCATGCAGTTGGATATCGAGGACTATGTGGCTGGAATCGCGGAGGTTCCACCTTCCTGGCCCGACGCCACTCTCCAAGCCCAAGCCGTTGCGGCCCGGTCCTACGCCGTCTACGGCATGCTGCGCCGCGGCTCGGAATCGTCTTTGAGCAGTTCCCGGCGGTCGTCCTGTTGGTGTCATGTGGTGAGAGACACCCGCGATCAGGTGTATGCGGGGTGGAACCGCCAGATTCAGAGCGACGGACGGTGGGAGAAGGTGGGTGCCCGCCCCACCGCCGGTATGGTGCTCACCCATCCCGGGGAACCGATCACGGTGGTGCAGGCTTTCTATTCTTCTTCCAGCGGAGGCGCCACCGAAGATTCTTCGGCGCTGTGGGGTACGGCCGGGCGACCCTATCTGGTCTCGGTGAAGGATCCCTGGTCGATTGATCCGGCCAACAATCCGGGGGCTTCTTGGTCGAAGACTGTTTCCCTGGCGGGATTGCTGGAGATCTTCGGTTTGGAGGACCAGTTCACCAACGTCATTTTGGTCACCACGGTTGCCTACCCGTGGGGTAGCGCCGAGCATGTCAAGATCGTCGGAACCCGGGGTGGGAGCACCATCACCGAGAGGGTTTCCGCCTCGACCCTCAAATCCGCCCTGCGGTTGCGTTCGAGGTATTTCCAGATCGAGTATCTGGCTGATCCTCCGCCCCCTGCTCCAGGTGGTCTGACGGTGGTCGGAGGCGACGTGGCCACGGTGAGTTGGGATCCGGTTGCTTCGCGATTTGAACCCCAGAGCTATACGGTGACTGTTTCCCCCGCCGATATCGATCCGGTGGTAGTCGATGCTCCTCGAACCGAAGCGGTCATCACCGGCCTGCGGACGGGGGTGGAGTACAGCTTTGCGGTGACGGCCACCAACCGGACGGGAGTCGGCCCACCCTCGGCGGCGACTTCTCCCCGGGTGGTGATTGCCGAGCGACCATATCCGGGTGAGCCATTGCAACAGGGAAGTAGGGGCGAGTCGGTTCGGACGTGGCAGGAGGCCCTGGGAGTTACCGTCGACGGTGACTTTGGCCCGGCCACCGCCGCCGCCACCCGCCAGTGGCAGCAGGACAATGGTTTGTCCCCGGATGGGATCGTGGGAGAAGCGTCGTGGAACACGATGTTCGCGTCCCCCCCGGAGCCCGAACCGGAGCCGGAGCCCGAACCTGAACCGGAGCCGGAGCCCAAAGATCCCGAGCCCAAGCCGGGGGACCCATCCACCGGGTCAGACGTTCCCAGTTATCCGGGTTTTGTGTTGAGGCTGGGAAGCCAGGGCAAATGGGTGAGAACCTGGCAAGCTGCCCTCGGGTTGGGGGCCGACGGATACTTTGGGACGGGTACCGCCCGGGCCACCCGCCAGTGGCAGGAAGCCAACGGCCTGACGGCCGATGGGGTGGTGGGAGTCGAGAGCTGGCAGACCATGTTCCCCGGAGCGGGTGTGGAGCAACCTGCCCCTCCGCCTGACAAGAATGGCGATTCGGACTCCAACGGTTCCGACTCCAACGGCGGCGACACCGGTTCGGGTGGAAATGTGCCTTCCTATCCGGGCAGTCCACTCCAGGTGGGCTCTCAGGGCGCCGATGTGATTGTCTGGCAGCAGGCCCTGGGAATCGCGGCCGACGGTTATTTCGGGAATGCCACCCTGGTGGCCACCAAAGCCTGGCAGTATCAACTGGGCCTGACCTCCGACGGCAAGGTTGATCTTGACTCTTGGAGGGCCATGTTCTCCGGGGCGGAGGTGCGGGAGACGACGGCGCCCGCCGAGGACGACGATGACGACTCCGCCGATCCCGACCTGCCCTTGAGAAGGGGATCGCGCGGCGCCGATGTTATGACATGGCAGGAGGCTCTGGGGGTGGCGGCCGATGGGCATTTCGGCCCCCAGACCGAGGGAGCCACCAAGACGTGGCAGCAGGACAACGGACTCACCGCCAACGGAATCGTGGACGCCACCGCCTGGCAGGTGATGTTCTCGGGCGGTTCGGCAAGTACTTCCACCGGCGCCCGATCATCGTCGGTGTTGTTGCAGGAAGGGGATACGGAGCCACGGGTTGAGGTTTGGCAGCAGGCTTTGCAAGAGGCTTTGGCGAATGAGGATGTCCAGGTGACGGGTGTATTTGACAAGGACACGGCGTTATACACCAGGTTTTGGCGGAGCATTAATGGAGTGACTCCTATCGAAGGCAAGGTGACCCAAAGGGCATGGGACCTCATGTTTCCTGAAGGAACCACTTCGGGTGGCGCCGGCGGATCAGAGATTGCCAGCTCCCTTCCGTTCAAAAGGGACGCCACCGGTCCGCTGGTCGAAAAGTGGCAAAGGGCTTTGAATGCCAATAGGCCTGGGGCGAATCTCTCGGTCACGGGGGTGTTCGATGAGGAGACGCAGACGCAGACCAAGTATTGGCAGCGCATCAATGGGGTGACTCCTGTCGACGGCAGGGTGACTGAGTCTTCTTGGTACCGTATGTTTCCTGATGAGCAGTGAATCTCGGGCCGTAGCGGTCGTCAAAGGCCTGGCGATGGACGCCGTCCAGCGGGCCAACTCGGGGCACCCGGGGATGCCGATGGGCATGGCCGATATCGCCGTCACGCTCTGGTCGCGGTTCATCAAGGTGGACCCCGGCTGTCCCACCTGGCCGGATCGGGACCGCTTCGTTCTCTCCAATGGACACGGCTCCATGTTGCTCTACGCCATGTTGCACCTGTCGGGCTTCCCGATCACCATGGACGATTTGAAAAACTTCCGTCAATGGGGCTACCCCACCGCCGGGCATCCCGAGCGGGAACCCGAGTTGGGTATCGAGACCACCACCGGCCCTTTGGGTCAGGGTTTTGCCAACGGGGTGGGAATGGCCATCGCCGAGGAACACCTCCGCGCCCGCTTGGGGGCCGATCAGGTAGATCACCACACCTACGGGTTTGTCTCCGACGGCGATCTGATGGAGGGCGTGGCGGCCGAGGCTGCTTCCTTGGCCGGCCATCTCGGCCTGGGGCGGCTGATCTATTTCTATGACGACAATCGCATCTCCATCGATGGGACCATCGACATCACTTTCTCCGAAGATGTGGATGGGCGTTTCCGGTCGCTGGGCTGGCAGACCTTGTCGGTGGACGGCCATGACCGGGAGGCGCTGGCGGAGGCCACCCGAGAGGCCCTGAACAACCACTGCAAGCCTTCGCTGATCATCTGCCGTACCCACATCGCTCACGGCGCCCCCAACAAGGTGGACACTCCGGGGGCCCATGGCGCCCCCTTGGGTGCCGAGGAGGTGAGGCTGGCCAAAGAGAACATCGGCCTCCCTCCCGATGAGCAGTTCTGGGCGCCGCCGGAGGTCTACCAGTTCATGTCGGCGGCCATGGAGCGGGGAAGGGCGGCCCGCCAGGAGTGGGAGAGTCGGGAACGGTCGGACGATTGGCAAAGTCTGCACACCCACCAACCGGTCAGGCTCGATTCCCCCGGGTTTGAGGTCGGCGCCGGGGTGGCCACCCGGAATGTGTCGGCCAAACTGTTCGGGCAGATCGGAGAAAAGGTCCCCGGCCTGATCGGAGGCGCCGCCGACCTGGTGGAATCCACCAAAACCGTGCTACCTGCAGATTCCAGTTTTTCCCGCACCAACCGGCTGGGTCGCAACCTCCATTTCGGCGTGAGAGAACACGGAATGGGCGGCATCGTGAACGGAATGGCGTTGCACGGCGGAGTTCGACCCTACGGTTCAACCTTCTTCGTCTTCACCGACTACATGCGCCCTTCGATACGGCTCTCGGCTCTGATGGAGTTGCCTTGCATCTGGGTGATGACTCACGACTCCATCCTCTTGGGAGAGGACGGCCCCACCCACCAGCCGGTGGAACACCTGGCCAGTATGCGGGCCATACCGGGACTGTGGGTGATCCGCCCGGCCGATGCCACCGAATCGGTGGAGGCCTGGGAGATGGCTCTCAACCGCACCGCCGGTCCCACTCTCTTGGTTTTCAGCCGACAGGGCCTTCCGGTGCTGGACCGGTCCGGGCTGGAGGGCCGCGTCTCCCAAGGCGGCTATGTTCTCCGCCCAGGTGACGACGCGGTGATCGTCGCCACCGGATCGGAGGTATCGGTGGCGCTGGCCGCTTCAGACCTGTTGGCAGAGCGGGGCGTCGCGGCCCGGGTGGTCAGCCTCCCCTGTTGGGAGGCGTTCGAGGAACAGGGCACCGATTATCGACGGGAAGTGCTGGGAGAGAGCCTGCCGATGGTTTCGATAGAGGCCGGATCCACGTTCGGATGGGAACGGATGGTGGGATCAGACGGCCTTCGGATCGGAATCGACCGATTCGGAGCTTCGGCGCCGCACAGCGTATTGGCCGAAAAGTTCGGATTGGTTCCCGGTGCGGTCGCCGATCGGGTGTTGGCGCACCTTTCCTAGCAGAGGGTGATACCCACCGGAGCAACCTTTGGCCCGGCAGTCTTCATGGCCGCTTGGGCCGGGGGGCTGGCCCTGACCCTGCCCATGGCGGTCCGCTGGAAGGTGGCCAAACGGGGCTACCAGATGCTGGGCGCAGCCACTGCCGCATTATTGATGATCTATCCGGCCTGGCGTTGGTGGTGGGCCGCGGCCGGTTTGGCCGCGCTGTTGGTGGCCGTGTGGAGATCAGGGCGGCGAGAGTTCTCCCCGCTGGTGAGCGCCGCCGCATTGCTGGTGATGATCCCGGCGGTGACCTCGAACAACTGGATGTCGGCGGTCGCCGGATCCGTCGCCCTGGGCGGCATTACTTCCACCATGCTCCTGGGTCACTGGTTCCTGGTGGATCCCACCCTTCCCCGCTGGGCGTTGCGCCGTTTGGATCTTTGGGCCGGTGCGGGTCTGATCCTGAGCCTGCTGGCAGGCTGGTCCAACGGGGCGGTCCCCTATCAGGGGGGACCTCTGGGGTGGACCCTTGGCATCCTGGCGCTGGTGAGCGCCGCCCTGGTGACCGGCACCTGGTTCGCCCTGGGAGAACGTGGCTACTCAGGGGTGATGGCCGCCACCGGCCTGTCCTACCTGGGTATGGCGACCATAGCCGGTGTGGTGTTTCTCAATCACTTAACCACCTGAACAGAATGGCCGCCAAGACTTCGAGGGTCACACCAACCTTGCGGTAGACTGAACTCCTGTCACAACCCTCGGAGGAGCAATGGCGCGGAGCTGGCTCGCAGTACTGCCCATGGGCATTTAGGACGGGATACTCGTGAGGAAAATTCTCCCTGCGCTTCGGCATATGGTGACCAGTTACCCATGGATAACTATTCTTGTCCTGCTCATTGTCACCGTGGGGTTGGGTGCGGGGGCCACCCGTCGAGCTGCGCCGCCGGAGACCCGGGACATACTTCCACCGGAAAGCGCTGTTGCCCAAGCCTTGGCTGAAATTGATGAGTCCTTCGGTGACACAGGCCAGGTCATTGTGGTAACGCTGCTCTTTCGTGGAGACGCCTTCACACCCAACGGACTCTCGCAGATGGACAACCTGATTGATGGGATCATTACCGATCCAAAGGTGCATGGTCTATTGGTTCCGGACGAGCCGGTGTTTGCGCCCTCTTTGGTGCTCCAGGCCCAACTTGGGGTGGACGACTTCGAATCGGTTACGCAGGCTGATATCGATTCCTCCGTGGGACTTCCACCGATCCAGCCCGTACTGGCGGCGACCACCGGGACCGACGCCGAAGGCGCACCCATTGCCATAGCTGTCCTCCGCCTGCGCGACACCGGAGACGAGCGGGTCGCCCAAGTGGAATGGATGATTAGCGAGCTGGCCGGCCAAAGTGGGGGTCCCCTGAAGGTAAGCAGCATCTCGCCCGCGGTCATCGAAGACGAATATCAGAGAGCCACGCAGGAGGGAATGGGACCGTTGGTGGGGCTTGCTTTGCTGCTGATCGCCGCTTTGATCCTGCTCTTCCTGCGCACAGTCTCAGACCTTCTCCTTACATTGGCGGGGCTTGTGGTGGCGATCATCTGGATAACCGGAGCGGAGGGCTGGTTGGGACCGAACGCGTTGGGTCTAACCGGGCCTCCCAACTCGCTCACGTCGATGGTGCCAATCGTTGTGATCGGGCTGACAGTGGACTATGCGATCCAAATCGTCTCGCACTACCGAGAGCAGCGATCCGCCGGCGAGGGGGTGGTGTCGGCCGCCCAAACGGGCCTGCGCCATGTCACTGTTCCCCTGGCTTTGGCCGCCGTCACCACGATGGTCAGCCTGTCGGTGAGCCGCTTGTCCCCGATTGAAATAGTTGGAGACTTTGGCATTGTCGGGGCCCTGGGAGTTGGGTTGAGCCTGCTTGTGATGTTGACTTTGGTTCCGGCCGGACGCACCATCATTGATCGGAGACGGGAGGCACGGGGCACTTTGAAGACCCCTACCCCGATCGCTAATGCCTTGCCCGGGGTCAGTCGGGCGGCCGGATGGTTGGGGAAAGGTGTAACTCGCCGACCCACGCCCTACATCATGGCGGTATTGGCGGTGACGGTGGGGCTTGGGTGGGCGGCGACTGGTCTCGAGTCAGAATTCAGCATCCGCGACATCTTGCCGAAGGGTGGACGTTTGCTGGAGGACTTGAACACACTGGATGAAGCAGTGGGGGGTTCAACCGAGATGTACACCGTACTGGTCAAGGCCGAGGCTACGGACACCCGCACCCTTTTGAGCTTGCAGGATCTCACCACCGCTTTTCAAGATGAAACCCGCCCACCCCCGGCCGCGGGCCCCATCCAGTCATCCTATGAGTTGCTCATCGGAGACTGGACTCACGACAGTGGGGAGCCGGGCGACAAATATGACCCGGAACTGGAAGGGCTATTGCGGCGAGCCTCATCCGATGTCCGACTCGACCAGCAACTCATGCAGGAGTTGCTCGATAAGCTCGAGAGCCAAGATGCCGCCATGGGGCGTGTTTTGGTCAACAATCCGGAGGGGGTGGACACGATCCTGTTCCAATTCCCGGCCTATTCGGGCAATCCCATGGACACGAGGGCGATCCAGCAGGAGATAGCAAGCCTCTGGTCCAACGACGCCGACACCATCACCGGCACGTCGGAGACCGTTGTTTCGGTGGCCGTGACCGACGCTATCACGGAACAGCAGACCACTGCCATCAGCACTACGATTGTGGCGGCTCTGACCGTCCTTGCCCTCTTTTTCTGGGTGACCGTGCGCCAGCCGGGTCTGGCGTTCATTGCGGTGGGGCCGATCGTCCTCGTTTTGGTCTGGGTGCTGGGAACGATGGCTTTGCTGGGAATCCCTTATACCCTGATCACGTCCATCATCACCGCCCTGTCAATCGGAATCGGGGTGGACTACACCATCCACGTTATTCATCGTTACCGCGATGAGTACTCCCTGACCCGTGATCCCGAACAAGCGGCGATCCGGACCCTCTCCACCACCGGATCAGCCCTTTTGGGCTCCGCCCTCACCACCGCCCTCGGGCTGGGAGTGCTGGTGTTTTCCCCACTGGCCGGTTCTCAACAGTTCGCCATCACTGCCGCGGTCACGATTGCCTATTCCCTGGTCGTCTCCATTTTGGTGGTGCCTCCGGCGATGACCGTCTGGGGTTCCTATCAGAATGTGCGTCTACGGTCGAAGGTGGAGCGCTGGGCGGATGAGGTGGATGAGGTGATCGACGCGGTGCATCGGCGTTACGAATAGGACAGCACGATGTCCCGATGAGAATGCCCCGAGGACAAACGCCACTTGGTGGTCAGTCCAACGGTTTTCTTTGCTCGGCGATTTGGAACTGTAGTTTCTTGCTCGGTTTCATCGACGGCAGGGGGCTGAATCGAAGCCGATAGTCTGCTGGAGCTACTTTCAGCGTGAAATAATGTGCGATCATCAGCACATTGACGGCCAGCTGCAACTCCATTGCCCGGTAGCCGAGGCATTTGTGGGTGCCAAGCCCGTATGGCGCATAACCGGGGCTTTGGTGCTCGAGCCGGGGTGGAAGATAGCGGTTGACATCGAATGTGAAAGGTTCAGGAAAGACCTCGTCCATGTAGTGGGCGGCCGTCTGAGCTATGAACAGTCGCGAGCCCACCGGCAGTTCAAAGCCTTCCACAGTACATGCATTCATCACGTTCCTGATTGACATCGGGACTATGGGGTAAATCCGCATGCTTTCCAAGAGAAAACGGTGTGTCACATCTATGCGGGAGAGGTCAAACATTTCTCCGGCAGGATCGCCGTTGTTGAACAAAGCATCGGCTTCGTTCTGAATTCTGGTCTGAAGCTCTGGTTGTGAGGCCATGGCATATAGGGCAAAGCTCAGAGCATCGCCCAGATAAACGCTGGCAAGCAACGCGGCTGAAAACGCGAACCGGAAGTTCGACTCGGGGAAGAACTGCGGATCACTGGAATGCAGGCTTAGAATGTCGTCCGCAAGATCCCGTGGGCAACCGGCCCGCTGAGCAGGGGTGTGTCCGTTCTGGACTCGTTCCACCACTTCTGTGATCGCTTTTCCTCGGCGTCTCATGCCGGGCGTTTTCAACAGGAATTTGGGTAATGCCTTGATGATGTGAGTGTTGAGGGCTCTTTCTTTGTAGGCCGCCACGTCGTCGAGGATGTCCTGGGAAGCGACGCTGAGATTGAACGGTGAGAGTTGCGCATTGATCATGCGTCGGCACAGGGCGGTGGCCGGATAGGCGTCACCAACCGACCATTTGGCCATGTATTCCCGCGCATGGCCATAGAGTTCGTCCAGCCGAGCAGCCAGCCTTCGGCGAGAATATGCCGGCGCCAGGGACTTGCGGAGCCGGAAGTGATCGGCGCCATCCAGAGAAGGCAAAACACCGGAGGCCCCATAGACCTTTTCGAAGTCCACAAAGTAATCCTTGGCTCTGAGGTGCATCCGCCCATTGCGATTCACCCAGCGATTTGTTTCGGGTCCGGCCAGAAAAATCAGGGGCTTGGCCAGGGGAGGGTGAAGCTCAAAGACCGGGCCGTACTTTTGAGCAAGGTCTGCAAAGAGCGCAGGAAGGTTGCCGTTGCGAATGTGCGGATTGAGCAGAAACTTGCGCAGCGGAACTACCGGGATTTTCTTGATGAGGGCGGAGGGGCGACCCAACGAGCTGTGCATATTGTGGGAGACGGCAGCTGCGATGGAACGACCGAGAAAATCCATGTTGCAGATGAATTGGATGCGCTCCTCCGCTTCGTCATCGAGTTGAAATATGAAACGAAACACATCGCAGGTGTTGATCAGGGAAATGATGATGACGTCTCTGGGGTCGGGAATCTCAAGGTGGAAAATGGCATGACGGATGCGGGTCTTGACGAATAGGACTTTCGCGCCCCCTGTCGGACTGCTGAATAATCCGGTGTGTTCCCTGGTACGATCCAGCGTCCAAAACCCACCATCGTGATGTTGCAGAATCCTCAGGTCGACCAAGTTGTCCAGAGTCATGTCAATGATCGTCTCGGCGTGGGGCGCCAGTCGTTCGATCCAGTATTGGGCGTTCCGTTGCACCCGTTCGGCTGCAATTGTCTCCAAAATGGGGTCGAGGGCAGGGTTGCCGGTGTCAGTCGGATCCAGCAGAAACAAGGACTCCATATCCGTGTCGATGTGAGACAGGAGTGAAAGTTCCGCCAAGGCGGCGCCGATCACCGCGCAGTTCAAATCCCAGCCAGGTACTTGATAGAAGTAGCCGTTCTCTTCGTTGAGCAGCATGAGAACAAGTTCGTCCAGCAGACTGAGCGGATGGGTCGTTGCGTCACTTGTAGAAAGAGCCATCACCCTGTCTTTCCAGACCATGCACCAAGGCACTCCGGCTAGTCAGATCAGTATACCCAACCACCTTTGATCCGGATGTCCTGCTCGGTGGGTTAGGAGCCCGAGATCACCTAGCTGATCATGAAGGCCGACGCATGAACAACCGAACCGTTCAGGGTCAAAGTCTGGCCCACCAACCGTTTAGTCTCAACGTGCGATTCCACACCGAGGCCGACTCCCAATTTCTCCACTGCGGGGGCCTGGCTGAAGCGTCCGATTGCCCACAGGGCGCGTGTCGCGGACGGATATCCGCCGGACGACGGCTTTTCCATCAGGTAAGAGCGGACCAGGCCGTACCAGTGGGGGACCAGCAACTGGTGATTGCCGAATATGTCCATGGCCACCACGCGCCTCCCATGAGTGACCACCATTCCGCATTGGCCAGGGAGCGGGCCCATCTGCGCCAGGTGATCGATCGTCTTGGAGCGGCCCCGGTCGGCATGGATGTACTGGTCGGCGTCCCGGACGGCCCTGGTCGGGGAAGCCACTCCCATCATGGCCAGCTCCGCATCGACCGAGTCCCAAACGGCGCCTTGATCGCTCCGATTAGATCCTTCCATCCGGACTGACTGGGCAACCGACATGTTCTTTGTCCTGCGGGTTCGCCTGGGCGCGTAGGCCCGTCCGCGCTCAAAACCGCGCCGACTGCCCCATCGGCCCATCTCGATGCACGAGACAGGGATGTCCACGCTGACCGCGGCGGCCACCAGAACACTGATGTTCAGAACCCGGTCCTGCAGCCCTCCGACGAGTTGTTCCCCCTCGGGAATCAACACGGGGATGGCGGTGGAGTTTTTGGCTTTGAGGAACGGAACTGTCGAGTCCTCCAACTCCTCGATGGTCAGGTGCGAGTCCTGCCCGGTGGCGATTTCCGGAAGGTAGTTCTCCGGCAAGTAGACGGGAAAAAACGAGACGCCCAAGCGGGTGATGGGTCGACCAACCGCCGCTCGCTCCAGGTTCAAGATGGATGTATCTGCTTGGTTGGGGTATTCGGCCACTTGTCTGCTCCACTTCCTGTCTTCGACTACCGCTTCCGCCGGTCCGGCCAGCAGGCCGAAGCCCGGAGTCTGCCTGACACTTGAAGCGTTTGCACCATGCCCCTGTACTTTATGATGGGGATGTGACACTCATTTGAGAAAGGGGTGACGGACGATAAACAGGAGCCCGTTCAGCTTTAGGGTTAGAGGAGCCAGGCGAGCAAGGCGGTGGGCACGGCTGCCACGTCTGGGTCCTCAAAGGTTTGACCTCGGGTTTCGCAAATCCGCACATACGCCACGAGGGCGGGGGTTGGTCGAGTTTCTGGTTGAAGTTGTTGGCGATCACTGAAAATCCCCACTCTCGATCATTGAAATTCCCCACCTCCTGGGGGTAAATACCCGTTGTCGGGTAGGGCCCCTTCCAAGCTGCTGATTGGAAACGTTGGCAGCTTTGGAGAGGAGCCCTACCTCTTATGTTGGTTCAGGAGGAGTACGTGGAAGTTCATGCTTTGAAGGGGCGGGGGTGGTCGATCTCGGCTATCGCCCGTCATTTGGGAAGAGACCGAAAAACAGTACGAGCGTATCTGTCGGGCGAGCGGATGCCGGGAGAACGAGCCCCTGGCGAGTCGGATCCGTTCGAGCCGTTCGAGGCTTATGTGCGTCAGCGACTGTCCGACGATCCGCACGTTTGGGCGTCGGTACTGTTCGATGAGGTGGTGGCGTTGGGTTATGCGCAGAGCTATCCGACGTTGGTGCGGAAGATCCGCCGTCGGGGTCTTCGTCCGTCGTGTGGCGCCTGTTCGGGTTCTAGGGGTGGTGCTACTGCGATTATTGATCATCCACCGGGTGAGGAATGCCAATGGGACTGGCTGGAACTGCGCGACACACCGTGGCATTCGAAGGCGTTGGTGTTGGTGGGTGTCCTTTCGTATTCGGGCCGGTTTCGAGCCTGGGTCACCTCCAGCGCGGACCAACCCCATTTGATCGAGGGCATCGACGCTGTGTTGCGTCGCCTGGGTGGTACTGCCCGGCGGTGGAGGGTGGATCGGATGGCCACCGTCGTCACGCCGGGCACCGGCCGGATAAGGTCGTCGTTTGTTCCGGTGGCGAAGCATTATGGGGTGGGAGTGGATCCGTGCCCACCGTATCGTCCTCAACGTAAGGGAGTGGTTGAGAAAGCCATCCACTACCTGTCTCAGCGGTGGTGGCGCACCGCGTTGGTGAACAGTCTTGGTCAGGCGCAGGACGGCCTGGACGAGTTCTGTGTATCGGTTGGTGACTCTCGTCGGCGTGGTCACAGCACCGTTGGTGAGCTGGCCGACGGGGAGCCGTTGTTGGAGCTTCCCTTCATGCCCTATCCGGCGGAAGGCACTTTGGAACGCAAGGCGGCGGCGAATGGGCTGGTGTCGGTGTGGGGCAACCGCTACTCGGTGCCACCAGGCGTGATAGACACCCAGGTGACGGTGCGTTGGCGGCTTGGGGACCCCACTATCAGCATCTTCTCTGCTGGTGGGCGGCTGGTAGCCACTCACCGCAAGGCACCCAGGGGTCAAGGGCGGACGGTGCGTTTGCCCGAGCACACCGCTGCTTTGGAGAATGTCGTGTTGGCAGCGTTCACCACCAAACGGCCGTGCAAACCAAAACCGAACCGGCCGCCTACCGCCGCGGCTTTGGCGATCGCTTCGGGTATCAGAGGAGAGGCTCTGGCCACCGAACCGGTGATCGATCTGGGCGTGTATCAACGTCATGTAGAGGCACAGACCCGGAGGCGGCGGTCATGAACCAGTCGGTGTATCAACAACTCCGCAGCCACCTTGCCTACCTCGGTCTGGCGACTGTGGCCGAGGCGCTCCCCACCCATTTGGAACAGGCCCGCCAACAGGACACGGGTCACACCCAGTTCCTCGAAAGACTGTTACGAGTCGAGGTGGAAACCACTGAACAGCGCCGATCGGCAACCCGCCTCAAACTGGCGAACTTCCCCACCCGCTGGCAACTCGAGGACTTCGACTTCTCCGCGCAACCCAGCATCGATGAGAAACTGGTACGAGAACTCGCTTCCGGTGGATATCTGGCTGATGCCACCAACGTGCTGTTCATCGGACCACCCGGAGTAGGCAAAACCATGCTCGCCGTGATACTCGGCAGGGCCGCGGTCGACACTGGTCACAAGGTGTACTACACCACCGCAGCCGACCTGGCCGCACGCTGCCGGAAAGCAGCCCTCCAAGGACGATGGGCACGGACCATTCGGTTCTTCAACACCCCCAAGGTGTTGATAATTGACGAACTGGGGTATCTGCCCATGCCCGCAGAAGACGCCGCCACCCTGTTCCAGGTGATCTCCAGACGATACCGGAAAGGATCGATCATCCTCACGACCAACCTCGGGGTGGCGTCATGGGGAGAGATCTTCTCGGACCACACCATCGCCGCGGCCATGCTCGACCGGCTGCTCCACAAAAGTGTGGTGTTCAACATCACCGGCGACAGCTACCGCCTCAGAAGCTACCAAGCACAAGCCAGAAAACAGCGACCGAAAGGAGACCCGCTAGCCTAAAACCACCAACCCCAGGGTGGGGAATTTCGGTGATCGACTCTGGGGAATTTCGATGATCGTCATCAGAAGTATTACATGGCACCTCCTCAACTCCGATGCTTCAGAACCAACGCGGGGCGGATGCAAGAAACCGGCCTGCGGACGCCCTAATGAGGCTTGCGAGCCAGGAAGCAGTAGAGCGGAGTGAAGATTCCGGCTCGACCGCCCATAGGCGGTGGCTGTCCGATCCAGCATCTCGACGACGTCCGCAGAACCCTTCGGGAGGATCCTCAACACCTCGGCCAGCCTGGATCCCCCGATTGCTGTCTTGCGGCCTCGCGGAACCCCTATCACGGAATTGCCCAACGATCTGCTCCATGACTCCATAGGCCGATACCACGGCGTGGTCGAACCGTTCTCCTCGGCGCCCCGATCCATCCCCTCGATCAACTCGAATCCCGCCGTCTCGAGCGCCCGGTTCACCTCGTTGAACGTCGCGATGTCCTTGAGGGCGATGCCGTGCATGAGATCCTGCTTCATGGCCCGATGCTGGTCGTCGCCCGGATCGAACCCGTCGGTCATGCACATCTCCTGACCCCAGAAGAGGGCTCCGGGCTTCAGCACTCGGTGAATCTCGATGAACGCTCCCGTCTTGTCCGGCGCATGGCATGTCGATTCGATCGCGTAGCCACGGTCGAATGTGTCGTCCGCCACGGCCGACATGTCCATGAAGCTGCACGTCAGGTAGTCGACCATGTGGTCGATGCCGGCCTCGGAGTTCAAGGACCTCGTCCTCTCCATCTGGACCTCATTGATGTTGACCCCGACGACCCTGACGCCGGCCTCCGATACGACACGGCGCATCGGACCGCCGATCCCGCAACCGATATCGACCACTGTCATGCCCTCGCGCAGTTCCAGCTTGGAGATCATCAGCCGCTGGTGCGCGATCTTGGAGTCCTGCACGCTCTCGCCGGGCGACAGCGGCGCGAAATGCAGCGACTCGCCCCAACCCCACACCATCAGATCGTTGCAAATCTCGTAGTACTCTTTGACAGTCTCGGTGTGGTCGTATCCTGTGGGGTCATCATCCCGGGCGGACGCTCTGCTGAGCCATCCGTCAAGGTGCCGGATCCGGCGGGCGACTCCCCCTCCGGTCCGGTTCGCAGCCCTCAGCCCGGTGAGGACTCTCAACAGTCGGGTCATTCGTGCAAGATTAGATGCGGGGCTCCGCAGGCAGAGGGCCGAGGCGCTCGAACTCGGCCTCCACGTCGGCGGTCAGCGGCTCGGCATGGCGCTGCGCAGCCGAGAAACGGAAGAACCGGATGGCGATCAGGGTCCACAGGTAGAGGCCGCCGAGCACCTTCATCACCGCCCCGGCGGCCTGCTGGTCGGCAGCCACCGAGATGCCGACCAGGTGTTGGGCGTGGTCGTAGACCGGGTACACCGAGCCCTCAGCGAAGGTCAGCCACGCGGCTGGCGCCCGTCGGGACGATCGACATGGCGAACAGGTAGACCATCTTGGCCGGCTCGGACAGGTGGAACTCTAACCTGCCCACCCAGCCACCGCTGAACCATCGACGGCCATATGAAGGAGGCTCTTGACCACTGATCTGGTCAACGCTCGCGCCCGGCTGCTGTGCCCAGGAGCGCAACCCCGAGGCGGTGACAGCGGCAGTCATGCTGGCTCTGCGGACCTGGGCTCGCCGCCACCAGGCTGGACACCGAGACAGCGGCCCCGCGACGCTCGCCCGCATCTGGATGCCCTCCCAGTCGCGGCCACAGCCCGGGTGGGCAAGGCTTGAGGGTTCGCGTGGGCGACCGTCGCATTCCTGTGGGACAAACAGCGCGTCAATCCCGGCTTCTACACGATGAGCCCCTTTATGAGGGGGATGTGACACCATTCGAGAAAGGGGTGACGGACGATCAACAGGAGCCCGTGCAGCTTTAGGGATCGAGGAGCCAGGCGAGCATGGCGGTGGGCACGGCTGCTACGTCTGGGTCCTCAAGGTTCAATTCGGTCCTAGTGGCGACTATGCCCCGCCATTTACTTGCCTTCAGGGTCCTGCCGGCGCTACGCCGCCATCCTCCATCCACGTACTTCGACTCTATAGCGATCTCGCCGAAGTACGGTCCGACAAAATCGATCTCGGCATTCGTTTTAGTTCGGTGATGGAGGACCCGACTGAATTCCACGTAGCTACCCGGGAAGGTTTTCTCGAAGTTGCGCAGCAACCCTACCCCGAGTTGCTGTTCCGATAGGGTGGTCAAATCGGTAGACTCAGCCCCTGCAAGTTGCGTGTAGATCGGGTCTGTGAAATACAGTTTGGGTTGCGCTCTGAGGGCGGGTTGCAGATTCTTTTCCCTGGGAGCCGGCCACACGATGAAGGACTCGCGAAGATCATCGATGCGTTCTTTGGCGGTGGTCGGGACGACATCTATGTCTCGAGCGATGTTGCTCATGTTGGCAAGGGAACCAATGCCCTTGGTGATCCGTTGGAGGAGAGCGTTGGTTTGGAGGTCGGATAATCGAGCGGTTCGAAAGGCGTCTCCGCTGATGACTCTTAGCAGTTCCCGATGGAAGTGGGGGTCGACCAGAAACGAAGAGCAATGCGTGGAAACCGCCTTTGGGAATCCACCTACTCGTAGGTAAGTTTCCCAGGCGCTGGTTAGCACATGAAGCCAGGGCGCCAACTCGAAGGTGGTTCTGCGCAGTATGTGCGGCGTGAGGGCCGACACCTGAACAGGGCCAATGGAAGGAGGAAGGCGGTCATCGTAAGTGGAACGCAGAAAAGAGGCAAAGCCCATAGGGAGCAGTACCCGGTCGGGATCCACTGCCCTTCCTCTGCGTCCAGCCAGGTCGCCCACTGACTCTCGGAGGTTGGAGGACGAGGAACCGGTTAGCACCACTGTGTCGGTACGGAAACGGGGATCGTTGTCGCGTAACCATTTGATTTGGGCAGGCCAGGCACCGTAAATCCCGGTGATTTCGTCAATAAACCAGTAACGACTCTTGGTGCCGGGAGTGATCTGCGATGCGGCCTGCACCAGCTCATACAGGTCAGAGGCCCTCCATCGATCCACCGACATATGAACGATAAGGCGGGGGTCCGTGCCTTCCTTGATGAGCCTTTCGATGGTTCTCTTCAGTTCAACTGATTTACCTACCCGTCGCGGCCCCCGGAGGATGTATAGACCCCCGGAGGTCAGATTGGCTAAGGCTTGTGGCATGTAGAGGAAAGGGGCATCGGCCACCTCGATCAGATCAGGATCCTGCTTCACCCATCCGGTTGGGTCGGACCACCAGCGATTGGTGGCGGTCAATCGGTCTTGTATGGCTCCTGGTTTCATGATGCGAATCAACCTAAGGCACTATAAATATGAAAGGACATTCATATTATATAGGGATAATGGATGGCATACAT
>OZ219759.1:0-32093 GCA_964291245.2 Acidimicrobiia bacterium
TAGTCGCGGCCGCCACCCTCTCGGACCGCTACATAACCGGTCGACACCTCCCCGACAAGGCGATCGACCTGATTGATGAGGCCGCCTCGCGCCTTCGGATAGAGATCGATTCCATGCCCGAGGAAATAGACAAACTTACCCGGGTGGTGACCCGGTTGGAGATCGAACGGGAGGCTTTGAAGATCGAGTCCGATCAGAGCGCTTTGGACCGTCTCACAGAACTCGAACAGGGACTGGGCGGACACCCGCGAAACGCTGGGCGGACTCACTGCCCGGTGGCAGCAGGGAAAGAGACGCCATCTCCTCAATCCACAGCATCAGAGAGCAGATCGACGAGGCCAGGGCTGCAGCTGAGATGGCCGAGCGGCGCGGCGAATTGCACCGGGCCGCCGAGCTTCGCTATGGGGTGCTGGTGGAGCTTCAGAAGGACCTTCAGAACCAGGAGGAGCGCCTGGAAAAACTGGCGGCCAATGGCAGGATGCTGTCGGAGGAGGTGACCGGCCATGACATCGCCGAGGTGGTCTCTCATTGGGACCGGAGTGCCGGGTGGCCCGGATGCTGGAGGGAGAGGTCGAAAAGCTCCTGAACCTGGAGAGCCATCTCCACTCTCGGGTAGTGGGGCAGCATCAAGCTGTGCAGGCTATCTCCAACGCCATCCGGCGTAGCCGTTCAGGTCTGTCGGATCCCAACCGGCCGGTCGGTTCTTTCTTGTTCCTCGGCCCCACGGGGTGGGAAAGACCGAGTTGGCCCGGACTCTGGCGGACTTTCTGTTCGACGACGAGCGGGCCATGGTTCGAATTGACATGTCCGAATACTCCGAGAAGCATTCGGTGAGCCGGCTGATCGGGGCGCCCCCCGGCTATGTCGGATATGACCAGGGAGGTCAGCTCACGAGCTGGTCAGAAGGCGGCCGTATACGGTGATCCTGCTGGATGAGGTGGAGAAGGCCCATCCCGAGATCTTCAACACCCTGCTGCAGCTGCTGGACGATGGTCGCCTGACCGATGGTCAAGGCCGGACGGTGGACTTCACCAACACCGTGCTGATCATGACCTCCAACCTGGGATCGGAGTTGATCGATCCGAGTCTGGGAAGGGAGTTGACCGAAAGCCGGGTAATGGGGGCGGTCCGCAGCCACTTTCGACCCGAGTTCCTGAACCGGGTGGACGACATTGTGGTGTTCAGCAGGTTGAGCCCCCATGACTCTGGCGAAAATCGTTGACCTGCAGTTGGGTCACCTGCGTCGACGAGTAGCCGAGCGCGGTCTGCGGCTGCGGGTGTCAGAGGAAGCGAAGAACATCCTGGCCGAGGAGGGATACGACCCTGCCTACGGCGCACGTCCCCTCAAGCGGGTCATCCAACGGCGTCTCGCCGATCCGCTGGCCATTCGCCTCCTCGAATCGGAGTGGCCGCCCGATTCGACCGTGGAAATCAGCACCGAGCACGGAGATATATCCTTGGGTTTGTCATCCCGTTAACCCCCAGGACAGGCCGGGCCCAACCGCCAGAATCCCGGGACGGCGCCGACCGTTAATCTCTAATAGGATGGGCGCTCAGAAAGAATGGTCGGAGATGTGGGTGGGGTTGCGCCTCATCTCCACCGGGATGTTTCGCTACCCGCGGCTGGTGGTGATCTCGGTGCTGGGGGCCCTGCTCTGGATGGCGGTCACCATCATCACTCCCTTCCTGCAGAAGCTGGTGGTCGATGACGCCATAGGGTCAAATCGCCCCAATCTGCTGGTGCCGCTGGTGCTCACGGTATTGCTGGCGGGAGTGATCAGAGCGGCCAGCATTGCCTGGCGCCGCTGGAACGCCTTCAAGCTGGCGTATCGGTTCGAGGTGGATTTGCGAGGCCGGATTTTCTCGGCCATCCAGAGCCTGGGTTTCGACTACCACGACCACGCCTCCGCCGGGGAGCTCATGGCCCGAGCCTCCACCGATCTCACCCAGGTTCGGCTGGTGTACATGATGCTGCCCATCACCGTGGCCAACATCATCACGGTCGCCATGGTGGGTGTCATGTCGTTCGTGCTCGATCCCGTGCTGGGCGCGGTGGCGGCGGTGGCTCTCCCGGTGATGGTGGGGTTCGCGGTGTTGTATGCCCGCCGGACCACCGGGATCTCCTTTCAGGTGCAGGGGGCCTTGGCCGAGATGAGCAGGACCGCCCAGGAGGGAATCTCGGGAATCGCGGTGACCAAGGCGTTTGGGCGGGAAGCCAGAGAAGCTGGGAGAGCCACCGGCGTGGCCGCCGACATTTTCCAAAAGTCCCTCAGTCTGGCCCGGTACCGCTCGATCTATCTGCCCTGGTTTGAACTGATCCCCACCTTGATAACCCTGGGCGCCCTGTGGCTGGGCGGAATCAGGGTCACCAATGGAGAAATGACCATCGGAGACCTGGTGGCGTTCACTCAATATCTGGTGGTGCTGTTTTTTCCCATTCGGATGACGGGTTGGTTCTTCGCCGAACTTCCCCGGTCGTCGGCGGCGGCGGCCCGGGTGGTGGAACTCTTGGAGACCCCCCCGTCTGTGACCGCCCCACCCCTTCCCGCCCGATTAGGTCCCGGAGGGGGCGAGATCCGGTTTGAGGGGGTCACCTTTGCCTACGACGGGTTGAATGTGCTCCAAGACCTGGACCTGCACATCCCCGCCGGAAGCAACGTGGCGCTGTTCGGCGCCACCGGATGCGGAAAGACCACCCTGGCGCAGCTCATCCCCCGGTTCTACGATCCCGACGCCGGGACTATCTCGATTGATGGGATCAATGTCCGCCAACTGGATCTCACCGAGTTGCGGCGGGAGATCGCGGTCGCCTTCGAGGAGCCATTCTTGTTCTCGGCCACGGTGGCGGAGAACATCGGGTTCGGATCCCCCGACGCCGATTTGCCCCAGATCGTGGCGGCCGCCCGGATAGCCGATGCCCACGAGTTCATTGAGAGGTTGCCCAACGCATATCAAACGGTGGTGGGGGAGCGGGGAATGAGTCTGTCGGGAGGTCAGCGCCAACGGCTGGCCCTGGCCCGAGCGATAGTGAACAATCCCCGCATTCTCATCCTGGATGACGCCACTTCGGCGGTGGACGCCATCACCGAGGCCCACATTCACGCCGAATTGGCGGAGACCATGGCCGGCCGGACCACCATCGTGATCGCCCATCGCACCTCCACGCTCCTCCTGGCCGATCGCATCATCATCCTGGAAGGCGGACGGGTCGTGGCGTTCGGCGAACACCAGGAATTATGGGACAATGTTCCCCGCTATCGGGAACTTCTCGCTGAAGCGAGCCCGGTGGGATAAGAGAGGCTCAGTTGTACGCCCGCTACGGAACCGACGATCCGGTACCCCATCGCCTGAACCTCATCCGCCGGGCGGCTCGGGACTCCCGCTACATGGCTCTGCCGGCGGCCGGGGCGGCGGTGGCAGCCATTATCACGACCCTCACCAGGGTGGCGGGACCGCTGATCATCCGAGAAGGGGTCGATCAAGGCATTATCCCGCAGAACACCTCTGTCATCACCACCGCCGCTCTGGTGTTTGTGGTGATACTCGTCGTCCAGTATGTAACCACCCGATACACCCTGTACACGGTGGCATGGTTGGGCGAAAGATTCATGATGGACCTGCGCACCCGGGTGTTCACTCATGTTCTGGGGATGGACATGGCCTTTTTCGGACGCACCAAGACGGGAGTACTGGTGTCGAGACTCACCTCTGACATCGAATCTCTGCAGGTCTTCGCCACCGAGGGGGCAATTCAGGTGGTGGGCAGCACCATGATGGTGGCCGGGGTGTCGGCCGCCTTGTTTGTGGTCGACCCGTTCCTGGCCATCCTGGTGATGTTGCTCATGCCTTTCCTGTTGGGGATTTCTTACCGGTTTGGCCGGGATTCGGGCCGTGCCTACCGCCAATGGCGGGGCCAGGTGGGGAAAGTGCTGGCTGCTTTGTCGGAGAACATTTCCGGAGTCAGGGAAGTCCAGGCCAATGCGCAGGAGCAGCGCCAAGAGGAGCGGTTCTCTCAGATCGATGAGGGTTTCTACCAAAAGGGAATGGCGGCCGCCAAAACGGTGGTCACCTACTTTCCGGGTGTGGATGTGTTACGGGCGGTGGGACTGTCGCTGGTGCTGTTCGTGGGGGGAAATCGGGTGCTGGACGGAGAGATGAGCCTGGGGTCCCTGATCGCCTTTCTTCTGTATCTGAACTGGTTCTTCGAACCCATCGTGCAGCTTGCCAACATCTACAACCTGCTGCAGGGCGCCCTGGCCGCTCTCTACAAGGTGTACGGAGTAGCCGATGAGCAGCCGGCCATCAAGGAAGCTGAGCAGACCACCCCTCTGCCCGCCCAGGTGGAGGGCAACATCGAAGTGGACCGGGTGACCTTCGGGTATGATGCAAGCGATCCGGTCGTCTCGGACATAAGTTTGTCGATCCCCGCCGGGCAGCGGTTGGCGGTGGTGGGGGCCACCGGATCGGGCAAGAGCACCCTGGTGAGATTGATCGCCCGCTTCTACGATCCACAATCCGGCGCCGTCACCTTGGAGGGGGTGGATCTGCGTGAAATGAGCTTTTCGGACCTGCGCCGGGCGGTGGCGCTGGTTCCGCAGGAGGGGTTCTTGTTCGAGGACTCGTTGCGGTTCAATCTCTCCTTTGGCCGGGATGAAATGAGCGATGATCAGATTTGGGAGGTGTGCCGGGCCGTGGGGATTGCCGATTGGGTCCACAGCCTCCCCGAGGGGTTGGAGACCCCCATGCGGGAACGGGGAAACCGTCTCTCATCGGGGGAGCGGCAACTGGTCGCCCTGGCCCGGGCCTTGGCAGTGGATCCGGCGATAGTGATCCTCGACGAAGCCACCTCCAATCTCGACCCCGGCACAGAAAGCCACATCGAGACGGCTTTGGAGACCTTGCTGGCCGGTCGCACCTCGGTGGTGGTGGCTCATCGCCTGCGCACTGCCCAAAGGGCCGACCGGGTGCTGGTGATGGATGGCGGACAGATAGTAGAGGACGGCACCTACCAGGAACTGGCCGCCCGGGAGGGTCCGTTTGCCGAACTGGTCCGCACCTGGGAAGCATCGGAGAGCCCCTCCTAGACAAATCGCATTCCAGCTGAACGTTCGATGTATTATAAACCCGCCTTTTGATACATTGGTATTGGTGTTTTTGCTACACTCCGCTCCATGCCCGTGTTGCATTCGGCTCCGGATCTCAAATCGGGTTCGTACCTTCCGCGGGTGGTGGACTCCGAGGTGGCTGTGGGACTCCGAGCCCTTCCCGCCGTGGTCATTGAAGGTGCCCGCGCCTGTGGTAAGACATCAACCGGCCGGGAGCACACGCTAAGCGAGGTGATGTTCAGTTCGGATCGCTCAGCCCGGATAGCGGCGCAGATTGATCCGGAGGGAGTGTTGGAAGGGCCCGAGCCGCGTCTCTTGGACGAATGGCAACTGGTGCCTGATGTTTGGAATCATGTGAGAGCGGCGGCCGACCAGGGCCGTCGGCCAGGTCGTTTCATCTTGACAGGATCCGCGGTGCCCGCCGACGACGCGACTCGCCATAGTGGCGCAGGCCGGGTCGCACGGATACGGATGCGGCCGATGTCGCTCTACGAGTCCGGATTGTCCACCGGGGAAGTCTCAATGGCGGATCTATTCGGTCCTTCCGTCCGGTTCGTGCAACGTCCGGACAGCCATTTGCGTGACCTGATAGAGGCTGCCTGTCGCGGAGGGTGGCCGGCATGCGTGTTATTGGACACCGGCGCAGCTCAAGAATATTCGGTCTCGTATTTGCGGGAGGTCAGTCGAGCCGACATTCCTCTGCTGGGCGGCCCCACCCGGGATCCCATAGGGGTGGAACGCCTGCTCAGCTCTCTGGCTCGCAACGTCTCGACCGAGGCTTCCCAGCGAACTTTGGCTCGTGACACTGGTGGAGAAACACCTCTCGACCCCCGCACCACGTCCGCCTATATCAAAGCGCTACAGAGAGTCTTCGTGGTAGAAGACTTGCCGGCGTGGTCTGCCAGGCTGCGGTCACGAGCCCGGCTCAGGCAATCGGCCAAACGCCACCTGGTCGATCCCTCCCTGGCGGTTGCCGCTCTCAATGCCGATCCGCATCGGCTGTGGAACGACCTCCCCAGCTTCGGCCTCTTGTTCGAATCCATGGTGATCAGAGACCTGCGGGTTTACGCGCAGGCGAGCCGCAGCCGCGTTGCCCACTACCGAGACAGCAGCGGTCTGGAGATCGACGCCATCATCGAGCGACGCGGCGGAGGGTGGATTGCAGTGGAAATCAAGCTAGGAGGCGAAGCAGCCATCGAGTCCGCAGCCACTTCCCTATTGAAACTACGAAACAAAGTAGACCGCCGCCACGTTGGCGCTCCGTCCAACCTGGTGGTAATCACAGCCACCGGTTTTGGGTACCGCCGCCCCGACCGCGTGTTGGTTTTGCCCATAACCTCCCTCGGCCCTTGACCACCGGCGGCGGGCGCTGGGCGGATGCCCAAGCAGTCAATTCCTCCCCTGCCCGTCACCCGATTAACGTCGCTTCAGATCCCGTGGTATGGGGATTCTTCGGAGTTTGGCTCGCTCCACCACCAAACGGGCCGCCACCGCCATGGCGGCGGCCAGCACATTGAACAGGATGTCGATCGGATCGAAAACGCGGGCCGGCAGCAGCATCTGTAGGAATTCGTCGATGGTCCCGATCAGCCCGGTCAACAGGATCGCGGTAAGGGCAGCGAACGGGACCCGGACGCCGTGCGCCGTTCGTTCCCGGAGCGCCTCGTAGATGAAGGAGGCCACCACCCCGTATTCGATGAGATGGGTACGCTCGGCGAGCGTCAGGCGCAGAAAGAACATCAAATAGACGGCTGCCACCCCTAAGACCACTCCGATCTCCATTAGGCTCGACTGGTTCCGCAGCCCCTGGGCCACCACGGTGGCGCCCACCAGCAGCATCGCGGCCGAAAAGAGGATCGCGCCGAGCCCCTGCTCCTCCAGCCAGGGAGGCAGCGTTCCCGCCAGCCCCAGAGTCGAATAGACTGCTGCCACCGCCGCCAGGGTCCACAGCCACAATCGACGCTCCCGAGGTGAGAAAAAGAGGCCGGTCACACTACGAATCGCCGCGCCGTGACCCTGGGCGGGAAGGGCCTGGAGGGCGGAACACCCGCCCAAACGTTATCGCCATGGCCACCAGCTATGGCCATACATTTGCTTCCAGCGTTGCTCAGAGTGCCTAAAGCCCGGTGCCTCTGATCTTGGTGGGATGGATGAATACCCCCGTCCGCCGCTCGGCGGCCATCACCCGGTCGTACTCATCCCAGTCCTCATGGGTGCCACCGGCGGCGGTGAAGATGTCCCTGAGCAATCCGGGCAGACCGGCCGGATCGAAGCCTTCCATCGGATCGTCGGGGCCCACTTTGGTCACCTTGCCTTCCACTCCGATCCATGACCACCCTGCCCGGAAGGTGATGGTGGCCCGCGGGGTGTGTCTCCAATGGCGGAGCTTGACGGTGCGGCTGGGCACTACCAAGGCCACCACCTCCTCACCCGTCACGGGATGGGCCATGACGCCGGCGTTAATGAGAGTGGAGTGCACTGTCCCATTGGCGCGGGCAAAAGAAACAAAAGCCAACCCTCTATCGGCGGCGGCAAATTCCCGTACATTCTCAATGGTTCGCTTCACCGGCTCTCCTTTTGGATCGGAGAATACCCGGATAAGGTAGACAAGATGCCCAACTCAAGCGATCTTCCCTCTGCTACCCGAAGGTGGCTGGAGGGCTGTGAGGATGCGAAGCTGTCCACCAAGATCCGGGTCTTTCCGGCTGGAACAAAAACTGCCGAGGATGCGGCCCGGGCGGTGGGATGCCAACCGAGCGAGATCGTCAAGTCCTTGGTGTTCGACGTGGATGGCGAAGCGGTGCTGGCACTGGTGCCGGGGGACCGCAGGCTACAGCCGACTCGGCTGGCGGAAGCTGCGGGCGGGCATAGAGCGCGCCGGGCTTCCCTCAACCTGGTGAAGCAATCCACCGGGTTCGCAGCAGGGGGAACGCCGCCCTTCGGTCACCTCCATCCGGTGCGGGTGTTCGCAGATCGGGCCCTGCGACGACACGAGGAGGTCTGGGCGGCAGCCGGCACGCCCACCACGGTCTTTCCGATCAGTCTCGCCGATCTTGACCGGATGGCTAACCCGGTCTGGTGTGATCTTTCCTGATCATGGCCCCGACCGCGGTTGGTGGGAGGGATCAAGCATGGCCAGAAAGTCGGCGCATCTCCTCGCTTCGTCGGACTCCCCGATCGCTTCCGCCATTCGCCGGAGGCCATCCAAACTGGCCAGAAATCCGCGATTGGAGGGATGGGACCACCGAACGTAACCCGACCCACGCCACCCGTTTTGTCTCAGGGCGTCCAGGCCTCGGTGGTAGCCGATCCGGTAATAGGCGTACGACTCAACCCGGCCACCCAAATCTTCGGTCTGTGATTCGCAGGCTGCCCCCAGCGCAGCCCACACTTCGGGGAGTTCCGGATGGGCCGCTGCCACCCCCACCAGCTGGTCGCGGTCCTCTTGGGCGTCGGCCAGTGCGTTCATCACCTCGGAAGGCGGATCGGGAAGGACCGTCTGGGGCATACCACCGGGGGTGAGACGGACTTCGGCCATTCAGCCGGTCCCATCCGAAAGGTCCGGGTTGCGAATCGCGGCTTGAGCAGCCGCCAGTCGGGCTCCCGGAATCCGGGGAGGGCTCATCGAGACGTAATCAAGACCCACCCGGTGACAGAAGTCAATACTGTCGGGGTCGCCGCCGTGCTCTCCGCACAGACCCACCCACAGGTCGGGCCGGGCCGCTCTTCCCTCCTGCGTGGCCCACTTCACCAGCCGTCCCACCCCTTGCTCGTCCAATGATTGAAAGGGATTGTGCGACAGCACCCCATCGGCGAGGTAGGTGTTGAGGAACCGCACCTCGGCGTCGTCCCGGCTCAGCCCGAAGGTGGTTTGAGTGAGATCGTTGGTCCCGAACGAGAAGAACTCCGAGATGCGGGCCAACTCCCCGGCCAGCAGCGCGGCGCGGGGTATCTCCACCATGTTGCCCAATTTCACGTGGCGGTCAACCCCAAATGCGGCCTGTTCCTCGGCGAGCATGGCGGCCACCCGCTCCATCTCCGCCGGATCGGCCACCAGCGGGACCATTATCTCCAGATGTGGGTCTCCTCCCGCCTCCAAACGACGGCGGATGGCCTTCAACGCGGCTCGGATCTGGACCTGATACAGGGAGGGGCGGATCAGACCCAGGCGCACCCCCCTCAGTCCCAACATGGGATTGGTCTCCTCCCAACTGCGGACCACCCCGATCATCCGCTGCACCTCCTCGGTGGGCTCTCCCGCCGCCACCAACTCGTCGTATTGGTCTCGGAGGTCCCAGCGATCGGGGAGAAACTCATGAAGCGGCGGATCGAGAAGCCGCACCACCACCGGCTTGCCGTCCATAGCCTCAAGCAACGCCGTGAAGTCGTCGGCCTGCAGCTTCTCCAACTCCGCTAGGGCCTTTCTACGCCCTTCATCCATGATGATTCGGCGCACCACCGGCAGCCGGTCTCCCATAAACATGTGCTCGGTCCGGGCCAAACCGATCCCCTCCGCGCCCAGCTTCACGGCGCGGGCCGCGTCCTTGCCGGTGTCGGCATTCGCCCAGATCCCCAGCCGCCGCGTCTCGTCCGCCCATTCCAAAAAAGTCTCCAATGCCGCCGGAGGATCGGGCGCCATCAGTTCGACTTCGCCGATGAATACCCGTCCGGTGGTGCCATCGATAGCGATCGTGTCCCCCTCCTCGACTCGCAGCCCTCCCGGCGCCCGAAAGTAACCCCCCTCGGCGTCGATGGAGATCTCCGCCGCTCCGGTCACCGCCGGGGTGCCCATGGCGCGGGCCACCACCGCCGCATGGCTGGTCTTGCCTCCGTGGCTGGTGAGAATCCCCTCGGAGGCGAATAGCCCATCTATGTCATCGGGGGTGGTCTCCCATCGAACCAGGATCACCGGCTCTCCCCTGCCGGCCCATTCCACCGCGGTGGGGACGTCGAAGACCGCCTTGCCCACCGCCGCTCCGGGGGAGGCCTCCAATCCGAAGAAAGCCGGCGCCGGGGAGGTCTGCTCATTGATTCCGGGCACCAGCAACTGCTCCAACTGGGTGGGCTCCACTCTCATCAGAGCCTTGCGGCGATCAATCAAACCCTCCTCGACCATCTCCACCGCCGTCCTCACCGCGGCCGCGGCGGACCGCTTGCCGACCCGGGTCTGAAGGATCCACAGCTTCCCCTTCTCGATGGTGAACTCGATGTCACACATATCCGAGTAGGCCGCCTCCAGGGTCTCTCCCACCTCTCGCAACTCGGCATGGATCGCCGGGTGATCCTCAGCCAGTTGGGCAATCGGGGACGTCTGGCGAATGCCCGCCACCACATCCTCTCCCTGGGCGTTGGCCAGGTAGTCGCCGAACATCTCCTTGCCGCCGGTGGCGGGATCACGGGTGAAGAACACCCCAGTGCCCGAATCCGGGCCCAGGTTGCCGAACACCATCATCTGGATGTTGCAGGCCGTTCCCAGATCATGGGCGATCCCATTGAGGCGCCGATAGCTGGAAGCCCGAGGGGAGTTCCATGACTCGAACACCGCCCGGATGGAGTCTCGCACCTGCTCCACCGGATCGACCGGGACTACCCGGTCCTGGGCGGAGAGCAACATCCGAAATCCCCGAACCGCCCCCACCAAATCGGAAGTGGGAAGCCGGGAATCCTCGGTGACGCTTCGGCGTTCCCGGAGGCTGGTCATGACCGCTTCAAAATCCTCTCGATCGGCGTTCAGCACCACATCCCCATAGGTTTGGATCAATCGGCGGTAGGCGTCCCATGCGAAACGAGCGTCTCCCGACCACCGTATCAACTCCGAGACCACCGCCTGGTTGGCGCCCAGATTGAGCACCGTGTCCATCATCCCCGGCATCGAGACTTTGGCGCCCGACCGTGCCGACAGAAGCAAGGGGGGGCCGCCCACTCCTCCCAGAAAGCGGCCGGTCTGTGCTTCGATCTGCTGGAGCGCCGTCTCCACCTGAGACCAGAGTCGAGCAGGTACCTCGCCTTTCTCCAGATAGTGTCGGCAAGCGGCGGTGGTGATTGTGAAACCGGGAGGGACCGCCAGTCCCATCTCCATCATCCGGGCCAATCCGGCGCCCTTGCCTCCCAGGAGATCACTGTCCCCGGGATCGGCTTCGTCAAAGGCGAAAACGTACTGGTCAGCTGCCATCAGGGTTTTGGTCTTCTCTGAGGTTGGTCATCTACTGCTGAATCCTATAAACAAGACCGAGCCTAGACTTCGATATCGACAGGTGGTCCCAAAAGGGGCAGGCCAAAAGCGTCTGCGGGACGACCCCTCTTCACCTAACGGAAGGAACGACGACATGGACAGTGAGCTTTGGAGGTGGCTGTGGCTGGGGTTGGCTGTCCTGATGGGGATCGGAGAAGTGGTGACCGCCGGCTTCTTTCTGCTGCCCTTTGTGATCGGGGGCGGGGTGGCCGCCGTCGTGTCGTGGATAGGCCTGTCGGTGCTTGCCCAATGGCTGGTGTTCTTCGGCGTTTCTCTCTTGTCGTGGGCTGTCCTGCACAGATACATCAGACGCCAGGACTCCGCGGGCCAACCCCAGGTTGGGGCCAACCGATGGGTGGGCGCCACCGGATTGGTGTTGGAGGAAATCGACCCTCTCAGCGGAAAAGGAATGGTACGTATCTCCGGGGAGGAGTGGAGGGCCACGGTGGAAGCCGGGCATACCAATATCGGAGCCGGGGAGATGATCGAGGTGACCGGAGTGGAGGGCACCAAACTAATCGTCGTTCCCCGCTCATAAGACTCAAGACATAGCCGGATTTAGAAAGGAAGTGTGTCCATGGAGGACTTAGCTGTTATCGGACTTTTCGGGGCAGTGGCCCTGGTGTTGATTATGTTCGCCGCGTCCGGGTTGAAGGTGATCAGACCCTACGAAAAGGGTCTCATCGAGATACTGGGCCGTTACCAAAAGACGGTTGACTCCGGTCTGCGGTGGGTGATGCCGTTCGTGAAGCGGATCATCAAAGTGGATATGCGGGAGCAGGTGGTGGATGTTCCACCCCAGGAGGTGATCACCAAGGACAATGTGGTGGTCACCGTGGACGCGGTGATCTATTACGAGGCCACCGATCCGGTGAAGCTGAAGTACAACGTGGGTCGTTTCATCGTGGCAGTCACCAAGCTGGCTCAGACCAACTTGAGGAACGTGGTCGGCGATCTTGATCTGGACTCGGCGCTCACTTCCCGAGAGGTGATCAACACCAAACTTCGTCAGATCCTTGACGACGCCACCGACAAATGGGGAACCCGGGTGGTGCGGGTCGAGATCCAAAGGATTGAGCCTCCTGCCGACGTTACCCAGTCGATGCATCGTCAGATGAAGGCGGAACGAGAGAGAAGAGCGGTGGTTACCGAGGCCGAGGGCGACAAGCGCTCCCGAATCCTCAAGGCCGAAGGGGTCAGGGAAAGCCAGATCCTGGAAGCCGAAGGAGAGGCGATGGCCATCAAGACCGTGGCAGCCGCCGATCGCTACAAGCTACTGACCGTGGCCGAGGGTGAAGCGCAGGCCATCACTACAGTGTTCTCGGCCATTCACGATGCCGATCCCACCGCGGAACTGATCGCTATCCGATATCTGGAGGCTCTGCAGGGCATCGCCGACGGTCAGGCCACCAAGATCTTCTTGCCGCTTGACACCAGCGGGGTGCTGGGCAGCGTGGGCGCCATCGGGGAGCTTCTAAAGGAGACCGGCGCCGACCGACCCGCTTCGTAGGAGCATGCTGAAAAGATGGGGATGGGATTGGTTCCGACATTCATCGCGGACCCACCCGAATTGTAAGAAGGGGTCGGGATTCCTTGCGGAGTCCCGACCCCTTCCGTAATCTCCGCCCGCTTTGTGGCGAAGAGGTCTTGTTGTGTCAGCCCGCGGCCGCCACTGCTTGTTGAAGGGCTCGGCGGGTCATGACCTGGGCCAGGTGGGATTTGTACTCTTCGGTTCCGAAGAGATCTTCCAGCACCGTAACACCTTCCAGTGCCCGTTGGGCCGCGGCCGCTATGGCGGCATCTGAGCCGTCGGTGCCCACCAGAGCCTCCATGACGCCTTCCGCCAGGGTGGGCTTGGTGCCCACTCCGGTGAGGGCGACCGCTCCACAGCAAACCGCCCCGTCTCGAAGGTCCACCCAGGCCGAGGCGCCCGCCACCGCATAGTCGGTGTGGCCGCCGCGGCGTCCCAGCTTCTCATAGGCTGAGCCTCCGCCGTTTTTAGGTATGCGGATCTCGGTGAGAATCTCACCGGGTTCCAAGGCGGTGGTGAGGGTGTCCACGAAGAAGTCGGCGGCGGCGATCTCTCGAACGCCGTCCGACGAGGTCGCCACCATTGTGGCGCCCAGCGCCAATGCCGCCGAAGGCTGATCGGCGGCGATGTCGGCATGAGCGATCGCACCGCAGGTGGTGCCCTGGTTGCGCACCTGCACGTCTCCTGTCCAGGAGGCGGCGGTGGCCAGGGCTGCGGCGTGCTCGGCGATCAACGGATTGGATGCGGTTTCGGCGTGGCGAACCAGGGCTCCGATTCCAATGTGATCACCATGATCCTCAATGGAGGAAATCCCGGGAAGCCGTCCGATGTCCACCACCACTTCCGGTGAGAAGAGGCGCAGCTTCATGAGGGGAAGGAGGCTCATTCCCCCGGCCAGTATTTTGGCGCCCTCGGTGGAAGCCAGAATCGAGGTGGCCTCGTCCAGCGACCCCGGGGATACATACTCGAATGACCTGGGATACATCAGCTCACACTCCCGTTCGTTCCGGCGGATTGGATCGCTTCCCACACCCGTTTGGGGCGCAAGGGCATGTCAACGTGGGTTACCCCCAGCGGTGACAGCGCATCGACCACCGCGTTGACCACCGTCTGCGCGGAGCCGATGGTACCCGCTTCGCCGATGCCCTTCACTCCCAGGGGATTTACGTCGGTGGGGGTGACGGTCCGGTGCAACTCGAAAGAAGGCAGGTCGGCCGAAGTGGGCAATGGGTACTCGACGAATGACCACTTGAGAAGGTTTCCGTCGGCCTCGTAATCGCCGTCTTCGAACATCGCCTGGCCGATACCCTGGGCCAGCCCTCCGTGGATCTGTCCGTCCACGATCATCGGGTTGATTACGTTCCCGCAGTCGTCCATGGCAATGTAGCGGAGCAACTTTACGTCGCCGGTGTCGCCATCCACTTCCACCAGAGCCAGGTGGGACCCGAAAGGCCAGGTGGCGTTACTGGGGCTGAACACCGCATGGGCCTCCAACCCTCCTTCCATGCCTTCCGGCAGACGGTGGGGTTGGTAGGCCAAAGTGGCGATATCGGACCAGGAGACTTTCTGATCCGGCGACCCGGCCACGTGAGCGCCGCCGTCGGCGAACACGATGTCATCCGAGGATGCCTCCAGCAGATGGGCCGCTAACTGGGCTGCTTTGGCCGCTACCTTGTTGGCCGCCTCATAGGTTGCCGATCCGTCCACCGCTGCGGAGCGGGAACCAAAGGTCCCGATCCCCAGCGGAGACTCGGCGGTGTCGCCGTGGCTGACCCGGATGTTCTCCACCGGGACTCCCAATTGCTGAGAGACGATCTGCGCCCAGGTGGTCTGATGGCCCTGGCCCGAAGGCCCGGTGCCGATGATCACCGAAACGGTGCCGTCGGCCTGCACCCGAACCAGTCCTGATCCGTTGAATCCTGACGGGATCTTGTAGGCAGCCCAAGAGAACCCCAGGTCCACCAGGGCGGAAGGTCCGAATCCGCACACTTCCACATAGGTGGCCAGTCCCAAGCCGACCAGTCGGCCGTCGGCGCGCATCCGGTCTCGCTCGGCTTTGAGTTCCTCGTAACCGGCGGTCACAAGGAGGGCATCGAGGTTGTTCTCGTAGTCTCCGGTATCCATGGGGAATCCGATGTGGGTGGCCGCCCCCGGGAACTTCGAGGCCGGGATGAAGTTCTTCTTCCGAACCTCAGCCGGATCCACGCCCACTTCCCGGGCGAAGGCATCGACAGCCCTCTCCAGGTAGTAAGCGGCTTCCGGGCGCCCCGCGCCCCGGTAGGCGTCGGTGGTCATGGTGTGGGTATGCACACAGGCCACCTTCCAATGGGTGGGGAACTGGTACTGACCGGCGCCCACGAACAGCCCCAGGAAGGGGATGGCCACCGTGAAGTTCTGGCTGTAGGCGCCCATGTCGGCTATGCCGTCCAACTCATATCCCAGGATCTCGCCGTCGCGGGTCCCGGTGATGGTGGCGGTGGCCACCCAGCCTCGACCATGAATGGTGGAGCCGGCGGCATCCCGTCGGGTCTCGGTGAACTTGACCGGTCGGCCCAGTTGCTTAGACGCGTGACATACCAGGATTTCGTCGTTGTAAATGTTCAGCTTGCATCCGAAACCGCCGCCCACCTCGGGGGCGATGCAGCGGACATCGGTGAGGGGCAGCCCGAAGGTTTGAGCGATTCCCCCCGCCAGGGCATGGGGGATCTGCGTCGAGGAGTGGACCGTAAACCGACCGTACCCCGAATTCCAATCAGCCACCACCGAACGGGGCTCCATGGGCATCGGCAACAGTCGCTGATTGACCGCTTCCAGAGAAACGGTGACCGTGTCGTCCCGCTCCTTGGCCGAGGCAATCTCCTCCTTGGTGGCGGCGATGCCTTCTTCGCTGCCCCAGGGTCCGCCTTCCCAGGCCACCAGCACGTTGGATTCCATGCCCTCATGTACCAGAGAAGCGTCGGAGGCCGCGTCCCGCAGGTCGATCACCGCATCAAGCGGCTCGTAGTCCACATCCACCGCGTCGGCGGCGTCACGGGCCAGGTAACGGGTGTCGGCCACCACCATCGCCACTGCCTCGCCCACATGGTTGACATGGTCGCGCGCCAGGAGCGGACGGAGCTTCCCAACCGCCACCTGGGTGACTAGATCTCCCAAATGGGCGACGTCGGCTCCGGTGTACACCGCCCGGACCCCTTCCATCGCCAAAGCTTCGGAGGCGTCAATCGACTCGATTTGGGCATGGGCGTAGGGGCTGCGCACGAAAGCCGTATGCAGCATCCCCGGCAATTGGAGGTCGTCCACATAGAGGCCGGTACCCCGGATCAGGGCCGGATCTTCTCTGCGCTTGACCACTCCGCCCAAGACACTGGTAGTACTCACGCTGACGCCTCCTCCCACTCTGGGGGCGGGGGTTCCTCGTCCCGCATTTTGGCCGCGGCGTACTCCACCGCCCGGACGATGTTGTGGTAGCCGGTGCAACGGCAGAGGTTGCCTTCCAGCCCATGGCGTATTTCTTCTTCTGTGGGAGACTCGTTCTCAGACAGCAGGCCCACGGCCGACATGATCATCCCCGGCGTACAAAAGCCGCACTGAAGACCATGCCGTTCCCAGAAGCCCTCTTGCACGGGATGCAGGTCGTCATTGGCTGCCAAGCCTTCAATGGTTGTGACCTCCGCGCCCTGAGCCTGAACGGCCAGCATGGTGCAGGACTTGACGGTTCTTCCATTGAGGATCACCGTACAAGCTCCGCAGTAGGACGTGTCGCAGCCGACATGGGTGCCGGTGAGACCCAACTCCTCCCGCAGCAGGTGCACCAACAGGGTGCGCGGCTCCACATCGGTAACTGCCCGCTGGCCATTCACGGTAAGTGATACGTGCATAGACCTCCTCTCTGGAAACTATTCCCCCCAACGGTATCAGGTTCCATGCGGGCAAGACCCCGATGGTGGGAAAAAACCATAAGAGCCGCTAAAAAACTCCTCCGGGGTTGGTGGACGCAGTGTGGTGGTGCAAACAGAATTCCATCAAGGTCCTTTGGGGAGGCTCAAGCGAAAATGACATTCCCGGATTCCGGACACCCGGATCTAGAGAAATTCGGAAGGCTTGCCCGACAAAAATCGAGGCTTCGCGAAATGTTGGGGAGTGGAGGTTGCGGTCCTTGGTTAGGGGTCGAGGCCTCGCTGGGATTGGTGGTGCAATTATTCACCTATCCAGAGGCTAAAGGGAGGCTTAAAATGGAGAACACTCATGAAAAACGTTCCGCGCGTAACCGTTTCGCGTTCTCCTCTGTGCGTGCTGGCGATCCCATTTGTGCCTGGTGCGCTTGGCGTTGTACGCGGTCTTTGAGGGTCTTCCAGTGTCATCCTGCACCGTAAGCGTTCTGACACGTTGCGCGGTTGCGTTTGTTGCGGCGATCTCACCCGTTCTCGGGTCGGCCGGGTCGGATATTTACCCGATTGAGCGCTCATTCCGTGCCTGTGTACCCTCCTCAGGACCCTCCGCCCCTCGCGTGCGTGCGCGTGCTCGCGCGCGTATCTCGCCATTTCCGGAAAGGACTCTTCCGTGACGGACCGTATCGGCGACATTTACAGGGTGTCCGCCGACCGAAATTTGCCCGTAGTCCGGGTGCGACTGTGGATCACACGTGCGGAGCTGGCCGGGATGCGTCAATATCCGCCGATTTCAGGCGTCCTCCGGGACCTCCTCTGGAGTTGTGACACAGCCGAATGTCTTGACGCGTGCATGCGTGAATTCGCTGCGCGCGTTCCGGATCCAGACGTCTGGCGACAACGTGTCGTAAGAATCGGCGAAGACTGGTGGGACCGGTAGACGCCAGCTGCTCCCAGCCGTGCGCTGTGGTACCGTGGCGGCGTTCTTTTCCCTGGGGGTACCGACCCCACCCTTTTATCGGGAAGGCCATCGTTTGGGGGATCAGGGACGCTCTAAATTGTTTCTCGGAATTCGCCACCTGGTCGGAGCCCGCCAACTCACGATTTTTCTCAAACCACCCCCCCCCCCGGATACAGAAAGGAAACTCATGACCACCAACCGGGCGGATGGTCCCTGGCGGGGTTCGATTCCCCGCCGCCCACGAAAAAACAGAAAGGAATCCCGATGAAACCCACAGATATCCCCCCAGCCGCTCGGAATGGCCGATCCCCCGGCCCGCGGTGGCCGAACATGGGGAATTCCCCACCCGGCAGCGGAAACGCCCCACGTGGCGATAAAGGCCGCCAGTGGGCAGCCCACGCAGCGGCGGATCGGATGGCCGCCCGATCAGTGGCCCCCAACACCGTCCGGATGCGCCGATCCCGGTGGGCGGCTTTCGCCCGTTATACGCGGGAAGTTGAACGCACCGCCATAGACGCCGAACAGACAGACACCGGGGTTCGGATCGCCGAACCGGTTCCCGCACCGGTGACATACCGGTGGGTGGGGCACCTGGTGGAGTCGGCGGCGGCCGCATCCACCATCGCCGTATCGGTGTCTGTGGTGTCTGTGATACACCGAGAAAGGGGATTGGGGGCGGTGGTGACCGGAGTCAACTCGCCCTACCACCTCACTCATGGTCAGGTGCTGGCCGACTGGGGATGCGAATTTGGTTTTGGAGACCCCGGATCCGGAAGGCGCGGCCGCCGCTCTCCGGGCGGCCCTGCCCGCCTCTACCACCCCTGCCGCCACTCGCCAACCCCCCACCGTGGTGGCGGTGGGAGGCCCGCACGGCGCCCCGGGCAGAACCGAGATGGCGCTGGGTCTGGCCGAACTGGCGTCCCAAACCGGGTCGTGTCTGCTGATAGAGGCTGACCCCTCTCCCGCGTTGGGATTGCGATTGGGTCTTTCCCCGCCGGATCGGCTTCATGTGCCGGTGACCACGGGTGGGATCGATGTGCTGCTGTGGAGCGCCGACGGCTCCCCGGCGGGGATCCTGACCCATGGTTGGTCACGACTGTGGGACTACCACACCACAGTGGTGGATCTGGGTCCGGGCCCCGGAGCCTTTCAGGACTGGCCTGGCCAGAAAGTGGTGGTCTGCCGGGCCAGTCCTTCCGGGATCGTCCGGGCGGCCTATTTTCTTGCCAGGCTGGACCCCGGATACGGGGCGTGGGTGGTGGTGAATCATCTGGACGCCGAGCAACACGTCAGCGAAGAGGTCCTGGACCATCTGGGCGCCTGGGCGGGCAAAAGGCCTGACGCGGCCATCGGAGAACTTGACGACCTGCGGTGGGGAGAGCCTCCCCCTGCCTCCCTTCTCAACGCCCTCCAACCACTGTTTACCAGCCTTCAGACCGCCGACCAAGGGTCATGGGGCGGCCTGGTAGCTTCCCAGCATGCGCAGGTTGCTCACCGTAACCAGGTCCGGGTTGAACACTTTGTCCAGCCCCTCGGGACCGGGAGGGTGAATCAGGTCAACGAAGAACCGGTACCGCCAGGCTTCGGTGGATGGGCGAGATTCGATCCGGGTGAGGTTGGCGCCCCGGGCGGCTAGCTCGGTGAGCGCCAGAGCCAGGGAACCCGGACGGTGAAGCACTTCAAAGACGACCGAGGTCTTGTTGGCATGGTCGGGCACCGAAGGGTCCCCGGGTGCGAGCACCACGAAACGGGTGGTGTTGTCGTCCCGATCGACCACGGTGTCCATCAGCACCTCCAAACCCAACACCGAGGCGCTCCGGTGAGCCAGAGCGGCCTGTTGGGGATTGCCCTGGGAGGCGACGATCCGCACCGCTCCCGCGGTGTCGTGCACCGGTGCCGGCTCCCACCCTCGACGGGCGAGGGTGATCTCCGCCTGCGCCAAGGCCTCGGGGTGAGAGAAAACCCGACGGATATCGGATAGCTCAGCTCCCGGCAAGCCCAGAAGGCTGTGGCTGGCGCGCCTTTTTTGCTCGGCGATGATGTGCAGGTCGTTGTCAGCCAGCCCGTTGAGCACCGGCAGGACACTTCCGGTGGTGGAGTTCTCAATCGGCATCACCAACAGGTGAGCCTCTCCGCTCCGAACCGCCCCGAAGGCATCGGCAAAGCGGGCATAACCGCGGAGCTCATCGTCGGGAAACAGCTTCTTGGCGGCCTGAAAGCTGTAGGAAAAGACCTCTCCCTGATATCCGATCGTCTGCGGCGACCGCAAGGGGCTCACCCCTTTGTCCCGCCATTGAGGGTGGCCTCGGCCAGCATCTCCGCCAGGTCCCGGACCACCACGTCCGAATCTCGGCCCGCTTCTTTGACCCCGTCATCCAGCATCACATAGCAATAGGGACAGGAGACCGCCACCTCCGACGCTCCGGTGGCCAAGGCTTCTTCGGTGCGTTCGGTGTTGATCTTCTTGCCGACTCTCTCTTCCATCCAAAACCGCGCCCCGCCCGCGCCGCAGCACAGAGCATTGGTTCCATGGCGGGGCATCTCCACGATTTCAACATTTCCCGAGGCTGCCACCACCTGGCGGGGCGCCAGATAGATGTCGTTGTGTCGGCCCAGATAGCAGGGATCGTGATAGGTGACCCGCCGGGGTTCAGAGCCGCCGTTGGAGGAGGTCAGCACACCCTGCTGCAATAGCTCCGCCAGCAATTGGGTATGGTGGATCACCTCGTAGTCACCGCCGAGTTGCGGATACTCGTTGGCCAGGGTGTTGAAACAGTGGGGACACTGGGTGATCACCTTCTTCACCCCGAAGGAATCGAGCGTCTCGATGTTCTCGAAGGCCAGCTGCTGGTAGACGAACTCGTTTCCTCCCCGGCGAGCGGGATCGCCGTTGCAGGTCTCCCGCGGCCCCAATACCGCGAAATCGAGCCCGGCCTCGTGCATGAGACGGGCCAAAGACAACGTCACCGCTCGATTGCGATCGTCGAAAGACCCGGCGCACCCCACAAACCAGAGGTACTCTGCCGAATCGACCCCGTCGGCTCCCAGAACCTTGACCGGGAAGTCCAACTGTCGGGTCCACTCGAGGCGTTGTTCCCGGCCCAAGCCCCAAGGGTTGCCCTGATTCTCCATGGCCACAAAGGCCTTGGCCAGTTCGGGTGGGAAATCGGCTTCCATCAGGGTCAGGTAGCGTCGCATGTCGAGAATCTTGTCCAGAATCTCGATGTTGACCGGGCAGACGTCGTCACAGGCGCGGCAGGAGGTGCATGACCACACTTCTTCGGAGGTGATCCGCTCGAAGAGGCTGTCGGTGTCGATGGTGACGTTGGGGGAAAGGGCCACCGGCGCGGTCACCACCGGATCACCGGAGGCGGTGAGGACCTCTCCCGCCTTGACCACGATCTCCCGGGGATCGAGGGGCTTTCCGGTGATGTTGGCCGGACACACCGAGGTGCAGCGGCCGCAGATGGTGCAGGCGTCGGTGTCGAACAGCTGTTTCCAGGAGAAATCCCCGACGGTTCCCGCTCCCACGGTCTCCAGATCCTCGGCCTCCATCAGGTTGGGCATGGCCTTCATGGCGCCTTTGGGCCGGTCCTTGGGAGACAGGAACATGTTGACCGGCGAGGTGACGGCATGGCGCAGCTTGGTCACCGGCAGCACCACCAAAAAGGCCAGGAAAGAGGCAGCATGGACCCCCCAAACCACTTGATGGAACAAATGGGGGGTCGAAGGAATCAGAAAGGAGAGCGGATAACCCACAAAGGACCATTTTTCGAAGTCGGGTTGACCGTCCACCGCGATCCGGGCTGCTTCGGTGACCACTCCGGTGACCCCCACCAGGATCAACAGGCCCAGCACAAGCGCGTCTTCGGGCCGAGTCTTTTGGGCAATGCGGGCCGGGGGCCGGACGTACCGACGGAAAACCGCCCAGGCCAGCCCGCCCAGAAAAACCAAAGCGAAGAAATCCAGAGTCGCCGAATACCCCAGATAGAACGGACCGTGGAGGAACTTGAAGGATTCGGGCATCAAGTGGTCTATCTCCAATGTGATGGTCCCGGCCAACAGCACCAGGAATCCGTAGTAGATCATCGAATGCATCAGTCCCGCCGCCGTGTCTCTCAGCAGGGTCTTCATGCGAAGCCCGTCCGCCAGGTGGCGGACCCGCTCTTTCCATTCACCCAGGCGCTTCTCCCGGTCGCCTCGCGACCAGTTGCGGGCCCGCAGGGAAAAGAGATAGAAAGTCAGCCACAGGAAAGCGGCCACCGAAACATAGAAAGCCGCCTCCAGACCCACCGGAATGTTGCCGAAGACCTCCCTACCCACATCGCCGGGCGACTCGGCGTGCATCACCGATCCCAGCCACCACAGCGCCATCACTCCCACCGCCGACACCACTCCCAGGGCAAAAAGGACCTTGGAGGCTTTCATGCTCGGGTATCACTCCTTGGGTCGGGGTGTTCTGCGAAACAGGGGCTCTGCCCCGGTTCCGGCGATCGCTCCGCGAAGGATACTCGACAAGCCGCCCGACGGCTGAGACGGCCCATGGGGTGGAAAGGCCGCGCCGGGGGCCGGCGGACGGTGAGGAACCCATCCTCGATGGCCGTCGAAGAACATCGCCACCCGATCGGGACGGGGGATTCAGTCGCCCAGCAGTTCCTGTTTGAGATCAGCGACCAGTCCCCGGGCGCGCCGATGGGAGAAATCGTTCTCCAGATGTCCATCGGGGCCAATCACGAAGGTGCTGCGAACCAGTCCGAACAGTTTGTGGGCTCCCCACGCTCCGTAGGCCTCCGCAACGGCATGTCCCCGGTCGTACAGGAGCGGAAAGGGCAGGTTCTCCCTGCGGCGAAACTTGGCCAGCCGGTGGGGCGGATCGCCGCTGACGCCCACCACCTCCATACCGGCATCCAAGAACTGCCGGTAGCTATCCCGGAAGTCACAGGCCTGCAAAGTGCAACCGGGAGTCATGGCTCGGGGATAGAAATACAGCACCACCCGTCGGCCCGAGAAATCCGCCAAAGAGACGGGATTGCCGTCATGATCCAAAAGCGTGAAGTCGGGCGCGGGTTCCGACTCGATGGGCACGTCCGTTTGGCTACCCGCCCAGTTCTATTGAGCGGGCATGGGCAGCTTCCAAGGCTTGCACCATCAACTCGGAAAACCCCCCCTGATTCATCACTTCCAAAGCCGCCTCGGTGGTCCCCCCCGGCGAGGCAACCTGACGGCGCAAATCGGTGGCGCTCTGGCCGGTCTGAACCAGCATCTCCCCGGCGCCCAGCACCGTGTAGTTCACCAACCGGTCCGCCACTTCGGCAGAGAGTCCCAGCCGCCGAGCCGCTTGGGTCATCGCCTCAGCCAGGGCGAAAACATAAGCCGGCCCGGTTCCCGATACCGCCGTCACCGCGTCCAAGTCGGCCTCCTCCAGTTCCACCACTTCTCCCACGGCTTCCATCACCATTTTGGCCAATGCCATGTGAGTCGGTTTCGTATGGGCCCCGGCGGCCATGCCGGCGATCCCCTTCCCCAACAGGGCCGGCGTATTGGGCATCACCCGCACCACCGGAATCTCACCCAGGCCATCCTCTAGGGTCTGGATCCTTATCCCCGCAGCCAGAGTTATCACCACCTGATCTTCGGTGACCGCCCCTGCCAACTGGCCCAGCAGAGTCTTGACGTCCTGAGGCTTGACCGCCACCACCACCGCCTTTCGGCCCCGGGACGCTTCGGTGGGGTCGGCATAGCACTCGCACCCCAGTTCATTCCTGATCCAGGCGGCCCGCTCGGCCACCACCTCGGCCAGCGTCAGATCCCGGGGACGCCAACCGCTTGCCAGAAGACCTCGAGTCAGGGCGGTCCCCATCGCTCCGGCGCCGAGCACCGCTATTTTCGGAAGTGAGGACATCGCCAACTCAGTCTAATTTGGTGAAACGCGGGGGATATCGTCGGACTGCGCCGCCCAGGCCGCCAAAGCTGTCGAACAGAGCCAACGCCGATGGGAGCCGGGGGGAGATGAGCGGGAAAACCCTGGTTGGATAGGAGATGCCTCACCCCCATGCCAGACTCTGAAAAACGGAACAAGTACGGAACAAGTGTGGAGAGATAGAATCGCCAAACGAGTAATCGCAAGCCTGGCAACCGCTTTGGTGGGCCTAACTCTCACCGCCGGCTGGGCGGTGGGGCAAACCACACCCGGGTTTGAGGACGTGCCGCGCGGTCACATCGCCGAAACTGCCATCAATTGGGCGGCAGCCAACGGCATTACCGCCGGAGTGGGGAACAGCCGGTTCGGGATGGGACAGACTCTCACCCGGTATCAGATGGTGACATTCCTCTGCCGAGCTTTCGATCCCGACGCCTGCAGAAGGGGATCCAGAGGAAGCGACAGGTTCATTGATGTTCCCGTCGATCACTGGGCGAACTTCTCGATCGGATGGGCTGTCGAGGAGGGAATAACCAGCGGGACCGGCCCCACCGAGTTCGGCGGAGCCGGGACGCTCACCCGAGAAGAGATGGTCACCTTCCTCTACCGCGCAAAGGGATCGCCCACCGGCGGGCCAGTTGGAAGCGATTTCTACTACGACGTCCCGTCCGATCCAAGCCACTGGGCCAGCACTTCGATCGGGTGGGCCTATCAGAACGGAGTCACCGGTGGGGTCGCGGGCGGCGTCTTCGGATTCGGCGCCTCACTGTCCAGGGAAGAGGTGGTGTTATTTCTCTGCCGAGCAGTGGCACCTGATGTCTGCGGGGTGTCCCAATCCCCGTTGCCATCCGGCGTGACCACCACTACCACCACGACCGCTACGACTACGACAACTGCTTCAAGCGAGGTGGCGGCCTGCGATTTTCCGGATCATGCTATCCGGGTGTCCGAGGCGGTGTACCAGGTCCACACCACCGACGGCATTGGCACCGCGTTCTATATCGGCAATGACGAATGGCTCACCGCCGCCCATGTTGTCCAAGGCGAGCGGAGTGTGACTCTTCGGCGCGAAGGGGTTTCGCTCACCGCCGGCGTTGTGGGAAGCAACGTCTCCGCCGACTTGGCGATGCTCCGAGCCCCGGGAAGCGGCGGGATCCGAGCCCTTGGTTTCGGAAGACTCTCGGCGATGGTTCCCGGCCACTGGTTATTCAGCGTCGGCTACCCCGTTTATGTGGCGTCCCAGCCATCCGTCACCAGGGGGATCCTTTCCCGCACCGAGGTTGACTCCGCCCTGGGGAATCTGGTGGTCACCGACGCCGCCAACAGCCCTGGCAATAGTGGGGGGCCACTATTGAACGAATGTGGCGAGGTGATCGGCCTGGTCGTGCAGAAGGTGGTCGGGGAAGGGATTGAGGGCATCTCCTATGCGATCGCCGAATCAACGCTCAGACAGCGCCTGCCCGGCCTGCGTGCGGGGCAGTCCGGCGACGTCTCCTCGGCGGACCAGATCGGGGGGTGGGTGTACTTCAGCGGTGAAACCAACGATGGAACATATGAGGGTTACCGACTGGCCGCAGCCGGGAACAGCGGGTATACGTGGGACCAATCTCCCAACTTGTTCTTGAGGTGCGGAATATCCAACCCGGACTGGGACAGCCTGTTCATAACGACCGAGTGGTTGATCTTTGGCGAACGGGAAACGCAGGAGGTGCTGGTGGGATACAGCCTTCCGGTCATGGAAGATCCCGAGATCGAATGGTGGTGGAGTGATGAGGATTTCGAATCCGCGGTCTTTGCCGATCAAACGGCCACGGAGTTGGCCTCATGGCTACGAGACGCCACCTCCGGGACTCTCGTGATGGTAATTCAGGATAGGTGGGACGACGATTATGCCATGTGGTTTGAGATCGACGGGGCCGTAAATGTGCTCGACGATCTCGACTGCTGGTAACGCAACCGGCCGGGATATGCTGTCATGATGTAGGCCGCATGAGAACGCAAATCGCCCTTAGCCCAGAGCAGCATTCTTCCGTAAGACGTAAATCGAGCGAACTTGGGATCAGCATGGCCGAATACATTCGCCGCCTTGTCGATCAGGAGCTCGCCCACGCCCCCACCCAAGCCGACCTGACTTCAATTATCGGACTGTTCGGATCCGGCGGGAGCGACATCTCCAAAGAAAAAGACGACGCGGTCCGCGCCGCCATATCTGAACGACCAGAACGCCAATGGATTTGATGTCCATAGCGGAGATCGGTCGGGCCTTTGCGGATCAGGACAATTTCCATAGTCGATCGCACAAGTTGGGCGATAATGGAACGCTTGGGAATCCACAACGCGATATCTTTCGATGTCGACTTTTCGTCTATCCCTTCGTGCCCGTGCCCCACCAAGAAAGAGAGCCTTCAAGGTATACACCTGAGGAATACGGGGCGAGGCTGGCAACCTCTCCGGTTCGTCGAGATCAGGGGCGGGGGCCGAACACCGGTCCCACGGTGCGTTCCCGCTTCAACTCCCAGATTCCGGGCTGAGCCGCCAAGGTGGCGAAGCTGTCGAACAGGGTCAGAGCCTTTTGGCCGGTGGGCGCCGGGGAGATGACCGGGCCGAAATATCCGTGCTCTCCGTCGAACACGATGGCGGGCACCCCGATGTCATCACCCAAAAGGCCCAGCACGTCGGCCATGGAGTCTTTTATTGCCTCGTCCCATTGGGGGTCCTCGGCGGCGGCCGCCCATTCGGTGGGACGTCCGATGGCCTCCAAGCTGTCGGCCAGATCGGGTAAATACTCTTGGTCGTGATGGACTCGGGCGCCGAGCTCGGCGTACAGGTCACCAACGAACGACTCGCCCTCCCAAGCTCGTCCCGCTTCGGCAAGGCGTAAGGATTCTCTCCCCCAACCCGAGACGGTCCAATACTCATCCGGAAGGTCGAGGCCCTGGTTCTTCATGTAGAGGCTGAAGGTGCGCCAGCGGATCTCCACCGGGCGGTGGGGCGCCACCTCGGCCAGCCATCGGCTGGTGATCCAACACCACGGACATACCGGGTCGAAATAGAAATCGATCTTCATACCCCGACAGCATAGGTTCCTGCCGGGGCGAGGCGGGCGGTTACCGCTTGGCCTTGGCCCGGGCGGCCTGCTTCATCTCCCGCTTGGCGGCTCGCAATTCCGCCACATCCTCCCATCGGGCGACATCGGCGATGGAGGGGCGCTGCGCCGCCTGAGCCTCCCACCCCGGTGGTCTCACCCCCATTCTTTTGCCCAAAACCCCCACGAACACCCGTGATTTCATCTCCCCGAAGCCGGGCAGCTTCTTCAGCCGCCGGTACAACTGCAGTCCGTCTTCGGCTTCGTTCCACAGCCGTTCGGTCTGGCCGTCATAGGTCTCCACCAAGGCCCCACACATGGCCTGGGTGCGTTTGGCCATCGACGCCGGATAGCGGTGGATGGCCGGGGGGCCTCGGAAGACGGAGACCATCTCTTCGGGATCCCATCCGGCTATCTCCCCGGCGTCCAGCGTCCGACCCAGGCGTTCCGAAAGGAGGTAAGGTCCCAGGAAAGCCCTTTCCATGGGGAACTGTTGGTCCAACAACATGCCGATCAGAAGGGCCAGACTGTCGGTGGCCAACAGGCGGTCGGCATCGGGATGGTTGGTCCAGGGAAGGGAGTCCGGGAGTCCGGCTGTCATCTTGGTGGGGTCTGCCTATTCGGAGGTTTTCTAATATCAGCCGCAGTTGAAGGCTCTCCTGAAGAAAGAGGATCGACCATGGCTCAAAGGAAGTTTACTCTGTCGGAGTCTCAAATTCCGACCAGCTGGTACAACGTTATCCCCGACCTGCCGACGCCGCCCCCTCCGGTGCTGCATCCGGGGACTCATCAGCCGGTGGGTCCCGACGATCTGGCGCCTCTTTTTCCCATGGCGCTCATCCTCCAAGAAGTGTCAGGGGATTCCCGGATCGAGATTCCCGAAGAGGTCATCGACGTGTATCGCCTCTGGAGACCCACTCCCCTGCACCGCGCCATCAATCTGGAGAAGGCGCTTGATACGCCCGCTCGAATCTACTACAAGTACGAGGGCGGGAGCCCGGCCGGGTCCCACAAGCCCAACACCGCGGTGGCTCAGGCTTACTACAACGCCCAGGAAGGCGTCAAGAAGCTGGCCACCGAGACCGGCGCCGGGCAGTGGGGTTCGGCTTTGGCTTTGGCCTGCTCCATCTTCGGCCTCGATTGTGAAGTGTGGCAGGTCCGCGCCTCCTTCGACCAAAAGCCTTACCGGAAGTCGCTGATGGAGATTTGGGGCGCCTCGGTCCATCCTTCACCTTCGGAGGTCACCAATGCTGGCCGGACTGTGTTGTCCTCTGATCCCGACTCGCCCGGCAGCTTGGGGATCGCCATCTCCGAGGCGGTGGAAGTGGCCGCGGGATCTCCGGATGTCAAATACTCGCTGGGGAGCGTCCTCAATCATGTGCTGCTTCACCAAACGGTGATCGGCGAGGAGGCCCTTGACCAGATGGCCATGGCCGGCGAGACTCCCGATGTGATCGTGGGCTGCACCGGCGGCGGTTCCAACTTTTCGGGTCTGTCCTTCCCGTTCCTGCGGGAGAAGTTAGCCGGAAGGATGAACCCCGTCATCCGGGCTTCGGAGCCGGCTTCATGTCCGTCTTTCACCAAGGGCGAGTACCGGTATGACTTCGGGGACACCATCGGAATGACCCCGCTGATCAAGATGCACACCCTGGGCCACTCCTTCATCCCCGACCCGATCCACGCCGGTGGTCTGCGCTACCACGGCATGTCGCCGCTTTTGTCCCATATATACGACTTGGGACTGATCGAGGCGGAAGCGATCGGCCAGAACGAGTGTTTTGCGGCGGGGATCCAGTTCGCCCGCAGCGAAGGCATAGTCCCGGCGCCCGAACCCACCCATGCTTTGGCGTCGGCCATCCGGGTGGCGAACGAATGTCGGGAGAGCGGCGAGGAAAAGGTGATTCTCACCGCCTTGTGCGGTCACGGGTTCTTCGACCTAAGCGCCTACGACAACTACCTGGCCGGCAATCTGACCGACTACGAATATCCCGATCACAAGGTTGCGGAAGCAATGGAGAAAGTCCCGGTGGTGGCATAACCGACCACCTTCAGGGTCAGGGTCACCCCACGCGGTGGTTGGGGCGACCCTGACCGTTCAGCCTCACAGACGTCACCAGGCCGTTACCTTTAGATTGGCTTGATGATGGCCGGCAGGAGGATCGACGTTGCGGAGCGGCGCGCTCGATTGGCGGCCCGCCATCACCTCCATCCCAATGCCCGGGCAACCTCACCCACCGAAGCGGCCCGCGATCAAGTGGGGCTTCACACCAGCGACCCCGCCACCGTCTTTCTGTCCTGCTGGGCGCGGGTGGACGACCTGACCGTCTCCGATGTGGAGGGTTGTTTGTATGACAGCCCCACCCTGTTTCGGGTTTTGGGAATGCGCCGCACCCTCTTCGCGGTGCCCTCCGATCTGGTACCCCTCCTTCACCGTGGATGCGCCTTGCCCCTGGCCGCCGCCGAAAGACGGCGACTGGTGGGATATCTGGAACGAGAGGGTATCACCCAACAGGGAGAGAGGTGGCTGGAGGAGGTAGGCAACGCCACGGTGGAAGCGATCCTGCAGCGAGGAGAGGCTCTCGCCACCGAGCTGCGGGAGGATGTGCCGGAGCTAAAGGAGACGCTGACCTTCGGGAAGGGCAAGAAATGGGGTGGCAAAGTGGGAGTCTCCACCCGGGTGTTGTTTCTGCTGGCCACCGAGGGTCGCATCATTAGAGCCCGCCCGCGAGGGACTTGGCGGAGCGGGCAGTATCGCTGGGCCGCCACAGAATCACGGCTTGCGGGTGGTATACCCGATCTCGACCCCGAAACTGCCCGGGCCAGTCTGGTGGAAAAGTGGCTCCGCACCTACGGGCCGGGGACCGAATCGGATCTGAGGTGGTGGACCGGCTGGACACTGCGCAACCTGCGGGCCGCACTGGGAAGGTTGACCCTGACCGAGGTGGAGGTGGAAACCGGCTCGGCCTGGCTGATGGCCGACGACCGCGAGCCTGTTCCTCCCCCTGCGCCTTGGGCGGCGCTTCTACCAGGACTTGACCCCACCGTGATGGGATGGCGGGAACGCCACTGGTATCTGGGGGACCGATGGGAAGGCCTGTTCGACCGAAATGGCAATGCGGGCCCCACCGTTTGGTGGTGCGGTCGGGTGGTGGGTGGCTGGGGACAGCGACCCGACGGCGCAGTGGTCTATCGGCTCACCGAGGACATCGGCGCCGAAGGGCAGGCGGCCGTCACTGAGCGGGCCGCTGACCTGGAAGTGTGGCTGTCGGGAGTGCGGGTCACCCCACGGTTTCCGACTCCCATCTATCGGGAGCTTTCCCATTAACCGCAAGAGTGTGGATGGGGGGTAGGTATTTTGGATGTCGCGAAAAATAGGATTGCCGCCGCGTTGACTCTGTCTCTCCCGACAGCGCATACTGTTTGAGTCGATCACCTCCCGGCCTGATCCGGACGTCGTTGGGCCGCCCCGAGGTTGCATATTTGGGATAGCGAATTCCCACCGTTGGAACGGGTTTTCGCGCCCCGACTTGGAAAGGTGGGTGGCGGGGGAGGGGCCCTTGGGGAGGAAGTCGGGGGCGAATTTCGCGAGTTAGTGTCGTGTATTCACATTTATCACTCCTTGACCCCACTGCCCATCCCCGCTCACCCTCCAAGGGGATTCGGCTAGAAGCGGGCGGCGTCGGCGAGGGCGTATCCCACTACCTGCCGGTCGGCGCCCACCACGCCTTCCAGGTTCCCCACGATTGCGGCCAGTTGGCCGGGGGGTATGGCGCAGGTCAGCTCATCATCGCCCATTCCGGTCCGAGCCCGCGAGAGGGCACACCCCATGGACACCGCTACCTTGCCCTGGTCGATGGCGATCGGAATAATCTGACACTGCGGCTTCCCGCTGAGGTTCAACGCCACCGCGTCTCCCAGTTCCATGGCTTGACGAGGGCTGAGCCGCAGCAGCACCACGTCGGGGTCCTGGGGCGTGTCCGCCAGGGGTGCGTAGATGATCGATTGAGGGCGACGCTCCAATGCCGACACTCCGGCGAACGCTTCCATGGTCACCCAGCCGACCTCCAGCAGGGCGCCCACGTCCTCTCGGTTGAGAATGTCCCCGGCTTCCACCAGGCCGTGGGTGTATTCCCCCACCGAACAGTTCCCATGATCGGCGGGCGTCGTGGAAAAGGTGCGGGTGTGACCGTGCATCCAGAAAACGCATGGCGCCGGCACCGCGCCCGACCGGCCGTCGGGGGTGGGATCCGACAACGGGCCTCCGAAGGGCTCCACACCGCCTTCCGAGGAGACCGGGGCTTCGGAAAACGTGATGGCAACGGGTGCGTGTTCCAATTCGAGCAAGCCGGTGAGGCGTTGGGAAAGGTCTGTCCAGTCGGTGGACATTGTGACTCCTTATTCAGCGAGAGGTCGTATCAAGAGAGCATAACCCTTTCGAGGCTCCGGCCCGTTCCACCCTCGGTGGTGGAGAGGCTGCGCCGCCGGTCGGCCTTCACCACCATGCTCTGTCCAGGCATGGAGACTGTCGGCGGCTTGGATCCCTTAAGCCCGAGTTCTTCAGGGCGCGGGCCGAACCCGACCATATACTCTTTGGGCAGGTTGCGAACCCGGGAGACTATGTCCGATGTTTATATAGCCGACGCCGGTCGAACACCGATGGGTCGGCTCGGTGGGCAATTGGCGGCCCTGCGGCCCGATGACCTGGCCGCCCATGTCCTCAGAGGCGTGGTGGAGCGCCACCCCGGACTGAAAGCGCACCACATTGAAGACGTGACCTGGGGTGCGGTCAACCAGGCCGGGGAAGACAACCGCAACGTGGCCCGGATGGCGGTGCTACTGTCCGGCCTGGGCTTCGATGTGCCCGGCCAGACCGTCAACCGGCTCTGCGGGTCGGGTCTGCAAGCGGTGATCACCGCCGCCCAGGCCTTGGCCTCGGGGTGGGGAGATGTGATGATTGCCGGAGGTTCGGAGTCCATGAGCCGTGCTCCGTTCGTGATCACCAAACCCGAGCGGGGATATGCAGTGGGCGCTCCCCAGATAGTGGACACCGTGCTGGGCTGGCGACTGATCAACCCGCGCATGCGGGAAGTGATCTCCCCCATCAACATGGGCGAGACCGCCGAGGAAGTGTCTTCCCGTTACGGGGTGACCCGACTCGACCAGGACCGCTTCGCCCTGACCAGCCACCAGCGCGCCATTGCGGCCCAGGAATCGGGAAGGTTCGATGACGAGATAATCCCTATTGAGGCGCCGGTGGGACCCAAGAAAGGCACCACCGCCATCGTCAGCGCCGACGAGGGACCCCGGGGACAACACCTCCATGGAGGCATTGGGGAAACTGCGTCCGGTGTTCCGGAAAGGCGGCACGGTCA
>OZ219760.1:0-168538 GCA_964291245.2 Acidimicrobiia bacterium
GGAAGAGGGCTTGATTGCCCCATAAAGGAAAAGCATTTCGCGCCTCGCTCGTCAGGGTGTCCGAGATCGATGATGGCGATGGAGTCCATGCCATGATGGATGACGGCCCCGAGGTCGGTGCGAAGTTCCATGAGTTCTATAAAGTCGAGATCGCAGATGAAGACACTGTATTGCATGGGCCACCCATAGCTTCCCATCGTCTTATGGACTTTACGGAGCCGCTTGTCATCTCGGATGTCATACGCCACCAGGTACCGTTTGCGTCCTCTCGCCAGTGGTCACCTCGTCATAAAGGGAACGTACTCCGGGATTTCACCCAGTAGATATGCCCCAAGCATACGGGCCTGTACCTCGAAAACTCTTCGATATGTTATCCGGTATTTGTAGGTCGGATGGGTGACTTCCTGGTCCAGCCTTCTTTCATAGGCTCTGATAAACGACTTTCGCCCTTTGCTGGTCATGGCCACCCCTTGGGCTCGGATCAGGAACCCACTTCGCCGGATTTCTTCGTTGTTCACAAGACCCAGGACCACCGATTCGGCTACCAGCGGTCGGAATTCCTCTGCAAGATCGAGAGCCAGGGCGGGGCGCCCGAATCTGGGACGATGGTAGATGCCGAGATAGGGGTCAAATCCCACCGCCAGGGTGGTTGCGGTGAAGTCCTTGACCAGCATCGAGTAGCCAAACGACAGCAGGCAGTTAATCGGATCTCTGGGCGGTCGGCGATTACGGCCTTGGAAGTCGAAGGTACCCAAGCTGTCGTTTTTGATCATGGCGGCAAACTGGGAAAAGTAAAGCCGGGCGGCGGTTCCCTCGATCCCAAGCAGGGTTTCAACCGACGGGGCCGAGGCCGACTGACGGGCGAGTGTGTTCAGTTGACCTAACACTCGATCCACCTTTTTCTTGGAATTCCGCCGGAGCAGGGTGCGAGAGTTGCGGATCTTGCCCTCGATCAGTCGGCGAGCGATTGGCAACCCTGCCTGGGCAGCTATGGCTACTTGGCGCCGGCGCAACTCGACGTGTTTCGAGGGCAAGCCGTGGGCGATACCTTGGAACCAGCCACCATAGGAAAACCAGCACACTGGAGTTTGGCGCATAAAGGCCGCTCTCATGAATTGTGAGCTGAGCTGGACATTCCCATAGACCGATACCTGGGAGACATCAATCATCCGAACAGCTTCCAACTTTTCGTAGTGCTTGGAAACCACTGCCCGACCACCTCGGATGCCGATCCGCGCTCCCTGTTCGGTTACATAGAGAGGTCGGGCAGCCGAATCTCTTGGAACCAGTCGGCGGGGGCGTTTGGGAGATCGTCCGCTATGAAGGTTGGTCTCGTCGGGCAGGCAGATTCCCACCAGTGAACATTTAGGACATTTGGGGCTATCTATGAGGGGTGGAGGTGGATCTGGGCGCTCCGCGATATTGCGCATGGTCTCAATGGATTCCAAAGCAAGGGACACCAGCCTCTCGTCAAAGGGTATGGGTATCCGCTGTCTGGTCTCGTTGAAATAGAGTGTTCCTTCCGAACATTCGTAGCCGTTGTCACGGAGAATTAACCCAGCAGCGCATAGCTGAAGCATGTCATTTTGCCAAGCCGGGCCGTGTGGCGGGGGGCGGCCTCGCTTAACCTCAATAGGTTTCACTGATCCGCTATCCCCCTCCAAGATGTCAGGCTTGGCGATTAGCCCGAGGCGGTTGGAGCTGATCAGAACCGACCGAGCTTGGCGTACGGGGTTGTCTTCGTCGGGTTCTCCGATTCGGCCCCCACCTGAGTCAACATTGCGATGTACATATCGGCCCTCAGCCGTGTCAGGATTGTCTTCGAATCGGGCCTGCACCCATTCGAGATAGAAAAGCCGAGGACAGTAGCCATACAGCTTCAACATCACGGCCGGTATCAGAGCAGGTGTTTTCTCCACAAATCAAAGGGTCGGCCAAATGATGCGCGGTGGCCCAAAAAATCCACCACCTTGCCCTTTTGTGCGAGGAATGTGGGATTGCAAAAGGCGGATGAGTCCCCAGGCTTTATACCAACGGTTGCGGGGGTCTTCAGGCGATGGTGATCGGGCATGGGCAAGAAGTGAGCGTACTGCTCCATACCCAGAGGGGTGTTTCCAAAGCGGCCATGTGAATACGCTGTTTTGCCATGTCCCCGAGCACCCTTCGGTCAAGGTGCGATCTCTGCCTTGGAAGACTGGATGACGTGACATGCCTAGAAGAGCCAAAGCTTCAACACCGGCAAAAGCTGACTTGGGGCCTGTTCCGGGCTTGATGGCGGTGAGGCTATAAGGAATGTAAGCGGAGGGATCCCATCCGAGAGAACTGACCTTCTGTGATACCCACGGGCCGAGAAGTGCACCCCGTATAGCTTCATCATCAGCCGCAATGAGATTTGCCCTGGCGATTTTGACAAAGAGCAATTTTCCGGCGGTGAAGTAAAGATCGGATGGCTTGGCTTTCTTGTTGTTGTCGAGGCTGCCTTCTGCAACCAATGCTGTTGCCAGGGAACTACCCGGTTTGCCGTCTTGGGTTTCCTGCAGATATTTGCGGATATTGGCTGAAGCAAATTTTGCACTGGAGTCGGCGCTTTTTTCGATAGCGGGGCTCAACGATCGGTGACCTGACCACCTGGGCAGAACAGTATGAGCCTGCTCGACGATTCTGTCCACCTCCGTGTCAACCACCGCACAGGACACGGCATCATCAGTCCACCACAGACGGGGAGGGTTGTTGGTATGGCGAAATAGCTCTTGAACTCCCAACGCCGCTAAAAAGCCCAGAGGATTGTTGCCCTCCAGCCCGATCAGCTCAGTTTCGGTCATCATCCAGCCTCCACTTCGCTTTGTCGAAAGTCGGCCAAACGCAGGATGGTTTCGAGCCAAGCCAGGCCATAGTGGCCGTATCTTTCGACTAGGCGCCAAAAGCGTTCGGTGGAGTCAAGCGCCAAGGGGGTGTCAACCAGATCAGTCCAGGCTTCCATGGAGTGACCGTCATGCGTGATGGTGACTTTTCGGGGCTCAGGGTCCTCAATGATGGGGGGGAGCGGTCGGCCCCAGCCGTGGTGGGTAATCACCAAATGCCTCACCAGGTCGGGGTCGTTGGCAGGTTTAAGTATTTCGGGGTTGGATTCGATCAGTGCCACGCTGGCTACTTCGTGCCGCATTCCCCTCGGATAACGCCAAACTGTGCGCCCGGGTAGTGATTTAGCCAGTGGCTCGTCAAGCATGGCTTCCTTCACCGGGTCGCCACCCACCAGTTGCAACTGAAAGCGAGGATCAATCTTGCCCAAGTCGTGAAGTTGGCCTGCCAGTCTCACGTCCTTTTGAAGGCTTTCGCTGAGCCCAAGAGCGGACGCATATTTGGCTGCTCGATCTCCCACCCCGTCCATATGGTTTCTCAAAGTCACTCCGGCCCCGGTAAAAGCGGTCGAATGATCCGACCCGTCCATGGTGGATGTGTCAACAGCGGTTGCCCCCTTCCCCTTTGACTCCACTAAAACAAGATATTCCTTGTTATCGGCCGAACCTCTATCCTCGCCCTCGGGGGAGAGATGGTGGATGATATAGCCGGTTTCTCGTAGTCTCTTGATGATCTCGGTTAGCGCCGATGACTTTGTTAAGGCATCGGTGAGCCAATCGTCGATCCGCTGGCGGGAAGATGTGGAGTCATCCTCGGTGGCGGGGGGTGGAGCATCGGCGGTAATGCGCTGGTCAAGACGTAAGGTGGCGCGTTTTCGGTATGCCATCTGGGCATGATCACCGAGGTCCCTTACCACATCTGAGCTTTTCGGATCCCAATTGCCGGCGCTAATCCCACCGCGAGCGGGGTCAATCAGCAGGACATCGCCGGGGCGGATATCACTCACGGCGATTTTTTCGTTTCCCTCTTCGATCCCATTCCACCGCACCCAGTCGGCAGCAGGCGCATGGAGTTCGGTGTCTTCCGTGATATAGCGAGGAGTAGTGATGTCCGCCACCGGGACTTCTTCTCCGCCTGTGAGCCAGGATTTAGCCGCGCTGATGGGTACTTGGAGGTACTCGGCTGGTCGAGGGGGTACCAGACGCAAAATAGATGGAGAACGGTCCCAGCGCCACACCATGGACACGTCGGTATCGTTGGAGGTATCCAGTCCGTGTAGGAAAGAATCGATGGGAGGTTGGATAATGGGCTCGGGGTTGGTCTGGGTCCACGCCTCTATGTGCGTGTCCAGGAGGAGGGGAGCATCGCGGCGGGGTGCTCTGGTTTCGTCAGGGAAGCCTTGAAGATCGTCGGTGCCAAGCCCCACATCGAACGAATCCTTCCCGAACCTGTCATTTAGCTCTTTCCAGGTTGCCTTGGCAGTCGTACCGTAAATTGGGTCAGGCTTTTTGGATTTCATCTCAGGGCGAACCCCTAGGATCCACGCTTGGGCTGGCGAACCGGACCGCTCTTCCAGAGTGCCGCGTCGATCCAGTCGCCCGAATCGCTGTTTGAGGCTGTCAATGGGTGCGCATTCGGTGATCAGGGCGTCGAAACTGAAATCGGCGCCTACTTCGATGGCCTGAGTTGCCACCACGATGGTTAGACCGTCAACTGCCGTCCTGCGATCCGGGTCAACCAGATTTGCGATTCGTTCAAGGGCTATTTGCCGGTCCAAGGGTCGCATTCTTCCGGTAATCAAGTGAGTATCGAATCCGGCTTCGGTCAAGGCCCGATGAGTCTCTTGCGCAGTGCGCACGCGGTTAACGATGACCCCGACGCTGCCAGCTCCATTCGGCACCTCCGATTTGATCAGCTTTGTGACCGCGGGCGGAATCGCCTCTTCGGCTGTTTTTTGCTTGGTGCCACCGATGAATTTGAGCGTGGTGGGTTTTCGGGCAGTCAGCCGTTGGCGAAGGGTGGCAGACAGTGTTCGATCCTTCTCGTCCAGTTTGAACCGGTCTGCTGTCGCCTTTGAAGGAGTTGCCGACATCTCCACCACCTGGAATCGTCGGGGGAGCTCGGTGTCGGTATCCAAACGACGTACCGCCTCCAAGGTTTGGGCGAAAGGTACGCTCAAATGCACCTCATCCAAGATCGTCAAGCAGTCATTGCCCGCCAGGCTGGCATGGATGGGACGCATTTTGGGAGTCACTCCATATCCTCGGTACAAGAGCCGTGATCCGAATTGATCCACCGTCGATACCACCATCCAGGGCTGGTCGGGTCGTCGTATCCATTCATGATCAATAGGGATGCCTCCCCGAAGGGTGGTTACTCCCAGCGGATCCACCGCCTTCCAGTCTTCATCACCGAGTATCTCGGCGAATCTTTCCCTCAGGAGGCTGAGTGTCTCGGTTTTGGCAGCGATAATGGCGTTGCTAATGGTTTTGGCACGCTCGTATACCTGATCGACGATGATCCGACGATCGACAACGAACACCACCCGCCGAGGAAACCACCGATGATCCACTGCCAACGCAAAGACCGCAATATCAAGGACCGCAGTCTTGCCGCAGCCGGTGGGGATGTCGATTACCTCGGGCCATCTCCCCTGATCAAGGACCTGGTCAGCGAGTCTCTGTTGCCAGGGGAAAGGGTCATGTCCATGTACATCTCGGAAATACGGCTGGAAATCCGAAGCGGCAAGCGCCCTCATAGTTTTCGCTTTTGGCGAGCAGGCCGCATCAGGCCTAAGCCCAGGTATCTCCCTGCTCCCAGCACCAATGGACCCTCCACCGGCCGGTCGAAGGAGACCGATGCATGGACTAGGCGGCGGGCCACGGGTTTTCCACGTAACAATCCTTGACGAAAGGCGGGATAATGTCCGGCCGGACGTACTCCGGGAACAAAGGGTTCCAAGGACAAGGTCACATCGGCAGGGGTTGGCAGACCAATGTGACGGCAGGAATCGACCACCGCCTGCTCGGCTCGTTTCCATGCCTTGGAACGCGCGGCGGAAGTTCCCTTGCCGAGGGGTCCAGGATGTCTGGGAAGGGCGATGGGCGTGACGGAAACCCATCTGCGGGCTGGCCGCTGCCAAATCCTTGGGCGAAGAGTGACCAGGTCGCTGACCCCAACCACTCGATGCAGGTTCAAGACGCCTCCTTGGCCCAGCGTTAACTTCAGGGCACTTCCCGAGATTTCCGTCTGGTGTTCCCATGTTCCCACCGCCCGAAGCAAGGTTCGCCTGGAGTCACTGTCAAGGCTGTGGGGAATGGAAATGGCAAGACCCATCAGGCGGCCGTCGGAATGTTGTTGCTCCACCCAAGGGAGACCGAGGAAACCTACATGGGGTTGGGTGGAAGGCGATCCGTTGCGCTGATGACCGCTCAGTCCTTCAGGTAGAGGATCCTGAGCGTAATGGAACACCGAATCCCTCAGAACGGATGCCAACTCGGCCACCCGCGTTGAAGGGATTGAGCGGGACTTCGGACCAAATTCAAAAATCAGCAACTCACCGGCGGTATCGGGCCGGAGGTTTGTCTCGCCAGTGGTGGCGGACATGGTGCGGTAGCTAACCGAGACGAAAGGCAAAGAACGAGGTCGGCTGGCTTGGTGCTTGGCGTGCTCTCGTTCCAAAGCTGCTAGTTGCCCTCGCCTTACAGCCCGAAGGACGGTACCTCCGCTTCCTGGCATGTGAGTGGGAGGAGGGGGATCCGTCCGCAACCTGCAGGAAACGAGCGACGACGAGTGTCCCAGCCGAGTGACTCTGCAAAGCAACTGGTCCAAAACTGTTTCCATGCCGTGGGGCGGCCTGGTGTTCCACAGGTAAGTGACTCGGGGGTCAACGGGGGTGACAGACGGATACTCACGGGCCTGACCCGTCCGTGTTATCAGGACTATTTGTTCCTTGCTTCCTTTCTTTTTGGCCTCCATATGAGTAAGCCATCCAGGGGGCATAATGTCAACAGCCGACTCGACAGCAGTCGTGCCGACTGACGAAATGAGGCTGCGTACATCTTGCTGCTTTCGTATTTGATTGGTCAGTGTTTTAAGTCTTCTTTTCCCCTTGGGCTCAGATGTGTTAAGGGTGGCGATCTCCTCTAGGTGTCCCGTGATCTTCTTGTAACGGTTGAAGTACGGAGTGCGGGCGATCACTGTGCCATCGTTGACCGGCACGAAATGGCTGACCACCTTCCGAGCGATTGCTTCCGGTGCACGAATGGCAGGGGGCGGTTGCTCTTCCAACCATTCCAGAGCGCGGCGTTCGGCAGGGTCGGGATGGTCGGCATCTGCCCAAGTAGCTACCAGCGCCGAAAAGAATCGGGCGGGGTGGGGTGGCCACTCGGTCTTCTTCCGATCGTGATGAGCAGTGGCAACAAAGCGACCAGTGAGGAAGTTGACCTCTACCGCGAGCATGCCCTATTCACCAGGCTGTTCCCGAGCGGAGACTTCACGGCTTCGCTTGATGAGTTCAATAAGCTTGGGAGCTGGCTCCAACCGGAGTTCCTTGGTTTCCCAGCCAATGCCTGCTTCTTCTGCTTCCTGCGCGGCTTGCTGCAAGATCTCAGCCGCTGTCGATCGGTTCAGGCTCACCATCTCCGGTGTTGAACCGTCCCGTCCAACCAATTCGATACGAGGCGAATGTTGGGGGATGAGCAAACACCGGGACCGGAGGTCGTAGTCCATTTCGTGTTGATAGGCGATGGCGGCCACTCCCAAAGCGGCAATGGCAGTACGGGCTACGGTCTCGGCATCACGGGAGTATCGAGCAAAGCGAAGTCGGCGGAGGGCCGCCAATGAAATGACAGTGGTCTGAATCGCCTCCGATATCGTGACACCACCTGCCAACGAATCAATGCTGGGAGCGATGTTGCCGTGGTTGATTTCAGAAGGGCGCCCGTCGGTTCCTTTCACCTTTGGTACGTCCTTCTCCTTGCCCTTGTCTTCTTTCTTGGCCTCGGCGGGGTCGAGCGTCCAAACTTGTTGGTCGTCGGAATGCTCATAGGCGATCGCGGCCGCGCGTTCGATCTTCAAGGGGTCGAGCCGACTGCCAACCTTGCGACCAATCCTGGCATTGATCCCCACAATCTCCGAGACATAGGCTCGTTGGAACTTGGAGCCAAGGCCACCCTTGGGACCTGTAGAGTCCCACATTCCAAACAGAAGAGCTGTGGGGGAATGGAGGAACAGGGCTGTGACGTCCCGGGGGTGGGCGTCAGTTATTGCCCGTCCAATGTCAGAAAGCCTGAACAAGGTGTCATCCAGGAGGCTGTCCCGGAAGATGGCGTCGGCGATGCGGTGCGGTGCTTCCAAAACGGTTACCTGTCCAAGGTCAGCCAAATCGTTGTGGTCTGTGAAGTCGACGTAGGCCACCGGGAAGGAAAGTTCTTTCATTGCCCACCCCTCCAGCAGGGCAAGTTCGCTGCGGTTGGCTTGGGAGGCCACCGAATCAAGCAACACTGTGGTCACCACACCGTCCTCGGTCTGCCGCTCTTCAACTGCGTATTTGTGGTCAGCGCGGGAATCTACGGCGTAGGTAGGAGGAAAAATCTTGTCGCCTTTACCCCCGGCGGGTTGAAGGGTGGTCCGCGAACGCAATGCCACCGACCCGCCAGCGGTTGCCTCGTGGAGTTGTTCGTAGGTCAAAGTTGCCATCACACTGGTTCCTTCCGGCGCGTTGAGAATTCGATTAGGCCTTCATACTCTACAAATCGGGGTGTGACATCGTTGCGCCGATGCCTGCCGAATGGTTCGCTAAGCCGGAGGATGGTGAACGGGGATCTGTATTGAGTCCCTTGGCTTAACTGCTCACCGATCAACTTGGGCCGGGTCCGGTCATGGATGGCCGCCTCTCAATTAAGAAAAAAGTGGCCGCCCCTCAGGTGGGAGCGGCCACTTGACTTATGCGACGATCCCCTATCGAGGTGACTCGTCAGATTCGTTGAGAACCATCTACTGGTTCTTCGCCAGCGCCATGTCGCGCAGGATCACGAAGGCAGCGAGGGTGTGGCCGTAAATGATGTGGCCATAGAAACTGGGACCAATCCCGAACGCGAAAACATCACCACCGGCAATAAGCGGCATGATGAGATTGCCACCCACGACCCACCAGATGATTCCGTAGATCAGACCGCCGATCACGATGTCCATCAGCGGGTTGCCCAGTTTCACATGGGGCGTGAAGAGGGCCGTGTAGAGGGCGCCGATGACAGCGCTGAACACGATGTGCAGGATGAACCCGACGAAATCGTTGGAGTTGATCATCCCGCCGATCATGTCCTGCATGCCTCCGCCCGCGTAGGCAAGGAAGATGTAGCCGGCCATCACGCCGGGGATCACACCCCTTCTCAAAGCCTGTGCATTCATTGTGCCCCTTTCATGAGGAGGATCTTGACCTGATCAAGGCTAACTCGAAAAGCCCCACGGGGGTGGTAGCCAAAGACTCCTTACGAGACCAGTTGCTCGATGAGTTGGACCGACTGTCGAGAAGCTGTCCCATCGCCGTAGGGAGTGGGGGTCTGAGCCAGTCGGTGGTGAACTTCGTCAAGAGACCCCACCACTTGAGCGACAGCTTCGACGACTCCTTCGCCCGGTTGGTGAAGGGCGGCAAAGGTCCCGAGGACTTCGGGGCGTTCGGTGGAATTGCGGACCACCACCAGGGGGCGTTTCACCACTGAAACCTCCTCCTGCACTCCTCCCGAATCGGAGACAGCCAAGGCGCATTCGGCCAAGAGAGCCAGAAAATCGGGGTAGGGAAGGGGTTCCACCACCCGTAGCTGATCGAGCAGCGGCCCCAACCCGAAGGAGGCGGCTCGGTGCCGAGCCCGGGGGTGAAGCGGCAGTATCACTGGCAGGGGCAGCCCGGCCAGATCGGAGAGGATGGTTTGCCAGGTCCGGGGATGGTCGACGTTTTCGGGCCGATGGAAGGTGGAGAGGATGAACCTGTTGGATTCCAAACCGTACTGATTCAGCAGGTCAGCGCGCCGGTCGGGCGGCAGGAGAAGCGATTGAAGGGCCTCGACCACCGGATTGCCGGTGATCGCCACCCGGCGGCCCACGATCCCTTCTTTGGCCAGGTTGGCGGCGGATGTCTCGGTGGGCGCCAGGCACAGATCCGAAAGATGATCACAAACCACCCGGTTGTGCTCCTCGGGCATGGCCCGGTCGTAGCTTCGGAGGCCCGCCTCAACATGCACCAGAGGAACCTCGGTGGCGTTGGCGGCCAGAGACCCGGCCAGCACCGCGTTGGTGTCGCCCTGGACAATCACCGCCCGAGGGGGCGTGTCTTCGAACAACCGGGTCAGTCGGGAGGTGGCTTCGCCAATTTGAACACCCCTCGGTTCTCCTCCTACTTCCAAGAAGTGGCTGGGTGGCGACAGGTCGAACGCCCGAAAGAAGACTTCGGAGAGGTTGGCGTCGTAGTGCTGTCCGGTGTGGATCACCCGGGCGGCCGGCTTCAGCAGCCGGATGATGTGCGCCAATTTGATCACCTCGGGGCGGGTACCGAGCACCACCGCCACCGAGCGGGGGGAAAGATCAACGCTCCTCAAGGCCTTGGCCGCTCCCATTCTCGTTCCAAGAGAGAGAACACCTCATGGTCCATCCATTGTCCTCGCACCAGGATCTCCTCGCGGGCAACCCCCTCGAAGGAAAACCCCAATTTCTCGGCCACCCGGCGGCTTGGGCGGTTACCCACCGCGATACGCATCAGGATTCGGTGAAGACCCATATCCTGAAACCCCAGGGTCAACAGCCCTCCGGCGGCCTCGGTGGCCAGGCCCATTCCGGTCAGATCGCTTCTTATCCAGTATCCGATCTCTCCGCTCTTTTCGGTGCGGGAAGTATGCCATATCCCCACGCCTCCCACAATCTCCGCCGATCCTTCTCGGAGTCTCAACGAAAAGTCGAAGGCCTTTCCCCGTCTCCAGGACCGGGCGGAGCCCCGGACAAAGATCCGGGCTTCCGCAAGTCCGTACAGGCCCTGCGCCCAAGGCAGCCACCGGCTCAGTTCGGGTAGCGAATGCCCCACCGCTTCCGCCAGTGGTCGGGCGTCGTGGTAGCGGAACCGGCGCAGCCGCAGTCGTTCGGTGGGTAGAGAAGGTGGCACGGAGTGGAAGTAGTTGTTCACGGGTTTTCGGCTGTCCGATCCTTCATACCATGATGGAGAGCATGTGGGAGCATCTTCAGTATTCCCCCGTCGAACCCTTGATGCATGAAGGGGAGGTGGCGGCGGTGTTGGCCCTTATTTTCGCGGATGAGGATGAAATTCTACGGCTGGTGCTCACCAAACGGGCCCGGACCCTGAGCAGCCACGCCGGCCAGCTCTCATTTCCGGGCGGGAAACCCCATCCCGAGGATGAGAGTCCGGTCGACACCGCCCTTCGCGAAACCCAGGAAGAAATAGGCATCGACCCCTCCCAGGTGGAGGTACTGGGCTATCTGCCGATGATCCGAACGGTGCGATTTTCTCTTCCCCTGTTGGGCATGGTGGCCCGCCTGGACGGACGACCCGACTTCGATCCATCCCCTGATGAGGTGGAGAGGATCATCACCCCTTCCTTGGAGAGATTGGGCGATCCCCACCATTGGCTGGAGCGGAGTTGGGCCGGTGTGCCGCTTTGGTTCTCCGATGTGTCGGGAGAGTGGCTGTGGGGCGCCACCGCCTATCTGGTGAGGGTCCTGCTGGGCCTGCCCGTTCCGCCCCGTCCTTCCGATTGAACCACTAAGCCGGCCACAGCAGCCGCCCGATACCTGAGGGTCGCTCCCGCGGGAGTGGCGGCTGTGATATGTGGGTAAGCGAGTCGGGTTTTCTGTATAGTGCCCCTGAGCGGTCGTACCCCGGGAGAGAGACATGCAGACCTTGGCGTACGCCAGAGGAGATACAACTACGCCTGTCTTTGAGGAGACCATCGGTCAGAATCTTGAGGCGATGGTCGCCCGGTTTCCGGACCGGGACGCCCTGGTCTCGATGCACCAGGGAATCCGCCAGAGTTACCGGGACTTCAACCAATCGGTCAACCTGCTGGCGATGGGTTTGCTCCGCCTGGGCCTGAAGGTCGGTGACCGGGTGGGAATCTGGAGTCCGAACTGCGCGGAGTGGGTGTGGCTCCAATACGCAACCGCCAAGGTGGGGGCGATCCTGGTGAACATCAACCCCGCCTATCGGACTCACGAGGTTCGCTACGCCTTGGCCACGTCGGGATGTCGGGTGTTGGTCTCGGCGCAGAAATACCTGTCATCGGACTACCGGGCCATGGTCTGGGAGGTCCGGGGCGAACTGGAGGACCTGGAGAGAGTGATCTTCCTCGGCGCCCCCGAGTGGGACGCTCTGATGGAGCCAGTCCACGACGGCGCCGAACAGGCATTGGCGGAGCGGGCCGGCGGCCTCCATCACGACGACCCGATCAATATTCAATACACCTCCGGCACCACCGGCTTCCCCAAGGGGGCCACTCTCAGCCACTCCAACATCCTGAACAACGCCTTCTTCGTGGGCGAGGCGTGTGCCTACACCGAGGAGGACCGGGTCTGCATCCCCGTCCCCCTGTATCACTGCTTCGGTATGGTGCTGGGGACTCTGGCGTGCACAACCCATGGGTCGGCGATTGTCCTCCCGGGTCCGGGATTCGATCCGGGCGAGGTCCTGGCGGCCGTGGAGGGGGAGAGGTGCACCAGCCTGTACGGAGTGCCGACAATGTTCATCGCCGAGCTTGCCCATCCCGACCTGGAGTCTTTCGACCTGTCGTCGCTCCGCACCGGGATCATGGCCGGATCACCGTGCCCGGTGGAGGTTATGAAGCAGGTGATCTCCGATATGAACATGGCGGAGGTGACCATCGCCTACGGCATGACCGAGACCTCGCCGGTATCCACTCAGACCTTCACCACCGACACCATCGACCGGCGAGTCTCCACCGTGGGCCGTGTTCACCCCCACGTGGAGATCAAGATCGTCGATCCCGGGAGCGGCGAGACCGTGGAGCGGGGAAGGGACGGGGAACTCTGCACCCGTGGCTACTCAGTGATGCTGGGCTACTGGAATGATCCGGAAAGGACCGGGGAGGCAATCGATGCCGACGGTTGGATGCATTCGGGCGACCTCGCCACCATGGACTCCGACGGCTATGTGAGAATCGTCGGACGGATCAAGGACATGATCATCCGGGGAGGTGAGAATATCTACCCGAGGGAGATTGAGGAATACCTGTACGGTCACCCTTCCATTGAGGATGTCCAGGTGATCGGCGTGCCCGACATCAAATACGGTGAGCAGGTGATGGCCTGGGTGAAGTTGCGGGAGGGTTCGTCCGCCACCGAGGAGGACATCAAAGAGTTCTGCCGGGGGCGGATCGCCCATTTCAAGGTCCCCCGATATGTGAAATTCGTGGAGGGCTTCCCGATGACCGTAACCGGCAAGATCCGCAAGGTGGAGATGCGCGAGGCTTCCGTGGCGGAATTGGGCCTTTCCGGCGCCGCGGCGGTCGAGTCCGCCTGACACCTTCACTCACTCAGACTGGAAACCCAGTCACAGCCTTGGGCGGGCCTTACGTGCCGGGGGTTTCATCGCCTTCTCCCAGCCGGAGCAAACCGACGGTCAGACCGTCGGAAAGGGCCTCCCAGGAGGCTTCGATGATGTTGGGGTGAACTCCCACTGTGCCCCAGGAGGTCTTGCCGTCGCTGGTCTCGATCAGCACCCGGACAGTGGCGCTGGTGCCGTCTGAGGAATCCAGCACCCTGACCCGGTAGTCAACCAGCCGGAGTCGCTCCAGTTGGGGAAAGGCTGAAATCAAGGCCGAGCGCAGCGCCTGGTCGAGGGCGTGCACCGGCCCCACTCCGGCGCCGGTGGTCCGGTGGGTCTCTCCACCCACCTCCACCACCACCTCGGCTTCGGAAACCACCTCCCCGTGGCCGTTGTCCCGCTGGATGGAGACCGAAAAGCTCCCGGCTGAAAAGAGCTCCTGATGTTGACCCAGGGTTCGCCTCACCAAAAGCTCGAAAGACCCGTCGGCCGCTTCGAATTGGTATCCGCGGTGTTCCATCGCCTTGACCTCTTCCAATAGCACCGCGGCTGAATCCTGGTCCACCGCCAATCCCAAGGCCGAGGCTCTTCGGATCACGGCTGCCCTTCCGGCCTGCTCGGAGATGACCATCCGGGTGCGATTTCCAACCAGGTGGGGAGTGGTGTGTTCATAGGCGTCGGATTTTCGGGCCAAAGCCGAAGTGTGAAGGCCGGCCTTGTGGGTGAAGGCCGACGCCCCCACGTAGGGTCGATGAGGATCCAGGGTGATGTTGACGACTTCCGCGATGTGGTGGGAAATAGAAGAGATCTGAGAAAGGCGCTGCGGGTCGATCACCGGAGCTCCCATTTTGAGCACCAGGTCGGGGATGACCGTGGACAGATCGGCGTTGCCGGTCCGTTCGCCGTAGCCGTTGATGCACCCCTGAACCTGTCTGACACCGTGGGCGGCGGCATCCAGAGATGAAGCCACCGCACATCCGGTGTCGTTGTGGAAATGGACACCCAATGCCTCCAAGGGCAAGCTCTGCCCGAGTTCGGTGAGCACTTGATTGATCCGGGCCGGCAGCGCCCCGCCGTTGGTGTCGCACAGCACCAAGCGCTCGGCGCCGGCCTCCCAGGCGGCGGTGATCACCGCCCGGGCGTATTCGGGGTTGGTTCGATATCCGTCGAAGAAATGCTCGGCGTCGAAGAACACCCTGCGGCCCTTCGACTTCAGATACTCCACCGACTCCCCGGCCATGCGTATCCCTTCGTCAAGATCACAACGCAGCGCCTCCCGAACGTGATAGTCCCATGACTTGCCCACGATGCAGATCACCTCGGTCTCCGCTTCCAGAAGGTGGCGCAGTTGCGGGTCGCTCTCCGCCCGTCTCGAGGGTCGCCTGGTCGATCCGAAAGCGGTCAGTCGACTGTTGGACAGGGAAAGTTCTGACTTGGCGCGGGCGAAGAACTCATTGTCCTTGGGCAAAGCCCCCGGCCAACCCCCCTCGATGTAGTGCACTCCCAGAGAGTCAAGCAGGGAGGCGATCCGCAGCTTGTCGGAGACGGTGAGGGAAATGCCCTCCTGCTGGGCGCCGTCGCGGAGGGTCGTGTCGTAAATCTCAAGATCTGGGTGGAAAGTGTCAGTCATGATGTGGGGGTTTTGGTCTGGCCGGGCAAAGAAAAAACCCTCTGCTGAGCAGAGGGCTGTGGCGCAGGCTTGGGTGGCCGACGCCTATGGGTCGATAATGATGGAGGGCGAAGCGATGGTGGTCACACGGTCCATTATGGCAGAAACAGAATGCCTCGTCAACCGGTTAGGATGAACGCTGTTCGGAAATGACCATGGACAAAAAGAAAGTTTTCTCGGGAATCCAGCCCACCGGCGAATTGCATTTGGGCAATTTGGTGGGGGCGTTGCGCAATTGGGCGCAGATGCAAGACCAGTACGAGACCTATTACTGCGTGGTCGATCTGCATGCCATGACCATCCCCTACGATCCGGCGGCTTTCCACGCCGCCCGCTTGGAGACCGCCAAGCTGGTGATGGCGTCGGGCATTGATCCCCAAAGATCGGTGTTCTATTTCCAGTCACAGGTCCCCCAGCATGCCGAGTTGGCCTGGATTCTCTCCACCATCACCGGGATCGGGCAACTCAGCCGGATGACCCAGTACAAGGAGAAGGCCGATCGAAGCGGCCAGAATCTGGGCCTTTTGTCCTATCCGGTGTTGATGGCGGCCGATATCCTGATTCACAAGGTCCATGCGGTGCCGGTGGGGGATGATCAACGCCAACATCTGGAGTTGACTCGTGATTTGGTGGAACGGTTCAATCATCGGTTCGGTGACGTATTTCCGGTTCCCGAACGGATCACACCCCAGGTAGGCGCCCGGGTGATGTCCCTGCAGGATCCGACCTCGAAAATGTCCAAGAGCGACCCCGATCTTCGTTCACGTCTCTTGCTCACCGATTCTTCCGATCAGATCAGCCGGAAGATCCGATCGGCGGTCACCGACTCGGAGCGGACGGTCGCCTATGAATGGAAGACCAAGCCGGGCATCTCCAACTTGTTGGAGTTGTTTTCGGTGGCGACCGCTCGCCCGGTGGAGGACTTGGCCGCCGAGTACCGGGATGCCGGGTACGGGCGTTTCAAGATGGCAGTTGCCGAAGCTTTGGTTGATTTCTTGGGCCCGGTGCGGGAGCGTTACGAAGGGATGGACGATGCCGAAGTTGCCCACCTGATGGGCGAAGGCGCCGCGGAGGCTCGTCGCCGCGCCGAGATCTCAATGGCCTCGGTGTGGGAAGCGATCGGATTGGCCACCTGACGTCCGAGATTGGCCCCGAGGTGGCTGATATAGTTTCGTATATGCAGTGGGAGACCTCAACCGGCGGGTGGAGACCATAGCACCGTCCCGGGCCAGAACTGGCTCCAGGCAAACCAGAAGGCTTGATGGGCGGCAATCTCGGACCCATCGGCAACGGCGATGGCCCGCAGCCCGCCGCCGTCCTTGACCAGTTGCACACCCAGAGCGATCACCTCTCCACCGGAATCGATCACCGATAGAGCGGCTTGCCGGGGGAATGCCACCGCCGTCCCGTCTTCCAACTCCACCCCCACCACCAGATCCTGAACACCCAGACGGATGTCAACATCGCCCACCGGGAAGATAGGCCCGCCGTCGTCGCGCCCTCGCAGAGGGTCGAGGGGATAGGACCGCCCAAGACCCCCGTCTTCGGCGATAATCGTGGTATCGGGGTGGGCTTCCTTCCAAGCGCCCCAAGTGGACGACACGACCGTGGCCTGGGCCAGCCTCACTCCCGCTTCTCGCAGGGGTCCGGACACCGCTTCGCCGGTGAATGTATCAAACACCGATCCGGTGAGCAGGTCGTACATGACCTTGTTGGACCTGCTCAGAAGACCCGAGGTGCGCAACACCGGGGTCTCGACGCCGTCGGGGACCTGGTCGGTGAAATATGCTTGTGCCGACCCGCACAGAGTGCAGTAGGGCATCCCGATCCGCCGGCCCCCCAGGGTGTCGTTCACCATTTCGTGAACTTCCATCTGATTCTTGGGATAGGCGCGGGACTCTTCCCCGATCGTTACTCCGAACACCACCGCATCGTCCGGATACCAGTCACCTTGGGCTGCGGGGGGTAACCAGTGGGTCGTCAAGGGCGGGAATGCACCCTCGCGGGCAGCCGATGGTGACACCCAACGGCCGGTCGTCGAGGAAGACCCCGCCCCAACTGACCCAACGCCAATCGATAGCGGCGTCGGAGTCGGCGAACAAGGGTTCCCAGCCCGGTTCCACCAGCGTGAACATTCGAGCCTTGTAGTGGGCGTATTCGGGGAAGGCCGGAAGGTCCCAGGCGATGAGCAGATCCACCGTCTCCTTCCACAGATCCAGGCCTGCGCCGATTCCGACATCGTCACCCAGGAGGTCTTGCAGGCGGCTTCCCAGCAGTTCATAGAGCTCCAGACTGTTGGAGAATCGAAGGATGTCGGTGATGATCCAGGCGGTTCGGATATCCCGGTGGGCGGCCAACGCCGCCAATTCTTCCTGGCCGATTCTCCTTTCCGACTCCAAGAGATCGAAAAAGGCGTCAAGGTCGGCTCGCAACTGTTCGGAGATCGGGCCTTCGGGAAAGTCGCTTGGCGGTGGTGGGAAGGCTTGGCCTCCGCTCGACACCAGGCCTTCCGGACGCGGAGGAGCAGTGGTCTCAGGGGCTGTGACAGTGGTCGGCGAAATGGTGGTTTCCGTGATTGTGGCGCCCGTATTACCGGTGGTTGTCTGAGTTGAGGATTCAGAAGGCGCCACAGCCGCAGGAGAGGTGGCAGTCACTGGAGAAGCAGTCGAGGTTGTGGGTGAGCCCTGGTCCCCGGCAGTGGGCGGGGTGGTTGTCTGGCCGCATGACCACAAAACCATTGCCAGGGCGACCGCCAAGCTGCCCACTTTTCTGCTTGCGAAGGAGGCCTTCATTGGTCACTCGCTTTCGAGGTGGGGGAAGGATGTGAGCGTGGTACTAAACGTAGCCAACCCGGGATGGGGATAGTATTCGAGTTCTCCCGTGACGATGTCCAGGACGGCCACGACATGGGATCTCACCTTTCGACAAAGAGCCTTGGTGTTTTCAAGCTTGGACAGAGTCCCATCTGCAACTGGGACGCCCCGGGTGGTTTGGCAGAGTGTGCGGAACTCCTGAACCCGGCCAGCATATTCCGACCGCCACCATCGGGGTAGCAGTCTTTGCGCAGGAGAATTATATAGTATACACTATCACCAATCGTAGCGCCGTCAGATAAGCTTCTCGCTATCGGCCCCAGCAACCGCAGCAGCCACAATGAGAGAATTGATGACGAGGAAGATGGCGAGACGGGTAATCTCGGGGCTAGCGTTGACGATCAGGGGGTAGGGGCCAATGAGTTCTTCCGACCGACTTCGGTTCAGAATTCCTTTGTACACAATCAAGCAGGTGGCCCGCATGGTTGACGTTCCGCCATCAACGCTTGCCAAATGGGCTCAAGTCCCCAAGCGTCTCGACCCGAACGGTCAGATGGTACGAGCAAACCCCATTGTCACCCGACTGCCTCCTGAAAGCCCTCACTATCCCTCTATACCCTTTGTTGGCCTTGTGGAGGCGGTGGTGATCGCGGCCATGAGGCGAAGTGGCGTGCCGATGCAACGCATTCGTCCTGCGCTTCAGGCATTGAGGCAGGAGATCGGTTTGGATCATGCCTTGGCCTCCCGGCGACTTTACACGGACGGGGCAGAGTTGCTCTACGACTATGCCGAAAGGCAGGAGGACTCCCGAGAATCCGAATTGGTGATGAGGCTGGTGTCGGTTCGGAGCGGGCAGGGAGTGTTCACCGAGGTCGTCATGGATGCCCTGCAACGTATCGAATATGCGTCGGATGGCTATGCAGTGAGAGTCGGTGTTCCGGCCTTTACCAGGGCTACAGTCATCGCCGATCCTGAAAGATCCTTTGGTTCCCCGATCTTTGTGCAGGGGGGGTGCCGGGTGGACGATGTACTTGGTCGGTTTTGGGCAGGAGAGTCGTTGGCCGCCCTCGTAGAAGAGTTCGGGGTGCCGATGGGGCAACTGGAAGACGTGGTGCGTGTCACATCCCGCAGGGCTGCCTAGGATTTTTCTCGATCGAAGCTTAGAGGGTGCGCGGGTAGGGGTTAGTTGGTGGGGGTGTATTTGTTTCTCCAGTCGATGAGTTTGGCGGTTATGAGGAGGGTGATGGCGAGGGCGAGTTGGGCGAGTCGGTGGTGAGACCGGCGGTCGGTGTTACGGCGTAGTTGCCCGTAGTTGGTCAGCCAGGAGTTGGTTCGTTCTATGGTCCACCGCAGCCCGAGCGGAACATGTTTTTTGGTGTGGGCGGTGCCTGGTCTGCGTTTGGTGGCGCAGACCAGGTCGTCTATTCCGTAGGCTTTGGCGCATTCCCGAACTCGGTTGGTGTCGTATCCGCGGTCGAGGTGAAGCGTTCCGATGTCGCAGATGAGACCGGTGTGGGCGGCGGGCGCCAGGGTGGGTTGGAACAGGACGGTGTCGTGTCGGTTGGCGCCGCTGATGGCCCAGGAGACCGGTATACCGTTGCGGTCGGTCAAAAGAGACCATTTCCAGCCCAGTTTCCCCCGGTCAGTGGGGTTTTTGCCGGTACCCGGCCCGCCGCAGGGCGCTTTGTGTTGGGAACCGTCAACGGCGGTTTCGCTCAGATCCAAACCAATCATGCGGTCATAGGCCTCGATCGCTTCGGTGACTAGCCCGTCGAACACCCCGGCCTCGATCCATTCGTCCCGGCGGCCCCGTAGGGTGGTGTCCGACACGCGACCACCTAACAGCCGTTCGGTGGTCACCCAGGAACAACCGGTCACCAACCGGATCAGGATCCCTTCAAAACACACCCGGTCTGGGATACGGGGGTTGTGACACCCCAGGGGATGGGTGTCCTCCCGATCCGGCAAGCGACCTTTCACCGCTTCCCATACCGCATCCACGACTTCAGGATCAAACGCACGCATAATTAGAGTCCTCCACCAGTTGGGGGTTGTTATCACAACTCCGTATGAAAACGGAGACAACACCTCAACTGGTGGATTTCCCCTACCCGCGCGACCTCTTAGCCTGGATCCGCCGGTGGGTTTGGTGGTGGGTGGGGGGTAAATACGTGGAAAGTGCCTCCTGACCTGGGATAATAGCTGTTACAAGACATCGGCTATCTCAGGAAAAAGGAGGCACTTTTAGTGAACAGTCTATCACATGATATTGACCGGCTCCAGGTGAGGTTCGACGACGGTTCGTTGGTGTCCGACGCAGGGTTGCTACTGGCCGGGTCGTTGATGAAACGACTGGGACTAGAGAAACTGTTAGACGAAACCATACGGCTGGACGGTCGGGCAGGTGGGGCCCGTCCGGGTCGCAAGAGTGCTGTCTCTGGCAGCGTCGATGCTTTCGGGCGGTTCCCACATTGATCATGCTGATCGTCTACGAGCAGGCACCACTGAGGGGGTGTTGCCGTTTCGGGTGATGGCCCCTTCTACGTTGGGAACGTTTCTTCGGTCGTTTACGTGGGGTCATGCCCGCCAGTTGGACAAAGCCCTGGGCACTATTTTGAAACGGGTCTGGTCGCTACCCGGGATGTCCCCCGGTGATAGGGTGTTGACGATCGATGTGGATTCCACGATCTGCGAAGTTCACGGCGAACAAAAACAAGGCGCCCGGTACGGGCACACCCGCCAGTGCGGATACCATCCACTGCTGGCGATACGAGCCGACACCCGAGGAGATCGTAGGGGCCCGTCTGCGGGGTGGCGCGTCTCGGGCTGGCAACGTTCATTTCATAGCCGAAACGATCCACCGGGTGCGCCGGGCCGGCGCCAAAGGTCCGATCATGATAAGAACCGACGCCGGGTTCTGGTCATACGCCCTAATCAAAAGACTGAAACAGTTGGGAGTGGACTGGTCAGTGACGGTACCCCAATACCAGAAGGTCAAAGATGCTGCAGAAGCCATCCCTGATATCGAGTGGGAAACCATTCCCTATACGAAAGGCGGCGAAGCCCAGGTAGCGGACACTCTGCTGCTTTCGAAGAACCGACCAGTGGTCCGACTGGTGATCCGCCGCACCCGCCTCACAGACCCCGCCCAACAGCGATTATGGCCCCAATGGCGACATCACGTGTTCGCGACCAGCACCGACCACGACCCCGTGGAAGCAGACCGGTCGCATCGGGCCCATGCCCGATGCGAACTAGCCATACGGGACATCAAAGCCCACTCGGGCCTCTCTCACCTACCCTCCGGGCGGTTCGCGGCGAACGCCGCTTGGCTGGCTGTCGCCGCTCTCGCCCACAACATATACCGATGGACAGCCGCTCACAGCGGCACACCACCAGGCAGGCTGGTCAACGGCAACACCGTCCACCAACGCCTGTACCGAATACCCGGAAGGATCGTCAACCACGGCAGGAAACTGATCCTACGCCTACCCCACAGATGGCCATGGGCAAAAACCTATCACAACACCCTCTGAATCACACCGGTTTTCCCGGAGACTTTGGTGTGTCCCCACTTTGGTGGAGTCGGGTTATTTGAATTGGCGGTGTGATCGACCCAGAAAAGGAGGGTCTTCATGCCGTATCGATATCCACCCGAGTTCCGTCGCAGGGTGCTGGATCTGCTGGCAGCTGGCAGGTCGGTGGCTTCTTTGTCGAGGGATCTGGATGTGTCACACCAGACCATATATAACTGGCGCCGTCAGGAGGCCATCGACCGTGGTTTCGAACCAGGTTCGGGTTCGGAGGAACAAACGGAACTATGGGCCGCTCGTCGTCGGATCAGAGAACCGGGTAACCGAACTCGCGGTGACCAAGCGGGCCATTGAGCTGCTAAAAGGCAAGGTGGTGCACCGCAAAAGAACGGTACGGGGCGATCGCGGCCTGTGAGATCCGAAGGGGTTGCCCACGAATGTGGCATGTCGAGTGTTAGGCATTTTCGGAGTCGGGGTTCTACGCCCGGCCGGTCCAGACCACCGTCGGCCCGTTCTGTTCGCCACGCCTGGCTCACCGACATCATCCACCACGTCCATCACGGGTCACGGGGTATCTATGGAGCGTTGCGGGTACATGCCGAACTGCGGTTGGGTCATGGGATCACCGTGGGGCACAACACAAGTGGCGATGCTGATGCGCCGAGCCGGTCTAGCTGGTCTAAGCGGCAACCGAAGTCCCAAACGGAGAACCCGTCCGGTGAATCACCCCTGTGGATTTGGTTGACCGCAACCTTGGTCCGTGCCGAACCGGACCAGTTGTGGTGTTGGCGATATAACCGAACATCCCACTAGGGAAGGCAAGGTCTACTGTGCTGTGGTGCTCGACGTGTTCAGCCGCCGCGTCGTGGGCTGGTCAATCGACAACACGGCCACCTCGGGACTGGTCACCTCCGCGCTGGGTATGGCAATCAGCAACCGCCAGCCGCACCCCGGGACGGTCATACACTCCGATCAGGGCACCCAATTCACCTCTTGGGCGTTCACCCAGAGAGCCCACGATTCCGGACTCGTCCCGTCGATCGGTGACCGTCGGGGACTGTTTCGATAACGCCCCGGTTGGAAGCGTTCTGGGCACGTATGCAAGTCGAACTGTTGGACCGCCAACGCTGGCTGACCCGTATCGAACTCGCCAACGCTATCTTCGAGTACCTCGAGATCTTCCACAACCGCCAACGCCGCCACACCGCCCTGGACATGCTCACGCCGATCGAATACGAAAACACCCACTACCACAACCGAACCGTCACACCACTGATCCAAGTGAACTGACTCCACAAAACCGGGGGACCATCACTTTCTATCTTGAGAGGATGGAGATTTATGGGAAGACCTAGTAGTTATGCGCCGGAGGTCCGCGAGCGGGCGGTTCGGCTTGTGCTTTCTCATCAGGGTGAGCACCGTTCACAGTGGGCGGCGATCTGTTCGATCGCCGAGAAGGTTGGGTGCTCGGCTGAGACCCTCAGAAAGTGGGTGCGTCAGTCAGAACGCGACCAGGGGGTTCGGTCGGGTTTGACCACCGATCAGTTGGAGGAGCTGAGGGAATTACGGCGGGAGAACCGCGAGTTGCGCCGGGCGAACGAGATCCTGCGGAAGGCGTCAGCGTATTTCGCCCAGGCGGAGCTCGACCGCCTACCGAGCAGATGACCAGGTTCGTGGATGAACACCGAAAGGAGCATGGGGTCGAGCCGATCTGTGAGCAGTTGCCGATCGCCCCTTCAACCTATTACGAACACAAACGCCGAGAGCGGGAACCGGATCGGTGTTCGGCGCGTTCGCGTCGGGACGCCGAACTGGTTCCGGTGATCCGCCGTGTTCATTCAGAGAACTTTGGGGAGTAGTTCGGCGCTCGGAAGGTATGGCGGCAGCTGCACCGTCAGGGAATTGGGGTGGCGCGGTGCACAGTCGAGCGTCTGATGCGCCTAGAAGGGCTGGTGGGCGTGGTCAGAGGCAAAAAGCGTCGCACGACGGTCTCGGACGAAAACGCTCACAGACCCGCTGATCTGGTCGACCGGCGGTTCGGTGCTGAGGCTCCGAACCGTCTTTGGTTGGCGGACATCACCTATGTGCCGACCTGGTCGGGGTTCGTGTACGCCGCGGTTTGTGATCGACGCCTACTCGCGGTTCATAGTCGGATGGCGAGTAGCGACCACCCTCCGCGCCGATCTGGCGCTTGACGCGTTGGAGCAGGCCCTATGGGCCCGTGATCCCAAACCCGGCGAGCGTCTGGTCCACCATATGCGACGCCGGCGCCCAACTTCCTGTCAATTCGGTACACCGACCGTCTGGTCGAAACTGGGATATCACCGTCGGTCGGGTCGGTCGGCGATTCGTATGACAACGCCCTGGCGGAGTCGGTGATCGGGTTGTACAAAACAGAACTGATCCGAAACCGTGGACCATGGCGCAACCTCGACCAGGTCGAGTACGCCACCCTCGAATACGTGGACTGGTTCAACCACCGCCGGCTTCTCGAACCCATCGGAGATATCCCACCCGCCGAAAAGGAGACCAACTACCATCACCAACAACCCCCAACACGACCGAAACAACTCACAAAAAACACTCTCCGATAAAGCCGGGGCGATTCAGAAAACCGAGCACCCCCACCCTGGTACCGCACGTCCCAAACATCGTCTAACACCCCAAACCCGACCCCACATCGCCCGCCAAACCCAACAAACCCGAAAACACGCCCCCCGAACGCCCCAAAACAGGGGAACCCCACCCCAAACACACCCACCCCGCCATCACACCACCCCACCCACACCACCGAACGGTGGATTGAGGCTTAGGTCGTTTGCAGGTTCCCAGGTTGCTTCGTGATAAAGGTCTGGACTTGGTAACTCTTGCCGAAATCTATGGGGTTCCTGCCGACGAGGAGGTGCGCGACACGGACTGGCTTGAGAAAGCAGGGACGGAGGGCTGGGTCGTATTCACTAAAGATTGGAAGATTCGAAGCAATCGATTGGAGCGGGAAATGGTGTCTGCCCACGGCGTCCAGATGTTTGGCCTTTCACGTCAGGATCTCACCGCAGATGCGATGGCTACCCGATTCGTCAACAATCTACGACACATAACGGATGCCTGTCAAACCCCAGTTCCCTTCATATATGTGGTTCAAGAAAGTCGGATCGAACGCGTTTTCCCACTCGGAGCGTCTTGATTGGGACTGGCAGCCCCCATTGAACGGAAGGCAGGATGCCCGACCAGGTTGACTGAAATTGTCCCAATGAGTTGGTATCCTTCAGGCAGGCGCAATTAATCAAGCAATAAGCATTTGGTGAACGGTGTGCCTTGGAGAACAGTGACAAGTCCGGAGGGGCCGACCATTTGAGACGCGAGAGGCAGGGAGAACGAATAGATGGCCGTTGATATCGGCATAGGCAAAGCGGCGCGGCGAGTGTACGGCCTGGATGACATCGCCATCGTCCCGACCCGCCGGACACGGGACTCCGACGATGTGGATCTCCGATGGCAGTTGGAGGCCTACCCATTTTCGCTGCCCATGATGGGGGCTTCCATGGACTCCACGATGAGTCCCAACACGGTGATCGAACTGGGGAGGCTGGGTGGATTGGGGGTGCTGAACCTTGAGGGATTGTGGACCCGATATCAGGATCCCGGTCCCATCTACGAGGAAATCGCTTCGGCGTCGGGGGCCCGGGCCCGGGCTCTTTTGCAGGAGGTGTACCGCGAACCCATCAAAGAGTCCCTGATCGGGGAACGTATCCAGCAAATCCGTGATGCGGGGGTGGTTTCCGCCGCCAGCCTGACGCCCCAGAACACCCCCGAATACGCCCATCTGGCCACCGAGGCGGGCTTGGACCTGCTGGTGATCCAGGGAACGGTGGTCTCCGCCGAACATGTCTCAACCCGCACCGAGCCGCTCAATCTCAAAGAATTCATTGCCCAAACCTCCACGCCGGTGGTGGTGGGAGGATGTTCTTCCTATTCCATGGCCCTTCATCTGATGCGCACCGGAGCAGTGGGGGTGCTGGTGGGAGTGGGGCCGGGGGCGGCCAGCGTCACGCGGCGAGTGCTCGGGGTGGGGGTGTCGCAGGCCACCGCCATCGCCGACGCGGCCGGAGCGCGGGTCCATTATCTGCTGGAGACGGGCCGTTATGTCCATGTCATTGCCGACGGCGGAATGAGAACCGGAGGTGAGATCGCCAAGGCCATTGCCTGCGGCGCCGACGCGGTGATGCTGGGTTCTCCCCTGGCTGCCGCTTCCGAAGCGCCCGGGCGGGGCTTCCACTGGGGAATGTCATCCTTTCACCCCTCCCTGCCCCGGGGCGTGCGGATCGAGGTCCCCACCCGCGGGACTTTGGAAGAGGTTTTGCTGGGGCCCGCCACTGAGAGCGAAGGGCTGACCAACCTGTTCGGCGCCCTGCGAAGATCAATGTCCACCACCGGATACTCCAATGTCCTGGAATTTCAGAAGGCGGAGGTTGCCATCGCCCCCTCCTTTTTGTTTGAGGGCAAACAGATTCAGCGCTCCCAGTACTCGGGGATGGATTGACCTCTTCTGCCGACAATGTGCTGGTGGTGGACCTGGGGGCACAATACGCCCGCCTGATCGCCCGACGAATCCGAGAGGCGCGGGTACATTCGGAGATAGTTCCGGCCCGGATCACCGCTTCCCAAGTCCGGTCTCGGTCTCCCTCGGGAATCGTGCTGTCGGGTGGGCCGGCTTCCGTCTACTCTCCCGACGCGGTCTCCATTGATCCCGGACTTCTTTCCCTGGGGATTCCGGTGTTGGGCATTTGCTATGGGCACCAGCTGATCGCACAACACATGGGAGGAAGGGTGGCGGCCACCGGCGGCGGGGAGTTCGGGCACACCACCATGGCGATCACTGAGCCATCGTTGCTTCTGAAAGACCTTCCCCCCGTCTCGGAAGTGTGGATGAGCCACCGCGACGCGGTGGTGGAGGCGCCGGAGGGTTTTGGGGTGACGGCCGAAACGCCGGGGGCGGCGGTGGCGGCGATGGAGAACCCCGACCTCGATCTCTATGGGGTGCAATTTCACCCTGAGGTGACCCACACCCCCCTGGGAATGGAGGTGCTGCGAAGGTTTCTGTACGGCGCCTGCGGAGCCCGGGGTACCTGGACGGCCGATTCCATCATCGAGACACAGGTGGAGAACGTCCGCCACCAGATCGGGGAGGCCCGGGCGGTGTGCGGGTTGTCGGGCGGGGTCGATTCGGCGGTGGCCGCGGCCTTGGTGCATCGCGCCATCGGAGATCGTCTGACCTGTGTGTTTGTGGACCACGGGCTGCTTCGGCAGGGCGAAGCCGAACAGGTTGAGGAGGTGTTCGGCCAGAACTTTGACACCAATCTGATCCAGGTCAAGGCCCAAGAACGGTTTCGGGGAGTCTTGACCGGAGTCACTGACCCCGAACAGAAGCGAAAACTAATCGGGGAAACCTTCATCGATGTGTTTGAGGAAGTCTCCGACCGCCTGCCCGAATGCCGATTCTTGGTGCAGGGAACCTTGTATCCCGACGTGATCGAATCGGGAGGAGGGGATGCGGCGGTGATCAAGAGCCACCACAATGTGGGAGGGCTTCCCGCTCACATGCGATTGCAGCTGGTGGAACCCCTCCGCGACCTGTTCAAGGACGAGGTCCGCGCGGTGGGAGAACAGTTGGGTCTTCCCGAGGAGATTGTGTGGCGTCATCCTTTCCCCGGGCCGGGTTTGGCGATTCGCATTATCGGTGAGGTGACCTCCGAACGGCTGGACCTGCTGCGAAGGGCCGACGCCATCGTGATCGATGAGATCCGGCGGGCTGGGCTGTACCGCAGCCTGTGGCAGGTGTTCGGGGTGCTGCCGGCGATTCGCTCGGTGGGGGTCCAGGGAGATGAACGAACCTACGCCTACCCGCTGGTGGTGCGAGCCGTGGAGAGCTCCGAGGCCATGACGGCCGACTGGGCGCGGTTGCCCTATGAGGTGCTTTCCGCCATCTCCCGGCGGGTGATAGGAGAGGTGGAGGGGATCAATCGAGTCCTCTACGACGTCTCCTCCAAGCCGCCCGCCACCATCGAGTGGGAATGACATGATCGGATCCCATTCACTGATCGATGATCTGAATTCCGAACAGGAGGAGGCGGTGACCATCGCCGGGGGGCCGGTGATGGTGGTGGCGGGGGCCGGGTCGGGTAAGACCCGGGTGCTAACTTACCGCATCGCCTATCTCATCCGGGAGATGGGAGTGCCGGCCGAGTCCATCCTGGCCATCACCTTCACCAACAAGGCAGCCCGGGAGATGCGAGAAAGAGTTGCCGGCCTGGTGGGCGCCACGGTCAACAACATGTGGGTCTCTACCTTTCACTCGGCCTGCGCCCGGATTCTCCGTCGTGAGGCCCATGTCTTCGGGTACCGATCGAACTTTTCGATCTATGACCGAGGAGACTCGCTCCGGCTGGTCAAGCAGTGTTTGAATGATCTGGGCCTGGACCAGACCAGGCTTTCTCCCCGGGCCATGCTGAACAGAATCAGCGCCGCCAAGAACGACCTGGTGGATTATGAGACCCTGGCGGATCGAGCTGAAGGTCCGATCGAGGTGTCCGAGGTCTACCGGCTTTATCAACAACGTCTCCTGCAGATGTCAGCCATGGATTTCGACGATCTGCTAATGGTGGCCGTGGAGCTGTTTGGCGCCGTTCCCGAGGTCTTGGAGAAATACCGAGGGGTGTTCCGCCACGTGCTGGTGGACGAGTACCAGGACACCAACCGCGTCCAGTACCTGTTGGTGAGAGATTTGGCCCGCCGTCACCGAAGTCTGTTCGTGGTGGGCGACAGCGACCAGTCCATCTACGCCTTCCGGGGCGCCGACTACCGGAACTTTGATCGCTTCGATGAGGATTTCCCCGAAGCCCGCCGGGTGGTGCTCAACCGTAACTACCGCTCGACCTCCAATATCTTGGACGCCGCCAATGAAGTAATCAGCGTCAATCTTCGCTCCGACCCCAAGGATCTGTGGTGTGATCAAGGGGAAGGCGACCGCATAATCGTCCATCAGGGTTCGGGCATCACCCGTGAATCACGGTTTGTGGCCGATCGCGCCAGGGAACTGGTTTCCGACGGTTACAACCCGGGGGACATGGCGGTGTTCTACCGGACCAACGCCCAGTCGCGGGCTTTCGAGGAGGCTTTCCGGCGCACCGAACTGCCCTATCAGGTGGTGGGAGCGGTGGCGTTCTACCAGCGGCGGGAGATCAAGGACGTGGTGGCCTACCTGCAAGTGGTGGCGAATCCCGACGACGGAGTGGCATTGCGGAGGATCATCAACACTCCCCGCCGGGGGATCGGGCGGACCTCTTTGGGGCGTATGGAACGCTACGTCTCCACGCACGAGATTGGCCTGCGGGAGGCCTTGGAACAGGCGGATGAGATTGTCGGGCTCTCAACCCGGGCGCGCAAGGGAATCAAAGAGCTGGCTGCCCGATTGGCTTCTATCCGAGGGCATCTGGAGGCAGATGGGGTGGGCCGAGCCACCGAAAGCGCCATTTTCGACACGGGGCTGGCCGAGATGGCGGCGGCCGAGGGGGGAATCGAGGCGGAAGGCCGAACCGAGAACCTGGCGGAACTGGCCCGTGTGGCTTATGAGTTCGACGGCGCTTCGGGGGAGGAGTTGTCCGCGATGGACAGGCTGGGGCGCTTTCTGGAAGGGGCTTCCCTGGTTTCTGATCCCGACAATTTGGATGAAGGGGCCGGGGCGGTGGCTCTGATGACGGTCCACAGCGCCAAAGGTCTGGAATTCCCGGTGGTGTTTGTGGTGGGGATGCAGGATGGTCTGTTCCCTCATGAACGCAGCATCTCCGATCCTGATCAACTGGAAGAGGAGCGACGGCTCTTTTATGTGGCGGTCACTCGGTCCATGCAAAAGCTCCACCTGAGCTGGGACGACACCCGCATGGTGGGCGGGTTTCCCTATCCCCAGACCCCCAGCCGGTTTCTGCGCGAGATCCCCGACCGCCTGGTGAAGCTGGTAGGCGGAAAGCCGGCGTCCCGCGGGAGCGCGAGGGTCCGCGGTGCGTCGCACCGGAGACCCCGAGCTCCCGGGGCAGCGGCCCGCGCTGGTAAAGGGGTGATGCGCCGGTCAGGACTTCAAGTGGGCGATCGGGTGCGGCACCCCGACTGGGGATTGGGTCGGGTGCTCACCATCTCGGGCCAAGGCGGGAGAGCATCGGCCACCGTCTTTTTCCCGAACCTGAAAGAGAGGCGGGAGCTGATGCTCTCGGCTGTGGAGAAGGCGGGATGATTCGGATCGCATGGGTCCGACGGTCTCCAAGGGCCAGGTTGCATGCAGTCCCTCCATCGAGCGCCTCTTCTGGGAGGAACAGGTGAAGGCGCGCTCTCGTCGCCGTTTCCGGCTCCAACATTGCCGTGGGTTCCTCCGCTCTGATCATGGCGGTCGCCAAGTGATGCCGTGCGACTCAGGCGAGTTCGGTGTACTTGGCTCCGATGTGGTCTTGCAGTTCGACGAAAGCATTCGAAAAGCTGCGCACTCCCTGAGTCTCCAGGGTCTCCACCACATCCTGGTAGTCGACGCCTGCTTCTTGCAGGTCCGCCAGGAGATTCCGGGAGCGGGCGATGTCCTCGGGCCCGAAGATCGCGGGACGGGTCGATCCGTGATCGGCGTAGGCCTCGATGGTGGACAGGGGCAGAGTGTTGACAGTATGGGGAGCCACCAGAGTGTCCACGTACAAGGTGTCCCGATAGGCCGGGTTCTTGGTGGAGGTTGAAGCCCAGAGGGGGCGTTGGATACGTGCGCCTTGGGCTGCCAGGCGGTCCCATCTTGGCCCCGCGAACACTGCCAGAAACTCTCCGTAGGCCACTTGGGCGTTGGCCACGGCCGCCTTTCCCCGCAAGGCCAGCCGATTGGCGCCGCCCATTTCCTTCAAGCGACGGTCCACTTCAGTGTCCACCCGCGACACAAAGAACGACGCTACCGACGCGACTTCTCGGAGGTTGCCTCCCACTGCCGCATAGTCCTCCAAACCCTGCAGGTACGCCTCCATTACTTTGCGGTAGCGCCCCAGGGAAAAGATCAGGGTCACGTTCACCGAGATGCCCTCTCCGGTGAGTTGGCGGATGGCCGGGAGGCCCTCCGGTGTGGCCGGCACCTTCACCAAAAGGTTGGGCCGACTCACCCGCTTGACCCATTCTCGGGCCTCGGCCACCGTGGCGTCGGCGTCGTCTGCCAGTTGAGGGGAGACCTCCACCGAGACAAAACCGTCGGCGCCGGCGCTATCCCGATGAACCGGAGCCAGCACATCGCAGGCGTCGGTGATATCCCGGGTTATCAGAGAGGCGTAGGTTTCATCGGGGTCCGCCCCCTGGCTGATCAGACGCGCCATTGCCTGGTCGTAGTCCTGGCTTTTGGTGATGGCCGCAGCGAAGATGGATGGGTTCGATGTCACTCCGGTGATGTGCTGTTGGCGGACCCGCCGGGCCAGTTCTCCGCTGTCCAGCATGGCCCGGGATATCTGATCGGCCCAGATGCTCTGCCCGGCCAGAGTTAGGGCGCGCAGGGAAGAAAGTGTCATGGGATTGATGCTAATGGCAGCCTTTACCCTTAAGGAGATGCGAAGACGGGTTTTGATCGCCAAGGCGGGTCTGGACGGGCATGATCGCGGCGCCAAGGTGGTGGCCCGAGCGCTGCGCGACGGTGGACACGAGGTGATTTATACCGGACTGCATCAAACCCCGGAACAGGTGGTGGCCGCGGCCATCCAGGAGGACGTCGATGCGATCGGGTTGTCGGTGATGTCCGGGGCGTATATGTCCATCTTTCCCCCGATTCTCCGCTTGCTCACCGAATCCGGCGCCGACCGCATCAAGGTGTTCGGTGGCGGTGTGATACCGGCCGACGATGTGGAACAGCTCCTGGCGATGGGCGTCACCCGGATTTTTGTTCCCGGCACCTCTTTGGATGAGATTGTGGAATGGGTGGGCGCCGAGCTTTAGCCTGCTTCTCCGGGCCCCCGGGGCCGGGCCACCGTGGGAGCGGGTAGGATATTTGCGCGGTGAACATTCACGAACATCAGGCGAAAGAACTGCTGGCCTCATATGGCGTGGCGGTACCTGCGGGAAGGGCCGTTTTCACTCCTGAGGAGGCGGCCGACGCCTCGGTGGCCCTGTTGGAGGAGACCGGCGGGCACCTGGTGGTGGTCAAGGCGCAGATTCATGCCGGTGGCCGCGGTAAGGGGCGCTTCGTGGAATACCCCGATGCCGGGATCGGTGGGGTGAACATCGTGGCGTCGGGCCAGAAGGCACTGATGCACAAGCGGATGTTGAACCTGGCCCAGAAGATGCTGGGTTCCACCCTGGTGACCGTCCAAACCGGGCCATCGGGAAAGGTGGTGAACCGATTGCTGGTGGAGGCGGGGGTGGACATCGCCCAAGAGCTTTACCTGGCGGTGCAGTTGGATCGCAAAGTCTCCCGGCCTGTCATTCTGGCTTCAGTGGAAGGAGGGGTGGAGATCGAAAAGGTGGCGGCCGAGTCTCCCGAGAAACTTGTGACCGAGACCATCGATCCGGCGGTGGGCATTCGGCCCTTCCAACTGCGGCGCCTTGCCCGGAGTCTGCATCTCTCCGGCCAGACGGCCTCTTTTTTCTCTGACCTGGTTGGGAAGGTGGCGGCGGCGGCCGCAGGTCTTGACACCGAACTTCTGGAGATCAACCCCCTGGTGATCACTTCTTCGGGTCAGGCGATTGCGCTTGATGCCAAGGTGTCGTTCGAGGACAACGCTCTCTATCGGCATCCGCCGGTGGCCCAGTTGCGGGACGAGAGCGAAGAAGAACCCGCCGAGAGCACCTCCCGAAAAGCCGGACTCAACTACGTGAAGCTGGACGGCGAGATCGGCTGCATGGTGAACGGTGCCGGCCTGGCCATGGCGACCATGGACATCGTGCAGCACTACGGGGGGACTCCCGCCAATTTCCTGGATGTGGGGGGCGACACCGATGCGGAGCGGGTGGCCGCCGCCTTTCGGATCATCACCGCCGATCCCAATGTCAAAGGGATCTTCGTAAATATCTTCGGCGGGATTGTGCACTGCGACGTGATTGCCGAGGGCGTGCTGGCCGCCACCAAAGAGGTGGGGCTGTCGGTGCCCCTAGTGGTCCGGTTGGAAGGAACCAATGTGGATCTGGGCCGCAGGATGATCGCCGACTCGGGGCTGGACGTCATCTCCGCCACCGACATGGCGGACGGTGCCCGGCAGATAGTGGAGCTGTGCCGATGAGCATTCTCTGCAACCGGGACACCAGGCTGTTGGTTCAGGGGTTGGGCCGGGCCGGCCAGTTTCACACCCAGCAGATCATCGCCTATGGGACCCGGGTGGTGGGAGGTGTCCACCCCCGAAGGGCGGGGGAGCCCCAACATTTTTCGGGCCGGACCGATCACAGCGGGGTCCCCGGAAGGCCCGACACCTTCGCGGTGGACCTGCCGGTGTTCTCCGGGGTGAGAGAGGCAGTGGACGCCACCGGCGCCAACGCCACCCTGATCTTCGTGCCGCCCCCCTTTGCCGCCGATTCCATCATGGAGGCGGCCGAGGCCGGGGTGGAGTTGATTGTGTGCATCACCGAGGGGGTTCCGGTCAACGACATGGTGACCGTGAAGAATTATTTGGCTTCCCGGGCATCCCGCTTGGTGGGGCCCAACTGTCCGGGGGTGATCACGCCCGGTGAGTGCAAGCTGGGGATCATGCCCGGATACATCCACGCCCGGGGGAAAGTGGGGGTGATCAGTCGGTCGGGGACACTCACCTACGAAGCCGTGTACCAACTGACCAACCTGGGACTGGGACAGACCACTGCCCTGGGCATCGGAGGAGATCCGGTGAACGGCACCAGCTTCGTGGATGCTTTGGCAATGTTTCAGGCCGATCCGGCCACCGAAGGGGTATTGATCATCGGGGAGATCGGCGGACCTGCCGAGGAGGAGGCGGCCGACTACGTTCGTTCGGAGATGACCAAGCCGGTGGCGGGGTTCATCGCCGGGTTAACCGCACCACCCGGAAAGCGTATGGGTCATGCCGGAGCGATCATCTCCGGAGGCCAGGGGACCGCCCAGAGCAAGATCGAGGCCTTTCGGGGGGCAGGGATCGAGATCGCTCCCACTCCACCCGACATGGGCTCGGCCATGCTGGCGGCCCTCCACAGGTAAAGGCTGGTAACTAAGGCGAACAACACCTCTGTTGATGGTCAAGCAATTCCCTCAGGGCGTCGCCCACGGTGGCGAGCCCCATTGGTTGGTCATCCTTGTCGGTGGTCAAAACCCAGTCAAACTCGATTAGAAGCCGTTTTGCTTTGCCGAGAGAAGTGGTGGCTTTAATTCTTTGTTGAGGGTCATTGCTATGTTCCTGTAAGGCATCTTGTACGAAAGTTGCTGATCTTGCCGAAGGGACCACCGCTGCGATTGCCCTGCGGGTAATTACCATCGGTCCGTAAAAGTTGGCGTTCACCACTGGGAGCTGATCGACGTTGTGTTCGTTCATCTTGGACTGGGCCTTTTCGACGGTATCGGAGAGCTCGACGGTGTAGGCCTCGTCCAGGGGAATGTGGAAGTCTTGCAAAGTGATGGCCGGATCAGTGGCTGTAGCGGAGTTGACTGGGTCAGGTGTAGTCATGTGAAGCCTCTCAGGTGAACATGGGGTGTCAGTTTCAGTTTGTTTCAATGTATCACATTCGGTCAGTCGTCGGGACCGTGGAGACCGTAGCGCAGGCGTGGATCGCCCGGCACGGCGTCGAATCGGCTTTGATAGGCTTCCCCGATCCAGCGGGCCCGATCGATCAGGTTGTGTCCCACGCGGAGGCGCTCGGGCTCCCACCGTCGGAGGGCCTCTCCGACATTCCCGTCGGCGGCGGCCAGAGCATCCCGCAGGGCAAAGGCGTCGTCACAGGCCTTGGCGGTGCCCGCCGCGGCGTGGGGGCGCACTGCAAAGGCGGCGTCACCTATCAGGCAAACCCTCCCCTGGGCCATGCGCTCGGAAGCCACGTCGAATATCACCTGGATGAACAGGTCCTGGGCTCCGTCCACCACCTCCCTCACCACCGGCGCCATGGTCTGCTGGGCTTCCCGGCGGATCTTGGCCAGCAATCGGGGGCGGACGAACCCGGGCGGCACCGACCAGGAGCGCCGGTCTCCCTCCCGGTCGGTCAGAAGGGCGTCAAGGGGAGCCCCGTCGGGGCAGTTGTAATACCAGACCAGGTTCATCAGCCGTTCTCCCACCGCCAGGCTCCCCGACTGACTGGGAATGGCGTAGGCCAGGGAATGCCCGGTCGGCATCAGGCAGTAGACCATGGCGTCGGCCAGATGCTCCTGGGCTTGGCGACTCAGGTCTGATTCGGGGATGGTTCCTCGCCAGGCGACGTATCCGGCGTAGGTGGGCGAGACCGCAGGGTTGAGGATCGATCTGGCCAGGGAGGTGATACCGTCGGCGGCCACCAGCAGATCAGCGCCGGCCTCTTCGCCGTCGGAGAACCTCACTTGCACCCGGTCGTCACCCTGAGAGAAGCCGGTCACCTCCTTGCGCAGGTGATAGTGGTCCTCCCCAAAGTCCGATAGAAGTCCCCGATAGATGGTGTTCCACGAGCTGATCAGGGACCCAAGGGGCTTTTGGGACAGCACCCGACCCCGGCGGTCAAGGAAAGTCCACCAGTAGGGGGCGATGGAGACTTGTTGTGTGTCAAGCGGGCTGTGCTCGTCAAAGTAGCGGTAGGTGTGAGGGAGCAGGATGATGCCCGCTCCCCGGTCCTGCAGGGCGGCGGAGGAGCGCTCGTAGATGTCAACCTGACAACCCAGTTCGCGCAGCAGCAAACCGGCGGTCAAACCGCCGATCGACCCTCCCATCACCGCCACCCTTGGCCAGCGGCTGGAGGTCAAGTCAAGCAGATCTCCCGAAGGTGGCGATGCGGTCCACCTTGCAGATAAACAGCACCCGTCGCTCGTCAATGGAGGGGTCGCGCAGGCCGTAGGGGGGCTCGGCGCCCGTGTATTTGGTCCAGATCTTGTCCAATTGGGCGGTGACCATCGCTCCCTCATCGGGATCGTCCTCCAAGACTTCCCGTTCCACGGTGCACTTCATGCTCATCCAGTGATAGGGGTTGGCCGGATTCATCAACATGACCGTGATCTGGGGATTGGCCCTGATCCAAGCGGTCTTCTTGCGGTGGGTGGCCACGTTCACCAGCACCCGGTTGGTTTCTCCGTCGTAATCGAACCACATGGCGGAGAGGTTCGGCCGCCCGTCTCCGCCCATCACGGCGATCACGGAGGTCACCTGTCCGTCCATCAACTGCTTGTGGTCAGGATCAACGTCGTTCAACCCCGAAATCTGGGCGCGGTCGCCGATCGAGAACTGATTGGCCTGGAGCCCATCAGCGACATCCAGAAACCTAGCCACGGTTATAGACATTGAGACTCTCCTCTCTCTGGTTTGGAGGGGAGATTACTTAGCGCCGAAAGTGTGTGAGGCCCACAAGCAGTAAATCGCGAAATCCGATCCTATCTCGCGAAAACCGCTTTGAACTCTCTCCAATTTCTGGGTCCCACCCCCACCAACCACCACCGGGAGATCGAACGCGGCCTTCCGATCCCGCCGGGGGACGCCAACCGAGAAATGTGACCTCTGGCCCGCAAGCGGGCGCTTTGGCCGTCCGAACGACGTCGGAACGGACGGAGAGGTGTTTGATTCAATCAGCATGCCTCAGGGTTGTGACAGAAGTCAACCCTTCAGCCCCCCGATTTTTCGCGGATCCGTCCTTTTACCGGGCTCCTGATGCCAACTTTCTATCCCCGGGCGGCTTCGATCACCGTGCGGTAGGAGGTGGGATCAATGCGGGCGTCGATCAGGCGGGGGCGGGGTCCGCTCAAAGCGGCAGCCAGTTGGGTCCGGTTTTCCACCACCACCCCCGGCATTCCGCAGGCCCGCGCCACCTGGGCGTAGTCGGTTGGTTCATAACGCACCGCCGGTGGTCCCCCCTGCCCGGCCACCTGCTTGAGCTCGATGAGGGTGAGGGCCGCGTCATTGAACACCACCACCACCACCTCGGCGCCGGTCCGCGCCAAAGTCTCCAGCTCGGCCAGCACTATGCCCAGACCCCCGTCGCCGGTCAGACAGACGGTCGGTCTCTCCGGGCGCGCCAAGGCCGCGCCCAAGGCGGCGGGAAGGGCGTACCCCATGGTGGAGAGTCCGTTGGAGATCAAGGTTCGGCGAGGTCGGGTCGCCGGCAGGAAAGGCATCGCCACCAGAAAATGAGCGCCGGCATCCAGAGTCACCGTGGCGCCGCGATGCCGGGCATTCCATGCCGCCACCTCCCGCACCACCTGATGGGGAGTGAAGCCCGGGCCGTCGGCCCACAGAGAACGCAGGGCAGTCTGCCACGCCGCTTGGCCGGCGCCCGGGGCCCACCGGTTATCGGCCAGATCGGCGCCCACGGATCGGAGGAGCGGCCCCACCGGTCCCTCAACCCGGCAGTGAGCGGGGAAGAACCGACGAGGATGGGGCCAGGGATTGATCTCGACCACGGGCGCCTCGTATCGAAAAGGCCGGGGAAGTGGCTCCACGGGATCGACTCCCACCGCCAATACCAGATCGCTTCTGCGCAGCAGCGGCGCCTCCAGAGAAGAACTGGTGAACAGGCCTCCGAACTCTGCAGCGGTCTCATCGATCAGGCCCTTGGCGTGATAGGTGGTGAGGACCGGACAGCCGGCCCCGGCCACCACCCGCCTCACCTCACTGAGCCACCCAAGCGCCCCGGTTCCCAAGACCAATAGCGGGAAGGCGGATCGGTCCACCATTTCCCGCACTGTCGCCGGGAGAGGCGGGGCGGAGGGCCGCGCCTCGGGCTCGGGGGGCGCCTCACCGGAGACCGTGCTGTCCATGTCAAAATACACCCCGCCCTGAGGATGAGCCGCGGCCAGTCTCCCGGCGGCCTCCGCGGCCTGCGCGGTGCCGGTGTGGCCCACCACACCGCTCCATTTGGTGACCGGCCGCATCACAGCCGGTTGGTCAAACTCCTGGTGGCCCACCCACGAACGGTCGGCATGAGAGACGGTGTCTCCCACCAGCACCAAGGGCTGTTTGTCCAAGGTGGCCTGGGCCACCCCGTTGACAGCCGAGGCCACCCCCGGGCCTCGGGTAACCACTGCTGCTCCCACCGTATCGGTCAGAAGCCCGTATGTCGAGGCGGCGATGCAAGCGGCCGTCTCGGTGTGGCAGAGGACGAAAGGGATGTCCTGCTCGGCGGCGGCCCCCACCTTCAGCAGGTTTGGCCCTCCCCCGGGCACTCCGAACAGGCGGCGGGTCCCCGCGGCCTGCAGGCCGGCCACGATCCGACGGGCAACCGTGGCGGACATAGTTCAGAGAAAGATCAGTCGTACAGTTCGACCGTGATAAAGCGGATCTCAGTGTCCCCGGCGTTCTCGAAGTCGTGGATCACCGCTTCCTCCGGGCTGTGTGGCAAGAAGCTTGTGTCTCCTTCTTCGTAACGGCGAATGTGGTACACCCCGTCGGCGGTGCGCTGCTTGCCGATGCCGCCCTTCACCACCGTCCAGAAGTAATGGCGATCGTGCAGATGGAACCCGCCCCTCTCTCCCGGTTGCAGTCGAACCTCCCAGACCCCGACTTCATCGTTTTGAAACAGTAGTTTGGTGCCGATCTTCCGGTTGCCCTGCTCGGCGGCAACCAACTCGTCGGAGAAATCTCCGGTGTGATACGGGCCTTTTTCGATTACTTCCACCATGGTTCAGATAAGGCTAGTTGGAATCCCGCCGCCCCCGGGACTGCAGCAATCGACGGGCGATCACCTTCAGCGCCAGCACCTCTTCGGTTCCCTCGAATATGGTGAGAACCCGGGCGTCCACGAACAATCGAGATACCGGATACTCCTCCGCATATCCGTACCCCCCGAACATTTGCATGGCGTCTCGGGTGATCGTCTCGGCCGACCGGCAGGCCAGGGCTTTCACCATGGAAGCCTCGGTCTGACCTCGGGGTTGGTCGAGATAACCGGCCACCTGGTAGGCGAAGGCCCGATGGGCCGCGATCCGAGCCGCCATCTCCGCCAGGCGCTCCTGGGTCAGCGGGTATTTGTCCAGGGTTTGGCCGAACACCGTGCGACCGGCCGTGTAGCGGCGGGCTTGGGCGAAGGCGGCCTCCATCAGACCCAGCGCCCGTCCGGCAGTTTGCAGTCTCCCGGTGGAAAAGGCCTGCATCTGCAGGTGGAATCCCCGTCCCTCTCCCTCCTCCCCGCCGATCAGGGAAGTTGAGGGAACCACCCAATTCTCGAACTGCAACTCGAAGCTGTGCATGCCACGGTAGCCGATGGTGGGTATCGCCTTTCCCCGCAGTCTTCCTCCTCCGGGCTGGTTGAGGGTGAAGGCATGGCCCCCGAAAGCGGGTTTCTCCACCACCAACAAAGAAAGACCCCGGTGGCCCCGCCCGGGATCGGGATGAGTCCTCACCAGCACCATGAGCAATTGGGCCCGTCCGGCAAAGGTGGACCACATCTTGGCGCCATTGATCACCCAGGTGTCTCCGTCTCTTTGGGCGGCAGTGGTCACCGAAGCCACATCTGAGCCGTAATCGGGTTCGGTGACGCAGATGGCCACCATCTTCTCACCCGAGGCAATCGCGGGAAGCCATTTGGACCTCTGCGCCTCGGTGCCGCCTGCGGTCAGGGCGCGGGCCAGCATCTCGGGCCGGGTGATAAGAGAGCCCCCGATCGCCAAAGATGCGCGGCTCAGTTCCTCGGTGGCCACCACCATCGCCAGGTGGGGAGGATGGTCCTCATCCAGGAATCCACCGTAGCGCACCGGGATGGACAGTCCGAACACTCCCAGGTCGGCCAGCCCGGATATCACCTCCTCGGGTACGTCGAGATTGTGGCGATGAACCCGTTCGGCGTGAGGAGCGATAACTTCCCGGCCGAACCTTCGGAACTCTTGGCGGGCCAAGAGGAGTTCGGGACCCAGTCCCGGATCGGGGGGTTTCCGGGCTTCGGCCAGGGTCGGCTCCGACAACCGGCTCCCGGCGGTGATCACTTTCCGCACCGGGGCGGTGTCGAGCCATTGCCCGCAGATTCCTTCCAACTCTTCGAACCGGTCGATTCTTTCCCGTCCGGATCGGGCCAAGAGTGAAGCGGCCAGCTTGCCGGTGGCCGATCCCATCCGTCCCGCGATGACGGCTCGTTCCACGGCCCGCATCTCAGCCGCCTCCGAGGCCAGAAAGGCCACCTGATAGGCCAGGCTCTGGCAGCCGTCCAAACCTTGGGGATGGCGAACCGCTACCTCCTCCAGCCTGTGCACCGCGGCATCGGTGGCTTCATCCAAAGCCCTGGTGCAGGCCGTTATCGCAGTGATGCCCTGTTCTGTCAATCCGCCTGAGAATCGTAGGCTTGGCCCAATGGGATCCCAAAAGACCTCCCCCAACCCGATGGAAGGGATTCTGAAGGGAATGCGGGTGGTGGAACTCTCGGCGTTTGTGGCGGTGCCACTGGCCGGCCTGACGCTCTCTTCTCTGGGCGCCGACGTCATCCGAGTGGATCCTCCGGGAGGGGGGCTCGACTACGGTCGGTGGCCGGTGACTGCCGAGGGCAGGAGCCTTTACTGGGCCGGTCTCAACGCCGGAAAGCGTTCGGTCACCCTGGATATGCGGACCGGGGAGGGAAGGTCCACTCTCATCGATCTGATCACCGCCCCCGGGGAGGGGGGTGGCATCCTGATAACCAACCTGTCCCCCCGGTGGCTGTCCTATGACCAGCTTGCCGAACGAAGGCCCGACCTGATCATGGTGGCGCTGCGGGGCAATCCGGACGGTTCGGTGGCGTTGGACTACACGGTCAACGCGGCGGTGGGTTATCCGGACGTCACCGGCCCCCCGGATGCCGGACCGGTGAATCATGTCCTCCCCGCGTGGGATGTGATCGCCGGGAACATGGTGGCCACCGCCGTCTTGGCGGCCGATCGTCACCGGTTGCGAACCGGTGAGGGACAGTTGGTGCGGCTGTCCCTGTTTGATGTGGCCCTGGCGACTGTCTCTTCATTGGGTCACCTGGGGGAGGTGGTGATCAACCAAGAAGACCGCGGCGCTCACGGCAATTATGTCTATGGCGCCTATGGCCGGGATTTTGTGACCAAGGACCGCCGAAGGGTGATGGTGGTGGTGATCACCGATCGGCAATGGCGGGATTTGGTGGAAGCCACCGGTTCGGCGGATGCCATGGACCGGATAGCAGCCGAAGACCATCTTGATTTGGGAGATGAGGGTGACCGGTTTCGGGCTCGGGAAAAGATCTCGGCGGCATTGGCGCCCTGGTTCGCTTCCCGCACCCTGGATGAAGTGGGGAGAATTCTGAGCCGGCGCCGGCTGTGCTGGGGTCCCTATCAGACTTTTGGGCAGTTGATCACCGAAGACCCCCGATGCTCGGAGGCCAATCCGCTTCTCCGCCCGGTGAGCCACCCCGGAGTGGGCGAGTATCTCTCGGCGTCGCATCCTCTCCAATTCGGAGGAGGGCGTCTCCCCCCTAAGCCCGCTCCGCAGGTGGGCCAGGACACCGAAGAGGTGCTCCGGGAGATAATGGGGGAGTCGGCGTCGGGCTAGGGCGTGTTCACACTATTGGTGGGGGTTGTGGTAGGTTTGGGGAATGGAAATTACTCGGGAACAGTATGAGCGTGTGGCGGGTTGTTTCCCGACCCAGCGCGGTAATGTGAAGGTGTCGAATCTGCAGGTTCTGAACGCGATTCTGTATGTGGCGGAGCATGGTTGCAAGTGGCGGGGGTTGCCGGCCCGGTTCGGGAGGTGGCACACTGTTTACACACGGATGAACCGTTGGTCCAAGAGTGGAGTGTTGGACCGGGTGTTCGAACAGCTCCAGCGGGAACAGATCATTCGTGTCACCTTGGAGAAGGTGATGATGGACAGCACCATCGTGAAGGTCCATCCCGACGGCACGGGAGCCCTAAAAAGGGGGGTCCGCAGTCGATCGGGTGGTCCCGGGGCGGGTGGACAACCAAGATTCATATGGTTGCCGCGGATGCTCGAACGGCAGTGACTTTCTCGCTGTCCCCAGGGCAGGCTCATGATGCTCCCCAAGGGCGTCGGCTGCTCAGTGGCCTGGGGAAACAACCGGAGAGGCGTTTTCTGGTGATGGATCGGGCCTACGAGGGCAACCAGACCCGTCAACTCGCCCTGAATCTGGGATTTGTACCGGTAGTTCCTCCTTTGAGCACCCGCCGGGACCTCTGGGAGTACGACCAGCAGATGTACAAGAAACGCAACGAAATAGAACGGCTTTTCCGCAGATTGAAAGGCTATCGGCGCATATTCTCCCGTTTTGACAAACTCGATGTGATCTTCCTCGGGTTCATCACCTTCGCTCTCATCCACGACGCCCTACGTAGTGTGAACACGCCCTAGTCGACCGGCGACCCCTCACACCTGGCGGCTTTCCTGCCCCTTTCTGACTCCGTCAGGTGGTTGTCGACTGTCTGGGACGCCGACTCCCCGCAAAAGCTACTGACCGGATCGGGGCTTCCGACAAGTTTCTTTGGGTAAAAAGTCGCGAAGTTCGAGGCTTTTGCGCGGGTGCTCTGCGATTATGACCGAGTGCAGCCCACTCGACTTCGTAAAGAGTGGCTGGTTGCCGCCGGGTCTACCCTTTGGTTTCATCAACCGTGGATCCGGGGGAGGCTCGCCAATGGCCCAGATGGCCGTCAAAAAGGCGCTTATTTCAGTTTCCGACAAATCGGGAATAGCCGAATTCGCCCGCGGCCTGTCCACAATGGGGGTGGAGATTGTCTCATCGGGTGGCACTGCCCGCGTGATCAGCGAGGCGGGCCTACCGGTGACCCAGGTGGAGGAGATCACCGGATTCCCCCCGATGTTGGGTGGAAGGGTCAAGACCCTCCATCCCCATATCCATGGGGGGATTCTGGCCGATCTCGATCGGTCCTCTCATCGCCAGGACCTCCACCGGCATGGCATAGCCCCTTTCCAGCTGGTGGTCTGCAACCTGTATCCCTTCCCGCAGGTTCCCGGAGTGGAGCAGATTGATGTTGGAGGAGTAGCCATCCTGCGAGCCGCGGCCAAGAACCATGCCCATGTGACGGTGGTTAGCTCGCCTCACCAGTATTCGGAGGTGATGGCGGCTTGGCAGTCGGGGGGGCCGGGGGAGGATTTGCGGCGGCGGTTGGCGGCTGAGGCGTTCGCCCACACCGCCGCATACGATGCCGCCATCGCCCGCTGGATTTCTCCTCCGCTCGAGTTTCCCGACTCTCTGGTTTTGACCCTGCGCCGGCAGAAAATGACCCGCTATGGCGAAAATCCTCATCAGCAAGGGGCCTTGTACAGCCCGGAGGCGGCGGGGTTTTGGGCTTCGGAGACTCGACAGCTGCAGGGAAAACCCATGTCCTACAACAACTACGCGGACACGGAGGCGGCAGTGCGTTTGGCAGCCGATCTGGAGACGCCGAGTTGTGTGATCGTCAAACACGCCAATCCCTGTGGAGTGGGGGTCGGAAGTAACGCTGCGCAAGCCTTCGCCCGCGCCTGGGAAGGTGATCCGCGTTCGGCCTTTGGGGGGGTGGTTGCTTTCAACTGCCCGCTGGATGAGGAGGCGGCGCAGGCTTTGACCGAAGTGTTCGTGGAGGTGGTGGCGGCGCCCCGGGTGGAATCCCAGGCGGTGGGGGTGTTCGCCCAAAAGCCCGGGCTGCGAGTCCTGGAATTGCCGTTCAGGTGGGAGATCGAGCGGGAGATCCGCTCCCTGGGGCCCGATTACCTGGTTCAGTCGCCCGACCGCGTCACTGCCGGTCCCCGGGATTGGAAGGTGGTGTCCCGGGTGCAGCCTGACCGGGGGCAACTGGAGGCTCTGCGGCTGGCCTGGGTGGTGGCGGCCCACGCCCGTTCGAACGCGGTTTCAATCTGCGGGAAGGGCGCGACGGTGGGAGTGGGGGCCGGTGACCAAAGTCGGGTGGGAGCCGCCGAGCGAGCCATTCGCATAGCCGGAGACCGCGCCCGGGGGGCGGTGGCGGCCTCCGATGGTTTCCTGCCTTTTCGAGACGGGCTGGATGCCCTAGCATCTGTGGGCGTGGTTGCCGTTGTTACCCCAGGAGGCTCGGTGCGGGACGCAGAAGTGATCGCCGCGGCCGACCAGCATCATATGGCTCTGCTCTTCACCGGTCGCAGGCATTTTCGACACTGATGGCGGCTTTGATCCTCAGCGGCAAGGAGGTGGCGGCCGCGGTGATGGAGGAGGTGGCGGCCGAAGTCCGGTCTTTGGATGAATCCGGCCATGTGCCGGGCTTGGCAACAGTGCTGGTGGGCGAAGATCCCGCATCCCACACCTATGTCAGGGCCAAACGTCGCGACGCCGCCCGGGTGGGGATTCGATCGATCCACCATCCGCTGGATGCCACCTCCACCCAGCAAGAGGTGGAGGGCCTGGTGAAGACCCTGAGCGCCGATCCGCAGGTGGATGGCATCCTGGTGCAACTGCCTCTCCCCCAGGGATTGGACGAGGGGAGGGTGGTGGGATGTATCGACCCCCGCAAAGATGTGGACGGACTGCACAGCGAGAACCTGGGCCGGCTGGTGGCCGAGGCTCCCGGCCCCCGGCCCTGCACTCCCGCCGGGGTGATGCGCATCCTTCACCACTATGGGATTGCGATCAGCGGCCGCCGAGCGGTGGTGATCGGGCGGAGCTTTTTGGTGGGGAAACCTCTGGCCCTGCTGATGGCCACCAAAGGGGCGGACGCCACGGTGACCATCGCCCATTCCCGAACCGTGGGGTTGGAGTCCTTGGCCAGGGAAGCCGATATCCTGGTGGCGGCCGTGGGGCGGACCAAGATGGTAAAGGCTTCCTGGGTGAAGCCCGGGGCGACAGTTATTGATGTGGGCATCAACCGGACCGAGGAAGGTCTGGTGGGCGATGTCGACTTCGCGCCGGTCCGAGAGGTTGCCTCGGCGATCACCCCGGTGCCCGGGGGAGTGGGGGTCATGACCAGGGCGATGCTTATGTCCAACACCGTGAAAGCCGCGTGGGGGAACATTTCCGGATCGGATGGGGTTTCAAATGAGAGATAACCTCTAGCCCATCTTGCCAGGACCTCCATGCTGACTTTCCAGGACTTACTCAGACAAGCCAAAGCCCAAATCAGAGAAGTGACTCCCGCCCAGGTGGAGCCGCGCTTGGGCGATGCCGAAATGTTGCTGCTGGACGTTCGGGAGCACGAAGAGTACGAGCAGGGGGCCATACCGGGAGCGCACTTGATCCCCCGGGGCCTGTTGGAATCATCCATTTCCATGCAGGTGCCCGATCCCAATGCCGAGATCGTGGTCTATTGCGCCGGTGGCGCTCGGTCGGCATTGGCCGCCCTCTCCCTACAGCAGTTGGGATACAGCAATGTGGTTTCGATGGACGGTGGGTTCGGCCTGTGGAAGGCGGAGGGTCGCCCCTGGTCTGAACCGGTGACGCTTTCATCGGATCAGAAGATGCGCTACAGCCGACACACCCTGCTGCCCGAAGTCGGTGAGGAGGGTCAGGCCAAATTGCTGAGCTCCCGGGTGCTGCTGGTGGGTGCGGGGGGTTTGGGTTCGCCTGCGGCTCTCTACCTGGCGGCTGCGGGGGTGGGGACCTTGGGGGTGGTGGACTTCGATGTGGTGGACGCCTCCAACCTTCAGCGACAAATCTTGCACAACATGGATCGATTGGGCCATCCCAAGGTGGATTCGGCGCGGGAGACGCTCACCGCCCTCAATCCGGATGTCAAAGTGGAACCCTACGGACAGCGTTTGTCCGCCCACAATGTCCTGGAGATCATGTCCGGATACGATCTGGTGGTGGACGGAGGCGACAATTTCCCCACCCGCTACCTGGTTAACGACGCCTCGCTTCATCTGCGGGTGCCGGTGGTGCACGGCGCGATCTTTCGCTTCGAGGGCCAGGCCAGCGTCTTTCATCCCTACCAAGGACCGTGCTACCGATGCCTGTTTCCCCAGCCTCCTCCCCCCGAACTGGCGCCGTCCTGTGCGGAGGCGGGGGTGTTGGGCGTCCTGCCGGGCATTGTCGGTTCCATTGAGGCCATGGAGGCCATCAAGATATTGCTGGGGATAGGCGAACCACTGGTCGGGAAGCTCTTGGCCTATGACGCCCTCACCCAGGATTTCCGGACCCTTAAGCTGCGCCGCAACCCCAACTGTGTCGCATGCTCCGACGAAAACCGACCACCGGCGATCGTCGAATACGATCAATACTGTATGCCCGCCGGGTCGGTTTCCAGAACCGTCTGACCGACACGGCCTTCCCCCGCCGGGGTATTCCAATGTCTGACGAACGTTCAACTATTCATGTTCCCGAAGAGATCCGCCGGGTAATGGTGGCTCATGCCCGGGACTGCTATCCCGAGGAGGCCTGCGGTTTGCTGGCCGGAGAGCCCGACGGCGGGCTGACCAAGGCTTACCCACTCACCAACGCCGCCCACTCCCAGGTAAATTACGTGATCGACCCGGCTGAGCATTTCGAGACGCTGCGTCATGCCGATTCGGAGGGCTGGGAGTTGGTGGGGGTGTTCCACTCTCATACCCATTCACCCGCCTATCCGTCTCCCACGGACGTGGCCCTGGCTCCGGATCCTGACTGGCTGTATGTGCTGGTGGGGATGGAAAGAATGGACGCCCTTTCGGTGAGGGGCTTTCGAATCCAAGATGATCAGATCGTCGAGACAGCACTGAGTTTTGACTCTCGCCCTTATGAGGAGATGCAACTATGACCCACAGTATCCGCCTGCCCACCATTCTTCGGATACACGCAGGAGGGGAGGCCGCGGTGACAGCTCACGGATCCACAGTGGGGGAGACCTTTGCTGATGTGGGGAAGCGGTATCCGGGACTCGCCCGCCAACTGCTGGATCCAGACGGATCGGTGCCGGTATTTGTCAACGTCTTCCTCAACGACGAGGACATCCGCTACCTACAGGGGCTGAACACTCCCATTTCCCAACCTTCTGAGATAATCATTCTTCCTTCGGTGGCCGGGGGTTGATCAAACCTCCCCAACCGTGATCGGCTTGTTCCCCACCCCCTTGGTACGGCTGGATGCCCTTTCTCCTCCGGGGGTCGATATCTACGCCAAACTGGAGTGGGTCCTGCCCACCGGTTCGGTAAAGGACCGGATCGCGGCGGCGATGATGGAAAAGGCCCGCTCGGAGGGCCGATTGACTCCGGGGATCCATCTGCTGGAACCCTCCTCGGGGAACACCGGGATCGCCCTGGCTCGCTTGGCTTCGATGTGGAACATTCCCTTCACGGTGGTTATGGCGAAGGGCGCCAGCGCCGAGCGAATCGAGACCCTTAGAACTTTCGGAACCGAGATCATCTATTCGCCCGGGGAGGAGGGGTCAAACGGGGCAGTGCGAATGGCCGAACAACTGGCCGCGTCGGGCGACTACCTGATGCTCAACCAATATGACAATCCGGCCAACGTGGAGGCGCACTACCAGGGGACCGGTCGGGAGATCGTGGAGGAACTCGACCGGGTGGATGCCTTCGTGGCCGGGCTGGGAACGGGGGGAACCCTGATGGGGGCCGGCGCGGCGATTCGTGAATCCTTTCCCCGGGCGCAGGTGGTGGCGGCCGAACCCCCGATGGGGGAGTTGATCACCGGACTGCGCTCCATGGATGCCGGTTACGTGCCCCCCATTTTCGATGCCGATCGGATTGATCGCCGGATACTGGTCCGGCTTGCACCGACCATCGAGCACACCCGCCGCCTGCTTTCCGTTGGGGGGATGTTCGCCGGGCCCTCCTGTGGTGCGGCCTTGGCAGTGGCTCTGCGGATTGCCGGTGAGATGCGTTCGGGTACGGTGGTGACCATCTTCCCCGATGCGGGCTGGAAATACCTCTCCACCGGAATCTATACCGGGTCGATAGACGACGCAGTGAAAAAGGCCACTAACCAGATTCTCTGGTGAATAGGACTGACGCTTCGGATGGACGGGCCGATGGTCGACCTTCAATCACGGGTCAGCAGCTGGTTCATCTGCAACCAGGGGTTGTCACATCCCCAAGATACGCTCGAGTTTTGCCCATTCAGGGGCCAAATAGGCGGGTTAGGAACTCTTAGTTGACAGAGAAATTTGCTCCGAAAGCTCTCGGATTGCTCCGAACCCTTACTAATGAAAAACAGCTACCAGCAATACCGCAATGTGAGGGATGCCTTTGAGATCCAGACGCCCATTCCACTTGAACCAGTCTTGCTGGTTGACGACATAGTCGATTCCAAATGGACCTTCACAGTTGTCGGTGGCAAGCTACGTAATGCCGGGGCCGGATTGGTCTATCTTTTCGCCTTGGCCGACACGGCTGGAAGAACGATCTCGTGAGAAATGAGGATTCTCTGGCAACAATCCTGCTCGTCAGCAGGATTCAAAGTAAGAGGGTGCGCGGGTAGGGGTTAGTTGGTGGGGGTGTATTTGTTTCTCCAGTCGATGAGTTTGGCGGTTATGAGGAGGGTGATGGCGAGGGCGAGTTGGGCGAGTCGGTGGTGAGACCGGCGGTCGGTGTTACGGCGTAGTTGCCCGTAGTTGGTCAGCCAGGAGTTGGTTCGTTCTATGGTCCACCGCAGCCCGAGCGGAACATGTTTTTTGGTGTGGGCGGTGCCTGGTCTGCGTTTGGTGGCGCAGACCAGGTCGTCTATTCCGTAGGCTTTGGCGCATTCCCGAACTCGGTTGGTGTCGTATCCGCGGTCGAGGTGAAGCGTTCCGATGTCGCAGATGAGACCGGTGTGGGCGGCGGGCGCCAGGGTGGGTTGGAACAGGACGGTGTCGTGTCGGTTGGCGCCGCTGATGGCCCAGGAGACCGGTATACCGTTGCGGTCGGTCAAAAGAGACCATTTCCAGCCCAGTTTCCCCCGGTCAGTGGGGTTTTTGCCGGTACCCGGCCCGCCGCAGGGCGCTTTGTGTTGGGAACCGTCAACGGCGGTTTCGCTCAGATCCAAACCAATCATGCGGTCATAGGCCTCGATCGCTTCGGTGACTAGCCCGTCGAACACCCCGGCCTCGATCCATTCGTCCCGGCGGCCTCGTAGGGTGGTGTCCGACACGCGACCACCTAACAGCCGTTCGGTGGTCACCCAGGAACAACCGGTCACCAACCGGATCAGGACTCCGTTCAAAACACACCCGGTCTGGGATACGGGGGTTGTGACACCCCAGGGGATGGGTGTCCTCCCGATCCGGCAAGCGACCTTTCACCGCTTCCCATACCGCATCCACGACTTCAGGATCAAACGCACGCATAATTAGAGTCCTCCACCAGTTGGGGGTTGTTATCACAACTCCGTATGAAAACGGAGACAACACCTCAACTGGTGGATTTCCCCTACCCGCGCGACCTCTAAGGGGATGCGGCCTTTATCGGCGCCTGAGTACTGGAGACTTCGAGAAACCTGCCCACGACCCAGCACTCTATTGGGCCAGAGTGAGGAGCAACTGGTAAACCGGTACGGCTTGGTCACAGGGTTGGCCTCCAGGATCGTTGTCCTGCTGGACCGGGTCAGAGTCATGGCTTTCGAATTGGAGCGACTTGAACATTCGGGCATCAGGACATTGACTCCCTTCGATAGTTGTTATCCGAGGCACCTGGTCGACCGACTTCGATCCAAGGCGCCAGGAACGGTTCACGCCGCCGGAGCACTCGAATTGCTCAATCAGCCTGGAATTGGAGTGGTAGGTAGCCGCGATGTCTCTCCCGAGGGAGCGGATGTGGCCAGGGGCGTCTCCGCTAAAGCAGCCGACCTGGGCTTCTCTCTCGTTTCCGGCGGAGCGCGCGGGGTTGATCGGTTGGCTATGAACACCGCGTTCCAGGCTGGTGGAAATGTGATCGGCGTTCTGGCTGATTCTCTGGTGCGCAAGCTCAGGAACCCCGACGTGCGCAGGGCGATCTATGAAGATCGAGTGGTTATGTGCACTCCCTACAACCCCGGAACACCCTTCCAGGTCTGGACTGCCATGGGTCGCAATAAACTTATCTACGCCCTGTCGGAGATCACCGTGGCAGTGGCCAGCGAACCGGGGAAGGGAGGGACATGGTCGGGGGCGACAGAAGCCCTGAATGGGGGTTTTGGGCGGGTCGCAGTCTGGAGAGGGCTGGGAGAAGGGCCGGGAAACGAAGGGCTGGAAAAGCGGGGAGCCGTGCCAATGCGATCCATTGAGGAACTCGAAGCCAAGTTGGATTCCGGACAACGGGAGATCGGAGCACCTTCCGAAAGCGATTCCTCCCAATCAGGACAAATTCCCCTCTTCGGAAAGACGGCCTGACACCAAAGAAGGATGCAGGTGGATGTGCCAGCATCGACAGGCTGTGCCCAAGGATGTCAAACAGCAGCCAGGAGGCCGCCTCCGGCGGCGGTGAGGACCACTACCAGCCAGGGAGGAAGTTTCCAGAAGGCCAACAGCCCGAATGCCACCAAGGCCAGGGCCAGGTCGGCGGGTTGGGCGATGGCGTTGGTCCACAACGGGTCGTAGAGGGCGGACAGCAGGATTCCTATCACCCCGGCATTGACTCCCCGCAGGGCCGCCTGGATTCCCCGGTGGCTGCGAAGCGCGGCGAAGAACGGAAGGGTGGCCAAGACCATCAGGAGGGAAGGCAGATAAAGGGCTACCAACGCCAAGGCGGCGCCCGCTATCCCGTTGGGTTCGGGGGTCATCGCCGCTCCCAGGTAGGAAGAGAAAGCGAACACCGGACCGGGGATGGCCTGCGCCGCTCCGAACCCGGCCACGAATAGTTCGGGGTCCACCCATCCGGGTTGCACAACCTCGGCCTCCAGCAGAGGGAGCACCACCGGACCGCCACCGAACACCAGCGCCCCGGCGCCGTAGAAGGCATCGGTGACGTCCACAATCTCTGCGTCGGTTAGCCGGCGAGCCAAGGGGAGGAGGATCAGGAGGCCGAAGAAAACCGCCGCCGCGACTATCCCCGATCGTCTGCTGAAAGGTGGAAAGTGGCGTCCGTCGGGTGGGGCGGGGTCATGTCGGTACAGCAGCCACCCCAGGAGGCCTGAGGCCACAATCACCACCACCGCGGTGATTCGGGTGGAGGACGGGAAGGCGATCAGAGCCACCGTGGAGGCGATGGCCATGGAACTGCGGATCGGGTCGGGGGCCAGTTTGGACCACAGTTTCCACACCGCCAAAGCCACCACCGGCACGGCCACCACCACTAATCCGTGGATCCATCCCTCGGCCGCTTCGCCGATTCGAGCGGCGCCCAGGCCCAGGGAGGTGAGAATGATCGCCGAGGGCAGAGTGAAACCCAACCACGCCCCGAGTCCTCCCGCAAACCCCCCTCGCACCATCCCGATGGCGAATCCCAGTTGCGAACTGGCTGCTCCGGGGGAGGCCTGGGAAAGCGCCAGAAGGTCGGCGAACTCCCCCTCGTTCACCCATCGGCGCCGCTCTACGTACTCATTGTGGAAATACCCGAAATGGGCCACCGGCCCGCCAAAGGAGGTGAGACCCAGCCGAAGCGCCACCAAGAAGACCTCCCAGAACCGGCTCGGGGCCCCGGGGGTTGGTTGGCCGTCTTCGTTCACCGGTCCTCAAATTACCATCCACCGGGCGATCCGGTGGCAGGCATGCGGCGCCGGCAACGGCATCGACCGCTCAGCCTGACAGCGCCACCGCTGCGTCTTCTCAATACTCCCGGTTGACGACGAAGTGGGCCAATTCCCGAAGTTCTCGGGCCGGTCCCGGCTTGATGTCAGCGGTGGACAGCGCCTCGGAGGCCCGAAGCAACCGCCCTTGGGCAGCCGCCTCGGTGGCGTCTCTTCCACCGGCCTCCTCCACCAATGAGGCTGCTCGGGCTATTTGGCGGTCATCGAGCCGGTCCTGGGCATAGAGGCAAGCCAGTTCGGCTCCGGCATCGGTTCCCGAACTCAGGGCCACCGTGACGGGGATCGACTTTTTTCTCTCCCGCAGGTCGTTGCCGACCGGTTTGCCGGTTACCGCCGGATCTCCCCAGATACCCAGCAGGTCATCTTGCGCCTGAAAGGCCAAGCCCAATTCGTTCCCGAAGCTGCGCAGAGCCTCCACCACCGGGTCGGGAGCACCGGCCAGTATGGCGCCCACTGCGCTGGCGTGGGCCAGCAGGGCCCCGGTCTTGCAGGAGACCATCTCCCAGCACTCTTCCACCGTCACCTCCGGACGTTGGTGGAAGGACATGTCCAGGTACTGCCCGGTGATCATGTCCATGGTGGCCCGGGTCAGATCGTCCGCCGCCGCGGTGCGCTCGGCAGTGGATTCTTCCAGCAATGTCTGGAGGGCCAGCGCCATTAGGGCATCGCCAACAATGACGGCGTCGCCCACTCCGAAGACCTTCCACAGGGTGGGCCGATGTCGGCGTTGGTGGTCGTCATCCACAATGTCGTCGTGCACCAGCGAAAAGTTGTGGATCAATTCGACAGCTACCGCCCCGGGAAGGGCCACCTGGGGTGGGGCGTCCACGGCCTGGGCGGACAACAGGGCCAGGGTGGGTCGTACTCCCTTGCCGGGACGGCTGTTGGGAAGGGGGCGTCCCCTCGGGTCCACCCAGCCGAAGTGGTAGCGGGCCGGGGTTGCCAGGCCCGCCCCCAACCGATCCACTGCCGCCCGAAGGGCAGGATCCAGCAGGTCCGAGGTCCGGTGCAGGGCTGGGGGCCCCCGGCGTCGACGGGTCATGCCACCGCCCGGGCCGAAGCGGCGAACTCGGCAGCCAAACGTCCGGCCCTGGTCCCACTGCGAACCGCCCCCTCCATGGTGGCCGGCCAGCCGGTGTCGCACCAGGCCCCGGCCAAATAGACACCCGGCATTCGTGTCTGCGGCCCGGCCCGCAGGGTGTGGGTTCCGGGTAAGCCGTTGAAAGTGGCCGCCCCTTCCCTGGTGACAATCGCATCGGTCACCGTGGCTCCATTGGCGGCGGGCAGCAGGCGCGCCAACTCCCGGCTGAAATGGCTGATCAGATCGGTGGAGTTGCGGCCGATGTAGGCGTTGGCTGCCGACAGAGAAATGGTGAGGCACTGTCGGCCATCGTCCAAGCCAGCCCCTTCCGTGCGGTCGAACACGTATTGCACATCGCTTCCCACGGCCGCGAACATCGGCCTTTTGGTCACCACCCGATCGTACACCAGATGAACATTCACGATGGGGGAAACTCCCAAGTCCCCCAGCCGGTTCTGAGCAGGAACGCTGCGCGGGGGCAACAAGGCGCTCACCTCATCGTGTGGGACGGCCACCACCACCGAGTCGGCCTGAAGGCCATCGCTGCTCATCTGCACCTGTGGTTCACCCAACGGGCCGGCTTGGATGCCGGTCACCCCGGCGCCGGTTCTGACCTGCGCTCCGGTCTTCTCCAAGGCCCGGCGGGCGGCGTCGGCATGGAGAACCGACAGCGGCGCCTTCGCCCAGCCGATGTCGGCCGCGGTGGGGTCGGTCAACAGTCCGGTGACGAACACTTTAGCTGCCAGCTTGAGGGAAGCCTCCGACGCCGCAACATTGACCGTGGGCAGTATCACCAGGTTCCAAAAGGTCTCGATAGCCTCGGCGTCCTGCCGGTGGGCGGCCAGCCAGTCGCCGAAGGCCACACTGTCCAGGGATGGATCGTCGGGATCCAGTCGCCGAAGGGCCCGGCCGGCTGCCAGCACCCTGATCCTTTGACGGGGGTTCAGGTGCGGATACGAGAGCAGGGACACTGCCAGATGGAGTGGGGCGGGCCCGGCCGTTCGTCGGATCGAGCCGACTCGACCGCCCGGGCGCAGGACCGGGATCTTCAGCCGGTCCTGAAGAAAGACTTGGCCGGCCGAGCCTATGCGCCGAAGAAAATCCAGATAGGAGTCACAGCAACGCAGGAAGACATGCTGGCCGTTGTCATACCAGATCCCCCGGCGCCGAAACGACCAGGTGGCGCCCCCCAGACGCGGGCGCCGCTCCAAAAGGGTCACCGCCGCTCCCCGATCGGCCGCTTCCAATCCCGCTGCCAGACCAGCCAGCCCGCCACCCACCACCACGACCCGCGGTCGATCTGGTCTCAAGGCTGCAACCGGGAAAGGCTTCGGGCCGCCACCAGGACCTTTTCCCAGACCGGAAGGCCCACCCGTTCCTGAAGGGGCCGGGTGGGTTCGGCTCGAATCCGGCGGAGTACTCGCCGATAGATGCCGGCCATGGCCGCGGTGCAGGCCCGGCTGCGGGGGTCCAGATAATCCAGCAGAGGCAACCCCCGCTCGAACCACACCGACGCCTGTTTCCCCACATGCTCCACCAGTTCCGCCACCCGACCGGGCGGCGCCCACTGGCCCTCCGCAATCCCAAAGCGGTCCCGGTCCTGCTGGGGAAGGTAGATGCGTCCCATCCGAAGGTCTTCTTTGATATCGCGCAGCATGTTGGTGAGTTGAAGGGCAACTCCCAGGTCATCGGCCATTCCGGTGGCATCATCTTCCGGCTTGGCGCTGCGGTTGGGGCGGGCGCCGAAGATCCCCAGGGACAGACGCCCCACCGACCCCGCCACCAAGCGGCAATACCGAACCGTGTCGTTCATGGTCAGGTATGTCTCACCCCGGACATCCTGCTCGCACCCGTCCACGATTTCGTGCAGAGCCGCCACGGGAATGGGGAAACGTTGGGCGGCATGCCCGATTCCCACCAACACCGGATCGCCGGGATCGGGAACCCGTCCGGCTTCCAGTTCGCCGATCACGGCGTGCTGTTCGTCCAAGGCTTGCAGTTTCCGGTCCGCCGGCCAGTCGCCGTCTCCGATGTCGTCGATGCGCCGTGACATGGCATAGAGCGCCGCCATGGCTTTTCGCTTGGGGGAAGGCAGAAGCCGGATGCCGTAAGCAAAGTTTCGGGCCTCAGCCCAGGTTATCTTCTCGCACTGCCGATAAGCCGACTCGGGCGTGATCACCTCAGTGCCGCCCGCCTGCCCCGCGACGGAGGACAGATCCGAGATACAAAGGGATGTACCGACGAAGCAACCGAACAGCTCCGGCCTGGCGGGCGCCGCCCAACACGTCGTATTCGCAGGCCTTCAAGGCATCCAGGCCCGACAATCCCCCCGCCACGTACCCGGAGACCGCGACGCGAGCGTAACCCCGGAGCGAGCGGACCAGCCATCGGCCCTCCTCCACCATGGCGGCGGCGCGGAGAGCCTGACGTTCCACCACCCTCCGCAGTTGCGGCGTGGCAGTGGGCGCCGTCAAATCCCCGGGGACGCATCCGAATCGGGCCAAGTCGTCAGCCGGCAGATAGACCCGACCCGCCCGGGCATCTTCTCCCACATCCTGGCAGTGTTCCAATACCTGCAAGCCGCTGCACACCGAATCGGAGGCGGCCAACCGGTCCGGGGTAGCCGCCTCGAAGATAGCCAGAACGAGGTGGCCAACCGGGTTGGCCGACAGTTCGCAGTATTCCATGAGTTCGTTCCAATTGGCGCAACTTGGGCGGCGCTGATCCAGCCGATTGGCGGCCAGCAGTTTGTCGAACGGCGTCCGAGACAGCCGGAAATGAGCTACCGTGGAAAGTAATGCCTGAAAGACCGGATGGGACGGTGTCCCGGTGAACAGGGCGTCGAGTTGGCGCTCCAGCCAGTCCAGCGCCTTGGACCGGTCTCCGGGGTATTCGTCACCCAAGTTGTCCACCAGTCGAGCGTAACCGTAGACGGCCCGCAGGTGGCGCCGGTAGCGGTGGGGGAGAATTCGCAGGGCCACGGGGAAATTCTCGTGGGAGGCTCGGGCCATGATCTCATCGAGTTCGGTGTGGCTTTGCAGACTCTCCGGTGCCCCGGGTGGAGTTTTGGGGAGGGAGCCGCGGGCTGTGGCCCGGTTGGCGGGTTCGGGTTTCGACACCGCATCACCCACCCGGGACCCGTAGGGCGGCTTTCTTGACGGTTGTCCGGTAATAAGAGCCCACCACAATGGTGGGGAAGGATAATGTGAGAGGACGCCAGGCCATCAGACGTGTTAGCGGTCCGGACATGAAGATCTCGATAATCACCATCTTTCCCGACTACTTCCCTCACCCAATGCGGGTGGGGATACTGGGGCGGGCTTTGGAGTCGGGATTGATCGAGGTGGAATTGATCGACTTGCGAGACTACACGCAAGGGGCCCATCGGGCGGTGGACGACGCTCCTTTTGGAGGCGGTCCGGGAATGGTGATGATGCCGCAACCCCTGGCTCGGGCGCTCGACCCGTTGCAGAAAACCCATCGCGTGCTGTTTGCTCCGGTGGGCGAACGCCTTGATCAGGCCATGCTGGATCGGTGGGCACAACTCGATCATCTCACGTTGGTGTGTGGCCGCTATGAAGGGGTGGATGAGCGGATCGCCGAGCATTTTGTGGACGAGGAGGTGTCGGTGGGAGATTATGTGTTGGCCGGAGGGGAGGTGGCCGCCCTCCTGGTCCTGGAAGGAGTGGCCCGGCTGCTACCAGATGCGGTGGGCAATCCAAACTCGGTGGTGGTCGAGTCCTTTCGAGATGGTCTGTTGGAGGAGCCGGTCTACACCCGCCCCGCCACTTTCCGGGACTGGTCGGTGCCCGAGGTGCTCCTGTCGGGAAATCATCAGCGAATTGCCCGGTGGCGGGCCGCTCAGCGGCAGGAGCGAACCCGCCGGCGTCGGCCGGACTTATGGCGTGAGGATTAGGCACGCAAAACGGTGGTAGAATGGGGTTTCGGCAGATTATTTCACCGTCCCCTTTGCATCGGACAAAAACAGGTTGGGCCCCATGAACGATATCCAGTTGCTCGAACAGAATTATCTGAGGGATGACATTCCCGATTTCAGGCCTGGGGACACAGTGAGTGTCCATGTGCGGGTGATGGAGGCGGGCCGTGAGCGCATTCAGGTGTACGAAGGGGTGGTTATCGGTCGAAGCGGAGGGGGGTTGCAGGAGACTTTCACCGTTCGCAAGATCAGCTTCGGGGTGGGCGTCGAACGCATCTTTCCGGTTCACGCTCCAATCGTGAGCAAGATTGAGGTACGTCGCAAGGGACTGGTTCGCAGGGCCAAACTCAACTATCTGCGGGGCCGTTCCGGTAAGTCGGCGCGGATCAAAGAGAGACGCGACTGACCCACCTGCCGCCCCAAAGTTCTCCGCGGGAGTCCGATGCGGAGTTGCTGATCGCCCACTCACCCGAAAGTGGTCTCCCCGAGCGCCCCAGGCGTCCCCTTCGGTCGGCGGTGGTGGAGATGGCTGTGTTGCTGGTGGGGGCCGTCGCTCTGGCGGTGTTGATCAAGTCCGTTCTCATTCAGCCTTTCGAGATCCCGTCACAGTCCATGCACCCCACTCTGCAGGTGGGCGACCGAGTGATGGTCTCCAAAGTCAGTTATCTGTTCGGCGAACCCGGTCGAGGAGATGTGGTGGTTTTCTCCCCACCGGGCCGGATTGAACCGGATCGCAATCTACCCGAAATCGTGTGGAATGAGGTGAGGGAGGCCTTTGGGTGGTATGACATCTCCGAAGCTGACCTGATCAAGCGAATCATTGCCACGGGAGGAGATCACCTCGAGATCCGGGGCGATGAGGTGTGGCTGAACGGGGAACTGCTGGACGAACCCTATTTGGGTTCAAACAGCGCGGAGCAACATTTCACCGTGGAGGTGGAGGAGGATTATCTCTTTGTGATGGGGGACAATCGCTCCCGGTCGTCCGACAGCCGGGCTTTTGGAGTTGTACACCAGGACAAGGTGGTTGGCAAGGCCGTGTTCCGGATCTGGCCGTTGGGCCGCTTGGGAGGCATTTGATCCCTGTGAACTGATCTTCTCCCGGGCCATGCGGTGGCCTTTCGGAGGAATGCTCCGGCAGGCAGGGGGACGGGAATGCTCCGGTGGTGTCACAGCGAGCCGCCATCAATTTGGAGATGCAATGGAGCATGGGATATGCGGATCGTCGGCGAACCGGCCGGGTGGCCGAGAACCTGGCTGCACGCTTCTTGGAAGGTCGAGGACACCGGGTGTTGGGCCGCAACGTGGCGGTGGGCCGGGGGGAGATAGACATCTTGGCTCGGATCGATGGGGAGAGAACAGTGGTGGAAGTGAGAAGCCGCTGGGCAGGCGGCCGTGGGAGGCCTGTGGACCCTCTGCACGCCTTCGACCAGGATAAGGTGCAGCAGGTGAGGAGGTTGGCGGCTTCGCCTTCGGTGCGGGCCGGCCGGGTCGACCTGATCGCGGTCCGCTTCGATGATCGGGGAGTGGAGCTCCTGTGGTTACCGCGGGTGGCCTGAGAGGAGTGTGCTGAAAAGGCCCGGATGGGGCCAATGCGGCGACAGAACCCCAGGTTGAGGTTGTGGGAATCCCATCCCCATCCTTTTTCAGCATGCTCCTATCCGGAGAAGAGGGCCCAAAGCACTGCCGCCACGATCACCACCAGCGCCAGAGCAACCATTATCAGATCGCCGGCGGTCTTCCGCTGAGGTCGAAACGGATTGAATCCCATCTGGGCTATGAACCTAGCGCGATTTCCTACCCTACCGGGGCATGTGGCTGCAAACTGAGGACCGGGGACCGGTGCGATGGCTGTGGCTGGATCGGCCCCATCGCAAGAACGCCATCCCCCCGGAAGGCTGGAAAGACCTCCAGCAGGCCTTGGGCACATTCGAGAACTCCACCCAGCGGGTGCTGGTCATCTCGGGAAGGGGGGGAGATTTCTGTGCGGGGGCTGATCTCGATCCCACCGGTGGTCGTTCTTTGGGGGTGGTGGATGCCCGGGACCGTCTGAAGATGGTGGGAGAGACGGCATTGGCCCTGCACCGATTGAGCAAGCCGACTGTGGCGGCGGTGGACGGGGTGGCAGTGGGGGCGGGGATGAGCCTCGCCCTGGGCTGTGATGTGGTAATCGCCACCCGGGCGGCCCGTTTCTCGGCGATCTTCGTTCGTCGCGGGCTGGGTCTTGATATGGGCCTCAGTTGGCTTCTGCCCCGGATGGCGGGGATCCAGTTCGCCCGGGAGGCGGCATTGTCGGGACGGATGATCCCAGCAGATGAGGCGTTGCATCACGGTCTGGTGTGGGAGGTGGTCGACGAGGGTTCCCTATCCGAGCGGGCTGGGGAGGTGGCCGAGCGGTTTGTGAGGGGGGCTCCGGTGGCGCAGATGTTCATCAAGCAGGTGCTGAATCGGTCTTGGGAGCTTTCTTTGGAGGAGGCGACCGTTTGGGAGGGACAGGCCCAGGCCATTTGTCTGAGCACCCACGATCACCAAGAGGGAGTGGACGCCTTCTTGGAGAAACGCCCTCCGCGGTTCAAAGGCTCCTGACCGATCCTTCCCCTGGGGTTCCCCCCCATAGCGCGAGGGTGTGAACCAAACCGTTGAGTCGCGCTGAAACTCAGGACCAATGGCTCGACATCCGCCGCTCGGTGGTGCACGATATCTTGATGATCACTCGCATACTTTCCGCCGCGATGGTCGGGGTGGAGCCCAAAGCGGTCAATGTGGAAGTGCACCTGGGCCGGACCAACTCCAAGTTCGGATTGGTAGGCCTGCCCGACACGGCGGTAAGAGAGGCTCGGTACCGGGTGAAGGCGGCGATGGCGTCATCGGGATATGACATGCCCCGCAGCGAAGTCACCGTCAACCTGGCGCCCGCCGATCTACCCAAAGCCGGATCTTCTTTCGATCTTCCCATCGCCCTGGGGTTGTTGATCGCCGATGGGAAGGCCGCCCCCCGACATCGGGGGGTGGTGGCCGTGGGGGAGTTGGCTCTGGATGGCCGGGTTCGGCGGTCCCGAAGTGTCTTGGCCGCTGCTTTGGTGGCGGCCCAACGAGGATTTCCCTGTCTGGCGCCGCGGGAGGCTCTGAGTGAGGCGGCACTGGTTCCTGAGGTGGAATTGTTTGCCGTGGAAAGACTGTCGGATGCCATAGCGGTGCTGGAAGGCTCCGTCGAGCCGGTGGTTCCGCGCTCCGATCCACCGCCCACCTCCTCCACACTGGACATGGCGGAAGTGAGAGGCCAGGTATTCGCCCGGCGGGGAATGGAAATCGCGGCGGCCGGTCGTCACCATCTTCTGATGTCGGGACCTCCGGGCATGGGAAAAACCATGCTGGCCAAGCGCTTACCGGGCATTCTTCCTCCTCTCACCAAAGCCGAAGAGATGGAATTGGCCCTGGTCTGGGCGGCCGGCAACCGCCGCCGATCGGTCTTCGGGCGACCCTTCCGCGCCCCGCATCACACCGCCTCTCTGGTGGGCCTACTGGGCGGCGGAAGCGGGATTCCGGTGCCGGGGGACCTGTCCCTGGCTCACCACGGGGTGCTCTTCCTGGACGAATTGGGAGAGTTTCCGGTCCATCTCGTCGATGCCCTTCGCCAACCACTTGAAGAGGGTCAGGTGACCATCACCCGCCGGGGCATCTCCACCACCTTTCCCGGGCGCCCCCTGGTGGTGGCTGCCACCAATCCCTGCCCGTGTGGGTGGAGAGACGACACTGTGAAGCAGTGCCGATGCTCACCCGCCTCGGTGGACCGCTACCGACGGCGTCTCTCCGGCCCGCTGCTCGATCGGTTCGATGTGCGGGTGTTTCTGGGACGCATGGAGACCGATGAGCTCATCGGGGCGCCCGGCGAAACCAGCGAGGCGGTTCGGGGGAGGGTGACGGAGGCTCGGCAGAGACAAGTTTCCCGCGGCGCCCTCAACGGCGATCTGACCTCCTCACACCTTGATGTCCTGCCCTGGAGCAAGGAGGCCAAGAAGGTGCTGTCCCTTAACGTGGACCGGGGCCTTCTCACCGGCCGGGGATACGATCGGGTTAGGAGAGTCTCCCGAACCTTGGCTGATCTGCAGGGTTCGGAGCCGGTGCGGAAGATTCATGTCTTGGAAGCCCTGGCCTACCGGGCGGGGTTCTGAACGTGAGCCGTCCGCCCACTCCCTACTTCTCTCACCGATTGCGGCTGGCTTTCTCGGGTTTGCATCCCGGGCGGCTCCACTCGCTGGTGCAAAAGGCCGGCGATCCGGCCGGGGCAGTGCGGATGATCGAGACCGGGCGGGTCAAGGCGCCCGAAGCGGCCCGCCAAGCCGCCAAGGTCCCGGCCGACCGGCGAATGGAGGAGCTGGGGGCGGCAGGCGTCAAAGTCGTGTTGCTGGGTGCGGAGGGATATCCCCCCTGGCTGGCGGCCATTCCTGATCCTCCCGATCTGTTGTTTGTCCGAGGTGACCTCCCCGCCGCGGCCGGGGTGGCGGTGGTGGGATCGAGGCGAGCCACCCGATACGGCATCAACTTGGCCCGGACGATGGGCGCCGCGCTCGGGCGGCGGGGAGTGGCCGTGATCAGTGGATTGGCTCGGGGGATAGACGGGTCGGCCCATCGGGGAGTGGTGGAAGCGGGGGGCTGTGGGATCGCGGTGATGGGTTGCGGCCCCGACCGCTGGTACCCGACCTCTCATAAGGGCCTGGGGGAGGCTCTTGTGGACGGCGGCGGAGCAGTGATCACCGAGTATCCACCGGGAACTGTTCCCGAGCCTTGGCGTTTTCCGGTCCGCAACCGGATCATCACCGGACTTTCCAGGGTGGTGCTGGTGGTGGAGGCCGCCATCGGGGGAGGCGCCCTGATCAGCGCCCGGCTGGGCCTGGAACAGGGGCGGGAGGTGCTGGCGGTCCCCGGCGACATCAACCGGGCGACCTCGCGGGGCTGCAATGAACTGATTCGCGATGGCGCCATGCCCGTGTTGGGCGCCTCGGAGTTACTGGAGATCCTGGAGGGCGAGGGCATTGTGGCGCCCGTCACAGAGGCTGGTGAGCCAGAGGATCGAAAGCAAGATGACCTTCTGGCGGCGATCGGAGAAAGCGGCGCCACGGTCGAGACCCTCATGGAACGAATAGGCTGGCCGCTGTCCCGATTATTGGTGAGGATCGGCGAGTTGGAGTCGGAAGGGAGGGTTGTCAAAGAGGGGGGTGTGATTCGCCCCCGGGGATGACCCAACCTGCCGGGCCCCGGTCCTCACCGGCCGTGGCCTTCCCCGACGCCGGAGGGCGAGGTCCGCAGCAGCATGCTGAAAAAGATGGGGATGGGATGGTCTCCACTTCTTGACCGGGGGTTCTGTTGCCGCATTTGGCGCCCCCCGGGGCCCTTTTCAGCACTCTCCTAACATTGGGAGAGTGGCGGCCATCCCACCCCCACCGGATTGGGCAGATCAAGCCTTGTCGGGGTATCTGAGTTGGCTGGACAGGGGGCGGCGACTGTCCCCTCACACGGTTCAGGCCTATCGGAGAGACATCACTCAGTTTCTGGACTTCTGTGATCGGCTGGGCCACGTCTCGGTGGCAGAGATTGATCGCGCCGGTTTCCGGCGGTACGTGGCTTGGCTGCATACCCGCCGATATTCCCGATCTTCGGTTATCAGGAAGCGGTCGGCGATCCGCTCATTCTTTGGGCGCCTGCACGAGCAGGGCGAGATTGCAGGCAACCCGGTGGGAGCATCACCGGTTCCCAAAGCCAAGAGCCCCCTACCGGTGGTGATCTCATCGACTCAGTTGATCAATGGGATCGAGGCGGTGGATGGAGACGATCCGGTGGCTTTGCGAGACCGGGCAATTCTGGAACTGGCCTACGGCTGCGGGTTGAGGGTCTCCGAATTGGCCTCTGCGTCGGTCTCCGGGGTGGAGGGCAGAGACCTGGTGACCATCACCGGCAAGGGTGGAAAGGACCGGGCCGTGCCCATCGGGATCCCCGCTCAGCGGGCGGTGGCTCGATGGCTGGCCGAGGGTCGCCCGTTCTTGGCCACCGAGACGGCGGGAGATGCTCTGTTCGTGGGCGTCCGAGGGGCGAGATTGGGGGTTCGCCAGATCAGACGGATGGTGCGTTCCCGGCTGGGGAGTTTTCCGCATGCCCTCCGCCATTCGTTTGCCACGCATTTGCTGGAGGGCGGCGCGGACTTGCGCAGCGTTCAGGAGTTGCTGGGGCACTCCGACCTGGGAACCACTCAGGTTTACACCAACGTCAGTCGCCGTCACCTGCGGTCCACTCACCGTCGGACCCATCCCCGGGCCTGAGCCGGGCCTGACCAACCCCCGGTTTCCAGGCGGTCGGGGCGCGGCGGTAGACTAATTCCGCAACGTCGCAGGCCCGTTCCGTCCACTGGTCGGGTAAGACCGTCCGGGTTCTACCTGTGGGGCGGGTGCTTTGAGAAGCGCCGAGCGGGAAACCGCTCAATGGGTCGAGGAAAAACCAGGAAGGAATTCTGATCATGTCGACCACCATGAGAGATCTGATTGACGCAGGTCTCCACTTCGGACACGAAACACGCCGATGGAACCCGAAGATGGAGTCCTATCTCTATACGCAGTCCAACGGCATTCACATCATTGATCTGCGGCAGACGGTGGTCTTGTTGGAGGAGGCTTTGGCCTTTGTCCGCACCACGGTGGCCGGCGGAGGAAAGATTCTCTTCATAGGCACCAAGAAGCAGGCCCGCAACAGCATCGCCCAGCATGCTGAATCGGTCGGCATGCCGTACGTGAACTTTCGTTGGCTGGGTGGCATGCTCACCAACTTTCAAACCATCCGGCAGCGAATCTCCTATATGAAGGAGTTGGAGTCGGAGGAGAACAGCGGAGAGATGCAGTCTCGGCCCAAAAAGGAGCGCCTCCGTCTCCGCCGAGACCTGGAGAAGCTGCGTCGGAGTCTGGGCGGCGTGCGCGATCTGAACGAACTTCCCGCCGGGGTGTTTGTGATTGATGTGAACGCCGAAGAGACTGCCGTGCGGGAAGCGACTCGACTGGGAATTCCCATCGTGGGACTGGTCGACTCCAACTGCAATCCCGAACCCATCACCTATGTCATCCCCGGTAACGATGACGCGATCCGGGCGGCGGAGTTGATCTGTTCCCGGGTCTCCGGCGCCTGTGGAGAGGGCGCCGAGATGGCCAAGAAGAAGCAAAAGAAAAGCGCTTCGAAAAAGAAGTCGGCAACCCGCTCGAGAGGCGGGTGATCGTGGCAGAGTTTACGGCTAAAGATGTTCAGCGGCTCCGCCGTCAGGCCGGGGTGGGGATGATGGATGCCAAGAAAGCGCTGGTTGAGTCCGACGGCGATATGGACCGGGCTCATGACCTCCTGAGGGAGAGAGGTCTGGCCAAGGCCGCCAAGCGGGCCGACCGGGATGCCAACGAAGGAACGATCGGGCATTACCTGCACCATCAGTCGGGACATCCGGTGATGGGGGTGCTGGTGGAGTTGGCCTGCGAGACCGACTTTGTGGCCAAGAGCCCGGAGTTCAACGAAGTGGCCAACGACATTGCTCTGCACATCTCTTGGGCTGCTCCCCGGTGGATCACCCGGGAGGAGGTGCTTCCCAGTGTCGTCACCCATGAACAGGAGCTGACGGCCCGGGCGGCCCGGGCCGAGGGAAAGCCGGAACATATCGTTCCCCGGATTGTGGAGGGACGTATGGAGAAGTTTTATCAGGAGAATGTTCTCAACGAGCAGGTGTTCGTCAATGGTCAGAAGTTCGAAGGCACCGTGGGGGAGATGGTGGCGGGGCTGGCGGCCAAAATGGGCGAGAACATCAAGATCCGCCGAGTGGCGCGGGTGGCGGTAGGCGAGCAGGATTCGTCATGACTCTCCCCCGCCGGCGGGTTCTACTCAAACTATCCGGAGAAGCATTCTGCGAGCGGGAAGGCGGGTTCGGGATTGATCCGAGCCGGGTGGCCGAAGTCGCGGGCGAGATAAACAGGGCGAGGGAGGACGGAACCGAGATCTCGGTGGTGGTGGGAGGAGGGAACTTTTTTCGAGGCACCGCCTTGGCGGCGCGCGGGCTTGATCCGGCTACTGCTGATTACATGGGGATGCTTGCCACGGTTATGAACGGACTGGCGTTGCGGGACGCGCTGGAAAAGTGTGGGGCCACCACCAGAGTGATGAGCGCCATCACCATGAGACAGGTGAGTGAACCCTACATTCGGCTGCGGGCGGTTCGTCACCTGGAGAAGGGGAGAGTGGTGGTGTTCGTGGCCGGCACCGGTAATCCATTCTTCACCACCGACACCACCGCCGCGCTTCGGGCGATTGAGACGGGGGGAATGGTGCTGCTGAAGGCCAGCAAAGTCGATGGGGTGTACAGCGCCGATCCCAATCTTGATGATTCCGCCCGCCTATTGGAGTCGGCTTCCTACATGGAGGTGATCTCCGGGGACCTCAAAGTCATGGATATGACCGCTATAACCCTGTGTCGAGAGCACAAGTTACCTATTGTGGTGTTTGATATGACCAAGCCAGGCAACGTGTATCAGGCGTTGATGGGGGGACAACTGGGAACCAGGGTGAGTTAGGGGGCGAAGTGATTCAGGATCTATTGGATGAAGCTACTCTGATGATGGAGGATTCGCTGGAATACATCACCGGACAGTTCGCCATCGTTAGAACGGGTCGGGCCAATCCCCAGATCGTGCAGGGCCTGAGAGTCGACTACTACGGCGCCTCCCTCCCTCTGCAACAGTTGGCCAACTTCACGGTTCCCGACGCTCGGCTCCTGGTGATCCACCCCTTCGACCGCTCTGCCATTGCGGAGATAGAAAAGGCCATTCACGCTTCCGACCTGGGTATCAATCCGAGCAACGACGGGGCGGTGATCCGCCTCGCCTTTCCTCCGCTCACCAAGGACCGCCGGGTCGAGTTGATTCGGATAGTCAGAAAACAGGCGGAAAGCGGACGCATTTCGATTAGGAACGCTCGCCGGAAAGCAAAGTCGGACCTCGATGCGCTGCGGGGAGTATGCTCCGATGATGACCTGCGCCGCGCTGAACGGGACCTGCAAGACTTGACCAACCGGGTTATCCGGCAAGTGGACACGTTGTTGAAACGCAAAGAGACGGAACTCCTGGAGGTGTAAAAGGGATGTCACCGTCTGATGAGACTTGGGTGCCGGAGTGGGAGCCGGATGAGAGGGGAGTCGCTCGGCTGACTGCCCTGCCGACCGAGGCGCCCGATGCACCGGACCAGCAGGGGGAGTTGGAGGATGACGAGGTCCTCGACAGCCGCACCTCCCAGCATCAAGTCCTAGCCGAGGAAGTTATGGCCGCCAACGCCAGGGAACACCGCCAGCAGGCGGTTGCGGCCGCCATTCCGGGAGTGGATTCCGGCATTTTGGGTTTTGAGGATGTGACCGGCCGGGCCGGAATGGACACTGAGGAGGTGGAGGCTGCCGAGCAGGCTCACTCCTCGGATCTGGTCAAGCGGGTAATAAGCGTGGTGGTGATGGTGGCGATGGTGGTGATCGCCCTTTCGCTGGGCGGACCATGGACCACGGGGCTGATTGTCCTGACCATGGGGTTGGGACTGGTGGAGTTCTATGCGGTGGTTCGGTCGGCCGGATATCGGCCGATGGCGCTGCTGGGGCTATTGGGGGTGCTGGGCGCCGGGTTGGTCGCTCACGTCGGAGGACTGGGCGCAGCGGGAGGAGTTCTGGTGGGCGCCGCCGGTGTCACGTTGCTTTTCTACACCGCGGTTGCCCGTCGACTGCCCGTCGAAAACGGTTCCCTCACGCTGCTGGGGATGATCTGGCTCTCGTTTTTGTGCTATGGAGTGGCCATCGGACAGGCGCCGGAAGGAGTGGCCCTGTTGGTTTGGGTGCTGCTGTTGAACTCCATCTTCGATACGTCAGCCTACGTGGTGGGTCGCACCTTCGGTTCCCGGCCTCTATCTCCTTCCCTTTCCGAGCACAAGACCGTGCAGGGATTGGTGGGCGGAGTGGTTGCCACGTTGGTATTGGCGGCCATCTTTTCCACCCTTCCTCCGCTGTCGGTTCTATCCCTGTCCGAGGCGCTTTATCTGGCGGTGGTGGTGTCGGTTCTCGCACCTTTGGGAGATGCTTTCGAGTCGGCGGTGAAGCGTTCCATCGGGATCAAGGACATGGGTTCTGTCATCCCCGGACACGGTGGCATTCTCGACCGCATAGACGGGTTGCTGTTGGTTTTTCCCGGCGCCTACTATCTGTTTTCCCTGCTCGAACTGCTGTAACTGGTCCAGGTGTGGGGGTCATCACATCCCCATCTTTTTCAGAATGCTCCCGGGTGGGGGCGGGGGCTTGTGGGGGCGGGTATTCTTTGGGAGGAGGCTATGCTTTCCCTTGTCTGATTGGGAGGTGTCCGCATGATGGGTGCCATGGCTGTGGTGCTCGGGATAGTGTTCTTCGTCACGGTCCACGAACTGGGTCATTTTCTGGCCGCCCGCTACACCGGCATGAAGGCCACCGAGATGTTCTTCGGTTTCGGGCCGAGATTGTGGTCGGTCAAAAAAGGCGAGACCGAGTATGGTTTCCGCCTGCTGCCCTTTGGGGGTTTCGTCAAAATTGCCGGGATGGGACCATTCGCTGACGAGACCGAGCCGCAACGTTCATATCAGCACAAAAAGGCTTGGCAAAAGATCGTGGTGGCCCTAAGCGGGGTGGCGTTGAACTTTCTGATGGCCTTCTTGATCTTGGTGGGACTCTTCATGGTGGATGGGGTTGCCGAGTTCGGCAACCGGGTGATGGTGGTGGTGGAGGAGATGGCCGACGGAACCCTCACCCCGGCCGCAGCCGCGGGCATCCAAGAGGGGGATGTGATCCTGGAAGTCGATGGTGTCCCCACCGATCAGTGGGAGGACACCGCCTCCTTGCTGAGAGATCGCCCCAACCAGCCGGTGCCCATCAGGTTGCGCCGGGACGGGCAGGTGATGGTGGTGGAACCAACCTTGGCCTCCCGCTTGCAGGAGAGCGGAGCCGAACAGGGTTTTCTGGGGATCGCACCCACCTGGGAGTCTCGCTCTTTGGGTTTGGGAGAAGCGGTGAGCACTGCAATGGGCCAGATCGGAGAAGCGGTGTTGATAACGTTCCGGGCGGTTGGGCAGCTGGTGAACCCCTCATCCCTGGGAGAGTTGGCATCGGGGATCTTCGGGGGTGAGGTTTCCCCGGACAATCGTCCGGTGAGCCCCATCGGTCTGGCCAATATCGGTGCTCAGATCGGGGAGAGGGGGGTGGCCGATGTGGTGAGGCTGTTGGCCTATCTGAATATTGTTCTGGGTGTGTTCAACCTGATCCCTGCCTACCCTCTGGATGGAGGTCATGTGGCGGTTGCTCTGTATGAGAAGGTTTTCCGACGTCGAGCCCGACCGTCGGTGCTGATCTCCATTGCGGCCGGAGTGACCATGCTGGTTATCTTTTTGGGAGTGGCCGCCTTGGTCTTGGATGTGATCGACCCCATCAGACTATGAAAGACGCACGGACCTACCGGCATCCTCGTCGCCTCACCCGGCCGATCAAAGTGGGATCGGTGCCGGTGGGTGGCGACGCCCCGGTGAGCGTCCAGTCAATGACCACCACCAAGACCCACGATGTCGACGGCACTCTGGCGCAGGTGTACGCTCTGGCGGGCGCCGGGGCCGATCTGGTGAGGATTACGTGCAACACTGTGGAAGCCGCCCAAGGTTTGGCTGAGATCGTTCCCCGCAGTCCGGTGCCCATCATCGCCGACATTCATTTTCAATATCGGTTGGCCTTGGCCGCTGTGGAGAGCGGAGTTTGCGGGTTACGTCTCAATCCGGGCAACATCCGTCGGGCCAGCCATATCAAGGAGGTGGCGCGGGCCGCCGCCGAGCGGGGGATACCGATCCGAGTGGGAGTCAACGCGGGTTCGCTGGACAAGGACATCCTCGCCCGTCACGGCGACGCCACTCCGGAGGCGCTGGTGGAATCAGCCCTGTTGGAGATCAGGTATCTCGAGGAGGTCGACTTCCGAGATATCAAAATCTCGGTTAAGCACTCCCACGTTCCCTCCATGATCGACTCCTATCGTCTGCTGGCCGAGAAGGTGGAGTACCCCCTGCATCTGGGCGTCACCGAGGCAGGACCCCCGCCCGGGGGTCTGATCAAGTCCGTGGCGGGAATCTCCACCCTCCTGATGGAAGGCATCGGTGACACCATTCGGTTTTCTCTCACCGCCGATCCCGTCCTGGAAGCCGAATCGGGCCGACGTCTGTTGGAATATTTGGGTTTTCGCCAGCGGCGCAGCCTTGATCTGATCGCCTGTCCCTCTTGCGGGAGGGCGGAGGTTGATGTGATAGAGGTGGCACAGGTCGCTCAAGAAGCCCTGGAGGCCGAGGACCTTCCCATCCAGGTGGCGGTGATGGGTTGCGTGGTGAACGGTCCGGGAGAGGCCCGCTCGGCCGATTTGGGGATTGCGGCGGGCCGGGGCCGGGGCCATCTGTTCATCAAGGGCCAAGTGGTGAAAGTGGTGCCCGAGTCGGAGATGGTGGAGGCGTTGGTAAGCGAGGGGCGGCGGTTGGTGGAGGAAGGGGTGGAAGCCCGTTTGGCGGCGGCCGATCTCACCGCGGCTGCCCAGGCCGAAGCGGACCGGCGCCAACTGCTCCAAATCCGCCCGGATGCCAATTCCGCCCAGCATCGCCGCCAACAGGTAGAGCTGGTTGCCCGGGGTAAGAAGTAATCCGGTCGGGGCCGAAGCGTCGAGGATCGAAAATCCGCTCGAACCCGAATAACAGATGTTGGAGAACAGGGTCGGCAGGAGGCTGCTGGGGGCCTGGCGGATTGCCCAAGGGTGTGACTCAAGACACGAGGAGGGGTACACTGGCCGAACGGCGGCTCCGGAGGAGAGAGACCCTTTGAGTGTGGGGATATCAGGCAAAGTGGCGGTGATCACCGGCGCCAGCCGAGGCATCGGCCTGGCGGTGGCCAAGATGATGCTGGACCGCGGAGCGAAGGGGGTGACCATCACTTCCCGCAGGGCTGAGAACCTCTCGGAGGCGGTTGCCGAATTGGTGGAGGGGGGCACAGACCCCGAACGGGTCTTCCCGGTGGTCGCCCGGGCTGACCGGGACCCTCACGCTGAGGCGGCCATCCGACAGACCATTGAGCGTTTCGGCAGTTGCGACATCTTGATTAACAACGCCGGCACCAATCCCGGGGCGGGCGATCTGATGACCGTGTCCCAGGAAGCGGTTGACAAAACCTGGGCGGTGAACCTGCGGGCGCCTTTGGTCTGGACCAGGGTGGCATGGTCGCAGTGGCTCCGGGATCACGGTGGGTGTGTGGTGAACGTGGCCTCGGTTGGGGGAGTGCGCCCCACTCCCATGTTGGGGGCCTACAACATTTCCAAGGCGGCCATGATCTACATGACCCGGCAACTCGCCATGGAGTTGGCGCCCCGGGTGCGGGTGAATGCGGTGGCGCCGGCGGTGGTGAAGACCCGACTGTCGGCGTTGTTGTGGCAGTCGGATCCGGAGGGAACCGCTCGCCGTCACCCCCTGCAGCGACTGGGGGAGCCCGAAGATGTCGCCGGTGCGGTGGCGTTTCTCTGCTCAGAGGAGGCCTCCTGGATCACAGGGGTGATCCTGCCGGTGGACGGTGGAATGCTGGGCGCCTCTCCGGGGATGGGATGACGCCCGTACCTCGACGGGGTTTTCTGGTACCGTTTTTGGGTCCGTCCGGGCCTGTTTCAGCATACTCCTAATGGCACATCCGGCTTTTGATCGGGATCTGGCGCTTGCCTATCTGGAGGGTCGGCGGTCGGCGGAGCCGCTCTTGGCCGAGGCCGCCCGGTTGCGGGATGAGGGCAAGGATCGAACCATCACTTACAGCCGCAAGGTGTTCGTGCCTCTCACCACGTTGTGTCGCGATTCCTGCACCTACTGCACCTTCGCCCAGCCGCCGGGTGGAGGGGGGATGTTCATGCCCCCCGAACAGGTGCTGGCGGTGGCCCGGGCCGGGGAGGCTCACCGTTGCACCGAGGCGCTGTTTACTCTGGGCGACCGGCCCGAAGAGCGCTGGTCTGCGGCTCGGCAGTTCTTGGACGAGCAACGGTGTGACACGACCCTCGAATACACCCGGCGTATGACCGAGATGGTCAACCGCGAGACCGCCCTGTTCGCCCATGCCAACCCCGGTGTGATGACCTGGTCCCAGATGAGGGATCTGCGTCCCTCCAACCCCTCCATGGGCCTGATGCTGGAGAACATCTCTCCCCGTCTTTTGGAGCCCGGCATGCCTCATCACAACTGCCCTGACAAAGTGCCATCGGTGCGGGTGCAGGTCATAGAGGATGCCGGCCGATTGCAGATTCCCTTCACCACCGGGATCCTGGTGGGGATCGGGGAGAATTCGGGGGAGATAGTGGACTCGCTGGTGGCCCTGGCCGAGATGGCCATGCGGGGCGGTCACATCCAGGAAATAATCATCCAGAACTTTCGGGCCAAATACAACACCCCCATGCGGTTGGACGCCGAGCCCATCCCCTTATGGTTCATGCGGGTGGTGGCCTTGGCCCGGTGGATAATGGGGGCGGAGATGAACATTCAGGTGCCCCCCAACCTCACCGAGAGATACGAGGTCTACCTGCAGGCCGGAATCAACGATTGGGGTGGGGTTTCTCCGCTTACCATCGACTGGGTGAATCCGGAGGCGCCGTGGCCGCACCTGGAAGAACTTCGCCGTCGCACCGAGGAGGCCGGATTCCGGCTGCTTCCCCGGTTGCCGGTCTATCCGGCCCATCAGACCAGCCATTGGATCGATCCCGTTCTCCTGCCCAAAGTGCTGGCTGCGGTCGATTCGCAGGGGTACGCCCGAGCTCCACAGCTTGAACCGGAGTCGACTCCGGTGGGAGTTAGTGTTGGATGAGCGTTCCCGGTGTGGGTAGCCTGACGATTACATGTCCACCAGGTTGCTTATGACCGCCAATGTTCGGAGGGCAGGACCCTCATGATCACCTTCTTGCGTACCCGACCGGCGGAGGGGGCCACCGACACTGTGGCGGAGGCGCGGATTCGGGAGGGCACCACCACCTTGGAGATGGATACTCCGACGTCTGAAGACCTGCGGGCCGCCCATCAGGCGGGGGTGCTGATCGTCGCCCGTGAGGCGGACTCCTCGCCGGCGCCTCGGATCGCCGACCCCGCCGGAGCGTTGGGCTTGGCGAAGGCCGGGATGCCGGGCTGGCTGATCACGGTGGTACACACCGGGAACCAAAATCGGGTGCTTGACGCTTTGGCCAGAAGCAGGGCGGCGTTTCTGAGAACCACCCGCAGTGAGGTGAAGGCCGCAGCCGACCTGTGCGGACTGCCGGCGGTGGAGGCGAGAGTTTCGGTGTTTGTGGACGATGTTGACCAGGCCATCGAAACGGTCTGGGCGGGGGCCCAGGACTTGTTGCTCAGAGACTGGGATGCCGAGCGGATCGGAGAGTTGCGCCGGCGGTTGGCCCCGATACCGCTGATGGAGCGGACGGCCCTGCCTCCGGGCTTGGAAATAGACCAGGTCCGCGCAACGCTGGGCCGGAGCGCCTTTCGGGCCTGGCTTCAGCAGGTGGACGGCGGGGGTGCGGCCCGTCCTCGATACAGCTGGGCGCCCGGCCGGGCCGAGAAGGCGCCGGTCCCTTCCCACCGCTTCTCGGCACAGTGGCCCGATTCGCTGTGGGTGGGATCGGAAGGACCGCCCGAGTTGGAGGGCGCCGGGGATCTGCAACCCATCCTGGAACGCTCCCTGGCCGGCTCGCCACCGGCGGTGGAAGAGATCGAGGCTTTGTTCGGAGCGAGAGCCGACCAAGTGGAGGCGGTGGCGTGGGTGGCCGACCGGCTGCGCCGCCGAGCGGTGGGTGATTTGGTCACCTATGTCATCAACCGCAACATCAACTACACCAACATGTGTTATTTCCGGTGTGGATTCTGTGCCTTCTCCAAGGGGCCCCGCAGCCTCAATCTGCGAGGTGACCCATACCTGATGTCGATTGCCGACATCGTGCGGAGGTCTCGGGAAGCCTGGGACCGCGGCGCCACCGAGGTGACTCTTCAGGGGGGAATCCATCCCGAGTTCACCGGAGACTTCTACGTGTCGGTCACCGAAGCCATCAAGGCCGAATTGCCGGAGATGCATATTCACGGGTTCACCCCCCTGGAGGTTTGGCAGGGAGCCGAGACTTGCGGTGTACCGGTCAGGGACTTTCTCATCCGCCTCAAAGACGCCGGTCTCGGCACCCTTCCCGGCACCGCCGCCGAGATCCTGGACGACGATGTTCGGCGGTTTCTTTGCCCGGACAAGATTCGCACCTCCCAATGGGCGCAGGTCATGCTGATCGCCCACGAGCTGGGCCTGAAATCAACCGCCACCATCATGTTCGGGCACATCGACCACCATCGCTCATGGGCCCGACATCTGGAGGTGATCCGGCAGATACAGAGGCGGACCGGAGGCTTCACCGAACTGGTGCCGCTTCCGTTTGTCCATATGGGGGCGCCGATCTGGTTGAATGGCAAGGCTCGTCCCGGACCAACCTGGGATGAGGTGGTCCTGATCCACGCGGTGGGGAGGATCGCTTTGGACGGATTGGTGCCCAATATTCAAGCGTCATGGGTGAAATTGGGGATGGACGGGGCAGGTCGCCTGTTGGAGGCGGGGTGCAATGATCTGGGAGGCACCCTGATGGGAGAGATCATCACCCGCTCGGCGGGGGCGGCCCACGGACAGGAAGTGGAGCCTGCCGATTTCGAGAGAACCGCAGGCGCCGCAAACCGGCAGATTGCTCGCCGCGACACCGAGTATCGTCTCTGTCTGACTGCCTAGGAAACGCACTTGGAGCTTGCCTGACACATAGTGGCTTCCTATTACGAGTCCATTCCCAAGCATCTGGCCGCTTGGATTGAAGCCCAGCCCATGTTCTTTGTGGCCACGGCGCCTTCGGGGGATGGGGGACATATCAATCTCTCGCCCAAGGGGCTGGATACCTTCCGGATCATCGATTCGGGTACGGTGGCCTATCTCGATCTGGTGGGCAGCGGGGCGGAGACCATTGCGCATTTGCGCCAGAACGCACGGATTGTGGTGATGTTTTGCGGGTTTGATCAGCCACGCCGGATCCTGCGGATCTGGGGGGAGGGCAAGGCTCTGTATCCGGGGATGGCCGAGCATGCCGACTTGGCGGAGCGTTTTTCGGAGATTCCCGGGTCCCGCGCCATCATTGCGGTGGAAATCCGCAAGGTGGGTACCTCGTGTGGGGGCGGGGTGCCACTGATGGATCTGATCTCACAACGGGACTATCTGCCCGTCTGGGCGGACCGCAAGGGCCCTGATGCCATGTGGGAGTACCAAAAGCAGAACAACACGGTCAGTCTGGACGGCCTCCCCGCCATGGATTTCGTTTGAGCGGCGTCTCCCCGGTTGTCCTCAGCCGGGCGGGGGAGATGGGGATGGGTCCGTTAGGGGCATGGGGACATAATGAACCCCGTCCGACCCCAGGCGTTTGGTCATGACGGCCATAGCCGCGGGGTGATTGTCGATCATCACGAACCGACGATTGAGCTTTTGAGCCACCGCCGCCGTGGTCCCCGAGCCGGCAAAAAAGTCCAAAACCCGGTCTCCTTCCTGCGATGAGGCCATCAGGATCCTGCGCAGAATCCCTTCGGGTTTCTGGGTGGGGTAACCGGTCTTTTCCCGGCCGTTGGTGGCCACGATGGTATGCCACCAAACGTCGGTGGGGAGCTTTCCCCGAGCAGCCTTTTCTTTGGAGACCAGACCGGGCGCCATGTAGGGAATCCGTTCGATGGCGTCTTGGTCGAAAAAATACTGCCGGGGATCTTTGACGTAGACCAAGATGGTGTCATGCTTGGCGGGCCACCTCTTCTTGGAGCGACCCCCAAAGTCATATGCCCAGATGATTTCGTTCAGGAAGCACTCCCGACCGAAGATCTGATCCAGCAGCACCTTGCAGTAGTGGGCTTGCAGATAGTCGATGTGAAAGTACAGTGTGCCGTCCCGGGTTAGAAGTCGACGGGCCTGCTCGAGTCTGGGCCTCAAGAATTCCAGATAGTCGTCAAACATGTCCACATAGGAGGTGGACCGAAGCCGCACGGTCTCATAACGCCTGCCCCCGAATCCGATTCGATCCCCTTGGTCGTTGCGGTTGGTCTTCAGGACTTCTCTGCGCTGGACCCGGCCGCGGTTGAACGGGGGGTCGATGTACACCAGGCGGAAAGACTCGTCTGCCAGGCGCGGCAGGATGTCCGCATTGTCGGCACAGAAGACCCAGTTCGGGTACTTTTGCAGGTCTATGGGCGGATGGTTGATGATGTTTCCCAAATTAACAGATGTCCCCGGGGGAAGGGTGCCCAGTCGGATCGGGGCCCGGCCGATCCGTCCGATGCTCCGCCGGAACCGGTGGGTCTCAACCGTTGGGGACAGGTGGATGGTGTGAAAACGGGCGCCGGCGAACTCTTGAAGATGGTGGATCGCTCGGTGGGTGTCTATGGTGTGGCGCCGACCTGTCATCTCTCCGCCTTGGCCAGAATGGATGGTTACCAGATGGCCTACCTTGACCAGGCATTGGAGGGGGATCGGTCATTGGTCAGGGTGCGAGCCATGCGGAGTTCGGTGTATTGCTTGCCCGGGGGGTTGTTGGAAGTGGTCTTGGCCGCCACCCGCCGTCAGAACCAGAATTGGAGTTCCTCCTATCGCCGTCGCATGGCGGATGACTATCCGAGGTGGGCTCCTTTGGTGGAGCAAACCCTGGCGCATGGCCCGTTGCCTGCCGCCCAACTGCGGGCCAGGGTGGATCCGGATCAGAGGATCGGTCGGTACTTCGGAGCGCTGCTGGCGATGATGGCGTCTGAGTACCGCATCGTGCGGGCCACCACCACCGGCGGGTGGAGATCCAACCGTCTGACCTACGCGCGCTGGGCGGATTGGGTGCCGCAGATTGATCCCTTTGCGATCGAGGAGAGCGAGGCCCGTCGGCGTTTGGCCAAGTCCTACCTGGCGGCCTACGGGCCTGCCACTTTGCCGGATCTGCGCTGGTGGGCCGGGTGGACAGTGGCCGAAGCTCGGGCCGCTTCGGATGGCATGGATTGGCAACAGCAAGGCTCAATGCGTCTGCAGGAGAACCTGCGCCTCTTGCCGGTGTGGGACGTTCTGATGGTTGCCCACCGGGAGCGGGATCACCTGCTCGAGGCCGATCATTACCCCTTTGTCTACGACCGATTCGGGAACGCCACATCGGTGGTGCTGGACGGCGGAAGAGTGGTGGGTGTCTGGGATCTGGGTCACTCCGAACGGCCGTTGACGATCAGGGTGGCGCCTCTTGGTGCTTGGAGACCCTCCCGTTGGGATGCCGTGGAGAGGGAGGCTCATCGCATCGGCAGCATGATCGGCGCCGATCAGGTGATGGTGAAGAAAGTGTCCGAGCCGGTTGACCTGCAGGCGGCGCCTCGCAATCGGTTTCTATCTCCTCTGAAATAATCCCGTTCCGCGAAAAAACCAGGCTGACGGGGTTGACTTCTGTCTCACCCCTGGTGCACACTGGTGGATAGCTGAAATACCTGAGCGGCCGGTTCCGACGTCGTTCCAACCGCACCGGGGATCATAATTCTCATTGGCGCCGCCCGGGCCCCAACCTGCCCGAACGCGCCGTGATCTCGGTTAGGAGGTGGCGGGGGAGGGTTCCCATCGGGGGCCTTGAATTTTCACCCCGGTTTTGACAGGCTAGATCCTCTTTTCGCGAGCTTGGGTTGGTGTCCGGCCGAGTAACAGCGTGACAACTTAGAATCCCCACCCATGCGCCGACCCCGGACCCTCTTGCTCCGTAACGCGGAATGTTTGGTGACAATGGATGACGCCGGCACCGAGATATCCGGCGGTGGGCTGTTCGCCCGGGACGGGTGGATTGAACAGGTTGGCCCCACCTCCGACCTGCCCGACACGGCGGATCAGGTGATCGATTGTCGGGGCCAGGTGGTGATTCCGGGCCTGGTGAACACCCACCATCACTTTTTTCAGACCCTCACCCGCGCCATGGCCCAGGATGCCGAGTTGTTTGATTGGCTGGTGGAGCTGTATCCCGTGTGGTCGAGGCTGACTCCCGAGCATGTCCGGGTATCGACCGTCACCGCCCTGGCAGAGTTGGCTTTGTCGGGATGCACCACCGCTTTCGATCACCACTATTTCTGGATCAACGGAGCATCGATAGACGATCAGATTGAATCCGCCCAGAATGTGGGCATCCGGTTTCATGCTTCTCGGGGATCGATGAGCGTGGGTCAATCTCAGGGGGGCCTTCCCCCCGACGAATGGGTCGAAGACGAGGAAGCGATTCTGGCCGATTGCGATCGGGCAGTGTCAGCCTATCATGACCCGGCCCCGGGAGCGATGGCGCAAGTGGTGATCGCCCCCTGTTCGCCCTTCACGGTGAGCCCCGACCTGATGCGGCAATCCGCCGCCTTGGCGCGTTCTCGGGGCGTTCGGCTGCACACTCACCTGGCCGAGACCCTGGATGAGGAGCGCTATTGCCAAGAGCTGTTTGGGATGAGGCCGGTGGACTTCGCCGAATCGGTGGACTGGCTGGGCGAGGAAGTCTGGTTCGCCCACGCAGTGCATGTTTCCGATCGAGATGTAGAGCTCATGGCGGCCACTCGCACCGGCGCCGCTCATTGCCCCACGTCAAACATGCGGCTGGCGTCGGGAACCGCCCCCCTGGTCCGTTTCCTGCGGGCGGGGACGCCGGTGGGCCTGGGAGTGGACGGATCGGCTTCCAACGATGCCTCGCATATGATGGCAGAAGCTCGCCAAGCCCTGCTAGTGGCCCGACTGGCCCGGGCACTGGAGCGTTCGGAGACCCCGATGCTGACTGCCCGGGCGGCCCTGAGAGTGGCTACCCGGGGAGGGGCCGAGGTCTTGGGCAGAACCGACCTGGGTTCGCTTCAACCCGGAAGAGCCGCCGATGTCGCCTGTTTCCGCACCGACGGGATAGCTATGGCCGGCGCCCACGATCCGGTGGCTGCCTTGATTCTCTCGGGTCCCCACCAGGTTGAGCGGCTGATAGTCCAGGGGAAAGATGTGGTGGTGGGAGGAGATCTGGTTGGGGTGGAGTTGGAATCACACCTCAAGCGCCATCGGAGTCTCGCCCGCCAATTGCTTGCATAGCCCCGGCGAACACATCCATCCCACCCGCCGACCAAGCGGAAAACGAGTTGCTGTTCCCCTATCAGGCCCGGGCCGGTCGGCGGTGCCATCTCTCCCACAGGGCCAAGAGAGAAGGCAGCACCAGGACCGCCCCGATCAGCGACAGGCCAATTGCGTAAACCGTTACCTGGCCCATCTGCTGGAAGGGCTTCAAGGTGGAAGTGATCAGAATCCCGAATCCGGCCATGGTGGTGAATGCGGACCCTGCCAGGGCTCCGCCGGTGTGTCGGGAGGTAGAGCGCAGAGCCTCGTTGAGCTGCTCGTAGCGAATCCGATCTTCCTCGAATCGACGGGCGATGTGGATCGTGTAGGGAACGCCGATGCCAACTGCCAAAGCGGCCAGTGTGGCGGTAACCGGTCCGAAGGGAATGCCGGTGGCGTACATGAGTCCATAGGTCCAGAACACCACCAGCGCCACAGGGATCATGGTGAGCACTCCCAGGAAGGGGCGGCGATTCTCGGTCCAAAAGCTAATCATGAGCACCAGTGTCGCTATCACCAAAGTAAACAGCAGCGACCGGGTCTGGGAGTCGGCCAGTTCGGTGACGATCACGTTGGAAATGATCTCCGAGGAGGTGGCAATTACGCTTACCCCCATCTCCGAGACGGTAGAAAAGTGATCCAGCAGGTCCTGTCGGAGTTGACCCGCACCTGTCTCACCTGCCTGAGTTCCGATGTCGAACAACACGGCGTCGTAGCCCTGTCCGGAGCGGTGCATCACCCCTGCGGCTTGACCCGGTGCTTCCTCCAGCAATGCGTTCCACAGCGTGGCGACCTCGGCGCCGGAGCCCACCGACAGATCGTCGCCCAACTCGACCAGGCGGCCGGCCGACATGACCGCTTCATTGGGGGGTCCCTGCGGGCCGCCACTGGTGAGGGCGGAGAGGAGCGAAATCGGCGAGGTGGCGGAAGGGACATCGCCGCGGGGTGTTGCAAACACCACCACGTTGTCCACGTCAGCCAGACTGTCACTGGCGGAAACCAGAGCATTGTGGACTTGGGAAGAGGCCAGGTTATCTCCTTCGATCAGAACCTGGGTGGACTCACCAAGGCCACCGCCAAAGTCCTGCTGCAGAATCTGGAGCGCCCGAATCCCCGGGGCGTCTTCGGGAAGGAAATCGGTGAAGGAGAAACGGGTTTCCAACTGACTCAGACCCCACACGCCGAGGCCTCCCAGGAACAACGCCGTTATCACGGTGAACACCGGAAGTCTCTCCGCCAACACCGAGGTGCGGGCGATCAGTCGAGGAAGGAGCCGGTCGGAAGAAGCCTGCATGCTCTTGACGGGAAGCCCCCGCCGCAGCCGCCGATCGAGTTTTCGCGCCACGAACAACACCCTCAAGAACCCCCAGGAGACCGGACCCTGCCGCTCAGCCCGCCGGTCCAAAAGCTTGCGAGCTGCCGGAAAGAAAGTGAGCATCAGGGCAAAAGAGACCACGATCCCCACCGCCGAAAGGAGCCCGAAGTCTTTGAGAGCCGGGACCGGATTCAAGATATTGGTCAGAAAGCCAATCGCGGTGGTGACGGTGGCCAAAGCCAGCGCCACCCCCACTGTTCCGATGGCGGTGCGAATGGCGCCATCCACATCCTGACCCTTGCCCACTTCCTCCCGGTAGCGGGAAGTGATGTGAATGCCGTAGTCGACTCCCAGCCCGATGAGCAGGATGGGAATGATCTGCGTGATGGGGTTGAATGATCCGATAATGCCGGCTCGCAGCAGCAATACCCCGATTCCCTGCATAAAGGAGATGGCGGCGAATATCGTGAAGAGAGTGAGGAGGGTGTCGGCGAGGGTGCGGCGGCCGGACTGCAACCAGGCGCCTTTCCCACCGGGCTTGAGCCAGTACACGAAACCGAGAATCACCAAAATGATCAGGGCGGCCATCCCGAACAACCGGCCGACCTCCCCGGTGAAGTCCCCCTGATCCTCGAACAGCAGGTTGAAGCTGAACGGGATCACCTCCAGATCGGCGGGGGTGGCGACAGTCCGAAGGGCATCCGCCACCTCGGCATCGTTGGCGATGGCCAGATCGAAGGCCTCCTCGGAGTCTCCCTCCGGCGCTTTGGTGAACACCAAAACCAGACCCGCCTGGGCACGGGCCGTGGAAGCATCTCCATCTTGGCTGATCAGAGAGGTGAAGCGGGCATTGGCCCCCGGGGCATTGATTGCCTGCCTGTAGAGGCGCTTGACATCCTCATCGGTTTCGACCGAAGCGCCATCACGGGCCTCTGTGATCACCGGATCCAGGTAGGTGAACCATGCTCCTCTCCCGGGAAGGGAAGAGAGGCTATCGGCCAAGGCGTCGCTTCCAAGAACCTTGTTGATCGCTTGGACGGTGTCAAAGGCCTCCTTGGTGAAGACATCCCCGCCCTCTTGGCGGACGATTACCTGCAGCACTCCCTCTTGGGATTCCTCACCGAACAAATCTCGGATTCTCTCGGCTGCCAGCAATTCGGGATTGTCGGGCGAAAACCCCTCGTTGCCCTGGGCGACCTCGGCCTGGCCCGCCAGAGCTCCGAAAACACCGAACAACACCAGGGTGGTAACCACCACCGCCCACGGCGCCTTGGACACCAAGAACGCGAATGCTTTGACGAAGGTTCTCATCAGGTCTCGACTCCTTCCGGCCAGACAATGCCGTGATAAATCTGTTTCTCAGCCAAGAGCCTATGTTGATTTGCGGGGTTATGGACAATCGAACCGTGGCCCGAGGAGGGCCAGTCCGGTTGCTTGGAGTGTGCTGAAAAGGCCCGGCGGGAGCCAAATGCCGGAACAGAACCCCCGGTCGAGGTGTGGGGACCATCCCATCCCCATCTTTGCAGCATGCTCCCTGACCGCCAAGGCCCAAAGATGATAAGCTAAGCGGGTAATTTGAGGAAACCGTCCACCCAAACGATCAGTGATGGCATGGCGGTTCTTGGTCTTTGGGCGACGGTGTTTGCAGTGCCGGGGAAGGAGGGACAGGTCCACGAATGACGGCCACGATCATCAGTTCCCAGCGTCTGCTGTTTGACGGTCCCTCCGAAACGGAGCCGGAAGAGGACGCCTCGTCGCCGCCCGAGTCAATGCCGGCCACATCCTCGGAGCCGATTGAACACGATCCCGATGCGGCCGAATACAACGAGAGCGGGTTTGTGGAGGTTGACCCAGCGGGGTTTTTGGCCTCTTACAGTCCTCCCGCTATCGACGGGGACTTTCGAGGAAAGCACATTGTCACGGTCGAGCAGTTCGCCCGCGACGACCTGAAGGTCCTCTTCGAGGCCGCCGCCACTCTGAAGAAACGAATTCGGTCCGGGGACCGAGGAGTGGTGGAGATCGCCACCGGCCAGGTGCTGGCCCTGCTGTTTTTTGAGTCGAGCACCCGCACCGACATGTCCTTTCAGGCCGCCATGCTCCGGCTGGGAGGCAAAGTGATCGGCGCCTCCAACGGCATTCAGTTTTCTTCTGTCTACAAGGGAGAGGATCTACCCGACACGGTCAGGGCGGCTGGTTGCTATGCGGACGTCATTGCTCTGCGCCATCCCAAAGTGGGCGCCTCCTATCTGGCGGCCCGGTATCTGGATCAACTGGCCGACAAGATCGGGCGGCGTTCGGTGGTGGTCAGCGCCGGTGACGGGGTGGGGGAGCACCCGACCCAGGCCTTGTTGGATCTCTTCACCATTTTGGAGTCCAAGGGAAAAGTCGATGGTCTGGCCATTGCCATGGTTGGAGATTTGAAGCATGGCCGTACGGTGCATTCCCTGGCCAAGTTGCTGGCCATTTACGGAGCCCGGGACACCCGGGTCAATTTTGTGTCGCCCCCGTCCCTTCAGATGCCCGCCGCCATTGTGGAGCAATTGACAGATGCCGGAATAGGGGTGCAACAAACCCATGACCTGGAGGAGGTCTTGAGCAGTTCCGACGTGATCTATTGGACGAGGGTGCAGGAGGAGCGGTTTGCCGACCCGGACGAGTACGAGCAGGTGAAGCGGGGCTTCATCATGACACCGAGGGTTATGGGAAGAGCCGGACATGACGCGATCCTTATGCATCCGCTTCCCCGCAAGCATGAAATGGGAGGGCCCGCCGACCATGAGTTGCTCGACGCCGATGCTCGCTCGGTCTATTTTCAACAGATGGAAAACGGGATGCTGGTGCGGATGGCGCTTTTGGCCAAGCTCTTGCAAGGGGTTCATATTTAGGTCCGGGTCGGGGCTGGTGACGCCCGACCGGAGGGATGGCAGCCTTCTGTTTGGATAACATTGGGCCGGTGATGACTGAGTTCCGCCTTCCCGACATCGGTGATGGGCTGGCAGAGGCCGAGGTGGTCCGATGGCTGGTGGAGGAAGGAGCCGGGGTTGGAAGGGACGAACCTCTGGTTGAGGTGGAAACCGACAAGGCGGTGGTGGTGATACCCTCGCCGGTTGAGGGGATCGTTACCAGGCATGGCGCTCAGCAGGGTGAGACGATCGCGGTGGGGTCAGTGTTGGCAGTGATCGGCCTGCCCGAAGATGGGAGCGGATCGCCCGGGGCCCATCAAGTCGTTTCCGCAGACCAACACCCTGAGGGCCGAGGCGGCCCAGCCGAAATGAACGAGACCACCGCGGCCGTCAAGGCCTTGCCGGTGGTCCGTCGCCTGGCCCGCCAAAGGGGTGTCGATTTGGGGACTGTTGAGGGCTCCGGTCCGGGGGGGCGGATTACCCGCCCGGATGTGCTGGCTGCAGCCGAGAACTCCTCGCTCCCGTTGGGCACCGGCCCTGCTCAATCGGAATCGACGGCTGACCAAGCTCTGAGCCGTCCTCTGACCGGATTGCAAAAGACCATCGCCGCCAACATGGCCCGTTCATGGGCAGAGATTCCCCACGTAACCACGTTCGACCAAGTGGATGCCACCCGTCTGCTGGGTGTGCGGAACGCGCTGTCCGAGCGGCACGGGGTGAGCCTTGCGGTGGATGCTCTGGTGATCGGGGCACTGATCCCGGCGCTCCGTCGTTTTCCCGAATTCAACGCCAGCTTGGACGGGGACACCTTGCTGATGCATCCGGCCTGTCACATCGGGGTAGCGATCAATGCATCGGACGGCCTACTGGTGGGGGTGGTGCATGACGCTCAGGAGAGCAGCATCATGCAACTGGCGGAGGCCACCGCCCGTTTGGCCGAACGCGGCAAAGCGCGGAACCTGGGAGTGAGGGAGCTGACCGGGCAGACTTTTACGGTCAGCAACATCGGCGCTCTGGGAGGCGGCTACGGCACCCCCATCATTCCACCAGACAACACCGCCATATTGGCAGTGGGCCGAGTCGCCGACACCGCGGTGGTGGAGGCCGGTGAGGTGGTGGTTAGACCGGTAATGCCCCTGTCGCTTTCTTTTGATCACCGGGTAATCGACGGGGCGCTGAGCCGGGTTTTTATGGACATGGTGATCGAGAATCTTTCTGAACCTGCTCTATTCCTAGCCTGAGGAGATCATGACCAAATACCAGATAACCGGAGATGCCACCCCCAACGCTGCCGCGGTCCTGGCCGATGAGGCGGCCTCTTTGGTGGCCGATGTCCATGAGGAGTTCGATGCCCGTCGCCGGGAGCTGTTAGCCATCCGGGGAGAGCGACAAAGAGAATTTGACCGCGGCGTCCTGCCCGATTTTCTGCCGGAGACCAAAGCGGTCCGAGAAGGGGAGTGGATGGTGGAGCCGGTCCCGTCCGCCCTGGCGGACCGAAGGGTGGAAATCACCGGGCCGGTTGATGCCAAGATGGTGATAAACGCCCTTAACTCCGGTGCTCGGATGTTCATGGCGGACTTTGAGGACGCCACTTCTCCCACCTGGGAGAATATGGTGGAGGGGCAGCACAACCTGCTCGAGGCGCAACGGGGGACCCTGCGACTGGACACTTCCCGCAAGTCCTACCGTCTGGGGGAGGATCTGGCCACTCTGCTGGTGCGACCCAGAGGCTGGCACCTTCCCGAGAAGCATTTTCTGGTGGACGGCCGGCCCGTTTCCGGCGCTTTGTTCGATTTCACTCTCTACATGTTTCACGGGGGGCGGGCGGCTCTGGAGACGGGGAGCGGTCCGTTCTTCTATTTGCCGAAGCTGGAATCCCATTTGGAGGCCCGGCTGTGGAACGATGTGATTTGCTATGTCTCCGAGCGTTTGGGGATTCCCCTCGGCACTGTCAAGGCCACGGTTCTGATCGAGACCATTACGGCGGCGTTTGAGATGGATGAGATTCTTTATGAATTACGCCGGCACTCGGCCGGACTGAATGCAGGCCGGTGGGACTACATATTCAGCTTTATCAAAAAGCTCCGCAATCATGCCCAGTACGTGTTGCCGGACCGTTCCCAGGTGACCATGACTGCGCCGTTCATGCACTCTTACACCGAACTGGGGGTGGCCACCTGCCACCGTCGTGGTGCCCATGCCATGGGGGGAATGGCCGCTTTCATCCCCAATCGGCGCGATCCGGAGGTGACCGAGCGGGCCTTGGCCGCGGTGGCGGCCGACAAGCGGCGGGAAGCCGAAGCCGGCTGTGACGGCACCTGGGTTGCTCATCCCGACCTGATACCGGTTGCGATGGCCGAATTCAACCGGGTGCTGGGAGATCGCCCCAATCAACTCGACCATCAGCGCCATGATGTGGCGGTGACCGCCGAAGATCTGCTGAACTCCGAAATCCCGGGCGGGGTGATAACCGAAGGCGGAGTCAGGACCAATGTTTCGGTCGGTATCCGCTATGTGGCCTCTTGGCTGACGGGCTTGGGAGCCGCCGCCATCGACAACCTCATGGAAGATGCGGCCACGGCCGAAATCTCCCGTTCCCAGATCTGGCAGTGGGTGCGTCACGGGGCGCGTCTCGAAAGCGGAGCTCCGATCAATGCCGCAATGGTGGAGGAGATGGCGTTGCAGGAGTTGTCAGGCATTCGAGCTGCCATCGGTGATGATCGGTACCGGGCCGGCCGTTTCGAGCGAGCCTGGGAGATCTTCTCTGAAGTGGCGCTGGAGGACGACTTCGTGGAGTTTTTGACCCTTCCTGCCTATCAGGATCTGTAGAACCTTGGCTCGATTCAGCGAAGCGCTCCGCTACCACTCCCATCCCCGGCCGGGAAAGCTGGAGATCCGGGCGACCAAGGCCACGTTGACCCAGGCCGACCTGAGTCTTGCCTACACCCCGGGGGTGGCGGAGCCGTGCCTTGCCATCCATGACAGCCCCGCAGACGTATTCCAATACACCAACCGGGGCAATCTGGTGGCGGTGGTGACCAATGGCACGGCGGTGCTGGGTCTGGGGAACATCGGGGGTCTGGCCTCCAAGCCGGTAATGGAGGGAAAGGCCGTGCTTTTCAAGAGATTTGCCGATATTGATGTGTACGACCTGGAGATTGATTCGCAGGACCCCGACGATGTGGTGCGTTTCTGTGAATTGCTGGCGCCGACGGTGGGGGGAATCAATCTGGAGGACATCCGGGCGCCTGATTGCTTCTACATAGAAGAGACGCTGCGCCGCCGACTTGACATCCCGGTCTTCCATGACGATCAGCACGGCACGGCCATCATTGCGGGGGCGGGCCTTATCAATGCTGCTCTGCTGAGCGGGCGGCGCTTGGAGGACATGAAGGTGGTGATTCTGGGTGCGGGCGCCGCCGGGGTGGCCACTGGCCACTTTCTCGTCCGTTTGGGCTTCGATCCCGATCGGCTTTTGATGGTGGACTCACGGGGGGTGTTGCATGCGTCTCGTAGCGATCTCAACCCGTTCAAGAAAGAGTTCGCCCGTCGCACTGATGCTCGAACCCTGACCGAGGCTCTGGTGGGCGCTGATGCCCTGATCGGGTTGGCTCAGGCGGGGTTGGTTCACCCTCACATGCTGGAGCGCATGAACCCTCAACCGGTGGTTTTCGCTCTGGCCAATCCTGATCCGGAGATTCCCTATCACGACGCCAAACGGGTGCGACCTGACGCCTTGGTGGGCACCGGGCGTAGTGACTTTCCCAATCAGGTGAACAATGTTCTGGGGTTTCCGTTTATTTTCCGGGGAGCGCTGGATGTGCGGGCCACTGCGGTGAGTGAGGGCATGAAGGTGGCCGCCGCCCAGGCTCTGGCGGATCTGGCCAGAGAGCCGGTGGCGGAGTCGGTGCTTGAGGCGTATCAGCTTAAGGAATTGTCCTTCGGCCCGGAGTATCTCATCCCTAAGCCCTTCGATCCGCGGGTACTGATCACCGTGGCTCCGGCGGTGGCAGTGGCCGCCACCGAGGAGGGGTTGGCTCGGCTTCCGTGCAATCTGGAGGAATACCGGGGCCAGTTGAGCGCTCGTCTGCGTCCTTCCCAGGGGCTGATTCAGGCGGTGACGATCCGGGCCAAGCAACACCCGGCCAGGGTGGTGTTCCCCTACGGTGATGACCTTCGACTGGTCCGGGCGGCCCGACGGGTGTTGGATGAGGGCGTCGGGCATCCGGTTCTGTTGGCCGATCGGGGGGTGGTTGCGGAACTATCCGAAGAGTTGGGCATTTCCCTTCAGGGCATAACGGTGATCGATCCCATCAGCGAGCCGAAGGAGCGGGAAGGCTACGCGGCCCGGTTGTTGGAGTTACGGGGTCATCGGGGTGTTTCACGGGATCACGCCGCCCGGATGGTGTTCGACCCGAATGTTTTTGCTGCCCTGATGGTGGAGTCGGGGGACGCCGATGTGCTGGTGGGCGGTTTGACTACTTTCTTCCCGGAAACGGTCCGACCTGCCCTTCAGATCATCAAGGTCAGCCGGGGTCGCTCAATCGCCAGTGCCCTGTACGTGGTGGTGACCGGACGAGCGGCCTATTTCTTTGCCGACTGTGCGGTCAACATCGCGCCCTCCGCCGGTGAATTGGCCGAGATAGCCGCCTCGGCGGTGGAAGTCGCCCAACACCAGTTCGGTAGAGATCCCCGGGTAGCCTTCATCAGCTATTCGGACTTTGGATCGGCCGCGGGTGACGAGCCGGCCCGGGTTCGGCAAGCGGTGGAATTGTTCCGAGACCGGTGGCCGGATGTGCCGGTGGACGGGGAGATGCAAGCGGACACGGCCGTTGTCGAGGCTCTCTTGTCCAACCGGCGACCGGGGGGGCCTCTCAAATACCCGGCCAACATTTTGGTGTTCCCCAACCTCACTGCTGCCAACAGCGCGTACAAGCTACTGGAGCGGCTGGGTGAAGCCGAAGTGATAGGGCCTATTCTCACCGGCCTCTCCCGGTCGGTGCAAGTCCTGCAACGGGATGCCACAGTGGCTGAGATTGTGAACCTTACGGCTTATGCTGTGGCCGATGCGCACCGACTGCGCAGCAGTGGGTAGTGATGGCTGGAGAATTGTCGCGAAAAACAGGCTTATGTCGCGATTTGTCCCCCTACGGGAACCCTCCCCCGCCACCGCCTATCCATGGTTTTCGCGATTTTCCGCGCACGTTTGATTTGGTTGGTGCCGGGGTTTGAGCTCTGAGCCCCCGGGTCTTGATGTCTTGGTAGCTTCAGTCAGTTTGTTGTAGTTCGAGGGTGAAGTCAAGCCCCGGAAGGGGGTTTGTTTCGCGGGTTTTACCGTCTGAGGACAGGGGTGGGCTTGCGGCGTTTGCGACGACGGTGGGGTGGGATGTTGACCGGCAGGGGCGGGCGGTTTCTGCGGGTGGGGGGAAGCATTACGTGTTTCCCCTCGGGGGTTTGACGGATTTGCCATCCGTTGTCGTGGATTTGGTGGTGGCAGCGGCTGCATAGCAGGCACATGTTGTCGATATTGGTGGGGCCTTGGGCTTGCCAGGGAACGATGTGGTGCGCTTGGCACCATTGGGGGTCGGCGTCACAGCCTATACAGCCTCGGTCGCGGGCGAACAGGGCCATGCGCTGGGCTCGGGTGGCGATCCGGCTGTTTCTTCCCACCCACAGGGGCTGGGAGCGGGTGTCGAAGAAGGCGGGGACTATTTGTGCTTCGCAGGCCAGATCGCGGACGGTCTCGACTGGGATGGGGGTTCCGTCCGCCAACTCGGCGTCTTGTAGTTTGCGGGTCACCACATCGTAGTTGGCGATGATGAACAATGTCGCCGCTCGTTTCTTGCTCCCGTTGTTGGTGTTGGGGGGTTCGCAGAGCAGTTGCGCGACGGCGTCGGCCAGGCGTTGTTCGGTGGTGGGTCGTTGTTTGGGGTTTTTTTCTCGCCACAGCCGATCACTGCGGGTGGAGAGGGCGTTTTTGATACGGGCGCCGGTGATGGGGGTCGAACCGGGCGTAGAGCACGGTCATGCCGTCGTCCCGGTCGGTTTTGATCCACGCCCGACGTTTCTGTTTTTGGGCTTCCAGACGGGCGACACCGTGGTCGTCTGATTGTTGCTGTTCGTGTCGGCGGGCGGTGCGGGAGAACACGTCCACCGGTTGGGATTTGGCGTGTTCCACCAGCACCGTTTCATCAATGTTCACCCTCCTGGCCGCAGCAGCGATGATTTTGGTGTGCCCGAAGGTGATCTCGCCTGCTTGGAACGCTTGGCGGGTGTCGGGCAGGTCTTTCAGTTGGTTGGCTACCTTTACTTCAGTGCGCGTTCCGCGGGTTGACTGGCTTGAGTGGACCCGCAGGGCTTTTTCGGTGGCTCGTTCGCCCAGCCGGCGGCTGTACTCTGCTGCGGCTTGGACCCGGGCGGCTTCGGCCTGAGCCACCGCCCGACTGGCCGACCGCATCTGTTCTTTCAGGCCGGCCACGGTGGCCTCCCGGACCGGTACCGACGGCAACACCACCCGCACCCGGCTGCCGGACAGGCTGTTCACAGCCCGGCGACCGTTGGCGAACTCGTCTTTTCGGTTCATACCAACCATTATGCAACACGCCTGTGACAAACCACCTCTACACAACGCTAAGTTGTGAAAACAATCCTTGTGGTCACAGGATCTCAGTGGTCCGGTAGGCGGGGACTTCTGTCGGATGAAGGGTTGGCTGATCGGGTTCTATCCTGACGCTTCAGAGAGAGAAAGGCGGGCGGCGTGAACCACGATCTGATGCGCGAGCTTCTGGATCAAGATCGTTTCGAGGATTTGTTCCGCCGCCACCTGTTCTGGGACAACCCGCCGGATGGGTTGTCCGTGCCCCGGAAGCTATTTGAGCAGCCCGATGTCCACGGCGATGATCAGGATTTGCCCAGCCGGGCAGTGGCCGAAAAACGGGGAGTGATGGTTTGGCTGATTGACTGTCCCGAGATCCCCACCTCCGCCAAGAGAAGGAGGGCGGTCCGGGAACTGAAGAAATGGTCGGGCGATCAGTTGGTGGTGTTCGCCACTCCCGGAGAGCAGCTGTGGCTATGGCCCGAACAGCGTCCCTCGGGCACCGGATGGCGCTTGGTGGATCACCGTTATCAGAAGGGGGAGGGAAATGACGCCCTCCTGCAACGGTTGGAGCGGGTGAGATTCGACATCAAAGAGAGCAAGACCCTGACCGGACCCCAGGTGCTGGATCGGGTGCGCCAGTCGTTCAACGTGGAGAAGGTCACCAAGCGTTTCTACACCCAATACAAGAAATACCACCAAGCCCTGACCGACCACATCAATGGCATCCCCCACAGCCGGGAGCGAGAACGGCGATGGTATGCGTCGGTCTTGCTGAATCGCCTTAAGTTCATTTATGGCGGTATCCGGTCTGCCGACGCCGATCAACTCCTCCATACGGTCATAAACGGCGGCGTACATGGGCTCCAGAACATCTAGAGCAGCCAGAAGGAATGCTCCTGAACCACAGGTAGGGTCACAAACCGTAAGGGAGCGAAGCACCCCGAAGGCGATTCGACACTCCTCTGCCGAAGCGAGCGAGAAATAGTCCTCCATGAGGCCGGCCAGATCCAAATTGGCGGTTATGGCCTCGTCAATGGTGGTGACGCCTCCCCTATCTACCAGGTCAACCAATTCTCGGTAGCGACTTCGCCGGTGAGTCACGTCACACCACCGTTCGCCGGGCAGAGCGATGTCCAACCTCGGATCAGGGTATTCGCTGGGCGGTAGCTCCCCCTCGGGTAGAGATTTCTTGATACCGTAGCCCAGACTGTCGTGCAGGTACCGGTTTCCAGAGCCAGAGAACAACACTGCCGGATCGTCCAAACCAGCATTTACCAGCCGATCCACCACCGCCGGGATGATGGTGTAGGTGCTCATGTAACCGGTAACGTCCGGCTTGGTGTAATAGGCGCCCTTTTCCTTTCGGCCCTTTTCGGTGTAGTTGACATACTGCTCGAAGATGAACCCCAGAATGTCGGGGTTGATCTCGTTGTGCTGTCCCGTTGGCAGCTCGTCCAGATGCCAGCGCCACTCGTCGAAGAAGTCAAAGATCGTCTCGAATGCCTCGTCGGGGATGCTGATCTCGTAGGCCCGCTCCAAGTCATGGCGCTCGAAGATGCCGCCGTCCACGTAGGGAACCTCACCGGCGATTTGCTTCATAGCCGGATCGTCCCACACCGCTTCGTGGGTTGGCGTTCCCAGACCCTGATGGAAGAACGGAAGTAGGAAATCTCGGAAGTACTCATAGAAGCGATCCAGACCCTGTAGGGCTTGGATCTCACCCAGCTTGGTTTTCAGGTAGTTCGAATCACCGTTGATAAAGCCCTTCTTCTGTATGAAATAAATGAACTTATAGCGACTCTCGCCGAGGCGCATTCGCATCCCAATCAGCGGTATTGGCTCCTGAAGACCATCTGTCTGAACAACCTGTTCGGGTTGGATTTGATGGGGGAGGCGGCGGAGATCGCCAAGCTCCGGTTGTTCCTTAAGCTGGTCGCCCAACTGGACGACGTGTCGCAGGTCGAACCGCTGCCCGACTTGGATTTCAATATCAAAACCGGGAACCTGCTGGTTGGGATCGCTGATCCGCCCGATGTTGCCCGGCGATTCGGGGATATTCTTCAATCGTTCCCTGGCCTCGCAGCAGCCGAGCAGGCCGCCCGACTGGCGGGGGATGCCTATGAGCGCTTCACCGCCGCCCAGTTATCGGAGGGTTCTGCCCAGGGGGTTTCGGGCAAACGCCGACTTTCCAACCAGATCCAAGCCGCCACTCACCAGGCCGACAACGCCCTATTTGATATGCGAGGTGAGGTTGGGAGCTTCGAGGAGTGGAAGAAATCCCACGTGCCCTTCCACTGGTTTGCCGAGTTTCCATCGGTGTGGCGTCACGGCGGCTTTGATGTCGTGGTCGGCAATCCGCCCTATATCAACAAGAAACAGGTGACTGAATACACCTGGCGAGGATACGCCACGGAGAAGTGTCCGGACCTCTACGCGGTGTGCATGGAGCGGGCCTCAACGTTACTGAATGAGCAGGGACGTATGGCGATGATCGTTAGGAACACGGTGTGCTCCGCCAAGAGATTCCTAAAAATGCGTTGTCAAATGGAGACCAGGTTTCCTTCCATCTGGCTGTCTTCGTATGGATATCCCGGCCGGCTCTTTACGCCCTCGGCCGACATACGCAACACCATATTCCTTGGGAGCGTGGGCAGCGAGCCGGGTTTGTGGACTACCCGACACCAAAGGCACAAAACTCTTATGCGTAGCTCAATCTTCTTTGTCATTTCGTACCTTAAGCCCAATGGTTCATTATTCAAATGCGGAGAACTTCCCAGATGGCCCTTTGCTGATGATCCACAAGTAGCGCAAACCTTTGCAACAATGATCAAGCAGAGCCCATCCATGCACTTGCATTTAGTCTCTAAGCAAACCTCTAGAGTATCACTGGGCTATAAGGACAATGCCCTATATCAACTGGGATTCTATAACAATCTTCCAAGAGATAGAATGCCAGATGGCCGTAGGCAGCATTCATCACACCTGAAGTGGCTCCATTTTGACAATGTTACATATCGAGATCTAGTTATGTTGATCATGAATGGAAGATGGGGTTTCTTGTGGTGGACCCTTTTTGGTGACGATTTCATGGTTACCAAGGAGGTCATTGGAGGATTCCCTGCTGGATTAGAAGGTCTATCCAATACCAAGGAGACGGCACCTCTTTTGCACATAGCCAGAAAGTTACGAAGAGAGATGAAGAGTCGTTTGGCTTGGGTAGTTCACAGTGGTCGGTTGATACCCCGTTACAACTTCCGCAAGCTCCGTCACATCACCGACGAGGCCGATTGGCTGCTTGCCCAAGCCTGGGGGTTGACCCGGGAACAATACGAGGCGGCCGGGAATCTGCGTGATCGGATGACCTTCGGCAGTCGGGGCTAACCGATGCCCCGGATCCTCGACAACCTGACTCCCGACGACCAGGACTCCCAGATGGAGGCCGCCCTCTCCAATACCCTGGCCACCTCCCGCTCGCTCGACGCGGCGGTGGGGTACTTCAATCTGCGGGGATGGCGATTGATCGCCCACCAGATAGCGGCTCTCTCCGGCCACCCCAAGGTACGGCTGCTGGTGGGGATGACCGAGAACCCGGCCGACGAGATGCGCCGAATGCTCAGTCTCCGAGCCCGCCCAGACCCCGACTCCGAGCAGGTCAACCAGCGATTCGACGAGACCGTCAGCGAACTCCGAGGCCAGTTGCAGGTGGGCCTGCCCACTCCCAAGGATGAAGCCGCCCTGCGCGCCCTCCGCCGGCAGATCAAAACCGGAGAGGTCGAGGTGCGGCTCTACCTAAAGAGCCGTCTGCACGCCAAGCTCTATCTGGCCCATCGCAACGAAATACCCGTCCCCCGGATCGGCTATGTGGGATCCTCCAACCTCACTCAGGCCGGCCTGCGGGAGCAGGGCGAATTGAACGTGGACATCACCGACTTCACCGCCACCCAGAAACTCGCCGAGTGGTTCGAGGAGCGATGGAACGATCCCTTCACCCTCCCCGCCGATCTCGAACTGATGGAACTGCTGGACGAATCCTGGGCGGGCCAAACACTGCTCGACCCCTATCTGGTCTATCTGAAGATGGCCTACCACCTGTCGAAAGAGGCTCGCGAGGGTCTGATCCGGTTCGGGCTGCCTGCCTCAATGGCCCGGGAGCTGTTGGCTTTCCAAGAGGCAGCGGTGAAGATCGCGGCCCGGATTGTCACCGAACGGGGTGGGGTGCTGATCGGTGACGTGGTGGGTCTGGGCAAGACGCTGGTGGCCACCGCCATCGCCCGGCTTCTCCAAGAAGACCACGGCTGGGAGACCCTGATCGTCTGCCCGAAGAACCTGGTGGGAATGTGGAAGGACTACCGCCACCGCTACCAACTCCACGCCGAGGTCCTTTCCCTGTCAATGGTGACCCGCCGTCTGCCCGATATGCCCCGCTATCGGCTGGTGGTGATTGACGAGTCCCACAACCTCCGCAACCCCAATCGTCAGGACCACCAGGCTCTTCGCAAATACATCTCCGACAACGACTCCAAGGTGGTTCTTCTGTCTGCCACCCCCTACAACAAGAGCGTGGAGGATCTGGATGGGCAACTGTCATTGTTCCTGAAAGACGATCTTGATCTGGGCATCCGACCCGAGCAGGCCATCTCCGAAGTGGGCGAGGACGCCTTTTCAGTCCGATGCGAAGGGCGCACCTCTTCCCTGGTCGCCTTCCGAGCATCCCAGCACCCAGAAGACTGGCAAACGCTCATGTCGCAGTTCATGGTGCGCCGCACCCGGCGGTTCATCGAGGACAACTATGCCCAGACCGAAACCGGGGGCCGGAAGTTCCTGACCTTCGGAACAGGTGGCCGGTTCTATTTTCCCAAGCGCACCATCAGGCCGTTGGAGCGGCGCCTGTCACCCACCGACCCGGCTCGCCAGATGTTGTCCGACGCCACCCTCGACGCGATTCGATCACTGCGCCGCCCCCGATACAACCTGGCCAGCCATCTAACCGGCGCGCCGACCGTCGATCAGGCCGAACAACGGCTGATTGACGACCTCCAGAGGGCCCGGGGCAATGTGGCCGGGTTCAACCGGGTGCTGATGTTCAAGCGCCTGTCCTCATCGGGACCGGCATTTCTGCTCACTCTGTGCCGCCATCTGCTAAAGGACAAGGTATACCTCCATGCGGTGGAACACGCGCTTCCCATACCCATCGGTCAGGTGGACAGGGCGGTATGGGATCCGGAGAAGGATTCGGATTTCGATGGGTGGTTCGACGACGCCCACGCCGAGCTTTCTCCCCAAAAGGCCTATGAACGATTGTCGGAGCAGCCTCCCCGGAACCTGCGGTGGCTGGCTCCCCATCACGTGGACGAGAGCTTCGCCGACGACCTGCGCCATGACATCGAGAGCATCGAGGCGATGCTGGAACAATTCGGGCAATGGGAGCAGGCCGCCGACGGGAAGATCAACACTCTGGCCGAACTGGTGCTCAACCAGTACTCCACCGAAAAGGTGCTGGTGTTCACCGAATACCGGGACACCGCCGACTACATAGCCGCGGCGCTCCGGCATAGAGGGGTGAATGATTGGGCGGTGGTTTCGGGGCAGGACGGCAATGCCACCCAGTTGGCCCGCCGCTTTTCCCCCGGTGCTCACCCCATCGGTCTGCCCCGGGGCAAGAGCGAACTCCGGGTGCTGATCTCCACCGATGTGCTCTCGGAAGGGCAGAACCTGCAGGATGCCCGGGTGGTGGTGAACTACGACCTGCCGTGGGCGATCATCAAGTTGGTGCAGCGGGCCGGCCGGGTGGACCGGATCGGGCAAGCGTCGGAAGAAGTCGTGCTGTACACCCTGCTCCCGGCGGGGTCACTTGAAGAGCAGATCGACCTGCGCAAACGAATCCGGCATCGCTTGGAGGAAAACGCCTCGCTGTTGGGGTCGGACGAGCGGTTTTTCGGCGAAGAGGGGGAACAGGAGCTGATCTCGGGGCTGTTCGACGAGCACGCCGAGTGGGATATGGGCGAAGGTGAGGACGTGGATCCGGTGTCGATGGCCTATGAGATCTGGAGGCTGGCATCAGAGAGCCATCCCCAGCTGACCAAGCGGGTGGAGAAGATGCCCAACGTGGTGTATGCCACTCTGGCTGCATCAGAAGCAGCGGACGGGCTGTCGGAAGGGGGAGTGCTGGTCCATTCCCAGACCACAACCGGCTCCGACGCCTTCGCGCTGGTCTCCCGGGCGGGGAGGGCGCGTCGGCTCAGCCCCCAGGAGGCATTGCGGGCGGCCCGTTGCCAACCAGCCACCGCGGCGCACCCTCCACTCACCGATCACCATGACCTGGTGGCGGCCGCATTTGGGGGGCCTCTGGCGTCGCCGCCGGATAAGGTGGCGGTGATGCCCACCGGGGTGAGGGGCCGGTGCTATGACAAGCTGAAGGCCCACATGGCAAATCCACAGCTTGATCTGTTGACAACCACCGAGGAGATGAACCAGGCCTTGGAGGATTTGCGCCGGTTTCCCCTCCGCGAATCGGCCACCCAGACCCTCGCCAGAGCGCTCCGGGAACGGAAACCCGCCGACTTGGCTCGGTTGATCGCAGACCTCCATCGGGAAGGGCTGCTGTGTTCTTATCCCGGAGGCGCAGTCTCCCGCCAAGAGCCACGGGTGATCTGTTCTATGGGTTTCGGCCCGTAGGACCAGCTACCAACTGCACGAGCGACGAGGCCTGTCAAGAGTGGGTCGCCGGGGACTCGAACCCCGAACCTGCGGGTTAAGAGCCCGTTGCTCTGCCAATTGAGCTAGCGACCCGGCAGTCTATGATAATAGACGCAGGAGTGCGCTGAAAAAGGCCCGGCGGGGGCCAAATGCGGCTTCAGAATCCCCGGTCGAGGTGCGGGGGCCATCCCATCCCCATCTTTTTCAGCATGCTCCCAGGCCCCCTCGGTCCGAATTAAGGCGGAGTGCGGAGGCCTGTTCCTGCCAGAATGGAGGTCTGTACGGGCTGTGGCGCAGCTTGGCAGCGCGCCTGCTTTGGGAGCAGGAGGTCGTCGGTTCAAATCCGACCAGCCCGACCAGTGAAAACGATGGTGATCGGTAAGGCAATGGGTCGCTACCCTTGTTGCGGTGTTGCCTGCGGGTGTAGCTCAATGGTAGAGCCCCAGCCTTCCAAGCTGGTGGTGAGGGTTCGATTCCCTTCACCCGCTCTGTGGGATTTCCTTTGGTAACCACCAGAGCCCCCGTAGCTCAGAGGACAGAGCAGGAGCCTTCTAAGCTCTTGGCCGGGGGTTCGAATCCTCCCGGGGGCGCCGGGGAGGTCCCCCTACATGGCGACCGTAGCTCAGTCAGGTTAGAGCGCCAGGTTGTGGCCCTGGAGGACGGGGGTTCAAGTCCCCTCGGTCGTCCCAATCCATCTCTATATTGAGGTCCAGATGAACTCAAGCCCGATGTTGTGAACCACGAGACGGTAATCGACGACGCCGGTCCGTTCGAGAAGATGGTCTCCTTCGAGATCTCTTCTTCCGAACTCCAACAGGCCATGAACCGGGCCGCGCGGCGGATTTCCCGCGAGGTGAACATTCCCGGGTTCCGTCCCGGGCGGGCGCCCCGGCGGTTGGTGGAGAGAAGAGTGGGTACCGACCAGTTGCGGTCGGACGCTCTGGATGAGCTGGTGCCCCCCCGGGTGCAGAAGATACTGTCGGAGACCGAGATTGTTCCGGTGGTGGCTCCGCTCCTGGAGTCCACCACCGACACCGCTGCGGGAGCGGTGCGATTGAAGGTGAGAGTCACCACCTGGCCCCGCCTCGAATCGGTTCCCGATTACCGGGGGAGACGAGTTCAAGTATCCACGCTTACGCCCATCTCCGAAGAGGTGCAGGACCATCTCGATCGTTTGGCCTACTTGTACGCCCCCTTGCAAACTCGTGACCGGGCGGCTCGGAAGGCCGATTTCGCGGTGATCGACATGACCGTGACCGACGGGGAGAAGTCCCTGGCGTCACTGGCCCTGGACGGCTTCAGCTACGAAGTGGGGTCGGCCAGGCTAACCCCCGAAATCGACGAGGATCTGGAAGGGCGCCGGGCCGGGGATGAGTTTGAAGTGCAGGCCCCTCTGCCGGATTGGCTTCCCGCCGAGGCCCTGACTCATTACGACTTCGAAGACGAAGACGGTCAGGCGTCGGGTCTCTATCGGATCCGGGTGGTGGAGGTGCAAACCCGGTCGGTTCCCGACCTGGACGACGAATGGGCATCGGAATACACCGGTCATGACTCTTTGGATGATCTCCGCGAGGAAATCCGCGGCGAACTCGAGGAAGACCGCAACACTCGCCAGTGGGATGAGTTGGTCTCAAAAACGGTCGAGGAGGCGGTCGCCGACTTGGAACTGCAGTTGCCCGAACGCTTGGAAGGCGCGCAGACGGAGGGGTTGTTCCATAACTACCTGCACTCTTTGGAACGGGCCAAATTGGACTATTCAACCTTTTTGGAGCGAGCCGGCCTGGAGCACGAGCAGTTCATTGAACAGTTGAGACAGAGGGCTGCGATCGGGTTGAAAACCCGCATCCTCACCCAGAGCGTGATCGAGGAACAAAGCTTGGTGGTGGATGACGCCGAAGTCATGGAATTCCTGGACGACATGGCCCGGGACGCCAGTGATCCCGAGGGCGCCCGACAGCAGATCGAACAGGATGTCGACCTTGATCAGATCAGAGGCGAAATGCTTGCCGCCCGAGCGCATGCTTTCCTGGCCATGCAGGTGGAGCCGGTTGACGACCAGGGCCGCCCGGCCCCAATCCGCCCCCCTGCCCGGGTGAAGGTCTGGTTTGAGCCTCGCAATGATGCAGAACAGATTTCCAACCCCGAGCCCGATGCCACAGGGCCACTCTATGAAGCGGAGGTAATAGGATGACCCGCACCTTGAATGAACCGATTGAGCCGCCTTCTCCCCTCCCCGGGAGCATGTTGAAAGAGATGGGGATGGGATGGCCTCCCTACCTCGACCGGGAGCCGGACGGGCGTCAACCGGGCCTTTTTGAGCACACTCCCAGGTTCGAGGGGTACATCCCGGTCCCTCATGTCACCGAGCAGACCAGTCGGGGAGAGCGAACCTCCGACATCTACAGCCGGCTGCTCAAAGACCGCATCGTTTTTCTGGGAACCCCGATCGACGACACGGTGGCCAACCTGATCATGGCGCAGATGTTGCATCTGGAAAGCGATGATCCCGACAAAGACATCTTCCTGTACATAAACTCACCGGGAGGGCAGATGACCTCCCTTTTTGCTTTGTATGACACGATGCAGTACGTAAGGCCCGATATCAGCACCGTTTGCATGGGCATGGCGGCCTCGGCGGCGGCCGTGCTGCTGGCGGGCGGCGCCGAGGGCAAGCGCTATGCCCTTCCCCACGCCCGGGTGATGCTTCACCAGCCTCACGGCGGCGCCCAGGGTCAGGCCACCGACATAGAAATCCAGGCCCGGTTGATTTTGCAGATGAGAGAGCAGACCAACAAGATTCTGGCCAAGCACACCGGCCAGTCCATGGAGAAGGTGGCTACGGACACCGATCGGGATTATTGGATGATGGCCAGCGAAGCCGCCGAGTACGGAGTTATCGACCAGGTGCTCACCCGTCAGAAGCTCTCCGCGGTGAGCGGCTGAGGTCCGAGAGTGGCGCGGGAAGGACCGGATCTCCTCAAGTGCAGCTTCTGCGGGCAGTCGCAGAAGCAGGTACTGAAGCTGATTGCCGGTCCGGGCGTCTACATCTGCAACGAATGCATAGATCTGTGCAACGAGATAATCGAGGAGGAGACATCCACCGACACATACCGGGTGGAGGAACTTCCCAACCCCGCCGACATCTACAAGTACCTCGATTCCTATGTGGTCAGCCAGGAAACGGCCAAACGGTCGCTGGCAGTGGCGGTGTACAACCACTACAAGCGGCTGCGGCTGGCCAATCGCAACCACTCCGATGTCGAGGTGGAGAAATCCAACGTGCTCTTGGTGGGCCCCACCGGGTCGGGGAAGACTCTCTTGGCTCGCACCTTGGCCCGACAACTCAATGTCCCCATCGCCATCACCGACGCCACTGCTTTGACCGAGGCGGGATATGTGGGGGAAGATGTGGAGAATATCCTGCTCCGGCTGGTGCAGGCCGCCGACTACGACATCAAACTGGCGCAAACGGGCATTGTCTACATTGATGAGATCGACAAAGTGGCCCGCAAGGCGGACAATCCTTCCATAACCCGGGACGTGTCGGGCGAAGGGGTCCAGCAGGCTTTGCTCAAAATCCTGGAGGGCACGGTAGCTTCGGTCCCTCCGCAGGGCGGACGCAAGCACCCCCATCAGGAGTTTCTGCAGTTGGACACCACCGACGTGCTGTTCATCTGTGGGGGAGCGTTCGATGGCCTTGAGGACATTGTCGCTCGCCGGGTGGGGAGCGGCTCGGTGGGGTTCGGGGCCGAAATCAAGTCCCGCAACGACCGCGACGACGGCGACCTGCTCCGCCAGGTGCTTCCCGAGGATCTCCTCAAGTACGGGCTGATCCCAGAGTTCATCGGCAGGATGCCGGTGCTGTCGGCGGTGCATCCCCTGGATGTCGACGATCTGGTGAAAATTCTGCAGGAGCCCCGCAATGCCCTGGTCAAACAGTATCGCCACCTGTTGGATCTGGACGATGTGGAGTTGATCTTCACCCCGCAGGCGGTGAGGGAGATCGCCGAGCAGGCGCACGCCCGGGGCACGGGCGCCCGGGGTTTGCGGGCCATTATGGAGGACCTGCTCCGAGATCTGATGTTTCTGGCTCCCACCCGTCCGGAAATGCGGAGGGTGGTGGTGGATCATCTGATGGTGAAGGAAGGGAATGTGGCGACCTTTTGGCGGGGACGGTCCGGCAAGCAGCGTGAACAGACCGCCTGAGTCGCCCGGGCGACCGTGGGACCCCCCTCCGACCTTATGAAAGCCACCTACGACCCGGTCCCTATTGAATCCCGCTGGTATCCCAGGTGGGAGAAGGCCGGAGTCTTCCAGCCGGAGTACCGCCCGGACGGGGAACCGTTCTGCGTTGTCATCCCGCCTCCCAACGTCACCGGGAAGCTGCACATGGGCCATGCCCTCAATCACACCATCCATGATGTGATCGCCCGTCGCGCCCGGATGCAGGGGTATGCGGTGCTGTGGCTGCCGGGGACCGACCACGCCGGAATAGCCACCCAGAATGTGGTGGAGAAATCCCTGGCCGAGCGGGGGCTGAACCGCTTCGACCTGGGCCGGGAGGGGTTTGTGGATCAGGTGTGGGAGTGGAAGGATGTCTACGGGTGGCGGATCACCCAGCAGATCCGCCGGATGGGCGCCTCATGCGACTGGAGCAGGGAGCGGTTCACCTTGGACGAGGGGTTGTCGAAGGCCGTGTTGGAGGTGTTCGTCCGCCTTTACGAAGATGGCCTGATCTATCGTGGCGAGCGCATCATCAACTGGTGTCCGCGTTGTCAGACGGCCCTGGCGGAGATAGAGGTGGAGCACCGTCCCGAAGACGGAGAGCTGGTGCAGATCTCCTATCCGTTCGCGGACGGATCGGGCGAGATCGTGGTTGCGACCACCCGTCCGGAGACCATGCTGGGAGACACCGGGGTGGCGGTGCACCCCGATGATGATCGTTACCGGGAGGTGGTGGGCAAAACCGTGCGGCTGCCTTTGGTGGGCCGGTTGATCCCGATTGTGGCCGATCAGGGGGTGGACCCCGAATTCGGAACCGGGGCGGTGAAGGTCACCCCGGCCCATGACCCACTTGACTTCGAGATAGGGGACCGACACGGGCTGGACCGGGTGTTGGTGCTGGACGAGGAGGCGGTGATCACCCGGGCGGGGGGCCGATTTGCCGGGATGGAGCGGATGGCGGCCCGGGAATCGGTGACCGAGGCTTTGGAAGCCGAGGGTGTGTTGGTGGGCCGGGAGTCATACCATCATTCGGTGGGGCTGTGCTACCGCTGCGATACGGTGGTGGAGCCGCTTTTGTCTTTGCAGTGGTTCGTCAAAGTGGCCGACTTGACTGGCCCGGCGATCGAAGCGGTTCGATCGGGCCGGAACCGTTTCATCCCCGGTCACTGGGAAAAGAGCTACTTTCATTGGATGGAGAACCTGCGGGACTGGTGCATCTCCCGACAGATCTGGTGGGGCCATCGGATTCCGGCTTGGTACTGCCCATCGGGGCACGTTACGGTGGCCCGTTCTGATCCCGATTCATGCCCGGACTGTGGCTCAGAGCAGTTATCCCGCGACCCCGATGTGCTGGACACATGGTTTTCTTCGGCGCTCTGGCCCTTTTCCACCCTGGGATGGCCGGAGGAGACCGAGGATCTGGCCCGGTTCTATCCCAACCGGGTGCTGATCACCGGGTTCGACATCATCTATTTTTGGGTGGCCCGCATGATGCAGATGGGATTGCGTTTCATGGGAGAGGCGCCATTCGGAGAGACGGTCATTCACGGTTTGGTGCGGGACGGGGACGGGCAGAAGATGTCCAAGTCTTTGGGGAACACCATCGACCCCTTGAAGGTGGCCGACCGCTACGGCGCCGATCCTTTGCGCCTGGCGCTGGTCCAGGCAGCCAATCCCGGCCAGGACGTGCCGCTCGACATGGAGTGGGTGGACGGTACCCGCCGCTTTGGGAACAAGCTGTGGAACGCGGTGCGTTTCGTCCTGCGACACCTGCCAGCCGAAAGCGTTCCGCCCAACGGCGGTTATCCCGTCGATCCCTCCCCGGTGGACCGATGGGTCCTGGCCGGCTTGAGGGAGGTTGCCTCTCGATTCGATCGTCTGTCCGATGAGTATCGCTTTTCGGATGCCTATGGGCTGCTGTACAACTTCTCATGGGCGGAGGTGTTCGACTGGTATCTGGAGATGTCCAAGGTCGCTCTGGCCCGGCCCGACCGCGCCGAGGGCACTCGGCAGACCGTGGGAGTGGTGATGCGGGACCTTCTCAAACTGTTTCACCCCGCCATCCCGTTCCTGACCGAGGAATTGTGGGCCAACCTGGTGGGCGAAGGGCTTTTGGCCGGAGCCGACTGGCCTCAGATCCCCTCCTACGATCCGGTTCCCGCCATGGATGATGTGAAGGACCTCGTCAGTGGAGTGCGCCAATTCCGAGCTGCCCAGGGTTTGAGCCTCCGCCGACCGATCCCCTTGACGGTGAGCGGGGATCCCCCCCGCTGGGTCACCGAGCTGGTGGAAGAGATGGCCGGGGTGGAGACGCACCACCAGGCCGAGGCGCCCCAGCAAGGTCACGTACGTCTGCCGGCCGGCTCCTGGGAGGGATTCATACCTCTGCGGGGACTGGTGGATCTGGAGGCCGAGCGGCAGCGAATCGACCGCCAGATCAACCAGCTCCAACAATTGGTGACCCGTTCCTCGGCGAAGCTCGGCAATCCCAACTTTGTGGAACGGGCGCCTGCCGCGGTGGTGGAGAAGGAGCGGCGCAAACTGGCCGAGGCATCCGAGCGGTTGGAGTCGATGCGTTCCCAGAAAAAGGCGCTGTAGTTTTCATGAACTACCAGCAGGCCATCTCTTATCTGTTCTCTCGTATCGGTCTGGGGAAGAAGTTCGGTTTGGACCCGATGAAGTCGGTGCTGTCCCGGATGGGCGATCCGCAGACCCGGCGCCGGGTCATACATGTGGCAGGCACCAATGGCAAGACGTCCACCAGCAGGCTGGCGGGCCGGGTTCTGATGACCCAGGGTCGCCGGGTGGGGGTGTTCACCTCTCCTCACCTGCAGAAGGTGGAGGAGAGGATCGAAGTGAATGGGAGGCCGCTGTGCTCCGACCATCTGGCCCAGGCGATCGCCGAGGTGGCCAGGGCGGTGGAGGAGGAAGTGTCCGACGGTGGCCGCGCCCTCACCTATTTCGAAGTGATCACCGCCGCAGCGCTTGCCCACTTCCGCCGGTCCCAGGTGGACGCCTTTGTGTTGGAGGTGGGTCTGGGTGGAAGGCTGGACGCCACCAACGTGATCTCGGCCGAGGTGGCGGTGCTCACCGGACTGGGTCTGGAACACACCGAGTATCTGGGCGACACCATCACCCAGATTGCCGGTGAGAAGCTGGGAATAGTATCCCCCGGCGCCCGGTTGATCTGCGGTTCGCTTCCCCCCGAAGCCGCTCCGGTGGTGGAGAGACGGGTGAAAACGGTGGAGGCGGAGGTGATGTGGTTGGGCAAGGACTTTGGGGTGAGGTCGATCGTTCCGCAGTCGGGGGGAGGGTGGATGGTGTCGGTGGACGGTCTTTACGGGTCCTATGAGAATTTGCGACTGCCGTTGCGCGGTCGTTGCCAGACCTCCAATCTGGCGGTGGCGATCGCCGCCGCGGAGGCATGGCTGGAGCAAGGCTTGGACGTCGATCGGCTCCGAGCGGGACTGGTGGAATTCTCGGCGCCCGGTCGGATGGAATTGGTGAAACAGGGGACGACATCCATTCTGTTGGACGGCGCTCACAACCCCGAGGCGTGTGCGGTCCTGGCCCGGTCTCTCCGAGAAGAGTTCGGGGAGGACCAATGGGTGGGAATGCTGGGAGTGATGGCCGACAAGGACTTGGAGTCCATGATCGGGGCTCTGGCGCCCCGTTTGAGCCAAGTGGTGGTGACGGCGGCCGATTCGCCCCGCGCCCTTTCACCCCAAGAGCTGGCCGCAAGAGTCAGGGCGGCATGCGATCTGGAGGTGATCGAATGCCCCGACCCATCCCGAGCGCTTCACGCCGCCGGCATCCGGGCCGGGGAGGGGGGACGGGTCCTGGTGACCGGCTCTCTCTATCTGGTGGGGGAGGCCCGAACCCTGCTGAGTCTCTAACCGGCGGGTCTAACCTTGTGAAAACCGGCCGGAGTAGCTCAGCCAGGCAGAGCAGCTCACTCGTAATGAGCAGGCCAGGGGTTCGAGTCCCCTCTCCGGCTCGAAGGGATTGGATGAAATGGTTTCGGAACATACTTTTTTGATGGTCAAACCCGATGGGGTGGCCCGCGGTTTGGTGGGGGAGATCATCCGGCGACTGGAGCAAAAGGGTCTGCGCTTGGTGGAGGCCCGCCTGCAAACGGTGGATGAAGAATTGGCCAGCCGGCACTATGCCGAACACCGGACGCGTCCGTTTTATCCGGAGTTGCTGGAATTCATCACCAGCGGGCCGGTGATGGCGATGGTGTGGGAGGGGGAGTCGGCGGTGTCGGTGGCCCGGCTACTGATCGGCCCCACCAACCCGGCCCAGGCGCCCCCGGGCACCATTCGGGGGGATTATGGTTTGCAGACCACCATGAACCTGGTGCACGGGTCCGATTCGGCGGACAGCGCCCGCCGGGAAATAGCTTTGTGGTTCGGCTAGCATTCTGAGCAGTACGCAGAGGTTGCGTTCGACAATGGGATGTTCTCCATGATTCTGGGCAACCAGTCTATGGCGATAGATCTGGGCACTGCCAATACCCTGGTCTATCTGCGCGGCAGGGGTGTGGTGTTGGGGGAGCCCTCGGTGGTGGCTATCAACACCCGAACCGGCGAACTGCTGGCGGTGGGGGCCGAGGCCAAGCATATGATCGGCCGGACCCCGGCGCAGATCACCGCCATCCGCCCGCTCCGGGACGGAGTGATAGCCGACTTCGACATCACCGCGCGGATGATCCGTTATTTCGTGAAGAAAGTCCGACCCCGATGGTTCTACCGTCCCGAGATCGTGGTGTGCGTCCCTTCGGAAAGCAGCACGGTGGAGCGCAGAGCGGCGGAGGACGCCGCGTTCAAGGCCGGAGCGAGGCGCGCCTACGTTATCGAAGAAAGCATGGCCGCGGCCATAGGCGAGGGTCTCCCGGTATCGGAGGCCAAGGGTTCCATGGTGGTGGACATCGGAGGGGGAACCACCGAGATCGGCGTCCTGTCGCTGGGCGGGGTGGTGGCCGGCCGGAGTATCCGGGTGGCCGGATATGCCATGGATCAGGCCATTATCGAATGGATCCAGTACGAAAAGGGGCTTCGGATCGGTACGCGTACCGCCGAAGATCTCAAGATCGCCATTGGTTCGGCCTGGCCCCGGGAGAACCGCATCGCCGAAATCCAGGGACATAACCTGCACACCGGCCAACCTGACAAGGTGGTGGTCACAACTTCGGAGATCCGGGAGGCTATCAAGCAGCCGGTGGATGAGATTGTGGACGCGGTGCGCAAGACCCTCACGGTGGTGAATCCCGACATCGCCTCTGACATCATCGGCCAGGGGATCGTGGTGACCGGCGGAGGCGCCTTGCTGCCCGGGTTGAAGGAACTGTTGGAGAAGGAGATCAAGATCAAGGTGAGAGTTTCGGCCAACCCGCTGCTCTCGGTGGTGCTGGGCGCCGGGAAATGTCTGGAGGAGCGGCAGTCGTTCAAGAACGTGCTTTCTATCACGTCCAGCGTTTGACCTGAACCAGGACAGCCGTGTACGAGTTCAGGTCCAGAGGCCGGACCGTGTTGCTCAGCCTGTTGCTGGTGGTTTCGGTGGTCGCCGCCACTTTGGAGGTGAGGGCGGACACCTGGGGGATGGTGCGGGTCGGGCTGGGGGGTTGGTTGGTTCCCTTGCAGAGGGTGGCGACCGAAGTCTTCGATCCCATGATCGATACGGTGGAGGGACTGGTGGGGATCGCTTCCCTGCGGTCTGAGAACGAGGCGCTTCGCTCCCAGCTGGCCGAGACCCTGGCCGAGGTGGCGGCCGTGGAGGATCAATTGGCCCGATTGGAATCCCTGGAGCGACTGGCGGGGCTGGAACTCCCCGATGTGGAGCAGGCCAGGACTCTGGCCAACGTGGTGGGACGGCAGGTGGGGTTCGAGTTTCATCTGCGAATCGACAAGGGTTTGGACGCCGGGGTGGTGCCGGGCAATCCGGTGCTGGACGAGAACGGCTATCTATTGGGCCGGGTCGGCGCCTCCACTGATGGATTCGCCACCGTGATACCGATCACAGCCGATGTGGAGGGTCTGACCGTGCTGGTGGCCGGCGGCGTGGGGGTCCTTCTTCCGCGAGTGGGGTCGGACCGTCTCCGTCTGGAGATCATGGACCGTCCCCCCATATTGGCGGAGGGCGAAGAGGTGGTGACCTCGCAGTTGTCGGTGAACTTCCCTCCGGGCCTGCCGGTGGGGTCTTTGGAAGGGGAAGCGGAGGTGGTGGGTTCGGCGTTGCGCGGCTGGGTTCGCCCGTTCTCCGATCCTCAGAGGGTGAGGGTGGTGTTGGTGGTCTCCTGGCCCCCCGGTCCCAATGAATAGCTGGTTTCGTTCCCGTCGCTACCGGGCGCGGAGAAAATCGGCCCGAGAAGTCGGGTCGGGCGCTCACCGGTCCACCCTGTTCTATTGGCAGGGGTCGACCCGCTGGGGGGTGGGGTTGGCGTGGCTGGCCGTGTTGTTGGTCGGTGTGATACTGCAGACCTCGGTGGTCGGGAGAATCCAAATCGCCGGGGCATCCCCCGATCTGCTGACGGTGGTGGTGGCCTGCGCCGCCTTCCGCCTGCGGGACAACGGGGTGCTGCTATTGGGGTTTGTGGGCGGATTGATGCTTGATGTCTCCGGGACGTCGGTGATCGGTTTGTGGTCGTTCGCGATGACGTTGGTGGCTTTGGGAGCTGCCGTGAGCCGTGATCACGGTGGTCGGGGAGTGTTGGTGAACGGGCTGCGGATAATGCTCCTGACGCTGTTGGGCATCGTCGCTCACACGGTGGTCAGCGTCGCTTTTGGAGAATGGTCTTTGGCGGTCTGGGAGGCTCTGCGGCTGACGGTCATGGTTCCGGCGCTCAACCTGGGGTTGGCCATCGTGCTGTTTCCGCTGTTGAGCCGCCTATGGGTACCTTCACTGCAATGAGGCAAGTGGGTGGTGGCAGATGAGAAGGCCCTATCGGATCGCGGTGGTGGCACTGGCGTTCACTCTCCTGTTCGGGTTCCTGGGGATTCGCCTGTGGTTCCTGCAGTTGGGGGAGGGCGTGGCCTCGGCGGCCCTCATAGAGGAGGAGGGCCTGGTCTCCGTGGCGACCCCCGCTCCCCGGGGCGACATCAGAGATCGCAACGGGCAGCTGCTGGTCACCAGTCGGATGGTTCCGATGGTGGTGTTGGACCGACAACTCCTTCAGTCCGACCAAAAGGAAGAGGCCATTCTCCGTTTGGCGGCGCGCCTTGACATCCCTTCCGACTGGATCGCCACGCTGTATGACGAGGCAGGGGTCAATCAGCGGTTCCCCTTGGCGGTGGTGGACACCGTGACCGCCTACCAGTTGCAGGAGCAACTCCGCTCCTTTCCGGGGGTGGTGGTGGAAAGCTATCCGGAGAGGGTCTATTTGACTGCCGGCGGCATGTCGCATGTGATCGGCCATTTGGGCTACCCCTCTCAGGGAGACCTCCAGCGGCGTCCCTACCTTGACGCCACCACCCGGATCGGCAAACTGGGAGTGGAGGGGTTCTACGACGAATGGTTGCAGGGTACGCCCGGAGAGCGTTTCTACCGGGTCAACCGGGCCGGACGGATAACCGAGGAGGGGGCCGAGGCGCTGCCCGTGTCCGGCGCCACCGTCTATCTCACGGTCGACGAACGTCTGCAGGAGGTGGTGGAGAAGGCCCTGGTGGACGGGATCGCGCTCTCCAATCGGATCAAGGATGAGGAACGGGATCAACCTCTGGAAGAGGATGAGGTCCGAGCGGCTCTCAACCCCACCGAACGAGCTGCCGGGTTGGTTATGGATGTAACCAACGGTGAGATCCTGGCCCTGGCCAGCTATCCGGACTTTGACCCCCAGCAGTTCGTCTGGGGGATCAATCAATCGGAGTTCGCTCGCCTCTCCGACGAAAAGGCGTTCTTGAACCTGGCGGTGGGGGGATTGTACCCGCCCGCCTCCACTTTCAAGGCGGTCACCTACACCGCGGCGCTTTTGTACGACATTCCCTTTGCCCCGGCCATCGAAGGCGTGGACAGTGTCAATCGGAGGATCAACTGCGATGGCGAACTGGTGCTGACCGAGATCGAGGAGGGGAGTCGGCAGGTCTTCAGAGACTGGTATTACCCGCGGGAGCTGGGGTGGCTTGACATCCATGGGGCTCTTGAGCACTCCTGCAATATCTTCTTCTACAACCTGGCGTTGGGGATTTGGCGGAATTGGCGAGGCACCGACCGGGAGAATGTCCTGCAGGAAACGGCCCGCTCCCTGGGATACGGCTCGTTCACCGGAGTTGATCTCACCGGTGATCACGCCGGGGTGGTGCCCGATCGGGAGCTGTTCGAGAGTTGGAAGGAGTTGCAGCTGGAAGACCCCGCCGCGCCGGTGCGCCTGGACCCGGCCCGGATGGCCCTGGCCAGCCCCTGGGTGGGGGGTGATCTGATGAACCTGGCGATCGGCCAGGGCGACCTGCTCTCCTCCCCCCTGCAGGTGGCCGTCTCCTACAGCGCCCTGGCCAACGGCGGGACGGTATGGACCCCCCGGGTGGTGAGCCAGGTCCGATCGCCGGAGGGGGAGCTGCTGTGGGCGGCGATTCCCGAGGCCGCCGATCAGATGGGCATTCCCCCCTCGGTGGTGGCTTCCCTGCTGGCCGACATGAACCGAGTGGTGGTGAGTGGGACGGCCCGCGGGGCCTTCTCAGGCTTCGGGTCTTCTGTGAACCTGGTGGGTGGCAAGACGGGTACTGGTCAGTCCTCGGCCAATCGGGACAGTCACGCCTGGTTTGTGGGAGTGGCCCCCATCAACAACCCCAAGTGGGTGGTGGTGGTGTTGGTTGACGAGGGTGGGTCGGGAGGCAGAGTGGCGGCTCCGGTGGGACGCTTTGTCATGCAGTACCTGATGGGAGAGGAGATGGACCCGATCGAGGCCGGGGAGGCGACCGACTGATGGCCTTCATCACCCAAAACCCTGAGCGAAGATGGTTCGAGAGAGGAGAGAGCCTCTCCCGTCCTGATCTGGCCCTGGTGGGGGCGGTGGTGGCTCTGTCGGGATTCGGCCTGCTGATGATCTATTCCGCCACCCGGTCCGCCCTTTTGCGCCGAGAGCTCCTGCCATCGGCCTCCACCGAGCGCCAACTGGTGTTCATGCTGATCGGATTGGCGGCGATGATCACCCTGAGTTATATCGACTACCGGGACTATCGATTCCTGGCGCCGGTCCTGTACGTGATCTGTCTGGGGGGTCTGGCCGCGGCGTTTCTCTTCGAGCCGGTCAACGGAGTCAGGCGATGGATCAACCTGGGTCCGATCAATATCCAGCCCGCCGAGTTCACCAAATTGGTCTTGGTTATGGTGCTGGCGTCTTTGTTCGCCGGCGACGCCGATGAGGAAGTCGGAGAACTGCCCTGGAAGAAGGTGTTCTATGGGTTGGGATTGTCCCTGGTCCCCATGGCCATGATCTTTCTCCAACCCGATCTGGGCACCATGATGACCTACCCCGCTCTCCTGATATTGATGCTGTTTGTGGCCGGCGCCACCCGGAGTCAACTGACAACCTTGCTTCTGGCGGGAGTGGCGGCGGTGGTGGCGGTGTGGAGGATGGGTTTTCTGGCCGGCCATCAGATCGATCGACTCCGGGTGTTTGTCGATCCCGAACTGGATCCGCAGGGTCTGGGCTGGAGCATCAGACAGGCGCGGCTGGCAATATCCTCGGGGCAGTTCACCGGGCAGGGGCTTTTCTCGGGGTCGATAACCAACCAGGGTCTGGTCCCCGAACAGGAAAGCGATTTCATTTTCACCGCGGTGGGAGAGCAACTGGGCTTTGTGGGGGGACTGGTGGTGCTGCTGGTTTTCTGCTTTGTCATATGGCGGTTGCTGCGGATCGCGGCCACCGCGCCCGATCAGTACGGGGAGTTGGTGTCGACCGGCGTGGCGGCCATTGTGATGTTCCATGTCTTCATCAGCGTGGGTATGACTCTGGGACTGGTGCCCATCACCGGCCTTCCGCTTCCCTTCCTGAGCCAGGGAGGTTCCTTTTATATCACGGTTACGGCCGGGATTGGGATGTGCCTTTCGATGTGGAGGCTGCGGCCCAATGTGTGGATGAGCGGAAGGTCCAGGACGAGAGTCCGCTGATCGCAAAACACCCCTTCGGGCGAGGGTTTTCTGGTTATGTTCAAAGGTGTTATGCTGAGAGGGCAGGGCTTTGGGACACCCGGAAATGGGTTGCCCGGGCCTGAGCCACAAGTGTTGGGGTCACTCTGTTTGGATCTGCACTATCGCGGGGGAGTAGCCCGGAGGCATAGGGAGGCAAAGCCAAACAGGGAGACGCCTGTTCCCGTTGTCAATTTGAATAGGAGGGTTGCTCATGGGATGGATGAAACGCCGCCGCGCCGAGGTTATTCGGCGGGTCGGGGGCGATTTTGTGGAAGAACGAAAGAAGCGGCAGGTAAACGGCTCCGAAGTGGAGATCCGTCGGGTGGTTCCCAAACAGGCCACCAAGTCCAAGCCCAAGCCCAGGGCCAAAGCCGGCGTTCAGCCTAAAACCGGGGCCAAGTCCAAGGCCGCCGGCAAGAAGAAAACCCGCGCTCGGCGGTCAGGACCTGCGCAGAGCCGGCCAACGGTCGCCGGAAGCCGAGGGTCACAGCCGGCCCGCCGCCGGCGCACCACTACGGCCAAGAGTCCCAATGAGCCCGGCGTCCGGTCGGTTGCCAAACGAAGCAAGATTCTGGTCACCGTGGGAGAGGAGACCAGGGTGGCCATCATGGAGGGCCCGGATCTGGTGGAGTATTACTCCGAAAGCCCCGAAGGGCGTTCTCTGGTGGGCAACATATACCTGGCCGTGGTGCGGAACGTGCTGCCCGGCATGGAAGCCGCGTTTGTGGACATCGGAGAGGGCAAGAACGGGGTGCTGTACGCCGACGATGTGTACGTGGACCCCAAGAGGTTCGGCAAGGGTCAGCGTCCCCGGGTGGAACAGGTGATCTCGGAGGGAGACGAGATAGTGGTGCAGGTCCGAAGAGACGCCATGGGCGCCAAAGGCCCTCGCCTGCGAGGCCACATCTCAATGGCCGGGCGATTTCTGGTTTTGCAACCCGGTCTCTCCAATGTGGCCATCTCTCAGAAGCTGTCGCGGGCCGAGCGGTCCCGATTGAGGCAGGTGGTCACCGAATTGGCGCCCTCGGGGTGCGGGGTGATTGTCCGTACCGCCGCCCGGCATGCCAGCACCAGGGAGATCAAAACGGAGGTGAGCAAGCTCGCCGAAAGGTGGCATGACATAAAACGGGAGTCCAACCGCGGAAAGGGTCCGAGGCTGCTTCACCGAGATTCGGATCTGCTGATCAGGGTGATACGGGAACACCTGTCGTCTGAGACCCGCCGGGTTGAGATCGATGACGGCCAGGCTCACCGGAGGGTGGTGGACTATCTGCGTTCGTCCGATCCCGATCTGGTCCCCCGGGTGCGACGTTATGACAATACGATTGCGCTCTTTGAACGGTTTCACGTTGATGAACAGGTCAGAAAGGCCCTGAAACGTCGGGTGTCATTGCCTTCCGGCGGTCATCTGGTGTTCGACACAACCGAGGCCCTGACGGTGGTGGACGTCAACACCGGGCGGTTTGTGGGTCGTTCCAATCTGGAGGACACCATTTTGCAGAACAACCTGGAAGCCGCCGAGGAGATCGGACGCCAGTTGCGGCTGAGGGATATCGGGGGGATCATCGTGGTTGACTTCATCGATATGATTCACGAAACCAATCAGCGCAAAGTACTTGATCGGCTGAGAGAGGTCTTGGCCCGGGACAAGACTCGAACCGAGGCCCACGACGTTTCCCGCCTGGGGCTGGTGGAGATGACCCGCAAAAACGTCTCTGCGGGGCTGCTGGAGTCATATTCGAAGCCGTGTGGCCACTGCGGCGGACAGGGATTGATTATTCGAGACCCGACCACGGTGTCCCGCTCCAAGCAGGCCGTCGGGGCTTGACCTTGGAAATGGGAGATGCACTTGCGTAGAATGACCGTTTCAGCATGTATGCAGTGATCCAAACCGGTGGCAAGCAGGCCAGAGTCGCCCCGGGTGATGTGGTGAGCGTTGAACGCCTGGCCGGCGACTCGGACCAGGTCAGCTTCGACCCCTTGATGGTGGTGAACGATCAGGGGCAGGTTCTGACCGGGTCGGCGCTGCAGGGGGCCACAGTCTCGGCGCGCCTTTTGGGCGAGGTCAAAGGACCCAAGATCCGGATATTCAAGTACAAGTCCAAGACCGGTTATCGGCGGCGGATGGGCCACCGCCAGAAGTACTCGCAGATCGAGATTCTGGAGATTGATCTGCCGGAGGCATCAGCCGAAGCGTCATAATTCCGACAAAAGGTGGCGGTGGGCAGAGCCGCTGCGGGAAAGACAAGGAAAGAAGGACCGAGATGTCCAAAACCAAAGCAGGCGGCTCCAGCCGGAACGGACGCGAATCGCACGCCAAGCGGCTCGGCCCCAAAGTTTTCGACGGTCAGTCGGTGAGCTCGGGCGCGGTGCTGGTGCGACAGCGCGGAACCCGCATCCATCCCGGTCTCAATGTGGGTCGGGGAAGTGACGACACGCTGTACGCCCGTGCGCCAGGAGTGGTCAAGTACGGGGTCCGGAACCGTCGCCGCCTCGTGAGCGTCTTTACCGACTGACGCCCCTTGGCCGGTCACGATGTTCGTTGACACGGTCAGGCTGCACCTTCGCGCCGGTGACGGAGGCAGTGGCATGGTGAGTTTTGAGCGACGCAGGGGAAAGCCGCGCGGCAAGCCGGCCGGCGGTTCGGGCGGGAGAGGCGGTGATGTGGCTATCCGCGCCGACTCTTCGGTGGGGACGCTCTTCCGTTATCAGCGGCGCCGCCGCCACCGGGCAGAAAACGGCGCCAAAGGGGGTGATCGGCTCCGCTACGGACGCCGGGGTGAGCCACTGGTGCTGGACACGCCGGTCGGCACTTCGGTCTATGACGATGCCGGCGTGTTGCTGGCCGATCTGGTGACGGAGGGTCAACAGGCGATGGTCCTACGGGGTGGAAGGGGCGGTCGGGGAAATGCGGCATTGGTCAGCCCCCACCACCGGGTGCCGGCGGTGAGCGAAAAGGGGGAGGAGGGAGAGGCCGGGTGGTTTCGGCTGGAACTGCGATTGCAGGCTGATGCCGCCCTGGTGGGATTTCCCAACGCCGGCAAAAGCACCCTGCTGTCCCGGGTCTCAGCGGCCCGTCCCAAAATCGCCGACTACCCGTTCACCACTCTCACCCCGAACCTGGGGGTGGTGGGGATCGACGACGATGAGTTCACCATGGCCGACGTTCCCGGGCTGATACAGGGGGCCGCCGAGGGCCGCGGGCTGGGCCATACTTTTCTGCGCCATGTGGAGAGAGCCTCGGTGCTGGTGATCCTGCTTGATCCTTCCCCGGTGGCCGAAATCGGGCCCGGTGCGCAATTGGACGCCCTCTTGGATGAACTGGAAAGCTACTCGTCATCGCTTGGGGAACGCCCGCGGGTGGTGGCGGTCAACAAGGCCGATCTTCCCCGGGCGGCGGAGTTTGCCGAGGAGATCCCCGGATCGTTTCTGATTTCAGCGGTCACCGGAGAGGGACTCCGGCCCTTGCTGCGTCGCATAAAGCTTCTGGTGGGAAGGGAACGGGAAGTCGCCCGTCAACGGCAGGGATTCGTGCTTCACCGCCCGCAACCCCGGGGTTTTTCCATCGCCCGCACCGAGGAGGGATGGTCGGTGGTGGGCAGAGCGGCCGGGCGGGCAGTGGCCCTGGGGGATCCCGGGGGACCGGAGGCGGGCAGATTGGCATCCACCCGGTTGGAGCGGATGGGGGTGATCCGCGCTCTGCGCAAGGCTGGCGCCTGCCACGGGGATACGGTGCGGGTGGGCGAGGTGGAGTTCCGTTATGAGGATCCCGACCGAAGGGGCCGAGTATGAGAAGTCGGTTGGCCCCCGGTGGCGTCCTGGTGATCAAGATCGGCTCGTCCAGCCTGGTTCGGATCGGGGAAGGGATTGACCCGAGGGCTTTGGCCAGGGTGGTCGAACAGGTGTCTCAGGCATTGGCCTCGGGACATCCGACCGTGTTGGTCACTTCCGCGGCGGTGGCGGCCGGAATGCCGGCCTTGGGCCTGGGCGCCCGACCCACCACTCTGGCCGGGTTGCAGGTGGCCGCCGCGGTTGGCCAGGGTCGTCTGATGGGCCTGTACGCCGCAGAATTCGCCAAGCGAGACCTGGTGGCAGGTCAAGTGCTTCTCACCCGTGGGATTCTGGCCGACCGCACGCCCTATCTCAATGCCCGAAACGCACTGTTGGCGATGCTGGAACGGGGCATCGTGCCGGTGGTGAACGAGAACGACTCGGTGGGGGTGGAGGAGCTGCGGGTGGGTGACAACGATCGTCTGGCGGCTTTGGTCTCTCACCTCACCTCCGCCGACCTTTTGGTCCTGCTCACCGACACTGCGGGTCTCTACTCCACCGATCCCTCCCACCCGGATGCAGAGTTGCTCGATGAGGTGTCATCAGACGATCATCGACTCGACTCCATCGCTCGGCTCCCCGGGGGGCTGTTGGGATCAGGGGGGGTATCGAGCAAGGTTGCCGCCGCCCGCATGGCAGCCTTTTCGGGAATCCCCACCGTGGTGGCCTCCTCTTCGGGGCGGGACACAGTAGCCCGGATCTGTGAGGGGCAAGCGGTGGGAACCTGGGTCCATCCCCGATCTCGCCGACTCAGCGCCCGCAAACTGTGGGTGGCCTTCGGTTTGGAGACCCGGGGGCAGGTGAGGGTCGACGCCGGAGCGGTCGGGGCGATCACCACGGGCAAAAAGAGTCTGCTACCGGTGGGAGTGCAGGAAATCCAGGGAGAATTCGCCGCCAGGGAGGCAGTGGAGGTGGTGAACCCCTCGGGCCGGTTGATCGCCAAGGGCATCGCTCGCATCGGAGCGGGGCAGTGCCGCACTCTGCAGCGCAGCCCCCGGCCCACGGTGGAACTCATCCATCGGGACGATCTGGTGGTTCTGGTCGAATAGCTCCCTCACCGCACCCATCGGTGGGGGCCTACCTCATTTGCGCCAGACCGAGGGAGTGAAAAAGATCAGGATCGGCAGGATCTCCAGCCGGCCAACGATCATCAACATCGAGAGCAGCCACTTGCCGGGGATGGAGACCAACGCATAGTTCGAGGTGGGTCCAACTTCTCCCAGGCCGGGTCCGATATTGCCCAGGCTTGCCACCACCGCCGAGACCGAGGTAACAATGTCAGACGACCCGAATGCCATCTCGATGGTGGTGAAAATCACCGCGCCGGTGCCCAACAGGAAGGTGTAAAGGACGAAGAAGGAGAAGATCCCCCTGATGAAGTTGATGGAGACCACCTGGCGATTGAGTCGGATCAGGAACATCCCCCGGGGGTGGATGACTCGCCGCAACTCGGTCAAAGCCGTGTGTGCCAGGATCTTGACCCGAAATGTCTTCACCCCCCCGGCGGTTGAGCCGGCCATTCCTCCCACGGTCATCAGAATCAACAGCAAGATCTGCAGCGGCGGCATCCATAAGCCGAAGTCGGCGGTGCTGAAACCGGTGGTGGTGACAATCGAGACGGCAGTGAAGACGCTGTCCCGAACGGCCGGCTCCCACTCGGTTCCCTGCCCGGCCAGGGCCACCGCCAGCCAGATGGCCGCGCCCAGGACCATCAGGAAGTAGACCCGAAACTCCTCGTGTTGCAAGTACCGACGAGGGTGCAAAAGCGCCCGGTAATGGAGGGCAAAGGAGACTCCCGCCATTGCCATGAAGACAATGATCACCCATTGGGTTGGAGGGCCGAACCCGGCAATGGAAGTGGATTCGGTTCCGAAACCCCCGGTGGACATGGTGGTGAGGGAATGGTTGACAGCTTGGAAAAGGTTCATGTCGCCCGCCCAAAGCAACAGGATCATCTCCGTGAAAGTGAGGGCAACGTAGATCATCCACAGGCGTTTGGCGGTGTCCTGGAATCGGGGAGTGAGACGGTCGGGGCTCGCTCCCGGTGACTCGGCGCGGGCCAGTTCCACTCCCCCCACCCCCAGCAGGGGCAGCACAGCTACGAACAGGACGATGATTCCCATCCCCCCTATCCACTGGGTGAGCGATCGCCAAAACAGGATTCCGTGGGGGAGCTGACCGGGGTCGGGCAGCAGGGAAGCGCCGGTGGTGGTGAATCCCGAAACGGTCTCGAAGAATGCGTCCGTGATGTCGGGGATGGCGCCGGAAAACAGATACGGCAGGGTTCCACACACCGACATCAACAGCCAGGCAATCCCCACCCCCGCGAAGCCGGCCCGAGTGGTGAGGTTGGTGGGTCTCTCCACCGACCATCGCAGCAGGGCGCCCAATCCGATGGTCAAAGCCGCGGCGGCGGCTATGGCCCGGGCATCGGAAAACTCACTGTAGAGAAGGGAGACCAAAGCGGCCGGGAACATCATCAGCCCCATCGCCATCACCGTTACTCCGGTGATCAGGAGGATTGAGGCCAACATCCCACGGCGACCCAGCCAGCCCACCGCGGCGGTGAGTTTCATGACTCTTCTCCGTGAAAAACGTTTTCGATGGACGGGATGTGTTCGGGGAGACTGAACACAACTATTCGATCGCCGGTGCGGAGGACGGTGTCCCCCCGGGGAAGGATGGGGGCGCCGTCGCGAACGATCCCTCCCACCAGGGAACCGCTGGGAAGGTCAACGTCGGCCAGACGACGGCCGGCCACCGGACTTTCGGTGACCACATCCAATTCGATTGCCTCGGCGTCGGTATCGCTGAAGGTCACCACCGAGTGGACGACTCCCCGCCGCACAAAGCGGAGAATGGTGCCCGCCGCCAGGAGACGAGGGGAGACCGCGGCGTCGATGCCTCTTCCCTCCAACAGTCCCACGTAGTGCGGATTGTGAAGACGGGCCACCGCCATGGGAACACCCAACGCCTTTCCCAGCATGCACACCAGGGCGTTGCGGGCGTCATCCTCGGAAAGCGCCAACAAGGCATCTCTCTCTCCCAGGTCCAAAGCACCCAGGGTGACGGGATCAGCTGGTTCGTCGAAGATGGTCAAAACCTTGGGGTGGTCATCGGCCACCGTCCGGCAGAACTCATGATCGTCTGAGATGAAGACCACCGAGAGCCGGGCCTCACGGAGTTTGTGGATCACCTTCCGGGTGAGCCGGGAGTTGCCCGTCACCACTACCCGGTTGGCCAAACGGGTCTTGATCCCCAGCAGACGGGCAGCAGATCGAACGTTGCGGGGCGCCACCATCATCAGCACGTGATCCCCTTGGCGCACCTGAGTCCGCCCTCGGGCCACGATGGTGTCCCCGTCTCTGATCACCGCCACCACCAAGAACTCCCGCTTTTTGTGGAGGAGAGCCAATTCTTGAAGCGGTTTGTCCAACAGAGGGGAACCTGATTGGGCGATGGCCCCCACCAGCAGCAGGCTTCCGTTGGCGAATTCCCAGTGTTCGGAGAGTCCGCTCAAGCTCACCAGTCGGACCAGTTCCTCGGCGGTGGCGTCATCGGGATCGATCACCACCTTGACTCCCATGTTGTGCAAGCCGGATCGAAGACCCGAGTCGGAGATCCGGGCCACCGTTTGCGTGATGCCGAGATTGGTGGCGGAGTGACAGGCCAAGGCATTGACGCCGTCTTGGTCGGTGACCGCAATCAGCAGGTCAACGGAGTCACCCAAGGCGGCTATGGCCTGCTTGAGGACTCCTTGGCCGGCGCCGTTGCCGGTGATGGTGAACACATCCAAACGGGAATTGAGGTCTGCGGCGATTTGAGAGCTTTTCTCGACGACTACCACATCCTGGCCGTCGAAGGAGAATCGTTCGGCCAAATAGCTACCGACCGCTCCGGCCCCCACAATGATGATTTTCATTCTGTGCCACCCAAGATTACCGCAAGGGTCCCGGGCCATCTGCCAAGGGACCTCATCCTCCGCGAACCCAAGGCTCGCGAAAAGATCCCCGCCCGGTCGGCAAACAAACCCCTCACATCGGTTGACAACCGTCCCAATCTTCCTGCACACTGTATGCAGCTATCGAACCCAAAGCGGCTCGGGTACCGAGCTCCACCCAGGCCGCCACCAGGCAAGTGAACCAACCGCGGAAAACTCGCGAAAACCATGGACAGGAGGTGGCGGGGGAGGGAATCCCTTTTAGGGAGAGCGGTAAAGTGGTTTTTGACAACTTAGTGTTGGGTGGGGGTGGTTTGACGCAGGAGAACGGGCCGGGGTGGGGTCCCACCTCAGCGGGCCCTGCTACAGGCCTGGGGGCGGCTAAGCCGAATGCCGGCCACTCGCTAAAATCTGGTGAGCCATTCTTGATACGCTCGAATCTCCCCAAGCTATAGCTGAAGCCCTGGCCGAACAGGGTTACCTGGCTTCCGAGCGGATCGCATCGGTGGTTTATCTGGCTAATCGGCTTAGCAAGCCGGTGCTGGCCGAAGGGCCGGCGGGGGTGGGGAAAACCGAACTGGCCAAGGCTTTGGCTGCCGCCACCGGTCGGAAACTGGTTCGTCTTCAGTGCTATGAGGGTCTGGATGAGTCAAAGGCCCTCTACGAGTGGAATTATCGCAAACAGCTGTTGCGCATTTCCGCCGATCCAACTTCGGGGTGGGAGCAGATTGAGGAGGACATTTTTTCGGAGAGTTTCCTGCTTCCCCGACCCCTGCTGGCAGCTATCTCCTCGCCGGAGCCGGTGGTGCTGTTGGTGGACGAACTGGATCGGGTGGAAATGGAAACCGAGGCCCTGCTGTTGGAAGTGCTTTCTGAGTTTCAAATCACCATCCCCGAGTTGGGGACGGTCCGAGCCGGATCCCAACCGCTGGTGATTCTCACCTCCAATAACACCCGCGACCTGTCGGAGGCGCTGCGGAGGCGCTGTTTGTTCCTCCACATCCCCTACCCCACCCCCGACCGGGAGAGGGCCATTCTTTTGGCGCGGGCGCCTGGTCTGCCGGAGGCCTTGGCCGAGGCGATCGCCCGAGTGGCGCGCAGTCTGAGAGGCATGGCGGTCAAGAAACCACCTTCGGTTTCGGAGACCATTGACTGGGCCAAGACCCTTGTCACCCTGGGAGTGGAGAGAATCGATCGGGAATCGTTCTCCGAAACCGCCCACGTGATGCTCAAATATCAAGCCGACATTGAGCTGGCGGCCAAGGAACTGACCGTCGAGGTTTGAGGCCGGGTGCTCAGACTTCTCACCGACTTCGTGGAAGAGTTGAGAGCATCGGGGGTGCCGGTGTCGGCTGTGGAGACGATCGACGCGGCGGAGGCTGTGGGGGTGATCGATCTGGCCGACCGCTCGGCGCTCAAAACTGCCCTCGGCGCCACTCTGATCAAGTCCGCCCGGCATGCGGAGGCCTTCGAGACCGCCTTTGAGGTGTATTTCGCGTTGGATCGCCCTCCACCTCCCCCCGATGGGGAATCCGACATCTCCCCGACGGCCTCGGGCCAGTCTGCGGAGGGGGGATCGACCGGCGGCGGGGGATCCCTCACCGAGGCCCTGGCGGCCGCCCTGAGTGGCGGAGATTGGGAGGCCCTGGGCCGTTTGGTGCGCCAGGCGGTGGGAGAGCTGGCCGGGATGACCTCGGGACGTCCGGTGGGTGGTGCCTATTACCTTTATCGCACGCTGCGCCGACTGGACCTGGATCTGCTCCGGCAGCTATTGGAGGATAGGGCGGCGCCGACCGGTTCCCATCCGGGACTGGGGCGGGATATCTTGGCCGATCGGCTCCGTTCCGAGGAAATCGACGCCTTGGTGGAGCGATTGAGGGGGGAGCTTGTGGCCGAGATTCGCCGCCGCCTGGTGGCGGATCGGGGGAAGGGGCCGGTTGCCGCCACCCTGCGGGAGCCGCCCCTCGAAGAGGTGGATCTCATGCACGCCTCGGAGTCGCAGTTGCGACAGATTGAGGAGCTGATTGGACCCCTCACCCGCAAGCTGGCCACCCGATTGGCCCACCGAGATCTCCGTCGCCATCGAGGTCGGCTCGATTTTCGACGGACTCTGCGAGCCTCCCTCGCATCGGGTGGGGTTCCGATTGATCTGCGATTTCGCTCCCAACGGCGGTTCCGCCCTCAGATCTTCTTGCTGTGCGACGTGTCCGGTTCGATGGCGACTTTCGCCCGTTTCACTCTTCAGTTCACCTACGCCATGTCGGCCCGATTCTCGGGATTGCGAGCCTTTGCCTTCGTTGACGGCATGGACGAGATCACCCGTATGCTCACCCCGGGGCTTCGCTTCGGGGCGGTGGCCGGACGTATCTTCTCGGAGGCGGAGGTGGTGGAGTTGGACGGGCATTCCGATTATGGGACCGCTCTGGCGCGATTCGGAGAGCGATACCGCCGCGAACTCACTGCTCGGTCCACCGTGATCATCGCCGGTGACGCCCGCAACAACTATCGGGATTTCGATGAACAGGATCTGGCCCGGATGGCGGAGACCGTGGAGGCGATCTACTGGCTGAACCCCGAACCGCGCGCCTATTGGAACACCGGAGACTCGCTGATGGCCCGGATGGGGGCCTGGTGCGCAGAGGTGTTCGAGGTAAGGAATCTACGGCAGTTGGAGCTGTTTGTGGAGCAGTTGGCAGACCACCGGCTTCACCCGACGGTGCGGCGGATCAGGCCGCCAGTCCCATTAGGCGTTCGATAAGGTCGACCACCCGGTTCGAATAGCCCCATTCGTTGTCGTACCAGGCCAGCACCTTGGCCAGGTTGGGGCCCAACACGGCGGTTCCCCCGGCGTCGAAAACGCTCGAATGGGGGTTGCCGATGATGTCGGAAGAGACCACCGGCGCCTCGGTGTACTCGACGATCCCGGCGAAGGGGCTGGCTGCGGCTTGTTGCACCGTTTGGTTCAGGCCATCGGCGGTGATGGGTTCATCCAGTTGAACCACCAGGTCAACTATGGAACCGTCGGCCACTGGCACCCGCATCGCCATTCCGTCCAACCGCCCGGCCAACTCCGGCAGCACGGTGCCCACCGCCCGGGCGGCTCCGGTGGTGGTGGGAATGATGTTCTCGGTGGCTGCCCTGCTCCGGCGGAGGTCGGCATGGGGCACATCGGCCAGGCGCTGGTCATTGGTGTAGGCGTGCACGGTGGTCATCAAGCCTGCTCGGATGCGGTAGCGATCATGGAGAATCTTGGCGATGGGCGCCAGGCAGTTGGTGGTGCAGGAAGCGTTGGAGATGAGCGCGGCCTCGGGTTCGAGCAGGTGATCGTTCACACCCAAGACCACGGTGAGGTCCAACGGATCCTTGGGGGGAACCGTAAGGATCACCCGGCGGGCGCCGGCCTCCAAATGTCCGGTCAAGGCCTGGCGGGTGCGGAAGACGCCGGTGGACTCCACCACCACATCAATTCCCAGATCGGCCCACGGCAACCCGGCAGGCCGGGATTCGCACAGCATGTGAACCCGATGGTCGCCCGCGGTCATCACGCCTTCGGCGAGGGTCACCTCCTGCGCCAAACGTCCCATAACCGAGTCGTAGGCGAGGAGATAGGCCAGCACATCATCGTCGGCCAGATCGTTGATGGCCACCACCTTCAGATCGGGGATGTTCCGCTCGATAAGAATCCGCAACACCGACCGTCCGATCCGGCCAAATCCGTTGATCGCCACTCGAGTGGTCATAGACTGCTCATCCTTTCCAGCACTTCCACAATCCGCGCCGAATAACCCCACCCGTTGTTGTACCAAGTGATCGTCTTGGTCAGTCGGTCACCCATCACCATGGTGGCCAAGCTGTCAAACACCGCCGATTGGGGTGCGCCGGTGACATCCGATGAGACAATCGGGTGGGTGGAGTACTCCACGGTTCCCCGGTAGCGGGTCTCGCAAGCCTCCCGGATGGCCTGATTCACCGTCCGGGCATCCACCGCAGTGTCTAGTTCCGCCACCAAATCGACAGTGGAGCCGTCCACCACCGGGACATTGAGCGCCAGTGAACTGAGCCGTCCGGCGAACTCGGGTCGGGCGGCCGCCAGAATCCGGGCCGAGTCGGTGGGCGAGGGAATGATGTTGTCGGCCGCCGCCCGGCTCGATCGGAAACCGGAAGTGGGCACGTCGGCCAGCCGTTGGGCATTGGTCATGGCATGCACGCTGGTAAAGAACCCCCGCTTCAGCCCGAAATTGTCCGCCAAGGTCCACAAGATGGGCGCCAAGGCGTTGGAAGTGTTGGAGCCGAGCGCGATCACCGAGGTGTCAGGCCGAAGCAAATCGTCGTTCACCCCCCGGAGCAAAATGGGAATGTCACCCAGTACCTGGGGGGTGGACGCCAGCACCACTCCCCGGGCGCCGGCGGTGAGATGACGGCGGCACTGCCGGTAGGTGCCGTGGCGTCCGGTGGCCTGCACCACCAGGGAAATTCCCAAGTCGGTCCAGTCCGTCTCGCCGGGATCCCGGGCGCCCAACAGGGGAGTGCGCTGCTCGCCGGTGATCAGATAACCCTCCCGATAGGAAACCGGTTCGGGAAACCGCCCGTAGATGGAGTCGTATTGGAGCAGATAAGCCAGACCCACCGGATCAGCAGGATCGGCGATGGCCCCCACTTCCAAGAAGGGATGACCTCTCAACTGCCGGAAGAGATTGCGGCCGATTCTCCCAAATCCCATCAGGGCAACCTTGATGCCGTCTTTGTCCAAGGAGGGTCCTTTCCCGGGGGCCGTGCCTACCAATGCTCATAAGTTAGTGCACCGGGAACCGGCGGGATCCGAGCAATCTATCTCATCAAGGGCCGGAAAAACCCGGCCTGGGGCCTTGACATCGGCCGAGGAGGCGGAGCAACCTGGGGAATGGACAGTCGAATCAGCACCGGTTTGGCGTTGCCGGTGGCGGCGCTGTTGGTGGTTCTATCCCTCCCGGCCACCGCGGCGCCGCCTTGCCCTTTGACGCTCCGCCCCCCGGTGCCCGGGGAGGTTGTGCGTCCGTTCAAGCCGGTCAGAGCCGGAGGCCATTTCGGGGTGGATCTGGCCTCTCCGCGCTCGGCTCTGGTGCGGGCGCCCATCTCGGGGACCGTCACCTTCGCAGGGCGGGTGGCCGGGATGCGGTCGGTGACGATTGCGGTGGGTGGGTCGGTCCGAATAAGTCTTTCCCACCTGTCGGAGGTGTGGGTTCGGGCGGGACAAAGAGTGCAAATGGGTGGGCTGTTGGGGAGATCGGGCACCGATCATGGCCGGGCGGCGGTGCATCTGTCGGTAAGGGTGGCCGGCCGATATATCGATCCTCAGCCCGCCCTGAAATGCGGGGCCCGGCCGGCCGCCACCCGATGGGGCCTGCGGCTTCTTCCTCCTCGGAGTGTGCTGAAAAGGGTCCGGTTGACATCAGGACGACTCCCGGTCGAGGTGGAGGCCATCCCATCTCTGTCTTCTTCAGCATGCTCCTCGGGGCCTACCGGATTGAATTGCCGAATCGTCCTTCAGGTAAGGTAGAAAGGGTGATTAGGGCAGTGTTGGGTGGCACGTTCGATCCTCCCCACCTGGCACATCTGGTGCTGGCCGAAGCCGCCTACCGTCAACTGGGGGTTTCGGCGGTGGAGTTCGTGCCGGCGGGGGATCCCTGGTGGAAGGGATCCTCCCTGCCTTCACCGGCCCGTCATCGGCTGGAGATGACCCGTCTGGCCACCGCCTCGGTCTCCTATTTTCGGGTGAATGACTGCGAAATAAGGCGGGAGGGCCCCAGCTACATGGCCGACACTTTGGAGACCTACCCGCCCGATGATGAGATTTACCTGGTGGTGGGCGCCGATGTGGCCAGGGGATTGGCAAGCTGGATGCGCTGGAAGGAGGTGGCGGCCCGGGTCCGTCTGGCGATCGCCTCTCGATCAGGCGTTGAGACGGCCCGAGTGGAGGAGCAGGTCAGCTATCCACCCGTGTGGTTGGACATCCCTGGTCTGGACATCAGTTCCGAACTGGTGAGGGGCCTCTGTCGGGCCGGTCGCAGCATCCGTTTCCTGGTGCCCGAGCCGGTGCGCGCCTATGTGGAAGAAAACAGCCTGTACGCGCCCGAAGGTTGCTTATGATGGGAGCAATCTCCATCTTCTGGGAGGTGGTTTAGTAGAGACTCAAGAAGCCGCACGGGTGGCCGCCGATGTGCTGGCGCAAAAGAATGCTTCCGACATAGTGTTGCTCTCGGTTGGGGAGGCGCTGGGCATCACCGAGGCATTCGTGATCGCCACGGGTCGTTCCCGACCCCACATCCAGAGCCTGGCCGAGGATCTCAAGAAGAGACTTCGGGAAGAGGGGCGGCCCCGGTTGGGAGAGGAAGGGCTGGCCACGGCCGAATGGGTGTTGCTTGACTATGGCGACTTTGTGGTGCACATTTTCTCTCCCGAGCATCGGGTTTACTACGGCTTGGAGCGCCTGTGGGGTGACGCACCCAAAGTCCCGTGGTCACCTCCGGTTGCCCCAACCGCCTCCGGGATTCCGTCAGCCTGATATACTCCCGAAAGGCCGGGGGCTGTAGCTCAGCATGGAAGAGCGCTTGCATGGCATGCAAGAGGTCACGGGTTCAAGTCCCGTCAGCTCCACGCACAGCGGCAACTAGCAGCCACATTGGCGGCCCCAGTTATTCGTTTCGGCATTGGCCCCCTGTCCCAACTTTTACTTGACAGGGGCGCGGTGGGTGGTGTAGAGTAAAGAGGGAGGAGAGGGGTGGCCTGGGGGGTCATTAATAGCGGATTTTGCTGGAGGGTTCCCGCGCGTATATCATAAGGACTTCGCCCGTTCACAGCCCACATTTTCTTAAGGAGGACCGCGTCTTGTCTGCGCGTCTGCCCGAGCGTTTTTCTTTCTCCCGTATCCCGACCGCCCACGAACTTCCCGATCTGATAGCCATCCAGCGAGAGTCCTTCAACTGGTTCCTCCACCAAGGAATCGACGAGGTCTTTGCGGAAATCTCCCCCATTGAGGACGTAACCGGGTTCTTGATCTTGGAGTTGGCGGACCACACCTTTGATGAGCCGTCCGCCACTGTGGAGGAGTGCAAGTCTCAGGACAAGACCTACGGACGTCCCCTCACTGTGACCGGGCGCTTCCTGAACCGGCACACCGGAGAGATCAAGGAAGAGAAGATCTATCTGGGCGACTTCCCGATGATGACCCCCAAGGGCGTGTTCGTGATCAACGGCACCGAGCGGGTGATTGTCTCCCAGTTGGTCCGCTCGCCGGGGGTCTATTTCAACCGCACGCCGGAGAAGAACTCCGACGGCTGGTTCTACAACGCCAAGGTGATCCCCGGCCGGGGCGCATGGTTGGAGATGGACACCGATCGCAAGGCCACTATCGGGGTCCGGGTTGACCGAAAGCGCCGCCAGCACATGTCCTCCTTCTTGAGGGCCATCGGGGTGACTTTTCCCGGCACGGACCAGCTGATCGAGACCGACGAGGAGATTCTGGAGGTATTCGACGGCGCCGAGTTGGTGAAGAACACCCTCGAACGGGACACCGTCCCCTCCGACCGGGATGCGGCGTTGATTGATCTGTACCGCAAGCTCCGCCCGGGTGAACCGGCGTCGGCCGAATCGGCCCTGGGTTTGATCAACAACTGGTTCCGCAACCCCAAACGGTACGACCTCAGCCGAGTGGGGCGTTACAAGCTGGCCCAGAAATTCAACGACGACGAGGTGCTCGGCCAGCAGGACTTCAGCCAGAACGGAGCCTGGCCGAGCCTCCAGCTTCTCCGGGACGAGGACATTATCGACACTCTTCGCTACGTGGTGGCTCTCCATGCCGGTCAACCGGTCATGACCACCCACCGGGGGGTGGAGGTGCCGGTGCTCACCGACGACATCGATCACTTTGGGAACCGCCGGGTGAGGACGGTGGGGGAACTGGTCCAGAACCAGCTGCGGATCGGCTTGGCGCGGCTGGAGAGAGTGGTCAGAGAGCGCATGTCCACCAAGGACCACCATTCCATCACTCCCCGCATCCTGATCAACAGTCGCCCCGTGACCGCCGCCATCATGGAGTTCTTCGGCACCTCTCAACTGAGCCAGTTCATGGACCAGCCCAACGCCTTGGCCGGTCTCACCCATCGCCGCCGCCTGTCGGCCCTGGGTCCTGGTGGACTGTCGAGAGAGCGGGCCGGGTTCGAGGTGCGGGATGTGCATCAGTCTCACTACGGTCGGATGTGTCCCATCGAGACTCCCGAGGGTCCCAACATCGGGCTGATCGGCTCGTTGGCCACCTACGCCCGGGTGAACCTCTACGGATTCATCGAGACTCCCTACCGCAAGGTAAAGGACTCCCGGGTGCTGGACCAGGTCGACTACCTGTCGGCCACCGAAGAGGAACGGTTTGTGATCGCTCAGGCCAACGCGCCCCTCACCGAGGACGGCTCCTTCGCCAATGACAGCGTGCTGGTGCGCCGAGCGGGCGGTGAGGTGGACCGGGTGCATCCCTCCGAGGTCCACTACATGGACGTCTCCCCCAAGCAGATCGTCTCTCTCTCCACCTCCCTCATACCTTTCCTGGAGCACGACGACGCCAACCGCGCCCTGATGGGTTCCAACATGCAACGGCAGGCGGTGCCGCTGTTGCGGGCGGAGGCGCCGTTGGTGGGGACCGGCATGGAAGAGGTGGCGGCGCGGGACTCCGGCGACATGATCACCTCTCCGGCGAACGGCCAGGTGGTGGCCGTAACCGGCCAGGAGGTGGTGGTGCGGCCGAGCCGAGGCGCCCAACACCGGTTGCGACTGGACAAGTTCACCCGCTCCAACCAGGGAACCTGCATAAACCACAAACCGGTGGTGCGGGAGGGAGATCGGGTTGTCAAGGGTCAACTTCTGGCCGACGGTTCGTCCACCAGCGACGGCGAACTGGCCCTGGGCAAAAACCTGCTGGTGGCTTTCATGCCCTGGCAGGGATACAACTTCGAGGATGCCATTGTGCTGTCCGAGCGCCTGGTGAAACAGGACATTCTCACCTCCATTCACATCGAGCAATTGGAGACCGAGGCTCGGGAGACCAAGTTGGGTGATGAGGAGATCACCCGCGACATCCCCAACGTTCCCGACGAGGTGCTGGCCCATCTCGATGAGGACGGAATCATCAGGGTGGGCGCCGAGGTGAGCCCCAACGATTACCTGGTGGGCAAGGTGACTCCCAAGGGGGAAACGGAATTGACCCCCGAGGAGCGACTGCTGCGCGCCATTTTCGGAGAGAAGGCCCGCGAAGTGCGGGACAGCTCGCTGAAGGTCAAGCACGGGCAGGGAGGCAAGGTCATCGATGTCAAGGTGCTGCGCCGCGCCGACGGTGAGAACCTCAAGTCGGGCGTTAACGAGCAGGTGCGGGTGTACGTGGCCCAGCAGCGCAAGATATCGGAGGGGGACAAGCTGGCGGGGCGGCACGGCAACAAGGGGGTGATCGCCAAGATATTGCCCGAGGAGGATATGCCTTTCATGGCCGACGGGACTCCGGTTGACATCGTGCTCTCACCTTTGGGGGTCCCCTCTCGCATGAACCTGGGTCAGGTGATGGAGACCCACCTGGGATGGGTGGCGGCCGCGGGATGGGACAAATTCGCCCAGCCCGACAGCCCCCTGCCTCCCGAGGGCGACCCATGGAGCCGACTGGCCACCCCCGTCTTTGATGGGGCGAATGAGCGGGAGATACTGCAGCTCCTGCATTGCAGTCTTCCCAACGCCGACGGCCGGAAACTGGTTGACCAGGCCGGAAAAGCCTACTTGTATGACGGCCGAACCGGAGAGCGGTTCGACAAACCCATCACTGTGGGTTACATCTACATGTTGAAGTTGGTCCACTTGGTGGACGACAAGATCCATGCCCGTTCCACGGGGCCGTATTCTCTGATCACCCAGCAGCCACTGGGCGGGAAGGCCCAGTTTGGAGGGCAGCGTTTCGGCGAGATGGAGGTCTGGGCTCTGGAGGCCTACGGCGCGGCCTACGCCCTGCAAGAGTTCTTAACCATCAAATCAGATGACGTGCGGGGCCGGATCCGCGTGTACGAGGCAATCGTGCGCGGGGACAATCCGCCTGAGCCGGGCGTACCGGAGAGCTTCCGGGTGCTGGTGAAGGAGATGCAGAGCCTCGGACTGAGCGTCGAGATGCTCTCGGCAGGCGAGCGGGTCGACCTGCGCGAGACCGACGAGGACGCATATCGCACCACCAGCATGCTGGACGGTATCGACATCTCCCGTCCCGAGAGACCCGAGGAAGCTACTCCCATCTCTTTGTATTCCTAGTCGACTCTTGCAGGGGAGAGATATCCAATGACCATCACCGACTCCAGATATCAGACTGCGCACCGCCGGATCATCTTCGATGAGGTGCAGATCAGCCTTGCTTCCAGCGACCAGGTCCGCGCCTGGTCCTACGGAGAGGTAAAGAAGCCGGAGACTATCAACCATCGCACCCTCAAGCCCGAACGAGATGGGCTGTTCGATGAGCGAATCTTCGGTCCCCAGCGGGACTGGGAGTGCTACTGCGGCAAGTACAAGCGGGTCAGGTACAAGAGCCTGATCTGTGAGAAGTGCAATGTGGAGGTGACCCGCTCCAAAGTACGACGGGAGAGAATGGGCCACATCGATCTGGCGGCCCCCGTGGCTCACATCTGGTTCTTCAAGGGAGTGCCTTCTCGCTTGGGATATCTGCTTGACATCTCCCTTCGCGACCTGGAGAAGATCATCTACTTTGCCGCCCATGTGGTGACGATGGTGGACAGGCCCCGCCTGCTGCGGGATCTGCCCGAATTGGAGAAGGCCTATGTGGAGGAGCTGGAGGAGGTCCGGGACGGTTTCGAGGAGTGGAGGATGAACCGCCTGGAAGCTTTGGAGATCGAAATGGCTCGGATGGAGGAGGGAGGCGCCAAGCCGGCCGAGATCAGGGCGGCCGATCGGAAGGCGCAGACCGAGATGGCCGACCGCCAGAAGAGGATGGAGGACGAGTGCGAGTTGGCGTCGGAAGCCTATGAGGCCATCCGCCGTTTGCAGGTGAAGGACCTGGTCGAATACGAACAGCTCTGGAAGACGATGGAGTACAACTACGGCGACTATTTCGAGGGAGGGATGGGCGCCGAGGCCATCCGGGACCTGTTGGCCAACATGGACCTCGACGCCGAGTTGGACCAACTCCGAGAGGACATGGACGCCCCTTCCGCCCAGCGGCGCCAGCGCGCAACGCTGCGCATGAAAGTGGTGCGACCGTTCGCCGAGGGCATGAACAACCCGACCAATATGGTGCTGCACACCCTGCCGGTGATCCCTCCCGATCTGCGGCCCATGGTGCAGTTGGATGGCGGGCGCTTCGCCACCTCCGACCTGAACGATCTTTACCGGAGGGTGATCAACCGCAACAACCGCCTCAAGAGGCTGCTGGACTTCGGTGCGCCCGGGATAATCGTGAACAACGAAAAGCGCATGCTGCAGGAAGCGGTTGACGCCCTGTTTGACAACGGTCGTCGTGGCCGGGCGGTGACCGGGCAGGGCACCCGTCCTCTCAAGTCGCTGTCGGACATGATCAAGGGCAAGGCCGGTCGCTTTCGTCAGAATCTGCTGGGAAAGCGGGTTGACTATTCGGGCCGGTCGGTGATTGTGGTGGGGCCGCAACTGCAATTGCATCAATGCGGTCTTCCCAAGGAGATGGCGTTGGAGCTCTTCAAGCCGTTTGTGATGAAGGGGCTGGTGGACAACGACAAGGCCCCCAACATCAAGTCGGCCAAGAGGATGGTGGAACAGCAACGCGATGAGGTTTGGGATGTGTTGTCCGCCGCCATCTCCGAACACCCGGTGTTGCTCAACCGCGCCCCCACTCTCCATCGACTGGGAATCCAGGCGTTCGAGCCGGTGCTGGTGGAGGGCAAGGCCATCCAGATCCACCCCCTGGTCTGCGAGGCGTTCAACGCCGACTTCGACGGAGACCAGATGGCAGTCCATCTTCCCATCTCTCCTGAAGCGCAGGCCGAGGCCCGGTTGCTGATGCTGTCGCTCAACAACGTGCTCTCTCCCGCCTCGGGCCGCCCCATAGTCACCCCCAGTCAGGACATGGTGATCGGTATCTACTACCTCACCGAGTCCGACCCCGAGGCTTTGGGCGCCGGGCGGATCTTCGGATCGGCGGACGAGGCGACCATGGTGTATGAACTGGGAGAACTGAATCTTCACGCTCCCATCAAGGTGCGGTTGGGTGAACTGGCCGGAGACCCGGCGCGCCACGAAGAGCTCAAGGGCGATCTGGAGGATTTGATCTCTCCTGAGTGGACGTCGGGAGACGAGCTGACTGAGACCACCGTGGGTCGGGTCCTCTTGAACGGGGCATTTCCCTCTTCCTTCCCCTATGTGAACGCGGTAGTGATCAAGTCGGGCATTCGCCGACTGGTGGAAGTGGCCATCAACCGTTATCCCCGCTCGGAAGTGGTGGATACCCTGGACAAGCTCAAAGAATTCGGGTTCCGCTTTGCCACGGTGGCCGGTCTGACCATCGGCTTGGACGATGTCAAGACGCCCAAGGGCAAGGAAAGGATCCTGCGCCAGCACCGCCGCAAGGCGCAGACAGTCCAGGAACTCTATGAGAAGGGAATCATCACCGACGGTGAGCGTCGCTCCGCGTTGATCGAGATCTGGAGCGAGGCCACCGAAATGGTCAAGGAGGAGATGGAACAGACCCTCCAAGCCGAGCGCTTCAATCCTTTGGAGATGATGGTCGGATCAGGGGCGCGGGGCAACACCATGCAGGTTCGCCAGATCGCCGGAATGAGGGGCTTGGTCGCCAATCCCCGGGGAGACATCATTCCCAGCCCGATCACGTCCAACTTCCGAGAGGGCCTGTCGGTTTTGGAGTACTTTATCTCCACCCATGGGGCTCGCAAAGGTCTGGCCGACACCGCTCTGCGCACCCGGGACGCCGGGTATCTGACCCGCAAACTGGTGGATGTGTCCCAAGAGGTGATGGTGCGGGAGATAGACTGTGGATCCGATCGAGGAGTGTGGTTCCCCGCAGACCCTCAGCACGCGCGCCATCTGCGGAGCCGTATCTTTGGAAGAGTGCTGGCCGAGCCGGTGGAGATTGACGGGGAAGTGCTGGTCACCGACCGTGGCGATCGACTCACCGCCGGCCGGATTATCGATTCCGATGTCCTGGGAGCAATCAGCAACCGGGCCGAGGAAATGGGCAGAGTCAAGGTCCGGGCGGTTCTGACCTGTGACACCCGCGCCTCGGTTTGCCAACTCTGCTACGGAATGAGCCTGGCCACCGGCCAGATAGTGGAAGAGGGCTCGGCCGTGGGGATCATGGCCGCCCAGTCGATCGGAGAACCCGGGACCCAGCTCACCATGCGGACTTTCCACACCGGGGGCGTGGCCGGGTCCGACATCACCCAGGGTCTGCCTCGGGTGATGGAATTATTCGAGGCGAGAAGCCCGAAGGGGAAGGCCATCCTGGCGCCGATCAGTGGATCAGTCGAGATCGAGATAGTTGCCGACGAGGGCCGCCGCATTCGGATCACCGGCATTGATGAGGTTGGCGCTTCCAAGGAAGTGGAGATTCCGCTTTTGGGCCACGCCCGGCCGAGTGTCAGGAATGGGCAGGCGGTGCAGGCCGGGGACCCCCTCACTGAGGGACCCCTTGACCCCAAGGAAGTGTTGGAATATCGGGGAGTGCGGGATGCCCAACAGTATCTGGTCACCGAAGTGCAGAACGTCTATCAGTCCCAGGGGGTTGAGATCCATGACAAGCACATCGAGCTGGTGGTGCGCCAGATGCTGCGTCGAGTACGCATTATGAGGCCCAACGACTCGAGCTTTTTGCCCGCCGAGTTGGTGGACGGACAGGTCTTTTTGGAAGAGAACCAACGCCTGCTTGAGGAAGGCCAGACGCCCGCCACCGGTCGGCCGGAGTTGATGGGTATCACCAAGGCGTCCCTGGCCACCGAATCCTGGCTGTCGGCGGCTTCTTTCCAGGAGACCGCCCGGGTGCTCACCGATGCCGCGATCTTTGCCAAGTCCGACTTCTTGAATGGGCTCAAGGAGAATGTGATCATCGGCAAGCTGGTTCCGGCCGGCACGGGAGCGGTCCAATACCATGGGCATGTTCCCGATGTCCCCGGCTACGAACGGCCGGTCCCCGCCGAAGACTTGGAGTTCGGAACCTCGATGACGGCGTCGGAGCTTGGTGGTTCTTTCTCTCCGGTGGAGGATCTCACCCAGGGAATCGGTGTGAGCGAGGATCTGCTCACTGCCGTGCTGGGAAAGGCCTCACCTCAGGGCAACGGACTTTCGGAAAGCAACGGCGAAACTTCGGCCTGAGACCCGAAGCGCCGGTCAGGATCGGGGAGCGACGGGTCGGCCAACCCATCGGAGCCCGGCCACCAAGCCAATAGCCAATCCCAAGCCATTGGAGAGCTGCATGATGGCCGCCGCCGCCAACCGGCGTGGCTTTCCTCCGGTCACCGCCGTCACATAACCCAGCCACATCCCGGACACCACCGGCGGAATCCACCATCGGCCCACGGCTGCGGCCGTGACCACCGAGCCTGCCAGGCCGGCCACCAGGGCTAGGGGGGCGAGTGGGCGGAGGCTGGGGAGCCGCCGGTGATGGTAAATCATCTCGGCTTTTCCCCGTCCGTACCGATAGAACTGCTTCCACAGGCGGCCGGGGGTGGACCGGGGACGGTAGCGGGAACGGATGGAAGGGTCCAGCACCACCTTCCCCCCCCGGACCCGGATCCGCAACGCCAGGTCGGCGTCTTCGGCCACCCCGCTGGGAAAGCCTTGGAACCGCAGTGTCCGCAATCGGCTCCGCCACATGGCACCCAGATAAACGGTGTCGGCTTCTCGGCGGGTCTCCGATCGCCGGTAGGGGGCCGGTCCCACCACCCAGGGGTTGACCATGGCCCCGGCCACGGCCCGGTCGAAAGGTCGTTCTCCGCAGGGGCGCATCGGCCCGCCCACCAGTTCGGCGCCGGTTTGCTGCAGGACCTCCACGTTGCGGCGGATGTAGTCGGGCTCGTACACGGTGTGAGCGTCGGCCCGCACCACGATCTCACCGCGGGCCGAATCCAAACCCAGGTTCAGACTGCGGACCAGGTTGCGGGGGCGGTCCGACGATGTGATCACCACCAACGTGGCCATCTGTTGCTGCCAGGACGAAAGGATGGACACCGTTTGGTCAACCGAGCCACCGTCCACCGCCAGCACCTCCCATGTTCCCCGGTAGTCCTGATCCCGCAGGGATGCCATCACCTCGTTCAGGCCCCGCGCTTCGTTGAGAAGGGGCATCAGGACGGAGACGGTTGGCCACTTCACTGCCACGGACAATTCACCTTAGCCGATCAAGGCGCCCGGCGGGCATGGGCACATCTGGGGAATGCGTAGCATTCTCGGTGATGCGCAGCCGGTTCTTTCTCTCGATGGTGGTGGTGGACCTCCTTCTCCTGGGGGGATCGATGGTTATCTCTTCGGCCATCCTGTACCGAAATCTCCTTCCCTGGGACGTCCCCGAAGTGGGCCCTCGAGTGCTGCCCATGTTGGCGTTTGTGGTGCTGGCGGCCTTGGGCACTTCCACTGTTGTCCTGTCGCTTCCCGGGGCGGGGGTTCTGAGGCCCGGCTACGGACGGGGGATGGCGATGGTGGTGGTCACCCTGGCGGCAGTGGCCCTGATGGTCCTGGCCACCCGCGTATATTTTTCTCGCTCTCTTCTCCTGGTCACCATGGGGATCTGGGCGGCGGCGGTGATTCTGCACCGAGCGGTGCGACGCCACCGGCCCTGGAGCGAGCCGATGGTGGTGTTCTCCTCGGATCAGGCCATGGTCAACGAATTGCGAGAGGCCCCCCATGCCGAGGTGCGGGCGGTGATCGACCCATCTTCTGATCCCGATCAGAACCCTTTGGATCCGGAGGTGACTCTGGTGGTGGATATGGGGGCGGCCCACTCCCCGGAGGTGGCGAGACTGGTGTCGGGGCACGACCTGGCGGGCCGGGTCGTCAAACCCCTGATCTCGGTGTATGAGGAACACACCGAGCGAGTGCCGCTGCCCCGGCTGTTGGAGAGCTGGCAGCTCACCACCACCCTTCATCGAGTGCGCAATTGGCTGTGGGGCAAGCGCTGGTTCGATTTGACCGCGGTGCTGCTCACCTCGCCGCTGTGGGTGCTGTTGGCCGCGGTGGTGGCCGCGGCGGTGCGGGTCTCCTCGCCCGGCCCGGTCCTGTTCCGCCAGACCCGGGTGGGAAAAGCCGGTGTGCTGTTCACCATGTACAAGTTCCGCACCATGCGTCGCGACGCCGAGGCGGATGGCCCCCGTTTTGCCGAAATCGACGACCCCCGTTTGGTGCGGGGGGGAGGTTTTCTGCGTCGCTTCCGGCTGGATGAAATACCCCAGCTGTGGAACGTCCTGATCGGGGACATGAGTCTGGTGGGACCCAGAGCCGAGCAAGCGCCGTTTGTGGAGGAATTCTCTCAGCAGATACCGTTTTACTCCCAACGGCATCTGCTGAGGCCCGGCATCACGGGATGGGCGCAGATCAACACCTCCTACGCGGCCGATCTGGAAGGCACGATCCGCAAGCTGGCCTACGATCTCTACTACCTAAAGCACGTGTCTCCCCTGCTTGATCTGCGCATCCTCTGGTCGTCGGTGTGGACGGTGATAACCGGTTCGGGGTCCCGGTGAATCCTTCCGAGAGGCACGACTCCCGCTCCGATGAGCGGGGCACTCCGATCATGGTGCTGGGGGCCCTGCTGGGGGGAATGGCCGCCTATCTCTTTCACGCCTGGGGAGGGAGGCAGTTGGGTCCGGAGGCCTTTGCTCCCATCGGGGTGATGTGGACGGTGGCGTTCATCACCGTGGCCGTGCTGTATCTGCCGCTGGAACAGTGGGTGACCCGGGAGGTGACCGCGGGTCGGAACCCGCTTTCGGGCCGGCTGCTCTTGCCGTCGGTGATGGGAATCGCCATGTTGGTCGTCGGGGTGGGGACCGGATGGACTTTGCCCTCTGTGACCGATAGCACCGCCATCCACGTGGTGCAGATGTTGGTGTTGATCCTGGGCTACGGTTGCTTTTGGACAGGCAAGGGGATGCTGCAGGGGCGGGGGCGATATGGCCGGGTGGGATGGATGCTGTGCGCCGAGGGGCTGGTCCGTCTGGCGGTGGAAGGTTTGGTTCTGCGGGGGGGAGGCGGGGCGGTGGGTCTGGGATGGGCGATGGCCGCCGCTCCCTGGGTGGTGGTGGGGTTCGCCCGGGGGGGAATGAGGGGCGTGGGCGGTTCCCAATCGGGGGGAGGGGCGTTCGTGCGGAGGTATGTGCTGGGGTCGGTGGCGGCGCATCTGCTGGTGGCGGGGGCGCCTTTGGCGGTGGCCTACCTGGGTGGGACCGCATCGGAGGTGAGTTTGGTGTTCGTGGTTTTCGTTCTGTTCCGGGCTCCGCTCACCCTGATGTACAGCCTGCAGGGGCGCCTGCTTCCCCCGCTGGTCCGGATGGTGGGGCGCGGCGAGGAGGAGCCGTTGCGGAGGCTGGCTCGCCAACTGTGGGTGGTGTCGATCGCGCTGGCGCTGCTCGCCGGCGGCCTGGGATATGGGGCGGGGCCCGCACTGGTGAGGTTTCTGATGGGTCCCGACTTCCTCACCTCGGGGATGACGGCCGGTCTGGTGGCCTCGGGGACGGTTATGGCAGCCGGTGTGCAGTTGGTTGCCCAAACCCTGGTAGCCGGATCGCGGACCGGCAGTCTGGCAGCCGCCTGGATGACGGGGCTGGCGGTGGCCGGGGTGGTTGCCCGGCTGAGCGGTTGGGGGCCGGTGATCTCGGTGGCCTTTGGGTTCTGGGTGGGGGAGGCCGCGGTGTTGGCGATGGTGGGTGGAATGGCGATCTCCGCCTCGCCCGTGGCCCTGGGGCGTGATCAGGACTCAAAACGTCGGTGATCGAGACGCAGGGCCGGATTGAGGCGCGCCACCAGGGCGGAGGGAAGGATCGGCACTCGCGATGGTACGCTGATCCGGCCGTCGGTGACCTCCACCAGACCAGCCGAGAGCAGCACGCCCAGATAGAATGGCTCGTTTACGGTCCGCCGCCGTAAACGAGCCAGGAACACCTCCAACAGGTCTCTGATCGCCCCTCTTCCGATGGCAGCCGCCCAGAAACGGCGGACGTATTCGTGTCCGGGAGAGAAACCTTCCGCCTGAGGATGGATCAGATCCACCGAGAAGGAACGGGTACGTGGAAGACGGCCGCTCGAGCGTGTCGCTACAGGCCTTTGATTGGTGCAATAGGTATTAGTCATACCTTGAATATCGTATAACAGGGTTAGCTACTGTCTCCCGTCTCTGCCGATCGTTTTTCCGCGTCCTAGGAAAAGAACTCGCGGGTTGTCTCCGCTCAGCCGGAATCGTCAGGCGGCACACCGGTTGAGAGAACGATCGTGACCTGCCCGCCGGATGGAACGGCGGCGCCGGGGGTCGGGTCGGTGCTGATCACCCGCTCAGATTCCAGGGTGGGGTGAGGGGCGTAGATCACGTTGGGAGCCAGAGCCACCCCAGTCTCCTGTTCCAATCTCCGGAGGTCGTCCAAGACCTCGGCGAGAGTGAGTCCGGTCCAATCGGGGAGCACCACGGCGTCGGGGGCCTGTCCGGTGGAGAGTACCACGGTCACCTGGTCGCCGGAGAGAATCTCGGTGCCCGGGGTCGGGTCGGTGCTGATCACTTGGTCTCGTGGAACCTGCGGGTGGGGCGCATAGACGGCTTCCAGGACGATGAACAGGGCCTCTTCCTGCTCCAGCCGCTGGGTTTCGTCGAATAATTCGGCGATTGACAGCCCCGTCCAATCGGGCAGGGGGGCGGAGGGGGGCGTGCCGGTGGAAACCTCCACTCTCACCGGTTCCGCTTGCAGGACAGTGCTGCGAGGCGAAGGCTGCTGGGAGAGGACCTCCCCGGCCGGGGCAGAGGAGGCGACATCTGTGATCTCCCAATTGAGGCGCGCCCTGACCAGGGCGGCCTGGGCGGATTCCAGGTCGAGCCCCACCACCCGGGGCACTGAGGTGGTGGGTCGCAGCCGGTAGCGGTCCAGCCCGGGGGGATCGGGGGGGAAACCGGTCGCCTCCACGTCTCCGAGCATGACCTCCATGAACTCCGCCCAGATTGGGGCGGGAACCGATCCTCCGTAGACCCGCCGGTGGGTCTCCCCGCCGATCATCACGTTTTCCAGCGGTATCTGGTTGTGTTCGTATCCGACCCACACGGCAGTGGTGTGAGTGGGGACGAAACCCACGTACCACGCGTCTCGGAAACCTTGATGGGTGCCGGTCTTGCCGCCTTGGGGACGTCCGATGGAAGCCCGGGATGCGGTGCCCTCGGAGGTGGGGACTTTGGTGAGGGGGATCCGGACAGCGGCGAAGGCGGCGGGATCACCCCGGCTCTGGCGCTGCACCTCGTGTTCATAGAGGATGCGCCCGTCCGGGGAGACCACTCGGGATATGATGTACGGTGCGGCCCACACTCCGTTGGTGGCGAAAGTTGAGTAGGCAGACGCCATCTCCAAGGGGCTGACCACCCCGGTTCCCAGCACTATCGAGAGCACCTGGGGAAGTTCGGACTGCACCCCCAGGCGGTTGGCGACCTCTATTACCTTGGCCGGCCCGATTATGTCAACCAGTTGGGCGTAGACGGTGTTGATGGAGGAACTGGTGGCGTCCGCCAGGCTGAGTACCCCGTAGTCGCGGGTTCCAACATTGCGGACCGTCCAGATGTCGGAGTCTTCGACGCACACGGTGGGACATTGGATCTCAACCACCGGCGGAGCGGGGAAAGCGGTTCCCAGGGATATGTTGCGTTCCAGCGCTCCGAGCAGAGCGAAGGGCTTCATGCTGGAACCGGGATTGCGTCGGCCCTGGATGGCCAGGTCGAACTGAACAAAGTCGAAAGGCAGACCTGAGGCCATGACTGTCACCGCTCCCGTGTAGTTGTCCACCGTGACTATCGACCCGGTGGGCGCGCAGGAATGTTCGGTGGCGTAACTCTCCAGGAAGGAGATGGGATCGGAGGGGAACAGCTCTTGGCAGAGGAGCACGTTCTGCTGGTATTCGGGCGGGGGCATCCATCTCTCCAGCACCCGGTAGGCCTCTCGCTGAAGCTCCAGATCGACCGTGGTTTCGATCCGCAGGCCCCCGCCTCCCTGGCATTCGGCATTATCGGCGGCGCATCCGAAGATCGCCTTTTTTCTCTGTTCGGGGGTGTCTCCCAAGAAGGAAAAGCGGGGATGGTGGAGAAGTTGGCGGTTGACCTCCGCCACCACATGATCGGCTCCGCCCCGGAACGGCAGGTGCTCTGCGATCTGTAACGCAGTGTCCTTGGCCTCCTCTGCTTCCCCGGGATCGGCCCAGCCGCTTTGGACCATCAGGTCGATGATCAGATCTCGGCGATCGGACACCCGCTCGGGCCGGGTTCGAGGGTTGTAGAAGGCCGGGTTTCTGATCAGCACCGCCATGGTGGCCGCCTCGGCCAGGGTGACCTTTTCCAGGGGCTTGGCGAAAAACTCATGAGCAGCGGCGCTCACCCCGTAGGCCCCTGACCCGAAGTACACCGAATTGAGATAGAACTCCAGAATCTGGTCTTTGTCGTAGGTTCTCTCCAGATCGGTTGAGACGAACGCTTCTCTGATTTTGCGCTCGATGGTTAGTTCGTTGCCGACGAAGTGATTCTTGGCCACCTGCTGGGTGATGGTGGACCCACCCAGGTTGGTCTGATAAAGAAAGTTGTACACCGCGGTTCGGGCGATGGCGGTGAAGTCGATCCCTTGATGTTCATAGAAGTCATCGTCCTCGGCCGCCAGCACCGCCCAGATCACCACTTGGGGTATCTCGGCTACGGGGACCGGCTCCGATACTCGGCCGTCGTGCAATTCAGCCAGCAGTTCGCCATCGGCGGCGTAGACCCGGGAGACCCGCGAGAGGTCGGGCAGGGTGAGGTCTATGCGGGAGACGTCGGGGTCAAGCCTGCCTCGCACCTCTTGAAACACCTCGAAGGCGGCGCTTACCCCCAGGAAACCGAAGAGCACCACCCATCCGGCGGTGACCACCATGATGGCCAGCAGGCCTGCCAGGGACGGCATCCAACGATCTCGGCGGTCCAGGGACTCGGAGCGGTGAAAGGGTGAGGGACGTAGCATCACTAAAAGGCCGGGGTTCGGTACGATTTCCCCTAGAACGCGAGCATATAGGGCTTATGGATCAAACTGTTGGCACCCCGGGCGAGATCACCGCCCCGGAGGTGCATACCCTCCCGGCCGACCCCTCCCGACTGGGTCTGCCCGGCGAATACCCCTTTACCCGGGGACCCTATCCCTCTATGTATCGGCATCGCCCCTGGACGATGCGCCAATATGCGGGTTTCGGCACCGCCGAGACCACCAATCGGCGGTTTCACGAACTGTTGGCCGCCGGGCAGACGGGCTTGTCGGTGGCCTTCGACCTGCCCACCCAGATGGGCCTCGATTCCGACCATCCCCTGGCCCGGGGAGAGGTTGGGCGGGTGGGGGTGGCCATCGACACCCTGGATGACATGCGACGTCTCTTCGGGGGTATCCCCTTGGGAGAGGTCTCCACTTCCATGACCATCAATTCCACTGCCCCGATCCTGCTCCTGCTCTATGAGCTGCTGGCCGAGTCGCAAGGGGTGGAGGCGGGGGCTCTGCGGGGCACGGTGCAGAACGACATTCTGAAGGAATACCTGGCCCGAGGCACCTATGTTTATCCTCCTCGACCGTCGATGAGGCTGGTCACCGACCTGATTGGCTATGCCTGCCGACATCTTCCCCGCTGGAACCCCATTTCGGTTTCCGGATATCACATCCGAGAGGCGGGGGCCACGGCTGCGGAGGAAATAGCCTTCACCATCGCCAACGGGATCGCCTATGTCCGGGCCGCGATGGCGGCGGGCTTGGCAGTGGATGACTTCGCTCCCCGTGTCTCGTTTTTTTGGAACAGCCACATTCATCTATTCGAGGAGGCGGCCAAATTTCGGGCCGCCCGCCGGATGTGGGCGCGGACAATGAAGGAGGTTTTCGGCGCCCGCTCACCGAAATCGCAGCGTATGCGGTTCCACGCCCAGACGGCCGGGAGCAGCCTCACCGCTCCCCAGCCGGAGAACAACGTGGTCCGCACCACCGTTTCGGCTCTGGCGGCGGTGCTGGGGGGCGCCCAGTCTCTTCACACCAACGGTTTCGACGAGGCGCTGGGTCTGCCCACCCGCCATTCGGCGACTCTCGCCTTGCGCACCCAGCAGATTCTGGCCAACGAGTCGGGGGTCACCGAGACCGTCGATCCCCTGGCGGGGTCATACTATGTCGAGTGGCTGACCGATGCTCTGGAAGAGGAAGCGACCCGATTGCTGGACAAGATCGAAGGGATGGGGGGAGCGGTGGAAGCGGTGGGGTGGATGCAGGCCCGAATCGAGGATTCCGCCTATCGGGCGGCGCGGGGAATCGAGGATGGCTCGATTACAGTAGTGGGGGTGAACAAGTTCACCGACGGCGACTCGCCTGATCTTTCGATCAGCCGTTCCGATTCCGGGTTGGAGCAGGCTCAGCTTGAGCGGCTGGCGGCTCACCGGCGCAACCGCAGTCAAAGGGCGGTGGATGGTTCCCTGGGAGCCTTGGGGCAGGAGGCTCGGGGAGATGGCAACCTGCTTCCTCCCATGAAAACGGCGTTGGCGGCCGGGGCCACCCTGGGAGAGGTGTCCGGGGTGTTGAGGGAGGTTTTCGGCTCCCACAGGGCAGCATGATTAACCGGGCGACCGCTTCCGACGGTCCGGCGATGGTGATCGTGGGAGGAGGGCCGGGTGGCGTGATGGCCGCCACCACGGCTGCTTCTTTGGGCGCCAGGGTGGTGTTGGTGGAGGACTCGGTAGTGGGAGGGGGAGCCCATCTGTGGGATTGCATCCCTTCCAAGACCATGGCCGCCACGGCCGCCACCAAGGACCTGGTTGATCGGGCCGAGCGTCTGGGAGTGGTGGGCTCCGCCGGACAGATCAACCATCAGCGGCTGTCGGAACGAATCCAGAACATCTGGCGTGACATCAATGTGGGGTTTTTGGAATTGCTGCTGTCCCAGGATGTGCAAATCGTCCGGGGCCGGGGCCGTTTGGTGGGCAACAATCGGGTGGCGGTGGATACGGCGGAGGGTCATTTGGAATTCGGATTCGATTTCTGTGTTGTCTCCACCGGCTCTGCGCCTCGTGTCCCCGACTGGGCGCCGGTGGACGGGAAGCGGGTGTTCACCACCCGTCAGGTGTACGACATGGAAGAAGCCCCCGAGCACCTGGTGATAGTGGGATCAGGGGTGACGGGAGTGGAGTTCACCCACATATTCAACTCGCTGGGGAGTCGCGTCACCCTGATCGTCAGCCAGCAACAGATACTGCCCCACCGGGATCCCGAGGTGGCGTCGGTGTTGCAAAGCGATTTCCTCAAAAGAGGCGTGAAGCTGGTGATCGGCGCCTATGCCGCCGGGGTGCATCCCGCCGACGACGGGGTGGTGGTGGAGTGCGATGACGGGCGGCGGGTGGAAGGCAGCCACATGTTGCTGGCGGTGGGATCGCAGCCGCTCACCAGGGGGATGGGCTTGGAAGAAGCGGGAGTGGAGCTCACCAGATCGGGCCATGTTTGGGTGGACGCCTACCAGCGCACATCGGTCAGGAACATCTACGCGGCCGGTGATTGCACCGGACGAATGCCCCTTTCTTCGGTGGCCTCCCTGCAGGGCCGCAAGATCGCGTACCATGCTCTGGGATACCCGGTGACCCCCCTTGACTATTCGAATGTGGCGGCTGCGGTGTTCACATCCCCCGAGATCGCCTCGGTGGGACTGGAGGATGTGACGGCCGCCGCCAAGGGCCGCAAGGTTCGCACCACCAAGGTTCCCTTCGCTGCCAATCCTCGGAGTGTCCTGCAGGGAGAGGAAAAGGGATTTGTCAAAGTGATCTCCGATCCGGCCACCCGAGTGGTGCTGGGGGGCACCATCGTGGGTCACCGAGCGTCGGACCTGATCGGGATAATCGCCTTGGCGGTTCAGGCGGATGTCACCACCGACAACCTGCTGGAAGCTTTGATGGTCCATCCCTCACTTTCGGAGAGCATCAGCGAAGCGGCCGAATAGCTCGGACCCGTCCTCCTTCCCGGCGCCCATCGGACTTTGGCCGTCGGTCCGCCAACCTCGCGAAAAATACAGGCCCCGGAGGGTTGACTCCGGTCTTGCCACCACGCATAATGTCAATAGCCGAATCACCTCTCGGTCCGACCCGACGTCACGCGGACCGTTCTGAAGGGATCATCCTCTGGGGCCGACCAGCTCCCGCCAAGCGCGGCTGTTGCGCCCCACCAAAGGCCAGGTGGTGGGCGGGGGAGGGCCCGGAAGGGACCAAAATTTTGTCCGGGAAAAAGGTCGCGAGATAGTGATGCAACCCACCGGAGTGGCAGCTCGGCAACGGCCCTACCTCGGCTCGGTGTGGCCGGTCGACCGCCCACCTGAGCGGTGTCAAACTTCCGAGGTTTCGCCTCGCGGTGGTGTCGACACGATCCCCAGAGAGCTCACTATTGCGGGGTTGCCCTATGCGATATGCACCGCCCGCCGGTTCCTGCCTGTCCCATCTCCGACATGGCCCTGTGCGGGTAGCATCTGGGTGACGATGGATCGGCGCATATTCGGTATCGAGAGTGAGTACGGGGTCACTTTCACCTTGCGGGGGCAGCGGCGGCTCAGCCCCGACGAGGTAGCCAGGTATCTGTTCCGACGGGTGGTGAGTTGGGGTCGTTCCTCCAATGTCTTCTTGGAGAACGGCGCCCGGCTATATCTGGATGTGGGCTCCCATCCCGAGTATGCCACTCCCGAGTGCGACTCGATTGAGGACCTGATCGTATACGATCGGGCCGGTGAGCGGTTCTTGGAGAGCCTGATCCACTCGGCGGAGGACCGCCTGGCGGCCGAGGGGGTGAAGGGTCAGATATTTCTCTTCAAGAACAACACCGATTCGGCCGGCAACAGTTACGGATGTCACGAGAATTTCCTGATCACCCGGGCCAAGGACTTCGAACACACAGTCAGCATCCTCCTGCCCTTTCTGGTAAGCAGGCAGATCTTCCTGGGGGCGGGAAAGCTCCATCAAAGCACTCGGCAGGTGACCTATTCGATCGCCCAGCGGGCCGATCACATCTGGGAAGGAATCTCCTCGGCTACCACTCGCAGCCGGCCGATCATCAACACCCGGGATGAGCCGCACGCCGATCCCGATAAATATCGACGGCTGCATCTGATCGCAGGCGATTCCAACATGAGCGAGTACGCCACCTACGTCAAAATCGGAACCATGCTGGCCCTTTTGCAGATGATCGAGGCCGATGTGATGTTTCGAGACCTCACCTTGGAGAACCCGATCAAGGCGATCCGACAGATATCACACGACCTGACCTGCTCCACCAATGTTCGGCTGCAGAACGGAAGATTGATGTCGGCCCTGGACATCCAATGGGAGTATTTTGACCGGGTGACCCGATACGCTCAGCAGCCCGGGTTCCCTCCCGAGGTTCAGCGGGCGGTGGACCGCTGGGAACACTTGCTCACCGGATTGGAGAAGGATCCCCTCAGCCTCGACCGGGAGGTTGACTGGGTGATCAAATACCGTCTGTTGGAGGAATACCGAGAGAGACGGGGGATCTCGGAAAAGGACTCTCGACTGGCTATGGTGGACCTTTCCTACCATGACGTGGACCGCAATCGAGGTCTGTACTACCTTCTGGAGCGGAGGGGACTGGTGGACAAGTTGGTGACCGACGACCAAGTGTCGCGGGCACAGACCAGACCTCCCCAAACCACCCGGGCTCGCCTCCGGGGAGCATTCATCAAAGCCGCCAAGGCCCGCCGGCGGGACTTCACGGTCGACTGGATGCACCTAAAATTGAACGATCAAACCCAGCAGACCATGCTCTGCAAGGATCCTTTCCGTTCCCATGATCAACGTGTTGAGCGGTTTATCGAATCACTGTAGGGGGTAAGAAGGTGAAAAAAAGGGAACGCCTCCTCAATCTGCTGTGTTTGCTTTGGTCGAGCAAGCGCCGTTTCACCCGCGAGGAGATATTCCGCCGAATGGCGCCCTACCGCACCTACACCAATCCCGAAACTGCTCGCCGAACTTTCGAGAGAGACAAAAAGTCCCTCCGACAGGTGGGATTTGACATCCAGACCAGCCCCCCCGAGGATGGACCGGCCACTTATGTCCTGGCTCAACCTCACGACGCCTTGGGGCAGTTGCAACTCACCGAGTCGGAGCGAATCGCGGTGGCGATGGCGGTGGCGATGGTGGACCTGGGCGGCGCCCTCTCCATAGGCAGAACCTTGGTCAAGCTGGGTGCGGGAACCTCGGCTGAACCGAAAACGACCAATCTCGACATGGGCGACATGGAGATCGACAAGATTCACGCCCTGCTGGAAGCGGTTCAATCCCGCTCGCAGGTGTTCTTCGGCTACAAGGGTCGCCGCCGCCAACGGGTGGAGCCGCTTCGGATACTCAACCGCCGGGGCCGTTGGTACATGCAGGCCCGGGAGGACGGGGTCGGCAAGGTTTTTCGGATCGACCGGCTGAGTGATCTGTATGTCTCCAACCGGGAGAATATGTACGATCTGGCGCCTTTGCCGGAGGGGCCGAACATCCTCACCGCCGAGCGTTGGGAGTTCGGAGAGGAGGAGGCGGTTGACACCGTGTTGCGCTTTGATGCCACCTCGGCTTGGTATGTGCGGCCGCGGATACCCTCCTCCGCCAGTATCACCGAGGAAGCAGACGGCTCGTTGCTGGTGGCCACCAAGGTCACCGACCGGGCGGCGTTTTTCTTTTGGATGCTGGATCTGGGTTCGGACTGCGAAATCGTCTCCCCCCCCGGGATGCGCCGGGAGATGGTGAATTGGATCAGGCCATCCCTGGAGGCCGGCCCGTGACCTTTGCTCAACCCTTGGGTGGACTGGGTCGACTGTTGATGGTGATTCCCTGGCTGATCCGGGAGAGGGAGGCGCCGATTGAGGAGATGGAACGACGTTTTGCTATCCGGCCGGAGCAGTTGGTCAGGGATATCGAGGCTCTCAACGAGGTCGATTTCTTCGTCAGTCCCGAGCAGCGCTTCTCTTTGGAGATAACCGGTGAGCAGGTCAAAGTATTGGAGGCCCCCAATTTTCCCACCACCCCCGGGTTGCTTCCCTTCGAAGCACTGGCCTGTCTGGTGGCCGCCAAGACCGCGCTGGAAATCACTCCGCAGGCTTCCGATTTGAGATCGGCGGCCGAAAAGCTGGAGCAGGCGATCATGCCCGAGGCGGCCAAGGCCCTGGGGATTGTGGCCGGCGCCCGCCAGCCCTGGGTCAATGAACTCCGGGAATGGACCACCGACCGCCAGGTGATCAAAATGCGATACCGCTCCACCGACAAGGGCGAGTTGTCCGATCGGGAGTTGGAACCCTGGCAGGTGTACCGATGGATGGGAGTCTGGTACCTGTGGGGATACAGCCGCACCAAAAGCGAGCCCCGGCGCTACCGGGTGGACGGAATCCAACGAGCGGTGCCCACCGGGAAGGTCTTTCGGCCTCCCCGTCGGATTCCTTCACCGCCCACCGCCTACCGCCCCGCTCCCGACGACCACCGGGTGGTGTTTGCGATCCGGCCCGGGGGGCGCTGGATCACCGAGCACTATTCAATGCGAATCCTCTCCGAAGACCCAAACGGCGTTTTGCGGGCCGAGTTTTACACTCGCGACCCGCGGGTGGCCGCCCGCTTGGCGTTGCGTATGGGTCCCAATATGCAAATACTGGAGGGGGAAGAGGCTCGCCGGGCTTTGGCCGAGATGGCAACGTTGGTGCTGGGGCGCCATGAAGGATCAGCCGGTTCCGAACATCCCTGACTGCGATCGGGGTAAAGGGCTCCGCGGGGCTAATATCGGCTGAGAATGAGCATCATTTCCCGCTTGCGTAAGTCTCTTCCGGAGGGGGTCGACCCTTCTCGTCTGCCTCCCGGTCAATACAACACCAGGCGTTTCCCGGTGTTGCACGTAGGCCACACTCCCAAGGTGAAGCTGGCGGACTGGGACTTTCGGGTGGACGGCCTGGTCGAATCTCCGGTGAGGTGGTCCTTTGAGGAGATGACCTCTCTGCCCGGCACCCATCGGGTATGTGACATCCACTGCGTCACCAAGTGGTCAAAATTTGACACCAGCTGGGAGGGGATCGCGGTGGGAGAGGTGCTCTCCCGGCTGCAACTTTCGCCCCAGGCCACCCACGTTTTGGTGCTGGCCGAGCATGGTTTCACCTCCAACCTGTCGCTTGAGGATTTCTCCCGGCCGGAAAACCTGTTCGCTCTCAAATACAACGGCAAGGATCTGGAACCCGATCACGGTTGGCCGATGAGGCTGGTGGTGCCCCACTTGTACTTTTGGAAATCTGTGAAGTGGGTGCGGGGCCTGCGGTTTATCGCCGGTGACCAACCGGGGTTTTGGGAGAGAAACGGCTATCACATGCGGGGCGACCCCTGGGCTGAGGAGCGTTACTGGGGCGACTGATCGGACCAAGTGGTCAGGCGGCGAACTCAGCAGTCTGCCAGGCTGGGCCGCCGATCGAACCAGGGTCGGGCTTCCTCCAGTTGGGAAGCGAGCCGAAGAAGCGTCGTCTCATCCGCGTACCGACCCAGAAAGTGCGCGCCAACCGGTACCCCGGAGGAGGTTTGCCCCAGTGGCACGGAGATCGCCGGCTGGCCGGTCATATTGGCCAGAGAGCAGAACGGGCTGAACCTTCCCACCAGGGTGCGGAAGCGGTGGGTGTCGTCGGAATCGGTGTCGAAAGTGCCCAGGGGTGGGGGAGGAGAGGCGGTGGTGGGGGTGAGCCACAGGTGACAGGTCTCGAAGAACTCGGCAACCTCCCTGCCCACCCGGTGGATGACGGCCAAAGCCTGCAGGTACTGCAGGGCATCGGTGCGATTGCCCAGCCGCACCCGCTCCCTGATTCCCGCCTCCAGATCATCTGGTCCGGGGCGGCGGCCCAGTTGCCGGGCGCGGGTGGCCACTGCTCGGGCCACGTTGGCGTTCACCACCGTGGTGTAGGCCGCCCCCGCCTCGGTCACACTCCATCGGGGGGAGGCTTCCTCCACAATGTGGCCCAACTCCTCGCACAGGCGGGCGGTCTCCTCCACCACTCGGCGAGAGTCGGGGTGGAGATCATGGCCCCGGGGTGTAAGAAGCGAAAAACCGATCCTAAGCCGGCCCGGGGGAGCGCCGACCGCCGAGAGAAAGGGATCTGAGGAAGCGGGAGGGTAGTAGGGAGCTCCCGGGTCGGGTCCGGCGGTTAGGTCAAGAAGCAGCGCCGAGTCGCGGACGGTGAGGGTGACCGCATGCTCCACGCTCAACCCGCCCCATCCTTCGCCCTGGTCGGGTCCGGCCGGATTGCGACCTCGGGTGGGTTTGAGCCCGAACAGGCCGCAACAGGCAGCCGGTATTCTGATCGATCCCCCTCCGTCGGTGGCGTGCGCCAAGGGGACAACCCGGGCCGCCACCAGGGCCGCCGCTCCGCCGCTTGAGCCTCCCGGGATGAGGGTCGTGTCCCACGGGTTGCGGGTCGGACCTCCCAAGCGGGGTTCGGTGGCCAGGTTGCAGCCCAGTTCGGGGGTTTTGGTTTTGCCGAAGATCACCAACCCGCCCGCCCGGTGCCGACGGACCATCTCGGTGTCGTGATCGGCCACCGACCCGGCGAAAAACCTGCTTCCCGAGGAAGTGGGAGTCCCGGCGTACAACGCCCTCAGATCTTTGAGGACAAACGGAACTCCTCCCAATGGTCCGACCGTCTCGCCCCGGGCGATCTGTTGCCGAGCCTGCGGTTCCATTGAGAGCGCCATGGCGCCCAGCCGCGGTTCCAGGCTCTCCGCCCGGCGGAGGGCCTCCTCCAGCAGTTCGGTGGGATGGACCTGTCGGCTCTCCACCAATGCCGCCCATCCCACCCCGTCGTGGCGCAGGTAGTCGGCGCCCAGGCTCATCTCTCACCTGCCAGCCGGATGGCATCCAGGCACAATCCCCACCCCTGCCGGTCCGCCCAGCCGCCGGTGAGAGGAAACACCATGACCTCGCTCCAGGTGGCCAACTCGGACAGCCGGGCCGCCACCCTTTCCACTGACCCGTACACCACCAGGTCTCTCACCAGGGCCGGAGACATTTCACCCCCTTGGGGGGAATACCCGGCCCTTTGGAACATCTCTCGGTAGTAATGGAACCGGGTATACATGGCGATGTATCGCTGAGCGGCCCGATTTACCGCCTGATAGTCCTCGGTCACCAGCGTCGGAACGCACAGGACAACGGGTGGAGGGGTTCGACCGATGGCATCGGCTGCCCCCTGCAGAGCCGGCAGTCCCGTGTCCTTGACATAATCGGGAGGACATACCCAAGTGATGGCGCCGTCGGCCACTTCTCCGCACAGGCGAAATGCGCCCGGCCCGAGGGCCGACGCCAGCACCGGGGTGGGAAGCGGTGCAGGTAGGCGGCCCCGGGCGCGGACGAATTCACCCCGAAAGTCCACCTGTCCCTCACTGAACAGGGTCCGCAGGCAGGTCAGGTATTCCCGCAGATGGCTGAGCGGCCGCCGAAAGTCCGCCCCGTAGGGCGACATGGCCGCGGCGGTGCTCGGCCCCAGCCCCAACCGAATCCGACCCGGCGCTAGGGACTCCAGTGCCCTGACCTGCTGGGCCACGGCCAAAGGATGGCGCGGCCAGATGGGAACCACCGCGGTCCCCATTTTCACCCGGTGGGTTGTCCGGGAGGCGGCTGCCAGGATGGTCAGAGCGTCGGGCCGAAGCCGCCCGGCGGTCAGCCACACCGTGGCGGCGCCGGCCTGTTCGGCTTGGCCGATCATCTCAAGGGCCGTTGAGGCATCCTCGGGCTGGATGGCCACCCCGGGGCCGGTGGCGGGTGGTGGGGGTGGCTCCATTCCCGCCAGACTACCTGCCCTCCAATCGACCGGCCCTGGCCGGACCCGGTAGATTCGGGGTCATGTTGCGCTCAGGGTTACGGTGGCCGCCGGGTGGGCTTCGGTGGAGGAGGGTTGGGCGTGCGGTGTTGGTGCTCTGCTGGGCAATGATGGCCGCCGCCCCGGCCTCGGCGGCTACCGCCGAATCCGACCTGGTGTGGATCCTCGAATCTGAGACAGTGCCCGAAGACCTCTATGCGGTGGGAAATGAGATCCGGATAGAAGGCCGGATCGAGGGTGATCTGGTGGCGCTGGCGGGTGGTCGGCTGCAGGTGGATGGCGTGGTCACCGGATCGGTGACCGCCTTGGCCTCCACGGTGGTGATCGGAGGAGAGGTGGGCGGGTCGGTGATGGTGGCGGCTGCCGATGTGACCGTCACCGGCCAAGTGGGAGGCGATGTGTTGACCGCGGCTTTCGATCTGGCGGTGGATGGGGAGGTGGGCAGAGACCTGCTGGCCGCCGCTTGGTCCGCCGACACCAGGGGGGTGGTCGCAAGAAACCTAAAGGGCCTTTTCCGATCGTTGCATCTGGCCGGTCAAGTGACTGAGAATGTGGAAGTCCGGGCTGACCGCCTCAATGCCGGCGACGGAATATCGGTCTTGGGTCACTTTGACTATCAGGCTGATCGGGTCTTCGGGCACGAGCAGCTGAGGGCCGGAGTGGAGGGGTCATTGGTGGACCGAAAAGCCCTTCCTCCCAACATTCGCATCCGGGGTTTCCGTCTGATGACCGTGGTGCTCATGTCGTTGCTGATCGTGGTGGCCGGTTTGCTGGTGGTGCGTTGGCGGAGGCCGTGGGTGGAATCGGCATCGGCACGGATAGTGCGAACACCGGGGCGGAGTATGGCCAAAGGCTTGGCGCTGCTGTTGTCTCCGCTGGTGGGTTCGGCGGTTTTGGTGGCGGTGGTCCTGTGGCTTCCCGTTTACATTTGGGGACCGCTGTTGGTGGCGGGGATACCTTTCCTCACGATTGCCGCCGGGTTATGGCTGTTGGCGGTGCTGGCCGCCCATATTCCGGTGGCGCTGGCTGCCGGGCGGGGGCTGGGCAGGCTCCTTGGTCGGCCCTGGGATTCAGACTGGGCGTATCTGGTGGGCGCCATCCTTTATCTGGCGGTGCTGCAAATACCCAGGCTGGGGGCGCCGCTGGTGGCAGTGGTCACCGTTGCCGGCGCCGGGGCGTGGCTGCGGAAAAGGGAGAGCAACCCTGATCCCGCTCAGGGAGGGGGTGGGTAGGGATGCCGGAGCCCAAAAGCCTTTTCGCGACATATATCACTATTCCGCTTGGGCAGGGAGACCGATGAGGCTTCCTTGCGCGGCCCTGACGACGTCGGAAAGGACCCGGGGGTGTTTGGCTCGACCTCAGCTGCTGATCAACAGAGTCTTAAGTTCATCGCAGAGGTGGTCGGTGTCTTCCTGATCTACTCCCAGGTGGGTCACGATTCGGATCCGCCTCTCTCCGAAGGCTCCCACCAAGCAACCCTGCTGGAGTAACTGGTCGGCCAGTTCGGCTGCGGTGGGGCCGTTGGGAGAGATGTCGAAGATCACGATGTTGGTGTCGGCCGGCAGGACGTTTTCCACCAACGGCAGGGCTTCCAATGTTGACGCGATCTGGGCGGCGTGTCGATGGTCGTCTGCCAGCCGGTCCACGTTGTTGTCGAGGGCGTACAAACAGAGAGCCGCCATGAATCCGGACTGTCGCAATCCTCCTCCCAGGAGCTGCCTGAAGCGCCAGGCGCGCTGGATGAACTCCTCGGATCCGACGAGGAGGGCGCCGAAGGGACAGCCGAGGCCCTTGGTGAAACAGATCGTGACCGAATCGTAGCCCTGTGCATAATCGGCGGCCGATACGCCGGTTTTGACCACCGCGTTCATGATGCGAGCTCCGTCCATGTGGGTCGCCACGCCGGCTTCGGCAGCCACTCCGGCCACCTCTCGCAACTGCTTCAGAGGCCAGACGGCGCCACCCCCGAAGTTGGCGGTCTGCTCAACAACCACCAATGAGGTCTCGGGAATGTACAGGTTGCCCTTGGGTCGCAAAGCGGCCCGCACTTGCTCCGGGCTGAACATGCCGTTTTCACCGTCCACCATGTTGGTCTGCACTCCCCCCAGCAAACCGGGGCCGCCGGCTTCGAAGTTGACCAGGTGCGAGGCCCTTTCGCAGATGATTTCGTCGCCCGGGCGGCAATGAACCGCCACCGCGATCTCGTTGGCCATGGTTGCCGAGGGCATGAACAGGGCGTCTTCTTTGCCGAGCAGTTCGCTGACCCGCTCCAAGAGGTTGGTGGTGGTGGGGTCTTCACCCTTTTGCTCGTCGCCCATGGGTGCGTCCATTGCGGCTTCGCGCATCGGGCGGGATGGGAGAGTCTTGGTGTCGCTGAAGAAGTCGGCGATGCCCGGCGGCACTGGGCCCGTTTTCTTGCCTCCGAAGGAACCTGCCATCTATTACTCCCTTTCTCAAAGCCCCTCACCACCCAATCTTGCTATTGCAGTTTACCGGTTTGGGCACACTGACACGGCTCGGATGATCAATGCGGGGGCATTCTCTGAAATCGGCGTCGTGGAGGACACGAACGCCGCCAAGCATCCAGTCAGAAGCCCAGAGGCGCCGTCTTTGTTTTGGAGCCCGTGATATCAACCGGGGGTGAGGAGATTCTCCAATTCCGCGCACAGGCGGTCGGTGTCGTCCTGATCGACACCCAGGTGGGTCACGATTCGGATCCGCCTCTCGCCGAAAGCGCCGACTGCAAATCCCCGGGAGAGCAACTCGGCGACCACTTCGGCGGCAGTGGGACTCTGAGGGGAGATGGTGAAAATCACGATGTTGGTGTCGGCCGGCAGGACGGTGTCCACCAGCTCCAAGCCTTCCAAGAATGAAGCGATCTGGGCGGCGCGTCGATGATCGTCCGCCAGTCGATCCACATAGTGATCGAGGGCATAAAGGCAAAGCGACCCCATGAATCCGGACTGTCGCAAGCCTCCTCCGATGAGTTGTCTGAGGCGCCAGGCGCGCTGGATGAATTCCTCCGACCCGGCCAGTGCGGCCCCGAAGGGGCTACCGAGGCCCTTGGAGAAACAGAGCGTGACGGAGTCATAACCCTCTGAATACTCCTTGGCCGATATGCCGGTCTTGACCACCGCGTTCATCAGCCGAGCCCCATCCAGGTGAGTCGCGACTCCGGCCTCGGCGGCGACATCGGCCACGTCTCTCATTTGCTGCAGGGGCCAGATGGCGCCACCTCCCATGTTGGCGGTCTGCTCCACCGACACCAGGGCAGTCTCGGGGAGGTACAGGTTGCCTTTGGGTCGGAGAGCGGCCCGCACTTGCTCGGGGCCGAACATGCCGTTTTCACCGTCCACCATGTTGGTCTGTACTCCAGCCAAAAGACCCGGGCCGCCCGCTTCGAAGTTGACTATGTGCGAGGCTCTTTCACAGATGATTTCGTCGCCCGGGCGGCAATGAACCGCGATGGCGATCTCGTTGGCCATCGTTGCCGCCGGCATGAACAGCGCGTCTTCTTTGCCGAGCAGTTCGCTGACCCGCTCCAAGAGCTTGGTGGTGGTGGGGTCTTCCCCCTTTTGCTCGTCGCCCAGGGGTGCATCGAGCGCCGCCTCCCGCATCTCGCGGGGCGGAATGGACTTGCCGTCACTGTAGAAATCAGCAGTTCCCGGCGGCAGTGGGTTTGCCTTCGTCCCTCCGTAGGTGCCTGCCACTTCGACTCGCCCTCCTCTGATTAGGGGTAGCCACGGTATGTCTTTTGCCACATGCCACTATAGGCATTCGACAGCCCATGCCGCCGTCGGGCCGATCCTATTCAGACCATCGGCCAGCGTGATGGGAAACTGACGCCGGTGACCTCTCGTACCCGTTGGCCGATCTCCTCGACCTGTTGGATCAGCTCCCACAGGTCATCCACAAACTGCGGGGCGCCCGCCTCCACCACCACCCGGCCTTCGACAATCACTGTGTCCACCGAATCGCCGGTGCCGGAGTAAACGAGATTGCGGACCGGCTCCACCAGGGAACGCCACTCGGGGCGGCGGGTGTCGAACAGAACCAGATCGCCCCTCCGACCCACCTCGATGGCGCCCAGCGAATCGCCGGCCTGCAACGCGGCGGCGCCGGTCCGGGTCGCCAACTCGAGCGCCGTCTCCGCCGGTATGAGGCTCCTGTCTCCCCGAGCATCTTTGTAGACGGTGGCGGCGATGTTCATGCACCGCACCATGTCCGAGAAGTTGGAGCTGTTCACGGAGTCGGTTCCCAGGGAAACCGGCACCCCGGCGCTCAACAGCTCAGGAAGTCGTCCACCCCTGCGAGTGTTGCCCCCGCCCTTCATCACCGTGCTGGGACAAATCACCACCGACGCACCGGATCCGGCGATGAGTTCGACTTCGAGCTCGGTCAGATTCATGCAGTGGGAGAGCACCAGGTTGGGACCGAGAACCCCCAGCTCCGCCAGTCGTTCGGTTGGGGTTGGTTCGGTCGCCCCGGCGTCCCCCGAATGATGGAGTGTCATGGCGGTGCCGTAACGGTCGGCGATCTGCTTGGCGCCGACCAGAAGCTGGGGGGTGCAGAAGTCAAGCGAGAATGGCATGGTCCAGGCCCGCACCCGCCCCGAGAGACGACCGTCCAGTTCCGTTACAGAGGTCTCCAATCGCTCCAGGGCCTCGGTGGTGTCATATACCGGAAGGTTCAGCCGGTTCGGCAGATCCTGAACCTGATGGCCGATCACCACCCGGCACCCGGCTTGCTCGTAAGCTGCCAGGCACGCCTGGGGATACTTGGTGGTGCCCGGATCGACGAAGGCGGTGGTTCCCATCCCGACCAATTCAGCCAAACCGAGCAGGGTGGTCAGGTATTCCTCCTCCTCGGTCATCACCGCTTGCATGGCAAAGACATGTTTCAATCGGTTGGGAACGTCGTCGGGAAAGACGCCACGGACCGAGTGGGCGTAACTGATGTGCATGTGACCGTTGAGGAACCCCGGTGTCACCACCATGCCCGCGGCGTCGATCGCCCGGTCCGCCCGGATGTGGCGGAGATCGTCGGCTTTGCCAACGTGAGTTATCTGCCCGTCCCGGATCACAACCGAGCCGTTTCGGATGATTCTCCTCTGGTCATCGACCGTAATGACGTATTGAGCTTTTTCTATCTTGATACTGGGGTCAGTCATGTCGCGCTCCCATTACCTGGGCCGACAACCCGTCTGAGGCCCCAATGAGGGGGCCGCGGAACGCCCACGCCCGCCACCCATGCGTCTCCCATCTCCGTTCTATGAGGTCCTGGCTCCCTTCTTGGCCAATTCGCCGGTGTCCGCCAGTTCTTGGGTCGACAGGTACTCGGGATCTTCATAGCGGCTGAGAAGAAAAGCCTCCGCATAGGCGGGGAGGTCCCCGTCGGTCAGGTGACGGCCGACGAGTTCGGCGGCGCCGGTGCAAATCATCACTCCGTACCCCGAGATGGCGGTCACCAGATAGAACCCCTGGGGGCCGGCCGGGCCGATCAGTGGAAGGTTTTCCGCAGTTTTCATCACATAGCCGCCATCGACGGCCGAATGAGGCAGATGATCGCGGTAACGGGTCAGAGACGGCACCATGGAAGACATGCCGCGCATCACCGCCTCGGGGAACATGAAGTCTGGGTCGGGCGCCGGCCAGGTTGGCTGATTTTGGACAACGGGTCGGTAGTTCCAGAGAGCTTCGAAAAACGGTGAATCGACCCCGCCTTCGGGCCGACCGAAAACCGGGGTGGTTATCTCATCCAGCAACTCATCGAACCCCTCCGCAGCCAGAGCGACTCGCTCTTCATCGCTCCAGTCGATCCTCACCGGATCGGTCCACAAGAGCATGGGTGCCTCCCGGGGAAACGCTCCCAGATGGTCTCGGAACGACACCTTGTGGTGAAGCGAGGCGTGGATGGGCAAATCAACTCCCACCAGGTTGGCCAGTTGCCCCGACATCGGCCCGGCGGCGTTGATCAGAGCCGGCGTCGAGATGCGCTCGCCCGACTTCAACCAGGCGCCTGAGACGGCTCCCCCGACGATCTCAATGTCCACCACCTCATCGACGATCACCTCCGCTCCGCGGCCGGTTGCCACTTCCAGCATCCAGGCCCCCAGCTGCTGGGCGCTGAACCAACCTCCTCGCCGGACGAACAACCCGCCGAGCACCTCGTCACTCAGATAGGGAAACCGGCCCAGGAGGGCTTCGGGAGTCCGGTAGACATCAAATCCGGTCTTCTCGCGCCCCGGTGCCGTCTGCCCATTGGTTCGAACCGGACCCGCGCCAAACTCCGCACTTGCTTGCGCAGCCTTTTCCAAAGACGCCAATTGCCGGTGGTCACCCGTGACGAACAGGTATCCCTTCCGTGACATGTTGAAGAAGTCGTTGGATTGGTCTTTGAGGCCTTCCAGGATGTCAATGGAGCGGTTGGTCAACTCCACCATCGGCTGGTTGGGGAAGAAATTGCGATAGCACTCCGATGACTTGTCGGACGTGAGGGAAAGCGGTGGACGGGGGTCAACAACAATCACTCTCTCCACTCCCTGTATCACTGTCAACTCATAGCAGGTAGCCACCCCGGCAATTCCAGCGCCGGCCACAACCGCTCCCGCCTGCCGCGCCATCTTCAGTGCTCCCGGGAAGTCCCGGTCACCGCGGTGCCCCAAAACCGGGGGGTGCCGAAAAAGGCCTGGCGGGAGCCAAATGCGGCCACAGCACCCCCGGTCGAGGTGTGGGAACCATCCCATCCCCATCTTTTTCAGCATGCTCCTGGGAGAGCGTTACCGGTCGATTGGTCATTGTTCAGAACATCCAATCTTGCAGCCGGGCCTCACGCGTTCAAACGATAGTTGGCTCCCACCACCCAAAGGCGCCCACCAGGGTATCCGTTGATATTCCGTTGTCGATGCCGACAGTCGGGCAGACGGTGTCACCCGGTGGATCTTCCTCGCCGATCCGGGGAGTATCAAGGACCATGCGCCGGTGAATCTGTGGAACCCGCAACCCCCCGGGCGGGGAGGGGCATGAATATTTTTCTTGCAAACAATGGCAATTGCGATGGGTGGCGAGTAGTATAGCCTGTCAAGCGATGTACGTCGTAGCCTTCAAACACTGAGGTTCTGGGTGCCGAAACGGAGATCCATAGTGCCTCTGGCAAGTTGGATACAGACCAAAAGGAGAAAGATTATGTACAGAGTCAGACGACCAAGCCGGAGATGGCTGGGGCTGGTAGCGGTACTTGCTCTGGTGCTGGCCGCGTGTGGAGGTGACGACGACACCACCCCGGCCACCGCGGCGCCCACTACGACCCAGGCGCCGGCCACCACCCAGGCGCCGGCCACTACTGAGGCGCCGGCCACTACTGCTGCTCCGGAGGAGCCGGAACCGGCCCCGGTGGGAATCGTGGTCGGGTTGGGTACCGAGCCGGGATCGCTTGATCCTCAAGCCGTTGACCAATTCGCCATGTTCACCATCAACGACAATGTCTTCGAAAAGCTGGTGACCCGTAATGCGGCCGGCGACCTGGTGCCTGGTGTGGCCACTGATGTGGGCACTCCCCTGGACGACACGACTTGGCAGTTCACCGTGCAAGAGGGAATCAGCTTCCACAACGGTGAGCCTCTCAATGCCGATGCGGTGGTGCACAGCGTCCTTCGGATAATCGATCCTGACTATCCGACGCCGCTCAAGGACAACCTTGGAACGGTGGTAGGAGCGGAGAAGGTGGACGAGTACACGGTGAACATTCTCACCAGCGGTCCCGATCCGCTGATTCCGACCCGAATGACCTTGCTGTACCTGGTGCCGCCGCAAGCGTCCCAAAGCGCTGACTTCGGCGATAACCCAGTGGGTTCAGGTCCATACCGGTTCGTTTCCTGGGAACGCGGCATTGCCGTCGAACTGGAGGCCAATCCCGACCACCGCGGTGGTGCTGCGGCCGTTTCCAATGCGCGGTTCACTTTCATTGAGGAGTACGGGACGCGTTTGGCGGGAGTCCTCAACGACGAGATCGATCTCATGGTCGACCTGCTGCCCGAGGACAACGCCCGGGTGGATCAATCGTGGACTACACCCACCGGGCTCAAGCAGTTCATCGTGTCTCTGAACGCCCGGGCCGGAAGTCCCGTGGAGGATGTGCGAGTGCGCCAAGCCCTCAACTATGCGGTGGACAAGGAAGCAATCGCCGAGGGGCTGTTCTCGGGGACCGCCGAAGTCCTGTCGGGTCAGATGTTGAACCCCAACTGGTTCGGATTCAATTCCGACCTCGATCCTTATCCATACGACCCCGACCGCGCCCGTGCTTTGCTTGAAGAAGCCGGCGCTACGGGGCTGGAAATCCAGCTCGTCTCCCTGGTGGGCAATTCGCTGCTCGACCGCGAGACCACCGAAGCGGTGGCCGCATTCTGGGCCGAGGTGGGCGTGAACGCCGAGATATTCATCCCCGAGTTCTCCGAGTACATCGACCGTCTCATCGATCGCGAGAGTCGTCCCGACGCCATCTTCGTGCCGCATGACAATATCCTGTTCGACGGTGACCGGACGCTGTCCGCCTATTACCACTCTCAGGGCTGCTGCGGTTCCATGGATCCGTCGGAAGCGGATGATTGGATTGACGCCGCCAGGACGGAAATCGACCAGGCCGAAAGGCTGCGGCTGTACCAAGCTGTCGGTCAGGCGGGGCACGACGAGGCGTGGTACGTCTGGCTTGTCAGCATTCCCAACGTCTTCGCCGGGACAGACCGGATCGACTGGTCCGCCCGCGCTGACGGTTTGATCCATCTGGTTGACGTAGGAGTGTCTTCGTAGGACCACAACCCATTCAACACCGGGCGTATCATCGGATAGGGTGGTGCGCTCGGTGTTGAAGCAAACTAACCGGGAGTAACAATGGGCCGGTACTTGCTAAAGCGCCTGTCCCAAGCGGTGCTCGTGGTCATTTCGGTGATGGTGGTCGTGTTTGTGGTTACCCGCCTCATCGGGGATCCGGTGGCGGTGATGCTGCCCCTGGAGGCCACGGAGGAGAATCGCGCACTTCTCGAAGCGCAACTCGGTCTGGACAGACCGATTCTGGTTCAACTGGGCCATTACATTGTGGACGCCGTCCAGCTTGACCTCGGCGACTCCCTGTGGCAGCGGCGCCCGGCCATGGACATCGTTTTGGAACGGCTGCCCCCCACCGTCGTTCTGGTCGCAGCCGGCTTTGTCCTGGGGGTGCTTTTAGGCGCCCTGATCGGAGTCGTATCAGGGATGCGGCCCGGGGGATGGGTGGATCGAGCCGCCGTCACTTTGGGTCTGCTTGGGGTCTCCCTCCCCCAGTTTTGGATCGGGTTGGTCTTTATCGTCTTCTTCAGTGTGGGTCTGGGGTGGTTCCCGACGTCCGGTTCGGGTGGAATCGAGTTCCTGGTGCTTCCCGCCATTGTGCTTTCCCTACCGATCGTGGGACGCATCGCTTTGGTCACCCGATCCTCGATGATCGATGAATTGAACGCTCAGCACGTCAAGGACGCGGCTGCCCGAGGAGTATCTCGGGCCCGGATTGTGATGGCCCATGCTTTCAAGGGGGCCGGCATTGCCACCATCACCATCGCCGGCTGGGAGTTGATCGGGGCCCTGGCCGGGGGAGCGGTGGTGGTGGAGACGGTCTACGCTTGGCCGGGGATCGGATTTACCGTGATACAGGCCATAGAGCGGCATGACATCATCCTCGTCCAGGCGGTGGTGTTCGTGGTGGCGATCATGGTGGTCACGATCAACATCATCGTTGATGTCACCTATACCGTGCTCGATCCCCGAGTGAAATTTGGCAGGACGCGGTGAGTTCCAGCCCATCCCATTCTCGGGCCGGCCGCCGATCCCAAGGTTGGCTTGGGGGAATCGTCCGCGACCCCATGGCCCTATTCGGGATCTTCGTTCTGGTGCTGTTGATAGCCACTGCCCTGTTCGCACCGATCATCGCTCCACTGGATCCCAACAAGCAAGATCTGGGGGCGCGGCTTATTCCGCCCTTCTACGCCGAGGGGGGATCATTCGAACACGTTCTCGGCACGGATCAACTGGGCCGGGACGTGTTCTCCCGGCTCATCCACGGCACCAGGATCTCCCTCACCATCCCCTTGGTGGCCGTGACCCTGGCGGGCATCGTCGGGACCGCGGTGGGTCTTCTGTCCGGTTACCGGGGCGGCCGCACCGACGCCGTCATCATGCGCATTGTCGACACGCTGTTCTCCTTTCCCGGTCTCCTCTTGGCCCTGACGATTCTGGCGGTGGTGGGGCCGAGTTTCTGGACTCTTGCCATCGTGCTGTCACTGCGGATCTGGATGGTATTCGCCCGTATGACCCGCGGACTCGTCCTCTCGGCGCGTGAGGCCGAGTACGTGGAGGCGGCGGAGCTGATCGGCGCGTCACCGGTTCGCATTATGACCCGCCATATCGCTCCCAATCTCACCGCGCCGCTGTTGACCCTGGCTGTCCTGGAGTCCGCCCATGTGATTCTCTCCGAGGCCGCCCTGTCGTTTCTTGGACTGGGCATCCAGCCGCCGCAGACCTCGTGGGGCCTGGAAGTGGCGATCGGTCGACAGTACGTGTTTTCTGCCCCCTGGCTGATCATCTTTCCCGGACTCGCCATCGCGGTGGCAGTGTTGGGAATCAATCTGCTGGCCAGTTGGCTCAGGGTGGCGGCCGACCCCAAAGAAAGCGCCAAGCGGTTCGCGTCAGCAGCCGACGCCCCGGCCGGTTGGTCGGGATGAGCCGCTCCGATCATCTGCTGGAGATTCGCAATCTCGAAGTGGTGTTCCCCACGCGGGCGGGGACGGTCCGGGCGGTCCGAGATGTCTCCTTCACGGTCGAGGCCGGCGAATCGATGGGGATCGTGGGTGAGTCGGGGTCCGGCAAGAGCACCATAGCCAGGGCGGCCCTCGGCCTGATCGAATTGCCGGGCCGGATTGTCGGCGGCGAGGTGCTGTGGAAGGGCCGATCACTGCGGGACAAGCGGGTCGCTCGGCGGGTGCGGGGCCGGGAGATCAGCATGGTGTCCCAGGATCCCATGGCGTCGATGAACCCGATTCTCACGATCGGCACCCAGATGACCGAAGTCATGACCCGGCATCTGGATATCGGCCGAAAGGAAGCCCGCACCAAAGCTGCGGACCTGTTGGAAAAGGTTGGGATCCCCGACCCTGCAAGCCGTCTCGGCCGGTATCCGTTCGAGTTCTCCGGTGGCATGCAGCAGCGAGTGGTGATTGCCATGGCGCTGTCATGTGATCCCGTGATGCTGATCGCCGACGAGCCCACCACCGCCCTCGACGTCACCACCCAGGCGCAGATTCTGGAATTGGTCTCCCTTCTTCAGCGCGATCTGGGTCTGACCCTGCTGCTGATCACCCACGACCTGGGGGTGGTCGCCGGGGCCTGCGACCTTCTCAAAGTCCTGTACGCAGGGGAAATCGTGGAGTCGGGAACGGCCGATGAGCTGTTCCATCGCCCTCATCATCCCTATACCGCGGCGCTGCTGGGCTCAACCCCCCGCCTCGATGTGAAGGCCGAACGTCTGGTGGCGATCGAGGGCCATCCTCCCGATCTGCGGCATATCGACGCCGGGTGCAGCTTCACCCCCCGATGTCCCTGCGCAACGAACCACTGTCGGTCGGTGTCCCCGGTTCTTGAGACCTCCCCCGAAGGCCGGAAGTTTGCCTGCTGGCATCCGTTGAACAGTCGACCGAACCCTTCAGCCACCGATAAGGGGTCCCGGCATGGCTGACGTTCTGCTCGAAGTTCAGGGACTTACGGTCAAATACACCGTGGGCCGCGAGGGCTTTTGGGGCAAGCGCCAAACGCGGCTCACCGCGGTCGACGACATCAGCTTTTCGATCAGGCGCGGTGAGACGTTCGGGCTGGTGGGCGAGTCGGGCTCGGGCAAGACCACCACCGGGCGCGCCATTTTGGGCAAGGTGCCCATTGCCGCAGGTCGGGTTAGGTTCGCCGGACGCGACATCACCGATGTGGAGGGCCGAGAACGGCGTTCGATACGCCGGAACATGCAGTTGATCTCTCAAAACCCCTACGGGAGTCTCAATCCTCGCATGAAGGTTCGAGAACTGATTGCCGAACCCCTGGTGGTGCATCGCCGGGTCCGCAGCGCCAGGCAGGCCACCGAACGAGTGACCGAATTGCTCGAATTGACCGGAATGAACCCCGACGACATGCACAAGCACCCGCATGCTTTCAGCGGTGGGCAGCGCCAGAGGATCGTCATCGCGCGGGCTCTGGCCCTGAATCCCGATCTGATCATCGCCGATGAGCCGGTGTCGGCCCTGGACGTCTCGATTCAAGCCCAGGTCGTCAACCTGCTGCAGGATCTGCAGCAGCGGCTCAATCTCACCTACATATTCATAGCGCACGATTTGGCTGTGGTGCGCCACATCTCCCACCGCGTCGGAATCATGTACGCCGGCAAGCTGGTCGAAGTGGCGAACGGGGAGAGCGTCTACCGAAGCCCCGTCCATCCTTACACCGAAGCCCTGCTCTCATCCGTCCCCATCCCGGATCCGAAGATTGAGCGTGGTCGGGCCGCGAAGGCAATTCCCGGTGAGCCGCCGGATCCGATCCACCCGCCCTCGGGTTGCCGCTTCCATACGAGGTGTCCTCTGGTCGAGGCGCGCTGCCGCGAGGCGGCTCCGCCCCTGGCAGTCAAGGCACCTGAACACGAGGCTGCCTGTTGGTTGCGATAACCGCCCGATCGCCTCAAATCGAACCAGGGTCCGGTCGCAGCCGGGGCGGGCCCGGACCAACACCGAGATGAGACGGCTGGGCCCCTCGTACAACGGGCTGCTCACCGCCTACTCGATCTCCAATGTGGGAAACGGGGTGCTGCTGGCGGCGCTGCCGTTGCTGGTGGCTTCCAATACCCGCAACCCCCTGGCGATCAGCGGACTTATGGTGGCCGCCGGGCTGCCCTGGCTGTTGATCGGGCCGCTCTCGGGGGCGATTGTGGATCGGGTGGATCGCCGCACTGCGATGGTCCTGGCAGAAGCCGGTCGGGCGGTGGTCTTGGGGGCGGCGGTCTTATATGTCTTTGGAGGCGGGGATTCGATCGTTGCCTTGTATGCCCTGTTGTTTGTGGTCGGAGTAGGTGAGACCTTCTTCGATGCCGCCGGTCTGGCTCTGGTACCCGTTTTGGTGACGCCGGTGCAGTTGGAAACTGCCAACGGTCGGCTGTTTGGAGCCGAGACCTTGGCCCAACGGTTTGTGGGGCCGCCCTTGGGCGGATGGCTCTTTGCCTTCGCCGCCTGGGTGCCCCTTGGTGTGGACGCGGTGAGCTTCCTTGGGGCCGCGCTCGTGGCGTGGTGGCTTCCGAGGGGTGCTCCCCGGAAGGTATCGGAACACTCCGGCCGCGGCTTGCTGGCCGAAACGATCGAAGGTCTGCGGTGGGTGTGGCGGGATTCGGTGCTGCGGGCCTTCGTGGTGGCAACCGGGGTCCTTCACTTTGCCACCGGGGCCGCCCTCTCGGTCCTGGTGTTGATAGCCCAGGACCGCTTCCAACTAACCGGTTTCGGCTTCGGGCTCACCCTCAGCGCTCTGGCTGTGGGGTTCACACTCGGCTACATCACCGCTCCCCGGGTCGCCACCAAGTTCTCCCGGGCCAAGGTTTGCGTGAGCTCCTTGCTGGGCGCGGCAGTTGGCTTCCTGCTGGTGGCGGTGGCGAGCGTTCCCCTGATCGGATGGCTGGGGCTGGCGGTCGCCGGAGCCTCTGCTGCTCAGTCGGCGGTCGTCTCCATGTCCTATCGGCAGGCCGCAGTGCCGGACCGGATTCTGGGACGGGTTATGGCGGGCTTCCTCTTCGTCGGTCACGGGGCGACTCCGATCGGCGCCCTGGTCGGTGGATTGGTGGCTGCCTGGGCCGGAGTCGGCTACAGCTATGTGGCTTCGGCCCTGACCTTGGTGGTGGCGGCTCCCTACCTGTGGTTGGCCCTCAAGGACGTGGAACTCGACCCCCGCCGCCTGCGAGGCGAGTCGCCGGAGGACTGACCGGCCTGGTCGGTCCGGCGGGATCTTCCCACCGAAATTGCCGCGGGGTTGTGGGGGGTGTTGCCCGGTGGTTGGTCCGGGCTATCCGACATCAGGGGCGCCGTAGCGGCGGCGACCCTCTTGGAGGTTCTCGGGAGTATCCACCGAGAACCATGACCGGCCATCCTCCCCCCAACAACGCCATTGCTCCGGTCGGACAACGGTCCCCCCAAGCTTGGGGATGACCGGCTGCAGCGACCCCTGTGTCCGGGCGGCTTCCTTGAGGATGGAAAGGGATCGGCCCCCATAGGTGGAGCAGGTGACCTGAAAATGGCGGTCCAGGGGAGTGGCGGGTTGCGGCCGGACATCCAAAAGGGCGGCCAGGGTGGAAGGTCGCACCCAGGGCTGGTCCACCGCCACCACCAGAATCGACCTTCCTTTGGCCTCCATGAGGCCGGTGACTATGCCCGCACTTGGGCCGGGAGTCCCGGGCAGTGCGTCCGCGACGGCGGGTACTCCTTCGGCTTGCTCACGGCCCACCACCAGGATCTCCGAGACCACCTGGGACAAGGCCCGGGACACCCAGTCCAGCAGGGTGTGCCCTTCCAGGGTGACCTTCGCCTTGTCTCCTCCCATCCGACGCGACCGCCCACCGGCCAGGATGACTCCCAGGGTTTGGGGGTCGGGGCGAGACGGGGGTGAGGGGTGTTTCAAGGTGAAGGACAGTTTGCCAATACAATCGCGAGAAGTGCAAACACAGGCTACCGGTCTACAACTCTTCGCCGTTCGACGTCGATTGCTCTATGTATTGTTGACCGGCGCCACTATAGGCTGGGTGGGGTTCATCGCCACCCTGACGGTGACCACGGTGGCGGCCCGTTCTTTGACCGGATCAACCACCCTGGCCGGCATCCCCCTGGCCGCGGGCGCCTTGGGCCAGGCGCTGGGCACCAATCTGTTCGGGCGGTGGAGCGCGCTCCGCGGTCGTCGTTTCATCATGCTGGTGGGCCCGCCGTTGTCCGCTCTGGGATCGATCGGGGGAATGGTGGGGGTGAACCTGGGTTGGTATTGGGTCTTGGTGGCCGGTTCGGTGCTGGTGGGGGTGGGCTTGGGTTCTCAGCACCTGGCCAGGTATGTGGCCGCCGAGTTGGCCGAGGAGCATCGTCGGGGGTTGGCGATGGGGATCCTGATTCTGTCGGGCGCGGTCGGGTCGGTGGTGGGGGCCAATCTGGTGGAAGGGGTGGGGCAGCTCTTGGAAGGCAGTTTGGGGACGCCGTACGGCGGGGCCTTCGTGCTGGCGGCGGTGGCGTTCCTCCTCACTTGGCTGCTTTTCTGGGCGGCGCTTCGCCCCGATCCTTCCGAGGTGGCCGTCACCGCGGTCCACACCGGGACTATCGGTGGAAAGGGGAGTTCGGTGGGCGGGGCTTTTCGGATGCCGGCGGTGCAGGTGGCGATCCTGGCTTTGATCTCGGCTCAGGTGGTGATGGTGGCGGTGATGACCGCCACGCCGCTTCGCATCGAAGACGCCGGACACGGTCTGGACGTCGTGGGGGTGGTGATCTCCACCCACACCGTGGGAATGTTTGCCCTGGCTCCTGCGGTGGGGAAATTGATCGACCGCCTGGGCTATCTGTCGGTCCTGGCCATCGGATTGGTGGTGACCTGGGCTTCCCTGTTGCTGTCGGGGGTGGCGCCCTATGACGGATACGGGATGCTCAACGTTGGATTGTTGCTCTTGGGCCTGGGCTGGAGCCTCACTTTCATGGCGGGCAGTTCCATGTTGTTCTCTTCCACGCCCGATGATGTCCGGCAGGTGGTGGAGGGTCGAGTGGATTCTTTGGTGTACATCATGGTGATGGTCGGCAGCGCCGCCGCGGGAATTCTGATGAATGCGATTGGATTCGGATTGTTGAACCTGGTGGCGGCCGGGTTTCTGCTGGCCATACTGCTGCTGGTGCTGGTCGAGCCCCGACTTCGGGGGGAGCTGTTGGATTAGCCCGGTCGCCCCGAGGGGCGGCCCCCACCCCGCGGAAGGCGCCCGCCCGATACAATCTCAGAGTACTTGGATTCTCAGGTCACCGACCTTCAACTTGCCGCCGTCCGGCGCCGTCTGCTTTATGTGCTCTTCGGGGGAGCGATGCTGGGTTGGATCGCCTTTGTCGCCACCCTCACCGTGGCCACGGTGGCGGCTCGCTCCCTGACCGGGTCGACCACTTTGGCCGGGTTGCCCTTGGCCGCGGGCGCCCTGGGGCAGGCGCTGGGAACCAACCTGCTGGGGAGGTTGAGCCGCAGCCACGGTCGGCGGTTCATCATGCTGGTGGGTCCGCCCCTCTCGGCGGTGGGGGCCGCATTGGAGCTGACCGGAGTGGTGGGAGGGCGCTATTGGCTGCTGGTGGGGGGAGCGGTGCTGGTTGGCCTGGGGGTGGGATCCATCCATCTGGCCCGTTATGCCGCCGCCGAACTGTCCGACCCGTCCCGCCGGGGTTGGGCGGTGGGGATCCTGGTTTGGTCCGGCATGATCGGCTCCCTGGTGGGGGCCAACCTGGTGGACGGCGTCGGGCGGGCCACCGAAAATGCGCTGGGTACTCCCTACGGAGGCGGGTTCGCGCTGGCGGTGGTGGCCTTTGCTCTCTCCGGGCTCACCTTCTGGGTGGCCCTGCGCCCTGATCCTTCCCGGGTGGCGGTTGCCGTCCCGGCGCCGGCTTCGGGGACATCAGGTTCGGTGGGTTCCGCTCTGATGCGACCCTCGGTCCAATTGTCGATTCTGGCTCTGCTCTCCGCCCAGGGGGCGATGGTGTTGGTGATGACCGCCACTCCGCTTCGTGTCGAGGATGCCGGGTACGGCTTGAACATTGTGGGGGTGGTCCTCTCGTCTCATGCCATCGGGATGTTCGCTTTCGCTCCCTTGGTGGGCAAGTGGGTCGACCGTCTGGGCAACCTGCCCGCCTGGGGGGTGGGGGTGCTTTTCACCTGGGTCTCCCTGATTTTGACGGGGACCGCTCCCTATGAGGGCTATGGGAGATTGGTCGCCGGGCTGTTCCTGCTGGGGCTGGGGTGGAGCTTTTCCTTCATCGCGGGCAGCTCCATGTTGTTTTCCTCGGCGCCGTCGGATGTCCGGCAGGTGGTGGAGGGGTGGGCTGATTCGGCGATCTGGACCATGGTGATGGTGGGAAGCGTGGCGACCGGAGTTCTGATGAACACCATCGGATTCGGGCCGCTCAATCTGGTGGCTGCGGGGCCACCGTTGATGATTGTCCTGTTGGTATTGGCGGCGCCGAGACTTCGGGCGGAGCTTTACCGCTGACCCGGGCGGGGTCGGCCGGGCTTTTGGCCAGACGGTATCCCCACCAGATAAGGGCCGCCGCCGCCAAGAGCGAGATGGAGAAGGCGGAGGACTCGTGGAGGAATCCCAGGATGGTGCCCCCGGCGGCCGCGGCCAGAACCCCGGCCGTGATCACCAGGTTGGCCACCGCCCGGCGGGGATTCGACCTGGCGAACCGGACAGCCCCCCACAGGGCGGCGGTGATCAGAATCACCGATCCCATCCCACCGCCGACGGCGGCCAGCAGACGAGGGCCGAAACCGGCCTCGGCTATGGAGGGGAAGATGTCAGAAGGGATGCCGCCCGCCGGAAGCGGACGGGCGAAAGGGGTGACCGCCACCAGGGTGGTGGCCATCGCCGAATATCCGAACAGTCCCACCGCCATGATGTGCCCCGCGGTTCTGCCCACCGACAGAAACACCGACCCCAAAGCCAGGAAGGGAATGTTCAGAACGGCGCCGAACAGGAAAAAGAGGCGGTAGTTGAATCCGTTCCATCCCCAGGTCAGGGCCGAGAACAGCGCCCAGGCGGCGAGGGCGAACATGGCCATGCCGGCGGTGTAGGCTGAAAGATGCGGTCGCGGGTTGCTCCGCAGATCACGAGCCAGATCCAAGGTGGCTGCGGTTGCGACGCCGGCCCCGGCGGCGGCCAACCCCAATTCGGCCCAGTTGCCCACCGAAGGGATGCTATCAAGGTGGATAAGGAGGCGCTTTCATGAGTAAGCCGCAGCCCTGGCCGGGAGTGCCGGGCGTCACGGTGCAGCGGGATGTTCCCGCCCGCATGCGAGACGGCGCCACGCTCTATGCGGACGTCTATCGTCCGGTGACCGACGCCTCGCTGCCGGTGCTTCTGATGCGTTCGCCCTATGACAAGCGCAACGCCACCTCGCCCTTCGGTCATGCCCACCCCATCTGGTACGCCTCACAAGGGTATGTGGTGGTGATCCAGGACACCCGGGGAAGGGTGGCTTCGGAGGGGGAGTTCTACCCCTACCTGCACGAGTCCTCCGACGGGTATGACACGGTGGAATGGGCAGCCCGGCTGCCGGGCTCCGACGGGCGGGTGGGGATGTGGGGGTTTTCCTACGTGGGAGCCACCCAGCTGCTGGCGGCGGTGGAACGCCCCCCCAGCTTGGCGGCGATCGCTCCGGCTTTCACCGCCTCTCAGTACTACGAGGGATGGACCTACAACGGCGGCGCGCTCTCGCTGGCCTTCATCCTCTACTGGGCGAACCTTCTGGCCTTGGACACGGCGCAGCGGGCCGGCGACCGGCCGTCCTTTGAGTCCCTGGGGGCCTCCCTGGCCGAGGCGCCCGGCTGGTATTGGTTCACGCCCCTGCGGGACTATCCGCCCCTCTCCGACGGATACGCCCCCTGGTTCTACGACTGGCTGGAACACCCCACCTATGACGACTACTGGAAGAGATGGTCGATTGACGAGGACTACAGTCGGATCGCGGTTCCCGCCCTGCATGTGGGGGGTTTGTACGACGTTTTCGTCTCCGGCACGGTGCGGAATTTCTCGGGCCTGCGGACCGGGGCCGGCGCCGAGTCGGCCCAAGAGCGGCAGAAGCTCCTGTTGGGACCTTGGACCCACATGCCCTGGAGCCCCCGGGGGTCGTCGGAGGGGCGTCCGCCCGACACCATTGAGATCGACAACTGGCATCTACGGTGGTTCGACCAGATGATCAAGGGCCGGGACACCGGGGTGCTGGACAGTCCGGTCTCGGTGCACCTGTACAACGGAGGATGGAGGCACTACGACGATTGGCCGCCTTCGGGGGTGGAACGTCAGGACTGGTTCATCCATTCGGGGGGGCGGGCCAACTCCAAGTTCGGGGACGGGAAGCTTCGGAGGGAAGGGCCCACCGACCAGCCCCCGGACCTGTTTGTGTACGACCCGGCTCTCCCTTCTCCCAGCCAGGGTGGGCATTCCTGTTGCTTTGACACCATCACTCCCATGGGCCCCGCCGACCAACACGCCTCCGAGACCTCCCGCATGGTGCTGGTCTACACCTCCGACCCCCTCTCTCGGCAGACGACCCTGGTGGGAGATGTGACCGTCACGCTGTTTGCGGCCACCACCGCGGCGGACACCGACTGGACGGCCCGGCTGTGCGCGGTGGACACCGACGGAATATCGGTCAATCTGCAGGAGGGAATCATCCGGGCGCGCTATCGCAAATCTCTGTCCCACCCCACCCCCATCCAGCCGGACCGGGTATATCAGTACCGGATCGACCTGGGTCCGGTGGCGGCGACGTTGCCGGCCGGCCACCGGTTGCGACTGGTGCTGGGGAGCTCGGACTTTCCGCAGTGGGACCGTAATATGAACACCGGCGGCCCGCTTTTTGCCGAGCCATCAACCGCCGGACGGCCGGCCACCCAGACCGTCCTCCACAACCAATCCCACCCCACTCGGATCAGTCTTCCCGTCTTGAAAGGATGAAATGTCCCGCAGCATCAGGGCTTCGGCCCGCCAACCCGCCCAGGACTCTTTGAGCGGGGCCTCTTCGGGGGCTCGTTTTGTGGGCAGGAATGTGTTGATCACCGGCGCCGGCAGCGGTTTCGGACGCCGCACCGCCGAGCGGTTTGCCTCCGAGGGGGCGGCCAACCTATATCTGGTGGACCGCCGTCCCGAACGGTTGGAGGAGGTGGCCCCGGCCGTGGCGGAGCTGGGCGCCAACCCGGTGCCGATCTGTGTGGACCTGGGCGAGACCGAAGCGTGCGAAGATGCGATCGACCGCGCTCTGGCGGTTGACCCCCGCTTGGACGTGTTGATCTCCAATGCCGCGGCCTGGGTGCAGGCGCCCTTCATCGAAATGAGCAACGACGACTGGCGGCGGGTGATGTCGGTGAATCTTGACGCCTACTTCACTCTTTCTCAGCGAGCCGCTCAAGCCATGAAAAAGACCGGAGGCGGGGTGATTCTGTTCACATCATCGATCAGCGCCCTGGGACACGGACGGAACTTCACCGCCTACTGCGTGGCCAAGGCGGCGATCGTGTCTTTGGCCAAGGCCATCGCCGTGGAACTGGCTCCACATAACATCCGGGCCAACTGCGTGAGCCCCGGCCCGGCCGACACCCAACAGTCGGTCGACATCGCCGGGAAGGAACTGATGG
>OZ219761.1:0-401871 GCA_964291245.2 Acidimicrobiia bacterium
GCTGAAAGGCAAGGTGGTGCACCGCAAAAGACGGTACGGGGTGATCGCGGCCTGTGAGAGCCGAAGGGTTGCCCACGAATGTGGCATGTCGAGTGTTAGGCATTTTCGGAGTCGGGGTTCTACGCCCGGCGGTGCCGACCACCGTCGGCCCGTTCTGTTCGCCACGCCTGGCTCACCGACATCATCCGCCACGTCCATCACGGGTCACGGGGTATCTATGGAGCGTTGCGGGTACATGCCGAACTGCGGTTGGGGCACCGAATCACCATGGGGCACAACGCGGTAGCGATGCTGATGCGCAAAGCCGGTCGGGCTTGATGCTTCTATGATCTCCAAATCGAGTCCGGGGGGTGGTTGGCGGTGTTCGGAGAGGGGTGGTTTGTTAGGGGTTGGTTGGTGGGTTTTCGAGGAGTCGGTACAGATGTCGGGCGATGTACCGTTTTAGACAGCGGCGTGCTTCTCGAGTGGTTTTTCCTTCGCTGGTGCGTTTTTGGATGTAGGCCCGGGTTTTGGGACAGTATCGGGAGCGGCTGATGGCGATGGTGTGGAGAGCTCGATTGAGTTGACGGTCGCCGCGTCGGTTCAGTCGGTGGCGGGTGTGTTGCCCGGAAGAAGCTTCGAGGGGTGCTACGCCGGCTAGCCGAGCGAAGGCTGCTTCGTTGCGGCATCGGCCGGGATGGGACCAGGCGATGAGCACTTGAGCGGCGGTGATCGGGCCTATGCCGGGCTGGTCTAACAGTTGGGGAGCTACGGTTTTGACCAGTTCGGTGATAGTTGTTCCCAGGTCGGCTGCTTCGGTGGTGAGAGCATGGATTCGCCGGGCTGCAGAACGCATGGCCTGTTTGGTGGCGGTGTGTTCGTTGACCGGCGCCGATGCGAGTCGGAACCTGCGGCATTTGGCGACCAGGGAAGCAGTGGCCAAGCCTCGTAGTTGGTCTCGCAGGTCAACAGGAGCGGTCACTAGGAGAGCTTTGAGTTCGTTGATCGCTGATGTTCTAGCTGTTATGGCGCCTCGTCGGGTGGTTTCCAACACCCGTAGAGCCTCTCGGTCTCCCCGAACTCGTGGTATAGAAAGCCGGGAGCGGCCCAACACTTGGCGGGCGGCCCGGCGAGCGTCCAGTGTGTCGGTCTTGGCGCCGTCAGCGGTAGGGGTGGGATGATTGAACTCCACCACTAGTTCATCCCGAGCAATGAGATAGGCGGCAACGCCCGCTCCGTAGCTTCCGGTGCCTTCCACGGACCACACCCGACCGGCGGTGTGAGTGCATTGGTCTGCCCATTTCAACAAACGGTCGTATCCCGCCTGGGTGGTCTCGAACACTTCGGATGTTTGTTCTCCGGTAGTGGCGGTGTCCACTACCGAGGCGGTTACCCAGTCACGATCTGGATCGATCCCGATCACATGTTCTACCATTGTGGCCAACATGATGGATTCTCCCTTTCTTTTGGATCTGACATGTGCCATACCCGAGATGATTGAACTCCACCACTAGTTCATCCCTTGGAGACAATGAGATAGGCGGCAACGCCCGCTCCGTAGCTTCCGGTGCCTTCCACGGACCACACCCGACCGGCGGTGTGAGTGCATTGGTCTGCCCATTTCAACAAACGGTCGTATCCCGCCTGGGTGGTCTCGAACACTTCGGATGTTTGTTCTCCGGTAGTGGCGGTGTCCACTACCGAGGCGGTTACCCAGTCACGATCTGGATCGATCCCGATCACATGTTCTACCATTGTGGCCAACATGATGGATTCTCCCTTTCTTTTGATCTGACATGTGCCATACCCGAGAGGCGCGAATCCGAACGGCAGGACTGTGATGGGTCACACCCCCCTTGGAGGTGGACAAGCTTCTGATCAGGCCAACGCGGTACGCAGGTAGCTGCTGGAGGCCGGTGTCGGACAGATCAAGCCAAAGACACATGAGGTCAGTCAAATTGTGGGTCACGACACCACCACCAGCAGCCATACCTGAGAGCCTCAAAGGGCACCCGTAGACCCATATTCTCACAGTCAAATTCTCTGTGTGAGGGGTTGGTTTCTGTTGGTTTATCGGGTTAGGTGAATCGCCCCGGGTTTATCGGAGAGTGTTTTTTGTGAGTTGTTTCGGTCGTGTTGGGGGTTGTTGGTGATGGTAGTTGGTCTCCTTTTCGGCGGGTGGGATATCTCCGATGGGTTCGAGGAGCCGGCGGTGGTTGAACCAGTCCACGTATTCGAGGGTGGCGTACTCGACCTGGTCGAGGTTGCGCCATGGTCCACGGTTTCGGATCAGTTCTGTTTTGTACAACCCGATCACCGACTCCGCCAGGGCGTTGATGCCCCTATAGTCAAATCCTTTGGGTTTAGGGGGTGGGGTTGGTGTGTTGTCGGGTTCGGTGGTCGGTCATGACGCGTTGGTAGACCTCGCGGGCCAAGAAGCGTTTCAGGCAGCGGATGATGTCTTTTTTGGAGAGGCCTTCGGTGGTGCGACGATTGACGTAGTCAATGGTGGGTTGGTGGAATCGCATTCGTACTATGGCTATTCGGTACAGCGCCGCGTTGGCTTGTCGGTGTCCGCCTCTGTAAAGGCGGTGCCGGCTGGTCTGTCCTGATGAGGCTGGGATGGGACAGGTACCGCAGAGTTTGGCGAATGCGGCCTCGGAGCGGATCCGTTCGGGGTTGTCTCCGAACACGATGAGAAGCTCAGCGGCGGGGTCGGGTCCGATGCCGTAGGCGTCTCTTAGTGTTGGGGAGGCTTGGGCGGTGAGGTCGTCGAGCACCGCGTCGTGGGAGCGGATCTCGGTGTCGAGGTGGAGCCAGCGGCGCGCTAGTGCTCTCAGTGCTTGTTTTGCCGAGGCTGTGGGGGTGTTGATGGCCGGGACACGGAAGCGGGCACACCGGGTGATAAGGGGCTTGTTGGACAGCCCATCTAGAGATTCCCGCAACCCCGCGGGGGCGTTGACGATCAGAGCTTTGAGGGTGATGATCGCGGTGGTTCGGCCTTTGCGGGCGGTGTCTCTGGCGATTTTGACGTGGCGGATCATCTCCACCAGCCCATCAGCGGTCTTGGGGATGGTGGTCGCAGTTCCCGCAAGGACCGACCGTGCGGCCGCTTCGGCGTCGATGGAATCAGACTTGCCGTTGCTGCGACGCAAGCGGCGATCACCCCGGTTTACCTCAACTACTTGATGCCCGCCGCGTCGTAGGTAGCTGGTGAGCCCTGCGCCGTAGCTGCCAGCCTGTATAAATGTCTGTGTGAGGGGGGTTTGATCTGAGAAGGAGATATGTATGACGACTGTGAATGATGTGAAGGAGCGGACGGCAGCTGCGGCTGTGGTCTCTGATGAGCTGGTGGATCAGATGGTGGCTGATGCTGCGGAGGGTGGTTTGGAGCTTTTGGGTCCTGATGGGGTGTTGGCCGATTTGACCAAACGGGTGCTGGAAAGGGCCTTGGCGGAGGAGTTGACCGATCATTTGGGCTATGAGCCCGGCGACCCGATCGGTCATGGCACGGGCAACAACCGTAATGGGTCCACTCCCAAGAGGGTGCTGACCGAGATCGGAGCAGTGGACCTGGACGTGCCTCGGGACCGTAACGCCACGTTCGAGCCCAAGATCGTCACCGAAGGGCGCCCGCCGGCCCGGGCGTTTCAACGCCAACATCGTGGCGTTGTACGCCCGGGGCCTGATCTACCCGTGACATTCGTTCCGAACTAAAGCGCATGTACGGCGTGGACGTGTCACCGGCGTTGGTGTCGAAAGTCACCGACGGAATCGTCGAGGAGCTCACCGAATGGCACAAATCGGCCCCTTGACGGGTGTTATCCCCTCTTGTACATAGACGCCATGGTGATAAAGGTCAGAACCGACGGCACGGTCATCAACCGCCCAGCGTATGTGGTAGTTGGCGTCGATGTCGACGGCCGCAAACACGTGCTGGGGGTATGGCTGGGCGACGGCACCCAAGCGCGCCAAACTTCTGGCTAGCCGTGCTAACCGAGATACGCCACCGAGGCCTCGAGGACGTGCTGATCGTGTGCTGTGACGGCCTCAAAGGCCTACCCGACGCGATAGAGGCCACCTGGCCCCAGGCCCTGGTTCAGACCTGTGTCATACACCTAATACGAGCCTCTATGCGGCTTTGCAGTTGGAAAGACCGCAGAAACATCGCCAAGGGGTTGCGGACCGTGTACACCGCGGTGAACGCCGACACCGCCGAGGAGGCGTTGGACGAACTCGACGAGACGTGGGGAAAACGTTACCCGGGAGTGATACGCGTATGGCAGCGCGCCTGGGAAGAGTTCACCCCGTTCCTGCGGTTCCCCCCGGAACTACGCAAAATCGTGTACACCACCAACCTGGTGGAAAGCGTCCACTACCAGCTACGAAAAGTAACCAAAACCAGAGGGCACTTTCCCACCGACCAATCAGCACTGAAACTGTTGCGCCTCGCCGCCCGCAACATCACCAACAAGAGAGGAGGAGACCTCGGAACCGGCACCCACGGCTGGAAAACAGCCCTCAACCAACTCGAAATCCACTTCCCCAACCGAATGAACCTAACCCGATAAACCAACAAGAAACCAACCCCTCACACAGAGAATTTGACTGTGAGAATATGGGGGGTGCCCTTTGAGGCTCTCAGGTATGGCTGCTGGTGGTGGTGTCGTGACCCACAATTTGACTGACCTCATGTGTCTTTGGCTTGATCTGTCCGACACCGGCCTCCAGCAGCTACCTGCGTACCGCGTTGGCCTGATCAGAAGCTTGTCCACCTCCAAGGGGGGTGTGACCCATCACAGTCCTGCCGTTCGGATTCGCGCCTCTCGGGTATGGCACATGTCAGATCCAAAAGAAAGGGAGAATCCATCATGTTGGCCACAATGGTAGAACATGTGATCGGGATCGATCCAGATCGTGACTGGGTAACCGCCTCGGTAGTGGACACCGCCACTACCGGAGAACAAACATCCGAAGTGTTCGAGACCACCCAGGCGGGATACGACCGTTTGTTGAAATGGGCAGACCAATGCACTCACACCGCCGGTCGGGTGTGGTCCGTGGAAGGCACCGGAAGCTACGGAGCGGGCGTTGCCGCCTATCTCATTGCTCGGGATGAACTAGTGGTGGAGTTCAATCATCCCACCCCTACCGCTGACGGCGCCAAGACCGACACACTGGACGCTCGCCGGGCCGCCCGCCAAGTGTTGGGCCGCTCCCGGCTTTCTATACCACGAGTTCGGGGAGACCGAGAGGCTCTACGGGTGTTGGAAACCACCCGACGAGGCGCCATAACAGCTAGAACATCAGCGATCAACGAACTCAAAGCTCTCCTAGTGACCGCTCCTGTTGACCTGCGAGACCAACTACGAGGCTTGGCCACTGCTTCCCTGGTCGCCAAATGCCGCAGGTTCCGACTCGCATCGGCGCCGGTCAACGAACACACCGCCACCAAACAGGCCATGCGTTCTGCAGCCCGGCGAATCCATGCTCTCACCACCGAAGCAGCCGACCTGGGAACAACTATCACCGAACTGGTCAAAACCGTAGCTCCCCAACTGTTAGACCAGCCCGGCATAGGCCCGATCACCGCCGCTCAAGTGCTCATCGCCTGGTCCCATCCCGGCCGATGCCGCAACGAAGCAGCCTTCGCTCGGCTAGCCGGCGTAGCACCCCTCGAAGCTTCTTCCGGGCAACACACCCGCCACCGACTGAACCGACGCGGCGACCGTCAACTCAATCGAGCTCTCCACACCATCGCCATCAGCCGCTCCCGATACTGTCCCAAAACCCGGGCCTACATCCAAAAACGCACCAGCGAAGGAAAAACCACTCGAGAAGCACGCCGCTGTCTAAAACGGTACATCGCCCGACATCTGTACCGACTCCTCGAAAACCCACCAACCAACCCCTAACAAACCACCCCTCTCCGAACACCGCCAACCACCCCCCGGACTCGATTTGGAGATCATAGAAGCATTCGACCTGGCCCATTTGGTCTGCCCACGCCGCCAGCTGCGCGTAGCCACCGCGGTCAGCGCTCACCGCCCGGTCTCCCAAACGCACACCGTGCTGGCTGATCGCCACCGCTACATGAATGTGTTTGTGAGTGTCGACCCCGACGATCACCTTGTCCGACTGAACGTCGGATACGATACTGGTCATATGTTTCCTCCTACGGGTGGGAAACGCCAGCCGTCCCGGGATTGGCGGACAAGACTGTGATGAGTCGGGTATTCATACTCCCAGGCCCCTATTGGGTCACTGCCATCCCGGACGGCTAGCCGTTTACTTACATGCCGCCGAGCCAGGCCGACAGATCAACGCAAAGGCACTCGGCCAGTCGTAACAAGGGTCAGACCCGACCCGACAACACCACCATTATTCATCACAGTCATACGAATCGCCGACTGACCCGACCGACGGTGATATCCCGGTTTCGACCAGGCGGTCGGTGTACCGAATTGACAGGAAGTTGGGCGCCGGCGTCGCATATGGTGGACCAGACGCTCGCCGGGTTTGGGATCACGGGCCCATAGGGCCTGTTCCAACGCGTCAAGCGCCAGATCGGCGCGTAGGGTGGTCGCTACTCGCCATCCGACTATGAACCGCGAGTAGGCGTCGATCACAAACCGCGGCGTACACGAACCCCGACCAGGTCGGCACATAGGTGATGTCCGCCAGCCAAAGACGGTTCGGAGCCTCAGCACCGAACCGCCGGTCGACCAGATCAGCGGGTCTGTGAGCGTTTTCGTCCGAGACCGTTGTGCGACGCTTTTTGCCTCTGACCACGCCCACCAGCCCTTCTAGGCGCATGAGACGCTCGACTGTGCACCGCGCCACCGTAACTCCCTGACGGTGCAGCTGCCGCCATACCTTCCGAGCGCCGAACTACTCCCCAAAGTTCTCTGAATGAACACGGCGGATCACCGGAACCAGTTCGGCGTCCCGACGCGAACGCGCCGAACACCGATCCGGTTCCCGCTCTCGGTGTTTGTGTTCGTAATAGGTTGACGGGGCGATCGGCAACTGCTCACAGATCGGCTCGACCCCATGCTCCTTTCGGTGTTCATCCACGAACCTGGTCATCTGCTCGGTAGGCGGTCGAGCTCCGCCTGGGCGAAATACGCTGACGCCTTCCGCAGGATCTCGTTCGCCCGGCGCAACTCGCGGTTCTCCCGCCGTAATTCCCTCAGATCCTCCAACTGATCGGTGGTCAAACCCGACCGAACCCCCTGGTCGCGTTCTGACTGACGCACCCACTTTCTGAGGGTCTCAGACGAGCACCCAACCTTCTCGGCGATCGAACAGATCGCCGCCCACTGTGAACGGTGCTCACCCTGATGAGAAAGCACAAGCCGAACCGCCCGCTCGCGGACCTCCGGCGCATAACTACTAGGTCTTCCCATAAATCTCCATCCTCTCAAGATAGAAAGTCTCCGGGAAAACCGGTGTGATTCACAAAACCGGGTGACCATCACTGTGGGAAGGACAGCTAGTTCCTGACAATTTGCGGACCGACACAGCTGATTCTATGACTCCCGGTTGGGTCCTGCCCTGATCAACTTCCACCCCCAATAGGCCCATGTACACGATTCCGCCCACGGACATTGCCCCTGTTGGCGATCACTGAAAGTGCACAGTCTCGATCACTGAAAGTGCACACTTCCTGAGGGGGTAAATGCCCGTTGTTGGGTGGGGCCCTCTCCAAGCTACGGATTGCAAATGTTCGCAGCTTTGGAGAGGAGCCTTGCCTCTTATGTTGGTACTGGAGGAATGCGTGGAAGTTCATGCTTTGAAGGGGCGGGGGTGGTCGATTTCGGCTATTGCCCGCCATTTAGGAAGGAACCGTCGGACGGTTATGGCGTATCTGGATGGGCGGGTCCCGGGTGAGCGGGCGCCGTCTGGGAAGTCGGATCCGTTTGATCGGTTCGAGGTTTATGTGCGGCAGCGGCTGTCTGATGATCCGCACGTTTGGGCGTCTGCTTTGTTCGACGAAGTCGTCGCGTTGGGCTATGAGCAGAGTTACCCGACGTTGGTGCGAAAGATCCGCCAGCGGGGTCTTCGCCCGTCGTGTGGCGCTTGTGCGGGCACCCGGGGCCGTCCGGCGGCGATTGTGGATCATCCGCCGGGTGAGGAGTGCCAATGGGACTGGACAGAGCTGGGAGAAACCCCTTGGGGCAAGAAAGCGCACGTGCTGGTCGGTGTCCTGGCTCATTCGGGCCGGTTCCGCGCTTGGATAACCTCCAGCGCGGACCAGCCGCATTTGATCGAGGGCATCGACGCGGTGTTGCGTCGCCTGGGTGGTACTGCCCGGCGGTGGAGGGTGGATCAGATGGCCACCGTCGTCACGCCGGGCACCGGCCGGATAAGGTCGTCGTTTGTTCCGGTGGCGAAGCATTATGGGGTGGGAGTGGATCCGTGCCCACCGTATCGGCCTCAACGTAAGGGAGTGGTTGAGAAAGCCATCCACTACATTTCGCAGCGGTGGTGGCGCACCGCCACAGTAACCACTCTTGGTCAGGCGCAGGACAGCCTCGACCGGTTCTGTGTCACGGTGGGTGATGCCCGCCGGCGAGGCGACAGCACTGTCGCCGAGCTAGCGGATTCGGAGCCGCTGTTGGAACTGCCTCCGGTGGCTTACCCGGCGGAAGGCACTTTGGAACGCAAGGTGGCAGCGAATGGGCTGGTGTCGCTGTGGGGCAATCAGTATTCGGTGCCACCAGGGGTGATAAACACCCAGGTGGTCATACGTTGGCGGCTTGGAGACCCCACCATACACATCTTCTCTGGTTCGGGGAGGCTGGTGGCGACCCACCAGAAGATCACCCGCGGTATGGGACGGGTGATGCGTTTACCCGAGCACACCGAAGCGTTGGAGAATGTGGTGTTGGCGGCGTTCACCACCGGGCGGCGTTGTAAACCGAAACCGAACCGGCCACCCACAGAAGCTGCCCTGCGGATAGCCGCGGGCATTGAAGGGGACACGGCTTTGGGTGATCCGGTGATCGATCTGGGCGTGTATCAACGTCATGTAGAGGCACAGACCCAGAGAATGGGGCGGTCGTGAAACGGTCGGTGTATCAACAACTCCGCAGCCATCTGGCCTATCTGAACCTCCCAGCCGCGGCCGAGGCACTCCCAGACCATTTGGAACAAGCACTCCAACAGGACACCGGTCACACCCAGTTCCTTGAAGGTCTGTTACGGGTGGAGGTGGAAACCACGGAGCAGAGACGGTGGGAAACCCGTCTGAAACTGGCGAACTTTCCCACCAGATGGCAACTCGAAGACTTCGATTTCTCCGCGCAACCCAGCGTTGATGAGAAACTGGTACGAGAACTGGCTTCGGGCGCATATTTGGCTGATGCCACCAACGTGCTGTTTATCGGACCGCCCGGAGTAGGCAAAACCATGCTCTCAGTCATCTTGGGCAGGGCCGCGGTGGACACTGGTCACAAGGTGTATTACACCACCGCTGCCGACCTGGCGGCACGATGCCGGAAAGCAGCCCTCCAAGGACGATGGGCTCGGGTCATGCGGTTTCTGGCCACTCCGAAAGTGTTGATAATCGACGAGCTCGGCTACCTGCCCATGCCATCAGAAGACGCCTCCGCGCTGTTCCAAGTGATCTCCAGACGCTACGGGAAAGGATCTGTGATCCTCACCACCAACCTGGGGGTGGCGTCATGGGGAGAGATCTTCTCGGACCACACCATCGCCGCGGCCATGCTCGACCGGCTCCTGCACAAGAGCGTGGTGTTCAACATCACCGGCGACAGCTACCGCCTACGAAGCTACCAAGCACAAGCCAGAAAACAGCGACCGAAAGGAGACCCGCTAGCCTAAAACCACACACCCCAGGTTGTGCACTTTCGGTGATCGACTCTGTGCACTTTCGATGATCGTCATCACCGCGAGGGCGGGCGCCAGCGGCAATTCCATGGCGTTGGAATTGGCGAAACGCCGGGCATAGACGATCCTGGCGGCCGTTCGGGCCGCCAGCGCCATGGCTCCTTACTCATGTGAGTCGGGCGTGTGCGGGGCCTGCCGGGCTCGCCTGTGGGACGGCGCCGCTCACCTGCGAGCGCGGATGGCGCTCACCAACACCGACATAGCTCGCGGTGTGTCATCCTCACCTGCCAGACCCTTGCCACCACCCCCCAGGTCACGGTGGAATACGACTGAAAGGGCCAGGCAACAGACCGCCGACGGTCGAGCCCGGTTGGATCAGACTGTGACTCTGCCAGTTTTGCGGGCGCTCCGCCAGAGCCGGACAGCCTGTATGGCCCATGTCAGCGGCCCGACGGTTTCCACATAAACCCACAACAGCCCGTCGTCGGTGTGCCCCAGCGAGGCAAACCAGTTGGCAAAGAAGGGGATGGCTACCAGGACAGTCAAATAGAAGAAGAGGTTGGAGAACAACCAACCCGAAGGGGGCGGGGACTCCTTGGCGCCACTCCGGATGTCCAGGAAACTCGTGATGGCGGCCACCAGGAAGGCCAACGCCATGAAGACATCAAGAAAAGCGAATCGGTCGCCTGCCTCAGACAGGGACTCCTCTAGGTGGTCGTCGAAAAAGGTGTGCTGGGAGAAGTGCACCAATACCCACCCGGCCATCACCGCCAGGTAGAGGCTGGCCATCGGTTTCACTTTCCTCACGCTGTTCCCTTCAGGCAGTGGATGGTAATGATAATCACTATCATACCCAGACGCTCAACGGCGAGGGGGATCGGAAATGGACTTGATCGGCGACATTTGCCGAGCGTCCTGTCAGGCGACCTGCAGCCCGGTGTGGATGTGCTCGGGAGTGAGTGCCGGTTGGTCGAACCAGACACCCACGGCGTCGAAGAGCACCGCCGACCCGGCGAGCGCCAGCGGGATGAAGGGCATTTCCGCCATTCCCGGCACCGAATGCTTCGTTGGATGCTAAGCGGGAGGATCCGTCAGTGCCAGTAGGCAGCGCCGGGCGCCGCGGGTCGAGTGCAGGTGGACCAAGTCGAGATGCTGGTAGTCCGGATGGCCCAGCGCCAATCTCGAAGACCTGCAAGCAGATCCCCGAACCCGTAAGATTCCGAGCCGCCGGGACGGCGTAGTGGTCCTCATTCCGGTGAAAATGGTGAGAGTGAACCGTCCGGAAACTGTCAGAGAACATCGGCGTAGGCATATCACCAAATGTGGTTGCCGCACCGGCTAGCCGTCTCCTGCCGACGCATTGAGGTGGCGTCACCCGGGCGGGGACAGATTGGCTCTGGCGGCGGGCCGGGTCAGAACGCCCAGAACCGGGGAATGAAAATGACCGACAGGATGCAGAATATGAGGTTGAGCGGCACCCCGGCCCGCAGGAAATCGGTGTACTTGTAGCCCCCGGGGACGTAGATCATGGTGTTCGTCTGGTACCCGACCGGGGTGGAGAACCCGGTGGAGGCGGCGAAAGTTATGGCCATCAGGAAGGGCTTGGGGTCGACTCCGATCTGCTCGGCGGTGGAGATGGCAATCGGCGCCAGCAACACCGCCGCCGCGGCGTTGCTCATGGTCTCGGTCATGATGGCGGTCAGCAGGTAAAAGGCTGCCAGGACGGCCACCGGACCCATGTCTCCCACCACGGCCACGGTCTGCTCGGCGAGCCAACCCGCCGCTCCACTGGTGTGCATCGCCACGCCCAGGGGAAGGACCCCGGCCAGGAGGAAGATGACCTGCCAGTTGATCGCTCGGTAGACATCCTCGGGTCGCAGTACCCGGGTCATTACCAGGGCTACGCTGCCGAGCAGGGCGGCCACCAGAATCGGTACGACATTGAACGCGGCCAGTCCCACAACCACCACGAGGATCCCGATGGCCAGGGGCGCCTTGTGGCGCAGGAGGCTGCCCGGCACCTCGTTGAGAACGATGAGGTCGTCACCGCGTCGCAGATCCCGTATCTCCGATTGGTGCGCCTGAACCAGCAGGGCATCTCCCAGACCGAGTTTTACCGAACTGAGCTTCTTGTTGGTCGTTGCGCCTCGGCGTCGAATACCCAGCACCAGGGCCCTGTAGCGATTGCGGAAGTCGATCTCCTTGAGGGTCTGCCCAATGAGCCTCGAATCAGGGGCTACCAGCGCTTGGACGAGGCGCAGGTCTTCGGTTTGCAGGGTCTCGTCGCGAAGTTCGAAGTCGGCGTTGATTCGCAGACCCATGGTTCCCCGGAGACGGATCAGATCGGTTACGGAACCGCGTACCAACAGGACATCTTCGGGCTGGAGGGTCCGCCTCAACGGCGCCCATCCGTCCTCTCCGGTGTTGAGGACCCGTAGAACCGTGATGTCGTGATCCTCCCCGAGTCTGCTTTCCAAGACCGACTTCCCCACCAGCGGGGAACCTCGTTGCACCCTCAGTTCGGTTATGTATTCCCCCAGTTGGTAGGCGGCGACCAGTTCCGGTGTTTGGCGGTCGGGCAGCAGCCACCGTCCGAACAAGAGAAAGAAAACCACCCCGGCTGCGAACAGCACCAGGCCCATGCGACTGAACTCGAACATGGTGAACGCTCCGTAGCCCGCCTCTTCGGAGATCGAACTGACCAGCAGGTTGGTTGACGTCCCGATGAGAGTGCACACCCCACCGAACTGGGAGGCGTAGGAAAGGGGAATCAGCAACTTCGAGGCGGACAGCCTCCGTCGGTTGGCAAGGACGGTCACCAGGGGAATGAACACGGCAACCGCCGCGGTGTTATTGACGAAGGCGGACATGACGGTGACTGTCACCATGATCACCACCAGCGCGGTGAAGTGACTGCGGCTGAAGCGCACCATGAGCCGGCCCACCGCGGTAGTGGCGCCGGTTCTCTGCAGCCCCGCACTGAGGACGAACATGGCGGCCACCGTTAGGGTGGCCGGGTTGCTGAAACCCGAGAACCCCTCCGGAAGCGTTACCAGGCCGAAAACCAGTAGTACTCCGAGACCCAGCATGGCCACTATATCCAAGGGATATTTCTCGGAGACGAACAAGACCACGATCCCTAACAGGACCCCCAGCACGATGAACCCTTCGGCGGTCATTTCAAAACGAGATAGTGGCGAGCTTGGATGGTGTGTCAAACACTAATCGCCGCACAGACTGCAGAGACGCGCCGGAGAACTGTGACTCCGCGCATCCGGTGAAACGCAGATGTCACTCCCGGCGCCGTCGGTAGGGTCAGGAGCTATGGCAACCAACGGGAGTCCCGGGGGACGGCTCATGGACTCTGGCCGCGGTGACGGGGCTGGGGTCCGTAACTGGGCGTCGATCCTGGATCCCCAAACCAGGAGGCAGGCGTTGGAGACCTCGCGGAGCCCGGTGCTGGCGGGTCCGGTGGCTCTGATGCCCGATGCCCATTTGGGGAAGGGCGCCACGGTGGGGTCGGTGATAGTCACCGAAGACGCCATTCTCCCTGCCGCGGTGGGGGTGGACATCGGGTGCGGCATGATCGCGGCACTCACCAACCGGCGCCTTGAGGACCTCGAGTCCCCACAGGCGGTCCTCCGGGAGATCCGGCGCGGGGTCCCGGCCGGTTTCAATTGGCACCAAACTGCTTCCCGCGAGGCCCGGAGATGGCTGGAAGAGAACCCGATACCTCACCCGGAGATTGTGCCGAAAGCCAAGGGCGCCGGTGGGAGGGTTGGGAAGCAACTGGGCACCCTGGGAGGCGGAAACCACTTCGTGGAGGTGTCATCGGACGAAGTCGATCGGCTCTGGATAGTGCTGCACACCGGGAGCCGGGGGATAGGAAACCGGATAGCCACCCACCACATCGCCGCCTCGGCGCGGGTCTGCGCCGCCAGGGGGAGGAGAGCAACCCGGGATCTCGCCTATTACCTGGCCGACGACGACCTGTTCGATGTGTACATCCGGCAGATGCTGTGGGCGCAGTCCTACGCGTGGAGGAACCGGGAACTGATCCTGGACGTGGTCTGGGAGGCACTGAGGAATCACACCGGGGAGGTGGAATTGCTGGAGATGATCAACTGCCATCACAACTACGCCGTTCTGGAAAGACACGGCGACCGCAGGATGTGGGTGACCAGGAAGGGCGCCATCAGGGCGGGATCCGGAGACCGCGGCGTCATACCCGGTTCCATGGGGACCGACTCGTACATTGTCCGAGGGCTGGGGAATCCGCTTTCCTACTGCTCCGCCGCGCACGGCGCCGGACGCGTGCACTCCCGAAACCGCGCCAGGAAGCTCTTCACAGCCGAGCAGTTGACCGAGGCGATGGCGGGAAAAGCGTGGGAAGCCCACCGGGCGCGCAGGCTGGTCGACGAGTCCCCCTGGTCATACAAACCGATCGACCAGGTGATGGAGGACCAGGCTGACCTGGTCACCGCCGAGCACCGGTTGGTGGCGAAGATCAATTACAAGGGAACCTGACCGGACGGGGAGAGGGGGTGGTGAGCCGCCCGAAAATAAGCAAAAAGGCAACAAAAATGGCCTAACTGGCCCACTTATTTTTATAAATGGACCAGAGGCCCAAGTGGAGGTGCGGGGAGTCGAACCCCGGTCCGCCGAGTTCTCCGTGTCGAATTCTCCGAGCGCAGCTGCCGGTTGTTGTCGGCTCGAAAGATCACGGCAGCCTTTTCTGCTCGAACCCATCCGGGACTTGGCTTGGCCCGACGGTCCCAGATACCCGCCGGGGGCATCCTGCCAAAGCGACGCCCTGTTCCGGCGGGGCAGGCACCACCGGAGAGGACGGGCTACCTATCGATCAGGCGGCCAGCGCCATTTGTGGTTTGGCACTTATTGTTGTTTACCCAGTGGTTTTGCGAGGGACCGGGCACCTCGGCTCGCTTCCGACACGGTGATCACTTCGACGTCGAATCCAAGTCACCCCCATGCCTTATCGGTTCAGCCCACTATACAGACCCCCTGCGACATCCACCACGGGGTTTTCGGCCCCCACAAGTCTCAGAGGCGGCGGCCCACCCGGCGGATGCCCCGTTCGATCTCTCGGCGTTGTTCCCGCTCCCTGATGACCTGCCGTTTGTCCACCTTGGTGCGCCCTTTGGCCAAGGCCAGTTCCATCTTGGCCTTGCCTTTTCGAAAATAGAGCCGCATCGGCACCAGGGTCAGCCCCCGCTCGGCCACCCGGGAGGAGATCCGTTCGATCTCCCGACTATGAAGCAGGAGTTTGCGGGGACGGAGCGGATCATGCCCGCCGTCCCGAGCAAAAGAGTAGGGAGCAATGTGCATGCCCATCACCCACACCTCGCCTGCCCGGATGGTCGCGAACGACTCACCGATCGAAGCGCTGTGGTTTCGCAGGCTTTTTACCTCCGAACCCAACAGCACCAGACCGGCTTCGAAGGTCTCTCGCACCTCGTAGTCGAACCGGGCCCGGCGGTTGCGGGCGATCAGTTTTATCCCTGCCAAGACTTCAACCTTCCAGGTATTTCAGGGGATTCACCGCCGCTCCACTCTCGCGGACCTCAAAGTGCAGATGCGGCCCGGTGCAGAGTCCGGTGCAACCCACGTATCCGATTACTTCGCCTTCATTCACGTCCCGACCCACCGAGGTCCCAAAACGCGAAAGGTGGGCATAGATGGAAGTTACATCCCCGCCGTGCTGGATCACAACCGCGTTTCCATAACCGCTCCACCGCTGGGCCAGGATCACCCTTCCGCTCCCGGCGGCTCGGATCGGAGTACCGGTTGAAGAAGCCAGATCCAGGCCGTTGTGAAAAATCCGACGGTTGAGGATGGGATGGATTCTCCAACCATAGTTCGAAGAAATCAAACCGTCCACCGGCCAGGACAGCCTCCCCGGGCGAAGCGCCCTCTGCAAAAGCACTTTGCGGTAGGCAATCTCCCGGGCCAGTTGGGTGGCGTCTTCCTCCAGACCTTCCTTCTCCTGCCTGAAGGCCTGAATCTGGATTTGCACCCCCGAGACCAGTTCCTCCACCACCGACAGCTGCGAGGCCGCGTCCAAGCGCAACCTCTCCACCTCCCGCAATTCGTTGATTCGGAGATCCTGCTGTTGTTCCACCAGAGCCAGCTGCTGGGAAGCAACCGCCTGTTCCTGCTGTAAGAGGACCTCTTTTTCTCCTCGCTCGTGGTCCAGGGCTTGCAGATCCCGGATCTCTTGATCTGCTTCGGCCAACAGATTCCCTCCATAGACCCTCCCCAGTGTCAAGTCGACCACGTCCCCCTGTTGGAGCAACGCCCATCTGCCCGGAGAGAAGAAGTCCATGTAGAGGTCGACTGCCCGTCTCTCGATGGAGAGTGACTGCTCCAATATCTGGGAGCGAACCTCCGACAATTGCGTCTGCAGGGCCGCGATCCGCTCTTCCACTGCCGCCAGCCGGCGCTGGGCGGCGTCCACCTCCTCCGTGGCCAGGACCAATCTCACCCGGGCGGCGTCCAAGTCCACCTTGACCTCGGTGAGCCGCCGGCGGGCGATCTCGACCTCCGTCTCGGTGGCGATCAGAATCTCCAGGTTGGCGTCCACCGACTGCTCCACCTCGGTGATTCCCTCCTGGACCCCGGCGAGCTCCTGCTCCAACTCGGCGATCCGCCTGCCAATCTCATCTGCCGTATCAGCATCCACCCGGGCATCAGGCCACACCGACACCACGGCCAGCATCACAAGCGCCACCACCCAGCCCCCCCAACCCCGTTTCATTATCGCTTTTCCACTTACGAGTCCACTTCCCGAAGGTGGCGACCCAAGCCCAAGATCGATCCCACCACTCCCACCGTGGCGCCGAACAGGACCAGTACCACCCCCCACCGGAGAAAGAACCGGCCGGGGATGCTAAGGGTGATCAGTTGAATGGTGTCGCCCAGGCTGTGAAGATTGCGAGCGGCAAGCCACACGGTTAGCACTGCCAACAGTGCTCCCGCCACCCCTTCTATCAGCCCCTCAAGAAGAAAAGGGACCCGGATGAACCAATTGGAGGCGCCTACCAGTTTCATCACCGACACCTCGTTGCGGCGGGCGTATATGGCCAGACTGATGGTGTTGGAGATCAGAATCACCGCCGCCAGGCCCAACACCAGCGCCAAACCCCATCCCAGCAGGTTCAGGACCCGGGATATGGTGGAAAGTTGCTCGATCTGTTCACCGAAGGAGCGGACCTCCCTAACCACCGGATTAGCCGACAGGCGGAATTGAACGTCCCGATACAGGTCGATGGTTTGCAACTCGATCCGCAGCGACGTGGGCAGCTTGAGCGGATCGGTCAGTTCGATCAGCTCGGGGCGAGAGGCAAAAATCTCCTTGAACTCCTCATAGGCCCCCGCCTTGTCCACATATTGGACCGCCTCCACCTCTTCCCAGACAGCCACCTCATCCCGGTAGGCCAGCTGCCCGCCGGGATCTGCCCCACCCTGGTCGGGGTCTTTGAGAAAAGCGATGATGTGGGTGCCCTGTTGCCACCCGATGGTGTTGAGACGCAGCAACTCGTTGACCACCAAAGCTCCCAGAGCCAGAGTCAATGAGATGAACACCGCCAGGATCGCCCCCGCCGCCACCAGGGCGTTGCGCCGCAGGTTGGTCAGGGACTCCCCTATCAGGAAAATCAACCTACCCATGCAACCAGCCTCCGCAGTCGGGGTTAGCCGAGACCATTCGCATCTGCGCCCGGGGTGGAAGGACCTTCAACCGCCGGAGACGGAGGGGCCGCTCGGGTCTCCGCGCTCGGGGACTCCTCGAACCCTCCCACTCGCTCATCCCGCACAACTTCCCCCTGATCGATGGCGACCACCCGCCGCCGCATGGCGTTGACGATGGCATGGTCGTGAGTGGCCATCACCACGGTGGTCCCCGAGCGGTTGATTCGGTCCAGAATTCTCATGATTCCCACCGAGGTTCCGGGATCCAGGTTGCCGGTCGGCTCATCGGCCAGCAGGATCAGGGGCCGGTTGACAAATGCCCGGGCAATGGAGACCCGCTGCTGCTCCCCTCCCGACAGCTGATCGGGATACCGGCCACCCAGGCCGTCCAGGCCCACCAAATCCAGCACCTGCTCCACCTGCGATCGGATCACCGACCGGGGCCGACCGATCACTTCGAGAGCAAAGGCCACGTTTTCGGTGACCGTTTTGGAGGACAACAGCTTGAAATCTTGAAAAACGGTTCCGATCGACCGGCGTAGGAACGGCACCTTCCATCCCGGGAGCCGCGTGATGTCCTTGCCAGCCACCCAGATGGTCCCCCGCGTGACTTGTTCCTGCCGCAGAAGAAGCCGCACCAGGGTGGACTTGCCCGATCCTGAGGGACCCACCAGAAAAACGAACTCTCCGCGGCGGATGTTAAGAGAAATGTCGCGAGCGGCCACCGTTCCACCCTGATAGATTTTGGTTACGGAGTCGAGTCTGATCAAACCTGCTCTCCGACAATCAGCTGAAAGGGGCTCTCCGGCGGCCCAAACCGGATGCTACCACCATCGGGGGGTAATAATCAGTAACACTTCACTCAGGCGGACCCCACCCGGGACCGGCGTTCGTGGTTAACCCTGCGCCACTGCAGATAAGACTCCACCAGTGCTCCGATATCACCATTCAGCACCCGCTGGACATCGCCGATCTCCAGCCCCGTTCGGACGTCCTTGCACAGTTGGAAGGGTTGGAGAACATAGGACCGTATCTGCCGTCCCCATCCCGCTTCTCCCTGCTCTCCCCGGATGGCGTCCAGCTCCGCCTGCCGCTGGCGTCGGGCCAACTCGGCGAGCCGTGAACGAAGAATGCCCATGGCCCGTGACCGGTTCTGCAGTTGGGATCGTTCATTCTGACACTGCACCACCACCCCGGTGGGAATATGGGTTATGCGCACCGCCGAGTCGGTGGTGTTGACGTGCTGTCCGCCCGCTCCGGTGGACCGGTAAGTATCGATGCGCAGATCCTCCTCGTTAACCTCCACCTCCGCCTCGCCTCCCATGTCCGGCGCCACATCCACCCCGGCAAAGGACGTGTGGCGGCGGTTCTGGGCATCGTAGGGCGAGATCCGCACCAGGCGATGCACTCCCCGCTCCGACTCCAAATTTCCATATACTCGCTCTCCACTGATAGTTAGAGTGGCCGATTTGATTCCGGCCTCCTCACCCGGGGTGAGTTGGATCAACTGCCAGCGATACCCCTGGTCATCCACATAACGCTGGTACATCCGCAGGAGCATCTCCGCCCAGTCTTGGGCGTCAACCCCTCCCGCCCCGGCATGCACACTCAAGATGGCCGGGTAGTCGTCGTAATCTCCGAAATAGAGACTGGACAGTTCCAGTTCTCCCAACACCGATTCCGCGGCCCGCAGCTCCACTGTGGCCTCAGCCAAAGCCTCCTCGGCGTCAAGATCGGCCTCGTCAGCCAGGCCCACCAACACCTCGGCGTCGTCGAGGCTCTGAGCCAAACCGTCAAAGGCAGCGATCAGGCTCTCGTGACGGGCTAGGCGGCGTCCGGTCTCCCGGGCGCGATCGGGGTTCGACCAAAAGCCCGGTTCCGCGGAGGCGCGGCGCAGGACCACAACTTCGGCCTTCTTCTGTTCGAGGTCAAAGGAACCTCCCAGCTTCATCCAGACGGATACGCAATTCGGCCAAAACGGCCTCGGGGTCGAAGTGTTCGCTGGTCATGTTTGGAAAGTTCCTGATCGGACTAATACGGACGGAACCTCAAGGCTAACGGAGGCCGAGACCCCAAACATACGATTTGCTCACGCCACACCCCCGTGGCATTTCTTGTACTTTTTGCCGCTGTCGCAGGGGCAGGGGGCATTGCGTCCGATTTTGCCGCCTTTGGGCCGGACCACCGGACGGCGGGACTGCGAAGATTGGTTGGGTGCCGCCACCGCCGGACGGGCCGGGCGGGAAGCCTTGACGTGGAACAGATAGCGGACCGTGTCCCGCTTCACCAGATCCACCATTTCGGCGAACAGATCATAGGCCTCCCTCTGGTATTCGGTGAGGGGATCTCTTTGTCCCATCGCCCGCAGCCCGATCCCCGATCGCAGATAATCCATCTCCGCCAGATGCTCTCGCCACTTGTTGTCGATCACCGAGAGCATCACAGAGCGTTCCACCTGGGCGATCACGTCCGAGCCCAATTCCGCCACCCGCCCGCGGTATGCCTCGGTGGCCTGGGCCAGGGCCAGATCGGTGACCTGCTCGGTGGAAGGGCGTTCACCCGCCTGGACGGCTGTCAGAGTGCTCGGGTAATAGACCCCCAGTTGCAGGTTGAGGTTTTTCCAGTCCCAGTCACTGGGGGCGATGGGACCGAACTCCTCGGCAACCATCCCGCCGATCGCCTCTTCCATCCACCTAGAAACCAGGGCACCGGTCTCCTGCTTCACCAGAATCTCGTTCCGCCACTGATAGATGCGCTCCCTTTGGCGGTTTATCACCTCGTCGTACTTGAGCACATTCTTGCGGATCTCAAAGTTCTGCGCCTCCACCTGGCGCTGTGCCCTCTCCACCGCGTTGGTGACCATCTTGTGCTCGATGGGCACCTCATCAGGAATCTTGAGACGGCCCATGATCGCCGCCACCCGTTCTCCCTGGAACCTTCGCATCAGATCGTCCTCCATGGAAAGGAAAAAGCGAGTCCGTCCGGGGTCGCCCTGCCGGCCCGAGCGTCCTCGCAGCTGGTTGTCGATCCGGCGCGATTCATGGCGCTCGGTTCCCAAGACCAGCAGTCCCCCCGCCTCCAGCACCCGTTGGCGGTCGCCGGTGAGTTCCTCCCGGTAATGGGCAGCCAATTCCCGAAACCGGGCTTCGTAACTGGAATTTTCGGACTCCACCCCCGCTCGGCGCAGTTCCAGCCGGGCCAGGGACTCGTGATTGCCGCCCAGCATGATGTCAACTCCCCGACCGGCCATGTTGGTGGCGACCGTCACCGCCCCCGGGCGCCCGGCCTGGGCGATGATCTCCGCCTCGCGGGCGTGGTGTTTGGCATTGAGCACCTGGTGACGGATGCCCCGGCGGGACAGCAAGCCCGACAGCCGCTCGGAGTTCTCGATGGAGACCGTGCCCAGCAGCACGGGCTGATCCTGCTGATAGGCCAGGGCCACCTCCTCCACCACCGCCTCGTACTTGGCTTCTTCGGTTTTGTAGACCTGGTCGCCCTGGTCGTCGCGGACCACCGGCTGGTTGGTGGGGATGCTCACCACCTCCAGGTCGTAAATCTGGGCAAGCTCGGGCGCCTCGGTCTGGGCGGTGCCGGTCATGCCCGAGAGCTTGCGGTACATCCGAAAATAGTTCTGCAGGGTGATGGTGGCCAGGGTCTGGTTCTCGTCGAGGATTCTCACCCCCTCCTTGGCCTCGATGGCTTGGTGAAGACCCTCCGAATAGCGACGACCCTCCAGAACCCGGCCGGTGAACTCGTCGACGATCTTCACCTGCCCCCGGTCCAGCAGGTATTCCTGATCCCGGCGGTAGAGCTCCTTGGCCCGCAGGGCGATCTCCAGATAGTGGACAAAGTCCACCGCCGCATGATCGTAGAGATTCTCCACCCCCAACCACCCTTCCACCTGGGCAACCCCCTCCTCGGTGGTGAGAACCTGTCTCTTGCCCTCGTCCACCTCATAATGCAGGTCCCGTCGCAGCCGGTCGGCTATCCGGGCAAAGTCCCGATACCATTTGGCGCTGTCGGAGACCCGGCCCGAGATGATCAACGGCGTACGGGCCTCATCAATGAGAATCGAGTCAACCTCGTCCACAATGGCGTAGTGGTGGCCCCTCTGCACCATATTGGCCGGACTCATCGACATGTTGTCCCGCAGGTAGTCGAACCCGAACTCGTTGTTGGTCCCGTAGGTGATGTCACACGAATAGGCGGGACGGCGCTCAGTCGGGGACATGGAGGATTGGACGAGACCGACCTGCAAACCAAGGAACCGATGCACTGTCCCCATCCACTCCGCGTCACGAGCGGCCAGGTAGTCGTTGACCGTCACCAGATGCACCCCGTCACCGCCGAGAGCATTGAGGTAGGCGGGCATGGTGGAGACCAGGGTTTTCCCCTCTCCGGTCTTCATCTCCGCCACTTTCCCCTCGTGCAGAGCCCCCGCCCCCACGATCTGAACGTCATAGGGCCGCTGTCCCAGCACCCGCCAAGCCGCCTCCCGCACCACCGAAAAGGCCTCCGGCATCAGGCTGTCGAGACTTTCGCCCTGTTCAACCCTTTGTCGAAAGTGGCCGGTCCGGGCCGCCAGATCGGCATCGGACAGCCGTTGGACCTCGCTTTCCAGAGCGTTGACTCGATTGGCCAGCGCCATCAGGCGCTTTAGTGATCGGCTCTCTCCCACCTTGAGAACCTTGCTGAAAATTCCCATCCGTCCTCCAATGCTACCGGGCTACCGGTTCCAATACGTCTGCCTTAGGGCCGGTGGCGCCTCAGCTGTGAGACTCGATCAGTCCCAACCGTCCGTCACGTCGCCGGTAGAGAACACTGTGCCGATTGCTGGCCGCATCAAGGAAGAAAAAGAAATCGTGACCCAGCATCTCCATCTGCAATTGGGCTTCGGTGATGCTCATTGGCTTGATGATGAATCTTTTGACTCTCACGATCTCATCCGGCGGGTCGGTTGAGGGGACCGGCGCCGGGGGATCGGCTTGGCGATGGCTTCCGATCACCTTCTCCTTGAGCCGACGAATTCGGCGGGTGAACCGGTCGGCTGCGGTGTCGAGAGCCATCTCCGGGCCAGGGGCTGCGGCTTCGGTTCGAATGATCCTGCCCAAGGCCTGACCAGTCAGCTCGATGCGGAACCTCTCCGCCGACAAGCGAGGATTGGACTCCTGGATGATTTCGACATCCACCGCGCTCAGGTCGGAGAACACCCGAGTCGCCCGGTTGATCTTGGCGAACACGGCCTGGCGAAAAGTCTCGGATACCTCGGCATTCCGGGAGTTGATCCGTACCTCCACTTCGAAATTCCCCTTTCTGTTCGAAGGGCTAGAGGTTAGCCCTTCCGCCGCATCTACAGCGAGGCGGTGGCCGTCACTGCCGCGTCAACCCGACCGCCGCCCAGAGTCTCCACCGCGGTCCGAAGCGTGGTGCCGGTGGTTATCACATCGTCAACCAGGATTATTCCGCGAAGCGATCTCCGCCGGCGCCGAAAACCCACCCTCCGAGCCGATCTTGGCAGCCCGGCATTGGCTGAGCCCAACCACCGCGGGCCGAGGAGCCGGGACACGGGCAGTTGACATCGGCGGGAGAGGGCCTGTGCCAACAGCAATGCCGGGTCTGATCCGAACTTGACCCGGCGGTAGTGGATCCGGGGAATCGGGACCAGGGTCCGGGCTGTGGGGGGCACGAGCGGCGCCATCAGAGCGGACAGCGCCTCCGCGGCGTCGCGACACCCCTGGTATTTGACCCTCAGCACCAACCGGCGGGCCGCGCCGCGATGGACCAGAGCCGCGGCTACCTGCACCCCCGATGGCAATGAGCGCCGGGGCGCGGGGGCCATCGCCAGAATGCATCTTCGGCAAACCAGGGCTTCGCATCGCCGCCTGCAGGAGAGACACCACACCATGCACCCAGTGTGGGGTCCGCATGTGACACCCGGCCCCAAGCCGAGCCCGTCCCACCCCGGCCACACCGCATTCGGGGACCGTTCAGACGGTCACGACCTCCACCAACACCAGCGGGCGCTGCCTGGTCTGGGTTCTGACCACCTGAGCCACAGTTCGGCGGGCCACAGCCCGCAGATGGCCGGGGTCAATCAGACCATCCGCCACCCGGGCCTCCACCAACTCCAGCAGCCGGTCGGCCGCCATGTCCAACACCGCCACCGGATCATCCACCAACCCACGGCTCTCCAGGAACGGATCGCTGACCAACTGTCCACTCTGGGCGTCTGCCACCAAAATGACGGTCACCACTCCCGATTCCGACAGCCGGCTTCGGTCGCCGAGCACCCTCGACTCCACTTCTCCCACCGAGGACCCGTCCAAGAAGACATAGTCGGCATCCACCACCCCTCGCTCCACCCACAGGTCGTCTCCCTCGATCACCACCCGGTCTCCGTCCTCCAGCACCTCAACCTGCTCAACCCCAACCCGGCGGGCCAAACGAGCGTGGGCATGCAGATGGCGGTACTCTCCGTGGACCGGCACGAAGGCCTCGGGTCGCACCAGTCGCAGCATCACTGCCAACTCGTCCGCCGCCGCATGACCGGAGACATGCACCGGCGAGTTGAGGCCGTGGTAAACGGTTGCGCCCAACCGCAGCATCCCCGAGATCAATTTGGAGACGGCCTTCTCGTTCCCGGGCACCGGGGTGGCCGAGATCAACACCGTATCACCCTCCTGCAACGAAATCTGCCGATGGGTCCCGTTCGCCATCCGCGACAGCGCCGCAAAAGGCTCCCCCTGGCTGCCGGTGGCGATCAGCAGTTGTTGGTCGGTGGGCAACTTCAGCAGCTTGTGCAGGTTCACCACCCGCTCTTCGGGTAGTTCCAAGACCCCCAGATGCGACGCTATGCGAGTGTTCCTGAACATCGAGCGGCCGGCCAGGGCGATCTTTCGCCCCGACTCCACTCCGGCGTTGACGATCTGCTGAACCCGGTGAATGTGGGAAGCAAAGCAGGCGGCAATCACCCTGCCCTCAGATGCCCTCACGATCTGGGAGATGGGCTCGGACAACGATGCCTCCGAGGAGACAAAGCCATCCCGCTCGGCATTGGTGCTGTCGCCCAGGTAGAGCCGAACACCATGATCTCCAAACTCCGCCAGGGCGCCCAGGTCGGTGGCCCGATCGTCGATCGGGGTGGGATCCAGCTTGAAGTCCCCCGAATGCAGTATCACTCCCTCGGGGGTGTCGAAAGCGACCGCCGCCGCATCGGGAATCGAATGGCAGACCGGGATCAGGGTGAACCGAAAAGGCCCATGGGTTATCTGCTCCCCGGTGGGAACCGGATAAAGGTCGGCCACCACCCCCAGTTCCTTGATCCGCTCATTGGCTATCCCCAAAGACAACTCGGTTCCGTAAACCGGAACATTGACCTGCTTCAAAAAGTACCCCAGGGCACCCACATGGTCCTCGTGGCCATGAGTCAGCACCACACATTCCACATCATCTGATCTCTCCACCACCCACGACCAATCGGGAAACACCAGATCCACTCCGAGCATGTCGGTCTCGGGGAACATCAAACCGCAGTCAATCAGGCAGAGTCGCCCCTCCACCTCCAAGGCGGCACAGTTACGGCCCACCTCTCCCAACCCACCCAGGAAGGTGATCCGGACGCTCACCCTCCGTCCAAACCGGCCAAGGCCTCCCGGACCTGCCGTTGGGTCTTCTCCGACGGCGCCACCAGGGGAAGCCGAAGGCCCCCCACCGTGTCCCAACTCTCCTCCAAAGCCGCCTTCACCGGACCGGGATTGGTCTCCACAAAGCAGGCCACGCACAGGGGCATCAAGGCATGGTGGAGTGCGCCGGCCCTCCGGTAGTCTCCCCCAGCCGCCGCATGCACCATCTCGGCCACCGTCGGCCCCGCCAGGTGAGAGATCACCGACACCACCCCCACCGCCCCCACCGACATCATCGGCAGGGTGTAAGAGTCCTGCCCCGAATAAACAGCCAGTGACGGCGCGGCCGCCACCGTGTGGGAAGTGAAATCGAGATCCATCACCGCATCCTTGGTGGCCACAATGTTGGGGTGCTCGGAGAGCCGGGCCAGAGTGCCCACCTCGATCAGGCGGGCCGACCGCGACGGTATGTTGTAGACCAAAAGCGGCAGTTCGGTGGCGTCGGCCACGGCTTCAAAATGCGCCACCAGACCATCCTGGGTGGGTTTGTTGTAATAGGGGGTGACCGCCATCACGCCCCCACAGCCCGCCCGGGCCGCCCGACGGCTCAGCTTGACGGAACCGGCCGTGTCGTAGGTGCCGGCGCCCGCCACCACCATGGCCCGGTTGCCCACCGCCTCGGCCACCGTCTCGTACAGCCTGATCTTCTCGTCAACCGAAAGGGTGGGAGACTCCCCGGTGGTGCCGGTGATCACCAAGCCGTCGGAACCTCGGTCCACCAGGTATCGGGCCAAACGAGCGGCTTGGCCGGTGTCCAGGGAGCCGTCAGCGGCAAACGGGGTCACCATCGCGGTGAGCACCCGTCCGAGAGGCGACCGATTAGAACTCACCATCGGGAGGATAGCCCTCCGGGTGGTCCGGTCAGCCTAAAGCAGCAAGGCCTCCAGGCCCACCGAAACCCCGGATGGAAGACCCGCCACCCCCCGCACCGCCACCATCACTCCGGGGAGAAAAGAGACCCGGTCGGTGGAATCATGTCGGATGGTAAGGATCTCGCCGGGGTTGCCCAACAGCACCTCCTGGTGAGCCACCAGGCCGGGCAAGCGGACCGAATGGACCGGCACTCCATCCACCAGAGCGCCCCGGGCGCCGGGGAGTATCTCTTCGGACTCACGGCCCCGGTGCTGACCACCCTCCCCGGCCATGCCCACGGCCGTCGCGACCGCGGTGCCCGAGGGGGCATCGGCTTTGTGGTCGTGGTGAAGCTCGATCAACTCCGATGCCTGAAAAAACCGGGCAGCCTCTTTGGCAAAGCGCATCATAAGCACCGCCCCGATTGAGAAATTGGGAACGATGAGACAGTTGGGGGACCGGTCGGGAACCCACATCCGGCGGACCGATTCGATCCGCTCGGTGGTGAAACCCGAGGTGCCCACCACCGCGTGGCAGTTCATCTCCCGATAGGCGGCCAAGTTGGCCATCACCACTTCGGGGTGGGTGAAATCCACCACCACATCGGCAGGCGCCACACAGTCCACCTCCGTGTCCACCGAGATCCCCCCCACCTCTCCTCGGCGACAGTCGAACGCCGCCACCAGATCCATATCCGCCGACTCCGCCACCGTGTTGGCGATCAGGGACCCCATCCGCCCCAGAGCGCCGGCCACCCCCACCGCGATGGTCATCTCAGATGGACAGCAAGATCCGACTCGCCGAAGGGTCCCACTGCTCCCAAGGTCCGGGGACCGGAGAACATCTGGCGAGCCACTTCGATCACGTCCTGGCGGTCCACCGCCAGGATCTTTTCCAGTCGCTCATCCATTGAATAGTGCTCCAAACCGCAAATCTCCTCGCTGCCCAGGTTAACCATGCGGCTCTGGGAGTCCTCCATGGCCAGCGCCAGAGCGCCCCGCCCGGCGCCGCGGGCTTTCTCCAATTCCTCCTCGGTGATCCCCTCCTCCATCAGTTGTTCCAGTTGGCTGTGGATCAGTTCCATGACCTGCCCGGTCTGAGGGGGGGTGGTTCCCACGTAGATCCCCCACACGCCGGTGTCGGCATAGGACCGATTGAAGCTGAACACCGCATAGGCCAGACCCCGCTCCTCCCTGATGCTGGTGAAGAGACGAGACGACATCCCCACCCCCAGCACCATGTTCAGAACTCCAAAAGCCCAGCGCCGCTCGTCGGTGCGGCCCATGCCTTCTCCTCCCAAAACCAAGTGCGCCTGTTCGGTGTCCCGCTCCACCACTCCCACCGAAGAGGAGTAGGCGCTGGGGGAGTACTGGTGGCCGACCTTCGGCCCGGTCCAGTCTCCGAACAATTCCTCGACCAGATCCACTGCTTCGGCGTGGCGGACGGCGCCGGCCAGGGCAATCACCACCGAGGAAGGACCGTAACGACGTTGCCAGTAGCCCGAAATGTCGTCGCGAGTCATCGATCCGATCGAATCCCGAGTCCCCAGCACCGGCCGCCCCAAGGCGTGGTCACAATGGATCGTCCGGCTGAACGCTTCGAAAGCCGAGTCCTGGGGGTCGTCCTCCCGCATGTTGATCTCCTCGAACACCACCTGCCGCTCCGAGTCGATCTCGTTCTGCCGGAAGGCGGGCCGTTTCAGCATCTCCGAGAGGATCTTCATTCCCACCGGAAGGTCCTCGTCCACCAGCCGCGCCCAATAGCAGGTGTGCTCCTTGGAGGTAAAGGCGTTTGACTCGGCCCCCATCCCGTCGAACGTCTCGGAGATCTGTCGAGCCGAAAGCTCCTCGGTCCCTTTGAAGAGAAGGTGCTCCAGAAAGTGCGAGGCGCCGGCTTCGCTGCTCCGTTCGTCCCGGGCCCCGGTATCCACCCAGCACCCCACCGACACAGAGCGAAGGGCGGGCATGGTTTCGGTTATCACCCTCAAGCCGTTCGGAAGGGTGGTCAGCGCAAAATGAGTCATGCCATCCGGAGATTGTAGGAAGTCCGATGAGGGATAATGAATTGATCATGTCCCCCCGTTCGGCAACCGTGTTGGGCCGGCTGCTCTCCTCAGAGGAGACCGGCATTGAAGAGGTGGTGAGCCGATATCAGCGGGTGGCCCCGGCCATCACCCGTTTTGCCCGCACCCTTTCCGCAAATCCGGAGTTGCGAGTGAGACTGGGGGCTTTCTCTCACACCGCCGCGGGCGAGGTGGTGTGTGATCCCCGCCTGTTCCATGCCGCCTACCGCCGTCGGGCCCCCGTCACGGCGGAGGAAGTGGCGGTGGCCTCGGCCCTTCACGAGGTGGTGCATCTGCTCTCCAGCAACTTCAACGAAAAAAGGCCCATCCCCGAACACTGGCCCGCCCTGCTGGGCGAGGCCGAGAGCCGACCCGGGCCACAACCCCCTCTCCCGGTCGATCTGCTGACCGCCCTGGAACGCACCGGAGGAGAGCTGGCGACCCTGATGTTCTTCGCCCTGGAGGACGCCCGACAGGAACAACAGGGGCTGGTCAAATACCCGGGCGCCCGCTCCATTCTGGACGACCTCTACCGGGCAGCCGCGCCTTCATTGGCGTCGAAGCCTCCCATCTCTCAATTTGTGACCTCGCTCTTCCTGGCAGCCAACGGGGTGCAGCCCCCCGATCGCCCACCCGACTTTATGGGAGAGAAAGTCAGGGCGGCGCTGGCCGCGGCCGGGGTCCGCTTGACACAGGTCTGCGAATTGCAAGATCCCTGGGAAGTGGGCGAGACCGCGGTGGTGATGCTGGCAATCGCGATCGAACACCAACTGGTTCCTCCCGGTGTGCCCCGGGAACCGGCCGCCTCGGCGACCATCAGCGAAAAAGCCTCCGAGACCCTCGACATGGTCCGCCTGCCCAGCCCGGCGGTGGCCGGGGCCGAGTCCTACCAGCAGGCGATCGGCGCCGATCAGGAGAACCGTCCCGGAAAAGAGACCGACCAATCGGGCACCGATCAGTTGCTCCGGGTGGGCGCCTCCCCGGTGATTCATCTACCCGATGGCCAGAGCGGGCGGCTCATGATCTCCCCGGCCCCCACCGCCTTTGCCCGGTTTGCCGAACAGGGGCGGGAGGCGTACCGCCGCGCCGCCCGGCAGTGGGGAGTGACTCCCCGGCGGGTATCGGGGGAACTCTTCCACCTGTTCGCGGCCAATCAGCGCCGGGGATTGCGTTCCGGATTCGACCAGGGGGACATCTCCCCCTACGCCGCGCTGTTCATCGGCGCCGGTCTGTACCAGCGACTCTACGAGCGGCGTCACTCCCCCAGCCGTCGGCGGTACGCGGTGAGCCTGCTGGTGGACGGGTCAGCCTCGATGCTCCAATCCAAAACGCTCGGTCGCCCGCGAACGGGGTGGGGAATGGCCGCCGCCCTGTTGGGCGCTTGGACGGTGGCTCGGATGTGCCATGAACTGGACATCGATTTTGAAGTGAGCATCTTCAACCGCTCCTTCGCCGCCCGCGTGGCTGACACGGAGTGGTCCTACACTCGCTCCATGAGCCAGTCGTCCGCCGGGCTGCGGGCCAGCCACGGCACATCGGCTGATAGGCTGACCACCACTGTCAATCATTATCTCATCAAACCCTTCGATCAACGGTGGTCGGTGGCCGAGCCGGTCCTGGCCGGGATGCTGTGGGCCGCCTTCACCCCCCGGGAGGCGGTGCGTCAGGCCGCCCGGAACCCCCGCACCACCCCGCCCGTCTCCATGTTCGACAAGGCAGCCAACGTGGACGAGCTGAATGTGATCCACGCCGCCCGTCGGCTGGCTTCCCAGGGCGCCGAGACCCGCCTGCTGATGGTCCTGGCCGACGGGATGACCCGAGGTTCGGTCCGGAATCTGGCCGGGGCGGTGGCGGCGGCGGAAAGGGGCGGCGCCACCGTGCTGGGAATCGGGATTGGCGACGACACCGTTAAAGCCGCCTACCCACGCCACCAAGTGGTGCAACATCCTCGGGAACTGGCCCAGGCCATGGTGGCCGGAACCAAGGACCTCCTGCGCAAGAGTCTGATCAAGCTGCAGGTCCCGGCGGCATGAACGACCCGACCATCTTTGCTCATCCCTCCGGGATTCCGGAACGAGCGATCCGCATTCGCCCTTTCGAGCTGTCCTCCGCGCTGGCGGACCATCGTCAGAGATGCCAACGTATCCCCGACCCCGACCCCTACTACGTGGACCTGGGGATGCTCTATCGATTTGCCGCCCTCGAGAGAGTTCACAGAGACCGGCCGCCCGGGTATGTGCCTCTGCACATCGCGGTCCGCGGTCATATGGGCACCGGGAAGGATCACGACATCGAACAGTTCGCGGCCCGCCTGCGATTGCCTTACTACCGCATACCCATGACCGGCGAAGTGCGGGACCTAACCCTGATCGGATCGACTCGGCTGCATGGGGACGGCAAGGGGGGAACCGAAAGCCGATGGGAAGACGGTGACATAACCCGCGCTCTGCGAGGGCCCGCTCTGATCAACCTGTCGGAACTCAACGCGGCCGGGGCCGAGACCCTGTTTGCCCTGCACGGCCTGCTGGACCGCTTTGCGGCGCTGGATCTGCCGACCGGGGAGACCATCCGACTCCGGAACGATGTGCGCATTTTCGGCACCATGAACCCCACCGACCTGCGCGACTACGCCGGGACCCAAACCCTCAACAAGGCCTTCGCCGACCGTTGGGTGATCTGGGAGAAGAGCTTCCCCACCGCCTCCCAGGTGAGATCGATGCTGGAACTGCGATATCCGGCCATGACCCGCCCGTTCGTGGAGGCGCTCGCCCGCCTCACGGTGGATGTCAACGCCTCTTTTGAGTCCGCCGACGCCGAAACCAGAGTGGAGACCCCCATGTCTCTGCGGGGAACGCTGGATCGGCTCCCCACCGGGCTTCGCATCTTCTCCGAGCACCCTGACCCCCTTCGGCGGGCCTGGGAGGAGTTTGTTCTGCCGAGAATCGACCCCCATGACCGGGACCACTATGAGACAGTGTGGAGAGCGGTGGTTCGGCAGGGCCCCAAAGTACCACCCTACGGAAAAGGCCCGGCAAAAATCTGATAGAATGGGGAGGGTGCGGACCATCCTCTCCGATCTGGTGGCTGAACAACAGTCTCTTGATCAGTATCTGCAAAAAATCCCAGTTCGAGACTGGAACACCCCCACTGCGGTGGAAGGCTGGGACATTCGCGACATGGTCAGTCACTTGGCGCACTTCGAGGAGTTGACCGCCCAGACCGTCGCAGGCGAAGCGCCCGGTTTTCCCACGGGAGATGAACTGAACGATTTGTACTGGGAAGGTATCCAACGGGGTCGGGAGATCAGACCCCAGGATGTCATCGAATGGTGGAGGAAGGGACGCGCCAAGCTCATCGAACCCTTGTCAGAGATGACGGCCTCCCAACCCATCCCCTGGTTCACAGATTCGGTCTCGGCCAAGACGGTGGCGGCTCACCGGCTCACCGAAACCTGGGCATACGGCCTCGACATCTACGAAGCGATGGGGGAGGAATACGAGGACACCACCCGGTTACGCCATGTCTGCTGGTTGGCTTGGGAAACCCTCGGCGCAAGGTTCACCGAACGTGAGGAAACCTACACCCCGGTGAGGGTGGAAGTGATCGGGCCGCAGTATTACAAGTGGGTCTACGGCCAAGAGGACCTGCCCCACATCATCAAGGGAAGCGCCTCCGAGTGGGCGAGGGTGTCGGTTCATCGTCTGAGGCCGTCGGAGACCGGCCTCCAATGTTCCGACGGGGTTGCCGAGACCGCCTTGGAGCTGGTGTCCATATACTGAGGTAGCCCTCCAATCCGACCCGTTCCCAACCTGGCCGAAGTCGCGGTGCCTCCCGGTCGGTCCCCCGTCTCCGCATAAGGCCCCGGAAGGTCTTCGCCGGACTTTCCCGGGCTGTTTGTCACCGGGGGCTCCTACCCTGATCTGAGGATGGGACATCCCGCACTGGAACAATTCGCGCTGGCCACCCGCGCCTGGTTCGAGGCCACCTTCGAGGCCCCCACCGCGGCCCAGAGCCACGGGTGGCCGGCCATCGCTTCGGGTCGGCACACCCTCATCCAAGCGCCCACCGGGTCGGGAAAGACCTTGGCCGCCTTCCTGTGGACCTTGGACCGTCTCTGTCACCAAACCCTGCCGCCACCCGCCCAGCGGTGTCGGGTGCTGTACGTCTCGCCCCTGAAGGCCCTGGCCTATGACATCGAACGAAATCTGCGGGCGCCCCTGACCGGAATTCGAAACACGGCCCTCCGCCTGGGGCTGGAACCGCCCCCGATGCTCTCCACCTTCATGCGCACCGGCGACACTCCCGCGGCCGATCGACAGAAAATGCTGCGACGACCTCCCGACATTCTCATCACCACCCCCGAGTCCCTGTATTTGATGCTCACCTCCAAGGCCCGCCATCGGCTGACCTCGCTCAACTGGGTGATCGTGGATGAAGTGCACGCGGTGGCCGGCAACAAGCGGGGCGCCCACTTGGCAGTGTCGCTGGAACGACTGGAGGAGATCACCGACTCCTCACCACAGCGGATCGGCCTCTCCGCCACCCAACGACCCCTGGAGACCATCGCCCGTTTCCTGGGCGGGGGTGAGGTGGCCGATCCGCAAGGGCCATGGGAAGCCCGTCCGGTGACCATCATCGACGCCGACCAACCTCGATCCATGGATCTGGAGCTGGTGGTGCCCAGCCAGGACATGACCCGCCCCGAGGCGGGCCCCGATGACGAAACCCGCACCCCGTCGATCTGGCCGTCCATTTATGAGCGACTCCTGGAATTGATCAACCGGCACCAGTCCACCATCGTCTTCACCAACAGCCGGCGCTTGGCCGAACGGGTGTGCGCCGAGATCAACAACCTTGGAGAGGCCGAGATCGCCCGGGCCCATCACGGGTCGGTGGCCCGGCGCCATCGCCTGGAGATCGAGGATGGTCTCAAGAGCGGTCGGCTCCGGGCGGTGGTGGCCACCTCTTCTCTGGAGTTGGGGATCGACATGGGCGCGGTTGACCTGGTGGTCCAGATCGAGTCTCCTCCGGGAGTGGCTTCGGGGCTGCAACGGGTGGGGCGGGCCGGGCATCAGGTGGGAGGCACAAGCCGCGCCAAGCTCTTTCCCAAATACCGGGGAGACCTGCTCACCTCCACCGTGGTGGCCCAGAGGATGCGAGCCGGGGAAGTGGAGCACACCGTGATCCCCCGCAATCCCCTCGACGTGGCCGCCCAGCAACTGGTGGCGGCGGTGGTGACCGCCGATCGCACAGTCGACCAGCTCTATCTGATGCTGCGCCGGGCGGCGCCGTTCGCCGACCTTCCCCAGAAGGTGTTCATCGCCACCTTGGACATGCTGGCCGGACGCTACCCCTCCGATCTGTTCGCCGAGTTGCGACCGAGGGTGGTCTGGGACCGGATCGCCGACACTGTGACCCCCCGGGCAGGGGCCAAGCAACTGGCCGTCACCAACGCCGGGGTGATCCCCGATCGCGGTCTCTACCGGGTGCAGCTTCCCGACGGCAGCCGAGTGGGCGAACTGGACGAGGAGATGGTCTATGAGTCCCGACCCGGTGATGTCTTCCTGTTGGGATCCTCCTCCTGGAGGATCGCCGAGATAACCCACGATCGGGTGGAAGTGGTCCCCGCCCCCGGGACACCCGGACAGATGCCCTTTTGGAGAGGGGACACCGTGGGCCGCTCGGCGGAGACCGGATTGGCCATCGGGCGTTTCCTGCGGGAGATGTCCGCTCTGAGCGGCCCCCAAGCCATGCAGCGCCTCACCGACCAAGCGGGGTTGGACGAGTGGGCAGCCCAGAACCTGGTTGCCTACCTGGAAGATCAACGCACCTCCGGAAGCGCCCTCCCCACCGACCGCACCGTGGTGGTGGAACGTTTTCGGGACGAGATCGGAGACTGGAGAATGGTGGTTCTCTCACCCCTGGGAGCGCGGGTCCATGCCCCTTGGGCGATGGCAGCCCGGGATCACCTTCGATCCCGTCTGGGGGTGGAGATTGACGCCGCCTGGTCCGACGATGGCATCATCTTTCGGTTCCCCGACGCCGACGAGCCCCCGTCCGCTCACGACATCCTGCTCAGCCCCGACCGGGTCTCTGATCTGTTGATGAAACATCTGTCGGGCACGGCGCTGTTTGCCTCCCGTTTCCGGGAAGCGGCCGGGCGGGCGCTGCTCCTGCCCCGCCGCCGACCGGGACATCGCACTCCTCTGTGGCTTCAGCGCCGTCGCTCCGCCGATCTGCTCTCGGTGGCCCGCCGGTTCGACTCCTTTCCGATGATCCTGGAAACGTACCGGGAGGTACTCCAGGACGACTTCGACCTTCCCTATTTGCAAAAGCTCCTGGCCGATCTGCGGAGCCGCAAACTGCGACTTCGGGAAGTGGACCTGCCTCATGCCTCCCCCTTTGCCTCATCCCTAATGCACGCCTTTTTGGCGGGCTTTTTGTATGAGACCGACGGACCGGCGGCCGAGCGCAAAGCCATGGCCATCACCCTGGACCGCTGGCTCCTGTCGCAATTGCTGGGAGAGGGGGAAATCGGAGATCTCATCTCTCCGGAGGTGGCGGCCTCGGTGGAGTTGGAACTGCAACGCCTCACCGAGGATCGGCGGGCCCGGGGACCCGACGGGATGCACGATCTGCTGAGGGACTTGGGACCTTTGACGATCCGGGACCTGGAAATGCGATGCAACGACCCCCACGCCGCCCTGGAGATACTGCAAGCCACCCGCCGGGTGATCAAAGTGCGTCTGGCGGGTCGGACAACCTGGGCGGCCGTGGAGGACGCGGCGCGCCTGCGGGACGCCCTGGGTTGCCAACTGCCGCCCGGAGTCCCGGACGCCTTCTCCGAGCCGGTGGAGGATCCGCTGGGAGACGTGGTGGGGCGCTATGCCCGCACCCATGCACCTTTTCCTGCCGCTCAAGCCGCCGGGGCATTGGGACTTCCGGTGTCGGTGGTGGAGGAGGTGCTGTCCCGCCTGACCCGGCAGGACCGGGTGACGAAGGGGGTCTTCCGGACGGGCGGGCCCCGGGAGTGGGTGGACACCGAGGTGTTGCGCCGTTTGAAGCGTCGCTCCCTGGCAACGCTTCGCCGTCAGGTGGAACCGGTGGACCCTGCCGCGCTCGGCCGGTTGTCACTGGCTTGGCATCAGATAGAAGAGAAACCTCCTCCCGGCGCCGGGGCGCTATTGGACACCATCGCCCGGATACAGGACCATCCGATTCCTGCGTCGGTGCTGGAAAGCGAGGTATTGGCCGTCCGCCACCTCCGCCCCGCCCCGCGGTTGGATCAACTCCTGGCCGAGGGCAGGGTGATTTGGGTGGGCAGGGGCGCCTTGGGACATCGGAACGGCAAAGTGGCGCTCTACTTGCGAGAGAGGTTCCGGCAACTGTATCCGGGGCCCGGGTCCGATCCGCCGAACCGGCCTGTCCATCAGGCAATCCGCCATCATCTGGAACACCGAGGCGCCTCCTTTTTCGGGGAGATATACCGAAGTTTGGAAGGCGAGGACCCAGAAGACGCAATCGAAGCTCTCTGGGATCTGGTTTGGGCGGGGGTGGTCACCAACGACAGCCTCCACCCCCTGCGGGCCCACCTGCGCCGCCGCCGTATCCGCCGCCGGCGACCCGGGAGAAAACTGGTTTTCCCCCCCGACACCGCGGGCCGGTGGTCTCTGGTCTCCCATCCGGGCGACACTCACGCCATCTCCTCCACCGAGCAGTACGCGGCATGGGGAGCGCAACTCCTGGACCGGCATGGAATAGTGACCCGCTCGGTGGTGGCGTTCGAAGGCATACCGGGAGGTTTCACCGCCCTCTATCCGGTGCTGGCGCGCCTTGAAGAAACCGGCAAGGCTCGCCGAGGGTACTTTGTGGAAGGGCTGGGAGGCGCCCAGTTCGCCCTACCGGGCGCCGTCGACCGGCTCCGGGCGAAGGACGAACCCAGGTTGGTGATTCTGGCGGCCACCGATCCGGCCAATCCGTTCGGAGCGGCGCTGCCCTGGCCCCGGCGTCCCAATGTGCGCTTTGCCCGATCAGCGGGATGTCATGTGGTGTTGTGGAACGGGGATTTGGGCGCTTTCTTGGACCATCGGCGCCTCACCGTTGTGGGCGGCGACGACCTGTCGTCGGAACACCTGGCGGAGGGACTGGCCGTTCTTGCCACTCGACTCCCGCGCCTTCGGATCGATCTGATAGACGATCAGCCTGCCAACGAGCATTCCCTGGCCGGGGCCCTGGCGGATCAGGGTTTTGTGGTCGGCCCCAAGGGTTTGCTCTTTCCCCCCACCTCCCGGCGCTACAGATCCGGTGTGCGAGAATCATCGGTGCAGGGGCGAGCCACCGGCCATCCGTAGAACTCCCAGCAGGCCCGGGCAGGCTGGGTGACGGGAAGGGAGGAGCACATCGGACGGAACCGGTAACCGGCTTCGGTGAGTTCCTCGAGAATGATCTCAAGAGCCGAGACGGTGCGGCTGCGATTGCCGCCTCCGTCGTGGAGCAGCACCACCGACCCGGGTTGCACTCCATTCACCACTCTCCGGGCGATCTGCTCGGACGTCAGGTCCAACCAATCGGCGCCGGTGTTGCTCCACATCACCGTCTTCAGGTTGACTTCCTCAGCCCACTCGATCAGCCGGGAGTTGACCGCTCCAAAGGGGGGCCGCATACAGGTGGCTCTCCGGTTGACCACTTCCTCCAGGGCGGCCTGAGACCGAGTTGTGTCGGCTGTGAACTCCTCCCGGGTGAATTTGGTGAGGTTGGCGTGCCGCCACGAATGCAACTGGATGGAGTGTCCCGCCTCGACAATCTGCCGGGCCGTCTGCGGCCAATTTTGGACCATGCTTCCCACCACAAAGAAAGTGCTGCGTGCCCGGTGTTTTGCCAGCACCTCCAGAATCTGGGGGGTGTACACCGGGTGGGGGCCGTCGTCGAAGGTGAGGTAGACCACCGGCGCCGGTTGGGGAGCCGCTGCCGCGTTGATCGTGGACGGGTGTACCAAGGCAGGCGCCGCCACCGACGGTGGGACACCGGTGACCAGTGGCAGGGAAGCGGCCAAAAGCATGGCCCCCACAAACCACCGGGCACCTGTTCCCATCACTGCGTCCCAAGGCTAAGGGAAGATCGACCCAAACCGGGGCAATGGATTGTCGGTCGCTCTTCAGGATCCGACAGGCGGCCTGTCAACTTACACGGTGGGATTCACGGATGAGTTTTTTGGATGTCGCGAAAAATAGATGAAATGCCGGGTTGACTTGGTCGCTCCCGGTGGGGCATGCTGTCTGGGTCGATCACCTCCCGGCCTGATCCGGACGTCGTTCAGGCCGCTCCGAGGTTACATATTGGGAAAGCGAAATCCCCCTGTTGAACAGGGCTTTCGCGCCCCGACCATGGAAAGGTGGCTGGAGGGGGAGGGCCCTCGGGACAAGTGGGCCGGGATAGCTTTTCGCGAGTTAGTGTGCTGTTTTCACACCTTTTATTGTCCCCCACCAACTCCAACCCGCTCACCCGTCAAGGGAAAGTCAGGCGGTCATGGGCAGTTGGAGGCCAATTAATCCCTGGTCAAGACAGGAACTCTCGATCCTGATGAATTAGAATGTTTCACCCAATAAACAAATCATCCGGCTGCGGAGGCGGAAAGCCATCCCGCAGGAGAGACCGTAAGAGGCAACTCCTCAATGAACGATAGGAGAACAGCAATGACCGATAGCAAGCACGGCCCTTCGCTGGAGGAGACTCTGGAAAGCAAAGTTGACCGTCGAGATTTCCTGAAGAAGGCCGGAATGACCTTGGCGGCCGGTGGAATGCTGACTGCCGTGGCCGCCTGTGCCTCCGAGGAAGAGGACACCCCCGAAACCACCGCCGCGGCCGAAGCCGCCGAAGTGGTCGCCGCCGAGGGCGGTCCCGAAATCGAATGGGAGATGGGCACCAGTTGGCCCCTGTCGCTGGACACCATCTTCGGTGGTGCGGTGGACTTCGCCGAGCGGGTCAGTTCCCTCACCGGTGGACGTTTCCGCATCACCCCCCGGGCTGGTGGTGAACTGGTCCCCGGGCTGGAGGTCCTGCAGAACGTGCAGCAGGACGCCATCCCGGCCGGCCACACCGCCTCCTATTACTACGTGGGACTCAGCCCGGCTACGGCGTTCTCCACCGCTCTCCCATTCGGACTGACTTATCGCCAGCAGAACGCCTGGATGTACGAGGGCGGCGGTTTGGAGATGATGCAGGACTTCTACGCCGACCGGTTCGGGGTGATCAACTTCCCGGCCGGCAACACCGGTGTGCAGATGGGTGGCTGGTTCAACAAGGAGATCAATTCCATCGCCGACCTCCAGGGTCTGCGTATGCGAATCCCCGGCCTGGGAGGCAGGGTCATGGAGCGGCTGGGCGTCACCGTCCAGGTGTTGCCCGGAGGAGAGATCTTCCAGGCTCTGCAGACCGGGGCGATCGACGCCACCGAATGGGTTGGTCCCTACGACGACACCACCATGGGATTCCACCAGGCAGCCCAGTATTACTACTACCCCGGGTGGTGGGAGCCGGGCCCGCAGTTGGACGTGTTCTTCCCGCTGTCCCGGTGGAACGAGTTGCCTGAGGAGTACCAGGTGATATTGGAGAATGCCGCTTATGGCGCCAACGCCACCATGATGGCCCGTTACGACGCCAAGAACCCCGTGTCCCTGGCCGAGATACTCCAGTCGGACATCGAGTTGCGTCCCTTCCCCGATGACGTCCTGGAGGCGTCTGAGAATGCCTCCTTCGAACTGTTCGACGAGACAGCCGCCGATGATGCCGACTTCGCCACCATCTACGATGCTTGGAAGGACTTCCGGGCCGGTATCACCCGCTGGCACGGTCTGGCCGAATCCGCCATGCTGTCCTGGACCGGGCGGCGATAACCGAACGCTTACATTGTCAACCTGAATAAGGGGGCGGCACGGCCCGCCCCCCTTATCAATTGCACCGGGATTCGGAAGGCCGGGGAGAAACCGGCGCCAAGGGCAGCAAGCCCCCGGGGCAGACAGGAACTCACACCTGGTCAGATGCGGTGACGCTACGTTGGCTCAGCCACCTATGACACTCGGCAGCCAAGTCACGGTACCGGGGAAAGCCATCACCAGAACCAGCGAGACACCCTGTAAAACCATGAAAGGCAGGGCGCCCCGGTGGATGTCGACCGTCCTCACTTCGGGAGGGGCGACGCTTTGGAGATAGAAGAGCGAGAACCCCACCGGAGGCGAGATGAAGGCCATATTGAGGTTGATCGCCATCATCACCGTGAACCAGATCATCAGAGCGGGCAGCGTGTCGAAAGGGGTGACCCCCGTTTCAAAGAGAACCTTCACCGCCGGCACAAATATGGGCATGACAATGAAGGTGATCTCGATGAACTCCAGGTTGATACCCAAAAGGAACACCGCGATGTTGGCGATGATGATGAAACCCCAGAACCCGCCGGGCAGCCCCGTCAGTATCTCCTGAGCCAGCCTTTGGCCTCCCAGTTGGTCAAATACCAGTTGAAAGAAGGTGGAGCAGAACAGAATCATCAGCACCAAGCCGGTGATATTGGAGGTGGATCGGGCGGCGCCGGTGAGTACCGATCGATTGAGGTTGCGGTTGGCGGCGGCCAATGCCACCGCGGCCGTGGCGCCCACCGCTCCTGCTTCGGTGGGAGTGGCTATGCCGGTGAAAATCGACCCCAGAACCGCCAAGATCAACAATATGACCGGGGCCACCGCGATCAGCAATTCTTTGACCAGCTCCATCCCATGGAGAGGCCGGGCCTCGGGGGGAAGAGCGGGCGCCGCATTCGGATCCCGGTAGGCGCGATACAGGACATACAGGCCGTAGATTCCCGCCAGCATGGCCCCGGGCAACATGGCCCCCAGAAACAGATCACCCACCGAGACTCCCACCACCTGGGCCAAAAGGATCAACACCAGCGACGGCGGCAGAAGCTGGGCCAGAGTGCCGGAAGCGGTGATCAGTCCGGTGGCCAGGCGGTGGTCGTATCCGTAACGAACCATGGTGGGCAGCGACAAAAGGCCCATAACGATCACGGTGGCGGCCACCACCCCGGTGGCCGCGGCCAACAGCGCGCCGACCAACACCACGGTCAAACCCAATCCTCCCCGGAGGCGCCCCAGCGCCATGCCGATGGTGGTCAGCATTCGCTCCGCCAATCCCGATTTCTCCAGCACCGCCCCCATGAACACAAAGAAAGGGATTGCCAGCAAAGTGAAATTGTCCACTGACTTGAACCAGCGGCTGAACAAAATGATGAACCGATTGAAGTCGAATTGGCCGGTGAGTAAGCCGATGAGCCCGAAAACGATGGCCGTGCCCGCAAAGGAGAAGGCAACCGGATAGCCGGCCAACAGCAACACCAAGAAGACCGCGAACATGATGATGGCCAGCCATTCGATGCTCATGGGCTGGTCCCTTCGGGTTCGGTTTGTTCTGTCGGCTTCATTCGATTCTCAGCGGCGCTTCACTCTTCTTATCGAACAGCACTGCCTGTCGACCGGTCAGAAAGGCAACTACGCGGATCAGAGAAGCCAATGCCGCAATCCCCAGCAGCACGAAGGCCACCAGAATCATGAGCTTGATCGGACCGCGCGGCAAGCCTCCGGGATCGGGAGACATCTCCCAGTACACCAAGGATTCTCTCACCGGTTTCCAAGAAACCCACAAAGCCAGGATGGTGAAGGGAATCAGTCCGCAAATGTGTCCGATCAGATTGATCCACGCCTTGGCCCGCTCACTGCGCTCGGCATACCAGAAATCGACCCGAACGTTGGTGTCGTGCCGCAGAAGGTGGGGGAACATCAGAAGGAAGATCACCCCATAGAGATACCACTGGGCCTCAATCCAGGTGTTGTTGACCAGCCTGAACTCCACATACTGACCGACATATCGGAGGAAGACATTCAGGAACCCCACCGGAATGAGCACCAGCACCAGAGCCCGGGATATCCATCCCGCCGCCTCCGTGAGGCTATCGGCCACCCGTAGATAGGCATTGGCGCCCGAGTCGGTGACTTTGGCTACCCGTCGAAGGAACGGTGGATAACTCAATGACCTACTTTCTGTTCCTGTTATTCACCTTACTTATCGGGATGAGTCGGAAGGGGAAAATCCTAAGGAAGTTCCTCGGGGGAGATCAGCACCTCCCTGGCTTTGGAGCCCTGGGAAGGCCCCACAACTCCCCGTCGTTCCAAGATGTCCATCAGACGCCCGGCTCGGGCAAATCCCACTCGAAGCTTCCTTTGCAACATGGAGGTGGAACCCAGTTGAGAGCGGACCACCAATTCCATGGCCTGTCTCACCAATGGCTCGTCCTTGTCGTCTTCCGTCTCGGGCTGCGACGCGGCCTCGGTTAGGACCTCGTCAAGTGACTGGCCCAAATCATCCTCCGGTCTGGCATGGGCCTTGATCCAGGCCACCACCCGGGCGATCTCCGACTCCTCCACCCAGGCGCCCTGCACCCTCTGCGGTCGGGGTTGGCGGGCGGTCACCACCAACATGTCTCCCCTCCCCACCAGCTTCTCGGCGCCTGCCGAATCGATGATCACCCGGCTGTCGGTCTGAGAGGCCACACTGAACGCAAATCGGGAGGGGATATTGGCCTTGATGACCCCCGTGATCACGTTCACCGAGGGCCGCTGGGTGGCCAAAACCAGATGAATGCCCACCGCCCGGGCCATCTGGGCGATGCGCACGATGGCCATTTCCACCTGCCGCCCCGCCACCATCATCAAGTCGTTCAGTTCGTCCACCACCACCAGCAGATGGGGAAAGCGATCGAACTTCTCCCGGTCCAATGATCCTGCTTTCCATTTCGAGGCGTATCCGGAGATGTCCCGCGCCCCGGCCTCGGCCAACAGATCGTAGCGGCGGTCCATCTCCGCCACCACCCACTTGAGGGCTTCGGTGGCCTTCTTCGGATCGGTGATGACCCGGGTGAGCAGATGGGGAACACCCGCGAATTGACCCAATTCCACCCGTTTGGGATCCACCAGAATCAACTTGAGGTCCTCGGGACTGGTCCTGATCAAAAGAGAAGCGAGAATCGAATTGATGCAGGACGACTTCCCGGCGCCGGTGGCCCCGGCGATCAGCAGGTGGGGCAGTTCGGCCAGGTTCAGCAGAAAGGGCCGACCGGCGATATCCATCCCCAGCCCCACCACCAGGGGGTGATGGCGAGCCTTGGCCTCCTGGCCCGAGAGGATGTCTCCCAGTCGAACTATTCGCCGATCGGCGTTGGGCACCTCGACTCCGATCGCTGAACGACCGGGGATGGGGACCAGCAGCCGCACGTCGGGAGTGGCCAGGGCATAGGCGATGTCGTTCGACAGGGCCGAGAGCTTCTGCACCTTGACGCCGGGGGCCAACTCGATCTCAAACCGGGTTACCGAAGGGCCGGAAACCACGCCCACGATCTGAGCGTCGACCCCATGATCGGCCAAGGCCTGGCGGAGAGCTGCGGCGGTCCGCTCCGGACCCTGCCGGTCACCCACCTCATCTCCACCCATGACCAACAAGTCCAGGGGAGGGCGCCGGTAGGGGTCCGGGCCGGAGTTGTCGTCGTCGCTGGTTTGCGGTTCGACCGACCCCGGCTCGTCCTGCTCGGGCGGAGAATCATCACTTTCCACCGGACCGGCCACCAGGTCGAGTTCGGGTTGTTCGGAAGGTTTATCCCACTGTTGGACGGTGGGTTCTTCCACAACGGAGTCGTCGGCGGTGGGCGGAGTGGCTGGTTTGGCAGATGGCGTGGGAGTTCGGTTGGCCACCGGGGCGCCTTGCGGCTCCGGCACCTGTATCACGGTGGCAATGGGCCAGGGGCCGGGGTTCTTGGCTGCCCGGCGAAGCCCGCGGCGATGGCGCCCTCCCGATCGGGTTCCACCAAGGCGTCGACGGACCCGCCCACCGGGCAGGCCCTGGGGCTTCTTTCCATCGGAGGGCGCGATTTGGGTCGCCCGGTGACGGCGCCTACTGCGGATCCATTTCATCAGGTCGCCCGCGGCCAGCAGGAAGTCTTTGAGGGAGGTCCTGGTCAGAACCAGGATGCCGGCGGTGACTCCCACCGCCAGGATCACAAAAGTGGCGGCGGCGCCCGTCAACCTTTGAAGAGGAAAGGCCGTCAAGGCCCCCATCGCCCCTCCCCGTTCCCGAATCGCCTCGATGCCGTCGGCTAGTGGAGGCGCCCCGGTCAGCAAATGGAAGAGCCCCAGGGTGGAAAGGAAGAGCAGCAAGACCCCGAAGAACAGCCTCCGCTTGCTCAAAGGGGGTTTGCCCAGGATCAAAACCAACCCCATGCCCAACAGCGTCAACGGAACCAACGCCACCCATTTGCCGAACATAAAGCCGAAGGCAGACTTGATCACTTCCCCAAAACGCCCTCCCGCACCCACCAAAAACACCGTAGTCAGCAGGGACGTCAACAGCAACGCCCCACCCCAGGCTTCCGACGACATGGACCCCAGGCGAGACTTGGCGGCCAGCACCAAGCGAACCGGCCAGGACAGCTGCCGGTGGGCCTTATCCGCCGACCGTTTGGGAGCCGATTTCCCTTTGGCCGACTTTTTGGTTTTCGGTGCGGAACCCCGCCTCCGCCCGCTTGCCCTACGGCGGGTGGGGGTCCGTGTAGTCACTTCTCAATGGCAGTCTAGATGGGTGGCTCCCAGGGATGTTGGATGGAACTCCTCGGGTGACCGGTTGGGGAGGTCCAGGGGAGGCGGTCAGGCCTCGGGGCTATCGAAAGGCAGCGAACCTTGGGGACTGGGACGATGGAAACGAGGAATGCCCGACCACACCAGACCATCCATGAACACCCAGGAGCGCCGATGGATGGTGCTGGGACCACAGGCATGAAGCGCCGCCCGATGAACCGGACATGGATATCCCTTATTGGCGTCGAAGTTGTAGGCCGGGAAACTTCGGGATTGGTTGGCCATGATCCGATCGCGGGTGACTTTGGCCAGGATCGAAGCGGCGGCGATGGAAAGCGAGATCCGGTCACCCCCTACCAGCCTTCGGGTGTTGGGATGACCCACAAAGTCCCATCGGCCGTCCAGCAGCACGCCATCGACCACCACTCCCAGTTCGGAAAGGGCTCGACGGGCGGCCAGACGCTGGGCGTCCGACATCCCCAACCGATCGCATTCGGCGGCGCTGGCATGGCCCACCGCCCAGGCCACGCACCAACCGGCGATCCGATCGAACAGGGCCTCCCGCTCCACCGGACGCAGGAGCTTGGAATCTCTGATCTTGTACACGCGACGGTCTTGGGGAGCAACCACGGCGCCGACGGTGATCGGACCCGCCCAGGCGCCCCTTCCCACCTCGTCCATACCCACCACCATCTCCCGGCCCCTCGCCCACATCTCCCGTTCATTTTTCAAACCGGGCGCGCCAGCCCTGAGCGACTTTCGCAGTCGGGGAACGGTCGCCACCACGCCTTCCAGCATAGGCTCAGCCAAGCGCCGTCGCCGGTGTTGCGGACGGACCCTGGTCAATGGGGCGCCCGATCCGTCCGAGGGGGTTGGTTCAGTTGAGCTGCGGGTCAAGGGGCACAGAGGCCAGCAGAGCTATCTGTCCTCCCTGGCGCGCCAGCACCTCGGGCCACAGACCTTCAGGAGACGCAGAAAACACATCATTGACCAGGGCCGACAGGATGATCCAGGACTCTTCCTCCAACTCGTCCTCCAACTGCCCCGGACCCCAGCCTGAATAGCCGGCGAACACCCTGGCCCGACCGACGGTCCGCCGCGCGGATTCTTCCTCGGTCAGATCCATCAGGCTCACCCCCGGAAGGGTCGCGGTGTCATCTCCGGAGTCATAGCTCTCCCGCAGGCCGATCGCCACCGCCTGTTCCACCGGACCGCCGTAGAACACCAGCGGTGGTTGCGCCAGCCGCTCCACCACCCAATCCGGCAGGTGATCGGCGACTGCTATTTTGGTGGGGCGATTGATCACCAGTCCCATCGCACCCTTTTCATCGTGGTTCAGAAGAGCCACCACCGTCCGAGCAAAGTTGGGGTCAACCAACCGGGGCGATGCCACAAGCAGCTGTCCCGCCAGGGAAATCACAGTCCTAATGTTGGCGCGAACCGCCCGACCACCCAAGCCGACATGCTATGTGATCTTCCCAAAGTAATCCTGCACGAACACTTGGACGGCAGCCTGCGACCGGCCACGGTTTATCAATTGGCCGAGCAGACCGGCCACCGGCTTCCGGTGAGCGAAGCCCACCTGGTGGGAGATTGGTTCCATCAATCCGGCGCATCGAGTTTGGAGCGATACCTGCAGGCCTTCGCTCACACGGTGGGAGTTATGCAGACCAAACCGGCTTTAACCCGGGTGGCCATCGAAGCAGTGGAGGACCTCTCCTCGCACGGCGTGGTGTACGCCGAGATCCGGTTCGCTCCCCACCTCCACACCCGGGGCGGCCTGGGCCTGGTGGAGGTGGTGGAGGCGGTTTCGGACGGCCTGACGATCGGCGCCCAGCGGACCGGCATGGAGTGGTCCCTGATCCTCTGCTCGCTGCGAAACACCTCCACCTCTCTGCGGACGGCCCACCTGGCGGTTGAGACCTCCGGGTTGGGGGTGGTGGGATTCGACCTGGCCGGTCCCGAGCGGGGCTACCCGGCAGTGGAGCATCTCCCCGCCATCGAGGCGGCGCTTGACGCCGGAGTCAGGGTGACGCTGCACGCCGGTGAGTCCGCCGGCCCCGACAGCATCAGCAATGCCCTGATCTGTGGCGCCGAGCGGATCGGCCACGGTGTGGAGGTGATCGAGGATTGCGAGGTGGTCTCCGGGAAGATCCGGGTCACCGGGACGGTCGCCGCCGAGGTGCTGGAAAGGCGAATTCCCCTGGAGGTTTGCATAAAATCGAATCTGGACACCAAGGGGTGGGCAGCCGGCAGCCACCCGGTCGGACTGTTGCACCGGGCCGGATTCGCGGTGACTCTCAACACCGACAACCGGTTGATGAGCCGCACCGACCCAACCGCCGAATTCTCCCTGGCGGTGGAGCATCACGGTTTTGAAATCGGCGACCTGGCCATAATCACCCGCACCGCCTTGGAAGGCGCTTTCTGTGATGAGCGCCTCAAGGGGCAAATCTGGGAGCGGGACATTGCACCCTCCTATCGGGAAGCCGGCGCCGCCGTGCCGCCCTGGCGTTGAGCGGGGTCACGGACCGGGAGAAGACCAGACCCGTTCATCCGGCCGGAGCGTCGCCGGTCGCTCTCCACCCACTGCCTGGCTGATGATCGCCACCAGGCTGTCCAGACGCTCGGTGGACTGCCACCATCCCACCTCACAAACCACCAAACCGGGCCACCCGTCCACCGGTCGGGGAACTCTCAACTCCTCGGCCACCCCCGCCAGCCGGGGAAACGGGTTCACCGGAACCAAGAAGGGAAACCGCCGTCCATGGGATGGTGAAGGAATCCGCACCCCCCGAAGGTGCCGGAGTCGGCGGGTCAGATAATCAGCCGCCCGAAGGGAACGGCGACGGGCGTCCGCCACGGTCCGATGGGCAGGAAGGGGAGCCGGGGCGGTGATCCGCTCCACCCGGGGAGCCAGGCGGTACCCGCCCGAATCGGGGCTCAGAGGATCCGCCCACCACCACAGCCTCTCCCACCACGGCCTCGCAGCGAGGGGTTCGAACACCCCCAACCGATTGGGGCACGCCACCGCCGCAGTCACCTCTCCCTCCGGTGGATCGTCCCATACCGTCACCCCTCCCACCAGGGGAAACCGTCGCACCGAGCGTCCCTCCGCATTCAGGCGCTGCAAAGCGGCCGAGGGGAGGCCGTCTGACACCCACATTTCCTCCGGGCCGGACACCGCAGACTCAGCCCCGAGCTCAGCTCGGCCGGTAGAAGGCGCCTTCCACCGGTTCGGTGGTGATCCACCGGCCGCGGATCTCGACCTCCACCGGCAGGTCGGGGGGGCGGGGAGTGGAAAGGTAACCCATCCCGATCCCCACTCCCAGCATGGGGCTGAAGTTGCCGCTGGTGACCGTCCCCCTCGATTCACCTGACCGCAGAGCGCACCCTTCCCGGGGAATCCGTCGATCCTCCAGCCGGAACGACACCCGGGTTCGTTTCACACCCTCTCGGCGGACCCTCTCCAGGGCATCACGGCCCACGAAGTCCCGGTTGAATCGCACCGCCCACCCCAGGCCCGCTTCCAGCGGATTGGTTTCCTCGTCCAGGTCATGCCCCCACAGGGGGAAACCCGCTTCCAACCGGAGCAGATCGCGTGCCCCCAGCCCGCAGGGAACCGCGCCTGCGTCGGTCAGCGCCCCGGTCAGGTCTTCTGCGACCCGGGGATCGGCCACCAACTCCACTCCCGGTTCGCCGGTGTAGCCGGTTCCCGCCACCCACACCTCCCGGCCCCGGTAGACAGCTTCGATCACCTCAAAGTGCCCCGGGGCATCGCCCAGGAGTTTTTTCACCAGATCCCGAGCATCAGGCCCCTGGATCGCCAATCCGACGGTGCGGGGACGCAGGTCGACCATTTGGGCGGCAGGCGCGTGCCCTGCGAATTCTTCCATTACCCGCAGATGGTTGGCCCCGTTGGGCATCACCACCACCTCATCGGGAGTGCGTTTCCAAATGATCAGATCGTCGATCACTCCCCCACCGCGGTTGAGCATCAGGGTGTACTGGGCTCGTCCCGACCCGATCCGTTCATGATCGTTGCACAATAGGCGCGACAAGGCGGAAAATGCCCCTTCCCCACCCCAGGAGAAACGGCCCAGGTGGGAGACGTCGAACCAACCGACCGAATCCCGGACCGCCCGGTGCTCCCGCAGAACCGAAGTGTATTGAATCGGCATTTCCCACCCGCCGAAATCCACGAACCGGGCACCCAGTTCCCGGTGAAAAGAATGCAGAGGAGAACGCGGCATTTTCCTTGGGGGCAGGCCTAGTCTTCGGGTGAAATGGTCAAAAGGGAGAGTCGGCGCCGACTTCCCGGACAATACCCTCTCAGACTACCTCTGCCCGAGGGACAGCCGGTCGGTAACCCTCTTCGACAGCCGTCTCGGCCAACTGGCGGACCTCCCCGGAGATCTCATCCACCAGCGGACCCAGAACCACTCCCATGACGGCTTGGCCCTGCTTGAAGATATCGATGATCTCCTCGGGGCTTTTCAGGGCGTAGATCGAGGAACCATCGGAGACCAGGGTGACCCGGCCGTCCTCCCACTTCCACGACTTGTGCCGGCGGGACAGCTCCGAGAAGGCCCGTCGGATCCGCTTGACGTCCATCCCGGCGTCGATCAGTCGCTTCACCACCTTGAGTTGCACCAGGTCGGCAAAGGAATAGAGCCGTTGGCTGCCGGACCCCCGGGCTTTTTGAAGGGAGGGCACCACAAAACCGGTGCGCGCCCAATAATCCAACTGACGGTAGGTGATGCCCACGATCCGGCACACCTGTGGTGCGCGGTATCCCTTTTCTCTGTTGTTCACCGGGCTACTCCTTTGTGATTACAGGCCGGTAACTCCGCCCCAGGCCAGGATAACCGCCCTCATCTCCGAACCCAAGGACCTTGGGGAAATGTGCGGGGCAATAACCTGAAAGCGACCGGCGTCAGGAGCCCTTGCCGGAGGAAAAGTCCTCGGGGCTGACATCTTCGAGGAACCGGCGAAACTCTTCGATTTGCTGCTCCGGCCGCTCGGTCTCCTCCACCGCCTTGATCATCACCCCGGCCTCATCCAGCACCTCCGAGTAGGCGAACACCCTCGCTTCGGTTCTCACCGCCAAGGCGATGGCGTCGGAAGGCCGACAGGAGACCGTCACCTCTCCCCCGTTGGCGATCAGCACCAACTCTGCGTAGAACACGTTGTCGCGAACCTCGGTCACCACCGCCCGGTCCACCTCGGCCCCCAAAGACTCCACCGCCAATCGCAGGAGATCATGGGTGAGGGGCCGGGGGGGAATCATTTCCTCCAACGCCGCCACGATGGCGGTGGCCTCCACCGCCCCGATCCAGATGGGAAGATATCGGTCCCCCTCCGCCTCCCGCAGCAACACCACCGGAGCAGCGGAGGAAAACCCCACCTGAACTCCGTCGATCGACATCGGTACTTCTGCCGTCATGGCCGCCGATTCTACCGATCCCCGAACACCAAACCGTCCAGAATATGCGGATCGTTTCCCAGAGCGGCCGGATCGAGCACCTCCCAGATTGATGGAAGCCCCCGGTACCTCTCCTCCCAGTCCAGACCGTACCCCACCACGAAGTTGTCGCCCACCTCAAAGCCGCGGTACTCGATCGCAACATCCACCTCCCGGCACACTCGCCGGTCCAGCAAAGCCACCGCGGCCAGAGAAGCCGGTGATCGGCCGGCCAAAATCCGGCGAATCGCCTTGAGGTCGTGGCCGCTGTCCACCATGCCCATCACGATCAATACATCCCGCCCGCCGATGTCGAAGAACAGGTCCATGGCGATGCTGACGTTCGATCCCTGCTCGTACCGGTTGACCATCAGAAACTCGATGTCCATCTCCAGATCCATGTGCCGCACCAGGTCCGCCAAAAAGATCACCGAGCCGTACATGATCCCCACCACCACGGGCGATCGGTCCCGATACTTCTCGGTGAGGGTCCCGCCCAATTCGGCCACCCGCTCGGCGATCTCCTGAGAGGAGAGCAATTCCGAGACGGGGCCGGGGCCGAATAGCCGTCCGGGTGAGCTGATGGGCGCCTCCGTCATATGGGCACAATCATACGTTGATTAGGGCGTGGGACCCTCCAATCCCCGCCGACGGTGCGCTGCCGTCTCCGGGGGTCTAGCATTTTCACATCATGCCGTCACATTTCCTTTGGTAATGGTTGAGGCGGAGAACCAAAGGTCGGCAACGACCCTCCCCTTCTCGGTGCTCATGCCCGCCTATGGCGAGCAGGAGGTGATCGGGTTCACCCTCACCGAGTTGCTGTCCTACCTTCCCGAAGACGCCGAGGTGGTGGTGGCGGCCGCCGACCGGAAGGAAGATCGGTTGCTGAGGGGATCGGACTGCCCCACCGGACGCACCGCCTTGGAGGTGGGGGATCCGCGGGTCCGCGTGTGTGATGGAGGAGGGCTCACCGAAGCCGTCCGCAACGCCGCCCTGGCAGCCCAACACGACCTGGTGGTGGTGATGGACGCCGACGGGCAACACGACCCGGCCGTGCTGGAAGAGATGGTCTCAGCCTTGGCCGGCGGTTTCCAAGTTTGTGTGGGAGAGCTGGAGCAACAGGGCAAGCAGTGGTATCGGATGGCCCTCACCCGAACCGCCATTCTGCTCACCCGGCTGCGCATGCCCCGGCGGACCCGGGGGCTCAAATTTCCCCAGTCGGGGTTTTTCGGCACTCACCGGCTGTTGTTGGCCGAGGCGCTCCAAGGTTTGGCCCCCGGAGGATTCAAGGTGCTGGTCGCCCTTCTGATGCACCGGCGCCTTCGGGCCACCGGAGTACCCACGGTGATCCGAGATCGGACGGCCGGGGAGTCCAAGCTCAACTGGCGCACCATCACCACCGACACCCGGTTGCTATTGAGAAAATGCGGGCGTTAGGAGTGTGCTGAACAAGGCCCGATGGCAGCCAAATGCGCTGGCAGAACCCCAGGTCAAGGTGGGGGAACCATCCCATCCCCATCTTCTTCGGCAGCCACCTAGTCGCCCTGGGTAAAGAACAGACGCACCATCCAACCCAGCAGATCCCCCCAACCCTCGGGGGTCCTGCCCACTCGCACCGCCACCGGTTGGACGGTGGTCACAACTTCGGAAGGCGCCGGGGGGATCGGCGTCTCCGCCACGGTGGTGGTAGTGGTGGTGGCCGGGGCGGAAGCGGCCAGGACCTGCTCCCGGCTGAGACGCAAATCAGTGAAGACCAGGGAAGGCACCGCTCCGAAGAACCCGAACCCGTAGTCCAGCAGCTCCGCCGTATCGGAGAAGTGGTCGCTGGTTTTCATCACCACTGACAGCAAACGCCTTCCCCCGCGTTCGGCAGCCGCCACCAAGACTCGGCCGGCATCGTCGGTGTACCCGGTTTTCACCCCCACAACCCCCTCGTATTCGAAGAGCAGATCGTTGGTGTTGGAGAAAACCCGCTCCTCCCCCGAAGGCGCCTCCCGCAAAGTGATCTGCCGGGTGGCCACCGCCTCGGCCAACTCGGGGTGCTTCAGGACCTCTCTGGTCAGGGTCAACAGATCCGCCGCCGTCGAATACTGGTCGGGGTGGTCAAGACCGTGGGGGTTGGCGTAGGATGTGTCATCCAAACCCAACTGGGAAGCCCGCTGATTCATCATGGCCACGAATTCCTCAACGGTTCCCCCCACCTGTTCGGCAACCGCGAAGGCCGCATCGTTGCCGGATCGGACCAAAAAGGCCCGCACCAGGGTACGCAACAGAAAAACCTCCCCCTCCACCAAATCCACCCCCGCCTCACCCACCGAGACCGCCGCGCTGGAGACCTGGACGGGAGACGACAGATCACCTGTCTCGACTGCCAGGAGAGCCGTCATCAATTTGGTGGTGGAGGCCATCGGACGCCGAACATCGGCGTTGTGCTCCGCCAGCACCACCTCGTTCCTCTCGTCGAACAGCATCCAGGACTCCGCCTCCAGAACGGGAGGAGCCGGGGCGGGCGTCCATGGAATGGGGGGCGGCTCCACCCACAGGGGGCTGGCCGACACCCCGGAGGCGGCCGATACCAGGAGAAGAGCCACGGCGGCGAGCGCCAGGCGCACCGCCCTCCGACCGGAACGGGTCGGGTTACTCAGCGGCGCAACTCCGACCGAAGCGAAGACAACAGGAGGGCCCGATGCATACTCACCAGGGCATCCGCGAACCCGACCAGCATCTCCTGCACATGCTCCCCACCCTCACCCATCCACTGCACCCGGAGCAACGGCCCGGACACCGATCGGAACAGGGCCACTTCCGAATCCACCGCCAGACGGATGGAACGCAGGTGCCGACCCTGAAGGCCCCGATCCATCAGCACCCGGGCCTCGGCGGCGACCATCCCCGACTCGGGAGGGAAAACCTGGCCGTCCCCGGGCAGGGGAGCCACCAGCCGATTGGCTATCAGATCATCAAGTTGCTCAGGCGTCAATCCACTGCGCCTCAGCAGATCCAAACGGGTGAGCGGCTCGCCCGACTCACCCAGCAAAGAGGCCCCCAGACCTTGGGGATCCTGGGGATCGTCACCCCGTTCCCAGGAAGCCAGCTTGGATTTGATCACTTTCAGGGGAAGGAAATGGTCCCTCTGCTGTCTGAGGATGTACTGGAGCCGGGCCAGATCCTTGTGGTCAAACCGACGATATCCCCCCTGCGTCCGGGCGGGCACGATCATTCCCTTGGCCTCCAGGAAACGCAACTTGGAGACCGTCACCTCCGGAAACTCTTTTTTCAGGGCCTTCACCGTCTCTCCGATGGAAAGACTCCGATACTCAGTCATGGGCCCCGAACTACCACCAGGTGAAAGCGTCCCACCATCAGCCGGTCTCCCGGATGCAAGGAAGAGACTTCCATCCGCGCCCCGTTCACATAGGTGCCGTTGGTGGATCCCTCGTCCTCCACCGTCACCTGGTTCCTTTCCACCTGCAACCGACAGTGCCGACGAGAAACCGTGATGTCATCCAGGAGAATCTGGCTTCGAATGTGCCGACCTACCCGCGTGGTACCTTCCGAAAGGGCATAAGTGCGGCCGGTCTGCGAGCCCCTTTCCACCACCAGTCCCCACCCTGAAAACCCCTCCAGACCACCCAAGCGGTCCCGCGGGAAGGGTGCATACAATTCTTCCGGCCGGAATACCGCGGTGGGATCAACTCCACGCTCCCTCGATTGCCTCCCGGCGGCGGACGGCTGATCTTCGGAGAAGGACGAAGAAAACACGCTCCCAGTGTAACTTACCCAGGCCCTGAGGGGTCCCCCAGGTCCGCCGAGTCACGGAGTCCCGGACGGGACCACCGAGAAAATGCCCCGGAGAGACCGACCATCAACAGTCCGATCGAGGCTCTGAAACGCGCCGGTCAGCGGGATTCAGGAGATCAGGTTTCGGTAGGCGGCGGCATCCAGGAGAGTGGAAGGCAGCGGTCCGGTCAGAGAAAGATCCATGATCCAACCCTTCCCATATGGATCCTGATTGACCAATTCCGGGCTGGTCTCCAACTCCTCGTTCACCGCGGTGACCTCCCCGTCGAACGGGGCGTAGATCTCTCCCACCGACTTGGTTGATTCGAGTTCGGCGACGATCTCCCCCTCCGTCACTTCGTCTCCCTCCATCGGCAGCTGAGCGTAGACCACATCGCCCAGCGCATCCTGGGCATAGTCGGTAATTCCCACTCTGGCCCTGCCTTCCTCCACGAGGACCCACTCGTGTTCAGCGGTGTAGCTCAGGTGTTCGGGGATTTCGGAACTAGTTGCACTCATGGTCCGTAACTTTAACAGTATTGCGGCCTACCCACGTCCGGCTGCCGGAGTCATCGTGAGGCCAGGCCCCCGATCTCGACTATCCACCGGACCCTCCCCGGTGGCGGGCCAGCATGGACCACCCGTCCCGCAGGTAGGCAATGCCGGACCACCAGTAGAACACCAACCCCAAACCCATGGCCGGCCACGCCACCGCCCCCAGCCAAGACCGAGAAGCGTCAACCCCCCAGTAGAAGGCGGGCACCGCGACGAAGAGCAGGGTGATGGCCACCTTGCCGGTGATGCGCACCGCAATGGTCTTCCCGGTTCGGGTGGTCACCCATCCCGACCAACCCGCCACCATCCCCGATCTGAGCAGGACCAACACCCCCGCCACCGGCGGCACCCAATGCTTGATCATCCCTCCCACAACCGCCGAGACCATCATCAGCCCATCACCCACCGGGTCGAGGATGGCGCCCAGGCGAGACGTCTGGTTAAGCCGCCGGGCGAGCCACCCGTCCAGCCAGTCGGTGGCGGCCATCACCGCCAGCAGCCACCCGGCCTCCGACGCCCGGTCACCCGACCAAAGCCACCAGAACACCCCCACCAGAAGGATCCGGGCAAGGGATATCGCGTTGGGAAGGGTGAAAATTTCCCGGCGATGGACGGGATCGCCGGTCACGGCGCCGCCACCTGGCAAAACAACTCCGCCAGCCGGGTCCGAGGGCGCAGATTGATGGCTGCCATTTCGGCCGCCGCCTCCAAGATGAGGTCAGCCGAGCGAAGGGATCGGGCGGGATCGACCGGCAACTGGGGAACCTCGGCGCCCAGCGAGCGGGGCGATCCACCCATTGCCCGGGCGGCCGCGTCAACGTACCAGGCGGCCATAATCTCCAACCCCAGGACCCATAACAGGCGGCGCTGCCGACGAGTCTCCCGCAATGCCGGCTCCTTATCCTGCCGGGACGCTCCCTTGGCCGGCCGTACCTGATCGAGCATGCGCTCACCATAGGTCAGGATTTCGTCCACCATGGCCAAGGCCTCACCGGCGCCCAGCTCGTTCCGATCGGCCAGTTGCGCCGCCCTTTTCAACCAGGCCTCCCGAAACTCGGCGGCGGCCTTTTCCCCCTTCAACCGCAGGGCCATGCCGGGCCGTCCTCCCGCCACCTCGGTGATCGCCTTCGCCTCGGCCCGCCCCACGCCCCTCTCGATCAGACCATCGATGATTTCCTCGGGACTCACTTTTCCGAAGTGGACGGTGCGGCACCGACTCCCCACGGTGGGCGGAAGGTCCTCGGTGGAGGTGGCCACCAACAGGAAAACCGTGGAAACGGCGCTCTCCTCCAAGGTCTTGAGCAACACGTTGGCGGCCGGCTCGGTCATCTCGCGGTCGATGAGGAACACCTTCCGCCCTGCTTCCACCGGGGTGCGCGCCGCGGCCGACACCACTCTCCGGGCATCATCCACTCCGATCCGCTGTCGCTGGACGGGACTTACCACCACCACATCGGGATGGCCGTCCGACCGGGCTCGCCGACACGCCGGGCAATCCCCCACATGATCGCCGCCGTTGGGACAAACCAACCGCTGGGCAAAACGTCGCGCCACCAGGCTCTTGCCCACCCCCGCCGGGCCGACCATGAGATAGGCCCCGGCCGGCTTCTGGACTTCGGCGACCAGTCTTTCCCGGATACTGCCATGTCCGATTATCTCCGGGGAGGAACCCGCGGGGATCAGGACCTGTTCAACCATCCGCGCTCCTCGAAGATCGAGACCAATAGTTGGGCGGTTCGTTCCGCCGAGGCGTCCGAGTCGACCCTCACCAATCGGTGCGGGGCATTGGCCCAAAGGCGCCGGTAACCATTCCACACCCGGTGGTGCAGCTCCGGGTCCGCCCCGCCAATCCGATCGGGTTCCCCTTGACGTCCCAGACCGATCCGATGATCGGTCTCCAGCCAAACCACCAAGTCGGGAGGAGTGGCTTCGATGGCCGGAGCATTCACGGCCCAGACGCGATCCACCCCCAGACGCCGGGCGTGTCCCTGGTAGGCCAGGGACGAGTAGAAACTTCGATCGGACAGCACCCAGGCGCCGGTGGCGAGGGTCGGGCCGACCACTGCCGACAGCAGCTCGGACCGTTGAGCGGCGAACAGCAGTGCTTCTGTCCAATCCGCGATTTCCCCACCGTGCAGAACAAGCTCCCGCACCGCCTCTCCCAGCGCCGTCCCTCCGGGTTCTCTCACCCTCATCACCTCAATCCCCCGCTTGGTCAGATGCTCGGTCAAATGGCCGCACAGGGTGGTTTTACCCGCCCCCTCCGTGCCTTCCATGACTATGTAACGCGCCGGGCTCATGTCTTATCGGAACGGCGGCTCTTGAGCAGGCCCAGCACCTGGCTGCTATCCCGCATGGCCACCATCGCATCACGGTCAAACACCATCCGCAATTGGTCGCGGGCCGACCAGAAGGCGACCAATCCGGTGAGCGCCACGGCCAACCCGCTGATGAGGAGCACTGCCCGAATGCCGTTGCTCATGAGACCGGGCAACACACCCTCCAAGGCCACCGCCGACACCCCCGCCACCGTCAGGGAAATCAGAAGCGCCAACCGGCCCAGGGTGTAAAGAAGCCCAAAGGTTCGGCCTCTGATCTCATCGGTCACCACCGAATGCAACTGAGTGAATCCGCTGACGTAGGCCATCCCCGTCCCGATACCCAGCATCAACACCCAACCCACCGCCGAAATCACCGACTGGGAAAAGCTGGTGAAGATGATCCCGGCGCCGGCCGTCCACAAACCCAGGGCAAAGACCGGTTCGCGATGGAGCAAATTCTTCCCCAACCCGGCCAGCACGATCATCCCCAACGCCACTCCCACCCCCAGCGACGTCAACAGCGCGCCGTAGCCGCTCTCGGTGGCGTCCAGCACCTGCTGGGTGAAGGGCTGACCCATGACGAACAGGCCTCCCCCTCCCAACAACGCCACTGCCATTCCCCACACCAACCGGCGGACCGGTCCCCGGCGACCCACCAACGCCCAACCTTCCACCAAGTCCCGCATCGGGGCTGCCAAAGAGGGGCCGCGCCGCCGCATACGACGCCGCTCCGGCAAAGTAGTGGCCTTGATGGGAATCGTGAGGGTGATCACTCCCGACACCACGAAGGTTGCCATGTCGAACAAGAAGGCAGGCAACACCCACGCCCCGAACTGTCCGAATTGGGGCAGCCATTCGCTGAACTCGGTCAGGAGAGCGAATATGGCCGAACCCACCGGGGCGGTGCCGTACATGGCGACCAGATTGAGCCCGTTGGCGGCGGCCAGATGCCGGGGGGCGATCAGGGTGGGCACCACCGCCTCCCGGGCAGGCTGCCGAAACAGTCCCAGCAGTTCCACCAGCACAATCACCATGAACAGTTGTGAGAGGCTGGTCACGAACAGCAGGGTCACAACCAAAGCCGCCCTTCCGAAGTCGGAGACCACCATGGTGATTTTCCGGTTCCAGCGGTCCGCCACCACCCCTCCCAACATTCCCACCGCCATCCCCGGCAAGAACCTCGCCACCAACGGAACGACAATCGCCACCGTGGAAGCATCTCCCCCACCTCCGATTCGGGCAGCCAGAGCCAGGGTGGCAAAAATATTCACCCAGTCTCCCAGGCTGGAGATGCTGTTGGCCCACCACAGTTTGGCGAATGGGCCGCGCCGAATCAGATCCCGACCCCGGATTTCTTCTGGGGAATCCACTGGCTCAACACTACCTGCGACCCGGTATTACCCCGCTCGGTTAGGTATTGGGCACCAGGAAAAGGTAACTTGTTATTCCGATGAGCAAGGCGCTGATAGTGGTTGAGTCTCCTACCAAGGCCCGCAGCATCTCCTCCTACCTGGGACCCGATGTTGTGGTGGAGTCCTCAATGGGGCATGTGCGCGACCTTCCCCAAAAGGAAATGGGGGTGGACGTGGAGCAGGGATTCCAGCCCAAATACGTCACCACTCCCGGCAAGAGCAACCAGGTCCGCAAACTCCGGACCGCTCTGGCCACGGCCGATTCTCTGTACCTGGCCACCGACCGTGACCGAGAAGGGGAGGCCATCGCCTGGCATTTGACCCAATTGCTGAAACCCAAAGTGCCGGTGAAACGGATGGTCTTTTATGAAATCACCCCCAAGGCCATTCGTCAAGCCTTCAACAATCCCCGGGAACTGGACACCGCCCTGGTCGAATCCCAGGAGGCCCGACGCATTCTCGACCGGCTGTACGGCTACGAAGTCTCGCCGGTGCTGTGGAAGAAGGTCAAGACCGGACTCTCGGCGGGAAGGGTGCAGAGCGTCGCCATCCGGCTGGCCGTGGAGAGAGCCAGAGAGCGTATCAAATTTGTGATCTCCGAATACTGGAGCATTCTGGGGACCTTCCATCCGGTTGACCGTCCCGAGGATGTCCTGGAGGCTCAACTTACCTCGGTGGGGGGCCGTCCGATCGCCACCGGAAGAGATTTCAGCTCTCTCGGCCAACTGAAAAAACCCGGTGTTTTGCATCTGGGGAAAGCCGAGGCCCAGCGCCTGGCCGGCGACCTGGCAGATTCCTCCTGGGCGGTGAAGGCTCTCAAGAAAAAGCCCTACCGACGCTCGCCCTCCCCCCCTTATCGAACCTCCACCCTCCAGCAGGACGCCTCCCGCCGGCTGAGCATGACCCCCGCCCGCACCATGCGGGCCGCCCAGCAACTCTACGAAAAGGGTTACATCACCTACATGCGGACCGATTCGGTCTCCATCTCCTCGGAAGCGACCGGCACGGCCCGCAATCTGATTCGAAAACGGTTCGGGGACCGCTATCTACCCGCCCGGCCCCGGTCCTATCAAACCAAGGTCAAGGCCGCCCAGGAAGCCCACGAGGCCATCCGGCCGGCCGGCGCCTCATGGAAAAGCCCCCAACACATCACCGCCGAACTGGGCGAAGGGGACCCATCCCGGTTGTACCGATTGATCTGGGGCCGGACAGTGGCCTCCCAAATGAAGGACGCTCGCGGGGAGACCGTCTCCGTGACAGTGGGCGGTGAGTCGTCGTCCGGTCAAGAGGTGGAGTTTCAGGCTCGGGGCCGGACCATCACCTTCCGTGGGTTCCTCCGGGCCCTCGGCGAAGCCTCGGGTCCGGCCGGGGACCGCCGGGAGTCGGGCGAGAAAATCCTCCCGCCCCTCTCACCACAGGAGGAACTGAGCGCCGGGGCCCTTCGGGCCAAGGATCATCAAACCCGGCCACCCGCCTGGTACACGGAGGCGTCTCTCATCCGGACCCTGGAGAAACTGGGAGTGGGGCGGCCCTCCACCTACGCCTCCATCATGAGCACCATTGTGGACCGCGGGTATGTCTGGAACCAGAAACGAGCGCTGATCCCCACCTTCACCGCGTTCGCGGTGGTCACTTTATTGGAGGAAAGCTTCCCCAAGCTGGTCGACTACCAATTCACGGCCAAGATGGAGGACGATCTGGACCGGATCGCCGACCGCCGGGAGCGCACCAGACCCTGGTTGGAGCGTTTCTACTTCGGAGATGACGGTTTGCAATCCCTGGTGGCGGCCAGCTTGGAGAAGGTCGACCCGCGCCGGTCGCGCAAGATTCTGATCGGCCATGACTCCGACGGGGCGGAGGTGGCCGCCCGCATCGGAAGATACGGACCCTACCTGCAATGGGAGGGACAGACCGCCAACATTCCCGACCGGCTGCCACCCGATGAGCTAACCGTGGAAAAGGCGCTGGAGATGCTGGCGGAGGGTTCCTCCGCCCCAGATCGCAAGATCCTGGGGACCGACCCCCAAAGCGGACTGGAGGTGCTCGCCCTGGACGGTCGGTACGGACCCTACCTGCAACTCGGCGAGACGGTCAAGGGCAAGCCCAAACCCAAGCGGGTCTCCCTCCCCAAGGAGACGGAGCTTGGGGGAGTGAGTCTCGACGAGGCGCTCCGATGGTTGGGCCTCCCCCGTCAGATCGGGGTCGATCCCGACAGCGGAGAGAAGATATTTGCCCGATACGGGCGCTATGGGCCCTACATCTCCTGTGGCAAGACCAACCGCAGTCTGGCGGAGATTGAGCAGCTGTTCAGCATCACCGTGGAGGAAGCGGTGAAGATTCTGGCCTCCCAACCCACTCGGAGAGGAGCTTCGGCGCTACGGAAATTGGGGGAGGACCCCCGAACCGGGAAGAACGTGGAGCTTCGGAAGGGCAGATACGGTCCTTACGTGAACGACGGGGAAACCTCGGCTTCTCTGGGTCAGATGGACACGGTTGACGACATCACCGTCGAACGAGCTTCGGATTTGCTGGAAGCCCGCCGCCGGAAGAAGAAGGCGCCCCGCGGCCGACGGCGCACCACCCGTCGCAAATAAGTCGGGCCATGAAGACCCCGGCGGCCGCCGCGGCCCTGTGCCTCGCCGCGGCTCTGGCCTGGACAGTGGCCTTCCGACCCGACGGCCGGTGGGAACACTGGAATCCCATCCAAGGATTGGTGGTGACCGGGGGGTTGATCATGCTGGCCACCGCCGCGCTGGTGGCAATGGTGGTGAGGGGCTCTGGGTGGGGACGCCGATTGGCCGGAGGACTGGCGGTTGGGCAACTGGGATTGGCGATGTTCACCACTCCCTCCCCGTGGTGGTGGGTGGGGGTGGGATTGTCCGGAGCGACCCTGGCCATGGTGGGGGGGCCATGGGCGGCGGCTTCGGGGAGAAGGCGGGTGGCCCAGCTGGGACCACCTCCTCGGGCAGTGTTGCTCCTCTGCCTGTTGGCGGGGCTGCCGGTGGCTATGGCCGCGGTCTCCGTCAACGGCCTGGGGGGTGGGTGGGTCTGGGTGGGACTGTCGGCGGTCACCGCCGCGGCCTACACCAAGGCGTTGCCCAGCGCCCTGTTCTCCGCCCGATTTCTGATTCCGGCCGCCACGGTGGCGGCTGCTTTCACCACCCCGTGGCCCGGCTGGACAGCGGTGTTGCTGGGAGGGGGCGGGACAACCTGGGCCGCCTGGTCCAAAGACGCCCGATTGGCGGTGCAGCCCCTGACCGACCGCGGCCCTCCCCCCACTCCCAGCCCAACTCCCCTTCGGATCAGATCGGCATCGCCGAACCAGCCATCCAACCGGTCGGAGAAGGGCGAGGGGACGCCACCGGAATGAGGCGCCGGCCCAATCCGTGGATCACCATCCCAGCGCTTTCGGCCGGGCTGTTCGGAGGGGGACTGGGATGGGTGGTGAACGATGTGGCCTGTCGCTCCGACTTGGGATCGGCCTGCGTGGGAAGATCGATCTTCTGGGGGATACTCGGCTTTCTGCTGGGTTTGGTGGGTATGGCGGTGATCGTGGTTCTGGTCTCCCGCTCGGTCGCCGAGTGGCGCGAATACCAGGAGCGGGGGCCCGAGGACCCCCGCTCCTAACTCATCCGGCCAAATCCAAACTCGTGCTCAGCCGGAGACGAATCCGTTGTCGGCAAGCCAACCCGAGGCGATGGCGGCCGGGTCCTCCTGTTCGATGCCTGCCCGACGGTTCATCTCGGTCAGATCCGGAGTGGTGATAGCTGCCGAGACCTCGTCCAACAGCTCCACCAGGTCGTCACCGTAGGCATCCACTATGTCCATGCCGACTGCCGGCACGATGTTCTCCGCCGGCTGGAGGCCCTGATCGTCATCCAGCAGGATCAGACCCTTGGCGGCGATCACCCCATCGGTGGTGAACAGCACACCCACGTCTATATCGCCGGATTCGAGGGCCGCCACGGTGAGTGGCCCGCCGACGTCCAGCGGCTTGAATTCGGCAAAGGTCAAACCGTACACCCTTTCCAAGCCGGGCAGACAGTTGAGCCGCTCGGGGCACTCCGGCGGGCCTCCGAACACCAGCTCCCCGGCGACCGGCGCCAGATCGCTGAGCTTGGCCAAACCCAGAGCCGAGGCGGTGTCGGCCGTCACCACATAGCCGTTCTTGTCCTGAGCGGGGGCGTAACCCAGCAAGGTCACGCCATTGGCTTCGAAGGCATCCTTCACCGCCTGCCAGGTGGACTGTTCATCGGCAGTGGGCGTAACCCCCAGGAAATTGCCCAGACTGCCCGTGTACTCGGGGACCAACCCGATCTCACCCGATTCGAGGGCCGGTTTCACCACCTCCCGAGAGCCCAGGCCGAGATTACGTTCCACCGGGTAGCCGGCATCTTCCAAGACTTGGGCATAGATCTCTCCGAGGATCAGACTCTCGCCGAAATTGAAAGAGGCAACCGCGATGGTGGGACCATCCGCGTCGTCCGAACCGCAGGCGCCGAACGCCGTGACCATGGCCAACAGGGTCACCCCCACCAAGCCCTTGCGCAATAACTGCAACATTGGTTTCTATCTCCTGTGTAATCGATGAAATAACGGGCGGGCCCGCTTGGAGTGTGCTGAAAGGGTCCGGTTGACGCCAGTGCGACTCCCGGCCGGGGTGTGGGACCATCCCATCCCCGTCCCCTTCAGCATGCTGCTTGAGGTGCCCGCCTCGCTACAGGATGCTAACGGATGCCGGAAATGCCCTGGCTGCGGCTGGTTCCGCGCCCCGACGCCCCATCCCCCGAAACCAACCGGTGTTGTCCTCGGGTAAAGAACATCTCCGCCACCACGGCCACAAACGCCACCAAAACCGCGCCCATCAACAATTCTCCTTGGTCTCGCTGAGCGAAACCATCCACAATGAACCGCCCCAGACCCCCACCGGCGGCCAGGGCGGCCAGAGTGGCGGTGGCGATCACCTGGGAAATAGCAATCCGGACGCCTTCGGCGATCACCGGGAGCGCCAAAGGCAGTTCCACTTTCATCAACACCGCGGCGGGGGTCATTCCCATCCCCCAAGCCGACTCCAACACCGCCGGCTCCACCGTCAGCACCCCGGCCACCGTGTTGGTGAACATCGGAGGGCCGCTCAGAGCGACCAGAGCCACCAAGGCGGGCCACGGACCCAACCCCAGCCACACCACGAAAATGACCAGGATCCCGAACGTGGGAACCGCCCGTCCGATGTTGACCACCGCGGCCGCGGCCGCCACTCCCCGACGCCGATGGGCGGCCCACAACGCCGGGGGGATCACCAGCACCATGGCGATGATCACCGCAATCGCCGAGAGCAATAGGTGCTCCCCCAGCCGAAAAGGAATGCTCTGCGCCCCCCACCAGGTGTCAGGGTCGCCCAAGAACAATCGCAATTCCTCCCACAGCGGGCGGTCGGTCATGTCGCCGCCAGCCGTGTCCAGGGGGTGAGCAGACGTTGCAGCCCCACCAACCCGGTGTCAATCACCACCGCCAGTAGCACCGAGCCGACCGTGCCGATGATGATCTGCGTCCAAAAGAAGCTCCGCAGACCCGCCAGGATAAAATATCCCAAGCCCCCCTGGCCCAAGATGGCGGTGATCGTGACCAGCCCCACCGTGGTGACAGCCGCGATCCGGACCCCGGCCACAATAACCGGCAGAGCCAGCGGGAACTCGGCCTTCCAAAAACGCCGAGCAGGGGTGAATCCCATGCCGTCCGCCGCTTCCTTGACCCCTTCGGACACCCCGTCGATCCCCGCCACCGTGTTGCGCACGATGATGAGCAGGGTGTAGCTCACCAGACCTATCTCCGATGTGAGAGTGGACAGACCGGTGAAGGGAACCAGAAAGGCGAACAAGGCGAGGGATGGAATGGTGTAGAGAATGTTGGTGACCGAGGTGATAGGCCCATACCACCGACGTTTTCGGATCGCCAGCACCGCCAGCCCCATGGCGATCAGAGCGCCGATCACCACCGCCACCGTGGTCAGGAAGATGTGCTCCCAAGTTCTCTCCAAGACCGCGGTCCAGTTGCGGGCCACCCAATCCCAGTTGAAAAAACTCATTCGCGCATTTTCAGTTCGGGGAGGTTGGCCAACGCATCGGAGACCATCCGGAAATCCACCAGACCGCAGTAGTGGCCGTCTTCGACCACCACCGCCATGTGGTGGCGAGAAGCCACCATGGCGTCCACCGCCCGGCGAAGAGAAGACCTTCGGCGGACAGTCAAGCCAAACGGTCGGGTTTGCAATTGCGACAAGGTGGACGCCCCGTCCAGTTCGGAGACCGGGACCCAACCGGTGAGCAATCCCTGCGACAACAACCCCACCCAATCGGTTCCCTCCCCGGCGGCAGCTTGCCGAGCGGCCCGGACAGTCGTGGAGACTTCCACCATCGGCCCCCACTTCAGGCGCAGTTCGGCCACTTTCCGCAGCGCCAGACGCTGCAGATTGCGTTCCGACCCAATGAACTCCTCAACGAAACGATTGGAGGGGTGGCTCATTATCTCAGCCGGGGAGCCCTCCTGCTCCAACACTCCACCCACGTTGAGAATCACGATCCGGTCACCGAGTTTGATGGCCTCGTCGATGTCGTGGGTGACAAACACGATGGTCTTCCGAAGCCTCTTTTGGAGGTCCAGGAGTTCGTCCTGCAGCCGGTGGCGGATGATGGGGTCCACCGCCCCAAACGGCTCATCCATCAAAAGGACGGGCGGATCGGCCGCCAGGGCCCGAGCCACCCCCACCCTTTGCTGTTGTCCTCCCGAGAGCGCCGCGGGGTATCTGTCCAACATCGACTCCTCCAAGCCCACCAACCTGGTGAGCTCCAAGGTCCGCTCCCGGATCCGTTCGGCCGGCCAGCCCAGCAATTCGGGGACAGTGCCGATGTTGCGATCCACCGTCCAATGGGGAAACAACCCCACCTGCTGAATCACATAGCCGATCTCCCGACGAAGCAGGTGCGGTTCCCGGTCCCGGATGGGCGTCCCGTTCACCTCGATGGCGCCGGAGGTGGGCTCGACCAGGCGGTTGATCATTTTCAGAACTGTGGTCTTCCCGCATCCCGATGGCCCCACCAAGACCACAATTTCCCCACTCAGGATCTCCAACGTGAGGGGCTTCACCGCCGGCGAGGGCGAGTCGCCATAGGTCTTGGAGGCTTCCCTCAGAGAAATCATGGGCCGGGCCGCCAGGTCCGGCTCTCTCATGCGCCCACCCCCAACCGGCGCCGGTTCACGGAGTCCGCCCGGTCCCGATACCGACCCACCATGGGGGGAAGGTCACCGCATCCGGGCGGCAGAGAGCAACGTATTCCCATCAACCGATAACGAATCTGCCACACTATCGAGGTTAACGTTCTCCGCTTACCCGAGCCGTCCATCCACCCAGAGAGCGATATGGAGTTCACCGAAGTTATCAGGCAAAGACGCATGGTGCGCAACTACCGGTCTCGCCCCGTGGATGCGCAAGCCGTGAATCGGATCGTTGCCGCCGGCCTTTCCGCCCCCTCGGCCGGCCACTCCCAGGGTCAGTCCCTGATCGTGGTCACCGACCGCGCCACCCGGGAGCAGATTGCCCGGCTGGCTGACGAACCACGGTACACGGGCGCCGGATTTGACCCCTGGCTTTCCAGCGCCCCGGTCCATCTGGTGGTGTGCGTCTCCGCCGACCGATACCACCAGCGCTACCGGGAGAAGGACAAAGCGGAAGGGCACGGCCCCCAAGGTGGGTGGCCGGTGCCCTATTGGTGGGTGGACGCCGGGGCCACCCTGATGGCGATCCTTTTGGCCGCGGTTGACGAGGGATTGGCGGCCGGTTTCCTCGGGTCCCATTCCATCCCCGGTCTCTCCGAACTGCTGGACATTCCCGACCACGTCTCCCCGGTGGGGTTGGTGACGGTAGGCTATCCTGCCCCGGACCGGCGCTCTGGTTCCCTCGACCGGGGCAAGCGCCCCGGTTGGCAAGTGGCCCATTCCCAACGGTGGGGCCGGCCTCGGTGAGCACCCTTCGCCCGGACCGGACCCGGCATCCCCAACTAGCCTGAAAGGATGCTTCGTCGGGGGATACTCACCGGGGGGATTTTGATGGTCCTCTCCTCCTGCGTGGCGGTGGAAGCGCCCACCACCCCCACGGCTTCCGTGGCCACCACCGACCCAACCTCCACCATAACCACCACCTTCCCCAGCACCACCACCTCCTCCCCCAACGTAACCCCCACCGCCCAGCTGTCAGAACCCCTGATACCGCCTCTCCCTCCCTGCCTGACGGCGAATCCGACCTTCGGTACGTCCGGCGAAATCGCTCGCTTTGCGACTTCCGGTTCGGATTCGGCCCTCCTGGCCGGCATCGAGTGGCAGACTTGGGACAGCTGCCAACGCCTGGTGTTCTCCATGGCCAGCACCGAAGGCGCCCCGACTCTGGTTCCACCATCGGTGGCTTTGCTCTCAGTCCGGGACCAAGGCGTGCTTCGACTGCAAATGGGCCCCGAAATAGAGACTTCGGCGATCGCCTACCAGTTGGTGGAGAGCCCTTTGGTGGAGCGTTTGTATGTGGTGAGGTCCGCCAACGGCGCCTTGATGGTGGATTTCCATTTGACCCAACCGGTGGCAGCTCGGCTAATCCCCAGTTCTGCTCCCGCCACCCTGACCGTCGACCTACGCCCCGATGGAGGAACCCTCTCCCCCGGGCGGCTGACCGCGCCCCGGGCAGTGGTGTTTCTACCCGTGGAGGAGAGAGCCCAGTATCCGTTCACGGTGAGCGGGTACCTGCAACCCGGCATCGAGGAGTCGGTGGCTACTTTGACCGACAGCGCGGGACAGATCGCCGAATCCCGAATTCCGCTGGCCGGCGCCCAGGACGTGTGGTCGAGCTTCGCGGCGGTGTTCCCAGAAGGCTCATCGGGATGGGTGACCCTGGACGTGGAAGGCGCCCGCACCCGGTTGTTTTTCGGTCAATGAACCGCCCCCCTTCGATAAGCCGTCTTCCTACCAGAAGGTCCGGCACCCCGACCAACCATCAAAGCTCAAAGTCATCCTCGATGAGACCCGGGACGCCCGCCAGGATGATGTATCCCTCCTCCAGATTGACCTCCGGCACTAGTTCATCCACAAATGGCACCTCCCGAACACCGGTTTCGGCCTCGATTGCGAGCCGGTTTTGGGCGGTGGCCCATATCACTCCCTTCACCCGACCCACCGCCACGCCTTCGGGGTTCCTGACTTCCAGCCCTTCCAACTCATCCGGCCAAAACTCTTCCGAAGCCAGATCTCGGCGCTGGCGCTCTTCAATGAAAACCTCCACCCCTCGCAGTTTCTCCGCAGAGGTCCGGTCGGTTACTTCGGCAAACTTGACAAACAGCCGGTCGGAGGTGCGGCGGGTTTTCTCCACCCGCATGTGCCTCCCCCCCACCAGCAGACCGGCGCCGGGCGCGAATCGGGTCGGATCGTCGGTGTCCGGCCGGACATAGACCGTGCCGTCCAGCCCGTGGGGCGGCCCAATCGTTCCCACCGGCACCGGTTCAGTCGAGGAATTCGACCTCAACAATCCAGTCATCGTCACACACCAAACGCGCCAGGGTGCGTATGGCGTTGGCGGTTCTGCCCCGGCGCCCAATCAGCCGCCCCATGTCCTGCTTGGCCGCCCGCACTTCGGCCAACACCTTTTTGGGGCTTTTCCGCACCATTTTCACACTCACCTCGGACGGCCGCTCGACGATCTCGCTCACCAGATAGCCGACCAAACGTTCCACCCGGTCGGGGTCCCGCATGCTCATCCGGCAACCGCGGCGGCCACGTCCTCAACCGCCTCCTCGGTGCTTTCCACCTCAGCCGGACCGGGATCGTCCGCCGGCGGGGAGTCATCACCCACCAGGTGGGCTTTGCCCGCCGTCACCCGATAACGGGTCCAGGCGCCGGAGATCTCCATCAGCTTGCGGACCCGATCGGAAGGCTGGGCGCCCTTTTGGAGCCAGTCCACCGCCCGGTCGTTGGAGATTTCGATCAGAGAGGGATCGGCCAAGGGGTCGTAGCGACCAATCTGTTCTATGTATCGCCCGTCCCGAGGCTTGCGACCATCGGTCACCACCACCCGGTAACTGGGCTTCTTCTTCTTTCCCATCCTCATCAGACGGATGCGTACCGCCATATTTTTTCACCTCTTACGTCGTCTTCGTCGGGTCATGCCCGGCTGGAGAAGCCCTTCCATCCCCATTCCGGGGACCTTCATCCCGCCCGACAGCATATTCATCATTCGCTGCGTGTCGGCGAACCTTTTCAGCAACCGGTTCACCGCCGTTGCGTTGGTACCCGATCCGGCTGCAATTCTACGGCGTCGGCTGCCGGTGATCAGCTTGGGGTTGCGCCGCTCCTCGGGAGTCATCGAATGGATTATCCCCGTGGTTCGGCGGATTTCGTCATCACTCAGACCGGCGATGCCTGATCGGGCCCCACCGGGCATCATAGCGAGAACCGTGTTCAAACCTCCCATCCTCTTGAGGTTGTGGAGCTGTTCCAAGAAGTCGTCCAGTCCCAGACTCTGGCGGGAGGCATCGCGCAGGAACCGGTCGGCATCCTCGGGGGCCGTGACGGCTTCCGCTTTCTCGATCAGCGTGAGCACGTCCCCCATGCCCAAAATGCGGGACGCCATGCGGTCGGGATGGAAGACCGCCAAGGCGGACAGCTCCTCCCCCTCACCCACCAACTTGACTTTGCGCCCCGTGGCCTCGCTAACCGAGATGGCCGCCCCGCCCCGGGCGTCGCCGTCCAGCTTTGATAAGACGATGCCGGTCAGATCAACCCGTTCGGCAAATCCCTGAGCCACGTTGACCGCGTCCTGGCCGGTCATGGCGTCCACCACCAGCAGGGTCTCCTGGGGGCGGGCGATCTCTGCCATCCCGGCCAGTTCCCTCATCAGGCGCTGGTCGATCTGCAACCTCCCGGCCGTGTCGATCACCACTGCATCGTATCCTGCGGACCGGGCATGACGCATGGCAGACCGCACCACCCTCTTGGGGTTGGAGAGATCCGGCCGACTGTGAACATCCACTCCCGCCCGCTCTCCGAGCGTCAGCAGTTGCTCAACCGCGGCGGGGCGTTGGAGGTCGGCCGCCACCAGGAGTGGCCGCTTTCCGTAACGCTCCCGCAGATGAACCGCCAGTTTCGCCGAGGTGGTGGTCTTCCCCGAACCTTGCAGGCCGATCAGCATCATGGTGAGGGGAGACCCCTTGACCGTGAGCGGCGCCGGTTCCCCTCCCAGGGTGGTCACCAACTCGGATTGAACGATCTTGATGACCTGTTGGCCGGGAGTAAGACTTCCCGAGACCTCCGCACCCCTCGCCCGCGTCCGGATCCGATCGCACAGTCGGTTCACCACCTCCACGTTGACGTCGGCTTCCAGCAAAGCCAGCCGCACTCCCCGAAGGGCGGTCCTCAAGTCGGCATGGGACAGGCGCCCTTTTCGCCGCAGACGGGTGAATACCTTGGCGAACCGCTCGTTCAGAGATTCGAACACCGGATGAGTTCCTTTCCCTCGCTTGTCTTGCTGTTATTTTGGCAGAGACACAGGACCCCGCGGACCATTGGCCCCAAAGTCGGGGTGTTTTTGAAGGAGCAACATGGACAACCCACTCCCCACCATCGCCATCAACCGCGACGATGACGTGCTGACGGCCGTCATAGACAACCCCCGTTCCCGGCTCAATACCGTGGACGGTCAGTTGCACGAGGACCTGACCGCCCTGTTCAGAATTCTAAAGAGAGAGGACCAGGCCAAAGTGGCGATCCTCACCGGAAGTGGCGGGGCGTTTTCGGCCGGTGGAGACTTCGCCTGGTTTCCGACCCTCCGGGACACCGAGCAACTCGATCATCTTCGCCGGGACGCCAAACAGCTGATCTGGGATCTGGTGGATGTGGAGATCCCCATCATCGCCGCCATAAACGGACCCGCTGTGGGGTTGGGGGCCTCCATCGCTTTGCTTTGTGATGTAATTTTTATGGCTTCCGACGCCATTATCTCCGACCCCCATGTCCGGGTGGGCCTGGTTGCCGGAGATGGGGGAACCGCCATCTGGCCCCTGTTGGTGGGACCCGCCCGAGCCAAGGAATACCTGATGACCGGCGATCCCCTGTCAGCTCAGGAGGCAGAACGGATCGGTCTGGTCAACCGGGTGTTCCCCCCCGATAGCCTCCTTCCGGAAGCCACCGCCTTTGCCCGAAAGCTCGCCCGAGGCGCCCCCCTCGCCATTCGATTCACCAAGATGGCGGTGAACAAACTGATCAAAGACGCTCTCAACGTGGCCTTCGATTCGGCGGCCGGCCTGGAGCTGGTGACTTTTCTCTCCGACGATCACCAGGAAGCCCTCCGGGCCATATCCGAAAAACGGTCTCCCGATTTTCAAGGCCGATGACCGCGCCGCCGGGCTTGGTCAGGGACATAGTGACGACCGGGGCTTGCAATGCGAACTGACATCCACCCGCTGGGTGGCGGGGAAATCAGCCAGTGCCCCTTGATTGGATTTTCCATTGATCAGGGCCCCAGCAAGCCCGCGGGAACGACCGCGATGCCGTCTTCATCTCGATATGCCTCCGGGCCAGTGGTTACCACCACGGCGTCGATCACACCTGGCCCAAGCCGGTCGCGCAGCCAGCGAAGGTGGCGAGTGTCCCTACGGGTCACCTGGGCTCCCAGTTTGATTTCGACAGAGAGCACCCTGCCTTCGTGTTCGACAATGACATCCACTGCCCGCTGATCGTTCCAGGTGCGCATGTGAGAAACGCGGGCATCGGCGCTCTGGGCGTATACCCGCAGGTCGTGGGCAACAAGCGACTCAAACAGAGGTCCCAATAAGGCGCCCGAGCCCAAGCGACCACCGACCGCCACCCCCGGGTGGCCGCTGAGCAACCGGTCTGGATCGAGATTCATCAATCGCGCGGCCAGGGCCGGGTCCGCCAAGTGGTGTTTGGGGCCTCTCTTGAGTCGGCTGAGGTGGCTTCCCGCCGGAACCCAGGCCGGGAGAGGCTCCAGTATCCACATGGCCTCCAGCGTGTCCCGGTAAGCCAGAGTCGTTGTCTTGGCCGGCTTATCGCCTTCCCCCGAGGTTGCCGCGTCGCGGATGACCTCATAGGAAGCAGCGCTGGAAACCGCCGCAGAATATGCCCGAAGCCATCGACGAAGGGCCGACGGGTTTCGTACCCGGTGACCCGCTAGAGGAAAGTCGTGTTCGGCGAGGTGATGAAGGTAGCCGTCAAGCAGCAGTCGACGGGGCCGACCCTCCACATAGCGCCAGCCTGGAAATCCGCCGGCCACAATCTCCTCGGCATAGTCCTCCACTCTTAGCTCGGTGTGACCACTGATGTCGGGATGGTCCCCGGTCAACAACGAACGCAGGCTCACGGTGGGCTTTGCTTGGCGACCCTGAGATAGGAGTCTCTCCACCACGGTGGTGGTCCACATACGGAGCGTGACGATCCGGCCCGCTCCGGAGTGGGCCGGCCGATCCTGCGGCCGGGTGGATCCGGTGAGAATGAAACGGCCGGGAGTGAAGTCTTCATCGACCGCCCGGCGCACGATATCCCAAGATGAGGGAAAACGCTGCCACTCGTCGATCAGTATCGGCAGCTCGCCTCGGGTGAGCATCCGCGGATTGGCCCGCACTGCCTCAAGCATCTGGGGATCATCCAGCTCGTAAACAGTGTTGGCCCGCCGAAGAGCCGTTCGAGTCTTGCCCACCGCCCGAGGCCCCTCAATGCTGATCGCCGGCAAAACACCCAACAACTCACGCAGGTCCCCGTCCGCGATACGCGGCTGGTAATCAAATTGGGCAACCACCAGTTGCGCTACCTTTCCTTGCTAACGCTACCTTTTCTCAGTAAGCCTACCAATCCACGTCAACGCTACCGCTTCACGTGAAGTATCGGGTCGGGCGGACCCGCGATAACATCTCAGCCCGCGGCCGAGCGGTATTCCAGCAAAGAGGAACGGCCCATGATCGCGGCGATGCGCACCAATGATTCGTTGCCATGGGCGTCGATGAGTTGAAGTTCCTCTTTTCCTGGCAAGAACGTGACCGGCTGAGCCTCTCCCCCGTTGATGGCGATGTTGGACGCGTAGAGGTAGGTGCGACCACTGGTGTCGAGGATGGGATTGAGTCGACCCGTCAGGCCGGGAATGTGACCGGTGGCCTCCGGGAACACCATCGATCCGCCACCCGGCAGCGGCGACAGATCAATGGCCAGCGGCCGCTCCGCCGGGACCCATTCTCGCTCCACTCGGGCGCCGCATCCCGCCGCCGCCGCAAAGACTGTCATTGGCAGATGTGCCGCATACAGCTCAAGGCGGGTTTCTCCGTGGGCGTCGGTGGATCCGCCTTTCCATGTTCCGTTGGGAAACAACGCCAAAACGTCGGCCCCGGCAAGGGGTCTTTGGTTAAGACGAACCGTGATGGTGACAGTGGCCGGGCCGAACTCGGTTTGGGCAGCCGGGATGGCGAGGCACAGTTCCGAGTCGTCGATGAGCCGGTAGCTCGGGTCTTTCCCGGTGAGAGCCTTCGTCTCGCGATAGATGATGGGAACCCCGTCACCGCGCCGCTCCATGAAATAACGCCGCCCCTCGGCGCCTTCGATTCCGTCAGCATTCATTCTGGCCAACACCGAAGCGAGCACACCGTTTCTGGTTGATTGGCGTTCCGCCATGCTCTCGAGGGTCAGATTGTTGGGAAGAGCCCCCGGTGAACAGAGTTCCAGCCGGTCGGAGAACAGGGCGAGGCGTATGCGGCTGCGGCGGATGGAGTAGTCACGGTGAACAACCGCGTTCACCAGACCTTCAAACACGGCCCGCATGCTGTATTCAGGCAAGTCTTCGCGAGCGGGGTCTTTGCGGGCACCCACTCTCATATTGCGTTTTACAAAGGCAAGCGCCTCTCTGATCTGATGGTCGATCGGCCCGCTGATCTCTTGGGCGTCGATCTGACCGGACGAGCGATCTGACCCTTGGTAACGCACTGCATTGATAACAGCACTCGGAAGATACCGATCCGGATGACCGGTACAGGCCAAGATGCCCGCAACAGTGGCCCGCGTGGCGCCATGCTCATCCGTGACAAGAAAACCCAGCTTCTCCAGCCCCAACTGGGGATCGGCCAGACTCTCTGAACTCAGAAGTGGTTTCCATAGCCTCTGGTCGAGCGTGGCGAACCCGGTACTCGCCACCGACTGTTCATCGAAGCCGACAAACCGAGCTTGGCCTCTCCGTTGCGCCAGGCGCATCCGCTCATCAGACGCCATCGGTTGCTTCGAACTTCCCATCCGAATGAAGCTGCCTCCGGGACTGTCATGCTGGGCATATCCTTCGGGAACCTCCACCAAAAGGAACGCCCGCTCGTCCAATTCCAAGCGGTACACCTGTGGGCGAATGGCGGGCTTGATGGAATCTCTGCATATCTCCCCGACCAGTCGTTCCACTGCATCGAGACGGGGTCGGGACAAACCTGACACAACACCGGCATCGCTAACGCCCAGGAGGAGAATCCCTCCCCGTCCGTTGGCAAAGGCGGCCATTTCGTCCGCCCAGGTATCGCGTTGGCGTCCTGCCGGCCGACCGCCGCGGAAGGCAACCTCCTTGAACTCCCAGCGGCTGTCCTCCCCGAGCCTCAGCTGCCGGCGGATCGTGTCTTCACTGTAGGGCAACATCGTTATTCCCCCCGGCCTTGAATGGCAGTGTACTGAAATAGGCATGCTCCTGGCAATGCCGAGGACAGCTCTGCGAAGTTTGACCAGCAACCACCGGATTCAGCCTGGTTTCTCAACCGTGGGTTGTTTCCAGATAACCGCGGCCTGCTTGAGCCGCCGTGTCCAGGGCGCCTCCCAGCATGGACTGGAGGGCAAGGATGCGGCGGTAGTGGAGGTGGAGACCGTATTCCCAGGTGAAGCCCACTCCCCCGTGGACCTGGATGGCCGATTCGCACACCTCTCGGGCGTAGGCCGGGACCGACCAGAGCAGAGCCGCCAGGAAGGCCGGGTCCCAGGATCCTCCATCCATCAGGTGAGCGAGCCTCGCCATGGCGGACCGCATCAGTTCGAGCCGGGCTCTCATGTCCGCCAGACGATGCGTGACGGCTTGGAAGCGGACCAGGGGCCGACCGAACTGTTCCCGTTGTCGGGCGTGGGCGACGGACCGCGACAGCACCCAGGCCGCTCCGCCCACCAGATCGGCCAAAAGGCCGGCCAGCCATCTGGCGGCCACTTCCCCGCCGTGCAGCCATCCGTCCAGAATCAACTCGGGTTGAATCCCTTCAACCGCGAGAGTGTGGACCCCGTGTCCCTTATCCAGGGCCGGGGTTTTCTGCAGCCGGACGGACGGATCGGCCAGAGAAACCACTGCCGTCCAATCGGGATGGGCCAGGGCCACCCACTCGGCTCCTTCGGACAATCTCACCCCCACCCCGGAGACCGACAGCACACCCGAAGAATCAAGCGAGCCGAACCCCTCGGCCACGTATCCGGCCCCACCCGCCAACGTCCCCCCCACGACCCCTTCCAAAACCGGCCGCTCGGCAGCCGCCAAGCCGGGCGCCAAGAGAAGCGCCTCGTCCAAGAGCGCCACCGGCAACAAGTGGCGTCCGGCCACCGCACACAGATCCATCATCTCCCCGACGGTCAGATTCAGGCCTCCGGTCTCCTCCGGTGTCCTCAGGGCATTCCATCCCATCCCGACTATTTCGGATCGGACCCCGGTGGGCAGCGGCTGGTCGTTCTCGGCTCGGGCGAGGCCGGCGGAAAGGGGAAGCAGTTCTTCCAGGGCCTGATCGAATGCGGTGGCCAGTTCGCTCATCTCAAACCCAACAGCCGTCCCGCAATTACGTTCTTTTGAATCTCCGAGGTCCCCGAGTAGATGCTCACCGAACGCGACTCCAACAGATCGTGGGTCCAGCCATCATCAACCAGGGCAACCTCGGGCCCCAGGATCTCCACCGCGGTGGCGAAGAGGTCCTGATATACCTCGGCCAGATAGAGCTTGTCCACCGATGTGGCGCCCGGCGGCAAGGTCCCCGCCTGCTGGGAGGCCAGGGTCCGATAGGCCTGGGCGGTGAGCATCTCCAGGGAAGCGTGGACCCGCCCGATGCCCGCCAGGGTCGCCCGGTCCATCCTCCCCTCATCCCTCGCCCGGGCGGCCAGTTCCGAAAGTCTTCGGCGCAGCCGGATGGAACGCTCCAGCACGAAGATCCCCCGCTCATATCCCATGGCCTTCATCGACACTCGCCATCCCTGATTGAGCCCGCCCAACACGTTGGCGAGCGGCACCCGTACTTCGTCGAAAAAGACTTCGCTGAAATGGGGCTCTCCCAACATTTGGGGAAGGGGGCGGATGGTGACCCCTGCGCTTCTCATCGCCGCGACCACCAAGGTGAGGCCCTGATGCTGCCCGGGCTCGCCCCCGGTTCGCACCAGGAGGGCATTCCAGGTGGACAACTCGGAGCGCGACGTCCACACCTTCTGGCCGGTTATCACCAACTCGTCTCCGTCCAACACCGCCTTGGTGCGCACCCCTGCCAAGTCGGAGCCGGCGTCGGGTTCGGAGAACCCTTGGCACCACAGCTCGGAGGCGTCCAGCATCCCCGGCAGGAACCGCCTCATCTGCTCGGGTTCGCCCATGTCCATCAGAGTGGGCCCCCAGGTGTACAGGGCCAACCGGTTGATGATCTCCGCCGCGCCGCTGCGGGCCAGTTCCTCGGCCAGCACCGCTTCGGCGGCCAGGGACATTCCCCTCCCCCCATACCGGACCGGCCAGGAAAGTCCCATGAATCCGGCCTCGCACAAAGCCGCCTGCCAATCAGTCAGAGCCTCGATGCGAGCTTGGTAATCGGCGGGGGGCGGACCCGGGTCGTTGGCCGTGATCCAAGACCGAAGTTCGCGGCGGAGCTCCTCCTCGGCCGGGCCCATCGACAGCGTGGCGGGAAACGTCTGCAGAACGACCTCAGGTGTGAGCGGCCCCGGAAGGCGGGGAGTTGGGGGAGGAATGCAACCAGCACAACACCCGGTGTCGATCACCGGTGGAAGCCTGCGGGGGGAACTCCCCACGGCAGATCTCCATCACCTCGGGGCAACGGGGAGCAAAGGAGCACCCCGGCGGGAGGTCGATGGGTATGGGCGGCTGGCCGGCCACGGTAAGCAGGCGTTTCTTCCGGGAATCCAGGCTGGGGAGCGTGGCCAAAAGCGCTTTGGCGTAGGGATGGGCGGGATGGTTGAAAATCTGCCGGGTGGTTCCGGTCTCCACGATCCGACCGGCGTACATCACCGCCACCCGATCGCACAAACGAGCCACAATCCCCAAATCGTGGGTGACAAATATCAGGCCGAACCGGAACTTTTCCTGCAACTCCGAGAGCAGCCGCAGGTACTGGGCCTGAACGGTGGCGTCCAAAGAGGTGGTGGGCTCATCAGCGATCAAGAGAGCGGGGCGGCAGGACAACGCGATGGCGCCCGCCACCCGCTGGCGCATCCCTCCCGACATCTGGTGGGGATACTGTTTGAGTCGCTGCTCGGCCTGAGGAATGCCCACTGCGGCGAGGATCTCCACCACGCTTTGAGCCAGATCGGCGCCTCGCAGACCCTGGTGAATCCGGATGGCCTCGGACACCTGGTTTCCGATGGTGTAGGCGGGATTCAAGGAACTGAGCGGGTCCTGGAGGATCAGGGAGATCTGCCCCCCTCTCACCTGCCGCATCTGTTTCTCCGACAGATCGAGCAGTTCCTGGCCATCCAACAGCACACTGCCCCCGACGATCCGCCCGGCAGGCGCTTCCACCAGTCGCATCAACGCCAGGCAGCTCACGCTCTTGCCCGAACCCGATTCCCCCACCAATCCCAAGGTCTCTCCCCGATCCAACGAGAAGCTCACCCCGTCCACGGCCTTCACCACTCCCCGGCGGGTATGGAACTGCACGCGCAGATCTTTGACTTGAAGCAACATGGCTAAATCTGGCGGAGTTTGGGATCGAAACGGTCCCGCATCCAGTCGCCGAACAGGTTGGCCGCCAGCACCACCGCGAAGATGGCGATCCCGGGGATGATCGAAACCCACCAGGCCCGCCCCAAAAGGTCACGTCCGTCAGCCACCATCAGACCCCAGGCGGGGGTGGGGGGCGGAATCCCCACTCCCAGGAAGCTCAACGAGGCCTCCAAGAGAATGATCAAGGCCACCTGCAGCGTGGCCAGCACCCCGATGCTGGGCATTACGTTGGGAAGGATGTGCCTCCACAGAATCCGACCGTTGGAGACGCCGGCCACCCTGGCCAAGTCGACAAAGTCCTCTTCGCTGACCGCCAATGCCTCCCCCCTGATCTGGCGGGCGTAATAGGGCCAGAGCAGAACCACGATCACCAGCATCACATTGGTGAGACTGGCGCCCAGCACCGACACCAACACGATGGCCATCAGCATGAGGGGAAACGCCAGGGTGATGTCGGTCAATCTCATCAGAATGGTCTCAGTCCAGCCCCGGTAGTAGCCGGCCATCAGGCCCACGACGGTTCCCAGCGCACCGGCCAGCCCGGTGGCCAGCACCGCCACCATCAGAGATATCCGGGTTCCATACAGAATCCGGGTAAAGATGTCACGTCCCAAAGTGTCGGTGCCCAGCGGAAACTCGGACGACCCCCCTTCCTGCCACATGGGGGGAATCAGTTTGTTGGGAAGCCGGCCCACCTCCGGATCGTGGGGAGCGATCAACGGGGCAAAGATCGCCACCAAAACCACCAACACCAGGACGGTCAGGGAGATATAGGGGAAACGGCTTTTGGCGGAGGCGCCCCGGGTGGTCGCCTTGGATTCGCCATGCTCGGGCATTGCCGAAGATTCCGCAGCCGTCACTGTTCGTACCTCACTTTGGGGTTGACCCAGGCATAGGCCAGGTCGGCCATGAAATTGGCGACAACATAGGCCACCCCGATCAGGATCACCGCTCCCTGGATCACCGGGAAGTCACGCTGAATCACCGCCCGGATCAGAAGACTCCCCAAACCGGGCCAGGCGAACACGTATTCGGTAACGATCGCTCCCCCCAGCACCGCCGCAAAAATCACCGTTGAGTAGGTGATTACGGGCAGCGCGGCGTTCTTGAATGCGTGTTTCCAGATCACCACCGACTCTCGGACGCCCTTTATCCGGGCCAGCTTCACGTACTCCCTGTGGAAGGACTCCAGCATCGATGAGCGGGTCAGTCGCATGATCCCGGCGGAGACAAACCAACCCAGGGTCACGGTGGGCAGCACTATCGAAAGGGGTTCGTCTCGCCCTCCGGTGGGGAACAATTGCCATTGCACCGCGAAGAGCCTCAGAAAGGCCAGCCCCACCAAGAAGGAAGGCGCCGCTCCTCCGAGGATCGAGAAGATGCGGGCCAGGTAGTCGGTTCCCCTCCCCCGATATTTGGCGGCATACACCCCCATGGGCAGGGCGATCAACAACGCCACCAGCATGGAGACCGTCGCCAATTGAAGACTGGCGGGGATGCGAAGCCACAAGAGTTCTTGAACGGTGCGGCCCCGAAAGTAGAGCGACTGGCCGAAATCGCCCTGTGGCAAGCCCTGGAGGAACAGCCCGTATTGAACCAAGAGTGGTCTATCCAACCCGTAGGCGGCCCTCAGTTGGTTGGCCATCTCCTCGGTGACCTGGATGGGAACCATTCTCTCCACCGGGTCCCCGGTGAGACGCACCAAGAAGAACACCACCGTGACCAGCACGAAAATAGACACCATCGCCTGCAGAAGTCTTCTCAAGATGAATCGCCTCATTAGCGAGTCGCCTTTCTCCGGTCATCAGTGCGGCCCCAAGCGGCTGTCTCAAGACTAGAAGAGCACACCAAACCGGTGGGATGAAAGGTCATGGCGTCATCAGAAGATGCAAAGGGGATTGACTGCCGACCCGGTGCCGCCCCGAATGCGGAGGGGGGCGATCATAAGCACGAACTCGGCTCGGCCCTCGGCCAGGCACACCGAACGGAGCGCCTCGGTGTCCGGCCAGTCCAAGAGGGCCAGTCCCATCCCGGCCAGCCCCAGGGAGTGGAGGGGAAGGGGAAGGCCGGGATAGGGGGAGGGCAGCTGCTCGATGCAGTCCCCCCCGTAAACCGCCACCTCCCGCCGGTGGAGCCACCGGATCGCCTCTATGTCGAGGCCCGCGCGATGTCCGGGTTCGGGAGGGTCGGTCTGCGCTTCGTGGACCATTCTCCCCGAACGGACCAGCACCGCGTCGCCCCGCCCGACTCCCACCCCCCAATACTCTTCGGCGGCTTCCAGATCCGCCGGACCGATGGCGGCCGAGGGTTGCAGATAGTCCACCCCCCGGGCCCCGGCCACATCGAGCAGCACGCCTCTGGTCACCACTCCCTCCGCCATGGCTTCTATCGACCCGAAATTCATTCCGAAGCGATCCACTTCCTCCGAGGGCTGACGCCCGTTGTACATCTCCCCTTCGAAGTAGACATGTCCCACCGCGTCCAGATGGGTGACCGAGAACCCGTGTGGGGCAATCCCCACATAATCCATGGCGGACTCGGGGTCATGTCCGGCGTGGAGGAGGTGATGAACCACCGGCCGGGGATTAGAAGGACCCGAGACGGTGTCAAGATCCCGCCCAATCGATACGACCCGGCCGGAACGCACCATTTCCAGCGCCTCCTTGACCTTGGACGAGGTGATGTAATTGAGGGTCCCGCGCTGGTCGTCGGGACCGAAACGACCCCGATTGGAGAGTTGGGCGAAGATCTCCCGGTAGTTCATGTTCCGTTGTCGGTCTCCCAGGAGAGCCGGGGACGAATCTCTGTGACGAACAGCTCCAATTGCTCCAGGATGTCCTCGGTCTCCGGCCCCGGGGGGGTGGCGATCTGCAGATGGGTGACCCCGGCCTCGGCGTACCTCTCCATTGAATCGACGATCCGCTCCACCGAACCCCGGCAGGGGTGGTCGGGATCGGAGCGGTCGGTGACCACCAGATTGACGCGGTTGGAGTAGGCAAAGCCCTGCGGATCCCGGCCCCGCCTTCCCAGCCTTTCGATGATGTCCTCCCGGATGCGGGGAATGCCTTCGGGAAGGACGAACGCCCCATGCCACCCATCTCCCACCCGGGCGGCCCGCCGTCGGGCCGGCAAACTGTTGCCCCCCACCCAGATGGGGATGGTTCCCCGTACCGGCTTGGGATAGAAGCAGATATCGGGAGGAAGCTGGTAAAAACGCCCCTCAAAACCGGGGTGGTCCTCCCGCCAAAGGGAGGTCATCACGTCCAGGTACTCGTCTGTGACCGCCCCCCGATCTTTCCATGAGGCGCCCACTGCCGCATATTCCTCGGGGATCCAGCCCACTCCCACTCCCAGGATGAGCCTTCCCCCACACAGAACATCCAGAGTGGAAAGCATCTTGGCAGCAACCACCGGATGGCGCAGGGGAACCACCAGGGTGCCCAGCGCCAGCCGGATCCGACTGGTGAGTGCGGAAAGAAAACCGAGCAGCGTCAGCGGCTCGTACACCGGATCCGAAGCCTTCATGTCCCTGATCCCCACCTCGCTCCACGGACGGGGACCGGTCATCTCCGTGGAAGGGCTGTAGGGATGGGGGGAGGTGATGTTGCGGGCCAGGACGATGTGATCCCCGATCCACACATCATCAAGTCCCCCCTCCTCGGCAGCCTGCGCCACTCGGCGAAAAGTCTCCACCCCGGCGGCGCCCCGGAAATTGGGGATGCTTATTCCGAACTCCATCGGGCGGTCAGTTCCCCACGGCCACCCGCTGCCAGGAGCGGGTGCCTTCCCCCGGATAGAGGTGGCAGGACACGTTGTGACCCGGCGCCAGCCCCGCCGACTCGGGGCTGTCCTGGGAACACCGCTCCATCACATAGGGGCATCGGGGATGGAAGGTGCAGCCCCCCGGCGGATCAATGGGGCTGGGAACCTCCCCCTCCAGAATTATCTCCTGACTCTCAATATCGGGATGAGCCGGAGGCACCGCCGACAAAAGCGCCTCGGTGTAGGGATGGGCAGGGGCGGTGAAAAGCGACTCGGAGCCGGCCAATTCGATGACCTTGCCCAGATACATCACCATCACCCGGTCCGACAGGTGGGCCACCCCGCTCAGGTCGTGGGAGATGAGCAGATAAGCCAGTTCGAATGTCTCCTGCAGGTCGGCCAGCAGGTTCATCACCTGGGCGCGGATCGAGACGTCCAAAGCGGAGACCGGCTCGTCCAGGATCACCACCTTGGGACTGGGAGCCAGCGCTCGGGCTATGGCGATTCGCTGGCGCTGTCCACCACTGAACTCGTGGGGATAAAGGTTGGCGTGAGCTCGGTAGTCGAGCCCTACCTGGCTCATCACCTCGCCCACCCGATCGGCGGTCTCCGGTTGGCTCATACCTCCCGCAGCCCGGATCGGCTCGGAGATGATTTCCCGGACTCTCATACGGGGAGAAAGCGAAGAAAAGGGGTCCTGGAAGACCACTTGCACCTTGCGACGGTATTCGGACAGGTCTTTGAGGTCGATACTCACCTCTCCGCCCTGAAAGACAATCCGGCCGGCGGTGGGGGTTTCCAGCAGCAAGAGCAGGCGGGCCAGGGTGGTCTTCCCGCACCCCGATTCTCCCACCAGACCCAACGTCTCCCCCGGCCACAATCGAAGATCTACACCGTTGACCGCTTTTACCACTCCCTTCCCCCCGAATCCCAGCGCCCCGGTGAGAGGGAAGTGCTTGTGCAGACCCGAGGCCTCCAACAGAGGTTGAGTTCCTTGGGTCATCATCAATCTCCTCGGAGACGGGGTTGCCTTCGATCTCCCAGCATCTCTCGCAGTCGGCGCTTGCGGACCTTTCCCTGCGGATCGATCGGCAAACCAGTTAGAAACTCTACTCGCTTGGGCGTCTTGTAGCCGGCCAGCCTCTCCCGGCAATGGTCAATCAGTTCCTGTTCAGTCGCCGAACAACCCGGATCGAGCACCACCGCCGCGGTCACCGCCTCGATCCATTCCGGATGGAAAACGCCCACCACCGCGGCCTCGCCCACCGCCGGGTGGCTTCTGAGAATCCCTTCCACCTCGGCTGAGGAAACGTTCATCCCTCCGGTCTTGATCATGTCCTTGATGCGGTCATGAAAAAACAGATTCCCCTTACCATCGGCCCGCACTTGGTCACCGGTGCGCAACCAACCGTCGGCCAGCACCGCGGCCGTGGACTCCGGGTTCCGGAAATACCCCATCATCACCCCCGGAGATCTACACCACAGCTCCCCCACCTCGGCGTCGTTGCCGTTCTCATCCACCACCCGAACATCGACATGGGGCGCCGGTCGACCGATCCAGCGGGAGTCGCGCTCAGGAACCTCCGACGGAGTCCGGAAGAATCCGATCACCCCCAGCTGGCTCATTTCCGACTGTCCCCAGTAGGTGGCCCACACCACCTCCGGAGCGCGTCTTGCCAGTTCCGACACCACTCCGAAGGGGATGGGACCTCCATATACGTGGGCCTGCCGAAGTGAGGAAAGATCTCTGGTGGCAAAATCGGGGTGTCCGGCCATGCGGAGGTAGAAGGTGGGAGTCTGCGAGGTGTTGGTCACCCGCTCGGCCTCAATCGCCCCGAGGACATGTCCTGGTCGGGTGGAGGGGACCATCACCAGAGTCGCGCCCATCGAGATCAGATTGGTCACTGTCCCGGTCCCCGCCATGGTGTAGACCGGCGCCAGCAGCAGGAATACATCGTCGGCCTCCACGTACCCTTCATACGACCACGATGGGGTGGTGGAGATCATCATCGCCCGATGGGTCACCATTATCCCCTTGGGAAGGCTCTCGGTGCCGCTGGTGTACATCACCATGGCCAGATCGGTCTCCTCCACCAGGGCCGGAGGCATCCGGTCGGAGACCCCCTCCAGGATTTCCGTCAGGCTTCGTTCGCTCTCTTGGGGCTGATCGCCGATCATCAACAGGGGCGACCCGGTTAGGGCGCGGCCCACTCCCTGCCGGGCCGCTTCAGCCAATCCGGCGCCGACCACCACCGCCGCCGGCTCGACGTGGTCAATCTGGCGAGCCACCTCGGCCGGGGTGTAGGAGGGGTTGAGGGGGGTGATCACCGCGCCCTGTTTGAGTATCCCGTAGTAGACGCCAACGTATTCCCAGGTGTTGCGGCTCATCACCGCCACCCGATCGCCCCGGCCCACACCCAGACTGGCCAGCCCCCGGGCCACCCGATTGGAATACCGGTCCAACTCCCGATAGGTGACCACCCGGCGGTCGCCATCCACCGGGCGAACGATCACTGCCGGCTTGTCGCCCTGCCGGGCTGCATGACGACGCAGCATGTCCCCCAACACCGCGCGACGCAGCAGGTTTTCGGCCAGGTCAGGAGCTTGGAAGGCTGAGCCGCCGGACGTCATGGGGTGGGTGGGCTCGGAGCAATAGAGTCCGCGAAAAAACCCCGGTCGGGTTGGAAAAAGACAAGGGTTTTCGGTTGACTCTTGTCACAGCGCCGGGACATATTGGTGATGTCAAACACCTCCCCGTCCGACCCGACGTCGCTCGGACTGCGCAGGACTCGCCTGCTGGAGGTCATAAGTCTTGGAAACGCCGCTCTGGCAACACCAGTAGGCCGCGTCCCGACTCCTGGTGGTGGCTGGCGGGGGAGGGTCCCGTCGGGTGGAGAATCGGAGGTTGAATTTCGCGAGATAGTGATGTCGGCCAGGGGCCCGAAGGCAGAACGAAGGCCACTATCTCCCTACCGGTCATCGGATTCCAGGATGGCCCCCAAAGCGCGGAGAAACCGGGCGCCGGTGGCGCCGTCCACCACCCGGTGATCAAAAGCACCGGACACATGACAGGTGGGCCGAACCACCACCTGGCCATCCACCGCCACCGGGCGATCCGCCACCGTGCCGAAGTAGATGGTGGCGCAAGTCCGGCGACTGATGATCGGGGTCCCGAAATCCACTCCCCGCGGGCCCAGATTGGAAGTGGTGACAGTGGCCCCGCCGATGTCCTCGAAGGTCAGTTTGCGGCGGCGTGCCGCCCCGGCCAGGCGGCGGATTTCAGCCGACAGTTCCGTCAGGGCCAACCGGTCGGCGCCCCGCACCACCGGAGCAGCCAGTCCATGCTCGGTGTCCACCCCCACCGCCACGTTCACCTCGTCATACAGCACCACCTGCTTTCCCGAGAGGGCGGCGTTGACTTCGGGGACCTGCAGACAAGCCCCGGCTACCGCGGCCACCATCAGATCGTTCAGAGAGATTTCCAACCCCTCCGCCCGGTAGGCGTGGCGGCGGGCCATCATCGGAGCGGCCGATACCAGCAAAGTCTGTGAGAAATGGGGGATTTCAGCCCAGTTGCGAGCCATGGCGGTCGCCATCGCCCGCGGGTAGCCTCGAAGCGGTCGGCGCTCCCTCACCCTTGGGCCCGAAGGCGTATCGGCCGCGGCGGCCTCCACATCGTCGGGGGTGATGATCCCTGCCCGGCCGGTTCCCGGCACCGACGCCAGGTCCACTCCCAGGCTCTTGGCCAGCGCCCGGGCCTTGGGCATGGCGCGGATGCGCGGCTTGGCGGTCTTCTCCGCCGGTTTCGGCTTGGGGGGTGCTGCCCCACTCAGTGGGCCAGGCGCCGCCGGGGGGCCCACCGGGGCCGATCCTTGGGACAGAAATTCAGCTACCGCTGATGGCGCAGGCGCCTCTCCCACCTCGGCCATCACGGCCACTGCTTCTCCCACTCTGACTTCGGTGGTGGGGGGCGCCACGATCTTAACCAGCACGCCGGGACCCATTGCCTCCACCACGATGGAGCTCTTTTCGTTCTCCACCTCATACAGGCCCTCGCCCACCGCCACCTGGTCCCCTTCCGATTTGTGCCAGGCCACGATCACTCCCATCTCCATGGTCTCGCCCAGGGCGGGCAGTCTCAGAATCTGCATGGGTCAGTCAAGCCTCCTTACCGCCTCCACCACCGAGGCGGCGGTCGGGATCAAAAACTGCTGGAGGTAACGGCTCTGGGGAATCGGCACATCAGCGGACGCCACCCGAACAATGGGCGACTCCAGGTATTCGAGAGCCTCCTCGGCAATGATGGCTGCCACCTCACCGCCCGCCCCCCCGGTCTTGGGCGCCTCGTGAGCGATCACCACCCGCCCCGTCTTGGCCACCGATTCCAAAATGGTGTCGGTGTCGAGCGGACGCAGACCCCGAGGGTCCACCACCTCCACATCGATTCCCTCCCCCGCCAACTGTTCGGCAGCCCGAAGCGACTCGCCCACCATCCTCGACCAGGCGATCACCGTCACGTCGCCGCCCTCCCGTTTGACCGCCGCCTTTCCAAGCGGCACCAGATGATCACCGTCGGGAACCTCTCCCCGGTGGGCGTACAGTCCGGCGTGCTCGAAGAAGAGCACCGGGTTGTCGTCACGGATCGCGGACTTCAGAAGCCCCAGGGCATCGGCGGGGTCGGAAGGGATCACCACATACGCTCCCGAGGCGCTCAGGAACAAGGCTTCGGGGCTGACATCGTGCTCGGGGCCGGCCCCCTTGGCGCCCTCGGGCAGCCGGATGACCAACGGCACGGTGAAAACACCCCCGTGCATATACCGCCATCGGGCCACCTTGTGATAGAGCTCATCCATGGCGATCCCAAAGTACCCACTCGACTGAAGTTCCGCCACCGGTCGCAATCCGGTGACAGCGGCGCCCACCGCCGCTCCCACGATCATCGTCTCCGAGATGGGGGTGTCGATCACTCTGCCCGGGCCGAATCGTTCCAAGAGCCCGGCGGTGGCGCCATATATCCCCCCGTAAACCGCCACGTCCTCTCCCCACACAAACACTCGGTCGTCCCGGTCCATCTCTTCGTGCAATGCCTGCCGGATGGCCTGGGAAAAGGTCAGAATTCGGGTGGTGGTGGTCTGGCTCATACGTACAGCCCCTCATAAAGACGCTCGGGACCGGGCATGGGAGCGGAAGCCGCCTCTTCCACCGCTTCGTCGATCCTGCGTTGCACGCGGGTCTCCAATTGGTGAAGATCTTCTTCGGTGGCCCCACCGCCCGCCACCAGCCGGTGGGCGGCGTTGACGATCGGATCGAGAGCCTTCAACCGCTCAACCTCTTCAGGAGTGCGGTAAATCTGGGGGTCACCCTCGTAATGGCCTCGGAAACGGTGGCACATCGCCTCGATCAGAGTGGGGCCTTCTCCGGCCCGGGCCCGGTCCACTGCCTCGCAGGTGGCCTGATAGACCTCCAGCACATCCATCCCGTTGATACGCACCCCCGGCATCCCATAGCCGGCCGCCCGGTCGACTATCCGGCCCGCGGTGGCGTCGGAAGCGGGCACCGACACCGCATAGCCGTTGTTCTCACAGATCCAAACCACCGGCAGTCTCCAAGCCGCGGCGGCGTTCACCGACTCGTGGAATGCCCCCCGATTGGCGGTTCCGTCGCCGAAGAAGCACACCACCACCTGATCGGTTCCCCGATACTTGGCGCTGAACGCCGCTCCGGTGGCGATACCGAAGCAGCTCCCCAACGTGCCACCCTGGCCAAGGATGCCCAAGTCAGGATCGGCAAAATGGGGTATGCCCGCTCCCAGTCCGCCGGTGGCCCCGGCGGTGTTGGCCATCAGGTCACCGAACATGGCGGCCATGGACATTCCCTTGGCGATGGTGTATCCGAAACCCCGGTGGGCGTACATGAGGTAGTCGTCGCGGCGAAGCGGCGCCACCCCCCCGGCCGGTATCGCCTCCTGACCTCTTCCCGAGTGGTATCCGGCCAGAACCTTTCCCTCCTGCAACAGCCGAAGAGCCGTCTGGTCCCACAGCTTCATGGTCACCATCGACTCGTAGAGCTCCAAGAGCTTGGTGGATTCGATGACGGTCATGGTCTTCCTGTTGGGTTACTTACCACCCAAAACCTTACCTCACAAGCCCCATCCGGCTCCGCCGGGGGGTTAGTACATCACTATCCCGCCGTTGACGTTCAGATCCTCTCCGTTGATGAACACGGCTTCGGGGCTGAGCAGAAACAGCACCGCCGAGGCGATCTCCTCGGGCAGGGCGGGTCGACCCAACTGGGCGGTGGCCGCCGCCGCGTCAAGGTCCACACCCCCCACCAACCGGGAGGCCTCATCGCCGAAATCGCTGCGCATGGGGGTATCCACATGGCCGGGACAGATCGAGTTGACGGCGATCTGCGGCGCCAATGCCTTGGCGGAAGACCGGGTGAGGCTGATCACCGCCGCCTTGGAGGCGTTGTAGGGCGCCGAATACGGGCCCGGCACTTTGGCCGCGTTGGAGGCGATATTGACGATCCTGCCTCCTCCTGCGGCCCGCATCAGGGGCGCCGCCTCCCTGGTCATCAGGTAGGTGCCATATAGATTGACCTTGAGTTCCACCTCCCAATCGGCCCAGGTCATTTCCTCAAAAGCCCTCGCCCGGCCAATCGCCGCGCAGTGCGCCAGCCCGTGGAGCACTCCTCCGCTGGTATCCGCCACCTGCCGGTAGCCGTTCTCAACCGACCGGTCATCGGAGATATCCACCACCACCCCCACCGCCGATCCCGGGCCATCCATCTCGGCCACCGCCTGCCCCAGACGCTCGGCGGCCAAATCGAAACACCAAACCCTGCCTCCCTCGGCCACCAGCCGCTCAGCCGTCGCCTGACCGATCCCCCGGCCCGCCCCGGTCACCACAAATTCTTTGCCTGTGAAATAATTCATCTCTGCGAGATTACCCACCTTGACCCATGCGGTGGTGGCAGGTCGACCGTCTCAGACAAGTGAACCTGCAGGTGTCCAACGGAAGCTCGACACCCATTCTTCTTTGGACAGTGGGCGAGGGCCACTGACCGGCAGCAGCAGCTTCTCTGGGTAATCGCCCACCTCGAAAACGTTGACGGGGAATTCACTATCTCGGAATTATTGGAGAAGGCCAAGACCCTTCTGGAGAAGGGTCTTTCGGCAAGCCACGCCGGTCAGATGCTGTCGACCCTTGCAGATCGTGGACTGATCTACAAGAACCGCTTCGGAAGGTATGCCTTGGCCTTACCCTTGATGGCCCGGTTCATTCGTCGTAACTATGAAGGTCCCTCCGTCCCTTGAGGGCTCATCCCGCCGCTGTCTCTTTTGCAGGGAAGCCAAACGGGAAACCCGCCGGGGCCTCCTGACCCCCTCGGTTTCGAAAGAATAGGTTGATCCTGTGTCGATGGCCTACGAGATTTGGCGCAAGGCCCAGGTAAACCATCCCGAGCTGGCAGCTCAAGTGGAATCCATGCCAAATGTGGTCTATTCCACGAAAACCGGCGACGAGACCGCAGTGGTGGTTCACTCCCAAACCGCCCCTGGATTCGACGATTTTGCCTTGGTGCCCCGCCGCGGCCGGCCACAAAGGATCTCCCCACAGGAGGCCTTGCAGCTATCGGAATGCACACCTGCCACACCTCCCATTGGACGCTTGGCGGGACACTTTGAGATGGTTGCGCAAGCCATCCAGGGCCTGTTGAAATCACCGCCACCCGAACATTTGATGGCAAAACAAGGTGGAGTGATCGGCAAATGCTGGAGACGGCTATCCCGACACCGGCGCGCATTACAGCCCAGGCCCTGTTCCTCGCTCATCGGACGCTAGAGCCCGAAGACTGTTCTGCAGTACTCAGGGCGGCCTCCGGGAGGTGGCTCCGAGAACTGTGAGCATTCCGTGGCAGCTCTGATTATGATGATCCAGAACAGTATCAGCAGGATAATCGCTGCTCCTAATGTTGATGTTGTTTTCACACCTGCCGCTCGGCTTCCCGGCTCATGCCGCTCTCCTATCTGCCTCGAGACACTCGACACTACAGAAGAACCACCACCAACCATTTAAAGAACTCGCCAAGGCCCTTGACTCTGGCATGGGTGACGAGGACTTGGCGGCGCTATTGGTTCAACTGCGCCGGGACGGCCTCTGGCGGCCCGCATCAGGGGCGCCGCCTCCCTGGTCATCAGGTAGGTGCCATATAGATTGACCTTGAGTTCCACCTCCCAATCGGCCCAGGTCATTTCCTCAAAAGCCCTCGCCCGGCCTATGGCCGCGCAGTGCGCCAGCCCGTGGAGCACTCCTCCGCTGGTGTCCGCCACCTGCCGGTAGCCGTTCTCAACCGACCGGTCATCGGAGATATCCACCACCACCCCCACCGCCGATCCCGGGCCATCCATCTCGGCCACCGCCTGCCCCAGACGCTCGGCGGCCAAATCGAAACACCAAACCCTGCCTCCCTCGGCCACCAGCCGCTCAGCCGTCGCCTGACCGATCCCCCGGCCCACCCCGGTCACCACAAATTCTTTGCCTGTGAAATAATTCATCTCTGCGAGATTACCCACCTTGACCCATACGGTGGTGGCAGGCCGACCCCTTAGCCACTCTTACCTACCGTTCTGGTCGGGTCTCACATCAATCTGCACGCTGTCCACTGCTCGCCTCCAGTCCGTAAAGGGTACCGGCAAGGTGGACTCGACGGCCATTGCAATGCCAGCGGGGGACAGGGTGATTTCCATACTTCCAGAGGCCTTCCTGGCGTGGTCGGGTTTATAGTTTCCTAAAGTGAAACAATCATCCCTGCATCAACATCCTGGCCTTCCCAATAGTGTTCGCTAACCCCCCCCCCCCCTAGAGTTCAATAAGCATAGGTATCACAAGGATAACTATTGCAATATAACTTTACTTCCCAGAAAAAGGGGTGCTATGGGAGGGAATGGGCTCTTCAGGAGAGGGTGACATGGCGGTTACCCGGGAGGAAATCCAGGACCTGATCGCCGCAGGAGACCTTTCAACTCTTTTTCTAACACGACTCCACTGGGACAATCCGCGTTCCCAGCCCGACTTCTACGGCTCCGATGGATTACCGATCCCCGGTACCGATTTGACTGCCTTTCCGCTGGCCAGTAAACGGGTAGTGGACCTGTGGCTCGTTCACCACAAGTCCATTCCACCCCGTACCGAGATTCGGAGGACGGTTACAACTCTTCGCAAACAGCACAGCCTGGAGATGCTGATCGTCTTCGAGGCTGATGACGGCCAGATGTCGTGGCTCTGGCCCGAACAGCGGAGAACCGGCAACGGGTTTCAGTTGGTGGAGTATCCAAGTCACCGGAACTCGATTGATTCCAAAATGCTTGGTCGACTGATGGAACTGCGGTTCGACCCGGAGGAGGAGGACAGACTCACCTCCACCTCCGTGCTGGCCAGAGTACGGCTCTCTCTGGATGTAGACCTAGCGGGGATGGAAAAGGAAGTAGAACGCACCATCTCTTCTGCAGTCGGGCATCTAAGCAGTGATCCCGGAGTGTCAGAGAAGATTGGCCAGATCCTCTATCAGGAGCCAGGGGAACAGACCAACAAAATGGCCATCGCGGTCCTGTTTAACGCAGTGGTTTTCCAGCACCACATAGCCAGCCGCCACAAGGGAGTACCCACCCCAGAGGCATTGCGAAGCGAAGGACTGCCAAAAGCCGACGTTGAAGCGGCGTGGGACGCTGTGTTAGAAATCAACTACTGGCCGATCTTTGGCATTGCCCGCGATTTGCTTACGTCAATCACAGATAACGCCATGGCTGACAAGGTTCTGGGAGATCTCTTTAGCCGAGCAGCGGAGACCACTGCTTACCGGGACACTCAAGGCATCATCGGCGAGCTCTATGGTCGGCTGGTAGCAGATCGCGCCTTCCTAAAGACCCACTACACCCGCTTGGGATCGGCCGCATTCCTGGCAGAGATGGCCGTTGACCGCTTGGAACTGGACTGGTCAGATCCAAAGCAAGTTACCCGACTACGAGTAGCAGATCTTGCCTGTGGCACGGGAGCGTTGCTTACGGCCGCCTATCGACGCATTGCCGCCCGACACGAGGAGGCCGGAGGTGACCCCATGGCCATTCACCAGCAAATGATGGAAAACGTTCTCATCGGATGCGACATCATGCCGGCGTCTGTTCATTTGACCGCGGCGATGCTATCCGGTGAACACCCTGGGGTGGGTTATCACCACACCAAGACTTGGGTTATGCCGTTCGGGATGATCAACCTCGGAATGGGCGAGGAAGCCAAGGTCGGTTCGCTGGATCTGCTGGGTGGTAGCCAAAGAGCAGCGTTATACGGTGACGGCGCGGTCGCAACTCTCGCCCACGATGCTCCGGCACGAAGCCGAGCCCATGTGCCCACAGCCGGAATGGACCTGATAATCATGAACCCTCCTTTTGGTAGACCCACCAACCACGAACGCAAGGAAGGCGCAGAGGAAGATGAAATGATGCCACCTATTCCTGTATTCGCTGGAATGGGCAACGACGAGGAAGCCCAAAGGTTGATGAGCACAGCCCTGAAAACCCTATACAAAGCGACACGTGGCCCCACAGCAAAACATGGAAATGCAGGAATGGTCACCAACTTCATGGACCTGGCACACCTGAAGCTCCGTCCGGGGGGCGTGTTGGCTCTCATCGTTCCAGCAACCTTCGTTTCAGGTGCTTCTTGGGCGAAAATGAGAGAACTGCTGACCGAACACTACAGGGACATCCACATCACCACCCTCACGTCCACTGAGACCGCTGAAGCAAGGGCGTTTTCTGATGACACCGACATGGCCGAAGCAGTGATTGTAGCTGTGAAACGACAACTTAACGAACACAGGGTGCAGAAGGCCCGCTACATCTGCCTGCGAGAACGTCCAGAATCTCCCAACGCCGGTATAGACGTAGCTCGGGCAGTTAGACCAAAAGGCGACCTGGACAGCCCAGGCGGTTCCCCGTTAGGGTTCGCCGTCGTCTCCAACTTTTCTCCCGACGCCGGAGGACACCCAAGTGGCGTAGTTAACCCGGAAATCTGTGGCATAGGTGCCGCTCTCACTGCGGGATGTATCCGTCTCCCCCAAATCTCGCGGTTTACACAAGTACCGATAACGGATCTGGGTGAGATGGGAATTCGAGGACCCTATTCCCTGGACATCAACGGCAGAAGAGGCAGAGGTCCCTTTGATGTAGTACAACAGGCCCAACGGCTGATTTCTCCTAAGGCTCCCTTTCCCGTTTTGTGGCGTCATGACCACAACCAGGAAAAGAAGATGACCGTGCTGCCATGCTCGCATGGCTTTGTCCGAGCCGGTATGGAATCCAAAGCTCGCAACCTCTGGAATGGCTACACCAATGCTAAGGGACAGAGGATCGCCGCGGCCACCCGACTACACATCAATGAAGGATTCCGACTGACTTCGCAGGCCCTTGGGGCCTGCTTCACCCCGGTTCCAGCCATTGGAGGCATGGCATGGCCATCTCTCCAAGTAGAGCCCCCTAACCCAGAGGATTGTGAAAAATGGGAGAAAGCCCTTTGTGTATGGCTGAACTCGACCCTTGGGCTGTTAAGCCGCTGGTGGATGTCATCACGCCAGCAACCGGGGAGGGCCAGGTTGAGCGTAACCACTATCGGCAATATCCCCGTACTGGATCTTCGGAAACTTACACCTCACCGCTTGAACGCCGCCTCCGCTGTTTTCGATAGTTTCGCCGAGCGCGAGTTCTTGCCCGCCAATGAGGCGTATCGAGACCCAGCCCGAGCTGATCTTGACCGGGCCCTGGCAAAGAGGGTTCTCTATCTGCCCGCTTCCGCAGTGGAAGGAATAGCGCGACTCCGCCTGATGTGGTGTTCCGAGCCGTCGGTGCATGGGAACAAGAAGACCCGGCCGGGCGGCCCGGCAGGTAGCTGATGCCCGACATCCTGGACAATATCGACCTCTCAATGGAGGAAGGACTGGTCAAGACGCTGGGTTCACCCTCCCAAACCCTTGACGCAGTGGTCGGATATTTCAACCTGCGGGGATGGAGGCTCTTGGCCGCAGCCGTTGACCAACTGCCCTCTGGCGCTGAACGAGAACCCAAAGCCAGAGTGTTGGTAGGGATGACCGAGCCGCCGGAAGCCGAGATGGAACGACTCCAAACCCAGGGATCTCCACAACCGGTAACCTCCAAGGACGCTTCCGAGCGTCGCGCCGCCACCGGCAAGGAGATGACCCGCCAACTGGAGGTGGGCCTCCCAAACACCGAAGACGAAGCCGCTTTGCGTGCGCTGCTGCGTCAGACAACAGCCGGCGACGTGCAGGTGAAAGTGTTCACGGAGCACCGCCTGCACGCCAAGCTGTACCTGTGCCACCGGGACGACCCGTTCACCCCTCGGGCGGCATTCGTGGGTTCGTCCAATCTCACCAAAGCGGGGATGGTGGAACAGGGCGAGTTGAATGTGAGCGTGTCCGACGTTGACGCCACCCAAAAACTGGCCGACTGGTTCGAAGAACGGTGGAACAACGAGTTATGCCTGGACGCCGCGCCAACCCTCAAAGAGGTGATCCGTCGCTCTTGGGCCTCGCCCGATCCCCTGGCCCCCTATCTGGTGTACCTGAAGATGGCCTATCACCTGTCCCGTCAGGCCCGAGAAGGATTAGTGGCCTACGAACTTCCCCAGTCGCTCACCGACAAACTCTTGGATTTCCAGGCCATCGCCGTCAAGCTCGCCGCCCGGATACTCAGCCAACGGGGCGGGGTGATCATCGGAGATGTGGTGGGATTGGGCAAGACCTTGGTGGCGACTGCGGTCGCCCGGCTGGTGCAAATGGAGCGAGGCGGGAAGGCTCTGGTGGTTTGCCCCAAGAACCTGGTGGAGATGTGGCAGGACTATGTGACGGATTACGACCTGCACGGCCAGGTGCTGTCGCTCTCCATGGTCACCAGAAAGTTACCCGACCTCGGCCGCCATCGCCTGGTGATCATCGATGAATCCCACCACTTGCGCAGTCACACCCGTCAGGACTATCAAGCCCTCAAGAAATACATTGCCGAAAACGATGCGGGCGTGGTGCTGCTCTCCGCCACCCCGTACAACAAGAACCTGAGCGACCTATGGGCTCAACTCTCCCTGTTCCTGCCCCCCGACGCCGACCTGCGCATGCGTCCCAACGTCGCCATTTCAGCCATGGGTGAAACCCAGTTTGCAGCAAAATGCCCTGAAGGGCTGTCCACTCTGGCGGCTTTCAAGCGATCCAGCGAGCGTGACGACTGGCGAGCTCTCCTTTCTCAGTTCATGGTGAGACGCACCCGCCGCTACATCGAGGAGAACTACGCGCTGGAGGACGATGAGGGACGCCGATATCTGACCTACGGTGACGGCCAGCGCTTCCGGTTTCCGACCAGGGTGCCGCGAACCATCGAGCGAGAAGTACTGCCCGATGATCCGGCCCGGGAGATGATCGCCAATGAGACTCTCGACACGGTTGATCGGCTTCGGCTACCCCGATACAGCATGTATCACTATCTGGACAAAGAGGTGACCTTCACCGATCCCGAAGAGTCGATAGTGGCGGACCTCCGGACATCGGCCCAGGGCAATCTGAGCGGGCTCAACCGGGTGATGATGTTCAAACGCCTGTCTTCTTCGGGCCCGGCGTTCTTGGCCACCCTTCGCCGACACCGACTCCGAGACTGTATTGCTCGATATGCCGTTCAAGCCGGACTGCAAGTGCCGGTGGGCTCGATCCAAAACAGCCTGTGGTCGGATGCGGCCGACTTGGAAGGTGACGGACTGTTTGATCGGTTCACCACCGAAGTAACCGAAAAGACGGCCTTGAACGCCTACGACAAGCTTGTGGCAGCCGCCCCTCGCACTGTCAAGTGGCTCCGGTCATCTTTGTTCGGAGATCGCTTCGCCGAAGACCTCGACGCTGATATCCGATCAATTGATGCGATGCTGGCTCGTTTCGGGCGTTGGGACCAAACCTGCGATGGCAAGGTCGACACCTTGGTGGACGTCATCACCAAGCGACACCCTGATGAAAAGGTGCTGGTCTTCACCGAGTACACAGACACCGCCGACTACGTGGCCAAGGCTCTTACTCAAAGAGGCATCAAAGACGTCACCGCGGCCAGCGGCAGCGTCGCCAAACCCACCCGGCTGGCCCGGCGCTTCTCACCAGGATCTTATCAAGGTGGACTTCCTCGCGGACTAGCGGAGTTGCGGGTGCTGATCTCCACCGATGTGCTGTCGGAAGGCCAGAACCTTCAGGATGCCCGGGTAGTTGTCAACTATGACCTTCCTTGGGCGGTCGTGAAGCTCGTGCAGCGAGCCGGGCGGGTAGACAGGATAGGCCAAAAGGCGGAGGAGGTCTTCGTCTACTCACTTATGCCTGCCGGCACCCTGGAGGATGAAATCAGCCTGCGCAGACGCATACTGGCGAGGCTTCGGGAAAATGCCAATCTTCTGGGATCCGACGAACAATTCTTCGGACGAGAGGGGGAACGGGCCGTAATCAGCGGCCTGTATGACGAACACTCCGACTACCGCTTGGATGAAGAAAAGGTTGATCCTGTGTCGATGGCCTACGAGATTTGGCGCAAAGCCCAGGTAAACCATCCCGAGCTGGCAGCTCAAGTGGAATCCATGCCAAATGTGGTCTATTCCACGAAAACCGGCGGCGAGACCGCAGTGGTGGTTCACTCCCAAACCGCCCTGGGATTCGACGATTTTGCCTTGGTGCCCCGCCGCGGCCGGCCACAAAGGATCTCCCCACAGGAGGCCTTGCAGCTATCGGAATGCACACCTGCCACACCTCCCATTGGACGCTTGGCGGGACATTTTGAGATGGTTGCGCAAGCCATCCAGGGCCTGTTGAAATCACCGCCACCCGAACATTTGATGGCAAAACAAGGTGGAGTGATCGGCAAATGCTGGAGGCGGCTATCCCGACACCGGCGCGCATTGCAGCCCAGCTTGCGATACACCCCTGCCGAGTTGGATGACGCGTTGAACGACTTGCATGACCCTCACGATCTGGCCTTTAAAGAACTCGCCAAGGCCCTTGACTCTGGCATGGGTGACGAGGACTTGGCGGCGCTATTGGTTCAACTGCGCCGGGACGGCCTCCTGGCCAAATCGCGGAACGATCAAGACACCAAGCTCCAGACGGAATCGCAGGTGATCTGTTCCATGGGATTGGCCGGCCAATCAGCGTAAGAAGCCGGAGGACCCTATCGGACTGCTCTCACCTTGCGAGAGTCACCTCTCTGACCCCTTTGACCGTCACAGAGCAAATCCACGGACCCTGAAAGGGGGTCACAGCAGTTATATTTTTCGGGATAAAAAGCTAACAAAACGGCTCGACCCGCCCCAAAGTTACACTTTCGCCCTCGAAAAGCGGACATATCAACCCCAAAAGGTGGCCTCCGGTTCACATTTCTGACCCCAAAGGCAAACTAACGCCAGCGATCAGCCAAACAGTTACATTTTTCGGGGGGAAAAGCAAACCTTTGCTGAGGCATGGCCTCTCTCAAACTGGCGGAACGCCAAGGGTACGGAATGGATCTCATCGTCAGCCAGATGCTGGCCATAGACCGGCCCCGACCCGTGAGCTCAGAAATAAGCGGACCCATGTGAGAATCGGACTATTCGGTGGAGATTTCTCGGGACGGACACCTGGCCAAATCGCGGAACGATTGAAGGGGGCAAGCTCAGATCGGAATCCCGGGTGATCTGCTCAATGGGGCTGGCCCGAGAATCCAGATGAACGGGGGAGGCAGCCTTTAGATACGTCACATTTGCAATGCCACCCCTCTCAACCCGTTCACAGTAACAGCGCACATCCAGGGACCCTGTGGGTGCTGTTGGATGTAGGCCTCAATCCCGTTCCAGTGCTTGTCCAGAATGGCAAGGCTTCCTTCGGTGGATTGGTTCTTTCTACCGGTCAGCACGAAGCCTCTCACTTGAAAACGCACCCACAGCGTCTTCAGGACCGGCCGCCTGCGAATTTGCTTGTCCGCGTGACTACTACCAACCCACGCATGCCTATATGGTGCAGCCACTCTTCGTCTTTACAACCCCGAGGCACTTCGGGGAGGTCAGGATGTCCAGGATAAACGGGTCATCGGAATTTAGTGGGGAGTGATGGTTGCGAGGAGCTGCCAGTTGGGTTTCCCGGCGTATAGGAGTGCTCGGATTCGGTAGTTGGCGAAGTTCCGGAACCCGAACGCCGTTCGTTTGATCCGCTTGATGAGGTTGTTCAACCCTTCGGTTGGTCCGTTACTCACCCGAGAGTGATGCCAGTTCGTGATTTGGGTGGCCCAACGAGCGATCGTACGACCCAGGCGGTTCACCTCCGCGGGCAGTGACCGGTCCTGCAGATCAGCGGCGAGTTGGTGAGTGAACTCGGCTGCCAACCGGGGGTCGTCGATGTGGTAGATGTCCCGGACGCTCTCTTTGGCCGACCAGGCATCCCGTACCTCTCCATAGGGGTCACCAGCTCGCAAGAGCCCCCGGATACGATGCTCGCCGCGGGTGTCCAGTCGTTCCTGGGCCATGATCAACAGACGACGGATCCGATAAAGCGGATCGCCTCGGCGGCCCCGATGGCCGAGCTGTTCGTTTTGTACCCGACATCGGACCAGGTCAACACACCGGTTCGCCAGTCGGACCACGTGAAAGGGGTCGGCCACCTGATGGGCGTGGGGCAGCACCTGGTCGTAGGCGACCTGGTAGGGGCCGGACATATCCAAAACCGCCCACCGGATGTTCTCACACCATTCGGGGGATTGGTTCCTGAACCAACTGGCGGCGCTTTCGACCGTTCTACCAGGCACAATATCCAACAACTGACAGCCCCCAACGTCCACCACCGATGTGCACCACCGCTTCTTACGCCACCGGCCCTCACGCCAGAACAGGGTCTCGTCCACCCCCACCGCTTCCACCTCCCCGAACCGGGCAGTATCGGCTTCCAACAGCGCCCCGCCCCACCGCGTCACCTCGGAGTTCACCGTATGCCAATCACAACCCAACTCAGCGGCTACCTCTGCCACCGTGCGACCCAGACGCCCCACCTGCTCGGTGGCCCAACGACCGGCCCGGGACGTCAACAGCCCCCGCTCCGGAGCGATCTCCTCGTTTCGTTCAACAAACGAACCACTATCACACACCGGTTCTGGGCACGTCCAACGGCGTTTGCGCCACCAAAGCCGCACCGGGCGACCGAACGACGGCAAATCCACCAACCGAACCGGTCTCTCTCCTTTCGACCACACCCTCCCCCCGCACACCGCGCACCGCGGTCTGGCCGACCTGGTCCGGATCGTCAGCCTCAACCGATCACCCCCAAGCTCCTCCACCCCGACCAGATCCACCTCACCCAACCCGACCAGCAACTCGCACATACGCCTACTATCAGTCTCCACAGGGTCCTCCTCTCGGACGTGAATAGTTTTAACACCCGATTATGGAGGACCCTCCCTCACAAACGACGGATTCCCCACTCCCCACTCATATCCGAAGTACCGGATAAACAACCTGCCCCGCGAGCTTCTCCTCCAGTTTCTTAGCGAGGCCGAGATCGGTCTCATCAGAGAAGAACCGAGCTGGCACTCGGATGGCTAAGCCGCCAGCACGCGGTGCAACTCCTCAAAAGCAATACCAGCTCTGGCCAGGTGCGCATCCATCGCGTATGCGGCAGCAAGGTCCTCAACCCTCTCTCCGGCCGCTCGCAGTTCCCACAGTCGCTCGGTCGCTGCGCCGCCAACCGCCGGACGCCCGAAGCAAATCAGGGGGTCGATCGATACGTGCGCATCTACCCCGGCCGGATAAACGCGGATTACTTGACCCGGGGGGCGGATCGGATCAAATTGGACCTTGTTAAAGAAGCTGTTGGCTCCGTCAGCCAGGATCATCATTTGCCCCGACAGGACCACCATGGCCAAAGCGGATGGAAGGCCATTCCTTTTCTGCAGCTTCCACACTATCTCCCTACCACTGAGGTAAAGATCTTGGGTGGCAAGGGGATACCGGAATCCGATTTCGTCCCGCAACTCGTGGATCACAGGGCGAAGATACTGCAATGAAACGCCTTTGTGGCGATATTCCCGAAGGTAACCCAACTCCACGAACTCGCCCCAAGTTACTATGTCGTCACCCGTCGCCTCGGGACGGATCACAGGAGGATAATTCTTGCCTCGGCGGGTGTAGCCATCCAGCCAAGAGCGAACACGCCCTCGACCGAGGCCCAGATGTCGAGCAGCCTCCGAGATTCCATACACCGGCCGGTCCAGCCCTGCAAGTCCCTGAGTTGTCATGATGGTTGCGATAATACCCCCGGGACTCGTACAGAAGGCGGGTTAGATCTGGACCGAATTCGACACCTTGGCGGGTGCCATACGCGCCGTGTCACGGGCTATCGGATACTCCTCGTCGGTGGGGATCACCCAGATTGGGATGGGGCTGTCATCGGTTGAAATGGGTCTCTCGCCCTCTCCGTGGTTTGCGGAAAGGTCAAGCATCAGCCCCAGATGCTCCAAGCTGTCGATGACCATATGCCGAACCTCGGGGCTGTTCTCCCCGATACCGCCGGAGAACACCACCCCGTCACACGACCCTACCTGCACCAGGAAGGCCCCCAGATAACGACGGATCCGATGAACGAACACCTCCAGCGCCAGTCGGGCCGCGGGTTGGCCGGCTCGAGCCGAGCGGCTCAGCTCCCGAAAATCGGAGGTGATCCCGCTCAATCCCAGAAGCCCTCCCTGCCTTTCGAGGCCCCGGCGGATTTCGTCGGGGCACAGACCTGCCTCCATCAGGTGGAACACCACCGCCGGGTCGATGTCGCCGCTGCGAGTGCCCATCACCAGCCCCTCCAAGGGGGTAAGGCCCATCGAGGTGTCCACCGCCCGGCCTTCTCGGACCGCCGTCGCCGAGGCGCCGCTTCCCAGGTGGAAGGTGACCAGATTGGGTCTGGGTTTCCCCAGCAGAAACGCCGTCCGCTCCGTCAGATAGCGATGGCTGATCCCGTGGAACCCATAGCGTCGCACCCCGTGCCTGCGCCACCACTGCTCGGGCACGGCGTACCGATAGGCGCGGGGTGGGAGGGAGGCGAAAAACGCCGTGTCGAACACCGCCACCCCGGTGGCATCCGGCAGAAGTTCCTGAGTGGCCGAGATGCCGGCCCGGTTGATCGGATTGTGAAGCGGGGCCAGGGAATCCAACGCGGCGATCGCTTCCAGAACCGTGGAATCGATCACCATCGACCCGGAGAACTCCTCACCTCCATGCACCACCCGATGCCCCACTCCCACGATCTGATCTGTGTCGGCAAGCGCGGGGGGAGAACCCCACCGGGTCAGCGCCTCGATCACCCCGGCTACGGCCGATCGGTGGTCGGGGGCCGCGGCCTCCACCGTGATATTTTGATGTCCGGTCCGATGGCGGTGCCGTCCCCCATCGGCGCCGATCCCCTCGATAATTCCCGCCGCGGCCGGTGACCCGACCTCTGTCCCGTACAGCTTGTACTTCAGAGATGAACTCCCGCAGTTGATCACCAGGATGCGGTCGCTCTCCGACCCGGTGACGTGGGCTCTCAACTCGACTTCCGGACCTGTGGCTCGCGGGGCATACCCAGCATTCGCTCGGCTATGACGTTGAGAAGAATCTGGGAGGTCCCTCCCCCAATGGTGAGGGCCGGCGAGAAGAGAAAACCCCAATTCCACAGGTCGGTTGTCTCGCCGAAGGGGCCTCGGTCGGCTCTCATCCCATCCGGCCCGGCCAGGTTCTTGGCCAGGTTCATGATCCGCTGACCGGCTCGATCAGCCATCAGCTTCTTGACCTCGGCAATGGCGCCCGGCTCCCGCCCGGCCACCAACTCGGTGAGAATCCGAAGCCCGATCAACTCAATGATCTTGTCCTCTGTGTAGAGGCGGGCCAGTTCCTGTCGCTGCGACTTGTGGGCCACCCCCCCGGCGGCGGCCCGCTCCAACAGATCATGGACACTCGGCCCCATTCCCCAGATCGCTCCCCCTCCCGACAGGGCCACCCGCTCGTTGGCCAAAGTGAACTTTGCCGCCTGCCAGCCTCCGTGCAGTTCTCCCACCACATTGTCAGCGGGAATGCGAACGTCAGTGAAGAACACCTCGTTGAAGTGGCGGTTGCCGGTCATCTCGATGATCGGGCGGATCTCGATGCCGGGCCGGTCCATCGGACAGATGAGCCAAGTGATGCCCCGGTGCTTGGGCGCTTTGGGGTCGGTGCGAGCCAAGAGCATCCCGTATTGGGAGACCTCCGCGCCGCTGGTCCAGATCTTCTGCCCGTTCACCACCCACTCGTCACCATCCCGCTCCGCCCGGGTCCGAAGGGAGGCCAGGTCCGAACCTGAGTCGGGTTCGGAAAACAACTGGCACCACTGCTCGGCTCCGGTCAAGATCGGCCACAGGTGCCGCTCCTTTTGCTCGGCGGCGCCGAAATTCAGCAGGGTGGGGGCCGCCCACCCCAGAGCTATGACATTGTCGGGACGACTGACGCCCGCCCGGGTCAACTCCTCATCAATGATCAGTTCCTCTAGCACATCGGCGCCCTGGCCCCATGGCGGTGGAAAACGGGGTTTCACATATCCCGCCCGGGCAAGTTGCTCGGGGCTTGGGGCGGGGTTCTCCGAAAGCCAGTCCCGGACCCGCAGTCGCCGGGGATCATCAGGGGCGGCCAGCGCGAAATCCACCTTTGCGTTTCCCTTCCTCAGAGGTTGTCACAAAACTATGATGGTCCCAGGTTCCGATTCGGTTCCGTGGGATTCGCTGGTGATTGTAGGTGTCGGGAGCCCGGACCCACTTTGAAACCGGCTTTGCCGATCTCGTGACCGTCGGAGGCCGGCAGAACGGGGGTATTCACCGCGACGCCCACCGACCGACCGCCCAGCAAGGAGGTTTGCCATCGAACCGGAACAGATGACTCGGCTGGTTGGGAATTCCCCGTCGGCCACTTTGGGAACCATTGACGAGGATGGGCGGCCTCACCTGGTTCCGATTGTCTTCGCCCATCTGCGGGGGTGTCTCTACACCGCGGTCGACCACAAACCCAAGTCCACCCGCCGTCTCAAGCGACTCCGGAACATAAGGGCTAATCCTCTTGTCTCGGTGCTGGTGGACCACTATGACGATGACTGGACGCGCCTGTGGTGGGTGCGGATTGATGGGACGGCCCAGGTGATTGAATCAGGGGTTACCTTCGCAAAAGCAATCACTGCCCTCACCGAAAAGTACCCACCCTATGCCGCCCAGCCTCCTCCCGGCCCGGTCATCGAGATCCGAATCGAAAGTATGCGGGCCTGGTCAGCTTCCTGATCAAGACCTGCTCGTACCCGGTCCATGGGCTCCGCCACCGGCAAAAGTAGAATCACACGGGATACAAGCACGGTCGCCCAACAACCACAGTGGGGAGTAACCGCATGACTTTGCCGGAAGGTCGTTCCTTCGAACTGTCTCAAGAGCTTTTGGTGGGCGCCATCGATATCCACGTACACGCCACCCCGCACCTGCCGAGCAGCCCCAGAAGGCTCGACCCGATCGAGGCTGCCGTCACCGCTCGGGACGCCGGCATGCAGACCATCGTGCTGATGGATGTGTTTCAGATGACCAACGGAATCGCCTGGATCGTCAACCGGGCCGTTTCCGACTTCAAGGTGTACGGTGGTCTGATTCTCAACACCGCCTACGGAGGTTTGAACCCTCGGGCTGTCAAGACCGCCATCGGTTACGGAGACGGCGCCAAGTTCATCAGCTTGGGCGCCCATTCGACCTACTTCCAAGCTTCCAGGGAAGGTCGCGTGACAGCCGGGACCTTCACCCCGTTGAAAGACCTGTACCCCGAATTCAGAAGAGAAGAATTGGATCGGGCCATCACCATACCGGTGGAAGGGCCGGTGGGGCGGGAGTTGCACGAGATCCTGACCCTGATCTCCCACAACCCTCACGTCTTCTTGAACACCGGCCATGTCTCCCCCGAAGAAGCCATCCGTCTGGTGGATCTCAGCGGGGAGTACGGCATCGAAAAGGTGCTGGTCGCCACTGCGGTCACGGCGGTGGCCTCAACCGGCCAACTCCAATACATGGCCCGAAGAGGCGCCTTTATTGAATACACCATGGGTTCCTACATGCACACCACCTCGATACCCAAGACCCACTATTACGTTGAGAAGGAATACGCGGCGGACGAGGAAATCACCGGCGAAAAGGGAAGTATCAGGAAGGCTTCGGAGCAGATCCAAGAGATCGGCGCCGATCATTGCATCCTGGCCACCGATTTCGGCGGTTACACCTTGCCCGATCCCGTGGAAGGTATGCGAGGGATGATTGCCTCGCTGCTTGACTTGGGCATACCGGCCCCCGACATCCGCAAGATGGTGAAGAACAACCCCGAGAAACTACTCGGCCTTCATCAGTAACTCTCCCCGCCCAAGGCGGACGGTTCGAACGAATCAGTCAGGGAGTCCCTTGGCCCACAGCGGTCGGCAAAAGGAAACCTCCGGATCGGACGCCAACAGGTCCGACATCTCGGCCACCGCCTCCGCCGCCCATTCGGCATGCGCCGCCAGGGCATCCCGGTCGGTGTAAACCTCATAGGCCCAGAAGGCATCGGGGTTGCGATAGTCCACCTGCCAGGAAAACACCAAGGTCCCCTCCTCTCCTTCAACCCGACGAAAGTGCTCCGCCAACCGATCCTGTAACTCCTCCCGCTTCCCCTCGGCGGCCACCAGCTTGGCAACGACGGCAATGTGACCCATGGACACCAGAATACCGGATATCCCGTCCCAGCCACGAACGGCCTCGGGCCTGTCGGAACTAGTGGGTTGTTTGGCAATTTTTTTTTGGTCTTCAAGAGGGAGTTACCAAGCTGGGATAGTGGTGAGCAGAAAGTAGAATTTCTGGTTACTTCCACCACAATCGGACCTCGAAGAGGTTCAGATCATCGGTGTCAGGGAGGTCTTGCGGCGCGGTGGAAGGCTGGGAGACAGCAAAGGGGGTAACCCAATGGAAACAGTGATATTTCGGCTTCAGTCCCCGGCCGGCGCGGGCGTTTGGGGGGCCGGCCTGCTGGTGGCGTATCCCAATCGGACTTATCGAACCGGCTTCACCGACCAGGACGGCGATTGCTCCTTCGAATTGTATCGGACCGATCAGGAGATGCTGGTTCTTGGAGCAGCCAAAGGACACCTCCCGTTGCACGAAGCCGTGACTCCCGGAAACAGCTCCACCATTCAACTGACCATGACACCGGGGAAGAACGGGCAGATGTCGGTGCTGTTCCCGAGGAGTACCGGGTGTATTCCGGGCATCGAGGGCCAACTGAATCCCGTCAATGATGGGCGCACCTATCTCTATGCCGACAACATTGCCGTCAACGGGCGCCCCGCCAACCCCACAACTTTCGAAATCGGAGAAACCCTCCATCTGGTCGATGTGAACGGCATGGAAACCGACATTCGCTTTGTGATCGTGACCGCTCGGTTCTCTCTGATCGAGTACAGCCGGCCTCGGCCATACGGAAGCTGGCAGGGCACGTAAGGGATGGCATCACCAACGCCAAAGAGCTGGTGGCCGCTTTGAAAACCCTGGCCGAACGCTTACCCGGGGGTGTTCATCCGAATTGAGATCGGAGGCCGTCCCGCAGCGGGGCGGCGGTTTGGGCAGCAACATCGTGAAACGAGACGCCCGGTGACAGTTCTATGACCTCGAACCCGGCGGGAGTGACATCGACCACAGCCAGGTCGGTGTAAATCCGATTGACCACCCCGGCGCCGGTCAAAGGATAGGAACATCGTTCCACCAGCTTGGGGGTTCCATCCCGGGTGCAGTGCGTGGTCAGCACATGGACGGCCTTCACCCCGGACACCAGATCCATGGCGCCCCCCACCGCCGGAATGGCATCCTTTCGACTGGTCAGCCAATTGGCGAGATCCCCGTTGGCGGCTACCTGCAACGCTCCCAACACCGACAGATCGAGGTGGCCACCCCGAATCATGGCAAAGCTGTCCGCTTGGTGGAAATAGGATGCGCCCGGACGAGCCGTGATCTGCTTCTTGCCAGCGTTGATGAGTTCCGGTTCGCCCTCACCGGGAGGCGGCGGAGGACCCACTCCCAACAGCCCGTTCTCGGTATGCAGCACCACCTCACGGTCCTCTGGTATGAAACGGGCGATCAATTCGGGGAGGCCGATCCCCAGGTTGACATAGGAACCGTCTCCAATGTCCTGGGCGGCCCGGCGGGCGATGCCGGTCTTGGTCAATCCCCCGATGACGCTCATGGGTAACGTGCCCCTTCGGCAACCAGCTGCGACTCATGCCGAGGGTGGGGCTCATGCACCAGGCGATCAACGAAGATACCGGGAGTTACCACTGCCTCGGGGTCCAGCCTGCCCGGTTCCACCACCGAGGTGACCTGCACAACGGTGGTCCGGGCGGCCATGGCCATCACCGGGGAGAAATTGCGGGCGGTCTTGTTGTAAAGGAGGTTGCCGTGCCAGTCGGCGACCCGGGCCTTGATCAAGGTCCAGTCCGCCACCAGGGCATGCTCCAGCAGGAAAACCTGCCCATCGAAGCGGCGATGTTCCTTTCCCGTAGCCAAATCGGTACCGGCGGCGGTGGGAGTGTAGAAGGCGGGAATGCCCGCGCCACCTGCTCTGATCCGCTCGGCCAGGGTTCCCTGGGGCACCAATTCAAGTTCGATCCGACCGGCCCGAAACACATCTTGGAACACCGCGGAATTCGAGGACCGAGGAAAAGAGCACACCATTTTGGCCACCCGTCCCTCCCGGATCAATGCTGCCAGGCCCACCTGTCCGTTGCCTGCATTGTTGCTGATAACTGTGAGGTCAGTGGCCCCATGGTCTATCAGGGCATGAATGAGTTCGATGGGGCTTCCGGCCTCCCCAAAGCCACCAATCATCACCGTGTCACCGTCGCGTATCCCAGCCAGAGCCTGACCTGGGTCGGCAACTCGTTTGTCAATCATGCGGGCTGGTCATGGAAGTAAATCAATCGGGTCGTCGGACGGCACGCCATCTGGCCCAGATTAACCCCGGCCCACGTGTCAGGGACCTCATCGGCCTCTTGCCCTGACCTCAACGGGGCAGCATCCCCGACGGCAGATGCACTTGGGGAAGTCGTCTTTTCCGAATCAGGGGAGGGGGTTTGAACGGAAAGTAACTGATCATGACATGGTAACGTTACCTTAAACCGTACTAACCCTCAAGTAGAGATTCACTCTTGGCTCCTTGGGCCTTCCTCCCCGAATTTCACAACTTAGATTTGGGTTTTCACAACTTTTGTGTAAAATGCGCCCAATGTTCAAGCGCTCGTTGAGAAAACCGGTCTTGATTCTGGTTTTTCTATTGATTTGGTCAATGGCGGTGATGCCCGGGGTGGCGTTGGCTAATCAGAGTCAAACCACTCCTGATGGCTACACCCTTGATCTCGAATTGCTACGGGTCCAGACCCTCTTGGCTGCCAAGGGGTTCTACCGAGGGCCGGTGAACGGGATGGAGAACGAGCAGATGGCCCACGCCATAATGACCTTTCACAAAGCGGCCGACCTGGAACGGACCGACACATTACTGCCAGGAGATATAGCCATCCTGTCGGCCTGGCAACCACAAGTCCCCGAGGTGCCCGATCAACCCAATCGACTGGAAGTGGATCTGGAGCGGCAGGTGATGCATCTGGTACAGCAGGGAGAGGTGATGTCCACCCTCCCGATCTCCAGCGGCAACGGGGAATGGTACGTAAGCCCAAGGACGGGGAGGTGGGCCAGAGCGAACACCCCGTCGGGTAATTACACCATCTACTATCACATTCCCAGATGGCGATTCGCACCCTTGGGCGGACTGTACAAACCCTGGTATTTCAATGGAGGGATCGCCGTCCACGGCTCTCTCAGCGTTCCCGCCTATCCCGCCTCCCACGGATGTATCCGGGTCACCATGGACGACGCTGACTGGCTGACTCAGCATCTCTCTCTCGGGCTCCCGGTCAACGTGAGAGCCAACATTCCTCGGGAACCGATACTGCTGTCGGGCAACCGATCTTTCGCCGACCCGCTGGGCATGTACTCCTGATCGAGGAACAGGGTTTCTGGAGGGGCGGCTCAGCGTATCCGAAAGCTGGATTGTCTCCCCGGCACCAAGCTGGGGAGAGACAGCCGCGACAACAACCTCGCCGAAGCCAGCAACGGGCTGTAAAACGAATGATCCACCAATGCGGCCTTTGGCGGAATCCCACAAGGCAACCGATTACTCAGACAACCCACTTCGACGAGAAACGCAACCCGATGGACGCCTTCGTTTCTGGGAGGTAGGTTATGTACTCTCACGAAATCGCCCCTCGGTTCTTGCGAGTGATCACTTTGGCTGATGGAGAGACTGTCCACAATGCCTTCTTCGACCGGCGCTTCCGAAAGGACCAACCATGAAACTTCACTACTATCCGGAAACCGATAGTCTCTATCTCGAGTTCAAGGCAACACCTGGCGCGGAGACCCTTGAAGTCGCAGATGGACTCAATGTTGATCTCGATGCCGATGGCCAGGTGGTCGGATTCGACATCGACCATGCCTCTGCCCGTCTGGACCTGTACACGTTGGAAACCGAGTCCTTGCCACTCCGCGCCACCAAAGCAAGTTGATACATGGCTAAGCACAAAAGGCCAAAGACAGTCACCACCCTCACACACGACGAGGCTTCACGGGTCCACATCCCCACGGCCGAATACCAGCCCGTGCTGGCCGAAAAGGGACCGGGCCCCGATCCAAGTTGCCTATAAACGACGCAACCCAGACCTTGATCCCCAGTTGGTGTGGCAAGGCAAGGACGTATTGGACTGGTCGGACTTCGTGGTGCAGGTACCGCCCCTTTTCATCCAGGCAACCACCTCGGTGACGAGGTGATGAAGGTTCTTAGGGTCTAAAAGTCAATTGCGCCATCCCCCCACACCGCGCATCCTCTCTTGACTCCCGTGATACGGTCAACTCAGGGAGGAGCCTTCAAGTCTTCACGACTCTCGTCAGGTGGTGAGAATGCAGGCCGAGTTGTTGGCTTGGGCGCCGTAGACCTCGGTGATGGCCTTGCGGGCGCCTTCGACTTGGCGAGCGCCGGCGGTTCCGCGGAGTTGCCAGGTGACCTCCACTATCTGAAGAATCCCCTGGGCCATGGTGGCCTCGCCAAAGGAAGAGAATCCACCGCTGGGACAAACGGGTAGCTCGCCACCCAAAGTGGTGGTGCCTTCCTCCAGGAGCCTCTCGGCCTCGCCTTCCTCGCAAAACCCCATGGTCTCCAGGTATTGCAACTCGTGCCAGGAGGAATTGTCGGGCAGTTCCACAAAGTCCATGTCCTGTGGTCCCAGCCCGGCCTGTTCATAGGCCATGTGAGCCGCCAATCGACTCTCCGACAACAACGGCGCCGAGGCCGCGGTGTCAGAGGTGGCCGAAAGGAGCGGTATGCGGATGGTGGGATCGCCGAACTCGCCGCTGGCCAGGGAGCAAGCGGCCACCTTCACCATGGGTTTGACACCCAACTTCCGGGCCTTTTGGCCCCCGACCAGTAGAACCGCCGCCGCCCCGTCGGAGGTGGCGCAGATCTCCAGCAGCCGCAGCGGGTCGCACACCATGGGAGAGGCCAGCACCTGTTCGGTGGTGAAGGCCTTCCGATAGCGGGCATAGGGGTTCAACGAACCATGCCGGGAGTTCTTCACCTTCACCTGAGCCAGGTGTTCCTCGGTGGAACCATAGGTCTCCATGCGCTTTCGCATCTCAAGCGCCCAGTAGGCGGGGTTGGGAATCCCAACCTGCCAGCGGACCATATCCACCGGCGGGCGGGGTTCGTCGGCCAACACGGGGACGCTTGGAAAATACCCCTTGGGAGATTTGTCGGTCCCGATCACCAGCACCGTATCGTGCATTCCCGAGGTGATCATGGCATAGGCGGCTCGCATCAGAGAACCGCCCGAGGCGCAGGCATTGTTGATGTTGGCAATGGGAATGCCCGTCTCTCCCAACACTCCGGCGATGGTGTTGCCCGACCTCATCCCGGTGGATCCTCCCCACTGCATGGCGCCCGACACCATGGCCTCCACATCCGTCCACTCGATCCCGGCATCTTTCACCGCCTCCCACGCCACCTCGGCGCCCATCTCCACCCAACTCTTGTCAGGAAACTTCCCCCACGGGTGAAGGCCCACTCCGGCCACTATCACATCACTCATCGTTGTCCTGCACCTCCATCGGACGGAACTTCCAACCCACCACTTCCCCCTCAGCATCGGCGTAATAAGGTTCCACCACCGTCTCCATCGGCATCCCGATCCGCAACCGGGTATCCGACGTCTCGGCCAGCGGACCCACCACCTGAATTCCCTCGGAGACGAAGTCGACCTCGACCACGGTGATCGGCACAAAGGGGTCGGGGGCCACAAACGGTGGGGGAGGTGGGAAATGAACCGTCGTCCAACTGGCCAGCCGCCCGGTGCGGGCCAAGACCGAGGGCGCCACGTCCTTTTCCGTGCACCGGGGGTCCGGACAGGTGAAGCTGGCCGGAAAGGCCACCGTCCCACAGGCCCGGCACCGGCTTCCCACCAGGGCGGCTTCGGGCTCGGTGACAAAGGAACCTTCCAGGACCGGGGTCTGCTTCACCGGCTTACCAATCTGATCACCTGCGCCATGACTTTAGGCTCGGTTCCGGTAGGCCGACATGAAGTCTTCCATGGCCGCCATATGTTGGTCGGGGGTGAAGCCGTGGCCGAGCGTTCCCAAGAAGCCGTGGGTGACTCCGGCCCCTTCCCAGATTCTGGCGCGGTGGGCATGCTCGGACGGATCCCAAGAAACCAGTCCATCGAATCCCACATCGCCGATCAACATTCCCACCCCGATTTCCGAAGGGTCCCTTCCTTTGTCCCGGGCGGCGGCCTCCACCAGCTTCAGCCGGTTGCCCAATCCCACCGGATTGCCGGTTCGATCCGGGAGATGGGCGGTTTTGGGAGAACCGGCCGATGCCAGCCAGCCGTCGGCCCACCACCCGATTCGCCTCAGAACCGGGTCGGCCCAGCCGCCGATCCAGAGGGGAATCTGTCGGTTGGGACGATGGTTGATCCCCGCAGCCGACACCTGGTCGAACTCTCCCTCAAAGGTGACCAGGTCCTCACCCCACAGCCGCCGAAGCAATCCGATCTGCTCCTCAAAACGCCGACCCCGACTGCCGAAGTCCTGCCCCAAAGCGTGATACTCCACCTGGTTCCAGCCCACCCCCACCCCCAGGGTGAACCGCTCCCCCGACAGCACATCCAAGGTGGCCGCCTGTTTGGCCACCAGCGCGGTCTGACGCTGGGGCAACACCAACACTCCCAGCCACAACTCGATGGTGGTGGTTATCCCGGCCATGTAACCGAAGAGGACAAACGGCTCATGGAAGGCATCGGTGTGGGTGTAGGGACCCAACAGGGTATGGCGGGAAGGGTCGGCCCCCAGCACATGCTCATAGGTGAGAATCGAGTCATATCCCAGGCCCTCGGCCGTTTCGGCGAAGGCCCGCACCACTTGGGGGTCAGCCCCGATCTCGATCTGAGGAAAAACCACTCCCAGATGCATAGCCGGTTCCACCTAACCCTGTTCCGCCAGATACCTGTCCCGAAGATCGCCCTTGAGGATCTTTCCGGACGGGTTGCGGGGAATGGCATCGATGGTCCCCACCGAGGTTGGGCACTTGTAGTGGGCAATGCGACTCCGGCAAAACTCGATAATCTCCGCCTCGGTCGGCGCCTCCTCGCCCTCGGCCACGATCACCGCCCTCGGCGTCTCTCCCCACTGGTCGTGAGGCACGCCGATCACGGCCACGTCCGCCACCCCCGGATGCTCCATCAGGGCGTTCTCCACTTCGGCGGGGTAAATGTTCTCTCCACCGGAGATAATCATGTCCTTGATACGGTCACGGATGTATAAAAACCCGTCGGCGTCGAGCGACCCGGCGTCGCCGGTTCGGAGCCACCCCTCTGGGGTGATGGTCTCGGCGGTGGCCTGGGGGTTCTTCCAGTAGCCGCTCATCTTCTGGGGAGAACGCAGCCAAATCTCTCCCACCTCGTCCACTCCGAGGGGGTCGGTGGAGACCGGGTCGACAATGCTGACCTCCACATTGGGGTGCGGTCGGCCCACCGAAAGCAACCGATAAGCGTAGGGGCCTCCCGGGTCGTGCTCATCGGGAAACAAGGTGGTGACGCCGTTGCAGGACTCGGTGAGACCGTAGGCGCCGGCGAAGTCACATCCCAGCACCCGGATCGAGTTTCGGAGCACCTCTTCGGAGATGGGGGAGCCGCCGTATACCATCGTTCGCAAGGCGGAGAAGTCCGCCTCTTCCACCCCGGGGACCGCCAACATGAACTGCAGGAGCACCGGCACCAAGAAGGCGTTGGTGACCCGGTGCCCCGTGATGAGATCCACCAGCAGGGTGGGGATGTTGTCGCGGGCGACGATGGATGTGTTGCCGTTGTACAGGCCCAGAGACGCCCAACCCACGCCTCCGATGTGAAACATGGGGAGGTTGACCAGGTTAACCGAGTCGCCGTCGAATCCCCACATCGGCGAGCAGGCCCGCTTCAACTCCATGAAGGCGTCGTTGGGAATCATCACTCCCTTGGGAAATCCGGTGGTGCCCGATGAGTACAGCAGGAACACCGTATCGCTTCCCCCGGCTCCCCCTCCCGGGTCCACGGCGGGATGGCCGTCGCGCCAGGCGGCAAATTCCTGGTGAACGGGGTGTTCTCCCACCACCAGGATCTTTTCCACGGTGTTCAGATCGCCGGCGATCTCGTCCAGGGTGGGGACGTACTCCTGCCCCACCACCAACAATTTGATTTCGGCGTCGTTGATCACCCCGGTGATCTCTCGGGGAGCGAGTCGCCAGTTGATTCCGGCATGCACCGCTCCCAGCTTGGCCGCGCCGAACAGGAAGTCGAAGAACTCCATGCAGTTTTTGTCCAAGAACCCCACATGGTCCCCGTGCCCCACTCCGGCCGCGGCCATGGCGTTGGCGGTTCGACTGGAACGGGCATCAAGTTCGGCGAAGGTGACCTCCTCCGATTCGTAGACCAGGGCAGTCTTGTCGGGTTGTGAGGCGGCATGATGCCGGGCAACCCCGGCGAGGTTGGTGATGTTCATTGAAGCGGCTCCCGGTGGCTTGGAGGAGATGTGTTTTGACAAATCGTATCGGTGCCTGCGCTACCACTCCATGGCGCCGACCCTGTCCAGGGTACGGTCGACCATTGAGACCATGTCGTCGATGTCCGAACGAGTTGAGATGAGCGGCGGGCAGAGCAGGATTTTGGGTTCTCCCCGATCGTCGGCCCGGGTATAGATGCCCTCTTCCATCATGATGGATGGCAGGGTCTCTTTCAGCAGCACCGCGACTTGCTCGGGGGTCAACCGCCTTCCGGTCTCCCGGTCGGCAGTCAGCTCCACGGCGTAGAAGTAGCCCATGCCGCGTACCTCGCTCACCATCCGGTGACCGGCGGCCATGTTGTCCAACTGCTCCCGAAAGTACCCTCCCAGGCGGCTCACGTTGCCCACCACATCCTCGTCCCGGAGGGCGGTCAGGTTGGCCACCGCGGTGGCTGCCACCACCGGATGGCCACCCCAGGTGGCGCCGTGATTGAAGGTGCCGATCGGGGAGTCGATCAACTCGTCGAACACGGGCTGGCGAATCAGCAAGCCACCGATCGGCGCGTAGGAGGAAGTGGCCCCTTTGGCGAAGGTGAGCAGATCGGGGACCACGCCCATGACCCCCGACCCGAACCAGTCTCCCAACCGTCCGAAGCCGTTGATCACCTCATCGGCGCACAGCAACACCCCGTATTTGTCGCAGATCCGGCGTAGTTCCGTCCAGTACCCGTCGGGGGGGACGATGGAGCCTCCCCCGTTCTGGACCGGCTCGGCCAGCACCATCGCCACCGTCTCGGGCCCCTCCTCCAAGATGGCCTGCTCCACCGCGGCCGCCGCCTCCACGCCGCAGTCGAACCCCAGCGTGTTGGGGACTTTGCGGAATCCGTACAGCAACGGGCCATAGGCCTCCCGGATTCCGGGGAGGCCGGTCGCCGACAGGGCGCCCATCGTGGTTCCGTGGTAGGACAGGTTGCGGCTGATCACCTTCACCCGGCGGGGTTCGTTGCGAGCCGAGTGATACTGGCGGGAGAACTTGATGGCCGACTCCACCGCTTCGGAGCCCGACGAGACTAGGAACACCACGTCTAGGTCGCCCGGCGCCAGGGAGGCGATCAGATCGCAGGCTTCGATGGTGACCGGGGTGGTGGCCGACCATGATGGCATGAAGGCCAGGGTTTTCATCTGCTCCCCGGCGGCGGCCGCAATGTCGGCCCGCCCGTGGCCGATCTGCACCGAGAACAACCCGGCCAAACCGTCAATGAAGGAATTCCCATCCTGATCCCAGACGCGGATGCCCTCCCCCCTGGTCCACACCGGTGCTCCCCCGCTTCGCCACAGCGCCCCCGGAGTGAAATGAAGGGCGGTGTGCGCCAAGCGGTTGGTGGTGACAGTGGTAGTCATTGGGATGTCCTCCTCGTTCCTTAGGTTCGGGCAGCCAGGTGCCGGTAGCGCTCCAAATGACGCACCGGCTGCTGCAAAGCGTCGCGGCGGAACGGTTCGGCCAATTCCTCAGGGTCGACCATCACCTCCACCACCGTCGCCACCTCCGGATCCACTGCCTCCCCGAAGGCGTCCTTGAGGTCGGCGGGGTCGGTGACTCTGATTCCCCGCCCGCCCATGGCGGTGGCGATCTCGGCGAAGTTGAAACCCCCCAGTTGATGGCCGATGTTGGTGCCGACAAAGCGATTGTCATAGAAGTCAACCTGATTGCGTTTCTCCGCCCCCCACTGCTGGTTGTTGAACACCACCGCCGTCACCGGCAGGTCCTCCTCCACCGCGGTCATCACCTCGTTGAGACTCATTCCCCAGGCGCCGTCGCCGATGATCGCCACCGCCGGAGAGTCGGGAGAGGCCAGTTTGGCGCCCAATGCGCCCGGATAGGCGAATCCGCAGTTCCCAAAGCCCATGGCGGCCATGAACCGGCGGGGTTTGGCGAAACGAAGATAACCGTTGGAGACCGAGCAGATATTGCCGATGTCGGTGGTGACGAAAGTGTCGTCGGTGAGTTGCGCCGCCAATTCACTCAGTGCCCGGCGGGGGCTGATGGGAGTGCTGTCGGAGGCGGAGCGGGCCGACAATTCCCTGTCCCAGCTGGCTTTGGCATCGGCAATGTGATCTAGGCGGGCTTGGTCGGTCGGGCGCTCTCCGGCAGCCGACAGACGGGCCGAGATGGCGTCGGCAGCCTGACGGGCGTCGGCGATGATTCCCAGTTCAATCGGCTTGGATCGACCCAGCTGCTCGGGATCGATGTCGATTTGCACCACCTTGGCGTGGCGGGGGTAAAAGTCAAGCCCGTATTGGGGAACCGTTCCGAAGACATTGATCCGACATCCCAGCATCAAGACCACATCGGCTTCCGACAGCAACTCCATGGCGGCCCTCGAACCCATGTAACCGAGGGGCCCAACCGACTGCGGGTGGGTGTGGGGGAAGGCGTCGTTGTGCAGATAGGAGGTGGCCACCGGGGCGCTCAACTGCTCGGCGAGCCGGGCCGTCTCCTGATAGGCGTCGGAGAGCACCACCCCGTATCCGGCCACGATCACCGGATTGGCGGCCTCCGACAGGATTTGGGCCGCCCGGTCCAGCAGGGCGGGGTCGCCCCCTCCTCGTTCTTGGGAGCGATACTGGTTGGGCGAGAGTATCTGCTCCTGGGACTCACCATAGAAAAAGTCCCGAGGGATATCCACCTGCACGGGGCCGAGATGGGCCATGGCCATCCGGAAGGCGGTTCTCATCGATTCGGCCATCCGATCGGCACGGGGAACCTGCAGCTGGAACTTGGTGATGCTGCGAAAAATGGAGAGCTGCTCGACTTCCTGGAACCCGTCGAGGCCCACCGACCCCGATGTGGCCGAGGGGGTGATGATCACCACCGGAGAGTGGGCGTGATAGGCCGCCGCGATCCCGGTCACCATGTTGGTGATCCCCGGCCCGTTCTGAGCGGTGCAGACCGAGGGGCGGCCGGTGGCCCGGGCATAGGTGTCAGCCATGTGAGCGGCGTTCTGCTCATGCCGGACCGGAACGAACCGGATGCCGGCCGCGGGGAACAGATCAAGCGCGTCCATGAACGCCGACCCGACAATTCCGGTCACATCGGTCACGTTCTCGGTCCGAAGGGTCTCGACCAAAGCCTCGCTCGGGGTCATCACCATGTGAGTCTCTCCTGCACTAGTTAGGAATACGCTTCTTTAAAGGTAATAGGACCTGCGGTCGGGGCGCCCGCTCTAGGAGATGTTTCGGCCAGTGAGCCGGCAGGCTGTTTCCACTATCGAACCCAGCGAACTTCCCGGAGGGAAAACCTCCACCCCCCGCGCGGTCAAACGCTTGATCGCCTGGGGCGGGACCGTTCCCCCCACGAACACCGGAACATCCCCCATTCCGGCGGACTCCATCTGGTCCAAAGCTCGCTCCACCACCTCCACCCGGCCGCCGACGTTGATACCCACCAGATCGACATCCTCCGCTGCCGCCACGGCCGCCATTTCGCTGGGGCGGAGCATCCCTCCCAGGATCACCTCGAACCCGGCCTCCCGAAGCGCCCGGGAAACCACCGCCACTCCCCGCCAGTGGCCGTCCAAACTGCTCTTGGCAACCAGCACCCGAGCCGGCGGAGGTGAATGATCAGACACTGATCGGCACCTGCCAGTCTCCGAACGTCCCCCGCAGAACCTCTCCGATCTCCCCAATGGAGGCATCGGAGCTCACCGCTTCCATAAAGGCGGGAACGGCGTTGATCGATTCGTCTTTGCACACCGACTCCAGGTGGCGCAGGGCATCCACAGCCCCCCGTTGGTGGCGAGTGCGGCGCAGTTCGGTGAGGCGTTCCATGGCCATCTCCCAGGTCTGAGCGCCGGAACGCCCCTCGAACGCCTCCACCTCCATGATGGGGTCGTCGATGGTGTGGGTGTTGACGCCCACCACCGCCCGTTGGCCGGTCTCCATTCCCGCCGCGATCCGCTGGTTGTTCTCTTCGGCGCACTCCAACAGGAACCCGTCATCCAGCACCGCCAGAAAGCCTCCCCGCGATTGAATCTGGTCGAAGAACTCCCAGCCTCGCTCCTCCAACTCACCGGTGAGCGACTCGAGATAGAAACTCCCGCCCAAAGGATCGGCCACCTCCCGCAGGTTGATCTCGTTCTGAAGAATCTGTTGGATGCGGATCGACATCAGGTGGGCGTGATCGGAGGGAATTGACATGGCCTCGTCGTATCCCGAAACGCCCAGGGACTGGGTGCCGCCCAACACCGAAAACAGCGCCATCAGCGTTCCTCGAACAATGTTGTTGAACGGTTCCTGATAGGTCATGGCGCTACCGGCCGTCACCACATGGATCCTCATCTGGCGGGCTTTTTCGTTGGTGATCCCATAGCGTCGGCCGAGCAAATCCGACCACATCTTGCGGGCCGCCCGCAATTTGGCCGCGTCTTCGAACACCTCCATCGAGACTCGGAAATTGACCCCTCCGATGCGATGGGCCAGGCGTTCGACATCCACTTTGCCGCGCGCCGCGATCATATCCAGATACTGGACGGCGTTGGCCATCACCGCCCCCAGCTCCTGATGAGCCGACAGACCGCTGTCCGCCGCGTTGTAACCGGCGATCGAGACCGGCACCCAGCGGGGCATTCGCTCCGAGCACCATTCGATCAGATCCAGATTGAACCGGATCGCCGCCTCGGGCGGGATCTGCTCTTTGGTGGGACACCCAAGGTAGGTGAGAAAGAAGTCGCTCTGTCCGGTTCCCGCCAACTTCTCCAGCGGAATTCCCCTCCGACCGGCCACCGACCAGTACGAAGGCAGGGTGTACACAGCCGACTGGGGCACCCCCCCGCCCGGCTTGGCGTAGATCGACTCGAGGGGGAGATCGGAGAGAATCGTCTCGTAATCCCGCAGCCCCACCGTGACGGTGCCGGTCAGCCCGACATCCTCTCTTCTCTCCACTATCTCGGGATGATCGACGTCGTACAGGTGATCGTCGGTCATACGGTCGTGTTTGATGATGATTCCGGTCTCACCCGCCTCGAACAGGAGAAATTTGAGCCGTCGGTTCATGTCCTCGGGATTGCCGTACCCCGACAGTTGAAATATCCGCCAAGCCCGGTCCCGATACATGCGGGGATAGGCACCCCGCAAATAGGGCGCCTGCCCGGGCGGGGTGTTCAGCGCATCTCGGATCCCCGGGGGGACATCGTCTGGTCCGTAGAGCAGCCGCAGAGGAATCCCCGAAGTTGTCTCAGGTTGGGTCTCGGTCATGGTGGTACGGCTTGGCTCGGGATACTTCCCCCATCACTTTACCCAGCCGATCCATCCCTTCTCTGAGGCGGGAGCCCATCCAAGGCCGCCGGTCGGGAAGCAGACCTTCAACACCTTGTGAACCGGAACTCGGTTCGCCCGGTCGGGGTCCGGTGGGCAGTAGCCCATTACACTCCCAGGTCGACATGCCCCGCAGATTCCTCTCGCCGCGATTCGCAGTCGTGGCGGCAGTGGCGGGGGTGCTCTGGTCGGCGGCCTGCGGAGTCGAAGACCCCGCCCCCTCGGATTCCATCGAATCGCCCGAGCCCACTTTGCAGGCCTGCGCGGAAGACCGGACCCTTCGTTTTGGCTTCTTCCCGTCGTACGCGCCGGTCAGCTACAGCGCCGACCCCGACCCCGATTCGCCCGGGTTCGGTGAACACCTCGGGTATGAGGCCGACCTGCTCACCGCCCTGGAGGCCATGGAGGGTGCGGGCCTGCGGTTCGATCGCCAACCCATCGCCGAGTGGCCTGAGATCTGGCTGCGGCCCGCCGGACCCGACTTCGACATCGTGGGAGGAGGAATGACCATCCTGGCCTCCCGAACTCTTGACGCCGAAGGCGACCAGGTGGTGGAGTTCACCTCGGGTCACATCACATTCCGCCAGTCTTTGCTGGTGCGCTCCGAGGACGCCGACCGCTACGCCACCCACGGTGATCTGACCTCCGACGATCGAGTGGGCGTGATGCGGTCCACCACCGGGGAGGGGCGCCTGTTGATCCTCACCGGCCTCACCGACAGTCAGGGAAGGCTGACGGCCAGCGCGCAGGTGGTTACCGACACCGACACCCTGGTGGCCGACGGCTCCGACCAGTTCGTGATCACCCCGGCCGGGTCGTCACCCAATGTGGAGAACCGCCGCCTGATTGAACCACCTTCCCCGGACATGCCGGTGGTGGTCTACCTGGAGGACACCGCCACCGAGGCCGACCTGCAGGAAGCGGTGCGCACCGGCGCCATCGACGCCTATGCCAGCGAGGAGATCGGCAACCTCGAAGCGGTCCACGCCCACCGGGATGAAGACATTTTCGCGGTAACCGCCCACGACACGGAAGTGGAGTTGGGAGGATGGACCCTGTCGGTCACCGAACCGGATCTGATCTGGTGTCTCAACCAAAGGCTCGACTATCTCACCGACAACCGCCGCATCGGATACGCGCAATGGCGTGCCGACCCGCAGATTTTCCTGGGGCGGGCCCAATCCTGGCAGCCGTGAGGCAGGTGAGCCGCCACCCGATACTCCTGGGCCCGCCCTGCCCTCAGTCTGAACTGATGGTCCGATGGTCGTGATCCGCACTGCCCGGGGGGGAGGGCGCTTCGAAGAGATCGGTTCCTATGTACGGGCCCGCCGGGTGGGTCCCTTCGTGTTTGTGGCTGGCACCACCGCCGTGGAACCGAGCGGCAAACTCCATGCCCCCGGAGATGCCTATGCCCAGACCCACTACATCCTGGACCGCATCCAAAAGGCGTTGGAGCAGGTGGGGGCGTCTCTCGCCGATGTGGTGCGAACCCGGGCCTTTTTGTCGGACATGGCCGCCGGGGGCGGAGGGTTCATCCGAGCCCACGGGGAGCGTTTCCGGGGAATCGAACCGGTCCTGACCGGGGTGGAAGCCGGCTTGACGGTGGAGGGAATGATGGTGGAGATCGAGGTCGACGCCGTGTTGGTGGATACCCTGGACGCCTAAAAAGCATCGGGTCTTACCCCCGGGGGGCGGGCGTTGGTGGGTATAGTGATTGGGTGACAACCAAACGAGGCGCGCCGCGCCCAATTGTCGGGGGTGGCGACGCAACAGTGAGGAGGACCACATTGACCTCTAGTACAGATCAGGGCCTCATCAAGGCGCTTTCCACCCGGGACGTTTTCATGGCCGGGGTTGGTCTGGTGGTCGCCAGTTCCACCCTGGTATCAGACTTCGAGGGGTGGATCGGCATCGGCACCGCCTTTGCCATGGCATTGTTGATGGCCTTTGTAATCAACCTGCTCTTGGGCCTTTCCGCTGCTGAACTGGCGGTTACCTATCCAAAGGCCGGCGCTCTCTACGACTACGGGACCGCCGCTTTTGGGGGCAAGGGCGCCAAGGCAGCCATAACCGGAATCTTTTTGGGATTCTCTTTCTACGCCATGTTCGGGTTCGTCGGCGCGCTGGAAACCAACGCCGGCGCCTTCGGGCTTCGGGCGCTGTTCGTCTCCGACGATCTGAGCATCTTGGAGGAAAGCCTCCTTCCCTGGATCATCGGAATGACCATCCTGGCAGTGATCCCCAACCTTTTGGGGATCCAAATCCTCGCCCGAGTGGAGTTTTTGGTGGTGGTGGTGATGCTCTCCATCCGCTGGATCTTCGGTTTGTTCGGGTACTTTGGCGCCGGTAACACCGGAGGCTGGAGCGCCGATAACTGGAACGCCGGAATAGGCATGTGGAACTGGTTCGGCGACGAGGGCGTGATCGCCCTGGGGCTGGTGATCGCCATTTGGTCCTTCATCGGCATCGAGTTCGTTGGGCCGCTGGCCGAGGAGACCAAGGACCCCGGCCGCATGATTCCCAAGGGAATCGTCTGGGGCTTGGTCGCCATCCTGGCCACCTCACTGTTCATGGGCTTCGGGGTGCTGGGCACCGACTCCACCACCACCTGGCAGTCTGGACTGGAGGCCTCGGGATGTGCCGCGAACTGCACCCAATTGTTCGTGGGACGCGAGTTCTGGGGCGACGGAGGACGACTACTGATGGCCGTGGCCAGCGTGCTCGCCACATTCGCCTCGATGACCATCGTCTATGCCGGAATGCCTCGCATTCTCTACGGCGTCTCCCGCAACGGGCATTTCTTCGGGCCGCTGTCCCGGGTTTTCTCGTACCTGCATCCCCGCTACCGCACTCCGTGGGTGGCCATCATCGTGACCGCGGTCATCTATGTGACGGTCGGGTCCTACGCCAGTTCGGTGGTCGACCTGATCTTCGCCGGCGCCTACGTGTGGCTGGCCCTGTATGTGGTCTACCACCTGCTGGTGATCATCGGCCGAATTAACGACCCGGATGTGGATCGACCCTTCCGGCTCCCCCTGATAGTGCCCATCATCGGGGCTCTGGTCACCATATACGGGATCTATCAGTCCTTCGCCGGGGCGCACAGCGTATTCATCCCCATGGCTCTGTGGATCCTGGGGGGTTCCCTGGTGGCGGCGGTGATCTCCTACGCCCTCAGGGGAACTTCGGGCATGAAAGCCGGCTGACCCCCATTCCAATCCTCTACTCAGGAGAAGGCTCGCGCTTGGTGCGTGAGCCTTCTCTTTTTTTGACCCCACAAGGTTCGGTGGATTGCCCCGGCAATACAATCGAGATGCGAACCGGGAGTCTTCCGATATGAGTCGTCAGGACCGTAGTCGACCTTCGGTCTTCAACATCCGAAACCGGATGTCGGGGTTGTACGAAACGCGGCGGCGGCGGATTCTGGAGGAGCCGCGGGCGGCGCTGGAAGCACTGAACATCGACTACGAGGTGACCGAGGGACATCGTCAAGTGCGAGCCAGTCTGGACGGCCCCGTGCATTTGGCGGTGGGATTCACCGGTCGAGTCCGTATTTTCGGGGCGCTGCTGGACACCACCTGGGTGACTTCCAAGGGTGATCTGGGCGCCGACATGCTGGACCTGGCCTCCTATCACTTCACCAAGAAACGTTTTGTCACCCGGTCGAAAAAGGGCCGCGTGCTGGCCGCGGCGGAAAGGGCCGGCCAGGATTCCCAAGTGCAGCAATTGATCCCCCGGGGAGAACTGAAGAATGTTCGCCTGTGGTTCGCCCCCCGGGGCCAGAAAGTGGAGATCATTCCCCTGCCGGGAACCATCACCGCCATCTTCCTGCCGCCGGTGCCTCCCTACTCGGTCCCCATTCGCCAGGAAGAGGCGGATGCCCAGCTGCAACTCCTGCTTCGCCTGACCGAGCTGTACGAAGGGTAGAATTGCTCCCCAAACGACTCGGACCGCCCCACGGGGCGTAGCCGCCCGCTCATCCAAGGAGCCGGACACATGTGCGGAATAGCAGGAAGAATCCTCCGTGAGCCCGGACCGGTCGGAGCCGACCTGGTGGCCATGATGCAGGCCATGGCCCATCGGGGAAGCGACTCCACCGGCTTTGCCCTGTATGGCCCGGCCCTGCCGGAGGGCTTCGTGGTCCGGGTGGTGAGCAAGAACCGTCGTCGACTCGACCATGACCTGGAAACGTTTCACTCCATCCTGAAAGACCACGGATCCGACTTCCTCGCCGATCCGACCTGGGACGGTTTGAAACAACCGCACGTCTCGGTGAGAATCACCATCACCGAACCCCTCTCGGATTTGGAGGAGTGGTTGGAGGACGCCGACGCCATCGAGGGATTCGAAATCCAGTCGGTGGGAAGAACCCTGGAGATCATCAAGGATGTGGGCAATGCCCAAGAGGTCATGGAAAAACACGATCTGGGGAAATTCATCGGCACCCATGGGATCGCCAACGCCCGCATGGCCACCGAATCGAAGGTGTACCCCACCGCCTCCCACCCCTTTTGGGCCCGGCCTTTCCCCGACATCGCCATCGTCCACAACGGCCAGCTGACCAACTACTGGCTGACCCGCGACCGCCTCATCCGCAAGGGATACCGATTCTTCACCGACAACGACTCGGAGATGATTGCGGTCTGGATCTCCGATCAGATGAACCGGGGACTCACATTGGAAGAGGCTTTGAGACTTTCTCTGACCGAGATGGACGGAGTGTTCACCTACCTGGCCGCCACTCCCCACCAGATGGGCATGGCCAAGGACAAGTGGGCGATCAAGCCCCTGGCGGAGATCTCCGAGAACGGCAACATGGCAACCGCCACCGAGGAACAGGCGGTCCGCAAGGTCTATCGGAAGCACCACCCGGTGATCAATTACGACGGCCCTGCCGAACACACCACCTGGCCCTGTGGGCCGGCCCGGGCCGTCGCCGCATGACGGTTGTCACCGTAGAAGCCGGAGACCGCCCTCTACGGGAGATCAACCGAGACATCCGGAGCCTGGCCTCGGAAGCCGGCGAGATAGTGGTCACCGACCCCCTGTCCCGTCACAACCTGGCAGTGGCTCTCACCCACAACACTCCGGTTCGGATCCTGGGCAACGTGGGCTACTACTGCGGCGGGCTCAACAGCGGGGGGGTGATCCATGTGGAGGGAGACTGCGGATGGGGAGTGGGAGAAGCCATGGCCCGAGGCCGGATCACCATCGACGGCTATGCCGGGATGAGCGTGGGGGCTTCGATGCGGGGAGGGCTGATCCACATCAAGGGAAGCGCCGGGCCTCGGTGCGGGGTGGCTCAAAAGGGTGGGGACATCGTGGTGGAAGGCGACATCGGGTATCTGAGCGGGTTCATGGCTCACACCGGTCGGATCATCACCCTGGGAGACGCGGGGGACGCCACCGGGGATTCCCTGTGGGAGGGCGCGGTGTGGGTGGCAGGCGGGATCAAGTCTTTGGGGGTGGACAGCCACGCGGTGGAGCCACCCGCCGAAGAGGTGGTCGAAGTGGAAGAACTTCTCACCGGCTTGGGTCTGGGTGATTCCACCCGGAACTGGAAGAAAGTTGTATCGGGACAGCGACTTTGGTATTTCGAAAGCAGGGACTCCTCGGCATGGCTGATGATCTGAACACTCCCAACTCCCCCAACGGGCTCTCTCACGAGGACTTGGTCGCCCTTCGGGACGGCGCCACCGACGGTCGCCCCGCCGGTATCCCCTCCTCCTACGATCACGGCGACAGCATCCGCTGGACTCCCAAAGACATCGCCGATATCCACGCCATGTCACGCCTGGGGCGCTACCAGATCCGCGGATTCACCACCGCCAACCGGCGGATGGCCAACTGGAACGACCTGGTGTTCGTGCCGGCCACCGCCACCCGACTCCCCCTGGAGGGATACCGGGAGTCCTGCGACACCAAGACCGTGCTGGGAGCGCGGCCCGGTCTGGTTTCCCAGCCAATCGAACTGGACATCCCCATCTACATCGCCTCCATGTCGTTTGGGGCGCTGTCGGCCTCGGCCAAAGCCGCCCTGGGACGGGGCGCCTCCCAGGTGGGCACCATGACCTGCAGCGGGGAGGGAGGCATGCTCCCCGAGGAACGCGAAGCGTCGGAGACCATGGTCTACCAGATGACCCCCTCCCGTTACGGGCTGGACCTTGAACACCTCCGGCAGGCCGACGGAATCGAGATTGTGATGGGCCAAGGCGCCAAACCGGGGACCGGAGGATTGCTCCTGGGCATGAAGATCTCCGACCGGGTGGCCCGGATGCGGTCTCTCCCGATTGGGGTGGACCAGCGTTCCACCGTCCGCCACCCCGACTTTCTGGGCGCCGATGACCTGCTGATCAAGATCGAAGAGCTGCGGGAGGCCACCGATTATCGGGTTCCCATCTTTGTCAAGCTGGGCGCCACCCGCCCCCGTTTCGATGTGGCGATGGCCGCCAAGGTGGCCGATGTGATCGTGCTGGACGGCGCCGAGGGCGGAACCGGCGCCTCTCCCGAACTCCTGTTGGACCACACCGGCATTCCCACCATGACCGCCATCCCCGCTGCCCGGGAGGCGTTGCAGGAAAGCGGAATGTCCGAAGAGGTGAAGCTGGTGGCGGCCGGCGGGATCCGCAACGGCACCGATGCCGCCAAGGCCCTGGCTCTGGGCGCCGACGCGGTGATGATCGGAACGGCTGCCCTGATGGCCCTGGGGTGCAACTCCCCCCGGTATCTGGAGGACTATCAGAAGATCGGCACCTCACCGGGAAAGTGCCACCACTGCCACACCGGCCGCTGCCCGGTGGGGATCACCACAGGATCCGATTCTGGAGACCCGCCTGCATGTGGACGCCGCCGCCGACCGGGTGGCGCGGTACCTGACCGCCATGACCATGGAAATCACCATGCTGGCCAAGGCCTGTGGGAAGTCCAGCGTCCACAACCTGGAGATGGAGGACCTCCGAGCCCTGTCGCTTGATTCCTCCGCCTTCACCGGAGTGAAGTTGGCCGGCGTGGACCGCCCCTTCACCTGGTAGCCGGAACCCTTCCTAACCAATTCGGGGGGGGTCAATATTTGTTATTTGGCAAATAACATACAGCCGGTGAATGCTATTTAGGCGTTCAGGTTAGGAAATCCCTGGTCGTTCGCACTGGAGGCGCTCAACACATGAAACAGGTTGGGGGAACTCCAGATCCCTGGCGCGGTTCGGAGTATCGAGACAACACCGCTCATCATCGCGCCTTTGATCCGTCGGCCGTCTGGGATTTGGGTCTTGGGCACGGCGACGCCCTCTTGGACGCGGGGTGCGGGGTGGGAGATCTGACTGTTGCCCTGGCTGAGCATTATCCCCAAACCGAGGTGATCGGGATCGACGCCTCGCCCAGTCAGATCGACCATGCCCGCCGATGTGGCCACCCCCGGGTCCAGTTCCAGGTGCGCAGGATTCAAGATCTGCGGTGGCAGGAGCGCTTCGGGGCAGTGGTGTCCATCGCCTGCCTGCATTGGATCCCCGTCCGACAGCACCCCCTGGTGCTGGAAAGGATCTATTCCTCCCTGGTCCCCGGCGGAAGACTGATCGCCAGCTTCGCCGCTCAGGAGAACATTGCCGACATCAGGAAAATCATCTTTGCGACGGCCGCTCGGCCTCCCTTCGAGGAGTATGTCCAGGGTCGACTACCTCATCATCCTTGGCCTTCGCTTCACCAATACCGGGCGATTGTGGCCCGATCTCCGTTCGGGAGCGCCCTGCAACTGCGGACGGAGACCCAGCCTCGGCCCTTTTCCTACACCCGACTATTGGGGTGGCTACGCACCCAGACCCTGACCGGCTACCGAACTCTTCTCCCTCCCGAAGTCTTCGACGCCTTGGTCAGCACGGTGGGAGAACAGGTTGCGGACGTGACCAAGGCCGGACCCGACAGCTACGTCGTACCCTTCGTGCGGATGCAACTGCAAGCCTGTCGACCCTCCGAACCGCGATGAAACCCGCCGACTTCTCCGCGTGGGTGGGCAAAACCGAAACCAGCCAGCAGCGCCTCGGTCCCTGGCCGGTGGCTGCGCTTTCGGCCCTGCTCGATCTCCCCTCCCCCGCCGCCGGAGAGAACGAGCCACTCCCGCCCATGTGGCACTGGCTCTACTTTTTGCCGGCTGCGCGCCATTCGGAGACCGGAACCGACGGACACCCTCGTCGAGGAGGCTTCCTTCCGCCCATACCCCAAAGAAGGAGGATGTTCGCCGGGGGAACCACCGTGTTTCACCGGCCCCTCCTGGTGGGAGAGACCGTGCATCGGCGAGCAACGGTGAAAGGCGTGGTTCACAAGCAAGGCCGAAGCGGCCCCCTGGTGTTGGCAAAGGTGGAATACCACCTTGGGGGAGATAGTGGCCCGGCGCTCACCGAGACCCAGAACCTGATCTACACCGACTCTCCACCGACGGCGCCCCCCGAGCCCGAGGGAAGACCCGGACCTCCCACCGGACCCTGGGCCTGGGACATTCCGACCGACCCGGTGCTGTTGTTTCGCTTCTCCGCCCTCACCAACAATGCCCATCGAATTCACTACGACCACCCCTACGCCACCGGGGTGGAGAGGTATCCGGGTTTGGTGGTCCAGGGTCCGCTGACCGCGTTGGCGTTGGCCGAACTGGCCCGCCGCAACGGGGTCGTCCACCCCGGCCGGTTTTCGTTCCGCGCTCGTTCCCCCTTCTATTGTGGCGACACCTTGCATTTGCGTGGGGGGCTCGACACCGCAGTCACCGGGAACGATGGATGGACTTTGGGCGCCTACTCCCGGCACGGTCGGTTGGGAGTCGAGGCGAAGTTGTCGGCCTGAGCCGGCCCTCTGGCACCCAAAGCCGGCTGCATCGGTGCGATACTCTTTATTGCCCATGACCGACCAGCCCCTTTGGACCCCTTCTCCGCAGAGGATCGAGGACTCCGGCATGACTTCTTTTCGGCGGGTGGTGAACCGGCGATACGGACTGGAGCTCGCCGACTCGGTGGAGTTGCACCGGTGGAGTGTCGGGAACATAGCCCGATTCTGGGACACCTGCTGGGATCAGGTCGGAGTGCTGGGGGATAAGGGCGAGGAGATCTTTGCCCCGGGCGATTCGATGATCAGCGCCCGATTCTTTCAGGATGCCTGTCTCAATGTGGCGCAAAACCTGTTGGACGGTCGGGGATCAGACGGCAATTCGGTCGCCATCTTGTATCGGCGTGAGGACGGCTACCGGCAGGATCTCACCTGGGACCAATTGCGCTCGCAGGTGGCGGCCGCCGCCGGGGCGCTGCGAGCCCATGGGGTGGGGGCCGGAGATCGGGTGGCGGCCTGGATGCCCAACCGCCCCGAGACGGTGGTGCTGATGGTGGCCGCCGCCTCCATCGGCGCCGTGTTCAGTTCCACCTCGGCCGATTTCGGAGTGACGGGAGTGGTGGACCGCTTCGGGCAGATCGACCCGGTGCTCCTGCTGGCCGCCGACGGCTACCCCTACGGCGGAAAGCCGTTTGATCGAGTGGAGCAGCTGGGTGAGATCCGGGACGCCCTGGGTTCGGTCCGCCAAGTGGTGTTGGTCCCCAATCTGGCTTCCGAATCTGATCTGGCATCCAAGATAGGCGCCATCTCCTGGGATGAGTTCCTGGCGGCGGGCGCGGATGCCGAACTCTCGTATGAGACCTTTCCTTTTGACCACCCCCTGTTCATTCTCTACTCCTCGGGCACCACCGGACCACCCAAGTGCATGGTTCATCGCGGGGCGGGGGTGATGCTCAAGCTCATGGGAGAACATCAATTGCAATTGGAGATCCGCCCCGGCGACCGGGTGTTCTATCTCACGACTTGTGGGTGGATGATGTGGAACTGGCTGGCCGTGGCCCTGGCCTCGGGAGCGAGCATCGTGCTGTACGACGGAAATCCCTTTCACCCCTCCCCCACTCGGCTGTTCGATCTGGTCGACCAGGACGGGATAACCCTGCTGGGAGTCTCAGCCAAGCTCATCGACGCGGCCCGGCAGACCGGGATCCGGCCCAGGCAGACTCATAGGCTGTCGAGCCTGCGGACGGTCTGCTCCACCGGATCGCCTCTCTCGCCCGAGGGATTTGAGTGGGTCTACCAGGACGTGAAGACCGATCTGCATCTGGCCTCCATCTCGGGCGGCACCGATTTGTGCGGGTGCTTTGTGGGAGGTGACCCGACCCGTCCGGTTTGGTCGGGAGAGATACAGGGCGCGACGCTGGGCATGGATGTGGAGGTCTATGACCAGCAGGGCCGTCCGGTGTATGGGCCAACCGGAGAATTGGTTTGCCGGGCGCCTTTCCCCACTGTTCCTCTTCGGTTCTGGAACGACCCGGACGGATCAAAATACAGGTCGGCCTATTTCGAGAGGTTTCCCGGGGTCTGGACTCATGGCGACTATGCCAACTGGACCCCGCGGGGCGGTATGGTGATTCACGGACGCTCGGACGCCACCTTGAACGTGGCGGGGGTGCGAATCGGCACCGCCGAGATCTACCGGCAAGCCGAGGAGACCCCGGGGGTGGTGGAGGCAATCTGCGTGGCGCAGAAGTGGGAAGGGGACACCCGGATGGTGCTGTTCGTGCGACTCGAACCAGACCGGGAACTGACCGCCGATCTGGTGGCGGATATCAAAGACCGCCTGCGTCGCAATTGTTCTCCCCGGCATGTCCCCGCCCTGGTGCTGCAGACCGCTGATATCCCCCGAACCCGCTCGGGGAAGATCACCGAACTGGCCGTCACCGCAGTGGTTAACGGTGACGAGGTGAAGAACACCGAGGCCCTGGCCAACCCTGAGGCGCTCGCCCATTTCCGGAACCGGCCCGAACTTGGGTAGGTCATGATCGGAGGCGGACACCAGTGAGCCGACGTATATCGGTGGGAGTCATCGGACTGGGGACCATTGCCCAAATCCACCACCTGCCCAATCTTGTTCGGCTGCAGTCCCGGTTCAGGATCGTGGCGGTGGCGGACATCTCACCGAGGCTGACCAGGACAATCGCCGACCGTCTGCCCGGCGAGGTGTTTTGTTCCACCGACTGGCAGGCCGTGTGCTCTCATCCCGATGTCGAGGCGGTGGTGGTTCTGACGTCGGGGGCTCACGAGCAGGTGACCGAGTGCGCACTGCAAGCCGGAAAACACGTGTTCGCCGAAAAGCCCTTGTGTTTGACAGTCGCAGGCGCCGAGAGACTGGGGGCGCTGGCCTCCACTCGAGGTCTGGCCCTCCAAGTGGGATACATGAAGCTTCATGAGAGGGTGCTTTTTGAGCTTCGGAACGGACTGGAGATGATCGGAGACCCCCGACTGGTGCGCCACAGTGTCTTCCATCCTGCTTACGAGGTGATGGTGGCCCACGCCGACACCCTCGCATTCGACGACACCCGCCAAGAAATCCTGGCCGAGGCGGCCAAATTCGAACAGAGCCGCACCACCGAGGCGTTGGGAGACCTGCCACCTGGGTGGGGACACCTGTACCGCAATGTGCTGGCGGCCTCGTTCATTCACACCGTCTCTTTTATCAGGGGCGTAATGGGGGAGCTGCCCCGGCTCACCTTCGCCGACCTGTGGCCTCCCTCGCCGCCCCGGCCGGCCGGGACTCCTCCCAGCCTCGTGGCTCGGGGCCTTTATCTCGATGGCAGCCGGGTGGAGATGACCTGGCTGTGGCTCCCGCAGTCTCCTGGCTACCGGGAGAGCTTTGAGGTTCACGGAACTTCCGGGCAGGCAGTATTGCAGTTTCCCAACCCCTATCTGGGTGACCGGGCCGCTTCCCTGACCGTCACCGGTGGGGACACGGTGACCCGCCATGGGGGGAGGAGCGAATCGCCATTCCTCCGGGAACTGCGCCACTTCCATGAGGCGATCACCACCGGCGTGCATCTCTCTGACGCCTCGGGGGCTGGCCGGGACACCGCCTTCCTGCAGGACATGGTGGCCGCCTTGGCCACGAGCGCCGGGCTGACGGTGGGCGGGGAAGCGGCCCAACGCCGGTGAGAATCGGAACCGCGCCGGTCAGCTTCGGTGTGTACGGACCCGCCGAGGGAGATTCCGTCCTTGCAGCCCGGCGGCTGGCGGAGGCGATGGCCGCCTCGGGATACGAAGGCGCCGAGCTTCCGCCCACCGGTTACGCCGGCCCTCCCGGTGCGGCCACCCTGCTATTCGAAGACCACGGATTGACTCCGGTGGGCATCTACATCCCGATTCACTTCGCCGACCCTGCCTTGCAGGAGGCCGACGAGGTCCGCATGGAAGATGCACTCACGGAACTGGAGACTGCCGGAGGAGGACCTCGCATTGCCATCCTGGCCGATGAAGGAAGCGACACGCTTCTGCTGCACCCCGGGCGCGGGGATGATCCCACCTTCGCTATGAATACCAAGGATTTCGGGGATCTGACCAGGTCGGTCAACCGGTTGGCGGCTCACATTCGCCAAAAGGGTCTCGAACCGTCTTTTCACCCCCACATCAGCACCTATGTGGAGAGTCCCCCCGAGATAGAAGGGCTGCTCGATGCCACCGACATCGACCTGACTTTCGACACCGGACATATCGCCCTGGGAGGAGGGGATGTGCTGGAATGTTGGAAGGCTTGGCGGAATCGCATCAACCATGTCCACCTCAAGGATGTGCGACCGAAAGTGATGGAACGGGCCAAGTCGGAGGGTCGGCGGGACTTTGATATCTGGTGGGCCGATGTCTCGGTTCCCCTGGGCGAGGGCGACCTTCCCTTGCCAGAGTTCCTCGCGGTGCTTCGCAAAGACCGATATCAAGGGTGGGTGGTAGTGGAACAAGACCGGGCGCCCTTGTCATCTCCCACCCGGCTCCCGGGGGTGATCGGCACCCAAACCACCAACCTGCAGTGGATCCGCCGAATGGGAACCGCGCCTTCCCGGCACACCGCCTGATGTCAATGGCTCCCCGGGTTTTTTCCGATCACCGGTCATTGGGCCACGCCCTGGCGCAGCGGATCATGGGCGGAATAGCGGAGGCGGGACGAGCCCATCGACCGTATCTCCTGGGTTGTCCCGGCGGAAGGAGCCTCCTTCCCGCCTACCGGATGCTGAATGAGGTCGCAACCCGCCATCGGCTGGACTTGTCGCCCTTGGTGATCGTGATGATGGATGATTATGTAACCGAGCGGAATGGCCGCTTGGTTCACGTCCCCGCCGATGCGCACTATTCCTGCCAGCGCTTCGCAGTCGAACAGATAGTCGCACCGATCCGCGATCTGACCGGGGCGCCCGGACCGGACCGCATCTGGATGCCCGATCCCGCCGATCCCTCCGTCTACGATCGCCTGATCGCCCGGTCGGGTGGGATTGACCTGTTCCTGCTGGCCAGCGGCGCCTCTGACGGGCACATCGCCTTCAACCCGCCGGGTAGTTCCCGCCACTCGACCACCCGGGTGGTTGAACTTTCCGAGCGAACCCGCGTCGACAACCTGGCTACTTTCCCGAGATTCAAGTCGCTGGACGAAGTCCCCACTCACGGCGTCACGGTGGGAGTGGGCACTATTGCCGATCTGAGCCGCTCGTCGGTGATGGTATGCCTGGGTGCCGAGAAGCGCCGGACCGTGAAGATGATCACCTCCGCTCAGTCCTATGACCCCACCTGGCCCGCCACCATCGTCACCGAAATGAGTCAAGCCGAACTGTGGGTTGACCGTGCAGTTCTAAATCAGGTTCCTTGATCCGGCCGGCTCGGCCGGATGAGGCTGGTTTTGCCCAACTGGTGCTACAACCTCAAAATGCCACGGGCCGCGTCACGCGCCTCGTCCATATTCGCAACGTAACGATCCTCAGGTATCCGACGCAGAATGTCCAACTTCTGCAAGCCTCTACCCACCGGACCGTCCAGGCCCATCACGATGCACTCGGTGTTCTCCTCGATAGCCACATCGATCAACCTCTCCACCACGAAGGCGGCGCTGTCGTCCATGTAGTTGGTATCGGTGAAATCAAGGATCGCTACCTCATGGTCCCGGATGTCCACACTGATAGTGCTGAACATCCGATTGGACGATGCCACCGTGAAACTCCCCCGGAAAGAAAGCAAGCCGCACCGGGCGGAGAACGGATCAAACCCCTCCTCGCCATCGTCGCCCTCCTCATCATCCAGAAGACTCAACAGGCTGTCGAAGGCGTCCTCCTCGTCGTCATCGTCAGATTTCTGATCCTCGGCCAGGAAACTGATGTCGAGCAGGGGCACAGATATCACACTGTCAAGTTCCAGATATTCGAACTGGCGGGCGCTCACCAGGGCCGCCACGATCAGGCCCAGCATGATGGCGGTGAGCAGATCGGCGAACACCGTGAGTCCCAAGGTGATCAGCATCACCAACAGATGCTCACGCTGCACCCGATTGATGCGCTTGATGAACCTCCAATCGATGATGTCCCAACCCACCTTCATGAGAATCCCGGCCAGCACCGCATGAGGGATCTCCCCCACGTAACTGCCAAGCCCCAACAACAGGGTGAGCAGCACCAGTGCGCACAGCACCCCCGAGACCGGGGTCCTTCCGCCGATCCGGGCGTTCACCACAGTGGCAGGGATATTCCCCGCTCCCGGCATTCCCCCGAACAGACCCGAAACGATGTTCCCTACCCCTTGTCCAACCAGTTCCCGGTTCGGTTTGTGAGTGGCCCGGGTCATGGAGTCGGCTATCAGAGACATGAGCAGGGTGTTGATCGAGGCAAGCAGAGCAAGCACCAGAGCCGGCTGGAAAGAGCTCACCAAATGCTGGGGAATGGTGTGGGTGTCGATCAAATCCGGAAAACCGGTTGGGACCGTGCCTATCAGGGGGGCGTTCGTCAACCAAAGCACTCCCAGGAGGGTCCCCACAATCAACGCGGCCAAAGAAGGAGGCAACGCTCTCCTGAGTCTCTTCGGCCAAGCCACCGCCACGCCCAAGGTGACCAGGGCAATGACCAGAGCATGAAGATTGATTCCCCCCATCGCTTCGGGTATCGAGCGGATGGCGCCCATCGTTCCGCCTCCGGATGAGGAGGCGCCTAGGAAGGGCAGAATCTGGAGTAGGACGATGATCACCCCCACCCCTGAAGTGAACCCCGATATCACCGAGTACGGTGTGTACGCCACGTAACCGCCCATTTTGATCAGACCCAGGACGATCTGGATCGCCCCGGCCATGATCACAATCGTGAACGCCTCGATGAGATTGTCGGCGTAACTGCCGACCACCACCGCCATCGCCACTGCCATCGGACCGGTCGGCCCCGAAATCAGGGCCTTGGTGCCCCAGAACAAGGAGGAGTACAGCCCGACCGCCACCGCCCCGTACAGGCCGGAGATCACTCCCAACCCGGACACCACCCCATAAGCCAGGGCCATTGGCAACAGCACCACGGCCGAAGTCAACCCGCCGAGAACATCTCCACGGAGGGCCTGGAAGTCGTATTTCATAGGCTCACTCGCCCTGTAGCCCCAGTACAGAGCGTACCACTGCACAACCCGCCGCAGTGGCCGGCCGAATTCCGTTCTAGTCGATAGCGTCGACCCCCTGCACGAAGGTGCGATCTCGGGAAGTCAGCCCGCCCGCATCGTGGCTGGTGATCGCCAGCTCCACCCGGTGGTAGACATTCGACCATTCCGGGTGATGAAACAGCCGCTCGGCTATCAACGCCACCCGGGTCATGAACGCAAAGGCCTCCTGAAAGTCGGCGAACTGGTAGGAACGTCGCAGCACGGCGCCGTCCCGTCGCCAGTCCGGGTGGGCCGACAGCAGTTGCGCAATCTCCTCCTCTGTGAGAAGTGTCCGATCACCGGTCATTGCGGGGGCTGAAGAAGTTCCACCCGGAACCCGTCGGGGTCGAGCATCAACACCGTCCGCCCACCCTGGTTGGGTCCGATCGACGGGGTGACCGGGGGGGAGACCGACTTGACTCCCTGCGACGTCAGCCTTTCATACAGCGCATCGCAGTCGTCCACCCCGAACGCAATGTGAGCCGTGCCGGGGTTGGCGGTGGCCGGATCAATGGCCTGCCGTTCCACGTTGCGATACTCCAATACCTCCAAAATGGCGTCCGAATTGGGCAGCCGCAGAATGGCGCCATGCATATCGACTCCCGGATACCCGGAGAAGGTCTCTATGTAGGGGGCGGTTCGGTTCCACCGCAGCACCAACTCCAGTCCCAGGAGATCACAGTAGAACTCGAGGGATTTATCCAGATTGGTGACCTGGATCCCCGTGTGGTGATGGCCGATTATCTCTCCCATGCATGACCTCCTTGAATCTGAGGGACCTGTCAGTACAGCAAACATACTCGCCGTTCAACCTTCAATACCACCCGCAGGACGCCAAGCGCCCCTATCGCACCGAACTGATCCGGTCCGAAGCAGTGCAATGTCGCTATTGCGGTTCGGAGTTTTAAGAGCCGGCCCCGACCGACGGGCGCGGAGGAGACAGGTCAATCCGCAGTTTGGGCAGCCAACGTTCCAAGAGTTCCCGGTCGATGCGATCGCTCAAGAACTCCACCAGTTCCTCTTGCCGGGGCTGGCCGAATGCCAAGCGGTAGATGGCCAAAGACTTACGCAGCAGGGGAAGCCTGGCCGACTCGCGACTGAACGGCAAGATGGGGACCAGACGTTCGATATTCGCCCGACCCTGATTGAACACCCAGTACGGCACCATTTCCCCATCCTCGGGCTCTCTAACGGAAGCGGCTTGCTCAAAGAGCATCTGCCAGAGGTCACCTTCCACCTTCGGTTCACCAAGGAGGTCGGGTCCAAACTTTTGGGCAATGTTACGGCGAACGGCGTGGCATTTGTATCGATGGACCCGACCTTCGCGCTGTTCAAGGTCGACGGGATTGGCCGGAAGGTTCCAGTGCACCACCGCATGGCACCACAGATGGAAATCCAGTCCCTCCTGTCCAACCGAAGTTGAGGCCATCACAAACGGCCAAAAGGGAGAATTGAAAGCCACCGACACCGCCCCCACCCGAGCCTGACCGCCCTCGTCCAGGGCCTGATCGCCAAACATCACCGCGAAACGGGTGCGCATGCGCCGAGAAGACAGTCCGACGCCGCTTCCGCCCTCCTGAGCTACGGGAATATCCACACTCAGGGCGGAAGTGCGAAGCCGAAGCGCCCCGGTGATCTTCGAAGCGATGTTGGAAGCAGCCTCGGTGCGCGGTTCGTCGCTGTCAAGGCTCACATATCCGAGCCAGTCGCGCAGGACATGAGCGTGTTCATCGAGCACCGCTTGCAAGTTGCCGCCAATGCAGTGACGGACCACCTCCCGCCAGTAGCGACCCAGCCTCCTGATCTTCCGCTCGGGGTCGGATTGAACGGATTGTCCGACGATGGCCCTTACCTCCGGTGCGTTGAAGAAGCTCCTAAAACCGTCGGCGATTCGCGCCGCCGACCCGAACACCGCCTTATGGCGGTTGGGAAGACCCACCACCCTTCCGACCGCCCGCAGCGCACACTGGGCGGGCCCACCAAGGGCCAGTTCGGCCAGCACCTCGCAGAGATCCTTCGGTGGTCGGCCAAGCACACCGGCGCCGTGATTCACCATGGATCGAGCCTCAGCCAAGTGCACCGCCAGGTTTCCATCCGGCTTATCTCCCTGTTCCAGCCACCATGACTGGTCGGCCAGCAACTGATCAACAACGGCGGGATGGCTCTTGTGATCCAACAACAGTGGGGCGGCCCAATACCAACGTCGATCCACCGTTCCCTCAGACGGCGCCCCACCAACCAGGGCCTCCATCTCGTCTGTTATGGCTTGGGAGATAGCTTCGATCAACACGGCGTAAGGGGGTTGGGAAAGCTCTGCGCTGAGGGGATCACCCAGCTCGGCCAGACTGAGACTCGGCCATACCATTAGCCACGTAGTCATCGAGGCGGCCCGCCGGTCGCCCGAAGCCTCCCCGGCTCGGATCTCATCGACAGCCCGCTCGCTGGTGCGAAAGGTCAGCCGCTGGCCACCTCGACGTCGGTAGTCGGCTGTGTAGGGGTGATCGCGTTCCCGGTAGGCCCGGCGCTCAGCCTCATAGCTGACCAACGAGGACACGACCTTCGGCGCCACCCGCCAGCCTGAGAACATCAGGCGTTTGGTGAACCGCTGGGCCCCTTCGGATTCGTAGACAGAGCCGGTGTGGTAATAGCGGACCGAGGGCGGCACCCACAGCAGCTCGAATGCCCGGGCGTCGTCAAGGTCACCGATCAGCCAGCGAAGCCGCCCGTTCTGAGGGTCGACCGTCCGGTAGCGTTCGACATCCTCCCAACTCAGCAGCCCCGGGCCGGGGTCGAGCCGACCGTCACCGAGTTGACCTTGGGACACCGCTTCTCCTATGGCTCTTTTTAGCCTCAATCCACCGTTCTGAATCACACCGGTTTTCCCGGAGACTTTGGTGTGTCCCCACTTTGGTGGAGTCGGGTTATTTGAATTGGCGGTGTGATCGACCCAGAAAAGGAGGGTCTTCATGCCGTATCGATATCCACCCGAGTTCCGTCGCAGGGTGCTGGATCTGCTGGCAGATGGCAGGTCGGTGGCTTCTTTGTCGAGGGATCTGGATGTGTCACACCAGACCATATATAACTGGCGCCGTCAGGAGGCCATCGACCGTGGTTTCGAACCAGGTTCGGGTTCGGAGGAACAAACGGAACTATGGGCCGCTCGTCGTCGGATCAGAGAACTGGAAACCGAACTCGCGGTGACCAAGCGGGCCATTGAGCTGCTAAAAGGCAAGGTGGTGTCCCCAAAAGACGGTACGGGGTGATCGCGGCTATGAGAGCCGAAGGGTTGCCCACGAATGTGGCATGTCGAGTGTTAGGCGTTTCGGAGTCGGGGTTCTACGCCTGGCGGTCCAGACCACCGTCGGCCCGTTCTGTTCGCCACGCCTGGCTCACCGACATCATCCACCACGTCCATCACGGGTCACGGGGTATCTATGGAGCGTTGCGGGTACATGCCGAACTGCGGTTGGGTCATGGGATCACCGTGGGACACAACGCGGTAGCGATGCTGATGCGCCGAGCCGGTCTAGCTGGTCTAAGCGGCAACCGAAGTCCCAAACGGAGAACCCGTCCGGTGGACACCCCTGTGGATTTGGTTGACCGCAACTTCACCCGTGCCGAACCGGACCAGTTGTGGGTCACCGATATAACCGAACATCCCACTAGGGAAGGCAAGGTCTACTGTGCTGTGGTGCTCGACGTGTTCAGCCGCCGCGTCGTGGGCTGGTCAATCGACAACACGGCCACCTCGGGACTGGTCACCTCCGCACTTGGGTATGGCAATCAGCAACCGCCAGCCGCACCCCGGGACGGTCATACACTCCGATCAGGGCACCCAATTCACCTCTTGGGCGTTCACCCAGAGAGCCCACGATTCCGGACTCGTCCCGTCGATCGGTGACCGTCGGGGACTGTTTCGATAACGCCCCGGTTGGAAGCGTTCTGGGCACGTATGCAAGTCGAACTGTTGGACCGCCAACGCTGGCTGACCCGTATCGAACTCGCCAACGCTATCTTCGAGTACCTCGAGATCTTCCACAACCGCCAACGCCGCCACACCGCCCTGGACATGCTCACGCCGATCGAATACGAAAACACCCACTACCACAACCGAACCGTCACACCACTGATCCAAGTGAACTGACTCCACAAAACCGGGGGACCATCAGTTCTATCTTGAGAGGATGGAGATTTATGGGAAGACCTAGTAGTTATGCGCCGGAGGTCCGCGAGCGGGCGGTTCGGCTTGTGCTTTCTCATCAGGGTGAGCACCGTTCACAGTGGGCGGCGATCTGTTCGATCGCCGAGAAGGTTGGGTGCTCGTCTGAGACCCTCAGAAAGTGGGTGCGTCAGTCAGAACGCGACCAGGGGGTTCGGTCGGGTTTGACCACCGATCAGTTGGAGGATCTGAGGGAATTACGGCGGGAGAACCGCGAGTTGCGCCGGGCGAACGAGATCCTGCGGAAGGCGTCAGCGTATTTCGCCCAGGCGGAGCTCGACCGCCTACCGAGCAGATGACCAGGTTCGTGGATGAACACCGAAAGGAGCATGGGGTCGAGCCGATCTGTGAGCAGTTGCCGATCGCCCCTTCAACCTATTACGAACACAAACACCGAGAGCGGGAACCGGATCGGTGTTCGGCGCGTTCGCGTCGGGACGCCGAACTGGTTCCGGTGATCCGCCGTGTTCATTCAGAGAACTTTGGGGAGTAGTTCGGCGCTCGGAAGGTATGGCGGCAGCTGCACCGTCAGGGAGTTACGGTGGCGCGGTGCACAGTCGAGCGTCTCATGCGCCTAGAAGGGCTGGTGGGCGTGGTCAGAGGCAAAAAGCGTCGCACAACGGTCTCGGACGAAAACGCTCACAGACCCGCTGATCTGGTCGACCGGCGGTTCGGTGCTGAGGCTCCGAACCGTCTTTGGCTGGCGGACATCACCTATGTGCCGACCTGGTCGGGGTTCGTGTACGCCGCGGTTTGTGATCGACGCCTACTCGCGGTTCATAGTCGGATGGCGAGTAGCGACCACCCTACGCGCCGATCTGGCGCTTGACGCGTTGGAACAGGCCCTATGGGCCCGTGATCCCAAACCCGGCGAGCGTCTGGTCCACCATATGCGACGCCGGCGCCCAACTTCCTGTCAATTCGGTACACCGACCGCCTGGTCGAAACCGGGATATCACCGTCGGTCGGGTCAGTCGGCGATTCGTATGACTGTGATGAATAATGGTGGTGTTGTCGGGTCGGGTCTGACCCTTGTTACGACTGGCCGAGTGCCTTTGCGTTGATCTGTCGGCCTGGCTCGGCGGCATGTAAGTAAACGGCTAGCCGTCCGGGATGGCAGTGACCCAATAGGGGCCTGGGAGTATGAATACCCGACTCATCACAGTCTTGTCCGCCAATCCCGGGACGGCTGGCGTTTCCCACCCGTAGGAGGAAACATATGACCAGTATCGTATCCGACGTTCAGTCGGACAAGGTGATCGTCGGGGTCGACACTCACAAACACATTCATGTAGCGGTGGCGATCAGCCAGCACGGTGTGCGTTTGGGAGACCGGGCGGTGAGCGCTGACCGCGGTGGCTACGCGCAGCTGGCGGCGTGGGCAGACCAAATGGGCCAGGTCGACCGGTTCGGGATCGAGGGCACCGGCAGCTACGGCGCAGGGCTCACCAGCTACCTACGACGCGGCGGGCATCAAGTAGTTGAGGTAAACCGGGGTGATCGCCGCTTGCGTCGCAGCAACGGCAAGTCTGATTCCATCGACGCCGAAGCGGCCGCACGGTCGGTCCTTGCGGGAACTGCGACCACCATCCCCAAGACCGCTGATGGGCTGGTGGAGATGATCCGCCACGTCAAAATCGCCAGAGACACCGCCCGCAAAGGCCGAACCACCGCGATCATCACCCTCAAAGCTCTGATCGTCAACGCCCCCGCGGGGTTGCGGGAATCTCTAGATGGGCTGTCCAACAAGCCCCTTATCACCCGGTGTGCCCGCTTCCGTGTCCCGGCCATCAACACCCCCACAGCCTCGGCAAAACAAGCACTGAGAGCACTAGCGCGCCGCTGGCTCCACCTCGACACCGAGATCCGCTCCCACGACGCGGTGCTCGACGACCTCACCGCCCAAGCCTCCCCAACACTAAGAGACGCCTACGGCATCGGACCCGACCCCGCCGCTGAGCTTCTCATCGTGTTCGGAGACAACCCCGAACGGATCCGCTCCGAGGCCGCATTCGCCAAACTCTGCGGTACCTGTCCCATCCCAGCCTCATCAGGACAGACCAGCCGGCACCGCCTTTACAGAGGCGGACACCGACAAGCCAACGCGGCGCTGTACCGAATAGCCATAGTACGAATGCGATTCCACCAACCCACCATTGACTACGTCAATCGTCGCACCACCGAAGGCCTCTCCAAAAAAGACATCATCCGCTGCCTGAAACGCTTCTTGGCCCGCGAGGTCTACCAACGCGTCATGACCGACCACCGAACCCGACAACACACCAACCCCACCCCCTAAACCCAAAGGATTTGACTATAGGGGCATCAACGCCCTGGCGGAGTCGGTGATCGGGTTGTACAAAACAGAACTGATCCGAAACCGTGGACCATGGCGCAACCTCGACCAGGTCGAGTACGCCACCCTCGAATACGTGGACTGGTTCAACCACCGCCGGCTCCTCGAACCCATCGGAGATATCCCACCCGCCGAAAAGGAGACCAACTACCATCACCAACAACCCCCAACACGACCGAAACAACTCACAAAAAACACTCTCCGATAAACCCGGGGCGATTCATTCGGTGGTGTGGGTGGGGTGGTGTGATGGCGGGGTGGGTGTGTTTGGGGTGGGGTTCCCCTGTTTTGGGGCGTTCGGGGGGCGTGTTTTCGGGTTTGTTGGGTTTGGCGGGCGATGTGGGGTCGGGTTTGGGGTGTTAGACGATGTTTGGGACGTGCGGTACCAGGGTGGGGGTGCTCGGTTTTCGGGGATTTGGGGGGTGCTTTGGGTGTTTAGCAGAGTTGGGGGATGGAACGGATGGCGGTGAGGGTGTTGTGATAGGTTTTTGCCCATGGCCATCTGTGGGGTAGGCGTAGGATCAGTTTCCTGCCGTGGTTGACGATCCTTCCGGGTATTCGGTACAGGCGTTGGTGGACGGTGTTGCCGTTGACCAGCCTGCCTGATGGTGTGCCGCTGTGAGCGGCTGTCCACCGGTATATGTTGTGGGCGAGAGCGGCGACAGCCAGCCAAGCGGCGTTCGCCGCGAACCGCCCGGAGGGTAGGTGAGAGAGGCCCGAGTGGGCTTTGATGTCCCGTATGGCTAGTTCGCATCGGGCATGAGCCCGATGCGACCGGTCTGCTTCCACGGGGTCGTGGTCGGTGCTGGTCGCGAACACGTGATGTCGCCATTGGGGCCATAATCGCTGTTGGGCGGGGTCTGTGAGGCGGGTGCGGCGGATCACCAGTCGGACCACTGGTCGGTTCTTCGAAAGCAGCAGAGTGTCCGCTACCTGGGCTTCGCCGCCTTTCGTATAGGGAATTTGTTCCCACTCGATATCAGGGATGGCTTCTGCAGCATCTTTGACCTTCTGGTATTGGGGTACCGTCACTGACCAGTCCACTCCCAACTGTTTCAGTCTTTTGATTAGGGCGTATGACCAGAACCCGGCGTCGGTTCTTATCATGATCGGACCTTTGGCGCCGGCCCGGCGCACCCGGTGGATCGTTTCGGCTATGAAATGAACGTTGCCAGCCCGAGACGCGCCACCCCGCAGACGGGCCCCTACGATCTCTCCGGTGTCGGCTCGTATCGCCAGCAGTGGATGGTATCCGCACTGGCGGGTGTGCCCGTACCGGGCGCCTTGTTTTTGTTCGCCGTGAACTTCGCAGATCGTGGAATCCACATCGATCGTCAACACCCTATCACCGGGGGACATACCGGGTAGCGACCAGACCCGTTTCAAAATAGTGCCCAGGGCTTTGTCCAACTGGCGGGCATGACCCCACGTAAACGACCGAAGAAACGTTCCCAACGTAGATAGGGGCCATCACCCGAAACGGCAACACCCCCTCAGTGGTGCCTGCTCGTAGACGATCAGCATGATCAATGTGGGAACCGCCCGAAAGCATCGACGCTGCCAGAGACAGCACTTTCCGACCCGGACGGGCCCCACCTGCCCGACCGTCCAGCCGTATGGTTTCGTCTAACAGTTTCTCTAGTCCCAGTCGTTTCATCAACGACCCGGCCAGTAGCAACCCTGCGTCGGACACCAACGAACCGTCGTCGAACCTCACCTGGAGCCGGTCAATATCATGTGATAGACTGTTCACTAAAAGTGCCTCCTTTTTCCTGAGATAGCCGATGTCTTGTAACAGCTATTATCCCAGGTCAGGAGGCACTTTCCACGTATTTACCCCCCACCCACCACCAAACCCACCGGCGGATCCAGGTTTAGCTTGTATTGCTCCATGAAGTTGACCAAATAAGGCGCCGATTTCCAGTACTCGGTGGGTTCGTGGTGCCCAACGTCCCGCGCCAGGTCAGTGAGCCGAAGATAGGATCGGAGGTCATCAGGCTCCACCGACACCGGCGTCCCGGGCTCCTGAAGCATGCCGTCCCGATCGGGTGTGGCGGACAGCCGCTCAGTGCGCGCCATTATCCGCCGCAATTCCAACCCGATCTCCCCGCACAGGCGGCCCGCGGTGGATAGCGGCTTTTCCGGGTCGTCGAAGGCGGCCAAGGCGGCCAGCGCGCCGCGGAGCTCCGCGAAACGCCCTTCAAGCTCTTTGACAGGTTCGTCGTCCCCGAATAAAAACCGGCATGTGGATAGGAAATCCCGGTAATGGTCGTCGGCAGGATCGTCGGCGGTTGTGTACATGCGGTAGGGGGTGGCGGACAACAACAAAGTTCGAGTCGGACGCTTGGTTTCCGGATCGGTGTAGTCAAACAGGCGCTTGGCAAGTTCGGCGGCGAGATTGGCCGGGTCACCGTGCAGCAAGTCCTTGAAGCGTTGAAATTCGTCCATCACCACCAGGTCGGGCCGCAGCGAGTCGATTCCGACAATCGCCATGACTCGACGCACCTGTCCGATCAATTCCACCCGCCGATTCCACATGTCGCCCCGGATAGCCCGCTTGTACCGCAGACCATCCACCAGCTTGTCGAAAAGCTCTCCAATAGTTTGCTCTTCCCGATTCCTCCGCTCGGAGTCAAGCTCTTGAAGTCTTCTGGCGAACTCGGGTAGAGCCCGTTTGACTCGATCTCGGTAATACCTCTCCCACTCCTTGAGTCGTTTGTCGGGATCTCCGGCGGTTATCCCTGCCCAGAAAATCCACCGGGCGCGGCGCGCCCTGAAGGCCTTCGGACCCCAGTGGGCCCGAAGAAAGGCATAGGCCAGAACACGTTCTCGGAATGTCCCGGTGCTTCGGCCAAATCTCAGGGAGGTGCCGGGAGTAATCGCCAAGAGATTGATCCCGGGCTTGCCTTCGCGCTGCTCTTGTAGTTTTACCAGTGGAAGCATGGTGAGCCGGTCGGCCTGCACAATGGTTGGCTCGATGCCCTCGGGGGTCAGCTTTCTCAGGTTTTGCCGAGCGATCGCACCGTTCGAACACACATAGACAATGTCGTGACGTCGGTCCCCTGTCCGTCCCAGATAGTCGATGACCTGCGCCACCACCCCTTTGGCAACATGCGTCTTGCCGAGGCCCACCTCATCCGCGACCAGGAACCGAAAAGCCGGATCACGCTCATCGAACATCCTCTCAAACGCCCAACGGGCCGTGCGACGCTGAAAATCCTTGAGGTCCGCCAGCGTGGCGGCTACATCAACCCGGGATCCGGTCATGGAGCGTGAACGTCCTGGGAATCTGCCTCTCGGATCGCCACGTCATAGATAGCGTCCCAAAGTTCTGCGAATCCCGGAGGCAGAGCATCATCAGCCCGAAGGTCTTTGATGAGAGGATCCAACCCGGCGATCTTGAGGGGATTGGTTCGCATGGTCCTCAAGAGCTGTTCCAGGACCGCCACCCTGATCGCACTGTCGTCCGTGTTTGCCGACCGGCCAAACTTCCCGACCATTCCCTGCAGGTCGTGACCGGCGGATTCCTCGTACAGCAGCGCCAGCAGATACCGCAAGAATCGCTTCGCGTCGCCGATCAGCGCCTTCAGCAACCACCGATCCCGATGCTCAGGCACTCCCTCAAGGGCGACGGGCACCACAAAAGCGGTGTGCTCGCCGTCTGTGTGGGTCAACTCGAAAGCCAAAAAGCCACTGATCTTCTCCAGGCTGGTGGCAAAGCGGGCGTCCAGGAACCCGGGCACTTCGACGAGCCGCCGATGTCCGGGGGAGGTCACCGGCCAGCAGCTGACCACAATGCCTTCGCCCCCCGGCAAGGACGTCTCGGAACGATATGTGACGGCCCACTCCTGCCCTTCCCGGCTGCCTTCTTCCACGGTCCCCTTGATCTGCAGACGGGCGATCTTCTGGCGAATTCGATCAAGGTCGGCTGTTCCATTGCCATTAGGTGGCGGATCCGGAGGACGGTGGTAAACGTGAAACAAGTTTCGCAGGCCGGGTTGGTCATCATCACCCTCCAGTAGACGGTCGATCCCTAGTTGGGCAATCGGCCCCCGAAGTTCGGCCAGGATCTCAACATTGCCGGAGAATGCCGCTCCGGTGGCATTGGCCGAGCCGACCAAAAGGTGGGCGCGTTTTCTCTTTTCGAATGCGAACACCTTGGCATGGAGCCCCTGAAGCGGCCTGCCGGGATCATCTCGGGTAAGAACCCGTGACCGCCTGGATTCCAACGAACCGCCGACGTTCAGCCGGTCGGGTGGCTCAAAACTACCGCCGTCATCGAAGACGAACTTGCTGTCAATGCCCTCAAGAGTGTGATCGCTGAGATCGTCGAGCGAATTCTGTCGGCTGACCAAGGTGTGCACCAGCCCGGGGTAAACACCGGCGAAGAAGCCATCGGTCAGAAAGGGCGAGATGACCAAGCATCGATCGGGGCTTTCGGGGAATGGAGATTCGCTATTCCCGTCAAGGCCCAGGACATGAACCTGAAGATTGTCGACGCCTTCGGGCAACCCAAAGTGGGTAGTTCCCAGGGCTTGCACCAGGGAGTCCACCCGCCTTTGATGGGCCGGCGCGGCCTCGGTGATAGTCATGTCCAGCAAGCCGGTGAACAAATCCCCCACAGCATTAAGCTTCGCACCCCCGCGGCCCGGTTTCTCGTCGAGTCTCAACATGGTGTCCCAACTGGGGTCAAAGGTGAGATTGCGGCTGGAAATCAACACCCTAAGGCGCCTTTCTGCGGCTTCGCCAGCCTCCGCCAAAGCAGCCTCCTGATAGCGCAGCACCCACACCTTGGGGTGAACGATGCCGCCTCGGGGCGCCCTGACCGGCACCACCGCCCGTTCCAGGAATCCAAACGCCCGGCTGGCCGGCGGCAGACTGATGTACCCGGCCTCACTGAACACGGTCAGTTTGTCGGCGTTGACCCGGAGGGCGTGAATCAGTTCCACCGGCCTTGCACCGCCCCCATCATGCTCTGAATCGTCCAACCCGGCGATTGTGAAAGCGGCCGGGACCGCCAGGAGTGTCTGCAGATTGAGAGTAAAGGTCACCGCCATGGCCGACTCCAACTGGAATCCCGGCGGGGGGCGCATGGCGTCGATCAGTGTCAGGCGGTTGGAGGGGGCAAGCATCAGTCGGTGGCCGACGCGGCGGTGAGATCGGCGAGGTGTCTCCGAACAATCGACCATCGATAGCCGAGCTGGCCACCTACCGGATTCTGGGTCCAGTTCTCCAAAGCGCCGCGGTGACCCAGCCGGGCGCGCCTTCCCTTGAGCTGCATCTCCCGAAGGCGGATCTGTTCGTGGATGGCTTGGTCCTTGTAGATCGCTCGAGGATCATCCACCACGGCATGGGCAAGGGTGGTGATGAATCGCCGGGTGCTTTGGGGAATTCTGTGCTCATCCAAGAGGTTCCAGAAGACGGAGAGCTCACCGACCCAGGAGGCAAGTTCCGCCTGGCGTTCATCGACCAACTCGATCCATTTCCGGATTAGACCAAGTTGACTCTCCTCTACCTTATCGGTGTCCCAACCGAGTTCTCGCTTTGCCCGGCGGGCCACCAGAACGTTGTAAACATATTGCGGCCCGGCGGTCACCTCTGAAAAGCACCGGGCATGACGCACCACCTCGGTCACCCCTTCGGGAAGAGCGTTTTGGGGTAGGTCCCATGGGAAACGATGCCCGGCGGCGAGGGAGGGCTGAGCGAAGACCACCGCCAGCAGACTCTCGGGCTGGTTGCGCTGCACGCTGTCCACGATGACCTGAGCCTCATCTGAGGTCAACTCAAATGAGATATCCGTGTCCAAGAAGTCCTTGGGAGGATCCGGAAGCGACCCCCACATCAAGGCCATCCCGCCAGTCACGTTTCCGTCGTCATCCCGCATGGCGCGGTGACGTCCCCACGAGCCCGCCCCACGGCCATATTCGGCGATGCTCAGGGGCAAACGGCGCAACCCGAATGCCCTCAGACCTCCCCAGTAAAGCTGGCTCGGCATCGTCTTCAGCCGCCTTCCGGCCACGTAGCCGATCACGCCTTCGCCGGGTCCCAGGTGACGTAGACAATCGATCAGCCGGGCTTCGTAGTGGCGAAGTCGGCGGGAGAAATCCTTGGCCGCAACCTGCTCAGATTCCAGACGGCGGAATATCCACGGCAGAAAAATAAAGTACCGCAACCTGGTTTGAAGGGTGGAAGTCCCGGGGTGCAGCATCTGGGCAAAGGCGTTCCGAATTGACAGAAGGCCCAGAACATCGAGGGTGGTGGGTTCTTGGAGAGCTCGCAACAGGGTCGCCACCCGGTCGGCGGCTGCGGTGTCAAAATCAAGCCACCCCAGCGATGAGGCCAGCTGGTAGTTGGTCAAAAGAGCCAATCCTGGACGGTAAACCATCTGGACGATAACAGGGGAGTGTGACACTTCGCCCGATGGGCCCGCCACCGCCACCGTCTTCGGAGGGTTGGGAGCGCGCTGGGTTAGGAGGATGGTGGAGGACGACCAGCGCGCTCCCAAATCAATGACCTCAATGACACCGATCCAACCGGCGTCGGAAAGCGGACCGATGGGGGTTTTGTTTGTGACGCAGCCAGAATGCATACAGGTTGATGCCAAAGTCAACCCCCAACCTCTGAAAAGTTTCGCGACAGAGTCCCGGAAATCATCATCTGCGCGTACCTAACGACCCCTTCGCCTTGGAGCAGCCTAAAAAAGATGGGGATGGGATTGATCCCGCATCTGGCTCCTGGCGGGCCTTTCAGCGCACTCCTTGGTATCCGTCGATTCGGGCCAGTAACCCCAGCATGGTCTCGTCGGATCCTCCCCCGATTGCTGTCAGTCGGCTACCTCCCGATGGAGCCGTCCCGACTTGAGCTTGGCGATGGTGGCAAACCTGGTGGGGTCCTCTCCCCTCATGTACGCTTCGGCGGCGGCGTAGTTGTAGTGACACAGCAGGTCCATTTTCTGCACCTGTGGAGTGTTTTGAGGTGGACGGCCACTGGGAGACCGCTGGTACGCCCGCTGTAGCTACCGAAAATTACACAGGAAAGCTTGGGAACGGTCCCTATCGGGAATAGGCCCTGATCCCCGACTTTCTCCGGTTTCGGTTTCGTTGCCGAGGGCGACTCCGCAGCGCCCGCTGACCATTGCGGTTCGGCTTTTGGGAACCGCTCGGCCCACCGCCGCTTTCCGGTTGGCTGTGGGAATTCCGACCACGCCGGTTGTCGGTTTGGGTGCGGGTCCTGGCCGCCCTGGGCGTGTCGTTTCGGCCGGGGCGGGTTATGGATCCCCCAAGGTCAAGTTGGCGTTGAATCCGTTTGGCGCCGGCCACCTGATCGGGTTGGATCAGCGACACCACCAGCCCGGTCTTTCCGGCGCGGGCGGTTCGACCCGAACGGTGCAGATAGGCCTTCTGATTTTCGGGCGGGTCGAAGTGGATCACCGTGGCCACCCCTTCCACGTGGATTCCCCGGGCGGCGACGTCGGTGGCCACCAGCGCCTCGACTTGGCCATTTGTGAATCCGCGGAGAGTGCGGGTTCGTCGGTTCTGAGCGTGACCTCCGTGGATAGCGGCCGCCTTGACTCCGCGCTGCGACAGTTGACGCGCCAGGCGGTCCGATCCGTGCCGGGTCCGACAGAACACAATCGCCGACCCTTCGGAGGTGATCAGGTCGACACAAGCGGTGATCCTCTCCGCCTTGGCAACCTTCCAGAACCGGTGGTCGGCCGCTTTGATATCGGGCTTGGCGTCGCCCACCCGGTGAGTGATCGGATGGTGTTGATAGTCGCGGGTGAGCTTGGCCACGTCCCGGTCGAGGGTGGCAGAGAACATAAGCGTTTGACAGCGGGAGGCGGTTTGATCCAAGAGCCGCCGAACAGCTGGGAGGAACCCCATATCGGCCATACGGTCGGCCTCGTCGATCACCACCTTATCCACCTCGTGCAGGCTGACCACCCTCTGGTCTATCAGGTCTTCCAGCCGACCGGGACAAGCTACCAGGATTTCGATGCCGCGCTGCAATTGCTTTTTCTGGGCGCCGTAGCCCACCCCTCCGTAGATGACCCCGATCCGGACCCGCGGAGACAGGGTACGCAGTTCCGCGGCGATCTGGGCAGCGAGTTCACGGGTGGGGGACAGGACCAGGGCCCGGGGTCGTCTGGACTTGGCTCGGGGGGTGTTGACCACCAACGGGATACCGAAAGCGAGGGTTTTGCCCGATCCGGTTGGAGCCCGTCCACAGATGTCAGCGCCTTCCAGGGCGTCAGGGATGGTGGCGGCTTGGATCGGGAAGGGGGTATCAATGCCGGCTTGCTGTAGTGCATGGCACATGGCCTTTGGCACGCCCAGCTGGGCAAAAGTGGGGGACATGGGTTCTCCTCTCCTGTGCTAAAAGCACTTGGGAAACGTTGGTGCCTAAGAAAATCGTCGGCGAGGCACGAACGCGGTATTTCGGGTGACTTACACAGGATCAGCGCCGAACTTGGCTGCGAACACCGGCCAGTTTTTGGCAGGGCGAAACCCAGTGTACCACCCACCACCCACCACCCCGCCGCATCTTCAGCACTCCCAACCGGTTCCCGCCCGGGCCGCCCCCACGCCGACAACAGTTGATTGGGGATTCCGGCCGCGGCCGTCACCGGTCGGCAATCAGGACCTGCGCGTCGTTTCCATCCCGCCATCCGGTGTCCATGATTCCACCACCAGGGCGTGGCCGTCGACTCTGACCAGAACCACGCGGGTCACATCACCGGTGTAAAGCGCCATACTCGAGGCGTCCTCGATCGGAAAACGGTGACCCTTTAGGAATGTGACCACTTCTTGGTCAAGCGCCCCCACCGCCCGACCCTCGATCCGGGCATCTCCCAACGACAGATCTTCGTGGTCGGGAGCGCTGTGAAAAGAGAAACGGGGATCCCGTCGCAGGTCGTCGGCCTTGCGTGAGGAGGCGTCCAATGCCAACCAGAGATGACCGTCCCGAATGGGGACTTCCATGCCCGACAACCGGGGCGCCCCATCACGGCGCAGAGTCGCCATCACCGCGTGCCGGTGACTCTCGAACCTGTCTCGCAAGCGGGCAGCCAACTCCGGCTGGGCTTCCTGCAAATCCATCCATGTCACAGCCATCAGTTACCCGCCCAGATGGTCCCGCCGGTCTGCATGTACACCCCGAACCGACGCGGGCTCAAAGCTCAGCGGAGCGGAAGGCCTCCCGAATGCCCACCTTGCCACCGAAACGAAGCAGCCCGCCCAGGTAAACCCGCCCCGCCAAGCGAATCATCACCACGATGGTCAACACCGTGAGCCCCACCGAGACCGCCAACTGCCACATTGGAATCGCCTGGAAGGCAAAACGAACCGGCACCACGAACGGCGCCACCGGCGGAATGAAGGTGGTGACCACCGACAGAGTGCTGGTGGGATTGTTCACCGCTTGAATGGCGATGAAGAAGCCGGCCACCGCCACCAGGGAGATGGGAGCGACCACACCCTGTGCGTCCTCCGCCCGAGAGACCAGGGCTCCCGCCGCCCCGAACACCACCGCGAACAAGGAATACCCGAGGATGAACCACAGCACCAGCACCACCACGCTGTCGAACGGGAACTGCGGCAAATCGAAAGCACCGGTCAACTCGATACCCACCAACGCCAGCAGCACCGTCCCCACGAACTGGGCCAACCCCAACAACCCGATGCCCAAAATCTTTCCGGCCAGAAGCTGCCATGGCTGGAAGGCGGCCAACAGCACCTCCACCACCCGATTGGTTTTCTCCTCGGTGACACCGGTCAAGATCAAAGATCCGTACAGCAGCACGGCCATGTAAAGCAGGAACAGACCCCCGAAAGCCACCACCGACCGTTCGGTGTTTTCCTCCGGGTCGGCCCCCGACAGAGCTCGGACCGTCAGGGGAGCCGAGGTGAGTATGTCGACCACCTCCCCCTGACCGGATGTCACCAGACTTTCGATCTGCACCGACCGGGCGCCTCGCTGAAGCAGCGCTTCCAGGTCGCTTCCGGCATCCCCACTCGCTCCCCGTACCACCAACTCTCTGCCGGCCATCAGGACGCCGTCCACTGCCTCGGTGTCGGCGGCCCTCTCTCCGGCAGCCTCTGACGGGTAGGGGATCACATCGACCGTGGTCCTGATTTCCCGTCCCTCGTGGTTGGCGAGAGCCAGGGCGGAATCGATGATCGCCTGGTTTCCCTCCCCCACCACCCCCAACTCGTAGCGCACATCATCATCGGCAAAGATCAGGGGAAGGAACAGGACCGCCGCCACGAACAACAAAGTGATCACCACCGAGGTGATGAACGCCCCCGACCGGGACCGCTCTCTGATCTCCCGGGCCATCACCAGCCGGATCGCCTGCCACGAACTCATCGGGTCACCGCCTCTCGGAAGAGCTCGGAAAGCGACGGCGCCGAGAAGGTGAAATGGCGCACGTCCCCTCCCAGGTCGAGCCGGGACATGAGTTCACTCAGATCCACGCCCTTTTTGGCGACTATCCGGTAGCGATAACCGTCAAAATCCACCGAGACCACCGATTGGAAGCGATCAAGACGCTCCGGCTCCCTGCTTCTCGTCTCCAGCTCGATCACCCAGTACGGAGAGTCCATCTTGAGTTGGCGGACCTCTCCGGCCAAAGCCACCCGGCCTCGGTTGATGATGGCCACGTCCTGGCACAGATCCTCGACCATGTCCAACTGATGGCTGGAAAACACCACCGCGGCCCCGGCCGCGGCTCGGGCCCTGAGCAGGTCGGTCATGGTTTCAACGCCGAAGGGATCCAGGCCACTGAACGGCTCGTCCAACACCAATAGTTCGGGATCGTGAATGAGAGCCGCCGCCAACTGAATCCTCTGCTGGTTTCCGTGCGACAGCTTCTCCAGCGGATCCTTGACTCTGTCCGACAGGCCCAGCTCCTCCAGCAAGCGCCCGGCAGCGGCTTCAGCATCTGAGGATGCCATGCCGTGGATGCGTCCCAGATAGGCCAATTGCCGGTCGATTCTCATTTTCGGGTAGAGGCCGCGCTGTTCGGGCATGTACCCAAAGCGCAATCGCTCGGCCTGTCCGATGGTATTGCCCTTCCAGCGCGCTGCTCCCCCGTCCAAACGAACCAGACCGAAGATCGACCGCATAGCGGTGGTTTTTCCGGCGCCGTTGGGACCCAGGAACCCCAGCATCCGCCCCCGTTCCACCCGGAAGCTGCACTCGTCCAAGGCCTGAATCTCCCCGTAGCGCTTGGAGAGCCGACTCAACTCCAGCAAGAAATGTCCTTCACCATGGTCATTTGGCATCTTATGTAAGGGCCGGCTCCTATGCCAAGAAGCATGCTGAAGAGATGGGGATGAGATGACGCCCAATCTTGACCAAGCCTTCCCATTTGTGTTTCACAATCATTGGCAGCAGTATTAAGAATTGATCAACATGTCCCAGGTTCTTACCACCGAAGAACAACTCCTGCTCCGCCAAGGGGCGGAAAGACTCCGAGACCGTTTCAAGGAAGAATTGGACACCGAGACCATCGGGCGTTTCCTCACCGATTCCCTGGATCGTTTGATGGAGAGTCCCACGGCCACCACCCCGATTGTGCTGTTGGCGGAGCGCTTCGCCGGTGAGCGCCTGCGGGCGCTGGTACGTCTGCAAACCAGCCCGACCCTATTGAATCCCGGTGTCCTGTTCCTGTGTGTCCACAACGCCGGACGGTCACAGATGGCGGCCGGATTCATGCGCCTTCTTTCGGGAGGGAAGGTGGATGTGTTCACCGGCGGTTCGGAGCCGGCCGAGGATCTCAACCAAGCAGTGGTGCAGGCCATGCTGGAGAGAGGAGTCAACCTGGAGGGTGAGCTTCCCCAGCCTTTGACGGATGAGATAGTACGGGCCGCCGACCTGGTGGTGACGATGGGGTGCGGTGACGCCTGCCCGGTCTATCCGGGCAAACGTTATCGGGACTGGGAAGTGGCTGACCCCGCCGGGAAGGCCCTGGAGCAAGTTCGCCCGATCCGCGACGACCTTGAGCAGCGCATAAGGGACCTGTTGAAAGAACTCGAGATCGACCCAGCGTGGTAGCCCGCATTCACCCGGCGGCGCCGGCCCGGGGGCGGGCCTTCCGTCCGTTGAGCGTGGCCCCGATCCACGTATAACGCACCAACCCTTGATAGCTCAAGAGGGAAACCAGGGTCACCCCGGCGCAGATCGCCACCAACTTGGCGCCCGGTGGCCACTCCAGATTGCGCACCATCATCTGGGCAGCTATCACCAGGGGCAAATGGATCAGATACACCCAATAGGAGGAATCGGAGAGATAGCGCACCCATCGGCGCTCCCCGCCCAGCCATACCCTGAACAGTCCCATAAGGCCCAAAGCCATCCCCCAGGCGTACAGCACCTGCAGCACCGACGCCACCGGCCATCGGAGATCCACGAAAGTGAAGTGCAAGCCAATCGGAAAGACCATCAGCAACGATCCCGGAAGGAACAACCACCAGGGCCGCCCGAGGGTATCCACCATAAGCTCGCCCCCTTGGTTGCGGCGACCGTGCATCAAGGCGCCGAAAGTGAAGAAAATGGCGTAGTAGGCCAGCACATGCGGCCACGGAATGAGCCCCGTCGAGGTGTCCGCACCGAACACCGGATAGGTTCCTCCCCGGCCCATGCCCAACTGCGGAATGACGGTTGCCGGGATCATCAGCCACATAATCCTCTTCGGCCACACCCCCGAGTCTGGACCCCGACGGTCGACCCAGGACGCCACCACCGCAAATCCCGCCACCAGCCACAGGAGGTACCACAAGAACCACAGGTGGTGGAGATGGACGATCTGGGTGATGGCGTCCTCCCCCGATTGTTCAGCGCCCGCTCCCCAACCGGGGATGTCCGACCACTTCACCCCCGCGGGTAAAGGCTCACGGCCCTCATAGGCAACGAGCAAGTCGGCCACCCGCTCATGTCCGTAGTGAAAGGCCACCTCCAACGGCGTCTCCCCTTCGCCGGCATCGGCCACCGGCGCCGGTTCCGCTCCTCGACCGATGAGCAGTTCCACCATCTCGGCGTCTCCGGTGAAGGCGGCGGCATGAAGGGGCGTCCAGCCTCCCGGTTCGGTGGTCGTGTCGACATCCACACCGCGATCCAACAACTCCTCCACCCCGGAGACCGATCCCATAAACACCAACGCCAAGATGTCCCCCTTCTCCACCAGGTCGTCCGCCGAGGCCGCCCATGCCCTCTCTCCCACCCACTCGACCGCCGGAACCAAGGTCACCAGCCCGATAGCCAGGGGCAGGGCCACTCTTCGCAGACGATGGCTGAGCAAGCTGCGCAGACCCCGCCTCCTCCAGAGCATCGCTGTGAAAAACCCGCTCAGCAAGAAGAACACCGGCATTCGGAAGCCGTGCACCGCCCAAAAGAAATCGTCAAAGAGCCCTTCGTAAGAGGAAGTGCGATCCTGGACCCACCAGGGAGCGGGAAAGAACGCCAGGGAGGCGTGCAGGCCGATCCCCAGCAGCATGGCGAAGCCCCGAAGGGCATCCAGGTCATGCCAGCGGCGTCGATCGGTTGGCTGTTCGGCCTCCCCGCGATCGTCCGAGTTCAGGGGACCACCGCCCCACGACTCACCGGTACTGTCTGATTGGCTGTGGATCGGCGGTCATCTCCGGTTGGCAGTAGTCACCCGCCAGCCTAAACGCCGTCCGCGCGGCGCCAACTCGCCCCCAAAGAGGGACAGATTCCCACAGTTGGATCGTCGGTTGCCCATCTGCCTATCCCCAACACTCTTTCAAGGCCTCCGCGGAAGTGATTGACGGAATGGCGGAAACTGGATGGTCGGTCACCAAAGCAACTCCGGTGTCGTAAAAGTCCAGGCCAGGGGTGGTTGACGGCCTGGCGCCCACCTCCAGGTAGTAGACCACCGCCTCCACTCCCAATGACGCCATTCTGAGAGGAAACTGCATAGCAGTGGCGGCTATCGCGCCGGCGGCGACATCCCTGACGCCCGCACACCCGCCATCAATCGAGACGATCAAAACGTCGCCCGCTCGACCCGCCTGCTCAAGCGCCGTGTAGGCGCCGGCCGCAGCCGGTTCGTTGACCGCATAGACCACATCAATCCGGGGAGTCGAAGAGAGCAATGACTCCATGGCCGTCTGCCCACCATCTTCCGTTCCTCGGGTGAATGCGGAACCCACCATGCGCTGATCGTTTTCGTCATACCTCTTCGCAGGGTCTTCGATGTCGATCCCAAATCCCTTCAGAAAACCCTGGTTGCGCAGAACGTCCACCGTGATGGGCGACTCGGACCCGTCCAGGGTTGCAACTGCGGCGCTCGGCCAAGACTCCCCCAGCCTGGCCCTGGCCCACCTGCCGACCAGCTCCCCCGCCCCGAAATTGTCGGTGGCGAAAGTGCCGTCCACCGAATCGGCCGGATCGAAGGGCGTGTCCAAAGCTATGACCAGCACCCCGGCTTCCCGGGCCGTTCTGACCGCCTCCGACAAAGCCGCCGGATCCGAAGGGGTGATGAGAATCCCCTCGGCGCCCGCCGCCACCAGGCTCTCGATCGCCTCGAGCTGCGTCTGCCAATCTCCGTCGAATTCGCCGGCAAAGGTACGCAAGTCCACGTCCAGTTCGTCGGCCTTTTCCACCGCCGCCTCCTGCATCTTCACAAAGAAAGGGTTGGCGTGAGTCTTGGTGATCAGACCCACTATCGGATCATCAGCCGACCATCTGACAACGAACAGGATAACCAACAATCCCCCCACCCCGAACAATAAGATGGCTCTCTTCACATCGATGCTTTCCAGATATGTATGACAACCCACCGGCGCTTGGGACCCGATCGGCCCGGTACCCAGGTCGCCCCGGTGACGGAGGGTACTTGCCCCTGCCCCGCCATCGGCGAAAGTATTTGGGGTTGGGGAGCTTGGATTGGGAAGCGCCCGCTTAGGATTGGCGGCGTTGGAACCACCGAGAAAGGGATCAATACATGCCAACTCGGATCAAACCCTTATCCCCGGGAGAGAGCCCCGATCCCGAGATCAACCAGTTGCTCGCCGACGGGCGGGACGGCTGGTGGGAGGACGCCGCCATGTTTGGCGTCATCGGGCGCAACCCCCAACTGCTCAAGGCCATCATTCCGGTGTTTGTGTCGTTCTTCGGCCAAGGCTCAGTCGAACCGCACATCCATGAGATGATGAGACTGAAAACCGGGCAGATCAACGACTGCGCCTACTGACAGACGGTCCGTACCACCGCCGTGAGCGGTGCTGTAGGCCCGAAGGAAGAGGCCATCTTCGAACATCAACCCCACCCGAGTGATGCGCTGTCCGAGCGGGAGGCCATGGCGGTCTCCTTTGCCGAGCGGATCGCCTTGGACCCCCATACGGTCACCGATGAGTTCTTTGCCTCCCTCAAGGAGCACTTCACCGACGACGAGATTGTGGAGATGGCTTTTGCCTGTTCCATATTCAACTGGGGCAACAAGTTCAATATCACGATGAATCTCGACTCGAGCCCCGAGTCCGCCTATCCATCGGGAATGGAGTATCGCGAAGAGAATCTTGCCTGAGAAGTGAAGAAGGAGTCCTCAGGCGCGGTCCGAGAGATTTCAGGATCCGTTGAACTTGAGCGGGTCATTGAAACGGAGAGCCGCGGCGTTGTTATTGAGTTCTGGGGCACTTGGTGCCGTCCGTGCCGGGTGCTCCGACCCCACCTTGATCGGTTGGCCCACCACCACGCCGACCAGTGGCGGTTTCTGGCTGTTCATGTTGACGCCCACCCCGACCTGGTCGAATCATGGTCGGTGATGGGGACGCCCACCTTGGTTTATCTGCGCGACGGAGAGGAAACCCACCGAACCGCCGGGGCCGTCACGCCGTCCATGATTGAGGAGACGCTCAACACGATTTGACAGCGCAACGGCGCAAGGATCGTCCTCCCTCCCGATTGGAAGGCGAACCCAGCTCAGCCGCTCATCGCCGGAACCCGGCCCGAGGGGAGCATGCTGAAGAAGATGGGGATGGGATGGTTCCCCACACTTCAACCAGGGTTTCTGTCGCCGCATTGGGCCCCGTCGGGCCTTTTTCAGCACACTCCCAGGTAAGCGGAGAGGTGATTCACCAGGTCGCGGGCATCGTCCTCGGCGCCGTGGATGAAGCTCGATTTGCGTCGACGGAGAAAGTTCAGCCCGATCCGATAAAGCCCCGGGGAGTCTGTGACTATCCCGCCGTCATGTCGGAGCCTGCCTTTGTGATCGAACACCGGAAGATGCACCCACGAATAGTCGGGGCGGTAACCGGTGGCCCACAGGACCGTTTTGATTTCCCCGCTCCGAAGATCCAGACCCAGGGGCGGTGACTTTGGAACGCGGGTCCGCGGGTAGCGGTGGGGAGGGTCGAACCGGGAGTCCAATCCGTGGTCAGAAATCCACTCGTCAATGCTCAACAGCAACCGGTCCATCTTGAGATCGGAACGATTGCATTTGTTGTGCAGCGACCCGGACAACTGGGCTTGGCCGTCTCTGATCCCCGCCAGCCGACCCACCATGCGAACTCCCTGATCGGTGAGGGCGTTGAGGTCGAGCATCAAACGTCTGGGGGTTCCGACCAGTTGGGGGGAGGGAACCGTGCGGGCCCGGACAATGTCATCCACTTCGTCGTAACGTTCGTCGGCCAAGCCGGTGACCTCGAACCAGTATCTGATGTCTTTTCCGCGATACACCCGTGGCATGCGGACATGTTCGCCCACCGATACCGTCACCCTTCGCCCGGAACGGTGGATCTCATCGGCCAGTTGCACACCGGTGGCCGACACTCCCACCACCAACACACTTCCCTCCCGCAGATCGGCGGGGCGGCGATAGTCAAACGGCGTCACCGAATCGACCGAGTCGGGCAGGGCGGCCGCCATGGGAGGAACCTTGGGCAGGTTGAACCCGCCGCTGGCCAGCACCACCGCGCGGCACCGCCACACACCTCGGTCGGTCACAACCTGATATCGGCGGCCATCACGCCGCAGAGAGGTGACGGTGGTGTGGGTCCGAAGGGGCGGGTCCACCAACCGAGCGTAACGGCGGATGAATTCGACGATCTCGGGCATGGTCATGAAGCCATCGGGATCGTCGCCGTCGTAGCCAAAGCCCGGCAACCGGGTCTGCCAGTTGGGAGTGAGCAAGCGCAGCGAGTCCCAGCGCTCGGTGCGCCAGGTATTCGCCACCTCCCCGCGTTCCAGAACCACATGGTCGATGGAACGCCGGGTGAGAAGATAACTGACCGCCAACCCGGCGTGCCCGGCCCCGATTACAACGGCGTCAGTGTGCACCCCGTTCGCTAAACCCAAATTTTCATTATTGTGGTTTGGACAGGTTCAGGACTAATTGACCTCAACCATTACGTTGGTGGGGTTGGTCATGATGTCGAACACGGCCGAGATCTTCTGCGACTGAGCCACCAGAGCCTCGAGGTCGGCTTCGCTGGCGTCGTCGGCTTGGATCTGGTAATTGACCCGCACGTCACTGAAACCGTTTCTGACTTCGGGATCTGCTCCCAGGATTCCTCCGATGTTCATGTCGGCCTCCACCGTGGCCTTGACGGAACGAAGCTTGATCTCGCGGTTCTCGGCAACCGCGGCAACCCCGGCGGTCAGGCAACTGGCCAGGCCGGCCAGCACGATCTCCACCGGTGTGGCGGCGTTGTCGTCGGCGTTGAACTCCAACGGATGGTCGGCCTCCAACTCGTAGGTCGACTTGTGGGCGCGTTCTTCACCCAAACCGAAGTAGCCACCGATTTTGGTCCGGCTGTGGGTTCCGTGTACCCACTCGTTTGAGGCTCTCCACGTGTAATCGCCCGCGGCCGGGGTATCCCCCACCACCCCCCGGGCAAACAAGAGATGGGCCGTGTCCACTCCGTTGATTTTGCCTTTGCTCATTGGATTCTCCTTATGATGCGGCGAATTGCGTGCGGATACTGATATTCGGACCCCCTTCCCAAAGGTCGGGGTCCGCCGCCCGCATGCCAGCGAAGCATCCACATGAATCAGTGGATTGGTAGCGGGGGTGGGATTTGAACCCACGACCTTCGGGTTATGAGCCCGACGAGCTACCTGACTGCTCCACCCCGCGGTGTAACCGCCTATCTTAGCCGTGGCCCCATTCACCCGCAACCGGGATAATAGAACCGGTCTTCTGCGACACCGCAGCGAAACCGGACCTTTTTCAGCACCCTCCTAACGGGATACGCTCAGAGCTTGGGACACCAACCGAGCGGCCTGATCGATCAGCCTCTGGTATTCCGCCAGGTCTCCCGAACGAAGGGCCTGATTAGCCCGATCAAAGGCCTCTGACGCATCGGACAGCAACTGCTCAACCGTCTGGTCGCCGGTGGTGGGCTGTTCCGGCCGGGGGGTCTCCGGCTGATCTTGGTCCTCAGGCTCCGGGGTGGGATCGTCATCGGTTCCGAACACCTTGGCCAGGGCCCCTTCCAAAGTGTTATCCCATTCGATATCGTCCCCGTGGACCACCACCACTCGGCGAAACTCGGGAAGCCCTCCCGATTCGGCCTCGAGATACACCGGCTGTATGTAGAGCACCGATTGGTCGATCGGAACCACCAGCATATCCCCCAGCACCACTGAGGAACCCTGACCCCTCCACAGGGTGAATTGCTGGGAGATCTCGTCGTCCTGGTCGATGCGATTCCCCACCTGCCCGGTGCCCTCCACCAGTGAACCCGAGGGCATGCGGTAATCGATCAGCCTCCCGTATCGACCGGGAGTGGAGTCAGCGATCAAAAAGGCCGACATGTTGGGCTTCTCCAACGGGTTGTAGGGCTGCAAAAGGACGTAGGAGGTGTCCTCCTCTCCGGGAAGGGTCATTAGCAGGTAATAGGGAAGCACCTCTCTGAGATAGTCCAAAAACGCCCCATCGGCCCCCACGATCTGATCCCCGCGCAACAGATCCAACCGACGGATGGTGGAGGGGTCCGAAGGTATCGACCAGGCGTCGTTGCGCTGGAAAAACTGAGTGACGTCCACCATGTGATAGTCGAGATACAACTCGCTTTGGATCTTGAACAGGTCCTGGGGATAGCGGAAATGTTCCCGCAGATCCGGTGGCACCTGCGAGGCGTCGGTGAACAGGTCCGGATACACCTTGCGCCAGGTCGCCACCAGCGGATCCGACTCGTCCACCACAAACAGGCGAACGGTCCCGTCAAAAGCGTCCACCGTCGCTTTCACCGAGTTTCTGATGTAATTGAAGCCGGACAGGGGGAGTTGGGAGCGGCTGGACAGCCGAGCGGTGTCAAAGCCCCGCAGACCCACTCCGATCGGCTGGGAATAGGGGTAGTCCCCACTGATCGCATACATGTCGACCACCCACACGATCCGCCCATCGGTGATCACCGGGTAGGGATCAGCGTCCGCCACCAGGAAAGGCGCCACCGCCTCCACCCTGCTCTGCACATTGCGCTGCATCAGCACCCGGCTGTCGGGGTTGATTTGGCTGGAGATCAAGATGTTCAGATCGCCGTAACGCAACGCAAACGCCAGCCGATGCAATACCCCCGCAACCTCGACACCCGCAGCCCCGTCATAGTTGTAGCGATTGTCGGCCGCTCCCTCCTCGTCGGCGGCGGGATAGTCGATCTCCTGGGGCTTGGTGCCCGAACGCACGATCACCGGGCGGTCGGGTTCATAGGTCTCCCCGAAATAGATCCGGGGCTGAGTCAGCTCCAAGCCCGGTTCGGTGGTCTCCGGCGGTATATCCCGCAGCAGGAAATCGGGCTGGCCGTCGACGGCCACCACGTTGGCCGGGCTTAGAACCGCACCGAACCCATGGGTGTAAACCAGCCGTTGATTCTGCCAATCAAGCGCCGGTATGTTGGGTTCATCCATCTCCCGCACCGCCAGCATCACCTGCCGGTTGGTTCCTCCGATGGGATAGCGGTCGGTATCGACGTGATCCACCCGGTAGTAGGTGCGAATCTCCTGCAATTGCTGGTAGGTCCGGTTGAGGACGTCGGGATCCCAGAGCCGTATGTTTTCAATAGTCGGGGCATTGCGGGAGATGGCGGCCGCGTCCAGATCCGAGGAGGCGCCAAACGACCGCACTTCCACTTTATCCAGCTGATAGGCGGATCGAGTGGCCTCGATGTTGCGTTGGATATATGGGCCCTCCCTGACCAATTCATTGGGCTGGACTTGAAATCGCTCGACGATGGCCGGATAGGCCACTCCCGCAGCCAGGGACACGAAGACCCAGGCCGCCACCGACACCACCACCAGCACCCATCCCCGGCGCCAGATGTTGATAATGAACAGAATGGCGGAGAAGACCGAGACGGCGATCAGGAGGTTCAGGGCGGGCAGCCGGGCGTTGATGTCAGCGTATCCCGCGCCGAAAACACTGTTGTCGCTGTACAGCAGCTCGTAGGTGTCCAAGCGATAGGACAGCGCCCGCAGCAGGGCGATCACCGCTGCCAGGGCCGAGAGATGAGCCTTGGCGGCGGTGTCGAAGCGGGGAAGGCGCCGCACCGGGAATCTGATCCCGCCCAGGGAAAAGTAGCTGACCCCCACCGCAATCAGACTGAAAACCGCCAAGCTGGTCAACCAACTCGCCACGGTCGTCCAAAACGGGAGTCGGAACATGAAAAAGGACAGATCCAGGCCGAACTGGGGGTCGGTGGTTCCGAAAGGCTGTGAGTTCAAAAACAGCAGAGCCTGGTCACGCCAGGCAGAGACTCCCAATCCCAACAGGAGCGCCGAGCCGGCGGCAGCCAGCAACTCCACCAAGGGCGTCCTGGTGCTCACCACCTGTCGGATCTGAGCCACGGTCGGATCCTCGGGCGCCGGACTGAAAGAGGCGAAGCGCACCGACAGATATCGGGCCAGCCTCATGTTGCTCCAGATCACCCCGAATACCAATAAGGCGCCCAGCAAACCCAATGCGACCAGCCATGTCCAACGGATCCACCACACTCCGGTCTGGCCCACCGAATCGAACCACAGGAAGTCGGTCCACACGCGGGACAGGGTGGTGAAGACACCGTAAACCACGCCGATGCCCACCAACAGCCAGACAAAGCGGCGGCGGCGGGGTTCCTGAGTACGACTGGCGGCGGTGGGGAAGAACATGCCATTCCATTCTATGTCCACCACCGACACATCATGACCGGCGGACCCCCCATGCTGGGCGCGACCGGGCAATTCGGGGCGATCCGAGCAGGGGGAACGCGAAAAAAGCGCAAAACTTGTGAAAGATCGACTATCGGTTCCGCCGTGCCCCGGCGCAGGCGACCTCCAGCCGGAAATCCCAGGTAGAACGGCCTGTCCGGGAAGATGACACCGTTGATCACTTGTTCGCCTCTGAGTGAGCGCTCCGGTCTGACGGCGACTCTGACCTGGATATTCTTCACCTTTGACGGTTCAGATCAGATAAAAGGCTTGTCCCTCAGCGGGAGCAGTATTACATTAATGTGATTCCCCGGAGGATGGCGACACGAAAGTGTCCCCCGAGGGCCAACTATCTATTGAAAAGCACCCCTGAAGGTGAGGAGGCAGGCAAGTGAGCAAGGGACTCAGAGTAGACCGGCGCTTCACCCGCGGCGGAGAAGACCCCTACGAGACGGTGACCTGGAGCCGGCGTGACACCCGCATAACCAATCCCGACGGGTCGGTGGTGTTTGAAATGAAAGATGCGGAGATCCCGGAAGGCTGGTCGCAGGTGGCGGCCGACATCATGGTCTCCAAGTACTTCCGCAAAGCCGGAGTGCCCGTGTACAACCAGAACGGCACGATGCTGGATGAAGACTCCCAACCCCGGTTGGGTTCGGAGCGTTCCGCCCGGCAGGTCTTTGATCGGCTGGCCGGCACCTGGAGGTGGTGGGGGGAGACTCACGGATACTTCGAATCCACCGAGGATGCCCAGGCCTTCGAAGACGAACTCAAATACATGCTCTGCCACCAGATGGCCGCTCCCAACTCTCCGCAGTGGTTCAATACCGGCCTGCACCGGGCCTACGGGCTGACCGGACCCGCCCAGGGCTTTTGGTACGTCGACCCCGACACCGAAGAGTTGACACCCTCGCCCGACTCCTATTCCCGTCCCGCGCCCCACGCCTGCTTCATTCTCAAAGTGGAGGATGACCTGGTCAACCCCGGAGGGATCATGGATCTGTGGCTTAGGGAAGCCCGCATCTTCAAGTTCGGATCGGGCGCCGGATCCAACTTTTCGGCGATCCGGGCGGAAGGCGAAAGGCTGTCGGGCGGCGGAAGTTCCTCGGGAGTGATGTCGTTTCTCAAGATCGGCGACCGGGCGGCCGGGGCCATCAAGTCGGGGGGAACCACCCGACGGGCCGCCAAGATGGTGATTTTGGACATTGACCATCCCGATGTGGAGGAGTTCATCAACTGGAAGAAGGTGGAAGAGGACAAGGCTCGCATCCTGATCGAAAAGGGAGGATTCCCCGCCGATTTCAACGGAGATGCCTACGCCACCATCTCGGGACAGAACTCCAACAACTCGGTGCGGGTCACCGACGCCTTCATCAAGGCGGTGGAAACCCAAAAGGACTGGGAACTCGTGGCCCGGACCACCGGGGAGGTTATGAAGACCGTCTCCGCCCGACACCTCTGGAACTCCATCGCCGAGGCGGCCTGGGCCTGCGCCGATCCGGGGGTGCAGTTCGACACCACCATCAACGAGTGGCACACCTGCCCCGAGGATGGTCCCATCCGCGGTTCCAACCCCTGCTCGGAATACATGTTCTTGGACAACACCGCCTGCAACCTGGCGTCTTTGAACCTGGTTTCCTTCTATGACGACCGCACCGGGGTCTTCAACATTGACGATTACCTGCACGCCATCCGGCTGTGGACCATCGTGCTGGAGATCTCGGTAACCATGGCCCACTTCCCGTCGCGGGCCATCGCCCAAGGGTCCTATGACTACCGCACATTGGGATTGGGCTATGCCAATCTCGGATCGCTGCTGATGCGAAAAGGGCTCCCCTACGACTCCCCGCAGGGCCGGGCAATCGCCGGAGCGCTCACTTCCATCCTCACCGGACACGGCTACGCCACCTCGGCGGAGATCGCCTCCGCCGTGGGCCCGTTCCCTCGCTACGAAGAGAATCGGAAGGCCATGCTGCGGGTGATTCGCAACCATCGACGGGCCGCCTACGACGCTCCCTTCTCGGAGTATGAGAGCATCTCCCAACCGGTAGCCGGCATCAGCTGGCGGCACTGCCCGCCCGACCTGAGACAGGCCGCCCGTGAATCCTGGGACAACGCCTTGGAGAAGGGATCCCGTCACGGATACAGAAACGCCCAGTTGACCTGCCTGGCGCCGACCGGAACCATCGGCCTTTTGATGGATTGTGACACCACCGGGGTGGAGCCGGATTTCGCCCTGGTCAAATTCAAGAAGCTGGCCGGTGGCGGGTATTTCAAGATCGTCAACCAGTCGGTGGGTCCGGCTCTTGATGCCCTCGGTTATTCGTCCCGGGAGAAGCAAGACATCACCGAGTACGTGTTGGGCATTTCGTCTTTGAGCAACGCTCCCCATATCAACCGTCGGAGCCTGCGGGGCAAAGGCTTCACCGACTCCGAACTGGACCGGATCGAAGCTTCCCTGTCCGAAGTGTTCGAGTTGCGCCACGCTTTCGGGGCCCTGGCGATCGGCGAGCCGACCCTGCGCCGTCTGGGAGCGGAGCCCGATCAGTACCAGCGGCTCGATTTTGACCTGCTGTCCTTCTTGGGATTCACTTCCGATCAGATCAACGCGGCCAGTGACCATGTCTGCGGCAGCCAGACCATCGAAGGCGCTCCCCATTTGGCGGAGGAACACTTGCCGGTGTTCGACACCGCCAACCGCAACGGTCGCAACGGCCGGCGTTTCATCCACCACAACGGCCACATCCGGATGATGGCGGCCGCCCAGTCGTTTATCTCCGGCGCTATCTCCAAGACCATCAACATGCCCAACGAAGTGGCTACCGCCGACATTGAGGAGGCCTACCTCTTCTCTTGGAAACTGGGGCTCAAATCCATCGCTTTGTATCGCGACGGATCCAAGGCCTCCCAGCCTCTCTCGTCCGCCGGCGAGGATTCCACCGGAGAGGACGACCCCTATCTGGAGGAAGCGCTCGCCATCGAACAACGCTTGGCCTATGGACCCCTCCCCGAGGGGATCTCCCCTTCCGAGGCATACGATCAGGGCATGAATCCGCCCCGGTTCCTACTCCCCTCCCGCCGTCGGGGTTGGACCCAGGAGGCTCGGGTGGGAGGACACAAGCTTTACATCCGCACCGGGGAATACAGCGATAGGACTTTGGGTGAGCTGTTCATCGACCTGGCCAAGGAAGGCGCCACCCTGCGGGGCGTCCTCTCCTGCTTTGCCATCGCGGTCTCCAAGGGTCTCCAATACGGAGTCCCCCTGGAAGAGTTCGTCGACACTTTCATCTACCAGACCTTCGAACCCCGCGGCTTGGTGCAGAACCACCCGAATATCAAGATGGCCTCTTCGATGGTGGACTACATATTCCGGGCCTTGGCCATCGAGTACCTGGGGCGAGATGATTTGGGGCAGGTCAGCACCCCCGATTCCGGAGAGTTGCCGGAAAAGCCCCATCCGGCGGTGACCGATCGTGGGAACCAATTGCCCCTGCAAACGGCCCAAGAGGAGAGCAACGTAGAAGCGGTGAAGGCGGCCGCTGAGTTTGTGGAGTCCCCCGCCCAGATGATCTCGGAGATGTTTCCGCAAGCCTCGGCGGCAGTGGCGGTTTCTTCGGCCCAGGTGGCTCTCAGCCAGATGATGGGCGATGCCCCCATGTGCGACGAGTGCGGACACATCACGGTCCGCAACGGGAGCTGCTATCGCTGCCTCAACTGCGGGGCGTCCCTGGGATGCTCCTAGAAGGATGCCGTCGGTAACCCACATCCACCTGGCCACCGACCATCGAGCCGGGCTCACCGAGGTCAAGCAAGTGCTGGCCGTGGAAGAAAAGGGCCTGGAGGGCGACCGCTACCTGGGCACCACCCGCAACGTTACGGTGGTGGCTGAGGGAGAACTGGAAGCGGCCGCCCGGGAACTGGGCTACCCCATCCCGGCCGGCGCCACCCGCCGCAACATCACAGTTGACGCCGACCGCCTCCCCCGCACCACTGGTTCCCTGATCCACATGGGAGAGGCAACCCTGTCGGTGTGGCGGGACTGTCCTCCATGCAACCGGATGTACGAAACGGTGGGGCCCGGGGGCCGCGAAGCCCTGGCCGGACGGGCGGGAATCGCCGCCCGAGTGGTGAAAGGCGGAGTCATCCGAGTCGGCGATCCGGTGATGATCGAAGCACGTTGACATAGAAACACCATGTGAATTTTCGTTCGGGACTTTCCGCGGGAGGCCCGCACTTGTTCACATCGCTGTTATGGGCCTGTGTTTTTGGAGAGCGTCGGTGATCGCTATCAACCCAACCCGTCCTCTGTGTGGAAGGTGGTACCTGCTATCCGGCGTAGGTGTATCCGTATACCTGTCGTTTGTGCTCCCCGGCGAGAGCATCTTGTTTTCGCTCTTGGGCGGTTGAGATTCCTATAGCCTTGATCATCTCAACATCAGGGGTGTCGGAGGGTATGGTCTGGAACGCTTCGATCCACGATTCCCACATTTGGGACTCGGACCCGCTCCAGACGTAGCTGATGGGGAAGGTTGCATCAGCTATTTGCTCCGAGGTGTAGCCGTGTTCAAGGGCCATCTTGACGCGAGCTGCCCAGTGGTCATCCAAGCCCATTCTGTCTTTCTTGGAGTGTCCGGCCACTGGTGCCAGGTGGAGGTCTTTAAGGCTTTCGTCTTCTAATAACGCTCGATAAACAGCCGGGCTGTTCCCGACGATCTTTGCTGTTATCTCGCCAGCCCAATAACGTGTTTGCAGGTGAGACAGTAGACGAACCCTGGACTTCTCGTCTAGTGAGTCGATCGCTGCTGTGGTGGGGGATCTCTCTATGAGGAAGGACGATGAGGATGTGCCTAGGCGGCTGGACAGCCATTCCACAGCAAGGTCCTGGTCGGATGCCAGGATGCCTCCCAAATTATATTCGTGACCTTGATCCTCCGGAGTTCGCAAGATACCTTCCCGCCATAGGGATGCGATTTCGGGGTCGGATGGGGTTTCGTGTTTTCTTGACCACATTTCGATAGCGACGGTCGATGCCACACTGTCGTCTTCGTGTTGGAGAAGCCGCCGAATTGTGTTGGGATGAAGCTCCCCTCTTAGAACTGTCCACTCGAGTTGTTTGGTGTAAGGGACCATGCGGTCGAGGGCTTCTTTTTGCAGGTCGGAGGGCGCGTCGATAGCGGTGATTGTTGTGTGGATAGCCAACCATTCGTACTGAGGCTTTTCTATTAGGTTCCTTATGGTTGCCCAAATTCTCGATGTTCCTGGTTCGTGCGCTTGGGACAGGAAAGGTTGCACCAGGTCGGGAGGGAGGCTGGCGGATTCGAACTCTCTCACCCATTCCAAAGGGTCTGTGTTGGAGTGTTCGGCAAGCGCCTCCGCGTATTGTGGTGTGTATCGGGGCCAACCGTCTCCTGCTTCCTTAGCTGACTTTTCTAAGGAAGCGAGTTTGGAAGTCACTGTGGACGGGTTGGAATCAGCGCGGGATTTGCCTAGTTGTCTTGCCTTTTCGGCTCGGTCGGCGTCGGCCGCTTCCCAACCTTCCACATCCGACCTGTCCAACGGGCCGTACATGAGCATGTACTCCCAATCTGGTGCGCCGGGTTCTATTCCCATGTCCTCCGCCAGTTTTGCGATCTTGTGCCACAACCCGGGGTGGCCGGAGGTTAACTCTAAGAGATCAGCAATCATTGGGGTAGCGAGCGTTTGAGCGGCTTTGGCCTTCTCCGAGGACGGCGAGGCAAGTGAAGCATGTGACAGGTTTTTCCACGATGATACCGCCCGGACTACCGGTCGCAGATTGTTGGCCGGGCGGGTTTTCAGGAATGGCAGAATGGAGTCGCTCCACAGGGCCCCTATCTCTTGCAAGACGGAGTCTTGGAGAATGCCAGAGTTGATAGTCAACGTGTCACCTGCACCGGGGTCAAGGGTGGAGCACTCATAGCCAGGGCTCAGCACTGTGCCGAGAATCTGGCAGTCCAGGTCGGACGCAGGGTGGGCTTCCCCCCATTCGATCGCCACGGCGGTCGCCATTTTTCTACGATGAAGAGCCTCGTCGGGTTGCCACTTTCGCCTGATCCAATTGGTAACCACTTCCAAGGGGGGCCTCTTGCCTGTGTGCATTGGTGCTGACTGTCTGTCAGAAACGGCGTCTAACAGGTTCGCTAGGGCTTCATGGGTTATCCAATAGAGAAACGGTTCGGGATGTTCCAAGATGGCAGTTGGTCGTTCCCGGAGGGCATGTCGAGCTTCGTAGGCGCCTAGCCCTGCCCACTCTGCCCAAGCTCGGTTGGATTTGGAATCCCGTAGGTGTCGGATGAGCAACTGCGGAGGGACCCGTCCGCCCACCCGTTTTGTTCCAATGAGGGTGCGGGCGACCTCTCGGTGAGGACGGTTTTCCTCGAGAACATCTGGTATTAGTTCCATGAGCTGCTGTAGGTCATGATCGTTAACTTCACCGTCAAGCGTCCGGTCAGCGGTCACCCCCTCTATGAACGGACCAGGCAGCAGGTTGGGTTCGGTACTGAAGAACACATCCCGCACCAGGGCATAACGCAGAGCCGACGGATAGACAACCCACCTCTCATGATGTGAAGGACGAATCACACCCGCGGGTGCCAGTTCCGTCATCTCCCGGCGCACTTCGGAGGGCGATAATCCCAGACCCTGGGCGGCATCTTCTAACCTCATGCCTCTCTCCCCGGACACCCCGAGGGCCGCCAGAATGCTCGTCGCGTGTGGCAGGTCTTGCAGGCTCAGGGTGTTACGGATTTCTCGGCTGATGACATCACCCTCCGTAACATCTTGAACGTTTCCCGCAAGGCAGGCCCGAGACAGGGTTATCGCCAAACCCGGAAGTCCCCGTGCCTGCTCAACGATTTCTGGTTCTTCGGAAATCTCGGGGGAGTCGGGAATCCATCAGGCGATTCGGTCCGGTGATGTCGGTTGTTTTGATCACTTCAACTATTTGATCCCGCGTGAGTTCCAATGCAGTTATCACTGCGGAGCGGTCCAGGTTAAGCATGTCAACAATGAGGTCCTTTTCGTTGGGCCAACTTGAGACCACGATCCGGTAGGACAACCCGAATTGCCGTCTCCTGCGCACCAGTTCTTCGATTGCCCCCAGGTGGATTTGCGCATCGTCAACAATGATGATGCTTGGCTTCTGATCTCTGATGCCGTTGGCAATCGAAGTCGCGTCATCGGAATGGACAAACAAAGCGCCGGTAGTAGCAGCAAAGTCGGCAAGGATCGCTGTTTTGCCGGAGCCCGGTGATTTGATCCCGCGTGAGTTCCAATGCAGTTATCACTGCGGCCATGTCAACAGTAGCAATTGGTCTCCCTCACCCAAGGTGAGAAAAGCGGTTTGTTCGGTGCGTCCAATCAGTTGGCCTCCTTGCAGCGGTCGAGGCGATGGTGGAAACTGGGAAAACACCGGAGGCTTCCCCGTCAAACCGAGAAGGAGTTTGCACCATCGGGATTCCCCGTAGAGTCGATCTGCTACCCCTCTACGATCAAAAGTCTGCACCAGGACAAAACCCAACTCGGATGCTTTATCTTCAAGGTTCCGCCGGCGGCGGGCTGTCAGATCGCGGGATGTGGCGATTACCGCCTTTCTGCGCTTCCCGCCGCTCTTGATGTAGCTTGCCAGGCTTGTTTGCAGATTCCCGATCACATCCTCGGCTGTGGTAACGACCAACGGGAAGGGAACTCCTTCACCATCGAACACCGCCCCGTCCATGCCACCATCGTGTCCCCCCCTGACAGGAGCTACCGGAATCTCGGGTTTCAGAATGTCCACAATGCAGTCCTCAAAAACGGCAGGATCCAGATGGCTACCCAGCCCTTTGAGGATGTCCGCATAGTGCGGGTCCCGATCATGGACCCGAGGCTGCCTATCCCTGCTCGTTCGCATCATCCACTTTTCAATCTCGGTTCGGTGCCACAACTTCGGTCGGCCCGGCCCCGGATCCACCACTGGCCTAGGCATATCGGGATAGCGTCGTTGGTAGGTAGAAACCGCATTCCGGTACTTAAGTCTCAACATGCCTGCAACAATCTGGGCATCCACCAAATCGGCAGTAGGATCCTCCGCTTTGTCTCGCATGCGCCGAAGTATACACCCGTACTCTTTGCGCCACGCTCATCGGCACGGTCCCGAGTTGGTCGTTTTGTACCCGACAGCGGACCATATCAACACACCGGTTCGCCAGTCGGACCACAGCCTAAAACCACCAACCCCAGGGGGGTGTTTCTATCTTTTTGTCAAGTCGGTTTTGGGGCGGTTGGGGTTGTAGGTGGTTTGGTTTTTGAGCATGGCGAGGATGAGGTTGCAGCGGCGGCGGGCGACGCAGATGATGGCGGCGTTGTGGTGTTTGCCTTCTGATCGTTTGCCTTGGTGTGGGGGTCGTGTCGTGAGGCTATGAAGGCGGCGAGGAACATGGCGTTTTTGAGGCGGTGGTTGCCTCCTCGGTGTCGGCTGGTGCGGTTGATGCTTTTGCCTGAGCGGTGGTTTACGGGGGCGAGTCCGGCGTAGGAGGCGAGCCGTCCTCCGTTTTTGAATCGGTGGGGGTCGCCGATTTCGGCGAGGGTTCTGCTGCCGGTTCTGGGTCCGAATCCGGTGAGGCTGTTGAGCACTTGGCCGAGGGGGTGGTCGAGGAACGCTTTTTCGATTTGGGTGGTGAGTTGTTGACGTCGGGTGTTGATTCGTTCGAGGTTGGTGATGTGGTCGGTGATGATTTGTTCCCAGTGAATCCCCCCGGGTTTGGTAGAGGCCTTTGGTGTGTCCCCACTTTGGTGGAGTCGGGTTATTTGAATTGGCGGTGTGATCGACCCAGAAAAGGAGGGTCTTCATGCCGTATCGAAATGTCCACCCGAGTTCCGTCGCAGGGTGCTGGATCTGCTGGCAGCTGGCAGGTCGGTGGCTTCTTTGTCGAAGAATGCTGGATGTGTCACACCAGACCATAAATATGACTGGCGCCGTCAGGACCTGATTGACCGTGGTTTCGAACCAGGTTCGGGTTCGAAGACATCAAGCGGAACTATGGGCCGCTCGTTTGTCGGATCAGAGAACCGGGTAACCGAACTCGCGGTGACCAAGCGGGCCATTGAGCTGCTAAAAGGCAAGGTGGTGCACCGCAAAATGACGGTACGGGGCGATCGCGGCCTGTGAGAGCCGAAGGGTTGCCCACGAATGTGGCATGTCGAGTGTTAGGCATTTTCGGAGTCGGGGTTCTACGCCTGCCGGTGCCGACCACCGTCGGCCCGTTCTGTTCGCCACGCCTGGCTCACCGACATCATCCGCCACGTCCATCACGGGTCACGGGGTATCTATGGAGCGTTGCGGGTACATGCCGAACTGCGGTTGGGGCACCGAATCACGGTAGGGCACAACACAAGTGGCGATGCTGATGCGCCGAGCCGGTCTAGCTGGTCTAAGTGGTAACCGAAGTCCCAAACGGAGAACCCGTCCGGTGAATCACCCCTGTGGATTTGGTTGACCGCAACCTTGGTCCGTGCCGAACCGGACCAGTTGTGGTGTCACCGATATAACCGAACATCCCACTAGGGAAGGCAAGGTCTACTGTGCTGTGGTGCTCGACGTGTTCAGCCGCCGCGTCGTGGGCTGGTCAATCGACAACACGGCCACCTCGGGACTGGTCACCTCCGCACTGGGTATGGCAATCAGCAACCGCCAGCCGCACCCCGGAACGGTTATACACTCGGATCAGGGCACCCAATTCACCTCTTGGGCGTTCACCCAGAGAGCCCACGATTCCGGACTCGTCCCGTCGATCGGTGACCGTCGGGACTGTTTCGATAACGCCCCGGTTGGAAGCGTTCTGGGCACGTATCCAAGTCGAACTGTTGGACCGCCAACGCTGGCTGACCCGTATCGAACTCGCCAACGCTATCTTCGAGTACCTCGAAGTCTTCCACAACCGCCAACGCCGCCACACCGCCCTGGACATGCTCACGCCGATCGAATACGAAAACACCCACTACCACAACCGAACCGTCGCACCGCTGATCCAAGTGAACTGACTCCACAAAACCGGGTGACCATCACCGGCCTTTTCCACCAAGTCAGAAGTGATCTCCACTTGATGGATCTGACGGTGGAGTGTTTCCAGACCCTCCACAGCTTCCCTCAACTCAGCCGGCGAGATGCGTTCCATCCGGCAAGCTCGCGCCAAGCCGGAACGAGCCTCAACGTAGGAAACGCGGGCACTCGCCACCCATGATGCCCGCTGCCAAATCCGTTCCACGAGTTTGGACAAAGACTCATCAATGAGAAGGGGGATCATCGCCGAGGTATCGAAGTAGGCGATCACCGCCGGTCTTCGATAATCAGGGGGGAGACGGGTGCTGCGGGTTTGACTCGCCAGTCAGGCGAGGTACGTTCTCCGTCAAGTGGAGGCGTAACCACCCCCTCGGCTATGAGTCGCTCCAGCAGGCCCGGCTGGTCGAGGGGCGCGATTCGGGCCACCGGCTTACCGTGGTCGGTCACAATCACCTCCTCACCGTCCCGTACCCTGCTGATGTAGCGGCTCAGATTGTCTCGCAGCAGTCTGATTCCGACTTCCGGCATCTCATCGTTCTCTTGGATCATATGGCTAAATTAATCAGAGCTGTTATAGCCACAACACAGCTGGAGAACGCGATACCGCCGCGGACATCATTTGACCCACCCGGGCCTGGCATCCCGGCGTAGCTCTCACAAGGCCCTGTTGCCATCAGCTGCCTCTGTCCCCACCGCTGCCCCCGGTAGCCTATTCCCAATGGTTGAATCCTTAGTGGTCGGGCGGGGCTTGAGCAAGAAGTTCGGCGAATTCACTGCGGTCGACAACATTGACTTCCACATCCAAGCCGGCGAGGCGTTCGGGTTCTTGGGGCCCAATGGCGCCGGCAAGAGCTCCACCATGAGAATGATCGGCGCGGTTTCTCCTCCCACCTCCGGCCATCTCCGGGTGCTGGGGATGGATCCGATGACCGACGGCGTCAGGATCAGGGGGCGATTGGGAGTGGTCCCCCAAGAGGACAATCTCGACCGGGAACTGTCGGTCTATGAGAACCTGCTCACCTACGGACGCTATTTCAACATGAGCCGGGCCGATATCGACCACCGGGCCGCCGAATTGCTGGATTTCGTCCAGTTGACCGAACGCCGCGACGACCAGGTGGAACCTCTGTCGGGGGGCATGAAACGACGCCTGATAATCGCCCGCGGCTTGATCAACCAACCCGAAATGGTGATCCTCGATGAACCCACCACCGGCCTTGACCCCCAAGCTCGGCACGTGGTCTGGGACCGGCTGTACCAATTGAAACGGGAAGGGGTAACCCTGATTATCACCAGCCACTACATGGATGAGGCCGAACAGCTATGCGATCGGCTGGTGGTGATGGACAAGGGGCGAATCGTGGCCGAAGGCTCGCCGCGGGGCCTGATCGAACGCTATTCAACCAAAGATGTGTTGGAGATGCGTTTTGAGCCCGACTCCCGCCTCACGGCCATGCCCATCATCGAGAAGGCCGCCCAGAGAACCGAAAACCTTCCCGACAAAGTCATGATCTACACCAGCAACGCCGAACAGACCGTGGCCGAACTGACCGGCCAGGGAGTTCAGCCCATTTCCACTCTCATCCGCCGCTCCACTTTGGAGGATGTCTTCTTACGCCTCACCGGACGTCAACTGATCGAATGACCACTCCGCGGGCGCTACTGGTGGTGGAAGCCGAATTTCGCTTCTATAGGCGCAACTGGCGAGGGACGGTGCTCACCACCTGGTTGCGTCCCATTCTGTTTCTGCTGGCCATGGGGGTGGGCCTGGGGAGCCTGATCGATCAGAATCTGGATGAAGCCTTGGGAGGCGCCGGATATCTGGCCTTCCTGGCCCCGGGGCTGATGGCGGCTTCGGCCATGCAGACCGCCATCGCCGAATCGGCCTGGCCGGTGCGGGTGGGAATCAAATGGCGAAAAAACTACTGGGCCCAGATCTCCACCCCCATCACCACCAACGATCTGCTCGCCGGGCTGATGATCTGGATAACCATCCGCCTGATATTCGTGTCCGCCGCGTTCGCGGTGATCATCTGGCTGTTCGGCGCCGTTCCCCTGAGCAACGGCCTGGCGGCGGTGCCGGCCGCGGTCCTGACCGGAACCGCCTTCGCATCCCCCATGGCCGCTCTGGCGGCGTGGTTCAAGGAAGACGCTCCCATGATCGCCGTGTTCCGGTTCTTTATCATCCCCTTGTTCTTGTTTTCCGGCGCCTTCTTCCCGATCAGCCAGCTGCCTGATTTTCTCCAGGCGCTGGCGGTTCTGAGCCCGGTGTGGCACGGCGTGGAATTGTGCCGGTGGATCGCGATCGCAACCCCCACCACCATCTCCCCCTGGGCGGAGGCGGCCTACCTTCTGGCATGGACCGCGGTCGGCTGGTGGGCGGCGGCCCGACAGCTCAAAAGGCGACTCAACCTATGAGTTTGCTCCTGGCCAGGATGTTCCCGCCCCAGTTACGTCCCACCCGTGGGACCACCCGTCTTCTCCAGCGGAACCTGCTGGTGTACAAGCACATCTGGCTGGTGGTGGTGGCGGGGTTCTGCGAGCCGGTGTTCTTCCTGCTGGCGGTGGGAGTGGGCCTGGGAGAATTCGTGGGTGAGGTGACCACCGACGGGGGCCTGACCTTCAGCTACGCCACCTTCGTTGCGCCCGGCCTGCTGGCAGCCTCCGCCATGAACGGGGCCATCATCGAATCCACCTTCTCGGTCTTTTTCAAGCTGCGTTACAACTACACCTACAACGCCATGCTGGCCACCCCCATGCGGGTGGCTGACATCGTTTTGGGTGAAACCCTGTGGTCCCAAGTACGCGCGGGGGTGTATGCATTGGGGTTTTTGGTGCTGATGTTCATTGCCGGATTCACCTCCTCTCCCTGGGCGCTCTTGGCTGTCCCCGGCGCCTTACTGGTTGGGTTCACCTTTTCGGCCGCCGGTTTCGCAGCGGTGACTTTTATGCGCAGCTGGCACGACTTCGACATGATCCAGCTGATCATCCTGCCGCTTTTCCTTTTCTCCGGCACTTTCTATCCTCTCAGCGTGTACCCCTCTTTCCTGCAACCCATCATGCAAATCTCTCCTCTTTACCACGGAACGGAACTGCTTCGGGCCTTCACCCTGGGGCACTTTGACTGGACCCTGGTGGGACACGCCGGAGTGCTGGTGGCAGTGGGTCTCTTGGCGTTCGCGATCACCGCCCGCCGGATAAGGCGGACCCTGCTGCAATGACCACCGCTCAAAACCCCCTGGGAACCGAACTGCACAAGGCTCTTTTCTCCAAGCCCAAAGACCCCGCTCCAGCCCTCACCAACCCGTTGCGTCTCGACCTTTACCGATGGATGTGCCTCACCCGGACGCTGGACGACACCATGGTGAACATGTGGAAACAAGGCAGGGGGCTGGGAGGAACCTTCAGCGGACGGGGACATGAGGCGATCAGCGTCTCCATGGGAATGGCCCTGGGACCCGACGATGTGATCGCTCCCATGCACCGCGATGTGGGCGCCTACCTGGTGAGGGGAATGATCCCGGCCCGGATATTCGGGAATCTCTTGGGCCGGGAGACCGGACCCAGCCGGGGCCGGGACGCCAACCTCCATGGCATGGGTGACCTGAGTCTGGGGATCCTGGGGTACGTTTCTCACATTCCTCAACAGCTCCCCCTCAGCCTGGGAGTGGCGATGGCCTTCCAATATCGGGGAGAGCCCCGGGTGGCGCTCACCGTGTGTGGAGACGGGGGCACCACCACCGGCCCCTACCACGAATCGCTCAACATGGCTGCCCTGTACGGAGCGCCCCTGGTGCTGATCGTTGAGAACAACCAGTACGCCTACTCCACTCCCCTTCGCCAGCAGATGGCCACTTTCGCCATCGCCGAGCGGGCCGGCGCCTACGGTCTTTCCGCTACAAGTGAAGATGGAAACGACGTCGAGGCAATGTATCTGACCATCAGAGAGGCGGTGGAACGGGCCCGAACCGGAGGTGGACCGACGGTGATCGAAGCTCGGACCATGCGGATGCTGGGCCACGCCATCCACGACGGCGCCGAGTACGTTCCCCGCCAACTACTCCAAGAGTGGGAATCCCGGGATCCGCTGGTTCTGTATCGCCGACGACTGTTGGAAGAACACCGAGCCGACCAAACCCAGCTGGAGGAAATAGAAGCCTGGGCGCAAACCGAAATCGAACAGGCGGTGGCCGAAGCGGAAGCCGCGCCCTTCCCCGACCCGGGGACCGTCACGGATCGGGTGTACGCGTGAAAGAAATCACCTACCTGCAGGCCATCTCCGACGCCATCGCCCACGAGATGGAACGAGACCCCGCGGTGTTGGTTCTGGGCGAAGACGTGGGGGGCGACTTCGGCGGCGCCTTCAAGGTAACCAAGGGACTTGCCCGACGCTTTGGGGACCGGCGGGTGTTCAACACTCCCCTCGCCGAGCAGTCCTTTTTCGGTATGGCCAACGGCATGGCCCTGATGGGCCTCCGCCCCATTGTCGAAGTACAGTTTGCCGACTTTATCTCCACCGGATTCGACTCGATCGTCCAATCCGCCGCCACCATCCACTACCGCTTCGGCGGATCGGTTCCCTGGGTGATCAGGGCGCCGTCGGACGGGGGTATCCGCTCCGGCCCGTTTCACAGCCAAAACCCCGAGGCGTGGTTCGTCCACACCCCCGGCCTGAAGGTGGTGGCGCCTGCCAATCCGGCCGACGCCAAGGGCCTTCTGTGCTCAGCAGTGCGCGATCCCAACCCGGTGATCTACTTTGAGGCCAAACCCCTGTATCGCTCCCTTCGAGGACCGGTGCCCGAAGGGGAGCACCTGACACCGATCGGCCAAGCCAAGGTGGTTCGAGAGGGGGCGCATCTCACCATCGTGGCCTACGGCGCCCAGGTTGTGCAGGCCTTGGGGGCTGCCGAGAGCCTGAGCGCCGACGGCATCGAAGCCGAAGTAGTGGATCTTCGGACCCTCAAGCCCCTTGACTTTGAAACCGTGGCCCACAGCGTCACCCGCACGTCCCGGGCGCTGGTGGTGCATTCCGCCAATCGGATGGGGGGAGTGGGCGCCGAGGTGGCGGCCCGGGTGGCTGAGGAGTGCTTTGACTGGCTGGACGCACCGGTGACCCGCCTGGGTGGGCTGGACACCCCGATCCCTTTCAGCCCGCCACTGGAAGACGCCTACCGGCCCGACGCCCAAAAGATTGCCTCCGCGGCGCGGGAGCTGGTTGCCTATTAGCCTGGATCCACACTCATAATGGGGGTGTACCCGGGTCGGGGCGGGTCTGACCCTTGGATCCACCGACGCTTTTGTGTCCATTATCGGATTTGTCGGCTTGTTTTCCGACCCGGGTGCTGTTCCTGAGCCTGTTGGTGATGGACGTGACCTGATAGGAGCTTTGAGGCTCTGCCACGGTGAGTGTGCTGTCCGTCCGTTCCCTTCAGGTTTGGACAAAACCAAATTCTACCTGGAAGGAAGCAAGCGCATGTCGGGCAAACGAGTCGAGGTTGTTGGTGGGGTTGACACCCACCGTGATGTTCATGTTGCGGCGGTGGTTGACACCGCCGGTCGCGTTTTGGGAACGATGCCGTTTTCGGCTGATACCGTCGGGTATGAACAAATGAGCGAATGGTTTCAGTCTTATGGAGACTTGATCAGGGTAGGGGTGGAGGGTACCGGCAGCTACGGCGCCGGCCTGGCCCGTCATCTTGCCGGTGTCGATGTGAGGGTGGTGGAAGTGAACCGTCCGAACCGTCAAATGCGCCGCCGGTGGGGCAAGACCGACACTATCGACGCTCAGGCCGCGGCGCGGGCCGCCCTGAACGGGGAGGCCCGGGGCACGCCTAAAAGCGGCGACGGGCTGGTCGAAGCGATCAGGATGCTTATGGTGGCTCGCCGGTCGGCGGTCAAGGCCCGTACCCAGGCCATCAACCAAATGCATTCTTTGGTGGTCACCGCCCCCGAGCAGGTCAAACACCAACTGAAAGGCCTTTCTTCCAAAGCCCGCGTGGAGGTCTGCGCCTCCTTTCGGCCCGGTGCCGCCCACACCACCGTCCGTTACGCCAAACAAGCCCTCCGACATCTGGCCCGCCGCTGGCAGACCCTCACTTCGGAGATCAAAGAACTGGACCCCCAGATCCGCGGTCTCTGCGCCCGGGCCAACCCGGCGCTTTTGGCCACCCTCGGTGTCGGCGGGGACACCGCCGCCGCTCTGCTGATCGCCGCCGGCGACAACCCCCAACGAATGCGATCGGAAGCCTCGTTCGCCGCGTTATGCGGTGTCAGTCCCGTCCAAGCGTCCTCAGGACAGACCGTGCGTCACCGTCTCAACCGCGGTGGGAACCGCCAAGCCAACAACGCCCTCTGGCGCATCGCCTCCACCCGGATGCGCTACCACCAACCCACCATCGCATATGCGAAGAAACGACAGGCGGAAGGCAAAACCCGAAAAGAGATCATCCGATGCCTCAAACGGCACATCGCCCGGGAGATCCACCACCTCTTGACCAACCCGCCCCAAACGCCGCCAGGCGCCCACCTGCGCTGCCTACGCCAAAACAACCGAACCACCCTCGCACAGGCCGCCACCGCCCTGAAAACCCACCCGAACCGCCTCTCACAACTCGAACGAGGCCTCCACCACAACCACCAACTCGCCACCCGCTACCAACAATGGCTCACCACCCCCCAAACCCCAATTTGACAACCATAGGAGCATCCGGTGGGTTTGGTGATGGGTGGGGGGTGAATGCGGTGAAAGTGCCTCCTCCTTGCACAACATCTACCGGTGGACAACCGCCCACACCGGCACACCACCCGGACAACTGGTCAACAGCAACACCGTCCGCCAACGCCTGTACCGAATACCGAGAAGGATCGTCAACCACGGAAACTGATCCTACGCCTACCCGCCAGATGGCCATGGGCTAAACCTACGACACCACCCTCACCGCCATCCGCCCTCTCCCCCAACGCTGCAAAACCCCCAGTGCACCCCATGAATCCCCCTGAATCGCCTCGGCTTTATCGGAAAGCGTGGTGTGCCCCCACTTTGGTGGAGTCCCGGCCGTGGGGGGTACGCTTGCGGTGAAAGCATTATTCTCCCGCTACCCAGTCGACGGATCATCCAAACAGCGTTGATGGAAGCAATCATCCGTAGGGAACACGTCACTGGAGGAAGGGCATTCGGTCATGATTGAGTGGCTCGGCATTAGCCACCTTTTCGAGCTAACCGGGACGGAAGCGATTATGGGGTTCCTAACCCCCCTCATAATCTTCATCGTTTTTTTCCTGGCCCAGCTCATACTGCCTGCACGGCGGGTTCCCGGATACGTCACCAATCCGGAGACCGGCGAACCGCGCAATTACCGGCTGAACGGTCTTCTGGTGTTTGTGCTGGCGGTGCTGGTGTGGGCCTTCGAGATCACCGGAATGCCCCACGACTGGTTCTACCGGTCCTCGGTCTACGCGGTGGTCGGCGGAACGGTCCTGACCACCATCTTCTCGCTGATGGCATTCTTCAGCCAGCCCAAGAACGAAGGCCAGCATCCGTGGCTGGCGTTTTGGGACGGGCGCTCCCAGGAAATTGCGTTCTTCAACGAACGCTTCGACATCAAAATGTATTTCTATGTAGTGGGTGGAACGATGTTGGCGCTCAACGCCCTGTCGGGAGCCGTGTACCACTATGAACGTTTCGGCGACAACTCCAATCCGGGCGTATTCATCTACGCGGGGTTCTTCGCCTTCTATGTGCTGGACTATTTCATTTTCGAGCGCGTCCAGTTGTATACATACGACCTGATTCACGAAAATGTCGGATTCAAGCTGTTCTGGGGCGGATTGATCATCTACGGCTGGATGTTCACCCTCCCATTGTGGGGGATGGCCGTTCACCCCGATCCGGGATTCTCGGGACCCGGGAGGTATCTGTGGCTGATCGGAACGCCCGCTCTGTTCCTGTTCGGGTGGAGCATCTCCCGAGGCGCCAGCCTGCAGAAGTACACCTTCAAGCGGTGGCCCGACCGGAAGTTCCTGGGGCTTATTGAGCCCGAGTACATAGAGGCAGGCGACCGGAAGATCCTGTGCAGCGGCCTATGGGGTGTGGCCCGCCACTTCAACTACCTCGGCGAAGGGTTCCTCTCATTGTCGATCGCCCTGATGTTCGGCTACTTCGCCAACCCGTGGTCCTGGACCTACTTTGTCTTCGTCGTCACCCTGTTCACCTTCCGCCAACGATTCGACGAGCAGCAGTGTCTCGAGAAGTACGGCCCAGAGAAGTGGATGGAGTATCAGAAGCGGGTGAAATACCGGATATTCCCCGGCATCTACTGAGAGGTTGCCCCAACGGATAGCGGTATGAGCTTCGAGAGACGGCCGACCATCGTGGTCCCCGGCGACGAGCCGATCCAGATCCAGAGCTCTCCCCACCTTGACCGCCTGGACCCGTTCGGAGAGGTGATCGTCTACCCTGACCGCCCAACCGATGAACAGAAGATGGAGCGGGTCGCGGACGCGGAGGTGATCATCAACAGCCGCGGAGCGGTCACCTGGCGAAGGGATGATCTGAGCTCTCTCCCAAAGCTCCGTCTCATAGTGGTGTGCGCCATCGGGACCGACAGCATCGACCTTCCCACGGCAACCGCGATGGGAGTGGCGGTGAGCAATCAACCCGGGCGGACCGCGGGGGTCGTCGCCGAGCACATCTTCGGCCTGATGTTCGCGGTCGCCAAGAGAGCCGCATACCAGACGATCGAGCTGAAGTCGGGCCGTTGGACGCGTATGGAAAACGTCCTCCTCCAAGGAAAGACCCTGGGGGTGATCGGGACCGGCAATATCGGCTCGGAACTGGCCAGGCTGGCCAACGCGGTCGGGATGGAAGTGGTGGCCTGGACCTTCCACCCCACCGACGAACGCGCCCGGCGCCTTGGAGTCCGCTACGTCGAACTCGATGAACTCCTGGCCACCGCGGACGTGGTGAGCCTCAACGTTGCGCTGACCACCGACACCCGCGGGATGATCGGCGAACGTGAGATCGGGCTCATGAAACCCGGGGCGTTCCTGGTGAACGGTGGCAGGGGGGCGCTCATCGAAACCGACGCACTGGTCCGGGCCCTGCACTCGGGCCATCTCGGCGGAGCAGGACTGGACGTCTACGACACAGAACCCCTGCCCGCCGACCACCCCATCCTGTCATGCCAGCAGGTGGTGCTCACTCCCCACATGGCCGACCAGACACCCGAGGGCATGGAACTTCTCAACGAGGGGGCGGTCGACAACGTGATCGCCTTCCTGGAGGGAAGCCCCCGGAACATCGTCAACCCCGAAGCCCTGGAACGTAGCTAACGGCCCCAGCCGCCCAGGGCGGGGGGAGCCGACATCCTTCCTCTGTCCCGCTCCGGCCTGGGTGCGGATCGGTTTGGAAGGTACCCCCCAAAGACCGGTCCGAGTTCATCTTCCCCCAGAGGTCAGCACACCGGCCGGCCGGTTACCTCGGAGTCGATCCTGCGGGGGATCAGCCGGCCTGAGGCAGCCGCGCCGAAGGCGCCGTTCGACACCACCACCTCCCCTCGCAGGATGGTCGTCACGGGCCACCCCTCGATCGGGTATCCCTCCCCAGATGCTGTAGTCGGAGATGTGAAAGTCCTCGGCGGTCAGCTTCCGCCTGATATCCGGGTCGATAATGCAGATGTCGGCGTCGCTACCAGGCGCCAAGACGCCTTTTCTCGGATAGAGGCCCATGACCTTGGCGGCGTTGGTCGACGTGACCTCCACGAACCGCTGCAAATCCATACCCTGCCGGGATACGCCTTCTGTGATCTCCCCGGCAACCGTTTGAATCAGTCGGGAATCCACGTTTCCAACTCAAGGCCCAGACCATCCGCGACCCGATTTGCGTAGGCATAGTATCCGACCACTTCGACTATGTCGAGAATGTCACGATCAGAAAAACCGGCCGTTCGCAGGGCCTCGACATCTGCGTCGCTCACGGCGCTCGGCGTCGCCGTTAGTTTGACCGCGAATTCCAGCATCGCCACCCGCTTTGGCGACAGCGCCGCAGTTGTCCAGTCTCGTTCAATCGCCGTGGCGAGTTCATCGTCCTTGAGCAACCGACGCAGACCGCGCCGGTGATGGATTACTCAATAGTGGCAGTCGTTCTCGAGGCTCACCACCAGGGCGATGATCTCCCGCTCGACCTTGCGGAGCGTTGCGGTGCCGGCCATGGCCGACTCGTAGAGACCCTGGTGCGCCGCCATACCGCGGGGGTTCAACGAGTGCACGGCCAGGATGCTGTCGACCCGGCCATAGACCGGATCCACAACCCGCGGATGAAGCTCACCAAGCGCGCCCTCCCAAGCGTCGTCGGGAATGATCTCTATGCGTGCCATGGTTCAGCAACTCACCCTAGCCGGGGGCATTCTGAGAGGCTCACCGTTGCCAGTAGGCTTAGCTATCACCTGACTCCAGGATCCCTGAGTTCGTGCCGGGGGTCTTCGACTCCGCTTGAAGAGCTTGCCAATCCGACAACAGGTCGGCGTCTTCTTTCTTGAGAAACACCATGCATCAATCCCAACATTTGGTCACGCGTTCCGACCTGCGCAATGTGGCGATCATCGCTCATGTCGATCACGGCAAGACCACCCTGGTCGATGCCATGTTGTGGCAGTCCGGCGCCTTTCGTTCCAATGAAACGGTGGTGGAGCGGGTCATGGACTCGATGGACCTGGAGAGAGAAAAAGGCATAACGATCCTCGCCAAGAACACCGCGGTCCGCTACGTTCCAAACCGCGGTGAAGAGGTCAAGATCAACATTGTCGACACTCCTGGCCACTCCGATTTTGGAGGTGAGGTCGAGCGAGCACTCACCATGGTCGACGGCGTCCTCCTCCTGGTTGACTCGAGCGAGGGACCGCTTCCTCAGACACGTTTCGTCCTTGGCAAGGCGCTGGCGCTCAACCTGCCGGTGGTGTTGGTGATCAACAAGATCGATCGTCCCGACGCCCGCATCTCAGAAGTGGTCGAGGAAGTGTACGAATTGTTTCTTGACCTCGATGCCACCTCGGACCAGATCGAGTTCCCAATCGTTTACACCGACGCTCGCCGGGGCATTGCAACACTAGATCCCCTCCACCCCGGCGACGACCTGCGTCCGCTGTTTGAAACGCTGCTGGACACCGTTTCGGCGCCCCGGCACAATCCACACCACCCGCTCCAAGCCTGGATTACCAACCTTGATTCCAGCCCCTACCTTGGTCGCATCGCCATGTGCCGCGTCATGCACGGAACCATAAGGAGAGGGCAGAATGTGGCGTGGTGTCGCACCGATGGAACCACCACCACCGCCAAGATCACCGAGTTGTACGTCACCGAGAGCCTCAACCGGGTGGACGCAGACCAAGCCAGCGCCGGCGAGATCATAGCCATTTCCGGCATCGCCGACATCACCATCGGCGAGACGATCGCCGATCTCGCCAACCCCACTCCTCTCCCGGTCATCAAGGTGGATGAACCGAGCCTGTCCATAACGATGGGAGTCAATTCCTCGCCCATGGTCGGACTCGACGGTGAGAAGCTCACCGCCCGCCTGATAAAGAACCGCCTCGACGCCGAACTGCTCGGCAACGTGTCGATCCGGGTATTGGAGACTGTTCGTCCCGACACCTGGCAAATCCAGGGTCGAGGCGAGCTTCAGTTGGCAGTGTTGGTGGAACTCATGCGTCGGGAGGGCTTTGAGATGACCATCGGCAAGCCCAAGGTCGTCACACGGACGATCGACGGAACGCTGCATGAGCCAACCGAGGGCCTCACCATTGACGTCCCCGAGCACTTCGTCGGCTCCGTGATCCAACTTTTGGGCAAGCGCAAGGCCAGGTTGTTGAACATGTCGAACCATGGCGCGGGCTGGGCTCGGTTGGATTACACCGTGCCGGCCCGCGGCCTGATCGGTTTTCGGACCGATTTTCTCACCGAGACTCAGGGCGCTGGCCTGATGGCCAATGTGTTCGTGGGATACACCCCGTGGATGGGTGAGATTCGCACCCGTCACTCGGGCTCGATTGTGGCTGACCGCCAGGGTGAGGTCACCGCCTACGCCCTGACTTCTCTTCAGGACCGGGCTTCGATGTTTGTCGCCCCCGGGGACGCGGTCTACGAAGGCATGGTGGTGGGTGACAACCCGCGCCTCGAAGACATGGACGTCAACGTCTGCCGGGAGAAGAAACAGACCAACGTACGCGCGGCTGGTTCCGACAACACCGTTCGCCTCACCCCACCCCGCGTCCTGTCACTTGAACAGGCCCTCGAATTCATCGCTGATGACGAGTGCATTGAAGTCACGCCCAACGCTATTCGCTTGCGCAAGGTGATCCTCAACGCCGGGGCACGAGCCCGTCACAGAAAACGCCGCCGGCATCGGCAGCAGGCATAAGGCTCTCTGCAAAACCCACCTGGGGAAGAACCCCTGGTCGAGGTGTGGGAACCATCCCATCCCCATCTTTTTCAGCATGCTCCTGGGGGCCGAGCCTGCTCAGTCGAGGTGATCGAATAGGGTCAGGCCCGCTCCGATAACCCCTGCCGTCGAGCCGCAGGTTGCCGCAACGATGGGAGTCTGCCGAGCCCGGTCGGACCACACCGACCGATGGGCCACTTCCCCAATCCGGTCCAACAGCCCTGCCACATTGCACAGCCCGCCTCCCACAATCACGGTGGCGGGATCAAGCAGGTCGATCAGATTGGCAAGCATGTGGCCCAATAGCTCCACCGCCTGCTCCACCACCAGCCGGGCATGGCGGTCGTCTCCCTCGGCGCGCCGGAACACCTCCGAAGCCGCCCGGGTCCGCCCGGTCAGACTCAGATACCGTTCTGAGATACCCCTCCCCGAAGCCACGTCTTCCACGCACCCCTCCACCAGCACATTGCGGGCGGCGTCGAGAACCATCAGCTGGGTTGAACCGGACAGAAGAGCCCGGCCGTGTCGGCCCGCAAAGGGTCGGCCGTCGATCAGCAGACAGTGACTGATGCCCGTGCCCAGGTTGAGATAGACCGTCACCGGGGAACTGGCGCCACTTCCCAACCGCGCCTCGGCCAGCGCCGCCGCTCGGATGTCGGCCTCCACCCGGATCGGCGGGTAGTCCCCAAATGCCTCCTCCACCCCGGCATCCGTCCAGGCCACCACCGCCTGAGAAGTGATTCGTCCGCCCTCAACCAATTCGGGCATTCCGATCCCCGTGCCCAGAACGCGGAAACCTTGCGCGGCGCCGGCAACCCGGGTCGCCACCTGGGCGGCTTGCCGCAGAGATTCCGGACCCCGAGGACCGGTGGGAACAGCCTTCAGGGAATGCACCTTTCCATCACGGTCCACCAATCCCGCCGCGATTTTGGTCCCCCCCACATCAATTGCCAGCGCTACCTCCCGGGCGGCGATGATTCAACTTCCCCGCAGGTAGTCAGGCGCAACTCCGAACAGGATCTCGACCCCGCCCCGGTGGCCGAAGAGCTGGTAGGGCACGCCTTGGGGAACGTAGAAGCCATCACCGACGCCGAGTTCGAACCAGCTGGGAGGCTCGGGGGTATCGGGCAGGAATACCGCTACCTCCCCCTCTAGGACCACCAATGCCAGATCCCCCCCGTGCCGGCGCACCAGACTGTTCTGTCCCGCAAGCAACAACGCCCGTCCGGCGGTGAGATGTTCGGTGCTGCAGATCAGACCCACCAAAAGGTCTTCGGTGGGGTCGTCACACCTCCACAGCAAGTCGCGTTCGCCCACCAGGTGAAAGCTGCGAGTTTCTTCCCGTTCACCCCGGCTCATCGGCCACCGGCCCAGCCAGCGGTCGTCAGCGTAACGCCACTGCGACAGGTACGGCCGGGTGCGAGCATAAGTGGAGGAGGCGCCGGTCGAAGGGGGAGGAGCGAATAGTTCCATCACCCGCAGCGGTCGGTCATTGCTGCGGTTCACCGCATGATGCCAGGTGTCCCGGCGAAAGAACACCGACTCGCCCTCCCGCGCCACCACCGTCTCTCCTGTCTGCGGGTTGACCAGCAGCATCTCGCCTTCCGCCACATGCAGCACTTCATCGGCGGCAAACACGGTCCGATTGGCCTGCGAATGGGTGAACCGCGCCCGGGGACGAAGCGAAAACTCGATCAGGTGGATCAGCCCCGACGACACATAGATGCGATCACCCACGTACCCCGCCTCCGGATCGCCCCACAGATGCAATGCCGCCCGGTCATAGGGAATGGCGGTGGCCCGGTCATAGTCGGGCCGGGGCGAGGAACGGCGGTTCATGCGTCTCCGTCCTGCAGATGCTCCTCGGTGCGCAGAATCCGGCGGTCGTGCGTGGGAGCAGCCCCCGCCAGATAGATCGCACCCGGATCGAGCGGCAGCGGATCGAAGCTGCTGGTGAGATCCTGCGCCACGCCGGTGGAAGCCGCCCGGTCGGCGGCCAACATTATGTCCAGCACATGGAAGGCATGGTGGGGCTGAATCAGCAGTGGGGCGCCATTCACCACATCCACCAGATGTTCCAAGGCCCCGGTCCAGTCCCAGCGAGGGTCGATTTCCTCGTAAACAGCCCAGGCGCCCAGATCGTTGGTCCACATCTCATATCCTTCCGGCGCCCAGTCGTCTCCCAACATCTGGATGGTGCCCTCGCTCCCGTACAGTTCCAATGCCGGCGAGCGATACCGCTGCATGGTGAACCCGGTGGTCACCACCCCGAAAGTGGCTGAACCAAAATCCAGCAGTATCTGATAGTTGTCATAGACCTCCACCTCGATCTCCTCGCCATCCACCACCCGGCGAGGGTTGGCGACCCCGGCCAGGGCGGTGACCCGTCGCACCGGCCCCAGCCATCCGGTGAGCGCGGTGAGGTTGTAAACGGCCAGGTCGAATACCGGGCCTCCTCCGGGTCGGTAGAACCACTGCCCCCAGTCGGGACCCGACCATCCGTACCTGCCTCTGGCCAGATGAACCCTTCCGATCTCCCCGTGGTGGACCACCCGCTTCCAAATCGCCTGGAAGGTCGGACTGAGGACCACCCCCGGGGCGCAGATCAGGGCCGAATTGCCCTTGTCGGCCTCTTCCAGGAGCGCCTGGGCGCCGGCCAACTCCACTGACATTGGTTTTTCCACCAGCACGTGCTTGCCGGCCCGGAGGGCCTGCCAGGCGATGGGGCCGTGCACCGGCATGGAAGTGAGGATCACCACCGCCTCCACCAGGGGATCGGCGATCACCTCCGAATAGTCGGTGCAGAATGGTATGCGTTCACCCAACATTTTCTCTCCGGCGTCGGAGCGAGCCGGGTTGATATCGCAGGTTCTCACCACCCTGATCCGTCCCCCAAGTCGCAATCTGCGCATCAACTCCGCGTAGGGCTCGAACACGCTACCCAGACCGATCACTCCTACTCGCAACTCTTCGGCCATCAGTTTGCCTCCTCGGCGCTCAAGGAGCATGCCGGAAAAGATGGGGATGGGATGGCCCCCCACCTCGACCGGAGGCCCTGCTGCCCGTTTGGCTCCCACCGGACCCTTTTTCAGCACACTCCAAGCAGATCAGGTCTTTCATCCCTTGATCCCAAACATCTTCATTCCCCGAACAAAATACTTCTGTGCGACCGCGAACAGGATCACCAGGGGCACGGTCATCAAGGTGGCCGCCGCCATCATCAGATGCCATTCGGTGAGCCGCCGCCCCCGAAAAGCATAGAGACCCAACGAGAGGGGAAACTGGTCGGGATCGTTCAAATATATCAGGGGGCGGAAGAACTCATGCCACGTCCACACAAAGGTGAACACGGCCATCACCACCAGGGCCGGCTTGACCAAGGGCAGCATGATCTGCCAGAAAATGCGGAACTCCCCGGCGCCGTCCACCCGCGCCGCGTCATCCAGTTCCCGAGGCAGTCCCCGAAAGAACTGGCGCATCATGAAAATGAAGAATGCCTCGGCGAAGAACGCCGGAGCGATCAGAGGAATATAAGTGCCCAGCACCCCCAGGTTCTTGAACAGCAGGAAGGTGGGGATGAAAGTGACGATGTAGGGAACCATCATGGTGGCCAGGGTGAGGCTGAACAGGATGCCGCGGCCGGGAAAGCGCAGACGGGCAAATCCGTAGCCCACCAGAGCACAGGAGATCACGGTGCCCACGGTCACCATCCCGGCGTAAAAGAGGCTATTCCCAAAAAACCGGAAGAACGGATATCCGGGATAGTCCAGCACCTCCACAAAGTTCCGCCATCGGAAGGCCTCGGGGAACCACTTGACCGGGATGGTGAAAATCTCTTCGTTCCTCTTCAGAGCCGAACTGACCATCCATACCAAAGGAAGAGCAAAGCACAGCGAAAGGCCGCCCAGGATGACATGCCATGCCGATTGGCGGAAAAAACCCATTCTCCCGGCATAAAAGCCCTGCCGACGTTCTGCCGCGCCGCGGCGTTCTTTCTGATTGAAGGCTCCCGGTCGCAGTGCCCTCATCGGAACTCGCCTTCCCCGCTCATCAGGCCCCTTCGTACACCCAGCGCCGGGTGGAGCCGAATATGGCGCCGGTCACTGCCACTATCAGCAGGAACAGCACCATTGCCTGAGCTGATGCGTAGCCCATGTCAAAGTAACCGAACGCGGTTCGGTAGATGTGCACCATGTACATGAGGGTGGATCCACCGGGAACCCCGTCTGTGCCTCCCACGATCATGGCCGCGTCAAAGACCTGAAAGGAGTAGATCACCCCGATGACCAGGTTGAACAGAATCACCGGGGTGAGCAGGGGCATAGTGACATGCAGGAACCGCCGCAACGGACCGGCGCCGTCCATCGACGCCGCTTCCAGCAATGACTCCGGTATCTCCTGCAAACCCGCCAGGAAGATCAGGGTGGCGGCGCCCACTCCCCACAGGCTGAGGATGATCAGGCCCCACTTGGCCCAGGCCGGGTCTTGAAACCAGGCCGGTCCGTCGAGGCCCACCGCTTCCACGGCGGTGTTCAGGGGCCCCGCCCGGGGCTCCAGCAGCAGGAGGAACACGATGGTGCCGGCCACCGGGGGAACCACGGCCGGCATGTAGAAGAGAATCCGGTGAATGCCGATGCCCCGCACCGGACGGTTGAGGAGCAAGGCCAGCACCAGAGCAACCACCAGCCCGATGGGGACCGACAACAAAGCATAGAAGAGGCTGTTGCCGGCGGCTCTCCACACCGTGGGGTCGTTCCACAACTTCACATAGTTGTCCATGCCCACGAACTCGGGAGGAGTGAAGACCCTGTATTTGGAAAGGGACAGGTAGGTGGCGGCGACAATCGGATAGACGTGGAAAACCACGAGCGCTATCAGCCACGGAGACACGAACAGGAGCCCTGCCACTGCCTCCCGACGGCCCAGGGGTCGGGCCCCCAGCCGCCGCAACCTACCCATCAGAGGAGACCGGGTGGATCAGCCTGCCAGGAGAGAATCCAATTCAGCCTGGGTGGCCTCCTGAGCCGCGTCCAGCGCCTCTTTGGGAGTCGCCTCCTTGAGCATCACCGAACTGATCGCCGCGTACAGCTGGTCGTGCATGAAGTTCTGCACCGGGCAGGTCCACATCGGCGCCGCTACATCCAGCTGGGCCGTGAAGAACTGCGTGATGTCGGTGGCGAACTCGTCGCCGCGCTGATCGGCGACCGACTGGGGGAACAGGTCATCCGGCGCCAGGCGGTTGGTGGGGATGTCGGGAACCTGGGAGAACCAGGTGCGCATTCCGTCAACCACCAGGTAGTCGAGCCACGCGAAGGAGGCTTCCGGATCCGGGGCGCCCCTGGGAATCGCACACCAGTTCGGCCAGAAACCGGAAGCGGTGGAGGAACCGCTCGGGCCCACCGGGAATTGGGCCACATTCCACCGTTCCCAACCGGCGAACTCGGAACCGTAGACATCGGCGGCCAGCCAAAAGCCGTTGACCACCGCCAGTTGGTGTCCACCTTGGAAGCCGGGGGGACGTCCCAGTTCATCCACGTAGCCGGCGCCCAGATAATTGCCCGAGGCGTCCATGGCCACCCAGTCACCCTTGTACTGCTCGTTCAACCACCCCAGGCCGAAGTCCAGCATCTCGATGTTCTCATCGGAGTTGAGCTTGACCTGTCGGCTCTCGGGGTCATACAAGGTACCGCCATTGGTGGCCGACCAGATGGCGCTCTCCACCGCGTCGTACGGGGGGATCATGCCCGCCGAAACCAGGGTGTCGCCATCCCACTGCACAAACTCGGCCGATAGCGCTTTCAGGTCTTCCCAGGTCTTGGGGAAGTCGTCCCGTCCGCTGGGAATGCCCCTGCTCTCCAACAACTCCTCGTTGTAGAAGATGGCATAGGAACTGGCGGTGGCGGGAAGGCCAAATATCTGACCGTCCCATCGGCAGGAAGCCAGCACGCCTTCCGGCCAGTTCGCCAATTGTGAGTTTTGGGAAGCAGCCATCAGCCCATCCAGAGGCTCAAGAGCTCCCAAGGACGCCATCACCACCGGGGGATCCCAGATGATCACTGCGTCGGGAGGAGTACCGGCGGCCAGGTTGGCCAAGAGCCGCTCGTTGAAGTCCTCGTCGTCGGCGACTCCGCACAAGACTTCGCGCACCGAGATGCCCGTTCCCTGGTCAGCAAAAGCGTCGGCGACCGTGCGGAAGCCCTGGCAGAACGGGTCGGAGCCGCCCGGGAGCCAGAAGTCCAGTTCAACCGCCGGGGGAGCCGGCGCGGCGGTGGTAGCCGGGGCGGTGGTGGGAGCGGCGGTGGTGGCTACTTCCTCTTCTCCGCCACAGGAACCCAGGAAGACAGCCGCACCGCTCATCCCCAGCAGTTGCAGGAACCTTCTTCGGCTAACGACGATGGGCATTTGCCCTCTTTGGTTTGGTCTCATTCGAGAATTCCCCTTTCGTTCCGAATCCCCGGCTCTTGCGCCCATGTGGCCTCTGATGCCGAATCCGAAGGCAAGCCAACCGCTCAGATCGTGAGATTCATCTTTAGCTAGCAGTACACAACATCCCAAGATACAAGACGGGCCTCGTCAATCACGTCACATCACCGGTTCTTTTGCCGGAGCCCGGGTTGCAAACCCACTTGGCTGCCCGCCCGCGGGATGGCGCGACTGAGCGACCTTTCCGATAACCTAGAATTTCGGGCATGCAGAGTTCAATCATCGGCGCGGCCGTAAAACGGGTGGAGGACCCCCGACTAATCACAGGACAGGGCCAGTACGTCGGCAACCTACCCCAACCGGATGCCCTGTGGATGAAGGTGGTGCGCTCCGACCTGCCCCACGGCATCATCACAGACATCGACATCGAAGAGGCCGTCGAATCTCCCGGAGTGGTGGCGGTGTACACCCACGCCGATCTGGGATTGCGGGACCTGTCGGTGGGTTCCCCCGGCGCCGACCGCCGGTTCACCCAGTCAGTGCCCGCCTCCGACCGCGTCCGATTCGTGGGCGAGGCGGTGGCGGTGGTGATAGCCGAAACCGACCGCCAGGCCGCCGACGCCGCCCGCAAAGTCTGGGTCGATATCGACCCCCTGCCCAGCGTCACCTCACCGATCGACGCCATGGCGGCCGACGCTCCGCTGCTGTTCCCCCAAGTGGGGACCAATGTGGCTTTGGACACCACCGGCGCCGATCCCGGCGAGGATCCGCTGGCCGAGGCGGAGGTGGTGATCCGGGCGGAGTTCTACAACCAGCGACTGGCGGGGGTGCCTTTGGAGAACAGCAACTGTTTGGCGGTTCCCGACGGTGATCGTCTGGATGTCTGGGCAGGCTCCCAAAACGCCTTCGTTCATCGCAATTCCATCGCCCGGTGCCTGGGGATTGACCGTGACCTAGTGCGGTTTCGGGTGCCCGACATGGGCGGTGGGTTCGGGGTGAAGATCGCCCCGATGCCCGAGCAGGTGCTGTGCGCAGCCGCTGCTCACCGCTTGGGGCGTCCGGTCCGCTGGCAGGAGACCAGAGAGGAAAACCTGCTCTCCCTCCCCCATGGCCGGGGTCATTACCAGACCATCGAACTGGGGGCGCGCCGAGACGGGACCTTGACCGGACTCCGAGCACATGTGGTGGCCGAATCCGGCGCCTACGTGTATTTCGGCGCCTACCTGCCCGAGTTCAGCATCATGGTGGCCAACGGCGCCTATCACATCCCCAAGGTGCAGTTCACCTATCAGTCGGTGGTCTCCAACACCTGTCCCATCAACGCCTACCGGGGGGCCGGGCGGCCGGAAGCCACTTCGTTTCTGGAAAGATGCATGGATCTCTTGGCTGAGAAACTGGAAATGGACCCCGTGGACATCCGCCGCCGCAACTTCATTGCACCTCACCAGTTTCCTTATCGAACCCCCACCGATCAGCTTTACGACACCGGTGATTACGACGCGGCTCTTGATCGCGCCTTGGAAATGGTGGACTACCGGGCGGTCCGGGCCGAGCAATCCGAACGCTTGGCGAGAGGTGACCGGCGGAGGTTGGGAGTGGGGATCAGCACCTACGTGGAGATCACCGCCCCCCAGGGAAGGACCGAATGGGGATCGGTCACCGTCCACCCCGACGACACCATCGAGATTGCCACCGGCCTGTCGTCGCACGGGCAGGGACACGAGACATCCCTGACGCAAATAGTGGCGGATGTGATGCAGGTTCCCATGGAGCGGATCACCTACATCCAGGGTGACACGGGCCGGGTAGCGAGCGGCGGGGGCACCATGGGCTCCCGTTCCCTGCAACTGGGCGGATCGGCGATCCTGGAAGCAGGCCAGGAAGTGGTGGAAAAGGGAAAGAAGCTGTTCGCGACCCTCTGTGAGGCGGCGCCCGAAGACGTAGTGGTTACCCAGGGTGGCCGGCTGTCGGTGGCCGGATCACCTGATATCGCCATGACCTGGGGAGAACTGGCCCGGGTCAGCCAAGTCGAGTTGTCCTCACAGCTTTCCTTCGACCAGGCCGAAGCCACCTTCCCCTTCGGGACCCACATCGCGGTGGTGGAGGTGGACATCGAAACCGGGGACATCCGATACCTACGGCACATCGCAGTGGACGACTGCGGCAAGATCCTCAACCGCCGCATGGTGGACGGCCAGGTCCATGGCGGAGTGGCGCAGGCCGCCGGGCAGGCCCTGTTGGAACAGGTTCTCTACGATGACGAAGCCAATCCCGTCACCACCAACCTCACCACCTATCTACTCCCGGCCGCTCCCAATCTTCCCTCCATCGAAGTGGACCACACCATCACCCCCACCACCCAAAACGCCCTGGGAGTCAAAGGGATCGGAGAAGCCGGCACCATCGGCGCCACCGCCGCCATCCAGAACGCGGTCATCGATGCCCTCCGGCCCTTGGGAATCTCTCATCTCGACATGCCCCTCACCCCCTCCCGGGTCTGGCAGGCCATCCAGGAAGCGGCCCGATAGCGCCAAGCCGGCACAGTCATTCTCGAGACAATGGTCTCGAGTGTTTCCATTCAAGTATCGAAAAAACCCAGCTGGCCGTGGAGCCCGCTGCCCAAATTCGATTCAGGATTGGAGGGATCCTCGTACTCGGACGACATGGCCAGCAATCGTAAGTTCCGGGCGACTGTCCCGGCGCTCTCGGTTGGCGCCAAATGAGGCAGGTTCCAACTCGATCTTCGCCATTGCGTATTCTTTCACAACAAATGGCCTCCTCTCTCCAACGCGGCATCCTGTTCACCGATCTGTACCAGTTGACCATGGCCCAGGTCTATTTCAGCCACGGGATGGCCGATCTGCCGGCCGGCTTCGAGCATTACTTTCGCACCTATCCCAACTATGGAAAACACCGGGCCGGGTATTGTGTGTCGGCCGGAGTCGGCGCCCTGGTGGACCGCTTGGCAACCCTGCGGTTTGCCGAAGCAGAACTGTCTGCCCTGAGCCAGATGCGGGCCGGCTCCGGTGCGCCCCTGTTCCGCCGGGGTTTCTTGGACTGGCTGGCCGAACAGGGCGATTTCGCCCGCCTGAGGATCCGGGCCACCCCCGACGGGCGGGTGGTGCATCCCCACACTCCCATCACAGTGGTTGAGGGACCCTTGGGAATGGGACAGCTCGTTGAAACCTTGCTGCTCAACCATCGCAATTACGCCACTCTGGTGGCTACCAAGGCGGCCCGCATCAAGCAAGCTGCCCGATCGGGGATGGTTCTGGAGTTCGGCATGCGGCGGGCGGCGGGCACCGGCGCCAATCTCGCCACAGAGGCGGCGTTGGTGGGGGGCGCCGACTTTTCCTCCAATGTAGGGGCTTCCCATCGGGCCGGGATGGCGGCTCGGGGCACACATGCCCATTCCCTGGTGCAGGCCTTCATGGCCGAGGGCGGTGACGAACTGGATGCCTTTCGGGCTTTTGCCCGGGTCTATCCCGACGACTGCGTACTTTTGGTGGACACTGTCAACACCTTGGAGTCCGGCCTGCCCAATGCGATCACGGTTTTCGAGGAGCTGCGCCGACGCGGTCATCAGCCAGTGGGGATACGCCTCGACTCAGGAGATCCGGTTGACCTGACCCTCCAGGCCGCCCACATACTGGACCGGGCCGGCTTCCCGGATGTGGCCATCGTTCTATCCGACCGCTTGGACGAGCTGGCCATCGCCCGGATCACCAAGTCACTGGCCCGGAGCGCCCCCGACCCCGACCGGCTGATCGGGAGACTGGTCTTCGGCGTGGGAACCCGATTGGTGACCTCCCACGGATCCCCCAGCCTCGACGGTGTCTACAAGCTGGCTGCCATCCGGCGCAACGGCGCATGGAACCCGGCCTTCAAAATCACCGACGACCCCGCCAAACGCGCCCTGCCCGGCCGAAAGCGTCTGTGGCGTCGATACGGACCCGACCAAACCGCCCTCTCCGATCTGGTGACCCTGGCAGATGAAGAGCCTGATCCGCGGCCCACCCAGACCTGCCGCCGTCTGTTGGAGGTGGTGTGGGAGGACGGAATGGGGAGCCGGGACACCATCGACACTGCCCGCGCCAGACTCCAGGCCGACCTGTCCGGTTTGCCTGCCGAATACCGGGATCTGATCGATCCGGACCCCTATCCGGTCGGCCCGAGCCGCGGCCTGCGGACACTTGACCACCATATCCGGCAACGGGCGATCATCCCCTGAACCAATGGCAGAGACAGAAACACTCAGATGGGCGGTCCCCTTGGCGGTGCTGGTGATCGCCTCCACCGTGGCCGTGGTGGCGAGGCTGATCCATCGCCGCCGCCCCCATCGGCGGGCCATGCCGGGAATGGAGCCGGGAGTGATACTGTTCACCTCCAAGCGGTGTCCGGGCTGTGATCCGGTGCGGTCTCGTCTGATTGAGGTGCTGGGACCCAAGGGGTTTCGGGAGATCAAATGGGCCGAATCCCCCCAGGTCTTCGTTGACCACCGGATCGACCGGGTTCCCACCGCCGCGGCGGTGGATCGCAACGGACTGGGACGCATCTGGGAAGGGATGCCACCCAAGAGGTTGCTGGGAAGTTGGAAATCCTTTGTTTACCTGCGGTAAGGCCTTAAAGTTGGCAATTCATGGTCCCTAACTGTTATCGGTGTGGAAAAACGGCTTCGGCGTGGATGGCGATCGACTATCAGAACCGTCGGGTGTGGCTGTGGGATATCAGCATTTCAGCCCCCCAAGAGGTGCTCTCGGCGATCTGTCGCCGGCATGCTGATCATCTCTCGCCTCCCTTAAAATGGACGTTATTCGACCGCCGCAACGTCACCGAAATGTTCCCCTCTTCCAAGGAATCGGGCGCCGCCTAATCACCGGCGATCCGTCGTCTCATCTGGATTGTTGATGAGGCGACTTCTTACCAATTGGTACCCGGCTTGGGTGCTGGTGTTGCTTTCCGGCATGATTCTGGCCGTTCTGAACCCTCACCTGCTCCTGGTTGAGAACACACCCTCCGGCGGCGATATGGGCGCCCATGTGCTGGGGCCGGCGGCTATGCGAGACATTCTGTTGCCGTCGGGCCGCCTGCTGGGATGGTCCAATGCCTGGTTCGCCGGCTTTCCCCTGTTCTACTTCTACTTTCCTCTCCCGTCGGTTGTGATCGTCGGATTGGATGTGCTGCTGCCTTACGGTGTGGCATTCAAGTTGGTCACGGTGGGCGGCCTGCTGCTGCTCCCTCCGGCGGTGTACTTCTTCACCCGGGCGCTGGGGCTTCATCGGGTTATCGCCCTGATGACCGCGGCGGGTGGAACGGTGTACGCCCTGATGGAAAGTTTCACCATCTACGGAGGAAATGTGGCCTCCACCCTGGCCGGAGAGTTCACCTACAGCTGGTCTTTCAGCCTGGGCTTCATCTACCTGGGGCTCTTGATCCGGGTAATCGACGGCGAGTCCCACTTGGCCCCCCGGGCGGCGGCGGTGTTCGCCGTCACCGTTCTGTGTCACCTGCTCACCACCCTGCTATTGGTGTTGGGAACCGCAGCCTTGCTGGTATCGAGACGCGCTCGTCGTCCCCTGATCGTGATCTCGGTATGGGCCTTTGCGCTCACCGCCTTTTGGTCGCTCCCGTTCCTGGTCCGCCTGCCGTACAGTTCGGACCTCGCCTGGAGTCCTCTCACCCAATGGCGGGAGTTCATCCCCGTGGAATTGTGGCTGCTGTTACCACTGGCGGTGGTGGGTGTGATTGTGGCGTTCCGCCGCGCCCGGCAAGTCCGGGAGCTGTGGAAGTTGGCGCCGATTCTGATCATTTCGGTGGCCCCCCTCGTTTACTTTCCGCTCCCGATTCGACTCACTCGTCAGTTTCCGGAACTGTTCTTGGACGACCGTTGGAAGCTTTACAACGGACGACTCTTGCCCTATTGGTATTTCGGAGTCCTGTTCTTTGCCATGCTGGCGGTGGGCGCACTGCTGATGGTGATAGCCCGACGCCTGCCTCGAACGATCTCTCCCCCCTCTGCCGCAGCAGCAGTCTGCGTTTCGGTCGCCTTGGTGGCTGCCATCCTGATTCCGGCCACCGACTCCCGGGGCCGCTGGCCGCTGCTGATCGGATGGGTGCTGTTGGCGGCGGCGGTGGTAATAGTTCTCTACGTCCGAGCGGAGTCCATTCCCCTCAAGCGACTGTTGGCGGCGGCGGTGGCTCTGGGGATCGGAGCCGGCGCCCTGGCGGGGGTCTCTTATCTGGCGGGTTGGTCGAGGTGGAACTACTCCGGCTATGAGAACAAGGACGGGTGGAGCGAATACCGGGACATGAACACCCTGGTGGCGAGCCTGGAACCAGGGCGGGTGCTGTGGGAGAACAACCGGGACCTCGACCGTTACGGAACCCCCATGGCGCCGATGTTGATCCCCTACTGGTCGGAGTGGTCCCATCCCTCCATGGAGGGGCTGTTCTTCGAATCGTCGATGAGCATGCCGTTCATCTTCATCACCATCTCCGAGATGAGCAAGCAGGGATCCAACCCGGTGCCGGGCCTGCGCTATCACAATCTCACCATGAGCCGGGGTCTTCGGCATCTGGACATGTTCGGGGTTCGCTATTACATCTCCTTCACCGAAGAAGCCACCGAAGAGGCCAACCGGATTTCCGAATTGCAGCCAGTGGGAGAGGCCGGGCCCTTCCACGTATTCGAGGCGCCGCCCACCGACCTGGTGGAGGTCGCCCGCTACCAGCCTTCGGTGTTCGTCAAGACCCCCGAGGGCGAGCCGGATTTCTTCAACTTCTCCCTGGCCTGGTTCGAGACGATCGGCCAAGCCGACTTGTGGGTGGTGGCCGAAGCACCGCCCGAGTCGGGGTGGGCAGAGGTCTCCGACCCCTCACTCCTGCGCCCGGACATCCTCCCTGAGCGGGAGGGGGCAGTGACGGATGTGGTGGTGGAAGACCACCGGATCTCCTTTCGCACCCAGGCGGTGGGGACCCCCCACCTGATCAAGGTCTCATATTTTCCCAACTGGAAGGCCACGGGAGCGGAAGGCCCGTTCCTGGCCGCCCCCTCTTTGATGGTGGTGGTCCCCACCGAGTCGGAGGTGGTACTCGAATTCAGCAACACCTGGGCGGAGTGGCTGGGATGGGCCATGACGCTTTTGGGGTTGGCCCTATTGGTGGCGCCCCGCTTCCGACGGCGTATCGCCCAATGGGCCGTCCCGTCCCCAAGTTACGGCAAGCATGGAGGTCCGCCATAGGAATCTTCGGGGCCTATGACATCCGGGGAGACGTGGACGCCGGAGACTTCACTGCCGACCATGCCCGTCGGATCGGCGCGGCGTTTTCCCGATTCACCGGTGGAGAAACCGTGGCCGTGGGCCGGGACTGCCGCGCCAGTTCGCCGGAGTTGGCCTCGGCCTTCATCAGTGGCCTGGCCTCGGCGGGGTCTTCGGTTTTGGACCTGGGGGAGGTTGCTACCGAGGTGGTCTACTATGTCTCCGGGTCCCAGTCGGTGGCCGGCGCCATGGTGACCGCCTCTCACAATCCTCCCCAGTGGAACGGGATCAAACTTTGTCTGCCCGGCGCCGCTCCGGTGGGGGCCGACACCGGTTTGGAGAAGATCCAACGGATGGCGGCGTCGGAAGTGACGGGATCCACGGGGCCGGGGCGGATAACGGCCTGTGACTACACCGATGACTACGTGGAACATGTGCTGTCGGTGATCGGACCCGAGGGTCTCGCCGACCTGGCGGTGGTGGTGGACGGCGGGAACGGAATGGCCGACACCGTGGTCCAACCGGTCTTCTCCCGTCTGCCGGTGACCCTCACCGGCTTGTACCTGCGCCCGGACGGGTCTTTTCCCAACCATCCACCCGATCCGATCAACCCCGCCAACCTGGTCGACCTGACCGCCGAGGTGCTCCAGACCGGCGCTGACCTGGGAGTGGCCTTCGACGGTGACGCCGACCGGGCGTTTTTCGTGGACGACCGAGGCCGGCCCATGTCGGGCAGCGCCATCACCACTCTCATCTGCCGGTGGATGTTGGCCGCCCAACCGGGCGCCACCGTGGTTCACAATCTGATCTGCTCGCGATCGGTGCCCGAGGCCATCCGGGCCGCGGGGGGCGTCCCGGTCCGCTCCCGGGTGGGGCATTCCTTCATGAAGCAGGTGATGGCCGACACCGGGGCGCTTTTTGGGGGTGAGCACTCCGGTCACTACTACTTCGCCGCCCACTTCGGCGCCGACTCCGGCATGCTCGCCACCCTGGCGCTGTTTCGCATCCTCTCAGAGGAAGGCCGCGCCCTCTCGGAGCTACATGCCGAGGTGACTCCCTACCACGCCTCCGGCGAGATCAATTTGGAGGTAGCCGATCACCGAGGCTGCCTGGCCGTGGTGGCGGAGGCCTTTACACCGGTGGAACAAGATCGGCTGGACGGGCTGACCGTCTCCTGGCCCGACCGTTGGTTCAACCTGCGGCCCTCCAACACCGAACCTCTACTGCGGCTCAACGCCGAAGGCCCCGACCGCTCCTCGGTGGACCGGCTGGTCCGGAGGGTCAAGGGTCTGGTGGGTCATTGAGATGGCCGGGATCGACCCCCAACTGCTGGCCATCTTGGCCTGCCCACTCTGCAAAGGGCCAGTAGTGAGGGCCGAATCGAAACGAGAGCTTCGGTGTCAAGAATGCGATCGGGCTTACCTGATCAATGACGAGGGGGTACCGACAATGACGGTGGACAACAAGTGATTCCTCACCGGGGCTGGACCGATGGGCGCTTTGGGGCCACCCCATCCCACATTTGGAGGCTAGCCGAAGGCCCTCCCATAATGACAGAGATGCCTATCAGCCATTCTCAGCTGGCGGAGATGCAATTCCAGATGTCCGCTCTGGGCGGCCAATTGCGCTGGGGAGTGGACCTTTTGCTCGACACTGAGACCGAAGACCGGAACGAATTGCTGGTGTGCGGCATGGGGGGTTCGGGGATCACCGGTGATTTCCTGGCGGCGGTGGCGGAATCCGAGGGGCAAAGATGCACCGTTCACAAGCATTACGGGCTTCCGGGGTGGGCTGCCACCCACCGGCCGGCGGTGGTGGTGGTCTCCTATTCGGGCGACACCGCCGAGGCACTTTCTTCCTGGCAGGCGGCTCACAAACTGGGTCTGGCGGTCACCGCCATCACCTCCGGCGGGGAACTGGCAGAGAGGGCCACTTTGGCAGGTGATCGCCTGGTGATGGTTCCCGGCGGCTACCAGCCTCGGTCGGCCTTGGGTTTCGGTCTATCGGCCCTGCTCAGGGTGGCGGCGCATGTGGGGTTAATCGCCGATCCCCGACCGGCGCTGGAAGAAGCGGCGGAGATGGCCGACCTCATCTCGGGGCCCAAGGGTCAGGGAACGGGCCTGGCCGCCGATTTGGCCGGTGGGCTGGAACATCGGATGGTGGGGATCTATGGGTCGGCTCCGCTCACGGCCACCGCCGCCTATCGGTGGAAGACCCAGATCAACGAGAATGCCAAGCGACCGGCCTTTTGGGGAATCCTGCCCGAGACCACCCACAACGAGATAGTGGGATGGGATCTTCCCGAGGGATTGGCCCGGCGCCGGGTGGGGATCGTGGCGCTGCGGGACCCGGAGGAACATCGGGACGTTTCCCGCAGGTTCGAGCTGCTGGAAGACCTCACATCGGGGCGGGTGGAGTGGGTGGGCGAGGTCCGGTCACAGGGGAATTCCCCACTGGCCCGTTTGATCAGCATGGTGGCGATGGGCGACTTGCTCTCCTTGGAACTGGCGCGCCTCGGAGGGGCCGACCCCATGGCTGTGGAGTTGATCGACCGCCTCAAGGTGAGAATGGGGACCTCCGAACCCAACCCCCTCGATTCCGATGCCCACTGATCTGGCCGATCCGGCGCTGGCGCCCGACGGTCGGATGCGGGTGGAGTGGGCCGCCGGGCGGATGCCGGTGCTGTCCTCGGTGCGCCGACGCCTCTCCGCCGACCAGCCCTTCGCCGGCCTCACCGTGGGGGCCTGTCTTCACGTGACTTCGGAGACCGCCAATCTCATGTTGACGCTGCGCGACGCCGGGGCGAGGCTCTCGCTGTGCGCCTCCAATCCTCTTTCCACTCAGGACGACGTGGCGGCGGCACTGGCCGGGGAAGGCATCGAGGTGATGGCCGTCCGGGGCGAGGACGCCGATCGCTACCACCGTCACATTCGGGAAGTGTTGGAACGCCGACCCGATCTCTTGGTGGACGACGGAGGAGACCTGATCTCCACTCTCCATCAAGAGTTTCCCGATCTCTCCCCCCTGGGAGCCACCGAAGAGACCACCACCGGGGTGAACCGCCTGCGAGCCATGGCCCGGGAGGGGGCCTTGCGTATTCCGGTGGTGGCGGTGAACGACTCGGCAACCAAGCACCTGTTCGACAACTACTACGGCACCGGTCAATCAACCATGGACGGAATCATCCGGGCCACCAACCTGCTGGTGGCCGGCGCCACGGTGGTGGTGGTGGGGTACGGTCCCTGCGGGCAGGGGGTGGCGATCCGAGCCGAGGGTTTGGGCGCCCGGGTGATCGTGGTGGAAGTGGACCCGGTTCGGGCCCTGCGGGCGTTGATGGACGGCCACCAGGTACTCACCGCCCGGCAGGCGGCTTCGATGGGCGACATTTTCGTGACCGTAACCGGAAATCGCCAGGTGCTGGCCGCAGAACACTTGGCGGCGATGAAAGACCGGGCGATCCTGGCCAATGCCGGTCACTTCGATGTGGAAATCGATGTGGAGGCTCTGGCCGCCGAGGCAGTGGGCCGGAGGGCCGTCCGTCCCAATCTGGAGGAATTCACCATGGGAGACGGTCGCCGATTGTTCCTGGTCTCAGAAGGCCGACTGGCCAACCTGGGCGCGGCCGAGGGACACCCGGCCGACGTGATGGACCTGTCGTTCGCCAATCAGGCTCTCGCCTTGCACTGGCTGGTTGAGAACCAGAGCTCTTTGGCGCCGGAGGTCTACGTGCTGCCGGCCGAGATCGATCGGGAGGTGGCCAGGATCAAGGTGAACGCCCTGGGGGGGAACCTGGAGGAACTCACCGAGTCCCAGCAAGAGTATCTGACCGGCTGGCGCCTCGGCACCTGAAGGCTGAGCCGGCTCGGGACCGGCTATCCCAGTGCCCGGGTGACCTTGTGCTGGACCAAAACCACCCCGGCCAAAGAGACTCCGATCCCCAGCACTTGCACCAGACTCATCGTTTGCCCGAGCAAGAGCCAGGCGACCAATCCCCCCACCACCGGCTGGGTGAGAATGATCATCCCCACCGGTCCCGGGCCGGCATCGCGAACCGCCGCTACCTCCATCACCACCGGCACGGCGGTTCCCACCACTCCCAGAGCCAACAGCGACCACCACCGAGCGACGGGCAGGTCCATGGGGCCGAGTCCTGACACCGGGAAGACCAGCACCGCGGCGATACCCATGGCATAGGCGGAGATGGTCAGGGCCGGCAACTCTTCTCCCAGATGGTCGGCCATCAGCAGATATCCGGCCAGAAACACCGCCGAAAGCGCCCCACAGGCGATCCCCACCGGGTCGACCCGCTCCCATACCCAGGCCTCCACCACCAAGGAGATTCCCAGCATGGTCACCAATCCGGCAATCCAGGCAACCGGTGGCACGGCAACGCCGCGCACTGACCGGGTCCACACCATCACCACCAGCACCGCCACGAACTGCATGGTCATGGTCGGCCCCGCCCCGAGCCTGTCCAAGGTGATGAAGAACAGGATGGACATCGCAGCGATGCAGCAGCCCATCGCAGCCAGGGGACCCAATCGACCCCGGGGGCCGGCAACGCCCTTTCGAGCCGCGGCGGCCAACAGCACCACCCCGGCCACGAACAGATGCCGAAACGCCAACTCCATTGAGGCGTGATACTGGAGAAGGTCGATGGCCACCACGGCAAAGTAGCCGAACAACACCACCGCTCCGACCGCCAACAGCGTCCCCCGCCGAGCCCGTGGTCGGCCCACTCCCGGCTGGACTCCTCCTCGATGCATCTGGCTGGCGCTCATGGGGCAAAGTTACCGGCATAACGGCGCGGACACCGTCCCCATCGGCCATTGAGTCCCATCTGCTGGGGCGCCATGCCCATTATTAATGGACTTCTTGCGTCTATTTCTTACAGACAGAGCAGATCTATAAGTCCATTACTTATTTCATACATTGGCAGACCACACTCCTAAAGGAGTTGGGGATAGAAGAGAAGAATTGACAAGCTCAACAGATTGAAGCCGGCATGGGCAAAGATGGCCGGTCCCAGGCGTTCCCTCATAATGCGAAGATAAGCCAGCACCACGCCGAAAAAGAACAGTTGGGGAACCAGCACCACCCCTGACTCCAGGGGCTGCACCGTGGAGATCCCTATCAGATGAAAAGCGGCGAACACCGCCGCGGAACCGAACACCACCCCCTTGGCTCGGAAGCGAGCCACCAGAGCATCGACCAGCATGCCCCGGAACATCAGTTCCTCCAGGATGGGTCCGATCAAACCCACCAGCAGCAACAGCGCCACCCGTTGACCAGCGCCCCGGGCGGAGGCGATCTCGGTGACAAGCGACTGCGGTTCGGAGTCGAGCCCCACCAGCGTCGCAAGAGGGAGGAACAAGACCGCGAACAGCAATTGGAGCCCGGCCCCCAACAACAGCATCCAGCCGTCTCGGGGCTCCACCGCAAACCCGAGCCGCCGGAAGTCCCGTCCGCGCACCCTGCTGATCGCCAGCATGGCCAAAGCGGTGAAAGTGAACTGACCCACCAACAGGGCGGTCACCTCCCCACCCATCCCGACGCCCACCACCAAGATCGAACCAGCCAGCCCGGCCAAGGCCACCATGGCCAGGTCAGGTATTGTCCATCGACCCCGAGTCTTGGGCGGTTGCACTCGTGGAGAGACTAACCCAAGTTCCGCCCGAAGGTTCCCGTGGTTGTCAGGGAGAGCAGAGCTTCAGTCGACCTTCAGTTGTCGACGGTTGGTCCAATCCAATCTGGTGATCTCACCCGATCCCGGAAACCGATCGTCCCCAAACCCGCGACGCAGCATGCGGATCACCCCGCCGTGGGTGAACACCAAATGCGTCCCTTCGGTCAATCCCGCCAGAAACTGCAGCACCCGGTCTTCCATCTGCTGGTGCGACTCGCCGCCGGGAGCGACGAACTCATCGAACGCAATCATCATGGCTCGTATGGGAGGCGGCAGGCCATTCCAATCCAGACCCTGAAGGTCCCCGAAGTCGAGTTCTCGCAACGCCTTTTCCTGAGTGGGTTCGCCAAAGGCCAGCCGGGCGGTCTCTACCGCCCGGCTCAGGTCGGAACTCCACACCCCGGTGAAGGTTCGACCCGAAAGCACCGCGGCCAACTGCCGGGCCTGAGAACGCCCGGTGCGATTGAGGGGAGTGTCCACCCACCCCTGGAGGCGATGGTCGCGGTTCCAGTCGGTCTCACCATGCCGAACCAGCCACAGTTCGATCACTTGACCGGCCCTCTCCCAACATCGCTGCGCGCAAGCAAGGGGTAGGACACGGCTCCCCCCACCGATCTCCTACCACCCTCCAATGCCGTCATCCCACTTGTCGGCGCCGACATCACTCGCCGGTAGTGTAAACAGTTAGAAGTCGATCCCTCGCCGAGCCATGACTCCCCGGTCAAATGCGTGCTTGACCTTCACCATCTCGGTGACCGTGTCGGCCTCCTCGATCAGGGACTCGGGAGCGTCACGCCCGGTCAGGATGACCGTGACCTGGGCGGGGCGGGACCGGAGCATCTCCCGCATCTCGTTTTGATCGATCCATCCCCAGTTGAGCGGGTAGGTCACTTCATCGAGTATCACCATGCGGTGGGCTCCCTCCGCGACGAGACTGCGGGTAAAGGCCCAGGCTTGCCGCGCCACCGCCTCGGTCTGGGACATGTTGTCGGAATCCCAGGTGAACCCGTCCCCCAACGTCCACCAGTCCACCCCCAAACTGGCGGCCACCTTCTCTTCCCCCACTTTCCATTTGCCCGATTTGAGGAACTGCACCACTGCCACTTTCCACCCCCGCGAAATCGCCCGCAGCATGGTCCCGAATGCAGCCGTGCTCTTGCCCTTGCCATGACCGGTGTGCACCAGCACCAACGAAGGGGCGCGGCTCTTGCCGACCGAAGGGCCTTCGGTCGGCGGTTTCTCTTGGGTCGTCATCAGGTTTCTCCTTCCAGAGGGTTCTTATAGTGCGCCGGCCACCGTCGCCGGTTCCCGACTGGCCTGGGCGCCGGTTCGAAGAGGTATCACCACCACCCCAACCCCCGGACCGGAGATGATTCGCACTTCCGCTCCGTAGTGATCCCGCACCGAACCCTCGGTGATCACCGAACGAGGAGGGCCATCCAGTATTGACCTGCCTCCGGCCATCATCACCAGACGATCGCAGAATTGGGCGGCCAGGGTCAGATCGTGCAGGGCGCTGATCACCGTCAGGCCCTGTTCATGTCGCAGACGGTCGATCCATTCCATCATCTGCTGTCCGTGTCCGATGTCGAGCGATGAAGTCGGCTCGTCCAAGATCAGCAGCGGAGCGTTCTGGGTAAGGGCGCGGGCCAGCACCGCTCTTTGCAACTCCCCGCCGGACAGTTCATCGAGCCGCCGGTGAGAGAGATCAGCCATGCCCAAGGCACCCAGGGACTGCTGGGCGATCTTCAAGTCGGCCCGGGTTTCTCTGCCCAGCCATCCGAGGTGGGCAGTGCGACCCAGCAGCACGTAGTCAGCCACCCCCATTCCCCAGGGGACTACCGGGTTCTGGGGCACCACCGCCATCAGCCGGGCCCGTTGTCGGGCGCCGAGTTGGGCCAGGTTCTGCCCTCGGTAGCGCAGTTCGCCGGTCTCGGTGGCGGCCGCGCCGGTTATCGCCCTCAACAAGGTGGTTTTGCCCGCCCCGTTGGGACCGATCAACCCCAACCACTCCCCCTCTTCCACCGAGAGGTCCACGGCGTCCACCACCCGGGACTCCCCCAGGACCACCGAGACGCTCCGAAGTTGCAACCCGGTCATTCCAGATCTCCGGAAGTGCGCAGCACCATCAGGAAGAACGGACCGCCCAAGAAGGCGGTCACCACTCCGATGGGAAGCTCGGCCGGGGATATCACAGTGCGCGCCACCACATCGGCCGCCGCCAGAAATGCCCCTCCCACCAGGAGCGACAGAGGAATGATCACCCGATAGCTCCAACCTGCCAGGAGGCGGACCGTGTGAGGAACGATGATGCCCACAAAGGCGATCAGCCCACTGGCCGACACCGCCGCCGCCGCGCCCAAAGTGGCCGCCGACACCACGATCAACCGCACCGTGCGGGGAGACAAACCCAAAGCAGCTGCCTCGTCGTCTCCCACCGCCATCACATCAAGGGCTCGGCGGAAAACCAGCAAAACCAACCAACTAACCAGCATGTAGGGCAGCACGGCATACAGATCACCCCATCCCACTGTCACCAGACGACCCAGGATCCAACTGTACACCTCTCGCAGGGTGGTGACATTGGTCAACTGCAGAAAGGTCTGTACCGCAGTGAGAAAAGAAGCCACCGCCACCCCCGCCAGCACCAGGGTGGTGGCCGAACGTCGTTCTCTTCCCCGGGTACGGGACAGCCCGTAGGAAAGGGCCACCCCCACCACCGCCCCCGCAAAGGCCAGAGGCGGCAAAGGCACGGAAGCAAACCCCTTGGCGCGCAGCAAAATGGCCACCGTGGCCCCCAACCCGGCGCCGGCCGCCACTCCCAGAAGGTAGGGATCGGCCAGGGGATTGCGGAATACCCCCTGATAGGCGGCGCCGGCCGAGGCCAAGGTTGCTCCCACCAAAAACCCCATCACGATCCTGGGCAGACGTATCTCCCACAGAATGGTCAAATCTCGCTCGGTCAAGGAATTCTCCACCTGCACCAGGGGCAGTCGATCCACCAGGGCGGCGAGCACACTCCCCGTATCCAAACCGGCCGGTCCCACCAAGAGAGCCACCCCCAGCACGGCGGTACCCAGCCCGACTGCCGTGACCAATCTTCCAAGACCCATCCGAGAAGGCTGGACCAAAGTCGGCAGGGGCGTCAAGGCGCTCAACCCCGGGCGGCCAAATCAGCCACGGCTGCGCCAGCCTGCTCCAACAGCTCCACAATCCGGGGACCCCATCGGGAGGCGATGTCATCATTGAGTTCCACCACCGCTCCCTGGGCCACCGCAGTCAGGGCTGACCAACCGGGACGCTCTGCCACGGTTTGAGAGTTCTGCCCACAACAGAGGGTGTCGGCCAGGAATATGAGGTCGGGGTCGGCGTCAATGATGTATTCCGACGAGAGTTGGGGATACCCGTAGCCCTGCTCGTCGGCCGGGTCGGCGATGTTCTCCAGCCCCAGTAAACCCAGGACCTGACCGATGAAGGTGGTGGAGGTGGCAGAGTAGAGATTCTGATCCAGTTCGTAGTAGTAGGTGAAGGAAACGTCGGGGGTGCTGTCCAGCAGCCCCTCAATAGTTCCTTGCATTGAAGCCACCAGGGCAGCCGCCTCATCGGGATGATCGGTGGCGATTCCCAGTTGATCGATCTGTTGCCACACATCGTCCAACGAGGCGGCCGCTGCCATCATCAGAGCAGGTATCTCCAATGCCTGAAGAGAGGACAGGAGGTCTCCCGGGTCGTAGCTGAACACGACCAGATCGGGGCCGAAGGCAGTGATAGCTTCGATGTTGGGACTGAACCCGGAGAGGTCGGTTACCGGCGCCTCCGGCGGGTAGTAGGAATAGCTGTCCACCGCCACCACTTGCGAGCCCGCGCCGATGGCAAACAGTATCTCCGTAAGCGACCCGGAAAGAGAGACGACGCGTTCCGGCCGGGCGGAGATCCTGATCACCCCCTGGGAATCTTGGACCTCCACCGGAAATGCCTCGGGCGCAGTGGTTGTAGTAATCGGCGCCTGGGTAGTGGTGGGCGCCGCGGTAGTGGTAGCAGACGCCTCAGTGGTGGTGGGCGGAGCGGTGGTAGTAGGGGCCGCGCTGCCGGAGTTCTCATCAACCGCGGGGGCATCCCCGCCGCACGCGGCCAAGACCAAGGCCAACAGCACCAAAGCCATTCGCCACGTTCCACCCAGCCGTTGGGTGTTCGAATACATAAACATCCTCCTTGGTGAGGAGGATGAAGGAGAAGAGTGTCAGAAGGGGAGTCCCCGCCGACGAACTACACCTTCATCCGAGGTTCATCCGTCATCCCGGAATCAGGCGTCCTGGCTTATCCCCTCACCGAGGGGCTTGACAGTTGCGGGACAGCGCCGGAATCCAACCGGACTTCGCTGACACCGAAATACCTCGCCGTTGTCTCCCGGCGAGCACGCTTCACTATAGCACTGCCGGAGCCGGCGAACCGCGCACCGGATTTCCCGAGAACCGGTCCGGGCGAGGCAGGCCGCTACTCTTCCGGCGGCTCTTCGGTTGAGTCCTCCTGACCGGACATAACCTCGCTTCGGGGGAGCAGAGTGGCAGCCAGCGACAGTTTGTCCTCGCCGCGCAGAACGTCGAGCACGATCAAATCGCCCGGCGAAAGGTGCCTGATCCGGGCGGCCAGGTCGGCGATGCCGGTCACCGGACGGCCCCCCACTCCCACCACCACATCGCCGGCCTTCACTCCCGCCTGCTCGGCGCCCGAGCCGGGGAACACCTCCATGATCTCCACCCCCGCGTCACCTTGGGTGTCCCGACCGCTGATTCCCAAGAAAGCGGTGTGGACCGGCCTCCCCTCCATCAGGGCCTGCGCCACCCGGTGAGCGATGTCGATCGGGACCGCGAACCCCACCCCTTGAAATTCGATCGAATCCACAGTGGTGGAGTCGGTGAAGATGGAGACGTTGATGCCGATCAGCCGTCCATACCGGTCCGCCAATGCGCCGCCCGAATTGCCCGGATAGAGCACCGCGTCGCTTTGGACCAACAGCCTTCCCTCCACTATTCGATCCACCGCGCTGATCACCCCGGAGGTAACCGAGGATTCCAAACCCCAGGGGCTTCCCACGGCCACCACCATTTGCCCAACCCGGGGCCGGTCGTCCAGCGCCAGTTCGGCAGGGATCAGGCCGGTCCGCTCCACCGCGATCACCGCGATATCCGAATCGGGGTCGGTTCCCACCACCTCACCGGGCAGCCGATCACCATTGGAGAAGCGCACGGTCAGTTCGGCCTCGCCGTCCACCACCGTGGACACCACATGGGCGGCGGTCAGAATGTAACCACTGCTGTCAAAGACCACACCGCTCCCTGCCCCCTGTTCGAACAGGTTTTCGCTTTGGATCTCCAGGTGGACCACCGAGGGAACCAGGCGGTTGGCCACATCCGATACCGGTTCGTCGGTGGCCACCAGCGGAGGCGCCTCAACTGCCGGAGCCTCCACTTCCGCGGCGGGGGTGTCCACCACGGTGGTAGTAGGCGCCGAAGAGGCCGTGGTGGTGGATGGACTGGTTGCGGGAGGCGAAGATGTGGAAGGGGTTGATGGTTCAGATGCCGGGACGGTGGCGGCGGTGGTGGCCGAGGTCTCCGGCGGGGGGGAACTCCATTCGGGGAAGAAGATCCCCGCCGCGAATCCCCCGGCCAAAAGCAGCACTCCTGCCACCGCCATCATCTTCCAACCCATTTCCCGCGAGGCCTTTACGCTGGGAGGCCGATGGGTGGGATCCTGAGCAGGGGCGACGAACAAGGACACCTCATCAGGAGAAGAAGTTTGCAGATCAATCGTCTCCCCCACACCATCCCCAACTTCATCCACCTCCACCCCGCCGGCCAAATCGGGTGGCGAACCGTTTACCTCGGGTGTCGACTCATCCTCCTCGACAACGTCCGGACCCGGGACCGCGTCGGAACCCGGACCCGAATCCGCCCCCAGCGGCTCGGCCGACTCCGAACTCGGGGCGCGCTCTTCCAAGACCGCAGGTGAATCATCCGTGTCGGGGGGCGGCCGGCCCTCCTCGACAACGTCCGGACCGTGGACCGCGTCGGTATTCGGCCCCGAATCCGCCTCCAGCGGCTCGGCCGACTCCGAACTCGGGGCGCGCTCTTCCAAATCGGCGGATGACTCATCTGCGGGGGGCGGCGCCGCGCCGCGGTCGGAGTCAGCAGGAGGAGGAATGTGGGTCATGACAAGTGGTGAATTCCAATTCTATGTTGGTAAATACGAGGTAAAACTGCCATAAACCCGCCGAAATACCTCAACCCAGGGGAGTGTTATCCGGTGGATCACCAAGCTCGGGATCATTGAGCAAAGGGATCCACACCACCATTTCGGTCCCGCCGCCATCCCGGGGAAAAGCGGCCAGCTTCCCGCCGTGGAATTCGGTGAGATGTCGGGCGATGGCCAGCCCAAGACCACTTCCGGCATCGGAGTCACCCGAGACCAAACCGGGATCGATACCGGGGCCACGGTCGGCCACCACCATCCACCCCCAGCCGTTGCTTTCACCACTTCCCAGCTCGATGCCGGTACCCGACGGAGAAGCGGAGATAGCGTTGTCCAACAGGTTTTCCAGCACCCGGGCCAGAGCCAAAGCATCCCCCGAAACTTGGGCGGATCGAGCCTCCACCGTCACCCCCAGCTCTTTTTCCTCCGCCAAAGCGGTGACGGCCTGAGCGGTGGAAGCCACCAGATCGGCCAGATCCACCTCGGAGAATTTGGAGCATTCCACCTCCAAGCGGGCCGCATCCAACAACCGATCGATCATCTCCGACATTTTCCTGGCCGCCCGGGAAACTACCTGGCCGGTCTCCCTCCAGTCCTCGACGCCGGCGTCGGGGTCCGCCAGACTCACCTCCAGGTTGGAGCGGATCACCGCCAAGGGGTTGCGAAGATCATGGGACGTGGAAGCCAGGAACTGCTGCTGCAGCCGGAATGACCCACTCAGACGATCCAACATGGCATCGAACGTCCTGGCCAGGCGGGTGAGTTCGTCGTCGGGTCCCGAGAGGTTGATCCGTTCGGTCAGATCCCGCGCCTGGATATTCTCGGCCACCTCCACGATGCGATTGATGGGCCGCAGGCTCCGCCCGGCCAGAAACCAGCCCAACAGCAGGCTGACCAGAAACATCCAGACCAGCCCCCACAGAATATGACCGGTGATGTCTTCCAGAATGCGTTCCCGGATCACCGTCTCGACCGTCTGAAACTGCCTCATCTCCAGTTGGGGAATGATGTAACGCACCCCTCCTCGAATCACGGTCTCCCCCGGCGTCAATACCAAGCCCATAACCCGCTCATGACGAAGCCCGTGACGTATAACGAAGAAGATGGTGATGACGGCCGCCGATCCCAGGACGAACACCACCAAAGAGGAGAGCGCCGACAGTCGGAATCGAATGGAGGAGAAGACTGCCGGCAGTCTCATTGGTCCAGCCTTTCGGCCGGGTTGGCGCCCAGCACGTAGCCGCGGCCGGGGACAGTGGCGATCACCGCTGGTTCGCCAAGCTTGCGACGCAGGTTGGAGATGGTCATCCTGACGGTGTTGGTGAAGGGATCGGCGGCCTCGTCCCACACATGTTCCAAAAGGGTCTCCTGAGAGAGCACCTGGCCTGCTCTGGTCATCAGGTATTCCAGCAGAGAGAATTCCTTGGCGGTCAATCGGATGGGCCGCTCGGCCCGGAACACCTCGAAGCGGGTGGTGTCCAGCTGGAGATCCCCCACCCTGAGAAGGGGACTTGTGTCCTCATCCCGGCGCAGGACGGCTCTCACCCGCGCTTGCAGTTCGGCGAAGGCGAAGGGCTTCACCAGGTAGTCATCGGCGCCTGCATCAAGACCTCGCACCCGATCCTCCACCGCGTCTTTGGCGGTGAGCATCAAGACCCGGGGCTTCTCCTCGAAGGTGGAGAAAGACCCGTTCACCAGCCGACGGCAAAAATCGACGCCCGTTCCGTCCGGCATGTTCCAGTCCAAGATCACCAGATCGTATCCGGCTGACACCAGTTTGACCAGAGCTTCTTCCAAGGTATGAGCCACATCCACCGCGTAGCGACTCTGGCGCAGGCCCCGCGCCACGGCATTGGCCAAATCAACCTCGTCTTCCACCACCAAAAGTCTCATTGGAAGTAAAACTTACCCCCGCCGAGGACCTATGTTGCCCCGAGGAGTGTGCTGAAAAGGATGGGGATGGGATGGTTCCCACATCTCGACCACGGGTTCTGATGCCGCATTTGGCTCCTACATGGCCCTTTTCAGCACACTCAGAGTTCCGGTCACCGGGGTAGCATCATGGCAATGTCCAGATTCCAAGGCGCCGCCGATCGCACCCGCATCCGTTCTCTGCTTGAGAAGTTCGTCAGCATCCACTCGGTCAACCCCGCCCTGGACGGGGGCCCGGGGGAAGCCGAGTTGGCATCCGCCCTGTTTGAGTACCTCGAGGCGGCGGGCATGGAACCTCGCCGTCAGGTCGTGGCGGCCAATGGTCGGGACAACATCCTGGTCAGCCTGGAAGGTGCGGATGATCGACCTTTGCTGATGTGGGAGGCCCACATGGACACTGTCACGCCTTCCGGAAAGGCCTGGCCCAAGGCAGTGGTGGAAGGCGCCCGGGTGCACGGACGGGGAGCTTGTGACACCAAGGGCTCCCTGGTGGCCATGGTGGAGGCGCTGCACATGGTCCGGGAGCTTGATCCCCAAATGCGCACACCGCTGCTATTCGCGGGGGCGATCGACGAAGAAGTATCCGGGGCCGGCGCCACCGCCCTTTGCGATGCCGACCTGGGTATCGACATGGCCATAGTTGGCGAACCCACCGGGCTGGAGCTGGCCACGGCCCACAAGGGGGTGCTGCGTTTTGAGATCGAGACGGTGGGGTCTCCCTCCCACTCGTCAAAACCGCACCTGGGAGTCAACGCCATCCATCACATGTCCCGAGTGCTCGACGCCTTGGAAACGCACTACATTCCCACCCTGGCGGAGATCAGCCATCCTCTGGTGGGCAACCCCACCATCTGCACCTCTTTGATCCGGGGCGGAACCGCGCTGAACATTGTTCCGGCCCGATGCGTCATCAGCCTGGACCGCCGGGTTAACCCGGGAGAGGACTCTCAGGAGATTCTGGCCGAAATAGACGAGCTGCTGGCTTCCCTGGCCGACCAGGGCATCGAGGCGCGGCGTGGGCATACGCCTTTGGATATGGGACCACTGGACACCCCTTCGGACCACCCTTTGGTGAAGGTAATGCAATCCGCCCGTCGATCAATTCTCGGCAGCGCCGGGCATCCGATTGGCGTTCCCTACGGCACAGATGCTTCCTGGTACGCACCAGCCGGCATTCCGTGTGTGATCTTCGGACCCGGCTCCATCGATCAGGCCCACTCCGACGAGGAATGGGTGGAGATCGAAGACACCGCCCTGGCGGCGGAAATCATCGCCGAAACCGCCGTCTTGGCGGCGGGTTGATTGCAGTCACCGTCGGATCAACCTGACGCCCGACCAAGACATCCCGTATAAGATACGAGCCGCGGGGTTTTGCCCGCAGATGTTCAAGGAGAGTCAAGATGGGAAAGAAGACCCGGCTGACCCATCCCCTGGTGCGGCGGAATGGCACACTGGAGAGAGCCTCGTGGGCCGAAGCCCTCGCTCGGGCCGCCCAGGGCTTGGGAGCAATCCGGGATGCCCACCGCGGGGAAGCCATAGGGATGTTTTCCTGCTCGAAAGCCACCAATGAGACCAACTACCTGGCACAGAAGTTCGCTCGGGTGGTGCTGGGCACCAACAACATAGATTCCTGCAACCGGACCTGACACGCTCCCAGCGTCGCCGGTCTGGCGGCAGTCTTCGGAGCGGGAGGGGGAACCAGTTCCTATCAGGAGATGGACGACGCCCAAGTGGTGATCATGTGGGGTTCCAACGCTCGGGCCGCCCATCCCATCTTCTTCCACCGGGTTATCCGGGCCGTACGGCGCGGCGCGCAGATGTTCTGCGTGGATCCTCGCCACAGCGAGACCGCCCAGTGGGCCGACCTGTGGCTGGGAATCGACGTGGGATCGGACATTGCGTTGTCCAACGCCGTCGCCAGGGAGATCCTCTCCTCGGGCCTGGAAAACCGCCGGTTCATCGAACACTCCACCGTGGGTTTCGCCGAGTACGCCCAGAGCGTGGAGGAGTGGACTCTGGAACGGGGAGAGGAGGTAACCGGGGTGCCGGCCGCCGCCATCCGGACCCTGGCACATGCCTACGCTCGGGCCGAGCGAGCCCAACTGTGTTGGACACTGGGAATAACCGAGCATCACAACGCCACCGACAACGTGCTGGCTCTCATCAACCTGGCCCTGCTGTGCGGGCATGTGGGTCGGTACGGATCGGGGCTGGTGCCGCTCCGGGGTCAGAACAACGTGCAAGGAGGGGGAGACATGGGCGCCATCCCCAACAAGTTGCCCGGCTTTCAGGACGTGGAGTCCGATGACCTGCGGGCCCCCTTCGAGGCGGCCTGGGGCGCTTCAATCCCCTCCCGCACAGGGCTCCATCTGACTCAGATGTTCGAAGCCATGGAGGAGGGGCACCTGCGAGGCCTGTATGTGATCGGGGAAAACCCCGCCGACTCCGAAGCCGATGTCCAAAAGGCCCGCCACCTCATGGAGGGGCTGGATTTCATGGTGGTGCAGGACATCTTTTTGACCCGCACCGCCGCGATGGCCGATGTGGTGCTGCCGGCCGCGGCCGACTGGTGCGAGGCCGAGGGGACAGTTACCTCCAGCGAACGACGCGTGCAGCGAGTTCGCCCGGCTCTTCAACCCCCCGGGGAGGCCCGCACCGACTCTTCCATCATCTGTTCCATGGCAGCCGCTCTGGGACATGACTGGGGAACACCCTCCGCCGAAGAGGTCTGGGACGAAATGCGAAATCTCTCTCCCATGCATCGGGGGATGTCCTACTCCCGCCTGGAAGAAAACGGTGGTCTGCCCTGGCCCTGCTACGACGAGGATCACCCCGGTGAACTGTTCCTGCATTCCCGCCTGTGGGAAGACCCGCCGGTCGGCCCTCTGGCGCCGTTCCACGCCGTGCCGTGGGTCCCTCCGGTCGACCGCCTGACCGAGGAATACCCCGTCCGGCTCACCACCGGCCGCCATCTCGACTCATACAACACCGGGGTGCAGAGCGGAAGCACCGCCTCCCCCCTCCGCAAGCGGGGCACGCTGGACATCTCGCCGGAGGATTCCTCAGACTGGGAGATCGCCGAGGGAGAGAAGGTGCGGGTCACCTCTCGAAGAGGCTCTATCACCGTCCCGGCCCGGGTGGACCAAAGTCTCCGCCCCGGCTTGGCCTTTATGTCGGTGCACTTCCCCGAACAGGCGGACATCAACCGGCTGACCATCGAAGCCTGGGACCCCAAGAGCGGCACCGCCGAATTCAAAGCCACCGCCGTGCGGGTGGAAAAAGTGTCAACGCCGGTTGGGTAAGCCGACCCTCGCCATAGCCCGCTGATGGATCTTCGCTTCACGGACGCCCAGCCCACCGCCGCCGAGCGGGAGGCGGTGGAAAGGGCCACCGGCATCACAGGCGCCGCCAGTCACGACCGGATCCGCACCGCCTCCAACCTGCGCATGTTCCAGAGCGGGCGCCAGAGTATTCTGGACCGGCGCCATCTTCTGCTCCCGGCATTGGAAACGGTGCAATCGGAGATCGGATGGGTCTCCGAAGGTGCCCTGATGCACATATGTCGGGTTCTTTCGGTGCCCCCCGCCGAGGCTTGGGGAGTGGCCACCTTCTACTCCCTGATCTCCGTTGACCCCTCTCCCCCCCAAGTGTGGCACCTCTGCGATGACATCGTTTGCCGTCGCGCCGGGGCCGTCGATCTGATCGACCGGTTCGAAGCCGGAGAGTTCGATTCGCCCAATACTCGCTGGGCGCCATCGCCCTGCCTGGGACAGTGTGACCGGACCCCGGCCGCATATCTCCAAAGGGCGGGCCAAGCGGATCTGGTCGTCACCGGAGCAGACGCCACCCGGCTCAACGGACAGCCGCCTCGCCGGGCCGAGCCTGACCGCCATCTCCCGGCGCCGCCCATCCCCCAGGTCGGCCAACCCCATCTCCGCCTGCTCCGTCGGGTGGGCACAACCGATCCCGGCTCTTTGGACTCCTACCTTGAGGCCGGGGGGTACCGGGCCCTCCGAAAAGCGGTGGAAATGGGACCGGCCCAAATAGTGGCGGAAGTCAAGGCATCGGGTCTGAGGGGTCGAGGAGGAGCGGCGTTTCCGGCCTGGATCAAATGGGAGACGGTGGCCAACTCCCCCGAGCCGGTGCGTTATCTGATCTGCAACGCCGACGAGTCCGAGCCCGGGACCTTCAAAGACCGCGTGTTGATGGAAGACGATCCGTTCTCGGTGATCGAAGCCATGACCATCGCCGGCCACGCCATCGGCGCTCGCCGCGGTTATCTGTACATCCGCGGGGAGTACCCCCTGGCCACCATGCGCCTGCACCGAGCGGCGGAGCAGGCTCGCCAACAGGGCCTGTTGGGACCCGACGCCGAGGCGGGCGTGGACTTCGAACTGGAGATCCGGCGGGGCCAGGGCGCCTACATCTGCGGGGAGGAGACGGCGTTGATGAATTCGATCGAGGGTTTCCGGGGGGAGCCCCGCAACAAGCCTCCTTTCCCCACGGTGTCGGGACTGTTCGGCAAACCGACCGTCATCAACAACGTCGAGACGCTCTGCAACCTGCTTGACATAGTCGCAGACGGCGGGGAGGCCTTCGCCGCATCGGGAACCACCCAGTCCACCGGCCCCAAACTGTTTTGCCTATCGGGATCGGTCCGCCGACCGGGAGTCTACGAAGTGGAGTTCGGCGCCACCCTGGGAGAACTGATCGAAATGGCAGGAGGCTTGCCGCAAGGCCTGGAATTGGCGGCCATCCTGCTGGGGGGCGCAGCGGGGTCGTTTGTCTTGGCCGACCGCCTCGACATGCCCCTGACGTTTGAGGCGGCTTCGGAGGCGGGGGTCTCCCTGGGTTCGGGTGTGATCATGCTGTTCGACCAGCACACCGACTTTGGGGATATCTTGACCCGCATCGCCGCCTTCTTCCGAGACGAGACCTGCGGGCAGTGCGTGCCGTGCCGAGTTGGTACCGTTCGCTTGGAAGAAGCCTTGGCGCGTATTCGCCGACAACCCCGGCAGGGAGACGTGAACTTGATAGAAGAGATCGATCTGGCCATGCGGGACGCGTCAATCTGCGGCCTGGGGCACACCGCCGCCATTGCCCTGCGTTCGGCCCTTGATTTGGAGCTTCTGTGATGAACCAACCCCAACGACCCAACGGCTCAGCCGAGATGGTGCGCCTGACCATCGACGGCGCCCGGGTGGAGGTGCCCGCCGGCGCCACGCTATTGGAAGCCTGCCGGCAGGTGGGGACCGAGATCCCCACCCTCTGTTACCTGGAAACCCTCACCCCGGTCAACGTGTGCCGCATCTGCGTGGTGGAGGTGGAGCGGAACCGCACCCTGGTGCCGGCCTGTTCCCGGGTGGCTGAGGATGACATGGTGGTGAAAACCGACTCCGAGCGGGTGCGCCACAGCCGGAAAATGGTCTTGGAATTCCTGGGTTCGTCGGTGGACCTGTCGGTGGCCGACGATGAGATCGAGGACTGGGTGGATCGGTACGGGGCCGACCCGGCCCGTTACGGTCCGGTATCCGCGCCCGCCGCGGCGGGAGAACGTGACGGTCGGAAGCCGGGGCACCATCATCCGCCCAACGGCACAACCGCCGAAGGTGTTCACCAGCCCACCAAGGTGGACAACTCCCTGTATGTTCGTGACTACTCCCGGTGCATCCTGTGCTACAAGTGCGTGGAGGCGTGCGGCATAGACGCCCAGGGCACCTACGCCATCGCGGTGGCGGGCCGGGGCTTTGACGCCCGCATCTCCACCGAGATGGACCTGCCCCTGGGAGACGGCGCCTGTGTCTTCTGCGGAAATTGCATAGCGGTGTGTCCCACCGGCGCCTTGATGTTCCGTTCCGAATGGGAAATGCGTCGGGCCGACATATGGGACCCCGAGGCTCAGTCGGTGACCCGCACCGTCTGCTCCTATTGCGGCGTGGGATGCAATCTGGAATTGCACACCCAGGAGAACCGGATCGTCAAGGTCACCTCTCCCCAGGACCATGAAGTGACCAGCGGCAACCTGTGTATAAAGGGTCGCTTCGGCTACGACTACGTGCAGAACCTGGGCGATGTGGACCAAGACCCCATCGACGACGTACTGCGCGCCGCCCGCCGACCCCTCCCGGAGTAGGACCCGATTCAGGGCCCCAGCAGTGCGGCGGGGACCACGCCGATGCCGTCGCGTCGCCGATAAGCCTCCCCTCCAGTCGTTACGACAGCCGCATCAACCAGCCGCGGTCCCACCCGATTCGCCAGCCATCGCAGATGCCTGAGATCAGATTCATTAATGGACGAAGCCAGTTTTACCTCCAGCGCCACTATCCCACCATCGGCCCGTTCGACGATGAGATCGATCTCGTGCTCACCGCCGTGGGTGCGCAGGTGAAACACCCGAGCGCCGCAAGCCTGCGCATACACCCGCACCGACAGCGTTACGAGTGACTCGAACAACGCTCTGAGCAGGGGTCCGTCGCCATTCCATGTGCTTGCACCCCCCAACAGCCCTTCTGACGTCACACCCAGTAACCGAGCGGCTATAGCCGGGTCGGCCATCTGGTGAGCAGGCGCCGACGCCAGTCCCCGCAGGCGATTGCGGCTCGGCGACCAAGCCGGCACCTCCTCGATCATCCATAATCGATCAAGGGCTGCCCGGTAGGGGGTGACAGTGGTGCGGGATGGCTTGTGGTCTTGGCCTGCTGAGGCCGCGTCGCGGATCTTCTCGAACGAAGTGACGGTTGAACTGGCCGCGGCATAGGCGGCCATCCAGTTGCGTAACCCAACGCGATCGCGAAAGGTCCGCCCGAATTCATTGATGTCGTGCTCGACAAGTCGCTCAATGTAACCGTCCAGCAAACCGAGTCGCACTCGTCTCGGCTGGATACGCAGACCTGGAAATCCTGATCTGGTGATCTCGTCGGCATATTGCTCAACACCGACTTCAGTCACACCTTCAAGATCGGGCCGAATGCCGCCGACAAGCCGGCTGAGACTCACCGTGGCTGTGGCAAGTCGGCGCTCAGCCAGAGACATCGGCCGCATCCTTACCGTGATGATCCGCCCTGCCCCGGTGTGGGTGGGCGCATCTGCTGGTGTAGCGGAACCGGTGAGCAGGAACCGGGACCCTCTCGGGTTGGCGTCCACGGCGCGGCGCACCAAATCCCATGAGCCAGGCAGACGCTGCCACTCGTCAATGAGTACCGGAGGCTGGCCGGCCACAACCCGTCGAGGCGCCGCCCTCAGTACCGCAACCTGATCGGGGTCATCGAGACGATGAACCGTTGTGGCTCGGCGTAGTGCTGTCTCGGTCTTGCCGACTCCTCGGGGCCCTTCTATCGAGACCGCCGGCGCCTCGGACAGTTCATCAAGTTCCAGATCGACAATTCGAGGAATATAGCTGATCACACCACTAACTGTACAGATTCAACACTGATTATGATACAGAATCTACAGCAATTCTGATACAATTTCTACGGTAGCTTTGCCGCCTGTCGGCCCCTATTTGATTGATTCAACCCGGTTTCAGGCCGGGGCGGGTCTCATCTTGCCCAGGCGATGGCGGATGCGGGACCCCGTCAGGGCAAGGAAGAATATCACCACCGACAGAAGGACAATGGTGGCCGAGGCAGCCGTGGAGTAGTGATAGCTGATCAGTAGGCCGGCCACCACCGAGAAGATGGCGATCGCCGCCGACACCACCATGACCAGCACCACTCGTCTCACCAGAATTATGGCCGCGGCAGGAGGTCCCACCAGCAGACCGAACACCAGAATAGCGCCGACTCCCTGGAATAGCAGCACCACCGCTCCGGTGATGAGCGCCAGCAGGGTGAAGTGCGCCACCCGAGGTCGAAAACCAATCATCTCGGCCTTGGCCGGATTGAAGGACAAAGCCAGGAAAGGTCGATACATGACAAACGACACCACCACGGCCAGCACCAGTCCGATCGCCTCCAACAGGATCACCCCGGAGGTGACTCCCAGGAGATCACCGAACAGAATGCTGGTGATCGAACCCGAAAAAGTAGGGGTCAGGGAGATAACCACCACCCCCAGGGCCAGCATCCCCACGAACAGCAACCCGATTCCCACGTCAGCACTGAGCTTGGTGTGCTCGTGAACCAGATTGATTCCCCAGATCATCACTATCCCGGCCAACAAGGCTCCCCACACCGGGTTCACCCCCATCAGGATGGCGATCGCCACCCCCGGAATCACCCCGTGAGCAACCGCATCGCCCATAAAGGACATCCCCCGGATCACCACCCAGGCACCCACCACCGAGGTGAGCACTCCGGCCAGGATTCCTCCGATCAGGGCCCGCTGCTGAAAGGCCAATTCAAAAGGCTCCACAAGCCAGTCCATCGGTCAAAATCCCGATCTGAACGGGAAGCCAGCGACATTGGGCATATTGCAGAATGATAATCATTATTGTTGAGGTGAATGGTGGTTGGATTGCACAACAAAGTGGAAAAGAGCCTTCGCTCCCAGGGCATGAGGTACACACCGAATCGCAAGGCTCTGGTATCGGCTCTCGACCAGACCAAAGGACCCCTCACCGCCGACCAGTTGTACCGCACAACCGAGCCGCGAGTGCCCTTCTCCTCCGTCTACCGGGAGTTGCGGGTCCTGGTCGATGCCCAAGTGCTCGCCCTGCATCACACCGCCGAGAGGTCCAGCCGCTTCGAGTTGGCGGAGTGGCTGTCGGGACATCATCACCACATGGTGTGTGTCAGTTGCATGGCCATCTCCGATATCTCCCTGGACCGCGAGACCGAGCATTGGCTTGCCAAGTTGGGCGAGCGGGCGGCGTCGGAGATCGGCTACCTGATGACCGACCACACCCTGGAGATCGAAGGCCTGTGTCCCAAATGCCGGTGATGCAACTGCCGCCCCAAGGGATCCGCCACGCCATCGAAGCCACCGACCTGGAATTGCGATACGGTTCTCATGTGGTGATGAAGCCCTCGTCGTTCACCGCTCCCATGGGGGCCATCACCGCCCTGATCGGACCCAACGGCGCCGGCAAATCCACCCTCCTTCACGCCATCGTCGGGCTGGTGAACCCGACGAGTGGACGGATGCGGGTCATGGATGTCCCTCCCCAGCAGGCTCGGAAACAAGTGTCCTATGTCCTGCAATCCAAAGAAGTCAACCAGTCGCTCCCCCTCACCGTCGCCCAGGTGGTGGCAATGGGACGCTATCCCAACCGGGGAATGATCCGACCACTTCGGATCGATGACCGCGCCCGGGTGAAGGAAGCCATGGAGAGAATGCACATCACTCACCTGGCCAAGCGGCACCTCACCGAACTATCCGGAGGACAGCGCCAACGGGTGTTCATGGCACAGGGAATTGCCCAGGATCATCTCGTGATGCTGCTGGACGAGCCTCTCACCGGACTCGATGTTATCTCGGCAGAGGCAGTGGACCGCACCATCCACGAGGAAAAGGAACATGGCTGCGCGGTGCTGGTCTCCACTCATGACCTCGGTGAGGCCGGAACCGCCGATCATGTGTTGCTGCTGGGAGAGAAACGAGTTATCAGCGGACCACCCACCCAAGTCCTGACCAACGAGAACCTCCTCTCGGCCTTTGGGCTGGGGCTGATGCATCTGGAGTGAAAAACCTCCCCTCGAAATTGCCCACCACCGATAAGATCACCGGCAGATGAGCGTGAAATCCCAAATGCGGGCCGAGTTGGTGGATGCCATGAAATCGGGGGATCGCCCCCGAAGAGATGTCATTCGCTCGGTGGAAGCGGAAATACAGAGGAAAAGGACCGCTCCGGGCTTCTCGGGATCGGGGGAGGATGACGACTTCTATCGGGAAATCATCGGAAGCTACGTCAAGAAAATGCGCAAGGCCGCCGATGAATACGCCCGGCTGGGAGAGCGAGGAGAGGAGATGGCCCGCAAACTCTCCTACGAAGTCGACTACCTGTCCCGGTGGCTCCCCTCCCTCTTGGATGAGAAGAAGAGTCGCAAGCTGGTCCGGCAGGCCATTGAGCATCTGGGCGTGGCCGGGGATCCCGGCGCTCGCGGTCGAGTGATGGGCCACATCATGAAGTCCCATCGTCAGCAGGTGGACGGCGGATTGGTCTCCCGACTGGTGGCCGAGGAACTTTCCTCCTGACAAACCGGCCTTGACCTTCCCGGGCCGGCCGGTAAGGCCGTGATGGCCAGCGAGGAGTGTGCTGAAAAAGGCCCGGCGGAAGCCAAAGACGGCAGCACAACCCCTGATCGAGGAGTGGGAACCATGCCACCCCCATCAATTTCAGCATGCTACATGCGCCAGATGACCTCAAGAGTGTTAAAGTCAGGCTTCTGATGCGTCCCATTTGGAAAGGCGCCATCTCCTTTGGCCTGGTGAGCATCCCGGTGGTGCTTTATTCGGCCACCGAAGACCGCCGACCCCGGTTCAAGCAGTTGCGCCAGAGTGACCAGAGTCCCATCCGCTACAAACGGGTGGCGGAAGCCGACGGCCAAGAGGTGCCCTGGGGCGAGATCGTGAAGGGATATGAGGTGGAACGGGGCTCGTACGTGGTGTTCACCGACTCCGAACTGACCGCCGCCGGGATCGGCCAAAAGGGGTTGCCCCTGATAGATGTCATCCGGTTCGTGGAGGCCGAAGAGATTGATCCCGTCTACTACAAGTCCTCCTATTTCCTGACTCCCGAAAAGACCGGTCTGCGGGCCTACCAGATCCTGTGGGAGGCCCTCCGAGCGACCAACAAGATCGGAATCGCCCGTTTTGCCATGAGAGGAAAGCAACACCTTTCCACCCTGCGCTTTCATCAGGACAGTCTCTTGTTGGAGACCATGTTCTGGCCCGATGAAATCCGTTCGGCCCCCACCGTGGAACCAGAGGAGGAGATCGAGTTGCGACCGGAAGAGGTGGAGATGGCCAAGATTCTGATCGACACCATGAGCGGGCCGTTTGTGGGAGAGGACTACCAGGATCAGACCAGGGACAACATCGAATCCGCCGCCCGGCGGAAGGTGGAGGGCAAAGAAGTCATCTCAGTGGGAGACACCTCCGAACCGGGTGAAGTGATCGACCTGCTGGCCGCCCTGAAAGCCAGCGTGGAAGCAACCAAGGCGGCCGCGGAAGGCCAGGAGGACTCCGACGCCCAAAGAGCGGTCGGTTAGGAGTGTTCTGAAAAAGGCCCGGCAGCAGCCAAATGCGGCAACAGGACCCCTGGTCGAGGTGTGGGGAACCATCCCATCCCCATCTCTTTCAGCATGCTCCCGGACCCACCTCACGCCGAACCAACTTGCTCGGGAGGGTCCGGCCCGTGTGGACTTCACAAACCCCAGGCGCCCCGCTCCAACCTCGATAGGGAACAATTCGCCGCTCTGTCCAAAAATGGGGATTTACTCCACCTCCAGGCGGAACAGGTCTTCGTACTCCTCCCGACGCACCACCAAGCGGGACCGGCCATCGGCCACAAACACCACCGGCGGCCGGGGGACCTTCTGGTAGTTGGATCCCATGGAATGCCCGTAGGCGCCGGTCACCGGCGTGGCGATGATGTCGCCCACCTCGACATCTCGGGGAACCCACCCTTCCGCCACCAGCCGATCGCCGCTCTCACAGTGCTTGCCCACCACCGTCACCGGCTTTTCCCGAGGCGCCGACACCGCCCTGGGCAGAAAGACCTCGTAGCCGCTCCCGTACAGCACGGGCCGGGGATTATCGCTGATCCCCCCGTCCACAGCCAGATAGGTGCGCACTCCCTCCACTTGCTTGATGGTGCCCACCCGATAGACCGTCAGTGCCGCCGCCGCCACGATCGACCGGCCTGGCTCAACCATGATCGGCCCCCTGACACCCTCCGACCGGCAGGCCTCCACCAGGGTCTTCCCCCACTCGGTGATGGTGGGGGCGGACTCTCCCCCCACATATGGAACCCCCAGCCCACCTCCCAGCGACAGCTCCTCCAAGCCGAAGGGGACGGCCAGCCCGGCCACGATCCGGGCCGCCTCCCGAAAGGACTCCAACCGGAGGACCTGGCTGCCGATGTGGGCATGAACACCCCGGGCCCGCATGGAAGGGGCGTTCACGGCCCGGCGCACCGCCCGATCCGCCGCCCCGGTGGAAATGGTGAAACCGAATTTGGTGTCATCGTGTCCCGTGGCCACGAACTCATGGGTGTGGGCATCCACCCCGGGAGTAATTCGAACCAGCACGTCCACCGGAGGCCACCCTCGGCGGGTATGGAGACGATCGATCCGATCCATCTCGTCAAAGGAATCCACCACCACCCTCCCCACCCCCGCCTCGACGGCCATCACCAATTCCTCCGATGATTTGTTGTTGCCGTGAAACACCAACCGCTTGGGCGGAAACCCGGCTCGCAGGGCCATCGCCAGTTCCCCACCGGTCGCCACATCCATCCCCAATCCCTCGGACTGCACCAGTTTCGCCATTGCCAGGCACAAAAAGGCTTTGGCCGCATAGAAAACCATCCCCCCCGAGGCCGCCCGGGCCTCTCGGCATCGACGGCGCAGGTGGAGCTCGTCGTAGACGAACAGCGGCGTGCCATACCGCTCGGCCAGCTCCTCCAGATCACATCCGCCCACCAGCAGACGGCCCTCCCCCACTTGCGAGGTGGCGGGCAGCAAGTGAAAGGGGAGAGGTCCGGCCATGTCCCTCCTTGGGCAGGGCGTTGGGGTTTGTCGAAGGTTACCTTTTGCCTCTCGGGGAGCATGCTGAAAAGGATGGGGATTGGGATGGTTCCCCACACCTCGACCAGGGGTCCTGCTGCCGCATTTGGCTGCTGCCGGGCCTTGTTCAGCACACTCCTAGCATTCCGATAATGGAAATCGGTGTAGGCATCCTGGGGGGAGGCACGGTTGGCGGCGAGTTGGCCAAGCGATTACTGGAAGATCACGACGCCATTTTGGCCAAATCCGGAATCGATCTGAGACTGCGGGGGGTGGCGGTGCGTCAGCCGCACAAGCCTCGGCCGTTTCCTTCCCGGTATGTCGTTGATCGACCCGACGCCCTGATCACCCTGCCCGGGGTGGACCTGGTGGTGGAACTGATGGGCGGAGTGGATCCCGCCCGACAGTTGGTGCTGGGAGCCTTGGACCTGGCCAAGCCAGTCATCACCGCCAACAAGGAGTTGCTGTCCCTGCATGGCCCCGAACTGTTTGCCCGAGCCGCCGCCAAGGGTGTCTCCCTTCTGTTCGAAGCGGCGGTGGGAGGGGGAATACCGTTGATCCGACCCCTGTCGGAGTCTTTGGCGGGCGAGAAGATCGAGAGAGTGACCGGGATCGTGAACGGCACCACCAACTACATCCTGAGCGCCATGGACTCGGATGGAATCGCCTACCCCCGGGCGTTGGAGGAGGCGCAACAACTTGGTTATGCCGAAGCCGACCCCACCGCCGATGTAAGCGGTGGCGACGCCGCCGCCAAAGCCGCCATCCTGGCGGGACTGGCCTTTGGACAATGGGTCGATATCGAGCGGGTGCACCGGGAGGGCATCACCGACCTGTCCACCATCGATTTGGGCTTCGCCCGCCAACTGGGATATTGCGTCAAGCTGCTGGCGGTGGCGGATGTCTCTCCCTCGGGTCCGGCGGTCCGCGTGCATCCCGCCCTGGTGCCCAGCGGCCATCCTCTGGCCCTGATCCGCGGCGCCAACAACGGGGTCTTCCTGGAGGGCCCCTCCATCGGGGAACTGCTTTTCCTGGGACCCGGAGCGGGAGGAAGACCCACCGCCACCGCGGTGCTGGGAGACATCATCTTGGCCTCGCGGGAATTTCTGGCCGGCACCAAAGTAACTCCTCGGGTCCGGTTCGAAAATGGCGGCATCCGGGATTTCGCCGAAGTTCAAACCCAGTGGTACCTGCGCCTGGAGGTGAAAGACGCTCCCGGGGTTCTGGCTCAGATCGCGGCGGTGTTCGGCGACCATGGCGTCTCCATCATGTCGGTGTGGCAGGAAGGACGAGGGGACGACGCCACCTTGCTTTTGATCACCCACCATGCCCGAGAGAAGCGTCATCGGACAGCCGCCCGGGACTTGGAGAAGCTGGAAGTGGTGAGACAGGTGGCCGCCACCATTCGCGTGATCGGGGCCGTTTCCTGATGGCCAACACCCCCAACGCACCATATCGGCCGTGAGATATATCTCCACCCGGGGGGGAACCGAGCCAGCCTCCTTCGACGAGATCCTTCTTCAGGGACCGGCGCCCGATGGAGGCTTGTACATGCCCGCCGACTGGCCGTCGGTTCCCGATCTCCCCGCCGGCATCCCCTATCACGAGCTGGTCGCCACTGTGGCCGCGCCGTTTATGGAGGGGAGCCTTCTCCTGGATGATCTTCCCGGGCTGGCCGCCGAGGCCTACTCCGACTTCGGCCCCCAAGGACCGGCCCCTTTGCAGAGGGTGACCTCCAACCGCTTGGTTCTGGACCTCACTTTGGGCCCCACTCTCTCTTTCAAGGACTACGCCCTGCAACTGCTGGGCAGGCTATTCGACCGGCTGCTCACTTTCCAGGGACGGCGGATCATGGTCCTGGGCGCCACGTCGGGTGATACCGGCTCGGCAGCCATTGAGGCCTGCCGGGATCGCGCCGCCATCGACATCGTGATCCTCTACCCCCGCGGCCGGGTTTCGGAGATACAGCGTCGGCAGATGACCACCGTGGACTCCCCCAACGTTGCCGCGGTGGCGGTGGAAGGAACCTTTGACGACTGCCAGGACCTGGTCAAAGCCGCCTTTGCCGATCCCGACCTGCGCGATGGATTGGCATTGGCAGCGGTCAACTCCATCAACTGGGCCCGGATAATGGCCCAGATCGCCTACTACCTGTGGGTCGGCCACCAGGTTGGACAGCCAGTCAGTTTCTTCGTACCCACCGGCAACTTCGGCAACGTGCTGGCCGGTTGGGCCGCCCGTCGGATGGGCGGCCCGGTGAACCGGCTGGTGGTGGCCAACAATCACAACCGCGGTCTGACCCGACTCATCACCGAAGGCGATCTGCCCATCGGCCCGGTCCGACCCACCTTCGCCCCGGCGATGGACATCCAGATCCCCTCCAACCTCGAGAGATACCTGTTCGAACTGGGGGGTCGGCGGGGCGAATGGATGGCGCAGATGATGACCGAATACCGACACCGCGGCGAATTGGTTCTCAGTGAAAACCTCCACGCCCGACTTGGAGAAGATTTCGAAGCCGGATGGTTGGGAGATCGGGGCATCGTGGAAGTGATCGCCCGGGCCTATCGAAGGTACGGGTTGCTGCTCGATCCCCACAGCGCCTTGGGATGGGAGATGACACAACGCCTGGGCGCCGAGGACGAGCCGGCGGTCGCCATCGCCACCGCCCACCCCGCCAAATTCCCCGAGGCGGTGACCCAAGCGGTGGGGTTCTCCCCTGACCTCCCCTCCCGACTCGCCGACCTGTGCAACCGCCCGGAGCGCACCACCGTGATCCCTGCCCGGCTGGACCGGTTGGCTGGGATCCTTCAGGCAGCCCGGCGGGGAAGATTGTGAAGGACATCCCTCCAGTGGGGACTACCAGCCACTGGGTTTGACATACTCCAACTAGTCCCGCTAAGATGACTTTTGTCTGGTTCGCCCGCTTTATGTCTCAGCGGCGAACACTCAAGGGAAATCTTTTCAGAGCGGTTGCGCGTGGAGCACGACCGGCTTTCATCTAGGAAAACATGGGACGAGACAATTTCGGGAACGACTCCGAGAATAAGAGGAACCCTCTATGACCAGTCAATCTGAAAATGGCCAGCTTCGAACCAAGTCAGTGGCAGATCTGCAGCAGATCGCTCAGGCGATTGGTATCGACTCCGGGGAAATGGGCAAAGATCAGTTGATCAGCGCCATAACCGGGGCCAAAAGCGCAAAAGCGTCCGTCACAACGGCGCCCAAGGCCCGTACCAGCCGTCAACAGGCGCCGCCCGCGCCCGTTCCGCCTTCGCCTTCCCGAAACAAGCCGGCCCGCCCGGCCAGTGGGGGCAAGAACCAACCCGGAGGTCCTAAATCGAAGCCGAATTTTGAATTCCGCGCCTCGGCAGCACCTGGCGACTCGCCCCGCCACGGCGGCCGACGCCGACGCGGCCGGGGACGCAAACAACCGGCCCATCAAAACATCCCCGAGAGTGAAATGGAAGTGCGGGAGGGGCTGCTGGACATCCTCCCCGAAGGCTACGGATTCCTTCGGGTCTCCGGATACGGCCCCGGCGAAAAGGACGTGTACGTATCTGCGGGGCTCGTCCGCCGCATGCAGCTTCGCAAAGGCGACCTGGTGGGCGGACCCATCCGACCTCCCCGCTCACAGGAGAAGTACCCGGGGATGGTGCGGGTGAAGACCGTCAACAAGATGGATCCCGTCGAATCGATGAGGCGACCCAAATTCGAGAGGCTCACACCACTGTTCCCCGATCAGCGACTCCGTTTGGAGTTGGAGGCGATGCCGCAACGCACTCTGGCGCGCCTTATCGATCTCATCTCTCCCGTCGGCAAAGGCCAGCGGGGCCTGATCGTCTCTCCCCCCAAAGCCGGCAAGACCACCGTGCTCAAAGAGATTGCCCAGTCCATCACGGTCAACAATCCCGAGTGTCATCTGATGGTGGTCCTGGTGGACGAGCGGCCTGAAGAAGTCACCGACATGCAGAGATCGGTCAGAGGAGATGTGGTGTTCTCCACCTTCGACCGCCCTGCCGAGCAGCACACCCAAATCGCCGACCTGGCCCTGGAACGCGCCAAGCGCATGGTCGAAATGGGAATGGACGTGGTGATCCTGCTCGACTCCATCACCCGTTTGGCCCGCGCCCACAACCTGGCAGCCCCCGCTTCGGGCCGGATGCTGTCGGGGGGAATCGACGCCACTGCCCTCTATCCACCCAAGCGATTCTTCGGAGCGGCCCGCAACATAGAAGAAGGTGGGAGTCTCACCATTTTGGGTACGGCCCTGGTGGAGACTCGCTCCAAGATGGACGAAGTGATCTTTGAAGAATTCAAAGGCACGGGCAACATGGAATTGCGATTGGACCGCCGGTTGGCCGATAAACGGATCTATCCGGCAGTCGACATCGAACTGTCAGGAACCCGGCGTGAGGAACTGTTGTTCACGGTGGACGAACTACCACAGGTCTGGAAGCTGCGACGGGTGCTGCTTTCGCTCGAATCAGGGGCGGCCATCGAATTGCTGCTCGATAAACTGCAGAGTTCCCCTTCCAACAAAGTGTTCTTGGCGGAAGTGGCCAGGAACACCGGAGATAGAGTCAGATCGGTATGAAATCAAAGATACATCCACAGTACGACCTCACCACAGTCACCTGTTCCTGCGGGTCCAAATTCGTCACCAGGACCACCCGGCCACCCGCCATGACCGTTGATCTGTGCAGCGAGTGCCATCCGTTCTACACCGGGGAGCAGAGACTGGTCGACACCGGGGGCAGGGTGGAACACTTTCAGAGGCGTTACGGGGAGGCGGCCGATGTTCGCTCGAAGCGGTCTCGCAAGAAGAACCCAGCCGAATCGTCCGCCTAATCGGCGAGCAGGCTGGGCGCGGTTCCTTTCTGACCCGAGGTCTTCGGAGACAAGGATCCACGCTCCGGCGAGTTACGCCCAATCACCTCCCTCAGGCCGGATTGTTCCGTGAGCAACCAACCCTCTTCCGAGTCGCCTACCCAACCTGACCCGCCCTCGGTGGGAGGACAGGCGCTGATCGAGGGGGTGATGGTACGGGCGCCGGAGGCTTGGGCAGTAGCCGCCCGACGACCCGACGGCGCCATCGTGGCACAAAGGAAACCGCTGCCCCGCCTCTCCACCCGCACCCGGGCCGCCAGGGCGCCGTTCCTCCGGGGGGTGCTGGTGCTGGTGGAATCTCTCAACCTGGGTTTTCGCTCCCTGGCCTGGTCAGCGGAGATCGCCGCCCAGGAGCCCGGTTCCGACCCCGAGGAGGTGGAGGGACCCGGAGACAAACTCGGATGGAGACTCTGGCTGTGGATGGCCGTGGCCATGAGTTTCTTCGTAGCGTTTTTTATGGTGGTGCCAGCCACCGTGGCCCGCTGGACCGCCGGCGAATCCGGTCTGCTGTTCGGATTCCTGGAGTCGATAATCCGTCTGGGGCTGTTTGTCGGCTACATATGGGGGATCGGAAGGATGGCGGAGATCAAGCGGGTGTTCGCCTTCCACGGAGCGGAACATATGACCATCCACGCCTACGAGCAGAACGCGCCGCTCTCGGTGGGGTCGATCAGCCGGTTTCCGCCCGAGCATCCCCGGTGCGGAACCAATTTCCTCCTGATTGTGGTGATCCTTTCCATCGTGGCCTTCGCTTTGGTGGGCAATCCCGGCTGGGTGACGCTGATCGTGAGCCGAGTGGTGTTCATTCCGCTGATCGCCGCCATCGCCTATGAGCTGCTCAAATTCGCCGGCCGCCGTCAATCCCAGACCTTGGGCAGATGGCTGGCCGCCCCCGGTATCTGGCTTCAGAAACTCACCACCAACCAGCCGGGCCCCGATCAGATCGAAGTGGCGATAACCGCCCTCCTCTCCGCCCTGGATGCTTCCGAAAGAACTCGGCTGCTGGCCACCGACTCCATTCCCACCTCGGCCGCCCGGGCAGTGGCGCAATGACTGCTGCGGAATGGCGGGATCGGGTCCCCGAACTTGAACAGCAGCTGACCGACATCGACCTTGAGATGTCCTCGCCTCAGACGCTGGCTGATCCCCGACGTTTGGCCGATGCCGGGCGGCGCAGGGCCGAGCTTTGGCCGATCGTCAAAACCGCCCGGTCCTGGCTGGCCGCCCAACAGGACGCCCTCGAGGCCGAAGAACTGGCGGAGACCGATCTGGACCTCCGCACCGAATTGCTGGAGTGGGCCGAGGAAAAGCACCGAGAGGCCGGCCAGTTGGAGACCAAGCTGGAGGCGCTGATGGTTCCTCCCGACCCCGACGATCATCGGGATGTGATTATGGAGATCCGGGCGGCGGCCGGGGGTGATGAGGCGGCGATCTGGGCCGGGGACCTGTTCCGGATGTATCAGAGATTTGCCGATCGGCACGGACTGCGGTCCGAAGAGATGGAGGCCTCACCTTCGGGGGTGGGCGGATTCAGCAGGATCTCATTGGCCGTGAAGGGCCGTGGGTCCTATGGAAAGCTGCGCTATGAGGGTGGCGTGCATCGGGTGCAGAGAGTTCCCAAGACGGAGTCGCAGGGAAGGGTCCACACCTCCACCGCCACGGTGGCGGTGTTGCCGGAGGCCGATGAGGTGGAGGTGAATGTTAGCCCCGACGAGGTGCGGGTGGACGTATTTCGCTCCTCGGGTCCGGGCGGCCAGTCGGTCAACACCACCGACTCAGCGGTGCGGATCACCCACATCCCCACCGGTTTGGTGGTCAGCTGCCAAGACCAAAAAAGCCAGTTCCAAAACAAGGAGAAGGCATTTCGAGTGCTACGCGCCCGGCTTTATCAAGTGGAGCTGGAAAAACGCCAGGCCGGCATAGCCGGCGAACGGAGATCCCAGGTGGGCGGAGGGGATCGCTCCGAGAAAATCCGTACCTACAATTTCCGAGATAATCGGGTCACCGATCACCGCATTGGGTTGCATCTCAAATCTCTGGATCGAGTATTGCAGGGAGAACTCGACCAGTTGACCGAGGCCCTGGCCACCCAGGATCGTTCCCAGAAACTGGTCTCTTCCCTGGTCGGCCCCAGCGGTTGACCTTGATCGACGATCCTGCGGGGAGCATCCCAGCCCTTACTCCCCTGCAATTATCCCTCCAAAGCGGGCTCCCTTACCACGAGGTGCGCCGGCTGATCGCATCGTTCACCACCCACGACATACACCCCGGTTTGCCTTTGACGCCCGATGTCGTCACACAGGCCACCTCCCTCATCCGCCAACGGCAGGCAGGCACGCCCCTCCAATACTTGGAAGGGCATGTCGAGTTCGGCCCCGTGCGGGTGGCGGTGGATCGCCGGGGACTGATACCGAGACCCGAAACCGAACAACTGTGGGAATTGGTCAACCGCTTGGTGCCCCCCGCGGCAGCTTCAGTGATTGTGGATATCGGTACCGGCTCGGGCGCCCTGGCCCTTGCCCTGGCTCACTCCTACCCACAGGCGGAAGTGATAGCCACCGACATCTGCCCCCGGGCACTGCAACTGGCCAGGGAGAACATCAAAGCAAACGGATGGGTGGCGGGACGGATCACATTGCGACAAGGGGATCTCTTCGAGGCGTTGCCACCCACTCTGCGGGGCGCAGTGGACATACTGGTCTCCAATCTGCCTTATGTGGCCGAGGCCGAATGGCCCAACCTGCCGGAGGATGTGAGAGCCGAGCCTTACCTGGCCCTGGTGGCGGGTCCCCGGGGGACCGAACTGCTGGAGAGATTGGCAGCCGGAGTGTCGGACTGGCTGAGGCCATCGGGAACAGTTGCGGTCGAAATCGGCGAAACCCAGTTCGCCGCGGTGACCGAGGCTTTTGGGGCCGGAGGCATCAAGGCCCGAATCTTCAGTGACCTGACCGGCCGACCCCGGTTCGTTTGGGGAGGGGTGGAACACCCGTGACCCCTTCCCTTCCAACCCGGGCCCGGGCCTTTTTGGCCGATGGCAAAGCGGTGGGCCTGCCCACCGACACCGTCTACGGGCTGGCCGCCCACCGATGGGCGGAAGGAGAACTGTTTCGCCTCAAAGGCCGCCCAGCAAATAAGCCGATCCCGATCCTGGCGGGATCCATTGCCGACGCCGAGCGTTTGGCGGTGTTCACACCCTTGGCCCGCCGACTGGCTCAACAGTACTGGCCCGGCCCGCTCACGTTGGTTCTGGCAACCGGAGACCAAACGGTCGGGGTGCGGTTGCCCGACCATCCAGCGACTCTCGATCTGCTGTCGATCACCGGCCCCTTGGCGGTAACCTCGGCCAACCGCTCCGGAGAACCCCCAACCCTATCCGCCCACGAGGCACGGCAGGTGTTCGGCGAGGAGGTCGCCTGTTATTTGCCGGGCGTGTGTCGAGGAGGGGTTGCCTCCACCGTGATCGAGTCACTGCCCGGTCAGCCGCCGCGGATCCTTCGAGTCGGTCCCGTTACGCTTGGCGATCAGCCCTGATGCAAAAGACACTTCTGGCACACCTGGCGCCCAAACTGACCACCCAGGTGGAGAACGCTGCCACCGAAGCCTTGGCATTCATCCTGAACAAATCTGAGGCCTGCCGACAAGCGTTGGGGGAGTTGCTTCGGAGCGACGATTTCCCACTGAAGGCTATCTCCTGGAGGTGGTTCTTGAAGACGATTTCTGCCCTGATATGGGCGGCTATGACCACACCGGCGCAACGCGATTGCTGGTTGAATCCAAATTCTGGGCAAGTCTGAGAGAAGGGCAAGCCTGCGGTTATTTCCGAAACCTCGAAGAGCTACAGCCAGAAGCAGGAGTCTTGTTGTTTATTTGTCCGGACAGCCGAATCCCCAGCCTATGCCAACCGAGATCGAGAGCGAAATGAAGACCGGCCGCGGCTGTGTTGAGGGGGCATGCGGGCCCTTGGAAAACATCGAATCTGCCGGAGCGATACGGAAGGCCAAGGTGAATGGCTCGAATAAACGGGTGATGCTGACCAGCTGGGCACACATCCTTGATATCCTGCATGATGCCACCGCTGCCAACGACGAAACAACCAAAGCGGAAATCGCCCAGCTGCGAGGATTGACGGACTACCAAGATATGGACTACTCCACGGCCTTTACGCCGTTGGCCGCCGAGGACTTGAAACCTGATATCCCGGCTCGGATAATGTCCCTCAAGGGACTGGTGGACGAAGTGGTTGAGCAGGCGCAAACCCAGGGATGGGTTGCCAAGGCTAAGAAACAGGACCCATTGGGTGGTGGCTATGGCAAGAACATTGACCTCTGCGGCGCTTGGGTCTGGTTTGGGGTATACCCCCGGAAATGGGCCGAGCACGGGATAACGCCGATATGGGTGTGGCCCTGGGAGAAGAGAGACCGGCACCGGTTAAGGAGCCGCTGGAACACCCCGGAGGGCAACCATTTTCCCGTGGTGCTTCCTCTTGAGGCCGATTACGCCGCCGTTCTTGAGAGCACCCTGTCTCAACTCAAGAAGATAGGGCGAATACTTCAAGACAAGCAGGCGGATCCGGACAGTTAGGAAGGCCGCAACGCCCGGCGCATGATCTTGCCGGTGGTGGTGCGAGGTAGTTCGTCCAAGAAGGTGACCTGGTCTGGGGTTTCATGAGCGGCTAACCGGGTTCGGACGTGGTTCTGAAGCTCAGAGGCGAGTTGCTCGGAAGGCTCGAAGCCCGATCGCAATACCACGAAGGCGGCGGGCACATGTCCCCGAATCTCGTGGGGCACCCCCACCACCGCACACATCGCCACTGCCGGATGGGCCATCAGGCTTTCTTCGATCTCCCCCGGACCGATCCGATACCCCCGGGAAGTGATTACATCGTCTATGCGGCTTCGGAACCACAGGTATCCATCGGAATCCTCCACCCCCAGGTCTCCGGTGAGAAGCCATCCGTCCCGGTACTTGTCCCGGGTGGCCTCGGGCCGATTCCAATAGCCGAGCATCATCACCGGATCGGGAGAGCGAACACAGATTTCTCCCTCCTGCCCGATCAAACGGTTGCCCTCTTCATCTTGGACCTCCACCCGGTGTCCGGGAATGGCGCGGCCCATCGACCCGGGGCGGACCGGCCACACCGAAGCGCAATTGCCCACCACCAGATTGGCCTCCGTCTGCCCATAGCCCTCGTTGATGTGGCACCCCAGCGTCCCCGCCGCCCATTCCAGCATCTCTGCTCCCAGAGGCTCTCCCCCGGTGAAGATCGCCCGCAACGACAGGTCAGGACGGCTCACCCCACTGGCGCGCATCATTTTGAGGGCAGTGGGAGGCAGAAAAGCGAGCGTGACCCGACGCTCAGCCAGCTGCTCGAAAGCGGCCGCCGGATCGAACCTCTCCTCCTCACAGGTCAACACCGGAATCCCGTAGTACCAGGCGGGGATCAGGGCGTCCATCAACCCTCCCAGCCACGCCCAATCAGCCGGAGTCCACATGACATCGTCGGGTCTTGGGGGAAACTCGTAATAGCACTCGAAACCGGTGAGGTGTCCGAAGAGGGAACGGTGAGCGTGCAGGGCGCCCTTGGGCTGCCCGGTGGTGCCGGAGGTGTAGATCAAATAGGCGGGATCCTCCGGCCCGGTGTCGTACACCTCCCCCAAGCGGGGGCCGGAGCAGAAGGCATCGAACTGCGGGCCGATCTCGATCGATGGGAGATGCGGCGCCGCCTCTTCCAGCTTGCCCCGGCTGTCGGGGTGCACGATCACTGCCTTGGCGCCGGAATCGGAGAGGCGGTAAGAGATGGCGTCCGGTCCGAACAGGGTGGCCAGGGGGAGCGAAACCGCCCCCATCTTCCAAAGGGCCAGATGAGCCAGCCCGACCTCCAGCGATTGAGGCGCGATGATGCCCACCCGGTCCCTTGGTCCGATTCCCATCCTGGTCAAGCCACCGGCCAGACGATCGGAAAGCTCGCTCAGTTCCCCAAAGGTGTGCCGGGAGACCTCCCCCGACCGATGAGCCACCCACAGCGCCGACGCCGTCGGGTCATGCTGATCGGTGCAGGCCACCCCCAGGTTGAAACGCTCGGGAATCCGCCATTCGAAACCCCCGGTGAGTGACTCGTAGGTCATGCCCTCCTGCGGCGCGAGCACCCGCCGCTCAGCCATCTTCATATTCGGTTGGTCTCCGTCCGCTCTTTGCACTATCTGCAATCTCACCCGCCTATGAAGAACGGCCAGTTCCCCCTTGCCGGACTGCCCAGATCAGTTTGACCGGCACTCCGTCCAAACGTTCATCACCGGCCCGGTCAACACCAAACCCCGCCTCCCCCAACAACCCCGCCAACCGCTCCGTGTCTATCTCGTGAAAGAACCCTGGTTGGCCGTGGCGGCTGTGGTCCACCGAGTCGTGACGCGGATGGGTGGGGTCACCGAACTGTTCGTCCAACAGCGCCAAACGGCCCCCCGGTCGGATCACCCGGCCCAGCTCCTGGCAGGCTTTCTGGTCATCCCCCCAATGATGAACGCAGTTGATGGACCAGGCCGCATCGATCGAGGCGGTTTCCAGCGGCAATTCCTCGGCCTTGCCTTTGAGAACCACCAGCCGGCCACCAAGACGTCGGGCCATCCGGCGCATGCTCATGACCCCTCTCATCAGAGGTGAAGGATCCACTGCGAATACCCGACCATCGCCGATCCGGTCGCAGGCCTCCAAGACCCCGGGTCCCATCCCGGCGCCGATGTCCAACACCTGCTCCCCGTCGGTCGGCGCCACCATCTCCACCAACGTGGCGTTGATCGGCCCCTGCCACAGTTCCTTGGAGTGCCTCAGGTAACGAAGTTGATGCCACCAGCCTTCGTGGTGGTGACCGTGACCGTGGTCCTCGTGACTATGGGATCCACGGGGGGACTCGTGGTCAGGCTGGTCGGCAGACTCTTGGTGATCCGACATCTCGTGTCCTTTCTTCCCCACCGCCTGATCTCACATTTCCGCCAGCGTCTCGGCCGCCGCCCCGAGGGCCGTCTCTATGTCATCGTTGGTATGCGCCGCCGACAAGTACCAAAGGCCCCTGCCGATCAGTCTTACTCCCCGACGATGCATGCCTTGCACAAAACGCCCGTATTTGGCTGAGTCATAGGCGAACGTATCCCGATACTCCCGGATCTCCCCGGCATCGGTGAAACCGGTGTGGAACATCGGTCCGGGACCTTCCACCCGCATGGGATGGCCGGCTTTCGAGGAAACTTGACGCAAGCCTTCGGCCAGTTGATTTCCCATGGCGAACAGACGATCGTGGACCTGCTCTCTCTCCAGGATCTCCAGAGTCGCCAACGCCGCCGCCACGGTGGGGTTACCCGAGTTCATCGTGCCGGCATGGAGGGCCGTCCCCTCGGCCACATGGGCCATAACCTCAGCCTTCCCCGCCAGAACACTGATCGGAAACCCATTGGCCATGGCCTTCCCGAAAGTGGCCAGGTCGGGCGTCACCCCAAAATACCCCTGCGCACCGGACATGCCGAGCCGAAAACCGGTGATCACCTCATCAAAGATCAGCACCGATCCATAGAAGGAACAGAGGGAGCGCAGACCCTCCAAGAAGCCATTGGCGGGCATTATGCACCCGCTGTTGCACATCACCGGTTCGGTGATCACGGCCGCGATTCCCTGGGGGTCGGAAGCGAAAGCCCGCTCGGCAGCCTCCAAGTCGTTCCAGCAGGCGGTGATCACCTCGGCATCCGAGGAAGAAGGCCGACCCTGAGTCCAAGGCACGGGCCGAGGTCGCATACGTGATCCCAACTGATCGGCCGAGGCGGCGGAGACGCTGACGGCCACATTGTCGAACCAACCGTGGTAATGGCCCTCAAACTTGAGAAACCGGGTTCTCCCGGTGTGGACCCGGGCGGCCCGCAGTGCGGCATGCACCGCCTCGGATCCGCTCAGGCTGAACCGCACCAGGTCAGCGCAGGGAACCAGACGCTTGACCGTTTCAGCCAAATCCAGTTCGGCCAGATGCTGACCGGCGAATATTTGACCGGAGGCAGTCGCCCTCGCCACCGCCTCAACCACCTCCGGATGGGAGTGGCCCAAAATCAGGGGACCTTGGCTGAGGGTGAAATCCAAGTAGGTGTTGCCGTCCACGTCGGTGATCCGGCTCCCCCGGCCCGACTGGTAGAACAACGGGTGGGGGTACTCATAAGAGCGGAATTGACTGGAGACTCCCCCGGCCAGGGCCTTTTGCGCCCGATGAAAAAGCTCAGCAGATCGGTGATGCTTCATGCCCGGCCAATCTTACGACCGCCATCCCGTAGGATCGTCCCGCCTCATCCGGCCACCAGCCACAGATCACCCACGTTGGCCCCGGTGGGACCGGTGGTAACCAGGTCACCACAGGCCTCCAGATAGGGCGACGAGTCGAAACGGCGCAGATGGTCACCCCGGTCCAAACCGGCCTGCCGGCCCCGCGCCACCGTTCCGGAGTCCACCAACCCTCCCGCCGCTTCGCTGTGGCCGTCGATTCCGTCGGTGGCGAAACTTCCGAAGATGCCTCTTCCGCGGTCCTTCAGAAGTCCGGCCGCCACCAATGCGGCATGCTGGTTTCGGCCTCCCCGCCCGGGGGTGACGGTGTCGATCCGCACTGTGGTCTCACCCCGGTAAACGTCCACTCTGCCCACGGATGAGCGCTCCACCACCGAGTTGGCTGCCTGCTCGGCCTCACCCACCACCGGCTGGGAGCACACCTGCGCCGATAATCCGTGTGCCTCCAGTTCACCACCGGCGGCGTTCGCGGCCCGGGAACCATCGGCGATTACTTGGAACGGGCCGCGGAGGGACTCCCGGCGTGGGGAATGGAACCCGGAGAGGTATTCCAACACCCGGGCGGGAATCAAGTGTTCCAGATGGTGATCCCCCAGCACCGCCCGCGCCTGAGCCCGGGTGGTGTCGTCGGCCAGGGTCGGACCAGAGGCGATAGCAGAAGGAGGGCCGTCCACCACGTCGGAGATCAGAAGAGTGGCCATTCTCCGGCCGGCCGCCACCCGCCCCAGTGCTCCGTTCTTCACCGCCGAGAGATGGCGTCGCACCATGTTCATTTCGGTTATGGGGACGCCCCCGGTGACCAGCGCCCGACCCACATTTTGCAGATCATCGAAACCAATTCCCGCGGCCGGAACCTCCATCAGAGAAGACCCCCCTCCCGACACCAGCACCAACAGCAGGTCATCCGGGCCTACCTGCTGAACCATGTTCAAAGCAGCCCGACCAGCCGCCAGACTGGCCCGCCCCGGATAGGGATGGTCGCCCACCATCACCCGGACCAGAGGATGAGGAGCGGGGCGGTGGTGATCAGCGATGATGAGGCCGTCCACCAATCGTTCCCCCACTGTTGTCAGCACCCCCGACACCATTCCATGAGCGCCTTTCCCCACCGCCAGCACCCGCACGCCGCGTGTGATGTCTATCTGCTCCCCTCCCACAACCAGTCGGTCGGTGGCGCCGGAGAAAAACCGCTTGGTGACCAGGTGGGGATCCACCGATCGGAGGGCGGCCCGGTGGGCAGCCAGGAAAGCCGCCCGTACGGATCTTGTCGATCCGGTCAAGGTACGACGATCTTGAAAGCCTCCGCCGCTTGCAAAGCAGCCGGAGCACCCGCCTCGGCGGCCCTTCGGGTGATCTTGGCCGCGAATCTGTCACGGTGATCAGCCGAGATGCCGGCGTCGTCCATGGTGGTCTCCGTCTGACTGGAATGGCAGAGCAAAGCCTCCACCTTTTGCTCCACATACCCCACGATGTCCTCCCGGTGATCTGGTTGGTCGCTGGCCCAATAGAGAATCGTGTCAGGCCGGTGTTTGCCGACCCCTTCGGTCAACTGTTCGGGATAGAAAAGATGATCCCGGGCCGCGACCACCCCGTCGGTGGCGGCTATCCCTGTCACCCGATGGTCGGGGTGCAGGAGGTACCGCCGCCAGGGATCATGGGTCAGCACCACGTTGGGCCGAAGCCGCCTGATCCACCGGCACAGCATCTCCCGAAGCTTCATGGAATACTCCAGTTCCCCATCCACTTCCCCCAGCATCACCACCTCCCCGGTAACGCCCAAGATCGACGCCGCCCGCAGCTGTTCGGACCGGCGGGTCTCGATCAGTCCGGCGGGGTCAACTCGGGGATCCCAACTCCCCTTCGACCCGTCGGTGACCACCAGCATGGAGGCAACGCACCCGGCAGCCGACCACTTGGCCAGCACCCCGCCCGCCCCGAACTCGGCATCATCGGGATGGGCGCCGATAGTCAAGGCGCGTTGGGGGGTAGGCAGTTGTTCACTCACTTCAGGTTGTCCTTCCTCCCCTCGTCCGTGAAGGGTGGACATTGACTCTCCGGCGGCCCCGAAGTTCGGCAATGGCTTCCGTGCGGACCCCGTTTATGTGCGGCAACCCGAATGAGACCCGCGGATCCAACACAATCTTTTGGGATCTCTGCCACGGATACCATTTGGCGGCCACCCCGGTTTCGATTAGTCGACACCCCACCAAGAAGCCTCAAGCAGCATTCCCGGTGTGCTCCGTTCTGATAAGGGGCTCAACAACCCTTCCGAACCGGCGGTCTCCGTCAATCCATCTGCGCAAAGTCTTGTCAGGTATATCCAGCAGTCGCGCCGCCTCATTCATCTGGTACAGAGGCCGGTCCAATGACAGTTGGCTAGACAGGTCGTTCCTCCTTCAGAGCATTTGATGGCCGCAGACCCGGGTTCTGTCGGAGGTTACCCCCGGTTAGCTCTTGACACCGCGCCCCTCTCTTTCTCCGTCAGCACCCCCACCAGCCACGCTCCCCGAGGATGGGAAAGAGCCGCCCTCAGATCGGAGGGGCGATCCAGATCCAGAGCAAGGCCCGGACGGAACAGAACCCGGGGAGAGCGGTTCCGGAGCCTGCCAAGATGTCGGTGAAAGCTCCCCCTCCCATATGCGAACCTCAAATCGGCGCGGCCTGACCCCCCCACCAGTGAGGTGCCCCCATCGGAGGAAGGCGACAACACCCAACTTCGGGAACCGACGGCCTCCACGGCCCCCACCATGTCGGCCCGAGTCACCAGGGGAAGGTCGGCATGCACCACCATCCAGGCCATGTTGCGTTCCCAGGCGCGGTGGACGGCGCCCCGGGCTGCCGCATTCAAGGACGGCTCCCGGTCCAGCACCGCCTCCCAGCCTTCCTGCTCAGCCCAGTCCATCACCCGGGGATCGGCGGCCAATATCAGCGGCCGGGCCCCGCTGTCGGAGATGGCGGTGAGCACCCGAGCAGCCATCTTCAAACTCAGGCGCCGCCTTGTGTTTGCAGAGAGCACCGATGCCAGCCTGGATTTGGGCGAGATCGACTGCCTGAGTGGCACCGCCGCCAGAACCGGCACCGCCGCCGGCGTCAAGAGCTGTCGACCGAGAGTCCGGCCAGCACCTCATCCAGCGTGTACCCCACCCAGACGTCCTCCTCCCACTGGGCCAGTTGGATGAGCACCCCGTTGGTGCTCCGAGGATGAAGAAAGGCCTCACTCCAATCCCGGCTGAAATGCAGTCCGGTCACCTGAAACCCTCGCTCCCGGGCTTGATGAACGGCTTGGGACAGATCCTCCACCCCGAAAGTGAGGTGATGCAGCCCCTCGCCTCGCTGTCGAATGAACCGGTGCAGAAAAGACTCTTCCCCGATCGGGGCAAGGATCTCCAGCTTGCTGTCACCCAGATAGAACTGCACCCATCGAAACTGACTCCGGTGATTGTCGGCTCCCTGATAGAAGCGCCCGCCCAACATTTCCACCACCGGAAGGACCGTTCGGACGTCACGCACCGCCCAAGCAACGTGGTCCAGGCGTTTGGTTATCCCCCCCAGACCCGATGCCGCCTCGACGTTCATAGCCGCAGCAGGCTAGCAGCCGGGCGGAACAGCGGGAAGCGGTCGAATGGGTATTGGGAAGGTCAGCCCGCCGCCGGTTCCCACCATTGGGAGAGGATGTCTTGGAAGGATTTGGTGGGCACCAGAACCTGGGCGCCGGCCGGAGACACGTAGTCCTCCACCGGGATACTCAGTTGCGCCACCGCGGAGGGATCGAGATCACTGTAAGCCAGCGCCATGTCCAACGCCTCGGTCACCGACCAGCCGCGGTCCAAACGGAGAGTATGGGAAAGGTCCTCCAGGGTCAGGAGCAGCTCCACCCGAGAAGCATTCCTCAACCCGTCGGCCATGTTCAGAAGCAGCTCCCGTTGGTGTCGCTGGCGGGAAAAGTCGGACGACCAGGCCTGCTGCCATTCTCCGTCCACCAGTTGCTGGGCATTTCGAGACCGAGCGTATGCCAAAGCCGTCTCTCCATCCGAATAACAGCCGGGCTCGGAGATTTCCAGATGGGCATTCTCATCGCGGGTGGGATACTCAAAACAAACCTCAACTCCGCCCAATCCGTTCACCAATTCCACGAAACCTTCGAAATCGATGCGGGCAAAATGGTCCACGGCCACGCCGGTGAAGTCTTCGATGGTCAGAGCCAACAACTCGGGGCCGCTGGCATAGCCGGTGCATCCTCCCAGATTGGCATTTACCCGGCGATAGTCCTCCGAGCAGAAGTTGAACAGGTAAAGATCGCGGGGAATGGAAACCATCGCCGGATGGCCACCGCCGTCTGGGAAAAGCGCCAGTATGATGCTGTCGGCCAGATAGCCGCTGGCGTCGGCGCCCATCATGAGCACCGTGTCGAACATATCATCGGGCAACCGGGCGGCGCTTCGGGTGTGATCCACCGGTTCGGGACCGGCCGTTTGCTCTTCGACGGAGTTTGATTCCTCCTCTTGACCTCCCAATTCACCCTGATCCTGAGGGGCCGGAGCAGCCGTAACCGGCGCCGGCTCCCCCCCGCCGGGATCATCGTCGGTCTGCCCAACTTGCTCGGTTAACTCCTCGCGGCTCTCCTCCACCTGCTCGGCAGTCCGCTCATCCAGCGCAACGCTGGCGTCGGGGGGAGAAAAAGGCACATCGGCCACGGCTTTGAACCCCGTGTACAGCCGAATCCCCACCACTAATAACGCCAATGCGAACACCAAGCCCAGCCCCATCCAGATCCGTCGTTGGTTTCTTCGGCGTCTTATTCTGAGGGCGGCTCGGCTGGTCAAAAGTCTTGTTATCCCCTAGTGAGAAAAACGGGCAAGATCCCCCAACTGAGGGAGGCTAACAGGGGTTGAAACAAAACACCGAACACCGGCGGACTGCGGCGCTCAGCCGACACTTACACGGCCTCGATGAAAGACTGTCCCGGTGAACAACCCCACGGTGCGCCCGTCGCTTCGTTCCACCCCCACTTGATAGGTTGCCACCGAGCGGGAACGGGTGGCCGGGCGGGCAGTGGCAGTGAGCCGGTCACCCGATTTGGCCGAGGCCGTCAACACCAGATGAGTGTCCAAAGCAACCGCCTCGACTTCAACATTGGAGATCAGAGAAAGGGCGATATCAGCCAGGGAATACACGACCCCGCCATGCACCAGTCCCAGGAAATTGGTGTGGCGGGATTCGATGTCCAGAGCCACCGTCAACCGCTCCGGATCGGGATCCAACAGCCAGGCCCCCAATAAGAGTGCGTAGGGATCGGAGATCTCCGTCTCCGCGACGGTGGTGGGCAACTCCGACGGCCGGGAGGGTGGTTCAGACATCCAGGCCGGCGATCCAAGCGTCGAACAATTGATGGGCGCCCTCGATGAACTCCCCTTCCGCCTCCCCCATCTCAGCGGAGAACTCGTCGGGGGTGCTCCCCGCCCGCTCCAACAACTGCCGGGCGCCGTGATTGGCCCACTCGTTGGCCTCGGCGTTGGTAGTCTCGGGATGGAATTGGATTCCCAAAGCCGATCCCCGCACAAACGCGTGAGGAAACCGGTCGGAATGCGCCAGCAATTCGCTCCCCGGCGGCAGGTCGAAGGTGTCCTGATGCATAGCAAACACCTTCCGGCCCGCAACTTTCGACACCACCGGGTGCACTTGGCCGATCTCGGTCAACTCCAAGGACACCGCCCCCACCTCGGGCCGGTCGGCCAGATAGGCCCGACCCCCCAGAGCCGCCGCCAAGAGCTGAGCGCCCAGGCAGATGCCCAGCACCGGAATATGGCCGGCGTCCGCCTGGCGTACCAGAGCGATTTCCTCCAACAAGTAAGGGTTCTCTTCCGTCTCGTAGGCGCCCATGACTCCGCCCATAATCACCAGGGCGCCTATTTCATCCACCGCCGGGAGGGTTTCCCCCGAAGCCGTGTTAATTTCCTCCCACCGCACTCCCCAGCGGTCGAGACGTTCAGCCAACCTACCCACCGATCCGCATGAGTGCTTTACAACCACCACCTTCCCCATCTGCGTCGAGTTTACCTGCTGCCAGAGCTATCGTTAGGGCTCGTGCGATCAATAAGGGAGTCCCCGCCGGGCTGGGAGAAACCGAGGAGCATGCTGATAAAGACAAGGATGGGATGGCCTCCACACTTCGATCAGCAATCGTACTGGCGTCAAGCGGACCCTTTTCAGCACACCCCTCTGACCAACAGACCACCCTTATCGGGGTAACCGGGGCTTATGCAAGCCGATTACCTGGCCGCATCTCCTCCCCATCGACTCTTGGGACTGACCGATCAGGAGTATGAAGCCATCCGCGGACACCTGGGCCGCGAACCCCGGGAAGCCGAACTGGCCGTGTTCGGGGGCATGTGGTCGGAAGGATGTTCTTACAAATCGTCGGCCCCCTACCTGCAGCGACTCCCCTCCGATGCCCCGTGGGTAATGGTTGGGCCGGGAGAGAACGCCGGGGTGATAGACCTGGGAGATGGGTGGCTTCTGGCTCTGCGAATCGAGAGTCACAACCACCCCACCTTTGTCAATCCCCATCGAGGAGCATCCACCGGGGTGGCGGGAGTTCTGCGGGATGTGGCTGCCATGGGAGCTCAACCGGTGGCGCTTCTCAACCAGATTCGCTTCGGGCCTCTGAATCGGCCGAGAAGCCGACAGCGGTTGCAACAGGTGGTGGAGGGGATGGCGGAATACGCCCGAACGGTGGGTATCCCGATCGTCGGCGGAGAGGTGGCGTTCGCGGAAAGCTACATCGACAACCCGCTGGTCAACGTGATGGGGGTGGGAATGCTCCGACAGGGGGAGCTGGTACGAGGGGAGGCGGGCGACCCGGGGACCAGGCTGGTGCTGCTGGGCGCCCCCACCGGTCCCGACGGGATCGGAGGAGTCTCCATTCTGGCCTCCACCGGCGCCCACCGCCTGGAGTCCTCGCCGGTCACCATCCCCGAAGGCGATCCGGAACTGGCCGGGCGACTGCTCGGTCTGTGCCGGGATCTGGCCCGGGAGGGGATGGTGAGGGGAATGCAGGACCTGGGAGGAGCGGGCCTGGCCTGCGCGGTCACCGAACCGGCCGCCCGATCGGGGGCGGGAATCCGGCTGGATCTGTCGTCAATCCACACCGGGCCGGGGGAAATCGACCCGGCGGGGCTCTTGACGTCGGAGACTCAGGAGAGAATGCTGGCATTCGTTGACCCCGAATCAGTGCCGGAGGTGATGGCGGCGGCCGGGCGTTGGAAAGTTCCTGCCTCGATGATCGGGGAGGTAACCGCCACCGAAGAGTTGCAGGCAACCCACGGAGACGAGGTGGTGGTGGAGACTCCCATCCGTTCCCTGACTCATGGGGCGGTGGTGGAACACCTGCAGACCGGCGAGCCGGGGTGGATCGAGAACCTGTGGTCCAACAGCATCCGGTTTCTGCGCCGACCAGCCCTGGGGACCTTGCTGTTGGAGATTCTGGACGACCCCCGCCTGGCATCCAAACGTTGGATATACCGCCAATACCCCACCGAGACCACCGACGGGGTAATGGTGGGTCCCGGCCAGAACCACGCTCTTCTCAAGATCCCCGGCACCAACAAGTCCGTGGCGGTCTCCACCGATGGCAACGGGCCTCTGTGTTACCTGGATCCACGGCGGGGAGTGGGGAGACTGGTCTGCGAAGCTGCGCTCAACGTGGCCATCTCGGGAGCGAGACCTCTGGCGGTGGTGGATAATCTCAATTTCGGCAGCCCCGAGAGCCCCGATGTGATGTGGCAATTCCGAGAGACAGTGGAGGGCCTGGCGGAAGCCTGCGAACTGCTGGGACTGCCGGTCGTGTCGGGCAACGTCTCCTTCCACAACGAGATCGACGGATATCCCATCTATCCCACTCCGGTGATCGGGGTGGTGGGGTCGGCCGATCCGGCGCCCGCCCTCCCGCCGGGCATGGATCGGGCCGAGGAGGGCATGGAATTGTGGCTGCTGGGTTTGAACAACCAAGTCAACCTGGCGGGGAGTTCCTTTTCGAGAGTCGCTTTCGGTCACCTGGGGGGGCGACCCTCCGCCGCCGACTTCACCCTCTGTCGAGCCGCAGTGGAGACCGCCCTTCAACTGGTGAAAGAAGAGCTCACGCCGGTCCTGCATGACATCTCCGACGGGGGATTGGCTCTGGCCGCCTCCGAGATCGCCATCGCATCCGGGGTGGGAGTGCGGGTCACCTTCGCAGATTGGCGAAGCCTGTTCACCGAGGAACCAAACCGCCTCCTGGCCGCAATCTGGCCCCCAGACAGGTCACGACTCCAGGAGGTGGCTTCCCAACACGGTCTCCCGGCCACCCGGATCGGATCCTTCGGAGGGGATGAAATCTCCCTGGAAGAGCGAGGTATGCGGGTGGCGGTCACATTGGCCGTGGCCACCAGCACCTGGCAGAACGCCATTGCCCGGCGCATGGAGCAGCCGGCCCCCCCAGCCGCGGCGGCCGATCAGACCGCGCCCTGAGTTGCTCGCAATGAGCATGCTGAAAAGACGGGGATGGGATGGCCCCCACACCTCAAACCTGGGGTTCCGTTGCCGCATTGGCTCCAGGGTCGGGCCTTGTTCAGAACACTCCAACGCCCCGCCTACCGGGATGGCGCTCTGACCACGGCCAGAATCTCCTCCACCGAGAGACCATCCAGGCCCAGACGCTCCAACGTGCGTCCGCCGGCGATCGCTGATTCCAAACCGGCCGCCGCGGCCAGACTTAGCAAGGCCTGCGCCACCGGGGTACTGACACCGGCCACTTTGGCCAGTTCCACCAAGGGCAGCAGTCCGTATCCAAAATCCTCGGTGTAGTAGCGGTGACCGAGGGAATCGGGCGCCTTGATCCGGGCATTGGCCCGGCCCCCCGAAATGGCGCCCTGCAGATCCGACAGGTCAGCACCCTCCTCCACCGTGCCGATCGCTGACATCTCCTCCATCAAAGAATCCAGTCGGTATCCGAAGGCCCGACCCACAGCCAGACGCTCCTCGTCCAAGCGTCCCATCACCGACGCCACCCCCGAGGTCATCCCCTCCACGTAAAAGCGAAAGTCGCCGCCGGTAGCCTCCACCCAGGCGGCGGCCAGTATCGACCCGGGGGGATGAAGGACCATGTTTACTTCCGCTAGCCCCACCGCCAGCACATCCGGTTGCCGAATGGCGCCGGGGTAAAGCTGCGTGACCAAATCCAAGGCTGCCTTTCCACCCCGAAGGGGTCCCACCAGCATCCGAGCGGCCGCGCCGGTTATGTTCACCACCCACTGCGGCCCTCGGGCGGGGGATTCATGCCCACCGTGGCCGGGAGCGGCTCGCACCGTGTACGGCAGGGTGGAGCATTCAGCCAGAGCCGGGAGGTCGGACACGCCGTGATCCCGCATCACTTTGGCCACTTCCAAAGCTCCTCCCAGATGTCCGGGGGCCAGCACCACGGGGGCCTCGCAACCCACCCGGGCCAGATGGTGGGCCACGTCCCGATGGGCGGTGGACGGCAGACACACCAGCACCCCGTCGGCGTCCCCGATTCCCACCGACACATCATCGGTGCATCGGACCGCCAGCTCGCCCTCTCCGAACACCCCGTGATATTCCAACCGGAATCCGGAGGATGGCCTGGGGGGCAACGTGCGCCGCCACCAGATCACCTCGCACCCCCGAAGCGTCAGATCGACCGTGGCGGCCATGCCCCCGGCTCCCCCACCCATCACCAGAATCCGGGTCACGGGCCGATGCTCATTGATCGGGGTCCAGCGCCAGACTGATCTGTGGTTCCACCGAGTACTCCTGCACTTTCTCGGGGTCGACCTCCACTCCCAGGCCGGGCCCTTCGGGCGCCATCACCCGCCCTTCACGGAAGGCGAACGGATCGGCTATCAGATCATCGGTGTAGTAGATCCCGGCTATCTCGGGCCGATCGGACCCTTGGGGGCCCGAAACGGGACAAACACTGGGGAGAATGGCGTTTTCCACGGCCGCACCCAACGCCAGATTGGCGGCGTTGCCGATGCCGGTCTCGATCGACCCGCCGATGTCGCACAACATGCCCAGGCGACGGGCAGCCTCAGCCTGCTGGCGAGCCCGGAACAAGCCACCGGGTTTGGTGACGTAGCACGAGAAGTACTCGGCGGCGCCCAAGTCGACCAGTTCCCAGATGTCCTCCACCGTCCAAGCCGACTCATCGGCCATCACCGGCGTCTCCACCCGCTGGGCCACCGCCGCCAAACCTTCCGCTCCCGCCACCGGTTGCTCGCACAACATGATGTCGTACTCCTCCTGGGCGCGGGTCACCTGGACAGCCTCCGCCACATGGGAGTATCCCTCGTTACCGTCCACTCTGATCTTGATCCGAGGTCCCACCAGATCACGCAGCCGACGCACCAGCTCCACATCCCGGGTGGGATCGAGACCTGTTTTGCACTTGATGGTGAGTGCACCTTCCGAAACGGCCTGCTCCGCCTCTGCCAGGCATTTGGCAATCGGCATGATCCCAAAGAATGCGCCAACTCGATGCCCCGCCGGTGGGACCCGCCCAACAGCGTGGAGACTCCCACTCCCATTGCCCGTCCGGCCGCGTCGTAGCAGGCCATATCAATCATGGCCTTGGCGTAGGGATGGCCTTTCACCGCCTTGTCCATCCGGGAGTGGATCACCGCGATCTCCCGGGGATCACAGCCCCCCACCGCCGGAAGCAGATAGTCCGCAGCCACGATCCGCACCGTCTCCGCCGACTCCCCGTAGTATCTCATCGCCGACCCGCCCCAGGTGATCCCCGCCGGGGCCTCTCCCCACCCCTCCACTCCCTCATCGGTCGTCAGGCGAAGAATGGCATGGCGACCGATCGGAGCGGTCATCTTGGATGCCCAGGTGTGGTGCCGGCGAGTGGGCAGGGCCACAATGTAGACGGTGGCCCCGGTGATCTTCATTTCGGATCCGTTTCGTAGAGTTCGATCTCGTTGCCGTCGGGATCGGCCACATAGACGGTGAGTCCGTAGGGACCGGGCCCCAAGGGCCGCACGATCCGATATCCCGCCTCCGCCACCCGCCTCTCCCATTGGGCCACTCCCCGCACCTCGAACGCGAAGTGGTCCACCTGGCCCCCTCGGCCTGTCCCCCCGTCGGTCAGCCCCAGCCCCTCCTCGGTCCCGATAAAGCGGCGACCATCACGGAAGGGCGTGCGGTTCTTCACTGTGAAGCCCAGCAGATCGACATAGAATCGCTCGGCAGCCTCCAGATCGGTCGTCTCCAACAGCACATGGCGAATCCCTTTCACCACCGGGCGACGGGTGCTCTCCAACCAGCCCGTCACCTCCTCCGAAGTGGTGAGATGGGCCAGGTAATGCGACCAGACCTCCAAGGCCGAGGGTTCCCACCGGGGACGCACTCCGGCGATGCAGTCCGTCACGGCCACCACATCATAATCCCGCAGATAGGCCTCACGGATGGTGGTCTCCACGCAGGCATTGAGGGTCACTCCGGCAATGAACAGGGTCCGAACCCCCAACATGCGCAAGAGGGCCTGGAGGCGAGTCTCATAGAACGCCCCAAAACGGTGCTTTTGCACCACCATGGTCGGGTCATCGGCCAAGTCGGACAGCTCCTCCACGATCTCGGCGTCCCAGCTGCCCGCCAAGGCCGCCACCCGAGAACGACGCTCGGTGTGAGAGGGGAGTCGTTTGCGTTGCCTGCTCCGGTCGGGCTGCAAATGAGTCTGCACCGTCCAGATCACCGGAAGGCTTGCGGCTTGGAAAGCGCGCACCAGTTGGCCCACCGGCTCATATATCCGGTGGGTGGGACCGACATCCACCCCGGAGTCACCCAGCGTTCCTTCGGAGTGGCAGAAAGCATTCTGCATATCAATGACCAGCAAAGCTGACCCTTCGGGGTCGAGCCTCAGCAGATTGGGCGCCCCGGTCATACGTCGGTTCGGTCGGGACCCAGCACTCCCGCCAAGCCCCAGCTTTCCCGGGGAACATCGTGGATGATGACGTGCAGGGCCTCGGGCCGGGCATCGGCATGTTCCACCATCGCCTCGGTGATGGCTTTCACCAGCCGACGTTTTTGGTCGACAGTTCTTCCTTCCCACATTTCCACGGTCACAACCGGCACAGGGGGACTCCCTTCATGGCATTCACCTCTCAATTTAGAGCATCGGCCCCCGACCGATACCGATAGCCTTCGCAACATCATTCAACCGACCACCTCCGAGGGTCCCCACCCGCCCTTTGTTTGGGAAATGGCCGTTCTGGGAGACCGCCTGGCCGACCTGTCCCTAGCCGCGGAAGCCGCCGCCAGTGGCCTGGAACGGGTTCTGGTGCTGTCCCCCTCCGACCCCGGGATCTATCCCAGCCGCTTCGCTGCGCCGGGCATCACCGTCCGCTACGAAACGGTGGCCCACCGAATCCGCCAGGTTCCCGGCCCCCGGCTGGTGGTTGACACCTCCACCGGAGCAGTGGCGGCCAAGGCGGTGGTGATGGGCCTGTCCCACCCTCCACCCGACCACCGCTCCCCCCCGATCACGGTCGATCCGTCGGTCTCCCACCTGGTTTACACCCATCCCGCCCAATTGCGGGAGCAGCCGGGAGACGTGGTGGTGATGGGAGAGGGAGACGAGCCGGTGGAGTGGAGCCTTGAGCTATTGGCCGAGGGAGCGAAGGTAGTCCTGTGCATTCGGCACACCGAGTTCGGCAAAATGTCCATCCTGGCCCGACGGACTGTGCGACGTCTGGAGGCCCAACGACAGATCACCGTTTTCTGGCGGGCCCGACCAACTCGGGTCTACGATCTGGCAGGCTATCCGATGGTGGCCTTCGACAATCGGCAGACCCCCGATCTGCAGTTCGATCAGGTGCTGATCTCCCAATCTCACTCCTCGGCGGCCCGGTTGCTGGACGACTCGGGCATCAAGTTGGAGAGTGGACCCCTGCCGGTGCACCTGCTTATGCATCGTGACGGAACGGAAGAGGAGCCCGAGGGGGTGGTCACCATACCGGCCGACCGAGCCTGGGAGACCATGCGGTCTCGTTGTTTCTCCTCATTGCCGGCCTCGCCTCACCGTGACTCCTCCGTTGCGGATGGCCAGCGTTTGTTCAATCTGGAAAACCGCTTCTACAACGCGACGATCACCTGGTTCCGCCGAGTCAACCCCGATTTGTGGATCATCAGGGTGCGGCCCGACCAGCGTGACTCTCCTCTGGTCCCCGGCCAATACGCCACCCTGGGACTCGGCTATTGGGAGCCCCGCGTGGATGGCGCCGTGGACCGGATGGCAGGCGACGAGCGACTGGTCCGACGATCCTATTCCATCTCTTCCCGCATATTTGACTCCCGGGGGTACCTGACCGATCCGGTCTACGAAGAACACCTCGAGTTCTATGTGGTGCTGGTGCCGCCCAGCCCCGACCGCCTGCCGGGTTTGACCCCCCGACTCGCCCTCAAACATGAGGGAGACCGGATTTACCTGGGTCCTCGGATGGCGGGCCGCTACACACTTTCGGCGGTGACCGATCCGTTTTCGGATGTGTTGTTCCTGGCCACCGGCACCGGTGAGGCCCCTCACAACGCCATGGCGGTGGAATTGCTGCGCCGGGGGCATCAAGGCAGGGTGATTTCGGTGGTATCGGTCCGGTACGCCGCTGACCTGGGGTATGTGGCTCGCCACCGGGCCTTGGAGGAACGTTTCCCCAACTATCGCTATTTGCCTTTGGTCACCCGGGAGGACGCCCCGGGAACCCTGCGGATGCGAATTCAACAGCTAATCGCCGAGGAGCGGCTGACCGAGGAAACCGGATTGGAACTCGATTCTTCCCACCTGAGAATCTTCATGTGCGGCAATCCGGCCATGATCGGGGTGCCGGAGTGGCTCGACGACCAGCCCACCTTCAGCGAGACGCTGGGAGTGGCCCAGCTCTTGGCCGAAAGGGGGTTTACTCTCCCCCGTCATGGCGTCAAATCAAATGTCCACTATGAAGAGTATTGGTAACCCTGATTATTTATGGTTTCAAGAGCATGCTGAAAAGACGGGGAGGATGGCCCCCACACCTCTACCGGGGGCAGCACTGGCGCCAACCGGACTATTTCAGCACACTCCCGGCACACCGATGGCCATCACCCGTACCAACCCCATCAATGAATGATCAGGGGTAGTGAAATGTCGGTTCCCTGGAGCAAGAGAGTGATCGCCGTGGTGGGGGGAGACCGCCGAGAACAGGAGATTGCCCGTCGGGCCGCCGCCACCGGCGCCACGGTGCGCGCTCACGGTTTCCCCTGGCCGGAGAACGGTGTCCCCGGAGTTGCGATCTGCCCATCTGCGGTGGCGGCCCTGAAAGGCGCCCACTACGGACTGCTTCCCATCCCCGGCATCGCCCGCAACGGCGCTCTTTTCGCGCCCTCGGCGCCGCAACCGATCCTCATCGGGGCCGAGGAACTGGAAGCGATGGCCGATGGTGCCCACCTGATCCTGGGTGCGGCCGATCAGCGCCTTCGGAAGGCGGCGGAGCAGGCCGGGATTGGCGTCCGGGAATATGAGGATGACCGCGTACTGATGCTGCGACGGGGTCCGGCGATCATCGAGGGTGCAGTGGGAAAGATCATCGAACTGACCCGGATCACCATCCACAACGCCGCGGTGGGAGTGGTCGGCCAGGGGACCATCGGGTCACTTCTTGCCCGCACCCTCGTTTTGATGGGCGCCCGCGTATTGGTGGCCGCCCGCAATCCCGTCCAGCGCGCCACCGCCGAGACGATGGGCGCATCTGCTGTGAGTCTCAACCGGTTGTCCGACCACGCTCCGCGTCTGGATATGCTGATCTCCACCGTCCCGGCGCCGGTGGTCGGCGAGGAGATCCTCAGCCAACTGCGGAAGGGCAGCCTGGTGATGGACCTGGCGGCGCCGCCGGGAGGAGTGAATTTGGACCGGGCCGCCCAACTTGGCCATATAACCTGCTGGGCCAGAGGGCTGGGCGACCGGGCCCCGGTGACGGTTGGCGCCTCCCAATGGGATGGCATCCGCAGGAGAATCGAACAGATCGAAGAGGCAAAGGTATGAAAGCTGACCTGGTGATTCGCAATGCCCGGGTGGTGACCCACACCGGAGAGTTTCGGGGAGGAGTCTCCGTCCTGGGAGAGCAGATATCCGCCGTCGGCCAAGACGGGGACTTGCCGCCGGGCCGGAGGGTGATCGACGCCGAAGGTTTGGTGCTGATGCCGGGAGTGATCGACCCCCACTGTCACCTGGGTGTGAACTATCCCTACGACGAAGACATGGACACCGAGACGGCCGCGGCCGCCCGCGGCGGGATCACCACCGTCCTGTTGTACATTCGCAATCTTGAGCCTTCCTACCTGCCCTTTTATCGGAATCGCCGCCGCCGAGGGGAAGCGGTGGCTCACATTGATTTTGGGTTTCACTTTGGGATCCAAAGAGAGGAACATATCGCCGAGATACCCCGGATCGCCCAAGAGACCGGGGTGCAGTCTTTCAAGTGCTATTTCGGCTATGAGCAGAAGAACCCGATCGGCATAGTCCCGGCCGACGACGGATGGGTGTACACCGCCATGACCAAGATCCGGGAGCTCCCCAAAGGGGTGATCTCGGTCCACTGCGAGAACACCGAGATCGCCCGATGGATCAAAAAGTCGGTCCAGGCCACCGGCCGCCAGGACCTGGGCGCCTACACCGAATCACGGCCGGCCTTCTGCGAGGAGGAGACCATCGCCCGGATGATCTTTTTGGCCGAGCTCACCGGGTGTCCGTTGTATGTGGTGCACACCAGTGTGGCGGCCGGACCCCCACTGGCCGCCCAAGCCCGCGCCCGGGGAGTGGATGTCACCATCGAAACCTGCCCCCACTATTTGGTGCGCACCGCCTACGACCCCGACCTGGACATGCGGGCCAAGATCTCCCCTCCCCTGCGGGACCGAGAACAGCAAGAGGGCTTGTGGGAAGGCATCTTCGCCGGCCAGGTGGGATCAATCGGATCGGATCACGTTCCCTTCTTTCCCAAGAAAGGAAAGGACCTGTGGGAAGAGAAGCCGGGAGTGGTTTCTTTTCCGTGGGAGTTGGCGCTGCTCATGGAGCACGGGGTGCACCGTCGGGGCCTTTCCCTTCCCGACTTGGTGAGGATGAACTCCTACGGACCGGCGCAGCGTTTTGGGCTGTATCCCCGCAAAGGCGCCATCGTTCCCGGCGCCGACGCCGACCTGGTGATGGTGGACCCCGACCGGGTGGACACCGTCCGGCACACCGGAAACGGCACGTGCATCTACGAGGACATGGAACTTCGAGGATGGCCGGTGATGACCGTGAGCCGAGGGCGGGTGGTCTTCGAGGACGGGGAAGTCGATCCCGACTCCCTAGGACACGGCCGATGCGTCACCCGACCCGACTGATCTGGGATTTGAGGTGAACCGCCTGATGGGCAATAGCATTGCGGAGGTGAGTTCGGGACAACAGGGCAGTCGATGAGAATTCTGGTGGTGTGGGCTCACCCCCTGGCCGACAGCTACTCGGCGGCCCTCCGTGATCGGGCCGTAGGAGCCTTGAAGGCGGCCGGTCACGACATCGACCTCTTGGACCTGTACGCCGAAGAGTTCGATCCGGTCATGTCGACTCAAGAACGACGGGACTATCACGAGATCGGACCGAACCTGGCCAACGTGCGTCCCTATGTGGAGCAACTCCGGGCGGCCGAGGGTCTCCTGCTGATCTTTCCCACCTGGAGCTTTGGCTACCCGGCGATCCTCACCGGGTGGCTGCAGCGGGTGTGGATCCCCGGAGTGGCCTTCGGGCTGCGGGAAGAGGGCGGCCCCATAATCACGGGGATACTCGACATCCGCAGAGTGGCAGCCGTCACCACCACCGGATCACCCTGGTGGTATGTGTGGGCGGTGGGCAATCCGGCCCGCAAGGTCCTGAAGCGGGGACATCGGGTCATGTTCTCCAAGGGCTGTCGGGTGAAGTGGCTGGACCTGAACAACATGAACAAGGATTCACCGGGCAAACGGAAGAGGTTCCTCGACAAGGTGGAGCGCCTGCTCCCCGGTTTCTTTTCCGGCTGACCCCAACGCCGTCTCCTTCGTGCTCCCCCGGCCACTTATAGCAACTTGTTCCACTTATAGAAAAAATGCTATAACCCCAACAACTACCTATAAACTGGTATCACTCCCCTACGGAACTCTGGTGCCTGACAGTGGATCCCAGCCTCAACCCATACAGTCCCGGGGCTGGCGCCCAGCCTCCTGCCCTGGTAGGACGAGACAATGAATTGGCACAATTCGAAATCGCCACCAAGAGGATGGCGGCAGGTCTCTACGACCGCAGCCTTTTGTTGAGCGGACTGCGGGGGGTTGGCAAAACCGTTCTCCTCAGCGAATTCTGCAACGTAGCCCATCGAAACAAATGGGCTTACCAGCAAATCGAGGCAACCAGAGACCTGGAATTGCCACGCATCATGGCTGATCGCATCCGAATAGCCTTGCACCAACTGTCCCCGGGTCGTCGTCTTGCCTCTCGCGGTCGTCAAGTACTGGGAGTCTTGAAATCCTTCACCTTGCGTTGGAGTCTGCCGGAGGGGAGCGACTTGGAAATCGGCGTCGATCCTGTTCTCGGCCGGGCGGACACCGGCATTTTGGGGGAAGATCTGACCGACTTGTTCGTCGAAGTGGGTGAGTATGCCCAGAAACAGGGAGTTGGTGTTCTCATCACCGTCGATGAAGCCCAATACCTGGCGCCGGATCAGCTCACACCGATTCTCATGGGGCTCCACAGAATCAGCCAGAGGCAACTGCCCTTCATGGTGGTTCCTGCGGGGTTGCCGTCGCTGCCTGCCCTGATGGGGGAAGCCCGATCGTACACCGAACGACTGTTCACCTTTTATAGGATCAATAGCCTGTCACCGGAGGACGCAGCCACCGCTCTGACCGTCCCGGCCAACCGACGCCACGTCCGTTGGGATGACGACGCCGTGGCCAGAATTGTGGGCGAAACAGCCGGATACCCCTACTTTCTTCAGGAGTTCGGGAAGCAGGCTTGGGACTTCGCCAGAGGCTCCGATCGTATCACCCTATCGGATGTTGAAGACTCAATCCCGACTGCTGTAAGAGAACTTGACAGAGGATTCTTCAGCGTGCGCTATGACCGCACCACTCCCGCCGAAAAAGCCTATCTGGCCTCTATGGCATCGCTGGGACCCGGTCCCCATCGATCAGGACATGTGTCATCTGAAATGGGCCGAACCACCAGCCAAGTCAGCACCGTCCGCAACTCTTTGATCAGAAAAGGGCTGTGCCACTCCCCACACTATGGCGAAATCGCCTTCACCGTACCGATGTTCGATCAGTTCGTCCGGCGGCGACTATCCCCATAAACACCGGGCGGGCCGGAGCCTTGTTCCGACAGTGAACACCTCCGTCGAACTTCGCTCTCGTTTAAGATTTCCAACCACTCCTTAGAAAGAAGATGGCAGATGGCACAACAATCGACCCTGCTGGCGTATTTGATTCCGAAGGTGACCAGCCAAGTGGAGGACGCGGCCACCGATGCCCTGGCCTTCATCCTCAACAGGTCAGCCGCCTGTCGTAAGGCGTTGGACCGTCTGCTTGAGAGCCAGGGTTTTCAACCGGAACCCCTTGTCAGAGTGGAGACACAGGTAGCCGAGGATGATAAATCCCGGCCCGATATGGTGGGCTACGACCAAGAGGCCAGGAAGTGCTTTTTGGTGGAGGCTAAGTTCTGGGCGGCTCTACAAGAGGACCAGGCGACCCGCTACTTCGAGAAGCTCGACAAAGATGGCCCTTCCGTCCTTATGTTCATATGTCCGGACAGCCGCATTGAAACATTGTGGGCGGAGATCCTACGTCAGATTGAAGGTGGGGAGAATGGAGTGAGGCTGGACAAGTTGGACTCTCCTGGGCGAACCAGACGGGCCGGGGCCATTGGCGCAAACCAGCATTTGCTGCTAGTTAGCTGGGCCTACCTATTGGAAAGTATGAAGGCTGCCGTGCCCACCGACTCCGCCTCGGCATCGGACATCCGCCAACTCCGCGGCCTGGCCAAATACCAGGATGAGGAAGCCTTTCTCCCAATCCATCCCCAGGAACTCGGGCTGGCATATCCCCGCCGCATACGAGGTCTGCACCGCCTGATCAACCACACGATTCGCCGCGGCCGGTCGGAAAAGTGGATAACCACCAAGGGATTGCGAGCAACGCCACAAAGGGAAGGCTACGGAAGGTACTTTGCCTTTACAGCTGCCCAGCCTGATAGTGCAGGTGGCCCGGTTGGCCAGAGTCTCAAAATCGCTCCAGGATACCTATTCCTCGGGGTTAACTACCAGAGGTGGGTCAGCAAAGGAGAAACACCTTTGTGGCTACGAGTTAACAGGCGGGTACCGGTAAACCGGGAGCGATTGCGCAAAGAGGTCCCCTGGCTCACCGATTACATACGACCGGGTACCTTTACCATGCCAATTCATCTACCAACCATGGTGGAGTACCAAAACATTCTTGACGATGTGGTGCGCCAAATCAAGGCGGTCGCCCGCACGGTTGAATCAGCCTCCCTTGATGCATAGATTAAAGGTTCCTCCGTCTCTTCCAGCCATTCATTCGGAGGCGGATGGCTCAGCAGGACCGCGGGGGATAGCTACCCGACCGGGATCAACTCCCGATTGTCGTTCACATCCGAAAGCAGCCGGGCGCCGTCGGCGGTCACCTCCACCATGTCCTTGAGTTGGAGGCCGAAGCCGTGTCCGGTGTTGTAGATCAATGGCTCGATTCCGAACACCATTCCTTCTTCGAGCACCTGGTCGTGACGGGGGCTTATGTACGGGTGCTCGTGCAGGGACAGCCCTATTCCGTGACCAACAAAGGAAAAGAGCGGCAGACCCAGTGGGCCGCACAGGGCCTCGAATCGGTCCCACACCCTGCGGCTTGAGACTCCTGGCCTGATGGCGTCCAGCAGAACATCCCGGCACTCCACCAGCTTGTCCCAGATCTCCACGGCCATTGGCGGCGGCTGCCCCACCACCGCGGTGCGACACACTCCGGCGTGATATCCCTCCGCCACCGCGAAGATCTCCACCCGGCACACGTCGCCTTCCCGGAGCACTCTCTCGGTTGGTCCCACGTTGGCCAGTTGGCTGCGGGGTCCGGTGGCCACGATCATCAGCTTGAAGTCCTCGGCCCCTCCCCGGTAGATGCCGTTGGTGAGAGCCGCGGCGATCTCCATCTCGGTGTCCCCCGCCTCCACCGATCGGAGCGCCCCGCCGATGGAGGAGTCGGAAATCCGGGACAGGCGAGCCAAAAGATCGAGTTCCTCGGGAGTCTTGATCTGACGCTGCCCTCCCAGCCACTGGTCGGCCGGCGCCCATTCCACCCCGGGCGCCGCTGCTCGTAGACGGGCGAAGTCCGATGCCGGGAGGTGCCCCAACTCCACCCCCAGCCGGCCCCGCTGCAACCCCAGACGCTCCAAGAGCCCGGCCAGACAAACCATCGGATCGTCGTCGAATTCGTCCCACACCGCCACTTGGGCGGCGCCGGTCCTCTGGCGTACCATGGCCTCCTCCACGCCAATGCACATCATCGCCGGTTCCCCACCTCGAGGCAGGACCATCGCCGCGTGACGCCATCGCATCAACGGTTGGGAAGGAACCACGAACCCGGCCAGGTAAGCGAAATTCTCCGGAGAGGAGACCACCAGCCCGTCCCAGTCCCCCTGCTCCAAGGCGGCATGGAGACGGGTAATCACTTGTGATCTCATATGAGGACCTCGGACGTTCGATCAAAGATTACCCACTGGCCGCCGCGAAATCGCCAACCCGGTATCGTTATCCGGAGCAGTTCAAAGGAGCGCAGAGAAGCAATGGACCAGCCACTCCCCATCCCGGTGCGCGGACCGGCCCGACGATTCGAGACCCTGTTCGATGCGGAGATTTCCGACCCCGGTGAGGGACTGGCCCTCCATCCCGATTTCGCCGCCGTCTACGGCGGGCCCCTTCGGCTTCGGACCCCCACCAACGGGCTCCCACTGCTGGCCATGAACTTCGTGGCCGCCCACGATGGCCGGGTGGCTTTCAACCACCCCGACCACCGGGGAGGCGGGCCCATCTCAGGTTTCGATGACAACGACGTTTGGCTGATGGGACTGCTGAGAGCCCGAGCTGACGCGGTGGTGGTGGGAGAGGGGACGCTCCGGGCCGAGCCTCGCCATATCAACACTCCAGAAGACATCTACCCGAAGGATTCCGAGGCATTCGCCGCTCTCCGAAGCCATGAGAAGCGCTCCCAACTGCCCATATTCTCCTACATCACCTTCGCCGGGAATCTCCCACCGGAATCTCGGGTGTTCGGGTTGGAGGATGCTCACGTGGTGGTGGCCACCACCGCCATGGGCGCCCGACAAATCCGAGAAACTGTTCACCCCGCCGGAAGGCTCGACATCTTGGAATTCGGAGACGACGGTGTTGACTTGGAGCGCTATGCCCGCATCATGGCCGGGGAATATGGGGTGGAGTTTCTCCTGTGTGAGGGTGGGGCCACTCTCTACGGAGCGTTGCTCCGGGCCGGGATCGTCGACGAGCCCTTTATCACTCGGTCGCCCCTGGTGGTGGGGGAAAACCCGGATAACCCCCGGCCCAGCCTGGTTGAGGGCGCTGGGTGGCTACCCGACGACGCTCCTCGGATGCAGATCCTCTCGGTCCGCAAGACCGGCGACCACCTGTACCTGCGTTACCAGGCGACTTACCCCGGCTAGACCGGCAACTCCTTGGAGACTGTGACCCCGCCCACGTCCGCAACCCTCATCGAACACTTGGAGTTCGCGATCACCTGCGACGCCGGGAACCTGGTGATCGAGGACGCGGCATTGTTGATCGAGGGTGATCGCATCAGCGATCTGGGCACCACTTCCGAAGTGAACCGGAGGCTGAACCGAAACGGAGAATCGAAGTCAGTGGCAAGGAGGGACGGGCGGCGGATGGGAGCCACCCCCGGACTGGTGGATTCCCATGTCCATCTCTCCGAAACCTTGTCCCGGGCGGTGTTCCCCGACACGATCGACACCCGAACCTGGGTGTTCCACTGGGCCAAGCCCTTCTATGCGCATGTGAGCCCCGAAGACGAAACGGTGGGTTCGCTTCTGGGCACCGCCGAGATGCTCCGAGCAGGCACCACTTGTTTCTTGGACATGGGCGCCCAAAACGATCCGGCCCCGGTGGCGGCGGCGGTGGAGGCGACCGGCATCCGGGGCATAACCGGCCGTCATGCCGCCGACGTGATGCCTCAGCAAATCCCCGCCGGCTGGTCTCAGGAGATGCTGGATCACCACTTCTTTCCCACCGCCGAGGTGGCCTTGCAGGCTTTGGAGGACACCGTGCGAAGCTGGAACGGAGCGGCGCAGGGACGCCTGGGGGTGTGGGTGAACATCGAAGGAAAAGAGCCCTGCAGCCTGGACCTGCATGTCGGCGCCCGGGAACTGGCCGAGCGGCTGGGAGTTGGCGCCACCTATCACCTCGCCACCTCCCTGCCGGAAGCCCGGATCTCCCAGCGGCGGCACGGAATGTGGCCTATCGCCCGGGTGGCCAAAGCCGGTGGGTTGGGTGAAAACCTGGTGCTCGCCCATGCGGTGGCCGTCACCCCCGAGGAGGTGGAACTCTTGGCCGAGCACCACACCAAAGTGGCGTTCTGCCCATCCACTTCCCTCAAACTGGCCAAAGGCGCCACCGCCATTGGCCGGTACCCAGAGATGATGGAGGCCGGAGTGACAGTCGGGTTGGGGACCGACGGTGTCTCGGCAGCCGGGAACCTCAATCTCCACCGTCAGGTGCATCTGGCCGCCGGACTGTTCAAGGATGCCCGGATGGATGCGTCCCTGGTGGGCGCCGAGCAAGCCTTGCGCATGGCGACCATCGATGGTGCAAGGGCGCTGGGCCTGGAATCTGAAATCGGGTCACTTGAGGTGGGGAAGAAGGCCGATCTGGTGCTGTGGAATCTTGACCATCCCGACTGGGTCCCGTATGGAGACCCCCTCTCGGCGTTGGTGTGGTCGGTATCCACCGGATCGGTGCTGGAGACGTGGGTGGATGGTCGTCCCTGCTTCCAGGACGGCCGGGTGCTGGGGATCGACCGGGACACGCTTTTTGAGGAGGCCAGGCAGAGAGCGGCCTCCATCCGCGCCCGCGCCGGATTGACTCGTTCCGACGTTCCTCTGACCACTGCCCTCTACCAATGACGGCGCCGATCATTCACCCCGCTCAACTGGCTTGTGGGGATCGACCCGAGCGCATCGGACCGGTGCAGGCGCCCGGACATGACCTTCCTCAGATCATCACTCTGCGGGGCGGCGACATCGCAGCCATCGGTCCCGCCCCTGCCGTTGATGGCAGGTCCTCCGGCGCCCCCACCCACCTGGCCCTGCCCTCTTTCGCCGACCCGCATCTGCATCCCGACCGCGCCTACGTGGGATCGCCGCGTCCCCCCCGTTCGCTGGAGGATGCCATCGAGCTGGGGGTCAGGCCAGCCGGTTACGTGGTTGAGACGGCCGGAGAACGCGCCGAGCGGCTGTTCACCACCTTGTCCCTGAATGGGGCCACCCGGGCCCGGGGACACGTCGGATGCCTTCCCCGCGCCATAGCCCCACCGCGCTGGCCGGTTATGGCACAAGTCCGGGAAGACCTCTCCGAACGCATTGAGATCGAACTGGTGGCATTCGCCGTGGAGGGAACCTTGACCGACGCCGATGAATTAAACCGACTCCGATCGGACCTGCAGCAGGGCAGATACCAACTGATCGGCGGGTCTCCCAATCACGACACCCAACCCCACCGGGCGGTTCGGGCCATCATGAAGCTGGCGTCCGAAACCGGGGTGGACGTGGATGTCCATATCGACGAGACCCTGGATCCCGCCCTCCTGCTGATGAACTACGCCCTTGCCGAGGTGGAAGCCGCCAACCTGGGTGGGCGGGTTTCTTTCAGCCACTGTTGCTTGCTGAGCGCTCTGCCCGAACAGCAAACTCGCGCCCTGGCTCGGCGCATGGCCGGTCTGGGGGTGACCGTCAACTGCCAGCCCCGCACCAACCTGATCCTCCACGAATACGGCGTCCACGCACCCCGTCGCGCCCTGGCGCCCATCAACCTGCTCCAGGAGGAAGGGGTATCGGTGAGGCTGGGGGTGGACAACGTGGACGACACTTTCTGTCCCTTCCCCACCGCCGACCCGCTGGAGGTGGGATATCTGGCCCGAGTAGCCGGCCACCTCTACGACGACCCCCGGCTGCTGTCCGCCCTTTGCAACGGTCGCTCCACCCTCAGGATCGGAGATCGAGCCGACGTGGTATTGGTGGAAGCAGACACCATCAACCAAGCTCTTGCCATTCGGCCGGCGCGGGTTACCATGAGGGCAGGCGTAGTGGTCGCCGCGGGCAACAATCTCAAAGACGGATAGGGGTCCGACTATTTCAACAGATAATCCCTCCGACTCCACCCTGATCTCCTTCGATCAGGTGAGCAAGATCTTTCCCGACGGAACCCACGCGGTGGACGATGTCTCCTTTTCGGTGAAGCCGGGACAGTTCGTGACCGTGGTGGGCCCCTCGGGGTGCGGAAAGTCCACCTTGTTGAGAATGGGGTCAGATCTTCTGTCGGTGACTTCCGGAGAAGTGCACCGATCCGAAGAGACCCTGGGGTATGTGTTCCAGGATGCCACCCTGTTGCCGTGGAGAACGGTGCAAAAGAACGTGGAGCTGTTCTGCGAACTGCGGGGATTCGACCGCAGCGAACGCCGCCGGCGAGCCGAGGACGCCATTGAACTGGTGGGTTTGGGCGGATTCAATGAGCATTATCCCACCGCCCTGTCAGGTGGGATGAAAATGCGGGTTTCACTGGCGCGCTCCCTCACTTTGGACCCGCCGCTGTTCTTCTTTGACGAACCTTTCGGCGCCCTGGACGAAATCACCCGCGAATACCTCAACACCGAGTTGCTGCGAATCTTCGCCCATGCGGGGTTTGGCGCGGTGTTCATCACCCACAACCTTTATGAGGCGGTGTTTCTCTCCACCGAGGTGCTGGTGATGTCCTCTCGCCCGGGCCGCATCCTTCAATCGTTCCAGGTCCCTTTCTCCTACCCCCGCCATCTGGATCTGCGCTTTGATCCGGTCTTCGCGGAGTTGACTGGCGAAGTCTCCGAAGTCCTGAGGGATGAGTAGATGACCTCCGCGCCACACGCCCCCTCCCGTCTCCGTTCTTCGCTCTACCGGCTGGCCGCCCCCATCGTGGTTTTGATGGCAGTGCTGGGAGTGTGGTTTTTCATCAGCCTGGTGATCCTCGATCCCGATCGCCAGTTCCTGCTCCCGGCCCCCAACGCGGTGGTGGAGGTCGGGTTCCTGAACCAGAACAACCTTCTTGACGTGCTGGAGGGGTTGCTCTGGACGGTGGCTGTCTCCATGTCCGGCCTGGTGATCGCCATCGTGCTGGGGATGACCTCAGCCATCATGATGAGCCAGGCCAAATGGATTGAGACTTCCTTCTATCCCTACGCGGTGGTGATCCAGACCGTGCCGATTCTGGCCATCGTTCCCCTGGTGGGACTGTGGCTGGGATTCGGGTTCACCAGCCGGGTGGTGGTGTGCGTGATCATTTCCATCTTCCCGATCATCACCAACACGCTGTTCGGCCTCCAATCGGTCCCTCCCTCCTTCCACGATCTCTTCACCCTGCACAAAGCCAGCCGCTGGACCCGCCTGGTAAAGCTGCAGTTCCCCAACGCCCTTCCCGCCATTTTCACCGGTTTTCGCATCTCGGCCGGTTTGTCGGTGATCGGCGCCATCGTGGGCGAGTTCTTCTTCCGCAAGGGCATCCCCGGGCTTGGGAGACTGCTCGATCTGTATCGGGCGAGACTCCTCACCGAGCAGCTGTTCACCGCCCTGGTGTTCTCGTCGCTGTTGGGGATCCTAGTCTTTTGGGGATTCGGGCTGTTGGGCAGGCTGGCCGTGGGCAAATGGCACGAGACCACCTGATGCAACCGACCACCCGACCACCCCACCTGAAAAAACTCAAGCCGATATCCGGCTCAATGAAAGGAGCACTTTTATGAAACCCACCCGAAAGGTACCGAGGTGGCTCGCGGCTCTGGCTGTCCTGGCATTGATAGTGGCAGCCTGCGGTGACGGCGACGACGATGTTGCCGAGACCACGGCGGCGCCCACCGCTACCACCGCCGCACCCACACAGACCACGGCGGCGCCCACCGAGACCACCGCCGCCGAGCCTGCCATGCCCATGGCGGCGTTGGCGGATGTTTGTCCGTCGACGATTGTGGTGCAGACTGACTGGTTCCCCGAGGCTGAGCATTCGGAGTTGTATCACTTGGCCGGTCCCGGTGGTGACATTGATTCCACCAATGGGACTTACACCAACGAGATCGGTGATACCGGTGTGATGCTGGAAGTCCGGGCCGGTGGTCCGTACATCGGCTTCCAGAACGACATTTCTTTGCTCTATCAGGATCCGTCGATTCATCTGGCCTACACCAACACCGATGAACAGGTGAGACTGTCGGCCTCCCAACCCACCATCGGGATTGTCGCTCCCCGTGACAAGAACCCCCAGATCGTGATGTGGGACCCGGCGGTGTACTCGTTGGACAGCTTCGCTGACATCGGCGCTTCCGGCGCCACGCTCCTGTACTTCGAAGGAGCTACCTACATCGACTACCTGTTGGGCAAGGGCTGGGTCTCAGAAGACCAGATCGACGCCTCCTATGACGGGTCCCCCGCTCGGTTCATCGCCGAGGGGAACCTGGTCCAGCAGGGCTTCGCTTCGGCTGAGCCGTATCAGTATCAGAACGAGTTCGAGGACTGGGGCAAACCGGTCGACTTCATGCTGATCCACGACTCAGGCCTGGAGATGTACCCGCAGCTGTTGGCCACCAAACCCGACATCGTCGAGGAACATCGGGAGTGTTGGGAACTGTTCGTGCCCATGGTGCAGCAGGCCCAAGTGGACTACGCGGCTGACCCGGCTGCCACCAACGCTCAGATCGTGGAGATCGTGGCCGCGTTGGACAGCTTCTGGCAGTACAGCCCCGGAGTGGCGCAGTACTCCCACGACGCACAACTTGACCTGGGACTGATCGGTAACGGACCCAACGACACCATCGGCGACTTCGACATGAACCGAGTCAACGAAGTGATCGGCCTCCTGGCGGAGATCTACGGACCCCAAGGACTCGACACCTGGGATCCCAACGTAACCGCCACCGACATCGTCACCAACGAATTCATCGACCCCAGCATCGGCCTACCGTCGATGGATATGGACGACATGCCCATGGCGGCGTTGGCGGATGTTTGTCCGTCGACGATTGTGGTGCAGACTGACTGGTTCCCCGAGGCTGAGCATTCGGAGTTGTATCACTTGGCCGGTCCCGGTGGTGACATTGATTCCACCAATGGGACTTACACCAACGAGATCGGTGATACCGGTGTGATGCTGGAAGTCCGGGCCGGTGGTCCGTACATCGGCTTCCAGAACGACATTTCTTTGCTCTATCAGGATCCGTCGATTCATCTGGCCTACACCAACACCGATGAACAGGTGAGACTGTCGGCCTCCCAACCCACCATCGGGATTGTCGCTCCCCGTGACAAGAACCCCCAGATCGTGATGTGGGACCCGGCGGTGTACTCGTTGGACAGCTTCGCTGACATCGGCGCTTCCGGCGCCACGCTCCTGTACTTCGAAGGAGCTACCTACATCGACTACCTGTTGGGCAAGGGCTGGGTCTCAGAAGACCAGATCGACGCCTCCTATGACGGGTCCCCCGCTCGGTTCATCGCCGAGGGGAACCTGGTCCAGCAGGGCTTCGCTTCGGCTGAGCCGTATCAGTATCAGAACGAGTTCGAGGACTGGGGCAAACCGGTCGACTTCATGCTGATCCACGACTCAGGCCTGGAGATGTACCCGCAGCTGTTGGCCACCAAACCCGACATCGTCGAGGAACATCGGGAGTGTTGGGAACTGTTCGTGCCCATGGTGCAGCAGGCCCAAGTGGACTACGCGGCTGACCCGGCTGCCACCAACGCTCAGATCGTGGAGATCGTGGCCGCGTTGGACAGCTTCTGGCAGTACAGCCCCGGAGTGGCGCAGTACTCCCACGACGCACAACTTGACCTGGGACTGATCGGTAACGGACCCAACGACACCATCGGCGACTTCGACATGAACCGAGTCAACGAAGTGATCGGCCTCCTGGCGGAGATCTACGGACCCCAAGGACTCGACACCTGGGATCCCAACGTAACCGCCACCGACATCGTCACCAACGAATTCATCGACCCCAGCATCGGCCTACCGTAACCGGGGAACGAGAACCAGATACTGGAGAAGGGGGCCCGGTCGGGCCCCCTTCTTTCTATCTCAAGCCGGGCGATACCCAGTAAGCCGAAAAGCAAATACCACCGAGTCAGGGGTTATTCAAAGTCCTGGGGTGGTTACCTGAAGAAGCCGACATCCTCAGCCCCTTGAATCGCGCCAGGCCACCCATTTCTCCAACCCGGAGAGGTCGTAGTCGGGGCCGACGGTACTGGCCAAGAGGAACGTAACACCGGCGGCCACATAGTCGTCTCCCATCGAGACCGGCGCTTCCTCCACGTTGCATGACCGTTCGATGGTGGCCGGATCGCGGCCCTCCACCTCACACCACCGGTCGATAACCGAGTTCTTGTGCACCATGGTATCCGGGGGGCCGAACCCATGCCAGATGTCGCCGTGACGAGCCACCAGGCGGAGGGTCTTTTTCTCTCCCATGCCCCCGATCAGGATCGGGATCTTGCGAAGCGGCGGAGGGTTGAGCTTCTCCCACCGAGCCTCGATGCGAGGCAGAGCCTCCGCCAGATCGTCCAAGCGGCTCCCGGCCGTCCCGAACGGGTACCCGTAGGAGTCATAGTCCCAGCGAAACCATCCCGACCCGATGCCCAGGATCAGACGGGCATCGGAAATGTGATCCACCGTCCGAGCCATATCCGCCAGCAGATCCGGGTTGCGATAGGAGTTGCAGGTAACCAGTGCGCCGATCTCCACCCGGCTGGTGGACTCTGCCCAAGCTCCCAGCATGGTCCAGCACTCGTAATGCTTGCCGCGGGCGTCCCCGTAGAGCGGGAAGAAGTGATCCCAGTTGAACACCGCATCCGCTCCGATCTCCTCGGCTCTCCGGGCCGCCTCTCGGATGGCGGAGTAGTCGGCGTGCTGGGGCTGCAGTTGCAACCCGATTCTGATCGGAAAGTTGCTCATTGAATCCTCTCTGCTTTGGCCTTGTCCCCAACCTTATCCGGTTTCGCCGATAACAAGGACACCCTAACCCAAATTGGCCGCGGTGTGATTGGCCAGCATGTCCACCACCTCCATCAACGCCTCCCTCCGATTGGCCCCGGCATTACGAGCCCGCTGGTAGGTCCGCAACTGGAGTTCGGCGGAAGTGCCGTTCATGACTATCTGTCGAACATGCTGCAGTTGGCTAACGCACCCTATCTCCTCGGCTTCGGGCATCAACAGATCGATCATCTCTTCCACCAATTCGGAGAACGGCACCAAACGCCTTTGGCCGAAATCCAATAGAGACCCGGTGGAGCCGTATCGCTGAGCTCGCCAGACGTTTTCGTCCAGCAAAAAGGTGGCGTAGGTTCGCCAACGCTGGTTGGCGGTTCGCAGGCGAAACAGCATGCTGAGCAGACACACATAGACCGCCGCGATGGCCAGGGCGTCTTCGATCTTGGTGCACACATCGGTTATGCGCATCTCCAGAGTGGGGTACCGGGCGCTGGGACGCACATCCCACCACACCTTGGAAGCGTCTTCGATCACGCCCACGCCCACCAGCACATCGATGTGCCGCTGATAGGCGCTCCAGCTCTCGAACACCTCGGGAAGGCCGGTGCGGGGGAGGCTCCGGAAGACATTGAGGCGATAGCTCTTGAGGCCGGTGTCGCTTCCGTCCCAAAAGGGCGAGGAGGTGCTCAGGGCCAATAGGTGGGCCAAAAAATAGGTGATCTGCCCCATCAGATCAATCCGCATCTCCGGATCTTCGATGCCAACATGGACATGCATTCCCCCGGTGACCGTCCGACGGACCACGGCCTGCATATCTCCGGCCAGCATCAGATACCGTTCGTCGGGCACCACCTGTTGCTTCCACCATTGGGCAAAGGGGTGGGTGGAGGAGGCGATCACCTCCATCCCGTGGTCCCGGGCGGTGGTGATAACCGCCGACCGTAATCGGGCGAGATCGGCGCCCAAAGCAGTTAGGGAGGAATAGGGTCGGGTGCTCACCTCGATTTGGGAACGCAGCAACTCATGAGTGACCTGGTCTCCCAACAGTTCCTTGCATTTTTCGAACATGGCCGGGTCGGGATCGGAGACCAAATCTCGGGTCGCCGGATCCACCAGCATGTATTCCTCCTCGATCCCCATGGTGAAAGAAGGTCTCTGCAGAATCATGAGGCACGCTTCCTCAGGTCGGCAATTGGTATGACCCCCAGGTTAGACTCCCCGGCGTGGTTCCTTTCTTGGACCAATCCGAAGTGGCCAGGTGTGCGCCCCACGGACAGTTGGCCGAACATCTTTATCGCTGCCACCTTGATCCTCCGGCCCATGTCCGGCGGGTGGTCTACTCCCCGCCCGAAGCTCAAGAGGTTTTCCTGGGGCTTCCGGCCTGGCAACCGGGAGAGTCTTTGGGGGTGAAGTTGGTGACCGTCTTCCCCGAGAACCCGGCCCGGGGGCGCCGGCCTTCGGTACAGGCGGTTTACGTGATGTTTGACGGAACCGACGGGAGGCCGGTGGCCATCATGGACGGCACCGAGCTCACCTATCGCAAAACTTCGGCGGATTCGGCGCTGGGCTCTCGCCTATTGTCGCGGCCCGACAGCCGGACGCTTCTGATGGTGGGAGCGGGAGGGCTGGCGCCTCACCTGATCACCGCTCACCGACAAGTCCGTCCTTCCATTGCCCGGGTACTGATCTGGAACCGCACCCGATCAAAGGCCGAACGGCTGGCTGCCGAGCTGGGAGCTGAAGTGGCCGACGATCTTCGGCAGGCCATCCCCGGGGCTGACATCATCTCCACTGCCACCATGGCGCCCGAACCGTTGATTTTGGGAGACCTGCTCAGCCCGGGTACCCATCTGGATTTGGTGGGAGCCTTTCTCCCTCACTGCCGGGAAATCGATGACGAGGTGATTCGGCGAGCAACCATCTTCGTGGACTCCCGGGATGCCGCGGTCCACGAGTGCGGGGATCTGGTCATCCCGCTGCAATCAGGTTTGATCACCGAAGACGACATCGAAGCCGACCTGTTCCAACTCTGCCGGGGAGACCATCCCGGCCGCCGCCACCTCGATGAGATCACCCTGTTCGAGAACGGCGGGGGCGGCCATCTCGATCTGATGACCGCCACCTTCATCCGAGGGCAACGGGGCGATTTCTAAGAGCCCTCGGTCAGCCTGAGAACCGGTGCCGGTTGAACCAGGCATCGGATTCGACCACAAACCTCTCCGCCTTACTTATCGCCTCCGTGGCTGTCGCATTATTCCACGAAAAGTTGACCTCATAGTCGGCGTCTTCTCTTCTCTGCCGCAGCTGCTCCAAGAAGCCGGCCACCTCGGCGGGAAAGTCAGAACTGTGCACCACCCGAAAGTGAAACCGGGAGCTGGTGCCGTGGTAAGTCCTGGTCTCCTCTCTCAAGTAGACAAGAATGCTCTTGGCCGCGTGAAAGGCCGCGTAGTAGGACAACGAGATGGCGGCTTCCAACTTGCCGATAGCCAACACATCCCGAGCATCATTCAGACGCTTGTGGGCAGTCGCCAGATGAACGACAACTTCGTCGTCGGTGGTCACAGAATCCTGATGGCGTCGCGGCGAACGCTTCGATAGAAAGTCGTATCCCAAGAGTGCATCTGCTCCGGGGTGCTTCCCCGCAGCGAGACCATGCTTTGGGTGATGTACTCGAACCGCCTGGTCAATTCATCACGCAACTCGGGCAGAAACCTCCACTCCCCCCCGGGCGTTCTTCCTTCTCCCGAAAGCACGATCAAGAGGTCCAGATCTGAATCAGTCCGCCAGTCACCCCTCGCCCTCGACCCGAACATCCACACCTCTTCCAACTGACCTCCGTACACCTCCCTGGCCACCCCGGCCACCGTCTGAGCCGCCGCCAAGACCTCGCCGGGCGATGGCCATGGGTCGAAATCCCATCGAGAAGGGATTTCGGTAACAGCCGGCAAAGCCATACCCCCAACAGAATACAGCTGGGTGGCTCCGAGGACCCCACCCCAATTCCCGGGCCGCACCGCGCCTCCCAAGTTGAAAGAGCATCACCCTGCTCAATCCCGTCTCGATACTTGCTCCCGGGCCCGGCGCCGACCCCCCTCCGCCTTCTCCCGCACCCAGCAACCGACCAGATGATCGTTCACCAAACCCATAGCTTGCATAAAGGCATAGCAGGTGGTGGGCCCGATAAATGTCCATCCTCGCCGCCGAAGGTCTTTGGCCAGACTTTCAGAAACCTCGGTGGCAGCGGGAGGTGCAGCCTGCCGGGGCGCCGCATCGAACTCCGCCCACTCCCAGAAATACGCCGCCAGCGACCCGTCAGAGGAAACCATCTCCCGCGCCCGGGCCGCGTTGTTGACCACCGAGCGGATCTTTCCCCGATGGCGGATGATCCCGGCGTTGCCCGCCAACCGTTCCACTTCGTCTTCGCCCCACTCCGCCACCAAGTCGAAATCAAACCCGGCAAAGGCCTCCCGGAAGTTCTCTCGCTTGCGCAACACCGTCAGCCAGGAGAGACCGGCTTGAAAACCCTCCAGGCAGATCTTCTCGAACAACCGGTGGTCGTCCACCACCCCAAAGCCCCATTCCGAGTCGTGATAGCGGCGGTAATCGGAAGGTTCGTTTCCCCACCAACAACGCGCCTCGCCATCCTGCCCTCGGGACAGCCAACCGGTATCCATCCGAGCTACCCTCCGACCAGAACTATTGAGCTCCTAAGACGTTACGGTCACATCGATGGTGTGCCAACCGGTGGCCCCGTCGGGAGCCGGCGGGAGGCGGAGATCGGTTTGAGTTATCCCCTCGCCATCGGTGGCCCGCACCTGCAGTTTGTACCGGCCCGGCTGGGGATCCCAGTCCACTTTCCACTGCCGCCATGAGTTGTCGGAGATCTCAGTGGACAATTCCGCATCGACCCACGGCCCGTTGCCGATTTTTACCTCCACCTTGTCAACCCCTCGGTGGGGCGCCCAGGCCACTCCGGCGATGGCCCGGGGTCCCGGCGCGATCCGGCCATCGCGGGGAGTGTCGATCCGAGACTGGGTCTTGACCGGCGCCTCCTTGGCCCATCCTCGAGGCACCCAGTAGGCATCGAACCCGTCCCAGGTGGTCAACTCCAACTCCGACAGCCACTTGGTGGCCGACACATAGCCGTATAACCCGGCCACCACCAAACGCACCGGAAACCCGTGTTCGATGGGGAGGGGCTCGTCATTCATGCCCACCGCCACCAGAGCGTCACGCCCGTCGTAGGGGATGGTGGACGGAAACCCCACTGTGAAACCATCCACCGAGCGACCGACGATCTGCTCAGCCTCGGGTAGCAGGCCCGCTTCGTCCAGAATCAAACCAAGCGGCACCCCCAGCCATTTGGCATGGCCAACCAGTGAGCCGCCCACCGAGTTGGAGACACACGACAGGGTTACATAGCGCTCCACCAAAGGCCGGGTGAGCAACTCGTCGAAGGTGATTTCGTAGGGGTTTTCCACCAAACCGGTCACCTGCAGCTTCCACTCCTCCAGATTCACTTGAGGCGGGCTGAGCGCGGTGTCGATCAGGTAGAAATCTTCGTTGGGGGTGATGATCGGGCTGATCTCGGGTACGTCCAATGAGTGACCGGCCGGCAGCGGCCCGGCGCCTTCCACCACCGGTCCGGTGGTGGTTGTGGTGGTCTCCGCCGCCGATGTAGTGGTGGGCGTCTCGGCACCGGTGGTCGTGGCGCCGGTGGTCGGGGGGGCTGCGGTGGTGGGCGGGCTGGTGGTAGCCGTCGTTTGGGTGGCCTGTGGCAACACCACCGTCTCTCGGCCCGCCAGAGTCCGCTTGGTGCGCTCGAGCAGCAGACGCCCACCGGCCGCCATCGCTACTCCCAATCCGAGCACCGCTCCCGCTCCGGCCAGAAATCTCCGCCGGGTCACGTCGTCGGGCATGGCCTCCGATCGGCCTTGGTCGGATGTCGGCGGTTGATCACCATCCAAACCGGATGTGGGCGCCTCTTCGGCAAGCGACGGATCGCCGATCAAACGATAGAGAATTCGCAAGACGACCAAAGCTGCCCCGGCTGCGAGCGCGGCGCTGACCAGGGCCGTCACCCATCCCACTGCAGGCTCCCGGCTGAGGGAGAAGGCTCCCAGCAGACCGAACATCCCGAACACCCAATAGGCGACAGCCCACCGACGGGCAGCCCAGACCCCGACCAGGGCCCCCAGCACCACCGTCACCACCACCATTCCGATGATCAGGGCCAGCTTGTCATAGATCCCGAACACCGCAATGGCAAAGTCTTTGATGGGCGGAGGCACATAGTCGATAGCCAAACCACCCACTGCCTCGGTCAGAGAAACCGAAACCGATGACAATCCGGCGATCAACTCCCCCACCGCCAAGGCCGAGGATGCCGCCAGAGCTCCGGCTATTGCATGGCGAACCCGAGGTGATAAACGCATACCCTCAGAATACCCCCGCCCTCAAATTAGCTGTCGCAGAGAATTTGGAATTGTCTCTCCACCCGCCGCAGTTGCGGGCCGCCAGGGTTGGGAGTGCGCTGGAAAAGGTGCGGCGGGAGCCAAACGCGGCCACCGAACCTCCGGTTCGAGGGGTGTGCCTACCCATCCCCACCTTTTTCAGCATGCTCCCAGGCACCGACTCCTCCCGGATCGGCCCCGGTCACCACCCGCCGCGCCGGCTGAGCGGACCAGTCACTCCAAGACCCTTCATAGAGCACTCCCGGCAAACCGGCCATTCGCAAGGCCAGAAGGTTGTGGCAGGCGGTTACCCCACTTCCGCAGTAGGCGATCGGCGGATCCTCGTCTGTCACTCCCAATTCCCGAAACCTCCGCCGCAGCGAGTCGGGCGGGAGGAACTCTCCGGCAGTTGTGAGATTCTTCCCGAAAAAGGCGCTGCGGGCGGTGGGAATGTGCCCGGCCCGGGGATCGATGGTCTCGTTCTCTCCCCGGTAGCGGTCCTCAGAGCGGGAATCAAGAATCACCCTCTCGCCCAATAGAGATTGCACCTGTTCACCATCCACCACCCCCTTCCAGCCGGCAGCCGGAAGGGGATATTCGACCTGGCTACAGGGAGGACCCTCCGATGTGAGCGGAAGCCCGGCCTTTTCCCAGGCCGCAAACCCCCCGTTGAGGACGAAAACAGAACGATGACCGATGGAATCCAGCATCCACCACAATCGAGCGGCGATCGCACCTCCCGATGAATCGTAGGCCACCACCGTGTGATCGGGTCCGATGCCCAGCTGCCCCAAGGTGTGAACAAAGGCCGCCACCGTGGGCAGAGGATGACGACCGGGGCCCTGAGCTGCGCTTAGTTGAGTATCCAGATCAACAAAACGGGCACCGGGCAGATGGGAGGACTGATATTCGATCTTGCCTTGTCGGGGATCGGCCAGATACCACCGGACATCACATATCACGGTCAGCGGATCCGACAATCGTCCCGCCAACTGCTCGACTGTCATCACCCCCACGGTTGGAATCCCCCCTGGGTATCAGGAATCTTGTTGGGCTTGATCGGAGAGTGAGTCATCCTCGGACGCGGCCGTCTCCTGCGCTTCCTCCTGGTTGACCGAGTCCCGCCGGCCTCGGGCTCGCTTCTCCACCCGGCTGCGCACCACCGACACCCAGTCAGAAAAGACTCCGGCCAGCGCGAAGATCACCGACCGGGTGGTCTTTTGGACCTGTTGTTTGACCGCCGGATCCTTGAGCGTGTTCCCCGCCCCCGCCATCATTTGTGAAATCACACCGGCCAGAGTGCGGAGAGCCGCCGCCACTTCTTCCCGGGTGGGCGCCTCGGCCGCGCCTTCTTTGTAGCTGGAGCGAAAACTCCGGCGCAGAAAGTCGAACTCTTCGGCGGTCCCCCGCCAACTTGGCCCCTTGGCCTCATCGGCGCGGTCTTCTCCGGCAGAGTCTTCGGCGGCGGCGTCTTGCCCTTTCGGTGATTGGCTCATACCATTTTCCAGATGTTCGTTCATTTGCTAGATGGTACCTATGAATTGTTCCGCGCATACTTTGGGTTTCCTTCCCGCCAAACGCCCGACGGCCGGGAGGTGGGAGCGGTCTACGGGCTGTTGAACACCACTCTGGCTCTTTTGCGAAATCCCGATGTGACCCACATCGCAGCGGCCACCGATACCGTCATCGAGAGTTTTCGCAACGACCTCTACCACGGATACAAGACCGGGGAGGGGACTCCCGACGATCTCATGGCGCAGTTTGGATTGGCGGAGCGGGCTTTCCGCACCCTGGGAGTCCCCGTGTGGGGGATGATCGACTTCGAGGCGGATGACGCCATGGCCACCGGCGCCCATCGGTTCTCTTCCCAGGTGGAACGGGTGATTTTGGTGAGCCCCGACAAGGACCTGGCGCAATGCGTCTCCGGTCGCCGGGTGGTCACCTTCGACCGCCGCCAAAACCGGATGCTCGACGCCGACGGGGTATGGGCCAAATTCGGCGTGGCGCCGGAGTCCATCCCCGATTATCTGGCCCTGGTGGGAGACTCCGCCGATGGGATCCCCGGCATTCCGGCCTGGGGCGCCAAATCCTCATCGACCGTGTTGGGACACTACCGGCGCCTGGAGTTCATCCCGGCCGACCCCACCACCTGGGAGGTGCGGGTACGGGGAGCGGCCCGTTTGTCCCACAATCTGAACGAGCGGGCAGAGGAAGCCCTGCTTTTTCGGGAACTCACCACCCTCCGCCGGGATGCTCCCATCTCCGAAAACCTGGAGGACATCGCTTGGAAGGGCGTTCACCGCACCGAATACCGAACGTTGTGTTCGGAGTTGGGATTCCGCAATCCCCCCTCGGTCCACCACTGGGAGCCCGGAACTTAGAATGTGTGCCGAAAAGGCCCGGTTGACGCTATTACGGCTCCCGGTCAAGGTGTGGGGGCAATCCCATTCCCCGTCTCTTTCGGCATGCTGTCAGATCAGGCGCCGGTGAATCGAGGTGGCCGTCGTTCCCCAAAGGCGGCTAACGCCTCGCCGAGGTCGTCGGACTGCAGGAAAGCGGTGTTCCACAGGGCCACATAGTCCAGCGCCTCGCTCACTGACCTTCCCTGCTCGGCCGAAAGCACCGCCTTGGCGCCCTGCACCGCCCAGGGAGAGTTGGCAGAGATCTGCTCGGCCCACTCCCGAGCGCCCGTCAACAGGGATTGGCGGTCGGGATAGACCTGGTTCACCAGTCCCATCTGCTCGGCGCGGGTCGCTCCGATGTCCTTTCCGGTGTAGACCAATTCTGCCAGGTGACCGGCGGAGATCACTTTGGGGAGGCGCTCCAGAGTCCCCATGTCGGCCACCATCGCCATGCGGGTCTCCCGCACCGAGAACACCGCATCGGCGGCGGCCAGCCGGATATCGCAGGCGGTGATGAGATCCATGCCGGCCCCTATGCACCACCCGTGCACCGCGGCGATCACCGGAACCGGACAGACCTCCAACGCGGTGAAAGTCCTCTGCAGTTCCTTCAGGCGCAGGAACAGGGCTCGATTGACCGCCGCCGGTGAACCGGTGGCAGGCGCCAGCTCGCCCAGCATGTTCAAGTCGATTCCCACGGTAAATGCCCCTCCCCGGCCTGCCACCACCAACACCCGAACCTCGGTATCGGCCACCAACTCCTCGACCGCCCGGGGCAGGTCCTCCCAAAGGTCGGGGGAGAAGGCATTCATCTTGTCCGGGCGATTCAGCCACAACCAGCCGACATGGCCCTGGGTCTCGATCTGGATGTGCCGGTAACTCACTTCCCCAGAGGATAAGGCGGGATGAGAAGGTAGCCTTCCAAGCGTCCATGCCGGTTCTGCCCACCAACGTTGATCGGACCTCCCCGCAGTTTCACACCAACCGCCAAGCCATGCTGGCCACCCTTTCGGAGTTCGAACAGCTTATGGCCAAGGCCCGGGAAGGCGGAGGGCCAAAATATGTGAAGCGCCACCTGGCTCGGGGGAAACTTCTGGCCCGCCAGCGCATCGAACTCCTGGTGGATCGGGACTCTCCCTTCCTGGAGCTCTCCACCCTGGCCTGCTGGGGCACCGACAAGAACCTGGGCGGCAACCTGGTGACCGGGATTGGCGTGGTGAAAGGCGTGGAGTGTGTGATCTCGGCCAACGACCCCACCAGCCAGGCGGGATCCATGCACCGGATCGGATCGGAGAAAGGCATGCGCGCCCAGGAGATCGCCCGGGCCAACCGAATGCCGCTCATCAACCTGGTGGAGTCGGGCGGAGCGGTGCTTCCCGAGCAGGCCGAGGTCTTCGTTAATGCCGGGGCCACCTTCCGCAACCTGACTCAACTCTCCCAGATGGGCATCCCCACCATCGCCCTGGTGTTCGGCAATTCGACCGCCGGTGGGGCCTATCTGCCGGGAATGGCCGACTACGCGGTGATGGTGAAGGAACGCGCCAAGGTGTTTTTGGGCGGACCGCCTCTGGTGAAAATGGCCACCGGGGAGGAATCCACCGACGAAGAGCTAGGCGGGGCGGAGATGCACGCCCGGGTGTCGGGTTTGGCCGACTACTTTGCGGTGGACGAGCTGGACGCGCTGCGGATCGGCCGGGAGATCGTAACCCATCTCAATTGGCGCAAAAGAGGCTACGGGCCCACCCGGGCCGCCACCGAACCCGAACACGACCCCGAAGATCTACTGGGTCTTATCCCCGAGGATCTGCGGATTCCCTTCGACATGCGGGAGCTGCTTGCCAGGGTGTTGGACGGGTCCATGTTCGACGAGTACAAGGCGTTGTACGGCCCTTCGATCGTCACCGGATGGGGATCGGTGCATGGTTTCTCGCTGGGGGTGATCGCCAATCAGCAGGGCGTGATCTTCTCCGAGGAGGCTCATAAGGCCACCGAGTTCATCATGCTGTGCAACCGCTACGACCTACCCATCCTCTTCATTCACAACACCACCGGCTACATGGTGGGCCGCGACTACGAGCAGCGGGGGATCATCAAGGACGGCGCCAAAATGATCAATGCGGTGGCCAACTCCACCGTCCCCCACCTCTCCCTTCTGGCGGGAGTCTCCTATGGGGCGGGCAACTATGGCATGTCGGGACGGGCCTACCACCCTCGTTTTCTGTTCGGGTGGCCCAACCACAAGATCGCGGTAATGGGACCCAAGCAACTGGCGGGAGTGATGTCCATCATCCGGCGGGCCGCCGCCGAAAGCCGGGGAGAGCCTTACGACGACAAGCTGGACGCCGCCATCAGAGCCAAGATAGAGAATCAGATCTCGGCCGAGGAACTGGCCTATTTCGCCACCTCCCGCATCTGGGACGACGGTTTGATTGATCCCCGCGACACCCGAACCGTGCTGGGAATCGCCCTCTCGGCGGTCCATTCCGGCCCGGTGCAGGGAACCGACTCCTTCGGCGTGTTCCGCATGTGACACCGGGGATTGGCCTCGCCGGGCGGTTCGTCGGGGGGATGACTGAACTTTGTCACACACCCATCGCATATTGTTTGGTATCGATAAGCACCGTCCTGGGGCAGGGTTCCACCCGAGGATGGGATCAATACAGACGGCACTTTGCATCCGGACGGGTTCCACCGGATCCAAGCCGTCTTCAATGCCGGAAACGGCTTCTCCAAACGGGGCGCCGGAGGTGGGCGTCAGCTTGCTCCCGCCCCGTTCCAACCCGGCATGGCGGTGGTGGGGGTGGGCCCGATAGGGCTGAATTCTGGGCTGGCGGGCCAGGTTATCCACACGCCTCCCTCCCCCAATCCGGAGCCTCCATTAAAATGGGTTGTCCAGACTCAAAGGCCTTCCCCTGACAGCACCCCCGAACTGCTCAAATGTGCGTCGATTTGTCACCCTCGCCGGGGTCATACTTGCCCTACTGATGCTGAGCGGCTGTAGCGCAGTTGACGAGAGGGGCTCCCCCGTCGCCGACACCGGCGATGGGTTCGCCGGCACGGTGCGGATCGGCGCGGCGCTGAGCGAGACCGGCAAATACGCGGTGGAGGGGAGTGATGCCCGGCGGGGATACGACACCTGGGTGAAGTGGGTGAACGAGGAGTACGGCGGGATCAAGATCAACGGACGTCGCTTCGCGGCGGAGATCATCTATTACGACGATGAGTCCGACGCCGACACCGCAGCCAACCTGGTGCAAAAGCTCATCGACCAAGACCGGGTCGACTTTCTGCTGGGACCCTATTCCAGCGGCCTCACCACCGGCGCCAGCGCCATCGCCGAGGCCAACAACGTGATCATGGTGGAAGGGACCGGCACTTCGGACACCATGTTCGAACGGGGTTTCCGCAACTTGTTCCTGGTGTCCACCATCGCCAGTGACTACACCAAGTCGGGTATCGAATTATTGGCAGCTCACGGCGCCCGGAGCGCGGTGATCGCCTACGAGGACACTTCATTTCCCACCTCGGTGGCCGAAGGCGCCATCCGGCACCTTGAGAACAACGGCATAGCGGTGCTGGCGACCGAGACTTATCCCAAGGACATCCAGGACGTCTCGGCCATTATGACCAAATTCCGGGATCTGGAGCCTGACATCTTCGTGGGGGGAGGCCACTACAACGATGCGGTGCTGTTCATCAATGCGGCCAAGGAACTGGGTTTCGCTCCTGACGGCATGCTGATCACCGTGGGGCCTTCCAACCCCCGGCTGGTGGCGGAGTTGGGCGAGGATGTGAACGGAGTGCTGGGCCCCACCCAGTGGGAGCCCGGGATGGCCTATGAAGGCCCTTATTTCGGAACAGCTTCCGATTATGCCGCGTACTACGAGAAACTGTGGGGTGAGCCGCCTGTGTATCAGGCAGCCAGCACCACCGCCGCCGCTCTTGCCTTGCAATTGGCTGTCGAAGCGGCCAACACCCTCGACACCGCCACCGTGCGAGAGGCCCTCTACTCCCTGCGGGCCGACACCTTCTTTGGCCCGATCGCGTTTGATGAGCGGGGGGTGAACACCGCCCGGGCAATGGGCGCCATCCAGGTGCAGGACGGCCGAATCCGGGTGGTGGCCCCCCAGGCTGCGGCCGAGGCCGAACTCATTCTGCCCGCTGAGGTCTCATCTGACCGCACCGCCGGTTCCTTCGCCCCGGCCCGGCTGGCCCAGGCTTTGATCAACGGAATCGCGTTGGGCGGCATGTACTCCATCTTGGTGCTGGGCTTCTCCATCATCTGGGGCGTGATGGGCGTGATCAACTTCGCCCATGGCGAATTCGTGATGATCGGCGCCTATCTGGCCTGGCTGGCCGGCGAGATATGGAACCTCGATCCTTTTGTGTCGGCGCCGGTGGTCTTCGCAATCATGCTGGTCCTGGGCTTTGGGACACAGCGCCTGATTGTCAACCGGGTGATCAACCGCTCCCACCTGACATCGCTCCTGGTGATGTTCGGCGTCTCCATCGTATTGCAAAACGTCATGAAACTGATCTTCTCCGCCGACTTCCGCCGGACCGACACCGCCCTGGGAGGGGCCTGGGAGATAACCAGCGGGATCACGATACCCGTCACCCGATTCTGGATACTGATCGTGGCCCTGGTGACCGCGGCCCTTTTGACCTTAATCCTCAAATACACCCGGCTTGGCAAAAGCATCCGGGCCGCGGCCCAAAACCGAGAGGCGGCCGGCATCGTGGGGATCAATGTCTCCCGCGTATACGCGGTGACGTTTGCCATCTGCATCGGTATCACCGGGCTGGCCGGCGCTCTGATCAGCCCGGTGCTGGCCATCCAGCCCTTTCAAGGCCCGCCCCTCACTCTCAAGGCCTTCGCCATCACCGCCATGGCCGGGCTCGGTTCGGTGCGGGGCGCCCTGGGGGGAGCGATGCTGCTGGGGGTGGTGGAGGCCGGGCTGGCAATCTATATTCCCCGGGTCGGCACCAACCTGGCGGTGGTGGCCTCCTTCCTGTTCCTGGTGGGGGCCTTGATATTGCGACCCCAAGGGATCTTCAAGGGACTGAGACCAGTGGACGCCACCGCCACATGACCCAATACCGCATCCGGGCGCAGCCGGCTCCTTGCGACAGGGGATTCGTGACCAACCCGGGGAGCAGCTGGTGAGGCGCCGTCGTCTGCGGCAGGCAGGCTGGGCCGCTGCCCTGACGGCGCTGGTTCTCCTGGCGTGGTTGCCCCTCCTGCCGTCGGTTACCAACGCCACCCTCTTCACTCTCACGTTGATGCTGACCGGTGTGGGAGTGGCGGTGAACTGGAATCTCACCGGTGGGTTCACCGGCTATCTGGACTTCGGACACGCCGTGTGGTTCGGAATCGGGGCTTATACCACCGCCATGCTCATGTCGCTGCAAAGCAACGGGCCGCAATGGGGCTGGTCGCCGGTTCCCTCCATCGGGTTGGGCGCCCTGGTGGCGGGGCTGTTGGCGGCGGCCATCGGCCGGGTCACCATGAGACTCAAGGGACCCTACTTTTCGATCGCCATGCTGGGAACCTTCGTGGCCATGCGAGAGATCGTGCGAGTTTCCGGTGTCACCGGCGGCGGGGTGGGACTCACCCTGCCTCCCTACCTCAACCGGGCCCTGTTCTACTATGTCGAACTGGCATTGGTTGTGGGGCTGGTGGCCTTCACCTGGTGGTTGCGCAGAACCCGACTCGGCACCGCACTGTTGGCGATTCGCGAGGACGAAATCGGAGCAGAGACCAGAGGAATCAACACCACCCGCCTCAAGGTGACGGTGTTCAGCTTGGCGGGCTTTTCCACCGGACTATTCGGCGCACTGTGGGCCTTCCAGAACACCTTCGTCGATCCCGACATCGCCTTCGTCGAAGTTCGCACGGTCGATGCGGTGCTCGGCGCCATGCTGGGAGGACTGGGCACCGTGGCCGGACCGGTGGTCGGCGCCACAGTGTTGTACTGGTTGCGAGAGGTGCTGTGGGCCAACTTCTTGGACTATCACCTGATCGTGCAGGGAGTTCTGCTGATCGTGATCGTGCTGTTTCTACCCAAAGGACTGGTGGGACTGATCGACCGGCGCGCAATCTCGGTAACCACACTGTGGAGAAACTGGATCGGTCGCCCCACCCGCGCCCGTCCCACTGAGGATCAGGAATGAAGCCCCTGCTGCAAGCCCGAGGTCTGACCAAGCGTTTCGGAGGACTGACCGCAGTGGACAATGTGGATATCGAGGTGGGGGTTGGCGAAATCGTGGGGCTCATCGGCCCCAACGGGAGCGGAAAGACCACCCTGTTCGACTGCTTGAGCAGAGTGTCGGAGGTGGACGCCGGCCAGATCACTTTCGACGGCCGGGACATCACCCGCCTCCGCCCGCATCAGGTGGCCCGCCTGGGAATGGCCCGCACCTTCCAGCTGATTCGCGTCTACCGAGAACTCACCGTCACAGAAAACCTGGAGTTGAGCATTCAGTGGGGTCGCCTGGGGCTGGCTCGTCTACTGGGCCGGACCGACCCGGTCACCGACCGCCGCGTCGATTCCTTCCTGGAATTACTGCGGCTTGGTCCGGTCCGCCACGAGCGAGCCGGCGTTCTTTCCGGCGGCCAGCGGCGCCTGCTGGAGATAGGAATGGCGCTGATGAGCAAACCGCGGCTGGTGCTGCTCGACGAAGCCACCTCCGGCGTCAACCCCACCCTGGTCAACGACATCGCCGATCACATCCGGGCGGCCAACACCGAAGGAGTCGCCTTTCTGCTGGTCGAGCACAACGTGCAATTCGTGACGGACCTCTGCCAGAGGGTGGTGGTTCTGGACCAGGGAGCCAAGCTGACGGAGGGCACTCCCCAAGAGATCATTCGCAACCAGGCGGTTGTGGAGGCCTATTTCGGAGCAGAAGCGGGAGCGTCAAGATGAGCTCAGGCCATCGCCCTCTCCTGGAGCTGCGCGGCCTTTGCGCAGGCTATGACCCCGGCCATGACATCATCTCGAACATCAATCTGGAGGTGGCGGAGGGCGAGATCGTGTGTGTGATCGGGCCCAACGGCGCCGGGAAGTCCACCGTGTTCAAGGCGATCTACGGGCTGGCGGCGGTCACCTCCGGGCAGGTGCTGTGCGACGGACAGAACATCACTCACCTGCCGCCCCAGGACATGTTACGCGTCGTACAGATAGCCATGACGCCGCAACTCCGCAGCGTCTTTCCCCAGATGACAGTCCATGAGAACCTGGAGCTGGGAATGTTTGTGGAAAGGGACAAGGCCCGAATCCGCCAACGAGTGGACTATGTCTACGAGTTGTTCCCCCGGCTGGCCGAGAGATCCCGACAGTTGGCGGGGAGCATGTCGGGAGGCGAACAGCGCATGCTCGAGATAGGACGGTCGCTCATGCATAATCCTCGTCTGGTACTTATGGATGAACCATCGGCCGGGTTGGCGCCGATCATCACCCACCAGGTTTTCGAATCGATTCGCCGGCTGAACCAAGAAATCGGGCTGACGGTGCTGATGATCGAACAGAATGCTCGCCAAGGCCTGGGGGCCAGCCATCGGGGATATGTTTTGGAGATGGGGCGCAACTCCCATCAGGGTCCCGCCCAGCGTTTGCTGGACGACCCCCAAGTAAGACGGGCCTTTCTCGGAGTACGCTGAAGCTCCGGTGAGATGGGCCGCCGAGTTGGCCTCGGGTAAACCACATTGCCGGTGCGGTATTCAGCGATGCCTTGAGAAGGCTTGACCTAATGTGCTCCACACCGGATTCGGTTCGGCGCCCCAGTCGGAAGTCAAACGTTGATCACCCGGACCGGCATGCGCTTGATACCGTGAATAAAGTTGGATTGCAAACGCTCGGACGGCCCGATCAGGCGAATTCGGGACATCTGTGGCAACAGTTCTTCGATTGCCACTTTCACCTGTAACCTGCCCAGCGCCGCACCCAGGCAATAGTGAGGCCCGCCCTTCCCGAAACTGACCTGCGGGTTGGGGTGTCGAGTGATATCAAACCGCTGGGGGTCAACGAACACCTCCTCGTCGAAATTGGCGGAGATGTACCAGATAGTCACCTTGTCGCCCTCCCGGATGACCTGCCCGCCCAGCTCCACATCACGGGTGGCGGTGCGACGGAAGTGGTAGATGGGGGTCGCCCACCTGATGATCTCCTCCACCGCCCCGTCAATGAGATCGGGGGGCCTCTCCTGCAGCCTTTCCAACTGCTCGGGGTGATCGGTGAGCGCCAACACCCCTTGACTGATGGAGTGGCGGGAAGCCTCTTGGCCGGCGATCATCAAAACCGCGAAGAAATTATTGAATTCGTCATCGGTGAGCGGTTCACCTCCCGGCTCGGCCCGGAGGACCCGGCTGATCATGTCGTCACCCGGACGGGCCCGGCGTTCGGCGGCCAACTGGGATGCGTACTGAAAAGCCTCCAGACCCGCCGGACTGCCGAATGGAGCGAACCGGCATCGGGGATCCGATCGATCCTCCCAGTATTCGGGATCGGAGTCGCCCACCAGCATCCGATCGGTCCATTCGATCAACCGGGCCGACATGTGCCTGGGGATGCCCATGTGCTCGCAGAGCCACAGCACCGGGATTTTCTTGGAGACGGCCTCCACCAGATCGAACTCCCCCTGCGCCAAGACCTGGGCCAGCACCTCGGCGGTCATCAGGCGGAAAGTCTTCTCGTAGGCCGCCACCACCCGGGGGGTGAACCCCCGCGACAGCAGTCGGCGGATCCGACTGTGGGCGGGAGGGTCGAGGTCCATCATCGAACGGCGGGCCGCCAACTCCTCAGGAGTCATCTCCTCCAAGGTGGAACCCCACGCCGAAGAGAAGGTTCTCCAATCGCTCGACACCGTAGCCAGATCACGGTAACGGACCACCGCCCAAAACCCCGCCCTCCCATCGGGCTCGTCGTGCCGACTCACGGGAGCGTGGCGGCGCAGATAGCGAAACCGGGAGTGAGGAACCCCCCGCCCATAGAGTTCGGGACTTAGGATGTCAACGTCAACCCGCATCTCAAACCCGCCTCGATGAGACTTCACACTCTGTCTGCTTTCGAATTGTAGGCTTTGGCGCGAAATCGCCCACCACCAGGGAGTCGCCCAATCAGTTCACCAGGCTTTTGGTTCCCCCACAGCCCCACCGGGCGAGCCTCCCTCCTACCCGCCCCACCCTGGCACTATTCGGGCGAAATGTTGACCGTGGAATACCGCACCGACCCCGACCAGGTCCGAGAACTGCTTCCCCCGCCCCTGGAACCCGCCCCCGAGGATCCCGGGGCGGTGGCGCTGATCTGGGCGGAATGGCAATCGTGCTCAGACTCCGGCGAGGAGCTGCTTGATCCGGTTCGCTCCCAATACCGGGAGTGCTTCTTCGTGGTGCGGTGCCGGTACCAGGATCGCATCTGGTCCCGGTGCGTGTACATCTGGGTGGACACCGATTTCTCCCTGGTGCGCGGCCATCATCAGGGATACCCGAAACGATTGGGGGAGATCCACATGACCCGCCCGGTGACGGTGGGCCGAGCCGGACCCCGGTTGGCGGCAGGCGGGAGATTCGGCGCGACCCTTACGTCCGGCGGGCGTCGGCTGGCCGAGGCCCAACTCACCCTTTCGGGCACTTGCGACCACGCCGGTTTCGTGAACGCCCTACCCATGCTCCATTCCCGGCGCTTCCCCACCATCGAGTCCGACAGCTCCTGGTCGATGAACGAACTGGTCACCATGAGGGCCTTCGACGTGGAGGTGGCGGATGGTTGGGAAGGGGTGGCTGACCTGATTCTGCACCCTTCACCCACCGAAGAACATCACCGCCTGGCGCCTCAAGAAGTGATCGGGGGCTACTGGAGACGGGTGGGCATGTCATGGAAAGAAGGGACCACCCTCCACCGTCAAAACCCTCCAGAGCCCCGTTAACCGTGGAGCACCAAATCTTCATCCGCAAGCTGACCACCGACGACGGGACGGCGGCGGTGGAGGTGATCAACCTCGCCGCCCAGTGGTATCGAGAGTTTCTTCCTCCCCAAGAACTCCACGATCCGGAGATGGACCGGGCGGAGTGGGAGACCGAGGGTCGTCGGATGACCTGGTGGGGGGCGTTCTGCGACGACACGCTGGTGGGGGTGATGGGAAGCGAGCCGATCGGTGAGGTGGCTCTGCTTCGTCATGCCTACATCCTGCCCCGCTATCAGAGACAAGGCGTGGGTTCGGGGCTGCGGGAGACCATCGAGAAACGCCTGGTGGGGATCAAACGGATCATCGTGGGCACCTACGCCGCCAACTACAAGGCTCGGGGAATACTGGAAAAAGGCGGATATCACCTATCCGCCGACTCCGAAGCCGTCTTGCGGACCTATTACCAAATCCCCGAAGACCGGCTGCGGACCTCAGTGACCTACGAGAAGCGCCTGAGTGCGGATCGACAGCAACCTGTAGACTTTCAGAACAGCCAAAGCAGACGCCAATTTGAAGATGGAAGGTAGAGCATGAGCAGGATCCTGAGTTCGATTCGCGCAATGATCACCGGCTACCCCTGGGTGACCCTGCTCATTATTTTCCTGGTAACCATAGCTTTGGGCGCCGGAGCCACCCAGCGCGCCGAGCCTCCGGAGACCGAAGCCACTCTTCCCCCGGGAAGCGACGTCGCCCAAGCCTTGGCTGAGATCGAGGAACTGTTCGGAGAAGCCGGAGAGGCCAGTGTTGTAACGCTGCTCTTCCGAGGAGAGGCGCTCACCCCCGCCGGGCTCACCCAAATGGACGGGCTGATCACCAAGATGGTTATCGACCCGGATATCAACCAGTTGCTGACGGCCGCCAATTCGGTGCTGGCTCCCTCATTGCTGGTGGAAGCCGCCCTTGGGGTGGACGGTTTCCAGTCGGTTACCCAGACTGAGATCGATTCGGTTCAAGGCATCCCTGGGATAGGAGAGACAATTGAGGCTATGACCGGAATCGACGCCGACGGGACACCGGTGGCGGTGGGGACCATCCAACTGCGGGACACCGGCGATGAGCGGACCGAGATAGCCGAGCGGAGGGCCCGCCAATTGGCGACCGAGGATGAGGGACCGCTCCGGGTGAGCACCGTTTCAGCGGTGGCCGTTGAGGACGACTTTCTGCGGGCCACGGAAGAGGGCGTAGCACCCTTGGTGGGGATAGCGTTCCTGCTGATCGCGGCATTGATCCTGCTATTTATGCGCACGGTCTCGGATATGCTGCTCACCTTGACCGGGTTGTTGGTGTCGATCATCTGGATCACCGGGGCCGAAGGGTGGCTGGGGCCGAACGGTCTGGGCCTGGTCGGGCCTCCCAACCAGCTCACCGTGATGGTGCCGATCATCATCATCGGTCTCACGGTTGACTATGCCATCCAGATTGTCTCCCACTACCGGGAGCAACGAAATAGCGGAGGAGGAGTGCTGCCATCGGTCCGCACGGGCCTGCGTCATGTCACGACCCCACTGACCCTGGCGGCCGTCACCACCATCGTCAGCTTGCTGGTGGGGTTGTTCTCCCCCATCGGAATGGTGAACGACTTCGGCATAATCGGAGGGTTGGGAGTGGGGTTGAGCCTGATAGTGATGCTGACCCTCATTCCGGCCGGACGAACCATCATCGACCGCCGCCGCGAAGCCCGAGGGGTTTTGGCGGCGCCTCGCCCGATCTCCAACGCCCTGCCCGGTGTGGCGCGGCTGGCGGAGTCACTGGGCCGTGGGGTCACCCGCCGGCCCACCCCCTATATCGTGGCGGTGGTGGGGGTGACGGTGGCGTTGGGCTTTGCCGCCACCGACCTTGATTCCGAATTCAACATCCGTGATGCCCTGCCGGCCGGTGGAGGACTGCTGGAGGACATGGAGACCCTCGACACCGCGTTTGGCGGGTCAGAGGAAGTGTTCACTGTCCTGGTGAAAGCCGAGGCCACCGAGACCCGCACAATCCTGAACCTGCGCGACCTCGCCGACGCCTTTGACGATCCGACCCTCCGCCCGGTGGGAGCGGCCGGACCGATTCAAGCCTCGTATGAACTGGTGGTTTCAGACTGGATCACCGACAGTGGACAACCCGGCGACAAGTTTGACCCGGAGTTGGCAACGCTGTTCCGGCAGGCCTCAGCCGGGGTGCGGTTGGACTCGGATCTGATGCAGGAACTGCTGGACCAAATCGAGAGCAAAGACCCCACCATGGCCAACCTGTTATTCAACGATCCGGCCGGTCCCGACACCATCCTCTTTCAATTCCCCGCTTACGGAGGCGAAACCGAACAAACCACCCAGTTGCAGAGGGACATCGAGAACCTCTGGTTGGGGGACGACGATCATCTCACCGCCACCTCTTCCAGCATTATCTCGTTTGCCGTCTCCAATGCCATCACCGAACAGCAGACCGAGGCGATCAGCACCACCCTGGCGGTGGCCTTAACGGTTTTGGCGCTCTTTTTCTGGGTAACCGTGCGACAGCCCGCCTTGGCGGTGATCGCGGTGGGGCCGATCATGCTGGTTTTGATCTCGGTTCTGGGCACCATGGCGCTGTTGGACATCCCCTACACGATCATCACGTCCATCATTGCCGCCCTCTCGATCGGAATCGGGGTTGACTACACCATCCACATGATTCATCGCTATCGCGAAGAATACGCGGCGGCCCGCGATCCGGAACAGGCGGCGATCAAAACCCTTTCCACCACCGGATCGGCCCTGCTCGGATCGGCTCTGACCACCGCCCTCGGCCTGGGCGTGCTGGTCTTCTCGCCGGTGGCCGGCTTCAAGCAGTTCGCCATCACGGCGGCGATCACCATTGCCTACTCGCTGATCGTCTCTATTCTGCTGGTGCCTCCCGCCATGACCGTGTGGGGCTCATACCAGAACGTGCGACTGCGTTCCAAGATGCAACGCTGGGCGGATGAGATCGACGACGTGATAGAAGCCACCCATCGACGATACGGGTGAGGAAGGTGAAGGTCCAGGCCGTCAGTTCCTTTTACTCGGGGAGAGTCCAACGACGCTTCAAAGCTCTTGGAGTGAGAATTGGTACCGCGCACTCAAAGGCCAGGGCCAGCAGATCTTTGTCTCCGGTGACCAAGAAATCTGCCCGCCCTGCCATAGCCAATTCCAGAAATGGGCGATCATAAGGATCTCGACACTCCGGAACTACCAGTGTCTTCGCAACCGTGACCGTCTCACACCAAGGCAGATAGTCCGCGATCAACTCCTCACGCTCGTATTCGGTTAGACGAAACTTTGGATAGGTAAGCACCCGATAAAGCTCCAAAGTAGTGGCGTGGCTGGCCAAAGGGAAGACGGCCTCAGCTTTCCATGCGTTACGAAGCCAGGTCACCGACCCATAGGGAAACAATAGGGCCGACAAGACTACATTGGTGTCGATCACCAAACGCATAACCCGCCATCACCCTTGGCGCGCCCAAGCTACGGCTTCCGCCAGGTCCGCTTCGGAAATACCCAGTTCAGATAGTTTTGCCCGCACCGCGTCGGGCCGCGCCAGACGAACTGGCGTTAGCACCACCCGCCCGCTCTCCGCGGTTACATCAAAATACTTGACCTTCTCAAATTCGGACATCACCCCTTTAGGCAGAGTCAACTGGTTCTTAGAAGTGAGTTTGGCTAGCATATACCTCCTTTCAGCAAACAAGGATAAAAGGATTCCTTACTGTCGTCAAACCAGGTGACAGGCCACCCATCGTCGGTCACCCTTGTCCTCCAAAGGCGGATGCGGAGTTGCCCGGCAGATGTCGGCGGCTTGCGGGCATCGGTCCAGAAATCGGCATTCCGCCGCGGGGTCCACTGCCTTGCCGATCCCTCCTTTGATGCGGATCTTCGGCGGGGAAAGAACCGGGTCGGGGACCGGCACCGCCGACAGGAGGGCTTGGGTGTAGGGGTGCCGGGGATTGGCCAATAACTCCTCGGTTTCCCCGATCTCCACCACCTTCCCCAAGTACATCACCGCGATCCGATCGCACATGTATCGAGCCGCCGCCAGATCATGGGTGATGTACAGGTAGGAGACCCCCATTTCCCGGGCGAGGCTGGACATCAACTCCATGATCGAGATCCGGATGCTGACATCGAGCATGGAGGTGGGTTCGTCGGCCACCACCAAGCGGGGTTGCAGAATCAGAGCCCGGGCGATTGCCACCCGCTGGCGCTGGCCGCCCGACAGTTCGTGGGGGTAGCGGAACATGAAGGACTCCGGTGGGGCCAAGCCCACCTTGGTGAGCATCTCCCTGATCTGTTCCTCTCGGGTGCTCAGATCTCCGATCCGGTGAATCAGAAGCGGCTCGGCAATCGTCTCGTACACGGTCCGGCGGGGGTTGATCGACTCGTAGGGGTCTTGGAAGATCATCTGGACCTGACGGCGGAAGTCGGCTCGCTGATCGCCCCCCAGATGCTCCAGGTCCATCTCCGTCCCGTCCGGGCGGCTCAGGACAATGCGCCCCCCATCGGGCTGTTCCAGACGAACCAACATGCGCCCGGTGGTGGTTTTTCCACACCCCGATTCTCCCACCAGACCCAGACTCTCCCCCGTCCCGATCTGGAGGTCAACCTGGTCCACCGCGTGCACGAAGCCGGTGTTGCGGCGGAACAGCCCCGGAGAGACCGGGAACCTCTTGGACAGCCCTTCCACTCTCACCAGACTCATGGGCTCTGCCCACCCATCGGGGGGACTTGTTCCGAGTTCCAGCAGGCCGCCCAGTGAGAAGGCCCGACCGGCGCCATGGGGGGAGTCTCTTGGCGACATTGCTCGGTGGCCCATGGACAGCGGGGGTGGAACCGGCAGCCCGAGGGAGGCGCCAGCAGGTTGGGCGGGGCGCCCTGAAGGGAGACCGGCTGCCGCCGGGGACCGGTGACCGATGGAATGGACGACAACAGCAGATACGAATAGGGGTGACGGGGCTGGGCGAACACATCCCGGGTCGACCCGTATTCAACCAACTTGCCGGCATACATGACGCCGATGGTGTCGGTCACCTGAGCAATCACTGCCATGTCGTGGCTGATGTACAGAATCGAGAGCCCCAGCTCCTCTTGAATCCCCTTCAGTTCCGCCAGGATCTGGGCCTGCACGATCACATCCAGGGCGGTGGTGGGCTCATCGGCGATAATCAGCTTCGGCTCGCACGAAAGGGCCATGGCGATCACCGCTCGCTGGCGCATTCCCCCCGACAATTCGTGCGGATAGCGGTTCTGCACCTGCGGATCGAGTCCCACCAGCTTGAACAAGCGCTCAATCCGATGATTGGTCTCCGACCGACTGAGCGGGGGATCGAAGTGCTGGTACATGGCCTCCCGAATCTGCTTTCCCACCCGATAGACCGGGTTCCAAGCGTTCATCGCCCCTTGGAACACCATCGAAATCGCCGCCCATCGGAGTTCCTGCATCTGCTGGTCGGAAAGCTCCAACAGATCCACTCCCTCCCACCGGATCGACCCCGACTGGTACCGGGCGTTCTCGGGCGCCAAACGCAGGAGAGAGAGAGCCACCGAGGTCTTTCCGCAACCCGACTCCCCAACCAATCCCATGGACTCTCCCCGGCCCAGAGAAAAGCTCACGTCCTCGACCGCCGACACCTCGCCGGCCTCGGTTTCATAGCGCATCACCAAACGATCCACCTCCAGCAAGGGTTCGGGCGCGCCGGGCTCTTCCAACGGGAGTTTCCGAGTGCTCATCGTCTTCGCAGCCTCGGGTTGACAATTTCGTCCATCCCTCTTCCCACCAGGAAGAACGCCGCCGACAGCACAGTCACCGCCAGGCCCGCCGGGATGGTCAGCCACCAGAAGTCGACCAATTGCAGCATGTAGCCCTGGGTTCTGGCCAACTGCATCATCAGGCCCCAGGAGGTGTCGGTGTTGAGGATTCCCAGAAAAGACAGGACCGCTTCCGACTGAATAGCGGCGGTGACCGTGAACATCATGTAGAGGACCGAAAGCGGCATCACGTTGGGAATCAGGTGATAGAAGATGATGTGCCGGGCCGATCCGCCCGCCACCCGGGCGGCGTCGATAAATGGTTTGACCTTGATGGCCAGCGCCTGGGACTTGAGGACGATGGCCGTGCCCCCAAAACCAGAGAGAATCCCGATCACCAAAGCCAAATGCCACAGTTGGAAGGTGAAGACCGCCCCGATCACCACCAGCAGCGCCACGGCCGGGATCATGATGAGCAAGTCGGCCAGCCGCATCAGAAGGCCATCGATCACGCCGCCGAAATAGGCCGCCGCCGAACCGACCAGGGTGCCGATCATCACGGTCACCACCGCCGCCAGAATCCCCAGGAAAAATGAGGCCCGCGCCCCGTGCATCAACTGAGACAAGACGTCGCGCCCCAGAGGATCGGTGCCCAACCAGTGCCGACCGTCGGGAGGGGCAGGCTGGAGGGGAAGCTCGAAAGTGTCGCCGATCTGCAGGGTGTCGGGAATCCGGCCATCCAATAACGCCGCTCGGCGGTCGATCTCGGTGTTGGGATCGGTGATCCGTTCCACCATGATCATGGTGCGGGTGGGCGGATCGAGTTCCAGGCCGGTGACCGGGTCATACACGGCCGGGTTCCAGAAACCGGTGGCGAAGAACACGGTGGGCAGCACCGCCATAACTCCCCAGAAGGCGATGATGGCCAACCCCACCACCCCGACCTTGTTCTGACGAAAGATCTTCCAATTGGTCCGCAAGGACCGTCGCAAAAGCGCCAAGCGGATCTTCCACCAACTGTCCCCACTTCCAACCAGAGCCTCGGAGTCCATGGGTTCCTCCGCTTGAGCCCGATCGGTGACGGGCATCATTTCATCCATGTTCGGTCACCCGGATACGGGGGTCCAAGAACCCGTAAACCACATCCACCACAAAGTGCCCGATCAGAGCCAGAATACCGATGAAGGAAAAGGCGCCCACCGCCAGGGGTATGTCCTCTGTGACCACCGACGAAACCAGTATCTCTCCCATGCCCGGCCAGGAGAACACCGTCTCGGTGATGACCCCCCCGTCGATCACGGTCGCCACCGCCAACACCAACGAGGTGGCCACCGGCAGCAGCGCGGTCCGAGCCGCGTGGCGATCCCGGATCATCTTCTCCGGTAAGCCCTTGGCCCGGGCGGTGAGTATGAAGTCTTCCCGCAATGTCTCCAGCATGGAACTGCGGGTCAAAAGCATCACCCCCGCGAAGTTGATCAGGGTGAGGACCAGCACCGGCAAAATCATATGGAAGCCGATATCCCCCGCGTAGACCCTCATCGCTTGGCCGGCTTCGACCCCGTACCAGTAGTAGCAGAAGCCACCCACCGTGACCGCCGCCCCACCCCAGCGCAGGGTCTGCCCTCCGCGGACGTTGTTGATTCGCAGGGCCAAAAAGCCGGTGGCGAACACCGCGATGGACGCAATCAGAGTGACCCAGAACAGGCGCATGAACACCTGGTTGGCCATGAAAGGGGCATCTCGCCACTGTTCGGGATCCAGGAATTTGGAGAGCGGCAGCCAATCCAGCTGGACACTGAACAACCAGATCATCAAAAAGGCGAACCAGGGCAGGAACATTGAATAAAGGCCCACCCCCCCAATGGTCACCAACATCTCGCCTCGGTTCCCCCGTCGCCAGGCCAAGTATTTGCCCGCCAGAAAACCGGCCCAGTAGTAGGTGACCAGGGCGGCCAGGAACAGAACCAGAGTACGAGGCAACCGCTCGCCGATGATCTCGGTCACCGGCCGCGGGTATTGATTGAAAGAGACTCCCAGATCGCCCTGGAAGAAGTTGAACATGTAATTGCGGAACTGGATCAGCACCGGTTGGTCCAGACCCAAACGTTCCATGGCCACTTCCCGGGCTTCGGGAGGGATGTTGGGGTTTCCTGCGTATTTCAGCGCCACCGAGTCGCCCGGGAGGATGTAAAGCAGAAACCAGGTCACCGTCAAGAACACCAGGAACAGCACCACCATCTGGATCAGCCGGCGTATCACATACCGGATCACGTCGCTATACCTTCAATCTCTCGACCCGTCTTCCGGTCGGAACTGGGGGAGGCCGCCTTCGGAACCGGGCTGGCGCCCCCCAGTCGGGTAGTGGTAATGATCAGCCGATCGTGACCACTCCCGTCAACGCACCAACCGATTGCAAGCCGTCCAGGATGGTCGTGTACGGGAAGGTGAGCTGGTTCGAATAGGCCTCGATCAAAGGCGTAGTGAACAGCACCACATACGGCAGGTCGTCAGCAAGGATGGCATCGGCCTGATGGATCAGGTCCCGCGCCTCCGCCAGGGTTTTCGCCTGGTCGAACCGGCTGGCCAACTCGTCGAAGGCCGGATTGGAATACCCGGGGGTGTTGAACCCGCCCAGAGCCGAGTCGTTGGACGAACGGAATAAGTCGAACACGTGATCCGGGAACGGGGTGAGTCCCCACCCCAGGATGTAGATGTCCCACAGCAATGGGTCACCCACAAACACCTTGTCCACGATCACCGAGAAACCGGTGGGTTCCGCCGAGAGCGGTATGCCCAGGTCGGAGGCCCATTCCTCGATGAACAGAGCATAGGTGGCCCGCATCGGATCGTAACCCGGTCCGGGGGCGAGCAAGGTGAGCGGGTCGATGGTTTCACCACCGGGGCCGCGCAAGCCTTCTCCCTTGGGTATCACGTCCCGGTTGCCCTCATCCCAGGCCGGTTCCACCTCCCACGTCCAGCCCGCCTCCTTGAGGATCCGGACGGCTGATTCCACCCTCTCCTGAGAACTCTGCCCGGCGCAGGGCGCGGTCAGGTTGGGGTTGTACCAGTAGGCGTTGCCGGGTGGGACCAGGGAGTCGAGCGAAATGGCAGTTCCACCCAACACCGTGTTGGCCATGAAATCCTTGTCGACCACACAGGCCACGGCCTGTCGGAACGAGGACTGGTTCATCGGGAATTTGCGGGTGTTATACGCCATGTAACGGAAACCGTTTTGCTCGTTGACCGCCACTTCCAGGCTGGGCGCCGCCAGGATCTCGTTGCGGAGTCCGGATTGCAAACCGAGCGGATTGAGCAGGAAGTCCACCTCTCCTTCAGTGAGCGCCAGCACCGCAGCGTTCTGATCGGTGTAGATGGAATAGATGGTTTCGGAGACAAACGGACCCTCGGTGTAGTCGGCCAGCACGTCTCCGCCCGGGTCGCCGCCCCAGTTTTCGGTGGTCCCGTCCTGGGTGTACTCCACCGCTCCGGAACCGTAGACCGTGTATTGGCTGCCACTGTCCCAATAGCTCGGGTTGGCGACATTGCGCCAGAAAGCGCCCGGCTCCCACTCGGCTGAGTGGAAACCGGAGGCGTTGGGAGCGCCCAGGCCGGAAGCCGCATAGAGAGTCTCAAAATCGTCGGAATCGTCAACGATCGGACTCCAATAGGCCTCTTGGAAGATGGAAGCCAGACCCACCGACAACGGCCAAATGGCCAACCCTGGCTCAAAGTTGAAGCTGATCTTGACGGTCAGGTCGTCCAAAGCCTCCACCGAAGAGACCCCGTCGGAGGACTCGTCGTCTTCGGTGTCGGGGGCATCGTCACGCGCCAGAGGCCAGATACTGGGGAAGTTGCCGCCCAGACCGTTGTACTTGGCGATGGTGTTGAAGGTGAACACCGCGTCGTGAGCGGTGATGGGAGAACCGTCCGACCAGGTGACTCCCGAACGGAGGTTCACGGTCACCGAGTAACCGTCGCCATCGGGCTCCACTTGAGGCGGGCTGGGGTCAACGGCCAGAACCGGGACCACGGTGTAGGTCGGGCCCTGATAGCCGTACAGCGATATCTGGCCGGGTATGACATAGGTGTTCCAAATCTCAGCCTCGGTGTCAATCGCCGCCCACGGGTTGTCGGTGGTGGGCGCCGAAAAGATACCGATCCGGTAGGTGGCTCCCACCGGCGCCGGCTCTTCCTCCGGCTCGGCGGCGGTGGTCTCGGTCGCTTCCTCCTCCGGTTCCGGAGCGGGCGCCCCGGTGGTGGCGGGTTGCTCCTCTTCGGTGGTTTGGGGAGCAGCAACGGTGGTATCGGGCGGAGCCTGGGTGGCTTCGGAGGCCTCTTCGTCTGCGCCGCATGCCGCAATTAGCAACGCCAGCGCCCCAACCAAACAAATCCATCGGGATTTAGTTCTCATGCTGTGTCTCCTTTCTTCCAGCAGATGTCCCTTACCCCGGTAAAACTTTGTGCCAGAGAAACTACTCCAAGAACGAGCAGCAGGCGGGCTGATCAGGGGGTTTGGTTCAGTTCGCGAAAAATCGACACCGCGCGAATGGCGACTCATTTTCCAAGGCCCGGCGGCCGATTGTCAGCCGCAACCGGGGTCATTCGGGTTGGCGGTCGATATCGAACGGGGGGTCGGCACACCGGCTGTTTCCACTCGACGGAAGTCTTCGGTTGGTAACGGTGGTCCCGTTGTAGCCCGATCCGGGATCATCGGTCCGCAGGAATCGGATGATGCCATTGGCGATGGCAGCTCCCTCGGCCGCCTGCACCACAGGATCGGACAACAGGCGAGCTTCCGACCGCGTGGAAAGGTACGCCGCCTCGGTGATCACCGAGGCCAGCCCGGGGGTGTGCCGCAGAATGCCATACAGATCCTGTTTGTCCCGCTGCCGAATCACCGAGTTGGCGCCTTGAAAGACGCTGAAACGCCACTGGGCATCAAATCGGGAAAGAGCCTGGTGGACCTCTTCATAGATAAGGCCCGCCAGACGCCTTGCCTCTGGGTTGTCGGCCTGGTGATAGATCTCGGTTCCCGGGGTGCTGCTGCTCCGGGTCGCCCCCGCATTGTGATGAACCGACACGAACGCCTCGGGCAATACAGACAAGCCGATTTCGGCCCGAACCTGAATGGCCATCCAATAGTCTGCGTTGCGGGTGAGCAGCACACTGTATCCCCGAGCTTCCAACTCTTGGGCCGCCGCTTCAGCCACCTTCAGGTTCAAATCCTTTTCGAGGAGTCCGTTGGGCCCCACCGCCCCGCTGTCTCTGCCTCCGTGACCGGGATCCAGCACCACATCGACATGGCGTAGGTAGGAACCGGTGGTGACGAATGCCTCGTTCCGACAGGGGGTCGTGACCGTGTATCCCTCCCTCGCCACGTCCAACACCGGCATAACCACCCCCGTTTCGGTCACGACCACCCCCGGGCCCAGGGGAATCGGCTCCAGAGGCTCAACAGCCGTGGGATCGGGGTCGTGAGCGGGGGTCGGATCGGGGGTCGAAAGCGGAGTGGGTAAAGCGATCTTTCCTGACTCGACCTGCTGACGCCACCACCACCAACACTGGGGCGTGCCGAGCCGGCAGGGAGCGATGACTTCCTCCCCCCAATCCGGATGTGCCTGCCCGTGGACCGGCGTCACCAGAGCCATCACAGCCACAAGAGCCAAGAGATTTAACAACCATTTACGCCCGCCCATAATCCTGTCTCATAAGTTACCGGCCGCGGGAGATGTTTCCATATTTCACCGGTCAGGCCAGTAGTTGGTGGCGATAGCAATGGCATTATTGCTATCGTCGCCGGCAACCAGCAACAGGAAAGTCATATGGCCAGCATCACAGTCCGAAATCTTGACGATGACCTCAAGCAGAGACTGCGCATCCGGGCCGCCCAGAACGGACACTCCATGGAAGAAGAGGTAAGGAACATTCTAAGAATCGCTCTGCATCAGGAGCCGCTGACCGGCTTAGAACTGCTGAAAGCCATTCGGGCCCGATTCGAACCTCTGGGAGGTGTCGAGCTAGAACTGCCACCTCGCGAACCCATGCGCGAACCGCCGACCTTCGACTGAACTGTCTATCCCGCGCATTCTCGACACCAATGTCATCTCCGAAGAAACGTCAAAGACATCCAAGACTGTGGCATCGGGGTGATCAATCCCTGGTCAGGTGAGACTTCCCGGGAGCACATCGGGTAGCGGGATCAAGGACATGCAGGTCGGGCAGGGCATCCACCGCCAAGGTGCCGAACCGGGTTCGGTTGGAGGGGCTCGCAATCAGGATTGCTGACGGGGAAGGCACCGAGTCGGGCGGCCGGTGACGTGGAGGTCGTTCATCACCTCGGTGACCAGGGTAGAGAAGGGAAGCTGCTGGTCCCGGATGATCAGAATGGCAATCTTCTGGTGAGACTCCGGGTCTGCCGTCCTGTGGCGCACAGATCGAACAGGTGATTGACAGCGATGATCCCGAAGGGAAGCTGTCGGGTGTGGCTGACCAGGATCGCCGACCCCCCCCCCCCGGTCAGGGCCGGATCGCTCGGGTCTGCTGGCCCGGGCCCATCGTGTGAAGATCGGGGATCAGGCCGGCCGCCAACACCCCGAAGATCGCCATGTTCGACGGTCCGGTCATCGCGACCGCCTGCGGGGTACGGCTCGGCTGGGCTGGTTGGTTCCGACTGCGCAGAGGTCGGGTAGCCAGGGGGTGACCAGGACCCCGAAGACTGCTCGGTTGTTCTGGGCTGTGACCACCAATGCCGACCCCCCCCCCGGTCTAACTTCTCAGACGCCGGGGCATCGCCCGGGTCTGCTGGGATCCCTTGATCGCCGCCAGATCCGGCAGGGTGGCCGCGGCCAGAGCCTGGAAGGTCATGTTGGAGGTCCCCGAGATCAGGATCGCCGCCGACGGGTGATGATCCTCGATCCCCCCCCCCGGACAGCAAATTGAGATCGGTCAAGGTGCCGGTGGCAACCATGACATCGTTGGATCCCCGAGTGGCCCCGCCGCTTAACGTCACACCCTCGTCCTCCTTCGGGAACATTTTGGAAACCGTCTTTACCGAACCAAGAATGCGGTCGTCCTCATACAGCCATAGCTTGGTAAAGGGACGGTAAAGAACCTCTCGGATACGGGACTCCTCGAACACGATCTCCTTATCGGATTTCAGAGACTGCTTAAGGGTGGAAGTCCATTTGATGACTCCCAGATCGGTGTTCTGAGTGGCCTTCTCACGGGAGATGTCCCCCTCGGCGACGAAGAACCGAGCATCCTCGTATTCCTCAATCAAACGTTCGATCTTGTCGATAAGGCCTTCGCGGGAGAAGGAATAGACATACACATCACAGCTTGTCCCCACTCCCCTGGCATGGTCAATCACCGCGGTCTCCTGTGATTGCTTGGTGGAACACACCGGCATTAGCTGCTCGAATGTCCCGTCGGTGAGGTTTACCCAATCGTGTCGATCGTTAACCGGCACCAATGCGAAGCGATCACTGGTCACATCCCCCAACTCGGCCAACCAGGAGAATTTCTGCTTCAGCGTCGAATACTCCGGCGCTTCCGCGTAGTGGAGGGTGGCCGGTTCGGCTATAGCCTTCTCCGGGTTCCAGACTGCCACGGTGATCTGGACACCGTTGCGAGAACCTCCCCCGAACAGCTTCTCGCCTTCCTTGCGAAACTCCTCACCGCTCTTGTAGGCGTCGCCCCGCAAGTTGACCACATAGATGTCGGTGAACTCGTCCCGGAATGCCGCTCGCATCCCCGCCAGGGAGGTGCCGGTGGCAAGAGAATTGGGATGGATAAACGCCAACACCCCCCCCCCGTGTAGTCGGTCGGACGCCCACCGAAAGGCCTGCACATACTGGTTGCCGGCCGCATTACCACCTGCGCCCCGGCCGGTTACCTCCTGATGGCGCTTGCCGTAGGTGTCTCTAACCCTCTGTTCAAGGTCGGGACGGCCCATGCTGGGGTTGTCATCTCCCGCCGATTTCTGCCCCGATCTCCAGGGCGGATTGGCAACTATCACGCGGATGGCCCTTCGATCCTGAGCGGCCGCTCGGCGGGGGTTGCGGTCCAGGTCGAGTTTGTCGGTCACCGGCCCGGCCAGAGTGTCCCGCAGGACAATGCCGTCGAACGGGCGATACCCGTTCTCGAACACGCCCCGGGAAGCGGCCGACTGCTCGATTTTGAGGGTGGCGATGTAGTAGGCCAAGAGCACCAGGTCGTTGGCATGCAGTTCCTGCGCGTATTTGCGGACCACATCCCGATCCGCCAGGAGCGGTTCCCCCTCGGCATCGTTGAGCGAGAACAATCGCGATATGAAGGTGCCGGTGCCGGTGAAGGGGTCGAGAATCTCCACCGCCGGGTCGCCCAGCGAATATCCAAAATGCTTCCGGCACGCCGCCTGGGCGCTTTTGAGCATGAAGTCCACCAGTGGCAGCGGGGTGTAGACGATCCCCAACCGAGCCACCACCTCGGGAATGGCCGACTTGAAGAAGCCCTCGTACACGTCTTGGAGGACCTGCAGCTTGGCGGCGGCCGGGTCGGTGTCGTCGGCGACATCCTCGAACACCTGGGCGATCCGCTCATAGGATCGCTGCAGCGGTTCGGTGAGATGAGCGAGGTCGACGCCGCTTGCTTCCAGTTCGGTGATCACGGCCTGAATGTGTTGAGAAACCGGGTTCTGATCGGCGAAGCGGTGGTCGGCGAAAAAGGCGTCGAACACGGGAATGGTGACCGCGTGCTGGGCAATCATCTCTGCTGCCTCGGTATCGCTGAAGGTGGGGATCACGGTTTCTTGCATCTGCTTGGTGAACGCGGCCAAAGCAATGGCCGCCGGCCCGTGGCTGGTTCTCCTTCGAACCTCCGACAACACCTTTCGGTAAACACCGGCCGCCCGGTTTCCCCAAGAGGCCCAGTAGTGTCGGTCACCCACCTGCTCCACCAGCACCGAGGCAATCTGCGGCAGAAGATCGATCTCGGGAAGGGTCGGTTGGTCGATTTGCTCGCCCTCGGGTTCCTCACCGCTCGTCTTGTCAATGATGCGCAGAGGAGCTTCTCTGGCCAGACCCGGTGAGTTGACCAGCGCATCGAACCGCTCGTCGTGGGCGCGGAGCGCCCGGCAGACCCTCCACACCTGCTGGAAGGCCGAACTTCTCAGAAACTCCTCGGATTGCAAAGTCTCACCGTCGGGCACCAGCACCGGCAACACGATGTAGCCCTTCTTCTTGCCCGGAGCACGCCTCATCACCCTCCCCACCGCCTGCACGATGTCGATCTCCGACTGACGCGGCGCCAAGAACAACACCGCGTCGAGCGCCGGAACATCCACCCCCTCGGAGAGGCACCGAGCGTTGGTGAGCACCCGGGTGGTGTTCGGAAGCTGATCGTCTCCCTTGAGCCATGAAACATGTTCCGAACGCTGGTAGGCATTCTGCTTTCCGTCGATGTGCTGCACATCCAAGTTCAGCACCGCGCGGCGCCGATACTCCTTAGGTCGTTCGTCCCGATAGCTGTCGCATACTTTCCTCCAGTGTCGTTCAACCTTTTTGGAGCTAGCGATCTTGTTGGTGAAAGCGATCGCCCGCTGGCAGTGATCCTCGGGGTTGAGCATCCCGGCGCTTCGGTCCCGCTCTACTCCCAGGGTGGTGGGGTCGGCCAGCGCGTCCCAACACCCCACCAGTTGCACCCAGTCTTCGGCATTGAGGATTTGCGATCGGGGCACATTGCTGGTGGAGTCCACATATTGTTTTTGGTATTCCTCGTAGCTGTCGATGGCATGCTGCTCCCGGTAGGCGATCACCACCACCTCATAGTCCGACAGCAACTCCGCCCCGATAGCGTCGTAGAAGCTCTGCTGGTAGAGAAGCGGCCCATAGAGGAACTCGTCATCCATGGAATACACTTCCCGCCCGCTCCTTCGCCATCCCGCCGCGTAGATGCGCTGGGTGGCGGTCATGAACAACCGCCGCCGGGCCTCCAGGCGAGCGGGGTTGTGGACCAGTTGGAAGGGGCTTTCCTTCCCCCCGGAAATCTTCTCCAGACCGGTGGTCCGATGGGCCTCGTCGCAGATCACCAGATCAAACTCCGGCACCCCCAGATGTTGGGCGTCGCAAACCACCGGAAGCGACTGATAGGTGGAGAACACCACGGTCATGGCCTCGGGCGCCTCCCGTTTGAGCTTGGAGGCAATCCGTTCGGCGTTGGTGGTGGGCGGGATGGCCAGCTCCGCCAAATCGGCGTCCTCGGTGGCCCGGCCCGAGCGGGCATCGGAGCACACCGCCACATAACGGTGCGGGATCTCCGGATCGCTCTGATATGCCCAGGTGCGCATGGTCTGACTCATCAAGGCAATGGAAGGAACCAGGTACAGCACCCGACCCCCCAAACCCACGTTGCGTTCCGCCGCCCACAGTCCCACCTCGGACTTGCCCGCACCACACGGCATCAGCACCCTTCCCCGGCTGGCGGCGTTCGGGCCGAACAGCCCCTTCCGGATGCCCTCCAAGGCTTCCTCCTGATGAGGGCGGGGAATGTGGCGCTCCTCGCCCCAACGCAGGGTCTGGTTGGGACTTTCGATCAGCTCCCGCCAATCTCCCACCGGCCAGTTGTCGAGATCGTTCTTGGTGATGATCTGGGCGCGGGCCGCGTTCAGCTGCTTGCGGGCCGTGGCCGAATAGTTGCCGGTGGCCACAAAGATGCGCTCTTGCCAGCGGCCCCCCACCGTATTCGACAGGAATTTGTTGACCTCGGTTATGCTGACCGATCCGGTTTTGTAGAACTTGCACTGCACCGCGGCCAGCCCGCCGTCGGTCAGTTCACCCACCAGGTCAATCCCGATATCACCACCTTCTGCCTCCGGCCAATCCGACCACAGCCACAGGTTGCTGAAACGATCCTGATATTGAGGATTGGCCAGCAGGGCGTTTCGGATCAGCTTCTCAAATGCCCGGCCGCGGTGGTACTTTCCGGTGTGGTCGGCTCGCAGGCGATCTAGGGCTTCGGGAAGGTGGGGCATGACCTCTCCACTTCATCGGCCAACTGTCAACCTTAGCAAGTGTTCTGACCCCCTGTGACACTTCGCCTTGCCCGGCCCGATGCTAACGAATGGCCCTCACCCTCAGTTGTACACCTTCGTACTTCTGGATACGGCTGATTACCTCAAATAGATTGCGGGCCTGGGGATTGCCGGCCGGACCGAACATGCGCATCAGACTCTTGGGCTGTTTTTTCGTGAGAGAGCCAAGCTGCTCGAACCCGATGGTGGCGTTTATATAGTCGCGCAACACAATCTTGCCCGTATCGACATCCCCTGCCAGCAAGCAATCGATCCCCTCCTGCAATAGTCCTCGTCGAAAGTCAGCGTCGCGTCGAGCGCGGGCCTGCACGGTTTCTTTGAAGTCACGGGTCAGCGGCATTTGTTCATACCTCCTGTTGCTTTCGGCGTTTGTATTCCTGCCAGAGCTGGCGGGCTTTCTCGATGTCCCTTTGCTGGCCCGCTTTGCCTCCACCGCCGAGCAGAACAATCAATTCCCGTCCGTCCCGTCCGAAGTAAATCCGGTATCCCGGCCCGACTTGTATGCGCCGCTCCAGCACTCCGCTTCCAACCCCTTTCACGTTGGAAAGGTTTCCGGCCTCCAGGCGGGCGAGAACCGTCCTTACCCTGGCTGCTACGTTGGGTTTGAGGCCGTCGAACCACCGACCGAATGGGCTACGGCCCCAGTAATCAACGTATTCCCTGACCTCCATCATATAGTAACGTTATAGTTACCATAATGCCGGATCCAGATGTGTTGCATGCCAAACGCTCCATGTATCGGCCATCGGTAGAATCTTCAGTGTTCTATCCACCTGTGACACATCACTCATGACCGATCGTTCCCATCCCACCCTGGTTGACCTGCCTTCTGAGCAGGACGACGGCGACAACATCACCGACTGGTGCCTCGACCAGTTTCGATCCCACTACCGGGACGAGACCATCACCAAAGATGACATCTGGGAGTATCTGTACGGCGTGATGCACGCCCCCGACTGGCGGGAGCGATACCGTTTTGATCTGCAGCGCAATCTGCCCCGGGTGCCATTTGCGGCAGACTTTGAGGCCTTTCGCCAAGCCGGGCGTTACCTGATGGATCTTCACATCAACTACGAGACGGTCCCCGAATGGCCGCTGGTTTGCCTGGTGGACGATCAGCCCGACGAGGGCGATTCCGATCCGGATGCCTACCGCATCACCCAAAACAGAAAAATGCGCTGGGGAAAGCACCAGGCCGACAAAACCACCGACCGCAGCGTGTTCATCGTCAACGATCGGTGCCGCCTGGTGGGCATCCCGCCCGAGGCCCACGAATACACAGTTTCCGGGCGGTCCCCCTTGGAGTGGGCGATCGACAGCTTGCGTTGGAAATTCGACAAGGCTTCCCAAATCACCGACGATCCCAACGGCTGGCACGCCTGGGCCGAGGAACCCTTCAATCTGATCAGGCATTTGCGGCGGCTGGTTTATCTCTCGGTGGAGACCGCCCGCACCGTCAAGTCCCTGCCCCCATCCCTGGCTGATTCGTAACGGTCAACTGGCGACAATTTCATCGATTTCGACATCGTAATTCCAAGGAGCACCTGATGGCCCGCATGTACTTCCAAGAGCATTCCGACCTGACGCATCTGGACAACCAGACGATCTGCATCGTCGGATACGGCAACCAGGGTCGCGCCCAGGCTCTCAACCTGCGCGACAGCGGACTCGCAGTGATCGTGGGAAGTCGCCGAGACGCCTCCTACGAAACGGCACGACAGGATGGCTTGGAGGTGTTCCCGGTGTCCGAGGCGGTGGCGCGATCCGATGTCATCTTTCTGCTGGTCCCCGATGAGGTGATGCCCCAGATCTTCGAGCAGGACATCGCCCGTAACCTGGCTCCGGGCAACATGTTGGTGTTCGCCAGCGGCTACAACATCACCTTTGGCCTGATCGATCCCCCTTCCGAGGTGGACGTGGTGCTGATCGCCCCTCGCATGATCGGCGCCGGCGTCAGGGACACCTTCTTGAGCGGGGAGGGATTTCCCAGTCTGATCGCCGTCCACCATGCCGCCAGCGAAACCGCCTTCCAGCGGATGCTGGCCCTCTGCGAGGGCATAGGTTCCATCAAGATGGGGGTGATCGAGTCCAGTTTCCTCGAGGAAACAACCGTGGATCTATTCGCCGAGCAGGTGGGTTATCTGTATGCGGTTCGGCGGTATATCGAAGTGCTGGTGGAGGCCGGGTGCAGCCCGGAGGCGGCCATCTTGGAGTTCTACGGGTCGGGGGAGGGGATCGAGACCGCCCGGGCCTATCGTGACATCGGCCTTTGGGACCAGATCACCCTCCATTCCCGCACCAGCCAGTACGGCCAGGAAGTCACCAGCCGGTTCTCCGCCGAGGAAGAGGCAGCCGAGAAAGACCGGCTGAGAGCGATCATCTCCCACATTCAAGACGGTTCCTTCGCCCGGGAGTGGTCTGCCGAACAGCAGGCCGGATTCCCCGAGTTCAACCGGGTGAGAGCTCTGAATATGGCCCACGACCTGCGAACTGCGGAACGAAAACTCTACAAGGTGCTGGGACGGATCCCCGCCAACGAATGACGCTGTTCGCCCACCAAACTTGCCTGCCACAAGGCATGCTGGATCAGGAGGTCTTCCAGAGGCGCACGATGAACCGGTATTCCTCCTCCACCAACTCGGGTTCGGTTCCATTGTGGGCCAGCATGGTGGGAATGACCTTGCTGCGAATCCCCATGCCGCGGGCATCCACATAGCCATAGTCGCGCATCACATTCACCAGATGTCTGGTTGCGCGCATAGCGCATCCCTGATTTGATGCCATCCAAAGTAACGGTGTTGGGCAACCTGCCCGGACTGTGAACCTCAAGACGATTGGAAAAGATCTGCAGTGTTATATCTGTCCCGAAGATGCTGTAATCCCGGTGGATCAAAGCATTGATCAGAACCTCCCGGACCGCTGCTTCGGGAAACTCCCAACTATCGACCCGACGGGGTCCATCCAAATAAGAAAACGGTGTGGTGTTGCGCCGCACAAAATCCCAAGCTCCCTCCACCACCCCGATTTCAACCAGCGATCCGTCCCGCCCACGCAATGGGGCCAAGGGCCCTTTGATCGACTCATCGGCCCGCGCCGCATAGCCCGGTTCCTCGCCCGGATAGCAAATGGCCCGGATTCCAGACTGCGGCAAGAACCGTCCGGCTTTGTGGCCGAAAAGGAGCATCCCATCAACCGTGGGCACGGTTCGCCCTCCCGAAACCACCGCCAGGTCCAGGTTGCGCAAGAGGGTATTCCACCCTCCCGAATCTGGAGAAGGCACATCGGTAAAACCCAATACGCGGGTGAAATAGTCTTGGAGTCGGCGATAATCCAAATCGTCAATGTCAGCGCCCATAACAGGCTTCAGCCCATAACGGAGTCCGCCTGATTGCTGATAAAGTCGCTGCTCTTCTTCACGGGTGGCGTCTCGGGTAGTTGTTCCGACTCGCACCTTTGTTATCCAGCCGGCCCCCCGCTTGGCCTTGTAGGGCTTGTCCGGCGCGTTCTGAGCCAGATACAAAACCCCGACACGGGCGTCCGTGCCCAGGTCCAAGACCTGCCATGACGGTATCAAAGCAGGCTGAACGTGGTCTCGGGCCACTTGCATCACCCATTCCTCGGCCCCTTTGGACTGGCGGACCAGTCCGCTGATCGTCCCGTCGTCTTCGACCCCCAAGAGAATGTGCCCGCCCTCCAAATTGAGTAGAGCGCACAATTCGGCGGCCAGCCTTGCGGGATGAACATCGTCACGTTTGAACTCCACGGCGGAATTCTCGCCGTTTCGGATCATTTCCAAAAGGTCGACTCGGTTCATCAGTGCCCCCGAAGAAATCAGCCCTTCCACCCTCCCCGGGGGCGGTCGAACCAGACATGCACCTGCCCGGTGCCGGTGGCGTTCTCGTAATCGGAGAACTGGCGGCCCGGCGCCTGGCATCGGCTGCCACCCACCGAGGCCACCATAGCCAGGTAATGACCGAAACCGGCCTCCGGCTCATAGGGCATATAGTCGGCCATGGTGGAGATGATGCGGGCATGATCTCCGTCGGCCATCCAACGGAGCCGCTCTTCATCGGCCGCCCGAGCCTCCGGCGTGAAGATGTGAACCGGATCGGAAGCCTCGTGGTCGACCAGTTGCCCAAGCGGCCAGAAGCGATGGGTCATCCCTCCCGAGGCCAGCACCACCACCTTCCGATCCAGCTTGGCCACCGCCCTGTCCAAAGCCTCCCCCAGATCCAGGAAGTCCTGGGTTTCACCGGTTTGGACCATGCTCACCGACACCACCCGTTCACTCCTACACAGGTAGTGGACCAGGTTGATGGTCCCATAGTGAACCGGAAGGTAGGGATCGGAAATGGGGGTGCCTTTCACGCCGTTGCGGGTCACCTCGGAAGCCGCCGCCTCGGCCAACTCGGGATCGCCCCGATAGTCATAGGGCAGTTGGGAGATGCCTCGGGGAAGCTCCTCGGAGGTGTACTTACCGCTCCGCCGCTCGTGAGAGGAGAACACATGCTCCACGGTGGTGTGCCAGTGGGTATCGAAGATCACGATGGTATCGGGTGAGAGAGCATCCAGCACTTCGGTGCGCAACCTCCTCAAGCCCGGCACCAGGCTGATTTCCTTGCCCTCGTTCAATTCGTAGCGCACTTCCCGGGGAAGCATCACTGTCGGCGCGTGGGAAATCAACCCCACCCCCACAATCTCGCCCATGATCAATCTCCTTTCCGAAAGCCTCGGATTCCCATAACGGTGTTGTTCAGATCACAATAGAAATCAAAGCTCCACGCCCCTCCCTCCCTGCCGATCCCCGACCCTCGGCTCCCCCCAAACGGCGCCCGCAAGTCACGAACATAGAAGCAATTCACCCAGGTGGTGCCTGACACAATGTGGTCGGACAACCTTTGCGCCCGATCCGGATCGCCGGTGACCACGGCCGCCGCCAGGCCGTAGGGGGTGGAGTTGGCCATTTCCGCCGCTTCGGCATCCGAACCGAAGGACTGCAGGGTCAATACCGGGCCGAACACTTCCTCGGTCAGGATCTCCGAACCCGCCGGAGGATCCAGGAAAAGAGTCGGGCGATAATAAAGCCCTCCCAAGTCCTGGTTGGGTCCGCCTCCCAGCACCGGACGGGCTCCGCCGTCGGTGGCCCGCCGAACGAAACCATCCACCCGCCTCAGGTGAGGTCGGGAGATCAACGGCCCCAAATCGGTTTCGGGCAACCGAGGATCACCTTGGTTCAGAGCGCCCGCCTTTTCGAGGAACCCCTCCAGAAAGTCACCATAGAGACGCTCGTGCACCAAAAGGCGAGTGGCAGCGAGGCACACCTGGCCGGCATTGTCATATTGCTCGACTGCCAGATCCACCGCCAGACCCAGATCGGCATCTTCCAGAACCACCAGTGGAGACTTTCCTCCCAATTCCAGGCTGAGAGGAACGAGATTGGACCCGGCCGTCGCTCCGATCAGCCGAGCCGTCTCCACCGAGCCGGTGAAGCTGATCCTTCTCACCCGCCGATCGGCGACCAGAGCGGCGCCCGCCTCCTCTCCATATCCCTGCACCAGATTGAAAACTCCGGCCGGCAACCCGGCCTCTTCGGTGATGTCAGCCAGAAGCGAGGCGGTGAGCGGCGACCACTCAGCCGGTTTCAACACCACGGTGTTCCCGGCCGCCAGAGCCGGCGCCACCTTCCAAGTGGCCAGCATCAACGGGGCATTCCAGGGCGTGATCAGGACCGTCACCCCCGCCGGTTGATGAGAGACTCGGTTGCGATGGCTCCCGGTCTCGAATTCGGGGTAGCCCATTTCCATGAGGTAATCGGCAAAGAACCGAAAGTTGTGCGCCGAGCGGGGCATCAGACCCCGCAGATTCGAGCGCAGCAGGGAACCATTGTCCAAGGTTTCCACCCCGGCCAGCTCTTCAATCCGGCTCTCGATCCCGTCGGCTATACGGTGCAGAGCCTCCGCCCGCTCCCGGCGAGAAGTTCGACCCCAGTCGCCAAAGGCCCCAGTGGCGGCGGAGACAGCCTGGCCGGCTTCGCCTGCCCCGCCCCGGGCAACAGAAGCTATGTGGGACTCATCGATGGGCGACCGATCATCGAAGGTCTGGGGAGAGCTTACCCTCCGACCTCCTATCCAGTGATCCAGGGCCACCGGCACTCCCGCCACCGTTGCAGACCTCATCGGATCACCGCCCTTGACCATGGTGGGCAGTCTGCCGCTCCCCGATCAACCTCACCCCATCCCCCTGCTCCAAACTCGCGAAAACCGAACCTGACTCGCGATATCCCCCCCTTTGGGATCCCTCCCCCGCCACCGCCGCCGTGGGTCGAGCGCGGGCTTTTAGGGCCGGGCTCGGAGATTGACCTGGGCACCGACCGCTGACGTCGGAGCGGTCGAGCCGGACTTTGTGACTGCTGCCAATATGGCTCGGTGACCGTGGCAGAGTCAAGTCCCCGGGCGGGGTTCTTTGCACGGAGGGCAGAATTGTTTTCACACTCTTCGCGGCCCTCTTCTTCGGGGGTTCATCCCGGTCATGCCCGGATTGCTTCCAGTGAGGACCGCACTCCCTCCCCGGCGGCTTGCAGCGCCGCGTGTTCCTCCTCGGAGAGAGCGACCTCCACCACTTCGATCAGCCCGCCCCGACCCAGCAGGGCGGGAACGCCCAACACCACGCCCTCCATCCCGTATTCGCCCGCCAACATCACCGAAACCGGGATCATCCCGGCCCGGTAACCGCGTAAAGCGTCCAATACCTCACAGATGGCGTGTCCGGGCGCCAAAAAGGCCGATCCGGTTTGGCGCAATGACACCACTGCCCCACCCCCATCCACAGTCCCGGAAACACATCGCGCAATCTGTTGAGCAGAGAGCACCCGACCCACCGGGCGACCCTTGATGGTGGCGCGGGACAGAACCGGCACCATCTCCGAACCATGCCGCCCCAAGCAGAAGGCCTGCACATCGGCGGGCGACACTCCCGCTTCCCTGGCCAAGAGATACCGCAATCGGCTGGAGTCGAGCGTACCCGCCATTCCCAGAACCTGATGGCGGGAAAAGCCCGAAGCCGCCAAGGCCTCGAAAGTCATCTCGTCCAAGGGATTGGTCACCACCACTATCACCGCCTGCGGAGCATGGGCCGCCACTTCTTCGGCCACCGAGCGAACCACCCTCCCGTTGATGGTGATCAGCCCGGCCCGGTCCATTCCCGGTGAACGGGGGCGGCCGGCAGTTATGACCACCACCTCGGCGTCGGCCAGCAATCCCGACTCCGACCCGCCTCGCACCTTCACCGAGGAGCCGGTTATGCCCGAGGTGTGCTCCACATCCAGAGCCACCGCCTCCGCCAGCCCCGACACCACATCGATCAGATTGATCTCGGTGGCCATCTGGGAGGCCGCCGCCAGCGCAGCAACGGTGGTCCCGACATTGCCGGCCCCCACCACTGCCAACCGAGTGAGGCGCCGCGGTCGGATACCCACGGGGGGATCGGGCGTTACCCAGCGTGGAGCACTTCGAAACAGCACCCGCCGGACCGCGGTGGCCGGGTCCGAAGCCCGCGGTTGGGGAACCGGAAGGGGACCTTCCACCAGTTCCAGGCCCAAGGCGTCCATCGCCTCCCGGGCCGCGGCGGTGATGATATCCCCCGGCAGATAGACAATCCGGCGGCGGCCCCTTCTCGCCTCCTCCTGGACCTGAGACTCACCGATGACAGTCATAGACGGGGCTTAAGAGCATGCAGAAAAAGATGGGGATGGGATGGTTCCCCCACCTTGATCTGGGGTTCTGCTGCCGCATTTGGCTTCCATCGGGCCTTGTTCAGCACACTCTTAGCTTCCCTCGACCGCCTCCACCGCCTCCACCGCGGCATCCAAAGCGGTGGCCACATTCTCCTCGGAGCCGCTGACGAAAAGACGCCCATAGCGCCCCACGGCCCGCACCGCCACAATGCTGATCAGCGCCGACTTCTCGGCGGCGTTGGCCCCAATGGCGATGTAACCGGCCGGAGCGCACTCCACAATGCCCAGGGTCTCACCCGGCACCACCATGCTCCCCCGCCGCCACTTGTTGAGCAACTGCGCCTGATAGGGTTCCACCGAGTTGATCCGTTGGATGCTCTCGATCCGGGGACGCAGTCGGTCGTGAAGGGACATCCCCAGATAATCCAGAATGGCTTCTCGGGCGACGGTTATCTCCGAAGCAACCCGCGACCGCAGGATAAAGAACCCGAATTCCCGTTCGACGATCTGACTGGTGGCCTCCACCGCCGACGCCTTCAGGGCAATGTCCACCAACCGAAACACCTCATTGCCCGGGGCCAGCTCGCCCACCAGCACCGAGTCGCCGGCCAGTGGAATGGAGCCCTGCACGGTGGCCCCGTTGTAGGCGGCGAACTTGGGCTGCAGGCCGTCCAATTGGAAGAAGGCTCGGATAGTCAGAGAACCCTGGTTCATCCAGCCCTCCCAAACTCATCCCACAGATTCCGCCAGGGACGGTTCTGGTAGGCGATCCGCTTGATGTTGATCAGATGCAACGCGGTGATGTTGTCAGAGGAAATCGAGCCCGACCAGGTGCCGGTGCCCAGCATGAAACTGGGTTCCAGGTCCACCGAATACCCCATGCCGCCGTACAGACAGGGTGTGTTGACCAGAATCCGCCCGGCCGGGAGTTTTCCGAACAAGGCCACCTCTTCGGGGTCATGGGAATGCACGGCCATGGTGTGGCCCAGGCCGCCGAAGTTGAGCACCTCGTCACATCGCCGGTAACCGGCCGCCTGGTCAGCCGCCTCGTAAAAGGCCAGCACCGGGTTGAGTTTTTCGTGGGAGAGCAGGTGCCGGCGGCCCACCTCCTGCAACTCGGCGATCAGCACCCGGGTGCGGGGTGGGGTGTCGAACCCGGCCAACTCGGCCAATCGAGAGGCCGACTGGCCCACCGTGGAGGGAATGATGCTCCCTCGCTCTCCGAAAATCACCCTCCCCAACCGGTCCGCTTCGCCGGGGGTGCAAAAGTAGCCTCCCGCCAGCCGCAGTTCGTTGCGCAGCGCCGGGGCAATCCGCCGATGGGCCACGATCGCCTGTTCGGCCACACAGGCGGTGCCATAGTCGAAGGACTTGGAGTTGATGATCTGTTCGGCCACCTCATCCAGCTCGTTGGCCATGGACGGACCCACATAAACCGGAACATTTCCCGGCCCCACCGCCAAGGTGGGCTTTCCCGACGAATAGGCCGCTCTCACCATGGCTGTCCCTCCGGTGGCCATCACCACCGAGGTGTTCCGGTGGCGCATCAGCTCGCCGCTCCCCTCCACGGTCACCTCGGTGAGACAACTGATCAGCCCCTTCGGCGCACCGGCGGCTTCGGCGGCTTCGGCCATGATGCGGGCAGTCTCCGCACAGCACCTCGCCGCCCGGGGATGGGGAGCGCACACAATCGCGTTCCCCGATTTGACAGCCGAGAGAACCTTGAAGATCACCGTGGAGGTGGGGTTGGTGACCGGAATGAGGGCGGCCACCACTCCCATGGGTTCGCCCACCGCCATCACCTTGGTGGTCTGGTCGTGCCAAAGAACTCCCACACACCGGATGTTGCGCAGCCACTCCCACACTCCCATCGAGTTGTAGAGATTCTTGTAGAGCTTGTCCTCGGCATTGCCGTACTTGGTCTCCACCGCCGCCATCTCTCCCAGGCGGCCGCATTCGGGCTCGATCGCCAGGGCCATCGCCTCCACAATCCGATCAAGCGTCTCCTGAGAGGCCCCCCGGAATTTCTCAAAAGCCGCCCGAGCCGCGGTGACCGCCTGCCGGGCCTGAGCAATGCTGCGAAGATCAGCGTCCATCTAGGAGTATGATGAAAAAGGCCCGGATGGAGCCAAATGCGGCAACAGAACCCCCGGTCGAGATGCGGGAACCATCCCAACCCCATCTTTTTCAGCATGCTCCCCGGAGGCCCTTCCCACCGCTCGCCGCACCGCGTCGAGGTCGGCGTCCGCCCATCCCAATCCCTCCAGACGTCGACCTTCCGCCCACAGATCCCGCCTTCCCATGGTTGAGGCCAAAGTCACCACCGCCGAGGTCACCGGAACCGGGACGGAAGCCAAAGCGGCTGCTGAACACAGTGGAGTCAGGGAGCCGATTGTCCCATCCAACACTGCCGCCATGCGGCTTTCCTCGTCGAACCGCATCGGAGAATCGCTGATCGGCGCCTGGGGGGAGCGGACACCCCAGCGAGCCGCCACCGCCGCCCGTTCTGAAGCCAAGGCCCCCACCAGGGCCTCCATCTGAGAGGAAGGCGTCATCGGCTGAGGAAGCGCGGTGGCGCCAGGCAGCAGTTCCTCGGGGGTCTGACGAAGCAGGGGGCCATCCAAAAGGCCGGCGGGAATCGCCGACCAAGAACTCTCGGTGAGACTGGTGTGCAAAACGGTGGGATGAAGTTGTGTGTCAGGGAAATAGGCCGCCAAGGATTCTTGGACGGATGAGCCCAGCTCGGCTGGGTAGGCGGCCAAAGCCGCGGGGGCGGGCGAGGGCGACCAGCGCAGTCGACCCAAACCGGCCGCGGTAACCGAAAAGGGACAACTCTGCAGTTCCACCAAGGTAACCGCCCGGCTCGATCCCCCCGCTCGGAGCCACCAGGCCATCTCCAATGCACCGAAGGTTCTGCCCGGGGATACGATCAGAGTCTGTCCGTCGTTCAGCAATCCCGCCAGGCGCATGGCGGTGGCGCGCTGGTCGGCCACCGAGCCCACCACCATCACCAGGTGGGCGCCTTCCACGGCCTGGTCTATCCAGCCAACGGGGGCAATGGCATGCTCGGCATCGGAATCCACCCGGTAATTGCCCACCGGGCCGCCATCTCTAACCGAGATCCCCGTAGATCCCACCGAAGCGGCTTCTTCTCCGCTCGACACCCACCAACGCACTCGGGCGCCTTCCGCGGCGAACCCGGCCGCATAGGCCCATGCCCATGGCCCCGATCCCAACACCGCCACCTCGCTCCATGTCGAGGCGGGGATCGCGTATTCCGATGAAGGAGCGCTCAGGGCGGCGACTACTGCCTCGAAGTCAGACACCACTCAAGCCGCGGGTGGGTTCAGGATCCTCCGCCCAACTGGGGCAGCATCTCGACTCCCGCGTCGGGTCGGGCGATGACATGCACCGCCACCACCTCGCCGACCTTGTTGGCGGCGACGGCGCCTGCGTCGGTGGAGGCTTTCACCGCCCCCACTTCTCCTCGCACGAAGACCGACACCAGGCCGCCTCCGATCTTTTCCAGGGCCACCAAATCGACATTGGCGGATTTCAACATGGCATCCGCGGCTTCCACCGCAGCAACCATGCCCCGGGTCTCAATCATGCCTAAGGCTGTTTTGTCCAAGGTTTCTCTCCTAAATGTTTCGCTATCGGCAGGTCCACTGGGGTCCCGGTTTTCGGTCTGTCAATCAATCGGCTCTCTTCACTTCGTCGACGATCATCACCGCCGCCGCGTCGGTGGGAAGTCCTCGCAGCGCAACGGCCTGCCGGGCGGCGGATCCCTCGGCGATCAGAACCAGTTCTCCGATCCCCGCTCCCACCGCATCGGCCACCACCGTCTCCGGGTCGTTTGGGTCCTCGACGGAGGACACCAACAGCAGGGTAACCCTTTGCAGCCCCCGGTCCTTGATAGTCCCGGTGACCTTCCCTTTGACCCGGCAGAGGCGCATCGCTCAGAAGGCTTCCAGATAGCGATCCCGCTCCACCTGGGTCACATCGTCCTGCCACCCGTCCGGATTGGACTCCACCATGAAGTTGTGCTCCCGCTCGGCCTGCTGCGCCAGGGTGACACGGAGCGGCTCGGGAAGCACCTCCGCGATCAGCTCCGATCCACGGAACAAGTCCAGGGCGGTGGGGATGTCACTGGGAAGCGACTGGTGCCGAGAGGATGCATATCCGTCGCCCATTTCCTTCTCGGTGGGCTCGGCGCCGGTGGCTATACCCTTCAAACCGGCCGCCACCTGGACAGCGGTCAGCAGATAGGGGTTGGCGTCCGATGAGCCGTCCCGCTGTTCGATGCGAACCGCGCTGTCGCTGCCCTCTATCACTCTCAGCCCGCACGTTCGGTTGTCCCCACCCCAGGCGTTGTTGGCCGGACAGAACGTGTAACCCTGGCGACGCTTCATGGAATTGGGGGTGGGGGCGGAAATCAAAGCGGTCTCCGCCATGTGCTGCTGGAGTCCCCCCAGGTAGGACCGCCCCAGCGCCGAGAGGCGCCCACCGTCCGAGAAGACATTCTTCCCATCCTTCCACATCGACTGGTGGAGATGGAAGCTGTTGCCTGATTCCATGAAAAACGGCTTGGCCATAAAAGAGGCCAGCATGCCGTGGTTGTAGGCGATTTCTTTGACGCAGTTGCGGAACAGCATGGCATTGTCGGCCGAGACCATGGCTTCCCGATAACGGAGGTTGATCTCGATTTGCCCGGGAGCGTATTCGGGATTGGACATCTCCACCTGAATGCCCATCTCGCTGCACAGGTTGCGGATCGGACCCACCACATGCTCGAACATTGCGCCCCGCGCCAGGCCATAGACGGAGATCCCCGAATCCACCAACTCCTTGGTCTCCAAGTCGAGCAGGTAGAACTCGAACTCCACCCCGGTCATCACCTCGTACCCGTCTTCGGCGGCCCGGGCCAACTGCTCCACCAAGACGTTCCGAGGATCAACCGCCACCGGACTCCCATCCGTTTCCTCAGCCCGTCCCATCACCAACACCACCCCCTCCTCCCAGGGGACCGGCCTCATGGTTTCCGGCATGGGCACGATGTGGATATCGGCATAGCCATTGTCAAAATTGGCATAAGGAGTGTCCCAGATGTCATTGGTGACATCCATCTGGAAGATGGCGTTGCACATGCCGACCCCATGGCTGAACTCCTCCCAAACCCCAGCCTGAATCCGCTTGCCCCGGGCAATGGCATTTATGTCCCCCAGAGCCAAAACAACAGTATGAGTGCCTTCCGGCAGCGGATGCGCCACAGAACTCTCCTCTCTATTCTGTTCTACGCCGTTTGGCTGGTTTCCGACGGCTCTCAGAGCTTCAGCTGCCCCGGTACACCAAGCGGCAAACAGCCCTAATACCATGATAGTGGAGAGTCGTGACGCCCTCGGTTTGGAGGAAGGCATTTGAGACGAGCCACAGAAGCGGTGGTGGTGGGCGCGGGGATAGCCGGCGCCATGACCGCTCTGCATCTGCGCCGCGCCGGGCTGGGGGTGCGCCTGGTGGACGCATGGGAACCCGGCCATGCCCGAGCCGCCTCCGCCGGAACCCACCGTCTGATTCGTTCCACCCATGGGACCGACGAGCTGTACACCCTGTGGAGCAGAGAATCCCGACTCCGTTGGATGGAGTTGTCCCAAAAGCTGGGCCGGCGCCTGTACTACGAATCGGGGGTGGTGGTGTTGGCTCCCGAGGGCCATTCCGAATGGGAGGATGCCACCCAGAGCACCTTCACCCGGCTGGGGATACCTTTCTTTGTGGTTCCTCCCCACGAATTGCCCATCCGCCTGCCGGTGGTCAACCCCCGGGGCGTCGCCTATGGGCTGTGGGAGCCCGAGGCGGGATTCATCATGTCCCGTGAGGCTTTGGTGGCCACCGTCGGTCTGTTTCAGGCCGAGGGAGGCGAGTTGGTGAGAGGGAAGGTGAAGACCGACGAGGATGAACGGCCGACGCTCAACGGGGATCCGCTTCGGGCCGACCTGGTGGTGATGGCCTGCGGGGCCTGGATGGGCAGGCTCTTTCCCCGCACCCTGGGCAGGCTGCTGACCATCGTGCGCCAGGACGTGATCCTGGTGTCACCTGCGGCGGGAGACACCCGGTATGACTGGCGCAACATGCCCGGATGGATAGATCACGGCTATCCCGCCTACGGAGTTCCGGCGGTGGGAGGCCACGGTTTCAAGGCGGCCTTTGCCTGGCATCACGGGATGATGGACATAGACCGCGCCGACCGGGTGACCGACTCCTCCACTGTGGCGCGGTGCCGCCGGTATCTTGCCACCCGTTTTCCCGAACTGGCCGACTCGGTGATCACCGACCAGAAGGTGTGCCAAATTGTCAACACGCCGGACCGTCACTTCATAATCGATCGACATCCCCACCATGAGGACTTGGTGCTGGTGACCGGCGGATCAGGACACCTCTACAAGCACGGGCCGGTGCTGGGTGACTACGTGGCAGGGTTTGCCCTGGGCAGGCACGGAACCGACCGACGCTTCCGACTGAATCACCCCCGGACCGCCTCGGCTGCGGCCGACGACCCCCAGTAGCCGGCTGCCGGCCAACGTCTCTGTCCGACCCGGCTGCCGACCTGTCACACCCCTGGGTTAGGGTGTGACCTGTCAAAAACTTCGTCGAACAAGGGAAAAAAATCACCAAGTCGCGAAATGGTCGAACCACCTGCTTGATCAGGGATTGCCCCTCCGGACTGTGAACACCAACGCTAAGCCGCGAAACATTTCCTTTTACTTTTGGTTGACCAATGCCCTCCTCTCCGTCCCTCACCCAGAGTTTCTCCCATGGCATATGACCGTCCCGAAGACGGCTACCTGAACCCCCCTCCCGAACCCCGCCGGAGACGAGTGGGGAGGGTGCCACCCCACTCCCGGGAAGCCGAACAGTCGGTGCTGGGAGCGATGCTATTGAGCAGGTCCGCCACCTACCAGGTGATGGAACAACTGGAGGCCGATGACTTCTACGAGCCGATCCACGGGCTGGTCTTCGAGGCTGCCCGGAAGCTGTTCGACGAGAGTCGGGCGATAGATGTGCTGACTCTGGCCGAGGAGTTGCGGCGCACGGACTCGCTGGAGAAGATCGGCGGACACGAGATGCTGGCGGATCTGAGCCAGAGCGTCCCCAACATCTCTCATGCCGATCGCTACGCCGCGATAGTGGCGGAGCATGCCCAGCGAAGACGCCTCATCGAAGTCAGCCAGCGGGTAACCGATCTGGCGATGAACCTCGATCAAAGCGCGGCGGCGGTGATCGACAACGCCGAGCGGATGATGTTGGAAGTCAACGACCAATCAGTCGAAGAGGGCCTGCTGCCCGTCAAGAATCTGATGCGGGGAGTTTTCGAAGACATAGAGCGCCAGGGAGACCAGTTGGTGGGGCTGACCACCGGGCTGAAGGACCTCGACGGTCGGCTCATGGGCCTGAAGCCGGGTACCTTCGTGGTGGTGGCGGGCAGGCCCTCGATGGGCAAATCCGCTTTCGCCCAAACCCTCGCATCGCACACCGCGGCGGAGGGTGGGACGGTGGCGCTGTTCTCTCTGGAAATGTCGCGCTCCGAAGTGTTGACCCGCTTGCTGTCGATGGTGGGAGAAGTGGACTCGGCCCGGATTCGCTCGGGGGTGGCGAACAACCAAAAGCTCTGGGACCGGCTCTTGGATGCGGGAGGCCGGATCCACGACTGGAAGCTCTATCTGGACGACTCTCCGGAGCCAACCGTGACTGAGATTCGGGCCAAGTGCCGCAGATTGCGCCAAGACGAGGGGCTCGATCTGGTGATCGTGGACTATTTGCAACTGATGCCATCGACCAGAGGATCCTCCCGCAACCCCGAGAACCGCCAGCAAGAGATTGCCGAGGTGTCCCGTTCCCTAAAAGGCCTGGCCCGAGAACTTGAACTCCCGGTGATCGGAGTCTCCCAGCTGAACCGGGCCGTGGAACTTCGAAAGGACAAGCGGCCCATGCTGTCGGACCTTCGGGAATCGGGGGCCATCGAACAGGACGCCGACGTGGTGCTCTTTTTGTATCGGGAGGAGTATTACGACAAGGACAACAAAGACGTCGAAAACATCGCCGAAGTGATCATCGCCAAGCACCGCTCCGGCCCCGTCGGAAAAGTTACAACCACCTTCGCCAAGGAATACACCCTGTTTCGCAACTACACCGGATCGGCGCCGCCCGCCGAATACCCCGGCTACTGAGACACCCGAGAAGTTAACCCAATACCACCTGCTACAACCAACGGCTCAGTTCATACCGACCCACTGGCGTCAACTCTCCGGTTGCTCGGTGGTGGTAGTGGTATCCGGCGGTTCGGTGGTAGTGGTGGTGTCCTCGGCGGCGGGGCCTTCTGAGACCACCAGCAGCACCGGCGTATCCGCCTCAATGCTCAGGCCGCCCGCCGGCTCGGTCCGGATCACCGCACCGGCCGACACCGTATCGGACACCTCGGTCGCCTCGACCACCCCCAACCCCTCATCGGCCAGTGCCACCAGGGCTTCCTCAGCCGGCAATCCGGTCACATCCGGAATCACCAGCAGTCCGGTGCCTTCGGAGACCACCACCAACACTTCCACACCCGCTTCTATGCCATCGCCCGCCCCCGGCTCGGTCCGGATCACCGCACCGGCCGGCACCGTATCGGACACCTCGGCTATTTCGGTCCACCGCAGACCGGATTGAGCCAAAACCACCAACGCTTCGCCCACCGGCAGGTTCGTCACGTCCGGAACCACCGACAACCCGACATCGGGGCCGGACTCCGGCCCCCCCGAGATCACCACCACCACCTGACCGGCAACGGTTATCCCGCCCCCCGCCCCCGGCTCGGTGCGGATCACCTGACCGGCCGGCACCGTATCGGAGTTGGCGATGGTCTCCGACCACCGCAGTCCCGACTGCGCCAAAAGCGACAGAGCCTCGCTGCCGGGCAGACCCACCACATCCGGGACCACCAGCAAACCGGGGCCGGTGGCCACGATCAGGTCGATCGGGGTACCGGCGGGCAAGAGCGGTCCCGGCAACGGGTCCTGATCCACGACTGTTCCCACACTTCGCCCACTGTCCTCCACAAATTCGATCCCGCCCACCACAAAACCCTGCGCCAGGATCAGGCTTTCGGCCGTGCCCTGCGTCTGCCCGATCACCAGGGGAATATCGAACTTCTCCAGGCCGCTTGAGACCATCACCACCACCTCGGTCCGAGACTCGACCCGTTCCCCGGCAGGAGGATCGGTGGATATCACCCGCCCCTCCGGCATCTCCTGGCTGCTCTCCCGCAGGACCTGCACGATCAGCTCAGATTCCTGGATGGAGGCCAGAGCATCGGTCTCCCACCTCCCCACCACATCGGGTATCACCACCGTCACTGTTCCCGGCTGGGGCGCCGGCGCCTGCAGAAGGTTCCACACCACCCAACTCAGCCCGGCCAGAGCAGCCAGCAACACCAGCACGCCCATCACAAAGGGCAGAGGCGCCGGACGACGCTCCTCCATGTGCGGGTAGTAATTCGGGCTGACCAATCTTCCTCCCCGCCCCCGAGTTCGGCGGACCGGCGGGGTTGGTATCGCCGGGCGGACCACTACCTGGGACTGTGCCGGCGGGGCCGGTCCCGCCACCGGAGACTCCACCCCGGCGCCCGGCACCTCTTCCCCTCTCAGCCAAGCCTCCAAATCTTGAAGAAACACCTCGGTGTCCTGATAGCGGTGGTCAGGGTCCTTGCTGAGCGCCCGCAATACGATGGCGTCCAACTCGGGAGGAAGTTCGGGATTGCGAGACGAGGGTGAAGGGACCTCGGTGGAAACATGCTGGTAGGCCACCGACATCGGAGTCTCCCCCTGAAAAGGCGGCCGGCCCACCAGCATCTCATACAGCACCACCCCCAGGGAATAAATATCAGAACGAGTGTCGGCCGGGTGACCTTGGGCCTGCTCGGGACTGAAGTAGGTGGCTGTGCCGATCACCGACCCGGTTTGGGTCAAGTCGGTGTGATGATTCCAAGCCCGCGCGATCCCAAAGTCGGCCACCTTGACCATTCCCTCCGCATCGAGCATGACGTTTCCCGGCTTGACGTCGCGGTGGACCACCCCCAGGCGGTGGGCAATGGACAGCGCCAGCACCACCTGCCGCGCTATCTCCACCGCTCTCCGAACCGGGAGCGGCCTTCCCTCCTTGGTGATATCGCTCAGGCAATCTCCCTCCACCAATTCCATCACCATGAAATAGGCGCCTTCCGCCTCACCCCAGTCGTAGATGCTCACAATGTTGGGATGGTTGAGGTTGGCGGCCGCCTGTGCTTCTCGGCGGAACCGCCTGACAAAGGAGTCGTCCTCGCTGTGAGACCGAGGAAGGATCTTGACAGCCACCCGCCTGCCCAGAGCCAGATCCACCGCCAAATACACATCTGACATCCCCCCCTTGGCCAAATGGCTTACAAGGCGGTAACGATCAGCCAGTGTGTAGGGGAGTTCCATCTCCATGGGCGATGATAGAAAAGCCGGCACCCGGAAGCGCCGCTCTTACCCCGCCGCGCCGTTTCGCTGCAACCAATAGGAGAGCAATTCGGAGGCGACCGGAGCGGCGGCCGTGCCTCCGGTCACCGATTCACCGAATTCGCCTCCCGGTTCGATCATCACCGCCAAGGCGATGGTGGGAGCCTCCACCGGAGCGAATCCCACAAACCAGGTGTAATGACGTCCCTGTACATCCTGACCGGTGCCCGTCTTACCGGCCACTCGGTGTCCGGCGACGGTCGCCTCCCGGCCATCACCCTCGGTCACCACCCGTTCCATCATCTCGGCCAGTTCCGAAGCCGTCTCGGCGGATACGACCCGCACGCTTTCGGGGGCGCCGGGGGTTTCCACCACCTCGCCGTCGGCGTTGGTCCAGGCCGCCGTGAGGTAGGGGATCACTATTTCTCCGCCGTTGGCTATCGCCGATACCACCCCCGCCATGTGAAGCGGGGAAGAAAAGGACAAGCCGCCGGTTCCGGCCGAGGCGGTCAAGGCATCATCGGACGATCCTTCCGCTCCGTACACCGGCGCCGGGGAGAACAGGGGAAACACCGGCTCCACACCGAAACGGAAATCAGTGGCGTACGCCTGCAGCACCTCGGGGGTGATTTGCACAGCCAACTCGGCAAAAGGCAGGTTGCACGACCGGAGAAAGGCATTCAACAGGCTCACTTCCGGCGAATCCCCGCAGGGAACATTGCCCAAGTTCACAATGGGGGACCCCCCGGGTATCTGCCGGGCGACCCGGTCATCGAACAGGCTCGCAACCTCGGCTGTCTGGGTGTCCAGGGCGGCGGCGGCGGTAACAATCTGAAAAGCCGACCCGAGAGGATATAGATAGGAAGCGGCTCTCTCAGCCGAGGTGGGACTCGGCGATGATACCATCGCCAGCACCCGGCCGTCATAAGGGTCCACCGCCGCCACCGCCCCCCGGCGACCGGACAGGATTTCATAGGCCCTCCGTTGCAACTGGGAGTCAAGGGTGATCTGCAGTCCTCGGGGCCGAAGATCCTCCCCAAAGAAAGCAGCCATGAGATCCGAGACACTCAGGTCCTGTCGGGACCGAAGTTCCTGGACATAGACATTCTCCAACCCGGCTGAAGAATCTTCGGTTCCGATCACCGATGAGAAGGCTTCCCCCGCCGGATACTTTCTGACATAGGAGCGAGGGCTGTCGGGGTCCGGCTCGGAAAAGGCCAGCACGGTCCCGGAAACGGTGCTGATCACGCCCCGCTGCTTTCCGGCCTGCAACAAAGCGATCCGACGGTTGGCCGGATGGGAACGGTAGCGATCGGCAGCCACCGCCTGATGCCAGGTAGCGCCCACCACCAGGACCGCCATCCCCACCAGCAACCCCAGAGATATTCGGCGGATGGGGCGGTTCACAGAAGACCCGTTTCTTGCTCGCTGATCGTCAAAAGCAACCCGATCGCCAGCCATCCGGTCAGCAGGGGAAAGCCCCCATGCGCCATAAACGGCAACCCCATCGTCGTGGGCGGAAAGAGCCGCTCCAGACCCCCGGCGCCGGCCAAGAACATCAACCCCAACAGGGCGGAGACCGAGGCTGCGGTTACCTTGGTGTGCAAATCCCGAGACCGCAGAGCTATTCCCATGCCAACCGCCAACACCAACGCATGCAAAGCAATCACCACTACGGTCCCGGCCAGACCCAACTCCTCTGCCAGGGCCGCCAGGATCCAATCACTACTGGCTTGAGGTATCAGACCGGGGTCGCCCATTCCCAATCCGGAACCCGACAGGTTGCCGCTGCCCATGGCCAGCAGACTCTCCCCCAATCCACCATGGTGATCACCAGCCGAAAACGGATCCAGCCACACCCCAACCGTCTCTCTCACCCGAGAGGAAGTGAGGCCCAACACCCCACCGGCCCCCATCAGGGCCAGCCCCGTCCCGACCACCCGACCTTCCCCGCTGGCCAAAGCGGCGACACAGACCGAGAGCGCCACCGCGGTCATCCATGCCGTCAGGTCACCCGTGGCCCACAGCAGGGGAAGAGTCACTGCCCACACCGCGGTCACACCCAGCAGATGCCTTCGCTCGATCATCCAAGACCAAACCCAGGTGGGCCCGGGAGCGCCCAGAGTCCATCGGCTATGGATCCCGGCCAGTCCCACCGCCAACATCATCATCCCCAATCCGAAGGGCTGGATGAGAAACCGAGCATCACCACCACCCATCGACAACCACAGTCCCGTCCTCCCGGAGGAGGAGTCCTGCACCAAACGAGGCAGAAAGGGCAAGACCGTCAAACACCACCCGGCGACGACCAACGGATAACTGAGCGACATCAGCCGACCCACCCTCCAGTGCAACATCAGAAGAACCCCCAGGGCAGCCATCATCGCCACCATCATCCACCACAGATGGAGTGAACCCTGCCCAGGGTCGATCCGATAGATCTCCACCAGCCCCAAAGCCACCAGCAGGGCGGTGGGGGGCAGCAGAAAGGCGGAGGAGCGAGGCGCCCGACGACGCATCACCACCCAAAAACCGGCCAGGCCGACACCGTACACCAGAAAGAACAGCCAGGGTGTGCCTCCGATCTGGCCGGTCTTGCCAAAGTCGACCATCGCCGCGCCCAAACCGGAGATCAACACCGCGCCGGCCAGGAAGGCCGCCTCCGCGCTTCTTCTCATGACGTCAGATCGACGACAACCGCGGTTACGTTGTCCGACGCCCCTCTGTCCAACGCCGCCTCCATCAAATCCCAGACACACTCTTCGGGTCCACCCTTGGCAAGAATCTGACCGATCTCCTGATCCGGCATCATCCGATAGAGGCCGTCGGAACAGACCAGCCATCGGTCCCCGACGCGGGAGGTCACCTGCACTTCCTCCACTTCCAGATTGTCATCGAACCCAAGGACCCTGACCAGGCTGTCCGGGCGGGCCATCTGGTAGGCCACATGGGGGTCGATACCCTGCTGGATTCGGTGCCAGGCGGCGGTGTGATCGTTGGTCATCAAGCGAGCCCGGTTATCCCGGAAGAGATAGGCGCGGGTATCTCCAATGTGGGCAAGCCGCGCCTGTCCCTCAACAAACTCCACCAGCGTGAGAGTGGTGTAAGTGCCCTCCCAACGAGGCTGGGACCTCACCAGATCCAATATGGCTTGATTGGCGGCTCTCACCCGATCGGCGGGCGACCCGCCGGTGCTCTGGGCCGTTTTCACCGCCAGATCGGCGGAGACGTGGCCGAACTTCTCTCCTCCCAACCCGTCCGCCACCATCACCACCACCGGATCGGAGGAACGGCCCGCACCCAGGGGAAACACCCGATCCTGGTTGATCTCGGGTCCGAATCCCTTGTGGGTGGCCGAGGCCCAGAGGCAGTTCATCGGACCTCCATAACCGTTCTTCCAACTTGCAGCGCATCTCCTCGGGCCAACTCCACCGGATGGCGCATCCGGCGGCCGTTCAGATAGGTGCCATTGGCGCTACCCAGGTCGCTGGCCGAGAGCTTTCCCTGGCTCCGCCTGATCCGAACATGGAATTCGGATGCATAGGGGTCGTCGATAGGGATGTCGGCATCGGGGCTCTTGCCCAGTACCACCGAATCGACCACCGTGAAATGCGTGCCCGCCTGCGAGTCGGAACGAACAAACACCAACCGGGCGCCGCGGCGGGAAATCGGGTTGGGGATTCGCAACCTCAGGTGATCGGCAAGGGATCGGGTCAAATACCACACAAACAGGTATATCAATGCCAAGAAGATGAACCGAAGGGCCGTGAGCAACAACTCGGTCACTGTCTGAGGCGTCCCGGGAGAGGTTGGCGGTGCATTCTGGCAATTGTATGTCTTGATACCAGGGAGGTAAGGATCCCAGGGAGGTTATCTTTGCCCCGGCACCGGTCGGAACACGGTAGAATCGGAACTCCGCAGGGCGAGTGGCGAAATTTGGCAGACGCGCAGGATTCAGGATCCTGTGGGCTTTAAAACCCGTGGGGGTTCAAGTCCCCCCTCGCCCACCCTGCTGCCGGCTACAAAGACCCATGTCATCTCACCGCTCCCCACCCAGAAGCTCGCGAGTCAAGTGGTGGTGGCCGGCCTTGCTGGTGGTGCTGGGATTGGCGTGGGCCTTCAACTCGCTGGTCCGAGACTCCCAGGCCGAAACCTTCACCTCCGAAGCACTGCGCAGCCACACCATAACGCTGGACCGGGCCGGCAGATCATTTGTCAGGTTGATCGAGCAGATCGACACTTTGGACCGCTCGGAGCTGGATTCGATCATCACCCAGACCCGAATCTCCCTGGAGACAGTGGAGACGGCCCTGCAGGAGGAAAGTGGCTCGACCAGCAGCCTCATCACGCTGTTGGAGGTTTCCCTCAATCTCTGGGACGAGGGTTTGGCAACCTTCGAAGAGGCGTTTTTGTTGGCCGTGGACGACCCCTTTAACTTCCTGGTCGAAGAACAACTCATCGCGGCGCTGGTGAACCTCCGAAGCGGTGATCACCTTTACCGGGCTTTCTTGGATGAAGCCGCCTCCGACCCCGAGGTCATTCCCCTGGCGGACTTTCGGACCGTGGTGTTCCTACCCAACCAGTACCCGGTGGTGGACACTGCCCAGTTTCTGACCACCTATGCCCGCCTCTACCGACCTTCGCTTGAGTTCAACACCGATCTGGCCATCGAGCAGGTCACCTCGCACCCCGAATGGATCTCCGATCTGGACGGCCGTCCGGTGATCACTCCCACCGACAGTTTCGACCTGCTGGTGGTGGTGGCCAACCGGGGAAATGTTGAGGCGCCCGGGGAGATCTTCTTGGAATTGGGCATCTGGCCTCCGGGCGAAGCCATCCAGACCCGCCGGCTGGAGGTGCCGACTCTGCAGCCGGGAGAAAAAACCACCATCACCTTCTACGAGTTGGCAGTCGTCCCCGACACCGAGTACCAGGTGGAAGTGCGGCTCAGCTTCATCGATGGGGACCTGTCTCCCGAGGACAACAGCTACGGATTCACTCTCCGGGTCAGCGCCTGAATCCCCGCCCGGGCGGAAGTCTTCAGGGAAGTACCATCAAGTGGCGATGCTGGACCTCGCCCTCTTGCGCTCCTCCCCCCACACGATCAGTCGATCAATGCGGCGCCGGGGTTTGGATGTCCCGGTGGAAGATCTGGTGGAAATGGAGGCGCGGATCAGGGGTCTGCGCCACCAGGCGGATCAAACCCGGGCCGACCAACGCTCCCTGGGCCGACAGATCGCCGGAATGACGGGCGATGCCAAACGGGCCGCCATTGAGCAGGCCACCGCCTTGTCCCGCCGCATCAAGGACCTCGATTCTCAAGTCAGCTCCCTTTCCGATCGCTTTTATCAGCTGTGGCACACCCTTCCGAACCTGGTAGATCCCACCGCCGCGGAGGGACTCTCGGAGAAGGACGCCGATGAGGTGCGGCGGATGGGGGAGATCCCGAGCTTCGATTTCAAACCCGCCGATCACCAGACCCTGGGAGAGAGCCTGGATGTGATCGACACCAAACGGGCCGCCAAGATGGCCGGGGCCCGATTCGGGTACCTGAAAGGCAAGGCAGCCCTGTTGGAGTTCGGGTTGATCAGATGGTCCATGGATCACCTGCTCGGGGCGGGGCTGGTGCCCATGGTCACGCCGGTGCTGGTGCGGGAGATGGCGCTGTTCGGCACCGGGTTCTTTCCCGGAGACCGACAACAGGTCTACGAGGTCCCCACCGATGAACTGTTCTTGGCCGCCACCTCCGAAATCAGCCTGGCCGCCTATCACGCCGACGAAATTCTCAACCCCGATGACCTCCCCCTTCGCTACGCCGGTTTCTCCACCTGCTTTCGTCGTGAGGCGGGGACCCATGGCAAGGACACCGGGGGGATCTTCCGGGTTCACCAATTCGACAAGGTGGAGATGTTCTCCTTCACCCGTCCGGAAGACTCACCCACCGAACATGAGAGGATTCTCTCCATTGAGGAGAAGCTGGTCCAAGAACTGGAGCTCCCTTACCGGGTGGTCAACGTGGCCGCCGGAGATTTGGGTGCCTCGGCGGCGAAGAAATACGACATCGAGGCCTGGTTTCCGTCTTGGAACACCTTCCGGGAGATAACTTCCTGCTCCAACACCACCGACTACCAGGCCCGGCGGTTGAAAATTCGGATGAAGACCCCCGAAGGCAACCGGTTGGTCCACACCCTCAACGGGACCGCGGTGGCGATCGGGCGGGTGATCATTGCCCTGTTGGAAAACCATCAGCAAAGCGACGGCTCGGTGGTCATGCCAAAGGCTCTGCTCCCCTATCTGGGCTTTGACCGGATCGATCCCCCCTAGGAGCCCGGAGGCGTGACCGGGCTCTCTCCCGACCAGATCTTCTCGCGTATCCACCGGCGTTACGACCGGCTCAACCGGGTCCTCTCCTTCGGCCGGGACCAAGCCTGGAGAAAAAGGGGTATCGACCATCTCCCCGACGGGGTGATTCTGGACCTGGGCGCCGGCACCGGAGTGGCTATGTCCTTGTTTCGCCCAGACCAAGAGGTGGTGGCCCTGGATCCAGCCTGGCCGATGCTGTCTGTGAATCCCGCTCCTCGCAAGGTGGTGGGGAAAGGAGAACAGCTGCCCTTCGCTGACAACACTTTTGACGGCATCTGGTCGGCGTTTGTGTTCCGCAACCTCGAGTCGGTCCCTGGGACCCTAGACGAAGCCGCTCGGGTGCTGCGTCCTGGCGGGGTGATGGTGGTGGTGGATGCGGGACGGCCCCTGGGTCGGACCGCCAGGTGGATACACCGGACCGGAACCGCGGTGGTCACCCCCCTAGTGGGCCTTCTGGCCGGAGCGGTCCGAGAGTACTGGTACTTCCACCGGTCGTTGGACAAGCTCCCCCATCCCGAGGAGATGTTCGGCGACAGGCCGCTTCAAGTCCGCAAACTGTGGAGAATGGGACTGTGGGGTGGTGTCTACGGAGTGTCCCTTGTGAAATCGGGGGATTGAAACCGTTCAACCAGGTCCAAAACGGGGACACCCTGAGAAGAACGAGGCCTTGGCCCGGCCGGATAGCGTGCACCCCGCCTTCGGGTTCGACACCTCCGGCCGGACGGCAAACCGCTTGCTCGGACCAGGCGACCCCGTGGCGTCCGGGCAACCCGCTTAGGGCTGCTTCCTCCCGGACCTGACCCGGTTCACGACCACCCTGACTCACGGGACCCGGTCGTCATCGCCGCGCTTTTGCCTCCAAACCGGGGCTCGTCACCCTCCAGCGGGGGGTTCGGCCCCGCATGTAGAGGATTTCGGGTTCAGGGAACCCCTAGCGCCCCGCTTAGCACGCCAGCCCGACCTTACCATGATCGGGGACTGGCCTATCCATAGCCACCTCGCTTGGTGATGAAAAACGATCTCAGCAGATCGGCGCTGCGGACGGCCTCCACCCCTGCCACTATCTCGCATTGATGGTTGAGACGCTTGTCGCCGGGGATGTTATAGAGGCTCAGCACTGCTCCGGCCTTGGGATCGGCGGCCCCATACACGATCCGCTCGATCCGGCCCGAGACAGCCGCTCCGGCACACATCGAGCAAGGTTCCAGAGTTACGTACAGGGTGTGACCCAGCAACCTCCAAGAGCCCACATGGCGAGCCGCTTCGGAAATGACCAGCACCTCGGCGTGGGCCGTGGGATCCTGGCGCTCCTCCCGCCGATTGTGGTCCGATGCCACCACCTGGCCGTCGGAGTCGACAACCACCGCGCCCACCGGCACGTCACCGTGCGCCGGAGCACGAGATGCCTCCAACAGAGCCAGTTCCATGAAGCGGCGATGGTCTGGCTGGTACGACATATTCTCTGATTTCTCCCGTTGGGTGTATTGCTAATGTTTGAGGACGAACTGAGCGTTCTACGACTATCTAATTATGGATACCGGAGGGATCGCATAGTCTGGTCTAGTGCGCGGCACTGGAAATGCCGTTGGGGGTGACCACCCCCTCGTGGGTTCAAATCCCACTCCCTCCGCCAGCGTCGAAGTGGTTTGCCCCAAGACGCTAACCGAAAGGAGAGGTGGCCGAGCGGTCGAAGGCGCTCGCCTGCTAAGCGAGTAGGGGGTTTGTAGCTCCCTCGAGGGTTCAAATCCCTCCCTCTCCGCGCAACCCTGTTGATATTGCCCTGGTCAGCGGGGGTGTCACCTTGAGCCTGTTACCTAATGGCGCCCGAATCGGCGTCAATTTGTGAGACCGCGGCGGCCCTCCGTGTCTCCACCGAGAAGCCCTGGCGACCGCGAGGCGACATAAGCCAAGGACCTGCAGCCGCGGTTAGCGGCGAGAAGATCAGACCCTCGTCGCTACGTCCGTTCGAACCCCCCTGAGACGGGCCGGTTTCAGTTGGCAAAGTGATAATGATTATCATTATCACTTTGTAGCTCCAGCAACGGAAAAGGAGATTTGGAGTGTTGAGGAAGCTAGATCGCAATATGAGCTTTGGGCGCATCGCCCGGGCGTTGCCTGTGGGCCTTATCGTCTTCGTTATGGCCTTCCTGGTCGCATGCGCAGATGACCAGGACACGCAGGCAACGGAAGAACCGCAATCAATTGCTGGCACGGAGAGTGCCGCATCCACCGGGCCACCGATCCAGGTGGTGGCAACCACCAACTTTGTGGCTGACTGGGTTCGAGAGGTAGGTGGAGAAAGGGTGGAGGTCTTCGGCCTGCTGCCACCGGGTGGCGATCCGCACTCATTCCAGCCGGGAGCCCGCGACGTTGCCAGGGTGGCGGATGCGGAGGTCGTGTTCACTGTCGGTCTGCAACTGGAGGCTCTTTGGCTGGAGGATCTCTTATACAGCGCCAGCGCAGATGAGTCCCGGATAGTCCCGCTCGGTGACTTCGTCGATCCCATAGAGTTCGCCGGGGCCGATATGCACGACGATCATGCGGATGACCACGCGGATGACCCCCATGGCGAGAAAATCACGGGCCGCCTGCTCGTTGCGGATGCGGCAGAAGCGCACCTTTCCGTCATCGATCTGTCGACCGATGACGTTGACAGCGGGATCTTCGAGGTCGCCGCGCCCGGCGGGACCGTGTACCCCAGTCCCACCCATCGCTATGCCATTGTCCTCGCCAGCGGGCCGGAGGACGGCGACGACCGCATCCACATCTTCGACGGCGGCGTGTTCCTCGTCCCACACGGCGATCACTACGACCTGGTCAGTAAGCCCGTGTCACGCCACTCGCTCGAGATCGTTGAGGAAACGCCGGTCCACACCGTCAACAGCCACGGCTGGACCACGATCTTCGCCGACGGCAATGGCCACGTGATCCTGATCAACGAGCAAGATCTGGCCAGCTCGACAGGCGACTACGAACCGATCGTGCTCGAGGCGGGGAAGCAACATGGTGCAGCCCTGGTGATCTCTGAGGGACACGTCGTCGTCACGAGCCCGCATCCTGACCACCTCGAAAACCCCGACTTTTGGAACATTCTTCCAGAAGGTGTTGAGGTGCGTACGTTTGACGGTGAACTCGTCTTCGACGCAGGAGCCTGCCATCGAACGCACGGCGTATCGCATAACGCGCAAGGCGCCGTCTTCGGCTGCTGGGACGGGACGTTCTTCCTGCACGCCCACGACGGCGAGTACGAGAATGAGCTCATCCCCTATCCACCGGAGGCTGGTGAATCTGGAGAGTTCGCGATCGGCCAATACTTCGGCCACCATCACAGCGACCACTTCTTCGGCCAATCGACGCTCTTCCCCGGCGGAGAGTGTTGTGTTCAGGGCGGCGTCTGGCTGGTGGACGTGTCCCACGGCGAAATGCGCGAGGTGTTCCCTGAGCCCAGTGCTGCGGCTGTGTTCTCAAGCGGCGGCGAAACCTTCTACATGCTCGCGGCTGACGGCGTTCTGCGCGCGTTCGACTCCCATGACGGCGACCTGATCGACACCATGCAGTTGGTGGACCCGTTCGAGATGGTGTTCGGGAGTCCCTCACCCGCGATGGTCGTCGTCGGAGACATGATGTACATCGCCGACCCGAACAGCGGTCATGTCCTTGGGGTCCATCTCACCCACATGGAGATCGAAGAGGAATGGCACATCGGCGGCGCGCCATCGAGTCTGGCCTTCGTCGGTATCGCCGACTCGGACGACGACCACGCCGACGACGACCACGCCGACGAAGAAGAAGACGATCACGGCCACGCCCACGATCACGGCTCTTTGGATCCGCACTTCTGGTTCGATCCGATCCGGGTGAAGATTGCGGTCAACGAAATAGCAGAGCGACTCTCGGCCATAGACCCCGAGAACGCGAATTTCTACCGTGAGAACGCCTCAGAGTATGGGCAGCAACTTGACGAGCTTCACACCTGGACCCTAGAGCAGGTCGGTACGGTTGCGCCGGAGCGCAGGCTGCTGGTTACGTCGCATGACAGCCTCTCCTACTTCGCCAGCCTCTATGGGTTTGAGGTCGTTGGGCTGGTGATACCGTCCTTGGCGACTGATGTGGAACCCTCCGCGGCGCACATCGCGGGACTGGTCGACGTGATACGGGAGCACAACGTGCCAGCACTGTTCGGCGAGACCACGGTCAGCGACAAGTTGGCGCAAGCCGTAGCAAGAGAGACCGGTGCGAGCCTGGTCCAGCTCTACTCGGGCTCCCTCGGGCCGGAGGGCAGCGGTGCCGATACGCACCTCGGCATGGTGCGGGCCAACGTTGAACGCATTGTTGCGGCACTGAAGTGATCACCAGTCCGACCCCGCACAGGGCGAGCATGTCTCTTCGGGACGTGACTGTCGAGGTCGGTGGACACATGGCCCTGAGCAACGTCACCTTCGACGTGGAACCGGGAACCCTGATGGGCGTCGTTGGACCGAATGGAGCCGGCAAGAGCACCCTTTTCAATGCTATTGCCGGCCTCCTCCCGGTTCGCCAGGGGAAGGTAACCCTTCACGGCGCGGGACAGGGAACCGGAGCGTTGGCATATGTGCCTCAAAAAGAAAGCGTCAACTGGCGGCTTCCTGTGACCGTGATGGACGTTGTTTTGATGGGCCGCTGCTGCAGACGGGGGTGGTTTCGGGGGCCCGGGAAGAGAGATCGAGAGATCGTCAACGCCTGCCTTGGCCGTGTGGGTCTGTGGGACCATCGCTCCGCTCTGATGACGGAGCTCTCGGGAGGACAGCGCCAGAGGGTATTCGTCGGCAGAGCGTTGGCCCAAGAGGCAAGCGTGCTCCTGTTGGATGAGGCTTTCAGCGGGGTTGACGTCGCCACCCAAGAAGCCCTGATCGGGGTCCTGCGGACCTTACGGGATGAAGGGCGGATTGTCCTGCTGGCGACCCACGACCTTACCAACCTGGCCGGTCGCTTCGACCAGGTACTGTGCCTGAACCGCCATGTGTGCGCCTGCGGCCCTCCCAACCAGGTGTTCACGTCCGAGGTCATGGAGCAACTGTACGGCGCCCACGGTGTGCGCCTCACCATGGACGGGAACCGCTAACAACCTGACGTGATAGATTTCCTTGTCGCACCCCTAGAGCACGAATTCATGGTGAGAGCCCTCATCGGCGCGATCCTGGTGGGTATTATGTGTCCGCTGGTCGGCGCCTACGCCGTCACCAGGAACCTGGCCTTCATTGGGGACGCTCTCGCCCACGCCGTGCTTCCGGGAATGGTGCTTGGGTTCATAGTCGGCATCAACCCGGCGATAGTCGCAGTCCCCACCGGGGTTGCCGTTGCCGTGCTGGTAAGGACTGTGAGCCGACGTGCGGGTCTCAGCTCGGATACTTCCATAGGCATTCTGTTTGCGACCATGTTTGCCCTGGGACTGGTGATGCTGTCAACCTCAAAGACGATTACGGTCGATATAGAGGACCTGCTTCTGGGACAGATCCTGGCAATAACACCCACCGGAATCTATGTGTCCCTGGGGATAACCGTGATGGTCATCCTGGGGCTATTCGCCTTCCACCATTGGCTGGTCTTTACGAGCTTTGACCCTCTGGGAGCCCAGGTCGTCGGCAAACGCGCCAGCGTCGCAGACTACGCCTTCCTGGTCATGCTTGCCCTGGTCATCGTGATAGGGATTCAGGCGGCGGGGATTGTTCTGGTCATGGCAATGCTGGTAATACCCGCCGCCACGGCGTACCTGTTGGTGAGACGTTTTGTCGCGATCATGATGACGGCCGCGGCGTTGGGGACCGCGGCCGCCGTCACCGGCCTCTACCTCTCCTACTACTTCAATATGCCGGCCGGTCCCGCCATGACCCTGGTGGCCAGCGGAGTATTCGTACTGGTTGTCTCATTCAGACGACGAGCCCCGATCTGAGAGTTCTCTGTTATAGACAGCATTCTCGTCATCAGCGTCCACTAAACGTGCAACGACCGGCCGTGCGGATGACCGGTTACAATTCGATGCCGACATTGCCAAAGCGCAGGGAGGCAATCGGTGACAACCCCTAACTGCCCTTCGGTATTCAGGATGAACCAGGGTGATACCCCATTGACTGGCCGGCCGCTGTGTCGGATAGTTAAGGCATGACCAACTAATCCGACAATGATCACCAGAGCAGGCGTGTGACTCGCCTCATTATTCGCACCTTGGGCCTTGTGGCCCTCCTGCCATTCGTCGCCTGCGGAGGTGGGGAAGGTGATCTCGCAACGGTTGATGTTAACGTTGCCGCGGTCAATGAGTTGATGATCCCGCCATTGCTGGCGCCGACGGCGGACGGCGGTGTCAGGCGGTTCGAGTTGTGGATTGCCGATAGCCGGCATCCCTTCGGTGAGGGGCAAGCGGCCACGACTCTTGCGTATAACGGGCAGTCGATCTTCGGGCCGACGTTGCTGTGGCGGAGTGGCGAGTTCGTTTCGATCAAGGTCACGAACGATCTTGAAGAGATCACCACCACCCATTGGCACGGAGCCGATGTACCGGCCATCGCCGATGGCGGTCCTTGGAGCACCATCGGCCCGGGTGAGTCCTGGCTGGCCGAGTTCGAGGTGATCCAACCGGCCGCCACGCTGTGGTATCACCCGCATCGCAACGGAACTACCGCCGAACAGGTGTATGAGGGCGCTGCCGGAATGATCATCGTGGAGGACGACAACCCTGAAGCTGCGATGCTTCCGCGTACCTACGGGATGGACGACATTCCTCTGGTGTTGCAGGACAAAGAGTTCGATGGTGACGGCCAACTCGTGTTCGAGATCAACGATTCGCCGGTGGGTGACCTCAACAACGAACTGACCGTCAACGCAACCTTCGATCCGTTTGTGACCGTCCCCGAAGGCCTGGTCCGATTGCGATTGCTCAATGGAAGCCAGGCACGCATCTACGAATTGTCAGTCGACGTCGGGCCTCTGATCAAGATCGCGGGCGACGGCGGTCTGCTTGAGGCGCCGGTCGAGGTCGACAGCGTCGAACTCGCTCCGGGTGACCGCGCCGAACTCATCGTCGACACCAGTCAAGGAACCAAGGCACTCCTCGACGCTGACTTCGGCCGGGTAATCGAGTTGCGTCCCGACGCGTCCTTGCCGGCCATCGGGAGACTGCCCGAATCGCTGGCCGAGATCGAAGCTCTCGCCGACTCCCCCATCGACAACGAGCGGACCTTCGATCTCCACGACGTCCCCGGAGGCTGGGCCATCAACGGAGCCGAGATGGACATGGGGGTGGTGAACGAAACGATCCGGTTCGGCGACACCGAACAGTGGACCATTAATTCGCTTGAAGGGATCCACGCCTTCCACGTTCATCAGACGCAGTTCCAGATCGTAGAGTGGAACGGCCAGCCCCCGGGGCCTGAGGACTCGGGATGGGAGGACACAGTGCTGCTACGCGAGGGTGACGAGGTCGTCATCGTTGCAAGATTCGACAGTTACACCAACCCCAACATCCCGTACATGTTCCACTGCCACATCCTCGACCACGAGGAGGAGGGCATGATGGGACAGTTCCAGGTGCTCGCAGGGAGCTGAAGCGGGACCCATCCGCCGAGACCACGCCGCGGATTCAATGGGCTGCATTCCGCACAACCGTGTTTACCAGGTCAATCTTGAGGTTCGGCTCCTGCCCACACCGCTCGGTACACGGCCTGGGCTATTCTCGAACCCCACTGCGACCTGGGACCGTGTTGCCTGCCGGTCTCACAGAGGGAAGACGACCGGCACCAGCCACACCACGATGGCCAGAATGGCGAAGGTGAGGGGAGTTCCCACCCGGGCATAGTCGATGGCGCGATAACCCCCGGCGCCCATCACCAGCAGGTTGGCCTTGTGACTGAACGGGGTCATGAACGCCGCCGAGGCGGCCAGGCTCACTCCCATCATCACCGAATAGGGGCTCATTCCCAGCTGCTCGGCGGTCTGAAGCGCCACCGGCGCCAGAAGGACTACCGCCGGGGCGCCGTCCAAAGCTTGACTGAGGACGCTGGCCAACAGCACCAGAGCGGTCAGAATGGCGTAGTTTCCCAAGGGACCGAGGACATCCGTCACCTGATCGACCAACAGCTGGGCTGCTCCGGTTCGCTCCATCGCGAACCCCACCGGCAGGACGGCCGCCACCAAGAATATGGTCCGCCACTCAATGGCGCGGTAGGCCTCCTCCATGGTGATGGTCCGGAACAAGAGCACCAGGCTGGCGGCGATGAAGGCCGCCACATGGATGGGCTGAACTCCGAACACCACCAGCCCCACCATGAGGAGCAAGGCGCCCAGAGCCAGGGGGGCCTTTTCGTGTCTGCGAGGCCGCAGGCCTTCGGGGGACAGCACCAGATAGTCGGGGTTGGAACCAAGCAGCCGGATCCTTTCCCAGGGACCCTGCACCAACAGGGCGTCGCCCAGTCGCAACCGCAATCCGGCCAAGCCGGTGCAGATCGATCGGCCGTCTCGCCACACCGCCAGCACCTGCAGATTGTGACGGTTTCGGAACTCCAGTTCGGACAATTGCTTGCCCACCACCGCCGACCGGGGCGCCAAAGCCACCTCCACGATCCCGAAATCCTGCGACTCCAGTTCGCTCTCGTCCACCCGGGACCCCACCCTGATTTCGCCGATGCGCACCAAGTCTCGGATCCGAGCCGCGTCGCAAGCCACCAACAAGCCGTCCCCTGCTTCGATCACCTCGTCGGGTGAGACCGCCATGCGGGTGACGTTTTGGCGGATGATGCCGCCGATGGTGACCCCCACCAATTCTCCCAGGCGACTGTCGGCCACCGTGGACCCCACCAGTGACGAGCCGGACGGAACCGAGAGCACCGAAAGGTAGCTATCGACGGATTTGAGGGCGGCCAGACCCAGATTTCTGACCCGAAAGTCCGCGTCGGCCTGCATGCGGTGAAGGTCCGATCGAGCGCCCAGAGCGATGATCCGGTCTCCGGCCTCAAAGGTCTGTGAGACGATGTCATCCCGAAGGGTGGCGCCCCCCCGTTCGATTCCCACTATCACCACTTGGTAGCGCTTCCGAAAACCCACATCACGCGGGGTCTTTCCCACCAGTCCTGACGTCTCGGGTATCTCCGCCCGGATGGCGGTTGACCCTCGGGCCACCCGCGGTATGCGACGGGTGGTGGTGGGTTGAAGCTCCATGTCGCCCACCCTCATAATGTCCTGCAGATCGGCCACTCGGCCTTCCACCACCAGGACATCCCCTCCCTGGAGCAAGGTGTCCGCCTTGGGCAGAAGATCCTTGCTTCCGTGGCGAGTGATGGAAACCACCTGGATGCCCAAAGCTCCCGACAGGTTGGCCTCGGCGAGGGTCAGATTGTCGAGCGCCGACGTGCGGGGAATCCTGATGGTGAAAAGCTGTTCTTCCAGGTGGTAGATGTGGGTCAGGTCGTTGGTGTCGGCGCCGCCGGGCCCTGACAGAACGTCGGGCAGGAGCTTTCGTCCCAGGGTGATCATGAACAGCGTCCCCGCCAGCAACAACACCACCCCGACCGGGGTGAAGTCAAACAGGCCGAACGGCTCCAGTTCACGCTCGGCCAAAATGGTGGCGGCCACGATGTTGGGGGGAGTCCCCACCATGGTGGTGGTCCCGCCGAGGATCGACCCGAAAGCCAATGGCATCATCAGACGGGAGGCGGACAGCCCGGCCCGATGGGCGATGGCCGCCACGGCCGGCATCAGCACCGCGGTGGCGGCGATGTTGTTCATGAAAGCCGAAAGAACCCCCGATACCAGCATCAGGGTGATGATCAGGGGGATCTCCCTGCCGCCCACCAGCCGATAGACGGACGACGCCACTATGTCGGCAAGGCCCGTGTAAAGCAGGGCGGCGCTCAGGATGAAGATGGACAACATGGTGATAACCGCCGGCGAGGCGAACCCGCTGAAGGCCTCCGTCGGACCGACGTATCCCCCCACGATCAACACCACCAATCCCAAGAAGGCGGTGAGGTCCACCGGCAACTTGGCGGTCAGGAACAGATAGGCCATCGCCGCCAGCAACAGGATCAGCAACGCTATCTGCGGGGTCATCAGGGAGAAATTTACCGGCCTGTGACGGAGGTCGCTCTCGGATTCAGATACCCGGGCCCCGGATTCCCGGGCCGATCAGGGCCACAGAGGGGCTCGCGACTTCGATCAAAAGGCCCAGAACCGAGGGATAAATATCACCGACAGAATCCAAAACAAGATGCTGAGCGGCACGCCGGTCCGCAGAAAGTCTGTGTATTTGTATCCGCCCGGGTTGTAGATCATGGTGTTGGTCTGATATCCGACCGGCGTTGAGAATCCGGTGGACGCGGCGAAGGTGATAGCCATCAGGAAGGGCCTGGGGTCCACTCCAATTTGCTCGGCGGTGGAGATCGCGATCGGCGCCAGCAGCACCGCCGCCGCCGCGTTGGTCATGGTGTCGGTCATTATCGACGTCATCAGGTAGATGGCCGCCAGCACCGCCACCGGGCCGATATCGCCCACCAACCCCACCGCCCGTTCAGCCAGAAAACCCGCCGCGCCGCTGGTCTGCATGGCGATACCCAGCGGAAGAATTCCGGCGAGCAGGAAAATGACCTGCCAGTTGATGGCCCGGTAGGCCTCATCCAACTGAAGCACCCGAGTCATCAACAGGGCCACGCAGCCCAGCAAGGCGGTGACCAGAATCGGAAAGACATCGAACGCCGCCAAGCCCACCACCGCCAACAGAATGCCCACCACCAGGGGGACCTTGCGCTGGAGGACCGCCCCTGGGACCTCGTTGAGAACGATGAAGTCGCGGTTGCGACGCAAAGATCTGATCTCAGCCTCGTGCGCCTGTACCAGCAAGGCGTCGCCCAAGGAGAGACGGACGGAACTGAGCTTGTCGTTGATCGCCTCGCTCCTCCGCTGCATGGCCAGCACCAGAGCGTTGTAATGGGTGCGAAAGTCAAGTTCCTTCAGGGTGTGGCCGATCAGACTGGATCCGGGGGCCACCAACGCCTGAACCACTCGAATGTCCTCCGATTGCAATGTTTCATCCCGGAGTTTGAAGTCAACGTTCATCTCCAGTCGCAGGGCGGCTCGCAGCCGCATCAGGTTGGCCAACGAACCCCGCACCAACAAAACATGGTCCTGTTCCAAGACCACCCTCAACGGCGCCCATCCGGGCTCTCCGGTCTCCATCACCCGGAGCACCGTTACATCGTGCTCTTCCCCGAGTCTGCTTTCCAACACCGACTTGCCGATCAGCGGGGAGTTGCGGCGAATTCTCATCTCGGCGACATACTCCCCCAGGTGATAGGCGGCCGTCACTTCTCTGACTTGACGGTCGGGCAGCAGCCATCGGCCGAACACCAGGAAGTAGACCACTCCCGCCCCAAACAGAATCAGCCCCATCCGGGAGAATTCGAACATACTGAACGCCCCGTATCCGGCCTGCTCGGAGATGGAACTCACCAATAGGTTGGTGGAAGTGCCGATCAGGGTGCACACTCCCCCGAACTGGGAGGCATAGGAGAGGGGAATCAACAGCTTCGAGGCGGCAATGCGGCGGCGGTTGGCGAGGATCGTCACCAAGGGAATGAACACCGCCACCGCCGCGGTGTTGTTGACAAACGCCGACATCACGGTGACGGTCCCCATAATCACTACCAGAGCGGTGTAGTGGTCTCTACCGTACTTCACCATCAGCCGTCCCACTGCCGCGGTGGCGCCCGTCTTCTGCAGACCCGAGCTGAGAACAAACATGGCCGCCACGGTCAGAGTAGCCGGGTTGCTGAACCCCGAAAACCCCTCCTGGGGGGTGACCAACCCGAAAATCAACAATGTCCCCAGCCCGATCATGGCCACCAGATCCAGCGGATACTTCTCCGAGACGAACAGGGCGACGGTTCCAACCAGGATCGCCAGAACCAGGATCCCCTCTGAGGTCATCTCCACGGGCCTGTCATCGGCGCTCCTTCGACTGGACGATCCGAAAGGATACCCACCAGCCCTCAATCGGGGCCGACTCTTAACGGTCCGGGCGGTTCGGGCGTCTTCGGCTAGGCTCTACTCTTTACAAATCATCTGGCGCCCGTAGCTCAATTTGGACAGAGCGTCTGACTACGGATCAGAAGGTTGGGGGTTCGAGTCCCTCCGGGCGTGCTCACAAGACCCGCCGGCCGTCGGCGTTTGCAAGCTAACCAGAGGAGCAACCATGAGTCATCCCCACGGCACCTTCTGTTGGATGGACATTTATCTTCCCGACCCTGATCGGGGCAAGGCGTTCTACCACGGCCTGTTCGGCTGGGATTCGACCGATGTTCCGATGGGCGGCTCAGGGATGATGTACACGGTGTTCAACCTCAACGGCAAAAATGTGGGGGCCATGGGGCCACAGATGCCGGGGATGTACCCCGACGGGGTACCCCCTTGCTGGCTGTCATATCTGGCTACCGACGACTTGGACCACACGGCCGAGCAGGCCAAGACCCTGGGCGCCACCTTCCACATGGGCCCCGCCGATGTGGGGACCGGCCGAGTCGCCCTCATGCAAGACCCCGCCGGCGCCTCGCTCTTTTTGTGGCAGGCCCTGGAGTTCGGTGGGGCCGACCTGATTCGCTCTCCGGGCGCCATGACCTGGAACGAGTTGTACACCCGGGATCTGGGAGCCACCCAGGACTTCTACAGCAACCTGTTCGGCTGGGAGTGGAGTAGCATGCCGATCCCCCAGGGCGGCGACTATCACTTGGCCAATCTGGGTGACCGCCAAGTGGCGGGGGTTTTGGAAATGGACGACAACTGGGACGAAATGCCACCCCACTGGATGGTCTACATCCAGGTGGAGAATGCGGACGATGCGGCTGATCGGGTAACCAGTCTGGGCGGGGACGTGTGCGTTCCGGTCACCGAGATCGCGGTGGGTCGGTTCGCGGTGGTCAACGACGACCAAAAGGGCACTTTTACCATTTTTGAACCCAACACCGATTAGACCTTCAACCACAACCACCCCCCGAAACCCCTCCTTTTGCAAAGGTTTTCGACTCTGGAGGGCCCGGACAAGAGTCAAATGGAGTTGCATGCCCAAATGTCACAGGTGGATACCACGCTTAAGCATCGCCAGGGAAGCCTCGGTGTCAGCCAGCCTGTTAGCACGGCCGACCAAAACGGGCTGGCATGAGACTCTAAATTGGGGCCTGGGATTCATCAAGGGTTGAAAGGACATAGAGCGAAGGAGCGCCAGTGGACCGCACAAGAACAATTCGCGACGAGGCACTCCGAGAGGTGGAAGCCAACTATGAGCATTTTCTGGAAAACCTCGCGAACCTTTTGGCTACCCACAGAAGAGAATGGTGTCTCCTGCGCAATCGGCAGATCATTGACTTTTACCCAACAATGGAAGATGCCTACCAAGGCGGCCTTTCCAGATTTCCGGATCGAAGGTTCTCTCTCCAAGAGGTGTGCGGCACACCCCTGAACATGGGTTCGCATGCCATTGCTCTTTGAGGAAAGCTATGACACGATGGTCGGGCCTGTCATGCCCGTCACCGTCAGCAACGAAGACACCTCCAGGAGTGTGGTTGCTCGGGGTCTTGTGGATACTGGAAGCACTTACTGCGGTATAACCGGAGAGATGGTCGAAGAGTTAGGACTTGATGCGTTCGGTAAGCGGGAAATGATTACCCCCATGGGCACCACCCTGACCTCCGTCTATTTTATCGGGCTGCGTTTGCCCAACAGCCACAAGGTTTACACCATTGGGGCGACGGGATGTGCTCCGCAAAAGGACTTCGATATGTTAATCGGCAGGAACGTCATACGCCTCGGATTGTTGCGGGTCAAAGCAAATTGGTTTTCGTTTCAAATACCGCCGGGGAAGGCAGCTGCTAGCTTGCCCGCTCCAAGATCCACTGACACCCACACCAAGTTATCTACCAAGCTAAAGGCCCTTTCTCAGTCATCGGCGCCGCAAAGAGGCTTGCCGCTGATCAATTAAGTTTAAGTAATCAACGGCCAGCTACCTCAAAGTCTTTAGCGCGGCTTGGGCGGCGTGGTAGCCGCACATGCCATGCACGCCCCCTCCCGGCGGGGTTGAAGAGGAACACAGGAACACCCCCCCGGCCCCGGTGGAATAAGGGGACCATCCTCGGAACGGCCCCCTCAGCACCCTCCTTACCCCCATCACTCCGCCACCGATATCGCCCCCGACGTAATTGGGGTTGTATTCCTCCCATTGGGACGCAGAGGTGGTGTGACAGGCCAAGATGGTGTCACCGAAACCCGGCGCGTGCCGCTCGATCTCCTCTTCCACCGCCTCCCGCATATCGACGGCGCTCCCCGACGGCACATGGGTGTAGGCCCACAGGACATGGCGATCCGCCGGGGCCCGGGAGCGATCGAACCCAGTTGGTTGGGCGGCCACCACAAAAGGGCGGTCCGGTATGCGGCCGGCCCACACCGCCCGCTCCGCCGCGGCGATCTGCTGGTGATCGCCCCCCAGGTGCAGGACCCCCGCTCTGGTCATCCCCCGATCCCGCCAAGGCACCGGTTGAGAGAGAGCCCAATCGAGTTTGTACACGCCGGGGCCATGCCGAAACCACCGACCAACCTCCCCCGCGCCGGAGCGTTCACCTCCTCTCCCGAGCATCGAATCCAACGCCGAAGGGGCCACATCGGCCAATATCACCCGGCTCGGAGGGAGTTCCGCCACATCTCCTACCCTGTGCCCGAGCTCGATCACGCCCCCCAAATCCACAAAGTGGGTGGCCAGGGCATCGGCCAGCACCTGAGAGCCGCCCGCCACGAACGGCCATCCGTACCGATGGCCGGCCACCAACAGCATCCAACCCACCCCCGAAGTTACGGGCCTTTCCAAGGGCATCGCGGCGTGGGCGGCCACCCCGGCAAACAGCGACCGGGCGGGGGAACCCTTGAACCTGCGGAGATCCCAAGAAGCCGGACGGATCAGGGACGCCAACCACAGAAGCGCGCCCGGATCGGGGATACACCGCATGACCGGACCATAAAGCCGCCTCTCCAAACGAGGCCAAAGCCGGTTGACGGCGCTTGCCTTCCTCAAATAGGCGCTCTGGTCCACCCCCAGTCCCTGGGCGGTCCGAGAGATGGATCGATGGACCAACACCACCTCACCGTCGTCCAGCGGATGGGCCAAGAGCACCGGCGGGTGAATCCATCGCAGCCCATACCGGGCCAAGGGGAGTCGTCGCAAGACCGGCGAACCTCGACCCAGGGGGTGGGAGGTGGCGCAGACATCGTGTCGAAAGCCGGGGATGGTCAGCTCCTCGGTGCGACATCCCCCTCCAATGGTCCTCCCGGCTTCCACCACCAGGGTGGAACACCCGGCTTCGGCCAGGACAATGGCGGCCGCCAAGCCGTTGGGACCGGCTCCGATCACCACCGCGTCATAGGACATAGGCGGCTCACAGTAACGGGGCGCCAACCCGACTGCCGAGTAGACGCCGGCCTACTTCGAAGCGGAGGCAGCTTCTCCTTCGGCAAACGGGATGCGCAACCGGAAGGTGGATCCTTCTCCCAGGAGGCTGTTCACAGTGACCTGGCCGCCATGCCGCTCGGCGACATGCTTGACGATGGCCAAACCCAGTCCGGTACCACCCGTCTGCCGTGAACGGGCCACATCCACGCGATAGAACCTCTCGAATACCCTTCCCAGGTCCCTTCCCGCGATCCCAATGCCGGTGTCCACCACCGTCAGAACTCCCTCACCGCCGTGCTTCTCAAGGGATAAAGTGATCTTTCCCTCCTCCTCGGTATATCGCAAAGCGTTGTCGCACAGGTTCCGAATCGCCAGTCCCAGTTCGGCGGGCGATCCACTCACCTCCACCGGTTCAGTTTCAACCGAGAAATCGATGTCCTTGTGTTGAGCAGCCCTCACGAACGGCTTGACCTCCCCCAAAACCAGTGCCTGCAGGTCGATCGGCTCACTCTTCTGCTTCCCGGTCTCCAAGCGGGACAAGTCCAGCAGATCGGTGGTCAAACGGGAGAGCCGCAACGCTGCCTCCGATATCTGACGGGCAAACAATCGTGCCGATTCCGGATCTCGGTCCCATGCCATCTCCAATGCCTCCACCGAGGTGAGGATGGAGGTAACCGGGGTCTTCAGCTCATGGGAGGCGTCGGCCACAAAGTCGCGTCGCATGGTCTCCACCCGCCGCGTTTCGGTGAGATCGAGCACCACCACCAGCACCCGGCCTTCATCGCCGATGGAGAAGGCCCTCGCTCCCAAGGTCCTCTGGGGGTAACCCCGGGTCAGGGTCTCCTCATAAGGCTCGTCGCTGTGGCGCGCCTTTCGCACCAACGCCCTGATCGGCCGCTGTCCCAATCGGCCTGTCGGGTCGGACAAGACCCCCATCATCTGCCGGCAGGCGGAGTTCGAGTACGCCACATGGTTGTCCCTCTCCACCAGCAACACCCCTCCGGGCAACGCTTCCAGGATCACCTCCAGCAGGCCCTGCTCCCGGCGCAGAGCCTCCTGGGCGCCGTGAAAGTGTCTTCCGGCCTGGTGAAGAGATCTGGCCAGGTCATCAATTTCGCCAATCCCCGCCGGTCGGGGCGCACTGATGGGTTCGCCTCTCAGCAACCCTTTGGCCATGTAATCCAAGGCCGCCACGGCATTGCGCAAATGGAGCACCGATCCCCCATAGATGGCTGCGAAGACCCCGGCCACCACCAATCCCACCGCCCAAACGGGGATTTCGAACACTCCACTGAGTGCTATCCACACCATGGCGCCGGCTCCGGCGGCCAGCACCGACGTTAGCACCAGATAACTGAGAAACCGACGCCTACGGGGCATCAACGAACTTATAACCCAGGCCCCTGACGGTTTTCAGATGGACGGGATTCGAATAGTCATGTTCTATCTTGTGTCGAATACGTTTGATGTGAACATCCAAAGTTTTGGTGTCGCCGTGATACCTCGCGCCCCACACCTCGCTCAAAAGGGTCTCCCGAGTGACCAGCCGGTCTTTGCGACGCATCAGGCTTTCCAGAAGGTCGAATTCCTTGGGCCGAAGAGGCGCCACCTTTCCCCTGACTCTCATCTCATGGGCATCCACATCCAATTCGACCGGCCCGGCCCGCAACACCTCATTGGCGTCGGCCAACAGACCTGATCGGGCCGCGCGGCGCAGGTGGGAACGAACCCGAGCGATTAGTTCCCTGATGGAAAACGGCTTGGTCACATAGTCGTCTGCGCCCAACTCGAGGCCGGCGACTTTGTCGGCTTCTGAATCTCGGGCGCTCAAAACGATGATCGGAACATCGGAGAAGGCCCGAATCTCCCGACAGACATCCAAGCCCGACCCACCCGGGAGCATCACATCCAAAAGCACCAAAGAGGGGGGACGTCGGCGCACGGTGGCCAACGCGTCGGGAGCAGTGTGGGCCACCTGCACCGACATGCCCTCGGTCTGCAGGGCGTAGGAAACCGATTCGGCGATGGCGGGTTCGTCCTCCACCACCAGGATGCGGGGTCCGGGCTCAGTAATCGGAACCATCTTCTGTGTAACGAAGGAACTCCTGGTGATCTCCGGTCATTAGAAAGGCCACCTGTTCACCGATGTCCACGGCCTGATCGCCCACTCTCTCCAAGGCCCGGGAGACCAGGATCATGCGCGTCGCCCATTCCAGCAACCCCGGATCGCGCCCGCAGGCCACCACGTGGCGCCACATGCTGCGATTCAGAACATCCACCGGGACATCCATAGCCGGCAGCAGCCGACATTCGTCGGCATCCCGCCGCACGAAGGCGTCGATAGCGGTGCGAATCATGGGCTTGAGCAATTCTCCCATCTCCTGCAGTTTGGCCAAGATGGTCTCCTCGCGGGGCAGCCCGGCCGTGGCGCCGGCGATTCGAGCGATGTTGACCGATTGGTCCCCCATGCGCTCCAAAGTGTTGTTCATCTCCAAGATGGCCGCCATCATCCGCAGATCCCTGCCCATGGGTTGCTGACGAGCCATGATCTGCATCCACCTGGCCCGGATGTCCATGTAGATCTGGTCAACCTCGTTGTCAGAGGAAATCACGCGGGACACCAAATCCTGATCGGAGGTGATCAACGCCCTGACCGCCATCGCCACCATCCCCTCCACCCGGTCAGCCATGGCCAGAGTCGTCTCCTCAAGACTCTCCAGAGCAGCGTGGAAATCAGGGCGCTGATCGGTCATCCGAACCGTCCGGTTATGTAATCCTCGGTCTCTTTTTTGGCCGGAGCGGTGAACACCCGATCGGTGGCGTCGTACTCCACCAGCCGCCCGGTTCGCTGGCCTTCTTCTCCCACGTCCACCGACAAGAAGGCGGTGCGGTCGCTAACCCGGGCAGCCTGCTGCATGTTGTGGGTGACCACCACAATGGTGTACTGCTCTTTCAACTCCCGCATCAGCGTCTCGATCCGGTAGGTCGCGATCGGGTCGAGCGCCGAGCAGGGCTCGTCCATGAGCACCACATCGGGGCTGGTGGCAATGGCGCGGGCGATGCACAGCCTCTGCTGCTGGCCTCCACTGAGATCGAAGGCCGACTTCTCCAACTTGTCCTTGACCTCATCCCAGAGAGCTGCCCTAACCAGTGTCTCCTCCACCAGGTCATCGAAGTTCCCCTTCCAGCCGGCCACCCTGGGGCCGAACACGATGTTCTCATATATCGACTTCGGGAACGGGTTGGGCTTTTGAAACACCATTCCGACGCGGCGCCTGACTTCCACCGGGTCAACCGATGATCCATACAGATCGATCCCGTGATAGGTGACCTTGCCTTCCACCCGGGCGCCGTCAATCAGGTCGTTCATGCGATTCAGGCACCGCAGCACTGTGGACTTGCCGCACCCGGACGGACCGATTAGGGCGGTTATCTCATTCTGATAGATGTTCAGAGAAGTGTCGGCAACTGCATGAAAATCCCGGTAGTAAACGTTCAGATCCGAGATCTCGAAGATCGCTGATGAACCGGCCGAGCCGGCCAGGCCAGCGGAAGGGCCGGGCGAGACCGCGCTTCCTACCACGGTGGAAGCCAATTCCATGCGGGTTGACATTTATTCTCCTTGATCAATGCTTGTCTCGAAGTTTGTTGAGCTTGTTTGCTCTTCACCTTATCCTGCGCCGTTCCAATGCATCGCGGGCCAAGATCGTCCCTGCGTTGACCACCAACAAAATTACCAGCAGCGCCACGATGGCAGCCGCCGTCAGAGCGATGTACTCCGTTTGCGGCTGGCGTGACCAGTTGTAGATGATGATCGGCAGGGCAGTGTACTTCTCCGACATCACCAGGGAGGTGATCGGAGTCCCCTCCGGTGCGGAGAAGAAGGTGGAGAGGACAGCACCTGCGAGCAGCAATGGCGCGGACTCTCCGAAAGCCCGGGCCAGGGTTAGCACCGATCCGGTGAAAATGGCGGGGCTGGCCACCGGCAGGACATGATGGCGGATGGTTTGCCACGGCGTGGCGCCCACTCCGTAGGACGCCTCGCGAAGCGCCATGGGTACAGCTCGTATGGCCTCCTGGGTGGTGATCACCATGATCGCCAGCACCAGCATCGAAAGGGTCATCCCTCCCGCAATCAGGGTGCGGCCGCTGAGCTGTCCCACCATCCCTTCCAGAATCAATTTCACGAACACGGTCAAACCCAGCAATCCGTAGACGATGGAGGGCACACCCGCCAGGTTGCGGATGTTGGCCACCAGAATCCTGGTGAGCCGGGTGTCTCGGGCATATTCCTCCAGATATATGGCGGCGGCTACTCCCAGCGGGAAGGAGAGTATCACCACCACCACGGTGAGCATCACCGATCCGAATATGCCTTGGACCATGCCGGTTTCCTCGGGACGGGGGGATAGGTCGTTGGTGATCACCGACCAACCGCGCTCCTGCCAGACCGGCATCGACTTGGCCACGACATCCCACAGCAACACAACCAGGATCGCCAAGGAAGCCAGCAGGGAAATCAACAGCGTCAGCGCCACCAGGGGATTGATGACATTGAACTTTCGGCCTTCCAGCGCCTTTCGCAGCATGTCCTGGGTTACGGCGGTGGAACCGGATCCTATGGTGCGGGTAGCCACTGTTATTCCTCCCCCACTTTTAATACTTCTGCCGGAAACGCCGCACCAGACGCTCGCTTCCGATGTTCAGGACCAAGGTCATCAAGAACAACAGCAGCCCCACGAAGAAGAGGCTCTGGAAAGCCGCCACGCCGCCGGCAACCTGATCGGAACCGATGGCCAGCGAAGCCATGGCGCCGGTCATGGTCTGACCGCCGTTCAGGGGACTCAACTGGAGAAGCGACCCGCCGGTCGCCCCGGCGGCAATAGCCACCACCATGGTCTCGCCGATCGAGCGGGACAAACCGAGAATGAGCGCGGCGACGATCCCCGACAGAGCAGCGGGGAACACCACCCGCAAGGATGTGTGCCACTTCTTGGCGCCCAGTCCGTACGAGGCTTCCCGAAGAGATCGGGGCACGGCCTGCATGGCATCCTCGGAGACCGATGACACCAGAGGAATGATCAGAATCCCCACCCCGATTCCCGCCGCCATCAGGTTCGACTGTTGGGTCGTGTCCCAGATGTTGCGGAGGATGTCGGGTGTGATGAACCGGAGGGCGAAATAGCCGAGCACCACGCTCGGTATCCCGGCCAGGATCTCCAAAACCGGTTTCAGCACCCGTCTTCCCCCCGGCCTGGCGTATTCGCTCAGATATATGGCGGCGCCCAGACCCAGGGGGGTGGCGACCGTCATAGCGATGCCGGACACCGCCAGGGTGTGCCACACAATGGTGCGCAGGTCGAAGCGATCCCGGCGGGGGAACCACCCGTCGGCGAACAGCGACCCCAGCCCCTCCTCCGCCTCGGAGGCGATGCTCTGCAGGAAGGCCGCCGCCTCCCCAACCAGGCTCAGCACGATGGCGACGCTCACCAGGATTGTGAAGACGGCGGCCGACAGGAACACCCTGCGCACGGTGCGCTCATGGCGCAGGCGCCGAGGATCACCGGACAGGTCCAGTGAACCCTGGGTTTCTAGCACGTTTATTCCCTACCTGTCTATTCCGATTTATACATCCTACGCAACAGAGGCCCAGGCGGACATTGTTGCGGCTCTTTCGTCGTCGGGCAGGGTTACATAACCTGCTTCCGCGACCGAGGAGAACCCGTCACCCAGGTAGAAGTCCACGAACCGACCCAACGCCGGGTTATCAGCCATACGGTTCAACGAAACATAGATGAACAGCGGACGCGACAACGGATACGAACCATCAGCGATCGACCCAATCGAAGGCGCCACACAACCGTCACCACCATCAACCTCGATCGCCTTCACCACCGAACTGTTCTCAACAAAGAAAGCAAAACCGACCCAACCGAACGAAGTCGGATTGGAACTGATGTTGTCCACAATCACATTGTCATTCGCCGAAGCCTGATAATCGACACGAGTCGGCTCCTCTTGACCACGCTCCTCGGTGAGGTCCTCCAACGCCAACTCAACGAAAGCATCGAACGTACCCGATTCCTCACCCGGAGCGGTAATCACCAACGGAGCATCCGGATACGGAGCATGCGAGCCGCCCAAACCGGCCGCGGCCAACTCCGCAGCCAACCCGTTGGCATCCGACCACGACTGGAAACCCTCGGACTCCGCGCCAACCAGCGCATACAAGTCACCTGTGTCCAGACAACTAACAGCATCATTCTCCGGCGACGTCAAAACGCTGATACCGTCAAAGGCGACCTTCAACTCCACCCACTCGATACCAGCCTCAGCGCAAGCCTGCGCCTCAGAATCCTTGATAGCCCGGGAAGCATCCGAGATATCGGTCTCACCAGCACAGAAACGCTGGAAACCATCACCCGTGCCAGGACCCTCAACCGAGATACCCACACCAGGATGCAAACCATTGAACTGCTCCGCAACCAAAGCCGTGATCGGCTCCACCGTCGAAGAACCCGACACCTCAATCGAACCCGTCAACTCATCGGAGGAAGCGGGCGATTCCCCGGTGGAAGGGGCCCCGGCGGTGGTAGCCGACCGGCCCTCGTCGTCATCGCCTCCGCATGCCACCGCCACCAACATCAGGGCGATGCCCACCACCGCCGAGCGAAACAAGCTTCGGTTGGCAAAATCCATGTGACTTCCTCCTTCTCTCTCGAAATCCATTGACCTTCCTCCTTCTCTACTCGGGGAAATATGAATGGACCCGCCCGGAGACTGTGCCTTCCGGAGCGTGGCCCAAACCATGGACTCCCAAGCTAGGGCGGCCAGGTGAACACAGATCGCGGCCTAGGTGAACAGAAGGTGAATTCTTGGGATTGCCTTACCCCGCAATGCCCCCGCCGCAGGTGAGAGTCCGCAGGTCGAGCATGCTCCTAATAACGCACCCGCGCCCTCGCCCGGGCCAGTTCCTGCAGTTCCAGATGGGCCTGCCGGGTGGCAGGACCCTTTACCCTGCTCCACCGGCCGTCGGATCCCAACTCCCAGGCCAGGGTGTCATCGGCCATCAACACTTCCAGAATCTCATCGATCCGGAACCGCAGGTCGGGATCCTCAACCGGGACCAGCACCTCCACCCGCGAGTCGAGGTTGCGGGGCATGAGGTCGGCCGATCCCATGTAGTAGACCCGGTCCTCTCGACCGCCGAACCGATAGATCCGGGAGTGCTCCAGATACCTGCCCACCAGCGACCGCACTCTGATGTTCTCCGACATTCCCCCCACACCCGGCACCAGTCCGCAGATGCCCCGGACCACCAGATCGATACGGGCGCCGGCTTCCGCAGCCGCATAGAGGGCCTCGATCATCACCGGGTCGATCAGCGAATTCATCTTCATGGCGATCAGCCCGCCCGGATGAGCCTGAGAGTTGATGAGCTGCAGAAGGCGGGGGCGGGTGAACACAGGGGAGACCAATAGCTTGCGGTAACTGGGATGGCGGCTGTATCCAGTCAGGAAGTTGAAGAGAAAACTCAAATCGGAGCCCACTTGCTCGTCACAGGTGAAGAGCCCCAGGTCCTCATAGATCCGGGCGGTCTGCTCGTTGTAATTGCCGGTTCCCACATGAGAGTAGAGACGGATCATCCCCTCCTCCCGGCGCACCACCAGCGTGATCTTGCTGTGGGTCTTCAAGCCGACCACTCCATATACCACGTGTACGCCGTATTCCTCCAGCCGCTGCGCCCAGGTGATGTTGGCGTCCTCGTCGAACCGGGCCTTCAACTCCACCAACGCCACCACCTGCTTGCCCCGCAGGGCGGCCTCCATCAGGGCTTTCATAATCACCGAGTCGCTTGAGGTGCGATAAAGCGTCTGCTTAATAGCCAACACATCGGGATCGGCCGCGGCCTGGGCGATGAATTCCTCCACCGAGGTGGAGAACGACTCGTAGGGGTGATGCACCAGAATGTCCCCTTCCCGGATCACCTCAAAGAAATCGATCTCCTCGCTGATCCGTCCCGCCAACCGAGGGTGAGTCACCCAAGCCCAGGGTTCATATTGCAGTTCGGGTCGGGGCAGGGAAGCCATGAAGCCGATATCGGCCAGGTTCAACACCCCGTCCATCACATACACATCGGAGTTGGAGATCTCCATTTCCCTGGTAAGCAGTTCCAATACCTCACCCGTCATTGACCCGGTCACCTCCAGTCGGACCGCCCGCCCGAACCGACGGCGGGTCAACTCCGACTCGATAGCCGCCAAGAGATCCCCGCCCGCGTCCTCCTCCAGTTCGAAGTCGGCATTGCGGGTCACCCGAAACAGGTGGTAGTCCAGGATCCGCATCCCGGGGAACAACTGGTCGAGATGGGTGGCGATCACCTCGTCCAGCGGGACGAACCATCCGGGCTGGGACAGTGGAACGAAGGCGGGAAGAATCGGAGGGATCTTCACTCGGGCGAATCGCACCGCTTGGCTCTCCATCTCCTGCACTTGGATCGCCAGGTTGAGGGAGAGACTGGAGATGTGAGGAAACGGATGAGCCGGATCCACCGCCAAGGGGGTCAGGACGGGAAACACCGTGTCGCGGAAGTACCCATCCAGATAGGAGACGGCATCCTCATCAAGATCGGCGTAGGTCTTCAGGGAGACACCGGCCTCCGCCAGAGAAGGCTCCAAGATGTCCCGATAGATCTTGGAAGCACGCAGGTACTGCTCGGAAGTCTCGGCTCGGATGGCGGAGAGTTGCTGGTTGGCGGTGCGCCCGTCGGGAGTCCTTCCCACCACCCCGTGCGCCACCTGTTCTTTCAGTCCCGCAACCCTCACCTGAAAGAACTCGTCCAGGTTGGCTGCCCAAATGGATACGAACCTCACCTTTTCCAGGAGGGGTACGTCCTCTCGCTCCGCCAGGGAAAGCACCCGGCTGTTGAAATCCAGCCAGGAAAGCTCCCGGTTCAAAATGCGGGTTGAAATGTCACCTCGGGCAGACATCGACATCCTTTGGAACGCTCAGTTCACAAAAGCGTAGCCCCGTGACCTGCGCCTACTCCGAGAATACGGGCGGTATACCAGCCCAATCTTGTCAATCCGGTGGCCACAAGCCCGTCTCATTGTCCCCGGGGCTGAGGGGTTGTCGCGAAAAACAACCGTGATCGAGGGTTGACCTGTCACAGGCCATAGCCCATACTGATGGAGCCAAAAACATCTCCCGGTCCGTCCGACGTCGCCGGACCGCGCCACCATCGTGCGTGGCGAAGAGGTCATAATTGCTTTCCCGACCGGGTCCCGGTCCCGAGGACCCGCGTTCGGATCTCCTGGTGGGTGGTGGCGGGGGCGGGCCCTGAGGGTTAAAGGGTTGAGACGGTTTTCGCGGGATAGGATCCGGTTTCACAACCGGTCGGCAATAACGGCAACTGCGCTCGCTCATGGACCGCTGTCAAGATATCTTTCTCCTATAAGGAGGACTCCTTGATATTCTCTATATCTCTATGAGCGTCTTTCGGCCCCCTCTGCGCGACATCGACTTCGCTCTGGAACACATCGCCGATCTGGAATCTCTCTCCAAGCTGAACGGATACCAGCATGCCGATCCGACCACCGTGAAATACCTGCTGGAAGAAGCCGGGCGGTTCTTTTCCGAAGTGGTGGCGCCCCTCAACCCGGTGGGCGACACCGAAGGCGCCACCCTGGCCAAAGACGGGACGGTGAAAACCCCCACCGGATTCGCCGAAGCCTACCGCCAACTGGTCGATGCAGGTTGGCAGGGAATCTCCCTTCCTGCCCAATGGGGTGGCGGGGGTATGCCCCTGGTGGTGGGATTCGCGGTGGATGAGATGTTGATCTCATCGAGTCTGGCCTTTTCGCTGTGCTCCACCCTCACCGCCGGAACAGTCCACATGCTCAGCATGCACGGTTCGCCGGAGCAGCAGGATCTATATCTGGAGAAACTGATCACCGGCGAGTGGTCGGGAACCATGAACCTCACCGAGTCCCAGGCCGGCTCCGATGTGGGAGCGCTGACCACCAGGGCCATCCCCCAGCCGGATGGGACCTATCGGATAACCGGAACCAAGATTTTCATCACCTGGGGCGACCATGACATGGCCGACAACATCGTCCACACCGTCCTGGCTCGGATTCCGGGGGCCCCTCCGGGAACCAAGGGCATTTCGCTGTTCATAGTGCCCAAGCGGCTGGTGGGCCCCGATGGAAAGCCGGGAGAACCAAATGACATCCGCACCGTCTCCCTGGAGCACAAACTGGGCATCCACGGCAGCCCCACCTGCATGCTGTCCTATGGTGAGAATGGGGGAGCAGTGGGGTATCTGGTGGGTCCGGCCCATGGGGGCATGGAGCGCATGTTCACCATGATGAACGCAGCCCGGATCGCGGTGGGCCAGGGCGGTCTGGCAGTGGCGGAACGCGCCTACCAAAAGGCGTTGGAGTTCTCCTGGGAACGTCGGCAGGGGAGAGCAGTGGGGGCCCCGCCGGGAGAGCAGTCACTGATCGTGGAGCATCCCGACATCCGCCGGACACTGGCCACCATGCGGGCTCAGATAGAAGCGATGCGAGCGCTTCTCTTCTACTGCATTGCCGCGGCGGACCGCTCCCACCACGCCGAAGACGAGAAGGAACGAACTCGTCATGACGAGTTGGTCGCGCTTCTGACTCCGGTCGCCAAGGCGTGGTGCAGCGATCTGGGAGTGGAGATAGCCTCCCATGGCATTCAGATCCATGGCGGGATGGGATTTGTGGAAGAGACCGGCGCCGCCCAGTTCTTCCGTGACTCAAGAATCAGCCCCATTTACGAGGGCACCAACGGCATCCAGGCCATTGATCTGGTCATCCGCAAACTCCCTCTTCGGTCGGGAGCCGTGGTAAAGGACTTGCTGCAGCAGATGATGGTCACCGCCGCCGAGGCTCTTGAGGTCGATGACTTGCGGAAATCAGGAGAGGAACTGGAACAAGCCGCCCAGAGTCTGGGGAGAGCCAGCCGGACCTTGGGCACATTCTTGGCCCGGGGTGAATTTCAGAACGCCCTGGCCGGAGCTTATCCGTATCTCACCATGTTCGGCACGGTCATGGGAGGGTGGCTGATGGTCCGCTCCGCCCAGGCGGCATTGGAGCGCATCGGCGCCAGAGGGCCCGATTCCTGGTTGCAGCAGAAGGTCATCACCGCCCGGTTTTACTGTGAGCGCCTCCTCCCGCAAGCGACCTCCCTGGAGAGGGCCGCCACGGGCGGGTCGGGTTTGCTCGACCAGTTGGACCTCCGACCCCCCACCGGCGCCGGTTGAGAAAGGAACTGCCGATGAGACCCATCCACTTCGAATACCAGACACCCGATCCGGCCTCCACCATGGATTTCTTCTCCAAGATTCTGGGATGGGAGTTTGAAGGGTGGAATGACTTCCCCTACTGGTTGACCACCACCGGACCTGACGATCAACCGGGCATCAACGGTGCGGTAATGGCAGCTCCCGACGGTAAACCTCAGACCGTGATAATCATGGACGTTCCCGATATCACCCAGGCTTTGGACGATGTCAACGCGGCAGGCGGTGAGACTGTTCTGCCCATCCAAGACATTCCCGGAGTGGGACAGTCGGCCTACTGCCGTGATCCACAGGGACTCTTGTTCGGCCTATTTCAATCCTTGGCGCCCGATTCGCCGGAACACTCTTAGACGGCTGACATGAAGCCTTCGGTTCACCAGGGGATTCTGTGAATAGGCGCAGGGTAGCCGTGACCGGGGTGGGGGTGGTCACCGGACCAGGAGTCGGAGTGGAGGCCTTCTGGGAGGGCCTCACCGAAGACCCGGGCACCGGGCCGTTTGTCATCAAGAACTGGGATCCATCGGAATGGATTCCGCGTCGACAGGCCCGGCGCCTTGATCTGTTCTCCCAGTATGCCCGAGTAGCTGCTCACGAGGCGCTGGAGATGGCCGGAGATCACAGAGCGGATCCGGAGCGGTCGGGATCCTGTGTTGGCACCGGAATCGGTGGGATGCAGTCCTTTGAAAACCTGGTGAATGCCGTCTATCACAGCCCCAGGCCGCGCCCTTCTCCCCTGGCGATCCCCATGATGATGGGCAATGCCGCCGCGGCCGATATCTCGATCACGTTCGGGTTTCTGGGGCCGGCCACCACCCAGACCCTGGCCTGCGCGGCCGGCGCCCAGGCCATTTGCGACGCCCTGCGCCAGATCCAATGGGGTTACGCCGATCTGATGGTGGCGGGTGGGTCAGAAGCGGCGGTGAGACCGGCCACCATCGCCGGATTCCGCACTGCCCGAGCCCTATCTCCCACCAACGAGTCTCGACCGTTTGATGTGAACCGGAACGGGTTCGTGGTGGGTGAGGGTGCGGCCATGATGGTGTTGGAAGAATGGGACCAGGCTCAGGCGCGTGGCGCTCATGTCCTGGCCGAAGTCCTGGGAGCCGGCACCACTTCCGATGCCCATCACATCACCGCTCCCCATCCGGAGGGCGAAGGCGCCCGCCGGGCCTTGAAGTGGGCTTTGACTGACGCCGGAGCCACCCCCGCCCAAGTGGGCTACATCAACGCCCATGGCACCGCCACTCCGCTCAACGATGAGGGTGAGGCTCGGGTGATAGCCGACATTTGGGGCGACAACCAGCCATTGGTGTCCTCCATCAAAGGGACCACCGGCCACGCTCTGGGCGCCAGTGGAGGGATCGAGGCCGTGGCGTCGGTGCTGGCCATAAGCCGTCGACAGGTTCCTCCCAATGTCGGCCTGCTGGAACAGGATCCGGCGGTTGCTCTGCAACACATCGTGCGGGAACGGCGGGAGTGGGAACCGGGGCTGGCGGTCTCCAACTCCTTTGGATTCGGGGGGCACAACACCGTCCTGGTGTTCGGCCCGGCCGATTGAAACCCGGCCGGGCGGTCGGCCTTGTTCTCCATCGTTCTGTACCAACCGGAGATTCCTCCCAACACCGGCGCCATCATGCGTATCGCCGCCAACACCGGGTGCCGTCTGCATCTGATCGAGCCGCTGGGGTTTGAGATGTCGGATGCTCGTCTGCGCCGGGCGGGAATGGACTATCGGGAACGGTCGGCGACCGAGGTACACCACAGTCTGTCTGCCTGGCGGGAAGGCGCCCGACCATCCCGGGTAATCGCCTTTTCGCCCCACGCAGACCAATGGCACACTGATCTGCGATACCAACCGGACGACGCGCTGTTGTTCGGCCCCGAATCGGTGGGACTTCCCGACATGGTGTTATCGGCGCCGTGGGTGGACCAGGCGGTCCGCATCCCCATGTCTCCGGAGGTGCGGAGCCTCAACCTCGCCAACGCGGTAGCCATCGCGGTCTACGAAGCCTGGCGACAGCATGGCCACCGAGGAGCATGCTGAAAAAGATGGGATGGGATGGTTCCCACACCTCGACCGAGGGTTCTGTTGCCGCATTTCGCTCCAGCATCGGGCCTCTTTCAGCAATGAAGAAGCGGGTTGAAGCGTGTCTAATGTGGTCGGCTGTTCTCCTGGTGATCACGGCCTGCTCCTCCGCGCCCCAAGCGCCTGTGCCTCCCCAGACGCCAACCCACAACCCTTCGAGTGCGCCTTCAACCACCCTGCCCACATCCCCGGCAATCACCGGCACAATCGCCTCGTCTTCCCATCAAGAAGCCGACTCGCCCAATAGCGCCTCCTCCTCGGCTGAAGGGCTGTCCGTGAGCACCACCACCTTCACCAATCGTTCCTCTGCCACCTCATCCATCACCATCCCAACCCAATCAGAGCCGACACATGCAACCCCGCCACCTCCGGTGGAACCGCCGCGCTCCCTCAGATTCGTGGAGGTGGCCAAGGAAGCACGAAACCCCATCTTTCTCACCGCAACACCGGGCGCCGACCACTCCTACCTGGCTGAACAGGGCGGGCGAATTCTCTACCTGGCCGATGACCGGATCGCCGAAGGTCCGGTCTTGGATGTCAGCCCCAAGGTGACTTTCCGGGGAGAACAGGGGCTGTTGGGCATGGCCATCCATCCGACTCAGCCCGATCGTTTGTTCGTCCACTACTCCAACCGCAACGGGCACACCGTGGTCTCCGAGTTTTCCCTATCGGCCGATGGGCGAACTGCCGATCCCAATTCGGAAAGGCTCGTCTTCTTCACCCAGCAGCCCGCCACCAATCACAACGGAGGAATGATCCAATTCGGACCCGACGGTTACCTATACCTGGGCCTGGGCGACGGCGGCCGAGCAGATGATTACTACGGCCACGGTCAGCGGCCCGACACTCCGTTGGCGGCACTGGTCCGCATTGATCCCGACCAGGCCACCTCCGAAGTGTGGTGGTACGGGCTGCGCAACCCGTGGCGCTTTTGGATCGACCAGCCGACGGGCTTGGTCTACATCGCCGATGTTGGACAGAACGCCTATGAGGAGATCAGCGTGGCGGAGCTTTCGGAACCCAACCTCAACTTCGGATGGCCGATCACCGAGGGCCTGCATTGCTTCGAACCCCGCCGCGACTGCGACACCGCAGGTCTGACGCTGCCGGTGCTGGAAATCCCTCACACCGACCGCGGCACCTGCTCGGTGACCGGCGGGATCGTCTACCGGGGGCCGTCGATGCCCGGGCTGTGGGACCACTTCTTCTATTCCGACTACTGCGGCGGGTACCTGCGAAGCTTCCGCTGGAACGGCGCCCTGGCCGATGACCGGCGGGAATGGGCCACCGACCTGGGCCCGGTGGTCTCCTTCGGCACCGATGGCCTGGGCGAAATGTACATCTTGACCACCGACACTGTTTACCGGGTGACACCCTCATCCTGAAACCATTGTCCACCTCAATGCCACAAGTCGACGGCTGGTTTTTGCCCTGGCAGTCCACCCGCCAGCGACTATATACTCCGAAAAATGGTTGCCGTCTCCGAGTTTCTTGGCATGACGTTCAGAGTGATTTACGAGGAGGACTCCGAGCCCCATGTCCGGGTGATTTACTGGGGTTGGGACGGACCCGAATTATCTGCCAAGTACGGTTTGGAGAGCCGGGCCATCATAGAAGGATGGCTACCGGAGTTAGGCATGGACGAGATCGACCGTTGGATGCAAGAACACCAAGTCGAGCTGCGGCAGGCCTGGGACAACAGCCTAATGACTTTCCGGCCACCCACCCCGGACAATGATGTCTACCAGATCGGCGGCAGGAAGTATGTGTACGACCCAGATCGCCGGAAACAAATCAGACCCATTCCACGAATCGCAACCGCCAACCCACTGGAGGGTTATCGCGTATTAGTCGAGTACGACAACGGCCAGCGGGGAACCGCTGATCTCTCTGCTCTAGGGCGTGTTCACACTACGTAGGGCGTCGTGGATGAGAGCGAAGGTGATGAACCCGAGGAAGATCACATCGAGTTTGTCAAAACGGGAGAATATGCGCCGATAGCCTTTCAATCTGCGGAAAAGCCGTTCTATTTCGTTGCGTTTCTTGTACATCTGCTGGTCGTACTCCCAGAGGTCCCGGCGGGTGCTCAAAGGAGGAACTACCGGTACAAATCCCAGATTCAGGGCGAGTTGACGGGTCTGGTTGCCCTCGTAGGCCCGATCCATCACCAGAAAACGCCTCTCCGGTTGTTTCCCCAGGCCACTGAGCAGCCGACGCCCTTGGGGAGCATCATGAGCCTGCCCTGGGGACAGCGAGAAAGTCACTGCCGTTCGAGCATCCGCGGCAACCATATGAATCTTGGTTGTCCACCCGCCCCGGGACCGCCCGATCGACTGCGGACCCCCCTTTTTAGGGCTCCCGTGCCGTCGGGATGGACCTTCACGATGGTGCTGTCCATCATCACCTTCTCCAAGGTGACACGAATGATCTGTTCCCGCTGGAGCTGTTCGAACACCCGGTCCAACACTCCACTCTTGGACCAACGGTTCATCCGTGTGTAAACAGTGTGCCACCTCCCGAACCGGGCCGGCAACCCCCGCCACTTGCAACCATGCTCCGCCACATACAGAATCGCGTTCAGATGTTGGCGATCACTGAAAATCCCCACTCTCGATCATTGAAATTCCCCACCTCCTGGGGGTAAATACCCGTTGTCGGGTAGGGCCCCTTCCAAGCTGCTGATTGGAAACGTTGGCAGCTTTGGAGAGGAGCCCTACCTCTTATGTTGGTTCAGGAGGAGTACGTGGAAGTTCATGCTTTGAAGGGGCGGGGGTGGTCGATCTCGGCTATCGCCCGTCATTTGGGAAGAGACCGAAAAACAGTACGAGCGTATCTGTCGGGCGAGCGGATGCCGGGAGAACGAGCCCCTGGCGAGTCGGATCCGTTCGAGCCGTTCGAGGCTTATGTGCGTCAGCGACTGTCCGACGATCCGCACGTTTGGGCGTCGGTACTGTTCGATGAGGTGGTGGCGTTGGGTTATGCGCAGAGCTATCCGACGTTGGTGCGGAAGATCCGCCGTCGGGGTCTTCGTCCGTCGTGTGGCGCCTGTTCGGGTTCTAGGGGTGGTGCTACTGCGATTATTGATCATCCACCGGGTGAGGAATGCCAATGGGACTGGCTGGAACTGCGCGACACACCGTGGCATTCGAAGGCGTTGGTGTTGGTGGGTGTCCTTTCGTATTCGGGCCGGTTTCGAGCCTGGGTCACCTCCAGCGCGGACCAACCCCATTTGATCGAGGGCATCGACGCTGTGTTGCGTCGCCTGGGTGGTACTGCCCGGCGGTGGAGGGTGGATCGGATGGCCACCGTCGTCACGCCGGGCACCGGCCGGATAAGGTCGTCGTTTGTTCCGGTGGCGAAGCATTATGGGGTGGGAGTGGATCCGTGCCCACCGTATCGTCCTCAACGTAAGGGAGTGGTTGAGAAAGCCATCCACTACCTGTCTCAGCGGTGGTGGCGCACCGCGTTGGTGAACAGTCTTGGTCAGGCGCAGGACGGCCTGGACGAGTTCTGTGTATCGGTTGGTGACTCTCGTCGGCGTGGTCACAGCACCGTTGGTGAGCTGGCCGACGGGGAGCCGTTGTTGGAGCTTCCCTTCATGCCCTATCCGGCGGAAGGCACTTTGGAACGCAAGGCGGCGGCGAATGGGCTGGTGTCGGTGTGGGGCAACCGCTACTCGGTGCCACCAGGCGTGATAGACACCCAGGTGACGGTGCGTTGGCGGCTTGGGGACCCCACTATCAGCATCTTCTCTGCTGGTGGGCGGCTGGTAGCCACTCACCGCAAGGCACCCAGGGGTCAAGGGCGGACGGTGCGTTTGCCCGAGCACACCGCTGCTTTGGAGAATGTCGTGTTGGCAGCGTTCACCACCAAACGGCCGTGCAAACCAAAACCGAACCGGCCGCCTACCGCCGCGGCTTTGGCGATCGCTTCGGGTATCAGAGGAGAGGCTCTGGCCACCGAACCGGTGATCGATCTGGGCGTGTATCAACGTCATGTAGAGGCACAGACCCGGAGGCGGCGGTCATGAACCAGTCGGTGTATCAACAACTCCGCAGCCACCTTGCCTACCTCGGTCTGGCGACTGTGGCCGAGGCGCTCCCCACCCATTTGGAACAGGCCCGCCAACAGGACACGGGTCACACCCAGTTCCTCGAAAGACTGTTACGAGTCGAGGTGGAAACCACTGAACAGCGCCGATCGGCAACCCGCCTCAAACTGGCGAACTTCCCCACCCGCTGGCAACTCGAGGACTTCGACTTCTCCGCGCAACCCAGCATCGATGAGAAACTGGTACGAGAACTCGCTTCCGGTGGATATCTGGCTGATGCCACCAACGTGCTGTTCATCGGACCACCCGGAGTAGGCAAAACCATGCTCGCCGTGATACTCGGCAGGGCCGCGGTCGACACTGGTCACAAGGTGTACTACACCACCGCAGCCGACCTGGCCGCACGCTGCCGGAAAGCAGCCCTCCAAGGACGATGGGCACGGACCATTCGGTTCTTCAACACCCCCAAGGTGTTGATAATTGACGAACTGGGGTATCTGCCCATGCCCGCAGAAGACGCCGCCACCCTGTTCCAGATGATCTCCAGACGATACCGGAAAGGATCGATCATCCTCACGACCAACCTCGGGGTGGCGTCATGGGGAGAGATCTTCTCGGACCACACCATCGCCGCGGCCATGCTCGACCGGCTGCTCCACAAAAGTGTGGTGTTCAACATCACCGGCGACAGCTACCGCCTCAGAAGCTACCAAGCACAAGCCAGAAAACAGCGACCGAAAGGAGACCCGCTAGCCTAAAACCACCAACCCCAGGGTGGGGAATTTCGGTGATCGACTCTGGGGAATTTCGATGATCGTCATCACAGAACCTGCAGATTCGACACCTTCACATTACCGCGCTGGGTCGGGAAACAACCCGCCACACGCTCATACTGTTCCCGAGTAATTTCCATTCCCCAAACCTACCACAACCCCCACCAATAGTGTGAACACGCCCTAGTCGCCAAAGGTCCTTTTTGCGCTTGGAGAAACCGGGAGTATTTCGAAAGCGTTTACCCGAGAGGTAGCTCTCTGGCATGGGGGAACGGAGAAATCGATGTAGCGCCGGAGACTGTTTACATGTGGGCCACCGGCGCAAGCCTAGATGAGATATTTCCCATCAGGTTCCTTGATGTCGCCCAGGATTAGCTACTTCTACGGAATCTCCATCTACCTGAATCCATATGACCATCCTCCTCACCTTCATGCCGCGCACGGGGAACATGAGGTAAGCATCAACATCAAAACGGGAGAGGCGTTAGGTGGAGTCTTCCCCAAGAATTCGATGCGAATCCTCTTGCGGTGGCTGGATTCAAACCGAGACGACCTCCTGGAAGCGTGGGAGATGTCACAGAAAGGCGTCTTCGTGAAGATTCCGCCTCACAGGAAGTAGAAGGCGATCACATACCGATGACCAAGCGGGCCTCTATTATGTGGTTGCTGACTCGGTCTGGGATTCCGGAGCACACCCCATCACAGCTTCGTAAGTCGCAGGATCTGCAAGCTCATCAATGAGCTTGTCAACCCATGCTTGAGTGCCAGGAAACACCTTCTCACGGTTTGACAACACGCCACCCTGAGAAAAATGCCTTCAACCCCTCCACCAACGGCGTTTCCGGCGTAGCGGCTCGCCCAAAAAGGCCTCCAGAGGCTCTTTGTACAAGACCGTTCGATCGCCCCCGCTTCGGGTTTCGTCGATGAGGGTGGATGGCAGATCGTCCCACCCGAAACCTCGCCGCCCGAAGGCGTCTCGCTGTTCCCACACGATGATCCGGTCCCGCTCGATAGTCCATCCGATGGGGCCCTCGCCCTCCTTCTTGGAATAGGCGGCGGGCCTCAGCAGGGCCACCACCCGATCTCGCACCCGATCGTACCGTTTATCGGCGAAATCGAGCCAGGTGATCTCCCGACACCAAGCCGGCGGAGAACTATCGGCGCCTTCCTCCAACACTTCGGAAAGCACCGAGGAGGAGACCGACAACCAGTCGTCGGGAAGCCGGTCATCCTCCAGTCGAGCCATGACATCCACCAGGTAGCGGCGATACAGATGGCCGGTCAGATCCCTTCGGATCTGCTGGATACCGCCTTGGAGACTTTGGCGCAAGCCCTCATTGTGGGCGGGAAGGGCGGTGGTGGTGTAGATCATCATGCTGCGTTTGGCCACCTCATCCGGAAAGGAATGCGGTTCGGCGTTCATCGACAGCACGAACCCCGGGTATTCGGTGACCCCGGGTGGCAACTCGTCTTTGATCATGTCCTTGCCGTGTTGGTTGAAAGCTCGCCGACCGATGTCGTCGAACACCACCGGGTGTCGTCGGTAGGCGTGCTGCAAGCCCCGCAGCCGGGCGGCGGTGAAGCTCCTTTTGTCCACGGTGTGGGCGCGGCCGAACATGGAAGTGGTCAAGGTGTCCACCAGGCTGGTCTTGCCGCAGTTGGACTTGCCGAAGACAATCGCAAAGAGGGGATAGCGCACCACATCGCTGTCCCGCAGATACGCCACCGAACGCATATCACAGATGAACGGAGAAAAGTACAACCAGGCCATCAGTGTGAAGTAGTCGCGCTGCAGGGCGGGCACATCGCCTTCAAAAGCCCCCTCGTAGTTGCCGAAGAAATCGAGCAGGAGACGAGCGTCTGCCCGGACCGCGGCGTCATCCCAGCCCAAAGCAACTTCTTTCCCCGACAGTGTCGCCGTTCGGTTGGCTCGGTCGATCGAGAAATACCGGGTGTCAGCTTCGTCTTTTGATTTGACCAGGCGTATGCGGCTGAGTTCCCGCTTGACGATGGGGGTGATCCGTTGCTTTCCGGAGCGGAAGGTGGGGATGGAGGCAGAAAGGCGAGGCTTCAACACCGCCGCCACTTTTTCAACCCGCTGCATCTGCACCGGCGCCGATCCTTGCACCTCGGCGGGCTCGGGTGCCTGGATAACCACGGTGGTGGAGTTGTCCGACAACACCGGGGCGTCGGTCACCTCGATTTGGGCCTCTGTGATCCGCTCCTTCGGGAACGGTATCTCATCGGACCCCGTGTCCCGGATGGCATCGAACATGCGACCGTAATGACTCCAAGCCGCCTCGTCGTTGTCAAAGACCACCAGGGTCTCCGGCTGGATCCCCGAAAAAGCCCGCTCGGAAAGATTGGCCGACCCCACAATCACTCGGGTTCCGGGCTCCCCGGACAACAGATACAACTTGGCGTGGGCGACATACTGGCGCAGCACCCAGAACCTCGCCTGACCGGCGCTGATCCTCTCCAGAATGCGCCGATGCCGTTGGTCCGGAAGCCCCATGATGGCCGCCCGGGTTTGTTCGGTCACCACCTTTTGGAGCGCGATCACATCCAAGAGGTTCCCGAGCACCCCTTCGCTGCCGAATACGCACTCAAAACTCTCGAAAGAGAAATCGTCGAGCATTCTGACCACGGCCGAGCTGCTGGCCGAGTAGGTGAGCACCCGCAGGCTGTCGTACCCTCCGAACAGCGTCCAGTCAAACTTCTCTTCATCAAGAAATCTCGCCCGAACCACCCGGAGCCCGGAACCGTCATCCAGTCCGAGAGTTTGGGGTTGGACCTGTTCGGGCATCAAAACAGAACAGTACCGGCGACTGCCATTTCTCCGCCGGCAAGCCCCTATAGCCCGGAAGGGGCGTTGGGAAACTCCCTCACACGCCCTTCAAACTCAGGTCCTTAAGTATTGGGCTTCGGACGGCGGTGAAGGGTCAATCCTCCCATCACCACCACCGCGATACCAACGATTTGCATCCCGCTCAGGCTCACTCCCAGCACCAACCACGCCACCCCCGATGACATCACCGGCTGAGCGGTGAGGACGGTTCCCACCGTCCCCGGACCGGCGCGGGCCACCGCGGCGATCTCCAACAGAATCCCCACCGCGCTGGCCGCGGCGGCGAAACCCAGCACCAACCATTTCGAAAAGGGCAGGTCGATGGGCCCTATCCCGGATATGGGCAGAATCAGAACCGCGGCCGAGGCTCTCATCCACACCCCGACCGTCACCGGCGAGATACTGCGCAGACGATCCACCAACAGCAGATAACCCCCCATGCACACTGCCGATCCGATTCCGGCGGCGATGCCGATCGGGTCGGCCCGTTCCCAGCTCCAAGCCTCGGTCGCCAGGGAAACACCCAGGCAGACGATCCCAGCCGCCACCCACGCCCGGACCGGCACCGGGACGTTCTGTTTCATCTGCGTCCAGATGAGCACCGTGGGAACCATGATGAACGCAAAGGTGGCCGAAGGACCCGGACCGAGACGGGAGAGACTTACGTAGTACATCACCGTGGCGGCCACGACGCACACCCCCAGCAGGACAAGGGTTCCCAGGTGGCCCCGCGGGTGCCAAGCCTTCCTCCACCACCCGATGCCCCAAAAAATCACGAAGCCCGCCAGGTTCATCCGGAAGGTCATCTCCAAGGTGGTGTGGTGAGAGAACAGGTCGAACACCGCCACAGACACCAGGGCGAACATCACGGTGGAGATGGCCGCCATCACCGTTCCCCTCCCGGCGTGGAGACGGACATAGGACTCGGTCGGTTGGATAGACCCTTGGGTCTGGGTTGCCACGGGCCTGAGCTTTCTAATGAGGAGGATGATCGGCCAACCCGGGAACGACCCCGGCCGGCCCGCCGCGGACTCGGCTGGTTAAGACCCTACCCAGGTCTACAGTTCGGCGGGTCGAAGGGGAAGCCCCTCGGTGCCGTTGAGCATGGCGGTGAGCGGCGACACCTGGTCTTCCCAGCCCGGGGCGGCCAGGATACCCAACCGGTCGGAGGTGGGAGTGAGAAAGAAACCCTGCTCCTGATCGGCCTCGAACCGGTCTCGGTCCACGAACAGGCGGGGCTTGATCACCGCCGGGTCACCCTCCTCGGGACAGAAGGTCAGACAGTTCCCGCACTCGTTGCACAACTCGGCCAGGATGAAATACTGCCAGCGGTCGGTCAACTCGTCCTTGAGTTCCGGCACGGTGGCCAGGCGGATCACCGCGTCGTTGGGACACACGGTGACACAGAAGTTGCACGCCACACAACCCCACATCTGCAGCTCCTTGTCCAGCGCCCTCGGCAGCTTCTCATTCCCCGCCAGGTGGTAATAGCCGGTCTCTTCGCCACCGCTCATCGCCGCCACATGCGCCTCCACCGGACCCCGGTATCCGTTGGCCTGCGCCAAATGCCACTTGTGGCGATGCCAATCCGCCAGGTCCGTGGCGCCTGCCTGCCGCATCTGGATGGCCAGGCGGTTGAGCATCGGGGCCAAGCGGCCGTACCCGCCGGGTTTGAGCAGATCGGAACAAACAGTCACCGGCGCCACACCCATACCCAGGGTGTCGGAGAGGTTGTCCTTGCTCACTCCCGCCGAGAAACTGACCTGCACATCGCCGCCGTGCCCTGCCAGATTGAAGACCCCGGGGAGAGCACAGATCAACTCGTCGAGCAGGGTGGAGGTGATCACATGCAGGGGCGGCCCCGAAAGATACATGGGATCATCGGGCATCCATCCCTTGTCGTTGCCCACCACCAGGGTGTTGCTGAGTTTGATCCCAAACCGTCGGCCGTGCCGGCGGGCGAACTCCCGCAGCCCCCCGATCAACTCCAAACCCTGATCAAATTGCAGATCATCCACAAACGCCTGAGGCAACAGGGGAATGTGGTCATAGCCGAGAGTCTCGTGGAGAATCTCCTGCACTCGGGCGATTCCCAGAAGAGTCGGGTTGAGTTTGACGATCACATCCACCTCGTGGCGGGTCATCAGGTGCTTGGTGATGGCGTCTATTTCGTGCGGGGGGCACCCATGGAACGTCGAAAGAGTCACGGTGTCGGCGATCCGAGAGGGGAAGTCAAGATCGCGCAGGTGATCAAAGGGCTCAGGTATCTGAGGGCGGAAAGAATCGATCCGGGCCCGGGCGTCTTTCATCTCCACGATGAAGTCGGAGATTTTCTCCGTGGAAATCCCTGCGAGGTCATAACCCACCGACATGTCGAACACGAACGAACCGGGGTCGGGGCCGATCAGTTCCGCCACCGGCTCCCAGTTGCTCAGGATCCTGATCATCATCCAAGCCTTCACATACTCGATCAGGGACTCCTCCACCCGCAGCTCCTGGCTCCATTCGATGTTGTAGCCGATGGTCTGCATGTCGATGCAGGGACGGGCGATCTCCAGACGGTCGAGGACCTGCACGGTCTTCAACTCAAACAGGCGAGATCCGCCCAGCCAGGACAGCACAATGTTTTGGGCCATCTGACTGTGAGGTCCGGCCGCCGGACCCACCGGTGAGGCACAGGGACGCCCCAGGAACAGAAAGCCCAGGTCGAGATCCGGCGGTCTCTTCCAAATCCGGGCCTTGAGGAGATCAAAGATGCGTTGACGGGATTCCCATTCGGAGGCCACTCGCCCCAACAGCAAATCCAGCGGATAGGGAGTTAGTGGATCGGCGCTAGACATATCAAGCTCTCCTCTTCATCTCACAGGCGGGCATGGAGGCGAACCGCCTGCTCGGCGGCCTTGGCCCGCACCTCGTCGGGGTCGACCCGAACGGCCCGACCATCTTTCAGCACTACCTCGCCGTCCACTTCCACCCGCAGTGGTCGAACTCCCGGAGTGAAAGCCAAATGCCAGGGATCCATCGGATCGTGCGACCAGATCACTCGGTCTTCCCGAGCCTCGGGGAACAGATCCCAACCGGTCTCCAGCCATGACCAGGCCGTCTGGGGAGAGGCGGTCACATCATCTTCTCGCATCCGCAGGTAGGCGGCCCGGAAAGCACCCAGCATGTCACCCCCGATTCCGTCGGTGCCCAGAGCCACCGGGTTGGCGAACCGCACCGGACGGGCATAACCCACCCCGTTGTTGAGGTTGGACTCGGGATTGTGCAGTATCACACCCAAAAGTTCCCGGTCCAGGTGGACACAATGTCCCAGCAGCCAATTCTCCGCCGACCGTGACTCAAGCCGCCGGCCGGCATCCGGATCCTCCACCCCCTCCGCCACATGAATGTGCACTCCCACTCCCAGGTCCTCGGCCAAGCCGCACACCTCATCGAGGGTGTCGTCCGACAGAGTGAAACAGGCATGAGCGCCCACCCATCCCCTGCCTCCCTCCGACAGGAACCGTCGGTTCTCCTCCAGACCCCGCCGGGCCCCGTCGGGTCCGTGCCGGTCGGTCACCTCGTAGGCGCAGGCCACTCTCACTCCCACTTCGGCGCAGGCGTCGGCGATCTGGGTCAAAGATCCTTCGATCGCCGAGGGAGAGGCGTGATGGTCCACGATGGCGGTGGTGCCCCGTTCCAAAGCCTCCAAGGCTCCCAGCTTCGCCGACCAGTAGATCATCTCCTCATCCAGGGCCATATCGAGCCGCCACCAGACCTGCTCCAGGATGTCCCCGAAACTGCGTGGAGTGCGGGGCGGAGCGGGCATACCCCGCGCCAAGGCCGAGTAGAGGTGATGGTGAGCGCAGACCAGCCCGGGGGTCTCCCGGCTCATGTCAGCGCCTTCGTCCCAATGGGTAATGCTTGTTGAAGGGCAGTCGGTTGCGCCACACGCCATCCACCTGGTGCAATGCGGCGGCCACCGCGCCGGCGGTGGGCACCAAACCGATCTCGCCCACTCCCTTGATCCCGTACGGTGAGTCGGGTTGGGGAACCTCCACCAGAATCACCTCCACCTCCGGCATGTCCTTGGCCCGGATTATTCCGAGGCTCCGCAGGGTCATGTTGGTGGGCCGACTTTCGGTGTCGCAGGGGAAATCCTCGGTCAGGGCATAACCAAGACCCATATGGACCGAGCCTTCGATCTGACCCTCGCACAGCGCCGGATTAACCGCTTTGCCCACGTCGTGCGCAGCCACCACCTTCTCGACCTTTCCGGTGTTCGGATCGGCGATCACCAACTGGCTGGCATAGCCGAAGGCCGAGTGGATAATCGGGTTCTCCGCTCCCTCGGACAGGCTGTTGGTCCAGTCCACCACCCACACTCCGTGGTAGTCCACCCCCGGCTCACAGCCGCCTTCGAGCGCCTTGCGGCAGGCATCGGCCACCGAACCGGCCACCATCAGGGTGGCCCGTGATCCGGTGGTCTGCCCGGCCCCCAGTTCGCGGGAGGTGTCCACCCGTACCTCGATCCGGTCGGGATCGATGCCCAGTTCCTCCACCGCCACCTGCAGCGCCACGGTGTGAACCCCTTGCCCCATCTCGGTCCAGCAATGACGGACTTCGACCTTCCCGTCGGGCAGGAACCGCACCACCGACCGGGAGACTTCGCGAAAGCCGTTGCCCAAACCGGAGTTCTTCAACCCAAGCCCCACCCCAACGGCTTTGCCGTCGGCGATCGCACGATCGTAATGAGGCTTCACCGCCTCCAAACAACGTCGCGCCCCTAGCGATCCCTCGTCCATAATCTGTCCTGGTCCCCAAAGTGCACCGGGCTCAACCGCGTTGACAGCCCGCATCTCCCACCCGCTGATCCCCACCTTCTCAGCCAGGCGGTCCATCACTCCTTCCATGGCGAATTGCGCCTGGTTGGCGCCGAATCCTCGGAAAGCACCGCACACCGAGTTGTTGGTGCGCACCGCCAAGGCTTCCACATCGATGGCCTCCACCACATAGGGCCCGCTGGCGTGACCGGCCGCTCGCTCCAAAACCTTCATCCCCACCGAGGCATAGGGGCCGGAGTCACCCAGCATGCGGGCCTTGAAAGCGGTGAGCCGCCCTTCTGAGTCACAGCCCGCCCACAACTCGATGCGAATGGGGTGCCGCTTGGGGTGGATGTGCAAAGACTGCTCCCGAGTCAGGGTGCACTTCACCGACCTTCCCAGCAGATGGGCGGCCAGAGCGGTCTGGGCCTGGTTGGCCATATCCTCCTTGCCGCCGAAGGCGCCCCCGTTGGAGACCAGCTCCACCGTGATACGGGAGGGGTCCATCCCCAGCACCGAGGCAATCTGATTGCGATCATCCCACACTCCCTGCCCTCCCGAGTAGACATGCAGATCGCCATTGGGCAGCGGGACGGCCACCGTTGACTCCGGCTCCAAGAAGGCATGCTCCACCCGCTGGGTGTGGAACACCTCATGCACGGTGTGAACCGAATCGGCCAAAGCCTGATCCGCATCACCCCGCTCGTAAGCCGAACGGGACAGCAGGTTCCCCTCCAACCCCCACACCGCATCCTCCGAGGCCAGGGCCTGCTCGGGGTCGCTGACCGGAGTAAACACCCGGTATTGAACCTCGACCAGATCGGCGGCCTCCCGGGCGGTCTGAACATCGGACGCCACCACCATCGCCAAGACATCCCCCGAGTAGGAGGTTCGCCCTCCCACCGGGATGAAAACCGGCCAATCCTTGTGAATCAGCCCCACCCGAAGCTCACCGGGAACATCGGCGGCGGTGATCACCCTCACCACTCCCGGATACTGCGAAGCGGCGGCGGTGTCGATGCCCAATATCTCGGCGCGACTGTGCTCGGTTAGTCGGAGGGCGGCGTGCAACATCATGGGTGACGCCAGGTCGTCTATGTAGGGACGGTCTCCCAGCGACAACTCCATGGCCTCGTACTTGGCGCCGTTCTTGCCCACCCCCCCGGGACGGGCCACGGCGGGGATCGGATCGCCCGAGGCCAAAAGCTCAATGGCTTCCACGATCTTGGTGTAGCCGGTGCAACGGCACAGATGAGCACCCAGGCGTCCGTTGATGGTTTTCCGATCCAAGGCCGAACCCTTTTGGTCGATCAGCGCCTTGGCTCGAATCACGATGCCGGGTGTGCAGAAGCCACACTGCAGAGCCCCGGTGGATGCGAACCCCCGGGCCAGTCGATCCCGCTCCACAGAATCAAGGCCCTCCAACGTGACGATCTCCCGCCCTTTCACTCTCTGAAGAGGCATCTGGCAACTGACCACGGCTCGGCCGTTGATCAGCACCGTGCAACACCCGCACTGCCCCGACGGTGCGCATCCGTCCTTGGGAGAGATGATCCCCAACTCCTCCCGCAGGGCCGCCAGCAGATGGGGATGATCGGCTCGCACCGCCACCTCTTCTCCGTTTACCCGAAAAGAGACAGTGGATGGGGCTTGCATCATGGTCATGGTCTGCTCCGAATCATGGTGGGGGAATCGCCCCACGTCTTTCGCTGATCAGCCGGTAGTGCTCCGGCACCCGGTAGAGATCGAAATTGAAGACATTGTCCTTGTAGAAGCGACAAAAATCCAAGTCGATCCGGGCCACGGCCAGTTCGTCGCCGTCGGTGATGGTCTGGCAAACGATCTGACCGGAAGGAGCGATAATCACACTCTGGGAGATGTTCTCCACCCCTTCCTCAATTCCCGCCTTGGCGACCCCCACCACCCAGCACCCGTTTTGGTAGGCGCCGGCCTGCATCACCACGTGACTGTGAAAATTCTGGAGGGGATTCTGTTGGGGATCGGGTGCGTAGAAGTAAGGGGTGTTGTAGCCGATCAGGATCAGCTCCACCCCCTGCAGTCCCATCACCCGATAGGTCTCCGACCATCTTCGGTCGTTGCAGATGGCCATCCCCACTATTCCCCCAAACGCCCTCCACACCCCGAAACCGTCCGGGCCGGGCTTGAAGTAATACCGCTCGGCATGCTGGAAGGGCCTCCACTCCTGGATCTTGTCATGGCCGGGAATGTGCATCTTGCGGAACTTGGCGACCGCCGATCCATCCCGTTCCACCAGGATCTGCGTGTTGTAGCGATGCAAGACTCCCTCCGAATCAGTGTGCGCCTCGGCGTAGCCCAAACAGAACCCAATGCCCAGCCGGGCCGCCTCGTCGAACAAGGGCCGGGTGGCTTCCGACGGCATCTCCTTCTCATAGAAGGCCAGCATCTCCTCTTCGTCTTCGATGAACCAGCGAGGAAAAAACGTGGTGAGCGTCAATTCGGGGAACACCAGCAACTCCACCCCCCGTTCGTGGGCCTCATGGAGGAGCGCCAACAGGCGTTTCACAACTTCCTCCCGACTTTCGTCCCGGGCAACAGGACCCACCTGCGCCATACCCACTGTCAAGTTGCGACTCATGGGCACCGAATGTACCATGCTACTTTACATTTTGTCAAGTACAGGACAGGCTGCCATACCCACACCGTCGGAGACCGCACCGTGACCGATCCCACCGGTTTTCCCGACCAGCCAACCGAAGGTCGGCTGTGTCACCTGGAGTTTTTGGTGGAACCCTTCACCGAAGGCCGGCCCGGCCCGCACGTGCTTGAGCCACTCCACAGTCTCCGCCGCCAGGGCATCGAAGTCAATCAGGGTCCGTTCGGCAACAGCTTGGAGGGAGACCGACCAACGGTCACCGCCGCTATCTTGACCATTCTGGAAAGCGCGTTTGACAGGGGAGCTTCCCGGATACTGATCAACCTGACCCAAGGAGACCCCAATACTGTTGGGTCCGGGCCCGAAGATGGGCCGGCCCTTGACTACCGCTCCTCCCTGGCCTATGGGCAGGAGGGGGTTGATGACCCGTTGGCGTCGGGCAGGAGCATGCTGGGCGCCGCCCGGCCTGAGGACATCCACGGGGCGGTTGACCGGATGATCAGTGCGGTCGAGGGCCAGATGGGAGGCGCATTGGGAGACCTGTCCCGGGAGAACAAACAGGCTGCGGTTCGCATCCTTGACGAACAAGGAGTCTTTTTGATCCGCAAGTCGGTGGAGACCGTGGCAGAGGCCATGGGAGTGAGCCGAATCACAATTTACAACTATCTAAACGCCATCCGGGGAGATTGAATGCCAAAATGAGGGGTATGCATCCTCTCCCGATCGCCCACCGAAGGGGAAGGCTCCCCTTCCGGCCAGGGGAGCGTTCGTGAGTTCTCCCGGTCCGGCCGCGCGGCGATCCCGGCTGGCCAACCAACTGCTCTCCTACACCGTGCCGGCCCTGGCGGTACTGGGAGCCCTGGCGATTGGAGCGTTGATGCTGGCCGCATTGGGCGCCAATCCCTTCACCGGGTTCTGGGCGATGGCCAAAGGGGCGTTCGGGAGCGGCAACGCCTTGGTGGAGACTGCCCTCAAGTCCACCCCGCTCCTATTGGTGGGGGTGGGCATCACCATTGCCTTCCGGGCCAACGTGATCAACATCGGCGGAGAGGGGCAGATGGTCTCGGGCGCCTTGGCCACCACCATCACCGCCTTGGGGATGACCGGTGTCCCAGCTTGGATCGCCCTTCCCCTCTCGCTCATTGCCGGGCTGGTGGGAGGAGCCATCTGGGGCGCTATCCCGGGAGCTTTGAAGGCCTACTTCGGGGTCAACGAGATTCTCAGCACCATCATGCTCAATGTGGTGGCGGTGCAGGCCATGAACTACCTCCTCCGAGCTCCGCTGATCGACCCCATGGAGATCGAACGGGGAACCCGAATCCCTCAGACTGCCCGACTTCCCGAAAGCACCGATCTGCCGCTCTTTGTGGAGGGGGGGAGACTGCATATCGGCCCGGTTATCGCGGTGGCGGCCGCGGTGCTGGTCTATGTGCTGCTGTGGCGAACCACCTCCGGCTACCGACTGCGGGCGGTGGGCCTGTCCGGCGACGCGGCCCGCTATGCCGGAATGTCGGTGGAGAGAAATGTGGTATGGGCCTTGACTCTCAGCGGAGCGATGTCCGGGCTGGCCGGGGCGATCCTGGTGCTGGGCTCGGAGGGTCATCGGATGGTGACCGATGGAAGCACCATCGGTTTCACCGGCAGCGCCGGGTTCAACGGGATAGTGACGGCCCTGTTCGGGGGGTTGCATCCGCTGTGGACAATTCCCTCCTCTTTCCTGTTCGGAGGATTGCTGGTGGGGGCCATCGCACTCCAGCGGGCAGCCCAGGTTCCCACCGCATTGGTGCTGGCGCTCAATGGCCTGGTGGTTCTGTTCGTGGTCAGTCTCGACCGCTACCGGCAACAGTTGAAGGAGCGTGAGGATCGGCGCGCCCTGGCCCTTTCCTCCCAGGATCAGGAGGAGGATGACGATCCGAATCCACCTGCATCGGAGAAGGAACCCGACGATGGCTGACATTTTCACCGCCACTGTCATCGTGGCGACCTTGTCGTCGGGAATCCGCCTGGCAGTCCCCCTCCTGTTGGCATCGCTGGGAGAAGCGTTCGGACAACGCAGCGGAGTGCTCAATCTGGGAGTGGACGGGATCATGCTGCTCGGCGCCTTCGGCGGTTACTACACCACCCTGAAGACTCAAAGCCCGTGGATGGGGCTGTTGGTGGGACTGGTGGTGGGACTGGCTCTGGGGCTGCTCTCCTCGGTGATCAGCGTTTCCCTGCGAGCCGAACAGGGCATCAGCGGAATTGGGGTTTACCTGTTCGGGCTGGGCATGAGCGACCTGTTGTTCCAAAGGCTGGTCGGCACCCCTCTGCCCGTCAGGCCCTTCCCCAAGGCACCCATTCCCGGGCTGTCGGAAATCCCGGTGGTGGGAGACCTGCTGTTCAACCACAGCATCCCCATCTATTTGGCTTTCCTGTCCGTTCCGGTGGCCACCGCGATCATCAACCGCACCCGGTTTGGGATGAACATCCGAGCCGTGGGCGAAAACCCGGAGGCGGCCGATTCCCAGGGAGTCAGCGTCGCCCGGGTGCGCTATGCCGCGGTCACCATCGGAGGGGTGATGGCCGGAGCGGCCGGAGCGGTCCTCGCCATCAGCCTGGGCATATTCCAGCAGAACCTCACCAACGCCCAGGGTTTCATCGCCATCGCGCTGGTCTACTTCGGCGCGTGGCGGCCGCTGGGGGTGATGGCCGGAGCGTTGGTGTACGGGATGGTCTCCGCGGTGGTTCTGCTGCTCAAGACCCGGGGAATCATCCCGCTGGGCGCCTCCGACCTGGCCGCCATGATCCCGGCGATCATCACCGTTTTGGCCCTGGTGTTGGCGGCGCGGCGTTTCCGGGCTCCCACCGCCCTCACCAAGCCTTTTATAAGAGGGGGATGAATGATCATTCTGACTACTGACAACAACATCCGAAACTACCCAAGGAGTAACCAATGAACCTTTACCAAAAGCCGGGCCTGGGCAAGCTTTGGGTGCTTGCGGCCTTGCTGGCCCTGGTGGCCGCGGCCTGCGGAGACGACGCCGAAGAGCCGACTACCACCACCGCCACTCCCACCACCCAATCCGAGGAGCCGGCCCCTGCTCCCGAAGAGCCCAGCGCTCCCGAGGAGCCGATGGAGCCGCTGCGGATTGCGGTGGTTGCCCCCAGCGCCTCCAATGACCTGGCGTTCACCCAGAGCATCGTGGACGCAGTAGACGTGATCGTGGCCGAGCAGCCCGGCACCGAAGTGGCCATCACCGACGGCACCTTCATCGTGGAAGACGCCGCCGCGGCCATCCGCGGATACGCCGAAGAAGGCTATGACCTGGTGATCGCCCACGGATCCCAATACGGCGGATCGCTGCAGGAGATCGCCGGGGACTTCCCCGACACCGCCTTCGCCTGGGGCACCGCCGCCGACACCCTGGGACAGCCCAACGTCTCGGCCTACACCGCCGCCTCCGACCAGGGCGGATACGTGATGGGACGAATGGCCGCGGTGATGTCCGGAACGGGAGTGGTCGGCGTGGTCGGCCCCATTGAGGTGGGCGACGCCAAACTGTTCGTGGACGGCTTCGCCAACGGGGCGCACGCCCAAGACGACATTACGGTCAACATCAACTACATCGGTTCGTTCAGTGACGTGGCCTTGGCTTCCGAAGCCGCTCAGGCCCACATCGCCTCGGGCGCCGATATTCTGACCGGCTCCGCCCAAATGGTGGTCGGCGCCGTGGGAGTCGCTCAGGCCAACGACGTGCTGTGGTTCGGCACCCAGGCCAACCAGACTGCTCTGGCTCCCGATCTGGTGGTGGCCTCGCAGGTGTACAAGTGGGAAGTGGTGTTGCGCGACATCATCGCCGACATCTCCGCCGGTTCACTGGGCGGACAGGCCTACGAAATCAACCTGGCCAACGGCGGACTGGTGGTCGAATACAACGACGGTTACCCGCTGCCCGACGATGTGCGAAACTTGGCCGAATCCACAATCGCGGGAATCATCGACGGCACCATCAACACGATGGGTCAGATGATGGTGGAGGAGCCGGAGCCGATGGAGCCGCTGCGGATTGCGGTGGTTGCCCCCAGCGCCTCCAATGACCTGGCATTCACCCAGAGCATCGTGGACGCAGTAGACGTGATCGTGGCCGAGCAGCCCGGCACCGAAGTGGCCATCACCGACGGCACCTTCATCGTGGAAGACGCCGCCGCGGCCATCCGCGGATACGCCGAAGAAGGCTATGACCTGGTGATCGCCCACGGATCCCAATACGGCGGATCGCTGCAGGAGATCGCCGGGGACTTCCCCGACACCGCCTTCGCCTGGGGCACCGCCGCCGACACCCTGGGACAGCCCAACGTCTCGGCCTACACCGCCGCCTCCGACCAGGGCGGATACGTGATGGGTGTGGCGGCCGCGCTGCTGTCCGAATCGGGCGTGATCGGCGTGGTCGGCCCCATCGAGGTGGGCGACGCCAAACTGTTCGTGGACGGATTCCACAACGGAGCGCTTGCCACCCGAAGTGATGTGACGGTCAACATCAACTACATCGGTTCGTTCAGCGACGTGGCTCTGGCTTCCGAAGCCGCTCAGGCCCACATCGCCTCGGGCGCCGATGTGTTGACCGGCTCCGCCCAAATGGTGGTCGGCGCCGTGGGAGTCGCTCAGGCCAACGACGTGCTGTGGTTCGGCACCCAGGCCAACCAGACTGCTCTGGCCCCCGATCTGGTGGTGGCCTCGCAGGTGTACAAATGGGAAGTGGTGTTGCGCGACATCATCGCTGACATCTCCGCCGGTTCACTGGGCGGCCAAGCCTACGAAATCAACCTGGCCAACGGCGGACTGGTGATGGAGCCCAACGACAGCTTCGCCCTCCCCGCCGACGTGCTGACCGCCGCCGCCAACGCCATTGCGGGAATTGTTGACGGCAGCATCGACACCGGCGCCAACTAACCGACCAGGACCAAGAAACGACCGACAGGGTGAAAAAGCGATGACCAATCTCCTGGAGATGCGGGGAGTCACCAAGCGCTTCCCCGGCGTGCTGGCCAATGATCGAATCGATTTCGATCTGCGCGCCGGGGAGGTGCACACCCTGTTGGGAGAGAACGGAGCCGGCAAGAGCACCCTGATGAAAATCCTCTACGGGCTTTATCAGCCCGATGAGGGAGAGTTATTGATCGGCGGGTCTCCCACCCGGATCGGAAGCCCCATCGACGCCATCGGATACGGGATCGGAATGGTCCACCAGCACTTCATGCTGGTGCCCAGCCTGACCGTCACCGAGAACGTGGCGATGGGCGCGGTCTCATCACGGAGCGGCAGGATGAACCTGCGCAAGGTCGCCGCTCGGGTCCGAGAGCTCTCGGAGTCCCACGGCCTGGTGGTGGATCCCGATGCCCACATCTGGCAACTGTCGGTGGGAGAACGCCAACGAGTGGAAATCATCAAGGCCCTCTACCGTGACGTCAAAATGCTGGTCTTGGACGAACCGACCGCCGTTTTGACCCCCGGTGAGGTGGATGATCTGTTCAACATCCTCCGGCAGATGGCTCAAGAGGGACGGGGGTTGGTGTTTATCTCCCACAAACTCCATGAAGTGCTGGCCCTCAGTGACCGGATCACCGTTCTCCGCCATGGCCGGGTCACAGGAGAAGTAGCAGCCGCCGAAGCCACCCGCAAGAGGTTGGCATCGATGATGGTGGGCCGGTCGGTCCGCCTCGCCCCGGACAAGCCTCCCCTGGAGCCGGGGCGGACCCGCCTGAGAATCAGGGATCTCACCGTTATGGGCGATCGCGGACTCCCGGCTCTTGAGAGCCTGGACCTCCAAGTTCGGGAAGGAGAGATCCTGGGAATCGCCGGCGTCTCGGGCAACGGACAGCGCGAGTTGGCTGAAGCCATCGCCGGGCTCCGAAAGCCCGTCTCGGGATCAATCGAGGTTGACGACACCGACGTGGCGGGCCGCAAGCCTTCGGCGGTCAGAGCGGCCGGTTTGGCCTACGTGCCGGAGGAACGAGAGCGGGACGGCGCCATCGGCGCCTTCACGGTGTCGGAGAACCTGATCCTGGTGAACCATGACCAGTCACCCATGAGCCGACGCGGGTTCCTGCGCAACGGTGAGATCCGCGCTCGGAGCCAACGTTTGGTGGATGATTTCTCCGTGGTGACCCCGGGTCTGGATGTCCCGGCTTCCAACCTTTCGGGAGGAAACCTCCAAAAGCTGATATTGGCCCGGGAGTTGTCGGGCTCGCCCTCGGTGCTGGTGGCCTCTCAGCCCACCCGCGGAGTGGATATCGGCGCCGCCGAGTACATCCATGACCGCCTGATCGAACAGCGGGGCTCCCAGTCGGTGGCGATCCTGCTGATTTCAGAGGATCTCGACGAGGTCTTGGGATTGGCCGACCGGATCGTGGTGATCTATGAGGGCCGCATCGTGGGCGAGGTCAGCGGAGCGCAGGCCGACCGCCAAACCATCGGTTTGATGATGGCCGGGGTGGGGGTCACAGAGGGAGTGACCGCCGAGTCCGGTGAATAGCAACCAATAGCAGAGGAGACACTTCAATGGCCCAAGTGGTAACCGCCGCCCTTGTCCAGTCGGAATGGACCGGCGACAAGGAGACGATGGTGGAAAAGAACATCGGCTATGCCAAAGAGGCCGCCTCCCAGGGCGCCCAGGTGCTGTGCTTTCAGGAGATTTTCAACAGTCCCTACTTCTGCAATGTCCAGGACAGCGACAATTACTCCTACGCCGAGTCCATCCCGGACGGACCCACCATCGGACGGATGATCTCCTTGGCCAAGGAGACCGGAATGGTGCTGGTGGTCCCCATCTATGAGGTGGTGGACGAGGGAACCTTCTACAACGCCGCGGCCGTGATCGACGCGGACGGGACCTATCTGGGCAAGTATCGCAAAACCCATATCCCTCAGGTCAAAGGATTCTGGGAAAAGTTCTACTTCAAGCCGGGCAACCTCGGATACCCGGTGTTCGACACCGCCGTGGGAAGGATCGGGGTGTACATCTGCTACGACCGCCACTTCCCCGAAGGGTGGCGGGTGCTGGGCCTCAAAGGCGCCCGCATCGTGTTCAACCCCTCCGCCACCACCCGCGGACACTCCAAGCATCTGTGGCAACTGGAACAGCCTGCGGCGGCGGTGGCCAACGAGTATTTCGTGGGCGCCATCAATCGGGTGGGACCCGAAGGCTATACCGACACCGACTACTACGGGTCCTCCTACTTTGCCAACCCCCGGGGAGAGTTGGTGGGTGACCCGGCCTCGGACACCGACGACGAGGTGCTGGTGCGCCAGCTCGACCTGGGGTTGGTGGAAGAAGTGCGCCGCTATTGGGCCTTCTACCGCGATCGCCGCCCGGAAGTCTACGAAGAGGTGGCGGTACTCTGACTTCCCGATAGTTCAAAGCCCGCGGGAAAACCTAAAGGGTGAGAACCCTGCCTATCTCGCGAAATTCGCCCCAGCCCTTTCCCCCCGAGGGCCCTCCCCTCCCCCGCCAGCCACCTTGCCTGGGTCGAGCCTGACCTGACCTGCGATGATCGGCGGTTGGCAGGCACGACTTGTGATCCCTCACGGCGGCCCGAACGACGTCATTTCCGAACCGGTAGGTGTTTCGACCCCTACATCATGCACCATCCCCGGTGACATCGTCAACCCCGCCGTCGCCCTTTTTTTCGCGACTTTCGTTTGACCCTCACCAGATAGGACCGGGCTTTCGCAGAGTGCATTTGCTCCCTTTGCAGGCGCCCCGGACTTAGGGCTGGTTTACTCCGTCCGCTCCCACCCCATTGGATTGATCGCCCTTCAGCCACACGGTGCGTTGGGGGAAAGGTATTTCGATTCCGGCCTGGTCAAAGGCTTCCTTGATCCGGCCCCGCAGCTCCCGAGCGGCTGCGAAATGCTCTCCTGCCTCGGTTTTGGCCATAAGACGAATGGCGATGGCGCTTTCCCCGAAGCTTTGAACACCGGCGATGCTGGGCTCCTCGATGATGGTGGCGTTCGGCAACTGCTCGCGCCACATGCCGTCGGCCACTTCTTTGATGACAGCCTTGGCCGTTTGGAGGTCGGTGTCGTAGGAGACCTCAATATCCAAGACCGCCCGTCCCCAGTCCTGCGACATGTTGGCCACCCGCCGGATCTCCCCGTTGGGGATGTGCCACAGCGTCCCCGACAGATCCCTGATCTGGGTGGTGCGAAGTTTCACCTCTTCCACCACTCCCACCGTATCACCCACATCAATCGCATCGCCCACCCCGTATTGGTCTTCCAGCAGCATGAATATCCCCGAAAGGAAATCTTTGACCAGGCTCTGGGCGCCGAAACCCACCGCCACCCCCACGATTCCCGCTCCGGCGATGAGCGGCCCCAAGTTGATATCGAATTCTCCCAATGCCATCATCACGGCCATTCCGTAAATGACAATGGTGGCGATCGACCGGAGCACCGCTCCCAGGGTTCTGGTCCGCTGACTGCTGCGTTCCTGTTGTTCGACCAGCGTCCGGGCCCGTTTGACAGCCGCTTCCCGCAGGGCATCCATCCGGCCCGGTTCTTCGTTCGGTTCTTCCCCATCCTCGGCGTCGGCCGGCGACCGGCGATCCAGCCAACCCTCCACGGCCCTGCCCACCGCCCGTCTCACCATCCGATTGATCACCCAGGCTGCCAAGAGAATGATCAGCACCTTGAGGGGGCGGGTGGCAAATTCCGAGAACCTGGCCAGTCCGCTGTTCCCGGTCAAATCAAAAACCAGGCTGCACACCGCGGCGGGATCCGCCCCGCACGCGTCGGCCACGGTCTGGGCGATTAGAAAAGGGCGCATATCTCACCAAGTGTCATCGGTCCCTGCCATTCTATTGCTGAGGACGCCGTCCCTATCCGACCGGACGGAACGCCCCCTGTGGAGGAATCATGGTCAGGTGGACTGCATGCCGAGATTGAAATTCGCCAACCGTTCCCACGCCGGACGGAAACTGGCCCGACAGCTTGACCAATTGCGCAACGAGCCGGTGGTGGTGCTCGGCCTCCCTCGCGGCGGCGTCCCGGTGGGCTTTGAGGTGGCCCAGCGGCTCTCGGCGCCCCTGGAAGTGCTGCTGGTGCGCAAGCTCGGGGTTCCTTTCCAACCGGAATTGGCGATGGGCGCCCTGGGCGAAGGCGGGATCCGGATCATCGACCAAGATCGGGTGCGCCGGCTGGGGATCAGCGCCGACCAGATAGACCAAGTGGAACGCCACGAACGAAAGGAGTTGAACCGGCAGGCGGAAGTGTTCCGGCAGGGCCGTTCGGCCGCCGAGCTGGTTGGGCAAACGGCGGTGATTGTCGACGACGGGATTGCCACTGGGTCCACCGCTCTGGCCGCCTGTTCCATCGCCCGGCAACTCGGCGCCCAGCGGATCGTGATGGCCACTCCGGTTGCTCCCCATGATGCCGCCCCGGTGTTCGAGAAAGTCGCCGACCAGTTCGTGGCGGTCGTCACTCCCCGACGGCTGGGCGCCATCGGATTCTTCTACGCCGACTTCCGCTCTACCCCCGATTCGGAGGTGACCGCACTGTTGGAACACTCCCGCGCCTCGGCTACCGGCAAAGATTGATCCGGATTGGGCGAGGCCCGGCGGTCAGCCTCTCGCCTCGGGGTAAGGGACAGGTACCATTTGTTCTGCTGTGATGCCCCAGACAGGAGAAGTGTTGTCGTGGTAGTCCCTATGACCGATCTGGCCGCTGAGTACCGGTCACTGAAAACGGAGATCGACGAGGCCGTGGGCCGGGTGCTGGCCAGCGGCCACTACGTCCTGGGCGAGGAGCTGGAAGCCTTCGAGGAGGCCTTCGCCGACTATGTGGGAGCTCGCTACGCCATGGGGGTGGGTTCGGGCACCGCGGCTCTGCATCTCGCCTTGGCCGCGCTGGGTCTGGGGCCCGACGACGAGGTGATAACGGTCCCCAACACCGACAACCCCACCGCCTCGGCTGTCACCCATGCCGGAGCGAAAGTGGTGTTGGCGGACACCACCGAGGACACCTTCACCCTGGATCCGGAGAAGTTGGAGGAGAAGATCACCCCGCGCACCAAGGTGATCCTCCCTGTCCACCTGTTCGGTCATCCGTCTGATATGGATCCCATCTGCGAAATCGCCGACCGACATGGGATAACCGTGCTGGAGGACTCCGCCTTGGCGGTGGGCGGGGAATATAAGGGAAAGAGAACGGGAACCTTCGGGCCGCTGGGGTGCTTCAGCGTGGCCCCCGGAAAGATCCTGGGCGGATACGGAGACGGGGGAATGGTGGTGACCAACGATTCCGACCTGGCCCACCGGATCAGGGTTCTCCGCAACTACGGCCACGCTCCGGGCATCAGACTGTCGGGTCAGGACCTGACCGGAGGCACCGGATGGAAGGTGTTGGAGGAAGGCTTCAACCAGCGGCTCGACACCCTCCAAGCGGCGGTGCTGGCCGCCAAACTCCCCACCCTGGAGGGCCGGATCGCCGGGCGCCGCCGGGCGGCCGGTCTGTACCGGGAAATCTTCTCAGGGACGCAGGTGACCCCGGTGCACGAGGCCCCTTGGGCCCGTCACGTCTACTTCGCCTACAACGCCATGGTCCCAGCCGACCTGCGCAACCAGGCCAGGGAGTACCTGGCTTCCCAGGGGGTGGCCAGCCGCCTGTATTACAACCCTCCACTTCATCTCCACCCCGCCTACCGATGGATGGGACTTGGCCCCGGCGCTCTGCCCGTGGCCGAGAAGACCGCCTCCCAGATGATCGGCCTACCGTGCTTCCCGCAGATCACCGAATCACAGGTGGAGCAGGCCGCCTCAACCCTCCTGGAGTTCATGGGCCGCCAAAAGTAGGTCCGGAGCCTGGACTGTTCTCAAAGCGAGAACGAAAAGTGTCCGCTGAACTCCATGGTGAAGATTCCTCGACAGATGATGTCCCGACCAATAAGCATGTCGTAGTTGCTAGAACGAGCATTGAAGACGGTCACTGTATGGTGATTGATTGGCAAACTGTTCGGGCCAAACTGCAACAGCAGATCAATCATGTATTGGTTCATCTCGGCCACTCCCGTAGCTCCAGATACGGGGACTTTGCCGATAGGTTGCAGGCTTAGAGTTTCTGCGACTGTCGGCGAGATGCATGTAGCGTCAGCACCGGTATCCATCAAACCGTTGATAACCGGCACGTTCATCGGTTCGCCTTGTCCCTGGAAAGCACCCTGTAGCACGCCGCCAGGCAAAACAGCTACTTGCAACAGCACCCCTATTTTGGGATCAAATTGGCCGCTAAGGCAGGGCACGTGAGAACCAGCCCAAGTCCAAGGCCCCCATCCGGATTTCCTGAACAGAAAACAGCCCGTCAGGAAATAGTTTCCGGCCAGCGGTATGCGCGTCTCTCCCGGTATCGAATACCGCCTCTAGGTTCTCATCATGAAGCAACGCCCACCTTCCGGCATGTCTATTCATTAAATCTGGCAACATAGCCGAGAAAGCGGCGTAGTTCCGGTCAACGTGATCTTGAACAGGGTGCAATGACACCTTCGCCTCCTCTAGCGGCGGCCTGTCTGAAGGAGCCTACAGACCTCTGCCAATCAACTGACCCCCAGTTAAGCAGGACTTTTCGCGTCTCTGGTCGGAGCGATACTTCTCAAGAACGCTTTATACGATCATCTGATCTGTTATTTATGAACATTCCTATGGACTGATCGCATATAATAAATCATATGATCTATCAAATCCCGACACTGTCATGGGTTGATCGACGGGTGCTGGAGGAAATCGCCCACCTTGGCGAGCGACTGAAGTGGTACCTGCATGTACCCCAGCGCTGGTACGGGCCATTGCGGCGCACCGTTATGGCCAGATCGGTTCAAGGGTCGGTAGCCATCGAGGGCTATCACGCCTCGTTGGACAATGTCACCTCGGTGATGGAAGGGGCGGAGCCCGCCGAACTTGACGACGACACCACAGCCGCGGTGGCCGGATATCGCGACGCCATGACCTTCGCCTTGGCGGTGGCCGACGACTGGCCGCGCATTGACCTGTCTCTTATCCGAGCTATCCACTTTATGACGGTCCGTCACGACCTACGCGCTCGTCCGGGAAACTGGCGCCCGGGAAGCGTTTGGGTACGGGACAGCGCAGGCGAGGTGGTGTACAACGCCCCCGACCGGTCAGAACTGCCGTCTCTGTTGTCAGAGATGACCGAACAGTTGGCCGTTGAGAACGCACCCTCCCTGGTCAAAGGTGCCATGGCCCATCTCAACCTGGTGTTGATCCACCCCTTTCGCGACGGCAACGGACGAGTGGCCCGTTGCCTGCAGACCTTTGTGCTGGCGGCGGCAGGCATTCGCGAACCGGTGTTTTCCAGCATTGAGGGATATTTGGGGAACCACACTCCCGGCTACTACGCGGCCCTGAGCCAAACTGCAGACGGAGAGTGGTCTCCGCACCGAAGCGCCCGGTCGTGGATCAAGTTTTGCCTCACCGCTCATTTTCACCAAGCCCGGAGTCATCTGCGCCGAATTGAGGAAACCGAAATGTTGTGGGGGGACTGCGAACGGGCGGCGGAGGCCGCCGGGCTCCCCGATCGCGTGGTCGGAGCGTTGTGTGACGCCGCCCGGGGAACGACCCTGCATCGCTCCAAGTACCGTCGTATCACCGCCCTGTCCACCGCCCAAGAACCCAGCGAACCGGCTGCCACCCGCGACCTTGCCGCGGTGACCAAAGCCGGATTGCTGAAGCCCTCCGGCTCGGGGAGACGACGTACTTATCACGCCACACCCGGGTTGCGAAGACTATGGGACGCGATCCGCGCCCGACGGCGGGATTGGCTGATCGAAGATCCTTACGTCACATTCGGGCAACAACGAATCCCGGTCGGCAGATCTCATGAATCGAGTTCATAGCTAACAGAGTCGAGATCCTCATCGGGCTTGATGTCCAGACATCCGATCAATCCATCATCCGGATCGTCCAGATGGTCAAGATTGCAAAGGGTTAGAGAGCGGAAGTGAGCTCTTCAGTCAGAGTCTGGGGGGTGAGGTGTTGGCGATCACTGAAAATCCCCACTCTCGATCATTGAAATTCCCCACCTCCTGGGGGTAAATACCCGTTGTCGGGTAGGGCCCCTTCCAAGCTGCTGATTGGAAACGTTGGCAGCTTTGGAGAGGAGCCCTACCTCTTATGTTGGTTCAGGAGGAGTACGTGGAAGTTCATGCTTTGAAGGGGCGGGGGTGGTCGATCTCGGCTATCGCCCGTCATTTGGGAAGAGACCGAAAAACAGTACGAGCGTATCTGTCGGGCGAGCGGATGCCGGGAGAACGAGCCCCTGGCGAGTCGGATCCGTTCGAGCCGTTCGAGGCTTATGTGCGTCAGCGACTGTCCGACGATCCGCACGTTTGGGCGTCGGTACTGTTCGATGAGGTGGTGGCGTTGGGTTATGCGCAGAGCTATCCGACGTTGGTGCGGAAGATCCGCCGTCGGGGTCTTCGTCCGTCGTGTGGCGCCTGTTCGGGTTCTAGGGGTGGTGCTACTGCGATTATTGATCATCCACCGGGTGAGGAATGCCAATGGGACTGGCTGGAACTGCGCGACACACCGTGGCATTCGAAGGCGTTGGTGTTGGTGGGTGTCCTTTCGTATTCGGGCCGGTTTCGAGCCTGGGTCACCTCCAGCGCGGACCAACCCCATTTGATCGAGGGCATCGACGCTGTGTTGCGTCGCCTGGGTGGTACTGCCCGGCGGTGGAGGGTGGATCGGATGGCCACCGTCGTCACGCCGGGCACCGGCCGGATAAGGTCGTCGTTTGTTCCGGTGGCGAAGCATTATGGGGTGGGAGTGGATCCGTGCCCACCGTATCGTCCTCAACGTAAGGGAGTGGTTGAGAAAGCCATCCACTACCTGTCTCAGCGGTGGTGGCGCACCGCGTTGGTGAACAGTCTTGGTCAGGCGCAGGACGGCCTGGACGAGTTCTGTGTATCGGTTGGTGACTCTCGTCGGCGTGGTCACAGCACCGTTGGTGAGCTGGCCGACGGGGAGCCGTTGTTGGAGCTTCCCTTCATGCCCTATCCGGCGGAAGGCACTTTGGAACGCAAGGCGGCGGCGAATGGGCTGGTGTCGGTGTGGGGCAACCGCTACTCGGTGCCACCAGGCGTGATAGACACCCAGGTGACGGTGCGTTGGCGGCTTGGGGACCCCACTATCAGCATCTTCTCTGCTGGTGGGCGGCTGGTAGCCACTCACCGCAAGGCACCCAGGGGTCAAGGGCGGACGGTGCGTTTGCCCGAGCACACCGCTGCTTTGGAGAATGTCGTGTTGGCAGCGTTCACCACCAAACGGCCGTGCAAACCAAAACCGAACCGGCCGCCTACCGCCGCGGCTTTGGCGATCGCTTCGGGTATCAGAGGAGAGGCTCTGGCCACCGAACCGGTGATCGATCTGGGCGTGTATCAACGTCATGTAGAGGCACAGACCCGGAGGCGGCGGTCATGAACCAGTCGGTGTATCAACAACTCCGCAGCCACCTTGCCTACCTCGGTCTGGCGACTGTGGCCGAGGCGCTCCCCACCCATTTGGAACAGGCCCGCCAACAGGACACGGGTCACACCCAGTTCCTCGAAAGACTGTTACGAGTCGAGGTGGAAACCACTGAACAGCGCCGATCGGCAACCCGCCTCAAACTGGCGAACTTCCCCACCCGCTGGCAACTCGAGGACTTCGACTTCTCCGCGCAACCCAGCATCGATGAGAAACTGGTACGAGAACTCGCTTCCGGTGGATATCTGGCTGATGCCACCAACGTGCTGTTCATCGGACCACCCGGAGTAGGCAAAACCATGCTCGCCGTGATACTCGGCAGGGCCGCGGTCGACACTGGTCACAAGGTGTACTACACCACCGCAGCCGACCTGGCCGCACGCTGCCGGAAAGCAGCCCTCCAAGGACGATGGGCACGGACCATTCGGTTCTTCAACACCCCCAAGGTGTTGATAATTGACGAACTGGGGTATCTGCCCATGCCCGCAGAAGACGCCGCCACCCTGTTCCAGGTGATCTCCAGACGATACCGGAAAGGATCGATCATCCTCACGACCAACCTCGGGGTGGCGTCATGGGGAGAGATCTTCTCGGACCACACCATCGCCGCGGCCATGCTCGACCGGCTGCTCCACAAAAGTGTGGTGTTCAACATCACCGGCGACAGCTACCGCCTCAGAAGCTACCAAGCACAAGCCAGAAAACAGCGACCGAAAGGAGACCCGCTAGCCTAAAACCACCAACCCCAGGGTGGGGAATTTCGGTGATCGACTCTGGGGAATTTCGATGATCGTCATCAGAGGTGTTCCGACCTGGCTCGCAGGTCAAGGTAGAGCACGGCGCCGATCACCGCCGTTAGGGGCACGGTCCACAGGCTGGCGAGCAAAACGGCCAGGAATTGGGGAAGCACCCAGTAGAGCACCACGATGGGAGGAGCGATCACCGCCGCAGACAACAGGAGAACTCCAACGGTTCTCCAATAGTGGGGAAGAATCAGCTTCCAGGATCGCCTCAGGCTGTCGAAGGCCCCCCGTCCTTCGATCATCACCGCCATGGGAGCGGCCCACCACGATATCGCCAAGGCAATGGCGGGCAGCACCATCACGAAGGTCCATATCAGGAACGGCAACAGAGTCTCGGGAGGGGTGGACAGAGGGTCATTGGCGTAGTCGCTCAACTGTTCGACCATCTGATAGGCCACCAGCACCAAGATGACGGTTCCGATCATGATCATCACCATGGCCACCGTGGTCACTGCGATCCCAAAGACCAGCCACATTCCCAACATCTTGGTGAATCGATGCCAGGCCGTCCGGATAGCCTCGGCCGCCGATACCTGCAGGTCGACACAATGGGAGGCGACGATCCAAATGAAGGCTCCGGTGGCCAGAAGTTCGGTCAGCAACAGCACCAGGGTCATCAGCAACCCCACCCCGGGCAGCCACTGAAGAAGCGAGGGGACACCCACCAACAGCAAACTGATCGCCATCAGGGGGCCGAATCTCCGCCGGTAGAGAGACCACGAGAAACCGATGATCTCCCCGGCTCTGAGCGGGCGAAATTCTTGCATCTGACAACTCCTCCTCACGGACCGGAGAACCCGGCATCACCAGCCCGAATTTAGCGGCAACGCGAGGATCAAACTCCTTTGGCAGCTACCGCCCGATCAGGAATACATGCCGAGCGGATCGCCGAAAGGTCTCCCCGCCGCCACCGAAGTTGGAGTCATCCGAGCAATCGTTTCGCGCACGTTGATGTGGTACCCGATAGAGAGGCGTTCGGACAGCCAGTCGGCGTCCCGGACCGTAGTCCTGACGCATCCATGGGAGGCGGGATAGGCGGGAACGTCCAAGGAACCGTGCAGAGCATAGGGTCCGTCGAAGTACCAGGGTCGATACAGACCCCACCCGTTCACGTACCGCCACCCGGTGATGTTTCTTTGCATGACAAAACTGCCCAGGGGGGTGACTGCCCGAGCCCATCCCACTCCCGGTCTGGGGCTGAGATAGACATATCCTCCCCCGGTGGAGACATGGAGAGTGGCCACCACCTCTCCCCCTTCCACCAGGTGCATGACCTGCCTCTCGAGATCCACCTCCAGCCGGTTGGGCTGGTGGGGCAAGTCCGGCACCTGGGTTTCCCAGGCCGCCAGCAACCCCTCATTGCCGGGCGACCAAATGGTGGTGCGCTCCAGATCGGCCGCCTTGTGGAAAGCCAGGATGGCGTCGCCCAACCCGACTCCGGCAATCCCATCCACCGGCCCCCGGTAGAAGCCCTTGGCAGCTAAAAGAGACTGAACCCGCAGCAAATCTCCGTCGGCCACGTAGTCCTGGGGCGCTGCCACGAGCTGATTGACCGATGCCCAACCCGGTGCGGGCAGCAGCAACACCGCCAGAGCCGCCGCCAGCACTAAAGCGGTTTTCCGCCCAATTCTGTTTTTAAACATGCGCCCGTCTACCCAAGAAGGGCGCAACAATCAAGATGTGCGTCAATGAAGACCTATTCAACCGTCGCTTCCAACCCCGATAGGTTACTAGCAATTCAAGGCATAGCGAAGTGCCCGGCACACCCTTCTCATGGTCAGTTCATCAAGGGTCCCCAGATGGCGACTCAAAGACGATCTCATCACCGTATGAAGACCGTCGCAGTTGACGACCGAGTCCCGGTCAAGTCCGACTTGCCCATAATCCAACTGGACCTCCGCGTGAAGACCCCGGATGGAGGTGGATACTTCGGCCACAGTGACGAACTTTCTGATACCAATCACCCGGGAGCGCGTCAGAATCAAGACGGGTCGCGTCTTGCCCCCAGCCTGGCTCAACCATATTTCGCCTCGAGTCACTCGTCAATCCAAGCCTCGGCCTCCATCCAGAAGGGATCCGGTTGCTCGGGGAAACGCCGATATGCTTCCCGGTCGGATTCCAACATCCTGGAACGGACCGCGGCGGCAACTCCTTCTCGGGCAGCCGAGGAGAGGTTGATACCAAGTTCCCGCGCCTCCTCGGCCAACTCTTTGCTCAGGGTAAAGGTGCTACGCGTGCTAGCCATACTTCCATAGTAGCATCACACGCTACCATCTGACGATAGCGCATAAGTCCCGCCGGCGAAACATATCAGGCCGAGATGGGCGGGTCGAGATCCCACCCGGCTACCTGGTGATAGGCCTGTCCGATACGGGCGATCTCGGTTTCCGCCAGGGGTCGGCCCATGATCTGCAGGCCAATGGGAAGCCCGGACGGATCGAAGCCGCATGGCACCGAGAGAGCAGGCTGGCCGGTGAGGTTGGCCGGCGCCGTGGTGCGCACGTAAGCGATGATCACCTCTTCGGTGGCAGTTGGATAGTCGAAGGTCTCCTGTTCTTTGCGGGCCGCGGTGGCGGGAAGGGTGGGAGTGAGCACTGCGGTCAGACCGTTGGTCTCAAAGCACTGGCGCATGGCCCGGCGGATCCGCTCCCGCCCGCGGAGGGCGGCCAGGTAGTGCCCCGACGGCATCATCAACCCGGTGGCGAACAGGGTCCTGATGGCCGGATCGATCAGGTGCGGGGACTCCACCATCAGATCCCGGTGGTAGGCGGCGCCCTCAGCGCCAACCAAAGCGAACTCCACCTCCATCACCATGTCGAGTTCAGGAATCTCCACCGACACGACCTCGGCGCCCAGATCGGCCAACACCCCCAACGCCTCCTCGAATGCCTCCGACACGGCCGGCTGGATGAGTGGATGGCGGTAACGCTCGATCACTCCCAGCTTGACACCCTCCAAACCGTCTTGCGTCTCCGGATAGCCATCGGGAGGAAACTCGGGCAGGGTGGTGGGATCGGAGGGATGGGAACCGGAGATCACCGATTGCACCAGAATGCAGTCGGCGGGAGTCGCCGCCAGGGGACCGATGTGGTCGAGCGACCAACTGAGCGCCGCCACACCTGATCGAGGAACCCTCCCGTAGGTCCCTTTGAGCCCGGCCGTCCCGCACAGCCCGGCGGGAATGCGGATCGAGCCTCCGGTGTCGCTTCCCAGAGCGGCCACAGTGATGCCCGCCGCCACCGCCGCGCCCGACCCCCCGCTGGAACCCCCCGGCACCCGGTTGGTGCCCCAGGGATTGGAAGCAGGAGGAGAAGTAACCCCACAGGCCAGCTCGTGAGTAACCGTTTTCCCGATGATCACCGCCCCCGCGGCTCGGAGACGCTCCACCACCGGCGCATCCTGTTCCGCAGGGGTCTCCGAATAGGCCGGGGAGCCGCAGAGGGTGGGATGCCCGGCCATATCGATGATGTCTTTTACCCCCACCGGAATCCCGGCCAGAGGGCCGGGATCAATCCCTCGGGCCAGTTGACGGTCCACCCGCCCCGCAGCATCGCGGGCGCCCTGGTGGTCGATGGTCACAAAGGCCTGCAGCCGGGGGTTCAATTCCTCGGCCGCCGCCAGGGATCGATCCGCCACCTCCCGCGCCGAGACTTCCCGCGCGCGCATCCGCCCACCCAAGTCGGCGATGACCCCCGCGGGGTTCATTCCCATCTGGGGTCGAAGGTCAGAGCAGGCTCATCGGACTGTTCCAACTGCCCTCGCACCGACTCGGCTTGGGACCACTGGCCTTCCAGCACCTCCGCCAACTCGGCCAGGTCCCAATCCTGGGGATCCATCCCCGCCGCTGTGAGCATCCGGGCGGCCACTTCGGGCGAGAACCGACTCACTGGGGGATCACCGCGATCACATCCACCTCCAATTTGAGGCCGGGCAAACCCAGAGCGGCCGCCTGACAGGCGGTGACCGCCGGATAGGGACCATCTCCAAACACCCGCCGCCGCACCTCCATCTCCTCGGGGAGCTCTCGGATGTCCTGGCAGTAATAGGTGATCTTCACCACGTTCGCCAAGGTTCCTCCGCAAGCCTCCAGCACCTCGGCGATGTTTTTCCAGATCTGTTCGGCCTGCTCCCCGGTGGTCTCACCCACAATTGCCCCTTCGGCGTCGAATGCCACCTGACCCGCCAGATAGACGGTGTCTCCGGCCCGAACCGCGTAGGAATAGGGTTCGGGCGGCTCACACATCCCTTCCGGATTGATCGCTTCAAAGTTCATTTTCGGACCCTCCTTAATCCAGAGGTGGACGGACCGGATCGATACCCAGATCCCGGTAGGTCGCCATCGGAAAATAAGCCACCCCCAGATTCCCAAAATACATTCGGGCTGAATCTCCTCGGTCCACCAGGGTCACCGCCGCCACGATTTCCGCTCCGGATTGGGTGACGGCATCGTATGCCTTGACGATCGACCCGCCGGTGGTGACCACATCGTCAACCAACAGCACCTTCCAGCCCGGGCCGATCTGCGCTCCTTCAATCAGGCGGTTGGTACCCCGCTCCTTGGGTTTCTTGCGTACCGAAAACCACGCAGTGTCGCTAACAGCCGCCACTCCCACCGCGATGGCGTCGGCTCCCATGGTCAGCCCACCCACCGCATCGAAAGAGTGACCGGCGCCCCCGACCGCTTCTTTGATGGCTTCGCATGCCACCTGTAAGTCGCTCCACTTGGCGAGCGCTTCTTTGCCGTCGAAGAAATGTGACGACCAGGCGCCCGAGGCCAGTCTTACCGGCTTGGGGAGCCTTTTGAGAGCAGGGCCGCGCAGAATCTCAAGCAACTGCCGGCGAGCGGGGGTGGTGGTGACTGGCACGTTTTCTTGGCCAATCACCTTACCAGCCATTAACCGGGAACCACCACCGTACGGATCGCCGAGTTTTCCTCCAGGTTTTCAAAACCCTTCTCCATGTCCGAAAGCGAGATGGTGTGGGTGACCATGGCGTCGAGGTCCAGGCTCCCCGCTTGGTAGAGAGAGTCCAGCACCGGAAAATCGTGCGCCGGGATCCCTTCGCCGCCGTGGGTGGTCATCACAGTGGAGGTGTTGCGGAAGAAGGCCGACGGGTTGAGTTCCGCCTCCGACCCCACCGGGGGAACCCCGATCATGGTGGCTACTCCTCCATAGGACAGCATCCCCAGGGCCTGCTCCACGGTGGCGCCCATGCCCACCGCCTCAAAGGAGAAATCCACTCCGGCGCCGCCGGTGAGTGCCCGCACCGCTTCCACCGCATCCTGTTCGGACGAGTTGACCGCATCGGTGGCGCCCATCGACAACGCCCACTCCAGTTTGCGGTCGGAGATGTCCACGGCGATCACCCGAGAGGCGTTGGCCACTTTGGCGCCTTGGACGGTGGAAAGCCCGATGCCTCCGCAGCCGATCACGGCGGTGGTGGCCCCCGGCCACACCTTGGCGGTGTGGAACACCGCGCCGGTTCCGGTCATAACCGCGCATCCCAGAAGCGAGGCTGAGGTCATGGGCATGGAGTCGCTCACCTCAAAGACTGCCCCGACGTCCACCGCGATCCGTTCGGCGTACATCCCCAGGCCCATGGGTACTTCCACCGCGGTGCCGTGGGAGACCAGGGAGGCCTGCGGAGCCCGGGCTGAGGAGTTGTTGCACCGGCGGGGGTCGTTGCGGCGGCACATCGGACACGACCCGCACGGCACCCGGCAGCCAACGGCCACCCGGTCGCCAACCTTCAGGCGGGTCACTCCCGGACCCACCTGCTCCACCACCCCGGCGCCTTCGTGCCCCAGCAGCATCGGATAGCGGGGTTCCCGGCCCGATTGCAGACCCTTGGAGACCTTGTAGTCGGTGCGGCACACCCCGGCTGCTTCCACCCGGAGAACCACCTCCCCCTCCCGGGGAGGGCCGAACTCGATCTCGTCGATCTCGACCCGCCCGGGCGCTACCACCAAGGCTGCTCGGCTACGCATCAAGGTCGACCAAGATGTCTTTTTCGTAGGTGAGCCTCTCGCCGCCGTTCGGCGTAACCCTTACGTTGTCGGAGACGCAAATACCGCCCACCGCCAAGGCCTCGTCGGGATCATCAAAGGTGATCTGCGGATGGAGGTTGATCACCATATCCGTTTGCATGATCCGCTCTTTGCCCGGTATCCACGGAGGTTCATGGGAATCCAGACCGATGCCGTGAGCGGTGTAGGCCACCGAATCAAACCCGCCCTGCCCGTACTTGCGGTGCACCCGATCGCGGGCGGCCAGCACCTCGTCGGAGGAGGCACCGGTCTTCATGGCGTCGACACAGGCGTCGAGGGTCTCGATCCGAGTGTCCCAATAACGCAGGATCTGATCGGAAGGACGACCGAAGCTGTAGGTTCTGCGCACCTCCACCCAGTACCCCGAAGGCCCTCCCCATTCCAAGTCGATGCAGAGGACATCGTCGCGGTCGATCTCGGCGTCCATCCCGAAGGTGTAGGCCCGATAGGGAGGACGGCTCATCTGGGCGATCCCGTCCAAGCACCCGTATTGGCGGCACAGACGATGGGCCTCGGCCAGCACATCCCGCTCGATGGCTCCGGGCCGAATGTGGCCCTCCAGGCTGGTGAAAACCTGAGCGATGATGCGAGAGGTCTCGCGCAGGTTATCCATCTCCTCGGCGCTCTTTATCGAGCGGATGTCATCGAAGAAATCGGTGGCGTCGATCAAAGTGGCGGTGTCCCCGAAGGCGTCCTGAAACTGCCGGTAGTGAGCGGCGGAGGTGATGTCGGCCAGACCCACAATCCCGATGGTCCCGTGGGAGATCCCATGGTCGGAGAGGATTCCGGCAATCTCGGTGGCCGGTGTCTGGGTGGCCCGATAGTCCTGAATCCAGTTCACCAAAGCCACTCGCGAGAGTCCCCACAGTGGGTCTCCGATAAAAGTGGGCTCGCCTTTTTGGGGGAGCACCACCATTCCCCATCCGGCCCATTGGAAGATGTCGCTCACATACTGCACGCGGCCTCGCACGAACTCGTCGCCGCGGCTGCAGATGATCAGGGCATCAATCCCTGATTCGGCCATCTCGGCGCGCAACACACGGTGACGTCTTTCCCGTTCGGCGGGGGAGGAAATGTGGGTCAGTTTGCCTTCAGCCATAGTTTCTCAACTCCTTTAGCTGGTCGGCGTCGGCACAGAGGCCGGCCGGTAGGGTGCGGATGGTTGGGGGTTTGCAAGTTCCTCGCATATTTCTTCGGTCGTCCGGGAGGCGATGAAGCCGCCGTCGGTCATCCTGACCAAAGCGTTTTCGTGGAGTTCCTTGGTGGAAGAGGTGCAGGCATCGTTCACCAACGTCACCGTGTAACCCGCGTCGGCGGCGTGGCGGGCGGAGAGTTCCACGCATCCTTCGGTGACAATCCCGGTGATCACCAGGTTGGTGATACCCATCCGCCGCAGAACATTGTCAATGGAGGTTGTGCTGAACACACTGGCAGAAGACTTGGTGAAGATCATCTCGTCGCCCTGAGCATCAACCTCGGGCAGAAGATCGTCGTCGAGAGGCACGCGGGCCACTGGCTCAAGATCAGCCGTGGGCATAAACGCCTTCCCCGCGTCCCGCCCATCGGAAGTGAGATAACCGACCCGCACGTGAATAACCTCCTCACCGGCGGCCCGGAAGGCATCCTGGCATCGGCGGACGTTGGGCAGAATGCCGTTGATGTTGTCCCAGCGTTCCTGCATGAGCTCAGGTCGCCCGGCCGCCGCCGCGATTCTTCCTATCCAGCCGTCCACATGAGCATCCAGATATTGCAGGTCAATGGTGAGCAGGGCAGTTTTGCCGGGTTCCACCGACGGGAACCCCCGACGGGGAAACAGATCGTAAAAGGGGTCGTGCAAATTCAATGTCTTCAAGCCTTTCCTCGAACTCAGCCGAATGCGTTTGGAACAAGGCGGCCTGATCAACAGAACCACCTTCGGTTTGCACTAAGTATATTTAGCAGGGATTTGGGCAAGTGACCTCCCGGGAGGTCGCCAGAATCCTGCAGAAAAGGCGCCGATACCTGGGCGTTCGCACAGGAGAAGGGAACAAGAGAACGACATGAGAGTTTTGGTGACAGGAGCGGGGGGTTTCTTTGGCAGGGCGCTGGCGCGCGCCTTTGCCCGGGGAGGAGAGCAAGTGGTGGCGGCGGACATTCTTCCGCCCGATGACTTCGTTCCCCGTTCGGGCGCCCCCGACGGCCGCGTCGAATACGTGGTGCTGGATGTCGCTGATCCCGCTGCCTGGTCCACCGAGATCACCGGACCGGTTGACGGAATCGTCCACGCCGCCGCTCTGACGCCCAGCATCCAAGAAGCCCGTGAAGATCCGTCCAAGCTGGTGCGGGTCAACCTGATCGGGACTCTCAACGCCTTGGAGTTCGCCCGCCGGGAGAATGTGGGAAAGTTCCTGTTCATCTCCTCGGCCGGGGTTTATAACCAGTTCGAGGAAGAAGTTCTCACCGAGGAGGACGCCGACGGGGGTTTCTCTCTGTACGGCTCCGCCAAACTGGCGGCCGAGATCATGCTGTACCGCTATGCCGACATGTTCGGATTCGACGCCGGGGCGATCCGCCCCACCTCCATGTACGGCCCGGCCGAAGAGTTCCGCAGCACCCGTCCGTTTGTCACCCAGGCCAAGCAGTTGGCCGACGCCGCCATGGACGGGACTCCGGTTCGAGTGATCGGCCTGCAGGACCGCTGCGACTGGGTGTTCGTGGACGATGTCGCCGAAGCCGCCCATCGCTTTTTCTCGGGGGGGATGGAGAGCCGCTCTTTCGCCTTTTCCTCGGGCGATCCGATCCCCTTCCAGGATGTTCTGGACGCCGCCGTGGCGTCGTTCGGCGTGGTGGTGGACGAAAACGCCGGGCTGCTGGTCGACGCCACTCCCGACCGGGCCACCACCATCTCCTGCGACAAGGCCCGGGCCGAACTGGGCTGGGACCCGGTAGGCATCGCCGAAGGTATGCAACGTTACGCCGATCTGGGCGGTTGAACCTGACCGACTTGCCGCGCCACGAGAACAACATGAACCAGACAGCCTCAGATATGGAGTACCAATGAGTCACAGCACACTGAGATCAGCGCTGGCCGAACGCACCTTGCGGATCCGCGGCGGCCACGAGTCACCCTACTTCCAGATAATGCGGAAGGTACAGGGACGCGACGACATCATCCGCCTGGTGAGAGGGGAACCGGACATCCCCACCCCCTCCCACATCGTCGAAGCCGCCAAGCGCTGTCTGGACACCGGTCACATCGGCTACACGCCGCCGGGCGGCATGATCGAACTGCGGGAAGCGATCGCCCGCAAGTTCAAGAAGGACAACAACCTCGAATACGACGCCGAGTCCGAGATCCTGGTGACCGCCGGAGCCCAGGAGTCGATGGCGGTGAGCCTGCAGACCCTGCTGGATCCGGGTGACGAGGTGCTGCTGGCCACCCCTCATTACATGGCCTATCCGGCCAACATCATCATGGCGGGGGGCAAGATCGTGTACGTGCCCACGGTGGAGGAAGAGGACTTCGAACTGAAGCCCGAAGCCATTGAGGCGGCCATCACCGACAAGACCAAGCTGTTGGTGCTGGTGACTCCCAACAACCCCACCGCCGGGGTGATCACCGCCGACACACTGAACGCCATCGCCGATGTGGTGCGGGCCCATCCCGGCCTGGTGGTGATCTCCGATGAACTGTACGAAAAGGTGGTTTACGACGGTTTCGAGCACGTCAGTTTCGCCACCCTGCCCGGCATGTGGGATCGGACCATCACCATCAACGGTTTCTCCAAGGCCTACAGCATGACGGGATTCCGGGTGGGTTACATGGCCGGGCCGGCCGACTACATCCTGGCCGCCACCGAGCCTCGGCACTCTCTCAGCATCTCCACCTCCCTTCCCTCCCAGCACGGCGCCCTGGCCGCCCTGGAGGGACCGCAGGAGTTCTTGGACGAGATGATGGAGGAGTACCACCAACGCCGGGCCGTCATGCGGGAAACCTTCGACAAACTGGGCGTCACCTACGGGGAGCCCAAAGGCGGGTTCTACTTCTTCGCCAACGTCTCCGGTTCGGGCCTCGATGCGGTCTCCTTCGCCGACAAGGCGGTGGACTACGGCATCCTCTTCTCACCGGGCAACATCTTCGCTGAAGGCGCCGTCAAGTACATCCGCATTTCCTACCTGGCCCCCCGGGATCAACTGCACGATGCCATGGATCGCTTCACGCGCCTTTGGAACGACTGCCGGAGCGGCAAGTGAGCGGCCCCACAGTCGCCCTGATCGAGGAGTACACCTCCGCTCAGGTGGCGGCGCTGCAACACGCTCTGCCGCCCGGCGCCACCGTGCTCACCGACGCCCTGGGGTCGGGGACCATCGGACAGGCCGACTATCTGGTGCTTATGGAGGCAAGCCTCGACGACGACCAACTCGGCGCACTGTCATCGCTGCGGGGAGTGGTCACCATCGACTCGGGAGGCGCCACCGTGTCTCCCGGGGTCTGCGACTCTCTGGGTGCGTGGACCGAGGGCGTGGTGTCGCCCGGGCCCACCAGCGTGGCCGAGCACACCGTGATGCTGATCCTGGCCCTGTTCAAACGCCTGCCCCTTGCCCACCAGCGTCTGATGGACGGGGTGATAGTGGAAGGCATGGAGCCATTTGTGACCGACCAGGAAAACTATTCCTACAACTGGGTGGGTCTGGACCTGTTCGAGGCGGTTTTGGGCAAGACCGTGGGGTTGGTGGGCGTCGGCCAGATTGGGTTGGTGGCCGCCAAACTTCTGGTGGCCTTCGGAGTGGACGTGGTCTATTACAAGCGCAACCGCTTCTCACCCGAACAAGAAGCCGAATGGGGCATCCGCTACGTGCCGTTTGACGAGCTGTTGGCCGAGTCTCACTGCGTTTCGCTTCACAACCGGTTCACGCCCGAGACCGAGAAGATGATGGGCGCCCGGGAGTTCGCCTTGATGCCGAAGGGTTCGTTTTTCGTCAACACCGCCCGGGGGCGGCTGGTGGACGAGGATGCCCTGATGGCCGCTTTGCACAGCGGGCATCTGGCCGGCGCGGCCCTGGATGTCTTCTGGTGGGAGCCGATCCTTCCCGACAGCCCCCTTCGCCAAACCCCCAACCTTCTGATGACCCCCCATACGGCCGGGACCCCCGCCGGGGACAACGTGGCCCTGGAACTGGGATCCGCCGGCCGGGTCATCCGCCGACGTCACGGAGTGGGCACATGAGTGACCAGACTTTTGTCGGCATGCAGGTGGGGGGTATCAGCTTCATCGACGAGGGAATCGAGGAGACCCTCGACACCTTCGTGGAGCTGGCCGGGGTGAATGCCATTTTCATCTCAGCCCTCTCTTGGGCAAGAGGCAACGCCGGGCGTTCGGGGAGTGGCGATTACCCCGACCACGGTGGCCAAGAACCCGACAACCTGCAGGGCGGAGCGTTCTTTCCGCCCGACTCCCGCTACTACCACGGGACCACCATCCGTGACTTCACCGCTCCTGATCCTCTTTACGAAGGCTGGGACATCCTGGGGGATGTGATCCCCGCCGCCCGGGAGCGAGGCATGGAGGTCTTCCCCTATTACTGTGAGACCGCCCATGTCAACCCCAAGCCGCTTTGGCAGCCGGGGTTCGCCCAGGTGCTGGAAGTGGATCCCTGGGGCCGAAAGGCCAGCCGCCCGTGTCTGTACAACCCCAACTACCGCAACTGGTGGTTCGGGGTGATCGACAACTGGCTCAACGAATACGACCTCAACGGCATGCTGTGGGGGATCGAACGCGAGGATCCGCTGTCGTCGATGATCGTCAGCGATGAGGTTCCCACCTGTTTCTGCGTCCACTGTCGGTCGGAGGCCCATCGCCGGGGAATCGACGCCGGACGGGCCGCCGAAGGGTACCGGAAGATCCATGATTATCTCAAGGCTGTCAGAGGAGGCCATCAGCCCCGGGACGGGAAACTGATCACCTTCCTGCGTCATTTGTTCGAGTACCCCGAAGTCTCCCAGTGGCAGAAGCTGTGGTGGGACGGGCACAAGGACCTCTATCGGGAGATCTCCGGGTTGGTGCGGTTCTTCGGTGACGACTACCAGGTGGGGTTCGGGATCTGGCAGATGATCAACACCTTCAATCCGCTGCTGCGAGCTGCTCACGATCCCGCCGAATACCAGCTCTATGCCGACTGGCTGAAGCCGGTGTTCTACAACGCCCCGGGCGGGGCGCGGTTCGCCAAGTTCGTCACCAACCTGTGCCAGACCATCCTGGGCGACGCCAGCCCCGCCGAATGGACCCCCATCCTCTACAAGATCCTGGGCCTCGACGAGGCGCCCTTCGAGGAACTGCCTCCCACCGGGTTCAGCCCCCAGTACGTGGCCGATTTCACCCGGCGCTATGTGGAGGCGTGTGGCCCCGAGGTTGCGGTGTATCCCGGCATCGGCCTGGGAGTGGAGACAGTCGCCCGGGACATCAGTCCGGCCGACTGCGAAGCCATGGTGGAAGCCTCCTTTGAGGGTGGCGCCGAAGGCGTGATGATCTCCCGCAACTACTCGGAACTGACCCTTCCCAACCTGGCCGCGGTGGGAACCGCGCTGCGCCGGTTGGGCAAAATCTGATCCATACCAAGAAAGGAAAACACAACCGTGCGAACAATTCTCAAAGGCGGAGTCGTCGTAAACCTGGACGGCGGACCTTCGGAGCAACAGGACCTGGTAATCGAAGGCGAACAGATCGCCTCGGTGGGAATGGCCGATGCCCAGGCGGGGGACAACGTGGTGGATGTTTCCGGCATGCATCTTCTGCCCGGGTTGGTGAACTGTCATGTCCATCTGGGATGGGACGGCACCCACGACCTGGAGGATCAGGCCAACGAGTCTCCGGCGGTCAACGCCATGAAAGCGGTGATGAACGTCCACCGCACCCTGTCAGCCGGGGTCACCACCATCAGGGACCTGGGCATGAATAACGCCAACATCGACGCCAAGACCGCCATCGACAACGGTTGGGCGCCGTGGATCCGACTGTTCCCCAACGGGCGGGCCATCTGCACCACCGGTGGCCACACTTGGTGGTGCTGCCGGGAGGCCGACGGGATCTACGGGGTGCGGAAGGCCATCCGAGAGCAGTTCAAGGCCGGCGCCGAGTGGATCAAGATCATGGGCTCGCACGAAGAGGTGCAGTTCACCATGGACGAGTTGCGGGCCATGTGTGAGGAGGCCCACCAGAACGGGATGAAAGTCACCGCTCACGCCACCTTTGACGAGGCGATCTCGCGGGTGGTGGACGCCGGAGTGGACTGCGTGGAGCACGGCGGATCGATGACCCCGGCCACCATCGAGAAGATGGTGGAGAAAGGTGTCCCCATCGTCACCACCTTCTCGCCGTTGGTGCAGCAGGTCAAGTTCGGCTTGGACTTTGGGATGACCGTCTCCGATGTGGAGCGGCGCAAGGATCAGATGGCCGACACATCGCGGTTTGACGGCAACGTGGCCGCGGCCCGGGCCGGGATCCCGATCGTGTTCGGTACCGATGCCGGAAGCCCGGTGGTCCCCCACTACGCCATCGCCGAGGAACTCAAGTTCATGGTGGAGATCGGCGTGTGCCCCGACAATCTGGACGCCCTCAATTCGATCACCCGCCGGGGCATCAAGCTGTTGGGCTTGGAAGATCAGTTGGGCAGCCTGGAAGTCGGCAAGACTGCCGATGTGGTGGCCGTGGGTGGCGATCCCTTGGATTCCCTGGACCACATGAAAGACGTCAAGCGGGTCTTCGTGAGAGGACAGATGGCGTTTTCCTCGGAAGGTGGCTATACGCAGACCGGTCGGGACATCGAAGGCATGGGCACCCGCTGGGGACCCGGCCCCGAACATGGGTACCGGCGAGCCTGAGACCACAAGTTGGTGAAAAGCCCGGTGGTTTCGCAGCAGACAATTCGATGAGTTTCAAGTTGCGAAACCACCCGCTATCTCGCGAAAACAGTGGCGGCGGCTCCCGGCCTGAGGGCCCCACCCCCGCCGCCACCGAGCCATGGGTAGGACGCGAAATCCTTGACTGACCGGAGTCTCGCCATCCCAAGAACTGATCCCTTCAGCACGGTCCAAGTGACGTCGAGTCGGACCGGGAGGTGTTTCGACAACTATCAATGTGTTCCATCGCAGTGACAAAGTCAACCCCCACCAGCCGCGTTTTTTCGCGACACGGCTTTTGCCCCCGGGCTGTCCCCAACCAATCGTTCAAAGTAAGGAGCGATAGAAAACCATGCTTGATCTGAAAATCGTTGGCGCTCAGGTGGTGAGCGACGGTCGTTCCGGCCCGGCTGACGTCGGGGTGGAAGGCAGGTTCATCGCCGAGGTCGCCCCTCTGGGGGTCTGGGACCGGCGCGTCGGGAGATCGACGCTTCGGGGTTGCTGATTATTCCCGGTGCGGTGGACGCCCACTTTCACTGCCGGGCGCCCAGCCACCCCGAGCGGGCTACCTTTGCCTCCGAATCACGGGCTGCCGCGGCATCGGGAGTCACCACCCTGTTCGAGATGCCCATCTCCAACCCGCCGTGCAGCACCCCCGAGGCTTTTTTGGCCCGCCGGGAGCTGGGAGAGTCCGAAAGCCTGGTGGACTTCGCTCTCTATTCGGGCGCCGGGTTTTCCGACCCGGCCCGGGCCGAGGCGATGGCCGAATGCGGAGCGATCGGTTTCAAGCTCTTCACCCACCAACCTCCACCTGAGCGGCTCAACGAATTCGAGGGCCTGTGGGCATCGGGGCCCGAGCAGATCTACGATTGCCTGACCGCCGTGGCCCAAACAGGATTGCGGTGCGCGGTGCATGCCGAAAGCCAGCACTTCATCGAGCGTTTCCGAGTGGATTCCGACCGCTTCGGACATCCCGCCCGACCTCCGATGGTGGAGGCCGCCGCAGTGGGGCTGGTGGCCACCATCGCCCGTGACATCGGCCTGCCCGCCCACATCGTCCACATAACCTCCCGCCTGGCCACCGAAGAGGTCAAAGCCGCCCAGGCGCTAGGGGCTGATCTATCGGGCGAATCGTGTCCACACTATCTGTTGTTCGACGAGTCCTACATTCCCCGGTTCGGCAATTTCGTGAAGGTGGCCCCGCCGCTGCGGCCCGCTGAAGATGTGGCCTTTCTGTGGGAGGCGCTGTTGGATGGGACACTGTCGGTGGTGGCGTCTGATCATGCTCCTTTCACACCAGAAGAAAAAGGCGGCGGCCGACTACGCCTCTTCCGGGCAGGGTATCCCGTCGCTCGAAATGCTGGTGCCCACCATGCTCAACGCCGGGCTGACCGGGCGTTTTCCCTTGGAAAGGGCAGTGGAGGTGATGACCACCAACCCGGCCAAGCTGTTTGGCATATACCCCCGCAAGGGAACCATCTCCGAAGGCTCAGATGCCGACCTGGTGCTGGTGGACCCCAAGGCCCGCTGGACAGCTGATTCGGGGCGGTTCCTGAGCCGATCAGGAGGAAGCGGCCAAGCCTACGACGGGATGCAGATCACCGGACAAGTGCTCACCACCATCTCCGGAGGTAGGGTTGTCTTCGCCGAGGGTCAGGTGATTGGAGAATCAGGCGGAAGGTTTGTCGCCCCACAGGGCACCGTGGTTTAGCCAGGAAGCTTTGCAAATCCTGCCTTAGTTACAGGGGAGGTCTTGGCTGCTCTTGGCTGGATGGAAAGTTTTCGGGGCGTCCTTCCCTTCCAGGGCCATTGAGTAAAACTACTCAGTAATAGTCGCCGCAAGACACATCTTGACCGCCCGAAGAGCCAGCCCCCATAGCGATAGGTTAGGTGGTATCCTATCGTTATGGCGACAATGGCGGTTAGGTTGTTTGGTTCGCCGTTTCTAATCAGACAGGGCTGAACAGGTGGCCGAGTATTTGCGGAGATGGTGGGCTCCCCGGTTTGATGGTCCGACTCGGGCTGAGCGAATGGGCGGTTGGTATCACCCGTATTCTCCCGATCATCTGATTGGATGGGATCCTCTGATTCCCGGGTCGTTGGCGGCATCAGTCAGTGCGGGAGAAGAGGACATCAGAGAAGTGAACCGTTCCACCCTGCGACACTCTGGATTGGCCGGCGTGGGCCGGTTCCTGCTGAGAGCAGAGTCGGTGGGATCATCGGCAATCGAGGGACTGCAAGTGGGCCCCCGCCGTTTGCTCGCTGCCGAGGAACGAATAGCGAGAGGACAGGCCACCGTGGATGGCATAGCGGCGGAAGTGCTCGGGAACATTGACGCCATGAGAAAGGGCGATAGACCTCGGTGCCGCCCGTGACCATCCTCTCGCATTGGACGACCTTTTGGGAATCCACAAACTACTGATGAGCCGCTCCCCCACTCCCGAGCTAGGAGGAGTCCTGCGGGAAGAGCAGAACTGGATAGGGGTAGGCAGTTACAACCCTTGCAACGCGGAATATGTTCCGCCTCCGCCGGACCGGGTGCCAGCATTGATGGCTGATCTCATCGCTTATGTGAATACCGACCATCACAGTCCCCTGACCCAGGCGGCGATAGCCCACGCCCAATTCGAAACCATTCATCCTTTCGGGGATGGCAATGGGCGAACCGGTCGGGCACTGATCCACATCGTGCTGCAGAAACGGGGCCTGGCGCCCAGATTCGTGCCGCCGATCAGTCTGGTTCTCGCCACCTGGTCCGACCATTACATCAGCGGCCTCACCGAATATCGTTACGAAGGCCCGGCGGACAGTCCCCGAAGAGAAAAAGCGCTACAGCCATGGTTGGAGATCTTTGCCGCTGCCACCAAACGGGCTTGTCACGATGCTTTTGGCTACAGTGATCGGATCAACCAACTAACCGCCCAGTGGAACCAAAAGCTGGGACGTTATCGCAAAGGATCAGCTCTGGACCTCCTGGTCGGAGTCCTTCCCGGAATACCGCTCCTCACACCCGACAGTGCGGCCAAACTTCTCGGACGTTCACCAGCGGCCACTCGGGCAGCGCTCAACCAACTCCTACAAGCCGGCATCCTGGTGCTCAGACCAGCAAGCACCTCCCGGAACCGCATCCTGGAAGCTCCCGAAGTTGTCAAACTGATGGCCCACCTGGAACGCACCCTGGCCGCCCCACAAGGTAATACCCGCCTGGAACACCCGGCCCGGCCGGTACCCCACAAATCCCCGACTCGCGACCAACCCGAACCCGAAGAAACGGCCCCACCCTTTAGGAAATGACAATCATCGACTTTCCCCACCGTGGGTCTGTGGCTATTAGGTGGTCCCTTGATGAACGGAATCACCTACCGGACAATCCCAGTCTCAGCGGATACTAAGGCTCCCTCAGCCTTACCAGTCGGGGAGGATGGACTCTACTTCCTCTATAGAGCCTTCCGCCATGGCAAGGACTTCCTCGGCCTCGTGTAAGGTCCAGTCGCGTCGAGTACCTGTAGACAGCTTGGTTGCGCCGGTTATGCAACGCCTCCAACAGATGTCCGGTGTTGCTGGCTCCCTAAGTGAACTTATGTTTACTTTTCTGAGCCGGTTTCGGCGTCAGACAGCAGTGCTGACGGCGTTGGCGTTGGTGGCCAGTGTGCTGGTCGCCGTGCCCGCTTCGGCTGCTGATGACGACCCGAAAGCAGACTACACGGCCACGTTCTCCGCGTGTGTTGGTGCTGCGACCGAGAATCAAGAATTCGCTGATGTTCCCGAGCTTCACGGCAACCGGGGTGATATCAATTGCATCGGATACTACGGGATCACCCAGGGCACTGGGGACGGTACTACCTATTCGCCGAAAATGTCGGTCACACGTGCGCACATGGCCCTGTTCCTCACCCGCCTGGCCAAGGTGGTCGGGATCCCAATGGTTGCCGACCCTGCCGATCCCGGCTTCACCGACATCGGTGACCTGCCGGCCAAGTGGCAGACCGCTATCGCACAATTGAAGCAACTGAACATCACGAAGGGCAACAACCCTTCGGGAACCACCTACGGTCCAAGTCATCAGGTGACCCGCGGGCAGATGGCGTTGTTCATCGCCCGGTTGATGAACGAGATGGACCCCATGGCTGAGAACGATGACACGGTGTTCGGGTATACGCCCGACGATGTTGGTGTTGTCAATGTAATCGACACTACTGACGACGACGTTGATAATCCGGATGAGCCTGGTAAGGCGAAGTCGCCGTTTGGTGATCTCAAGACCGTAACCAAAGAAACTTATGATGCGATCACCAATCTGTGGGAGTTG
>OZ219762.1:0-127197 GCA_964291245.2 Acidimicrobiia bacterium
GGATGCCCCGCAAAAAGGCCATCTCAACAAAGTCGATGTCCGGTCGATGCTGCACTGATGGCAGTACCAGCCGGGCGGGCGCCCATCCGATTCGTCGCGGTCTTCGATGGCGTCCCACCACCAGAGCTCGTCGGCGGGCCAGGTGCGCTCTTCGGAACAGCCGGGCGCCGAGCAGCCGTAAAAGACTTCCGGCGGTGATGTGGGCGCCCCCCGGATCGGGAGCCGCAAGCGGAAGATGGTCGCCGTCGCGGATGCGCCGTTTCATTTCAACCGCGTGCAATGCCATCCCCCTTTCGGGTCCGGGCCGTTCCACCCCGGGAATCGAGCCGCCACTCTTTTATCTTGTTCGTGTCGCTGCCCAAGTTAGCAACACATCCTATCCTCATTTGTCATATATACCGCATGCCATTTAGCAGGATATAAAGCGGGTCGTTGCCGTGACCCCTGCCGCCCGTCTACTATGACATACTGACATGTCCCTTATCAGCGTCACCGATCACGCCTCCACCCTGTTTCATGCCTGGCTGGGCGGCCGCTCCAAACACTTCCCGGGCGCCCTGGCGTACATCAACGCCGAGATAGAAGCTGACATGGCCTGGGAACCCGACCGGCAACACGCGGGACGACGTGTGGGAAGTCGGACAAATAGCCTACCGGATGGCCAGTGTCTGCTCATGCCCGTCGGCCCGGGACGGACACGGGTGCGAACACGAAGCATTACTGGAAGCACACGAACAGGGTTGGTTGGACGCTGAAGTGCAACCCCATGCGAACGGCAGCGAATGCGATGAGTGTCACATATACGACTGGGATGGGATTGGCTTATCGTGAAACCGGATTACTGTTCCGAACCCGATGGGGCCACAGCCCATTTGGAAAACCTCTGGGGGATCACGGTCGGACCGTTCCCCCATCATCTGCTGGTGGAAACCCGCGCTCAGTTGGTTGACCTCGGCGAACGTCTCTCCCGGGAAGGAGACCACCCGCCCGACGGTTGGGAACATTTGGCGGAAGCGGCGGAAATGTTCGCGGTGCTGTGCGACTCCTGGGCGGCCAGGTTCCGAACCGACGCCCGGTACTGGAAAACCCTATGAGAAACGGCCCGGCATGCTGCGACCGGTCGGGCCGCGGGATGATGGGCTCTTGGTCTCATCCGATTGCGCATAACCCACCGGAGGGGCGCAGCCGGCAGAGAGGAATCCGATGAAAGCCGGAACAGTTAGCGGCGGACGCCGAGGGCGCGACATGGCGGGGAACCGGATCGGTCTGAGGGTTGCACTGCCGGCGGGGTTCCACTCTCAGGTGCGATGGGACACCCAACTAGTAAACGGTGTCCTCCCGGTGAGGACGGGCGGACATTATTTTGATGAGCGTCCGGCTGGAGGTGTTGGATGTGATCTCGGCGGGAGGCGGAACCGGCGGTTCAACGAAGACAGTGTCGGCTGGTCCGACCATGCTCTGTGGGTGGTTGACGGCGCCACGTCTTTGGACACAACATCAGGTCGGCTGGAAACCAGTGCCCGGTGGATATCCACAGAAACGAGCAGAATCCTCGGTCGGATTATGTCACAATCGGCGGGATATTGTGTTCCGCCGGCCCGGGTCGGAGCGGTCGCCCAGTGTTTGAGGGAACGGTGGGAGAACACCGCGCCAGTGCACGACAATGGGACGCTGCTGCCACCCGCTGCGTCCCTCGGATTGGTGCAAATCGACTCAGAGGCCGGACGGGCCGGTTTGTTGTCCGTCGGCGACTGCATGGTGTTTCACGCCGGTCCCGAAGGTGACGTTCGCTCGATAGTCGTGGACGAAACGACGATGCGGGCGGAACAGCGGCGGGTGGCTGCCCGGGGGGAACGGCCACACCCGCAGTGGGATCACATCGGAGATGGTGCAGGACCGACTCGGGTACATAGCAGGGCGTGGAGGGAACGTGTTGAGCGTCGATCCCCAAGTGGCCGACCGGGTCACCGAGGCGACGGTCTCCCCCGGACACGAGGACCTGTTTCTTCTGTGCACGGACGGGTTCGCCAGGGTGGTGAACCTTCCCATGTTCCACGGCTGTTGGGCAACGACAGTGAAAACGGTGATGCGGCGGGGTCTCGCGTGGCTGCTGGAGACGCTCCGAGAATCCGAACGGATCGACCGGGCGTTCACTCGGGGAGAGTACAAAGCCAGCGACGACGCCACGGCTCTCCTGGCCCGATACTCCACCATCAACCCGTCCCCACCCGAAAGTTGAAGCGCGATTTGGGGTGTTGGCGGGTTGCTCGCTTCGAAGGAGAGGCCCCTACACGGCCCGTGGCGGCCCTTGGGCGTCTTCTGACAGGGTGAAACATCATCCAAGGGGGATATCGGGCCGTAAAACCCCCAATTTTGATGTTTCGTCGGAATAGTGCCGAACCCCGCAGCGGGAACCCTGTCAGTGTCATCGAAAAAAAGGTTGTTGGTCTTGTTGGCACAGCACCAGTGTTCCGATTCTATCCTCCCCCCATAGGGGGGATAGAGGATCGACAAGCGCCTGGGGACAATGAAACAGCAGCCTCGCGGGACACTCTCCTACACAGGATGTCGTAGGGAACGTTTACCCAGGTCAACACCACAATGAGACCCCTGGAAAATGGAGTGGAAGGGCAACCTGGAGCAGGCCGAAACCTCCGGTGTTCTTTTAAGTCTTGTTGGTCTTGTTGCAACAATGCCGACAAGACCAACAAGACTTTGGAGGGGATCGGAGGCCCTCCGCTGAGACATGTTTCCCCAGGTCAACGCCACAATTTGAGGCGACAAACGGGCGGATCCGAGGACAAAAAAGCATTGTTGGTCTTGTTGGTCTTGTTGGCAACAATGTCGACAAAACCAACAAGACTTTCAAACAGAACGGGATATCCGCCCCCACAAATCGCCGCCCACAACCGGGCCGTGGGGGTTCCTAATCGAGGTCGGCGAGCAGCGTCGCCACATGGGGGCAGGTGTCCAGCTTGTAATGCTTGGCGTTGCCCTGTCTCCCGGTTTCGGCGATCCACCCCTCCGCTTTTGCGACCTCAACGAAACGACGGAACGAGGTGCTGGTGGTCTTCAACGCCCCTCTGTCCATCCCCTCGAGCGTCGCTCCCCCTTTGAAGCCCCTCCGGAAAGCTTCGACCATCATGCCCCGGGTTATGGCATGGCATCGGGAGGTTTCGGCCCGGACGATCCGCATCATCCGCCGGTGCCGCCGCCTCGCCGACCCCCCGGACGAATCCTCCCGATTGGTCATGTGGTTGACGAAACCGCGGCCGTCGCCCAGAGGATCGACCCTGAAACTGATCGGTGTCTCCACCGGGGTGAACAGGCGACTGAGTACCGTCGCCGACACCCGCGGGACAGAGCCAGCGGCTCTGTTCATGAACAGCGTCTGCGCCACCTTGCCGTCCAACGCCTGCGAACCCAGCTGCTGCGAACCGTTGTTCTTGGGAGTGTGATGCATGTACACCACCGGGCCGTTGATCGCCCCCGCCAAATTCACCAAATCTTGCACTAGTTCCCCCATCTCCCAATAATTGGAATGACGACCGGCCGCCCCGGGAAGATAAGTCAAAAGGGTGTCGAACACCACCAAACCGATTCGATTGTCCACCGCCCAGGGGATCAACAACTCGGGGATGGAACCGTCTCCCAGTTTCACATGTTTAGCGCGACCGTGACGGTCCTGAAATCTGCCCGTTCCGACAATAACCCTCCTGCCGGCCTCCCCCGCATTGACAGCCCGGACACGGTCACGTAGGCGAAATATCTGATCTTCGATGCGTCGTTTCTGACCTGCCGCGGTTTCGTTCGTCAAATACAACACTCTGCGGGCCTTCGGGGACAGGTTCTTCAAAGCTCCTAGCGACCGTCCTGTGGCTACACAAGCGGCCAGTTCCGCACCCAGCCAGCTTTTCATCCCCAGTTTCGGTGGGCCCACAACCGCGGTGACTTCCCCCACGGGAAACATGTTCTTATCGAACATGAACGTGACAGAGTCGTCAACGGTTTCGCACAGCCGCCAGTCGGGACCCTCGTCCCCGGAGCGGTCGGGTACGGTCCCGTCGGGACTGCTCTCCCCGGCGGTCACCTTCTCATGCAACCTCCTCAGGGTCACCCACTCTTCCGGGTGGTCGGTCACGGTCCGCAGCCCGAACCGGTCGGCTGTGAGCGGATCGACGAACCCCCAAAGGGTACGCCCATCCGGGGCCGGTTTCGTGATCACCTGGGCGGTGGGATGAGCCCCCACCCGCCAATACGCCGCGTCTTCGGGACCGTTCGGTGGGGGCACAGCCGGAACGAGACCGTCCCGTCCGAACAGCCGACGAACATACACCCCTTCAAGTCCGCCCCAACCGTCCGATGCCCCGTTCGTCCGGGGAGACTCCCGCCTGATGGCGTCGCGGGCCGAACAGGGAAGCTCCGGAAGTTCAGAGGGGGAGATCATCAGAGACGTGGGCAACCACCCGCCGTCCCGTCTCCGGTACAAACCGAAAACGTTACCGGCCCGATCCGAAGAACCGGGAGCTGTGACACATGCCCCGTCGGACAGGACCCTTCCCGGGGTGAAACCTTCCGCGGTCCGGGGACGCTGAACATACTGCTGCTCTCCACCTGACCCTCGTATCTTGAACAGGACATAAACGCAGGGAGTTCCGCCGTCAAGGTCGGGGAAGGCATTAGCGAGGCACACTCCCCCATCGGCCAGTTCGTAAAGGTCCTCCCCCAGTATCTGCGCCCATCCCCACCGGATCAGACCGCCGGGATAGTCATCGGTTCTTCCTCCCAGCGCCACCGTATGCCAAACGCGGCCTTCGTGTTGGAAATCGCCCATAGTCAGAGCAAGGTTCTGGCCGTTCCCTCCCGAGCAGGGACCCGTCCCGTCGGTGTCATGGGTATGCCCGGTCTCCAACACCCATCCGAGTTCCTTCAGTGGACGTTGCCACATTGTCGGGTCGTCCGAGAATAGAGGAGTGACCTTGGCCACGGTAGGGGTCAACGCTCGCTCCTTCCCCCCAGTATCCGGGGGTGCCGCCCGTCGGCGTTAGTATGATTTGGGGGTGTTAGACCCCACTCATAAAGCGTGTACCATCGCCACCCACGGTGTTGTCCGAAAAGACTGGTTATGATAAGTAATAAGGAATGGAGTGGTGGGCTGGGGTGCATGTTTTAGTGGCGTGGGCATGATAGTCCCCCCGGGGCTAGCGGCTGTTTCCCGCTGGATTCGGCATCCATGGCCAGAACATAGTGGTCTTTGTGGACAGATTAAAGATGTGGCCTTCCACTCGGAACCCGGGGAACGCAACTACTGGTGGATGTTCTGAGGGTCATGATTCCCAGTCGCCAATTCGGTGGCAATCGCTTATTGCTGCTATTTGTGGCAGCAGCGGTGCTGGCGACCAGTGTGGGGGTGGTGGCCCTGTGGCCATCCGATCAGGGCATGGTGGAGGCCACTGCCAGGGCCGGCCGGCTGGGGTTGGCATCGGAACGGGTCCGAGGCACGGTGCATCAGGTCCGGGATGGTCCCTGCAGCTATGCCGATCCCGACAACCCCCATGATTGCCGCCAAGTATCAGTGGTGCTCAACGAGGGCGACTCACAGGGATCAGTCATTGCTCTGCCGGAATTCGATCTTGATTCGGGTGGTCCGGTGCCGGCGGTGGCGCTCGGTCAGAAGGTGATTCTCGGTTACGAGCCGGCCACCGATCGATACTTTTATGCCGACACCGACCGGCGGACTCCCCTGATTTGGCTGAGTGTCCTGTTTGCCGTGGCGGTTATCGCCTTGGCCCGACGACGCGGCGTGTTGGCTTTGGTCGGTATGGCGAGCACCGCGGTGGTGCTGGTTGGTTTTCTGGCGCCTTCGGTGCTCGACGGCAATGATCCTCTCCTGGTGGCGGTGGTGGCCGCCTCGGCCATAGTCCTGATAAACCTGTATCTGGTGCACGGATTCAATCTGATGACCACCGTGGCTCTGGCTGGGACCCTGTCGGCATTGGGATTGACAATCGCGCTGTCTTGGGCGTTCTTTCGGTTCGCCCACTTCACCGGCCTGGCCACCGAAGAGGCCCTGACCCTTCCGCTTCTGGCCCCGGGGTTGGACGTCGCCTCGCTGATCCTGGGAGGCGCCATTATCGGGGCACTGGGCGCACTGGACGACATCACCGTCACTCAGGCCGCCCTAGTGGCTGAGTTGCACCACCGCAACCCTGACCTTGGGGTCCGGCAGCTTGTGTCATCGGGACTTCGCGTGGGACGGGAACACATCGCCTCGACGGTGAACACGCTGTTGCTGGCCTACGCCGGAGCCGGCATTCCCATCTTCATGCTGCTGGCGGTCTCCAACCAATCACTGATCATGGTGGTCAACTCCGAACTGATCGCGGTGGAGGTCTTTCGTACCCTTACCGGTTCGATGGGCCTGGTGGCGGCCGTGCCGATAACCACCATTCTCGCCGCTCTGGTCACCGCCGAGCCCACTCCCGATCACCAGACAGGCAAACCCCGGTAGATACACGAAGCGGTCTGTTGCCGTCTCTCGCTCTGGCCAGTGGTCGGAAAGTTGGCGGTACTGTGGGGTGGCGCTCGCTCCCCATCCGTCAATCCTCACGACTTGGCTTGCAAAAACAAAGCCCCGTAGTGTAAACGGGCGTATTGGATATCAATCCTCTCCCAGCCGACTCTCACCGCCTATCCGCAAAGGATGTCGCCGTCCGGTGGGCGGGCGCCCTTCTGATTGGGACTGCGTTGATCACGGTGGTCATGGCATTGGCTCGGGTCGCCGCCGACGCTGACGGTCCGACGGCTGCCGAGACGTTGGAAGGGATTGCTCTGAGTCCGGGGTGGTCGGGATTGGCCGGCGCCGCCCGGCTCGTGTCAGGCCTGACTCTCTTGGGCGCGGCGTGGTGTCTGGGGAGAACCTGGATCATCAAACAGAGATGGGGGTCTCCGGCGGTTCCGTGGTTGTTGGGTTGGTCGGGCGGGTTCACCGTTGTCTCCGGCTTGGCTGGGGTTGCGCTGGCGATGTCGGCCCCTGCTCTGTTCCCGCTCCTGGCAGAACCGCAGGTGACAGAATTGTTGGAATCGGTCTTGACGGGTAGGGCGCTGGCCGGCAAGATCGGCTTCGCACTGGCGGGGCTGGCTCTGATGGTGGCGTCCCGCTACCAATGGAAGGTGGGCGGGGCGCTGCGCAGATTTTCTCCCGGTTCGGCGATGCTGGGGGTTGCCATGCAATTCATCTGGGTGGATTCGGCCACCATGGTGCATCCGGTGGTGGGTGCCGGGTTCTTCCTGTGGCTGTTGGGAGTGGGCGGGATGCTCTTCACCGGCCGCACGGGTAAGGCTGTTCTCCGAACTGGTGGGACGTTCAGATCTTAAAGCGGATGGCGGCGGGGTGACTTAGCACCCGCATGGGGGTGTAGCCCACCCATTCCCCGTCAGCTTCGATTGGCCACGACGGATTGGTGGTCACTTGGAAACTCTCCCAGCTTCGTCTTTGCACCCACGGTTCTCTCAGATGCAGACCCCGGATGATCTTGGGGACCGCCGCCGGCAGTTGTCGTTTCTTGGCAGTGAACACCTGCAGGTCGAGCCGGTTGTCCACCAGGTTGGCCTTGGGAGCGATATTCCAATTCCAAGCGAAAAACTGGGCGTTGGCCACGATCACTGCCAGACCATCGGCCTCGATCGACCGTCGAGAACCCTCAACTTGAATCTCAGCTCGAGGAAATCGAGGTAGCCGAGCGGCGAACGCCAACCCGTAGCGGGAGGCCCCCACCCATCGAGGGAGCCGTCCGGCGGTTTGCGCGGCGGCGGCCCCCACCCCTGTCTCGGCCACATTCACAAAAAAGCGTTGACCCCACTCCCCTTCCAAACTCCCCACATCGATGTCATACCACCCGGGGGCGCCCAATCGGGCCACCGCCTGCTCCAAATTTCGGGACAGCCCGAAGGTACGCAGGAAATCACAGGCGGTGCCGGTGGGAAGCATCGCCACCCGGGGAGGCGCCGGCCACCGCTTTTGGCACAGAGCGTCAACTGTCAGGCTCAGGGTTCCGTCGCCCCCGGCCACCGCCACCTGACCGCCGGAGTGGATGGCATCCCGCGCCCGGTCCGCCATCGCCTGAGCAGATACGGGCGTCTCCACCCGACCTTCAATCCCCTGCTCGGTCAGCAATTGTCGGAGGTAATCCGAAGTGACCTTTCCCCGGCCGGCTTTGGGATTGAGGAGAACGGTCCAGTGGTCTGAACGTTCCGCCATTGGTCGGAGAGTGGGTGGGTAGCGGCTAGGAGTGTGCTGAACAAGGCCCGATAGCAGCCAAATGCGCCAGCAGAACCCCTGGTTGAGGTGTGGGGAACCATCCCATCCCCATTGTTTTCAGCATGCCCCTAAGCCAAGATCCAGATAAGGGCGATGGTGGTTATGGCGAACCCGACCACCGTTATCACCGTGAGGCGATTGAGGTTGCGTTCGGCCACCAACGACCCTCCCATGGAAGTGTTCATACCACCTCCAAAGGCATCAGAGAGCCCGCCGCCTCTCCCCGAGTGCAACAGAATCAAGATGATCAGGCCGATGGAGAGGAGCACATGAATGGTGATCACCGCCACTTGCAAAATAGCCATGGATTCTTATTCTATCGCGGCCTGAGCAGCCACCGCCGCCGCCGCGGCCGCGGCGGCCTCCGGGTCGCCGAGATACCGGGAACCAGCCGGGCGCAGGTCCCGGTCCAAATCGTACAGCAGCGGAATTCCGGTGGGAATGTTCAGTGAGACTATCTCTTGCTCGGAGATCCCTTCCAGGTGTTTCACAAGGGCGCGGAGGCTGTTCCCGTGAGCCACCACCAAGGGGGTGATCCCCTGGCGGAGTTGAGGGACGATCCGGTCGTGCCAGTAGGGAAGGAAACGAATCACCACATCCTTGAGACACTCGGTGGCAGGCAGGACTTCGGGCGCCAGGTCGGCGTAGGCCGGGTCGAACCGGGGGTGACGGGGGTCGTCGGTCGCCAACGGCGGAGGTCGGACATCGTAGCTGCGGCGCCAGATCTGGACCTGATGGGTGCCGTGCTGGCGGGCGGTTTGCTGCTTGTTGAGCCCTTGCAGGGCACCGTAGTGGCGCTCGTTGAGCCGCCAATGCCGCATCACCGGCAGCCAGGCCAGTCCCATCTCCCTCAGAGCGATCTGGGCGGTGCGGACCGACCGCAGCAGCAGGGAGGTGTGCACCACTCCCGGTCTCAGGCCCTCCTCTTTGATGAGAACTCCGGCCTGGCGAGCCTCGGTTTCGCCCTGGGGAGTCAAATCAACGTCGGTCCATCCGGAGAACTGATTGGACAGATTCCACTCCGACTGCCCATGACGGAGCAAAACCATTCGATACATAACCGGGGAGCCTACCGAAACATACTCCCACTCCGGTCGGGAAGCTCCCGCTGAACCGGCCGGCGACCCTTTCTCAGGGCCAGAGACGGTCCTCCCCCAGCGCTCGGTGGAAAGTGGCCAACGGCCACACATCTATGCCGTCTGCGGTGCAGAAGGCGCGGTCACCGTTGTAGACCAGAATCCGCCGGGTCACCCCTTCCAGTGCCCCGATTGCCCGTAGACCTATGGGGTGCCTCATCCGACCAGCATTCTGAGATTCCGACCATTCTTGGTCCGAGACATCAACTCGGACCCCCAGCCATTAGTGAAACCTTGATCGGGGCAATCTGTCAACTTTCAGATCCAATAGCGAATCACCCCGGCGAACACGTCAGGATTCAGGCTGGCGCCGCCCACCAGGGCGCCGTCAATGTGGCGTTTGGCCATGAATCCGGCCACATTGCCGGGGTTGACCGACCCCCCGTAGAGAATCCGCACCTGTTCGCCCGTCTGGGGGCCGCCCATGGCGGTGACCGTGGCTCTCAGCAGCTCGCACACCTCGGCGGCGGTGGCCGCATCGGCGTGGCGGCCGGTGCCGATCGCCCACACCGGCTCGTAGGCCACCACCACCCCGGCCCGCTGCCCGGAGGAAAGCCTCCGCAACGCGGCCCGCAGCTGGGTGGTGACCACCAGTTCGGTCTTCCCGGCCTCCCGTTCGGCCAAGGTTTCGCCCACGCACACCACCGGGGTCATCCCCGCTCCCAGCACCGCCCGGACCCGCTTTCGGACCAGTTCGTCGGTTTCGTCGAACATCGCCCGACGCTCGGAATGGCCCACTATCACATAGCTGACGTCCAACTTGGCCAGCATTGCTGCTGAGACCTCACCGGTGAACGCTCCGTCCTTTTTCCAGTGAACGTGCTGGGCGCCCAGTCCCATAGGCATGCGGTCGGCCATGATCAGGGTCTGAACGGTGCGCAGGGAGGTGAAAGGAGGGGCTATCACCACCTCGGTGCGGTCAAAGTCGGAGGCGTCCAGCCGGTACCACAGTTTCTGGACCACCGCGATGGCCTCCAGATGAGTCAAATGCATCTTCCAGTTGCCGATGATCAGGCTCTTGCGGCTCATCTGGTCTAACCTACCCACTTTCTCAGAACTTCCACACCCGGCAGGATCTTTCCTTCCAGCAATCGCAGTCCCGCTCCCCCACCGGTGGAGAGATGAGAGACCTGGTTCTCCAATCCCAACATCCGAAGCGCCGCCACCGAGTCTCCCCCTCCCACCACCGAGAATGCGTCTGAAGAGGTCACCGCCCGGGCCACCTGCTCGGTCCCCGACCGAAAGGCCTCCCACTCGAATACCCCCATCGGGCCGTTCCAGAAGATGCTGCCCGCTCCCCGACAGGCGCGGGCGATACGGCCGGCCGTCACCGGCCCGATGTCCAAGCCCATCTCATCCTCACCTATCTCCCCTACATCTGTGATCCGGTGAACAGCATCGGCATGAAACTGCGGAGCCGCCACCACGTCGTGGGGGAGAATCATCTTGTGTCCGTGGGGACCTCGGAGCAACTGCCGCACAACACCTGTCATTCTCTCTTCCACCAGGCTCTTTCCCACGCGGTGTCCCTTGACCAGCAAGGCGGTGAACGCCATGCCGCCCCCGATCGCCAACACATCGCTTTTTTCGATCAGAGCGGACAGCACCCCCAGCTTGTCCGAGACTTTGGCGCCGCCCAGGATCACCACCAAAGGACGGGGAGGATTGTTCAGCAGCTTCCCGATGGATGCCAGTTCCGAAACCAGGAGAGGCCCGGCCACCGAAGGCGCCCGTTCTGCCACCCCCACTGTGGAGGCATGGGCTCGATGGACCGAACCGAAAGCATCTTGGCAGAACACTTCGGCCAGTTCCGCCAACCCCGTGGCGATCCCGGGGTCGTTGGAGGTCTCGCCGGGGTGGAATCGGGTGTTTTCCAACATGAACACCTCGCCCGGCCGTCCCCGAGCGACGGCATCGGTGACCTGGAGGCCCACCACCTCCGGGAGGTGACGCACCGAAAACCCACCCAGTTCCTCCATCCGCCGGGCCACCGGCGCCAGGCTGAACCGGGGATCGTAACCCCGTGGCCGGCCCAAGTGACTACACAGCACCACCACCCCCTGTGCGGCACGGAGCCGGTGAATCGCTCCCAGCGACGCCCGGATCCGAAAGTCGTCGGCCACCTGTCCATCGGCCAACGGGGTATTGAGATCGGCGCGCACCAGCACCCGCCGACCACTTACCCGCACATCGTCAAGGGTCAGATAATCCGTCATCCCAACCCGGTCTAACCAGCCTCGACATCGCGGTGAAACACCGAAACCTCCACCTGATGTTCAGCCAGTCGCCGCGACATCTCCTCTGATACCGCCACTGAACGATGACGCCCGCCGGTGCATCCCACCCCGATGGTGAGATAGGATTTTCCTTCGGCCCGGTAACGGGGCGCCAGGAAACGCAGCAAGTCCACCACCCGGACCAGGAATTCCGTGGTGTCGGGATTGTCGAGCACGAACTCGGCCACTTCGGAGTCGGTTCCGGTCTTGGGCCGCAGCTGCGGCTCCCAATGGGGGTTGGCCAAAAATCGAACGTCGAACACCAAATCGGCGCCTGGGGGCAGTCCGTTCTTGAAACCGAACGAGACCAGCGAGATGCTCATCTTCCGGGCCTTTCCCCGGCGGCCAAAGCGGGCCACAACCCGGTCTCGAAGTTGATGGACGTTGAAATCGGAGGTGTCGATCAGCACATCGCACGATTCCCGAAGCCCCAGCAGCAGCCGGCGTTCGGCGGCGATCGCCGCGGGGAGCGACTCTCCCCCCTGGGGATGAGGTCGACGGGTCTCCTCATAGCGGCGAATCAGCACCCTATCCTCGGCATCGAGGAACACCACTTTGCAACTGATTCCCGACTGCTGCAGGTTATCGACCGCCCGTCCGATCACCTGCTCGGGGCTCAGCGGCGAGTCCCAGGATCGGATCACCAGCGCCAGAGGCGCGGTCTGGGCGGCGGGGCGGTCCGGAGCGGCGATCTGCACGATCATGCCGGGCGGCAGATTGTCGATCACCCGATAGGAGAGGTCCTCCAGCACCCGGGCCGCCGATCCCCGCCCGCCTCCCGACATACCGGTGATCAACAGCAATTCGGGCTGATCCTCCCCCGGATGTGACAGCCGATCGCCCACCCCGGCCTACTTTCCGTGCAACAGCAGGTAGAGGTCGTCGGCCACCGTGGCCGGCACCACCTCGGACAGTTGCTCCACATCGGCCTCCCGGAGACGACGAAGCGACCCGAACCGGCGCAACAGGGCTCGTTTGCGTACCGGACCTATCCCGGGCGCTTCGTCCAGCAAGGATTCCATCATGCCCTTGGATCGAAGTCTACGGTGATACTCCAGAGCAAAGCGGTGCGCCTCGTCCCGGATTCGCTGCAGCAGGTACAGTGCCTCAGCCCGGCGAGAGATCCGCAGCGGCTCGGCCAGGTCGGGAAAGTAGACCTCTTCCATTCGTTTGGCCAGACCGATCACCGGGATGTCCAGCTCTAGCTCGTCCAGCACCCGGACCGCCCGACCCAACTGCCCCACTCCCCCGTCGATCACCACCAAAGACGGCGGATAGTGAAAGCGACCCCGCTGGTGGGCAGGCTGGTCCCGCGCCGCCAGATAGGCGGTGAACCGCCGTCGGATCGCCTCCTCCATGGAAGCGAAGTCGTCCTGGCCCCTCACCCGCCGGATCTTGAAACGCCGATACTCCGACTTGCGGGGCAGGCCGTCCTCCATCACCACCATGGACGCCACGGTATGGGTTCCCATCAGGGTGGAGACATCGAAAGCCTCGATGCGCAGAGGCGACTCGGGCAGTCCCAGGACCTCCTGGAGGCTGCGAAGCGCCCGGGCCCGGGCGTTGTGGTCCGATTGGCGGCGCAGGCGATGGCGGGCGAACTTCTCTCGCGCATTGGCGGTGGCGGTCTCCATCAGCCGCCGCTTCCCGCCCCGCTTGGGAGCCCGCAACTCCACTCGACCGCCCCGCCGCTCCCCCAGCCATGCTCCGAACACCTCCGAATCGGGGGGGAGTTCGGGAACCAGCACCAAGGGAGGCGGAGGACGATCACCATAAAGCTCCCGCAGCATCGAACCGACCAGCTCCGGTTCGCTCAACTCCTCCACCCGGTCCACCACCGATCCCATTTGGCCGACCACTCTCCCCAGCCGGACAAACAACACCCAGATGGTGGTCTCCAGCTCATCCCCGTGACGGGCGATCAGATCGAAGTCCTCCCGGCGGTCGGTCACCATCTCCTGGCGGGCCAGCGCCTTTTCCAGGTCGGCCAGGCGATCGCGATGTCGGGCGGCGACTTCGTATTCCAAGGCGTCGGATGCCCGGTGCATCCGGGCGGTGGTCTCCTCCACCACCTGATCGACATCACCCTGGAGGAAGGCGGAGAGTCCCTCCACCGCCTGCTGGTAGTCATCGGGGGTGACCTCCCCCACGCATGGGCCGGAGCACTTCTCGATGTGGAATAGCAGGCAGGGGCGACCCTGGAGGTGCTGGCGGCGGAACAACGAGTCCGAGCAGGTCCGCACCGGAAAATTGCGCAGCACCAGGTCGAGGGTCTTGCGAATCGCGTAGGTGTGGGCGTAGGGGCCGAAATAGGTGGTGCCTTTCCGTTTGCGGCCCCTCATCACCTGCGCTCGGGGCCACTGGTCGGAGCGGGTGATAGCCAAATAGGGGTAGGTCTTGTCATCCCGCAGTCGAATGTTGAAGCGGGGGCGATGGGCTTTGATCAGGCTGTACTCCACCATGATCGCCTCCACTTCGGAGGCCGCCACGATCCAGTCCACGTCCTGGGCGGATTCCACCATCGCCGAGGTCCGAATCTGCAGTTCCCGGCCGAAATAAGAGAGCACCCGCTTGCGAAGCGACTTGGCTTTGCCCACATAGATCACCCGCCCGTGCCGGTCCCGAAAAAAGTAGGCGCCCGGCGCGTCGGGTATCTCTCGGGAAGGGAGCCGGTCCATGGTGCGACGTCCCGGTCAATCGGCCCGGGCGTCGGCCGTGTCGGGCAGCATCCCACGCAGATAGCGACCGGTGTGACTTTCGGGGATTTGCGCCACTTCCTCCGGAGATCCGGTGGCCACGATCCGCCCCCCTCCGGTCCCGCCTTCGGGTCCCAGGTCTATCAGATGGTCGGCCGCTTTGATCACGTCCAGATTGTGCTCGATCACCACCACCGTGTTGCCTCCGTCCACCAGGCGGTGCAGCACCCCCAACAGACACCGCACATCCTCAAAGTGCAAACCGGTGGTGGGTTCGTCCAGAATGTAGATGGTGCGGCCAGTGGAGCGTTTCCGCAGCTCAGAGGCCAATTTGACCCGCTGCGCCTCCCCTCCCGAGAGGGTGGTGGCAGCCTGACCCAGGCGGATGTATCCCAGCCCCACGTCGCTGAGCGTCTGCAGGGTGCGGGCGATGGCCGGGTGGTGCTCGAACAGCCGAAGCGCCTTGGCCACCGACATCTCCAGCACATCGGCGATGCTCTGGTCCTTCCACAGGATCTGGAGAGTCTCCCGGTTGTATCTGCGACCTCGGCACTGTTCGCAGGGCACATAGACATCGGGAAGAAAATGCATCTCGATCTTGATGGTCCCATCCCCCCGGCACTGCTCACACCGCCCCCCTTTGACGTTGAAGGAGAACCTTCCCGGTTTATAGCCTCTGGCCTGAGATTCGGGTACCCGCGAATACAGGGCGCGGACATGGTCGAACAGCTTGGTGTAGGTGGCGGGATTGGAGCGGGGGGTCCGGCCGATGGGCGACTGGTCGATGTTGATCACCTTGTCCAGGTGTTCTATCCCCCGGATCTCCCGGTGGCGGCCGGGCAGCACCCGGGAGCGGTAGATGGAACGCAAAAGCGCCTTGTAGAGAATCTCCTCCACCAGAGTTGACTTGCCACTTCCCGAGACCCCGGTCACGCACACCAGCTTCCCGAGCGGCACCTCCACGTCAAGCTCGGCCAGGTTGTGTTCCGAAGCACCGAGGATGCGGACATGTTTGCCGTTGCCCGCCCGACGCACCGGTGGGATGGGGATGGATCTCCGGCCCGCCAGATAGTCCCCGGTTACCGACGACCGCTCCCCGCAGATGGTCCCCACCGATCCCTGAGCCACGATCCGGCCTCCATGCTCCCCCGCGCCGGGACCGATGTCCACCACATGATCGGCCGACCGGATGGTTTCTTCGTCGTGCTCCACCACCAACAGAGTGTTGCCCAGGTCCCGCAACCGGGTGAGGGTCTCGATCAGGCGCAGGTTGTCCCGCTGGTGGAGGCCGATCGACGGCTCATCCAAAATGTACAGCACCCCCACCAGCCCCGAGCCGATCTGGGTGGCCAGCCTGATCCGCTGCGCCTCTCCCCCGGCCAGGGTGGCGGCTGACCTTCCCAGGGTGAGGTATCCCAGCCCCACATCCAGCAGGAAGGAGATACGAGAGCGGATCTCCTTGAGGACCCGCTCGGCGATGGTGGTCTCCCGGTCGCTAAGCCGCAGACCGTCAACGAAGTCGAGGGCCTCGCCCAGAGAGAGATCTGACAGGTCTGCAATGGTGGCGCCCCCCACGGTCACCGCCCGGGGCACCCGCCCCAGCCGGGCGCCGCCGCACTCGTCGCACGGCACCTGTCGCATGTACTGGCGGTAGGTGTCCCGGGCGGAATCGGAACCGGTTTCCCGGTGGCGGCGTTCCACCTGGGGGATGACACCCTCGTAGCGGGAGGTCCACACCCGCCTTCTTCCCCGGCGGTTGCGGTAGCTCACCCGCAGTCTGTGGCCCGAGCGGCCGTGGAGTATCTCGTCCCGCACTTCCGGGGTGAGGTCCTGCCAGGGGGTATGCACACTGAAGCCCAGCTTCTCCGACAATGCCTTCATGAGCCTTGAGTAATAGCCGCTGAACTGGTATGCCCAGGGAGCGATGGCGCCGTCGGCCACGGTGAGCCGCTCATTGGGCACCACCAGGTCTTCGGCCACCTGGTATCGGGCACCGATCCCCGCGCAGGTGGAACAGGCGCCGTAGGGGCTGTTGAAAGAAAAATTGCGGGGGGCCAGTTCGGAGAACGAAAACCCGCACCGGTCGCAGGCCAAGTGCTGGCTGAATGTCAGGGTTGGCCCGTCGATGATATCCACCATCGCCTTGCCCTCTGCCAGCCCCAGGGCGGTCTCGATCGATTGGGTGAGCCGATCCTCCATCCCCGCTTTTCGCACCAGCCGGTCCACCACCACCTCGATGGTGTGCTGGTAGTACCGGTCCAGCCGGATCTCCTCGTCGAGGTGACGCACCTCCCCATCCACGCGGGCCCGGCTGTAGCCCTGTTGGGTCAGATCCCGAAACAGCGACTGGTACTCCCCTTTTCGTCCCTCAACCACCGGCGCCAACACCATAAAGCGCACTCCCTCCTCCAGTTCCAGGATGCGGTCCACGATCTGCTGGGGGGTCTGCCGCTTGACCACCTCCCCGTCCTCGGGACAGTGGGCAATCCCGATCCGAGCGAACAGCAGCCGCAGATAGTCATGAATCTCAGTGACGGTTCCCACTGTGGAGCGGGGATTGCGGCTGGAGGTTTTCTGGTCGATGGAGATGGCGGGTGAAAGCCCCTCTATGAAGTCGACATCGGGCTTGTCCATTTGCCCCAGGAACTGGCGGGCATAGGCGGAAAGCGACTCCACATAGCGCCGTTGGCCCTCGGCGTAAACGGTGTCGAAGGCCAGGCTGGACTTCCCCGAGCCGGACAGTCCGGTCAGCACGATGAACGCATCCCGGGGCAACTCGATGGTGACGTCCTTGAGGTTGTGTTCCCGGGCCCCGCTGATCAGGATGGAATCGGCCGTCATCGCCCTGGGTGAGGTCAGGAGAGAGGGCGGTTGAGGCGCCGGACGGTGGGAGAGGCCGTTCCGTCCGCCGTCACCCGCACCCCGTACACTCTCTCGGCCTGCTCCACCGAGACGTACTCGTCCAAGACGTCTTCTCGGACCGACTCGATGGGCCGGTCCAGGGGGTCACCCCATCCTCCTCCACCGGCTGAGAGGTTGTGGAAGCGGTCGCCGGGTTCCATCGTGAATCGTTCCATCCTTGCCCGGTGGGCGCGGTCGGTGTCGGGCCAAACGATCATGGCGTTGGTCTCCGGTTCGTGACCTCCCGCCAATGCCCAGGGTTTGGTCTTGGTCTTCTTCTTCATCGACAGCATCTCACCGGTTGCCAAGAACCTGACCTCCCGACAGATTCCCAGCCCGCCGCGCCATCGTCCGGCACCGCCCGAGTCCTGACGCAACTCCAATCGCTCGTGAAAGATGGGCGAACGGTGTTCCAGTACTTCCATCGACGTATTGCGGACGGCAGTCATGGCCAAGTGTTGGATGGCAGTGGCGCCGTCGTGATTGGGTGTCGCCCCCCAGCCGATCCCCTCGTTGTTGCTTACCGCGTACATCTCCCCGGTGTCGGGGTGGGCTCCCACTGCCATGAACCCCGGCTCATCGGAGCCGGAGCACGCCGCGATCTGAGCCATCCCCTGCGCCAGGGCCTTGTGGATCAACTCGAACGCCGCCATTCCCGTCCAGAGGGTGAAAGTGGCCGCCGGGTAGACGGCGCGGAACAGGTTTCCCGGTGGGCAGGACACCCCAAGGGGCTGGTAGTGGCCGTGGTTGGCGGGGGTGTTGGGGGTGGTGAGAGACTTGAACACCGCCTTGGCCATGCTCAAGGTCCGCCCATACGGCATGTTGACCGGTCCGGGCACCCCATCGGCGGAGTCCCCGTAGTCCACCTCGAAACGGTCCCCCTCAATGGTGACCGTCACCGCCATCCGAATCAGGTCGTGGGAGATCCCGTCGTCGTCCAGCCAGTCGTGCGCCGACCATTGCCCGTCGGGCATGGCCCGGACCGCCTCTCGGGCAGTCCGTTCGCCATGGTCAATGATCCGATCAATCGCTTCGCCCAAGGTGGAAGACCCGAACTTCTCCCAGATCTGATGGAGACGCCGCTCACCCACTCGCAGAGCGGCCACCTGGGCGTTGAAATCGCCCATAATGGTCAACGGCATCCGGGAGTTGTAGCGCAGGATGTTCATCATCTGCTGGTCGACCACCCCCCGGTTGATCACTTTCACGCCCGGCATTATCAGACCCTCCTGATGCATGGAGGTGGAGTCCAGCACGTACCCGGGGTCCTTGGCGCCCAGATCCATCCAATGAGCCCGCACCGCCAGATAGGCGTCGGGCCCCGAGCCTTCCTCGCAGAACACCGGAGCAAACAGCATGGCGTCGGAGACGTGGGCGCCACTCCAGTAGGGATAGTTGATCATCACCACATCCCCCGGATGCAGGTTCTCCGATCCCACTTTCTCGATGCCCTTTTCAATGGCGTAATCATTGGCGCCCAGGAAAGAAAGCAGCCCCGAGGATTCCGAGATGAGCCGCCGGTCCCGGTCGTACATGGAGATGCCAAAGTCCAGCACCTCGTAGATCACCGGGTTGAAGGCGGTCCTCACCAGGGTGCGGCGCATCTGCTCGGCGGTGGAATTCAGATAATGGCGGATCACCTCCACGGTGGCGCCGTCCAAAGGGGGGCCGCTGGTCATGTCACCGGGACCCCGTCGGTCAGGATGATCCGCGATCTCGCCGTGCCCGGGTGGGAGTGGCGATCCCGTCGGCCGTCACCTTCACCCCGTACACCTTTTCCGCCTGTTCGGGTGAGACGTACTCGTCCAGAACGTCTTCACGCACCAACTCGATGGCCCGGTCCAGAGGATTACCCCAGCCCCCTCCTCCCGCCGAGAAATTGCGGAACCCCTCCCCGGGCTGCATGGTGAATCGTTCCATGCGCGCCCGGTGGGCGCGGTCGGTGTCGGGCCACACGATCATGGTGTTGGTGGTCTCCGGTTCGTGTCCGCCCGCCAATGCCCAGGGTTTGGTCTTGGTCTTCTTCTTCATCGACAACAGTTCACCGGCCGAAACCCATTTCACCTCCCGGCAGACTCCCAGGCCGCCGCGCCACCGTCCGGCGCCGCCCGAGTCCTGCTGCAATTCCAGCCGTTCGTGAAAGATGGGAGACTTGTGTTCTAGGACTTCCATGGAGGTGTTTCGGACGGCGGTGGTGGAAAGGTGCTGGAGGGCGTTTGAGCCGTCGTGCTCAGGGGTCCCACCCCAGCCGATCCCCTCGTTGTTGCTCACCGAATACATCTCGCCGGTGTCGGGATGGGTTCCCACTGCCATGAACCCCGGTTCATCGGAGCCGGAGGAGGCCGCGATCTGATCCATTCCCTGTGCCAGGGCCTTGTGGATCAACTCGAAGGACACCATGCCGGTCCACAAGGTGTAGGTGGCGGCCGGATAAACGGCATGGAAGAGGTTGCCCGGTGGGCAAACCACATGCAGGGGCTGGTAGTGGCCGTGGTTGGCGGGAGTGTCGGGAGTGGTCAGGGCCTTGAAGACGTTCTTGGCCTGACTCAAGGTGCTTCCGAACGGCATGTTGACCGGTCCGGGCACCCCGTCGGCGGAGTCCCCGTAATCCACCTCAAAACGATCCCCCTCAATGGTGACGGTCACCCCCATTCGGATCAGGTCGTGGGAGATCCCGTCGTCGTCCAGCCAGTCGTGCGCCGACCATTGCCCGTCGGGCATGGCCCGGACCGCCTCTCGGGCGGTTTGAGCGCCGTGTTCGATGATGCGATCAATCGCCGAGTCCACTTGGTTGAGGCCGAACTTCTCCCAGATCTGACGAAGGCGCCGCTCTCCCACTCGCATGGCGGAGATCTGAGCATTGAAATCTCCGATGATGGTTTCGGGCATCCGGGAGTTGTACCGCAGGATGGCCATGATTTGCTCGTCCACAACTCCCCGATTGATGAGCTTGACGCCGGGCAGGATCAGGCCCTCCTGATGGATGGAGGTGGAGTCCAGCACGTATCCGGGGTCCTTGGCGCCCAGGTCCATCCAATGAGCCCGCACCGCCAGATAGGCATCAGGCAAATCGCTTCCCTCACAGAAAACCGGAGTGAACATCATGGCGTCAGCCGCGTGGGCGCCGCTCCAATAGGGAACGTTGATGATCACCACGTCCCCGGGATGAAGGTTTTCGATCCCCACCCTCTCCACGCCTTGGTGGATGGCGAAGTCGTTGGCGCCCAGGAAAGAGAGGATCCCCGATGCCTCCGAGATCAGTCTCCGCTCTCGGTCATAGATCGAGATGCCAAAGTCCAGCACCTCGTAGATCACCGGGTTGAAGGCGGTCCTCACCAGGGTGCGGCGCATCTGCTCGGCGGTGGAATTCAAATAGTGGCGGATCACCTCCACCGTGGCGCCGTCCATTTGGGGTGCGGCGCTCATCTGATTACCAGGTTCCCGTGGTGGTCGGGAACCGCCCGCTGGTCTCCGTGGATGACGGTGACCGAGGTGGGCTCGCGGATAATGGCCGGCCCTTCAATCTCTACTCGTGGTTGAATCAATCGGCGCTCGTGAACCGCAAACGGCCGGCGCTTGCGGGTGGCGAAATCGAAAGCATGACGCTCGTCCACTTGGCTCACCTTCTCGCCGGTCTCACCGATCCGGGTTTCATCGGGTGGGCCAGACGGCTTGTCCAACAGTCCGATGGCTCTCACCCGGGCGGTGAGTATCTGAACTTCTTCCTGCAAACGGTGCCCGTAGCGCTCCAAGTGCTTTTCATGGAACTTGGCCGCCACCGAATGCTGGTCGTCATCGTCCTCCAAGTCAACCGCCAATGTGTGTTCCTGGCCGTTGTAGCGCAGGTCGAGGCGCCGGAGAAACACCCGTTTTTCGGGCGGAACCGACTGCGTGGCCAGCACCGCATCCGCCTCACTCTCCAGTTGAGCTAGAACTTTCTCCATCTGGTTCAGGGTGGCGTCGTCCAGCATGGTCAGCACGGTCTGGCCCACGTCATACTCCAAGTCGGACATGAGCATTCCCCAGGCCGAGAACACCGCCGGAGCGGCGGGAACCACCACCTCGGGCATCTCCATCTCTCTGGCCAACAGCGGCGCCAGCATCGGACCCGCCCCACCGAACGCCACCAACGCGAATTCGCGGGGGTCGAGACCCCTCTCCACGGTAATTTCCCGGATGGCTCCCACGGTGCGGGCCAGCAGCACATCAAACACCGAGGCCGCCGCCCGTTCGGTGGACATACCCAGCGGCTCGGCCAGTTTTTGGGCGACGCCCCCCACCGCCGCCTCCTGGTCCAAGGTCATCTCGCCTCCCAGGAACTCGTCGGCCGCCAGATACCCCAGACAGAGGGCGGCGTCGGTGACGGTCGGTTCGGTGTTCCCCCGCCCGTAGCAGATCGGTCCGGGATCGGCGCCGGCGCTCCGGGGCCCGACGCGCAGGAGTCCCTTGTCCATCCAGGCGATGGAACCGCCGCCCGCCCCGATGGTTCGGATGTCGAACACCGGGATGCGAATCGGCAGAGCCTCGATTTCGGCTTCGTATACCTCGGTGGGCGTCCCGTCCACTATCACACAGGCATCGAGGCTGGTGCCGCCCACGTCGAAAGAGATCAGAGAGGAGCGTCCGGTGGTTTCCCCCAGGCTGATCGTCCCGGCGATCCCCCCGGCCGGGCCGGAGAACACCGTGAGCAACGGCGACACCCGGGCTATCTGCGAGGTCATGGCCCCCCCGGCCGAGCGCATGATCAGAAACGAGCCTTCGAATCCTCCTTCTCGCAGGCGGTCTTCCAGATCGGTGAGGTACCGGCCCAAGATGGGCCGGATGTAGGCGTCGGCCACCGCGGTGGAGGTGCGCTCGTATTCGTGGTATTCCCGCACCAGATCCACCGAGACGGAGACCGAGAGGTCGGGGAAGGCCTCGGCCAGGATGCTTTTGGCAGCCTCCTCGTGGTCGGTGTTGGCGTAGGAGTGGAGAAAACACACCGCCACCGATTCCACTCCCCGCTCGGACAGCAGGCGCCCCGCCTCGATCACCGCTTGGTGGTCGAGGTCGGTGATCACCTCTCCCCGATGATCGATGCGCCCGGGGACCCCCACCGTGTGACGTCTCTTCACCAACAGTTCGGGACGCTGGTATTGAAAGTCGTACTTGGAACCGCTCGGCAGGTCTCCCCGGGCGATCTCGAAAATATCCCGAAATCCCGCATTGGTGATAATGCCGGTCACCGCGCCCTTGCGTTCCAGGATGGCGTTGAGTCCCAGTGTGGTGCCGTGGGTGTAGATCGAAGCCTGTTCGAGGGAGGCGTTGGTTGCCCGGGTGGCGGTTATCACCCCGTCGGCCGGTGCGGCGGGAGTGGTGGAGGCCTTCCGCACCGTGATCTTGCCGGTTTCTTCGTCATAGGCGATGGCGTCCACAAAGGTTCCGCCGATGTCCACCGCCAAGCGGTATTTGCGTTCAGTCATCTTTTTTCCTGCCCAAGAGGTAGAGGTCAGGGAGTGGGACGGTCGTCCCGAACCACCCGGCCGGACTGCATCACCAACGAGATGTTTCGCATCGCCGACACATCCTGCAACGGGTTGTCGTCCACGGCCACCAGATCGGCCATTTTGCCCTGCTCAACAGTACCGATTTGCGACTCCAATCCCAAGAGGCGGGCCGCGTTGGAGGTGGCCCCCTGCAACGCCTTTTGGGGATGCAGCCCGGCTCCCTCCATCAGACTCATCTCGTGAACCGCCACCGAGGTTCCGCCGATCGGGTCACCCGGCGGATAGTCGGTTCCGTTGACCATGGTCACCCCGGCCGCCACCGCCCGGCGGATGCTGGCCAGGTGCATGGGACCGACCTGCAGGGAAGTCTCGATCTGGAACTCTTCGAACCCCTTCCAGCGCATCCACTCCTGAGACCGGGTCACGCACAGGGTGGGAGTGAGGAACACCCCGTCGGCGGCCATCCGCCCGGCGGTCTCCTCATCCAAGTCGTAGGCGTGCTCGAAGGATCGGACCCCGGCGTCGAGCGCCCGGTTGATAGCCAGGGAAGACCCGGCGTGGGCCACCACATAGGAGTCCCGCTCGGTGGCGGCGTCCACCGTGGCCCGCATCTCATCCAAGCTCATCTCCGGATGGTCGAAGGTCTCTCCCAGGTTGGCGATGCCGCCGGTGATGAAAACTTTGATGTGCCGGCACCCGGAGTCCAATTCGGCCAGAGCCGCCTCGCGGAAAGCCTCCGGTCCGTCGGCGATCACACTGCCGTGGCCGTCTCCATGCCCCCCCGGAGTGGAGATTGCCCGCCCGGCGCCCACGATCCGGGGAACATCGGCCCAGCCTGCCCGTGCCGCCTGGGCGAGCAGCAGATCGGCTTGGTTCAGCTCATGAACGCACCGGATGGTGGTCACTCCCGCCCGCAGGGCATCCTGCGCCCGCCCATAGGCCCGCAGCACCGTGAGCCCGGGGTTTTCGTTCTCGTCGGTGGCCGAGAAGGGATACACCACCGACAGGTGAGTATGCACCGAGATCAGGCCGGGAACCAGGTAGCGCCCCCCCAGGCTCAGTCGCTTTCCCGAACCCGGGTGCTTTTGGATGGCGCCGATTTTGCCTCCCGAGATCTCCACACTCACTCCGTCCCGGATCTCGCCTTTTACAACATCTACCACTCTGGTGTCGGTCAGCCACATGTTCATTCTCCTTGGTCTTGGGTTTCGAGTAGATCGGTGACGGCGCGGGCCCGGGCCAGCCAGGAGTTTTCTTCGCCGCGCCGTCGCAATTGGTTTCTGAATCGGGGGTCTTGGGAGTCGGCTCGGGCCAAGTCCAACGCCTCTGACATTCCCTGAGCATCACGATAGGAGCGAACTTCGGAGAAGGCGATCACTTCCGGCATCTCACTTGCCACCACCGGCTTTCCCCCGGCAAAGTATTCGAAGAGTTTCAGGGGTGAGGTGGAGACGGTGATGTCGTTGACCAGGAACGGGATGGTGGCCACGTCGAACGACTGCAACCACCGGGGGAGGTCCTGGTAGGGCTGGGCGGTCACCCATTCCACATTGGACAGGGAAAACAGCGGACGGTTGCGGGTGCTCCGGTCGTAGGGGGGGCCGATCAAAACGAAGCTCCAGTCGGTGCGGGTTTCGGCCACCTCGGTGAGCAGGTCGTAGTCCATCCAGCGGGCGATCGCCCCGTAATACCCGGCGATGGGCCGGCCTTCACCCAGCAGCCGTTGCAGCACCGGATGGTTCGGAGGGGAGACCTCCCAGTCGGCGAACCGTTCAAACTCCACCCCGTTGGGCAGGTACAGGGTGTCGGGGCGCGGTTGCGCGGCCCGTTCCAACAGGCTGCGGGCGGAGGCGGAGGTGATGGACGCCCCGGACAACGCCAGATCGTGAAGTCTTTCCAGTTTGGGCAGGTCGTAACCGTCGAAAACGTCCAACTCGTCAATCCAGTCATAGAGAGTGCGGGCGCCGGCGGGATAGGCGGCGGCGCGTTCCCAGTTGTAGGTGAGGGCCCACACCAAAGGGTTGGGGAGTTCATGCAGCACCTCGGCAGGTCCGTTATAGAGGAACAGCCGGGGCTCTATCTCCTCCCAGCCCCGCTCGCCCTGGTTGGAGTTGTCGTAGATCACCGTGTACCCCAGGCGGGCGAACGCCTGGGCCAGTTGCTGGGGCCGTTGGAACAGATGAATGTACCACTCGATGTTGAGCGGGAAGACCACCACTCCCCGGCTCTCGGTGATACGGTCGGTGACGGGTTGGGGAATGGGCGGCTCTTGCCGACCGGAGACCACCGGATCGGAGGCCTGCGTCCCTGCGCCCAGTTCGCCGGCTTCCCGCCGCAGCTTGTGGCGGACTCTCCAGTATTTGGTCACCATCCGCATGGCGCGGGTCTGCCGCAGGTTGTCCAGCTCCAATTGGAGAAGGTCGCCTCTTCGTTCCGCGAATCGCTGGTGGTCCCGGGCTGCCTGCAGTTGGTCCTTGGTGCTTTGAAGTTGGGCGTGCGCCGCCTGAAGTTGGGCTTGTGCCCTTTGCTCATCTCGGATGATCCGGTTGCGAAGCTCCAGGTTCTCCGCCCGCCCGTCGTCCACCTTCTCTTGCGTTTGAGCCAGGTTACGAGTCAAGGCCAGGATGATCTCTTCTCCGATCACCCGTGCATCGGTGGCGGTGCCGGTTTCCGACCGGTCGGAGAGGATGTGGCGGATCAGCGGCTTCACCCGACGGGCCCTCGATCGCATCGACTCTCCCTGGAGATACATCGAATAGGAGAGATCGGGGTGAGCACGCCACATCTCTTCCAAGGCTTCTGTCAGCGGAGCCCGGGCGCCCTCGCCATCTGGGACACACCATCCACCCAATCCCAGTTCCTCGGTCAAGCGAGCCACCTTTGGGTCATAGGAGATCGTCACCGACGGGGTGCGGCCCATGCTGGCCAGGATGGTGCCGTGCAGACGCATGTTGAGCGCCAGCTCACACCGCCCGAAAGCCGTGATCAGTTGACCCGGACTCAGATCAGGGGGGGTTTCGATCACCTCGGCGACCATTTGCTTGGCGATACGCCGGCAGGAACGGCGGTCATCGAAATCGTCTGAGCCCAGTTCCTGCATGGGAATCAACAGAGCCGATCCTCCGTGCCGCTCCAAGAAGCGGTCCAGGGCGGCGGCCACTTCCCTTTCCCGTTGAGTTTGGACCGAGGCGGTTCCCCAGGACCGGGGGGCCACCGCCACCAGTGGTCGGGGAAGCTGGGAGAGTCTCCGGTTCAGATCGGGCGGCAACTCTTCGGGGTCGATCAGCCAAGCGGGGTCGGCCATCACCGCGCTGTCTTCCACCCCCAGTGACACCAGTTCCGCCCGGTCCGCTTCGGTGCGAACCGTAAAGCCTGTTGCCAGCTCGGCCAGCGCTCGGGCCCAGCGGGGGGATCGGGGATCCAGGAAGGGTCCCACCCCCACTCCCCACACCAGAACCGGGCGCCCGGCCATGCCGGCAGCCAGAGCCGGACCCAAATAGCCGGGGATATCCCCGGCATCACGACTGAGGACATGCTCGGGGGCAAATCCCCATTGGTCGGACAGCAATCCCCCTCCCCCCACTATCACGGTTCCCGCACGATGGGCCTGCCTGAGCACCGTCGGTACGTCGGCTCGGTCAACCGCCGCCACCCCGTGCCGGGCCCGGGTGTCCGCCGGGTCTCCGGAAACCACCGTCCAGCTGCCCTCGGGATGGCTCTCTGTCAGCAGTTTGAGCATCCCGGCTAGGATGGCTTCATCCCCCAGGTTGCGGAATCCGTAGTGTCCGATGATCAGGGCATCGGGTGCAGTTGTGTCTGCCGTTGCTTGTCCTGAGGAATCCGAACCGGTTTTTGGCACGATTGAAAGGCTATCACGCAGGCATGTGGAACAGGACCAATGTCGATTGACCTGAACGCCGCGTTGGATGCGGCCGACCATTCCAACACTACTTCCGGCCCTGGGATCCTATCTCTCCCACAACCGCTCAATATCCTATCCTAACCTGTAGATAGGGCTACCCTGCGAAAGAACTGGAGGGACTGGCATGAGAGAATTTTCCCGAATTACTTTCAATCCTGCCGTCATGGGTGGCAAGGCGTGCATTAGGGGCTTGCGAGTGACGGTTGGAACCGTTGTAGGTCTTCTGGCTTCGGGGCGCTCACCGGAAGAGATACTGAAGGCCTACCCGTATCTGGTCTCAGAAGACATTGATGAGTGCTTGGCATACGCCGCATGGAGATTGGAGGAGCGGGAGATCCCACTTCCTGTTTCATGACCCTGCGGCTTCTTGTTGATATGAACCTCTCCCCGGGTTGGGTGCAAGTCTTACGAGACAAGGATGGTCAGCTGAACATTGGTCAGTCGTTGGCGACCCACAAGCAAGCGATCAGGTCATTTTGAATTGGGCTGCGCGACGTGGGTATACCATCCTGACGCACGATCTGGATTTCGGTGCCATCTTGGCTTCGTCTCGTGCGGACAGTCCCAGCGTCATCCAGATCCGGGTCCGGGGTGTTTTGCCGGACCAGATGAAATGTCGATTGACCTGAACGCCGCTTTGGATGCGGCCGACCGCTTACGCTGCTATGAACGGAAGATGCTGTCCGCCTTGGTGGCCTGCCGCAGCGTGCGGGGCAAAGTCTCCGATATCCACGAACCGTGCGCCGAGGAACTGCAGAAGCTGGGAATGGAGGTGGAGTTGGTCACTCCCCGGGTGAGGGCACTCGAAGACCACCCCGACTGGTGCCCGCCCCATCCGGCGGTCGCCGAACCGGAGAAGATGGTGAGCGTGGTGGGCTCATGGGGCGAGGGGCCGGGGATATTCCTCTTCGCCCACATCGACACCGAGGATCCCGACCCGGGAGCCGAGTGGCGGAGCGACCCCTATCAGGTCACGGAGGTGGGAGACCGCCGGTACGGGGTGGGAACCGCCGACGACAAGGCGGGGGTGGTGTCGGTGCTATCCGCCGCCCGGGCTCTATTGCCCCGGTTGGAGGGAGTACGGGTGGTGGTGGGTTTGGTGCACGGAAAGTTGGGAGGTGGCCTGGGGACCCTGCCCGCCATGGCCAGGGTGGGCGAGGTGGACGCTTCCATCTACTGTCACCCGGCCGAGACGGGACGCGGGCTGAGCCACTTCAAGGCCGCCACCCGCGGCTACTTCAACTTTCGCATTAAGACCTCCGGACGGCGTCCCGACCCGGTGGAGATCCGCACTCCCAACTCCGAGGACCCCCGTCAGGGAGTCAACGCGTTCACCCGACTGCGTAAGGTCTTGGACGCAGTGGATCGCTGGGCGGAACTGGAAGGCGTGCTTTGCTCGGTGAACCGCATACGCGCAGGGTCTGATCCGATCGTGTTGCCTGAGCGCGCGGTGGCGGAGGGTGCGGTCTGGTTCCGATCCGGCGCCGCGGCCGAGGTCTACCAAAGTCTGAACCGCGTTGCCTTGCAGGCGGGAGCTCTATCCACGGAATTGCTCGGGTTGCGATCCAATCCGGCCGAGGTCCCGGCCCATCATCCGCTGGTGACCGCCACCACCGATGCCATCGCCGCCGAGACCGGAGTCACTCCCAGTCTCTATCCCGCCCATGTCGCGTCGGACATCCGTTTCCCGATCCGATGTCTGGGCGCCCCCACGGTGGGCTTCGGCGCCCGGGCCGGAAATTTCTACGGCCCCAACGAGTGGGTGGATGCCGAGGACATGCACCGGGCCACCCGAGTGATCATCCGGGTTGTGGCGGCCTGGGCTGACCGGGCTGCCCGGGGTGGAGCTAGGTCAAATCTAGGCTCCGCAGGATGCTGACGAAGCTCACTGTTCGAGATTTCAAAGGCTTGACCAAGGTTGAGATCGATCTGGACAATCCCGTCGTATTCGTCGGCCCCAACGACTCGGGTAAGGCCTCGGCGCTTCAAGCCTTGACTCTATGGGATCTGGGACTGAGGAGATGGACTGAAAGAGGGGTGATGTGCACACAGTGGTCTTGACAGGGGCAGGATCGACACCATAAGGAAAGGGAGGATGAGAGCTGTTACCCGTTTCACTTTTTAGTCCCGCCGTCATGGGAGGGAGGGCATGTATCAGATGCCTGCGAGTAACAGTAGGAACTGTTGTCGGACTACTGGCAGCGGGCCGCTCTACCGAAGAAATCCTAAGGGCCTACCCCTGTCTGGTTTCGGAAGACATTGAAAAGTGCTTGGCCCACGCCGCATGGAGATTTGGAATAAACGGGCGATCCACCGGCGGTTTGTCGTATGGCCTGAGTTGAGGCATTAGGGCAAGATGCTGTGAGTACCGACACTCCGCCACACAACATGTCTCTTTCCGGAGATCACATCCTCCTCGAACCGGAACAGTGCCCGGCCATCTGGTGCCCATGTCATCTCATATGAATCCACCCTTCCCTGTACCTTCTTGACTCGCAATCCCGGACGGAACCACGTTGTCAGTCCCTGCTCCATGGCCAAGAGGTCAGCAATGAAACGAGCTAGGGCTTGACGGAATCGGTTCTGCTGCTCGGGTGACAACCTGTCGTACTCACGCAGGAACAGGAAAGTCTCTCCGTGAGTGGGCACCTGTCAGGCAAGGTCTCTGCTGATTGCATCCAATTCGCGTTGAACTGCGTCGGGGGGAACAGCATCCGGCTCATGCGAGCGGGAGGCCAGACAATCTAAGAAATCCTCTCCCGTCGGGTGGAAGTGAGCCTGGTCAGCGAGACGGTTTGATGTCATGCCGGTGGATACCGGGTATTGGTCTGCACTTGCTTGCTGCGTCTTAGCCACATTCACCCCCTGACTGTGCTTATCCAAGGAGCCTACCGACTCATACTGGCCCGGCACAACCGGGTAAAAACGTCGCGACAATTAAGCAATAGTCTGGCCGGCATCGAGGTAGATGGTGGAGCCGGTGGCCATCCGGGAGTCGTCTGAGGCCAGGAACACTGCCGCTCCCACGATGTCTTCGGGGACCCCGATGATCCCCAGCGGAATCATCGACAGCCGGTATTCCCGGAACTCCGGTTCGGCCAGGTCGTGCCGATTCAAGTCGGTCTCGATCAGGCCCGGAGCGATGGCATTGGCTCGAATCTTGTGAGGAGCCAACTCGAAAGCCAGCTGGCGGGTGAGCATTCTCACTCCTCCCTTGGCCACGCAATAGTGGGTTAGATCTTTTCCCGCCAGAGTGTCTCCCGCCGATGACATGTTGATGATCACCCCACCATCTCCCTGGCGCACCATCTGCTGGGCGGCTGCCTGGGAACACAGGAAGAATCCTTTGAGGTTCACCTCCAGAATCCGGTCCCATTCGGACTCCTCGATCTCCAGGAAAGGAGTTCGGATCAGGATCGCGGCGTTGTTCAACAGAGTGTCGATCCGCCCGAAGCGCTCTACCGCCGCGGTCATCAACCCGGCGACCGCCGCCGACGAGGATGTGTCGGCCCGCACGGCGATGGCTTCTGACCCCATCGCCTCGATCTCGGCCACTGCCGATTCGGCCGCCCCCTGGTCGGTGTGGTAGTTGATCACCACCTTGGCGCCTTCCCGGGCGTACCCCAGGGCGATGGCCCTCCCGATGGAACGGGAGGACCCAGTGACCACCGCCACTCTGTCTTTCAATCGCATGGTGGCGTCCCGGCTATTCCAGCTCGAACCCGGGCACCACAAAGCTCCCCCGGTCGATGATCTGGGTGTCGCCGATGGCAATCGAGTGGTTGCGGGTGGGGATGTCGAAGTGGAAGTTGGCCCGGTTCTCACCGCCCAGCTTGCGGAAGAAGTTGGCGCCGAAGGCGATCAGCATGTTGCCGTAGTAGCTCTCGGTGTCCATCACTCCCCCGCCCTCCCAGAAGCGAAGGCCCAGGGCGTTCCAGTTGGCCCGGTGCTCATAGCCCCAGCCGATGTGGGAGACGCCGTAGGCCCGCTTGTCCTTGGGCAACTCGAAAAAGTCCTTGAGCAGGCGGGAGTCGGCGCCGCCGTCAATGGAGATGATGCTTCCCTCCCGGATTTCCATGCGGATCGGCTGTTCAACGTATTTGCCCATCGGCAGCAGGGCGTCACCGGCGTCCACCACCAGCGTGCCCTCGGCCGAGTCTTCCAACGGCGCCACCCCGCACTGTCCCGAAGGCCAGTGGTCCCAGCGGCCGGGTTCGTCGGTGTAGCCGTACTGAGAACCCAATGGGCGGCCGGTGTAGCGGACCGTGAGATCGGTCCCGGCGTCTGACCACACCCGCATGGTGTCAGACGTCGCCATGTATTTCACGCTCGCCTCACCCCGTTCGCGGATAACCGGGATGGGAAACAGGCGGCGCAAGTGGTCTTCGGGCTCTTCGATCATCAGGGAACGAACCCCGGCGGCCAGGGCCTCGTTGTGGGCGTCAGAGTAGATCCAATGCGAACCCATGCTGGCCAGGAATCCCACCACCAAGTCGCACCCCTTCCAAGCGTCCACGATGGTGCGGGACTTCATCCAGGAATCGTCGGCGGCCACCATGATCTGGAAGAAATCGGCGCCCAGAACCTTCACGGCTCCCATCAGGGCCGTGACATAGGCCGGGTTGCTCTGGGTGTTGGTGAAAGCCATCACGGTCTGTCCGGGGCCGACCCCGCACAACTCCATGTGGTCTTTGAACATCGGCACCAGTTCGGCGCCGGCGGCGGATGTGGTGGGAACTCTGCGCAACGGTCTCTCCTTCGGCGTTTAGAGAGATAATGCTACTTGCCCGGCTCCCCGCAAGGCCCCGAATGCCACAAAGACGTGCAGTTTACCCAGCCGGAACTTCCGCACAGGAAGGGTGTCTAAGCCGACCACACCCTTCGGTACAGGTCGATCCAGTTGTGGCCCATGATTGCATTGATCGTGTCGGGCGGATAGCCCCGGTTGACCAGTTCCCGGGTGAGATTGGGGATCTGGGCCGGGGTTTCCAGGCCGATCGGGTAGGTTCCGGAGTCGTCGGGGTAATCCTCGATGCTCCATTCGCCCGAGGCGATCATCTCCCGATGGATCTCGGGGCTCAGCTCGCAGAAGTCCAAGCCCAGGCCCACCTGGTGGGGGCCGATCAGGTCCACCAGGTAGTCGATGTGGTCCACCAAGTCGGCCACGGTGGCGCCCTTCCCTCCTGGTTTCACGAAGGCCGGGTAGGCGTTGATTCCCACCAATCCGCCCAGGTCGGCGACCGCCTTGATCTGCTCGTCGTCGATGTTGCGGCGATTGTCGCACAGCGCCTTGGGGTTGGAATGGGAGAAGACCGGAGGTGCGGAGGAGGCTCGCATGGCGTCGAAGGTGGTCCGTCGCCCGGTATGGGAGAGATCGACCACCATTCCCAGCCGATTCATCTCTCTGATCGCTTCCTTGCCAAATGAGGTGAGGGGTCCGTCGCCGGGTTCCAGGCACCCGTCTCCCACCAGGTTGGTCCGGTTGTAGCAGATCTGCACCATCCGCAGGCCCTGGCCATAGAAACGCTCGTAGTTGGCCAGGTCGTCACCCAGCGGAAGGGTGTTCTGAAAGTGAATGATCACCCCCAGCCTCCCGGCCACGGGAAACTGCTCGAAGTCGTGCGGCTCGTTGACCGCCATCAGTTGGTTGTCCTCAGTGAGCCACCGACCCCATTGGTCAAGCAACTTCTGGGTCTCGGCCGGGTCCTCCCAGTTGGCCACCGTTGGAACGGTGATGTCCACCGCTCCCTTGATCCAACTGTCCCAATAGTCGGGGTCGATCATCTGAGGACAGACCCCGTCGAGGACGGTCATTTGATCCGGATGAAATTGATGGGGCCGTAAATCGGGATGGTGAGGTCGTCCACATCATCCACCCTGCGTTGCCAGGCCCGCTCGAATTCCTCCACCCCGACCTCGTTCCCATCCACCTCCAGCCGCGAGTCGGAGTCGTAGCTCCACATGGTGAAGAAGGTGCGGAACTTTCCGGTGTTCTCATCTCCGGGATAGATTTCTACTTCTTCAAAGGGCACGCCGCTGGGTAGTTTCGGAGTTACATTGCCCCATTCGACCTCTTTGAGGTCTTCCAGGTCGTTGTCACTTCGGGCATCCGTGACCACCCACACGATCATCGGATCGGCGTAGGCGATCTCGCTGCTTCCGCTGCCAGTGACTATGTTCGGGTCCACGAGGATAAAGTACTCTTCGTTGTTGTCCTTCAGGTTGGTCTTTTCCACGGTGGCACGGACCCGCCACAGACTGAACTGCTCCCGGAGGTCATCTGTCTCGGATACACGGGAGAATCTGAAGTGGTCACTGCCTTCCTTCCCCTCATACAACCAGGCCTCCACTTCGGCCTCCACCTGGTTATAGCGGTCGGTGCGACGATCAACCAACTCCCCGTATTGGTCATACAACAGGTATTCGATCTGAAATTCCACCTCATCTCCATCACTGGAGCGGTATTGATAGGGCTCGAAGGTGGGTTTGGCCGCCACCAGCACCGGGTCGGAGTCGCTCCACGCAATGCGGAACTCCTGATCGTCACAGCAGTCGCTAAAGATGGTCACGATGTCCAGACGTTCATCCCGCAGCGGCCCGTCCAGCAGAAACACCGCTTGGCCGTCTTGGTCGGTGGTCCGGATGAGCTCCTCGGTGGAGTCCCGGCCCACCGTGTTGTAGTCGGGGTCCGGACGGCCTCGGGAAACCGCCGCCGCATCCACCGTGATCTCTTGGCTTTCGACCTCTATTTCGACTTCGACTCCTCCCTCTGCCAAAGCGGCTCCGGCGCTGTTCAATAGTTGAATGGTGAATTCCACCGAACTTCGCCGGTCCACGATGTAGGTGTCCCTTCCCATCACCGCGGCGTGCTCCGGAATATCATGGGTCACCGAGAAGTCGCCCCCGCCTTCGACCAACTGCACCAAGGCCGGCGAATAGGTGGCTTTATATCGGTCGAACACATCTTCGTTACGACGCCCGATCCAGGCGTAGAAAGTTATGGTGTCTCCCGCCTCCGCCTCGAAGGTTGCGAATAGGTTGCCGTGCCGGTCGGTGGCGCCGTCCTTGTCTTCGGCGTCGGTGGAGCTGTTCCGGTCTCTCCAAATGCAGTCCCCGCTACCCGATATCTTGGTTGGGTCGCAGGTCCCGTCTTCCCGCAGCCCTCCGGCGGGGTCATCGGTGTGGAACCAATCCACCACCTCTTCCACTGCTCGGAACCGGTTGTCCCGAACCGAGATCATGGCAGTGATGTCGAACTGGTCACCATCCGGCGCGGTGGCCAGCTGCGCCAGGATGTCCGGGGGTCGGAGGTTGGAATGGTCGAGGATCGCGGCCATGAATTCGGCCATCGCCGCCCGGGTCATGTCGTCGTTGGGGCCATAGGTGCTGGAAGAACCATTCAAACCGCTTCCCACCCCCAGCTCATACAGTTCTGTGACGGCGTCGTTCACCTCATGGGTCACGCGGGCCAGGTCCTGATAGGGGGTTTCCACCTCGAAGTTCTCATCGTTGTCGTCAACATCATCAGGGCGGTATCCATACAGTTCCCGCCCGTCGGTTACCGTGTCCATTTCATCCATGAGCCGCTGCAGGAACAGGGCCATCTCTCCGCGGGTGACATTGTTCCGGGGCTTGTAGTTGTTCTTACCGTCACCGACCGTGATCCCCAGCTTGTAGATCTTGCTGATGGCGGCCCGGGACTCTTCGGGAAGGTTGACAATGTCGGTGAACGGGGTGGAACCGGCGGAAGGAACGTCAATGCCCACCTTTTCGGCCATGCGGACCAGAAACAAGGCCATGTGCTCGCGGATCACCGGGTCGTCGGGAGCGTAGCGGTTGTCCGGCTTGCCCTCGGTTATGTCGTAGTAGAAGATGCAGTTGATGTCGCTGAAGTTGGCATGCTGATCGGAGACATCGGAGAAGTCGGCGTCCGGGATGCGGTCTTCGGGACAGGCATCGAATGCGGCGGTATAGCTGGGCTCGGGATCAGCGGCCTTGACCGGCGCGGGGGTGATTGCCAGCATCCCGAGCAACAAAGCCAACCCGGCCAACCATACAACAGTGCGGGTGAGGGGTTGGCAAATGGCTGGTGCTCTGTTCATCGTTTCACGATAAAGTAACTAAGTCGAGCGCTACTGCGACTATACAAACGGATGTCCAGTTCATCAACTTCAACATCGTCCTTCAGGAGATTCTCGAACTGAGTGATAGTCAGGTCGTTGTCGTCGATATCAACGAAGTCGTCATTCGAATCGTATTCCCAGATGGTGAAATAGGTACGAAACTCATCCCGACCGGCATCGACAGTTATTTTGGTGAAATCCTCATTGTTATCAACACTTTCGATGGTTGAGAGAAACGCATCATAATCACCTTGGTATTTGTCAAGGTCCGTTTCGTCATTGGCCTCCATAACAATCCAAACAACGGCGGATCCATCGGCATACTTAACAACAGGGTCACCACCCGTTCCACCTGTTTGGATGGAAGGCGTTAGCACAACAACATAATTCGTGCCATCTTCATCACCTGCCATATCCAAATCTTTGATCTGGTCGGTATTGGCAGTGTTTATATTGTAACTGATTCGCCCGTTGGTACTCATGGTCATCGTCAGTTCTTCACTATCGGTGGGAGTAGCCTTTCTACCGTCTGGTTCTACTTTATAAACTTTATAGCTCAGAGTATGTTGTAGAGTTCCGTCTCGCCCTATGTTGTTAGTTCTCCTGGTTAGCCTCTTTCCGTACTGATCATAAAGGTCATAATCGATGCCGAAGACGATCCTTGAGGAGCTTCGGCTTTGATATGTATCGAAATCAGGTTTGGCGTTAAACACCACCGGGTTGTCTTCACTCCAAACCACTGCGAACTCTGTGTTGTCGTCCACACCCTCATAGGAGAACGTGACTAAGGTGGCACCCTCTCCCCGGGGACGGCTCAACAGGTAAGTAGCTTCACCCCTTTGATTGGTAAGGATGGTTTCATCATCATCCCGCCTAGTTGGTGCTCCAGAGGGGTCGGGGAAAGTTGGTTGAGGGACCATTTCATCGTTCACATTGGCAGTTGCGACCTCTCCATCCCATTCCTCTACGTCAACGGCAATCTCCAGGCCTTGCCGGTTAAGGATGCGTCCGTCGTCGTCCTCTAGTTGGATGGTCAACCTAACGGAGCGTTGCACATCCCGGTCCACGATCCAGGCTCCATCTAGCCTTGACGTTTCGTCGTTGATCCTTCCTGCGTTCTCGGCAATGTTGGAGGTAATCACAAAGCTCGTCGGACCTTTATCGGAACTCGCCTCGGCGACACCGGGCCTTTCGGTGTCCTCGTCGAACTCGTCCCCGTCCCGCCTTCCCATCCAAGCGTAAAAGGTCAGCACCTCTCCCGCCGAGGCGCGGATATCTTCAAAATAGTTGCCGTTGTCGTCGGTCAGGTCGTCCCGGTCGTCGTCCCAGACACAGTCGCCCTCAATCAGGACGTCCTGGTTGCACTCCCCGCTGGCTTGTAACCCTCCGTCGGGATCATCGGTGTAGAACCAGTCCACCCGTTCATTATCCAGTGGCGCGAAATCAGCCGTCCGGGCTGAGATCATCACCGTTATGGGGTAGTCTTCCCACCCCAGCCTGGGGGTGAGCTGCACGGTCACACCCTCGGGGCGGAGGTTGGAGTGATCCAAGATGGCGGCCATGAACTCCGCCATGTGAGCCCGCGACATGTCTCTGGCCGGACCATAGGCCCGCGATGAAACCCCGCTGGCCACTCCCAGTTCGTAAAGTTGCTCCACGGCAACGAACTCTTCGACGGTGCGCTGCCTCATGTCGTTGTAGGGCGCATCCACATCGGCCTCGTCCAAGACGCGGTTTTCCACGTCGTCCGGCAGGTATCCGAAAACCTCGCCTCGGTGCTCGGGAACATCCATCAGGTTCATCAGCCGGGAAAGAAAAAGCGCCATCTCTCCGCGGGTGACATTGTCCCGGGGCTTGTAGTTGTTGTTACCGGCACCGACGGTGATCCCCAACTGGGCCAATTGGCTGATCGCATCCTGAGACTCTTTGGACAGATGACCGATGTCGCGAAACGCTGCCGAACCCGCTCCTGGGACATCAATACCCACCCGCATGGCCATCCTGATCAGGAACAGCGCCATGTGTTCCCGGATCACCGGCTCATCCGGCGCATATGTGATGGGAGTCTTGCCCTTGGTTATGCCGTAGTAAGCGATGCAATTGATGTCGTTCGCGTTGTCATGACGGGGCGAAACGTCAGCAAACCAGTCGTCGGAAATCACATCCTCGGGGCAGGCGTCGAAAGTGGCCCGATAGTCGGGCTCCGGATCCCGGGTCTGCGCCTTGATCGCCTCTGGGCCGATCACGAGCATGCCGGCCAGCAGAGCGAGCGTGATCAGCAACCCGACCGTGCTGGACAGTCTTCCGGGGAGGTAGGTTGACATAAACACCTTTGCTTTGTTCACTCCCAATGGCCCGCCCAGGCATTTCCGATGGATTGCCGAAAAGACTAGCACGGCCGGCGTTCTAAAGCCAGGTTTAATCCCGCGTCTCACAATAAATCGGCGATAGGAGCGCGTGTTAGCATAGCCCCCGGTAAGGTATACCGTATTACAGGGTGCCCCTCCGCAGGGGTGCTCCCTTGGAGATCGAAAACCGACCCGACTCTGACCCAAACGCAAAGGAAGGTAACGATGCGGAAATTTCGTGTATGGATAACCATGCTCTTGGCGCTGGCTCTGGTGGCCGCAGCCTGCGGCGGAGACGCCGACGAGCCTGCTGAGCCGGATGCGCCGGCCACCACGGCGGCGCCCACCGCCACCGACGACGCCATGGACGACGAAGAGCCCATGGACGACGAGGAACCCATGGACGACGAAGAGCCCATGGACGACGAAGAGCCCATGGACGACGAAGAGCCCATGGACGACGAAGACGACATGCCCATTGAAGAGGAAGATGTCACCACCACCACCGCCACCACCGGCGAGGATTTGATGGCGGGAAGCTGTGCGCCTCCGTCGGAAGCCGCTCCTCCCCGCGGTGTGGAACCGGTTGACGGTCTGACGATCATCAAGGCCTACTCCGGTGACGTGCCCAACATCGACCCGAGGCTCAACTTCGAAGCTCGCGGTTCGGAGTTGGCGGCCAACATGTACGACCAGCTCATCACCTTCCACCTTGAGGAAAACGAGGACGGCGTCCTGATTGCCGACTCCACCCGTCCCCAGGGGCTTTTGGCGGAGAGTTGGGAGTTCAACGAGGACTGCACCTCGGTGACCTTCACACTGCGCCAAGGCGTGAAGTTCAACCACACGGGCAATGAGATGACCGCCGAGGACGTGAAATGGAGTTTCCGTCGGGCGGCCCTCCACCAAGACCGGGTTGGCGGCTGGTTCGACCATGCGGTCATTGCGCTGTACGACTATGGCAACGAGGAAACCATTGATGATGTGATCACGGTCATCGACGACTACACCATCCGCTTTGACTTCCTCTATCCCACTCCATTCCCCCTCCACGTGCTCTCCAACGCCGGCGTAACGGTTTACGACTCCGCGGTGCTGAGCAGACAGGGCACGACCTCCGATCCGTGGGCCAGGGAATACCTGCAGACCACCGACACCGGCACCGGTCCGTTCTATCTGGAGTCAGTCGAGCCGGGAGTCCAGGTCACGCTGCGGCGTAACGAGGATTACTTCCTCGGGCCGGCCCAGGCCGAGAGGGTCATCCTGCGGGTGATCCCCGACACGGCCCAGCAGGCCGCCCTGCTGTCCGCCGGTGAGATCGACTTTGCCGAGGCGGTGCCCGTGACGGCCATTCCTCAGCTCCGTGAACAGGGCGTGAAGGTCACCACGGTGGGTGGCAACAACCAAGCGGTCATGTACATGAACCCCACCCGGCCTCCCTTCGACGATGTGAACCTCCGGAAAGCCATTTCCTATGCCTATCCCTATGACGCGGTTCTGGAAGGCGTGTACTTCGGTGCAGCCGGCCGGGGCGGTGGGCCGATTCCGTCGACCACTCCGACCTTCGACCCCGACGCTCCGTTCTACACCTACGACCTGGACAAGGCGCGGGAACATCTGGCAGCGTCGTCGTATGACGGCCAAGCCCTGCAGCTCTACATAGACGGCACCCTGGCCTTTGCGCCGGAGTTGGCCATTGTGGTGCAGGCGTCACTTGCCCAGATCGGGGTAGACGTGGAGATCGTCAGGCTGAGCGCCGGCGACTTCCAGGAGAATGCGTTCGCCGAGGACTCCACCAAGACCGACCCCTTGGAGGCCAGGATCAACCCGATGGACTTCTTCCTGTTCTACTTCGGGTCCGGTTCGTGGGTGAACGAGCCCCAGTACCACATGGAACTGTTCTGGGAAGTGGATGCATACGCCATGCGGAGCAACTACTCCAACCCGTTGGTCACCGAGAAGCTCGAGGCCGCCAAGCTCTTGAGCCCCGGTCTGCCCGAGAGGACCCAGCTGTACCAGGAAGTCCAGGCGATCATGCTTGACGACGCTCCTGCCGTGTGGCTGGCCGAACCCCACCTGATCGTGGCTTCCTCCCAGGCCATTGAGGGATTCATCTGGCGACCAGACCAAATCAACCGTTACTACTACGTGACCAAGTCAACATCCTGATCACTCGGTAGTACTTTCTTGAAAACCCGGACAAGCCGCCGTGTCAGACAATCTGACCCGGCGGCTTGTCCTTTTCCTATTCTGTAAACACTGATGGGCTCTTTTCTGATACGCCGGCTGGTGGCCCTGATTCCCATCCTGATTGGCGTAACCATGGTCGCTTTCCTGGTTTCCCGGGGACTGCCCGGAGACCCGGCCCGGCTGATGGCCGGAATGCAGGCATCGGCGGGCGAGGTGGAAGCAATCCGAGTCAGTTTGGGGCTGGACAAACCCCTGTATCACCAGTACTGGATCTATATGCAGGGTCTGGCTCAGGGCGATCTGGGAGAATCGATTCGCACCGGGTTCTCCGTGGTCGAAGACATCCGCAACCGCCTGCCGGCCACCGTGGAGATGGTGATCGCCGCCATGATATTCGCCCTGGCGGTGGCGCTTCCCCTGGGGGTGTGGGCCGCGGTGCGAAAAGGAAAGCTCATCGACAAATTCTGCCGGATCATCTCCACCATGGGAGTGGCCATCCCCGACTTTTGGGCGGCCCTCATCCTGGTGATGATCTTCTTCGTTTTCCTGGGGTGGGCGCCCCCGCCGGTCGGTCGTCTGGACCTGGGCGCCGTCGCCCCCGACGGCCCAACCGGCTTCTACATCTTTGATTCCCTGGTGAGGGGGCAGTGGGAGACTTTCCGCAACGCGGTGGCCCATGTCATCCTGCCCATGGTGTCCCTGGGCTTCCCGGCCATCGCCCCCATCATGCGGCTCACCCGCAACGCCACCCTGTCGGTGCTCAACTCCGACTACATAGCTTTCGGAAGAGCCTCCGGCCTGCGGGGCGCTCCTCTATACCTCAAATACGTGCTGCGCAACTCCCTGCCGGGCGCCATCACCATGACCGGTCTGATCTCGGGTTATATGATCGGCGGGGCGGTGTTGATCGAGAGAGTCTTCTCCTGGCCGGGGGTGGGCCTTTATGCCTACAACTCCCTGGAAAGGACTGATCACGCCGCCATCCAGGGGGTTGTCCTGCTGTCGGCTGTCACCTATCTTCTGGTGTTCTTGGTGGTGGACCTGGTCCAATCACTTGTCGACCCGCGGGTGAGATTGAAATGACCACCAGATCCACTCTGCGGAAATGGGACCGCCGCCTGGTGTTCGGTCTAATTATGTTCGGGATGATGGTGGGGGTGGCGGTGTTCGCTCCTCTCATCGCCCGAAACGACCCTTTGGCAATCGACTTCGGAACCCAGTTCCTCCCCCCCTCCGCTGAGCATTGGTTCGGCACCGGCAAGTTGGGTTTTGACATCTTCGCCCGAGTGGTGTACGCCGCCCGGTACGACCTGGTGATCGCCATTTCGGCGGTGGCCTTCTCGATCATCGTGGGCGGCCCCATCGGGCTGATTGTGGGGTACGTGGGAGGGCGGGTCGACTCGCTCACCATGCGCGGCCTGGACGTCATTCAGGCCTTTCCGGCCTTCATACTGGCGGTGGGGGTGCTGTCGGCGTTGGGAGAGGGAGTTTTCAATCTGATTCTGGTGGTGGGGTTTGTGGGGGTGCCCACCTTCGTGCGGTTGGTGCGAGCCGAGGTACGCTCCCTTCGTGAGCACTCCTATGTGGAGGCCGGACGGGCCGTGGGCAACTCCCGGAGGCAAATCATTCTCCGCTACATCGCGCCGGGAACCGTCGGTACGGTGGTCACCCAGGCCGCCATCAGCTGCGGCTGGGCGATCCTGCTCACCGCCGCCCTGGGGTTCATCGGCCTGGGAGTACCGCTCCCCGAGCCCGAATGGGGAGCGATGATATCGGAAGGCGTCGAGGAAATGGTGGTGGGGGGCCGTTGGTGGATCTCGGTGTTCCCGGGCATGGCCATCGCGGTCACGATCTTCGCTCTCAGCCTGATCGGAGAGTCGATCGCCGATCTGGTGGAGCCCACCCGGAGGAAGTCACGATGACCGCCCTTTTGGAGATCACCGGATTAGAGGTGGAGATCGAGGGACTCCCCATCCTTCGGGGGGTGGACATGTCGGTGACCCGCGGCGAGATTCTGGGGGTGGTGGGAGAGACCGGGGCCGGCAAGTCGATGACCGCCCGGTCGATTCTCGACCTGCTCCCTTCGGCTGCCACCGTCTCCTTCCGAACCGCCATCTTCGGCGGGGAGGATTTCACCCCGGCCAAGACCCGTCAGCGGGCCCGCGGCCACCGGGTGGGTTTCGTGCCCCAACGCCCCCGGGGCAGCCTCAACCCGGTGTTTCGGGTTGGCTACCAACTCTCCGACACCCTCCGGCGCCTGCGCGACATGAACCGGCAACAGGCCAGAGAAGAGGCCATGGACTTGTTGCGATCAGTGAAGATCACCGACCCCGAGAGGGTCTACCGCTCCTATCCCCACGAACTTTCGGGCGGCATGTGTCAACGAGTTTGCATCGCCATTGCCCTGGCCGGTGAGCCGGAGCTGATAATCGCCGACGAGCCGACCACCGGCCTTGATGTCACCATTCAAGCCGAGATCCTCAGGCTGTTGGGCGATGTCATCTCCGAGCACAACGCGGCGGGGATGCTGATCACCCACGATCTGGGAGTGGTCGCCGATGTCTGCGACCGGGTGGCGGTGATGTACGCCGGACGGGTGGTGAACCTGGGAACCACCTCCGAGATCTACCGGAGGGCGCTCCACCCCTACCCCAACCAACTGGTTTCGATCGCCAGTTCCCTCGATTCGGGGGGCGCTCCCCAAGAGATCCCCGGTCGGGTCCCCAATCCCGGCGACCCGCTCGACGCCTGCGCCTTCGCCCCCCGTTGCTTCCGGGCCGAATCGGACTGCCGGGAACAGGAACCCCCCCGTTTTGAGAGTGGAGGGCAAATGGCATTCTGCCACCACCCCCTCACCACCGAGGCCCTTCCCCGATGAGTGCGGTCACCGAGACTCTGCGGGTCAGAGATCTGACCAAGGTCTTCAAGATCAAGACCGGCAGTTTCCGCCACGCCGGCCTGCGGGCGGTGGACGAGGTAAACCTCACCATCCCGGCCGGGAGGACCTTGGCGGTGGTGGGCGAGTCAGGATCGGGCAAGACCACCCTGGCCCGATTGATCCTGCGCCTGCTGGAACCCACCGGGGGGGCCGTGGTCTTGGAAGACACCGACATCACCGGTATAGACGGGTCGGCATTGGAAAGGATACGAAGCCGAATGCAGATCGTCTTCCAGGACCCCTTCGACTCCATCTCCCCCTGGCAGACGGTGGGCAGGACCGTGGCGGAGCCACTTCTGCTACATCAGAATCTCTCCATGCCGGAAGCCGCCGAGCCGGTAGCCAGAATGCTGGAGCGGGTGGGCCTCAGCCCCGAGCATGCCCGCCGGTACCCCCATGAACTGTCGGGAGGCCAGGCCCAGCGGGTGGGCATCGCCCGAGCGATGATCACCAACCCCGCCCTAGTGGTGTTGGATGAACCCACCTCGTCGTTGGACATGTCGGTGCAATCCCAGATTCTTCTGCTGTTGCAGTCACTTCAGGAAGAGATGAACATCTCCTACCTGTTCATCTCCCACGACTTGACCGTGGTGCGCTACATCGCCCACGATCTGGCGGTGATGTATCTGGGCAAGGTGGTGGAATCCGGCCCGGCCGCCGAAGTCTTCGCAGCTCCTCGTCACCCCTACACCCAGGCGCTGCTCAAGGCGGCGCCCCGGCCCGACCCCTCCTACAAGACCGACCACGTCTACTTGGTGGGCGAACAGCCCTCCGCGCTGGACCGCGCCCCGGGGTGCCCGCTCTACGGAAGGTGCCCGATTGCCGAGGAAGTGTGCGCCGACACCCCCCAGCAGTTGGTGGAGATCGGCTCCCGGCACCGAGTGGCCTGTTGGAAACGACACTGAGTCTTCAGAACAGGTACCGGCAGGCAGATGAGATATCGGGTTCGAAACACCAAAAAGACGCCGCAAAAGGTTGAAATTTGTCACAGCACCGGTGCACACTGGATGAAGTCAAACACCTCTCGGCTCGTCCTGGCGTCGCACGGGCCGCACAGCCATTCCCCTGTGGGAGGCGGAGGTCATAATGTGTCGGAATGCGGTCTTCGCAGATGACCGGTAGCCCGCGTCCCGACCCCTCGGTGGTGGCGGCGGGGGTGGGCCCATTGGAGGAGAAGAATCGGAGCGGTTTTCGCGACCTGGGCCAGGGTTTTCGCGACTCCGCTCAAGCCGCCCCCGACCGACCCGACTGCTCTCTTCGAGTCGCCACCGACATCGGCGGCACCTTCACCGACGTGGTCGTATACGATCCCGGGGTGGGAAGGTACACCACTGCCAAGTCGCCCAGCCGGGCAGGTGACCTGGCGGGGGGCGTGATGGACGCCCTGGGGCTGGTGGTGGATGAGCCGTCCCGGATCGAATCCTTTGTCCACGGCTCCACGGTGGGGCTCAATGCCTTCCTGCAGCGACGAGGGGAACGGGTCATCCTGCTGGCCACCCGGGGCGCCAGTGATGTCTATCACATCGCCCGGGGCAACCGCCTGGACATGTACAACATCCGATACCGCAAACCCCGTCCCCTGATCCCCCGCCGGGACATCATCGCCATCGGAGGCCGCTTGGACAGCGACGGCAACGAACTCTCCGCCCTCGACCATCACGATCTGCGAGCGGCGGCCGACCGCATCAGGGCGGAGGGCGTCCGCTCGGTGGCCATCGCCTTTCTGTTTTCCTACCAGAATCCCGAGCACGAACTGGCCGCCGCCCAGGCTCTGGCCGAACTGGCGCCGGGAGTCTCCATCTCGGTCTCCCACCAGGTGGCCACCGAATGGCGAGAGTACGAACGGACCGCCTCCACCGTGATGGATGCCTACATCGCCCCCTCGGTCTCCCGGTACATGGCCGACCTCTCCACCCGCCTCAGCAGCCGGGGAATGGCGGCGCCGCTGCGGGTGATGCAGTCCAACGGGGGTGTCATATCCGCTCGGTCGGCGTCGGAGCGACCATTGCAGACCCTGCTTTCGGGTCCGGTGGGAGGCGCCGCCGGAGGGGTGGCCCTGTCGCAGGTGCTTGACAGGCCCAATCTGATCTGCATCGACCTGGGGGGAACCAGTTTCGACGTGAGCCTCATCACCGGCGGGCAGGCGGACAGCTCCCCCTCGGCTCTGCTGGAGGGTCTCCCGGTGCTGATGCCGGTGGTGGACATTCACACCATCGGAGCGGGGGGAGGTTCTCTGGCCTATCTGGAGGCGGGAGGCCTGAGAGTGGGACCCGAGAGCGCCGGCGCCCATCCCGGTCCGGCCTGTTATGGGCGGGGAGGGACCCAGCCCACCGTCACCGACGCCAACCTGTTCCTGGGTCGCATCGACCCCGATTATTTTTTGGGCGGAAACCTGACGCTGGACACCCGGGCCGCCGAGGCGGCACTGCGCGACCTGGGCGCCCGGCTCGATCTGGATGGAGAACGGCTGGCGCTGGGCATTATCGAAGTGATCAACGCCAAAATGTCCCAGGCCATTCGGACCCTCACCGTGGAACGAGGAATCGAACCTCGGGAGTTCAGTCTGGTGGCCTTCGGCGGGGCCGGCCCCATGCACGCCGTTGCCCTGGCCCAGGAACTGAGCATTTCCGAAGTTATCGTCCCCCCCGACCCGGGAGGGTTCTCCGCTTGGGGGATGTTGCAGTCGGCAGTACGTCAGGACTTCAGCGAAGCGTACTTCCGGGACTTCGCCGATTTGGACACCGACGACCTGCAGGCCCGATTCGACCGACTCGGCAACCGGGCGGTCTCCAGTCTGCTGAGCGAGGGCGTCGCATCCGATCGGATCTCCCTGATCCAACGCCTGGACATGCGCTACCAGGGACAGGAGCACACCCTGACCGTCACCCTGCCAAACGGCGGCTCTCCTTCCGATCAACCCAGGTTCGCCGCCCTTCGCCAAAGATTCGAGGACACCTACCGAGGCCGCTACGGGCATGCCAATCCCCAGGCGTCGCTCGAGACCGTCACCCTGCGGCTCACCGCCCTGGGAGACGTGGGCCGTCCTCTCCTGCAGGCCAACTACCAGCCGAAGAGAACATCGGACGACCCCTCCAAGACCACCCCGGTTCTGTTCACCTCCGGATCCTTTCCCACGGATCGGTTCAACCGAGAGAGGCTGGCGCCGGGCTGTTCCATCACCGGCCCGGCAATCCTTGAAGAGAGCACCGCAACCACCGTCATCCCCCCCAAGGGATCGGCCGGCATCGACGCTTACGGCTGTTTGATCATCGAGGTACCGCCGCTGTGAGGCCCGATCCCATCACCATCGAGATCCTCCGCAACGCCTTTGTCATGGCCGCCGAGGAGATGAACGCGGCCCTCATCCGCTCCGCCTACACACCGGTGATCTACGAATCCAAGGACTGCGCGGTGGCCCTGATCGACAGCCGCCATCGAGTGTTGGGACAATCCTCGGGAGTGCCCCTGTTCCTGGGCAACCTGGAGGCCTGCACTCTGGCCACCGAGGAGATGTTCGGCAGGTCGGTGTGGCAAGAGGGCGACATCTGGATAATGAACGACCCCTACCTGACCGGCACTCACATGCACGACGTCACCATCTTCGCTCCTATCTTCTACCACGGTGACCTGGCCGGCTTCGCCGCTTCCCGGGCCCATTGGCTGGATATCGGCGCCAAGGATCCGGGGGTGCCGATGGACTCCACCGAGGTTTTCCAAGAGGGTGTGCGCCTGCCCCCCACCCAGGTGATGAGAGCGGGCGAGCCGGTGAAAGACATTTGGTCGATCGTCCGAAGCAACGTCCGATTTCCCCGCTCGGCCATTGGTGACATGCAGGCGCAGTTCGCGGTGGCCGCCATCGGGGAACACCGCCTGGGAGCACTATTCGACCGGTACGGTCGAGAAACGGTGGAAGCCGCCGCCGAGGAGATTTTCCGCCAAAGCGAACAACTAGATCGCGAAGCCGTCCGGGCGATTCCCGACGGCGTTTACACCGCCCGGGGCTTCTTGGACTCCGACGGGGTGGGAGACGAACCGGTCCGGATCGGGGTGCGGATCACGGTGGACGGCGAACGGCTGATCTTCGATCTGAGGGAAACGGACGGACCCGGTCGGGGCCCCATCAACTGCGGAGCGGTGCAGACCCTCTCGGCCTGCCGCCTGGCGTTCAAGTACCTGTTCAACTCCCATCAACCCGTCAACGGAGGGACCTTCCGGCCTCTGGAAGTCATAACCCGCCCCGGTTCGGTCCTGGGCGCCCACTCTCCGGCGGCCTGCCAGTTCTATTTCACTCCCCTGGGGTTGATGATCGATCTGATCTGCGCGGCCCTTTCCCCGGTGCTGGCCGACACGGTGCCCGCCGCCCACTACGGAGATGGAATGATATTCCAGTTCACCGGCATCAATCCTCGCACCGATGAACTGTTCCTGGACAATGAGCCGCATGTGGGAGGCTGGGGAGCGTCCCGGGGTCGTGACGGGGAGGACGGAATGATCTGGACCCTGTCGGGCAATTTCCATGACATGCCGATTGAGGTATTCGAATCCAAATTCCCGGCCCGGATCACCGAATACGGGTATCGTCGCGACTCGGCGGGGGCGGGCCGGTGGCGAGGAGGAAACGGCATCATCCGGGAGTACCAGATGACCACCGACACCGAGTTGAGCCTCTGGTTCGAACGGTCGGGAAATCCGGCCTGGGGGCTGTTCGGCGGCCAAGACGGAGCTCCGCCCAAGGTGATCATCAACCCCGGCGGCCCCGAAGAGATCCGTCGCCTCAAAGCCAATTGCATGCCCCTTCGGACCGGCGACCGAGTGCGATGCTACACCGGCGGCGGAGGCGGGTATGGCGATCCTCTGGAAAGGGACCCGCAGGCGGTGGCCGCCGATCTGGCCGACGGGCACATCTCAGAGGAATACGCCCAACGCCATCACGGCCGCAAGCCCGGTTAGTCCCTGACGACGGCGATCATCCGGAGGGTGTAAATGGGGGGCCTGCTAACTACGTCGGTGTGCTAATGTGGTTACCAGGCCGCGATCAAAGAACGCAACGGCCTTGAGGGCAAGGAGGCAACGATGACTTCTGACTTGATCAACTTAAACGGCAGAACGCCCGAAGAAGAAAGACAGTACAGGATTGAGAACCGACTGCCCCTGCGGGAAGTGCCGATGACCGAAGAAGAGCGTAAGCAGGCCATCGCCATGATCTTGGAAAGGGACCGCGAGTTGCTCCAGATCCTCGCTGATGCCTAACTTCAATTCTGGTGGCTGAGTCTATGGGAGGGCCCATGCTGGTATGGGTGCTGGCGGAAGATGTGTGTGATCTCCATGACCAGGCGATAGAGGAGCATGGTGGGCGTTTCGGCTTGCGCAGCGAAGGCCTGTTGGATCAGGCGCTCTTCAGACCAAGGCAAATCATGTTCTATGAGGACACCGACGACGTCGCCCGACTGGCGGCATGCTACGCCGCCAGCATCGTACAAATACATCCGTTCTTTGACGGGAACAAACGCACGGGCTGGGGAACCGCCAACCTCTTTGCCCTATTGAACGACTGGGTTATGGTGTGCGATCGTGACGTGGCCGCTTGGATGATGCTGGGATTGGCGTCGCACCAACTCGACGAGGCTCAAGTCACAGATTTGGTGGGCAAGCACCTCTATCACGCTTGATTCTTGAGTCATCCCGGGTTGCTCGCTCACAACCGGGCATGGGGCTCGGGTCCACATCAAAGCGAGACAACACTTCGCCGTGTAGAGCGTACTGCCCAAATCGATTGTGGCTACTGGTCGGGGGTCTCCTCCGGCGCCTCCGGGGTCTCCTCTGGAGACTCCTCCGGGGGGTTGTCCAGGGTCGACTTGACCCATTCCATCAGTCCTTGGATGTCGGTGTTGGGAATCTCGATTTCGATGTCGAGAGGGACGCCGCTTTCCCCGATGTCTATCCCGCCCGGGGTGGTCCAACGGATGGTGGTGACTCGGAAGACGCCTTGATTGAAGAGATCGAACAGGCTCTGTCCGGTGTTCTTCATGTAGGTGGTCTCCCCAACGATCGTCGCCCTACCGGTCTCATGCAAAAGCCCGGCCAGCACCTCGGAAGCTGATGCCGAAAAGCCGTTCACCAGCACCACCAGGCGAGTGTCCTCACCCAACAGGATCTCCCCTTCGCCGTCGACGTCGTAGGATTCCTCGACAGTGTGGAAGGTCATCACCGGCACTTCCCCCACCAAAGACCCGGCGATCCCCTGCAGGACGTCCACCGACCCTCCTCCGTTGTTTTGCAGGTCGAGGATCAGCAGTTCCACATCTCCCACTTCGGTTAGCCGCTCCCGGAATTCCTCCACCGCCCCACCCGGATAGGCACCGAAACTGGTCAGTTCAATGTAGGCGATCGACTCGGTGGCATGAACCGTCGCGCTGGTGTACGGGACAATGATTTCTTGTCGGATCAAAGGCAGGCGGTGCTCGATGTCATGCCGAACGATGGTGATGTCCACCGCTGTGTCCAGTTCTCCCCGAATGATTTGAGCAGCGCCGGCCAGGGTCATTCCATCCACCGGCTCGCCGTCCACGGCCACGATGAAGTCTCCCCTCTGAATGCCGGCCTTTTGGGCCGGCCCGCCGTCGAACACGGTGATCACCAGGATGCGGCAGGTCTCCGAGAGCGGAGAGCATCCCGGCTGCCAGTTCTCGTCAACGGTGACCACTCGCACACCGATTCCCACATACCGGCCTGCTTCCTCGATAGCCTGCCACTCGTTTGGATCGTGATAGGCGCTGTTGGGATCAAGCCCTTTCACCACCTCCCGCACCACGGATTCGGCTATCTGTGAAAGGGGCGCCTCGGGCACGATCTGAGCCCATTCACAGGCCGGCTCAAAGAGCGGATCGGGAATCGAACACACAAATTGGGGGCGCCTGGGCCCCTCCTCCCCCACTTCCAACCTGATCTGGCCCACGGCTTCCGCGATTGGCGCAACCATATCCTCGGTGCTGAGATCCAGGACGTAATCAGCTTCGATGTACTCGTGCACATCACACAGCAACAACCATTGCCCGGGGTCTTCACAGTCGGAAACCAGATAGGGAAGCGCCAGTGCTCTTTGCAACAGAGTCTCCGCTTCCCAGCGGGTAAGGTCGTCCTCCCCACAGAAGTTGAGTGGATCGGCCGAGCATCCCGAGGTGATGCCTGCCTGGTAAAGCTGCTGAACAGCATGGGCGTAGGTTGCGCCATCGGGAATGTCGGCGAACGGCGCCGGTTCGGTGACGAACCCACCAGACAGGAAACCTCGGGCCAGCCAAGAGGCAAACCTTCCCCGGGATATTGACTCGTCGGGTCGGAAAGTTCCGTCCAAGAACCCTTTCACCACCCCGGCCAGCGCCAAGGCCTCAATGGCTTCGGCCTGCTCGCTTTCCCCATCAACGTCGGAGAAGAGACCCTGCCATCCCCGAATCTCCAATTGCAGGGCGTCGGCCATAATCCCGGCGGCTGAGCGGGCGGTCAGAACACTTTGGGTTTGAACAACCGAGATGGGTTGCACGTCGGCGGGTTGGGCGGGCGCCTCCTGGGCGCCGGCGGGAGCAGAAAACAGGATGGCCATCGCCAGAACCGAGACAACCATGCGCCGCCGGCTGCGTAAGAGAAAAGAAGGCATGGCCCCAATGGTACGCATCTCACGCACCCGGTTGGTCGACCCTCCAAGAAGTCGAAAGGGCCACCGGCTTACCGGTAGGGGTGACCGATCGCCGCTCCCATCACCGCTCTTCGGAGAACGTTGCAATATCCCAGGGTCACCGAGATCAGCGGGTGGTGCGCGATCATGGCGAAGGTGATGACGTCACCATTGGGGGCGACGGCTATTCCGGCCAGGGCCATGGAATCGTTCAATGTTCCGGTTTTACCTCTGACTTGCCTTCCATCCGGCCGGGTGGCCCCCGCCGGGAGGTACCCGGGTGAGCAGTATTGCAAAGTTCCGCTCTCACCGCTTACTGCCAATCCCTCCACCAGCGCCGACCCCGGTCCGGCCCGGCGCAGCAGCTCGGCGACTGTCCGACAAGTCAATCGGTTGCTGTATGACAAACCCGACCCGTCAGCCACCTGAATCCCGGCGGTGGTGTCCACCGGCATGTCCATCAGTTTCAACAAGATCTCGTTGGACGCCTTGGTGGACTGATACCAACTCGATCCCAGCCCGGAGAGTCGCCCTATCTCTTTCAACAGCATCTCGGCGGTGGTGTTATCGGAATAACGCAACATCCGGGCGATGATTTCATGGGCGGGGGGCGAAAGCACCGTCCCCACAGAGATGCGCTCTGGTTGGGAGGGAGCCTTTCCCTTTCCGCTGGACCGCCGAATGATGAACCCACGCGCCTCCAGTAGATCGTCAAACACTCTGGCGGCGTGCAGAGCCGGGTCGGCTGCCCGGCCAAAGGAGTGGCGATGTCCCCAATATGAGGTGAAACCGTCATTGAGGAGCAGCGCCGAAAGGGGACCGGCCTGGTTGGTGGTGACATAGGACGATTTCCAGATTGGTTCGCCATCGGGGGTGAGGCGCTTGTCGCCATAATGACGCTCCTGCTCGGGATAGTGAGACTCATCCGCGATGACCGCTCCTTCAATAATCCTGACCCCCAAGTCGGTGAGCGAGGCAGCCACCGTGTCGGCGAGTATGGTGATGTCGGTGTGGGATCGGGGCGGGTTGTAACGGCCGATGTAACGGGGCGTGGAAAGCACAGGATCACCGCCGCCCACCAGGTAGAGATCCCCTTCCAAAACTCCGTTCTCAACTGCCTCCCCGACGGCGCGGTCGACAAATACCTCAGTGGTGAAACGGTGGTCGGGACCCACCTGCTCCAAGAACACCGCGGCGGTGACCACCTTCATCAGCGATGCGGGAAGGAGGGGACGGTCGGGCAGGTGCTCGAATACCACATGGTCATTGAGAAAGCCGACCAGGCAGGTGTTGGGAGGGGCCTGCCGTCTGGCGACCACGGTTTGGAATGCCTCAGCCAACCGTTGGGCGCCCGCCGGCATCGGTTCGGGGGCTTCTGCTGCTGCCGAAGGGCGAAGGGAGGTGTACCCCAAGGCTCTGACAATGAAGGACGCCATCTGGGCCCGGGTGACCAACCGATCGGGCGAAAAGGTGTCCTGAGAGGTGCCGCGGGCGACACCCAGCACGTAGAGGGCCGCGATCGCCTGTTGGTCAGCTTCCTCGACCCTGTCTTCCACGTCCACAAACGGGTGGGAGGTGGTCACAGTCTCGCCATCTGCGCGACTCAGAACCACCTGGGCAGCCGGTCCGATCCGGAGAAGAACTGGTGAAGCTTCGGTGGTGGTGAGATCCAGCATTCTTGCCAAGAAGAGGGCCATGTCGGCCCTGGGCACCGGCGCATCGGGAACAAATAGGGAGGGCTCGATGGCTGGCATAATCCCCAGGGCGACCGCAGCCATCACCCCCTCGGTCTCGGCGGTGCTGAGTTCAGCAAGGTCGGGGAAGGGCGCGGAGGGATCTGGGAGTTCTACCCCGGCTTTGTGGACGGCGCGGGACATGAACAGGGCCATCTGCCACCGGAGCACCGGCACGGACGGGGCGTAATAGCTTCCATCTCCCACGCCGGTGGTGATCCCATGTTGAGCTATGCAGGCGATGTCAGCCGCATGAGCATTGGTGCGGGCCACATCGGAGAAGCGGTCAGCCGCCCATGTGGCCGATATCAGAGGTTCATGACAGGCTGGATTTGCGACAACCGGGATCTTCTCCCCGGAGTCGGCGGCCGCCGCTTGGGGCACCCAGCCGATGGCGGCAATTTGCAGGACGGCCAAAAGCCCGGCAAGACGGGCCCTCACAATCGCCGTATTCCGAACATCATGAAAGAACTATTTCACACCAGCCACAAATTGAACCGGGAATGATTTTAGGCAGTGCAGGCAATCGTCCGTGGAAACCGCGCTCAGGCGGCCTTGAAAGGGGTTGTCCGGCAGTGACCTACTCTCCCGGGGTTTTGCAACCCAAGTACCATCGGCGCTGTCAGGTTTCACTTCCGTGTTCGGAATGGGAACGGGTGGTTCCCCAACGCTATCGCCACCGGACAACCAAACTCATAACAAGCAAATCGCCCAGGATTCTCTGTCCAAGCCCTCGGCCTATTAGTACCGGTCGGCTCAACACATTGCTGCGCTTACACCTCCGGCCTATCAACCTGGTGTTCTGCCAGGGGCCTTACCGGGTTTTAAACCGTGGGAGACCTCATCTTGGGGTGGGCTTCGCACTTAGATGCCTTCAGCGCTTATCCCGTCCGTACGTAGCTAACCAGCCGTGCTCTTGGCAGAACAACTGGCACACCAGAGGTACGTCCATCCCGGTCCTCTCGTACTAGGGACAGCTCCCCTCAAGTCTCCTGCGCCTGCGGCGGATAGGGACCGAACTGTCTCACGACGTTCTAAACCCAGCTCGCGTGCCGCTTTAACGGGCGAACAGCCCGACCCTTGGGACCTGCTCCAGCCCCAGGATGCGACGAGCCGACATCGAGGTGCCAAACCACGCCGTCGATATGGACTCTTGGGCGTGATTAGCCTGTTATCCCCGGAGTACCTTTTAGCCGATGAGCCATGGCGCACCCACGTGCCACCATGGGATCACTAAGCCCGACTTTCGTCCCTGTTTGACTTGTAGGTCTCACAGTCAAGCTCCCTTGTGCCTTTACACTCGTCGTCTGATTGCCGACCAGACTGAGGGAACCTTTGGGCGCCTCCGTTACTCTTTAGGAGGCCACCGCCCCAGTGAAACTGACCGCCAGACACTGTTCCCGATCCGGATTACGGACCCGGGTTAGAAGCCCGTCGTACAAAGGGTGGTATTCCAAGGTTGACTCCACCGAGGCTTGCGCCTCGGCTTCCCTGTCTCCCACCTATCCTGCACATTACACGCCAGACTTCAATGCCAAGCTACAGTAAAGGTTCCGGGGTCTTACCGTCCTGCCGCAGGTAGTGAGCATCTTTACTCACATTGCAATTTCGCCGAGTCCCTGGTTGAGACAGTGCCCAAATCGTTGCGCCATTCGTGCAGGTCGGAACTTACCCGACAAGGAATTTCGCTACCTTAGGACCGTTATAGTTACGGCCGCCGTTTACCGGGGCTTCAATTCAGAGCTTCGCCCGAGGGCTAACACCTCCTCTTAACCTTCCGGCACCGGGCAGGCGTCACAGCGTATACGTCGTCTTGCGACTTTGCACGCTGCTGTGCTTTTAGTAAGCAGTCGTTTGGGCCTGGTCACTGCGGCCCCCTCAAGCTTCGGAGGCGAACTCCTACACTTTACCGGGGCGCTCCTTCTCCCGAAGTTACGGAGCTAATTTGCCGAATTCCTTAACCAGGGTTAACTCGCTCGCCTTGGTATTCTCTACCTGTCCACCTGTGTCGGTTTGGGGTACGGGCACCCTGTGCACTCGCTAGAGGTTTTTCTTGGTGGCATGGGCGTTCAGCGGCTTCTCCTAGATCGGATCGGCGTCACGCCTCGGGCTTTTTTAGTGGCCCGGATTTACCTGGGCCACACCCTACACGTTTACCCCGGGAACAACCATCGCCCGGGTCCGCTTACCCTTCCACGTCACCCCATTGCTGACCTCCATCGACCTGGGTCGACCACATCCGAAGATGAGGTCTTAGCAAGACCGACTTTGGTCGGGCGCGCACAGAGCGGTACGGGAATATCAACCCGTTGTCCATCGACTACGCCTGGCGGCCTCGCCTTAGGTCCCGACTAACCCTGGGCGGACGAACCTTCCCCAGGAACCCTTGGACATTCGGCGGAAGAGATTCTCACTCTTCTTTCGCTACTCATACCGGCATTCTCACTCGTGTCATCTCCACGCCTCCTCACGGCGACGCTTCTCTGTTAACACGACGCTCCCCTACCGATCCCGCCCAACGGACGGAATCTCGCAGCTTCGGTGCTGAGCTTTAGCCCCGTTACATTTTCCGCGCAGCGCCACTAGACCAGTGAGCTGTTACGCATTCTTTAAAGGATGGCTGCTTCTAAGCCAACCTCCTGGCTGTTTGTGCAACTCCACATCGTTTCCCACTTAGCTCAGACTTAGGGACCTTAGCTGGCGATCTGGGCTGTTTCCCTCGCGTCCACGAAGCTCATCCCACGTAGACTGACTGCCACGCTCTCACGCAATGAGATTCGGAGTTTGACTGAGTTTGGCAGGCTTGTGGGCCCCCTAGTTCAATCAGTGCTCTACCCCCACTGCGAAACGCGCAACGCTAGCCCTAAAGCTATTTCGGGGAGAACCAGCTATCACCGGGCTTGATTGGCCTTTCACCCCTATCCACAGGTCATCCCCCAAGTTTTCAACCTTGGTGGGTTCGGGCCTCCACGAAGTCTTACCTTCGCTTCACCCTGCCCATGGATAGCTCGCCCGGATTCGGGTCTAGGGCATGCGACTGAATCGCCCTGTTCAGACTCGCTTTCGCTTCGGCTCCGGTACAACTACCTTAACCTTGCCACATACCACTAACTCGCCGGCTCATTCTTCAAAAGGCAGGCGGTCAGAGTCCCAAAGAGGACTCCTCCCACTGCTTGTAGGTCAACGGTTTCAGGTACTATTTCACTCCCCTCACCGGGGTTCTTTTCACCTTTCCCTCACGGTACTAGTTCACTATCGGTCGCCAGGAAGTAATTAGCCTTACGAGGTGGTTCTCGTAGATTCACACGGAATATCCTCCGTGATACTTGGGAACACCGCTCAGAGGTCGACGACCTTCGCCTACGGGGCTGTTACCGTCTGCGGCCCGGCTTTCCATCCGGGTTCGGCTGATCGCCTGCTTTGTAACTCTGTGACAGTGCCGACGCACCGTCCAGCGGGTCCCACTACCCCTCCGCAGCAACGCCGTCGGGCTTTTGCACTGCGGAGGTTTGGGCTGATCCCGTTTCGCTCGCCGCTACTCAGGGATTCGCTATTGCTTTCTCTTCCTCGGAGTACTTAGATGTTTCAGTTCCGCCGGTTCCCTCTACCGGTCCTATGTGTTCAGACCGGAGTGACTGGGCATGACCCCAGCCAGGTTTCCCCATTCGGACATCCCCGGGTCGAAGCTTGCTTGACAGCTCGCCGGGGCTTATCGCAGCCTGCCACGTCCTTCGTCGGCTCCTGGCGCCAAGGCATCCACCGTTGACCCTTGGTAGCTTGGACAGAGAATCCAAGACAATTTGCTTGTTATGAAACTTTCAAGGTGCCTATGAAGGTGAACCCCGCGCCATGCGGCGCGTCGGGACTCCCTCACGACTGAATAGTGCGCCCGAGCCGCCTTGCGACGGCCCGAGTAACCGGTGATCAAGTAGAGCAAATATGCTCCTTAGAAAGGAGGTGATCCAGCCGCACGTTCCCGTACGGCTACCTTGTTACGACTTCGTCCCAATCACCGACCCCACCTTCGGCAGCTCCTTCCCTTGCGGGTTAGGCCACTGACTACGGGCGTTGCCGACTTTCGTGACGTGACGGGCGGTGTGTACAATCCCCGAGAACGTATTCACCGCGGCTTTGCTGATCCGCGATTACTAGCGACTCCGGCTTCATGGAGTCGAGTTGCAGACTCCAATCCGAACTGGGGCCGGCTTTAAGGGATTCGCTCACCCTCGCGGGATCGCTGCCCGTTGTACCGACCATTGTAGCATGCGTGCAGCCCTAGGTGTAAGGGGCATGCTGACTTGACGTCATCCTCACCTTCCTCCGAGTTGTCCCCGGCGGTCTCCTATGAGTCCCCGGCATTACCCGCTGGCAACATAGAACGAGGGTTGCGCTCGTTGCGGGACTTAACCCAACATCTCACGACACGAGCTGACGACAGCCATGCACCACCTGTTATGGACGCTCCCGCACACCATGTTTCCATGGCTTTTCCCATAATGTCAAACCTAGGTAAGGTTCTTCGGGTTGCATCGAATTAAGCCGCATGCTCCGCCGCTTGTGCGGGGACCCGTCAATTCCTTTGAGTTTTAGCCTTGCGGCCGTACTCCCCAGGCGGGGCACTTAATGCGTTAGCGTCGGCACAGCAGCCCTTGATCAGGCCACCACGCCTAGTGCCCAACGTTTACGGCGTGGACTACCAGGGTATCTAATCCTGTTTGCTACCCACGCTTTCGCTCCTCAGCGTCAGTTCAGGCCCAGAGAGCCGCCTTCGCTAAATGGTATTCCTCCCGATATCTGCGCATTCCACCGCTACACCGGGAATTCTACTCTCCTCTACCTGACTCTAGCCACGGCAGTATCGAACGCAGTTCCGGAGTTGAGCTCCGGGATTTCACGATCGACTTACCGAGCCGCCTACGAGCCCTTTACGCCCAATGATTCCGGACAACGCTCGCCCCCTACGTCTTACCGCGGCTGCTGGCACGTAGTTGGCCGGGGCTTCTTTTGGAGGTACTGTCAATTTCTTCCCTCCTGAAAGGGGTTTACAACCCGAAGGCCTTCATCCCCCACGCGGCGTCGCTGCGTCAGGCTTTCGCCCATTGCGCAATATTCCCTGCTGCTGCCTCCCGTAGGAGTCTGGGCCGTGTCTCAGTCCCAGTGTGGCTGATCGTCCTCTCAGACCAGCTACCCGTCGTCGCCTTGGTGAGCCGTTACCTCACCAACTAGCTGATAGGCCGTGAGCCCATCCTGAAGCACTAAAGCGTTTTCTCCCATACCATGCGGTATCGGGAGTGTATCCGGCATTACACCGGGTTTCCCCGGGCTATTCCGGTCTTCAGGGCAGGTTGCTCACGTGTTACTCACCCGTTCGCCGCTCCGTCACACCGAAGTGTGCGTCGCTCGACTTGCATGCATTAGGCACGCCGCCAGCGTTCGTCCTGAGCCAGGATCAAACTCTCCAACGAACACTTTTGGGAGCGGTTCGCACCGCTCGGTTTGTGTCATTTATTTTGAGTTTGCATCCGTAGTTAGGGTCCCGAGTCACCAAAAGGCGACTCGAGCTCTGGATGCTACCGACCCCGACCCCCGAGGGCGTGAAACCCACAGGAGAGGATCGGCGCATACCGGCTTTTGGCACACTATTCAGTTGTCAAGAAGCCCGTGGGCTCTCCCGACAGTTGCCGGGCCTACGTATGGTAGACGCCCCCGACAACCGAATCCAAATCAATTGCGGAGGAAAACCCCCCGGCGCTTCCCCACCGTCAGAACCTTTTTTGCCAACCTCTCCCGGCCGACCTCGTAGCCCCGCACCGGTTCACCGTTGACCCGCACCGCTCCGGCATCGATCAGCCGCCGGGCCTGGCTGGCGGAGGGGGCAAGTTGGGCCGATCGCAGCAACCCAGGCAGATACACCGGATCGCCGGCCGGAAGCGAAAACGGGGGAACATCCTGGGGGATTTCCCGGTATTTGAACCGGCGGTCGAAGTCGGCTTCGGCCTTGGTTGCTTCGTCCTCCCCCCGGTAGATGGCGACGATCCGTTTGCCCAGCAGCCGTTTGGCTTGCCCCGGATGGAGGGTCCCCCCGGCAATCTGCTCGGTCAGTTCCTCCACCTCGGCCGAGGGCAGATCGGCGGCCAGCCGGAACCACTCCCCCATCAACTGATCGGGGATGGACATGGTTTTGCCGAACATTTCAGAAGCCGGTTCGCTCACCCCGATGTAGTTGCCCAGTGATTGGGACATCTTGTGGCGCCCGTCGGTGCCGGTCAGAAGGGGCATGGTCAAAGCCACCTGAGGGTCCTGTCCATAGCGGGATTGGATGATCCGACCCATCATCAGGTTCCACAATTGATCCGACCCCCCCAACTCCACATCGGCCTCCACCGCCACCGAGTCATAGCCCTGCAGCAGCGGATACAGAAACTCCATGATGGAGATGGGGGTTCCATCCGAATAGCGCTTGGCGAAATCGGAGCGTTCCAGCATCTGGGCCACGGTCACCGTGGAGGTGAGTTCGAGGATCTCGGTCATATCCAAAGACTCAAGCCATTCGGAGTTCCATCGGATTTCCAGCGGCTGGGGCAGAAGCACCCGCCGGAACTGATCGAGGAGCGGCTCGGCGTGGGATCGGACTTCCTCGGCGGTGAGACGTTGGCGGGTCTGACTCTTGCCGCTCGGGTCTCCCACCCGGGCAGTGAAGTCGCCCACGATCAGCACCGCGGTGTGCCCCAGCTCTTGAAAGTGCCGGAGTTTGCGCAGCACCACCGCCCAGCCGAGGGTGACCATGGGAGCGGTGGGATCGAGACCCAGTTTGACTCGGAGTCCACGCCCACTTGCCAGCAATTCGTTCAAACGCCCCGGCGGCAAGATGGTGTCGGCGCCCCGGGCGGCCAGGTTCATTTCGGGAGAATTCATGGTTGCCTCTGGAATCTAACCGGCAGAAGGCAGCGGCCCTAACGCAGGTCGAACAATCTCCGCCGGGCAGTGGATTCACCCGGTTCGCGATTTGCCGACCTGTATCCGCAAGGTTTCCCGAAGCCCAACTCCCCTTGATTCTCCGATCGGGTAGGATCATCAGGCATGGGGACATTCAGTTGGCCCGTCCGTATCTCCGACATGAGCGGTGGGCCGTCCAGGGAACTTGATGCCATCGTCGACACCGGCGCCGCCTACACCACCTTGCCTGGTTGGTTGTTACGAGAGTTGGGGATCGCATCGGTGGGACAGCGCCGATTTCTGCTGGCCGACGGGCGTCGGGTTGACATGGACTACGGACAGGCCTGGGTAGCCATCAATGGCGAGAAGGTGGTCACGATCGTGGTATTCGGCGAGGACGGCTCTCCTCCCCTGTTGGGCGCCTACACCCTGGAGGGCCTGGGCTTGGCGGTTGACCCGGTCGAGCAACGGCTGGTCCCCACGAACCTGATCATGTATTGATCGACACCCACGTCTCAATCTGCTGTTTCCCCATCCGATTCTGTCAATTTGTACATCGTCAACATCACAAACTGTATAACATCGGGTTGTCATTCTGTATATAAGCCATGTTTGATCAAGCGCGGAGTCTAAGAAAATGGTCGTCAGAGAAGCCATCCAACCCGGCGAGGAAAACCTAAAACCTGAAGGCTATCTGCCCAGAGTGGTGGACAGTGAGATTCGCCGGGGCCTGGGCGCCGCGGGCTGGGTGGTGCTTGATGGGCCCAGAGCCTGCGGGAAGACTTGGACGGGCCTTCGTTTTGCGCGAAGCGCGGTGCGGCTCGATATCCAGCCCGAGGCCCGGATTATCGGAGATATAGAACCGACCGCGCTCTTGGAAGGCCCGTTGCCCCGACTGATCGACGAGTGGCAGGTGTTGCCGTCGGTTTGGAATCACATTCGTCACGCGTGTGACGCCACAGTCGGGCGAGGACTGTTCATTCTGGCCGGCTCGGCGCAACCCGCCGATGATGTCACACGTCACACGGGAGCGGGCCGGGTGCGCCGCATCCGAATGCGTCCCATGTCTCTGTTCGAGTCGGGGCACTCGGGGGGTGGAGCGTCAGTGGCCGGATTGCTGCAAGGTGATGAATGCAGCACGGGACGAAGCGAGGCAGGGCTACGAGATGTGGCGGAGATGATCTGCCGAGGGGGGTGGCCCGGGTTAAGGGGTTTGCCGACCTCGGAGATTCAGCAGAATCTGCGTGATTACCTGGGAGAGATCTCTCGTACTGATGTTCGTCGCCTTGATAGAACGCCGTCCTTTGATCCGGGAGGAGTGGAAAGGCTACTGCGGTCGTTGGCGCGCAACACGTCCACCGAGGCGAACATCTCGACCGTGGCCGCGGATGTCGAGCCCGAGCCTTTGCACCGCCACAGCGTGCGCCAATATCTGCAGGCACTGCGTCGCCTGTTCGTGCTGGAGGAACAACCGGCTTGGTCGGTGCGCCTGCGCTCCAGATCGGCGCTTCGCAAATCACCGAAGCTGCACCTCGCCGATCCCTCTCTGGCCGCCGCGGCCCTGGGCGCCGACCCAAGTCGGTTGATGGCCGACCCTTCGACCCTCGGGCTGTTGTTCGAATCTCTGGTCGTACGTGACCTCCGGGTGCTTTCTCAGCCGCTGGCGGGACGGGTAATGCATCTGCGCGATGCCTCTGGCCAGGAGGCCGATGCAGTTGTCGAGTGCCCTGACGGGCGCCGGATTGTTGCGGCGATCAAGCTCGGCGGCGCCGATGCAATCGAAGCGGGGGCTCGGTCTTTGCTCCGTCTTGCCGACAATTTGCCTGATGGCCCCGGGGGGTACCGGCCCACGCTGGCAGTTATCACAGCTACCGGCTATGGCTATACCCGTGGCGATGGCGTGCGAGTGGTACCCGTAACTGCGCTGGGTCCCTGATGATCCCGGGGCGGATCGCCCGCCGCCGCCTCTTGCTACTCGGGGAGCATGCTGAAAAAGATGGTGATGGGATGGTTCCTCACAACCTCGACCTGGGTTTCTGTTCCCGCACTTGGCTCTGGCATCGGGCCTTTTTCAGCACACTCCGAGTGGCCCCTCGGCCAGTGTCACAGACCATCGGTATTCTGGCGGTGTTGCCACAAGATTGATTGAAGGTGTCCGGATGGTCGAAATGGAATCGGTAGGAAGGGTGCTCGGCACCGACGAGTCGACCCCTCTGGTCTTTTGGGTGGCGGTGGGCAAAGAACAACACCTGCAACTGGACGACATCGTGGCGGTTGATCGGGTTCTGCCCAACGGAGACACCATCTCCATCTACGGAGTGGTCGGCAAGGTACGGGCCCGTCATGAAGGAGCACAGTTCGACTCCGACGTGTTCCTGATCGCCGAAGGGCGGCTGCCGGCCGTGGTGTCGGAGGCGGCGGAGGTTCAGGTCACCAGGGTGGTGCCGGAGACATTTGTTCCTCCCTTGCCGGGCGCCGAGGTTCGCCGAGTGGTGGGCGCCGAGCGGGATGCGGCGCTTGACATGACCGAAGTCGAACGCAAGTTGCCCGCCGGCCTGACCCGGGACAGTCGGCAGCCGGTCACCCTCGACCTGGACTTCCTGGACGGCACCAAGGGCGCCCATGTCAACATCTCGGGGATCTCGGGGGTCGCCACCAAGACCAGTTACGCCACATTCCTGCTCTACTCGCTCTTCAATTCCGGGGTGCTGGGGGCGGCTGCGGCCAATACCAAAGGTCTTATCTTCAATGTCAAGGGAGAAGATCTGCTCTTTCTCGATTATCCCAACAACCGGTTGGAGGAAGAACAGCGAGATCTCTACGGGATTCTGGGCTTGGAGCCTCATCCCTTCCGGTCGATTGGGATCATCGCTCCCCCCCGGAGAGGAGATCCCAATGGGACACCTCACACCGGCGCCCGGCCTACTGGTGTTCGCCCCTTGTATTGGACGGTGACGCAATTCTGCAGGCAACGACTCCTGCCATTCCTGTTTGCCGACGCCGAGGACGAGCGACAGCAATACACGATCGTGGTACAGGCCGTCACCGACCAGCTGGAACGCTATGCCAAAGGGGCCGATATTTCCGACGGGGCGGTTCGCATCGAGGGTCGGACAGCCCGCACCTTCTCCCAACTGGTGGACATTGTCTGTGACCAGCTTCTTCCCGAAGATCCAGATATCCGGCCGGACTCACGCTGGACGGGGCGTTCGGTGGCCACCGGGACGATCAACGCATTCGTGCGCCGGCTGGCATCAGCCCGCCGCCACGTTGAGCATCTGGTCAGGGCCGATCTGGCCGACGCCGAGACGCACGCGATTGACCTTGATTCCCAGCAGGTCACGGTCGTGGACCTTCATCTCCTCCATGATCGAGCGAAGCGGTTCGTGGTGGGGGTGGTCCTGCGCCAGGCTTTCCGGACCAAGGAAGAATCGGGCACCGCCGAACCGCTGCAATTCGTGGTGCTTGACGAGTTGAACAAATACGCTCCTCGGTCGTCGTCAAGTCCCATCAAGGAGATTCTGTTGGATGTGGCCGAAAGAGGTCGCAGCCTGGGGATAATCCTGATCGGCGCCCAGCAAACCGCCAGCGAAGTGGAACGGCGAATTGTTTCCAACTCGGCAGTGCGGGTGGTCGGTCGACTGGACACCGCCGAAGCCGGGCGGGAGCAGTACGGGTTCCTTCCCTCCGCCCAGCGGCAGCGGGCCACGATCCTCAAACCGGGCGCCATGTTCGTCTCCCAACCCCGTCTCCCCGTGCCGGTGCTCCTTGAGTTCCCGTTCCCGGCGTGGGCTACTCGCAGCGCCGAGGCCGATCTGGGCAGGGGGCCGGACGATGCAGCCGGCCAGCCGGAAGACATATGGGCCGGTCTGACTTGAGACTGCCCGAATGAAGCTGCTCCACACTTCAGACTGGCATGTCGGCAAGGCGATCCGGGGCAACTCCCGAGCCGAGGAACACGGGGCGGTGTTGGCGGAGATCGCCCAAATAGCGGAACAGGAGCAGGTAGATCTGACCATCGTCGCCGGGGATCTGTTCGACTCCTCGGCGCCCAGCGCCGAAGCGGAGCAAATCGTGTATCGGGCCTTGGTGAACCTGGCCCACACCGGGACGCAGGTGGCGGTGATCGCCGGCAATCACGACCACCCGCGGCGACTTCAGGCGGTGGCTCCCCTCTTGCGGTTGGGCCAGGTGCACGTGGTTGCCGAACCCACCCGTCCTCATGAAGGCGGCGTCCTTGCTCTCCGGGCCGGCAGCGACCAAAGCGACATTCGTCTGGCGATGCTTCCCTTCGTCTCCCAACGGGGAATCGTGAGGGCCAAAGACCTGATCAGCAACCAAGCCTTTGAAAACGCCCAGCAGTACAGCGAACGGATGCGCCTGCTCATCGCGGCCCTGTGCAATTCGTTCCGAGACGACACCGTCAATCTGCTGACGGCCCACACTTTCGTGCTGGGCGGCGAGGTGGGCGGCGGGGAACGACCGGCCCACCTGGTGGAGGAATATGCCGTCATGGCCCAGTCCTTTCCGGTCGCAACCCTGAGCTACGGCGCGCTCGGTCACCTGCACCGACCCCAACGGCTTGGACCGGTGCTCCACTACTGCGGATCTCCTCTGCAGCTGGACTTCGGAGAAGTCGACCAGGCCAAGCAGGTGAATGTGGTTACTGTGGAGCCGGGCCTGCCGGCCACGGTCCGAGCTGTGCCATTACGGTCCGGCCGGTCGCTTCGGACCCTGACCGGCACCCTCGATGAACTTGCCGACATGAACGCACCCGACGGCTCCTGGCTGAAGGTGGTGGTGCAGGGGCCGGGCCGAGCGAACCTCGCCTCCACGGTGCGCCGGCTGCTCGGCCCCCGCGTGGTCGACATCCGGGTGGAGTCACCCGAATCGGCCAGGAGGCGATCTCGAGTGAACCACCGGAACCACTCGCCCCAGGAATTGTTCGGCCAATACCTCAAATACCGCAACCTTGATGACCCCCGGGTGGGGGACTTGTTCAACCAACTGGTGGACGAACAGCACGCGCCGTCAGCGAAATCGCGATCATGAGACCCCTGAAACTGTTAATGAAAGGGTTCGGAGCGTTCCGGGACCAGACCGACATCGACCTGACCGACATCGATCTGATGGCGCTGGTCGGCCCCACCGGGTCGGGCAAGTCAACCATCATCGACGCCATCACCTTTGCCTTGTACGGCACGGTGGCCCGATACGAGGACAACCGGCTGGTGGCGCCGGTCATCAACCAAACCAGCACCGAGGCTCGGGTGCTTCTCGAGTTTGAACTCAGTGATCAGATCTACACCGCCATCCGAGTTGTGCGCCGCACCCGCGGTGGCGGAGCCACCACCAAGGAAGCTCGATTGGAACGCGGCGACGAAGTCCTGGCCGGCGACGCCCGGGCAATGTCGGAACAGGCTGAAGCGCTCCTGGGCCTGGGAGTTGAGCAGTTCAATCGGACGGTGGTGCTTCCCCAGGGCAAGTTCGCCGCCTTTCTCCACGACAAGCCCCGTGACCGGCAAGCCACCCTGGTCCAGTTGCTCGGCCTGCAGCTGTACCAACGGATCGGCCAACGAGCGCGGCAGAAAAGTGCGGTGGCCGTGCACCAAATCGATGCTCTCCAGCCCGAGTATGACAGCAGAGCCGATCGTTTGAACGATGAACGAGGGGCCGCGCTGGCGGACCGCGTCGCAAACCTCGAGCAAGCCACTTCCCGTTTGAACGACGATCGGGCGGCGATCGATGCTCTCGACCGAGAGATGGCGGGACTCCAATCTGACCTCCAGTCGCTTGATGCCCAGATCGATGGTCTGAGCAAGATCTCGGTCCCCGCCGACCTGGAGGCCTTTGCCGAACAGATCACGTCCGCCTCCGCGGCTAAGGCCGAGGCCGACAAACTCAGATGGGAGCAAGCGGCCCGGCGGCGAAGGGCCGAACAGGCTGTGGCCGCCGGTCCCGATCTGGTGGCTGTGGAACTGCAAATGAGAAAACACCGTGACCTGGCGAAAATAACCCTGGATTACGACCGGGTTGTCCCCAAACACCACCAGGCGGCCGTCCGGCACCAGGCCGCCTCGGTAGAAGCCGCTCGGCTGGAGCAGATCCAAGAAGAGCTTCAGGTAAAGGTGGAGCAGGCCCGCCAGGCCGAGGCCCAGGCCCGAGCAGCCCGCGACGCTTCGGCGACTGTCATCCAGGTGGATGCATGGGAGTCGTCGCACGGCCATTACCGGGCCGCGGTCAAAGAATTGGAGACCGCCCAGGGCTGCGTTCAAGCCGCCGAGGAGGCCATACCACCCCTTCGCAAGGCCCTCCGATCGGCCGTGTCAGCTGCCGAAGGAGCTTCGGCGCGGCTGGAAGAGCTTCGAAGACGCGCCGGAGTCCTGGGACATCTCGATCTGCTGGAAGTGGGGCAGGACTGCCCTCTTTGTCTGCAGGAGGTGGGCAAGCCTCCGGTCCACACCTTCGATGATGCTGACCTTCGCCGGGCAGAGGAAGACAAGCGTTTGGCTGAGGCTTTTTGCTCGCAGGCCCAAGAGGCCTGCAAAGAAGCCAACACCGAGTTGAAAGGGCGGACGGCCCAGGCCGATGCGGCCCTTCGATCTGTGCATCGGTATCGATCCGAGATCGCTTCCATCCCCTCTTATGAGCAACTCAACGGCCTCCGAGAAGAAGCCACCCGGCTGGCGGAGGGCGTCCGGGTGGCCGGAGAGGCCATTGGGCAGGCTGAAGCCGCCGCCCGGGAACACCGAGAGTCCCCCACCTACTCCGCGGCTATCCAAACCCGCCGGATCAGCTTCGAGCAGGCGACCCGACTGGATGCCAAAAGGGACGCTCTCTCCCAGCAGCTCGCCGAATTGGGGGAGGAGGTGGCGACTTTGCCAAGTGAGAGCCAACTGTTGGCCCAAATAGAAGAGGCCAAACGTTTACGTCAACAACTCCAAGCGGCGGATTCCCAACTTCAGGATGTGGAAGCCCGCGCCGAAAGCACCGCCGCCCGCTTGAACGAACTGGCTGAACAGCGCCGTGTGGTCGCCGCAGCGCTCAATGATGCTCGCGATCGGGTGGCGAGGTACCGACCCCCTCCGGTGGACCCCTCTGACCTTCTGGCCGCTTGGACATCCCTGGCCGATTGGGCCAACCAGCAGAGAGAGTCGGCCGAGGGGAGACGGGGAGCGGCTGTTGAGCAGCTGACCAACCGGGAAGATCAACGAGCCGCAGTGATGGGCCGTCTCAGGGTTCTGTGTGAGGAGCTGCTCGGTCCCACCGATTCCCGCGCAGACGTTTCGGAACTGGGAATTGGGCTAGCCGAGGCATTGGCTGCCGCCAAGACTCAAAAGGAGCGGTTCGACCGAGACCGGGAGGACCTCAAGGACCTGAAAAAACGGATTGAAAAGTTGACTGAACAGGCCCAAGTTGCCAGAAAGCTGGGAGCGTTGCTACGGGCCGACGGGTTTGAAAGCTGGCTTATGGAAGCAGCCCTCGATCAACTGGTCGAACGGGCCACCGAGAGCTTGTACGAACTGTCCAATGGGCAGTACTCGCTGGAAGTCCACCGCCGGGAATTCTATGTGCGAGACCACACCAACGCCGACGAATTGCGTCCCGCCCGAACCCTGTCGGGCGGTGAGACTTTTCTGGCCTCCCTGTCGTTGTCGTTGGCTCTGGCCGACACCACGGCCGACCTCTCGACCGGGACAGTGTCGGTCATGGAGTCGATCTTCCTGGACGAAGGATTCGGAACACTTGACCGGCACACCCTGGAGACGGTGGCAACCGCGGTGGAGGAGTTGGGAGCCGGCGGGAGGCTGGTTGGAGTTGTCACCCACATCCGGGAACTCGCCGACCGCATGCCGGTGCGGCTGGAACTGACCAAGACCGGCGGGGTGGCAACCGTCCAGAGGATCGACCTGTGATGCGATTCAGCGTCGAGTCGTGGGCGCCGCAATACGGAGCGTCAATCAGCTCAGCCACGGTCGAGGACACCGAAGATCAGGTGGATTTGACCGCCGAGCGGGAACTCGCCGAATGGACCCCGATTGACACCGCGCCCGAGATCATCCCCGAAGAGATCACATTCATTGACGGAATTCAACGCATCGACGCCCGGATCTGGATTCACCACCAGGGGGTTTCCCTGCCCGCCGTGTGTGCGTCGGTGGCCGCCGGGGCTGCGATATGCCACCCTCAGGGCGCGGCAGTCGAAGGGATTCGGGTTGCCCGGGCACTGATCGCCCCGGCAGCTTCCCCCGCCCAATCGATCACCACTCGCCTGGCGACCTATCAATTGATGCCCGCCGAGGACGAGACGCCGGAGGCCATCTACCTCGCCATTCACCGACTCCGCAATGAAGTGGAGGTCAATGTGGCTCGTTCGGTTACCGGGAGTCTGGTGGTGTTCGACGGTCCTCTTCGGGGGCGCAACTACCGGCATGGTGTGGGTTACGTCAAGACCCATCACAAGATATATTTGCCCGAACCGCTGCGAGGGGTGGTGGGCAACCTCGGTGACCGGCAGCGAACCCCCATCTTTCATCTCGCCAGTGGCCCGGGCGGCAGCCGGTGGTCCTGGTACCTGCGATTACCCGGCCCAAGAGCCCATCCCTGGTCGGGGATCGTGCGGATGGAGCTGCCCGGTACCCGTCCCGCACCAGACGCCGCCATCCGCGCCTCTTATGTGAGTTCCTGTCTTTCCCGTTTTGCCAGCCAACCTCACCGGGAGTCCCGAGCGCCGCAGAATCTCTACCCGATCACCGGAGCGGAACAGCAACTTCGTCGACACCTGGGGCATTCGGCTCTGCTCGAACGGGAGCTACGGGTCATAGCCGCCGTCGGAGTTCCTATGGGGCAATACCACTGACCGGAACCAGTTAGTGCGTTGCTTCGGCCGCTTTCAAAATGGTGGGCGAGAAAAAGTGAGAGAAAGTGAGAAAGTGAGCCAGAATCCGGATCCAGACAAGGTCAGGACGACCCTCATGTCTCTGAAGAACCCTTTTCTTCCGACGTTCGGAACATCGCCACCCCTCTTGGCGGGCCGGGACCGGGAGGTGGCGCGGTTCTCCCGCGCCTTTGCCGACGGGCCGAGCCATCCTGACTATACGTTGTTGGTTACGGGACCACGCGGATCCGGTAAGACCGTACTCTTGAACGAAGCCGAGGACGCAGCGCTCTCTCTCGGTTGGCGCGCCATCTCGGTGTCCGCCTCGATATCCGATCTGCCATCGAGAGTCAGAGCAGCTGCCCTGGAGCATTTGTACGAGGTGGATGCCGGCAGGCCGGCACGACGCATTTCGTCCGTACAGGCTGTAGGTTTCGGGATCTCATGGGAGGAACGTCTCGTTGTCCAGAGCGGGATCCAAGTGGATCTGCGCGGCGCGCTTACCGCCCTGGCTGAACGGCTGGCGCCAACCCGGACCGGGCTATTGCTGACGGTGGACGAACTGCAGGGCCTGCAATTACCTGACGCCAGGGAACTGGCCGTGGCGGTGCAACACATCACTCGACGTGAGCTGTTGCCGATGGCCTTCGTCGGTGCGGCGTTGCCCGAGATCGAAACGACAGTGTTGAGCGATCGCGGCATGATGTTCTTCCAGCGCTGCGCCCGCATCCGCCTTCGGCCGCTGGAACCCTCCGACACGGAAAAGGCCCTTCACCGACCCATAACCGATGCGGGGGTGGCAATCGAGGACGAGGCCCTGCAAACAATGGTGAGGGCATCCCGGGGACACCCCTTCACCATCCAACTTCTCGGTTACCACGGCTGGGAGGCGGCGTTCGAGGCGGGGCAGGCGTCCCGGATCGGTGTTGAGCATGCCCGGGAGGCGACCCACGAGGCGGAATGGGCCGAGCTCGAACAGATCGTCAAACCGATATGGGCCGGACTATCTCAGATGGACCGCTCCTTTCTGGCAGCCATGGCGGTTGACGAGGAGCCATCCTCCATTGGCGACATCGCCCGCAGGCTGGGCCGCTCCCCCAACTACGCGCAGCACTACCGGCGACGGCTGATCGAGGCGGGGATGATCGCGATGGCCAGTCGGGGAAAGCTGCGATTCCTCCATCAGGTCACCCGCGAGTGGTTGTCGACCCTTGACCTCGACGTGGGAGGCTGATCCGATCTATTCGAGGGCGGCGGGGCGTTGGCCCGGCCCACCTGGGATCAGATGATATGCCCGTGCCGGGCGGCCTCGGGCTGTTACGCCGGCACCCTTCTCCGCGGTAGCCTAATTGCCCATGCCGCACATGATGGACGACTTCCCCCTCCTTCTCTCCACCCTGTACGACCGCGCCGTCAGGTTGTTCCCCGACCAGGAGATCGTTTCGGTCGAGTCCGACCTTTCTCTGGCCCGCACCACCTACGCCGAGACCGACGAACGGGTCCGGCGGCTGGCCACCGCCCTTGACCGCAAACTGGGCGTATCGCAGGGTCAGGCGGTGGGCACTTTCGCTTGGAACAACCGCCGTCACCACGAGTTGTACTGGGCTACCGCCAACACCGGGAGGATTTGCCACACCCTGAACGTTCGCCTGTTCGCCGATCAACTGGAATACATCATCAATCACGGGGAAGACCAGGTTGTTTTCGTCGATCCGGACCTCACCGGATTCTTGGCCCCGATCGTCTCCCAGCTGAAGACCGTGAAGGCCTACGTGGTGATGGGCGACGACGCCTCGGACTGCGGACTGCCCAACGCCATCGCCTACGAGGACCTGATCGCCGATGTCCCACCCCACGGTGCCTGGCCGGAGCTTTCGGAGCGCTCCCCGCACATGTTCTGCTACACCTCGGGTACCACCGGGGATCCCAAGGGAGTGGCCTACACCCAACGTTCCACCTATATGCACGTCATCTCCAACCTGGCCACCGTGCATATCGCCCCGAGTGACAACGTGATGCCGATCGTGCCAATGTTCCACGCCTCTGCCTGGGGGTATCCGTTCATGGCCACCACCCAGGGCGCCAAGCTCACCTATCCGGGTCCCGATCTGCGCGCCGAGGCCTTGGTGCCGTTGATGGATTCCGAGCGGGTCACCTTCTCCGCCGGGGTGCCCACCGTGATGCTGGGGATGAAACAGTTCTTGGAAGATCACCCCCAAACCGACATCTCCTCCCTGCAGGCCTTTCTCTGCGGTGGGTCCGCCGTTCCTCGGGCACTCATCGAATGGTTCTGGAAATCTCAAGGGGTGCGGGTCATACAGGGGTGGGGCATGACCGAAACCAATCCGGTGGCGAGCGTCGCCTTGCTCAAGCCCCACATGATGGACTGGGACTTCGAGCGGCAACTCGACATCCTGGAGACGGCCGGGTTGCCCACCGCCGGTTTGCAGGTCAAGATCGTGGACGACCAGGGCGCCCGGCTCCCCGAGGATGGCGAAGCCTTCGGCGAGCTGTTGATACGAGGCCCCTGGGTGACCGCCGAGTATTACAACGATCCCCGCACTTCCCAATCCTTTCAGGACGGGTGGCTGCGCACCGGCGACGTCTGCAAGATCACCCCCGAGGGATATGTCCGCATCACCGACCGCGCCAAGGATCTGATCAAATCTGGTGGAGAGTGGATCTCTTCGGTGGACTTGGAGAACCGGCTGATGGCCCATCCCGATGTGGCCGAAGCGGCGGTGGTGGGCGCCCAACACCACAAATGGCAGGAGCGTCCCGTGGCCTTGGTGGTGGCCAAACCGGGCGCGCAAAGCACCGAGGAGGACCTGCTGGACTTTCTCCGGCCGCAGGTCGTCAACTGGTGGCTGCCCGACCGAGTGTTCTTTATCGACGCCGTGCCCAGGACCGGCACCGGCAAGTTCGACAAAAAGGTGCTGCGAGACAGCTACTGGGAAATCCTTTCGGGGTGAGATCCAGTGTCTACCCTGGTGCAGCTTCATACCTTGTCGGGCTGGTGGGTGGCCGGCGTCACCGGCCTGGTCGGCCTGTGGGGCCTGGCGCTGGCCACCATGCGAAGACCTCCCGGACGCACTTTCCATTGGGCGGTGGGGCTGGTGGTCACCGCCATGACGGGACAGGTGATACTGGGTCTGGCGGCGTTGAACCTGGCCACCCCCCGGGAGCCGGGGAGCCAGCACATCTTCTACGGCGTGCTGGTGCTCTTCACCTTCGCCTTCGCCTACATCTATCGGGGGGTGTTCCGACGCAGACCCGCTCTTTACCCGGGCCTGCTGCTGCTGTTCGTAATGGGCCTGGGGATCCGGGGAATCTCCACGTTCGGGGGGTCGTTCTGAGATGCCGGTGACCTGACCCATGCTGCTTCAAGGCAAACGACTGCTGATCACCGGGGTTCTCACTTCGGGGTCCATTGCCTGGCATGTGGCGCGGATCGCTCAGGAGCAGGGGGCCGAGATTGTCTGCACCGGATTTGGAAGGGGGATGAGAATCACCCAGCGTTCGGTGAGGCGTCTTCCCCAACCATGTCCGGTCTATGAACTGGACATCAACCAACCGGATCACCTGGAGAGGATCCGAGAAGAATTAGACGAACGGTGGGGGGCATTGGACGGCGCCCTCCACGCCATTGCCTTCGCTCCCGCCGACGCGCTGGGCGGCAACTTTCTGACCGCACCGGCGGAGAGCGCGGGTGTCGCTTTTCAGACTTCGGCCTTCTCCTACAAGGCCCTGGCCGTTGGGCTTTTGCCTCTGTTCCAGTCGGCCGGAGGCGGTTCTCTGGTCACCCTGGACTTTGACAATTCCCAAGCCTGGCCCGCCTACGACTGGATGGGAGTGGCGAAGGCCGCCCTGGAAGCCGTCACCCGATACCTGGCGCGGGATCTGGGCCCCTACCGGGTGAGGGTCAACGCCGTGTCGGCCGGGCCTTTGGGCACGGTGGCCGCCAAATCCATCCCGGGTTTCTCCCTCTTCCAGGAGATCTGGAACGACCGGGCTCCCCTGTGGTGGGACAGCTCCGACCCCGAGCCGGTGGCCCGGATGGTATGCCTCCTCTTTTCGGATTGGACGCCCCTCACCACCGGTGAGATCGTGCATGTCGATGGTGGGTTTCATGCCGTGGCGGTGGGGATGGCAGGTTCGTCCTCAGAGCCGGAGAGTGCCGGGGACACCGAGTGAACCCGACGCCCCTGCGGGCGGTGGCCGACGGGGCACTGCTGGCCCGGGTGTTCGGAGACCAAGAACCCCGGACACTGGCGCTGCACGGTTGGGGGCGGGACGGCACCGACTTTGGCGCGGTGTTGGACGGCCTGGCGGCGATCGCCCCCGATCTGCCGGGATTCGGCTACTCCCCAGCGCCGGGGAAAGGGTGGGGCGCCGGTGATTATGCCCGGTGTCTGGCGCCGGTGTTGGAGGAGATGCAGACGCCGGCGGTTGTGGTTGGACATTCCTTCGGGGGTCGGGTAGCGGTTTGCTTGGCCGCTCACCGCCCCGATCTGGTGAGCGGACTGGTTTTGACCGGCGCTCCCCTGGTGCGGGTCAGTCCCCCCGCCTCTCCCCGTCTTTCCTATCGCCTGCTCAGATGGGGACACCGGCGGGGCCTTGTATCGGATGCCCGATTGGAGTCGATGCGCCGCAAGTTCGGATCCGACGACTACCGGGCAGCCCGGGGAGTGATGAGACAAGTCTTGGTCAAGGTGGTGAACGAGTCCTACGAGCGGCAGTTGGATGTCCTTTCGACGCCGGTCGATCTGATCTGGGGGGCCGAAGACCGGGAGGTGCCGGTGGAGCGCGCCCAAGCGGCCTTTGATCGACTGAAGGCGGCCGGTTGCCCGGTGAAACTCCAGGTAATTCCCGATGTGGGGCATGACCTGCCCCTCAGTCGACCGCAGACCCTCCGGGAGGCGATTGAACGAATGCGGGAGGAGACCCGCCGGTGACTGTCTGGGAGTGGGCGGTGATCTTGGCTTGTGGCCTGGCGGCGGTGCCGGCCGGTCTGAGATGGCTGCGAATCGCCCAGCGGGAACACTATCTGTCACCCTCGACCACCCGCTTTGCGGTGCGATGGTGGACCACCAGCCCGACCAACCTTGGGTTGGCCTCGGTCTCCGTCATCGCCGCGGGGGCGGAATGGTGGTGGGCCGGCGCCGGGCTGGTCACGGCTGTTGTCGAAGCGTGGGGACCGGCGGGACTCACCCTCCGAGGTTCCACCGGCCAGCTGGTTTGGACCAAGCGCCTGGTTCGGGTGGCCATCACCGCCGTGCTGCTGATGGGTGGGGCGGTGGTGACCGCGGCGCTCAGTGGCCAAAGCGCGATAGCCGCCGCGGCGTTGGTGGCCTTGCCCGGACTGGTGGATCTGGCGCTTTGGATCACCTTGCCCATCGAGAGGGCCTTGGGCCAAGAGTGGGTCAATGCCGCCGCGGCTCGGCTGGCGGAACTCCGGCCGCGGGTGGTGGCGATCACGGGTTCATATGGAAAGACGTCAACCAAGATGTATCTGGCCCATCTGTTGGCCGACGGACGGAGGGTGGTGGCGAGTCCAGCCAGCTTCAATAACCGAATGGGACTGGCCAGGGCCATCAACGAGCGGCTCACGCCCGGCACGGAGATATTCGTGGCAGAGATGGGAACCTACGGACCGGGCGAGATCGCCCAACTGTGCGAGTGGATTCCTCCCGAGGTGGCGGTGATCACCGCCATCGGCCCGGTTCACCTGGAGAGAATGAGAACCGAGGAGCGGATTCTGGCCGCCAAGGCCGAGATCCTCACCGAAGGGGCGGTGGCGGTGATCGGAGTTGATTATCGGGGACTGGCCAACCTTGCCGAGACCGAGGCAAAGGGTGGCCGGAGGGTGATACGGTGCTCGGCCGGGGGGGCGCCCTGCGACGTGGCGGTAGATTCGGAGAGCGGATCGGTCCACGTCAAAGGCAGGAGGGTTGGGAAGGTCGATCTTCAACATCATCATCCCCTCAATGTCGCCTCCGCCCTGGGAGCGGTGGTTGCCTTGGGTATCGATCCTCGGCAAGTGGTCGGCAGGCTCGGAACGCTTCCCATTCCCGAGCACCGGTTGGCCGCGGTGGCCACCGATCGGGGCGTGATCGTCTTGGACGACACCTTCAACGCCAACCCGGCCGGTTCTCAGGCGGCGCTTCGACGGATGGTGGAGCGCGCCTCTCCCGCAGGCAAACGGGTGGTGGTGACGCCCGGTTTGGTGGAAATGGGACCTCGGCGCCGGATAGAAAACCGGAAGCTGGGAAAGGCGGCCTCCCGGATGGCCACTCATCTGTTGATCGTGGGCCGCACCAACCGCCGGGCCCTTCGGGAAGGAGCTCGGGAGGGCAAGGCCTCGGTGCTAGTGTTGGAAAACCGTCAGCAAGCGGTGGATTGGGCTCGGACCAACCTTGATCAGGGCGATGTGATCCTCTATGAAAATGACCTTCCCGACCATTATCCCTAACCCGGTGAGGAGACGAAACCAAGGGCTATGAAGAGGATTGCCACGGTGTTCGGAGGCCCCTCCCCCGAACACGATGTAAGTGTTTCCACCGGGTTGCAGGCCGCCCGGGTGCTTCCCGGATCGGACTGCCTGTACTGGTCGTTGACCGGCGATTGGTACCTGACGCCCTCCAACTTGGAACTGTCCGATTTCGCCGACGGGGTGCCTCGGAAGTCGCGCCGCCTGGATTTGGTGGTGGGACCCGCCGGGGGGTATCGCCTGGGTCGCAAACGGCTGGAATACGACATCCTCGTCAACTGCTTCCATGGCGGCCCCGGCGAGGACGGAACAGTGCAGGGAATCTGGGACATGGCGGGACTCTGCTACACCGGACCCGGCCAGGGCGCTTCCAGCCTGGGAATGGACAAGTTGATCTTCGCGGCGGCGGTGCAAGCCGCCGGGTTATCGACCGTGGAGCGAAATCTGGTGACTCCCAACTATGAACCCCGTTTCGATCCTCCCTACATCGTGAAACCACGCCACGGGGGTTCATCCATCGGGATCGCGGTGGTGGATGACTACCCAACCGCCCTGACCCTTGCCAACTCCTCTCCCCATCTCAGCGAAGGGGCGGTGATCGAACCGTATCTGGAAGGCGCCCGGGACCTGCAGGTTGCGGTGCGTCTCTATCCCACCCCCGAACTGTCGGCTATCGAAGAGCCCACTCGCTCCGATCACCGAGAAATCCTAACCTACCGGGAGAAATACCTGGCATGGGGTGATTCTCCCAGTATCGAACGCCAACTCCCGGCGGCGCTTCCCCCCGTCTTGGAAAGCCGGATCCGCACCCAGGCAATGGAAGTGGCCGAACTGGTTGGAATCCGAGGCATCAGCCGGGTGGATTTTCTGGTCCACCAAGATCAACTGTATGTCAACGAGATCAACACCCTGCCCGGCAGCCTGGCGGTCTACCTGTGGATTGACCCACCCTATACCCGTGCGGAACTGCTGGCAGATATGATCGCCGAGGCACGGGCCCATCCCCGAGTGTTGAACACCGCCGGGGCGGATGGAACTGCCCTTCGGGGTGGGGGGCGGATCGCCTCCAAGCTCGCTTAGAAGTGTGCTGAAGAAGGGCGGGGATGGGATGGCCCAATTACTCGACCGGCAGCCGTACTGGCGTCAACCGGACCTTTTACGACGCACCCTTCGCCGAGCCAACACTCCCCCAGTAGTGACAGGGCTGTCAGGTATGTCAACCAAGTCCCCTGTCCTCTTGGTCGCAGACACCACAACAAACCCGGCTCCCCATCAGACCGCCCCCACCGACACAGACGATCAGTGAATCCAGACTTTGCTGAGAAAAGGAACGGGGCCAGGAGTATATATCTGTGGCGTTAGTAACTGCAGTCGTTACTATGGTCATCGGTGAATCGGTTCAGGCATGACAACGCACAACGCATCTTTTCCGGGCAAACAGTCCGTCGTTTGCCAGCCGACATCCAGCGGCGGGCGCGGGTGAGGCTACAACGAATCGTTGCGGCTGCGGCCTTAACTGACCTTCAGGTGCCACCCTCCCACCGGCTAAAAGCACTGCGGGGAGACCGAGAAGGCCAGTACAGCATCCGCATCAACCACCAGTGGCGCGTGTGCTTTATATGGACAGACCGGGGAGCGATGGAGATCGAAATCACTGACTATCACTGAGAGGAAGCCTATGACCGCCACCGAACCCATTCACCCAGGGGAGCACCTGGCCGAGATTATGAAAGAACTGGGCATCACACAATACCGCCTGTCAAAGACGATAGGGGTGCCCCAGATACGCATCCATGATATCGTGCACTGTCGCAGGTCTATCACGGCCGACACGGCGCTGCGAATTGGGCAGGCGCTGGGTATGACACCCGATTTCTGGCTGAATCTCCAGCGAATGTACGACTTGGATGTGGCCCGCGCCAAGACTGACATCAGCGCGATCAAGCCGTTGGTCAGGGTCTCCACCTGAATCGACCACAAACAATGGCGGGCGGTGTGACCCCGGGAGAGGCGACCGGACGAACTGCGCGAAGAGCATGCTGACAAAGATAGGGATGGGATGGTTCCCATCCCTCGACCGGGGGTTCCGTTGCCGCATTTGGCTCCCGCCGGGCCTTTTTCAGCACACTCCGAGATGGGATGTTTTCAGAAGCTACTGATCCACAACTCCCTACCGGTGCCCCATGCCTCAAAGAGACGAGATGGCCTTGCTGCTCATGCAAGGCCATCTCGCTTTGGGAATCCGAAAAGGGGACGGTTAGAAGTCCTCGTCGTCGAACTCTTCGGGGACCAACAAGAATTCGGGGTAGGATTCGATGCCCAATTCTCCGGCGTCCTGGCCGAGTCTTTCAATGTCAGGCTCCACCCTCAGACCCATGACCATGTCAAGCACCTTCCACGTTATCCAGGAAGCCACGAACACAAAGACGGCCACCGCCACGACACCCAGCAGTTGCACCCCGAACGGGGCGCCGCCGGTGAGGCCGACCACCAGCGTTCCCCAGATGCCGCACATCAGGTGAGCGGGGATGGCGCCCACCACATCGTCCAGTTTGATGGTCTCCAGAAGTCTCATTCCGGCGACCACGATCAGGCCACCCGCCGCTCCGATCAGGATCGACCAGTAGTGGTCCACCAAATCCGGTCCGGCGGTGATGGAGACCAGCCCGGCTATAGCGCCGTTCAATCCGGCAAAGAGATCGACTCGTCCCAGTATGGGGCGGGACACGAGCAAGGCCATCACCACTCCGGCCGCGGCCGCCAGGTTGGTGTTGACCAAGACGTTGCTCATGGCGACTGCGTCCAAGGCGCTACCCAGCGCTAACTGGGAGCCGCCGTTGAATCCGAACCAACCCAGCCAGAGAACGAACACTCCCAGGGTCACCATCAACACGTTGGAGGGCGGCGTCGACTTGACTGTGCCGTCCTTTCTGTATTTGCCCAGGCGAGGACCGATGATCAGCACTCCGGCCAGGGCAGCCCAACCACCGGTGCTATGGACAATGGTGGACCCGGCGAAATCACTGAATCCCAGCTCGGCCAGCCAACCGCCTCCCCAGGTCCAGGCGCCCACAATTGGATATATCACCGCGGTCAGCGCCAAGGTGAACACGAAGAAGGTCCACATCTTGATCCGCTCGGCGATGGCGCCCGAAACAATCGAAGCGGCAGTGGCCACGAACACCATCTGGAAAAACCAGTCCGACATCACCGCATACCCGTTTTCGATCACTTCCGACACGGCCTCCGTGGCGCCGTTCAAGAGGGCGATCTCACTGGCCGATGACGAATAGAACAGTTGGAACGATCCGATGACGCTTCCCACGTCCACATACATCAGGTTGTACCCGACCGCGAAATACGCCAGGCCGGCCAGGGAGTAGATGCCGATGTTCTTCAAACAGATCATCGACGAGTTCTTGCTGCGCACCGCTCCGGCTTCCAGCATGGTGAACCCGGCGGCCATCCACATCACCAGAGCTCCCCAGATCAAGAAGGCCAGGGTGTTAAAGACGAACTGCGTTTCTCCCGGTACGCCCACCATTTCCTGAGCTGCGGCCCAACCTGGTCGCAGCATGAAGAAAGCAAATGCCACCACGGCTATCACTCCCAGGATCCACAATTGCCTGCGTCTGTCCAATCCAATAGTCCTGCTGTGCAACCGATTCATGTGCTCTTCTCCTATTACTTGCCGATCAAGACCCGGTGACAGACTCCGGGAGCCGGAGGCCAAACCTTGTCCGAACAGAGTAACACAGGCGGTGATTCGGGGCTTGGCAATCGAGGTCTGAGCTGCGCCTCCCACCCAGCGCACGAATGCGGCCGGGTGTCTTCTCGGTGCCGAGAATGCCCACATAAAGGTATTTGCCGCATCTAGCATTCGGCCAATGGGCTTCTTGGGCAATTCCATTTCGCTGGCCAGAGCGTCATGGCAGGTGCTCAAAGCTGACCGAGAACTGTTGTTGCTTCCGGTAATCTCCCTGGGCGCCACCGGCGCTACTGTGGGGCTGTTTTTGTATCCGATTCTCGCCACCGGTTTCGACCAGGACGGCATTCTGCTGTTGGTGGGGATGTATTTCGTCCTGGCCTACATCACAATATTCTTCAACGCGGCTCTGATCAGCGCCGCCCATGAACGCCTCCAAGGAGGTGACCCAACGGTGGGTAGCGCATTGCGCGGCGCCGCCTCCCGGGCGGGAAGAATTCTTCCCTGGGCGCTGATCTCGGCCCTGGTGTCGGCCATTCTTCGGACCATCGAGGAGCGAGCCGGCTGGCTTGGCAAAATAGTGGTGGGACTGTTGGGAATGGCGTGGAGCGTGGTGACCTTCCTGGTACTCCCGATCATTGTGATCGAGGGCAAAGGAGCCACCGAGGCCATCAAGGGCTCCATCAACCTGTTTCGCAGGACCTGGGGAGAGAATCTCAGCGCTCAGGTGGGATTGAGCCTGATTGGTTTCCTGGCATCCTTGCCGGCGGTGCTCATCATCGTCGTGGGGATCATGTCGGGCGTCGGACCGGCCACAGTGGCGGTCTCGATTTTGGGTGGATTGTGGATTCTGCTGGTGATCGTGGTGATGGCCGCCCTTTCGGGAATCTTCCAGACCGCTCTATATCACTTTGCGGTGAGCGGGCAATCTCCGTCGGGATTCTTCGACGAAGGGGCAATGGCCGACGCTTTCGGTCCCAAACGGCGCTGGTTCGGCAAGCAAAAGCCGTAACCGGTTCACCGCCGAGGCGGTCGGTAACCCAACCCAGTGGCGAGCAACCTCCAAGGTCGCCCGGTGGCCTTGCTGATCCCCACCCGAGGCGTGCTTCTCCATCCGAGCACGGGCTGCCCGGTCTCCTCCAGCCAAACCTCGGCGCCACCCCGCAATGCCCAGCCGTCATGTCGGCCATTCAAATCCAACGCCTGAGTCAGCTTTCCAGGCCCATCGCAGAGATGGTCTTCCCTACCCCGGCGGACTTGCATGGTCTCCACCCCCTCGTCAGGCAATCCGCCGCGGAGCAGCACTGCCTGCCCCTCACCTTCTTGGCCCGTAACCACATTGGCACACCAATGGATCCCATACGACCGGTACACATAGAGAGTTCCCGCCTCGGCGAACATGGTGCGATTGCGACGCTTGGGACCCCCAAAGGCATGACTGGCGGGATCGTCGGGGCCGCCATAGGCCTCCACTTCACAGATCAATACCGCGGTTGTCACCCCTTTGATCCGGGTGACCAACCGCTTACCCAACAATCTGTGGGCCACCTCCATCCCCGATCCGGTGAAATCGTCAAACCGCATAGCCCAAAACCCTTTCGAAATCAGGAACAGAGAACAAATTTGGCACCAGCCGGAATACTTCCGGGAGGTCTGAACACCCCCCCCGTTCCCACTCCTTTACCAACTTTAAGCAGCTACCAGGTCCAACAGCAGCGCTGCGAAGGAGTGCAGTCGGTTCTCGGCCTGGTCGAACACCACCGAACGGGGTGATTCCATCACCTCGTCTGTCACCTCTTCGCCGCGATGGGCCGGGAGACAATGCATGAAGACCCCTTCGGGATGGGTCCGGGCCATCAGGTCTGAGGTCACTGTGTAGTCGGCGAACGCGGTCAGGCGGCGCTGGGACTCTTCTTCCTGCCCCATGGAGGTCCAAACATCGGTGTAGACGACGTGGGCGCCGTCCACCGCCGATGCCGGATCATCCAGGATCGATACCTTGCCCCACTCCCGGGCTCGGGCCACCACCCTCTCATCCGGTCGGTAGTCGGGAGGGCAGCCCACTCGCACTTCCATTTCGGCCATCGCCCCGGCCAACATCAGAGAGTGACAGACGTTGTTTCCGTCTCCCACATAAGCCATAACGGTTCCCGGCAGGGGGCGCCGCTCGGCAATGGTCATCAGGTCGGCGACTGCCTGACAGGGGTGCTCCCAATCCGACAGCAGATTGATCACCGGGGCTCGCATGTTAGATGACATCTCTTCCAGAAGTGAGTGGTGGAAAACTCGCATTCCCAAGATGTCGAGATAACCGTCCAGTACCCGGGCGACATCCGATGCCGTCTCTCTTTGGCCTACTCCCGAAACGTCCTGGCGGATCACGATCGGGTGGGCGCCCAGTAACGCAGTGGCGGCGGAGGATGACACCCAGGTCCGCAGCGACGGCTTTTCGAAGAACAACCCCACTGTCTTCCCGGAAAGCGTCTGCCGGTACCGCCCGGGGTCTCTTTTGAAATCCAGACCCGTCTCCAACAGTCTGCGCAGCTCATCGGGACTTACATCGGCGATGGACAGGAAACTCACACTTCTCCCCGCAGTTCGGCGCCCACCTTCCGAGCGGCCTCGGCCATGGACCGCAGGGCGGCGGCCGTCTCCTCACCGGACAGGGTCCGATCCGAAGCCCGGAGCGTGTAGTTGATCGCCAGGCTTTTTCTTCCCGCTCCCAGTGACTCTCCCCGGAATTCATCGAACACCCCGGCCGACTCCAACAGGTCACCGGCCGCGGCGGCGGTGGCCGCGATCAACTCAACGGCCGCCAACTCTTCGGGGGCCTCGAAGGCCATATCGAACGTGTAGGGCGGGAAGACGCTCGGCGCCCGGAACTGCCAGTTGGCCCGCTCCGCCACCAGAGGATCAAGCTGCAATTCCATGGCCACCACCCGCCCAGTGAGTTCTGCCCGGCGCACCACTGCGGGATGGAGTTCTCCCATGGTCCCCACTTCCTCTCCCTCCAGTATCAGGCGGGCGGTGCGAGCCGGGTGCCACCCTGCGGTGTCAACCGGTTCGAGTCGCCATTCTCCCAGATTCAGATGCCTGGCTATCTGTCGCCAGACCGCCGAGATGGTATAAAAGTCCACCGGCCGTCGGGTTACGCCCAAACCTGACCCGCCCACCTGTCCGGTGGCGATAATCCCGATCCGCTCCGGCTGATCCGGCACTTTGGGAAGGGTGGGGTGAGGGCGATCCAAAAAGACCTTCCCCATTTCGAACACCGCCACGTCTTCGGAGCCGTGGGAGTGGTTGTATCTGGCCACCCTCAACAGTCCCGGCAGCAGGGTGGTGCGCAAGATCGACTCCTCTTCCCGCAACGGGTTACGGAGCCGGATGTGCCGAGCACGCTCGTCGTCCTCCCCCCACCCCCAGACCGCTGTCTCCGATGCCCGCATAAAACTGAGCGAGACCGACTCGGAAAACCCCATTCCGCAAAGGGCCTGCCGAAGAGCGCCGGTGCGTTGATGTTGGCCCGATCGTCCCCCGCCCGGTCCGCGAGGGACCCGTTCGGGGAAATTGTTGTAGCCCCACAGGCGGGCCAATTCTTCCACCAAATCAATGGGCCGGGTGAGATCGGGCCGGAAGGTGGGGATCTCCACTCTGATCGGATCGTCACCCTCCACTCCCAGGTGAAGCCGGGACAAAAGGTCCACCACTCGGGGGGTGTCGAAACCCGGACCCAGAATTCGTTCCACCTCTCCGAGTTCCAGCCCGATGCTATTGGGCCGCATACGGTCGGGGCGGGCGATCACGTCGGTGACTTCGGCCAGGGCCTCTCCTCCGGTGAGACTGGTCACCAGCCGGGCAGCCCGGGCCGCGGCCAAGGGTGGGAGAGCGGGGTCCACGCCCCGTTCGAAACGCGCCGAGGCCTCGGTGCGGAGGGCATGGCGTTTCGACATGTGCAGAACAGTGGGAGGGTCCCAGGCGGCGGCTTCGATCACCACGTCGGTGGTTCGAGCGGTGACTTCCGAATCGCCCCCGCCCATGGTGCCGGCCAACGCGGAGGGTCGGTCCAGGTCGGCCACCACCAGATCGTCGCTGGTCAATCTTCTCTCCACACCGTCCAAAGTGGTGAGGGCCTCCCCCGGTCGGGCTCTTCTCACCACTATCCCGGCGCCGCTCAGTCGCTCCCGATCGAAGGCATGGATGGGCTGGCCCAATTCGAGGAGGACATAGTTGGTGATGTCCACCACGTTGGAGATGGGACGTTGACCGCAGGCCCGAAGACGGGTCCGCATCCAAAAGGGGGAAGGCGACACCACGCAGCCCCGCGCCTCCTGGGAGACAAACCGAAAGCAACCCGAGGGGTCATCGATGGTGACACCGATTCGGGGAGGGGCATGCACTTGGGGAAAGTTGATATCGGGCAGGCGGTAGGGGATCTGATAGTAGGCGGCCAATTCGCGGGCCACTCCCACATATGACATCACATCCGGTCGATTGGGAGTGATACTCAGATCGAGGACCGTATCGCTCAAAGGCCCGAAGGCCGCCAGGTCCTCCCCGATGGGATGGTTGGCGTCCAGCACCAGGATTCCTTCCGCGTCCTCTCCCAACCCCAGCTCTTTCTCCGAGCAGATCATGCCGTTGGACACCACTCCCCGGATGGATCGACGGCCGATCTCAACTCCTCCGGGGAGGGTGGCGCCGGGCAGGGCCAGGGCCACCGTGTCCCCAGCCTCGAAATTCCAAGCCCCGCACACCACGGTCATCGACGGCCCGCCGGTGGTGACCTGGCAGACTCTGATTCGATCGGCGCGGGGATGAGACTCCACTTCCAGAACCCGGGCGGTGACAACCTGGCGAAAACGGGGCGCCAGGTGCTCGATGTCCTCCACCTCGTGGCCCAGGGACTCCAGCGCCTCGGCCACCGATTCGGGGTCGGCCGATCCCAGGGTGATGTAGTCAGCCAGCCAGTTCAGTGAGACTTTCATCGGAACTGGGAGAGAACTCGGAGATCGTTGTCAAAGAAATGGCGCAACGGTGACACGCCATGGCGCACCTGAGCGATGCGCTCTACTCCCATCCCGAACGCGAATCCGCTTACCTGGGCCGGATCGTACCCCACCCACTCAAAGACGTTGGGATCCACCATCCCACAGCCCAGCAGTTCGATCCACCCCACCCCTCCGCACACCCGGCACTCTCCCCCGCCTTCACAGGAAAAGCAGGAAGCGTGCATCTCCGCCGAAGGCTCGGTGAACGGAAAGAAGTTGGGCAGCAGCCGGATGCGTCGTTGCGATCCGAAGAATTCTCTGGCGAAGTAGGCGAGTGTGCCCCGCAGGTCCGAGAAGGTCAGGTTCTCATCCACCGCCAGCCCTTCGATCTGGTGAAAAACGGGCGAATGGGTGGCGTCGGGGGTGTCGGCTCGGAAGACCTTGCCGGGGACCACCACATAGACGGGCGGGTCGTGTTTTTCCATGTAACGGGCCTGCATGGGCGAGGTGTGGGTACGCAACAGAACCTCATCGTCCGGGTCTCCCCAGTCCAGGTAAAGGGTGTCTGACTCCAATCGACTGGGATGGGTGGGAGGAGTGTTCAGGGCGTCGAAATTGTAGGTCCCCGATTCTGCCTCCGGCCCTCCGACCACCCGATACCCCAAGCCGATGAAGATGTCGCACACTTCTTCGATGGTGGAAGTGATCAGATGGGTGTAGCCCTCGGGATATTCCAGCGCCGGCAAGGTGACATCCACCCGGTCGGCGGTGAGCATGGTTCGTTCGGTTTCGGCTTCCAGGGCGGCTCGGCGGGTCTTGATCAGCTCCCCGAATACCCGGCGGGCGGTTTGAATCGCTCTCCCCACCCGGGGGCGATCCTCGGCCGGGAGCCGCCCGATGGTGCGTTGCAACTTGGCCACCTCCGAACGCCGACCCAGCATGTCGTTCTCCAGGGTGTTCAGTTCTTCCAGCGACACGACCCCCTCCACCAGGGCGGGGGCCTTTTTCATGAGAGCGTCGAGATTTTCCATTTTCGGCTATTTGATTTTAGAAAGGTGGGGAACACGTGCGGCGCGGTTCCGCCGCAACCCGGACAGATGGTGACAGATGATCGCCCCCGCGGCCGCGGCATTGAGGCTCTCCACGCCACCTTCCATCGGGATGGAGCACCACAGGTCGGCTCGCTCCCTGGTGGGCCGGGTTATCCCTTCGGTCTCGTCGCCGATCACCAGCCACCATTGCCGATCATGATCAAGTTCTTCCTCCAGTCGGCCCAGTGGAACACCGCCCCGGGCTGCTGCCGCCAGCACCAGTGCCTGCCCGGGCGCCTGCCGAGCCTGTCCGACAGTCACCCCGAAATGCCCCCCGGCGCCGGCTCGCAGCACCTTGGGCGCCCAGGGATCCACCGCCTGGCCTCCCATCATCACATCCCAGCCGAAAGCCGAAGCCGTGCGGATCAGAGTTCCACAGTTCCCCGGTTCCGACACCAGCAGCCATAGAACGTCACGCTCGCCTGCCGGCTTTCGGGGAATGGTCAGAACCGCCACCGGGCCGCGGGGGTTTTTGGTATCGGCGATCTTGGACAGGGCCTCGGCGCTCACCAGAGTGTGCGGAATCCCATGCTGCTCGCAGAGGGAACGGGTCCGGTGGTCAGCGGCCAAAGACAGCACCTCGGTCACCTCCTCTCCGGCCGCCAATGCCTCCGACAGCAGATGAGGCCCCTCAAGGAGTGTCTTCCCCAAACGCTTGCGGTGACGGGCCCGGTGCAATCGGGCCAAATCAACGATCCGAGGGTTGCGAGTTGAGCGGATCAAGCCTCTCGGGCGATCTCCACCAATTGTGAGAAGGCGTCCGGATCATTCACCGCCAAGTCGGCCAGGACCTTGCGGTTGACCTCCACGCCGGCCGCGTTGAGACCCGCCACAAAGCGTGAATAACTGAGACCGTTCTGTCGGGAGGCGGCATTGATACGGGTAATCCACAAACGGCGAAAATCGCCTTTGCGGGCCCGCCGATGGCTGTAGGAATCGGCCATGGCATGCATGACCTGCTCGTTGGCGGCCCGAAAGGTCCGACTTCGGGCTCCCCGATAGCCCTTGGCCCGGGCGACCACTTTCCGACGGGCGCGATGGGCCGATGACGCGTTCTTAGCTCTTGCCATGATGAACCCCTTTCACTTCTGAATCATGCGACGCACCACCCGTTCGTCGCCAGGGGCCAAACCGTCAACCCCGTCCAATCGTCGGAATCGCCTTTTCCCCTTCGCCAATCGATAATGACCGCGACCGGCCTGGCGGCGCATGAGCTTGCCCGAACCGGTTTTCTTTATTCGCTTGCTGAGACCCCGATGGCTCTTTTGTTTGGGCACTGGGTCCTCCTGGGTTGGAATCTGATCAACGGAACAATGTCCGCTGCTGCTATCTTCGTCGTCTTGGTCGGGGGCCACCCGAACCGTGATTGGCGGGGGCCAGCATCATGGTCATGTTGCGCCCCTCCATTTTGGGTCCCTGTTCCATGACCCCTTCCTGGTTCACCGCTTCCGCCAATCTGGTGAGGAGCTTGTGGCCGAATTCGGGCCTTTCCCGTTCTCTCCCCCGGAAACGCACCGTGAGCTTCACCTTGTCGCCCCCGGAGAGAAAGGCGCTGACCTTGCGGGTCTGCATATCGAAGTCATGGTCCTCGATACGGGGCCGGAGCCGCAATTCTTTGATAACGGTGCGGGTCTGGCTCTTGCGGGCCGCTCGCTCTTTGATCGAACGTTCATACTTGAAACGACCGTAGTCCATCAACCGGCATACCGGCGGGTCGGCCATGGGCGCCACTTCCACCAGATCCAGATCCAACTGCTCTGCCAGCCAGATGGCGTCCTTCATTTTCTTGATGCCGATCTGTGCCCCATCCGGCGCCACCAGACGCACCACGGGGGCCTTGATTGCGGCGTTTACCCTGAGTTCTGCGATATTCGATCCTCCTGGTTCAAAGGACGGTCAGTTAAGCAAAAGAATCCGCTCCCAGATGACCGCGTCGCACCGTCGGTGGCCGGGTGGGAAGCAAACAGGCTTCCGCTTCATGTTGCGCCGACCATTATAGGCAGAAAACGCCGCTTCTCCCAAGCTCACCTGATCTCCGAGCGCAGCGCCTCCACCACTGCCTGGGCCGCCTGAGAGCCGGCATTCGCCCCTGCTCGGCTGCGGGCCACGGCCTGATCCCAATGGGAGACCGCCAGCACCGCATTGCCCACCGGAACGCCGGTATCCACTTGGAGTTGCATCAACCCCTGGATTGCCCCGTCCACCACCGATGTGAAATGATGAGTCTCCCCTTTCATCACCACCGCGGTGGCCACCACTCCCTGACACCCTGTTTGGATCAGACGACTGGCGCCCCAAGGCAGCTCCCATGCACCCGCCACCTCCAAACTGACGATGTTCCGGGAAGGGATCCCCAGCTTTTGCAGGGTATCCCGGGCGCCGTCCCCCAACCGTTGCGCCACCGGCTGTTCGCCCATCTTGTCGAAGCGGGCCATCACCAGGCCCACCTTGGGCTGCTTGCGCGACCAAGGCAGCACAATCAGCCAAACCAGGCCGATCACCGAACTGACGAACACCCCGAACCCCAGCAGCATGAAGACCACGAAAAAGCTTCGGGTCAGGTCATCCCGAAACCAGGCCAGTCCCAGCAGACCCACCGCCGAGATACCCAGCCAGATGACCGTGATGGAGATCGCCACCCGGCGATAGAGCTCGAAATTGGGAGACTTCCGATAGCCGAAACCAAAATTGGCGAGACGCCGGTAGAGGTCGGTGCTTCCCGGGAACATGAGGGGAATACTACGGTTTTCGATTTCTGTTGCGCAGGCCTGCGGGCGCGGGTTTGGGGTTCACTCCGCCCGGGAGGAGGTCTGACGAGGGATCCGGCCCAACAGATGAAACTCGGGATTGGGGGACATGTTGGCCAGGTGTGCCAGCCGGTTGGACATGGCGAAAAAGGCGGTGATCGCCCCTATTTCCCAAATATGATCGTCGGTGAAGCCTTCCCGGTAGAGGGGTTGGTAGTCGGATTCTTCCACTTCTTCGGGGGTCCGGGCCAATTTGACTGCAAACCGGAGCATGGCCCGGTGTTTCTCAGACAGCGGGGCAGTCCGCCAGTTGGCGGCGATTTGGTCGGCCAGGAGGGGATCTCCCGAGCGGATGCGAAGCACGGCCCCGTGAGCGATTATGCAGTAGGGACACTGATTGGCGGCGCTCGTGGCCACCACGATCATCTCCCGTTCCGCTTTGGACAGGCCGCCCTCTTTCTCCATCAGGGCGTCGTGATAGGCAAAAAAGGCCCGGCCCTCGTCGGGGCGGTGACCCAAAGCCAGCATCACGTTGGGAACAAAACCCAGCTTGGATTCAACAAATTCGGCCCGATGGCGAATGTCTTCGGGCAACTCGTCCGGGGATGACATCGGGAACCGGTCTTGGCTGGTCATAATCGGCCTTTTATCTGGAGTGAAAGGGATGGCGCCATGGTTTGATTTTAACGTTGCCATCGCTACCCTTTCCCCGCAAGCAACCCCAGGAGAATCATGAGCACCCCCGCCGAGATTTCCGCCCTCGCTCAAGAGTACGAATTTGTGGATCTTCGATTCCCGGATCTACCGGGGAAGATGCACCATTTCACCATGCCCTCCAGCTATTTGACCGAGGAATCATTCGAAGAGGGTTTCGGTTTCGACGGATCATCGATCCGCGGATTCCAATCGATTGACGAGTCGGACATGCTGCTGATCCCCGACCCGACTACGGCCTACCGAGACCCGTTCTTTGTTCGATCCACTCTGGTTCTGAACTGTTTCATCAAGGATCCGATTTCGGGAGACTGGTACTTCAAGGACCCCCGGCGCGTGGCGCGCAACGCGGAGGAATACCTGCTGTCCACCGGCTTGGCCGATGTCTCCTACTGGGGTCCCGAAGCCGAATTTTTCATCTTCGACAGTGCCCGGTATTCCCAGGTGGGCCATCAGACCAACAGTTCCTTCTATGAAGTCGACTCAGGAGAGGCCGCCTGGAACTCCATCCATGACGAGGAGGGCGGCAACCTGGGCCACAAGATGCGCCACAAGGAAGGCTATTACCCCGTACCGCCCAACGACACACAGCAGGATATCCGCTCGGAGATGGTTGCCCAGATGATCAAAGTGGGCATCCCGGTGGAGATCCATCACCACGAGGTGGGAACGGCCGGACAAGCGGAAATCGATCTGCGCTACGCACCTCTGCTTATCCAGGCGGATCGGCTGATGCAGTACAAGTACATCTGCAAGAACGTGGCGAAGCAGGCCGGCAAGACGGTCACATTCATGCCCAAGCCCATCTTTGCCGACAACGGGTCGGGTATGCATACCCACCAGAGCCTCTGGAAAGACGGTGTTCCGTTGTTCTTCGAGGAGGGCAAATACGCCAACCTCTCCGACATGGCCCGTTGGTATGCGGGCGGACTGATCGCCCACGCCTCCGCCATTCTGGCGTTCGCTGCTCCCGGAACCAACTCCTACCGGAGGCTGGTGCCCGGCTTCGAGGCGCCGGTGAACCTGGTCTACAGCCAGCGCAACCGCTCAGCCGCGATCCGGATCCCCACCTACTCCGAGGCGCCCTCGGCCAAGCGGTTGGAGTTCCGGTGCCCCGATCCCTCCTGCAATCCCTATTACGCTTTCGCCGCCATGCTGATGGCCGGTCTCGACGGGGTGCGCAACCAGATCGAGCCGGGCGATCCGGTGGATGTGGACCTCTACGAGTTGAGCCCCCAAGAGGCGGCCGGGATGAAGACGGTCCCCGGAACTTTGGACGAGGCTTTGGACGCTTTGGAGGCCGACCATGACTTCTTGCTGGAAGGCGATGTCTTCGCTCAAGAGCTGATCGACACCTGGATCTCCTACAAGCGGGAGAACGAGGCCAGTTTGGTGAGACGCCACCCCACTCCGGTGGAGTACGAGCTTTACTACGACATCTAAACCGCAACTCGCCCAAGTTGATGAGAAAGGACGCCTCCCCTCGGGGAGGGCGTCCTTTCGCTTTATATTGGTCGGAACTTCGGTGACCGTCCGGCGCCCTCGGCAGGACTCGAACCTGCGCACCCGGTTCCGGAGACCGGAGCTCTGTCCCCTGAGCTACGAGGGCAACAATGATGAATCCCCAAGGCTAGCCTCGCCGAAAATGATTGGTGACCGCGAAAAAGAGTCCCCGAATTGCCAGGCAAAGGGGCGGCAACCCCTCTACTCTTCTTTGTTGGAACTTCTGAGGAGGTTCCATCCTTGTGAAAGTGTTCACAATCGTAAAACTTGGGAGACCCAGAATTGTGGACGTGCGACAAATGAGCCTGGAGAGGATTTTGAAAAACACCATCACCATCACCGATTGGAGGGAGGCCGCTGCTTGCCTGGACTCCGACCCCAGCCTGTTCTTTCCGGTGGGAAGCACCGGTCCCGCCGTTGAGCAGATCGCCATGGCCACTTCCATCTGCACCAGTTGCGCGGTAGTGGACGAATGCCTGCAATTCGCTTTGGAAACCAACCAGGAGTCCGGCGTTTGGGGCGGATATTCGGAAGACGACCGCCGGCGATTGCGCAAGCGGTGGTTGGCGAAGCGTCGCCGCCGTTTCCTGGCCGGCTAGTCCCCCGAAGCGAACCCAACTCCCGAGCGGTCTTCGGGACTCTCGAACTCCACGAAAGCCAGCATCCGACGAGGGATGCCGATTTGAGTGCCGTCGGAGTCTTCCACCCAGATGATCGGGTGGCCCTCCGCAAATGCTTCCTCTATTGAGGAACGCACCTGCTTGGTCAGACGACCGTCAATTTCTACCACCCGGCTGGTGTGGGCAACTCCAATCTTGATCTTTTTCATGGCCGCAAAGGCTCCCCTACTCGAACCGCGCACCGATGGTAGCAGTCTTGGGGAGGCGGCCAAGAGCGAGAAACAGGCTACGCGGCCACAAAACTCAAACGTACGGTTCTTACCGGGTTGTCCCGGTTGGGGTCCACCAGCACCACCGACTGCCAAACACCGGTCGCCGGATGACCATCCAGTATCGGGATGGTCAGGCTGGGCGAGACCAGGGCGGGCAGCACATGGTCGGCCCCGTGACCGGGTGACCCGTGCCGGTGTCGCCAGTCCCCGGGCCGGGGCAGGATTCTCTCCATGGCTCGGATGAGGTCCTGGTCGCTTCGGGATCCTATCTCCATTACAGCCAGACCACAGGTGGAATGGGGGGTGAAGACCGAGAGAAGTCCGTCTCCCTCCAGGTACCGGCAGAATGCCGCCACCTCTTTGGAGAGGTCCAACACCGCCGGTTTTCGGCCGGTCACAACCTCGAACAGATAGGTCTTCATCAGCGGTCAGGCGTTCTCGCCCAGAAATATCTTGCTCACCGAATCGTCGGTGAAGATAGCCTGGACGGATTTGGCCACGATCGAGGCGATGGAGAGCACCTTGAGGTTGGCGACCTCAACGGTCCGTTCGGAAACCGGGAGGGTGTTGGTGACCACCACCTCATCAATCCCCGCTGCGGCGATCTGGTCCGCTGCTTTTTCCGACAGCACCCCGTGGGTGGCGGCGATTCGCACTGACTTGGCGCCCATGCTTCGGATCAGTTCGGCGGCGTTGCACACCGTGCCGCCCGTGTCGATGATGTCGTCCACAATCACCGCGTTTCGACCCTCCACCTCTCCGGTGACGGCCAACGCCTCGGAGACATTGTGCTGGTGAGTGTCCCGGCGTTTGTATACCAAGGCCACGTCGGCGTTCAACTGCCGGGCGTATTTTTCGGCCCGCTTACCTCCCCCCGCATCGGGCGAGACGATGGTCACATCTTCTTGGATCTGCGTGGACAGATACTCGCTGATGATGGGGATGGCGGTGAGGTGATCGAAGGGCTTGGTGATAAATCCCTGCAGCTGGCCGGTGTGAAGGTCAACCGAGACCAGTCGCTCCGCGCCGGCCGCCATGAACAGCTCCCCCACCAGCCGGGCGGTGATGGGTTCACGGGGCAGCACCTTCTTGTCCTGCCGGCAGTACCCGTAGTAGGGCATGACGGCAGTGATGGAATGGGCCGAGGCGCGGCGCAACGCGTCGATGATGATCAGCTGCTCCATGATGGCGTCGTTGATGGGAGGGGAATGGCTCTGGAAGACGAAGCAGTCGGTGCCGCGTACGCTTTCCTCCGACCTGGCATACACCTCGCCGCTGGAAAAGGTGGAGATCTGCAGCCTGCCCAAGGAGACTCCCAGCAGGTCGGCCACCTCCTGCGCCAACTCCAAATTGTGGCTGCCGGAGAATATCCGCATCTGCTTGAAATGTGCTATGTCCACCTGGGCGTCTCCTCTAGGAGTGTGCTGAACAAGGCCCGATGGCAGCCAAATGCGGCAGCAGAACCCCAGGTTGAGGTTTGGGGAACCATTCCATCTCCATCTTTTTCAGCATGCTCCCAGCAGTGTGCTGAACAAGGCGCCTTGGTTGGGGACAAGGGTCATTGTTGATGTTCCTCACGGTAGCGGGCCGCTCGCTTTCCTGCATAACCGGGGATGGTCTTGCGGGAGGATCTCTCCACCGCCAAAGCACCAGGAGGCACCGGGCGGGTGATGGTGGAACCGGCGCCCGTCCATCCCTCCTCTCCCACCTCCACCGGCGCCACCAGCACCGTATTGGAACCGATCTGAGCTCCGGGGCCGATCACGGTGCGGTGCTTGCGGTAGCCGTCGTAATTGGCGGTGATGGTCCCGGCGCCGATGTTGGCCCCCTCCCCCACCTCCGCGTCGCCCACATAGGAGAGATGCGGCGCCTTGGCGCGCTCCCCCAATCGGCTGTTCTTGATCTCCACAAAAGAACCCGCCTTGGCTCCTCGTTCGATGTGGGTGCCGGGCCGCAGGGAGGCGTAGGGGCCGACCTGAACGTGTGGGCCTATCTGTGACTCCCGCACCACCGAATACCAGACCCGGGAGTGGGCCCCGATCCGGCTGTCCCGAACATAGGCATCGGGTCCCACTGTGGCGGATTCTCCCACTTCAACCCGGCCCTCCAGTCGGACTCCTCCATACAACCGGACGCCCGGCGCCAAAGTGACGTCAGCATCCACATAGGTCCGCCCGGGATCTTCCATCCACACTCCGGCCAACAGGTGCTTTCGGAGTATTCGCCTTCTCATCACCGCCGCCACTTCGGCCAGTTGGACCTGGTTGTTCACCCCGAGTGCCTCTTGGAATGGGATGGGCGTGGCCGCCACCTTCTCTCCCTCGGCCACCATCAGCCCGATCACATCAGGCAGGTAATACTCACCCTGACGGTTGTCCGCCCCGATCTGCTCCAGCCCGCCCGAAAGCCTTCCGGATGCAAAGACATAGAAACTGGTGTTGATTTCGCTGATCTGTCGTTGAGCATGAGTGGCGTCAAGGTGCTCCACCACCCCCTCGATCCGACCGTCGCCGTCTCGCAGCACCCGGCCGTAGCCACTGGGATCCTCGACCTCGGTGGTGAGCAGAGTGGCCGACGCTTCCTCTCGGCGATGGGTGTCGAGCCCCTCGATCAGAGAACCGGCGGTTATCAGAGGGGTGTCTCCGGGCAGCACCACCACCGGCGTGTTATCCCCGATCTGCCCGAGCGCCTCCCAACCCACCCAGGCCGCCTGGCCGGTCCCCCGACGTTGCGGTTGATGGCAGGTGGACACCGAGGACGGCAGGATGGCTTTGACCCGGCGGGCGCCGGCCCCCACCACCACCATGATTCGATTGGGTTCAGTGGCGGAAACCGCTTCAATGATCCACGACAGGATGGGCCGGCCCGCCACCGGATGAAGCACCTTGGGCACACCCGAGCGCATCCGCACCCCTTCCCCGGCGGCCATGATGATCACATCATGACTCACGGCCGGCTCCTGATCGGATTGCGCAGGTGCGGCCCTGGCTGGGGGGATAGGACTTGAACCCATACCGGCGGGACCAAAACCCGCTGTGCTGCCGGTTACACCACCCCCCATCGGGGAAAGAAGGGCACATTGTCCTGTAGGTTACCGGGCGGTTTTGGTGGGTCCATCGGGAAATAAGTCAACTCCCACTGCTGAGGAAAACATCTGCTGTGCCTCCGAGGCGGCTGCCTGGGCTTCGGACCGGTCCAAAAAGTAGGCAAACAGGGACGGTCCGCTGCCCGACATCGCCACCGGCCTTCCCCATTGCGCCGCAAGGTGTCCCATCAAGTCTCCCAACTCGGGGCAGACCCGCAAAGCGGCGGGCTGCAGATCGTTGCGGAACAGACCGCCCCGGCGGAGCGCCGGGGGCAGGGCGGACGCCGGAAATTCGGGTCCTTGGGGCTCGTCCAACCTGTCCCACATCCGGTACACATCAGAAGTGAGGACCGGGAAATCGGGGGTCACCACCCCCAGGGCAAATCCCGACAGAGCGATGTGGGGCAACAATCGCTCGCCATACCCCTCAACCCACAAACTGCCTCCGCGGAGGGCGGCCGGGACGTCGGAGCCGACTCGCACCGCCGCCCTTTGCAGTGTGGCATGGTCGAGGTTGAGCATGCTCCCCACCGCTTGCAGGGTAGCGGCGGCGTCGGCGCTTCCTCCGCCCAAACCGGCCGCCACCGGGATGTACTTGTGCAGCAGAAACCGGAGAGGCGGACGGACGGCCCGATTCTCCCGCTCCAAGGCCGCCACCGCCTTCCACACCAGATTGTCGCCTCCGGTGGGAAGCTCGGCGTCGCGGATCTCCAGGCGGTCCTCCTCCGATTCGCTCACCGTGAGGCGATCGCACCAATCGATGGTCTGGATCAGCGACCGGATGGGGTGCAGTCCGGTTGCTGATCGGGGGCCCACCATCAGGGTCAGATTCACCTTGGCGGGGGCCAGCCAGGTAGTCACGGGCTTGCCTCCCTTCTCCTCACCACCTCGGCCAATCGCAGGAAATCGTCCGGCGACAGCGTCTCGGGCCGCTGCTCGGGTGAGATCCCCGCCTTCCACAGGGTGCTCTCCGGATCTGGCAGCCGGCGGCGGAGGGAACGACGGAGCATCTTGCGGCGTTCCCGAAAAGCGCGGGCTGCCAGGGAGACCGCCAAGCCGGCATCGGGATGAGGGACAATGCGCTGCAACTCCACCACCGAGGAATACACCTCGGGTCGGGGGTGAAAGACCTGCGGAGGCACATGGAAAACCCGACCAACCGAACTGTAGAGCCCGACGATCACCGAGGGTAGACCGTATGGTTGGCTGCCGGGCCGGGCCGTGAGCCGCTGCACCACTTCTCGCTGCAGCATCACCACAAACCGTCGCACCTTCGGCGTCTTTTGGAGCATCTCCAATAGAAGCGGCGTGCCCACTCCGTAGGGGAGATTGGAGACCATCACCCAGCCTGGCCCCGGCAGCGCCTTGGTCCAATCGACTGTCATGGCGTCTTCCATTCTGATCTCCACCCGTTCCCCCCACGGGGTCACTGTTTCGGTCAGGACCGGAGTGAGACGATCATCGATCTCATAGGCAGTCACTCGGGTTCCGGCGGCGGCCAGCGCGGCGGTCAGGTTGCCGACCCCCGCTCCCACTTCCAGCACCCGGTCGCCGGGGCTGATCCGGGCGGTTCTCACGATCTTGCCGATCAGGTTGGCATCGACCAGGAAATGCTGACCCAACCTCCGAGAGGGGCGGATCCCGTGTCGAGCCAACAAGGAGGTCAGGCGGGCGGGAGTGAACTCAGTCACGGTCATTTGAATCCCCTGGTGCGGCGAAGGTTTCCCGGGCGACCCGGCCCGTGAGCCGCGCCACTTCGGGGGTTTCCATCCCCCAGACGCGGGCCAGCGCCCTGCCCACCAGCGCAACCCAGGCCGGTTCGTTGGGTTGCCCACGGTGGGGAGGAGGAGTCAGGTAGGGGGTGTCGGTCTCCACCATCGCCCGCGACGGCGGAACCAAGGCCGCTCCTCTTCGCACGGTGTCCCCGGTGGGAAAGGAGACCGGTCCGGCAAAAGAAAACTTGACACCCAAATCCAAGAACCGGCGAGTCCAGCGTGGCCCACCCGTCCAACAGTGCATCACCGCCCGGGGGCCGGCGTTGGTTTCCTCCAATAGGCCGTGCACTTGCGAAAAGGCGTCTCGGCAGTGGACCACCAGGGGTTTGCGAAGTTCGACCGCCAGTTCGATCTGGGCGCGAAAAGCACCCAACTGGTGTTCTCGGGGGGAGAGGTTGCGGTAGAAGTCAAGTCCGGTTTCCCCCACCGCCGCCGCCTGCCGGGCCGCTTCCACGATGCTCTGTTCCTCTTGGGGCCAGCGGGTCGCCTCATGGGGATGCAAGCCGGCCGCGGCCCGGATCCGGCCGGGGTGTTCGGAGGCCAGACGCAAGGCCTGCCGGGAGGACTCCCAGTCGACTCCGGGCACCACCACCCATTTCACGGACGGAGCTCGCATCAGCAATTCCTCTGCCGGTCGGCGGTCCAACTGCAGGTGACAATGGGTGTCCACCCACTGTGCATCCGCACCGGGATCGGTTGGTTTCACCACATTTGCCCCCGGCTACCGGTGTACCAACCGGTAGAGATCCCGGCGGGACACCCCGAGCAGGCGGGCCACCTCCCTCACGGCCACCGAGGTGGAAATGCCCTCCGCCACCAGCCTCCCCACTCCTTCACCGGCCTCCTCCAGGCTCTGGGACTTTGACTTTTTTCTACTTGGCTCAGCGGCTCCGATCACCAGGGTGAACTCCCCTTGCCTCGCTCGGCCGTTCCATTCCTCCCAGGCTTGGGTGATGGTGCCCGTCCATACTTCCTCGTGCATCTTGGTGAGCTCCCGAACCACTGTCAGAGGCCGAGCGGCCATTCCTGCCGCCGCCAAGTCGGACAGGTCTCCCAATATGTGGTGTGGAGAAGAGAACAGCACCACCGTCTGGGTGGCGGAAGCCAGCATTTGGATCCGTTGACTGCGTTTAGGGCCGGAACGGGGCAAAAAACCCTCAAAGAGGAATCGGTTGGCCGCCATTCCCGACACCGCCAGGGCGGCGGTGACGGCGCTCGGACCGGGGATGATGGTGACTTGGGAGCCCACGGCTTGGGCGGCCCGCACCGCCGCGAGGCCCGGATCGGAGATGCCGGGAGTCCCGGCGTCTGTCACCAACGCCACGGTCTCACCGGCTGCCAACCGTTTGGCCAACTCTTCGGTTCGCCACTCTTCGTTTCCGGCGAAATACGACCGCAACCTGCGGGGGCGCACCCCCAGTGAGGCAAACAGTTTCCCCGAATGCCGAGTGTCTTCGGCATAGACACAGTCGGCTTCCGAAAGCGTCTCGCTCAAACGGGGCGGCGCATCCCCCAGGTTCCCGATCGGGGTGCCGCACAGGATCAGGGCCCCGGCCATGGGGAACGCCCTCCCTTCCAGGCCAGCACCCAGCCCGAGAGCGGAGGAGTGCGGTCGGCTCGCAACTCCAACACGGCTTGGGCCGCCCGAAAGACCGCCAGACCACCGGGAGCAAGTATCCGGACCCCCACCACCCGCAGGGTCTGGTCCAGGCCCACCGCCCAGAGCCTTCTGATTATGAACATTCCGTGGACCGAACGTCCGGGGATCAGCACCCCCCATCGTCTCGGCGCTCCGTGGATCCCCACCAATCGGTTGGCGAAGCCGTCAGCCACTTTCACCGGACCGGACGTCCAGTCGCCGTAACCCAGTTCGACCACCACTTCAGGAACGGTACGGGGTGGCAATCCCAGGGCACACCCCGGGATCGGAGCAGGCCACCATCATCAGACCTTCGGGACGAAGGCTCACGAACAGGTAGTCCTCTCCCTGAGCAACGAAGTCGGGGGATCCGTTCATGCGGACCGGTGTGCCGACCTCCATCCCCTCCACTGCGTAGTCGTACAGAAGGTCCGCCAACTCCTCGGCTTCACCGGGACTGTCACCTGCGTATTCCCAGACAAACGCCACCTCTCCTTCCTGGTGGTAGGCCACCAGACTGCGTCCCCCTCCCCAACCGGTGGCGGCATCGACGGCCGCCTCGGCGCTCAGCACCTGCTCGAACATCAAAAGAATGTCCAAGAACCCCCAGGTGTAGTCATAGATCTCCTCATATCCCTCGGGCCAGGCGTGCTCGGGTCTCTCCAACTCGATGGGACGAGTGTCCGGTGAGGCGGCTCCCACAAAGATCTCCTCAGTTGAGACCGGCGGGTCATCATAGAGGTCGTTGACCGCCTGCCATCCGCCCTTCTCCCAAGCGTTCCACACATAATCGAAACCCCGCTCGTAGGGAAAGTAGAGAGCCTTTTCCATGAACCGCGGTACGGAGAAGTCGGGGGCATCCATCTGGGCGAACTCCCTCAGCAATTGGCTTCTCTCCGAAGTAGTGAGACTCTGCACATAGAGAAGTTCTGATAAAGTGGCGTCTCCCTCTACCAGTGAAACCAGCCCCGAGGCGCGGTCATAACGCTGGGCGTCGGTCAGAGAGTCCATTTTCGGTCCGAACCCAAAGTGCTGATCGGTGACCGCGTGCACCAGTTCGTGAAATAGGGTCATTGTTTCCAGGAGGGAAAATTCCTCTCCGGCTCTGGGCAGCACCATTTCCCGGAGGTCGCTTGAGTAGAACCCGGCCACGCCCTCGCTGTACAGCTCGCCATACAGGGCAGCCAGATCGTCCTCGGGCGCCAGCAGGCCGAGCAGCTTGTACAGCGCCTCATCCACCTCCACCATTTCCAACTGGGATTCGGTCTCCTTCCGGACCCGCGCTGCGAAGTCATCGGGCGACAGGACTGTGATGGAAGGCAGACCATCAAACTGCAGGCCGCGTATCTCCTCCACAATGGCAGCTGTTTCCCAAACCTGCTCAGAGGCGGCGGCGCCCAGGCCTTCGATAAGAGGATTGACATCGGTGTCCAGTCCGGGTTCTCGCCCGTTCTCTTGGGTCTCGACCGGGTAAGTCGTGTCGGAGGTGGTCTCCTCCATGGTGGTGGTCGTCTCGTATTCAGCTGCCGGGACGGCGGTCGAGGTGGTGGTGAACTTGGTTTCGGCATCGGCGGCCGCCGCGTCGCCCGAAGTTCGGCTGCTGTTGGCGGTGGTGGTAACCGGTCCGGCGGTGGAGGTGGGCAAGGGGTCATTCGTACCGCACGCGGCCAGGGCCAATCCCACCAGCAACCCCATGACGGTGCGGCGCATCAAGCGTGAAAACCCTCCGGTCGGCATTGCCTCCTCCAACCGACTCATCTGTCCAATCTTATCCCCATGTTATCCCAACCGGGATGGGAATCACCGGCCACCCTAAACCTCAACCAAAACGATAGGCGCGCAACTGCCTACCCACTTCCACATCGGTGGCAGCGATAAAGGTGATCGCTTCGCCCTCCTCGCCGCCGCTCAACCAGGCGTAGTCGTCATCGTAATATTCCAGCCCGAGGCCATTGGGGCGGGCGGAACCAACCTTCATACTGATCGGTATGTATTCTTCCAACGCCGTTCTCATCTCTTGAGTGTCGGCGATGGTGTCTCCCAGGTAATCCACCACCAGCGCCACTTCCCGGCCGGTGCCGAAGAGAAGGTAACGGTCCCCGCCCCAACCCCAGGAGGCGGAAGTCGCCTGCTCGGAATCGAGAGCCGCCGCCAGAAGGGTGTTCCATCCCCACTGGCCCCAAACCGAATCCGTCTCCTCCCGGTATCCGGCGGGAGGAGAGACTCCGGGTCGGGGCAGGAGGACGGGTTCCAGTCGATCCAATGCCAACATCAGGATCTGCTCGGTGGACGGGGGCGGGCGCCGATGTCCGTTGTTGACCGATTCCCATCCCCCCGATTGATAGAGCCTCTGCAAATAGTCGAGCGCCGGGCCGGAGGAAAACTGCAGGCTGCTTTGCACAAAGGCGGGAAGCGCCGGTTCACCGGCGGACAACGCCCAGGCTTCTTCCACCATCTGCCGTTTGTTCTCCGGCGTCATCCCCTCCGCAAAGAGCAATTCGATCAGGGTGGAATCGGCCTCCGCCATGGCGCCCAACACGGTTAGCGAATCGCTCTGACCCGAGCGGGACAGCCGGTATCGGCGCTCCCAGATACCCAGGTGTTGGTCAACCAATGCCTTGGCTATCTCTCCCACCAGTGTCACCTCCTCCAATGGAGTGGGCGCCTCCAGAGTGGATATCAGCCACAGGTTCCGGCTCAACACGTCGTAGAACCCGGGGGTGGGGCGGGCGTGGAACTCGGCCAGCAACCGAACCCAGTCACTGTCGGAATCCACCAATCCCAAAAGCTTGAAGAGAGTCTGGTTCAACTGGGCAACATCGGGATTGTCCTCCACCTGGGCGCGGAGCCGCCGGGTCATCTCCTGGGAAGTGATGGCCTCGATAGAGAGGGGATCGGAGAAAGACAGGCCGCGGAGCCTCTGGGTTTCCTCCACCAACTCCACCAGCCTCTCCCGAAAGGGCTCGGGGACAAACAGCAGGTCCTCCACCAACGGCGGTGGGGGGAGGGTGCTGGTGGTGGTCACCACTGAAGTGGTGGTGCTTTCCTCCGCGGGCGCCTCCAGTCCGACGGTGGAGGTGGACGGCAAAGGCTCTCCTGCTCCGTCCCCGCCTCCGCAGGATGCCAACATCAACACCAATCCGGCCCCCACCAATCGCCCGCTCGGAAAACCTCGTGCCATTCCCTGGGAGGCTACCCCATCGAAAATGACACATTCGGCTGCCTCGCCGGCTCCGCTCCGGTTGCCTGGGGCATGAGCGGGTAGGGGTCAGGTGGCAGGATGGGCGGGTTCGCGAAAAATACATCCCGGCCGGGGTTGACTCTGTCACAGTGCCGCCCCCATATTGGTGGGAGTCGAAACACCCCCGGTTCTTTCCGACGTCGTCAGGACCGCCCAGGAGACCATAAGGTTCCCGGCAAACAGAAAGGGGTCATATTTTCTTGGGACACGTTTCCCCAAAGACCCTGGCCGAGCGTGTCCCACCCATGGTGGTGGTAGGCGGGGGAGGGTTCCCATCGGGGGAGGAGCGGCGCGGCCGAATTTCGCGAGATAGGGATTGGTTTTCGCGATCCACCTGCCAAGGGATCCCGTCCGCCGCACCTCCTGTTTTGGTTCTTGTCGATGGCCCGACGCCCCTAACAAGGCACGGCCAGGTTGGGTGACCGGTTAGGCTTATGACCCGATCAGAGACAAACCCTTCGGAGGGATCGCATAGTCCGGTCTAGTGCGCGGCACTCGAAATGCCGTAGAGGGTGACCCCCTCTCGTGGGTTCGAATCCCACTCCCTCCGCCCGGTTGAATACAACCGTCCGGCCGACTGGAGGGATGACCGAGCGGCCTAAGGTGGCAGTCTTGAAAACTGTTGGGCATCCGTGCCTCGTGGGTTCGAATCCCACTCCCTCCGCCCCGTTCTTGCCCCGGTCAGGACACCGGTTGGAACTGGGTGTGATACAGCGTGGCGTACAAGCCGTCGGCAGCCAGTAACTGATGGTGGGTTCCCTGTTCCACCAGCCGCCCCTGCTCCATCACCAGGATGTGGTCGGCGGCCTTGATGGTGGAAAGCCGGTGGGCGATCACCAATGAGGTGCGCCTCTTCATCAGCCGCACCAATGCCTCCTGGATCAAGGCTTCAGAGCGAGAATCCAAATGAGAAGTTGCCTCGTCGAGCACCAAAATGGCCGGATCTTTGAGAATCACCCGGGCGATGGCCACCCGCTGCTTCTCTCCGCCCGAGAGCCGATAGCCCCGCTCCCCCACCACTGTGTCCAGCCCCTGGGGCAATGCCCGGACCATTTCGGTGAGGTTGGCGGCCTCACAAGCTCTCCGCAGATCCCGGTCGGTGGCTTGGGGCGCCGCATACAGCAGGTTGGCGGCAATCGTGTCGTGCAGGAGATAGGTCTCCTGGGTGACCTCTCCCACCGTCGCCGCCAGGGTGGAGAAGGTCAACTCCCGCACATCAGTTCCGTCGATCCGCACCGCGCCGCGGTTTACGTCGTACAGGCGAGGAACCAAGTAGGACAGAGTGGTCTTACCTGCGCCCGAAGGGCCGACCACCGCCACCAAAGCGCCGGCCGGGACCGAGAAGGTGACGTCTGCCACCGCCCATTTCCGGGTGGAAGTGGTTTGCCCGGGTTGGTCATCTTCGTCGAGCGAGGCCGGATCCCAGGGTGTGAAGCGCCGGGCGGTTCCCAATTCGGGTGGGTGATCGGACGGATAGCGGAACCATACTTGATCGAATTCGACCTCGCCGTCCACTTCTCCCAAGTCTTGGGCATCGGGAGATTCGGGCAGGTCCACCGGGATGTCCAGCACCTGAAAGACCCGTTCGAAGGAGACCAGGGAAGTGGCGAACTCCACTCGGGTGTTTGACAGGGCGGTAAGAGGAGCGTAAAGCTGAGTCAGCAAGGTGGAGAACATCACCACCGTTCCCAGGGATATGTGACCTCTGATCACCATCCAACCTCCCAGCCAGAACACCGACGCGGTTCCCAAAGCGCTGACCGCGCCCATGGCAGCCTGGAATCCTCGTCCGATCAGGGCACTGTGCACCCCCAGATCTCTTACGCCGGCGGCCTCCTGGGTGAATCGACCCAATTCCCTTCCTCCCCGGTTGAACAGTTTCACCAGCAACGCCCCCGACACGTTGAAAGTCTCCTGCAAGATGGACGACATGTTGGCATTGTGCTTCATCTGCCGCTCGGTCACGGCTCGCAAGACCCGAGCCACTCGACGGGCCGGAGCGATGAACAGCGGCAATGCGGCCACCGACAGCAGGGTGAGGCGCCAATCGGCGGAAATCAGTACCGCCAGGATGGCCACCACGGTCACCAGATTGGAGAGGATGGTCACAAAACTGCCGGTGATGGCCTGCTGAGCGCCGACCACATCGGTCTGGATGCGGGAGATCAGTTCTCCGGTCCGGGTGTTGGTGAAGAACCCAAGAGACATCCGTTGCAGATGGGCGTACAACTGGCGGCGGAGGTCGAAGATGATCCCCTCCCCCGCCTGCGATGACCACCACCGTTGCAGGATTCCGATTCCGGCAATCACCAGCGGCACGGCCACCATCCCGACACCCAGCCAAGTCAGCGCGGTCAAGTCTCCATCGGGTATGGCCTGATCAATCAACAGCCGGATCAGAACCGGAGGTATCACCGACAATCCGGAAATGACCAGCACGGTGATCAGGACTCCCACCAACTTGGCCAGATAAGGCCGACCATATCCCGCCACCCGCCGAAGCAGCGCCCGGTCGATCGATGGGGGAGTCTCCCCCACGCTCCGCATATAGCTGTACCACCCGTGCCACATGAGCAAGGCAGGCTACCGGTGTTTGCGTACCAGTCGGGAAACCCTGATCCCCACTGTGAAGTCGATAATCGCCAGGTTCGGGCGGTTATCGGGCTTATTTGGATGAATCTGTTGAATCAGAACCTTATTGGAACAAAATTGTTGCGACAAGGGCTTATTAGAACAAATTTGTTGCAACAAAGCGCCTCACCGCGGGTATCATCCACATGCCGCTTCACCGGTCTGCTCATAACGGAGATTCCTACCGACCGCTCCACCAACTACACACCAGAGCAAAATAGAGCAGATGTTGGGGAATATCTGACTTATTTGGGCCGAGCCCAGCCCGGTACGGCTCGGAGCATTCTTGGTGACCGACTCCCGGTTCGGACCCTTGCGAATTGCGGCAGCCTGATGGGTGGTGCCCTCGGCTGTGGTTTGGCCCTTGGGGTGCGTCCGGGCGTCCGAAAGGTGGAAGGTCCATATCCGGCGCAAAGCCCCTTACGTGAAGACTCATAAGCCAATATCGAAAGCTGTCGAGATGTCGTTGCGTTGGGGGTGGGATTGGCTTGGGTCGTCCGACCAAGCTGGTGCGTCCCTGGCCGCGGGGCCTTGTAGCGACAAGTCTTTGTCCAGCCGTGTGATAAGACCGATGACATCGGGGGTTTCGAACACACGGTAACGTTCCTTGCCGACAGTCCTGACTTCGAGCACACCCGATTTGGTGAGTTGGTTCACGGCCTGACCGGTAGCCACCGTCGACCGATGGATCATCCTGGCAGCCGAGCGAACGGTGAAGATGGGTCGAGCAGCTAACCCACCCAAGAGCAGGTCTGCTGCGGACCCCCTGCGAACTGGTCCCAACCGGGAGCGCAGGTCTGCCTCTAGGGAGGACACGGCTTGCAGATAGTTGTGCGCCTCATGGCAGGCGTCCTGGGTAGCCTCCGAGAACAGACCCAGCCATTCCTCCGCGCGGCAGTCGCGAGCTGGATCGTCGGCCGATCCCACATATCGCCACGTTCCCAGACCCTCGAAATAGGCATCGCGGGAGCGGGCCAGCACCACGCTAATGGGCGGCACGAACGCCGGAGCGACGCCCCTTTTCCGGAGAACGGCGTGGATCAGGGCGCGTCCAACCCGACCGTTACCGTCTGCAAACGGATGAATTGTCTCGAACTGGGCGTGGGCAACCCCGGCTTGCAGCAGCGGCGGAATATCTGATCGGTTCAAAAATGCCACAAGATCCTCCAGGAGCGCCGGAACGTCCTCAGGTGGAGGAGGAACAAAAAGAGCACCCACCGGCGTGTAGCCTGAAGCGCCGATCCAGTTTTGGACATCCCGAACCCAGCCTCCCAAACTAGGATGCGCAGACGCTGCCATCAGCCGCCGGTGCACCTCCAACAGATCGTCGGATCGTAGCGGCCCCCCGCCAGAAGCCAAGCGGATCGCTTCTTCCATCGCTTCGATGTTTGCCAACACCTCCACCGCTCGCTGATCCGACGACCGGCTCCCCTCACGGTGTTCGGCCTCCGCGGTAAGCAACCGCCGCGGGGCAAGCTCAATCTCCTCTATCCTCGACGACGCCGTGGCTTCCATCCGCAACAGCACATGGGAGAAGGTGTCCAACGGATGGGGGCCACTTCCCGCGTACCGCCTGTTCAGCGCCGCCACCGCTGTCTCGGCTTCACCCACCGTTGCCATCAACTCCAGTGAAAAGCGAGGCGCCCACCCCAACAGACAGTCTGGCACATAAGCCTCATACCGCCCCCCGCGTCTCTTTCCCGCCACCGAGGCGTCGAACCGAGGGCGCCAATACCTAGCGACATACCGGCCCACAACCTTTCCTCCCAACTAACCTAACAACAGTATCAACCCTAACCTTAGCTTACAGAAGGCGGGCCGGGGAAACCCACCAGCTGAAAAGCAGGAAGGGCGCCCCGGTCCGACCCCTACACAGAACATCCCACTCGGGAAGGCAGGGTCTACTGTTCTGTAGTAACCGTCGGGGACTGTTTCGATAACGCCCTGATGGAAACCGTCAGGCACCTTAAGAAAGGAAAACGGGGGAAACCAGTTATTGGTGGAGGTGACGGGATTTGAACCCGTGACCCCTTCGTTGCGAACGAAGTGCTCTGCCTGGCTGAGCTACACCCCCGCGCCCGGGAAGGCAGTTTAGCATCCCCTCCACCAGTCTATGGGGTGGTTCAGCCACCCACCACCTTCCGAAGGACCGGCGGCGACTCTTCCTGTGGGCGGGAGACGGTGGGGGTCATCCCAACACCCCGGTTCTCCCTGAATTGCAGAGCCAATCCGTAATAGATGACCAGCAGTCCGTCTATCGCCACATGAAGCCACCACCAGCTGATCGAACCGGTGTAAAGGGCTGCCGCCAAAGAAACCACGGCGGCGCCCACCAGCACCGTCCTGACCCTTTGCCGACGGGCGAAGGCTCCTGACCCTGCCCCGTCGGGAACCGGTGCGATTCTGGCTCTCGCCGCGGTGGCCACCCGCGCCACTGTGACATCGGATGTTGCACCGGGTGGAGGTTGGGGGCTGCGGGATGCCAAGCGGCGTCCCCGAACATTCAAGGTCGAGGATTTGTGAGCGCCGCTCTTCTTCGGGACCAGGTACCATCCCCACACCACCACGATGACAAACAGGGCAATAATGAGAACAGCCATCGCAGGCAAAGTATAGCCTTGGGGCCGCTGACCTTGTCTTTGGAATGACACAGAACCTCGATCTCAAGTGATCAGAGTTAAGCGATCGGCTCGGGTCACCCCGGTGGGCAACCTTTCGTTTCGGCGGGACTACCCGTGCCGTTGCCACTCCCCCGACCTGCCACCGGTCTTGGTCAACAATCGAACCGGCCCTATCACTACTCCGCGGTCCAAACCCTTGACCATGTCGTAGATGGCCAAGGCCGCCACGGAGACAGCCAGCATCGCCTCCATCTCCACTCCGGTTCGGGCAGTGGTTGTAACTTCGGCGGTGACCACCATCCCCTCCTCGCAGGGATCAACCTTCACCTCCACTCCCGAAAGAGGAAGCGGGTGACAAAGGGGTATGAGGTCGGAGGTCCGTTTGGCGGCCATAATCCCCGCCAGGCGCGCCACCGCCCCAACATCCCCTTTGGGAACTGTTCCCTCTCCCACCGAACGTCGCGCCAATGGACTGAGTGCCAACCGGGCCTCCGCAACTGCCCGGCGCACCGTCTCGGGTTTGTCTCCCACCTCCACCATGTGCATTTCCCCCCGTTCGTTCAGATGGGGCACGGACTCATCACTCATCGGGGACGTCATCCTCGGAGCGGGATTCGGGCGCGCGCAGCAGTTCGACATCAATCGACTCCCCTTCCCCGATCAGGTCCATTCCCACCGGGACCACCGCCATTCCGATGGCGGCCGCGGCAGCCGAGAGAACGTTGGATCCCTGACCACCCGAGGAGCGAGCCACCATCTGGCCGCCCTCCCGACTGAGTGTCACCCGGACGAACACCGTCTTGGCCGGGTTGGTACGGATCACATGACCGGCCCGGGCCGGGATCCGGGGACGATACACCGCCTGGGATCCCATCATCTTGAGCAGTGCGGGACGCACAAACTGTTCGAAAGCCACCAGGGCGGAAACGGGATTGCCGGGCAATCCGAACAGGGGCGTTCCGTTGATGTGGCCGAAGGCGAATGGTTTGGCCGGCTGCATCGCCACTTTCCACAGTTTGATATCACCCAGGGTTGCGAGCACCTGTTTCACCAGGTCGTATTCCCCCATCGAAACGCCTCCGGAAGTCACCGTGACATCGGCGGCGCGAGAAGCTTCCAACAATGCGGACCGCAGTTGCCGCTCCTGATCGGGGATGATGCCCATATCGATGATCTCCACTCCCAGTTCGGAGAAAAGCCCCATCAAGAGAGGCCGGTTCGAATCCCGGATGCCGCCCGGTGGCAGACGGGGGTGGTCCACGGGAAACAGTTCATCCCCGGTGGAGAGCACCGCCACTCTGGCTCTCCTGCGCACCCGGGGCGCGGCGACCCCGATCGTGGCCAGCACCCCCACATGGACGGGACCCAGGCGGACCCCGGCGGGGAGCACCAACTGCCCCTTTTCCAGATCGCCTCCCGCCGGCCGCACCGCGGTGCCCCTTCCCACCGGCGCCATAATCCGAACCTGTCCTCCCGGCACCGGCTCGGTGTCCTCAACCTTCACCACCGCCTCAGTTCCCGGCGGGATGGGCGCCCCGGTCATGATCTTGATCACCTGCCCCGCCACCACCGCACCCTCGGCGACCTGCCCGGCCGGCAGATCCTCGGAGATCTTCAGCACCACCGGCGGTTTTGCCACGTCCCCTACCCGAACCGCGTAACCGTCCATTGCCGAATTGGCGAATGGCGGAACCGGGTGCGGCGCCACCACGTCGGAGGCCAGAGCCAGCCCCTGGGCCTGATCCAATGGAACCTCAACCACGGGCAGCAGATTCATGGCGGCCAGCACCTCGCAGCGCGCCTCCGTCAGCGGTTTCATCTCTTCGGCGTCCCTCACTGAGCGCCGGACCTCCTTTCCCTCCAAGTGGTCAGATTGGATCGATGACGGTAGAGGATCAGGGCCACCACCAGCAACAACCACCCCAGGGCCGGGAATCTCATCCCCTGCCAGTAGCTGATGGGAAGATACGCCAAGGCCGCCGCGTTCGAACCTGCCGCCGGGAATTTGGCCACCCTGGCCACCACCGCCCACATGGCGGCCATCGCCACCGTCACCAGAGGCAAGATGAACAGCATGGCGCCGAACATGGTCGCCACTCCCTTGCCACCCCGGAACCGGTGGAAGGCCGGATAGCAGTGTCCGATCACCGCCGCCGCTCCGGCCAGCATGATCTGCCAGGAATTCACCAGATTCACCGCCTGATCGGGGCTGGCCACTCCCGCGGCCCAAGCTCCCAGCACTGCGGCCAATAACCCTTTGAGGAGGTCACCGACCAACACCATCACCCCGGGGACCACTCCCACCACTCGAAAGACGTTGGCGGCGCCGGGGTTACCGCTTCCATGAGCCCTTATGTCAACGCCGTGCAGACGACTCACAAAAATCGCAAAGTCGATCGAACCGACCAGGTAAGAAACGACCACCGCCAACAGAAGGGACATCTCCACCGATTCCATAATGCCCAATTAGGACCTGTTTACACAAATGTGAGGATTCATGCCGTCTTGTTGGTTAACGAATAAATAGGATAGAATACGATTACACCCATTCGATCTTCTGCTACCTTGACTGCGATCATCTAAATCAATCAATCCCTGACCTCATCGCGGCAGTGTAAACAGGCCCTAGTTTACGCCCACATCACCTGGGGAGTTATCCTCAGCCCCGGCTTCATCCCGCAGTCGAACCGGAGAGTCGCCATGCCCACCTACGAATACCTCTGTCGCCAGTGCGGTGATCGTCTGGAAATAGTGCAGTCCTTTCGCGATGACCCCCTGACCATTCACGAAGCCTGCGGCGGCGCTTTGCGCAAGGTTTTCCATGCCCGGGGGGTGGTCTTCAAAGGTTCGGGGTTCTATGTCACCGATTCCCGCAAACCCAACCCTGCCAACGGCAAGACCTCCCAGACGTCGGGGGGCGACAAATCGTCGGGGGGCGACAAATCGTCCGAAGCCAAGTCTGATGGGCAAAAGTCGTCGAAACCTTCTGATAGTCAACCGGCTTCTGCCAAGTAGCTCGGTTGCTCTCTGACCCCGGAGTGGGAACAGTGCCGCTGTCTCGCGATTCAAAGCTGCCGTCTCCCCGAGCCTGACCCGGTGATTTGAGACCATCTTGGGAGATGCTCTGGTTCTCTCCTCGCTCCTATCTCAAGTGGGTGGGAGCGGTGGCGGTGGTGGCGTTCTCCTGGTGGATCCAACTGACTCCCACCCCCACCACTTGGCATCCCTTTGCCGTGGACGACATCGCCGCGGGAACCGACATTGCCGAGCATCTCTTCGAATACCGGGAGACGCCGGCCGGTTTGCTCCCACCTATCGCCTTGGAAGGAACTCTCACGGTGACCATGGCCGCGGGGGATCCACTGCTTCACTCCCTCCTGTCGCACGATCGCGCCCCGGTTCCCGAAGGCTGGTGGGCTATAGAGTTGGAGGCGCCGCCCGGGCTTTCACCCGGGAGCTCTGTGATGCTGGTAACGGGAGGCGATGAGCTGGGCGCTTCGCAACCCCCGGTTCCAGGGATGGTGATTCGTCCATGGGGCGAAGGAGGTTACGCCGAGGAGACAGCCCTGATCGCGGTGCCAGAAGACCATCTGTCCCGGCTGTCAACCGCATCGGCTTACGGAACGCTGACGGTGGCGGTGGCGCCGAACCGCTAGGGTGTCTGAAATGGTCGACGCATTGGTTTGGGGCGTCATTCAGGGACTCACCGAGTTCCTTCCCATCTCTTCCAGCGGCCATCTGGTGCTGGGGCCGGCCTTTCTGTCGGAGTTGGGGGTTTCCATCTCCACCCCCTCGCTGGCTCAGAGTGCTTTTCTGCACTTGGGAACCCTGGTGGCGGTGGTGGTTTACTATCGCCAGGACCTCCGGGAACTGCTCAGATTCCGAACCTCGGCCAAAGCGCGCCGGCTGGTGGGCCTGCTGGCGGTGGGCACTGCGCCGGCCGCGGTGGGTTTGGTGCTGGAAGGATGGCTGGACACCGTTGCGGGTCAGCCGGGATCCGTGTCCGCCGCGTTGCTCATCACCGCCGCAGTGCTTTGGCTGGGTGACCGGTTCCGGAGAGGAGAACGGCGTTTGCCGGAAGCCGGGTGGCGGGACGGTCTGTTTGTGGGAGTGGCCCAAGCCCTGGCTCTGGTGCCAGGCATCTCCCGTTCGGCCGTGACTATCACGGCCGGAATGGCTCGGGGACTTTCGCCCCGGCAGGCCACTCGATTCTCTTTTCTTCTGGGTGTTCCCGCCATCGCAGCCGCGGGCCTGCGTTCGGCAACCAGGATGGACCTCACTTCCCAATCACTGGGACCATCCCTGTTGGGTCTGGCAGTGGCCGCGGTGGTGGGATATGTCTCGATCATCGCTCTGCTGGCGTTGATCGGCCGGGTGGGGCTTCGGCCTTTTGCGGTCTACGCCACTGCCCTGGGAGTGGTGGGTCTGGTCATCTTCTGATATCCCGGGCGCTCGGTCTCCACCCACCTCCTCTCAGCCGACCACTATGGGCTGAGAAACGGCGGTGGCCGATACCTCCAAGCGGTCTGAACCTGACACCAGTCTCAGCAGGACCAAGCGAGAGGCCCCTTTCACCCGCACCGACACCTTCTGCCGGTCGGGATCGACCACTATCTGCGGAAGAGAAAGCAAGATGTCGGATGCGGGATGGGCAGCGGTCAGATCCCTTCCCAGCCGCTCGGCTCGTTGCGGTTCCAAACGTATTTCCCCCGTCTGCCGCCAATGGTCCTCGGAGATTCCCGAAGCCGCGGCGGTGGCGATCGCTTCCGCCATCCCCGACAGCCGAGAATGCACCACCAGTGCCCTCCACATGTCCATTCCCAAACCCCCCAGCACCAAGAGGCACATCCCCAACCCCAGAAGCCAGATGGTGATCGACCCGCCGTGGCGTGGAGTTGCCCTCATCTGGTTGACCGGTACAGCCCCACCATCTCGGTGTGGGAAGCCCTCAGATTGATTTCTCCCACCTCACCATAGGGAGTCAACCAGGCGGGGGCATCCACGCTGATCACCACCTTCACCAGTTCTCCTTTGGAAGGTGGACCGCAGCCCGAACGCGGCGGGGACATGACCGGACCGGTCGGCCCGTCACAGAATCCCACCCGCACTTGATCGGGTGAAATCCCATGGTTGAGCGCGATCTCCCCCACCAGCCCCAGCACCTGTTCTTCCGATCCATCGGAGAGAACCAGTTCCCGGGCTGCCTCGGCCGCCGCGATTCTGGCGAACACCATCCGCTCCAACAGCGGGCCGAAGGACAGCGAGACCAAAGTCAAGGGTATGAGCACCAGACCCACGCCCAGAACCAGTTCCAAGGGCGCCGATCCTGCCTGTCTCCCCATCGATTCCCCTTCAACTGCGTTCGGAGGTGGCGGTGGCGGCCATACCGAACCGGTAATCGGGAAGACCCGGCAACCAGGCCGGGAAGTCGACCTCGGCGGACGCACGGGTTCGCTCCCGATCCTTGCGGCAATGGTATGAAATCCCCGAGCCCATTTCGCCTCCCAGCAGCCCCGCCAGCACCTCTTTCACACGGGCCTGGCATCCGGAGACATCCATGCCGCTCCGAGCACCGTGACGGGCTCCCTCATCCAGGGCGACTCGCACCGCCGCCCGACCGTATTGGACAACCAGCAGGTTGGCCAGCAGCACAAAGAACAGCATCGATAACCCGGCCGCCACCACAAAATGCAGGGTGGCGAAACCCGATGAGGTCCGCAGAGGCGCTTTGTCCGGGAGAATTCGCCTGAACAGAGAGACTTCTCCCGCTGTCCGCCGGCGCCTCACTTCTTGAGTTGAGCCGAGAGTTGGCTGCGGATCCATCCCACAATGTCGGTCCCCAGCGCCTGGAGCAGCGCCCAGATGGCCATCAGGGCCACCACCGCCAATGCCGCGTTTCCCAGCAACTCGGCGGTGGTCAACCCTCTTTGACAGTGCTGGAACCTCTCGAATCTGTCCCTAATTGTCTGATATGCCATTGCCAACATCACATGTTCTCCTTTCTGTTTGCTTCCTTTTCAATTCCAACCAAGAACCAATTGCGGAAGAGGCGCCGCCACGAACAGCAACATCACCGGCGCCAGGATGGCGATCGTGGGAATAAGCATCGCCGAACGTCTCTTGGTGGCGGACCGCCGCAGCGTCTCCCGACGCGCCCGCCGAGCGTCATCCGCCAAAGCTCGGAGTCCCGCCGTCAAGTCCACTCCCGTCTCCTCGGCCGAGGCGAGCATTTTGTAGGTACGCGCACAATGAGACTCGGGAGTGGTATCAGCCAGTCTTTGAAAGGCCTCGGCGGAACTGATGCCCGAGCGGTGCATTCTCAGAGCCACCCCCAACTCTCCCATCACCTCCCCGCGGCCCCGGGCGGTCAGTTCACCCACCGCATGCAGAGCTCCGCTTCCCGAGCGCACCATGATGGCAAGCAGTTGGTTGACGGTGGCGATCTCAATCCTCATCACCGACCGCCGCCTCCGAAGAGCCCGGTCCACCCGCCCTCGGACTCGCAGTGCCCCTGATACTCCCAAACCGAACGAGGCGGCCAGGACCACCGAGGTGGGCTGACGGAGAAACACCGCCACCGCAGCGCCCGAACTGGCGGACATCACGGCCGTCCACAGGCTTTTCAAGCGATAGGAGACCACCCGGTCGCGATCCGTCATGCCGGGAAACAATCGGGCTTGGCGCAACCTGAGCCCCAGTTGCTCCTCACTCATCCGATCGACCATTCTTCCCACCCATCGGGCCAGAGCCAACACCATGGGAGCGAACATCTGCACTGGCGCAGAAGACCCCGCCTCGTTGGGGAACGCTTGGTCGGCGAGCGATGCTCTTCTCTCCGTGTAGGGACGAACCCTTCCGCTCAACCGCTTGGGCGGCGGATGGACTCCCATCAGGGCGGCTACCACCGTGATGGCGGTGAGGAGAGCCACCAAAACGTGAACCGGATTCTCTAGCATCCCTCCCCCTTGGGGCCGGTGTTGGTGAGAACTCGGGGTTCGTCGGGGGCTCGGGACAACCGGGAGATGACTGACATGCCGAACAGCGACAGTCCCGCGCCGATCGCCACCACCACCAATCCGGCCGGGGAGGCATAGAAGGAGCGGAAGGGTCCGGGTCGAAACGTGAGGGCCACCAGCACCAGCCAGGGCAGCATGAACACCGCTCGGGCATTGATGCGCTGTTCCAGGGACTCGGTTTGTTCCTCTTCGGTGGCCGCCAGATCCATGGAGGTGGAGGTCGCCAGATCCCCGAGGATCTCCGGAACCAGGGACCCTCCTTTCTCATGGGCGATTCTCAGTACCTCTATCACCCGGTCGCTGGTGGGATCCGCCAAATCTTCTTTGATGGCTTCCAAAGCCGGAGCCACCCCATCGTGCGGACCAGAACCGGAAACCTTCCGAAAGCCTCCTGCAGGGGCGCCGGCCCCGAACGCGCCAGATTCTCCAAGGCTCGCTGCACCGATTGCCCGGAGGAAACCGCTCCCAGCAAGTCTCTGATCCCATCCGGCCAGGCCTTTCTGACTTCTGACATGCGACGATTTCGCACTCGGGCGAAGTAAAGGCGAGGAAGGAGGGCGATCAGAGCCGAGGGAGGCAGGGCCACGGCCCAAACCCCTGATATTCCCAACAGGATCACCAGCGCAAACGCCCCTATCCCGGCCGAGATCAGGACGAACTGAAAAGGTGTCACCTTCAAACCGGCCTGTGCCAGCCAAAGCTGCCTCGCTTCGCCTTTTCCCTGCCGGCCCAATCGGAGCGGTGGTCGAATGCCCATCAGAGCGGCGGTGATCAGGGACACGAACACTCCACTCACCAGGGCCGCGGCCAACTTCACGGTCCTTCTGCCCCACTGCCCAAAAGCTCCCCCAACGGGGTCATGACAGCCCTTTCGATGAGTTCCCCCAGGGTCGGAGGAGGGTACTCTCCGCTCCAGGTCATGGGCTTGCCCAGTTGTGGGCGACCGAAGATGAGCCTTGCCGAAAAGGAGCCATGATCCCCGGGGGCCACCGAGATAATCTCCCGTACCTGGCGTCTGATGCCATCGCGGCCTTCCCCCAACGGTTCGCGGTCCAGATGGACCACCAGATCTATAGCCGAGGCAAACACGGTGCGCACCACCCGTTCGCTGACATTTTCCCCCGCCATCAGAGCGGCAGTGACCAGGGCGTTCAGGGCGTCAGCCGCCGAATTGGCATGGACAGTGCATGCGAATCCGCACCCGGCGTTGGCCGCCCGGGTCAGTTCGAACGCTTCTGCTCCCCTCACCTCCCCCACCACAATCAGATCGGGGCGCATCGCCAGCACCGTCTTGACCAGGGCCCGCAGGCTGATCTCTCCTCGGCCGTCCAGACCCGGGGGGCGGGCCTCATAGAAGGAGCCGTGCACCAGGGGAATATGCATTTCCCGCACCTCTTCGCAGCATCGAATGCACCGGGTGGGCGGGCAGGAGTCCACCAAAGCGCTGAGCAGCGTGGTCTTGCCGGCGCCCGGCGGGCCGGAGACCACCACTCCACATTCGGCCTGCATCACCGAAAACAAAAACCGCGCAGCCGCGGGGGTCATCGCATCCAGCTCCACCAGGGACCCCAGGGTCTGTCGCCGCAGCGCGTAGCGTCGCAGAGTTGCCGAGAGCCGATCGGCTATGGGTGGAATCACCGCGGTCAGTCGAGCCGAGCCGCCCATCACCCGGGCCTGGACGATGGGTTGGGAGGCGTCCAGCCGTCGATCAGTTTCGGCCAGCAGCCGATTCACCACCTGCCGGTTCTCCTCCAGAGTGGTTGGTTCCTTCAAGCCGCGCAGCCTCCCCCGGGCGTCGATAAAGGTGACCCGGGGCCCTTCAATGAAAACCTCTTCCACATCGGTGCGGGCCAGCAGGTGGGTAAGTGGTCCGTAATCGGCGATGGATCGGAGTACTCGTTCGATCATGTCATCGGGATCCCGCAGCGCCCGGCTCAGTCCCACCTGGGTGCGGTGGCAATACTCCTTGACCGACCGTTCCACCAGCCTTCGCACCCCCTCCCGATCAGATTGGGGATCCAGGTTGCGTTCATCCATCAGGACCAGAGAGGCCCGTCGAATGTCGGCGTAGGCGTGCCGTCCTCTTTCCCCCGTCATATTGGGAGCTGCTCGGTGACTATTTGATCAGCCAGCCGGTCACAACCTCGGCGGAACCTTCCCTTCTCCACCAAGGCCCCGTTCCAAGCTGCTTCGGCCACTTGCTGATCTTCGGGAAGAAAGCAACCCGAACCCTTCCGACCGCCGAGCGCAATTCTTCAAACAACGCCTTTCTCACAAACAGCGAACCGGGGGCTCGATTGACCACGACATGCACTGTGATGCCGGGGTGGCGGACCCGCAGACTCTCGATCCACTCGATCATTCGGACCATCCCCACCGGAGTGGGAAGCGCCACACCCACCAGGGCGGCGGCGATCTCCAAGACCGCATCGGCGACTGCCCCGTTCACATCCCAAAAGGGCCGATCTTCGGAGACGACGTCCCACAGGCCGATGTTCACCACCGTGGCTTCTGCCATCCTGGAGGTCTCCAACAGCACCTCGGCCACCTCTCCTTGCCGAAGCCGGGCTCGATCGGCCGGATCGGGGACTCCGGAAAGCACCTTCAAGGCGGAACCCCGCGGGGTCTGCCAGCAGGATTCCAGACTGTCACTGTGATGGTGAACCGCGTCAATGGCGGTCAGGAGGTTGGGGTAGAGCCCCAGACCCAGTCGCTGGGCCACCGAAGGGGCCCTCTGGTCCAAATCCAGCAGTCCCACCTGTTGGTAACGCTCTCCCAGTCGTCGGGCGATGCCGATGGCCACCTCGGTTGCGCCACACCCCCCGGGAGGGGATCCGACCGCCACCAGCGACCCCAGTCCATCGGCGGCGCCGTCCGGGGGCGCCGGGTCCGGCGTCTCACCATTTGCCGGATCGGCGCCCGATGGGCGGTCGATGTCCAGATGTTCCACCAACTCCAAGAAATCTTCGGGAGAGGCATCGGCCTCGATCACCTCGGTCACATCACAGGACCGCAGCCGGTCTTTGCCGTCGGGAAACTCGGCGGGGCTGTAGACCCCCACCACCCTCCGGCCCTGCTGGTTGAGCCTTTTCACCAGATGCGGTGAAAGAAAAGAGCAGATGTCATCAATCAAAAGAACATCAAAGCCTTCGGAGAATGCATCTTCCGGCCGCATCACGTACAGGCGTACCCTTGCCCCGCCATGGTCGACCACGAAGCGATGCAGGTGCTCGGTCCATTCGCGGGTGGAAACAGCCAAGGCGATCTCGATGTCTCTCATGGCAGTCCCTCGTTCGGGCTGTCCGGATAGGTCGGCGGATCCCTCGACAGCAGTCCGAAGGGATCGTCCGGTTGCCCCATCGACGAGCCAAAGACCTCCGAATCGGGTGGCGACTCCTGCAGGCTTGTCACCGTCACCGGTGCCGCTCCGGTGGCGCGCACCACTTCCACCTGCCCGTGAGCCAGAGCCAGGGCCAGGGTGAGGGCGGTCCGCTCGTTCACCCCCAGCACCAGGTGAAAGCCCCCCGAAGGCACCAAACCGCCCTGGGCCGGGGTGGGAACGCCCAACACTTCCAAACCGGTGGCCACAAACCGAGCCTGCTCCTCGTCCACCCGGATGACATCGACCAGGTCACCGGGGACAAGATCGCCGCCCACAGCATGTTCTGCCGCGATCGGGAAGCTCATCGCCCGCGACGTCGACTCGGTGAGGGGATCTCTCAGGTCCGTTTTGCTTATCAGGGAATCCGCCGAGATCGGCCGGGTTATCACCCAGTCTTGGTATCGGGGGAGCTCGGAATCGGAGAGTAGCCCGGAGGCGATTGGTTCATCCACATCCACCGGGATCAGCTGTATGTCATCGAGTTGGAGTCTTCTCCCCGGGGCCAGCTCAATTCGGCTGACAGCCACTTGGCGGCGGGGGGCTTCCCCGCCCCGGAGAAGAGCCAGGTTGGCGATGAAGGCCAGGAGCCCGGTGGCCAGAATCAACAGGTGAATGCCCGAGATGGCGGGGAGCCGCCACCGCCGGCGGTTCCTCTCGGACCCACCACCGAGCGGATCAGAAGCTGGAAAATTTCTCAGATGTCCCTCCTTCACCGACCACCCCGATCGAGTCCTGTACCAATAGGTGCTGAACCGGACTATAAATAGTGAGAAGGCAGGGACGCGACAGGACAGGGAGGAGGTGTTTCCCAACGTGATGAGTTTTTCCACTGCTTCACCCGAGGACGAACACCCTTGCGAACAGGAGTCTTTTACGGATCTCGCTCGCTATCTGCGCCAAGGCGTTGGACAGGAATGGCGGGCGGAGCTGGAAGCCACCGAACTTGAGATGCACCAGCATCGGCTCAGAGGTCGCACGTTGCAAGAAGTGGCCGAAATGCTGCTCCATCGCGGAGATCAGGTGACCCTCCAAACCCGGGAACTGCAACTGGTCGGCGAGGTGGTGGGGTGCGGTCGGGACTACCTGACTTTCAACACCGACAGTCTTTGTGTGGATGCCCGGTTAGACCAAGTCTCCCTCCTGGTGACCAAACGGCCCGCGGGAGGGACCGTGACCCGGGGGATGGCCCCCACCTGGCGGGCCCGACTCACCGAACTGGAAATCACTCAAGAACCGGTGGAGTTGTACGCCACTACGTTTCGAGGGTCGCGGAGGGGAAGGATCAGGGTGGTGTCCATTGACCATTTATGGCTGTCCGAACCCACAGGCGTCGATTGCTATATCCCGATTGAGCAAATATCCGCCGCGGTCCGTTCGCTTCCGGTCACCGACCCTCGTTGAGGGGCGCTCTTTCAGCCGGCCGGATTCGGGCTTTCGGCAGGGACCACCGGGTGGGCTCGGATGTAATCAATTATCTCAGATTGTATGAACCGGTACACCCTTGACCCGGGCAACTGGTAGGCGGGGAGGCGACCCTCCCGAGCGTACTTGCGAACCATTTGCACATTCATCTGCAGCAACTCCGCCACCTGACCGGTATCTATCACCGACGGGTACGTGTCCTCCCGCCCAGTGGGGTTGTTTGCCATTTTCTTCACTCCTTGCTGACCTAATTGTGGGCGACGGTCCTTGAACATTCAAGCATCGGGCCGAAATTATTTTCGCGGCTTCGCTACAAAAATTTGTCTCCACCGACCCGGCTCTCAAGATTTCGGATCCCACTTGGCATAGCAATAGGACCACCAATCGCAGCCCCGACCGGATTCGAACCGGCGTTACCGGCTTGAGAGGCCGGCGTCCTAGGCCACTAGACGACGGGGCCGTAGGCCTAAGGGTGTTCAACCCTGGCTCGGGGGGAAGGACTCGAACCCTCAATAACAGGGCCAGAACCTGCCGTGTTACCAATTACACCACCCCCGATGGCTCGCGGTAAGCATAGCAGTTGATGGTGACCCTCTGATGAAGTTTGCGGGCGCCGGCGCGATCGGATCCGGCTCAATGGTTGTCTTTTCAAACGCTGATCCCCGACGGTGCTGAAAAGGGTTTGGTTGACCCGGTACGGCTCCCGGTCAAGGTGGGGAGCCATCCCCATCGCCATGTTTTCAGCCTGCTTCCCGGCGCGGTTAGATTCCCGGTGACGGTGGTATCGATAGAGGTTTCGGTTGAGATCGCAGCGCCCACCGCGTTGGTCTGGAAGCACCTTTCCGATCTTGCCTCGCATTCCGACTGGATGAAGGACGCCACTGCCATTGTCTTCGAAGGCGAACAACGTCGGGGGGTTGGGGTCCGGATGAAAGTGCCGACCCGGGTGGGCCCGCTGCGAGTCACTGATTTCATCTCGGTGGAAGAGTGGACGGAGGAAAAGACCATCGGTGTGCATCGGCGGGGTCGGATCGGTGGCTGGGGACGATTTGAACTGTCCCCTCGTCCCGACGGCACCCTCCTTGCTCTGACGGAGTGCTTGGATTTCCCCTGGTACATGGGCGGTCCGGTGGCCGGGTGGTTCGCCCGTCCCGTACTCCGCCGGGTTTTCCGTTCCAATCTGCTTAACTTCGGAGACTGGGTAAAAGCGCAGAGCTAACTGCCTCCGAAAGTGGCCTGACGCTTTTCGATGAAGGCCGTCACGCCTTCACGGGCGTCATCGGTCCAAAAGCAATCTTCGAACGCTTGTCGCTCCACCTCCATGGCTTCCCGAAGGTGAAGGCCCAAACCCCCGATGAGGGCGCGCTTGGCAGCCCCCAGGGCCACGGTAGGGCCCTCTGCCCAACGCCGGGCGTCCTCGGTGGCCCGCTCAAGCAGTTCGTCGGCGGGGACAACCCGGTCGGCCAGCCCCAGTTCCAGAGCTTGGGGGGCTGACACGAACCGGCCTGACATCACGATCTCCTTGGCCTTTTGAAACCCGACAATGCGAGCCAGACGCTGAGTGCCTCCCGCTCCGGGGATGATCCCCAGCTTCACCTCCGGTTGTCCCACCTGCGCGTCCTCCGCCAGGTACCGAAAGTCACAACCCATGGACAACTCCAACCCCCCTCCCAGGGCATACCCAAACACCGCGGCGATGGTCGGTTTGGCCAGGGCTTCCAGACGCCAGACGGCGTCCACCAATTCAGAGGCCAGATTCTCGGTCATCTTCCCGGAGTCATGAGCGGAACGAAAACTTTTGATATCGGCCCCGGCCGCGAAATGGGGTTGGCCAGTCACAATCACCGCCCGCACCGAGGGGTCCTCGGCTCTTGCGAAGGCCCGGTTCAGCTCCCGGGACAACTCAAGGGAGAGAGCGTTCACCGGGGGTCGGTTCAGACGCACCATGGCCACCGCACCTTCCACCGAATATTCCACCATCGACATCAGAAAACCTCCGTCATCGCCACCATGTCTGAGAACCCCACTCAGATTACCCGGCAAACCCGGACGCCCGCCGGGCGGTGCGGTCCGAGCCGAGGGTTGCGGGCCCCATCAACACCTCGCCCAACCAGAATCCCGCCAGGGGATGTCTTGGTCCGCCTGGCGGGATTCGCACAAGATGGGGCTCTTACCGAAGCGGGTACTCCAAGAACATCACCCGATCCCAGGTGTCCATCTGATGGACGGCCACCCCCAGGTGGGAAATCGAGTAGATCCACTCGTCGATGATGATGGCGCGTTGGGGACCGGCCTGCTCCACCTTCCGGAAGTCAGAGGATCCTTCGTCCACCGGACCGTCGGTGAGGGGGCGGAGCAAAGCTTGGAGGAACAGGTCGGAGCCTTCGACTTGCAGCGCCGCTACTCCGGTGTCAATGCGGTAGTCGGGTTCTTCCCACCAATAAGCCGAGTAGGGAACCAGAGCCAAATCGTCGAAGAACACAAAGGCCCGGTGGTCGCCCTGCACCGGAGACCAACTGTGATCGGGGTGTTCGCCGTCATCCTCCAGGGGACGAATCTGGGCGACCCGGCGCGGGTCAGTGGGATCGGAGACGTCGAACAGGGACATTTGCAATCCCTCCACCCTTCCTTCCAGAGACGCCTCCTGGCCCACTCCCAGCAGCAGCCCTTCACCCACGGGGTGCAAATAGGAGGAAAACCCGGGGATCTTCAACTCTCCCAGCACCCGGGGGTCGAACGGATCAGAGAGGTCCAACGCGTAAAGCGGGTCGATCTGGCGGAAAGTCACCAGGTAGGCGTCGGGCCCCATAAATCTGACCGAGAAGATCCTCTCTCCCTCCCCCAGGCCCCACACCGAACCGACTTCCCGAAGCAGGTCCCCTTCGGGACGGAGCACCGTCACATGGCTTTCTGTGTCCTCGCTCCACCACCAGGACGGCGAGGTGGTGGCGGCCACCCGCAGATCTCCCCGGTACTCGTCCATCGAGAACTGGTTGAGCAAGAATCCGCTCACTTCTCCACTGGCCTCGTACACCGGGTTCCCGGTGGAGGAAGTATCGAACTTGTGAATCAAAGTGGAGTACTCAGACGACCGTGACCGGATGTCGGAATCGGAGAGACCCCGCCAGTCGATCCAACGGGCCGTGGCCACATACACGCTGTCAGCCGTGGCGTAAACGGTGTCTCCTTGGGCCACCACCCCGGCGGCTTCCCAATCGCTGATACCGGAGGCAGCAAGGTCGAACATAACGATGGACAGTGTGTTCAAACCCGAGAACACCCCCGGCGCCAACACATTGGAGCAGTCCACCAGCCGTCCCCACTCAGGATCTCCGCCTTCATCCAATACGTAGGCGGGCAGCCAGTTGTCCAAAGTGGAGTTCCGCACCAACTCCCGGTTGGCTTCGATCGCCTCCTGCTCGGCCCGCAAACCGCTGCCCCGAGGAGACTCCCATTCGATTCCCACCGGACTGGAGGTGATAACCACTCGGGCTACTCCATTCGACAATCGAGCACCGTTGTAGGTGCCATCGATCGCCAGTTCCGCCACCAACCGTGGCGATTCTCTATCCGAGATATCCACCTGTGCGACATTCGTCACCGGCCCCACCCTCCAATCGGAGGACACCAGCAGCAACATGTCCTCATAGAGCAGCATCTCATGAGGCGAGAAGCCCACATCCAACGATGACAGCACCTCCACGGATCCGGCGTTCACTGCCACTATCCGCAAACGGCTGCTGTCCAAGAGCGAATAGATATACCGTCCGTCGGTCTTGACCCGGTCGGCTTCATCCACTCCCGCCACCTGTACATTGGTGCCGGAGAACGAAGGCTCAGACCGCGAATCGGAACTGGCAGGCGAAGCCAGCGTCGGACTCGCTGAATCAGCCGCGGCTTCATCCAACGTCTCCAGGATGTACCCGGGGCCATCCAGCCCATAGGGGCCCACCTGCTCCAAAGCGTTTTCGATGTAGTAGTCGAGGATGTCATCGCAGGTTGGGAAGGTGCGTAGCGCTACGTTCATCAGGGTCGGACCATCAGTTCCGCCGCTAGTGGTGGTGGAAGGCTCCTCCGTTGTGGCGACGGAGGTGGTCGTAACCGGGTCCGAGGTGTTGGGCCCTTCCTGGTCGGAGCCGCAGGCCGAGGCCAACAACATCCCCACCACTGCCAAAGCCAATAGACGTTTCATGCTTTCCCCTTTTGATTCTCGATTTGTCGCGCCCAACTTCACATTAGGTCGGGGACGGGTCTTATGTTCCCCCGTACCTTGTTAATTGGGTGTTTGGTGTGATGCTGGGGGCCTGATCGCTCGGCACGGCGGGCAGGGCTTTTCCCCTGTCACTTTGATGGCCCGGGGGGTGTTGCCACCCGCCGTGTAGGGCGCTGGTTGGCCTCTGATAGAAACAAGCACACTTTTTGATGGCTGGTCCGTAGGGTGGTTGAAGGCAACCGCGGCCCGTGAGCGATCCTAAGAACCGAGTCTAGTTGAAAGGAACGCATGCGATGAGTGGCACAAGCGATGTGTTCGTCGGGGTGATATGGCCAAGGAAGATCATTACGCCCAGGCGATCACCGCGATGTCTGTGTGAGGTAGGTTTCTGGCCAGCGAGGTGGCTGGCTGTGAGGAGATGAATTTGAAGTGACTGTGAAAGATGTGACGGAACGGGCTGCTACGGCTGCTTTACCCGCCGCCGCGGAAGTAGCGCGAGGTGCGGTGCATCGGGTCGAGCTGCACCAGCTCCCAGCCCAGAGCGCGCGACTGCTTCGACAGCACGGCGGTGTTCCAGCTCAGTCCAGGGGACGAGCCCGTCCATGCCCTCGAGGAACGCCTGCCGACCGGGCTGCGCCGCGACCTCGCCCGGTATCTGGACTACTACAACACCGACCGCGCCCACACTGGCCGCTGGACGCGCCCCCTAGTGCGTGATCGGCAAGGCCAAGATGTGGTCGTGAAGCACAGCCCGATGTGTCGGCAGATCTACGGGATAGGACAGCCTAAGCTCCCGCGATGCGCCCACGTGCCGCTACTGCCCGTTCCCAGCCTGACTTGATTCCGTCACATCAATGATGGTGACCGTGTGCTCGGAGTACTCCGGGGAGATGACGACACCGCGGCGGGACGGGTGAGCGATGATGAAGACGAGGGTCTCGGGCCCTTCCGCGATCTCGTCGCGCAGCACCTCCACAGGGATGAGGGCTGTCTGGCTTCCGGCCGGGATTACCACCCTGTGTGGGAGGGCGGCGTAGTCGACACCTGGGGTCGCGGTGCCGCGCACGAAGCAGGCCATCGTGATGTCCTGCTGGTGGGGCTTGTTGAGTCTCAGCTGGATTACCGCACGCTCACCCTCGTTGGCCTGCGACTGAGTGGGGAGCAGCAGGACTGTTGCCAAATCGTCGTCGGTGAACTTGAGGATGGTGGATGGCCCCGCGGTGACGTCCCCGGAGACCACGCTGAGCGAGACCGTCACCCACTCGTCCGGCTCAACCAGGTTGTCGTCAACCGGGAAGAACCTGACGGTCTTCCGCGTCTCGCCCGGCGCGAAGATCAGTTTCTGGTCGTATCGCCAGTCAACGGGCCCATTCGACAACGCCCACACATCGCCGGTTCGCCCGATCTGTGCCGTCGGCGAAGTCATTGTGAACGTGAGCTCCACCTCATCGGTCTGGGCGCGGCTCAGGAGCACGGACATCTCCACCGGCGAGCCGTCCTCATTCAGGGTGTAGGCGGTACTGTCGAAGCGTGCCACTGCCAGGCTCCGCGCTCGCACCTGCGGTTTGCGGTCGTCGTCGGTGATCGTCACCGTCGCGTCGAAGATGGTCAGACCGGTCGCGATGCCGTGCACAGTGAGCGACTCGTCCCCTTCGTTGAGGGTGTCCGGCGTAGGCGTCAACGTGAACGTCCGCTCACTACTCCACTCCGCCGCCTCAATCGTGATGCCGAAGTCGCTGACACCCGTGTAGTCGGTGTCGGAGATGGCCACGTCGCCGTCCTTGCCGACCTTCACAGTTATTGTTTGGTCAACATCGAGCGTCGCCGAGCCAACTAGGGTCGCTGTCACTGTCACCGTCGTCGCACCAGCACCTTCGCCTACGGATGTCGGGCTGACCGAAAGCGCCACCAACGCCAGCGCTGTGTCGTCATCCGTGATCGTTCCCTTGGCCGTAATCGACGCCCCGAGGATGGCGTTCGTCGGCGAGGCGAGCGTCACCGTGAAGGTCTCAGCGTCCTCCGCGATGCTGTCCTCGGTCGTCTGTACCTCGATCCTGCCCGTCGCCGAGCCTGCCGCGATGGTCAATGTCTGCGCCGTTGTCAGCGCCGTGTAATCCGTGCCCGCGGTTGCCTGGTTTGCACCCGGCGCGCCGTCGTCGCCGGTCGTCCACTGTACAGTCACGTCTCGGACCGACATCTCCCCTAGAGTGACTGTGAACTGCGCCTTGCCACCCTCAACTACCGACGCGTCCGCAATCGTCAACTCGGGCAACGAGTCATCGTCGGTGATCGTCACCGACGTGTCGGAGACAACCAGGCCGGTTGCGGTGCCGTGCAGCGTGAGGGTCTCCGACCCTTCCGTGAGCGCGTCGTCCGTCGGCGTCAGCGTGAACGTCGTCTCGCCGCTGCTCTGCCTGGCGGGGATGGACACGGTGACCGTGCTGGCAACCGTGTAGTCGGCGTCGTAGATGGCCACGTCGCCGGCCTTGCCGACGGTGACCGACACCGACGTATCCGCGGTGAGGGTCCCGCTACCTACGAAGGCCGCGGTGAGGGTGAGCCTCGTGGCGCCCGCGTTTTCCGCCACGCTCGCCGGGCTGACGCTCAGCGTCACGGCGGTGGGTGGGGTGACTTCGACCGGGTCGCGGATCAGGAGGGTGTGCTGTTTCGCGGACTGGTCGATGGTGACGTGCTGCCCCACGACGTTCGCCAAGCTGACCACGAGGGTCTCGGTTCCTTCTGGTATCTCGTCGGCGACGGTAGGGATCGCGACATCGGCAGTCTGGCCTCCTGCCGGGATGGTGAGGGTCGCGGGCAGGGTTGCGAAGTCCTCGCCTGCTTGAGCCGTTCCGCTGACGGCGAGTTCCACGGTCACGTCGTCCTGGTGGGGCTTCTGCATGCGCAGGCGGAACCGGCTCTGCTCGCCCTCTTCCACCTCGGCGTATGTCGGCCTCAGGTATAGGACGCTACGGTCGTCATCCGTGAGGGTCACCGTGGTCGGAGATCCGGCTCGCACCTGCCCGCTCACCACGAGGAGCGAGATGGCAATCTCTTCGTCCGGCTCCACAATATTGTCGTCGACGGGGAGGAGGCGGATCAGTCGCCGGGTATCGCCAGCCGCGAAGATCAATTCTTCCGTGCTGACCCACCCGTCCGGACCGTCCGACCGCGTGATGATGTCACCGTCCCTGCCGACCACCGAGTCGGGAGCATGCAGCAGGTACCGCACCTTTGTCGTGGTGGTGAGGGCGGTGTCGAGGATTACGGCGATGTCCAGTCTGCCGTCCTCGTTGAGGCTGTAGGCCGTGCGCTGAAAGGCGACGGTTGCGTCCGGCCTTCCGGTCAGGTCGTCGTCGGTGATGGTCAGATCCTCAGGTTCGGGTGCCGCTACCTGTGCGGTCCCCGTCACGGTCGCCGAAACTCGTACTGTCTTGTCAGGGCCACCCCGGTCATTATCGACAGCTGCGATGGTGACAAAGTCCTTGCTCTCGAGATCGCCCGCCTTGATGGTCAACACCCGGGTCGTGCTGACCCTGAAGTCCGACGTGGTTGTGTCGTTCAACGGAGCGGCAGCGACGGTGAAGGTGACGTCGTCGTCCACGGCCTCGCTCAGTCGGGCAGTGATGTAACTCGCGCCCTTGTTGCCGCCACCCTCGGAGATGATGGCGGGGCTCAGCACCAATGACGACGGCACGCCCTGCTGCGTGTCGTTGTCCTGAATCGTCCCTGATGCCTGCTGCCCGGGCGGAACACTCCGTCCCCCGACCCGCGGCGAGGGAAGGTTTAACGTCACCGTAACGGTTTCGTCTCCTTCAACGAGCGTGTCGCCGATGATTGGGATAACGATGCTCGCTTGTTGACTTCCCGCGGGAATGGTGAGAGATAGCGGATCCGGAGCCGTGTAATCGCTGCCTGCCGTCGCCGTCCCACCCAGAGCGTAGGAAACAGTGACGTCCTTCCCGCTCACGCTGCTCAAGCTGACCACGAAGGTCATATCAGCGGAGTCTTGCGCTGTGTCCCCTTCCGTCACGGGCGCGGCATCGGACACGGAGAGCGTCGGCGGGGCGTCGTCGTCGGTGATCGTGACATCGGCGTCGGAGATGGTCAGACCCGTGGCGGTGGCGTGCACTGTCAGCTTCTCGTCGCCTTCGCTGAGGGTGTCCTGCGTCGGCATCAACGTGAACGTCCCCTGCCCGCTCGACTGACCAGCGGTGATCGTGACATCGAAGTCGCTAACGCCGGTGTAATCGGTGTCCGACACCGCTTGATCGCCGCTCTTCCCGACCTTCACTGCCACCGTCTTGTCGGTATTGAACGTGACCGAACCCGCCAACGTCGCCTGGACTGTCACCGTCGTCCCACCGGCCCCCTCACCCACACTGGTTGGGCTAACCGACAAGGCTGCCGTCGTCGATGCCGTGTCATCGTCTGTGATCGTGCCCGTCGCCGTCTTCGCCGTACCCAACGTGGCGTGGGTCGGTGAAGCGAGCGTGACTGTGAACGTTTCAGTGTTCTCGGCGATGGTGTCCTCGGTGGTTTGCACCTCGATCGTGCCCGTGGCCGAACCGGCTGCGATCGTCAACGTCTGAGCGGTGGTCTGCGCGGTGTAGTCAGTGTCTGCGGTTGCCTGATTCGCGCCCTGCGTGCTGTCGTCGCCGGTCGTCCATTCCACGGTCACGTCGCGGCCCGAGACCGCACCAAGTGTGACGGTGAACTCCGCTTTGTCGCCCTCGGTCGCCGTCGCGTTCCCGACGGTCACCGTCGGCGGCGGGTCGTCGTCGGTGACCGTCACCTCGGCGTCGGAGATAGTCAGACCCGCCGCGGTGGCGTGCACTGTCAGTTTCTCGTTCCCTTCGTCCAAAGAATCCTGTTCCGGTGTCAACGTGAACGTCTGCTGCCCGCTCGACTGGCCGCCCGTGATCGTTATATCGAAGTCGCTAACACCGGTGTAATCGGTGCCCGAAACCGCCGTGTCGCCGTTCTTCCCGACCTTCACCGCCACCGTCTTATCGGTGTTGAACGTCGTCGAACCCGCCAGGGTGGCGGTGACTGTGACCGTCGTCGCACCAGCGCCCTCAGCCACACTGGTCGGACTCACCGACAACGACGCCGTCGACGGAGCCTCGTCATCATCCGTAATCGTCACCGTCGCATCAGAAATTGTGAGACCCGCCGCGGTGGCGTGCACCGTCAGTTTCTCGTTCCCTTCGTCCAAAGAATCCTGCTCCGGTGCCAGACTGAACGTCCCCTCACCGCTCAACTGCCCAGCCGTGATCGTGATGTTGAAACCGTTGACACCGGTGTAATCGGTGCCCGAAACCGCCGTGTCGCCGTTCTTCCCGACTGACACCGCCACCGTCGTATCCACGTTGAGAGTGACCGAACCCGCCAGGGTGGCCGTCACCGTCACCGTCGTCCCACCAGCACCCTCAGCCACACTCGATGGGCTGACCGACAGCGCCGCGGTCGACGGAGCCGTGTCATCATCTGTGATCGACCCGGTCGCCGACGACACCGCACCCAACGTCGCATGAGTCGGCGACGCGAGCGTCACCGTGAACGTCTCAGTGCTCTCGACGATGGTGTCCTCGGTGGTTTGCACCTCGATCGTGCCCGTCCTCGAACTCGCTGCGATCGTCAGGGTGGCAGCGCTGCTCTGCGCGGTGTAGTCAGTGTCGGCGGTCGCCTGATTCGCGCCCTGCGTGCCGTCGTCGCCGGTCGTCCACTCCACGGTCACGTCGCGGCCCGAGACCGCGTCCAGTGTGACGGTGAACACAACCTTGCCGCCCTCCGCCACCGACGCGTCGCCAATGGTCAGCTCCGGCAGCGGATCGTCGTCGGTGATCGTCACCGTCGTGTCGGAGATGGTCAGACCCGCCGCGGTGGCGTGCACCGTCAGTTTCTCAGTGTCTTCGTCCAAAGAATCCTGTTCCGGTGTCAACGTGAATGTTTCCTGCCCGCTTGACTGGCCGCCCGTGATCGTTATATCGAAGTCGCTAACACCGGTGTAATCGGTGCCAGAAACCGCAGTGTCGCCGTTCTTCCCGACCGACACCGCCACCGTCTTATCCGCATCAAACGTGACCGAACCCCCAAGCGTCGCCGTCACTGTCACCGTCGTCCCACCAGCACCCTCGGCCACACTCGACGGGCTCACCGACAGCGACGCTGTCGACGATGCCGTGTCGTCGTCGGTGATGCTCATCGTCGCGTCCGATATGGTCAAACCCGCCGCGGTGGCATGCACCGTCAGTTTCTCGTTGTCTTCGTCCAAAGAATCCTGTTCCGGTGTCAACGTGAACGTTTCCTGCCCGCTGGACTGCCCGGCCGTGATCGTGATGTTGAAACCGCTGACCCCCGTGTAATCCACACCCGAAACCGCCGCATCACCGTCCTTGCCGACCGACACCGCCACCGTCTTATCCGCATCAAACGTGACCGAACCCCCAAGCGTCGCCGTCACTGTCACCGTCGTCGCCCCAGCGCCCT
>OZ219763.1:0-430068 GCA_964291245.2 Acidimicrobiia bacterium
GTGGCTGCGGACTCGATGGCTGCTTCGCCTCCTAGCTTGATTTCCACTGCAATCCACCCTCCGCCGCGTCGCTCGATGATGGCGTCGATCTCCAGACCGCTGCTGTCTCGGTAGTGGGCAACGCGGCTGCGGCTCGCCTGCGCGTAAACCCGCAGGTCTCTGATCACCATGGATTCGAACAAGAGGCCGAAGCTGGGGAGGTCGTTCCACAGCCGATGCGGATCGGCATTGAGAGCGGCAACCGCCAGGGAGGGATCGACCAGGTGGCGTTTGGCCGATTGCCTGAGCCGGGCTCGTGACCGCAGCCTGGCAGACCACGCCGGCAAGTCTTCTACCACGAAGACTCTCTGTAGCGCTTTGATATAGGCGGACGTGGTGCGGGGGTCGAGAGGTGTTTCTCCACCAGTGTCACGAGCCAAAGTTCGCTGGGAAGCCTCGGTCGAGACGTTGCGAGCCAGAGAGCTGAGCAGGCGTTCCACCCCTATGGGATCCCGGGTGGGGCCGCCCAGCAGAGGAATGTCGGCTCGACTGACCTCCCGCAAATACGAGACCGAATATTCTTGAGCTGCGCCGGTGTCCAATAACACGCATGCCGGCCACCCTCCGCGACAGGCAGCCTCTATCAGGTCACGCAAATGGCTGTCCGGACGTTGCACGAACCGGACGGAAGGACCGAATAGATCCGCCATTGAGACTTCCCCGGTGGACAATCCGGACTCGTAGAGCGACATCGGCCGCATCCGTATCCGTGCGACCCGGCCTGCGCCACTATGGCGAGTCGCGTCGTCGGCGGGCACCGCGGATCCTGTCAAGATGAAACGACCTGGCCGACGGCCCTGGTCGGCCGCCGCTCTCACATGATTCCAAACATCAGGCACCAGTTGCCATTCGTCCAAGAGACGCGGCTCGGGCCCTTCCAACACTCCCTCCGGATCAATCTGCGCCGCTATCCGGGCTGAGCGATCCGAACTGAACATCACCTCGCTTAGCGTGTGCTCCCGGCCGGTTGATGTCTTACCACAGGCGCGGGCACCTTCAATGACCACGGCGGGAAGGGCTCGGAGTCCCACAGCCACCTCGGAGTCCACCACCCGCGGAAGGTACGAACCCGATTTGAGATCCGGAGCCGAATGCAACACGGGCATGGAGCGGAGTGTAGCAAAAACACCAATACCAATGTATCAAAAGGCGGGTTTATAATACATCGAACGTTCAGCTGGAATGCGATTTGTCTAGGAGGGGCTCTCCGATGCTTCCCAGGTGCGGACCAGTTCGGCAAACGGACCCTCCCGGGCGGCCAGTTCCTGGTAGGTGCCGTCCTCTACTATCTGTCCGCCATCCATCACCAGCACCCGGTCGGCCCTTTGGGCAGTGCGCAGGCGATGAGCCACCACCACCGAGGTGCGACCGGCCAGCAAGGTCTCCAAAGCCGTCTCGATGTGGCTTTCTGTGCCGGGGTCGAGATTGGAGGTGGCTTCGTCGAGGATCACTATCGCCGGATCCACTGCCAAGGCCCGGGCCAGGGCGACCAGTTGCCGCTCCCCCGATGAGAGACGGTTTCCCCGTTCCCGCATGGGGGTCTCCAACCCCTCGGGGAGGCTGTGGACCCAATCGGCAATCCCCACGGCCCGGCACACCTCCCAAATCTGATCATCGCTCATTTCATCCCGGCCAAAGGAGAGATTGAACCGCAACGAGTCCTCGAACAAGAACCCCTCCTGCGGAACCAGCGCCACCGCCCGGCGCAGGTCCGAAAAGCTCATTTCACGCAGATCCACCCCCTCCAAGGTGACGGCGCCGGATTGTGGATCGTAGAAGCGGGCGATCAATCTCACCAGGGTGCTCTTGCCCGATCCGGTGGCCCCCACCACCGCCAACCGCTGCCCGGCGGGGATCGACAAACTTATGTCCGAGACGACCGGATCGCTTGCATCATACCCGAAGGTCACCCGGTCCACTTCGATGTTGCCCTCCACCTGGGCGGGCAGAGGGGTGGTCTGCTCAGCTTCCTTGATGGCCGGCTGCTCATCGGCTACTCCGTACACCTTGTAGAGAGCGGCCAGGGCGCCCTGCAGCAGGTTGTAGATGTTGGCAAGCTGCACGATGGGTTCGAAGAACCAGTTCAGATACAGAAGAAAGGCGATCAGGGACCCCAGGCTCATCTCTCCGTCCAGCACCCGATTTCCCCCCACGAACAGCACCAGCGACAGTCCCACCGCCCGTAACACATCCACACCCGGAAAGTAGGTGACCACCGTTTTGGCGGCCGCCATTCCCTTTTGGTAGAAACCCTCATCGATCTGAGAGAACCGCTCCTCTTGGCGCTGCTCCTGCGCATTGGCCTGGACTTCCCTGACTCCGGAAATGTTCTCCGACAAAGCAGCCAGCACTTTCCCCACCTGGCCCCGCCATTGGCGGTAGGCACGGCCCGAATCCCGGCCAAACCGGTAAGAAATCCCCAACAGGAAAGGCATGAGCAACATCACCAGGATGGCCAGGAACGGGTCGACCACAAACAAGGCGGCCGACACCCCGGCCACCATCATGGTGCTGCCCACCACCTGAATTGCCCCCTCGGTGGCGAAGACCTGCAGAGATTCGATGTCAGAGGTGAGTCTCGACACCAGTACTCCCGTCTTGGTGCGTCCGAAAAAGGCCATGTCCATCCCCAGAACATGAGTGAACACCCGGGTGCGCAGGTCCATCATGAATCTTTCGCCCAACCATGCCACCGTGTACAGGGTGTATCGGGTGGTTACATACTGGACGACGAGTATCACCACAAACACCAGAGCGGCGGTGGTGATGACAGAGGTGTTCTGCGGGATAATGCCTTGATCGACCCCTTCTCGGATGATCAGCGGTCCCGCCACCCTGGTGAGGGTCGTGATAATGGCTGCCACCGCCGCCCCGGCCGCCGGCAGAGCCATGTAGCGGGAGTCCCGAGCCGCCCGGCGGATGAGGTTCAGGCGATGGGGTACCGGATCGTCGGTTCCGTAGCGGGCGTACAACTGAGCCTCTCTTATCCCACCGGGCTCGCTTCAGCGAGAAGTTCCCGATAGCGGGGAACATTGTCCCATAATTCCTGGTGTTCGCCGAACGCCACGACCCGTCCGCCTTCCAGGATGATGATGCGATCGGCCAGGAGGAGCGTGGAGGTGCGATGGGCGATCACGATGGTGGTCCGGCCGGCCATGGTCTCCGCCAATTCGGCGTGAATGTGGGCCTCGGTGATGGCGTCCACCGCCGAAGTGGCGTCATCCAGGATGAGAATGCGGGGATTGTTCACTATCGCTCGGGCCAGGGCCAGCCGTTGGCGCTGACCTCCCGACAGACTCATTCCCCGCTCTCCCACCACCGTTTGATATGTGTTGGGCAACCTATCAATGAACTCGTGGGCATCGGCTATCCGGGCGGCCGCCACGATCTGGGGCAAATCGGCGTCGGGGGATCCGAACCCGATGTTCTCCGCCACCGTGGCCGAGAACAAGAATGGCTCCTCGAAGGCGACCGCGATCTCCCGCCGCAACTCGGTGAGATCCAGTTGGCGGACATCGATCCCATCAATCGAGATAGTCCCGGCGTCGGGATCGTAGAACCGGGGGATGAGCTGCGCCAGGGTGGTCTTTCCGCATCCGGTGGCGCCGAACAGCGCCACGTTGCTTCCGGCGGGGATGTGCAGGTCCAGGTCTTGGAGCACATTCAACCCGTCGTAGGCAAAGGTGACCCCCTCGAACCGGATCTCGCCCCCTCCGGGACCTAATCGGGCGGGAAGGGGTGGGGCGGTCACAGACGGGGAGGTCTCCAAGAGTTCCACCACCCGGGCCGCCGCCGCCGACGACCGGGGAAGTTCGGCGAAGAACCAACCCGTCATCCGAATGGGAAAAAACAGCACCACCAGATATTGAGTGAACGCCACCAGGTCTCCGATGGTCATTTCTCCATTGGTGACCCTGATTCCGCCCAGCCACAGGGCGCCCAGGGTTATCAAGGTGGGGATCAGTTCAAACCAGGGCAGATAGATCGAGCGGTACCGGGCCAGGCTGAGGGATTTTTGGAAAATGTCGGCGGCCACGCCGGTGGCTCTCCCAGCTTCTCTGGCTTCCCGCCCGAACGCCTTGGTCACCGCGATTCCCGAGATTCCCTCCTGGGCGGTCCTGCTCATCTCGGCCAAGGCCCCCTGCACCTGAAAAGAGATCCCGGTGGTCCGGCGGGCATACAACACCGCGAACCCCACCATCACCGGAAGGGCCACCGCCGCCACCGCGCCCAGCACGGGATCGAGCACGAACGACATGACACCCACCATGGCGACCGTGATGATGTTGGCCACGGTGATGGGCAGCATCATGTACACCAGCCGAACCTGGGTGAGATCGGTGGAAGCTCGGGCCATGAGCTCCCCGGCGGAGGCGTGGTCGTGGTAGTCGAAACCCAGGCTCTGGATGGCCGAGAAAATCCGTCCTCGCAAATCCACCTCGAACCGATACGCCAGCTTGAAGGCGTTCCAGCGGCGCCAGGCAATGCTGGCCGCTCTGATCACTCCCGCCAGCAATACCGTGAGCACCAACGGCACCAGCAGATTGGGGCGATTTGACCCTATGGCGTCATCGACCACCAGCTTCTGCAGGAAGGGCGTGATGATGGTGACCGCCATCCAGAGCAGGGCTCCCAGCACCGAGATCACCACCAGCCGCGGGTAGCGAAACATCCCGGTGGAGATGAGCCGCAACCCCACCCACATCTCCGACCATTCTTTCTGAGCGCCCATCCTATTAGAGATTAACGGTCGGCGCCGTCCCGGGATTCTGGCGGTTGGGCCCGGCCTGTCCTGGGGGTTAACGGGATGACAAACCCAAGGATATATCTCCGTGCTCGGCGCTGATTTCCACGGTCGAATCGGGCGGCCACTCCGATTCGAGGAGGCGAATGGCCAGCGGATCGGTGAGACGCCGCTGGATGACCCGCTTGAGGGGACGTGCGCCGTAGGCAGGGTCGTATCCCTCCTCGGCCAGGATGTTCTTCGCTTCCTCTGACACCCGCAGCCGCAGACCGCGCTCGGCTACTCGTCGGCGCAGGTGGCCCAACTGCAGCTCAACGATTTTCGCCAGATCCTGGGGGCTCAACCTGCTGAACACCACGATGTCGTCCACCCGGTTCAGGAACTCGGGTCGAAAGTGGCTGCGGACCGCCCCCATTACCCGGCTTTCGGTCAACTCCCTTCCCAGACTCGGATCGATCAACTCCGATCCCAGGTTGGAGGTCATGATCAGCACGGTGTTGGTGAAGTCCACCGTCCGGCCTTGACCATCGGTCAGGCGACCATCGTCCAGCAGCTGCAGCAGGGTGTTGAAGATCTCGGGATGGGCCTTCTCCACCTCATCCAGCAGGATCACCGTATACGGCCGCCTTCTGACCAGCTCGGTGAGCTGACCTCCCTGGTCATATCCGACATAGCCGGGGGGCGCCCCGATCAGCCGGCTCACCGAATGCTTCTCGGAGTATTCGGACATGTCAATTCGAACCATGGCCCGCTCGTCGTCGAACAGAAAGTCCGCCAGAGTCCGGGCCAACTCGGTCTTTCCCACCCCGGTGGGGCCGAGGAACAAGAAAGAACCGACCGGCCGGTTGGGATCCGACAGACCTGAACGGCTACGCCGGATGGCGTTGGAGATAGCCTGCACAGCTTGATGCTGCCCCACTACCCGAGAGTGGAGATGGCTCTCCAGGTTCAGGAGCTTTTCGACCTCTCCCTCCAGCATCCGGGCCACCGGCACTCCGGTCCAATGAGAGACCACCTCGGCGATGTCATGGCCGGTCACCTCCTCCGACAGCATCCTGCCATTGGCCGCCAGTTTTTCCAGGCGCTCCTCCTGGTTCTGAAGGTCCTTCTGAAGCTCCACCAGCACCCCATAGCGAAGCTCGGCGGCCCGGTGCAATTCGCCGCGCCGCTCGGCCATCTCAGCTGCAGCCCTGGCCTCGTCGATCTGCTCTCTGATGCTGTGGATTGAGGAGATGGCGTCTCTTTCCTGCTGCCACCGGGCAGTGAGTCCGCCCAGCGTTTCGCGGGTGTCCGCCAGTCCCTGTTCGAGTTCTGTGAGACGGTCCAAAGCGCTCTGATCGGACTCGATCTTCAAAGCCTCCCGTTCGATCTCCAACCGGGTCACCACCCGGGTAAGTTTGTCTATTTCCTCGGGCATGGAATCGATCTCTATCCGAAGGCGCGAGGCGGCCTCATCAATCAGGTCGATCGCCTTGTCGGGGAGGTGTCGACCGGTTATGTAGCGGTCCGAGAGGGTGGCGGCCGCCACTAGAGCCGAGTCGGTGATACGCACCCCGTGATGGACCTCGTAACGCTCTTTTAGTCCCCGCAGAATCGCCACCGAGTCGGTCACCGATGGCGCCGATACCCAGATCGGCTGAAAGCGCCGCTCCAGGGCCGCGTCCTTTTCGATGTGCCGGCGATGCTCGTCGGTGGTGGTGGCGCCGATCATGCGCAGCTCGCCCCTGGCCAGCATGGGCTTGAGCAGGTTGGAGGCATCCATAGCGCCCTCGGCCGCCCCCGCGCCCACGATGGTGTGCATCTCGTCCAAGAAGGTGATGATCTCTCCGTCGGAGGCACTGATCTCGGTGAGCACCGCTTTCAGCCTCTCTTCGAATTCGCCTCGATATTTGGCCCCGGCCACCATGGCGCCCATGTCCAGGGCAATGATGCGTTTGGTGGACAGACTCTCCGGCACGTCGCCATCGGTTATTCGACGGGCCAACCCCTCCACGATGGCGGTTTTGCCCACCCCGGGATCACCGATCAGGATCGGGTTGTTCTTGGTGCGACGGCTCAGAACCTGGATCACCCGCCGTATCTCATCGTCTCGTCCTATCACCGGGTCGAGCTTTTGGCGGTGGGCCAGGGCGGTTAGATCCCGCCCGAAGCGCTCCAAGGCCCCGAAGGTGGCGTCGGGGTCCGAAGTGGTGATGCGATGGGCGCCCCGCAGCTTGGTCAGGGCCTCCATGACTTTCTGGCGGTCGACGCCGTGGCGACGCAGGAGATCGGCGGTGGCGCCCTGCGATTCGATCAACGCCAGCAGCAGATGTTCCACCGACAGGTAGTCGTCTTTGAACTCGGCTCGCACCCGGTCGGCCCGCTCCAGGGTCCTGGTGAGTTCCCGGCCGGCGACCGGGCCGGTTCCGCCGTAGGCGCTGGGCAGGGTGTTGAGCAACTGGTCGGTGTCCGCCTTCAGGATGGCCGGTTGAGCTCCCACGGCATCCAGCAGCGGTAGCACCAATCCCTCGGTCTGGCTCAGCAATGCCGCCAGCAGGTGCTGCGACGCTATTTGCGGATGGCGCTGTTGACGGGCCAACTCCTCGGCATCCACTATTGCTTGGCGGGTACGGGCAGTGAGACGGTCGAAGATCTCTGACATTTTGGATATTTCTCTCTGTCTGTTTAGAAAATCTGAGTGTATTTATATCAACTCTGGGGAGCGCCGTGATTATTCCCTTCACAAGAGGGGGCTCTGCGCCATCAAACCTGCCCCTCCCTGCGACGGCTTCTGGGAAAGACTCTTGATCCCGGTCGCTACTCGGTTAGACCGTCCTCAGCAGAAACTCGATAACCCAGTTGCTGAGCAAGGTGGCGTCGGGAGTGGCCTCAAGCGAAGCCAGTCCGGCGTCGGCGGTGGCTTCGGGAATGCGGTCGCCTCGGCGGGACTGGATCAGGGCCTTGATATAGGGAATCGGGATCTCGGGATGACCTCCGATACCCAAAAAGTGGTCTCCCATGGTGAACATCGAGACCGGACAATGGTCGGTGGCGGCCAGCACCCTGCAATCGGGCGGGAGGGTGGTGATCTGGTCTTGATAACTCACCACCACCTGGAAGGAGTCCATGCCGGGGACCATCCACGCCGCCTGCCCTATGACCTGGGTGTTGGCCACTCCCACTCCCCAGCCCGCGGCCTGCCGGGTTACCTCCCCGCCCAGCGCATGGGCGATCATCTGCGATCCGAAGCAAACTCCCACATGAGGGGACCCTGCTTGGTAGAGGCGGCGGAGGAAGCCGGCCAACCAAGCGATCCAAGGCTCGTCATCTGACACCGACCACTTGGAGCCGGTGGAGATCCACCCGTCGCACTCGTCGGGATGTTGGGGATACTCGCCCCGGAGCAGGTCGTAGGGCTGCAATCGTATTTCGGGCCGCCCCTCGAACAGGTTGGTGAACATATCTTGAAAGCTTCCGGCGATGGGAAGGAATCGGGGAAGGACATGATCGCACACCAATAGCCCGATTCGCAAAGGGCGCCGACGGATTTGCGAGGACATGGGGCCGAGGTCAGTTCGATTCCGGGAGGGCCTGATCGCCGGATTCTTCTCCCAGGCCTTGCGGAAACCACAGTGTCCGCTGGGGGAAGGGGATCTCGATTCCGGCCGCGTCGAGCGCCCTCTTCATCGCCCGACCTGCCCGGTCCCGCACCGCCCACAGCGTGGGACGATCGGAGGCGTGCCAGTAACGCACATGGAAGTCGATGGAAGAGTTGTTGAACTCCACGAACTCGACCGTGGCCGCAGGAGGGATCACCACCCCGGGAACACTTGCGATCGCCTCCTGCAATACCTGTTGAGCATGGTCAAGATCGGTGTGGTAGGCCACCCCCACCACCAGGGTCGTCCGGCGAAGAGGGGTCTCTGTGAAATTCACCAGCGGGCTTTTCCAGACCATGGCGTTGGGGAGATAGACCCGGTCGCCATCGAAAGTGTCGACCGCAACGGCGCGCAGGCTCATATCCTGCACGTCTCCCTGATAGCCGTTGGATTCCATCTCGTCGCCCACCTTGATCGGCTGGCGCATCAGTATCAACACCCCGGCGATGAAATTCTCCAAAATGTCCTGAAAGGCGAATGCCACGGCGAGCCCAGCCAAACCCAAGGCTCCGATCAGAGGACCCACTTCCAGTCTCAGGACGGAGAGGGAAAAGTAGAGCCCCACCACTACCGCCAAATAGACCACCGTCTTCCCCAAGACGATGGTGGCAAACGGGGTGACCGGGGTCTTCGCCAGTCCCTTGCCCAATGCCCGTCGGAGCAGACGACCACCGACCAGCGCCACCACGACGATGGTGACGGCCAGTACCCACTCGTACCATCCGACGTGATCGATCAGTTCGGTTACGTCCTCGCTCGGTTCCTCTTGGACAAGGATCAAGGGAGGCATCATCCTGTAAGGCTAAATCACCCGAGGTGGTCGGTTGGCCTTTCCCCGGTGGAAGAACACTTCAGGATTGGCAGGCCGCCAAGGCCGCGGGATCAGAGAAAATGTCGTTGGCGTACTGCAATTCTCGCACGTAGCAGACGATCTCTCGCACCTCTTGATCCGATACGCCGGCCACCGGATCCATGGAGCCAAAGCCCCAGTGGTGCTGCCGGGTGCCCTGGCGGACGGCAAGGGAAAAGGAATAGTCGGAGTGATGGCCAGGCTCGTAGATGATGTGCACCAAGGGTGGCCCTTGCGATGACCCTTGGGCATGGGGGCCATGACACTCCGAGCAGTTGGCATCGAACACGGTTGCCCCTCGCCGAGCCGGTTCCGACAGATCCGGGACGGTGACAGAAACTAGAGCCGATTCGTCCGCCTCTTCAGCCGAGTACTCCCCTTCGCCCCCTTCCCCGCAGGCCATCAGCCCAACCCACCAAAGTCCCAGGACCAGGGCCCATCCCATGGCGCGAAAAGCACCGCGGCTATTGGTCACTATCGGGTTCGTTCGCCGGTGACGATTTTTTCTGATGGGCCCATCTGCGGAAATGCTTGATCAGGGGGTAGGCCACCAGGATGATCCCGATGCCGACAGAGATCATGCTCAGTTGGCCGGCCAGTTCCATTCTCCGCCTTCCTGTGTGTTATACAGAATGACATCCTAATTGCCCCTTCGGCAGGATGGTGGCGGAGCGCGGGATAGTGACGGTTTTAGGAGCATGCTCCTAGCGACCATGCGCGGCGTTTGCCCCCTCCTTTTGCAACCCCGGCTCGTCTTCAGGGTGGCTCCTTCAAGAATCGGCTGAGTTATCGCTTTCCCATCCGGTCGTAACGACTTCCGTGAATCCTGGCCCTGTGGGTCGCTCCAACTGGTCCATGGTGCACTCCCGGGCCGGTTTGTCGGGGCGGAAGCGATGGAATCGGGTAGCGTGACGGAAGCGATGGTTGTCCATCTGGTCGTAGCTAACTTCTACCACCACCCTGGGTTCCACCGTCCAAGCCTTCTTCTTGGCGGTGGACCAGCGACTCTGGGCGCCGGGAACTCGGGCTCTGTTATCGAAAGATTCGGCGGTGCGGAGATTCTCAAACACAGGGAGCATTTTCCTCCGGTCGGCATCGGAGAATCCCGAACAGTGGCCTATGAAATGCAAGGCCCCTTCTTCGTTGTACAGCCCCAACAGCAGTGAACCGATCTTGTCGCCGTCCTTGTGGACCCGATACCATCCCACCACGCAGTCCACGGTGCGGCGGTGTTTGATCTTGATCATCCGGCGCTTTTCGCTTACGTATGGCTCATCGAGTCGCTTGAGCACCACCCCGTCACATCCCGCCGCCTCATATTCCCGAAACCAATCTTTGGCCACTGCCTCGTCGGTGGTGGTGGGAGTTAGATGCCAGGGAAGGGCCAATTCTGCGGCGATCTGTTCTAATCGTTGGCGCCGATATTGAAAGGGCCGGCTTCTCAGATCCGCTCCCTCGGATGCCAATATGTCGAACGCCACCAATTGGGCGGGGATCTCAACCGAAAGACGTTCTATGCGGCTTCGGGCTGGATGGATGCGCATCTGGAGCAGATCGAAATGGGTGATGTCATCCACCACCACCACCACCTCGCCGTCCACCACTGTCCCCGCCGGGAGTTGTGCTAAGGCGGACTCAAGTTCGGGGAAATAGCGTAGGAGGGGCTTTGAGGAATCGAGACGAGGTTCGGAACCACTCCAAGCCAAAACCCGGAATCCGTCCCACTTGGGCTCGTAGGCAAAGGATCCTTTCGGCCAGCGTTCCGAAACACGGGCTTTCATAGGCTTGAGCGGAGGCGGAAACGGCCAAGAGGTCATGAACGGAGAATAGGCGGGCTGCCTGGCATCAGGACAGCCAGGAAACCAGGCTCCAGATGACCATTAGGGCCCCCACTGCGATGAAAAACCCTGCCCGCCAGGGCCGGAAATCCCCCCGTTGCCCGGGTGGAGGACGGCCCTTGAGGTGCCGGACCACGGCCCAGGAGTTGCCGGCCAGCAAAGCCAGGCCAATGGCTAGGATCATCTGCGTAGCCAGGATGTCCAGCCCCAGTATCTCCGCCATTGTCTTCTCCATGCCCGCGGCGTGTCCTTCATAATGGCAGACTCGGGGAAGAAAGGTTGAAATGGCCCGACCGGCACAGATTCTGAGAGTGTTCACCGACGGAGCGGAGGGCGGCAATCACTTGGGAGTGGTGGCCGACTCCGTGAAACTCGACTCCAACCGAATGCAGGCCATCGCCGCGGACCTGGGGTTCAGCGAGACGGTGTTCATAGATTGGCCCGCCGGTGGGGTCCCCCGGGTTCGCATCTTCACTCCCACCGCGGAGTTGCCGTTCGCCGGCCACCCCCTGGTGGGTGCGGCATGGCTCTTGCTGCACGCCGGCCCGGGCGGCGTTGACCGGGTGACGTGCGAGATCGGCGAGGTGGGCATCGCCACCGATGGCGACCAGGTATGGATCGAACCTCCGTTCCGCCAGCCGGCGAGAGTCCAAGCAGACCCGCCGACCCACGGTTGGTGCTCTCCGGCCCGGGCATGGGAGGTGGAGATGCCGCTGCCTTATTCGGTCTGGCAGATGGAGACCCCCGATCAAGTCGGCGCGCTGGAGCCGCCCCCTTCCGAACTGGGCATGACCCTGGTATGGGCCTGGCTATCGGCCCCCAGCCGGGTGAAGGCCCGTTTCTTCGCCCCCGGGGTGGGAGTGATCGAAGATCCGGCCACCGGCAGCGCGGCGGTGGCCCTGGCGGCGGCGCTCCGCTCCGACGGCCTGGCCTCGGGAAATGTACGTATCTCACAGGGCGCTGAGATGGGCCATCCGTCGGTGATTGATTTGACCTGGGAAGCGGACCGATGCCGGTTGGGGGGAAGGGTTGTCAGAGACGGGGTTCGAGAGTTGGAGTGGTAGGACTGCCTCCCAGACGGTCACCGGTGGGCTTGTCACCGACACACCGTACAATTGCATTCCGTGGCTAGCGGAGGATCAAGACTCGCGATTATCGCTGCTTTGGTGGCGAACTTCACGGTGGCCGTCGCCAAGCTGGTTGCCTTTCTGTTGACCGGCTCCGCCGCCATGTTGGCCGAGTGCATTCACTCGGTGGCCGACTCCTCCAACCAGGGCATGCTTCTTTACGGTTCGCGGGCCGCCCGCCGCCCGGCCGATGACAGCCACCCGTTCGGTCGAGGGAAGGAGATCTACTTCTGGAGTTTCCTGGTGGCGGTTATGTTGTTCTTCGGTGGGGGAGTATGGGCGTTTGTGCACGGGTGGGAAGCGATAGCCCACCCCGAAGAGCTGGGTAATCTCTCGGCCAGCTTCATCGTGTTGGGTGTGGCTCTGGCATTGGAGTCGGTGAGTCTGGGGGTGGCGGTCCGGGAATTCAATCGCCATCGAGGAACATCACCGGTGTGGCGGGCCGTGCGAGAATCCAAAGACTCCTCCCTGATTGTGATCCTCCTGGAGGACGCCGCCGCCATGCTGGGTCTGGTTTTTGCCCTGGTCGGCACCACTCTGGCCTGGGCCACGGGGGATTCCCGGTGGGACGGTGCAGCCTCTCTCTTGATTGGTGTGATGTTGGCGGTGGTGGCGGTGCTCCTGGCGGTGGAGATCAAGGCACTGCTGGTTGGAGAAGCGGCCAATCGGAGGGAACGGGCCCTTATCCGGACCGCTTTGTTGGAAATGGGGGAAGTGGTGGGTGTGCGACGGCTCCTCACCATGCATCTGGGACCCGAGGATTTGCTGGTGAACGTGGAAGTGGAGTTCCAGGGAACACTCGGGTCGGAAGGGATGTCGGCAGCCATTGTTCAAGCTGAGCAGGCGATCAGGGACAGGGTACCCGAGGCGGGAAATATCTTTGTGGAGCCTTATGACCCTCTTTGAGGCGCAAGCCTCGGCTCCGGCCTCCTCCGCCAATCTGGGTCCGGCTTTTGATTGCCTGGCGGTGGCCTTGGAACTCCGCTGTCGGGTGAGAGCACGGCGCAGTGCGAGGTGGGAGGTGGAGCATGTCGGACCCCACCGGCCAGCGCCCGGATCTTCCGACGCGGTGCTGGCCAGCGCCCGGGCGGTGGTGGACGAGGACTGTCCCCTCCGCCTGCAGGTCCACAACGAAATACCCATCGGGAGTGGCCTCGGGTCGTCGGCGGCGGCTTTCGCCTCGGGCGCGGCGGCAGCTTTGCGGTGTTTGGGTCGACCGGTGGATAGGGGAAAGGTTTTCGCAACGGTGAGCGACCTCGAGGGTCATCCTGACAATGCGGCGGCGGCCGTCCACGGGGGGCTGGTGCTGGTGGATCCCAAAGGGCGGGTCCTGAATCTGTCCATGAGCGCCACCTACGGCCTCTTGGTGGTGGTGCCGGCCATTCAATTCTGGACCAAGGAGTCTCGCCGGGCGGTTCCCCAACATTACGACCGGGATACGGTGGTCAGGAGTCTGGCCAGAACTTCGGCGCTGGTGACAGGTCTGAGTTCCGGAAATCCTCAGTTGCTGAGATCCGCTTTGGGGGACGAGATCCACGAGTCGAGCCGGAACCGGGTGCAACCCCAGGTTGGAGAATCCATCGGGGAGGCATTGGACGCCGGGGCGGTATACGCTTGCTGGTCGGGAAGTGGCCCGTCCGTCCTGGCCTTCACCCGGTTGAGCGAGGCCGGGCAGGTGGCTGAGTCCCTTAGACAGCGTCTGGGCGAAGGGACTGAGGTTCTTCAGCCGGATCTGGCTGAGCAGGGCATCCTCTGAACACTTGGCGGGTCAGGAGCATCATGGATGCTCCGGGGAATGCGGGCGCCAAATTGCCATGCTAGGCTTATCTTCTCGCGGCGGCCAGGGCATCCCGGCCGTTGTTGCATACGCCAGATCAAAAGGCCGGTTATGGGTTCGCTTGTCAAGAAGCGCCGCAGAAAAATGTCGAAACATAAGTATCGCAAGCGGCGCAAGGCGAATCGTCACAAGAACAAGAAGTAGTTCCTCATCTGGAGGAGACGGACCGTGACCAGTCTCGGTTGCTCGGCATCTTCGGGGAGATGACTTCTGCTGATGGCACCCGATCCGTTTGACTTTCTCGACACTGCCGGAACGCTCTCCGATTCCGAGCGGCTGGTTGCCAAAACGGTGCGGGACTTCATTGAAGACGGTGTCCAAGCCGAAATAGGGAAATGGTGGGAGGAGGGCGAGTTCCCCATGCATCTGGTTTCGGAGATGGCAAAGTTGGGGATGTTCGGCATGCACTTGGAGGGATATGGCTGCGCCGGCTTGGGAGCGGTTGCATATGGGATGGCGGCCTTGGAGTTGGAAGCGGGAGATTCGGGGTTGCGGAGTTTTATCTCCGTGCAGGGATCGTTGTGCATGTTTCCCATCTGGAAATACGGGTCGGAAGAACAAAAGTCGGAGTGGCTTCCTGCTATGGCCAAAGGCGAGGTGATCGGATGTTTCGGTCTCACCGAGCCCGACTCGGGGAGCGATCCGGGCTCCATGCGCACCACGGCCCGCCGGGTGGGGGGCGACTGGGTGATCGACGGCGTCAAGGCTTGGATCACCAACGGGGGCATCGCCGATCTGGCGGTGATCTGGGCCAAGACCGCCGAAGGTGTCCGGGGATTCTTGGTGCCCACCGACGCCCGGGGGTTCTCCGCCCACGCCATCGGAGGCAAGGCGAGTATGCGGGCATCGGTCACCTCCAACCTGGTCTTGGAAGGCGTGCGGGTTCCCGATCAGATGATGTTGCCGGGAGTGTCGTCCATGAGGGGGCCCCTCTCGTGCCTGACCGAGGCGCGGCTGGGCATCGTGTTCGGAGCCATGGGCGCGGCCCGGTCCTGCTACGAGGCGGCTTTGCAATATGCCTCCGAACGTGTCCAATTCGGCGCGCCGATCTCGTCATTTCAGTTGACCCAATCCAAGCTGGTGGAAATGATGGTGACGGTGCAGCGGGGAACCCTGCTAGCCATTCGGATCGGGCGGCTGCGAGAAGCGGGAAAACTCGCCCCCGAGCAGGTTTCACTGGGCAAGTACAACAACGTGAGCGACGCCCTGGCGGTGGCCCGAACCGCCCGAAGCATCCTGGGCGCCAACGGGATCACCCTCGACTATCCGGTGATTCGTCACATGACCAATCTGGAAACGGTCTACACCTATGAGGGAACCCACGAGATCCATACTTTGATCCTGGGTCAGGCTCTCACCGGGGTGGCGGCCTTCCGGGCGCCCGGCCCGGTGGGAAGGAGCTGAATATGAGCGAAACGTCGATCAGCGTCACGGATTTGATGGAGCAGGTGGGAACCGAGATCGGCGTTTCGGAGTGGTTTGCGGTCACCCAGGACCGCATCAACGCCTTTGCCGACGCCACCTTGGACCACCAGTTCATCCACGTGGACCCGGTCCGGGCAGCCACCGAATCACCCTTCGGGGTGACCATCGCCCACGGCTTTTTTAGCCTTTCTCTTCTGCCCCATCTGGGATCGGAGATAAAGCTCCTACCCGAGGGGACCAAGGTGGAGATCAACTACGGAACCGACAAGGTGCGGTTTCTGGCCCCGGTGCCGGTTGACAGTCAGATCCGGGCCCGGGTTACGCTGGGAGACGTCACAGAACGGCGTCCGGGTCAATACCTGATCAAACGCCTGGTGACAGTGGAGATCAAAGAATCCGATCGCCCCGCCCTAGTGGCCGAGACTCTGACCCTGGCCATCACCTGAGCTGCGCCACCAGCTTGGGTTGGTCGATGAATGTTTCGGTTGTGGTTGGCTCTCAGGGAAGCGTCAGGACTCCTCGGCACCTGACTTGAAGACCCAAGCAAAAATTATCGCCACCACGCTCATAAACCCTGCACCGACCAAGCCACCAAGGTAGGTACCAGAGCCAATAAGCATTGCCCCGATAAAGAAGAGTGCGATTGTTCTCCAACGCGCAAGAAGTCTTCGGTTGGCGTTTTCCTTCTCCAGCATCGCCATGAATCTCTCTGGGGCGTCCGAGATCACCTCCCCGTATTCTTTGAGGAAAACTGGAGGGAGTAGGGGAGATTGAATCGAGGCTGTTGCCTGAATAACTTGGTGCTGATCGTCCTGTTCTGGGATATCCGCCGATTCTGGCTCGGTCAGAGCGCTCACGGGGCTTCCTTCATCGTTTCAGCTAGGAACTTCTCTTGGGCAACCAGGCAGGTTTCAAGAGTCTCTTGCCAGTCACCCACTACCTTGAGCCAGGCGCTTTCAATGTTCCGCCAATCCTCCGTGATCGGTTGCCAAGCTTGAAGGATCGCATTCAGGTCATTTACCACCTTCCCAGAATCGTTCGCCCTCCGCCAGATATCAAAAGCTGGTTGCCCAACCGCTTTGGAGTCCCGCCTGGGCGTCAGAACGCTCATCAAAGAGCCCCCTGGCGATTAAGACCGAACTTTGCCGTTTTCATGTGTATGCCTCCTGCAACCATTTAGAAAAAGAACGAGGGACCAAACACAGACTGTAAAGTCTAAGGGCCAGGTTGGCCATAAGTGGCCGGATATTGCTACTTTGCAGCGAGTCGGTGCCCTGCCTCAATCAGATTTGGGGAATCCCAGATCGACACCCCTGTGGATGGGGTCGGGCCAGCGGGAGATCACCACCTTTTGGCGGGTGTAGAAGTTGATGCCTTCGGGTCCGTAGATGGCGTGCCCGCCGAACATCGACTCCTTCCATCCGCCGAAGGAGTAGAAGCTGAGCGGCACCGGGATGGGCAGATTGGTGCCCACCATTCCCACCGTGATCTCCCTTTGGAATTTGCGAGCCGCTCCACCGTCGTTGGTAAACACCGCTGTCCCGTTGCCATAGGGGTTGGCGTTGATGAGATCAATCGCCTCGGTGTAGCTGTCGGCTCGCACCACCGACAGCACCGGCCCAAAGATCTCGTCCCGATAAATGGACATCCCGGGTCCAACCCGGTCAAATAGGCATGGTCCCAAAAAGAACCCCTCTTCGTATCCCTCCACCGTCAGGTCTCTTCCGTCCGCCACCAGGTCGGCGCCCTCCTCCAAGCCCCGTTCGACATATCCGGCCACCCTTTGGCGGTGTTCGGCGGTGACCAACGGACCCATCTCGCTTTGATCGTTGGCGCCCGGGCCCACGCGGAGTCGGTCGATGCGCTCGGTGATCAGCGGAATCAGACGGTCGGCCGAATCCCCCACCGCCACCACTACCGAGATGGCCATGCAACGCTCCCCGGCCGATCCGTAACCGGCGGAGACTGCCGCGTCCGCCGCCAGATCCATGTCCGCATCGGGTAGAACCACCATGTGGTTCTTGGCCCCGCCCAGCGCCTGGACCCGCTTTCCGTTCCGGGCGGCATTCTGGTAGATGTACCGGGCGATGGGAGTGGAGCCCACGAAGCTGATCGCCGCTACTGTCGGGTGCTCCAGCAAACCGTCCACCGCCACCTTGTCGCCGTGCAGGACGTTGAACACACCGTCGGGCAATCCGGCCTGTGAGAATAGTTCGGCGGCCAGCATCGAAGGGGAGGGATCCTTTTCCGAGGGCTTCAGAACAAAGGTGTTGCCGCAGGCGATGGCCACCGGATACATCCACATGGGGACCATCACCGGAAAGTTGAACGGGGTGACGCCGGCCACCACTCCCAGCGGCTGGCGGAACGAATAGGTGTCCACTCCGGTGGAGACCTGCTCGGAGAGTTCCCCCTTCAATAGTTGGGGAATGCCACATACGTACTCAATAACCTCCAGCCCTCGCTGGACCTCCCCTAAGGCGTCATCCAGAGTCTTGCCATGTTCGGCCGTGATCAGTTTGGCCAGGTCATGGCGGTGTTTGTCCACCAGTTGCCGGAAGGCGAACATGATTCGCTGGCGGCGCACCACTGAGGTGTCCCGCCATTGGGGAAAGACCCGCTCCGCGGCGGCGACCGCCAGGTCCACCTCGGCGGGGCCGGCCATGGCAACTTCGGCGGTCTGATGCCCGCGGGCCGGGTCGAACACCGGTCCGGTCCGGTCCGGCGTACCTTCCAGCAGTTGGCCGCCGATCCAATGTGTCACCAAGGACATAGACGAAACTCCCCTGTCTCCATTGTTGCTTGAAGGCTTATGATATTGCATGATCCGGCAGGGAGAATCGGAGATGGACGAACAGGAGCGACTCGAGGCCATCGCCAACGGGCTCTCGATAGGGGGAGCCAAACGACACATCCTCCTATGCGCCGGGCAGTCCAAGCCTCGCTGTGCCACCCGGGAAGAATCGGATCAAGTGTGGCGGCAGCTCAAACGACGCTGCAAGGAAGATGGACTGGCCACCGCTCCACCGCTTTGGTCACGTAATTCCAGCGGGGAGGCCGGACCGGAAACGCCAGGTGACGGCACCGTGCTCAGAACCAAGGTGGACTGCCTGCGAATCTGCGAACAGGGCCCGATCGCGGTGGTCTACCCCGAGGGGGTCTGGTACCGGGGAGTCACCCCGGAGGTCTTGGACCAGATAGTCGACCAGCACCTGATCGGAGGCCGGGTGGTGGAGGAATACGCCTTCGCCACCGCTCCGTTGGGGAGGTAAGCCGGCAATCTCCGCCGCGCGGTATTGGACCGACACCGTGCCGTCAACTTGGCAACCAGGTTGGGGGTCTGAAGTCAGCCCCGGTAGGGAACAAAGCCAAGCTGTTTGTCAACCACATTGAGCAGGGGGCGGCCTTGCTTAAACCGGCGGAGATTGTCGATGAACTGCATTGCCAGACGTTGTTCGAATCCGCTTCCTGACATGTGCGGCGAGATATAGACATTGGACATGCCCCAAAGGCGGCTTTGGGGAGGAAGCGGTTCGGTGACGAACACATCCAATGCAGCACCGGCGATCTGACCACCGTCCAAGGCCGCGATCAGAGCTTCCTCATCCACCGACGCTCCCCGGCCGACGTTGAGAAACCGAGCCGTTTCTTTCATCAGGGTGAAATGCTCCGCCCCGAACAGACCCCGGGTCAGAGGAGTGAGAGGAAGAGCTGCAATCACGAAATCTGCCCAGGGGAGCAGTCGATTGAGTGCGGCGACCGGATGAACGACTCCAAAGTCCGGATCAGAGCTACGGTAGCTCCGGGCCACCCCCTGAATCTCCATCCCCATGCTGCCCAGCACCCGGGCGATGTCCCGGCCGATCCCACCCGCCCCGACAATCAACACCTTCTGGCCTTCCAAGGTTCCCACCTCCCGATATGCCCAATGCCGCTGACGCTGATGCTCCACGTTCTCGAACAATTCCTTCACGTACGCCAGGACCATCATCAGAGCCCACTCGGCCATGGGGTGATCGAACACCCCGGCGGCGTTGGTGAGCACCGCGTCGCTCTCCACCAACCCGGGAAAGAGCGGCCCATCCACCCCTGCCGCGGCAACATGTACCCATCTGGCGTTGTGAGCCAAATGCCAGGAATCGGCCAACAGGCCCGATTTGTAGTTCCAGATCAGGACGATCTCCGCCTCGGGCAAAATGGCTTCAAGCCCCTCCCTGGTGGAGGCAGCCCTCAGCCTGGCCTCCTCGCCAACCAGCGCCAGTTTGGACGGCACACGGTCGGAATAGCTCACCACCGCCACCGCCGGAGCAGCCTTCCCGAACCCACGGTCGCTCATCTGGTCACAGCACCAGACCTCGGGGTGTCCATCATGTCGAATCGAGGACTAGAGAAGAGGAAAAACCTCTTCCCCCAAGCGTTGGATCTGCTCGGCGCACTGCTCATAGGTGTCACCGGGCATGTGGGGAAAAACCGTCAGGTGCTCCAAACCACCCAAAGCCTCCTGGTAAAACGATATGCCTTCCGCCACCTCTTCGGCAGTTCCGATCACCCAGGTCCTCTGCTCCACCGACTGTTCGAGCGTGGGAATCAGCCCCGGCGGCGAGGGTTTTCCGTCCTCTCCCATGTACCCCCTGCTCCAGCCATACGGGCCCAGGAACTTCCAGAACTCGTCGTGCCCCGGGCGGACCTGTTCCCAAGCCTGTTCGTGGGTGTCCTCCACTCGCACATTGAGAACGAGCATTCGCTTTTGGCCGGGCTCCAAGGCTTCGCCCTGCGCCTGCTCATACAACTCCGCAAAGCGGTTCCACCATCCAACGGTGAACTGGTGATGCTTGAGCCAGAACACCCCTCCCCAGCCCCGCCTGGGAACATACTCCAAGGTGGGGGGTGAAGTGATGGCCTGCCAGGTGTCGAAGGGATAGAGCGGGCGAGGCACCAAGGTCAAGGTCTGGACCGTCCCCCCTCGATCGGGAATACCCGGCGGGGGATACCGGAAGTGTCGCCCGTGGTAGGAGAAGTTCTCGTTCTCAAAGGCGGCCAGGATCACGTCCATGGTCTCATCGAATCTCTCTCGGTTGATCTGATCTGCCTCGGCCTTGTCGGGGTTGTCATGACTTCCGATCATCGATCCGAGGGTCTGCGCCTCACGGGGTACCGTGCCCCGCCCCACCCCCAACACCCCCCGCCCACCGGACAGGTTGTGCATGGTGGCGAAATCCTCGGCAAACCGCAGCGGATTCCACTGCGGGACAATGTTGAACAAGGCACCGATCCGAAGGGCCTCGGTCCGCTCCGCCAGCACCGCGCCGAACAGCACCGCGTTGGGGATTACTTCGTAACCCTCATACTGAAAATGGTGTTCGGTCAACCAGAAGATGTTGAAGCCGCTCTGCTCGGTGATCACCCCCATGTCGAGCATTCGTTCCGCCGCGTGCCACATCTGCTTTTGGTTGTACCGGCGGTCGGTGGGAGCGGGGGGTCCCGCCCCCACATCTTCCATCTCCACTGCTCCAAATAAGAAAACGCCGGTTTCCAAGGGTATTGCTCTCCTGTCGTGGGGGTTGGGTTAGCCGAGTGGGCTTTGAGGGCCATTTTAGCTGGTTTGAAGGTCGCCTGTAGGCGGGGTCCGGCGCCCAGCCGGTTGATTCCCTCACGGGCACGTGCAGTCCGATGGCCCGGATGGTGGGGTGCCTGAGCGGTTGAGACGCCCTCCGCTGATCAGACTCCGAAGTCGAAGTTTGCTATCTCGACCATTTGCTCACACAACAACTCCACCGCCCCATCGAATAGGGCCTCCCCCTGCTCGGCCGTGGCGCCCACCGGATCTCCTATGTGTCCGTCGGGGCCGAAATCATCCGACGTCCAGCCGAAAGGAACCGAACCTCCGAAGCGAACGTGCTGGTTGTCCGCCAACCGATCGGGGACGCGGCGGGTGGCCAGGCTCATGTCCACCAGGTCCGGCCGCAGATGGAGCATCATTGAGGTCTCGTCATGACCACCGTGGATTCCCATGCCCAGTTCCCCCGCCGGAGCGGTGGATGACCGTCCGCCATGATCGGGAGGCAGGAAGGGGTGCAGCAGAAAAGTCTTGAAACCGGTGGCGAGCCTCACTTCCCGGCAGGCCACCACCAGCAGCGCGGTGTTCCCGCCGTGGGCATTGAGGAAGACCAGACGCTGCGCCCCGGTGGTGGCGGCCGAGGAAGCGATGTCCCCGACCACGGCCAGCAAGGTGGTGGCCCGAAGCCACAGAGTCCCCGGCGCCCAGGCATGCTCGTTGGCTTTGGAGACCGCCAGAGTGGGTAGGAGCCACAGGTCCAGTTCCCGCCCACAGCGCCTCGCCACCGTCTGGGCGGCCTCCGATGCGATCAGGTGATCGGTGGTCAGCGGGAGATGGGGGCCGTGTTGCTCCACCGACCCGATCGGCAACACCAGAATCGAGGAAGGTCGGATCATCTCTCTCACCTGGGGGAGAGTCAGATCCTCCAGACGCCGGGAGGGGACAGAAGCCATTGGAGATATGGTAAACCGCGCTTAGCATTTTCTGGATGCTGGCAGTCCGAAACGCCCTGGAAGTCTGGACCGGTCTGAGAAGACTGAAGGGCGCGGAGGTGATCTGCGAGGAGACCCGGGTGGCGGAGTTGAGGAACGATCCGACCGACGGGGAAGGCCAAACCGACGCCGAGGTCCTCGATGCCACCGGGTGCCTGGTGATTCCCGGATTGGTCAACGCTCACCACCACCTGATACAGAGCGCCTTTCGTACTCTGCCGGGTACCCGCCATCTCCCCATGGCCGACTGGCTGGGGGCTATGGCCGATTACTATCGCCGGGCAGCCGTGGATCCTGCTCTGGGCGGCGCCGCCGCGGCAGTGGGCGTGGCAGAGGGACTTCTGGCCGGAGTGACCACGGTCGCCGACCATCACTTCACCTGGCCCAAGGGTCAGGAACCGCTCGACATGGTGGAAGCCACAGTGGAGGCGACCCGTCGCCTGGGAGGCCGGTTGGTGTTCGGCTACGGATCAGCGGGTGATCCGCCCCAATCGGTGGCCTCGGGACTGGAATCGGTGATGAACCGCTACCCCACCCTGAGCGCCGACGGCATGCTGCAGATGGCGTGCGGCCCGGCCGGCGTTCATTCCGATGACCGGGCGACCTTCTCGGTCTTCGCCGAGGCGGCCCGACAATGGGGACTTCGCCGCCGCACGCAGGCCAACGAGGTAGTCGATGTGGAACGCGCCACGTCCCGCTATGGCGGTCGTCGCCCTTTGGAGGTCCTGGAAGAATGGGGGTGGATTGAACCCGACGTGACCATCGCTCATCTTTGCGAGATAACCCCACCCGAGCGCATTCGCTTGGCCGACGCCCAAGTCTCTGCCACTCATGCACCCGGATTCGACATTCCGATGGGTCTTGGGATCTGTGAGGTGGGGCTCTTGATGGATCAGGGCATCACGGTGGGTTTAGGCACCAGCGGCGGTGGCTACAACGACGCCGGCCACCTTCTGGCCGACGCCCGGCTGGCCCTGCAGGTGGGAGGCCTCACAGACCGTCCCCCCACCGCCGTTGAAATACTGAAGGCTGCCACCTCCGGATCGGCTCTGGGGCTGGGTCGTCCCGAACTGGGCCACCTGGAACCGGGCGCCGCCGCCGACCTGTGCTGCTACGACATCACCGGGCCGGAGGACGCCGGAGTCGCAGACCAACTGGCGGGGTTGCTGTGGGCCGGCCCCGGTCGCCGTCCTCGTCATGTGGTGGTTGCAGGACAGGTGGTGGTGCGGGACGGCGAATTGCAAACCGCCGATGCCTCGGCCCTTGCTGCCAACTTGCGACGTTTGATGGCCTCCCGCCTCAGCTAACCGGCGCACGGCCCAGCTCTACGTCGTTGCCTTCCCGCCTTCAGGCGGCGAGTTCATATCTGAGGGCAGCTCTGACCTGCGCAATGTTTAGGTTCAGATCGTCAGCGATGCACTCTAAGTGCTCACCCACGGCTTCGAGGTCAGCCACATCTTTGGTGGGAACCCGAGTTCCTTCAATGCACGGAGCCCCTGCTTGGACTTCAGGATTGATCCACACTCCGTTCGCGGGCCGCCAGATGGAGGCATGAAGATCCGAACCAAACTCAATCGGATTGAGCAGTCCTTCGATCCCGGCTTGGAAGGACCCTTGGCCCCTCTTGCCCAGTTCAACCCACGTTGTCATTTTGCCGAAGAAACCGGTGCCTGCCGTAGCCAGGTTCCGGTGGGCAAAGGGATAATCTGTACCCACCTTCTGGGCCACATACTCTCCGCCTGCTCTGATCTCCCTTTTGGAAACCCCGCGACTGATCAACTCGGATATCACCCAAAGGCTGATCAGATCGAGAAAGGAAATGATCCGATCATGATCACCGTCCCACCTGGTAAAAGGAATCAGCCCCCAGGGTCCAACGTGCAACCGTGTCAGGGTGTCTTTGGACGATTCGCGCCGTTTCGGTGATGTCATAGATACCCCGGCCCAAGAGCGGTTTGGGTTTGTGAGCTTCAGTGATTGTCGACATCGAAGCCTCCGACATGCGTTGTGTGATGTGGAAGGGTCAAATTACACATTACCAGTGACAGAGTCGCGAACGGACAGGCCTAAGGCCGAGCCCCCTCCGGCGTTGTGGGAACCCTGGCGCTGCGTCCCCACCGGCCTCGGCTGAGGGCGGATTGGATGCGGATCACTCCGCTTACGGATCGCCGGCAGTTCGGGATAACGGCCCCTGTGACGGGGGGACTGACACTTGCAGGGTGGGAACAATTTCCCCGGGGCTTCTACATCTGCTGGCGGCCGGACAGGGCGTGGAATACGGTTTGAGCATCGGCGTAGTCCAGATCCCCACCCACCGGTAACCCGAAGGCCAGACGGGTGATCCGCACCCCCTTTGGTTTGAAGACGCGGGCCAGGTACAAAGCGGTGGCGTCACCTTCCAAAGTCGGGTTGGTGGCCACCACCAACTCGGCAATCCCCTCAGCCTCAATCCGGTTTTCCAACTCGGGAATACGCAATTGCTCGGGACCCACTCCCCGTAACGGCGAAAGGGCGCCCCCCAGAACGTGATATCCGCCCCGAAACTCGTTGGTGCGGTCGATCACCGAGATGTCCTGAGGACGCTCCACCACGCACATCAGGCTGTGATCTCGCCGGGGGTCAAGGCAGATGGAACACAATTCCTGTGAGGTGACGTTGAAACACCGGACACAGTTCTTCACTTGCTCAGCCATTTCCAAAATCGCCTCACCCAGGCGCTCAGCTGCTTCTTTGGGAAGTGACAGGAGATGGAAGGCTAGGCGCTGGGCCGTCTTGGCCCCGATGCCTGGCAACCGGGCAAACTCGTCTATCACCCTCTGGACGGGCGCCTCGAATTTCATCACCTACCTCAGGGTATTGGAGAGATGAGACATCCTGTGGGAATCTCCGCCCAAGGCTCCCGGATCCCCGCACCCCTCCAATATGCCTTCATGTTGGCATCAAGTTAAGGCCGGGGGCCCTTCACCTTTTCACAAAACCCCAGTTCTGCAATAGTCAAAAGGCGGGATATGCAGTTAGAAAAGGCTGGGGCCGGGTGGGCGTTGCACCTCGGTGACTGAGATGTCGGCCGCGTCGAAGAACTCGCCTAAGGGGTCGGCGGCGGGGCCTTGATCAGGGGGGTTGGCATTTGCCGGCGCCGAAGGAGGGCTTTTGGCCTGGGAGTCCTCTGACGATCCGTCTCCGGCGTTCTCCGCTCCGGCGTTCGTGGGTGAAGGTGGGGCCTTCTCCACCTTGGGCGGGGGTTCCGAAGGAGGCGCAGGCGGCGATTCCGCTTCACCGGTCGCCGGTAACGAGACATCATCTCGATGCTGCACAACCAACTCCACCTTGACCCTTTGGCCGGCCAGCTTCTCGAGCTCGTCGCCTATTCGAGTGGGGGCGTTTCTTTCTTCCAGCCGGTCTCGTCGGAATACATCCGAACAGTCGATAACCAACTGGCTGCCTTCCAGAGCCACCGGGATAGTGGGACGGAGAAGAGCGCTGTCCATTCCGCCGAAATTCCCCACCACCGTGGGCCACAGGTCCTGGAGCCGCTCGAAAGTGAGAGGGCCGGCATCAGAAGAATCGCCTGCCGGCGGCACAACCGCGGCGGGTTCGGGGGAACGGTCCACCTTCGCCGACCGTTTCTGGTCGGCATCCGCCCGGGGAGGCGGGGCCGACGCGGCAGGGGTGGAAGGGGCGGCAGCCGGTCGCCGGGCGGGGAGATTATCTGCCCCCCCACTGGGGTCAACCCTCGCCGGGCCTTCCCCGATCCGGGCCTCCAAGGCCTTGATCCGCTTGAGGAGCGCGGCGGGGTGATAAGAGGTATCGGGGCGGACAATCCAAAGGAGCGCCATCTCCACCATCAGGCGTTCCTCCCGGCCTTCCCGTATCTTGATCAAGGCCTCGCCCAGTTGATCGATCACTCGATTGATCTCCGCGATTCCCAGGATGCCGGCGGTCTCCTTCCAGTCTCCGATTATCTCCGCCGGCTCGTCCACCACTGACTCGGGGGAGGGGAGATGATGGGCCAGATAGGCCCCCCGGAAGAACCCGATGGCGTCGGAAATAAAGGAGCGGAGGTTTACGCCCCCCCGGTCAAGGCGGGCTACCAGGGACAACACGGCGGGGGCGTCCCGATCCGCCACCGCCTGAGCCAAATCGGTCATCGTCTCGCGGTTGGCCACCCCCAAGGCTTGTTCCACGCCCTCGGGGCTCACCCTTCCATCGCCCAGGGCGGCCACCTGCTCCAAAAGGCTCAGCGAGTCTCGCACGCTTCCCTGGGCATGACGGGCGACCGTCTCAAGGCCCCGCTCGGCCACCTCATACCCTTCCTGCTCAGCCACCCACCGCAGGTGGGGGGAGAGCACTTCGGCAGGCACGGGATGGAAGTCGAACCGCTGACTGCGAGAGCGGATGGTGTCCAACAGTTTGTAGGGCTCGGTGGTTGCCAGGATGAAGTGGACGTTGGGGGGCGGTTCTTCCAGAGTCTTGAGCAGGGCATTGCAGGCGGCGGCCGAAAGCATGTGCGCCTCATCAAGGATGAAGACCCGGTGAGCGGAAGGACCGGCCGCCACCATGGTGACCTGCACCCGAATCTCCCGGATGTTCTCCACCGAATTGTGAGAAGCTGCGTCGAGTTCCTGGACATCCAGCGAACTTCCTGAAGTGATGGCCTGACAGGTGGCGCACCGATCGCATGGCTCACCGTCAGGTTGGGGATCCTCGCAGTTGATCGCCTTGGCCAGAATGCGGGCGGTGGAGGTCTTACCCGTCCCTCGGGGACCGGCAAAGAGATAAGCGTGAGCCACCCGTCTCTCCCGCGCTTCTCGGACCAGAGTCCGGGTCACATGTTCCTGCCCAATTAGCTCGCCGAACACCTGCGGTCGGTATTTTCGGTACAGGGCGCGGTGATCCATACCCTCCGAATGGTATATTCGACCACGGACACATGCTCGAGGACCGCACCCCCATGCATCCCAAAGAGGCCGCGGTGGGAAGGGAAGACGTGAGAACACAGCCCGACGAACCGTCCATTCGGATTCGCAACCGTCATTTTCGCCAGCAGGCAGAGGAGTCCCTTTCCCCCATTGCCACCCGCTCGGTGCGTTCGGCAGGGAGGGCGGTTCCCGAATCCGAGGACGATCTGTTGACTCCCTTTCAGGTCGATCGGGATCGGCTCTTGTTCTCCAAGGCGTTCCGGCGATTGCGCAACAAGACCCAGGTGTTCCCCGACCCTCCCGGTGACCATGTCATCACCCGCCTGACCCACACCATCCATGTGGCCCAGATCGGAAGATCCCTGGCGGCGGCATTGGGGCTCAACGAAAGCCTCACCGAGGCGATCTGCCTGGGCCACGACATCGGCCATTCCCCTTTTGGTCACGTGGGAGAGGAGGCCTTGTCCCCTTATGTGGAGGAGGGCGAGTGGCATCACGCCGCCCACGGGATACGGTTGCTGACCGCATTGGAGCCGCTCAATCTCACCTTCGAGACCCTGGACGGCATCCGGGGTCACACCTGGCGCATCGAACCGGGTCCTGCCACCCCCGAAGGTCTACTCTGCCGGTTTGCGGACCGCATCGCCTACCTCACCCACGATCTTGATGACGCCTTCCGCCACAATGCCCTGTCACCCAGTGATATTCCGTCTGACATGATCGCCGGGTTCGGCCCACCGGACATGTGGATCCCCGGCATGATCCGGGCCGTTGTCGATGAGTCGGTCCGGACCGGGAAGGTGTCAATGGATCCGGGCGCCCTGGCACTGATGACCGGCTTTCGAACCATGATGTTCGAAAGGGTGTACAAAAGCCCCGACCGCAAGCGGGAACATCAGTGGGCGGTGCAGGTGATCACCGCCCTGGTGGAGCACTACATCCAACATCCCCAGGACTTACCGTCGGAATTCGGCCTGCCGAGCGACCCGGCCGAGGTGCGGGCAGTTGATTACGTGGCGGGCTTCACCGACCGGGCGGCTGTCTCGGCCTACGAGAGGCTGTTCGGCGAGATACCCAGGTAACACCTTCCGATCAGGAGCCTGCCCAAGTTTGGGGTGGATGCAACCAGACTTCGCACTCCGTTGGGCCGCCCGACTCAACGACCGGGATCGGCCCCGTCAGGTGTTGCCATCCTCCCAAAGGGGCTGGTCGACTCTCCAGGGCACCGGGCTGTCCCACCGGTCGGCGTAGGTCACTTGGTGGACCGGACGGCGGGAGGCCACTCCCCACCGTCCGGTGGGGTAACCGCAGGGAACCGCCGCCGCCTGCTTCCATCCCCGGTCGGCGGGGACTCCCAGCAGCTGATCGATCTCTTTGGTGCGCAGGGATCCCAAGATGGTGGTGAGACAAGTCCCCACCCCATGTCCGCGGGCGGCCAGCATGGCGCTCCACACCGCCGGGTAGATGGAGGCGCCCGATTCGTCTCCCCTCCCGTAGAAAAAGAGCCACAATGGAACCCGGGCCGCGTGGTCGGCCAGCCATTGGGCGGAACGGAAGACAGCCAGGGTGGCGTCATCCCCCCTTTCCCCGGCCTTTTCCAGCACCTTGCCATACACCGTGTCCAACAGCACTTGGAAGGCTTCCCGATAAAGCGCCCCCGCCTTGGCCCTGGTCTCGGGGTCAGTGACGACCAGGAACCGCCAGTTTTGCGCATTGGCCCCCGATGGAGAACGCACCGCCGCATCCAGCATGGCCTGCACCACTTGGTCGGGGATCGGGTCGGGGAGCACCCGGCGCATGGCGCGGGTGGTGTAAAGAGCCTGTGTGAGATCCATATCGTCTCAGGATACGGGAAAGGGCCAACCTCAGGCCCAGACGTACCGGTGGTCGCCTCTCGGTTCTAACCTTGAACCATGAGCATTTACGCATCCACCAAGAAACACGTCGAAGTCCTGGGGAAGCGCATGGCCTATACCGAGGAGGGGGAAGGCCCCCCCATTGTGTTCCTCCACGGAAACCCGACCTCTTCATTTCTGTGGCGGAAGGTCATTCCTCCGGTGGTCGGGCAGGGTCGTTGCCTGGCGCCGGACCTGATCGGGATGGGAGACTCCGACAAGCTGGACGAGTCGGGCCCGGGTTCCTACCGCTTCGTGGAGCATCGTCGCTACCTCGACGGTTGGTTGGAAGAGGTTGGGGCCACCGACAACCTGACGCTGGTGGGACACGACTGGGGTGGAGCGCTGGCATTCGACTGGGCCAACCGCCATCGGGACGCGGTGCGGGGCCTGGTCTACATGGAGACGATCGTTTGCCCGGTCTCCTGGGATGATTGGCCGAAGCCCGCCCGGGGCATATTCGGGGCCATGCGGTCACCGGCGGGGGAGGAGATCGTGCTCACCAAGAACGTGTTCGTGGAGAGAATCCTGCCCGCCTCGGTGTTGGATCCGCTGTCGGAGGAGGTGATGAACGAATATCGCCGACCCTATACCGCAGGAGGCGAGAGCCGACGGCCCACCCTCACCTGGCCGCGGGAGATTCCCATTGAAGGAGAGCCCGAGGACGTGACGGAGATTGTGGCCGATTACGGCGAGTGGCTGGCGCACAGCGCCGTCCCCAAGTTGTTCATCAACGCTCGGCCGGGGACCATCCTGATCGGAAAGCAACGGGAATATTGCCGAACCTGGCCCAATCAGACCGAGAAAACCGTGCGGGGCACCCACTTCATACAGGAGGACTCCGGGCCACAGATCGGGGAAATCATCTCCGATTGGCTGACGGAAGGGTAGCCGTCTTGGGGCCTCGGTGCCCGGCGATCATGGAAGTTGGTCCGACTTCACCACTTCCAGCACCTCTTGACCGTACTTGGCGAGCTTCGCCGGGCCGATGCCCTTCACTTGGAGCAGTTCGGCCGGGTGGCGAGGACGTCGGCGGGCAATTTCTTCCAGAGTCCGGTTGTCGAAGATGATGAAGGCGGGCACATTGGTCTCCCTGGCCACCTGAAGACGCCATTGTCGGAGGGCTTCGTACAGGGCCGGGTTGTACGGAGCGGCCGCTTCCGATGCCCCCGCGGTTGATCCTCCCGGGGCAAGCCGGTGGCTGGGACGACGGGCTGGTTGGGGGCGGAACTTCTGCTTCATTTCCGACAGAAATGGCGACTCTCTGCCATGCTCGGCCACTACCACCACCTGCTGGCGGCCTCTGGTGATGGCTACATGGAGAATCCGTCGTTCTTCCTCCAGATTCTCGGCCAGTACATGGGGCATCAATCCGGCATCCGCTCCAAAAACGATCACCCGATCCCATTCCAGCCCTTTCACCCGGTGGATAGTGGTGGCCAAGACACCTGATTCCGAGGGTGCCCTTCCCCCAAGCAGTCCACGTAGGTTGGCCTCGAAGGTCGGGAGATCCTGATACACCGCGGCCGTGCGGCGCAGCGCCACCAGATCGTCGGAGTGAGCGGAGCGGTCAACCCTGCTCCTCCCCGAATCCAATGAACGGGCTGCCTTTCCCAAACCCACCTCCCCGGAGAGGTAATCGAGCAAGGCCCCGGAGCTACCCCGGCCAGCAACCCGCGCCCCTTCCTTGATGGCGTCGACAAACTTCTGCCAGGCAGAGGACTTCCGGTCGTCGAGTCTCTGCCCGCGCCCGGCCAGCTCGTCCAAAGAAACGGTCCGCCGCGGTATCAACTCATAGGCCAGCCGAGTGATCCGGCGAGCCGGGCGGCGCACCGCCTCCATGAGATCGCCCTTCTTCATTGACCGGGGGTGGAGACTCAACCTCATCCATGCCAGGGCGGCTCGCATAGTGGTCCGGCTCAAGAGACCCGCATCAAGCTGGGAACGGAAAGGGACGCCCGCGCTCTCGATGGCCGCCAGGGTTGGGAGGAGGGCCGAGTTGACTCTGGCCAGAATGGCGATCGAATCGGCTGGTGCTCCCTGATCGAGCCAGGCGCCGATGATGTCGGCCGTCTCGGTGGCCATTAGCTGTTGGGTGGGGGCGATGATGCGAAAGCTCCCGGAATCGGGTGGGCCGAAGGGCTGGATGGTCTTGGTTACTCGAACCTGGTTATACGACAGCAGATGCGATGCGGCGGTGACCACCTGAGCCGGGCAGCGGTAGTTGACCGCCAGCGCCGAAGCGCCGCCGCCGGGAAAGTATTGATCGAATTCGATCAGAAACCTCGGATCGGCGCCGGCGTATCCGTAAATGGTCTGGTCGTCGTCACCCACGCCGAACACATTGAGGCCGGGAGAGGACAGCAACCGCAACAGGAGGAGGTAGGCCGGAGTCAGATCTTGGAATTCGTCGACCAGCAAGTGCTGACAACGCTTCTGCCACCGTTTCCGAAGGTCCGGGTTCGCCAACAGCAGCTCGATAGCGCCGTAGATCTGCTCGTCGTAGTCGACTTCGCCTCTGCTCTGCAGCACCGACCGGTAACGAGGGAAGATCCCGGCCAAACCCTCCACGTCACCTCGGCCTTCCTCCACCTCGATCGGATCCCGCAAGGCCATGCGAATCTCGGCCAACCCCTCCAGGTAGGGTCCGATAATGTCGGTGTTGGGGCGGGGCCGCTTGGGAACCATATCGCTGAGCCTCGAACGCACTGCCCGCTCGTCGAGGAGCGTGACGTCTGGTTGTACGTTGCGAATGATGGCCCATCCGAGAGCGTGAATGGTGCGGATGTGCAGGTCGTCCCGGCCAAGGCGTTCTCGCAATTCTGCGGCTGCCCGGCTGTTGTACGCCACCGTGGTCACAATCCCCGGTTCGACGCCCCGATCATCAACCAGATGAAGAAGACGAGCCGCCAGAGTGCGGGTTTTCCCCGATCCAGCGGGAGCGATAACCCGGACCGGGCCGCCGCGGTGCTCCGCCGCCGCCCGCTGGTCATCGGCCAGGTCGGCCTGGCAGCCACGGAGGGGAGCCGACCGGGTCAGCCGACCCTGCTCCACGGTTTGACAATGGACTACCGAAAGATTCAGGGGATCCCGGGGACCACCATCCACCCAGACGTGCTCTCCTCCGGGGAGGATGAGGTCGGCTGATCCGCCGATCCGGGCTCCCAGCCGGGCGGCCTTTCGGCCCCACCACCAAATTGGTTCCTCCCCCCGCCCATCCCAGTTGTTGGCCCATATCAGAAAGTGCAGCCTCTCCAGCTCAGGCAGATAATTCGGACCAAGTCTCCAAGGGTCCCGTGTTTCCACCACCGGGCGACGCAGGTCGGAGGCTTTCACCCCCAGTTCCACCGTCACCGGACACCGCTCCACCCATGCTCGATGCAGGCGTTCCACCGTGCCCTCCAGGACCCTTTGGCTGGACAGCACGGTCTGATCGACCACCACCCGCTCGGCGTCGGGCAGCGGCGATTTGGCGCCAGTGGAAACAACCACCCCTCTGCCCAGCACATCAGGCCCGGGAAATGTCATCTGACCGAATGTATCAAGATCATGTGACGCCCCAACCATTTCATTTCAGCTGATTCCCTTATCCTTTCCGGTGTCACCCCGCGGCGCCCAAGGACGGCAATGAAGGATTCTTTTGCTCATAACCGGCAGCGACTTGCCGAAAGGATCGGTCCACACGGTCTGGCAGTGGTGATGGCCGCGGCTCCGGCCCTCCGCAATCCCGATGTTGAGCATCCCTTTCGTCAGGATTCTGACTTCTACTATCTCACCGGATTCGGCGAGCCCCACGCCGCGGCGGTGATTGCCCCTGACCACCCAGAGGGCGAATTCACCTTGTTCGTTCAACCCAAGGACCGGCTAAAGGAGATATGGGACGGTCCCCGGGCGGGAGTGGAAGGCGCCAGGGAAACCTATGGGGCCGACGCCGCCCATGCCATCGGCGACTTCGATGCCCGCCTGTCGAAGCTGGCGGAAGGACGGTCGGCCCTCTGGTACTCCTGGGCGGCCGGCGCCCGGACCAAGCCGATCATGTCCCTGTTGGACAAGGCTCACACTCTCCGAACCCGACTGGGGATTGAGTTTCCCCGCCGGATTCTTGATCTGCGGCCGGTTCTGTCGGAGCTTCGCCTGCGCAAGTCCCCACAGGAGATCGCATGGCTTCAGGAGGCCTGCGCCTTGACCATGGAGGGGCACCGGGAAGCCATGCGAGTCGCCGGGCCGGGGCGATGGGAATACCAGGTGCAGGCGGCGATGGAGAAGGTGTGGAGGATGGGAGGGTCTCCCCGAGACGGGTATCCCTCGATCGTGGCGTCGGGACCCAATGCCTGCATTCTCCACTACGTCGACAACCACCGGCGCATGCAGGAAGGCGAACTGTTGCTGGTGGACGCCGCCTGTGAACTACATCACTTCAGTTCGGACATCACTCGCACCTTCCCCGTATCGGGGTCTTTCACCACCCCCCAGCGCCGGGTTTATCAGGTGGTGCTGGAGGCCCAGGAGGCGGCCATCGCCACCTGCCGACCGGGCCGCCATATTCGCTCCCCTCACCAGGCGGCCTTGGATGTGCTGGTGGAGGGAATGGTGGATTTGGGGCTTCTGCCCACCGGGGTGGAGGAGGGGATGGGCATGCATCTCTATCAGGAGTTCTTCATGCACGGCACCTCCCATTGGCTGGGAATGGATGTCCACGATGTCGGGGCTTATCGAATGAACGGCGACCACCGCCCCTTGGAGCCGGGAATGGCCCTGACCGTCGAGCCCGGGCTGTATGTGGACCCTTCCCGCCCGGAGGTCGAGTTCACCATGCTGGAACATGACTCCGACCAATGGCTCCAAGAACGGATGCTCGACCCGTCGGCCGCCGACCGTCATCAACAATTGCGTTCCCAGGCTCCCAAGATCAAGCATCCCATCCCACCCGAGTTCCTGGGTATCGGAGTCCGGATCGAGGACGATGTGCTGATAACCGCCGATGGCCCCCGGGTGCTGACCGGAGAACTGCCCAAGACGCCCGACGAGGTGGAGGAGCTGTGTCGGGAAGCCCCCCGGCATGGTTGAATACCAGGCAGACGGGGGCTGATTGACCGTCCTCCGCGTCGCCAACTGCTCCGGCTTTTACGGTGACCGGCTGGAGGGTGCCCGCGAAATGGTGGAGGGTGGGCCGATCGACGTTCTCACCGGAGATTATTTGGCGGAACTGACCATGGCGATCCTCTGGCGGCTCCGCCGCCGGGATCCCCAGGGCGGGTATGTCCGGACCTTCCTCACCCAGATGGAGCAGGTGTTGGGAACCTGCATGGACCGGAGAATCAAAGTGGTGTCGAACGCCGGGGGGCTGAATCCGGCCGGGATGGCGGAACAGCTGGCTGCGCTGGCGGATCGGCTGGGATTGGCGCCGCGTATCGCCTGGGTCTCCGGAGATGACCTCACCGATCGGGTGCCCGAGTTGCAACAAACCAACGGGCTGCGCCATTTCGACACCGGACTCTCCCTCCCGCCGGGGGTCGCACCTCTGACCGCTCACGCCTACCTGGGTGGGGCCGGCATCGCCCAGGCGCTCAACCGGGGGGCCGATGTGGTGGTGACCGGGAGGGTCACCGACGCGGCGGTGGTGATCGGGCCGGGGATGTGGGCCTTTGGCTGGGGAGCCGATGACCATCACCAGTTGGCGGGGGCCTTGGTGGCGGGCCACATAATTGAGTGCGGCGCCCAGTGCACCGGAGGAAACTATGCCTTCTTCGAGCGGGTGCCGAACCCGGCGAGGGTGGGGTTCCCGATCGCCGAACTTGGGGCAGACGGGTCGGCGGTGATCACCAAGCACCCGGGAACGGGAGGGATGGTGACGGTGGGAACCGTCACCGCCCAGCTTCTGTATGAAGTGGGCGGGCCTCAATATCAAAACCCCGATGTCACCGCTCGCCTGGACACCATCCGGCTGACCTCCGACGGTCCCGACCGGGTGAGGGTGGCCGGGGTCCGAGGAGAGCCGCCGCCCCCCACTCTGAAGGTGGGCCTCAACTATCTGGGCGGATACCGCAACGAGGTGACCATGGTGATCACCGGCCTGGACGCCCGCCGAAAGGCTGAACTGGTCACCGAGGCGCTATGGGACAGCCTGGGTGGCCCCGACCAGTTCGCCGAGGCCACCGTTTCCTTTGCCGACACCGGCCACCCCGATCCCGCCAGCAACGAGGCGGCCATGTCTCATCTCCGAATCACAGTCAAAGACCCCGATCCGGAGAAAGTCGGCCGACGGTTTTCCCGCGCCGCGGTGGAGCTTGCCCTGGCCCATTATCCCGGGTTCTTCATGACCGCCCCGCCGCGGGACGCCTCCCCTTACGCCGTCTACTGGCCGACCACCGTGGAGGCCTCCGCGGTCACGCAGAAGCTCCATATGGGGAACCGGGTCGAAGAGGTGTCTCCGGTTCGTTCGTCAAGAGGGGTAGCCCCAAGCCAACCTCCCACCGCCTCTCCCACCGGGGATTGTGGGACGGAATCGTCCCAGGACGGTGGAGGTAGAGCAGCACAGATCGTGACGATCCCGCTGGGAAGGGTGGCAGGCGCTCGCTCGGGCGACAAGGGCGGGGATGCCAACGTGGGGGTATGGGTGGAGAGCCGGGCGGCGTTCGAATGGCTGAACGAATTCCTGACTGTCTCCCGCTTGCGACAACTGGTGCCCGAGACGACCGATCTTGCAGTGGAACGTCACGTGTTCCCCAACCTGTGGGCCGTCAACTTCGTTGTCCGGGGACTCCTGGGGGAAGGAGTCTCCTCCAGCACCCGCACCGACCCTCAGGCCAAGAGTCTGGGAGAGTATCTGCGGGCCAAACTGGTACCCGTGCCGGTCGCCATAGTGGAAAGAGTCCAGGGCGGTGAGGCTGTTTGACCGGCGTCTGGCAGTAACCATGCTCAGAATCGGGATAGCAGCGACATGAATTCCATGGCCCAGGCTGCGGTGGTCATCATGTTGGCTGTCGCCTTGGACAGGTTTCTGCCCGAACCTCACCATTCAATCCATCCGGTGGTGTGGATGGGGCGGGCCGTCAAAGCACTGGAACACCTTGCGCCCCACCGACCCACACCCCGCCTGGTGTACGGGGGGGCCATCACCCTGGTGGTGGCCGGAGGCAGCGGATTAGCCACTTGGTGGGTGATGTCCACCTTGCAGAGCCTGGGAACGATCGCCTATTTGGCAGGTGGCTCCTTGCTGTTGCGCACCGCTTTCACAGTTAGAGGGTTGTCGGAAGCTGCCGGGAAGATTGAGCAGTCTTTGGTCGACGGGAGTCCTGAACAGACCCGATCAGATTTGCGGAGCCTGGTGAGTCGCCCATTCGCTGATCTGACCCCGCCCCTGGTGGCGGCTGCCGCCGTTGAGTCGGTAGCAGAAAACACCACGGACAGCTTTATCGGACCCTGGCTGTCCTTCGCCCTGTTCGGCATCCCGGGGGCGGTAGCCTACCGAGCTTTGAACACGCTGGACAGCATGATCGGCTATCGGGGTCCCTACGAACATCTGGGAAAGGCCTCCGCCCGACTGGACGACATTGTCAATCTGATTCCCTCCCGCCTGAGCGCGTTGTTGCTGCTGGTCAGTGGAGTCTTAGCCGGTTTGCCGGCGGACCGGGGCCGCACAATCATGCTCCGAGACCATCGCCTCACCGCCAGCCCCAATGCCGGGTGGACCATGAGCGCCATGGCCGGCCTCCTGGGAACCAGGTTGGAGAAGCAGGGTCATTATTGCCTGGGGCGCGACCTCCGGCAACCTGCTCCATCCGACATCGGCCGGGCGGTGGGCATCGCGGAACAAGCCGCGGCCCTGGCCCTCGTCATCATCTTGGGGATCCTGATGGCTCGGCTGGGCTTTCAAAGTTGACGAAATCGAACCAGTCCGACGTGACCACCGTGCATGGCGGGCTTGATGTGGCCGAGCTTCGTTCGGTGGGTCTTGTGCCCGAACAGGTTCTGGACTTCAGTTCCAATGTCAACCCGTTGGGACCCTCGGTTCGGGTAAGACAAGCGGTCTCCGACGCCATCCTCTCCGATTACCCGGATCGCCACAGCCTGACGTTGCGGGAGGCCCTCTCCGAGAGGTTGGGCGTGGGCGGGGAGCAGATTCTGGTGGGAAACGGGTCTACGGAACTGATTCACCTGTTGGCCCGCGCCTCTCTTCAGCCCGGGGAGAAGTGTCTGATATTTGAGCCAACCTTCGGGGAATACCGAGCCGCCGCCACCATCGCCGGCGCCGAAGTGTTCTCCGTCCGGGCGGATGCGGCTAAAGACTTCCAATGGCCGATTCGGGCCGCCATCGGCACGATAGAACAGCTCCGCCCCCGCCTGGTGTTTCTCTGCAATCCGAACAACCCAACCGGTGTGCAGCTGTCCCCAAATGTCGTCCGGTCAGTCCACAACGCCTCCCGAAAGCACGGGCTGCTCCTGCTGGACGATGCCTACATGTCCCTCGCCGACCACCCATTTGAAACCACCCCATTGCTTCGGTCGGGCGGCCTGGCAATTCTTCGCTCGATGACCAAAGACCATGCCCTGGCAGGTTTGCGGCTTGGCTACCTGATGGCCGACCCCGGTCTGGTCTCGGCCATGCGCCGCATCCAGCCCGCATGGAGCGTAAACGCCGTGGCCCAAGCGGCCGGGCTGGCGGCAACCAAAGACCAGGCGCACCTCGGCCGAGCCCGGACCGTCATCTCCGAATCGAAGTCCTATCTGCGCTCCGAACTGCAAGAGGTGGGTGTCCCGGTGACAGAATCTGCCGCAAATTACATTCTGGCCAGGGTGGGTGACGCCGCGTCGGTTAGGAGCGCTTTATTGCGGCGGAAAATCGTGGTGAGGGACTGCACATCCTTTGGACTACCCGAGCACATTCGCATTGCCGTCCGGCGACTTGAGGAATGCGCCTTATTGGTGGACGCCCTTCGGGAACAGGTCGGATGACCGGTAACAATCGAGCCCGGGTGATCATGGTGCAGGGCACTTCCTCTCATGTGGGCAAATCCATCCTGGTCGCCGCGCTTTGCCGCATCTTCGCCCAGGACGGATACCAAGTCGCCCCGTTCAAAGCCCAGAACATGTCCCTTAATTCCTTTGCCACCCCCGATGGCGGGGAGATTGGTCGCTCCCAGGCGGTCCAAGCCGCGGCGGCGATGGTGTCGCCCAGGGTGGAAATGAATCCGGTCCTGCTGAAGCCACAGGGGGAACGGCGATCGCAGGTGGTGGTGTTGGGGCGGCCCCAAACCGCGGCTTCTCCCCGCGAATACCACCGATTACAGGCCGGATTGTGGCAACAGGTGACCTCGGCCCTCGATCACCTGCGATCGGAGTTCGATGTGGTGGTGATCGAGGGCGCCGGCAGTCCGGCGGAAATCAACCTCCGACAGCATGACATCGTCAACATGAAAGTCGCTCTCTGGGCAGATTCGCCGGTCCTCTTGGTGGGCGACATCGACCGAGGCGGTGTCTTCGCCCATTTGCTGGGGACGATGGATTTGCTTGACCCCGGAGAAAGGGCGCAAGTCAAGGGATTGGTCATAAACAAATTCCGCGGCGACCCTTCCCTGCTCGACTCCGGCTTGCAGTTTCTGAGGGAACGAACCGGGGTACCGGTGGTGGGGGTCCTGCCACATTACTCGGACATTCTTATCCCCGAAGAGGATTCCCTGGGGTTGGGCGCCGATGCAGATGGCCATGACGAAACAGCGGTGGATGTGGCGGTGATTCGCCTTCCGCACCTCTCCAATTTCGACGACTTCGACCCCCTGCGCCAGGAACCCGAGGTGCGCCTGCGGTATGTGGCGCGGGTCGCCGAGTTCGGTGACCCGGACCTGGTGGTCATTCCCGGCAGCAAGAGCACCATCTCCGATCTGGACTGGATGAGGTCCGAAGGGCTGGCGGAGCAGATCCTGACCGCCCGAGAGCAGGGCACGCCGGTGATTGGCATATGCGCCGGCTATCAGATGCTGGGGACCAGGCTCTCGGACCCCCACCAGGTGGAGTCATCTCGAACCGAGGCCGCCGGCCTGGGGCTGCTCCCCACTTTCACCACCATCACCCGACATAAGGCCACTCACCAGACTCAACTGCGAGTGGTGAATGGACACGGGCTGCTGAGCGGCTGCTCAGGAGTCCGCGCCACCGCCTACGAGATTCACATGGGAATCACCTCGGGTGAGGAGTCTCCGGCGCCGTTTGTGATCGAAACCCGGTCATCGGAGGAAGTTAACCTTCCCGATGGCAGTTTGGACGAAGACGGCCTCACCATGGGAACCTATTTGCACGGCTTGTTCCACAACCGCCCCCTACTCCTCTCCATATTGAGGTGCGCGGGGCGGCGGAGGGGGCTGACCCTGTCCGGCGGAGAAATACACTTCGATCAAAGCGCCGAATACGACAAACTGGCTGACTGGGCCCGCCGGCATCTCCACTTGGAGCACATTTACCGGATGATCGGCCTGCGCCGATGAGACGCCGACGGAGTCGAGCCGCCGGGGGGCCTGCCCTGGCTCGGGCTTTCGCCCGGGCGCCCGGAACCTGCGGTGAGTTGGCGCAGGGGATGTTGGACGGCGCCTTGGTGATGGTGACCTGCCCGATAGACCGGTTTTCCAAGGCGACAGTGGTCCACCCGCCCCGGGACCGCCCGAGATCTAGGGCTCCCGTGCCGTCGGGATGGCGATGGTGCTGTCCATCATCACCTTCTCGTGCACGGACCAGTGTGCCACCTCCCGAACCGGGCCGGCAACCCCCGCCACTTGCAACCAGTGACTTCCCCAAGTCCACTCAGGCCGCCGGACTAACCCTGGAGTATCTGGGACGAACGGATATTGATGTGCTGCTAGCAGTTGGGAGCCCGATACCGCGGGAAAAGGGGATGGCCGGCAGCACTGCCGATGTCCTGGCTTCGATTGCAGCCACCGCGGCGGCGCTCGGCGCCGACCTATCCGTGAGGCGCCAGGCAGATTTGGCGTTGGCAGTGGAGCCGAGCGATGGAACGATGTTCCCGGGAATAGCGCTTTTCGATCACCGTCACGGACGGATCGGCCGCACCTTGGGCTATCCACCCCCGATGAGAGTTCTGGTGTTGGAATTCGGCGAGAGGGTCGACACCGAAACCTTCAATGCGGTGGACCGTCGAGCCGCTTTGCAATCCCAGTCCGAGTGCTTTGAGGAGGCGCTTGACACCATCGCCCTGGGACTGCGGAGCGGTGAAAGCCGGCTGATCGGGCAGGGCGCCACCATCAACGCCATTGCCTATCAGAATGTGTTTCCCAATCGGCATTTGGCGGCGGTTATGTCATTGGGCCGGAAAACAGGGGCGGTGGGAGTGAATGTGGCCCACAGCGGAAGCGTGGTGGGGCTCCTGTTCGGCGAAGGCCAGTCGCAGTTCACCCGGGCAGCCGACCAGGCCAGACTGCACCTGCCCGGACTTACGGCCGTTCACGGACATCGCTTGATTGGGGGAGGAGTGAGGTCAATCCGCGCGAACCGTGGGGATATCCCGTCAAGGAGTCTGGTTTCCGGGTAATCATCCGACCTCGGGAACGCCCTTTGGGCCGGAAATGGGCGGGCCCTTCAATGGGGTAACCTGAAAGGCGGTGTCTTCTGCAATTACCGTGAGAGATCTCGTCAAGTCCTACGGGGAGGTGACGGCCCTTGACGGGGTGAGCTTTGAGGTCAAAGAGGGCGAAGTGCTGGGGCTGTTGGGTCCCAACGGAGCGGGGAAGACCACCGCGGTCGAGATCCTGGAGGGATATCGGGACGCCGACGCCGGAGAGGTTGAAGTTCTTGGCTTTGACCCATCCACCGGGGGGCGGGACTTCCGGGACCGGATCGGGATAGTCCTGCAGGAGACCGGAACCGAACAGGTGCTGACCGTGGCTGAGACGCTCGACCTGCACAGAGCGTCATATTCCCGTCACCGCCCGACTGCAGAGCTGATTTCGCTGGTTGGGTTGGAAGAAAAGGCCGGCGCCCGGATCAAGACACTGTCGGGCGGTCAGCGCCGCCGGCTCGACCTGGCTCTGGCCCTGGTGGGTGATCCCGATCTGATCTTCTTGGACGAACCCACCACCGGGTTCGACCCCGCCGCCCGGCGACAGTCATGGAAACTGGTCGAAGGTCTCACCGCCCTGGGGAAGACCATTCTTTTGACCACCCACTATCTGGACGAAGCCCAGCACCTGGCCGATCGAATCGTGGTGCTCAGCCAGGGTCGCATCGTGGCCGAAGGCACTCCCCGGACCTTGGGGGCCACCCGGGCCACCGCGATTCACTTCCGGGTCGCCGACCCAGGGGGCCTTCCAGTCATCGGCGACGGCCCCCAGGTACAAGGCCAACAGGTGACCTACCAAACCACCGACCCGACCGCCGATCTGCACCGGCTCACCGGATGGGCCATCAAGCAGGGAGTCGAACTGCAAGGCTTGGAGGTCACCCGACCCAGTCTGGAGGACGTCTACCTGGACATCATGAACCGCGCCGAGCGGGGGCCGCAGGAATGAACTCGGTCGGCGCCGACCTGGGATTGCTGTGGCAGCAGATCCGCCATCAGAACCGGGTCTTTTGGCGAACTCCGGTGGCCGCCTTTTTCACCCTTGTTTTGCCGGTCTTCTTCCTGGCGTTGTTCAACGTTCTGTTCGGAAGCACCGAGGTGTCCGAGGGCTATCGGTTCTCCCAGTTCTTTGCGCCGGCGATGGCGGTGTTCGCGGCCGGATCCTCCACCTTCACCACCCTTTCGATCGGAACTGGCCTCGCCCGCGATCAGGGCATTCTGAAACGAGTGCGCGGAACGCCCCTTCCACCTTGGATCTACATGATGGGCCGAATCGGCTCGGCGGTGTGGATCGGGGTGGTATCGGTGGTGATCATGTTCGCAGTGGGTTGGGCATTCTTCGGTTTCGTGATGTTGTGGGAGAACCTCGGAGTTGCGGTGCTGGTGTTCGTGATAGGTGTGGCCACTTTCTCGGCGCTCGGGTTGTCGGTGTGCGCTCTTGTCCAAAGCGCCGACGCCATCCCGGCGGTGGCCAATGCCGTGTTTCTGCCCATGGCTTTTCTCTCGGGTATCTTCATTCAACTCGACGACGCCCCCCGGTGGTTTCTGGTAATCGGCGACATCTTGCCGCTCAAACACTTCGCCGAGCCATTCGGAGCAGCGTTCAATCCCTTCCACACCGGCGGAATCTTCGGTTGGGAGGACCTGGCGATCATGGGGGCCTGGCTGGTGGCCGGACTGGTGGTGACCACCAGGTTCTTCCGTTGGGACCCGAGGGAATAAAGGTAGAATCCGCGGCAAAGTTTCGGCGGCCCAAATTCCATGCCAAATCCCCTTCTCACACCTCTTTACCGGCTATATGAGAGTCGCCTGCTGCGACAGATGGACTCCTCCCGCTTCCCACGGCACGTGGGGGTGATTCTCGACGGTCACCGTCGCTACGCCCGCCAGAGCGGATTGGATGCCTACACGGACAGCTACTGGGAGGGGATGCGCCGCTTTGAGGACTTCGTCGACTGGTCGGCGGAGCTTCGGATCCCGGCGGTGACCGCCTGGGCTCTTTCGAAGGACAACCTCGGCCGCTCCTCCGCTGAGTTGGCGCCCATCTATGAGGTGCTCACCAGTTTCTTCGGGCGCATACCCCAACGTTGCCGACAGTACGGAATGGAACTTCGTTTCATCGGAAGTCTCGATCTGCTGCCGTCGGAGTTGATGACCGCCGCCAAGACCGCCATGGAACGGGCCGGACCCGGCCGCGACAACCGCAATCTGACCATCGCTATCGGATACGGGGGCCGCCAAGAGATCGTGGACGCCTGTCGCAACCTGGTGGCTGAATTGACCACCACCACCGACGACCCCCACGGGATAATCGAGCGGATCGATCATGAGGGGCTGGCCCGCCACATGTACTCGGCCGGCCTTCCTGATCCGGATCTGCTGATCCGCACCTCCGGAGAGTCGCGACTATCGGGTTTTCTGCTCTGGCAGTCGGCCTATGCCGAATTCGTGTTCGCAGATGTTTACTGGCCGGCTTTCCGGCGGGTGGACTACCTGCGGGCGCTACGTGATTTCTCCCGCAGGGAACGCCGCTTCGGACGCTGAGCTACCTGGTGACCTGCTCGTCCACAAGGTGGGTCACATCCCCAAAACGCTCCAGAGCGAAGGTGAATGCATCCGCCAGCGGATAAGCGCGAAGCACCGAGACGGCAGTGTGCAACGAGCGGAACTTGTGCCAGGCGATCGGTGTCGGCCCACACCCGAGCAGAGTCTCGTGGATCACCGCGTTGGTCCCCCCATGGGCCACCGCCAGGACGGATTTGCCCTGCCCTGCCCGCCACAGGCGGGGCTGATCGGGTTCCAACATGCCCACCCCATAATCCCCAAGCGATCGGAGCAAACCGGTGACAACCCGGTCTCGAAAGCTGTGATACGGTTCCCCCCGGCGCACTCCAGCCCACAGGTCTTGGAGTGCCCTCGACCCTTCCAACTCAGAAATTCGGGCGGCCACCTGGTCGATGGGCATCCCATCCCATTCCGCCGGGTTCCCTATCTCGTTCATCCAGGGATGCACCTGCGGTTTGAGGCCGAGTTGTTCGGCCAGGGGCGCGGCGGTCTCCTGGGCGCGCCTCAACTCCGAGACCCACAACTCATCGACTTTCCTCCACGGACGTTCCGCCAATTGCTGTGCCTGACGGCGACCCAACTCAGTGAGCACCGGATTGCCCACCAAGCGCCCTTGCCGATTCCAAGCAGGTTGGGCATGACGGATGAGGGTGAACTTCACTCCTTCCAAGGTACCCGTTCCTTCCGGACTATTGCCAATCAGAGAATTAACGGGCGACACACGGCGCCGGGATGGCATGACGGTCGGGTATCGTGTAACCCGTCCTGCTGCGGGGAGAAATGGAAACCATCACCGTCTACAACTCGTCGAGGCGAAGCTGGTGGGTAGTCGTATTGGGTGGCCTGTTGGTGGTGACCGCATTCGACCTGCTGGTGTGGAACGGAGTGGTAGCCCGGTTGGCGGAACTGGTCTACCAGGGAGAAGAGGTATTGGAAGCCCGAGAGCGGGTGTGGGCGGGGATTGTGGCCGCCACGGGCGTGGTGCTGGCGGTGTGGGGAGTGACCTCGGGCATCAAGGGGCGCCCGGCGCTGACAGTCGGGCCCCGGGGACTCGGCATATCGCTGCGAGGTCCCTTCCGCCCGCTCGACTCCCTGCCCTGGGAGGGGATAGAAAGAGTGTTCCCCCAACCGGTCACCGATGGAGGAACCCTCCTTCCCAGCCTGACCATCGTTCTTCGGGACACCGATTTATCGACCAACCTGCCCATTGATCCGTGGGGGGCCAGATGGGCGGGAGAACATGTCCTGCGGTTATTGGCTTCCGATTGGTCGGTCCGCGCCGAGGCCGTGTCGGCGGTGAGCAACCACTATCTCGATCTGGTGGCCGGTTCAGCCCCACACACCGATAATGGGTAGCAAGCCGTTGATCGGGGCGCATCTGTCCAACCAGCAGCCTCTGGCTGATGCCGCCGCCATCGGCGCCGAGGTGGTTCAGATGTTCCTGTCGAACCCCCAGAGCTGGAAAAAGCCCCTCCCCCGGGATGACGCCGAGGAACTGGCGGCTTCCCCGACCCCCATCTATGTTCACGCCCCCTATCTGATTAATGTGGTGGCCTCGGCCAGCCGAGTGCGGATTCCCAGCCGACGGATCCTGGCCGAAACCTGCCAGGCCGCGTCCGCAATTGGGGCGGCCGGGGTGGTGGTCCACGGGGGGCACGTGACGGGAGGAGGCGAACGGAGCGAGGCCGCCCGGCGCTGGCGCAAGGCCTTGGTGCAACTCGACACCGATGTGCCGGTGTTGATCGAGAACACCGCCTCCGGCGACTCGGCGGCTGCCCGCCGTTTGGAGGACATTCAACAGTTGTGGGAAGAGATAGGAGATCTGGGAGCAGGGTTCGTGCTCGACACCTGCCATGCCTGGGCGGGAGGCGAACCGCTGGAAGGGCTGGTCGAGCGGATTCTGGCGGTGACGGGACGGATCGACCTGGTGCACGCCAACAACTCCCGCGACCGGTTCGATGCGCGGCGGGATCGTCACGCCAATCTCAAATCGGGAGAGATTCCACCGGACCTGCTGGCCGAGGTGATCCGAGCGGCCGATGCTCCCACGGTGGTGGAAACCCCGTCCGACGGCCAGGAAGCCGACATCATCTGGATTCGCGACCAAATGGCGGCCGGAGACGACGCCTGAGACATCGCCGCCCGGGATCTGGCCCGAGGAGCATGCTGAAAAAGATGGGGATCGAATGGCACCCCCCACCTCGACCAGAGGTTCTGCTGCCGAACTTGGCCCCCGCCGGGCCTCTTTCGGCACACTCCGAGCCGGGCGGGTAACATTTGGAGAGCATGAATGTTCTGGTGGAAACACATTCGGGCCTTCGGTGGCTGCTCTTGGTGGGCTTGATCGCCATTCTGGTGATAGGCCTGGCCAAGTGGAGCAAGGAGTCCCCCCATCCCCCCGCCCTGGTAACGGTGACCTCGGTGCTGCTCGATGTCCAGGTGCTGATCGGAATCATCGTTCTGATCGGCAACCAGCGCTGGGATGATACTTTCTACGGCATTGTCCATCCCTTGTTGATGTTGGCCGCGGCCACTCTGTTCAAGATCGGCCGCATCAGATCCCGAAGAGACCAACAGCCGACCCAAGGACGAAAGCTCACCCTGGTCACCCTCGTCACCCTGGGTCTGATCCTCGGCGCCATACCCTGGTAGGACCGTTCGGGGACAACCCGGACGCCTGCGCTGACCCGGCGTCGGAACTTTGCATTGTGGCCCCGTTTCCCATTTGCTCCCCTCGGTTATCCGCTTATCATTGAATTCGCCCCCAGGGGGCGGTCGACTCGAACAGAGCGCGCCGACCCCCGCACCCGGGAGGCCCCAATCCACAACAGCCCGATCCCCCAACCCCCGGCGGTGGGGAGAGAGGAGAAGCACACATGGCAAAGGTGACTGTGCCAGCGGTTTCGGCCCGCAAGGGCGTGGAGAAGATCGCCATGGTGACCGCCTATGACTATCCCAGCGCCAAACTGGCCTCCGAAGCTGGCATCGACATCATTTTGGTGGGAGATTCCGCGGCCAACGTGGTACACGGATTCGAGACCACCCTGTCGATAAGTTTGGAGATGATGGCCCATCACGTAGCGGCTGTCGCCCGAGCGAAGCCCCACTCCCTGGTGGTAGCCGACATGCCTTGGATGACCTTTCACATATCTTCGGAAGAAACAGTTCGCAACGCGGCCGTCCTGATCCGGGCGGGGGCCGAGGCAGTGAAGATCGAGGGCGGGTCCGAGCGAATTGATCACATCGAGCGTCTGGTGGCCGCGCAGATCCCGGTGATGGGACACTTGGGCCTCACCCCCCAATCGGTCCATGCCGAAGGTGGTTATCGCGTCCAGGGCCGGCGGTTGGACTCGGCTCGCCGGATCATACGCGATGCCTGCGCCCTGGAGAAGGCGGGCGTCTTCGCGCTGGTCCTTGAGGGAGTTCCCGATGTGTTGACATCGGTGGTGACCGAGCGCATCACCCCTCCCACCATCGGAATCGGAGCCGGCCCTTCGGCCGATGGTCAGGTCCTGGTCTTCCACGACCTGCTGGGAATGGGATTCGGCCGCTATCCCAAGTTCGTGCGCCGATACGCCGACCTGCGCCAAGTGGCCACCGATGCCCTCCGAAGCTACCGGGACGACGTGAAAAACGGGCACTTCCCCAGTCGGCAGGAGACCTACCAGGTGGGTGTCGGCCTCGAGGAGGCCCTGCGGGAGGAGACCCCTTCAACCGCCGCCGTCTACTCCTTGTAGTTTCTCTTGCCCTCCTGACCGGGGCCTGCGCCCAGCTCCCGGTCTCCGACCCGGGTAACGACGCCCCTCCCAGCACCACCGTGGGGATGCCGGCAACCGCAGCCACCGTGGCCGCCGCGCCGGTGCCCGACACCGTCCCGACCACCACTGCGGCGCCCAGCACCACCGCCCCCCCGAGCACCACTACCCTCCCCACTCCACCTCCAGCACCGGACACCGGAGATGTAGCGGGTTTTGAGATCATCACCGCCCGCCTGGACGGTCAGCCCCTTATATTGGCCCTGGCTGACACCCCCGATCTCCAAAGGCGGGGGCTGATGGAAGTTCGGTCGATGGGCGACCTGGATGGGATGGTTTTCGTCTGGGAGGATCCGCGCCCCGTCTCTTTTTGGATGAAGGGCACTCTTATCCCACTGGACATCGGATTCTTCGACCCCGAAGGCGTCCTCTTCCAGGTTCTCTCGATGACGCCCTGCGCCGCCGATCCCTGCCCAACCTACCCCTCGGAGGCCCCCACCCGATACGCTTTGGAAGCTCGTCCCGGTTTCTTTGACGACCTGTCTTGGGAGTGTGCTGAAGGGGGTCTGGTTAGCCCCAACCCGGATCCCGGTCGAGATCCGGGGACCATCCCATCTCTTTCATGCTCCTCGGAAAAGTCGCTGAGCCTCGGTGAGACTGTGGCCTCGCCGTGACGCCCACCTCCCGGCTGCTTTTTTGATAGTCCGGCAATCCGCTAGCATGGTCCTCCGACCCCAAATGCGCCACCGGCGCCCGATCCTGCCCCGCACCGAAAGGGGCCTTCTGCAACGGAGCAGTTGACCAAAGGAGGTGACGCGATTGCGTCTATATGAACTAATGACTATCCATCGTCCGGAGATGTCGGAGGCCGAGTACCAGGGTAAGGTGGCCGAACTGCAACAGTTCCTGGCCCACCAAGGCGCCGTGAAACAAGAGAGCGACTCTTGGGGAAAGCGGCGGTTTGCCTACAAGATCGACCACCTCTCCGAGGGCTACTACACAGTCAGCCGGTTCGAATCGGAGTCGTCCACAGTCGACTCGGTTCAGCGGGTGCTGGCTTTGGCCGACGATGTGTTGCGTCATAAAGTCATCCGCCCTGAGATCTGATCAATCCCCGAGCAACGATTTGGTCCCCCGACAATAAGAGAGAAGATATGGCTTACAACTCAGTGACTTTGGTTGGAAACCTGGTGGAGGATCCCGAACTCCGCTTTACCACCTCGGGAATACCGCGGGCCAACATCCGCATGGCTGTTAACCGACGGTGGCGGGGTCCCAACGACGATTGGCAGGAAGAGACCAGCTTTTTCGGCGGGACGGTATGGCGCCAATACGCCGAGAACGTCGCCGAATCCCTGGAAAAGGGCGCCCGAGTGATAGTGACCGGGCAACTGCAGCAGCGAACCTGGGAAACCCAGGAGGGAGAACGGCGGTCCGTGGTGGAGGTGCGAATCGACGAGATCGGTCCGTCCCTTCGGTGGGCCACCGCCGACGTGAGAAGAACCACCCGGGAGACGGGAGGGGGATACTATGAAGGCGGCCAGCGAAGTGGTTCGCAGACCCCCGCCGGTCCCGCCAAACGGCCCGCCTATTCCGACGACGAAGCACCGTTCTAAGGATCAGCATGGCAAGAAAAACTTCATCCCGCAGACGTCCCCGGTCAGCGAGTTATCGCCGGATCAAGAAGAAGTCCTGTTACTTCTGTGACAACAAGATCCGCTATGTGGACTACAAGGACATCACCCTGCTGCGCCGATACATCTCGGATGCACGGGCCAAGATTCGCGGGCGGCGTTCGACCGGCAACTGCCAGCGACATCAGAACGCGGTGGCCAGGGCTATCAAGAATGCCCGGGAGATGGCGCTTCTGCCCTACACCAACCTATGAGCGCCCGGCTGATCCTCACCGAGGACATTTCCGGGCTCGGCCACAAGGGGGAGGTGGTGGAGGTAGCCCCCGGATACGCCCGCAACTACCTGCTCCCCCGCGGCAAGGCCATCAAGGCAACCTCCCGGGCCATCGCCCACATTCAAGCCCTCAAACAGGCGAAACTTGCCGAATACATGCGACGCAAGGCCGACGCCGAGCAGGTCGCCACCCGACTGGTGGGCAAGATGGTGGTGATTGCCGCACGCGCCTCATCCTCGGGGAGCCTGTATGGTTCGGTGGCGCCCAAGGATGTGGTGGAAGCGGTCCGGCGGGATACCGGGTTCAACCTGGAACCCGACCATGTGGTGCTTGACGCCCCCATTCGCAACATCGGCCAGTTCCCGATCACCATTCGCCCGCACGAGGACGTTCAGTTTCCGATCACGGTGGATGTCTACCCGTCCGAGGGCCCGTAACGGAGAAACCGAGTGGCGAACCTCCCCAGACGCCAAGTGCACTCCAATCGGCCCTGGGATCCCGTGGGATACTCCCGGGCAGTCCGGGTCGGCAACCTGATCGAGGTGGCCGGCACCACCGCCGGAGCACCCGATGGATCGGTGATCGCCCCCGGCGATATGTACGGGCAGACCAAGGCCTGTCTGGAGATCATCCTCCGGGCGTTGGGAAAGTTGGGGGCCACTGCCGGGGACGTGGTGCGAACCAGGATGTTTCTCACCGACATCTCCCGGTGGGAGGAAGCGGGAAGAGCCCATGCCGAGATCTTCGGTGAAATCAAACCGGCCTCCACCATGCTGGAGGTTTCGGGGTTCCTGGACCCCGGCTATCTGATCGAGATCGAAGCGACCGCAGTTACCGGCTGAGTTGCCCCGTCCCCAAAGACGGGCGAAAACCGGGGGTCGGAATGTCGACATGCAACACAAACCACTAAACGGAAAAGTCGCAATCGTTACCGGTGCCGGCAGCCCCATCGGCATGGGCCGTTCCATGACGCTTGCCCTGGTGCAGGCCGGGGCACGCGTGGCGATGCTGGACATCAACGAAGAGTGGCTCGAGCAGTCCGCAGGCGAGGTCCGAGCGGCCGGTGGGAGCGACTGTGTCCTGGACTTGGTCTGCGACATCTCAGACCCCGAGAGCGTGGAGGACGCGGTCCGCACGACAATAGACGGGTTCGGCGGACTCCACGTGCTGATCAACAACGCTGGAACGATCCACCTTGCGGACCTCGCCGGCGGCAATCTTCCCAAGTTCTGGGACATCACTCCCCAGACGTGGAGCAGGATAATCGCGGTCAATTCCAACGGATCGTTCTTCATGGCCCGAGCGGCAGTGGGCCACATGCTTGACCAGGGATGGGGTCGGATAATAGGCGTGACGACCAGCGTCGACACCATGTACCGGCCGGGCATGTGCCCCTACGGTCCATCCAAGGCAAGCCACGAGGCGCTCGTCGCTCTCATGTCCCGTGAATTGGAGGGCACCGGAGTAACCGCCAACGTACTCGTCCCCGGCGGCCAGACCGACACCCACTTCATTCCCGATGACATCGCGGTGGGGCGGGCGATCCTAATGCGGCCGGAAGTGATGAACGGACCGGCAGTGTGGCTGGCGTCCGAGGAGTCGGACGGGACCAACGGCATGCGCCTGATTGCCCACTACTGGGACGACAGCTTGCCCATGGAACAGCGGCTCGACAAGGCCGCCGCTCCTGCCGCCTGGCCGCAACTTGGCAAGCAGGCGATATTCCCGGGAGACGACTTGTGAATCGGTCGATCGCGAATACCGACGAAGCATTTTGCTCCACCCCCTTTGTCGCCCCCATCAGCACATTCACGGCGCATACTCACAACCTGAGCGGCGAGAGTCTGTAAACTAGCCATCGAAGCGAACATACGATAACCCGCGTCGGCCCGGCGCATACGGGTACGAGGAGGCGAAACCTTTGGCAACGAAGACAGAGCTCACAGTCCCGAGGGTGGTCCGCGGCACCCGGCCGCCAAGTGACACGGCACAGACTCCCGGTTTGGTCCGTCGTCCCGCAATAGACGGGTCATCGGTAGGCGCCAGCAAGATCTGGTTTGGCACCGTCACCTCAGAGCCCAATCACAAGGGTCCGCCCCACATGCACGGTGAGGCCGAGACCGCCGCGTACATCATTTCCGGCCACGTCCGAGTCCACTATGGCGAGGACTTCAAGGAATGGGTAGAGGCCGGACCAGGCGACTATCTATTCGTGCCTGCCCACATGTGGCACATCGAGGAAAATCCCTACGACGTACCGTCGGAACAGTTCCTGGCCCGCGGACCGGACAACATAGTTATAAACATGGAGGAGTAGGGCCTCCGCGGAGGTCTTTTTCACAACCCGGTGGTCATACCAGCGCATGACTGGACAAACCGGTCATGGCCCTCAACGGGTCAGGCCGGGGTCACGCCCTGCCAATGCCCGGCGGGGGACGGTTTCCGAGCCAGGGCGCACCTGGCAACAAATCCGCCGCAGTGTAGAGACCAGGTGGCGCTGACATGACCGCAGGGATGCTATTGACCAGGCGGGCCGAGGTGGTCAATACCGCTTGAGTACCGGGATGGATGCTGACGTCGATGGGATTCTCGCCTTCGATCCGGATTTGATCCCGGGTTTGTATTCCCACCGACTCCGGATCCACATGGAGTGAAAGATCGAAACGCAGCCACGTTTGACCATCCACCGTAGCGGTGGCCTCTTGGACAACACCGGCAGTCTGGCCCGGGGAGATCAAATACTCCCTGAGTTGATAGGACTGATCGGCGATCAGAGGCTGGACGCTTTCTTCGAAGCGGTCGAGTTCTCGACCCAAAGCCTGCGCAATGACCCTGGCGCTTTCTTCAAAACCGATGTGCCCGCGGATGATTCCCTGCCGTTGAGCCTCGTCGAAACCGGCTGGACTGTATCCCACCCCCAGCGACCGATGGACCCGTTTCCCGAAGACCGAGGCGTCCAGCGCCCTGGTAACCGATATCCGCTGCACATCCCAACAGGCCCCGGCGATAACGACCGGCAGGACATCGAACACAAAGCCCGGATTGATCCCGGTGGCGACCACCGCTGTCCCGAAGCGACGGCAGGCATCTGCTATCTCCTGGCCCGCGGCTGGATCCGTAACGCCGGGATAGGCTAACTCCTCGCTGGAGGTGACCACATTCACCCCCCGGCGCACGCACCGGAGGATGTCGTCTTTGACTTCCGCGATGGGAGACCGGGTGGCTATGAGTGCCACCTCCGGCCGCAACTGGTCAAGCAACTGATCCGGGTGGGCGGAAAGAACCAGGTCAGCGGGGATCTCCCTGGGTTCGCCTCGCTCCCCGACAGGTGAAGTCCCTCCGATGACCGCTCCCACCGGTCGCAGCCACTCTCGGGTCGCAGCCAACTGGAGAGCCGCGCGGCCCACGTTACCCAGACCGAAGTGAACCACCGTTATCGGACGGCTCCGATCAAGTCCGCTCACGGCGCCTTCACTCCTTGCCCGGTCCATTGTCGATCCCAAGCCATCTCCATTGATTACCCGATGAATAGGCGGCGGGGATTGTCCACCGTCAGTGCGGTTGTGTCTTCCTCCGTGATTCCTCGCTCCCTCAACAGTGGCAAGAAACGGGTGATCACATGGTCGTATCCGGTCCCGCCGTATGACCTCATGGCGCCTCTCTTTCCTACATCGGTAGAAAGCAGGATCCGATCCCGATATCCCTCCCCGATCAGCCGGACGATGGCGTCGGCTCTTGTGTCGTCGGTCTGCTTGTCCAACTGGCCGATGGCGTCGTAAGCAATCCAGACTCCACGCCGGAGCAACTCGAAGTGATAATCGACATCGGGAGTGGTGTCGACATGCCCGATCACCAGCTTGTCGAGGTTCGCCCCGGCGTCTTCGAACATCCTCGCCTGCTCCAAGCCTATCCGGGTGAACAGGGCGTGGGTGGAGATGGGCACTCCCGTCTCCCGTTGGACGGTGGCACAGGCCCTGATCACCCGCTCCTCGGCGGCCGAGACTCTGCGGTGATGGGTGCCGATCTCTCCCAGGATCCCCGCCCGGATGTCAGTTCCGTAGAACCCTTCGGTCAGATCCTTCACCAGCATGGCCACGATGTCCCGGTCGGTCATGTCCTTCAGCCAGGGCGGGTGAAATTTCTCCCAGTAAAAGCCCGTACCGGCAATGATGTTGATTCCCACATCCCGAGCAACCTCCCGCAGCCCCACCGGATCCGCTCCGAGCCCATGCACGGTCTGGTCCACAATGGTGCTGCCGCCGCTCTCTTTGAAAATTCCCAACTCGTAGCGGGCCACCTGGGGGTCGCTCAGAATGAGATGGGAGTTCATGGTTATCTCATACACATCCAAAAACACATGCTCATGCGGCAAGGTGAAACCCAACTGGTCCGGGGAAATCGGTCCCAGCACAGTCTCAATGGTGTTCATCGGGGACCGCAGCTAATACATAACCAGAGCGCCGCTCACATTGATAGTGGCGCCGCTCACGAAACTGGCATGCTCGGATGCCAAAAAGGCCACCACCGTCGCCAGTTCCTCGGGATCGCCCATCCGCTGCAGCGGGCACTGGGCGATGCCGGCATCTACGATTTCGGGGAGGTTGTCCAAGTGCTGCATGGGAGTGTCGATCTGGCCGGGAGAGATGCAGTTCACCAAAATGTTGTGCGGACCGTAGGCTCGAGCGAAGCCCCTGGTCATGGAGACCACTCCCCCCTTGCTGGCTACATAGACATGACTGCCGTACACCGGTCCGCTCAGCCATGCCCCGGAGGTGAAGTTGATGATCCGGCCCCCTCTCCCGGTGGCGATCATGGCCTCCCCCACCGCCTTGTTCAAGAAGAAGGACCCTTTCAAGTTCACATCATGTTGAGCGTCCCAGTCCTCCTCGGTGACATCCCCCAAGTCCTTTCGCCGCAGATAGGCAGCCACATGGGCAAGGGTCCACAAGGGCCCCAACCGCGCCTGTATGTCGGCCACCAGCGCACGCATCGACGCCGAGTCGGCCAGATCGAAAACCACCGGCAAATGTGGACCGGGGCCATCCAGTTCCGACACAACCTCTCTCACCGTTTCCTGCAGATCCAGTGCGGCGACCCGGGCGCCCAGGGAAGCCATAGTCTGGGCGGTGGCCCTTCCTATCCCGCTTGCCGCCCCGGTTACCAGCACCGCCCGGTCTTTCAATCCGGCGCCCAGGGACCAGTCCTTTTTGATCACGCTTCTCCCAATTCCGTGACCCTGCTTGCTGGTATCCAGTCCCAGATCATTCCGAAGGCATCCTGAACGGTTGGGGATCCAGGAAGCGGTTGAGAACGTTACGACTCACCGCTGCCACATTGTTGTCATACCGGGCGTGGCTGAGACTTCCCGACCAAGCGATCGAGCCCACCGAGAACACCGCGCCGCCTCCGGGGCTCTCGTAGAACACCATGTCGGCCCGGATACGGTCGGGGTCATCGGGGTTGGCGGGCGGCAGGGAATCCACCAGGGAGGTGACCATCAAGTCATAGAGGTTGGAATGGCCCTCCGAGGAGGCCAGTACCAGGGCATGGCGAGGGGTGCCCATGAGAGCGTCGGCCCGGTCGATCTCGTATCCGGCCGCCCCTCCCATCAGCAACCCGAAGTCGCCGATCAGTTCGTCGTCGACGCCTTGGAAGATGAACGCCGCCCGCTCGTCGTTGGAGGCCACAGTGCGCCGGTAATAGGAGCACTCGTCAAACCCCTGCGTGATAAAGCCCACCCCCAAGAAGGTCTGCGGGGGCCGGCCCGCCCACGACCAGGTACCGGCCCGCTCACCGGAGAACGACAGATGACCTTGACTGACATCAGCGGCCCACAACCGGGGAGCGTCCGGCCGTCGGACCTCCACAATACCTGATCGAGTCGGGTGATAGCCGATCCGCCAGTACCAACCGTTGCCGCCCAGGTACATCATCCGCCCTCCCTGTCTCACATGCTCCTCGGTGGCGTCGAAGATCTCGGTGCTGATGTACTCGGGATGAGAACTGGAGATGACTACCCGGTATGGCTCCAGGGCCGCCAGGCCTTCCCGGTGCACATCCTCGTCGGTAATCACGTCGTAGTCGACACCGTCGGTCTCCAGCCACGAGACCAGCAACATGTCCTGGCAGAACTTGTAAATGCGGCCCTTGGGACGGAAGTTGGTGACCGGCCGGCGCATCGAGGAATAGACCACCGTACTGCCGTCGGTGTGGCTGTCGTAGGTGGAGCCACCGATTTCGGGGAACCGCAGCATCAGAAGATCCGTGTCGTCCAGCACCGTGAGCCGGCCGTGGATTAATTCGTTCCAAGGAAAGACCACCCGCAGACGGAGATTGGCGTAAGCCCCGTAGGTGGCGGTGGCCAGCAACAGAACCGCGTCGGATTCCTTGCCGGATGCGGCTCGCACCACGAATGGAACGTAGAACTCGGCGTCATCTGCCCGCAGGCGGGCGGCATAGCACCCGCTCCTCCAATCGTCGGGGACGACGAGCGTGAAAGTGGTGCGCCAACGGGCGTCATCCACATCGTCGTCGTGGAAGTGGATGGCGCCGTACTGTTCGGTTCCTTGCTGCCAGTTGTCGGTCTGCCCGGCCCAATTGGAGCCGCCCACCGCCCGGGAGGGGAGGTTGACGGTCTCTCCGTGGCGACCGTTGCCCGACACGTCAGTCACCGACTCGGTGTCAATTCCGATCGAAAAGTCCCAATCGGCAAATGCGTCCTCCACGGCGGAAGGCCCGGCCACTGCGGATAACGCACCGATGTCTTCTGGGTCTAGTGTCCGTGCGTAAACCCGGGGCCGCTCGATCCTGCCGTTAAAGCATGCATCGGTGTGCTCCACGCCCCGGTCGTCCACTGCGCGAGCGGCGCCGATGTAGAGGTTCCCACCCCCCGATGAACCGGGTGCCGCCTGTTGCAACCTCTCCCGCGAGGAAGGCGCCACTTCCAAGCGCTGGCGTTCCAGTCCGGCGGCGTGAAATTCCACGGTGCCCGTGCCTGGTTCATAGGTGACCGCTACTGCCGTCCAGCGATATTCGATCACGCTGATGGAACTGGTCAAAATGGTGGTGGAATCCCCCCTCCCCACGGCCAGCGCCAGCGCCCCGTCTTCCAGAATCAGACTTACCCCCGAGTCGTCGGTAGCACAGTAGGTACCCACGATGCCCTGCCTGCCGGCAGACACCAGAGTAGGAAAGACATTGGCGCTCAAGGTGATTCCCTTCCTCAACGGAAGGCCATCGGAAAGCGGGACCCGCACCGCCGAGCCTGGATGGATGGGCTGCCACTCGGTGGGGTAGTCACTGCAGACTGGGGTATGCAGTTCGATCTCCTTGAAGTCGGGGCAGTCATCTCCCAGACCCACCTCCGGAGCGATGAGTCGCACGATGTCGACCCGATAGGTCTGGGGCCCGACGCTGCTCACCTTGAATTCGATAGGTTCACCCGGTCGGACGCTCTGGCGGTCGGCATATCCCATGACCGCCGCTTTGATGCTCATGAACCCGCTCCCGGATCGGCGCCGAACATCTCCTCCCAGCGGCGCCGGAAGACGAAGTACTCAGCGTCTTCGATGGTGGTGAAGACGTGCTCTGACAAGGTGTGGGTGGTCAGTGGAAAGGTGTCGCTGAACCTGGCCAGCGTCCACTCCGAATGAGGGCCGGTCAGTTTCAGGAAATACTTTCCCGTGATGGGGCCGCCTCGCATGTAATCCACCAGAGCCTGCAGGTCGGGCGAGTGCTTGCCGAAGGGCCGCAGCCGGAACTCCTCCCACAGATCAAGCCGGGAACCATCGATGCCAGCAGGGAGTCGAGGCCGTTTCAGAAAATCAGACATGGTTTGCGGTTACCCATCCTAAACGGGCGATGATTGGCCTGTCCCCTTCCAGGGGTGGCTAATCCACATGTAACCAAGATTCCATTGGTTATTGGACATTTTCAACCCCTCCAGCCCTACTCTCATGCCGCGGGATCCCCACAACGACCTGAACGACACTCCCATCTCCCACACCTTCGTCACAAATTGCCCCCCCTTACCTTGTTAATTGGGTCTTTGGTGTGATACTGGGGGCCTGATCGCTCGGCACGGCGGGCAGGGCTTTTTCCCCCTGTCACTTTGATGGCCCGGGGGGTGTTGCCACCCGCCGTGTAGGGCGCTGGTTGACCTCTGATAGAAACAAGCACACTCTTTGATGGCTGGTCCGTAAGGTGAATCGCCCCGGGTTTATCGGAGAGTGTTTTGTTTGAGTGTTTTGTCTGTCGGTGGTGGTGATTGACTGTAGTGGTTGGTCTCCTTTTCGGCGGGTGGGATATCTCCGATGGGTTCGAGGAGCCGGCGGTGGTTGAACCAGTCCACGTATTCGAGGGTGGCGTACTCGACCTGGTCGAGGTTGCGCCATGGTCCACGGTTTCGGATCAGTTCTGTTTTGTACAACCCGATCACCGACTCCGCCAGGGCGTTGATGCCCCTATAGTCAAATCCTTTGGGTTTAGGGGGTGGGGTTGGTGTGTTGTCGGGTTCGGTGGTCGGTCATGACGCGTTGGTAGACCTCGCGGGCCAAGAAGCGTTTCAGGCAGCGGATGATGTCTTTTTTGGAGAGGCCTTCGGTGGTGCGACGATTGACGTAGTCAATGGTGGGTTGGTGGAATCGCATTCGTACTATGGCTATTCGGTACAGCGCCGCGTTGGCTTGTCGGTGTCCGCCTCTGTAAAGGCGGTGCCGGCTGGTCTGTCCTGATGAGGCTGGGATGGGACAGGTACCGCAGAGTTTGGCGAATGCGGCCTCGGAGCGGATCCGTTCGGGGTTGTCTCCGAACACGATGAGAAGCTCAGCGGCGGGGTCGGGTCCGATGCCGTAGGCGTCTCTTAGTGTTGGGGAGGCTTGGGCGGTGAGGTCGTCGAGCACCGCGTCGTGGGAGCGGATCTCGGTGTCGAGGTGGAGCCAGCGGCGCGCTAGTGCTCTCAGTGCTTGTTTTGCCGAGGCTGTGGGGGTGTTGATGGCCGGGACACGGAAGCGGGCACACCGGGTGATAAGGGGCTTGTTGGACAGCCCATCTAGAGATTCCCGCAACCCCGCGGGGGCGTTGACGATCAGAGCTTTGAGGGTGATGATCGCGGTGGTTCGGCCTTTGCGGGCGGTGTCTCTGGCGATTTTGACGTGGCGGATCATCTCCACCAGCCCATCAGCGGTCTTGGGGATGGTGGTCGCAGTTCCCGCAAGGACCGACCGTGCGGCCGCTTCGGCGTCGATGGAATCAGACTTGCCGTTGCTGCGACGCAAGCGGCGATCACCCCGGTTTACCTCAACTACTTGATGCCCGCCGCGTCGTAGGTAGCTGGTGAGCCCTGCGCCGTAGCTGCCGGTGCCCTCGATCCCGAACCGGTCGACCTGGCCCATTTGGTCTGCCCACGCCGCCAGCTGCGCGTAGCCACCGCGGTCAGCGCTCACCGCCCGGTCTCCCAAACGCACACCGTGCTGGCTGATCGCCACCGCTACATGAATGTGTTTGTGAGTGTCGACCCCGACGATCACCTTGTCCGACTGAACGTCGGATACGATACTGGTCATATGTTTCCTCCTACGGGTGGGAAACGCCAGCCGTCCCGGGATTGGCGGACAAGACTGTGATGAGTCGGGTATTCATACTCCCAGGCCCCTATTGGGTCACTGCCATCCCGGACGGCTAGCCGTTTACTTACATGCCGCCGAGCCAGGCCGACAGATCAACGCAAAGGCACTCGGCCAGTCGTAACAAGGGTCAGACCCGACCCGACAACACCACCATTATTCATCACAGTCATACGAATCGCCGACCGAACCGACCGACGGTGATATCCCGGTTTCGACCAGACGGTCGGTGTACCGAATTGACAGGAAGTTGGGCGCCGGCGTCGCATATGGTGGACCAGACGCTCGCCGGGTTTGGGATCACGGGCCCATAGGGCCTGTTCCAACGCGTCAAGCGCCAGATCGGCGCGTAGGGTGGTCGCTACTCGCCATCCGACTATGAACCGCGAGTAGGCGTCGATCACAAACCGCGGCGTACACGAACCCCGACCAGGTCGGCACATAGGTGATGTCCGCCAACCAAAGACGGTTCGGAGCCTCAGCACCGAACCGCCGGTCGACCAGATCAGCGGGTCTGTGAGCGTTTTCGTCCGAGACCGTCGTGCGACGCTTTTTGCCTCTGACCACGCCCACCAGCCCTTCTAGGCGCATCAGACGCTCGACTGTGCACCGCGCCACCGTAACTCCCTGACGGTGCAGCTGCCGCCATACCTTCCGAGCGCCGAACTACTCCCCAAAGTTCTCTGAATGAACACGGCGGATCACCGGAACCAGTTCGGCGTCCCGACGCGAACGCGCCGAACACCGATCCGGTTCCCGCTCTCGGCGTTTGTGTTCGTAATAGGTTGACGGGGCAATTCGGCAACTGCTCACAGAACAGGCTCGACCCCATGCTCCTTTCGGTGTTCATCCACGAACCTGGTCATCTGCTCGAAAGGACGGTCGAAGCATCGGCCTGGGCGAAATACGCTGACGCCTTCCGCAGGATCTCGTTCGCCCGGCGCAACTCGCGGTTCTCCCGCCGCAGTTCCCTCAGATCCTCCAACTGATCGGTGGTCAAACCCGACCGAACCCCCTGGTCGCGTTCTGACTGACGCACCCACTTACGCAAAGTCTCAGACGAGCACCCAACCTTCTCGGCGATCGAACAGATCGCCGCCCACTGTGAACGGTGCTCACCCTGATGAGAAAGCACAAGCCGAACCGCCCGCTCGCGGACCTCCGGCGCATAACTACTAGGTCTTCCCATAAATCTCCATCCTCTCAAGATAGAAAGTGATGGTCCCCCGGTTTTGTGGAGTCAGTTCACTTGGATCAGTGGTGTGACGGTTTCGGTTGTGGTAGTGGGTGTTTTCGTATTCGATCGGCGTGAGCATGTCCAGGGCGGTGTGGCGGCGTTGGCGGTTGTGGAAGATCTCGAGGTACTCGAAGATAGCGTTGGCGAGTTCGATACGGGTCAGCCAGCGTTGGCGGTCCAACAGTTCGACTTGCATACGTGCCCAGAACGCTTCCAACCGGGGCGTTATCGAAACAGTCCCCGACGGTCACCGATCGACGGGACGAGTCCGGAATCGTGGGCTCTCTGGGTGAACGCCCAAGAGGTGAATTGGGTGCCCTGATCGGAGTGTATGACCGTCCCGGGGTGCGGCTGGCGGTTGCTGATTGCCATACCCAGTGCGGAGGTGACCAGTCCCGAGGTGGCCGTGTTGTCGATTGACCAGCCCACGACGCGGCGGCTGAACACGTCGAGCACCACAGCACAGTAGACCTTGCCTTCCCTAGTGGGATGTTCGGTTATATCGCCAACACCACAACTGATCCGGTTCGGCACGGACCAAGGTTGCGGTCAACCAAATCCACAGGGGTGATTCACCGGACGGGTTCTCCGTTTGGGACTTCGGTTGCCGCTTAGACCAGCTAGTGTAGTGTCGCTTTATTGGTTGGGTGGGTTAGTATGGGGTGATGCCTGTTGTTGTTGCGCCCCCGTTGGAGATGTCGGTTGAGCAGCGTGCTGCGGAGCGGATGGAGAAGGCGGATTCGTTGCCGTTTCGGGTGGTTGTGCAGGCGAGGGCTTTGTTGATGGCTGCTGATGGGATCGCGAACGGGAGAATCGCTCGGGAGGTGGGAAAGAAGGCTGACACTGTTCGGGCGTGGCGGAAGCGGTTTCGCGAGGAGGGCGTGGAGGGGGTAGGAGTTGTGCGTCCGGGTCGGGGCCGTCCCCCGGTGATCGGAGAGGAGATAGTGGAACGGATCGTGCATGACACGTTGCATGCTCGTCCTGGTGACGGTTCGACGCATTGGTCTACTCGGACGATGGCGGCTCGTCATGGGGTGGGCAAGGACACCGTGGCTCGTATATGGAGAGCTCGGGAACTGCGGCCTTGGAAGATCGAGACGTTCAAGCTGTCCAACGATCCCCGATTTGAGGAGAAACTGGTTGACGTGGTGGGGTTGTACATGGACCCGCCCGAACGGGCGGTGGTGTTGTGCGTGGACGAAAAGTCCCAGATACAAGCCCTGGAACGTTCCCAGAAGTCGCTTCCGCTGAAACGGGGACGGGCCGGGACAATGACCCATGATTACAAACGGCATGGCACCACGACGTTGTTCGCGGCGTTGAACACCGCCACGGGGGAGGTGATCACCGACTGTCGACCCCGTCACCGTAACCAAGAGTTCCTGGGCTTTTTGAGACTGATCGACCGCAACGTGCCCCAAGAGTTGGACGTGCATCTGGTGATCGACAACTACGCGGCTCATAAACATGCCAACGTGACCCGGTGGCTGAACCAGCCCCTCCGGCGGGAACGCTGGCACATTCACTACACCCCCACCTCGGCGTCATGGCTCAACCTCGTAGAGCGATGGTTCAGGGAACTAACCCAAAAACGAATACGCCGGGACAGTTTCACCAGCGTCGGACAGCTCATAGAAGCGATCAACATCTGGACCGACCACTGGAACCAAAACCCCAAACCCTTCATCTGGCACCGACCCGCACAAGAAATCATCACCAAAGTCCGACGAGGACGAGCCGCACTCAACCACCCAATCAAATCCGCGACACACCACTAGACCGGCTTTGCGCATCAGCATCGCTACCGCGTTGTGTCCCACGGTGATCCCATGACCCAACCGCAGTTCGGCATGTACCCGCAACGCTCCATAGATACCCCGTGACCCGTGATGGACGTGGTGGATGATGTCGGTGAGCCAGGCGTGGCGAACAGAACGGGCCGACGGTGGTCTGGACCGCCAGGCGTAGAACCCCGACTCCGAAACGCCTAACACTCGACATGCCACATTCGTGGGCAACCCTTCGGCTCTCATAGCCGCGATCACCCCGTACCGTCTTTTGGGGACACCACCTTGCCTTTTAGCAGCTCAATGGCCCGCTTGGTCACCGCGAGTTCGGTTACCCGGTTCTCTGATCCGACAATCGAGCGGCCCATAGTTCCGCTTGATGTCTTCGAACCCGAACCTGGTTCGAAACCACGGTCAATCAGGTCCTGACGGCGCCAGATATGTGGTCTGGTGTGACACATCCAGATCCCTCGACAAAGAAGCCACCGACCTGCCATCTGCCAGCAGATCCAGCACCCTGCGACGGAACTCGGGTGGACATTTCGATACGGCATGAAGACCCTCCTTTTCTGGGTCGATCACACCGCCAATTCAAATAACCCGACTCCACCAAAGTGGGGACACACCAAAGTCTCCGGGAAAACCGGTGTGATTCAAACACCACAACGCCGCCATCATCTGCGTCGCCCGCCGCCGCTGCAACCTCATCCTCGCCATGCTCAAAAACCAAACCACCTACAACCCCAACCGCCCCAAAACCGACTTGACAAAAAGATAGAAACACCCCCCTTTCTGGAAGCATGACCTACATATCGGGTACGCTCACTCCTAGACGTCCAATGACAGTATGACTATGTCCGACGACAAAGGAGCGATCCAGATGAAGAAACTACTCGCACTGCTCGCCATTTTGGCCTTGGTTGCCACAGCCTGCGGAGGTGACGACACCTCGGCGGCTGATGCGGAGGCGGAAGCGGCCGCACGCGCCGCAGCTGAGGCACAGGCAGCCCAAGCACAGGCAGAAGCAGACGCTGCGGCAGCCGACGCCGCAGCCGCGGCCGAAGAGGCTGCGGCAGCACAGGCTGCCCTGGACGAAGCCATGGCAGAGTTGGAAGCCACCAAGATGGCTGCCGAAGAGGGAGACGAAGCGGCGCAGGCGGCATTGGCGGAGGCAGAGGCGAAGGCCGCGGAAGCGGAGGAGATGGCAGCTGACGCCGAAGAAGCAGCCGCCATGGCTCAGCAGGAATTGGAAGAGGCCGCCATGGCCGCCGAAGATGAAATGTCGCTCCATGGTGGGACCTTGGTTATCGCCCAACCGGCAGATCCGACAGGTCTGCACCCCAACCGTTTCGGATCCACCAACGACCGCAACATCATCACCAACATGTACGACACGCTGGTGGAGTTCGACCTGACCACCTATGAGATCGTGCCCTCGCTGGCCACTGACTGGAGCGTCTCCGAGGACGGCCTCACCTGGACATTCAACCTCCGGGAAGGGGTCACCTTCCACGACGGCTCCCCGTTCGGCGCCGAGGACGTGGTCATGTCCATGTCCAGGGCGCAGGAGCCCGAATCAGGCCGCACAGCTTCGCTTCTGACTCGCGTGTCGGAGACGGTAGCGACCGGTGACCTGACCGTGGAGATCCGCCTGAGTGAACCCGATCGCATCCTGGCCAGCACCCTGGTGGATGTGTACATCTCGCCGAGGGATCCCGACATCGATCTGAACGAGACGCCGATCGGCACCGGTCCGTTCAAGTTCGTGGAATGGGAACGAAACCAGCATGTGGAGGTCGTGCGCAACGATGCCTTCTGGCAGGAGGGACTGCCTTACCTGGACGGGATCATCTACACCTCGGTCCCCGACGGCACGGTGCAGTCACTGCAGATCCGCACCGGTGAGGTAGACATGCTTGCCTCGACTCCTTTGGGAGACATCGGTGTATTGCAAAGCGCCGGTGTGCAGATTCTCGGCCCGGCTGAGGGCTTCAACTCGGGGCTGTATCACTTCCATGTGAATACCCGGCGCGACCCCTGGTCGAACCCGTTGATCCGTAAAGCTGTCAGCATGGCCCTGGATCGCCAGGCCCTGCAGCGCAGCCTGTTCGGCTTCATGCAGATTCTCTCCAACCCGATGGAAGCCAACCCCGCCTTCTTCAATGCGGATGCAGCTTCCTACAACACGCCTGATCTGGAAGGCGCCAAGGCCCTGATGGCCGAGGCCGGCTATCCCGACGGGTTCGACGGCGGAGAGATGATCAACTGCAGTCTGGGCTTCCAGTTCGATACCCTCGCTCAGGGTGTTCAGAGCCAGTTGGCCAACCTCGGAATCGAGGTGTCCCTCAACCTCATGGATGTGGGCACCTACGTGAACCGCACCCTGATTGCCTTCACCCAGGATCCGGATAACTTCGGCAACTTTGACCTGGCCCTGTGCGCCATGGTCCCCAAGCCGGACGAATACGACCTGATGAACCATCCTTACAACAAGCTGTTCACCGAGACAATGGGATGGATCGACACCAAGCCCGAGTTCTTCGAACTGCTCACCAATGCCCGGTCTATTGCCTCTGACGAGGAATACAAGGCAGCCATGCACCAGTTGCAGGCATGGGCAATGGAGGAACAGCCCCAGATCGTGATCGGCGGGCGGGTGACACCCATTGCGGCGGCCGGAAACGTCCACGGATTCATCGCCCATACCCAGGGACACCTGTTCCTCACCAATGTCTATAAGACAGAGGGCTAGGTCCCACTAAAGCAAACCGAGGAGAAAGAGGGGCCGCTTCGGCGGCCCCTCTCCCCTCCCTGGCGAGGTAACTTCAATCCCGATGCCCTTTCCCTTGTTAACCGTTGAGAATCTGGCCGTCCGGTTCAACGCTCCTGATCAGGTGATCAACGCTGTCAATGGCGTCAGTTTTTCCATCGACACCGGGGAGACACTCGGGATTGTGGGCGAGTCCGGATCCGGCAAGACAGTTACCGTGTTGAGCCTTCTCGGGCTCATCCCCAAGCCACCTGGTGAGATAACTGGCGGAGAGGCTATTTTCGAAGGACAGGACTTGCTGACCCTCTCCACAGAAGCTCTTCGTTCGATCAGGGGACAGGACATCTCCATGGTGTTCCAGGATCCCATGACATCACTGAATCCGGTGATCCGCGTGGGGGAACAACTGCGGGAAGCTCTGTGGACTCACGATTCCTCCGGCTCCAAGTCCGAGCATCGCCGCCGCGGAGTCGAGTTGCTGGATATGGTGGGGATCCCGCAACCACAGCGGCGCTACAACCAATTCCCTCACGAGTATTCGGGTGGCATGCGGCAGCGGGCCATGATCGCCATGGCCATGGCCAACCGGCCCAAACTGCTGATCGCCGACGAACCCACAACAGCCTTGGATGTGACCATCCAGGCGCAGGTCATCGAAACCCTCAAGACAGCACGTAAGGAGACGGGGGCGGCTTCCATTGTCATCACCCACGACCTGGGCCTGGTTTCCCAAATAGCCGACCGCGTGATAGTGATGTACGCCGGCCGGATCGTCGAGGAAGGACGCATCGGCGATATCTTCTCCCGGCCCCGTCATCCCTACACCATCGGTTTGCTGGCGTCGATTCCCTCGATACAGGAGAGGAGGTCCAAACTCTATTCCATTCCCGGTCAACCGCCTGATATGGCCAACGTCCCCCCAGGTTGCCCCTTCCATCCCCGTTGCGCCATAGGAGGAGATCGGTCCTTGTGCCGGTCCGACCCTCCCCAACTGCTCTCGGTGGGATCCGGCCAACAAGCAGCCTGTCATTTCACCGACGAGGCTGCCTCTTGGGCCAGGGAAAGGGGAGCATGAATCTCGACGTTGCCCAGAAGCCGATCCTCGATATCCGGGAGATCACCACCAGTTATCACATCCGCCGAAGCGGCGCCCAGAAAGCCACCACCCTGGTGGCCGTGGAGGACGTCACTTTGTTCATCAAACCCGGCGAAACCCTGGGGCTGGTGGGAGAATCGGGATGCGGTAAGTCCACCCTGGGAAGGACCATCATCCGGCTACTGGAGCCCACAGGCGGATCGGTGAGTTTCGATGGTCAGGACATCACCCACTTCAACCACCAGCAGATGCGTCCCCTCCGCCAACAGATGCAGATCGTCTTCCAGGACCCCTATGCCTCGCTCAATCCCCGTTTCAGAGTCCAGCAGATACTGTACGAACCTTTCCGCATCCATGGCATCTCTCGAGCGGTGGCACGCCAAAAGATCCCAGAACTGCTTTCCTTGGTGCAGTTGCCACCTGACTCCCTGCGCCGATTCCCTCACGAGTTTTCCGGCGGGCAACGGCAGCGGATCGCCATCGCCCGCGCCCTGGCCCTAGAGCCTTCCTTTCTGGTGCTGGATGAGCCGGTTTCGGCGTTGGATGTTTCCATCCAGGCTCAGATCCTCAACCTGCTGGAAGACCTGCAGAACGAACTTGGCTTGGCCTATCTTTTTATAGCCCACGATCTGTCGGTTGTGGGGCAAGTCTCCGATCGGGTAGCCGTTATGTATCTGGGTCGCATAGTGGAAGAAGGCCCCCGTGATGCTGTCTTCAACTCTCCCCAGCATCCCTATACGATCGCTCTCTTGTCGGCCATCCCCGATATCTCCGCTGCCTTGGGCCGGCAGACCCGACAGCGGATAATCCTCACCGGCGATCTGCCCAATCCCCTGGATCCGCCTTCCGGCTGCCGTTTCCGCACCCGGTGCTGGCGCGGTGACAACCTGTGCGTCGACCAAGATCCCCCGTTGAGTCTTGTTTCCAACACGCTCGTGGCCTGCCACTATCCCGGCGGTGAAGGCAACTCGGTTACCCAACCATGACCAGGTACCTCGCCCGCCGCCTGGTGCACGGTCTGTTGGTCATGTGGATCGTCTCAACCGCCGTGTTCGTGATCTTCCGGCTGGTTCCGGGCGATCCCGCCGCCATGACGCTAGGTCTCGATGCCCCTCCCGAGGCATACGAAGCGCTGCGTGAGGAGATGGGCCTCAACGACCCTCTCCACATCCAATACCTGCGCTGGACGGGGAACCTGGCCCGGGGGGACTTTGGAAAATCCATCACTCACGGAAATGCCGAAGTCTCCGGCCTGGTCTTTCCCGCTCTGGGGCGCACCTTGGAACTGGCCTCCCTCTCCATAGTTGTTGCCGTGCTGGTTGCCATTCCCCTGGGAATGATCTCCGCCATCCGAGAGGGGACCTGGGTGGACCATGTCGCCCGGGTTTTCACCACCCTCGGCTTCAGCATGCCCACCTATGTAATGGGCATCGGATTGCTCATCTTGTTGGTAGAGGTCTTCCCTCTCCTGCCCCCCGGTGGTTACGTTCCCTTCGGGGAGGACCCCATCAAGCATCTCAGCCAGTTGGCAATACCGGTGGTCACCATCGGGTCGGTAACGGCTGCCCGGCTCACCCGGTTTATGAGAGCCGGGATGCTGGAAGTGCTGAGTGCCGACTACGTGCGCACGGCCCACGCCAAAGGGTTGACCGAGCGAAGAGTCAACTACTGGCATGCTTTCCGAAACGCCGCCATCCCACTGATCACCGAAGTGGGAGTCAATTTCGGGTTGCTGGTGGGAGGGATGGTGGTGATCGAACAGATCTTCACTTGGCCGGGTTTGGGATGGTTGATGATCCAATCCATTCTCAACCGTGCATTCGACGTGGTCCAGATAGCGGTGCTGGTCTCGGCCGCCACTTTCGTGATCATCAATCTGCTGGTGGACCTGACCTATTCATGGCTCGACCCGAGGATCTCCCGTTCATGAACAGAGAAAGGCCAACCCGCAAATGACCTCGAATGCACCGTTCTCGGAGAGACGCAAGATCTGGAGGAGGGTTGTCCGCAACCCCCTTCATCTCTTCACCCTCAGCATGGTGGCAGCCTTGGTGCTGGTGGCAGTGTTCGCCGATCTCCTGGCGCCGTATGGGTCCATCGAACCTGTCGCCTTCCCATTCGAGTTGCCCTCCGCCCAGTTCTGGCTGGGAACCGACGAGATTGGCAGAGACATCTTCAGCAGGGTCATCTATGGGTCGAGGGTGTCCCTGTACGTCGGCTTTGCCTCCACGGCAATCGCGGTGATATTCGGGGTGCCGATGGGGGTGGTCAGCGGATACTTCGGAAAGCTCACCGACACCATCATGATGCGGACAACCGACGGCTTGCTGGCGTTCCCCCCGATCATTCTGGCTATGGCCATGGTCGCCGTTCTGGGAACCAACCTGCGCAACACCATCATCGCCATCGGGATAGTCCAGATACCGCGCTTCGCCCGTCTTGTGCGGGGAATGACCCTATCTCTGCGGGAGAGCGAGTTCATAACTGCGGGCCGGGCATTGGGCGCCAGCCACCTCTATCTGATGCAAAGATCCCTCCTGCCCAACCTCACCTCGATCATCTTGGTGCAGTTCACCCTCACGTTTGCCACCGCGGTGCTAACCGAAGCGGCACTCAGTTTCCTCGGTCTGGGCGCCCAACCCCCCGCCCCGTCCTGGGGCGCCATGCTCAACACCGGAAAGACCCTGATCTCAACCAATCCCTGGCTGGCGGTGGGAGCGGGAAGCGCCATATTCCTCACTGTGCTGATTTTCACCCTCTTGGGTGACACCCTCACCGACCTGCTCAACCCCTACCGGACCGACCGTTGATCAAATGACGAAACCCTAGGTTCCAACTCCTTCTGCCATTCTCAGCAGGTCACATCTTGTACTTTTGAATGACGCTCTCTTGCACGTCGATGCCCAAACCCGGGCGTTCGGGAGGAATCCCCACCGTCCCCCGATCATGCATGATGGGGTTGGTCACCAACTCGTGCTGCATGGGGTTCTCGATCGGCTTGAACTCGAACAGCAGGCAACGGTCGGTGCTCAGAGACAGGGCCAGGCTGGCCGAGGTGACCACCGCGCTGCTCCAAGCGTGGGCGTTGAACCACACTCCGGCCTCTTCCACCAGGCGAATGGTCTGAAGCGCCCCGGTGATGCCGCCCACCCGTCCGGGGTCGCATCCCACCACGTCGGCGGTGCCGGTGGCTATCACCTCTCGGTAGCCGCGCTCGTCCCATTCCCGCTCTCCCCACGCCAGCATGGTGTTCACCGCTTGTCTTAGTTTTCGGTAGTTGATGATCTCGTGGGGCTCAAAGGGTTCCTCCATCCAGCGCAGCCCATACTCCTCGAACGTGCGGATCAATCGGATGGCGTGCTCCAGATCCCAGGTGCATTTGACACCGCGGTCCAGCATAATCCAGGCATCGGGACCCACCGCCTCGCGTAGTCGACGCATGAACTCGATGTCCCGTTTGGCTTCGTAGCCCAAGCGGGTGACACCCGCCTTGCCCAGCCCGATTTTCACCCCTCGGTAACCGTCCTCCTGCACCCACCGGCCGTGCTTTTCGATCTCCTCGTCCATGGATAGGAACGCATGGGTGCTGGCGATGGCCGGAAGAGACTCCTGGACGGCGCCGCCCAGCATCCGGAGGACCGATTGACCCAGGTCCTTTCCCTTCAGGTCCCACAAGGCCAGGTCGATCGCCGAAAGCGCAAAGTGGGAGATCCCGCCACGGGATCCGTACCACCACACGTGGTTGCGCAGCTCCCGCCAAATGGCGATGTTGTCTACCACATCCCGCCCGATGATCAACTCCCCCATCCCCGCAATGACCTGTTCGGTGGCCCGGCACGCCTCCGGCCACATGGTCACCGACTCTCCCCATCCCACCGTCCCGTCGGTTGTTTCAATTCGACAGAAGGTGAGGTGCCGGGTGGCGCCCGAGTCGTTGGGCTCGGGATAGGCCACAGAAATCGGGGTTACCTTGGCTATGCGCATCGCTTCTCCTTCCGGAACACGGTCCTGAGGGTGGCAGAAAGTCCTACCAGTGATGGTAAGAGCCTTCGGCGCAAGACTGCGGGGAAGGAGGGAAGTTCTATGACTTGCATTCGGTCCTGGTTAACTGGGACGGCTAAACCTCTCGAACATCAAAGCCCACCCACTGGGAGATCATCTCCAATGTCCGCCGGTGGTGGCCAGGAACCAGCACGCTGTGGTGCGTCGCCCCCGCATTGCAGAAGCGCCCGAAGGCCTCGGGCGCCGGGCCGGAGGAGAAGCGGAACATTCCATTGGGTCCCTCGATGGCCTGGTGCCGGGATCCGATGATTTCTCCCTCCCCCACCACCAAGGCCCAGCCACCGTCCGCCCCGGCTATCGGCGAGAGGCTGAGCAAGGTGGCGGGCCCGGTGGGCAGGGAGAACACGATCGCCGTGCCCGGGCCCTCCATCCCCAGGTAGTGGTCTTCGGGCAGAAGCGTTATGGGGCGGGTGGGATCGGCCATGGAAACATCGCTTTCGCCGCCATTGGCCAAGAGCACCCAATCGCCTTCGAAGTCCACCCCGTACACCTCGCAGTACAGTGCCCCTGCGGCCACCGCCTTCCCGATCACCATGGCTATCCCGGCCGGAAGATCGCCGGTGCAAGAAAGGGGAGTCCCTGCCTCGGTCAGGCAAGTGACTCCCAGGCAGGCGGTGATGCCCACCTCGGGGTTCCAGCGGAACAGGTCACCGTGACAATTGACGGTTCCTCCCACCAGGTCGTTTCGTTCGCATATGTCCCCCAGAGCCAGAGCCAACCGGGCCGACCGCCCAAGAACCTCATCGGAAGTTCGTGATGTCTCGAATCGCTCCCGGAGATCCCTGGCGAGCGCCTCCGCCTTTTCCCGAGAAACGTCCCCGAATGCCGAGTTGAGTTCCCGGCGGGAGATCGACACCATCTGAAGGCCCAGGCGGTCCACCTGCTCCGGCGTTGCCTCGACATCCAGATACCCCCCGATCGGCGCTCCGATCGCTCCCACTCGCGATCCCCGCAAACGGTTGGCCACTGCCGCCGCTCCGACCGCCTCGGCCACCTCTGCCGTGAACTTCTCCGACCGAAGCCGTCCGACCAAGGTGACCATAGGTAAGCCTTCCCGCGCCAAAACGTTGGTGAACATCACCAAACCCACCAGGGTGCTGCGCTGGGTTCCCTCTTCGGTGGTATACACATCGGGAATCGTGTTCAGTTCCTGGGCGGCAACCGATATGACCGGGACATCCAGAACCCTGATCGCCTCCCAGCCGTAGCTGGGCGGGGCAGCCATGGAGGGAACGAAGACCACCACCTCCACCCCGGCCTCCGCGAACACCTCCCCGGCTCTTCGGCCAGCTTCCTCGGAATCCACCAGACCGGGATAAACCACCTCGCCCGACGTCGACAGAAACTCGGTGAAGCGATGGGCCAAGGCTTCTCGGTCATGGCGGAACTCGGGTGGCATGGCTTGGTCGAAGAGACCGAAATAGACCGACAGCTGCCCAATACGGGGCGGGCGATCCGACAGGAGGCGACTCATGGCTCGTCTAACTTTAATTGGCACCCAGCCTCACCACGACGAAGGGGACTTCCGCCATGCGACTTTCGTGCGCCGACTATTCCTTCCCGCTCCTGCCATACCAATTGAACTTGGACCTTATCAAGGGCTTGGAGTTCGACGCGGTGGATGTTGCGGTTTTCTCGGGCAACCCCAATAACTCCGCCGAGGAGGTGATTGGCGACCCGAGGGGAGTGGGACGACGGGTGAAGACAATGACCGATGATGCCGGATTGGTGGTGGCAGACGTCTTTGCGATCGTGATCACCGACTTTCGGCCGGTGTTCGACGTGCAGTCGGCCGCTCCCAACAACCCATCCCCCGAAGTTCGAAGCAAGGCGCGGGATGACTTCCAACGCTTCGTCGAATTCACGCTGGTTTGCGAAGCGCCCGGACTCACCGTCCTTCCCGGCTGCCCCTTCAATGGCCGCGACCCCTCCCGAGACTGGGGATTGGCGGTGGAGGAGTTGGCCTGGCGGGTGGGGGTGGCCCAAGACGCCGGCTTGGAGCTTGGGTTCGAGCCGCATATCGGGTCTATCACCGAAACCCCCGAGACCACCGCCCAGTTCGTGGCGGAGGTGCCGGGCCTGAAAGTATGCCTTGACTTTGCCCATTTCATCTACCAGGGGATCCCCCAAGAACGCATCGAGACGCTCCTGCCCATTTCGAGGCATCACCAGGTCCGCCAAGCGGCCCCCGAAGTTATGCAGGCAATCTCCTATGAGGGAACCATCGACATCGGCCGGCTGGTGAGGCAGCTGGTCGCCATGGACTACGACGGGTTTATCGCCGCCGAATATGTATGGATGCAGAAGTGGGACTGCGACCGGGTGGACAACCTGTCGGAAACCATCTATGTTCGTAACCAGATCCGCCAAGCACTAGGGTGGTGTTCCGACTGAACTGGAGTTTGGTCGCCACAATTGAATCCCGGGCTACTCTATCGTACTATAAAAAGTTTACAGTATAGTAGTTTAGTCCAAGGCTCAAGGACCAAATGATTGCCACCGATTTTGAACACGCGCTGGCTGCGGACGAATCCCATTGCGGGTCGTTGCTTTGCCAGGTTCCCGAGAGCCAGTGGTTTGAGCGCAAGGGTCCGCGTGTCGCAGCAAGAGATCTGGCCAACACCTTGGTGGCGTTCGCCAATGCCGACGGTGGGGTGGTGGTAGTTGGTCTACAAGTGGACCGCAAAGACGGAATCGAAAACCGGCGCGTTGTGGGAATCGACCGCTCCGGCCCCAAGTCCCTGGCATCCTGGCAACAGGCCGCTATCGACTTCACCGTACCGGTAGTGCCCATATCCACCGACTTGCTGCCGTGTCACAACGATTCGGGCAAGAATGATCACCTGTTGGTAATCCGGATCAAGAAATCAAATGTGGTCCACGCTACGGCGGCTGATGACGTGTATCTTCGAGTGGGCGACGAGACCCGAAAGCTCCGGTTCGATCAGCGGCGAGAGTTGCTGCATGACAAGGGCCAGAGTATCTATGAGGCGACACCGGTATCTGATGCTTCCCACACAGATCTTGATACTCGCTCCGTGGAATCCTGGGTTTCATCGGTGGGCGCCGCAAATGGGGAACGACTACTGGCGGCCAGGGGACTCGCAAACCGGGATGGACAGATCACAGTCGCCGCTGTGCTGCTATTCGGAATGACACCGCAAGCGTGGTTTCCCCAGGCTCGCCTGCGTATCCTGCGATACCGCGGTACTTCTCGTGGCGTGGGCCGCGACCAACAACTGGCGACAGATCTGCAGTTGGATGGACCTTTACTTCGTCAGATCGAAAACGGGATTCGTTCCTTAGAGAGACTGATACCAACCCGGGAAGCTCTCCGCCGCGAGGGCAGGTTTGAATCTGTGCCAATTATTCCCAGAGAGGTGTGGAGTGAAGCGCTTGTGAATGCGATCGTACATCGTTCCTATAGCATGGCCGGAGACCACATTCGCATTGAGATATTCGAAGATCGAATTGAGGTGCACAGCCCGGGGAGTTTTCCTGGTCTGTCCAACGGCACCGCTCCCCATGAAGTGATGCGGTATGCGCGCAATCCCAACATCGCTCGCGTCTGCGCAGACATGCGTTTCGGCCAAGAGTTGGGAGAAGGAATCCGCCGTATGTTCGATCGGATGCGAAGGGAGGGCCTAGTCGACCCTGCATATGAACAGAGAGCCTCCTCTGTCCACTTAACCCTGTTCGCCCATGCGGCCGTTCCAGATTTGGAAGAAAGATTTTCGAAAGTAGCTCAAGAATTGCTGCAGCTACTGCGGACTGAATCGCAACTCTCCACGGGCGACCTGATGGCCGCCACCGGCCGTTCCCGGCCCACCGTGTTGCGTCACGCCAGAATTTTGCAGACCGCAGGTTTACTCGAATGGGTAGGCAACTCACCACAGGATCCACAGGCGTATTGGGCACTGCAAGAGGCGGATATTTCTTGAGCCGAACAGGGTGGTTTCCTGACACCCAACCTGCCACCGCTTGTCGGAGCGCCCCAATCGCGCCGATTAATCCGGTTCTTCGGAAATCTCGGGGGAGTCGGGAATCCATCGAATGTGGGGGAGGGTCCTCCATAATCGGGTGTTGAATTCACGTCCGAGAGGAGGACCCTGTGGAGACTGATAGTAGGCGTATGTGCGAGTTGCTGGTCGGGCTGGGTGAGGTTGACCTGGTGGGAGTCGAGGAGCTGTCGAATGACCGGCTGAGAGTGACGATCAGGTCTCGTGGACCTCGTCCGGTGTGCGGGGAATGTGGTGGGAGAGTGTGGTCCAAGGGCGACCGCCTCGTGCGGTTGGTTGACTTGCCGGCGTTCGGTCGGCCGGTGCGACTGCGGTGGCGGAAACGCCGCTGGGTGTGCCCCAGACCGACGTGTGTGGTGGGGTCGTTCGCCGAACAGGACCTGTCGGTGGCGCCGGAACGGGCCTTGTTAACCTCTCGCGCCGGTCGTTGGGCCACCGAGCAGGTGGGGCGTCTGGGTCGCACGGTGGCAGAGGTAGCCGCTGAGTTGGGTTGTGATTGGCATACGGTGAACTCCGAGGTGACGCGGTGGGGCGGGGCGCTGTTGGAAGCCGATACTGCCCGGTTCGGGGAGGTGGAAGCGGTGGGGGTGGACGAGACCCTGTTCTGGCGTGAGGGCCGGTGGCGTAAGAAGCGGTGGTGCACATCGGTGGTGGACGTTGGGGGCTGTCAGTTGTTGGACATTGTGCCTGGTAGAACGGTCGAAAGCGCCGCCAGTTGGTTCAGGAACCAATCCCCCGAATGGTGTGAGAACATCCGGTGGGCGGTTTTGGACATGTCCGGCCCCTACCAGGTCGCCTACGACCAGGTGCTGCCCCACGCCGATCAGGTGGCCGACCCGTTTCACGTGGTCCGACTGGCGAACCGGTGTGTTGACCTGGTCCGATGTCGGGTACAAAACGAACAGCTCGGCCATCGGGGCCGCCGAGGCGATCCGCTTTATCGGATCCGTCGTCTGTTGATCATGGCCCAGGAACGACTGGACACCCGCGGCGAGCATCGTATCCGGGGGCTCTTGCGAGCTGGTGACCCCTATGGAGAGGTACGGGATGCCTGGTCGGCCAAAGAGAGCGTCCGGGACATCTACCACATCGACGACCCCCGGTTGGCAGCCGAGTTCACTCACCAACTCGCCGCTGATCTGCAGGACCGGTCACTGCCCGCAGAGGTGAACCGCCTGGGTCGTACGATCGCTCGTTGGGCCACCCTGCATCACTCCCACCCAACCGAAGGGTTGAACAACCTGATCAGCGGATCCGCTTGTCGGAGCGCCCCAATCGCGCCGATTAATCCTCCCGATCCACAACCCTGAAGCGGCGGGTCAGCTCAGAGCAACTCCGTGGGCCTCTGCCTCGGCTATGGCCGAAGAAACCGGTTCGTGCCGGCGGCTGCGAGCGGCGCGCAAACCAGCCTCTATCACTGCCACCCCCAGGGCCGACGCCACCGGATCCCCGTGGTTCTTCGCCCGGGGGAGTCCTTGTACCACTTCGCAGAAGGCGTGGACCGGAGCAGCGGAAGGATACAGGGTGGCGCCTCGCATCAGTGGAAAGGAAAAGTCGTCGCCGTCCTGGCGCACCATCTCGATCCGGTCCCGCTCCAGGTCCATCACCGCCACTCCTTCACTCCCGAACACCCGCACTTCCATATGGTGACGCTGGGAGGTGGGCACACCCGCCCCGCCTGAGACTGAGATAAGCGGACCCTGACGAGTGGTGGCGATCAGCGCATCGTAAAGGTCGCTGCCTGCCGGTCCGGGAGTGACGGCGCCCAGCACCTCGGCGGGAACCAGTCCGGTCAGCCAGAACACCAGGGAAAACAGGTGGCTCAGTTGCCCATAGGCATATCCCCCCTCCTCCCCCACCCAGGTGGAAGGCTCGGGGGAACTCTCGGCGCCGGGGATGGCATCTTCCTCGCCGGAGAACAGTTCCCGGGCCGGTGACGCCATGTGGGCTACCACATGCTCCAAACGTCCAATGCGGCCCTCCCTAATCCACCGGCGGGCCGCGGCGGCCTGGGGCAGGAACTGCCAGCCGTGGGGAACCAGGAGCACCAAGTCTTTTTCTGCGGCCCGACGCACCATATCGAAGGCGTCGGCCGCAGTGGTGGCCAGGGGCTTTTCGCACATCACATGCAGACCTCGGTCCAAGGCGGCCATGGTGTGGGCGCGATGGAGATTGTGCGGAGACGCCACCACGGCGGCATCGAGGTCATCCCAAGGCAGGTCGTCCACATCTTCAGTGGCATGGGGGACATCAAACTTCTGCGCAACCCATGCCAATTCGTCGGCGCCCTTCCGACACACCGCCCGGACCTCCACATCAGAACGGGAAGTCAACACCGGAAGATGGTTCTCCACCGCCCACCATCCGGCGCCGATCACCGCCACTCTCAGAGGGGATGGGCTGCTCATCCGGTGAACCCTACATGATCACCGCAAATCCAACCGGCCTGTCTCTTGCGAATCGGCCGCCGAAGGAAAGTTGCCCCTAAAGGAAAAGCCTGCCAACCAGTTCGGCAAGAACCGCTAGGCCGATAGCTCCTCCTATCCACTTCATCCACCGCAAATCGATGTGGAGGACCGCCATATCATTGCGAAGCGCCGCCTCCACAGCCCTGAGATCCTCTTTGGTTGCCAGGGGCTCCAGAGCCAAAGCCAGAGCATTGGTCTGCGCCTCGGTAAACCCCGCCTCCCGGAGAGCTGATCGTTGAGCTGTTTTCATATGTCTACCTCCCCAGTCTTCGCCTTCCCTATAGGCCGATCCTAATGGGCAGAGCATCGGTATGGCGCCCACATTTCGACGACACTTATGTCACAGGTTGAAAAGCCGAGAACCCAATTCCCAGCCCATATCAAGGCCGGTGGACGACAGGGCAAACATCACCAGCCCCGCCCCGGCGATGGAAACGTTCTTCATGAACATCGACATCTCCGCCGTCCTGGTCGGCTCCTCGTCGGACCAGAAATGGTGGACCATAAAGGCAGCTACCAGCGTGTAGATCGACAATCCGAGAGCGGCCAGATCCATCCACACGCCCAGAATGACGCCCAGTCCACCCGCCGCGATCAGCACGCCCGAGATTCGGACCAGCAATCCGGCGTTGGGCACTCCCCGGGACGCCGCATACCCGGCACTGGCGCCGGACTGAGCAAGATGCCCGATTCCCGCACCCACGAATATCAACGCAAACAGAATCCGGCCAACAATTAACAGCGTTTCCATGTCCTGTCTCCCTGGTAGCGGCGCATCTATCCCGTATTATGCCAAGCCCCGGGGACTACGCGTCGGTGCAACAAGGTGGCTTCGCCGACGCCCCGGTCGCGCTCGGCCTCTACCATGTCCCCAATCAGAACAACCTCTCTACGTCTCGATAATGCAGATCACCTCGCCGGTGACTACCTCGGCGTCTTCTCCGACCAGGATGTCAACCACCGTTCCGGCCACTGGGGAAGGGACCTCCGTCTCCACTTTGTCGGTTTCCACCAAGGCCAGTTCGGTGTCCTCCTCCACCTCATCACCCACCTCAACCATCCACTCCAGCAGCACCACTTCGTCCACCGTCTCGCCCAACCGGGGCATCTTCACCTCAAAACCCATGGAACACTTCCTCTCTATGCGGGCGCGTAGATGTTACGGAACATAGCATCCACCCCGGCGGGTGGACTCTGCTTCACCGTCTCTACCGCCGCTTCTATCCGAGCGGCCACCTGTTGGTCGATTCGGGCGGCCTGTCCCTCGGCCAAGAGGCCCTCGGCCTCCAGCCTGGCCCGGAAGGTGTTGATGGGATCCCGCTCGTACCACCGCTCGAACTCGCCGTCTGGTCGGTACTCGGCTTTGTCGGCGCGAGAATGCCCGGCGTAGCGGTAGGTCTTCATCTCCAACAGGGTGGGGCCGTCTCCCGACCGCGCCCTTTCCAGGGCCTCGACCACCGCCACCACGGTCTTATCCGGGTCCTGTCCATCCACCATGATTCCCGGTATGCCATAGGACACGGCCCGGTCGGCCAGATCTTCTATGGGGGTGGTCAGGTTGATCCGGCTGTACTCCCCGTACTGGTTGTTCTCGCAGATGAACACCACCGGCAGTTTCCAGATGGCCGCCAGGTTGAGCCCCTCGTGGAAAGCGCCGATATTGGAAGCCCCGTCGCCGAACACCCCGATCGCCACGTCATCGGTTCCCTTCACCTGGGCGGTGAGCGCCGCTCCCGCCGCCACCGGAATGCCGGCGCCGATGATGGCGAAGGTGGGAAGCAAGCCCAGTTCCCGGTCGACCAGGTGCATGGAGCCGGCGATTCCTCCGATACACCCCAACTCCCGGCCCATGATCTCGCCCAGGATCACTTCGGGGGTCATCCCCAGAGCCAGGCCCATCCCGTGGCCCCGATAGGTACAGGTCACCAGATCGGTGGGACGGGCCACCGTGGCAATCCCCACCGCCACCGCTTCCTGCCCTTGGGCGGTGTGGGTGGTGCCGTGCACAATACCCTCGGCGAACAGGCCCTGCACCCGATCCTCGAAAGCGCGGATCTCCACCATCCGCTCGTACCGCGCCACCCGGTCGTCGGCCAGCGCCATACGGCGCGCCATCTTCTGTGGGTTGTCCGTCATGCGGTCCTCCCTTCTCCCACCCACCACGGTTCGGGGGCCCGACCGGTGGCCAGCAGTTGATCGATCTGGTCGGTCACGTATTCACGGTTGGGCAGGTAGCGCAACTCCAATTCCCGCCCGAAAGGAACGGGGACGTCGGGGCAGGTGATCCGCAGCACCGGGGCCTTCAATTCTCCGAACAGCCGGGAACTTACGTGGGCGGCGATGTCGGTTCCCCAGCCCCAGGTGTAGGGGCTTTCCTCCACGATCACCAGTCGGCCGGTTCGGCGAACCGCCGAGATGACACCTTCCCGATCCCAGGGAATCAGGGTTTGCAGGTCTATTACTTCCGCCGACCAATGGTCCGCCGACCGGGCGGCCGCCAAAGCCACCCTCAGCATGGCGCCGGCGCTGAGGATGGTGACATCCTCGCCCTCCCGCACCCGGGCCAACCGCCCGAGCGGGATGATGCCATCCTCCCCGGTAGTTACCGGGGCGCGCCCGCCATACAGAGCACGGGGCTCGAGCACCACCACCGGGTTGGGATCGCGGATGGCCGATCTCATCAACCCGTAAGCGGACTGGGGGCCGGAAGCGATCGCCATCTTCAGGCCAGGAGCATTGCTCATCCAGTTTTCGAAGGTTTGAGAGTGCTGACACCCAAAGCCCAGACCTGCTCCAACCGATGCCCGAATCACCATCGGACAGTTGAAGGCCCCTTTGGAGAGGTAGTGGAACTTGGCCGCTTCGGTGACCAGCTGATCAAGGGCCACTCCCAGAAACTCGATGAACATGATCTCGGCCACCGGCCGCAAACCTGAAGCCGCCGCGCCCACCGCCATCCCCAAAAATCCCATCTCCGAGATGGGGGTGTCCCGAACTCGCCGTGGCCCGAACTCCTCCAACAGTCCGTCGGATGTTTTGAAAGGCCCGCCGGCCGCAGCCACATCCTCCCCGAACATCACCACGGTGGGATCCTCGCGCATCTCATCACCCAGAGCGGCGGCCACCGCCTGGTTCATCCGCATTCGGGCCATTACCACAACTCCTTGAGCATCGCGACTCCAGCTTCTACCAGGATCTCCTCCGACTCGGGGGCGACCTGTTCGATCAAACCGTAACTGTGGTGGGCGTAGTCCACCTCATAGCCCCCATGAGGGTACTCCGAAGCACTGGGCAGATAGGAGATCACTCCGTTGGAGTACCCCGAAAAAATGGTCTTGGCGCGGTCGGTGGGGGAGCGATCCCGGATCGCCAGGGCGATCTCCGCAAAAGCCTCGCCCGGGATGGCCACGATGGCGGTGTCTCCGATTCGGATGGCTTGGATAAAGGCCGGAACTCGATCGTAGGGCGCCTCTTCCAGTTGGGCGATCGCCGCCTCTGCCCAACTGATGTGATATTGGATCGGGTTGAGCTCCTCCCAACCGGCGCCCGCCGCTTGGGCCTCCTGGAATTTGGCCAGGTAATGATCGCGTTCGGTCTGCACCTCGGCGATGGTGGGGACTCGCTTGAGAGGCAGATCAACCACCGTGGTGGCCACTGCCAACTCTTGGAGCGGTTGCTCCTCGGACCGGACCACCCGGTAAAGGGCAATGGGGGTGACCGACCCATAGGAGAGCCGGTCGGTCCGGGTCTCGAAGGTCTTGATGTTGCCCAGGGCATGGAGGGCTTCGGCGGCCAGCTTTTGGCCGAATGCCTGCTCGGCGCCGGTCTGGGGCAAGAAAGCCTCGAGGGGCAGGACATTGCCCCCGGCGCCCTGCAGGAAAACACACATCGCTCCGGTGGCTTCCTCAACCGCTTCCCGCAAGGGCCACGGGAAATCGGGGTTGATGGCCGGATCCTCGGGCCCCACCGTCACCGGATGGCACCCGAAACTCACCACCGCCGCCAAAGGCGAACCGTCCTCGCGGTCAACCCGGATCACCCCCGCGTCCCGATCGATCGGGCCGTCAGGGTTCCATCCCAAGATGGTGTTGAGCGAGCCGACTGTCCCCTCCACGCCCTGCACCCGCTCACGTCGGTTCACCGACAACCCGTGTATCTCGGTACTGGTCGACCCAACTCTCACCGGCACGGTGTTTTCCGCCGCGATCCGGGCCGCGGAGACCAACTGGTGGGGGAGCATCCCAAAGTACGCCTGCTCGGTGGGCTGTATCTCGTCGAGGCGACCCCCCAGTTTGACCCGGCCGGGGGTGTGGGGCCCGGCATGGGTATGGCTGACATTGAGCAACACCGACTCGGGGCGGGTGTCGATGGCTTCCGCGATCTGCTCCCGGATCATGGTGGCGTAGTCGGGGTTCAGGATGGCCAGGTCAATCCCGATTATCGCCACCCGCTCGGTGTCGGATTCGAGCACCAGGGCGGTGGCGGTGAGCGGCGCCCGGACCTCGGTGGCGGGAATCCAACGTCGCACGTAACCGACCAGATCGGCCGGGACGGGCGGGGTGATGTCGGTTCGGCCTACCCCGGCTCGCAAAGAGGTTGGAGAGGCGATGAGTACTCCTTGGGATGGCTGGCGGGTGGTCTTTTCAGACTATAGGAAGGCCAACCCACAGCCTGCCCCTGCCAGGACTCCGGTCTTAACGGCACCGGCCGGAATTTCAATAGAAAAGCAACCCACCGCTGACATTAATGGTGGCTGCCGAGATATAACTGGCATGGGTGGAGAGCAGAAACACCGCCACCTGGGCGATCTCTTCGGGACGGGCCAGTCTCCCCATCGGACAGGACGCGGCGATGGCCTGCAGGTCGGCCGAGGTCAAGCCACTTGCAAGCATCGGGGTGTCCACCACTCCGGGAGCGATGGAATTAACCATGATTCCATGGGGGGCGTAGGCGGTGGACAGGCCCCGGCACATGGAGACGATCCCCCCTTTGGAAGCCGAGTAGACCACCGATCCATGGCTTCCGCCCGTCCACCATCCCTGGGAACTGAGGGTCACCATCCGCCCACCTCCGCCCCGGGCCACCAAAGCCTCTCCCACTGCCTGATTCAGAAAGAAGGAAGCCTTCAGGTTTATATCGTGCTGAATGTCCCAGTCCTCCCGGGTGATTTCCGCGGTGGTGGATCGTCGAATGAGCACTCCCGCACAGTGGACCAGTCCCCACAGGTCGTCGAACTCCCGAAGGGCCCGGGCGACCACCATCGAAGGGGCCTCGTCCCCGGTCAGATCAACCTGCAGGGGCAGGTGTTGTTCGGGATGGTCCCACTCTCTTATTTCCTCCTGCAGTGCTTCGCCGTTCAGATCGACTCCGCACACCCTCGCCCCGCAGGCCGCCGCCAAGCGGGCGGTGGCCCTCCCGATCCCGCGGGCGGCGCCGGTGACGATCACCCCCCGCCCGGCCAGCCCGGCTCCCAGCGACAATTGTTCATTGCTCATCATGGCAGAGGCTAGGTTGCCCGGGCGGGGCCCATCGTCCAATCCGGTAGGGTAAATCGGGCCGGCCAAGATTTGGTCGCCCCATAATGACTGCCTCCGCTCTCCCTCGCCCACCCCAGCCGCCCAGGCTGGCTCTCGTCCCTGACCTGGTGTGGAACCCACCGGACCCCCATCCCCGGCCGGGCAGGGCCGTGGTGATCTCCTCGGGCCGGATTGAAGGCATCGTCAACCAAGGCGCCCTCCCCGCGGGTCTGGAGAAGATGGCTTTCCCGGGCTGCACGCTGCTGCCCGGTTTGATCGACGCCCACGTTCATTTAGCATCGTGGATGATCCCGGCTCTGTTAGCCGCCGGGGTGACCACCGTGCGGGATATCGGAAACGACCTCAACTGGATTCTGGGACTGCGGCAGCGCATGGCTTCCGACCCCCGGCTCTCGCCTCGGATTCGGTGCTGTGGTCCGGTTCTGGACGGAGAGCACGTCAACTGGCCGCTGCTGGGCGAGGGCCACCCCACTCCCGAGGCCGTGGCTGAAAAGATCGATCAGCTGGCCTCGGCCGGAGTGGACGAGGTCAAGCTTTATGTTCATCTTGATCTGCAACAGGTGAAAGCCGCCGTGGTGGCTGCCCGCCGCAATCATTTGCCCGTGGTGGCTCACCTGGGTGAGGTGACCGCCCTGGAAGCGGCGGCGGCCGGGGTGGCCGAGTTGCAACATCTAAGTGGCATCATCGATCCCTTCACCGGCGCTCCCCTGGTGGACCTCGACCAAGTGGCGGAGACTTTGATGGACGCCGACACCGCCCTGTGCCCAACCTTGGTGGTGTGGGACAGGCTGGCCCGGCTCAGCCGCTTTGTCGGCCAAACTGACCCGCGGCTCGGTTGGGTACCCCCCGAGATCCGGAAAACTTGGGACGCTTTCCCCCACCGGCATGATCCGGACGGCTCACGAGGTCGGATGGCGGCAATGGAAAAGATGCGAGAGGCAATTCCTTTCCTGCATCGAGCCGGAATCCCGATCATTGTGGGTACCGACTCCCCGTGGCCCTACCTGATCCCCGGATTCAGTCTCCACGATGAACTGGTCATGTTGCACCAAGCGGGCCTCTCGCCCCGGGAGGTGTTGACCGCTGCCACCCAAGAAGCCGGCCAACGGCTGGGAGTGGATCATCTGACCGGCGCCCTGGAGGAAGGTAAGGCAGCCGATCTGTTGGTGGTCGAAGGTAACCCCATCTCCAACATCAGGGACATCAGCCGCGTCCGGGAGGTCTTCCGGGAGGGACTGAGAGTCGGAGTCTCAGATCTGCAACCCGGAGTGTTTCGCGCCGAGGATCCGGTGAATCAGAGCCTGATCGCCTACGCCCGGGGAACCTCTCGGCCAAGATAGGAACCGCCGATCTACCCCTCCGATCAGCCCCCTCTTCCCGCAGGGGTGAGTTAGGCTATTTCAGACCGGTTCCCCGTTGTATACCGTCATACAGGGTCTCCGTTTCCGGCTGACGGGTAACGGGCTCCGGCCAAAGTTCAAGTAAATAGAGGAAGGTCGAGAATGCCACGCAAACTGCTAGTTGGAATTGCGGTTGTTGCCCTGTTGGCAGCAGCCTGCGGTGGAGACGATGAGGAGGCTCCGGCTCCAACCGCCGCCCCGGAGACGACCGCCGCCCCGGTGGAGGAGCCAGCGCCGGACGAAACGGCCATGGATGAAGAAGAGCCCGACGCCCCGGCTGGTGCCTACGAGGCGGAGATTCGCCCGGCCCAGCAGCCCTGGAAGATTGGTTATGGTGATGGTTTGTCGGGTATTCCGTTTACTGACAGTGTGACGGACAACATCAATGCGGTTGCTGCGGAGATGGGCGTGGAGGTCGTTTATTGCGACAACGCCTACGACCAGGAAAAGACGGTGGAGTGTTCCAACCTGCTGGTCACCCAACAGGTGGACGGTGTGATCTTCGCCAACTGGATCGCCGGCACCGAGGAACTGATCTCAGGGATCTTCGCCGACGCCGGGATCCCCTGCGTCTCCTATGACGGACCCCACCCCGGATGCGTGGCGTTCGGCCCCGACAACTACGAAGCGGGAATCGCCGCCGGTCAGTTCCTGGCCGCCTTCGCCCAGGAACAGGGTTGGGCGCCCGAGGAAACCGAACTGTTGCTGATCTGGACACCGGACGTGCCGGTCCACAAGGCCCGGGCCGACGGCGCCACCGCCGGAGTTCGGGAAACGTTCGCCATTCCCGACGACAACATTCACGACATTCCCACCGAGGGTCTCACCGACACGCTGCCCAACGTGACCACATGGGCCACCGCCAATCCCAACGCCAAACATGTGCTGTGCTTCGGGCACAGCGACCAGCCGGGCGTGGACTGCGCGCTGGCCCTGGAACAGAGCGGACTCTTGGGTAACGCGGCCGCGGCCAGTCTGGGCGCCTCCGACGAGGCCCTGGTGGACCTGCGGGGACGCTCCGACGACGAGTCGGTGTTCAAAGCCACCATCTCCTACTTTCCCGAGCGCTACGGCACCTACCTGGTACCCGCCATCGTCGACCTGATCGAAGGGAACACCGTCCCCGAACGGCTCATCCCATCCGTATCACCAGTAACCCGCCAAAACGTCGACCAACTGTATCCGGGTGGGGAACTGGATGAGGAAGCCATGGGGGACGACGAGTATGAGGCCGTGATCAGAGCCGCCGAGCAAGGCTGGAAGATTGGTTATGGTGATGGTTTGTCGGGTATTCCGTTTACTGACAGTGTGACGGACAACATCAATGCGGTTGCTGCGGAGATGGGCGTGGAGGTCGTTTATTGCGACAACGCCTACGACCAGGAAAAGACGGTGGAGTGTTCCAACCTGCTGGTCACCCAACAGGTGGACGGTGTGATCTTCGCCAACTGGATCGCCGGCACCGAGGAACTGATCTCAGGGATCTTCGCCGACGCCGGGATCCCCTGCGTCTCCTATGACGGACCCCACCCCGGATGCGTGGCGTTCGGCCCCGACAACTACGAAGCGGGAATCGCCGCCGGTCAGTTCCTGGCCGCCTTCGCCCAGGAACAGGGTTGGGCGCCCGAGGAAACCGAACTGTTGCTGATCTGGACACCGGACGTGCCGGTCCACAAGGCCCGGGCCGACGGCGCCACCGCCGGAGTTCGGGAAACGTTCGCCATTCCCGACGACAACATTCACGACATTCCCACCGAGGGTCTCACCGACACGCTGCCCAACGTGACCACATGGGCCACCGCCAATCCCAACGCCAAACATGTGCTGTGCTTCGGGCACAGCGACCAGCCGGGCGTGGACTGCGCGCTGGCCCTGGAACAGAGCGGACTCTTGGGTAACGCGGCCGCGGCCAGTCTGGGCGCCTCCGACGAGGCCCTGGTGGACCTGCGGGGACGCTCCGACGACGAGTCGGTGTTCAAAGCCACCATCTCCTACTTTCCCGAGCGCTACGGCACCTACCTGGTACCCGCCATCGTCGACCTGATCGAAGGGAACACCGTCCCCGAACGGCTCATCCCATCCGTATCACCAGTAACCCGCGACAATGTGCTCGATCTCTATCCCGGATAGAGACATTTGAGAATGAGGCGGATGCTCGGCGTTTCGGCCATCGGCCGGGGCGCCGGGCATCTCCTCCAGGCTCAATCGGCAAATGGGTATGGATAACCAAGAACAACAGCCTTTGATCAGCATCTCGAATGTCTCCAAGGCATTCGGGCAGGTTCAGGCCCTGGTGGATGTGAGCTTAAATCTGTATCCGGGGGAGGTAGTGGGTCTCTTGGGTGACAACGGCGCGGGCAAGTCCACGTTGATCAAGATCCTGTCGGGCAACTATCACGCCGATCAGGGGACTTTCACATATAAGGGCAACCCGGTCACCATCAGCCACCCGGCAGATGCCCAAGCCCTGGGGATCGCCACGGTCTATCAGGATCTGGCGCTGGTGGAAACCCGATCGGTGGCCCACAACATCTATCTGGGACGGGAGCCTCGCCGATTCGGGCTGTTCGTGGACCGTCGCAAAATGGAGCGCGACGCCACCGTCATGCTGGATGACCTCAATATCCGCCTGCCGTCCCAAAAGGTCGATGTCGAGCTGTTGTCCGGAGGCCAGCGTCAAGCCGTCGCTTTATCCCGGGCCATCGCCATGGGAGGGAATCTCCTCCTCTTGGACGAGCCCACCGCCGCATTGGGGGTGGAGCAGACGCAGCAGGTCCACAATCTCATCACCAGCATGCGCCGACAGGACAAAGCCGTGGTGGTGATCACTCACGACCTGAGCGATATTTTGGATATCACTGATCGGATTGCGGTGCTGCGCCAAGGCCAACTGTGGGCCTACGTTCCCTCTTCGCAGACCTCCACCAACCAGATCATCGGCTGGATAACCGGCGTTGCCCCACCTCACATCGAAAATGGGGTCGACCGGTGATCTCGGCGTTCAAAAGACAGGACAACTGGACCCTGCTCGGTCTGTTCATCACCTTGGTGTTGTTGATTGCCCTGTTCAGTTGGCAGACGGAGTTCTTTTTCTCCACCCGCAATTTCATCAACATCGGGCAGGCGATCTCCATCAGGGGGTTGATCGCCATCGGCCTGACCGTGGTGATGATCGCCGGGGGCTTGGACCTGTCGATGGCGGCGGTTGCGGCCGTGGCCGGCATGGTCACCGCCAGCCTGATCACCTTGGATGTCAACAGCGTGGTCGTGGGGGTGGCGGGCATCACGGCGGCGGGGGTGCTGGGCGCCTTCAACGCTTTGCTGGTGGTCAAGTTCCGGATCAATCCGATCATCGCCACCTTGGGAACTCTGCTCTTTTACCGAGGCTTGGCATTCGTATCCACCGGTGGCAACAACATCGTGGTTGGGGTCAACGCCTGGAGCGAGCTGGGGAGAGGAACCTGGTTGGGCGCCCCGATCACGGTCTGGCTGTTCTTGGTGGTGGTGGTGTTGGGGATGCTGTTCATGCGTTTCACGGTGGCGGGAAACCACCTTTATGCCATCGGTGGCAACAGCGAGGCGTGCCGCAATGTGGGCATCCGGGTTGACCGGCTGAGAGGCTGGACCTATGTGGCCCAAGCCTGTCTGGCGGGCCTCGCCGGGTTGATGCTCACCTCCCAGAGCGGCACGGCCCTCCCCAGCGCTCTGAACGGCGCCGAGTTGGACATCATCGCCGCGGTGCTACTGGGCGGCATCGCCCTGAGTGGAGGACGCGGGGGGCTGCTGGGGACCCTGTTGGGGCTCTTGATTATCGGGGTGGTCCAAAACGGTTTGATCCACCTGAACGTGCAGATCTATTGGCAGTCGGTGGTGCGAGGCGCCATCCTGATCATCGCCGTGACTTTGGACAGCCTGAGGCGGGGGGGCGGCTACCGCTGAACCCCGGCTGTGGGCGGGTTCGCCCTCCACCTTGGGCCATCACCCGCCCAGCCCTTTCCGCTCCGCGGATGCCCTGACCCGTTGGCTCGCGGGCCTTTCGGCGCCGGGCCGATTGCCCGCGAGCCCGGATCCGTTTACTTACAGGTTGTTGTAGATCGCCGTTTCGAAGTCCATAAAACCCACCACCGAGGTGGCGTCGGCAAACGGGAAGATCTGGGTGGCCCAAAAGCCCCCCACGCCGTTCTGGCGGTCGATCCAGTAGTAGAGGTTGGCCAAACCTGCCCAGGCCAGAGCTCCCGCCGGACGGCCGGTGGGGGCGTCCTCGTCGTTGATCATAAAGGTCAGCGCCCAGGATTTGGGCATGCCGGGGAAGAACTCGGCGTAGTTGGAAAGCACCGGATTCACGCCGGGAAGACCCTTGATCTTCATCTCTCCCAGACCGTTCTGAGCCGCCATCTCCACCGTGTCCGCGGCCAAAACCCGCTCACTCGGACCCATGCCGTCATTTAGCCACATGCGGATGAACTTGATGTAGTCCTCCACGGTCGAGTACAAGCCATGACCGGCCATATGCACTTCGGGATCGGGGGGCAACTCGAAGTCAAGAGGAGTCAGGTCGGCATCCTCTCCGCGCTGGTGAATCTTGGCCATGCGACTCCGCATCTCTCCGCTCAGGTCAAAAGAGGTCGAATCCATCCCCAGAGGCCCCAAGATCCGCTCGGACATCACCTCGCCCAAACGCTTTCCGGTGATTCCCTCCACCACCAAACCGGCCCAGTCGATATTGGAGCCGTACTCCCACTCATCTCCCGGATCGAACAGGAGCGGTGTCATCAACGCCGCCTTGGAAGAGGTGACCACGCTGGGCTGGCCGTGGTCCTCCGCCAACCGCGTGTACTTCTCGTTGAAGAAGTCGTAGGCAAAACCTGCGGTGTGAAGCAACAGCATCCGGGTGGTCACATCCCGCTTGGGGGGACGCAACATAGGGTCCCCGTTGTCGTCGAACCCCTCCAGCACCTGCAGTTCGCCGATTTCGGGAACGTAGTCCCGAGCCGGGGCGTCCAGGTCGAGTCGACCTTCTTCCACCAATTGCAGACAGGCGGTGCCGGCGATCGCCTTGGTGGTCGAGAAGATCGCGCAAATAGTGTCGGTGGTCATTGCGGCGCCGTTGTCCAAGGACCGAACCCCCGCCGCGCCTTCGTAGATGTTGCCTTCCCGATTGGTGGCCAATGCCGCCACTCCGGGCACTCGGGGACTTCCGGACACCACTCCTTGTAGGACCGCATCCGCCGCTTCGGTCATGTTGCTCATATCAGACTCCTTTGGGCCGCTTTGAGATGAATGCTAAGAGGACGGCAGGAACAAGTGCCCGGCGCCCGTTGGATAATTTAGCCCAAGTCGTAAACTGGGGACCACACCATTGAAGGGAGCCCAACTTGTCCCCCACCGCAGTTTCCTCTTCCCTTGGCGCCAAGACCCTGGCCGAATTGGAGAACCTGGGGACCGCTCAGAATCGCAAGGTCTACCCCCGGCACGGGGTGGGAGAGCCCCTGTTCGGGGTCAGTTATGCCAATCTTGGGAAACTCGCCAGGCGGCTGGGAGCCGACCACCAACTGGCCGAGGAGTTGTGGTCTTCGGGCATTCATGATGCGCGGGTCCTGGCCACCATGGTGGACGATCCCGCCAAGGTCTCGGCACAGGCCCTGCGTCGGCGGCTCAAGGATGTTGACAATTACGTGTTGGCCGATGCCCTGGCCTCCTTGGTGAACCGCAGTTCACTCCGAGATGAACTGGCTCGGGAATGGACATCCGATCCCCAGAATGAATGGGCGGGCGCCACCGGGTGGTCCTTGGTGTCCTCCCAGGCGATGGACCGCAAGAGCAAGCTGTCCGACAGCTACTTTTTCGAGCGTCTGGCGTTTGTGGAAGCCCACCTGGCCGAGGCGGCCAATCGGGTCCGCCACTCCATGAACGGGGCGCTGATCGCCATCGGGTGCCGGAGCCCCCAGATGCGAGAGGCCGCAGAGGAGGCCGCTGGGCGGATCGGCAAAGTGGAAGTGGACCACGGACGCACCTCGTGCAAGACTCCGGAGGCGATCCCCTACCTGGCCAAAGCCTGGAAAAGAAAGGGTTCCCGAGCGGGCTCCTGAGAACCTCCCTTTCAACCGCCCAATCCCCTGCTCCGACCCCGTCGGGGAGTAGTTTCGGTTGAGAACGAGCCTCTCTGAGAAAGTCGGCCGGTGCGAACCTTCACAAAGCTTGGACGAGACATCGTCCGTCCGCTCCCCGGAGGGTCCCGTCTGCGTTGGGCGGCATTGGTCCTGCTGTTGTCCATCGGGGCCGGTGGGGCGTCCTGCGCTCTGTTGGAGGATGAAGAATCGCTGTCTCCGAGCCCCACCATCGCCGTCCCGACCACCGCCACCACCACCACCAACCCCACCCGGCCCCCGTCCACCACCGCCCCCTCGGTTCCGGAAACCACCGTCTCGACCGTTTCTGCCCCGACCACCACCGCCCCTTCGGCGGGACCGGCGCTCAGCTACTTCGAACAACTCCTCTCCGTTGCGGCCGGATACACCGTTTTGACAGAAAACATCAGAGCCATCAACGACGATTGGGACAACCGATCCCGCGCTGACATCTCGTTCTCCGACGCCGAATCCGCCCTGGAAGCGGCGGTTCAGCGAGCTTCGGCGCTTGCGGACTCTTTTGCTCTGATTGAACCCCCACCAGATTCGGGCTTGGGAGAACCACACCGGATCGCCCAAGGCGCGGTGGAAATCATGACCGACACGCCCCCGCAGATGCTGGAAGGGTTGCGGTCCACCGACACCGGTGATGCTCGGAGAGCCGCGATGGTGGGCTATTTGACGGCCTACGATCTATTGGGGGAGGTAACCGTCCGGGTGGCCGCGATCATCGGGGAGGAGGCAGAGGCGCTCCTGGCCGCCGACCGCGTCTTCCCTGCCCCTCCCATCTCAGACGGACCGGCGCCGGAAACCACCCCCACCACGGTCACCTCCGATGCGCCACCCAACCCGGGCAACACCAAGAATTGCAGTGACTTTGCCACCCATGCGCAAGCTCAAGCTTGGTTCGACACCTATTACCCCTTTTACGGCGATGTGGCGCAGATGGACACCAACGGCAACCAGGTGGCCTGCGAGGCTTTGCTCAACCCAGATCCCGGCTGATCGACTACCGCCGCGGTCCAGACCTGACGTCGGCAACTTGCGGTTGGACTCGTGGGTGATCAAGAATCCGAAAAACCACTTTCCAAGTCGCGGATCAGGAGCCTTCCACCATGACCTTCACTATGTCCATGCCGTGGTACTTTTGGTGGCGGACCGAGGAGGCATGGTGGCGCAATAGACGAAAGGAGACCTCCCTGTCATCCACGGTCTCGACCTGCTCCGCCAAGTAGGTAATGCGATCCTCCAGGTTCTCCTCCTCAAAGACCGCCAGGAATTCCATCTCCACTTTCCCATCGTCAGGTCGGGTCCCGATGATCAGGCGGGGAGCTTCCTTGGCCCCTGGCTCGCTCGTTTGCAGCAAACTCAACAGTGTTTCCTCTCCCGCGGAACGGAGGCGCTGTGTTGCGGCGGAGTCCCATTTCAGTTCGCCGGCCACATCCTGCAAGAAAGCGTCGATCTTGGAAAATTCGGAGAAATCCAACCTTGCTTCCAAGCGTCTCCGCGGCGGTCCGGTGAGTTCCATGAAGGCGGACACGCCAACCGCTACCGCGGTGCCCACTGTCATGCCGTTCCCGAACAACGTCCCCCAAGGGTGCCCCAGCAGATCCGTCACGATGCTTTGATTCTGAAGGCCTACGCCCACCGCGAGCGCCAGGCCCACCAGGATGGCCGTCTTGGAATCGAGGCCTATACGGGCGATGATCCGAATGCCTTCAACGAACAGCATTCCTATGGCCAACAGCAGAAACGCCCCCATTACCGGACGGGGAATCGCAGACAGCAGGCTGGTCACCTTGGGAAACATCGCCACTGCTACCAACGTCAATCCCATCAAATACCCCACCCTGCGAGCCGCCACCCCGGTGAAGTGAACGACGGAGGCGGTTTGAGACGTGGCGAAAGCAGTGGGAGGTGTACCGGCCAAGCCGGATAGCAACATCCCAACGCCGTTGGCGGAAATCGATCCTTGGACCAACCGAAAATCGATTGCCCGCCGTTTGCGCCACGACACTTGCTGGATGAGCATGGAATCGCCGATATGTTTGATGGCTTGGACCAGCGTTACGATCAAGAACATCGGCAACAACGCCCAGGCGCCTGCGCTGGGCGTGAAGTCCAATCCGGGGAATTCGGCCTGGGGTATACCGAACCATGGGGCATCCCACAGGCCCTGCAAGTCGTACAGTCCGAAGGGGATGGAGGCCACGCATCCCACCGCCACTCCCAGGGGCATAGACCAAAGCTTCCACATTCCTCGAGATCGGATCGCAAGAACGGTTATCGCCACCAGGGTTATCAGGGCGGTTACCGGGCCGGCTGCCGCCGATGCGCCCTCGGGTACCTCTCCCAATCGATCCAAAGAGATAGGAAGAACCATGATGGCGATAAGGATGAGCATGGTTCCGGAAACCACCGGAGTGATGATTCTCCGAAGCAGCGGAAGCCACACCGCAATGGCCAGGTAGAAGATCCCCGAGAGGATGGTGAGTGTGGCCATCACTGCCGGCCCTCCCTCTTCGATCGCCAAGACCGACACAGCGATGTAGTTGGGGGTGACAGCAGTCATCAGAAAGTGCCCGCCACCCATCCGACCAAATCTGGTTGATTGCAGGGCTGTGACCAACCCGCTAATCACCAAGGCCGCGAACACTGCCCATGGCAAAAGCCTTTCATTGTCATAGATAGCAAGGACACCGATCACGGCGATCAGCACCACTACCGGCAACATCAACAACACACCCTGAGCCCCGACTCCCAGAGCCTCCCATGTCGGAGGGTGCTCGTCCGGTTCGAACCGAATGTTCTGGTTTGCCTGGGTGGACATCTGTGGAATCCTATTCGGCGCTTGGGTTGTCGTTCTCTACCCAGGGGGCGCGTCGACTAATTCGGCTTGTAACGCAGATACTCGTAGCGGATCATGTACAAGGTTTGGGGCGCGGGGAGGGCATCCCATTCCAGACTCGAACTGAAAGCCAGCAACTGGTCGAAGTAGGCGACTGGTATACCCAATTGGTTCTCGTACATGTAGTCGAAAACGGCTCGGGCGGTTACCTCAATTCCGGCCGGCTTGACTTCCTTGACGCAATCGGTCAGCAGTTGATCGAGTTCGACAGTCTCGCCGGTCATACTCCAGCGGTCAGTGCTTCGGGTATAGAAGCTGAGCAACGCGCAGGGGTTGTGGTACAGAGCAGTCGGGAACACGAAGGCCGCCACTGCCCGCTTTTCTCCGGTGAGGTTTTGGTATGTGCGAATTTCTGTCTTTTGGGTCTCTATCTGGATACCCAATTCCTGCCAGTACTGGGCCACCGCCAGCATCACTTCATCGGTGTTTGTGACCGTCGGGTGCTCAGCCAGATCAATGGTTATGGCCATCTGTGTCGGGTCGTCATAACCGGCCTCGGCCAATAGCTTCCTCGCTTGGTCTGGATCATATGGATCGGGCCGGCATCCGTCGTTGTATCCCTGGTTGACAGGCCAGAACGATTGAACGCAAAGACCTTCCGCCGTTCCCCTTCCGGAAAACACCTGGTCGACGATTTCCTGTCGGTTGATCGCCAACGACAATGCTTTCCTTACTTTGTAAGAACTCTCGGCGTCCCCGGTCACCCAAACCGGGGTGTCCTCGGGGTCATACTGGGGTTCCAGGTACATGCCAGGCAGATATACAACCGCCATCCGAATTCCGGGAAGAGCGAAGAGCGCCAGATCCGGGTCTTCTTCGATGTGGGCGATGCGGTCGAAAGAGGTCGGGGCGATCTGCGCCGCCCCGGTGTCCAGCATGGCCACCCGAGTGCTCTCCTCTTCGACATTCCTGATGACAAGTTTCTCCACACCGGGATTGACTCGCCAATGGTTGTCAACCGCTTCAAATGTCACGTGGACATCTAATTCGCTGTCGGTGTACTGAAACGGACCGGTGCCGATCGGATTGCGGCTGGCCTCCTCGCGACCTGCCGTTTCCACATAGTTCTTGGACACAATCGGTAACGCCGGACCTCGCTCGGTGAGACACTGCTCCGGCAAGTAGGAGCTCGGGGTGTCCAAGTGCAATATCACTGTGTAATCGTCGGGAGTTTCGATGCTTCCCACGAAACCCAAGACCGTCTTGCAATAGTTTCTGCTCTGGTCCTCGAGGGCAAGTTCGAAGCTGAATTTCACATCGGCGGAGGTCAACTCTCCCCATCCCCCATGAAATTGGACACCTCTCCGCAAGTTGAAGGTGTAGGTGCTCCAGTCCTCGCTGACCGACCAGGTTTCGGCCAATTGGCCTACTCCATCCGCAACCAGGCCGCTCCGATGATCTCGGCAGAGCAGGAACTCGTTCATAGCCATCAAGACTGAAGCGCTTTGAAATCCAGTCGACGGAGCAAGCCAGTCTTGAGACCCCAAGCTGTTTAGCACGTACACCACGGTGCCCGACGGTTCCTGGGAAGCAGCCGCAGGAGGTATGCAGGGATGACCCTGCTGTGCCACGTTCTTCGGCTCCGCCGGATCCTCTTCCCTTACCTGCGACTGTCGTGCCGGATCAGCCTGTTCGGTTTCTGTCTCGACCCCGACATCGGTGGACTCGTCTTGAGCAGTTTTCTGCTCGGCCATGTCAGCGCCGACCACCGTGGTCTCAGTGGCGTCCACGGTCGCGGAGGATGGCTGGGGTTCTGTGCTCTGGCCATCACCTCCGCAGGAGGCCGCCAGCACCAAGCAGAGAAACAAGAAAATCCGGGAGTGAATGGAGTGGTCCTCCTTATCAGTCGGTCCGCGTCGGGAAAGGAGACCGGAACCCGTCTGGGCGAAGCTACCGCTTGGCCTGGCGTCCTCAAGGGTCCTAAGGCCTCCATCAATACCCCAGTAGCAGCCAAACATCGGGTATATTACCCTGGATGCGAAGCTCTCCCCAGCCCACCACCGGTCCCGTGGGCAAGCAAGGATTCTGCCTTGGGTTGCGGCGCCGGTCCCGTGCCCATGCGTAAAGCCACTTTTTCCCTCTTGGTCTTCTCCCTGTTCCTCTTGGGAGGATCGTCATGTCTGCTTGATCCGGTGGATCCCTCTTCGACCACTTCCACCACCGAGACAACGGCCACCGATACTGCCCCCACCACCACCGCCCCTCTTTCGACAACTACCACCGAGACCACCGCCACTGCGCCACCTGAGACCACCACCACCACCGCCCCGGTCACCACTGACGGCTTCCCCACAGAAGTGGTCCACAACTACCTTCGGAACCTGCTCACCCGAGAAGTGGAAATCAGTGACTTGGTGGCGGAAATGATCCGGATCAGCAGCGACTGGGACAACCGTTCGGAGACCGACGTCACTTATCCGGAGACCGAGGCAGCCATGGAGTCGACGGTTGAGGATGTGCAGACGGCCCGGGCCGACTTTGATCTGCTCCAACCCCCTCCGACCGGCGGGTACCCCACCAAACACCTGACGGTGGCGTCGGCAGTCGCCCAGATTGGCCAAGCGGCACAGGAGATGCTGGACGGCCTGCAGTCGACGGATTCGGGGGAACAACGCCAAGCTGGACTGGTAGCCCTGGTCGCCGCGACCGGGGTCTTCACCGAAGGCGTCGACGAGATCATCACCGAGTACATCGGAGACGAAGAAATAACCGACATGATCGTCAGCCGGGACCTGACGGCGCCGGCGCCGACCACCACTACCACGGCGCCGACCACCACAACAACTCGGGCCGCCGCGACCACCACTACCACGGCGCCGACCACCACTACCACCGCCGCCACTACTACAACTACCGTGGCGCCGACCACCACTACGACCATCACCAACCCCGCCACCACCAGACCGAGCAGTTAAGCCCCTTGATCAGCCGGGGAGTGCAAACCGGGTGAGTTGGGCCGCCGGCGGATCCAAAAGCACCGTCACCCGCCGGTGGAGTCGGATCGCCGAAGCGGGAACTGCCGACGTGACGGGTCCTTCCAAGGCCGCCCGGATCGCCTCTGCCTTGGCGGGTCCGGTCACCAACAGCAATAGGTGGGCGGCCTGCCCGATAGTGGCCAGACCCTGAGTCACGGCGTAACGAGGCACATCTTGGGGATGGGCGAAGAACCGGGCGTTGTCGGCCCTGGTGGACTCTGCCAAACACACTACCCGGGTTCGAGAGTCCATCGAAGACCCCGGCTCATTGAACGCCAAGTGGCCATTGCGCCCCACCCCCAGGATCTGCAGGCCGATTCTGGCGCCTCCGACCAACCTCTCGTAGCGAGCACATTCTTTGTCCAGGTCAGGGGCGTCACCGTCGGGCGAATGCAAGCCGCGTGCATCAAGATCAACCTGCTCCAGCAACTGGTTCCGAATGACATTGGAGTAGCGCCCGGGATGCCCATATCCCAGTCCGACGTACTCGTCGAGCAACCAGGCTTGGACTCCGGCGAAACTCAAATTGTTCTGGAGCCGGCGCCGGGCCAGTTCCAGATACAGACCCTCAACCGTTCCGCCGGTGGCCAAACCGAGCACCGGCCGGGGCGCGGCACGCAGATAATCCTGCACGATGTCGGCGGCTCTGCCGATCAGACCGGCCGGGCGTTCCTCCACGATCACCTTCATCGGCCCATCCTTAATGACCAACCGGTGACCCAAAGCCCAACGGACACCGCCGCGAGATTCGGTTAGCCGGGAGTGTTATGGAAAGGTCCGGTTGACGCCGGTGCGGCTCCTGATCAAGGTGGGGAGGCCGTCCCATCCCCGTCTTTTTCGGCATAATTCTGGGTCTTGGCCCCGGTAATGAAGGCCACCAGATCGTTTTTGGTCACTTCGTCAACCTCCACCTCCGCCGCCTTGCGACCCTGCCGCAGAATCACCGCCTTGTCGCACACCGCGGTGACCCGATCCATGTTGTGAGTGACCAACAGCACAGCCACACCCCCAGAACGTAATGCGAGGATCAAATCGACCACCCTCTGGGCCTGCTCCACTCCCAAGGCGGCGGCCGGCTCATCCAATAGCACAATCTGCTGTCCCCAAGCCACCGCCCGGCCAATGGCGATGGCCTGCCGCTGGCCCCCCGAGAGCAGTCCCACCGGCCTTCGCGGGGAGGGGATGGCGATGCCCAGTCTGGCCAAGGTGGCCTGGCACTCTCGATGCATGCGCTTCTTGCCCAAGAACCCGATCCGGGCCCCAATGCGCCCTCCCCTGGTGTATTCCCGGTTGAGGAACAGATTCTCTACCACGTTCAGGCTGTCAATCAGCGAAAGGTTCTGGTGAACAGTCTCCACGCCGAGCCGGCGGGCCATATCCGGAGAGGAGATTTTGCGAACCGCGCCGTCGATGCTGATAGTCCCCCCGTCCGGTTGATACACCCCGGCAATACATTTGACCAGGGTGGATTTGCCGGCCCCGTTGTCTCCCAGCAGACCTATGACCTGGCCCCGATGAATATCCAGGGACACATCGTCGAGGGCCTGAACAGCGCGAAAGGACTTGGAGATGTTACGGACCGAAAGAGCCGGAAGTCTCATCGGCCACCCCAGCTGACCGGAACCCCTTCGACATTCCAGATACCTGACACCACCGGGTCCCCGGCGCTCACGCCGGACACTCCCACCACCAGGGAGCGGGTGACGAACGCCTGAATCCGAAAGCCGGCGATTACGGTGTCGCCTTCCCGCAAAGTTCGACCTTCCGGATAGAGCCGGGCGTAGTAGTCGATCCCGGCCGGATCCGGCATCTCGATCGGCACCGGGTCCTTACCCACATCCTCGGGGCCGGAGGCGGCCACCACCTTGACCGGATAGGGTTCGAACACCGGGTCCACATAGAATCCCCCGCCGAAACACAGCGGGACCCCCTGGTGAATGTGTGCCACCTCCGTCAGGTAGAGCACCGCGGGCTGTTCGGGCAATTCCTCCACTGCGTGCAGGGGAGTGGTTCCGGTGAGTCCGTGCCCGGGCTCCACCTGGGTGGCGCCCACCTCCGCCAGCGTGTCGAGCACCGCGGAGGAGGTGGTCCCCGGGGCGTTCACCTCAATGGAACAGCCGTTTCCCAAGTGGCCGAGCGCGGCCTCAACTCCGCGGGCCAGGGTCTCCACATTGGCGGTAGGGGCCACTGTTTTGGCCGAGGGCTCATACAACAGAGCCGGAAAGGTTGTGAGTCCGGCAAAGGTCAAGCCCTCCAACCCGTTGATGAAATCGATTGCCTCACCCAGTTCATCAAGATGAAACCCGCCCTCATGTCCCGGATAAAAGACATCACCGTGGCGCCAGATCCGCAGCAACACCTTCTGCCTCGTCCCCTGGGCCGCCACTGCTCGTGAGGCTTCTCTCGCCTTGTTCCGCGAAAAGAGCGTCCAATACTCCGGCCCCAGTCCGGCTGCCTCGACGGCTTCGGCTTTAGGTATCTGCACCAGGTGTCCCAGATTGCCGATGAGGTGCCCATTGGCTGCTATGGGACGAGCGCATCCCATATCCACCGCCACATATCCATCCGCCCCTCCGGCTGTGATCGCCGACAATGCCCCCGGCGCCCGGCCCACCTGCTTACTCATCGCATACACGGTCAGACCCCGGCGGCGAGCTTCGGATGTCAGGTGGCGGGTGTTTGATTGCACTGCGTCCAAGTCCAGGACGTAGCTGTTGGCCGGGATCCGGTTTGCCTGGTGCAGTCGCACTGCCGCCTCGAGAAAGGCTCGGTTTCTCCTGACAAGGCCCTCAAGGAACATCGTTACCCACGCTTTCCGAAGGCGCCCTCATGCTGAGCGCCACCGCCACAATGATGATGAGCCCTCGGGCGATCAGTTGATCCGCCACCTCGAGGCCCATCAGAATCAGTCCGTTGTTGAGCATCGCCATGATCAGTGCACCCGTCACCGCCCCGGCGACCGAGGCGCGTCCTCCAAACAGGCTCGTTCCTCCGATCACTACTGCCGCGATAACCGTGAGCAGGTCGTTTTCCCCCAAGTCATGCCGGCCGATAGCGAGCCGTCCGGCCAGCAGCACGCCGGCAAAAGACGCCGCCATACCACTTACCACCAAGGCGCTGACCCGGATGCGGTCGGTATTTAGACCGGTGGCCATCGCCGAGCCTCGGTTGGCGCCCGTGGCCAGCACATGCCTTCCCCAGCGCAAATGATGTAATGCGAAGTGACCCAGGACAAAGACGATCGCCGTCCAGATGACCAGGGAGGAGATGGGTCCCAGTGATCCGGCGCCGAACAGAGCTGAGAAGGCGTCATTTCTGATCGGCATGGACTGCAGGTTGTTCATGTTGCGGGCGATGCCGCTGATTATCCCCAGCGTGCCGAGGGTTACCAGAAAAGACGGAATCCGCACCTTGACTGTGATCAGTCCGTTCGCCAAGCCGATCAGAGCCCCCACCGCCACCGCGGCCAAAGCTCCCAGCAAGAACCCGTAGTCGGCGACCACCGTCGCGGCCACCAGCGAGGCCAGTGCAACCGTCGAACCGACCGAAAGGTCGATCTCCGCCGAGGCCAGTGCGAACACCATCCCCACGGCCATCACCGCGATCGGGGCTGCCTGACGACCGATATTGAGAAGGTTCGACCAGCTCAGGAACCCGTCGTCCCAGAGCATCAGAGCAAAGACGGCGAGAATCGAGACGAAGGCCAAATAGACCACGTACTGCCGAAACCCGCCGTCGTCGCTCTGCTCGGCCCATGCCTGCCTCAGTCGGGCGAAGACGCCGTTGGGGACATGGACCTTCATACCTTGCGACCGTTCCCTGGTCCGATCAGCGGTTCACGACAGATTACCTGCCGAGTGCTGTCATGATTTCTGGGGGTGGGTCGGTGGCGAGTGACTGCCGGTAGGCATCCACGATGTTGTCAGCGGTCACCGCGATCGCCGGTACCACCGTAAACGCAGGAGCATCCTTGCCCAACAGCCCATAAGCGCCTTCCACCGCCATGGTCCGCCCCAGCTGATACGCCTCATCCGCCGCGATACCGACAACGTTGCCGCCTTCCACCAAATCCAACGAAACATTGGTATCCAGATCCAAAGTCACCACCGCCACATCCGAAGCACCAGCCGCCCGCAAAGCAGCCAACACCCCATCAGCCGGACCAGCCGACCAAGGCGCATAAATGCCATCCAAATCAGGATTACGAGTCAACAAAGCCGAAGCGATCTCCTCAGCAGCAGCCGGATCAGCCAACCCCTGCTCAGAAACAATCTCAATCCCCGGATAAGCCTGCTCAATCCAACTCCGAAACGCCTGATCACGCTGGTTCGTCACGTAATAAGCAGCATCATGGAAAATGAAACCCACCTTCCCGACACCACCCAAAGCATCCGCCAACAAATCAGCCGCCGCCATCCCCATCGCAGCCAGATCATCAGTCACCACACCCACATAATCAACCCCATGCACATAGCCCTCAGGCACATTGCTCAAGAACACCAACTGCACACCAGCCTCGACCGCAGGACGAAACGCCTCCGCACCCGACACCGGATCAATCACCAAACTGATAATGATGTCAGGATCCTGCGCCAAAACAGTCTCCACATCATTGGCCTGCTGAGCAGCATCAAACTGCGCATTCGTCTCAGCGATCACCTCAACACCCAACTCAGCAAAAGCATCCCGAGCACCCTGACTCACAGCATCAGTAAAAGCACCCGCCGTATGCCACAACAAAGCAGCCGTATACCCCCCAGACCGCACCCGCTCAACCTCATCACCACTCAAAACAACCTCACCCGACGCAGTAGCCTCCTCACCACCAGGCCCCTCAGTAACCGGCGCAACAGGCTCTGGAGGAGCTTCCGTCGTAACAGGAGCTTGGGTAGTGGTGGCTTCGGCGGCGGCCTGGGTAGTGGTGGTTTCCTCCTCGGCCTCGCCGCCGCAAGCCGCCGCAACCAGTCCAAGTACTGCCACCAGACCGGTTATAAGCCACCTTGCGGATGTGCTGCGTCTGACATTTACGTTTCCACTCATGATTCCTCCTATGTTGTGGACTTGTAGGCCCCGCACCAGGACGCCACGAAGGACGCCAGGGCGCGGGTTGAAGAGACGAGCTCTTCTATCGGTAAACGCTCGTAAGGGGTATGGCAGGTAGCGATGTCACCTGCCGCGAAGTAGACGCCCGGAATACCGACCGACCGAAGCAGGGGCTTCTCCGACCAGTAGGGGGCACCTTCTATCCGAACTGGCCGCCCGGTGGTCACTTCCACGGCGTTGGCCAATTCGCGCACCGCCGGATGATCGGCGGAGATCTCGTCGGGGGTCCCACCAACCGCGTGATCCCGGGGCGCGGGGAACCTCACTTCGGACGTGACTCCGAACTGTTTGCCTACCTTGGCTGCCATCTGTCGTAGGACAGCAGCTCCTTCTTCAAGGTCGTCGCCCGGCAGGAACTTTTGAATGAGCGACAACTCGAATGTGCCGGGCACCGCGATGTTTCCGCCCGACACAACGGTCGTGGCCAGAAGAAATCGCTCGCCCAGCAGTGGGTGGGATCCTCCCACTGACAGTGTTTCGTTGTATTCCCACAAAGAGCTGAGCAATGCATGCCCTGCCTTTAGGGCGTCGATTCCAAGTTCGGGGGTGCCAAAATAGGCCGACTTCCCCCCAAGCGTGATATCGGCGATCAAGAATCCCATCTGGGCGGTGTAGATAGCACCGGTAGTCGGTTCGGTATAGATCGCAAACCCAGGCGTCGGGGCCGGGCTTCCCAGAAGACCTTTAACCGCGGCCCGCATGCCCAAAGAGACCCCACTGCGGGGTTGTCCGGACTCCTCGTCGCAAACGAACAGCCCGGTCACCGATCCCCCCAGCCGAAATCCGGCTCGGTCGACAGCTCGCAGCGCTTCGATGATGGAGCAGATTCCGCCCTTCTGGTCGGTCGCCCCTCTCCCCCAAATCTCCCCTTCGATAACATGTCCGGCATACGGGTCGGCGCGGTCACTGCCTGACCACTCCTGCCTCCAGTCTTCGGCATGAACCGTGTCCAGATGCCCGGCCAACAGCAGGGACCGGCTCGGTTCCTCCTCGTCTCCCCCTACCCTGGCATACACATTGGGGCGCCCGGGTTCGGGTTCCACCAGGCTCACCTCCTGCCATGGGCCTTCTTGCAGCCGGCTCTCCACCCACTGGGCGAAGGCCATCTCGTTGGGGGTGACACTGGGTATCCTCACCGCCTCAGTTACCAACTCCACCAAGGCGTCGGCATCAACCGCCGCGGCTATGGTGACCGAACTGCTATTCACTCCGGCTCCTACGTCCCAGCCTCTTTGCAACCAGCGATCCTCGCACCGAAGCCACCGCGGTGGAGACCGCTCCCAGGAAGGCCGCCTGTCCCCCGATGGTGGAGGGAACCAGTTTCGGCACGACGGTCAGGTAGCGGCCTATTCTCGCTTTGACCGCGTCCACAAAGATCGGATTGGCGCCCACTCCTCCCCCGAACACGACCAGGGCGGGATCATTCACCCAGCAAAAGTAGGACGTTGCGAAAGCCACGGAATCGGCCGCAATGCGGAGGGCGGCCATGGCGGCCTCGTCGCCTTCCCTGGTAGCAGCGAAAACCGCGGGGACATCTACATCGCCCTGCAGACCGGTGCGATGCCCGGCTTCCACTGCCCGGTGAAACAGCTTGCGGATGGCGTGGGCCGAGGCCACGTCCTCCAGCGTCAGCGCATGAAACACATCCCCTCCCACGCGGGGAAGTTTTACCGACCCGATCTCGCCCGCCGCGCCGTGCGCCCCTCGGTACAGTTCTCCATCCAACACCATCCCCATGCCGATTCCGGTTCCGATCGAGATGGCGGCAAAATCCCTGACCCCTTCCTTCAGCAGTGCGTTGGCCTCTCCCACCGTTGCCAGGTTGACATCATTTTCGATGGTCACCGCCACCCCCAGTTGCTTTGACAGTTCGGCTCCCACTGCCAAGTCGCTGAACCCGGGAAGGTTGGGCGCCATCTCCACTCGGTCATCAGCAGGTCGGTAGACCCCCGGAACTCCCACACAGGCGGATTCCAGGCGAGAACCCGGCTCACCGAGGCCGCCCAGCAGGCGGCGGGCGGTGACCGCCACCGCATCAATAGCGGGGCCGGCGTGGGGCGGGGTTTCGATCCGCTCCACAGCTCTTACCTCTCCCAGGAGGTCGGCGACCCCCACCAGCGTTTTGGTGGCCCCCATGTCGACCCCCACCACGGTGGCGGCATCGGCGACCAGCCCGTAACAGGCCGCTGGTCGGCCTATCCGGCCGTGGGATGGGGTCGAGGGGAACAATTCCACTACTCCGACCCTTTCCAGATCGGACACCAAAGCGTTCACGGTCGGTTTGGACAATCCCGTCATACGGGCGATCTCCGCCCGGGAGATTTGCTGGTTTCCTGCTCCCACGAAGCACTCGAAGACGGCCTGGCCGTTGCGCAATCGGAGCATCCCAGAACCTGTCTCTTCTAACACGGGGGAATCATGCCTCTGGTTCTCCAGTCCTGCCAACCCTTTTCAAATCGGGATTGTAAGGGCGTTTCAGCCTATTTGTCAAACAGTTTTACTAATTATTTGGAGCCTTCGGAAGTTGAGGGATGAAGACGCTCCCGTTCAATCCGTCTAGCATTTCTCCCTGAACCCACCCAAAGGAGAGAAATGTCCAAATCCCCCCGTAGAAGCGGGGTGCTCGTCGGCCTGATTCTTGTGGCTGTCGGAGTCTCGTTCCTGTTGGAAAACTTCACCGATTGGGATGTTCCCTGGGGTAGATGGTGGCCCGCCATTCTGATCGTCTGGGGTGTTTCGAGCCTGATGCGGAAAGGCTCACGGGTTTCGGGGACGATCATGGTGGTTCTGGGAGGGGTTTTCCTGCTGGACACCCTGGACGTGTGGGAGTACACCATCGGTGACATCTGGCGGTTCTGGCCGGTGGTGCTGATCCTGATCGGGGCAAAGATTCTCTTCGCCCGAAGAAAAACATCCTCCCGACGCTCTTCTCACCAGCGCCTTGATGACAAGTCCACTCCCGGCGAATTGAATATCACCTCTATTTTTGGGAGCAATCACCGGAAAGTCACCGACCAGGCTCTGGCCGGAGGCCAGGTGGTCTCGGTTTTCGGCTCGGCCGAGATAGATCTGCGTGACGCCTCATTGGCAGGCGGCGAAGCCACTCTGGACATAACGGCTGTGTTCGGCGGAGCGGCGATCCGCATTCCCCACCACTGGACAGTCGATCAGCAGATCGCCAACTTCCTGGGAGGCGTGGACGACAAACGCGCCCCTTCGCCTTCCACGGGCGCCGCAAGTCGACTCACCCTAACCGGCACCGCGGTCTTTGGAGGGATCGAACTGACCTCCTGAGCATCAAGCCGGAAGGAATTGCGGCCGGAGGGGTTTCTGTCCCCAGACCTGTGCAAACCGGTCCTATGTTGCGATCCCCAACTTGCGAAGAAAGGCGCGGTTGTCGGGCTCTCTGCCCAAGAAGGCCCTGAGCGTATCCATCGCATCCCGAGAGCCGCCCTTTTCCAGCACTTCCCGGCGATATTCCCTGCCCACCGCGGGGCTGGTGACCCCTTCCTCCTCAAACCGGCGCCACATATCGTCCCCATAAACCTCCGACCACAGATACCCGTAGTAACCGGCGTCGTATCCGGCCAGCAGATGCCCGAAACTAGCCGGGAAAAAGGTCCCCTCTTGCTGGGGGAACAGGGAAACCTCGGTGCAACGGGCCAGGATTCGGTCAATGTCCTGGCGAGGCTCGGCGCCGTGCAAAGCCATATCCAGCAGGCCGAAACTGGCTTGTCGGAGCTTGGAGATGGCGATATTCAGCAGTTGGGCGCCGGTCAGTTTCTCCAACAGGTCGGCAGGCAGTGGTTGTCGGGTCTGGTGGTGGAAGGCGAACCTGGCCAGCACCTCGGGCCGCCAGGTCCAGTTTTCCATAATCTGGCTGGGGGCCTCCACGAAATCGCCCTCCGTGCTGGTTCCCGAAAACCGACCCAGTTCAGTGCGGGTGAGCACCTGATGCAAAATGTGGCCGAATTCATGGAACAAGGTCAATACCTCCGAATGTTGCAAGAGAGCAGGGGCCTGCCCCGACGGGGGAGTGAAGTTGGCAACGATGGCCGAGACCGGCGCCTGATAGGTCCCGTCGGACCGGCGCCGACCCCGGACCAGGGTAAAAGCCGCGGCATGACTGAACTTTCCCTCCCGGGGAAACAGGTCCATATGAAAATGGGCGATCCGCTCTCCCGAGGCCCGGTCGAAGACCGCGTACGTGGTTACGTCCTCGTGCCAAACCGGGGCATTCACCTGCTGGTAACGCAGTCCGAAGACCTCCCCGGTGAGGTCCAACATCCCCTCCACCACCTGCTCCAGGGGGAAATAGTTGGCGATCTCCATCTGATCCACCCCGTATTGAGTCTGCCGGATCCGATTGTCGTAATACCGCCAGTCCCAAACCTGCACCGGCCCCTCCTCGCCGTCGGCTTCCAACAGTTGGGCGATCTCCGCCACCTCTTGGCGTCCGGCTTCTTGCAGCGGCGTCAGGAGGAGTTCGTAAAAGTCTTCCACGTTTTCGGGCGTCTTGGCCATGCGGTCCGAGAGGCGGTGGTGCGCCCAGGACGGCTCTCCGAACAGCTCGGCGATCTCAGCGCGAACCGCCACCGCTTCCTCCAAGAGCGGCCGGTTGGTCTCCACTGCCCGGCTGTTGAACTTTTTCATCAGTGCTCGGCGCAGGTCGCGACGCCGGGCGTTCTCCAAAAAGGGCGTGACATGAGGGTAGGCCATGGTCACCCGGAATCGCCCGCCCTCCCCGGAGCGAGGCAGAGACTCAATGTAGGCCGCCGGTAGCCCTTCCAGTTCCTCTCCGGTGACTTCCAGGGCATCGTCGTACTCGGCGATGTTCTGAGAGAAGGCGACGCTCAGCTCGATCAGCCGGGCAGTGAGTGCCTTGACCCTCGCCTGGGCATCGGCGGGAAGGTGGTGCCCGGCCTGCCGCAGGTCCCGGCGGACGAAGCGGAGAAGCCGGGCCCGCTCGCCGGACAAGGCCGCGGCCTCATCGGTGGCGGAAAACTCCTCTACCGCCCGATACAGTCCGGGGTCGAAGGCCAGGTCGGTCTGCCATTTGGCAAGTTCCTCGCTCCCGGCCCTTCCTGCCGCTCTCACCTCTTCGCCAGAATGCACATAGCCCATGAACCCCGCTTCGCCGAAGGCTCGGCTGAACACCTCCCCAACTTCCTCCAGAGGCGCCAGAGTGTTGTCATAGGTCCTCCCCGGCCCGGCATCCAACACCGCCGCCCGCAACCGCTCGCCATCGGAGATGGCCGCAGACGTGATCTCTTCCACCGCCGACGCGGTGATCGCCGGATACTCGAACATGTCTTCGGCGGGTTCTCTCATCTTCTTCTCCTTGGAGTGTGCTGAAAAGGGTCCAATGGGAGCCAAGTGCGACAACAATACCCCTGGTCGAGATGTGGGAGCCTACCCATCCCCATCTTTCAGCACACTCCTTTGGGTTAGCCGACGGCGCGGGCCAGCACCTCTCGGAACTTTTGGTGGAGGACGCGGTTGGTGGCCACCACCATGGACCCATCCCGAGGGACTTCTTCCGCCCCGAGGCCGGTCACCCTGCCTCCTGCCTCTTGGACAATCAGGACTCCGGCCGCCAGGTCCCAGACCGACAAACCCTGCTCCCAGAAGGCATCGAACCGGCCGTCGGCGACGTAGCACAGGTCCAAAGCCGCCGATCCCCTCCGCCTCACCCCCTGACATCGGGCCAACACCGCGCCCAGCAGGCTTGAGTATTCCGAAGCCCGCTCCTGCCGGTCATACGGAAAGCCGGTGCCGACCAGGGACTGGGAGAGGGTCTGGGCGCCACTCACCGAGATCGGTCGGCCATTGAGCCTGGCCCCCTGCCCGCGCACCGCGGTGAACTCCTCTTGGTGGACGGCCTCGATCACCACGCCCACCAAGGGCGAGCAGTCCTCCCACAGGGCCACCGACACGCTCACCGGCGCCAATCCGTGAATGAAGTTGACCGTACCGTCCAGGGGGTCGATGATCCACGCCCGACCCTGGGCCGGAAGTGCTCCGCCTTCTTCTTCCCCCACGATGGCGTCGCCCGGCCGACTGGTTCGCAACATCTGGCGCACCCCCGCCTCCACCCGGCGGTCCACTTCGGTGACCGGGTCCACCCTCCCCTTGAAATCCACCTGGGCGCTTTTGCCCAGAGCTTCTCGCAACCAGGCCGCCGCCCGCCGAGCGACCGTGGTCGCCAACTCCAAGTCTGGGGCGTTGCCGGCCTTCTTCACTCGACACAGAATACCCGCTCCGCAGGGGTGGGGTAGCCTCACCAACCAAGGTGCACCTTTGACCAAACGAGTCGCTCCCATCCTGCTCTCGGCGGTGGCCGGCGCCGCTTTGTCCATGGCCTTTCCCCCGTGGGGCTGGTGGTGGCTGGCCATTCCGGCGGTGGCGTTGTTCCTTCTGCAATGCCGTCGCCTGGCCACCGCCACCTCGGCCGGTCTGGCCGGATTGGTTTTCGGCCTCTCCTTCTTCGGCCTCCTCATACCGTGGTTGGGAGAACTGGGACTGATCGCGCTCGTGCCCCTGGTGATACTCCAGTCACTGTGGCCGGCTCTTTATGCGGCCTTCCTCTCCCGAGCCGCCGACCTTTCGGACTCCCAATGGTTCGTCAGGGCGGTAGGGGGATGGGCGCTTATGGAGTGGCTTCGGGTGCGGTGGCCCCTGGGGGGATTGGAGTGGGGTCAGGCGGGCTACGCCCTCAGCGCTTGGGGGCCGCCCGCCGGCGCCGCCCGCTGGATCGGCGTCACCGGGTGGACGGTGATGGTAGCCGCGGTGGCCGCCTCTTTGGTGCTGTTGACCATCAGGCGTTTCCCCCAGGGCCGTCCGTGGCGCTGGCCCGTCACCGTGGCGTTGACCGTGGCTCTCTTGTTGGGGTGCGGGGCGCTGTGGCCACCCCAAGTTGAAGGGGAGATCGTCCGGGTGGCGGTGGTTCAGGGCAACAATCCCTGCCCCGGCGAGCATTGCGCCAACGAACGCTATCAAACATATCAGAACCATCTGCGGATCACCCGCACCTTGGAGGAGGGCCGCGTCGACCTGGTGATATGGCCGGAAGGCTCCACCGGCTCATGGACTGCTGATCCGGTCAACGCCCCGGAAGTGGGAGAGGCGATGGGGGCCGAAGCGGCCCGGATCGGCGCGGTGCTCCTGGCGGGAGGAGATCGACCACTCAACGACACCCACTGGATCAACGCCAATGTGGTGTTCGACCAGACCGGCAGGATAGTCGGGGAATATCACAAACAACACCCGGTCCCCTACGGCGAGTACATCCCGGCTCGATCCTGGTTCAAATGGGTGGAGGAACTGCACGATGATCTGCCCAGCCGGGACATGCTCCCCGGCGACGGGCCGGTGGTGTGGGACCTGGGGTTCGGGCCATTCGGCTCGGTGATCTCCTTCGAGGGGTCCTTTGCCCGCTATGGCAGGGAGAATGCCCAAGCCGGAGCCGGACTGCTCATCCTGGCCACCAGCCAGGAGAGCTACCCCTACTCAGCCGCCTCCGACCAGTTCATCGGCATGACCCGCATGAGGGCCGCTGAATTGGGGATTCCCCTGATCCACAGCGCAGTGACCGGCCGATCCACCCTCATCGCACCCACCGGGGAGACCGGTGTTCGCACGGCCTTGGCCGAGGAGACTCTATTGGTGGGAGAGGTGCAGACTCGATCGGCGGATCAGGGGCCCACTCTCTACGTGCGCCTGGGAGACTGGGTGCAGATCCTGGCGATATTGGCATTGGTGGGCGAACGCCTGCACGCCAGGTACCGTCGTCGATATCCTCGCCGGTTCCACCAGTAGCCCGGCCCCGGCGACCTGCTCGCCGTCTCGGTGTCATCTACCATGGTCATATCGGGAGCGCATCGGCCGCCCAGGAATAATTACGCCCCTCCCACAGGGGAAAGCCAATCGAAACACGAAGGAGCGCACCATGGCGGAAACCCTGGAGAACCTGCTGATCGAGGAGCGGACCTTCCCTCCCTCCTCCGACTTCGCCGCCCGGGCCAACGCCCAAGCAGGCGTCCATGCCGAGGCCGACGCCGACTGGATTGACTTCTGGCGAACCCAGGCCCTGGAACGGATCGACTGGTTCACCGAGCCCACCAAGGTCCTCAACGACGAGAACCCGCCCTTTTACAAGTGGTTCGAGGACGGGGAGCTCAATCTGTCCTACAACTGCATTGATCGCCACTTGGCCGAGCACGGCGACCAGGTGGCCTATCACTGGATCGGAGAGCCCGGAGACACCGCATCCATCACCTACCGCGACCTTTACCGCCGGGTCTGCCGGTTCGCCAATGCCCTTCGGGATCTGGGGGTCCGCAAGGGCGATCGGGTGGCTGTCTACATGGGCATGATCCCCGAATTGCCGGTGGCGATGCTGGCCTGTGCTCGCATCGGGGCGGTGCACTCGGTGGTGTTCGGGGGTTTCTCCTCCGATTCTCTGGCCGACCGCATCCTTGATGCCGACGCCCGGGTGGTGATCACCCAGGACGGGTCATGGCGAGCCGGAAATGTGGTGCCCCTCAAGGAAAACACCGACGTGGCGCTCCAAAGGTGTCCCGAGGTTTCCTCGGTGGTGGTGGTGAGGAGGACCGAAACCCCGATAGAAATGGTCGAAGGGCGGGACCACTGGTGGCACGACCTGGTGGAGGGCCAGTCCGAAGAGGCCCCTCCGGCCCGCCTGGACGCCGAACATCCGCTCTACATCCTCTACACCTCGGGCACCACCGGACGCCCGAAAGGGATCGTCCACACCCAGGGGGGCTACCTCACCTCGGTAATGACCACTCATTCCTATGTCTTCGACCTGCGGCCCGACGACGACATCTACTGGTGCGCGGCCGACATCGGCTGGGTGACCGGGCATTCCTACATCGTCTATGGCCCGTTGGCCAACCGGGCCACCAGTGTCATGTACGAGGGGGCTCCCAACCATCCCGACCTCGACCGCCTCTGGTCGATCGTCGCCGAATACGGCGTCACGATTTTCTACACGGCGCCCACCGCCATCCGCGCTTTCATGAAGTGGGGCGACGAATACCCCGCTCGTCACGACCTGTCCTCCCTGCGGCTGTTGGGCACGGTGGGTGAGCCCATCAATCCCGAGGCGTGGATTTGGTATCACCAACTAATCGGCGGCCAGAACTGTCCGATCGTCGACACTTGGTGGCAGACCGAGACCGGGGCGATCATGATCACTCCCCTTCCGGGAGTGGTAACCACCAAGCCCGGTTCGGCCACCTTCCCCTTCCCGGGAATCTCGGCGGATGTGGTGGATGATGACGGCGCCTCGGTCCCCCTGGGCGGGGGCGGATATCTGGTGATCAATCGGCCCTGGCCATCGATGGCCCGCACCATCCACGGAGATCCCGATCGCTATGTCGACACCTACTGGTCACGCTTTCCCGGTCGCTATTTCCCCGGCGACGGCTGCAAGCGGGACGAGGAGGGCTATTACTGGCTGCTGGGCCGGGTGGACGACATCATGCTGGTGTCGGGTCACAACATCTCGACCACCGAAGTGGAATCGGCTCTGGTTTCCCATCCGGCGGTGGCTGAGGCGGCGGTGGTTGGGCGGAAGGACGAAGTCACCGGCCAGGCAATCGCCGCCTTTGTGACCCTGAGGGGAACCCAAACCGGGGATAGCCAACTGATCGGGGTGCTGCGAACCCACGTCAGGCAGGCGATCGGCCCGATTGCCAGCCCCAAGTCCATCGTCTTCACTCCCGATTTGCCCAAGACCCGGTCGGGAAAGATCATGCGCCGGTTGCTGAAAGACATCTCTGAACAACGGCAACTGGGAGATGTAACCACTCTGGCCAATGCCGACATTGTGCAGCAGATCGCGGAAATGGCCGCGGTCAGCAGCGAAGACTGAAACATCGGGGGCTAATCGCCAACCCAAGGGAGACCGCGGACCAAATGTCCATGGCCTCCCTTGGGCGGGCCGAAACACCTGTTCAGGCTTTTTCCGGCAACACTCTTCCCCGTACCCTCGGGTAACGGATCGGCGTGTGGTTGTAACAGAATTCCCGCCGGTTGTAACGGTTGAGCTTTACCTCGCATCCCCGGTGGGCACAGACCCGGCCCGTCGGGTAAGCCTTGGGAGCTCGCCTTTTGCCGCGAACCATATAGCCTCTGGCGTTGGTCATCTCATTCCTCTGAAGCTCGCCCCCTAAGCCTGTTGGCCCCAAGATAAAAACCCCGTAAAGCTGTTCGACCCAACAGGTGCGCCAAAGGGCTAGGAGTCGGACTCCGGAGCTATGGCCGCGGCAAGGTGCTCCAGCCGCATACGCGTAACGGCCGGCTTGGACGACAGGACGTAACCGTTCTCGGCGTCACCGTCTACTGCACGGACCAGTGGATGACCGAGCACATCCAGTAAGTCCTGTATTTCATCCTCCGAACTGACCTCCGCCAAATCCCCACGTTCCAGCATCATAAGCCACAGGTCTCGTGCTCGCAGGGCACCCACGGTCATGCTCCGCTCCGAAAGAACATTTAGAATTGCCTCGGTAAGGTGCCGCATCCGCAGAGCATTCTCCATTGGCTCATCTAAATCGCTAATCGCGGTGTTTCCTCCCCGGGGTGCCCATAGACCTTGTTTGTTTTGCCCCGCGAACAGAACTCGGTAGTCAGCCAGGCCTAGCGGAAGCTTGACATGCCGTCTGCAAAGACGCGTCAATTGGCCAGCCGACATGACTGCCACACCATAAGACTCTGCCCGGCGCATCAAGCGACCCTGCGCAGGTCGCGGTCCCACGAGCAGGGAATAGTCGGCCTGGTGTAGTCTGCGATGATCCTGCAGGGCAGTCCAGTCCGCTTGATGGTCACCAAGGGAACCAGAGCCAACTGACTTGGCATCTACGGAGACTCGATAGGAGTCGTCCTTGCCCAGAGGGGCGACCAAGAGCACATCCGTCTTACCGGCGCCACCTAAACGCTGTGCTTCAAAACCGAGGAAATCAAAGGCGTCCCGCACCGCCACTTCGAAGCGATCAGGTTCTGTGCTGTGAGTCGAAGCCTCAACTATCTCCACAGCTAGCACCTCTGCTGTAGGGCTTGTATTGGGCTGTACCCTCGCCCGCTCACCCGCTGTCGAAACGTTGAGGTCGCAGCCTGCCGCCACAGGCGGGACAGAAAGCCCTCCGGCGCGGCGCTGGGCAACATGGCTTAATTCGGGAGGAGAAGGTCGCTCCTCTTTGCTGTACGACGGGGGTTCATAGAGTTCCAGTCGATCTGCGAAATTTCGTCCGGCTTCTGTAGCGACGAGTTTGCCACTCCGCACGACCCTGACCAACTCGGCCGATTGCAGCCATCCTCGTCGATTGCTCAGTTGTGTGTTGCCATCCCATTGAAGCCTATAGCGAGCGTTGGCGACAGTGAGCAGCTGCTGAGTAGACCGGGGGATTCGAAGCTCAGCGATCATTTCTCCAATAAACCGGAAAACTCTGTGCAGGTGGGCAACAAGGATGCGGTGGTCGGTCGTTTTCAACCACTCTTGGGTCCACTTGGCGTTGTAACACCGGTTTCCTGTCACGACAATGATCTCGGCCCTCCGGAGGAATATTACCCTTTGGTGTGCGGCCTTCGGCGAGCTGATCCGGCTAAAAGTCTGCAGAAGGGTCTTCGCTAGCTGGGTAATTGACGGCTGCCGCTCGTCCACAATGTGGCATATCGTCCTCAAGGAAGACAGGTATCGCTCATAGCCTCCGGGTAGGGAAAGAACGCCTTTGCGGCGTTGGTTCCACGGGTACGGGGTTGGATGCTTTGAGTTCAGCCGGGACTCAGTGGTCGAGAATCTGGCTGAGGAACATCTTGGTGCGGGGATGGCGGGGGTTGTTGAAAAACTCGGCCGGTGGGCCCTCCTCGATGATCTGTCCCTCGTCGAAGAGGAGGATGCGGTTGGCGACCTCACGGGCGAAGCCCATTTCGTGGGTGACTGCCAAGATGGTCATGCCGGTTTGGGCCAGTTCCTGCATCACTTCCAGAACTTCTTTGATCATCTCCGGGTCGAGAGCCGAGGTGGGCTCATCAAACAGCATGATCTTGGGATCCATGGCCAGTGACCGGGCGATCGCCACCCGCTGTTGCTGGCCGCCGGAGAGTTGGCCCGGGTATTTGGTGGCCTGCTCGGGGATCCCCACCCGCTCAAGCAGGTCATAGGCCCGTTCCTCGGCTTCTGATCGAGTCCGTTTGCGTACCCAGATCTGGGCCAAGGTGATGTTCTGCAGCACGGTCAGATGCGGGAACAGATTGAACTGCTGAAACACCATCCCCACCTCAGATCGGATCCGCTCGATGTTCCGCACGTCGGAAGTGAGTTCGGTTCCCCCCACGATGATCCGACCGTCCTGGTGTTGTTCCAGCCGGTTGATGCAACGGATAAAGGTGGATTTGCCCGACCCGGACGGCCCGATGATCACCACCACTTCCCCCTCGGCCACCGAGACGGTCACGCCCCGCAGCGCCTGGAAGTCGCCGAACCACTTCTTGACGTTCTCGCAAATGATTATGTCGTTGGTCACATCGTGTTCCATAACTCTCCCCTCGGGCTAACGGGTGCCTACTCCCAGGCGTTTCTCCAACCGCAGGCTGGCGCGGCTGAAGCTGAACGAGAAAATCCAATAGACCACCGCCGCCAAGAGCAGATTCTCCAGAATGCTCCCCAGCGAGTCCGGCTGGTTGGGCACCACGTCCCTAGCCACCCGCAGGAAGTCGGCCAATCCGATGATGGCCACCAGGGAAGTGTCCTTGAACAGGGAAATGGCCTGCCCCACCATGGCGGGGATCACCGCTTTGAGAGCTTGCGGCAAGGTGATGAGCATGGTCATCTGGGCGGTGGTCATCCCCAGAGACCGGGCTGCTTCGAATTGCCCGGCGGAGACCGACTGCAAGCCCCCACGCAGGTTCTCCGCCAGATAAGCCGCCGAGAAGGCCGCGATGGCCATCAGGGCCTTCGCCTCACCGGCAAAATCCAGTCCCTGAGGAAGGAAGCGGGGAATCACCTTGTCGGCGAAGAACAGCACGGTGATCAGCGGTACTCCCCTCACCACTTCGATGTAGGCGGTGGACATCAGTCGGAAAACGGGCATGGTCGAGGTTCTTCCCAAGGCCAAGAGCAGGCCGACCGGAAAGGAGAGGGCGATCCCTCCCACCGCCAACATCAGGGTCAGGTTGAACCCTCCCAGGAACTCCCCCCGGGTGGCCAGATCGGTGGAGCCCGATCCCAGTAGGAAGAAATACACCAGGCACAGCGATCCGCCGAACCACGACCAATAGAAGACCTTCCGAGCCCGGGGACTCGAGGCGAAGGTGGGAGTGGCCAGGGAAAACAGCACCAATACCAGCGCCATCACCCGGATGGCCATGGGCCATTGCACCACCCAGGAGAAAATCGCCACCCCTCCCAGAAGGAAGTTGACGGCTGCGGCCTGCTCCCGTCGCAGACGGCTCACCAGTCCGATTATCAATACTCCCGCCAGCGCCACGATCCCTGTCCAGGGAAGCCAAGGGGCCACCTCCTCCCACACCAGGCTGGGGCTGCGCTGGATGTGCAGGTAAATGACCGGATAGGAGAGCACCCACAGCAGGGTGACGCCTCTTTTCAGGGCCGGCTCGGCGACTCGGGTTCCGACCAGACGTCCGATCCAATGGAAAGCGATCACCAGCAAGGCGGTGACGGTCAACTGGGCCTGCCAATTGGTGGCGGATTCGGTGGGCAGGTACCACGCCACCGCCAGTCCACCGACCATAAGCACCGCCAACACGCTGGCCGAAGACATCGTCCGATCCGCCCGCAAGGTTCGGGCCCCGACCCACCCGGCGGCGGCTACAGCTACCCCACCCCACACCAACAGCGACCTGGTGACGGAACCGGCCGGAGACCACAGCGACAGCACTCCCACCACCGTGGCGGTCACCCCGACCGCCCGGACCGCGGCCCAGATCTTGACCAGTGACACCTGGCCCCCCATTCCCCAAAAGGCGGTTGAGAGTCCCGCCAGGGCGGCGATGATCCACACCGACCACCAGACATTGGCCAGGTCGTCGCGGGGATAGGAGCCCACCGCATAGTTGGCGGCGTTGGGGGGTATGACCTCCCAACGGCGCTCGGGGTTGAAGAGAAACCGCAGCACTGCCAGAACTCCCAGGAGCAAGCCCCCCGTCAGCACCACCGTCAGGGTCCCGTTGTACACCGAATTGAACAGGTTTCGACGCATCCAGTTGATCCCGGTGGAGCGAACCGCTCGGGGCGCCGGTTCGGGAGGCCGAGGCTGTTCGTGTGGCTTCAGGCTCATCTACCGCTCCACCAGTTGGGTCCGGCGGTTGTAGTAGTTGACCAGCATCGAGAGCAACAGGCTGATCGAAAGGTAGAACCCCATCCACAACAGGATCACCTGGATGGTGTCGCCGGTCTGATTGAACATGGTTTGGCCGACTTGCACCATCTCCGGGAAAGCCACCGCGATGCCCAGGGAGGTGTTCTTGGCCAGGTTGAGGTATTGGTTACCCAAGGGGGGGAGGATCACCCGGAAGGCCTGGGGGAGAATCACCATCCGATAAAGCTGGCCCCACCGCAGCCCCAGGGCGTAGCCCGCCTCGCTCTGGCCCTTGGGGACCGAGAGGACGCCGCCTCGAACGATCTCGGCTATGAAAGCCGACGTGTACAGCGTCACTCCCATCCAGATACCGAAAAAGGAGGGGGTCATGGTCATGCCGGTGTCGGCGATCTGCGGGAACCGGCCGGGAACCTCCACCGCCGGCTGGCCCAATGCCACAGGGGCTCCGGTGCGGAGGAATTCGAACTTCTGGCCGAAGAACTCCAGCAACGCGGTGCCAACATCGGTTGCCAGGCCGGTGATCCCGGGCAGGAATAGGAGGACTGCCGCTCCGCCCAGGCCCATCAGGCCGGCCATGGCCATGCGGAAGTAGTCGTCGTCGGTGAGCTTGGCGAGCCCGGCCGGGCTGCGGCGAGCGTCGAGGAATCGGCGAATCCAACGCTGTCCGAAATAGACCGAGAGCGCCGCCAGAATCACCTGGTAGGCCAACAGGGGGATCGCTTCCACCGCGGCGAGCAAGGCCGCGAACACCAATCCCGCCATACCCGCCACCGGATGGGCGAACCATCCCACCGCGGCGACAGCCAGCAGCACCGCCACCGCCCACGTAAGGGGTCGCGTATCTTCGCCGGTCTCCTCTGCCCGGCGCAACCGGTTGCGGTGAACGCGTCGGGCGGCCCAAATGCCTGCTATCAGGAACGCCGCCCATTGCCAGAACGTCTCCTGTGGAAAAGGCCAGGCGAAAGAGATTCCTTTGCGGCTCACCAGCAACAATCCGGGGATGGGCCCCGAACTGTCGGCCGTCAGAGCGGGAAAGAGTATGGAAGCGAAGAAAAACCAGAACACCACCTGCACCAGCACCGGGATGTTGCGAAGCGTCTCAACGAAGACGGTGGCCAACTTCGACGCCAGCCAGTTGGAGGAGAGCCGAGCCACCCCCACCACCAGCCCCATGAGCGTGGCGGCCACGATTCCCGACAGCGCCACCCTCAGCATGTTGACCGCTCCCGTATAGAACACTTCCAGCCCGGTCTGCGGATGGGTGAAGACCCCCTCTCCCAGCTGGATCCCCGGGGGGTCGGTCAACAGATCCCAGTCCAGGGACAATCCCTGGGCTCTCATGTTGGACAGGGCCTCCCCGATCAGCACCAGGCCAAGAGCCACCACTCCGAACAGCACCCCGATCTGAGCGGCCCATTTGAGGAAGGTGGCGTTGCGCCAGAACGGCGGTCGGGTGGGTGGTGCGAGGATCGGTCGGTTCACCGGGAAGCTGTTCCTCTCCGGGGTTTTGCCGGTTTGTGAGGGGCTGGACAACCCAAGAGTCTAGATTGGCGAAGCTGTTTTGTTCGGTTATGCGGGTGAATCCGTCCCGTGAGAGCGATCGTTACCCGGTCTCCCCTGACAACTCGGCTCGCAACTGGGCGATCTGGGCCGCGACGTTTTCGGGGTTACCCCCGCCCGCAGTGGCCCTCCGCCTCACCGAAACGGCCGGGTCAAGTAGGTCCAGGTCCGAAGACTGGAATGCCGGATGGGCATCGGCGAGATCAGCCTCGGTCAGGGAGGAGAAGTCCCGCCCCTCCGCCGCCAGTCGGGCCGCGATGGCCGCGGTTGCCCGGTGAGCATCCCGAAATGGCGTCCCCCGACCCACCAATGCCTCGGCGAGATCCAGAGCTGCGGTCTCCGGGGCCGGGGAGGGTGGATGGAACCTAGCCGACCCAATCAGCCCGGCCAACGCCGGGACTGCACCGGCCAGATCATCGTCCACCCGGAAAAGATGTTCCTTGTCCTCCTGCAGATCGCGGTTGTAGGACATGGGGAGGCCTTTTTCCAAGGCCAGTATGGCGGTGAGCCCACCGATGGCCCCTGCCGCCTTTCCTCGAACCAGCTCGGCTATGTCGGGATTCTTCTTTTGGGGCAGCGCCGAGGAGCCGGTGGCAAACTGGTCGGCCAGGGTGATCCAGCCAAACTCCCGGGTGGACCACAGGATCAGATCCTCTCCCAGGCGGGATAGCGACACCATAGCCCGAGCGCAGCACCATACGAACTCGGTTGCCCGGTCCCGGGAGCCCACTGCCTCCATTGAGTTGGCGAATGCCCCGGTGAATCCCAGTCGATCGGCCGATATCTGCGGCGAGATCGGAAGAGATGATCCGGCCGACGCCCCTGCTCCCAGCGGTGAGCAGTCGAGCCGTTCCCCAAGATCCAAAAACCGCCGCCGGTCGCGGACCACCATGTGCGCGTAGGCCAGCAGGTGATGAGCCAACAGGGTGGGTTGGGCCTGCTGGAGATGGGTGTAGGAGGGGACCACCAGATCGGCGCCCATTTGCGCGGCCACTTCCACCAACACCAGGGCCAACCGGGCCAGACCCTGGGCGTGCCCCTGGGCTCGCCGGCGCATGTAGAGCACCAGATCAAGCGCCACCTGGTCATTTCGGGAGCGGCCGGTGTGGAGCTTGCCGCCCACCGGACCCACCAATTCGGTCAAACGGCGCTCCACCGCCGAGTGGACGTCCTCGTCGGCCTCGGTGAACACAAAGGACCCGGCGGCGGCTTCGGAGGCTATGGCCGAAAGCCCCCCGATGATGTCGTGGGACTCCTGCTTTGACAGAATGCCAACCTCCCCCAGCATCGCCACATGGGCCACCGACCCCTCCACGTCGTCCGCTAGCAGGCGGCGATCGGCCGGGGAGACCGTGAAGTCCCACATCTCCGCGGCGGGACCGCCGGAGAGTCTCCCTTCCCAGAGGGTCACCGTGTTTCCACCGCTCTGCCCTATCCCGACGGGGGCCGAAGCCGCAGCGAGTTGACCCGGATGAACCCACCGGCGTCCGCCTGGTTGTAGACCTTGTCCTCCTCGAAGGTGGCCCGATCGGGATCGTAGAGGCTGTCGGGGGCCCGACGACCGACCACCGTCGCCGACCCTTTGTAGAGCGACAGCCGAGCTTCGCCGGTCACCGACTCGGCCATTTCATCGAACAGCGTCTGCAACGCATAGCGCTCGGGAGCGAACCAATAGCCGTTGTAGACCATCTCCGCATAGCGGGGCGCCAGTTCGTCTCGAAGGTGGGCCACCTGCCGGTCCAGGGTGATCGACTCCACCGCCCGCAGGGCGTGGTAGAGAATGGTCCCTCCGGGCGTCTCGTAGACCCCGCGGCTTTTGATCCCAACGTACCGGTTCTCCACGATGTCCACTCGTCCCACCCCGTGGCGGCCGCCCACCCGGTTCAGTTCCTCCAGCAGGGCTACCGGAGGAAGTCGGTCGCCGTTGAGGGCCACCGGGTTTCCCTTTTCGATGGCGACCGTGATCTCCTCGGGCTCCGATGGCGCCGAGCGGGGATCGACCGTGAGGGCGAACATGTCCTGAGGCGGGGAGGCCCAGGGGTCTTCAAGCACCCCGCCTTCATAGGAGATGTGCAACAGGTTGGCGTCGGTGGAGTAGGGCTTTTGGGGCGACACCGGAACCGGGATCTCCCGTTGACGGGCATATTCCACCAGGTCGGCCCGGCCCCGAAGTTCCCATTCCCGCCAGGGCGAAATCACGCGGATGTCAGGCTGCAACGCATAGGCGGACAGTTCGAAGCGGACCTGATCGTTGCCTTTTCCGGTGGCGCCGTGGGAGATGGCGTCGGCGCCGAATCGGCGGGCCACCTCGATCATGCCCCGGGTGATGATCGGCCGGGCCAGGGAGGTGCCCAGCAGGTAATAGCCCTCGTACAGGGCGGCGGCCCGAAAGGCGGGGAACACCGCGTCGGTGACGAACTCCTCACGGAGATCCGAAACCACCGCTTCGACGGCCCCGGTGTCGATGGCCTTCTGGCGGGCCTCCTCAACCTCTTCGCCCTGGCCGACATCGGCCGTGAAGGCGATCACCTCGGCCCCGTGCACCTCCCGCAGCCAGGCCAGAATCACCGACGTGTCCAGGCCCCCCGAGTAGGCGAGCACCACTTTGGTCATACGTTTTCCCCTATCACTTCCAATTGCTTTTTGACATTCTGGCCGCCCGAGGGGCGAGCCGCCACCACCAACACCGTGTCGTCGCCGGCCACCGTTCCCAGCACATTGCCGACTTCGCCGCGTTCTTTGGCAGCATCCACCGCCGAAGCCACCACCGCGGCGGCGCCGGGAAAGGTCTTCAACACCACCAGATTGGCGGATGCCTCGATGGAGGTGGCGTAGGCGTTGATCACCTTGCCCAACCGGCGTTTGGGATCTGTGAAGTGGCCGGGTTGGTCGTTGGTGGGCGCGAGTCGATACCGACCCTGAGGGTCCTTGGCCGCCCCCAGATAACGGAGATCCCGCGAGATGGTTGACTGGCTCACCCGATATCCCTCCTCGGCCAGTTCCCTCGCCAACTCCGCCTGCTCCCCCGCCCTCCCTCTCTCCAGCAGATGGCACAAGACTCTCCTCCGGGCGCCGGCCGAACCCATTTCAGTTCTCTCCCCCAATCGAGTCCGACAGGGCGGAAGCGAATCGGGACACCGCTTCAGTGGTCTCCTCGGAGGTGATGGTGAGGGGCGGGGCGAATCGGACCGCATTGGGCCGGACATTGTTCACCACCAGTCCCAGTTCCAACGCCCGCCCGGTGACTTCTGCCGCCCATTCTCCTTCCAAGATCGCCGCCAGCAGCAGTCCTCGCCCCCGCACTCCCGCCACTCCCCGAAGATCCTGCAGGGCGTCGGTGAACTGGGCAGAGCGGGCCAGGCAGTTGGCCAGCAGATCCCGCCCCTCGATCTCGTCCAAGACCGCCAGGGCCGCCGCACAGGGCACCGGGCCACCTCCGAAGGTGGTGCCGTGATCACCGGGCTGAAAGGCGGTGGCCACCTCCTCCCGAGCCAGGCAGGCCCCCATTGGCAATCCATTGGCCAAGGCTTTGGCCACCGTGGCGATATCGGGCTCAAAACCCAGTCCCTGCCAGGAAAAGAGGCGCCCGGTGCGGCCCATTCCGGCCTGGACATCGTCGGTGATCATCAGGACGTCCCGGCGGTGGCAGAGCTCCCGGACCTCTTGGAGAAAGGAAGCTTCCAGGGGAACCACCCCTCCCTCTCCCTGGGTGGTTTCCACCATCACCGCCGCGGTGCGGTGATCCACGGCTTCGGATAACGCCCCGATGTCTCCGGGAGCAACTTGGCGGAATCCGGGCGGAAGGGGCTGGAAGGTCTTTTGCTTGGGGGGCTGGCCGGTGGCGGCCAGGGTGGCCAGGGTGCGTCCGTGAAAGGAATCGAGCAGAGAAACCACTTCGAAGCGTTCCGGTCCGTGTTTGGTTTGGGCGAAGCGCCGGGCCAGTTTGATCGCCGTCTCATTGGCGGTGGCCCCACAGTTGGCAAAGAACACCCGATCCAACCCGGCGAGCCGGGTGAGACGGGCTGCCAGGGTGGTCATGGGCTCGGTGTAGAACAGGTTGGAGACGTGCACCAGTTTGGAAATCTGCCCGAAGACGGCCCCGGCCACCCGCGCGTTGGCGTGACCCACCGCCACCACCGCCAGACCGGTCAGGCAATCCAGGTAGGCCCGGTCCTGGTGGTCATACAGCCAGACCCCCTCTCCCCGGGCGAACATAACCGGCGTCCTTCCATAGGCCGGGATCAAAGTCCGATCGGCCGTTTCCACCCAGGTCATCGCGATCCCTCCTCGTGATGAACGATCATGGTCCCGATCCCTTCGGGAGTGAACATCTCCAACAACAGTGCATGCTGGACCCTTCCATCCAAGATGTGGGCTTGATCAACGCCGTCCTTCATGGCCGCCACCACCGCCCGCAACTTGGGGAGCATCCCTCCCCGGAAACGGTCCACAACAAAGGCCAGTTCGGCCAGCGTCATACGGGAAATCAGAGAACTGGCATCGTCGGTGTTGCGGTAGACCCCCTCCACATCGGTGAGGAACACCAGCTTCTGAGCCTCCAGCGCAGCCGCCAGGGCGCCTGCCACAGTGTCGGCGTTCAGGTTGTACACCTCTCCGTCCACCCCCAGGCCGAGCGGGGCCACCACCGGCGTCATCCCCGCCTCCAGGAGGTGATTCACCAGATCCGGGTTGACCTCAACCAGCTGCCCCACCCTTCCCAGCCGGTCGTCCAGCTGCCGGCACCGAAGCATTTGGGTATCGACCCCGTTCAGGCCCACCGCCCGGGCGCCGTTTCCTGCCAAGAGTCGGGTTATCTCCCCGTTGACCTCTCCCCCCAGCACCCGGCGGACCAACTCCATGGTGTGCCGGCTGGTCACCCTCAGGCCGTCCACCCAGGTGGGAGCGATGCCCTCCCGCTTCATGGCGGCGGTGATCTGGGGTCCGCCGCCGTGGACCACCACCACTTTGATCCCCACCTGAGACAACAGGGCCACATCCCGGGCGAAGGAGGTGGCGAACGCGGGGTCATCCATCGCCGAGCCACCGTATTTGACCACCACCGTGGTCCCGGCAAAACGCCGAATGTAGGGTAGGGCCTCCATCAGAATGGCCGCCTTTCCCATTGAAGTGGCGATCCGCGGCTTGAGGCGGGTGGGACGGCTGTGTCCGGTGCTCATGACGGCTCCCCGTTGTAGGTGACATACCCGGGCGTGAGGTCGCAGGTGAGGATCTCGGCGGCGCCCGGTCCATCCCCCACCGTGATATCCACTGTGAAATCTTCTTTCAGTCGGGCTTTGACCGCTGCCAAATCCGCACCGGTGAACATCCCTTCCGAAGCCACCGGGATCCCCTGATAGGCAAGGCCGATCCGGGTGGGGTCCACTGACTCCCCGCAGGCGCCCAACGCCGCCGCCAGCCGCCCCCAGTTGGGATCCCCTCCATAAAAGGAGCAGCGAACCAGATCGGAGTCGGCGATCGCCATTCCCATTGCGCGGGCCGAGCCGTGGTCTGAGGCGCCCCGGACCCTGAGGGTGATCACCCGGGTGGATTCCTCGGCGTCAACGACGATGTCGCGGGCCAGGCCGGCGCAGACCGGCCGGACTCCCCGCATCAATTCCTCCACGGATGGCTCCACCCCCGAAGCGCCCGACGCCATCAGAATCACCGTGTCGTTGGTGGACTCGCAGCCATCGATGTTGATGCTGTTGAAGGTTTCGTCCGCCACCTGGCCGAGGGCCTCCTGCAACCGTCCGGGGCGAACGCGGGCATCGGTGGTGATCACGGCCAACATGGTGGCCATCTTGGGGCGGATCATCCCTGCCCCCTTGGCCATCCCTCCCACCCGGAAGGGTCCGTCCGTGCTTGCTTCCTTGCGAAAGGTGTCGGTGGTGAGAATCCCGTCGGCGGCCCTCCCGCCGGCCTCCGGGGTGTTCTCAACGCTCCGAGCCAGTTTGGGAATGGCGGGGACGATCTTGTCCATCGGCAAGTGGGGCCCAATCGGTCCGGTGGAGCAGACCAGTATCTCGGCCGGCCGGCAGTCGATCGCCTCGCCCACCGCGGCGGCCATCTCCCGGGCGGCCTGGGCGCCGCGCTCTCCGGTGGCGGCGTTGGCACAGCCGGAGTTGAGGATCACTCCCCGGATTCGGCCTTCAGAAATCCGCATATGACGGCGGGACAGGTGAACCGGAGGGGCGGCTACGGCGTTCTGAGTAAACACGGCCGCCGCAGAAACCGGTTCGGTCGCCAACACCAGGCTCAAATCCAAGCCTCCGGAGGGCTTGATTCCCGCCGCGGTGGCCGAAGCCCGAAATCCTCTGGGGAACGTAATGCTCATGGCATCCATCCGGTTACATCAAGGCCGGTCGCCTCTTTTAGGCCAAACGCCAGATTGGCGGCCTGAACACCCTGCCCGGCGGCGCCCTTCAAGAGGTTGTCCAGCGCCGCTTGGGCGATCACCATCTCGGAGTGGGCATCGTGGAAAGCCGTGACCATCGCCCGAGACGACCCCGCCACCCACCGGGTTTTGGGGGGAACGTCCACCACCTCGACCAGGGTTCGTCCCTCATAGACCTTTCCCAACCCGGCGAGCAGATCGGCCCGTTCTACGTCCGGGTGGGCGGCCGGCATGGTAATGGTGGCCAACATGCCTCGCTGAATAGGGAGAAGATGCGGGGTAAAAGTCACGGTGGTGGGCACTCCGGCCATTTCCATCCCCATCTCCATCTCGGGACGATGGCGATGGGTGGTGATCCCGTAGGCCGAGGCTCCTTCGGCCACCTGCCCGAACAGCAACTCGGGCCGCAGGGACCGTCCGGCCCCGGATACGCCCGATAGGCAATCGGCCACCACCGGGCCGGTGGCCAAACCGGCCATCAGCAGCGGCGCCGCGGCCAGGAGCACCGCGGTGGGATAGCAGCCGGGCAGGGCCACCCTCCGCGCCCCATCCAGGTCGAAGAGTTCCGGCAGGCCATAACGCCAATCCCCCAACCGATCAGCGGCCGGATGGGGGGCGCCGTAAGCACTTTGATAACGGGACTCGGTGTCAAATCGGTAGTCGGACCCCAAATCGAACACCGCCGCCCCCCGTTCCGCCAGCTGGTGGCCCAGTTGGTAGGAGGCGCCGTGCGGCAGGGCCAAAAACGCCGCTTCCACCGCCGGAATGGCCTCGGGGTCGGTGAGGGCCAGCCGCCGATCCCCGCCGCCGAGGTGAGGATGGACCTCCCTCAGGGTCTCGCCCGCCCGGGAATGGGCCCCCAGCCAGGTCAACTCGAACACCGGATGGGCGTCCAACAACCTGACCAACTCCCCGCCCGCATAACCGGAAGCGCCAACTACCGCGGCGGTGATGCCCATCTAGCTGTCATCCGTTCTCATGATCTGCTCATTATAGCCCCGAGCCCGAGGCGGAATTGCGCATATTCGCATATTCGGCGCATGCCCGTCGTTCCCGGCCTGCCCGGCGCGGCGGGCGGCCTCACCAGCGGCAGAGCTTACGTTGATGGGGGAGCAGGGGGGCCGGGATCGTCCCAACCTTGGCTGATCGCCCACTGTCGGGCTGTCTCCAGCGCTTCGGAAACCGGATAAGGTCCCTGGTCAATGCGACGCTCCAGCAGAATGCCCATGATCTCGCCCACCGGAGGTCCGGGAGGGATCCCCAGGTAGGACATGATCTGATGGCCGTTCACCGGGGCGCGCAGCCGATCGAGGTCCTCCTGCTTTCTGAGTTCGACAATCCGTTCCTCCAAACGATCTAGCCGGTTTTGGATAGCCCCGGCCCGGCGTTGGTTGACCGTCGTGACATCGCAACGCACCAACTCGTTGAGGTCCGTCAGCAAGGGACCGGCGTCTCGCACATACCGTCGGACCGCCGAGTCGGCCCAGCCCATCTTGAGGGTGTGGGGCCGCAGATGCAATTCCACCAGCCGGGCAACGTCGTCAATCATCGCCCTCGGATAACGAAGTTCCTCCAGGCGCTGCCGCGCCAGCCGGGCGCCCACCACTTCATGATGATGAAAACTGGCGCCCTTCGGCCCGAACCGGCGGGTAGCGGGCTTCCCGATGTCATGCAGCAAACAGGCCAGCCGCAACCGCAGCCGGGGAGAGGACTTCTCCACCACCGCCAGACTGTGCGCCAGCACGTCCTTGTGGCGATGCTTCGGATCCTGCGCCATCCGCAGGCCCGCCAATTCGGGCAGGAATTGCTCGGCCAGGCCCGACTGCACCAGCCCCATGAGCGCCCGGGCGGGACGGGGGGAGGTTATCAGCTTGTTGAGTTCGTCCCTGATCCTCTCTGCCGAAACGATGCTCAGGCGTTGGGCCATGGCGGTCACCGCCCGAAGAGTGGGCTCGGCCGGCTCAAACTCCAGCGAAGCCCAAAACCGAAACAGGCGAAGCATTCTCAGTGGGTCGTCAGCGAAGGTCCTCTCGGGAGAGGAGGGCGTGCGGAGAACCCGTCGGGCGAGATCCCCCAGCCCACCAAAGGGATCCACCATCTGAGCCTCCGGCACTTTGATGGCCAGGGCGTTGACCGTAAAGTCCCGCCGCTCCAGGTCTTCCTCGATGGTGTCGGAGAATGTCACCTGCGGGTGGCGACTGTCGCTTCGGTACACGTCCTGTCGGAAGGTGGTTATCTCAAAAACCTGGCCGGCCTTGACGCCCGCCACCGTGCCGTAGGTCTCCCCGGTGGTGTGGATCCCTTCCGCCCAGTCTCCCAAGATGGCCTTAATGGTCGGAGGGCGAGCATCGGTGGCAAGGTCGAACTCCCCGCCTGTGTCAGGGCCGCCCCTCCCCATAAAGGCGTCCCGCACCGTGCCGCCCACCAGATATAGAAGGTGGCCGCGCCGGGCAAAGCGCAGGCCCAACTGGCCGGGAATCTGCCCCGCATCCAGTAACCACGAGAGTCTTTGGGGGATCACCTGCTCAATTCTGGTCGGAACGCTCCGGAGATCCGATGCGGATTATCAGCTTCACCCCGGGGCCTTGCCGTGTATGCCCACCAGCATGTCGAACACGCCGTGGACTCGGGCGGAAGAGGAGAACGAGGAAGAGGCTCCATCAAAGGGTTCCCCCGCCAGTCCCCGAAGCGTCGCCCGGGTGGAGCGGGTGATGGCGTCCAGATGGTACCCCCCTTCCAAGAAGGTCAAGATCCGATTGGGTGGAAGGATCTCCCGAAGTTGGGAGGCCATGAAGTGGTAGTCGGCCGCGGTAAGGCGCAGCCCTGCCAGGGGATCGAGGTGGTGGGCGTCGAACCCACAGCTAATCAGAATCCAGTCGGGAGCGTAGCGGCGCAGGCGCGGGGTCAGCATCTCCACGAACAGTCTCCGGTAGACATCCCCTCCGGCTGCCTGTGGCCAGGCGGCATTGATGGTGTACCCCCTCCCCGGACCTGACCCAATCTCGTCCAAAGCCCCGGTGCCCGGGTAGTAGGGCCACTGGTGGGCGCTTATGTAGAACACCTCCGGATCGGCTGCAAACTCGGCATCCGTCCCGTTGCCGTGATGCACATCCCAATCCACGATCGCCACCCGGGCGCCTCGACCCCGAAGGTGACGGGCGGTGATGGCCACGTTGTTGAACAGGCAGAAACCCATGGCCCGATCCGCCAGAGCATGATGGCCGGGAGGCCTAACCGCCAGCAACGCGGTGCAGTCCGCCTCCCTTTCCAGGAGCCGCGCCGCATGAGGCCCGGCCCCCGCGGCTCGAACGGCAGCTTCCCAGGACTCGGCCCCAGCCGCGGTGTCCGGGTCGAATCGGCCACCTCCCCGGGCAATCACCTGCCGCACATGCGAGATATAGGCCGGGGTATGAGCCAGCCTCAGCAGATCTTCGTCGGCTTGCGGTGGCTCCACCTCCGAAATCGGAAGGCCTGCTCCTTCCACCCCTTCCTGCACGGCCCGCAGGCGCTCGGGCCGCTCGGGATGGTGAGCTCCGGCGTTGTGCCGAACAAAGGCGGGGTGGGTTGAGTAGAGAACCTTCACAGTCGGAGCCGATAGTAAACCCGATCGCGCCCCGGGTTTTCCGAGCAGGGGATATTCTTCGACGGCGAACTCTCATGCCGCCTCCCCTCCCAGACCGCTATCGCCTCGAAGTTCGTCTTGGCCGCAACCAGGGCGTTGAGGAATGGTTGGCCACCGACACGGTCTTGGATCGGCCGGTGCAGATTCGAGTGATCGGCCCGGAGACGTCTTCGGAGCTTCGAGAGGAATACCTGGCAGCCGTGCGGCGATCAACGGCTGCCTTTCACCACCACCTGCTCTCGGTCTACGATGCCGGCTCCGTTCCCGGCGGAGTGTTTGCCGCCTATGAGTGGACCGGCGGGACCGCCCTTTCCAACCGGCAGGCGGCCGGAGCCCAGCCGGACCCCCTCCAATTTCAAATCAACGCCGCCGGCCTGGCCAGCGCCCTGACCACCCTCCATGAAGCGGGGGTGGTCCACGGAGGGATAAGCCCCAGCTCCATCTATTACTCCCTGGACCATCCGGCCAAGCTCGGAGGGGTGGGCTTCCCTCGCGCGAACAGTGACTTCACCGCCGATGTCGTCCAACTGGTTGACGCCTTGGAGGAGTGGGTGCTCGGTGGGCCGTCCCGGGGTTTGCCGCTCTCGGAGTTGGTGGACGGCATCTCACCCACCTTCGATCACATCTTCGCCGAAGCCGCCCGCGGGGAATTGGATGCCTCCCAGTTGGCCGGGCTGCTCTATTCGATCCCCGAGCCCACTCCGCCGCCCCTCAAGACCGCCCGGGCTTCATCACAAACTGCCTTATGGACCGCCGCCGCTTTGACTGCCGTCGCCATCGGGCTGGTGGCGGTGGGCAATGTGCTTCCTTCCGGAGCGAACGTCGCTTTGCCCACGGTCCCCACCACCATCGCGTCCACCACCATCCCCCCACCACCCGTCACCATTTCTTCGCCGTCGACCACCTCTCCCACACCGGCCACCACCGCACCGGCGGCGCCGGTGCTCACCATGCCGCGGCTACGGCTTCTGAGCGCTCCCGAGGTGGCCACCTTCGATCCCTACGGAGGGGGCGGGGAGATGGATCACCGACTCGACCGGCTGGTGGATGGGGATCGGGAGACCACATGGAGGACTGAACGCTATTACGACCCCCTCTCCTTGATCAAGGCCGGGGTCGGCCTGATGGCGATTCCGCCGGAGGGGGCGCGCCGTCTCGAGCTGGTTGGAATAACCCCGGGGACGGTTTACACCATATCCTGGGCCGCGAACTCCGCCGCTTCGTTGCGCGATTGGGAGCCGGTGGCGGCCGGCCAGATCACATCGGGGGCCTTCTTTCTCACCTTGCCGGACCGTCCGCCCGGAGCGTGGCTGGTCTGGTTCACCGAGTTGCCGTATGTGGGTCCTGAGAACTATTCGACCTCCATTGCCGAGGTGCGTTTTTGGGGTTGAACGCTGGATTAGCATATATAACGACCGCCAACACCCACCGGCAGCGGGCATTGGCAGGGCCCGGGGCGCGCTAGCCTTCTTGGGGAACCATGCCTCTAAATGACCTCCCGACGCGTTTTGCCGATGTGTTGGAGTCCACCGCCACTCGAGTCAGGGCTGTCACGGCCGATCGGTTGGAAAACTGGATCCGGCTGACGCGGCTCCTGGCGGTATTGATCACGCTCGCCTCGATCGGCATGGTGTTTCTCCTGATTGCCTTGCGCCGCGTCGTGGCGGCTTGGCTCGGTCCCGCCGGCGCCTCGACCCTGCTGGGAGGACTATTTTTGGTTGCCGGTTTGTTGATATGGAATAGAAGAACCGCAGGCTCCCAAGGTGGCAAGTGAACGAGGCGCACAAGGTCTTGATAATCGGTGGAGGACCAGCCGGTTACACCGCCGCGCTCTACGCGGCCCGCGCCGAATTGGCGCCGTTGGTGTTGGAGGGAAGCTCTCCGGGTGGTCAGTTGATGATCACCACCGATGTGGAAAACTACCCCGGTTTCCCCGAAGGAATCCTGGGACCCGACATCATGGAGAAATTCCGGGAACAGGCGGAGCGGTTCGGCGCGCTTGTGGTGACCCAAGACGCCACTTCGGTCGATTTTTCCGGTCCGCTGCATCGAATCACGGCCGACGGCGTGATCCATCAGGCTCATACGGTGATCGTTGCGACCGGCGCCAGCGCCAAATGGCTGGGGATTCCCGGCGAAGAACGCCTCACCGGACGGGGAGTCTCCGCCTGCGCCACATGTGACGGCTTCTTTTTCAAGGACAAGGACCTGCTGGTGGTGGGGGGAGGCGACTCTTCCATGGAGGAGTCCCTGTTCCTCACCAAATTCGCATCGTCGGTGACCATCGTTCATCGCAGAGACGAATTCAGAGCCTCGGCCATTATGACCCGGCGGGCATTGGCCAACCCCAAGATCAGAGTGAACTGGAACACGGTTGTCGGGGAGATACACGGAGACCAGTCTGTCACTGGTGCAACCCTGATCGACACCGTGACCGGTTCTGTTCAACGCCGGCCCGTCGACGGAGTCTTCGTGGCTATCGGCCATCGTCCCAACACGGACTTGTTCCGTGAGTGGATGGATTTGGATGAACGGGGCTATGTGGCGCTACCCACACCGGGTAGGACCGCCACCTCCGTCCCCGGCGTATTCGCGGCCGGGGACGTGGCGGATTCCGTTTATCGTCAAGCAGTCACCGCGGCGGGCACCGGGTGTCAGGCCGCGTTGGATGCCGACCACTATCTTCAGAACATCCTCGGGCTGTCCTAAGGCCCGGTCGCTAGTTGAGAAAGGAACGAACATTCAGATGGCGACCAATCTGCTAACCATCACCGACCAGAACTTTCAGGACGTCGTCTCCGGCGACCGTCCGGTGCTGGTCGACTTCTGGGCCGAATGGTGCGGGCCCTGTCGGCTGGTCGCCCCTCACCTCGAGGCCTTGGCGTCCGAGCATCCCGACCAACTGACCGTTGCCAAACTGAACATCGACGAGAATCCTCAGACGCCCGCCAGTTACGGCGTGATGAGTATTCCCACCATCATCCTGTTCAAGAACGGCTTGGAAGTCCAGCGCATTGTTGGAGCCCGACCCAAGGCCTGGATTTACAAGAACATCCAAGAGCACCTTTGAGCAACCATTAGCGGGTTAGGGTATCCCCTGAGGATTTGGCTCTATCCTGACCAGGGGAAGGGCTGGCCTTTCCACAATCAGCAGGGTGTCAGATGCGCCGTTTTCAGTTAGGCAGTACCGGGGAGGGGGTGCGAGATATACAGGAACGCCTTTCAGCCCTGGGTCACAACTGCGAACGCGACCCGACCGGAGAGTTTGGGGAGGCCACTCTGGCTGCGGTCCACTCGTTTCAGAACAGCCGGGGCCTGCCGGTCGACGGCGTAGTCGGCCAGGACTGCTGGAGAGCCTTGTATGAAGCCGGATACCGGCTGGGTGACCGCCTGCTGTTCCTGCGACGGCCCATGCTGCGGGGAGATGACGTCGCCGAACTCCAAAGCCGCCTCGATGCCCTGGGTTTCGATGCCGGCAAGCCGGATGGGATATTCGGCCCCCAAACTGAACGGGGGCTACGGGATTTCCAACTTAACCGGGGCCTGGGGATAGACGGGATCTCCGGTCCGGAAGTCATCACCGAATTGCGGCTGGTGGCCCGCGGGACCATGAGAGCGGGCCGGGTGGTGCTGAGAGAACGGGAGTGGCTCCGCTCCCGGCCCTCCACCATGGTGGGCGCCCGGGTTTATTTCGACCCCGCCTGTCGCACCCAGCAAGAGGCGGCGGCGAGTTGGGAGGCAGCCGCGGCCGCCTCGGTTGCTCTGCAACAGCGGGGCGGGACCCCGATTCTGTCCCGGGGGATGGACAGCGTCTTTCCCGAAAGGGTACGCGCCCGCCGCGCCAATCGCATGGGCGCCGATGTGATCATATCCTTCCAGTTGACCGAGCAGACGCCCGGCGTCATCAGCTATTTCGCCTCGCCGCGCAGCTACAGCGTGGCCGGCAAACTGATCGCCGAATGTTTGGCCGAAGTCATGTCGCTGACGACCGAAGGTCAGGCCACCGCCATCCTCAAGGACACCCGTTCCCCGGCAGTGGTGGTGGCGGCCCGGGAGTTGGGGGGGACGACCGGCGACCGTGCGGTGAGCGGCTTGGAACACTTCTTCGCCACGCGCGGGACATAAGTTGTTGCCGAATCGCGGGTATTGCGGGTATTGCGGAACCAAGACGTGACACCGGTTACTTGCCGCGGAGGGGAGTCTCGGATAAGCGTCCTGAGCGATTGGCCCAGTCGCCCCGCGCCTTCCCCGCTTAGGGACGCCCTGATGTTTCACGTGAAACGCCCCCACTTCCCGGCATCGACGTCTCCACCGGGGCGGTGTTTCACATGAAACCCCATCCCGCAGGGGAGGAAACGTCTCTCTCCGTTGTGAGGCGGGCGGCAACATGGGCGGGGATTGCCCTTGATGCATTCCAAGAGGAGCAACTCACCGCCTTCGCCACCTGGCTGGTTACGGAGGCCATCCCCGCCGGCGGTATCGGCCCCTCGGAGGGTCCCGTGGTCTATTCACGACACATCGCGGACTCCCTGCTGTTCGCCTTCGCCTGGGATCGACCCTCCCCACCCGCTTCGGTGTTGGATTTGGGAGCAGGTGTGGGTCTACCTGGCCTTCCGTTGGCCGTCAGCTGGCCCGCGGCCCGGGTGATTCTTCTGGAGAGATCCACCCGCCGCGCCGATCTCGCTCGCCGCGCGGTTCGCATGCTGGGGTTGGCAAACGTGCAGGTCGTCTCTCTCCAAATAGAAGAGTGGACCACCCGGTGCGAGTTGATTGTCAGTCGCGGGGTAGCCTCGCCTACCTCCCTACGCAAAGACCTCGGCCGGTTGCTCGCCCCCTCGGGCCGGGCGGTGGTGGGGGGGTCTCGCCGATCGCGCCCCCTGGCGCCTGATTACCGCGTCACCGGAGTCCCCAAAAGTATCATGGGTTACCCGGTTTGGCTCCTTAGCATGGACAGCACATGATCTCCTCTGCGTTGATAGCACTCACCAACCAAAAGGGTGGGGTCGGAAAAACCACCACCTCCGTTAATCTCGGAGCCGCGCTCGCCGGCCCCGATGAATCCGTCTTGGTGTTGGATTTGGACCCGCAAGCCAACGCCACGTCCGGTTTGGGCCTCAATCAAGATGAGATCGAGTTTTCCATCTACGACGTGCTCCTGAAGGACGCCAACATCGAGGACGCCATCGAACCCACCGCGGTCCGCAACCTCTACATTCTCCCCTCAAGCCGCGACCTGGCCGACGCAGCCATCGAGCTGGTGCCCCTTTTGGCGCGAGAACAGGTGTTGCGCAACTCCCTGCGAAGCTTGGACGGGCGATACTCCTACATACTGATTGATTGCCCCCCTTCTTTGGGGCTGCTGACCGTCAATGCTCTGGCTGCCGCCCGGTACGTGATAATCCCCATGCAATGTGAGCAATATGCTCTCGACGGTTTGGTGGAATTACACCGCACCATCAATATGGTCAGGTCGGCGCTGAACCCCACTCTGGAATTGGTGGGGGTGTTACTTACCATGATGGACGGCCGAACCCGCCTGTCCAGAGAGGTCTCCGCCCAGGTCAAAAGCCATTTCGGCGACACCGTTTTTGGCACCTACATCCCTCGCCGGGTGCGTTTGGCCGAAGCCGCGTCCTTCGGAGAGCCCATTGAGGTTTTCGATCGCATGAACCGAGGGGCAATCGCCTACCGGAGACTCGCCGAAGAACTGCGCACCCGGCTCCGATCCCGAGGAGTTGACCACCGATGAATACCCGCCGCGGAGGCTTGGGCCGGGGCTTGAGCAGTCTCATACCAACCGCAGAGCCGTCGGACGACTCGCCCTATCGGGAACTACCGGTTCATATGATCCGCCCCAATCCGGCCCAGCCTCGCACCCATTACGACGAAGCCGCTCTACGAGGCCTGTCCCGATCCATTATCGAAGTCGGCCTGTTGCAACCCGTGGTGGTGCAGGAGGACGACCGCGGCTATGTCCTGATTTCGGGGGAACGTCGTTGGCGAGCGGCCCAGATGGCCGGACTGGAGACGGTGCCCGCTCTGCTTCGGCGAGCGGATGACACCGGGTCGCTGGTACAGGCCTTGGTCGAGAACCTCCAACGTGAGGATCTGACACCCCTGGAAGAAGCCACTGCCTACAAGGCTCTGATGGATGAACACGATTTGACCCAACAGGACATAGCTCATCGGGTGGGCAAGGGGCGCGCCACGGTGGCCAACAGCATCAGGTTGCTCCGCCTTCCTCCCGCCATCCGCACCCTGCTGGAAACCGGACAATTAACCTCCGGCCACGCTCGGGCGCTCCTCGCCGTATCCGATCCCAAATATGCAACTCACATCGCCAAACGGGCGGTGGCCGAAGGGTGGACCGTCCGTCAAGTTGAAGACGCGGCGAAGGCCAGGACACCCCGGAAAAGGTCCGCACGGCCCGTCCGAGGAATCCGCCCCGCCGAGATAGTGGAGTTGGAAACCCGCCTCGCCGACCAACTGGGCCTCCCAGTCTCCATCAACTATCGGGATCAGAAGGGAAGCCTAAAGGTAGCTTTCCATTCCATCGATGATCTGCAGCGGGTGTTCTCCAAGCTCACCCGCTAACCCGGACTATCCGGCGACCAAGCTCGGCCGGGCGCCCCCGCGGGGGGTATTCAGGCTATTCTACGTTGGCTAACACCACGTAACGATGGGGCGCCTCGCCCTCGGAGAAGGATCGCACGTTATCATGCTCAGCAACGGTATCGTGGATCACCTTTCGGTCGGCCGCGTTCATCGGCTCCAGCATCAATTCCCCACCTTCTGCCTGAACTTGCTCCACCAGCCCGGTGGCATAGATCGTCAGGGCCTCCCGTCGGCGGTGTCCGTAACCGGAAACATCAAGGCGTAGTCGGGCGCTGCCCGAGGTCTTACGTTTGATCACCGATTTGGTGATCGTGTGCAGCGCCTCAATGCCTCCTCCGTGGGTGCCCACCAGCATTTCCGCCTCGTCTCCCACAATCTCCGCCACAATCAGATTCTCCTCGGATCGGGTTTCGACCTTGCCGGGCACCTCAATCGCCTGCAGGAGACCGGTTAGGAATCCCTCGGTCGCTTCGGCCTGTTTTTCCAAAGAAGCCTCGCGCTTTTTCGAAGGCTCGGCCTTCTTCTTGGAAGGCTTGCCTCCCGGCGTACCCTTCGCCGGGCCCCTGCCCGATCTTGCCCCTCGGTTGGGATTTCTCCCCTGTTTTTGGCGTGACCCTTGGGCAGTCTCGCGGGCCGGCTTGCGCTTGCCGCGGGCCGTGCCCTTTTTCCCTCGCCCTCGGCCGCCGCGGGCCGGCTTGCGCTTGGCCCTTACGATGGCGTCTTGCCTACCCACCCCCAAAAACCCCCGGGAGGGTTCCTGCAGTATCTCCCACTCCACTTGTTCGCGTTCTTTGACGCCGAGTTCCTCCAGAGCAGTCTGTTCGGCCAGCTCCAGGGTTCGGGCTCTTATTTCCACTAGTTCCATAATCAGTTTCTCCTCTTCCTCCTCCGTGATTTTTTGGCCGAGTGGGCTTGCGGCGGAGAGGCGGACGCCGATCCTCCCGAATCCGGTTTGTCCTCTTTGCCCAACGGCGCGGGCGGCTCAGGTCGCCCGTCTATCCAGTTTATGGTGATCTGCTGTCCCAGGCGGACCGAGTTGGAAGTCGTCCAGTAAAGCAACAGCCCGGCGGGGAAATTCCAGGAGATGAAACCCAGGAACAGAGGCATGATGCGGGTGAACATCTGCATCTGCCGTTGCTGGCGTTCCCCGCCCGCCACCGACACCTGGTCACGTTGGGTGTACCACTGCTGGATATATTGAATGGTGATCATGATCACCATGGTCACCAGATAGGGCACGGCGGCCCAGATTCCGGTGCTGATCACCTCCGACGGCGCCAGAGCCAGATCCATGCCAACGAAAGTGGCCTCATCCGCCCGGATCGCCTCCCACAAATCACTCCCGGGAGGAACCGGAGAGAAGTCGCTCTCCAGGCCGGTCGGATCATTGAGGACCCGAAAGATGGCGAAGAGGATCGGGGATTGAACCAAAAGCGGCCCCAGGCAACCCAGCGGCGAGGCGCCCTGACTTCGCTGCAGTTCCGTCATTCGACGCTGCATTTCCTGGCGGTCATCGCGGTATTGGCGACGAATGCGCTGCAGCTCAGGCTGGATCGCCATCATCGCCCGGCTGGACCGCGTCTGCTTTAAGGTGAGCGGGAACAGCAAGGTGTTGATGACGAAAGTCACCAAAATTATGGCGACCCCGAAGTTGGGTATCAGGCCGTAGGCGGTGGCAAAGGACCATCCGAGCCCCTCCTTGATCAAGTCCCAGAGGGTCCACCAGGGATCTAACATGATCTGCCTTCTCCCTTAACCGATGGCACCGGATCGTACCCTTCCGACCCGAAAGGCCGGCAACGCAGCAGGCGACGGGCCGCCATGGCGACTCCTCTTCCCGGTCCGAACCGTTCGATGGCGTTGCCGGCGTATTCGGAGCAGGTGGGCAGGAACCGACAGCGCCGCCCGAAGGCCGGGCTGATCGATCTCTGATAGAAGACCAGAGCCTTCAACAACCACTTGGTCATCCACCGGACATCTGCCACTCCGTCCTTTTCCTGAACCATCATCAGCGCGGTCCGAGCCCGGATCTGAGCCAACCCACCAAAGTTGGGTAAGGGACCTGCACCACATGCCGGGTGGCCACAATCACATAATCGCCACCCGCCACTCGGCCTATCTCCGCCAATGCGGCGCGCAGCCGCCGTCTTACGCGGTTGCGCACCACGGCCTTGCCGACCCTTCGACTGGCCACCAAGCCGATCCGGACTGCATCAGGCTCGCCCGGCCTGCTATGGATCGTGATGCCACCCACCCGACGTCGATTGCCCTGCGAGAATACCAAGTCGAAATCTTTGCTCGTTCGCAGCGACTGATACGTTGCTATATCAGGCAGCCAGACGCTTGCGACCCTTTTGCCGGCGGGACCGGAGCACTGCCCGTCCCCCCCGGGTACGCATCCGGCGCCGGAATCCGTGGCGACGCTTACGACGGCGCACCTTGGGTTGATAGGTCCTTTTCATAGTTTCACACCAAGAAAATTGGGCGGATAGGGACATCCTTAGGGTATCGCAAAGGACGAAGGCAGTCAAGCCCGCAGAGGACCTACTATAAGCTTCCCCCAACATTCATATGGCAGAAACCCTGCTCGGCAGAGCAAAACCCTCCTCGGTGACCTCCCCGAGGAACAGTTTGCCAAGCAAGGTAGGGAAAAGTCTTACCTTTATTGGCAAAAAAGGTCGCCACATCGCGAAAAATTCGCAAGTAGGAACTACATCACTGTATTTCCGCAGGTCGGAGGCTTGGGACCATGAAAGGCGTTTGCATACCTGAGGAAGTGTTCCAGCAGGTCGGAGGCGCAATTTCGCCTGTGGACAAGCCCCCACCGCAGACACCCCAACCTCTGGATGTGTGAGCGAAGCCACGGCTTTACGCTTTCCCTTAGCAACGCCCCACCTGACCAAGCCGCCCGACCCCGACCACCAAGAAACCGCCCAGGCTTTCGTTTGCCCCTTCATATCCACCAATGATGGCGCGATCGCCGGGCGTGGGAGTCCTTTTGACCTCGACCGCCGCCACCATTGACCGGAGTGTGTTCCGCCAGGTATTGACCGCCCGCACATCTGCGGCTGAATGGTCGCGGTGGTTCAAAGATCTCCACATCGAACTCACCTCTTCGGAGATTCTTCTGGTCGCCCCCAGCCGATTTGTCGCCAACCAGGTGGCGAGCCGTTTCCTAGCCGAAGTGGAGTCGGCCGTGCGGACAGCCGGAGCAGCCGGTCCGTCGGGAATACGGGTTACCTTCGACCCCAATTCCGCCACTCGACCCCCACCCCCGGGACCGTCCAAGCGCCGGTTACCCACGCGGGAGGCCAAACCTTCACCCCGCTCCCGCCATCCCACCAGTCACCACCGGTTCGACAATTTCGAGGTGGGAACCTCCAGTCTCCTGGCCCATGCCGCGGCCACCTCCGTTGCGGAGAAACCCGGCCGCCATTACAACCCCCTATTCATATACGGAGCGTCCGGTTTGGGCAAGACCCATCTTCTCTTGGCATTAGCCCACCGAGCCAAGGAGAATCAGCCCGACTTGAGGGTTCGCTACTGCACTTCGGAACGTTTCGTCCAAGAATTCATCGAGTCGGTTACCAAACGCCGGATGCAACCCTTCAGGCGCCGGTTTCGCGAAGTTGACATGCTGATCCTGGACGACTTTCAGTTCCTCCGGGGCAAAGAACAGACCCTCGAGGAGTTCTATTGGACCCTCGACTGTCTGCTCCAAGGGGGCAACCAGGTGGTGCTGGGTTGTGACCGTTCCCCTCGAGAGTTGGATGCCGTGGCGGATCGCATCAGAAGCCGCGTCTCGGCCGGGCTGATCGCGGAGCTCACTTCACCGAATTTGGAGACCCGTTTAGTCATCCTGGAGGCTTTGAACCACCGGGGCCCGGTGTTGTTGAGCGACGATGTGCTCCAGATGGTGGCGGAACACATCACCGACAACATCCGGGACCTGGCGAGTGCTCTGCGACAACTGCATGCCTACGCCCAGTTGACCAACCAGCCGGTGACCCCCGAGACGGTTTGCCGGCAACTGGCGCCGCTGTCCGGACGCCCTCCCATGCCGCGGACCCCCGAGACCATCGTCGCTACCTGTGCTGATTTCTTCGAGACCAGCGTCGACGAAATTCTGGCCCACAACCGCCGTCCCGTGCCATCGGAGGCTCGGCAGATCGCGATGTATCTCACCCGGCAGATCACGGGGCTTCCCTACGCCCGGATCGGTGCGGTTTTCCACCGCCAACACTCCACCGTTCTCTCCGCCCACCGCCGGGTTGCCTCCCAAATCTCCCGCGATCCTCGCTTCGCAAACCAGGTCACCACTGTCTACAACCTTATTCACAGTTCATGACCAAAGTCTGCGGTTCGAGTCGGGGTTGGAGTGCATCACCCCGTTTGCATACTGCTCTCCGGTATACAAACAGACATGTGATTCACCCAGCATGTCCGGTGATTGCATCCGGTTGTCCACTACCAACAGCACCTACCATTACAACGGGCTAATTTTAATTTAAAAGTATTTCTATGAAAGGGGACCTCCTGTGAAGATCCGAGCCAACCGGGAACAGATAGCCGACGCGCTGGGACGCGCACAGCGGGCGGTCGGTTCCCGGAGTTCGCTTCCTGTGTTGCAAGGCCTTTTGTGCGAGGCGTCCGAAGGCCGACTGGCTGTGACGGGGACTGATCTGGAGGTGACGGTCAGAAGCGAGATCGAAGCCGAGGTGGAAGAGTGGGGGAAAGCCGTGGTTCCGGGGAGATTGTTGACCCAGGCGGTTCGCCGGATGCCTCCGGGGATGGTCACACTGGCAGCCCAGGACCAGGCTGAGATGGTGATATCGGGCGAAAACCCCCAACCGGTGTACACGTTGCGACAGTTGAGCGAGGATTTTCCGAGAGTCACCACCACCGGGGGGTCGGGCACCGAGGTGGAGGGCGAGGGATTGGCCGCGGCCATCAAGCAGGTGACGCCCGCCGCTTCCACCGATCTGGGGAGAGCGGTGCTGACCGGCGTGTTGCTTGAGTCCACCCCCGAACGGCTGCGGATGGTCACCACCGACTCCTATCGCCTCGCCCTGCGGGATCTCCCGGCAATCGGGCTGTCCACCACCGGGCTTCTGCCGGCTCGGGGCATGCGGGAACTGCCGAACACCGTGGGAGCCAGTCAGATCAAGGTGTCGTTCACCGACCGGGAGGGGATATTCAGTTCCACGGCGGGAATGCTGAGGCTGCGGATGATCGAGGGCAATTTTCCCAAATACGAAACCCTGTTGCCCAATCAATACCCGAACCAGTTCATCTGTGACCGAGACACTCTGCTCGAGGCCATCCGCCGCATGGAGCTGGTGGCCGAGGATCACTATCCCATCCGTCTGACCATTGCCGACGGGGGCGCGGAGATCAATGTCATGCGCCAGGACGTGGGGCGGGCCACCGACTACGTCGAGGGAGAGTTCGAGGGAGAAGCCAGCACTCTCACGGTGGCTTTCAACCCTCGGTATCTGGCCGACGGCGTGGTGGCCACCGGAGCCGATCGGGTGCGGATGCGCATTATCGACGGAATGAAGCCCAGCGTGATTGACGATCCCGACAAGGACGAGTTCCTCTATCTGCTGATGCCGGTCAACGTGTAGGATGGCGCTGGCCTGGCTGACACTGGCCGGGTTCCGCTCCTATCCACAGTTGCGGTGGGGCCCGACATCGGGGATCAACTTACTGGTGGGACCCAACGGCGTGGGCAAGACCAACCTGCTGGAGGCGGTGGGGTACCTGTTCACCGCCTCCTCCTTCCGGAAGGCCCCCGACCAAGCCATGGTCGCCGAAGGTCGGGAGATGGCCTCGGTGAGAGGAGAGATGGGCACCACCACCCCGCACACCGTGGAGATGTTGCTTCACCGCCGGGAGCGACGAAGGGTGTTGCTGGACGGGGGTCGCCTGTCCCGGATAAGTGATCTGGCCAAGGCCGGCAGGATGCTGGTGTTCATGCCGGAGCACCTGGAGCTGGTGAAGGGAGGCCCGGCGCGGAGAAGGGAGTGGCTGGACGAGACGGCCGCGCTATTGCGTCCGGTGGCGCGGGCCGATCAAGTGGAATACCAGAAAGCGCTTCGTCAACGTAATGCCTTTTTGAAGTCCGGTGATTGGGATGATTCGATCACATTGGAGGTGTGGGACCAGCGGCTGGCGATCTCCGGCGCCCGGGTGATGGCAGCCCGCGCCCGGGCTTTTGAGGAGGTGAGGACCTTTCTGGCCGAGGCCGTTGCGGCCATCGCCGGAATGAACGAACAGGTCTCTATCGAATATCGATCGGAATGGGGAGGGGCGCTCGATGCCGGCCCCGACGTGATGGCTTGGGAGGAAAGGTTGCACACCGCTCTGGTGCGGTCCCGAACCAGGGATTTCAGAGTGGGGGCGACCACGGTGGGCCTTCATCGCGATGAGCCGGTTGTGACTCTCAACGGCTGGGACGCACGGCTGTACGCCAGCCAGGGAGAGCAGCGCACCTTGGCCCTGGCCCTGCGGCTGGGGGCCTACGAACCGGCGGAGAGGGTTGCCGGGTCCCAGCCGGTTTTGGTCTTGGATGACGTCTTCAGTGAACTCGATGAACAGCGAGCGAAAGCGCTGGTGGAATGGTTGCCGTCCACCCAGATCTTTATTTCGGCGGTGGATGAGCAGCGGGCGCCGGTGGGAGGCCGGGTTTGGAGAGTCTCGCCCGGAGCAGTGAGTTGAGGCGCCAACCGAGCGAGCCCATCCGAGCGGCGGGGCAGGTGGAAGGGGCTCTGGTGAGGATGGGAGTACCGGGGGTGGCGACCAATCTTTTAATCAGACGGGATTGGAAGAAACTTGTGTCCGGGCCGTGGCGGGACAAGGCTCGCCCCTTGGTGCTGGATGAGGGTTGCCTGGTGCTGGAAGTGGCCTCTCCGATGGATGCCACCCTGTTGCGATACGGGGGAGCGGGCCTTGCCGAGCAACTGAACGCGGCCATGGGAGCCCAGGTGGTGCTCCGAATCCGTCCTCAAGTCGCGCCTTCCTGGCGTGAGCAGTAAAAGACCAGGTCAGAGGCTAAATTGCGAGATGGCCAGGGGTCGAGAGTCGCCGAAAATGTCACACGGTTCTGCTACACTGTGGGAGGAGAGATCAAAAGCATCGCCCAGCCCGTCCCCGCAGATGCCCAACGCTTGTTTTTTGAAAGGTTTGTCCCCAAGTGACCATCACTGACCGTTACTCCGCCCGGGATATCGTGGTCCTGGAAGGTTTGGAAGCGGTCCGCCGCCGCCCCAGCATGTATATCGGATCCACCGGTCCCCGGGGATTGCACCATCTGGTGTGGGAAGTGGTGGACAATGCCATCGACGAGGCGATGGCCGGCCACTGCACCCGCATTGACGTGACCCTTCTGGCCGACGGCGGCGTACGGGTCTCCGACAACGGGCGAGGGATTCCGGTGGGATTGCATCGCCAAACCAAGATGTCGGCGCTGACCACCGTGTTGACCGTCCTTCATGCCGGCGGGAAGTTCGAGAAGGGCTCCTACCAGGTGTCGGGTGGTCTTCACGGGGTGGGGGTTTCGGTGGTCAACGCCCTTTCCACCAGATTGGAGGCAGTCGTCCGTCGCGAGGGGCGGTCGTGGACCCAGAAGTTCGAGAGAGGCCAGCCATTGGGGACTGTGGCGCGGGGACGCAAGGTGGAAAGAACGGGGACCACCATCACCTTCCTGCCCGATCCCGAGATTTTTGAGGAGACCCGCAGTTTCTCCTTTACCACGGTGGCCTCTCGCCTGAGGGAACTGGCTTATCTCAACCGGAACCTGCGGATACGCCTCACCGACCAGCGAACCAACCCGGTTCAAACCGAGTCCTTTCGCTACAAGGGAGGTCTGCGGGACTTTGTGGTGCACCTCAATCGCAAGAACGACGCGGTCAACCAGCGACAGATCGTGGTGGACGACCAGGACGAGGAAGCCGAAATGGAGCTGGCCATGCAGTGGACCACCGGGTATCGGGAGAATGTGCTTTCCTTCGTCAACAACATCAGCACCGTCGAGGGCGGCACTCACGAAGAAGGTTTCCGCCGCGCTCTCACCAAGGTCACCAACGACTTTGGGCGGGGCAAGAATCTCATCAAGGACAAGGACTCCAACCTCACCGGAGAAGACGTGCGGGAGGGGTTGACCGCCGTGCTGTCGGTCCGGGTCAAAAACCCGCAGTTCGAAGGACAGACCAAGACCAAGCTGGGCAACACCGAGATCCGCTCCTACGTGGAAAAGGCCCTGAACCGGGCTTTGCCCGAATGGCTGGAGAAGCACTCGCCCGAGGCCAAGGCGATAGTGACCAAGGCGCTGGGGGCCGCCAAGGCGCGGGAAGCAGCTCGCAAGGCTCGGGAGTTGACCCGCCGCAAATCCCTTCTCGAGTCGACCAGTCTCCCCGGGAAGCTGGTGGACTGTTCCAGCCGGGACCCGGCGGAGAGCGAGTTGTTCATAGTGGAGGGAGACTCGGCGGCGGGGCCGGCCAAGCAGGCCCGCGACTCTCGGATTCAGGCGATCCTGCCCATCCGGGGGAAGATCCTCAATGTGGAGCGTGCCCGGCTGGGCAAGGCTCTCATGAACAAGGAAGTGCGATCGATAATCACCGCGATGGGGACCGGGGTGGGCGAGGAATTCGATATCGACCGATGCCGTTACCACAAGGTGGTGCTGCTGACCGACGCCGATGTGGACGGATCTCACATCCGGACCCTGCTTCTCACCCTGCTCTTTCGCAACATGAAGGGACTGCTGGAACGAGGTTACGTCTATGTGGCTCAACCTCCCCTCTACCGGGTCAAGCGAGGGTCCAAGGTGATCTACCTGAAGAACGACGAGGAACTGGAGGCCTTGCGCCTCAAGTACCCCCGGATCAACCCCACCCGCTTCAAGGGTCTGGGGGAGATGAACGCCGATGAACTGTGGGACACCACCATGAACCCGGATACCCGCACCTTGCTCAGGGTGCAGATCGACGGCCTGGGCGGGGCCATCGACACCGATGACCTGTTCAGCACTCTGATGGGTGACGATGTCCCGGCTCGACGGGAATACATCCGCACCCATGCCTCCGACATTCGGTTCCTGGACGTATGAACGAGCCGCGGCCCCCCTTGACTCCCACGCTTTACGGCGGACCGGCCATCGAGTTGACCGACGAAATGTCTCAGTCATTCATGGACTACGCGATGTCCGTGATCGTCTCCCGGGCGTTGCCCGACGTCAGGGACGGCCTCAAGCCGGTGCAGCGACGGATCATTTACTCCATGAGCCAGGCCAACCTGGCCCCCACCGGGCGACATCGCAAGTGCGCCACGGTGGTGGGGGACGTGATGGCCAGATTCCATCCCCATGGGGACCAGGCCATCTACGACGCGTTGGTCCGCTTGGGCCAGCATTTCAGTTTGGGGCATCCGCTGGTGGACCCGCAGGGGAATTTCGGCAGCATCGAGGATCCCCCGGCCCAAATGCGGTACACCGAATGCCGGCTCTCGCCCATCGCCCTCTCGATGTTGGAGGGAATCGGCGAGGATACCGTGGATTTTGTCGAGAACTACGACGGGGAGCATCGGGAACCGGTGGTGTTGCCCTCCCGCTTCCCCAATCTTCTCACCAACGGCGCCCAGGGGATCGCAGTGGGCATGGCGACCAATGTCCCTCCCCACAACCTGGGAGAGGTGATAGATGCCTGCATCTATCTGCTGGACAACCCCGACTGCCCCGGTTCGGATCTGCTGCGGTACATCAAGGGCCCCGACTTCCCCTCCGGAGGGGAAATCATTTCCAATAACACGGTGGCGCAGGCCCTATTGACCGGGAGGGGATCGATCAAAGTCCGGGCGGTGGCGGAACCCCAGCAGATTCGCCGGGGGCGCACCGCCATTGTGGTGACCGAGCTCCCCTACCAGGTTTCCCAGGACCGCGTGTTGGAGAAGATCGCCGATTTGGTCAATCAGAAGGAGATTCGCACTATCGCCGATCTCCGCAACGAATCCTCTTCGCGGGTGGGGACCCGGCTGGTAATCGAACTGAAGCGGAATGCGGTTCCCGAGGTGGTGCTCAACCAGCTCTACAAACGCACCCAACTGCAGAGTTCTTTCGGGGTGAATATGGTGTCGCTGGTGGACGGGGTCCCCCGCGTCTTGGGGATCGCCGAAGCGCTCGGCCATTACCTCGATCACCAGATGGAGGTGGTGGAGAGAAGGACCCGCCACCGGCTGGAAAAGGCCAGGGCGAGGGCCCACATTCTGGAGGGCCTGTGCATTGCGGTGGACAACATCACCGAGATAATCGAGATGATCCGCTCCTCCCCCGACACGCCCACGGCCCGGACCCGCCTGATACAAAGGTTCGAATTGTCACAGATCCAGGCCAATGCCATCTTGGATATGCCGTTGCGACGGCTTACGGCCCTGGAATCGGAGAAGCTGGCCGCCGAATTGGCGGAACTGAGAGTGACCATCGCCGACTTGGAAAGCATTCTGGCCAGTCCCGCCCGTCGGCGTTCCATAATCCGTGGGGACCTGAAGGCCATCAAACGAGACTTCGCGGTGGAGCGCCGCAGCAGGCTGATCCCTGACATGGGCGAGCTGTCGATTGAGGATCTGATTGCCGATGAGGAGCTGATCATCACCGTGTCCCGCAGCGGCTATGTGAAGTCGGTCAAGGCGGGGGCCTACCGAACCCAGGGCCGGGGAGGTCGGGGGGTGAAGGCGGCCAAGCTGGCCTCCGATGACGTGATTTCTCATCTGGTTCACACCACCGCCCACGCCTACCTGCTGTTCTTCACCAATCGAGGAGTTGTCCATCGGTTGCGAGCCCACGAGATTCCCCGCCAGGCCCGCACCGGCAAAGGGGTGCTGGCCCACGCCGTGCTGCCCATTGAGCCCGAGGAGCGCATCCAGGCCATCATCGACACCCGTGACTATGAGACGGTGAAGTATCTGGTGATGGTCACTCGTCAGGGAAAGGTCAAGAAGACCGAGTTCAAGGCCTACGATTCTCCCTACAAGACCTTGCGCGCCATCAATCTGGCGCCTGGGGACGAACTGGTGGCGGTTCGGTCCACCAACGGCGAAAACGATCTGCTGCTGTTCACCGCCAAAGGCAAGGGTCTTCGGTTTCACGAGGGGGATATCCGCCCGGTGGGAAGAATCGCCCGCGGCGTGATCGGGATGCGGCTGACCGAGGGTGACCGGGTGGTGGGCGCCTGCTCGGACCGGGAAGGCGACGAGGTGTTGCTGGTCACCTCCAAAGGGTTTGCCAAACGCACCAAGATGAAACTGTTTCTGCCTCAGACCGAAGGAAACAAACCACGGCACCGTGGGGGGCAGGGCGTGATCGCCATCAAACTGGCTGCCGCCCGAGGGGTGCTGGTGGGAGCCCGGGCGGTGAGCCCCCAAACAGAGGTGATGTTGATTTCCGCCCAGGGCATTGCGATTCGCACCTCGGTTTCGTCGGTGAGCGTCCAAGGCCGCTATGCGACCGGGGTGAAGGTCATGCAGGTGGGAGAGGATGAGACTCTGTCGGCGTTCGAAATCGTTCCGGGCGACAATGGGAACTGAACGAGGCGCCCGGTGATGGCCGGCCGGCCGGTAGTCTCCCGGTGGTGTTAGAGAACCAGCCCACCTACTCGGTTCACCGGGTCCGCAGGATCATTCGGAGGGTGGATCCCTGGACGGTGCTGAAGGTCTCGTTCATCGTCTATCTGGTGGCGGCCTTTGCCTTCATGTTGGCCTCGGTGATGTTCTGGGAGGTGGTGGAACGATCGGGCATCCCCCAACAGATCACCGAGTTTCTGGTGCAGATCACCCTGTTGGAGGAAGGCGAGGCGCCGTTGTCCAACACCGAGCAGTTCATCCGCCTTTCGGCCATTCTGGCCGTTACCTGGGCGGTGCTGGCCTGCGGGCTGACCACCATGGCGGCCATCATGTACAACCTGGTGTCCGATGTGGTGGGGGGTGTGGAAGTGGTGTTGCTGGAGGAGAACCTGGTTCCCGTGATGGTGGCCTCGCCCCCCGAGCCCGCCCCGCCTCCGCCGCTCCCCACAGCCGAACCGACCGGATCGGCGTCTTCCGACGAACCGACCATGCTGGTGGAATCCAACTGAGGCAACGGGCAGAGGGATGGTCTCCCGCCGTCGGGGGACCCAACCCGGGCCAAAAGCCCGGCCCGCCCGGCGGCTCAGGCTCGGTTGCTCCTGGCCGACGGCTCAGTCCAACCACGGACATAGTCGTGTTGTTCCCAGGTTTGCGGAGAATGGGGGTGGTAGCGGGACTTGGGCACCCTTCGCCACCAGCGAGCAATCTGGCCGAGAGCCTCTTCCCCCGTCTTCCCGTGTCGCACGAGCCAACATCCCACCACGGTGCCGGTCCGCCCGACTCCTCCCCAGCAGTGCAGATACACGGTTTTGCCCGCCTCCAGGGCGGTGTCGATGGCGTCGAGGATGGCGGACATCTGAGATGGCCTATCCGGGATGGAAACATCGACGATCGGGTGACGTTCGATCACAACGTTGTGACCGAGTTTTTCCGCCTCTGTCTCGGCGATGGCGGCGTAGGGCTTCATTCGGTCGGCCCGGTGGGTCAGGTCGATGAAGTGGTCGATCCCCGCCGCCAGCAACCGGCGCACCCTCTTGGCAGCCTCATGGGGACTGTGGTCGCCGGGATACTCGCCGGCCGCAAAGTCTCCTACCGAGACCCAGTAGCTCTGGGGCAATGGTGGATCGGCGCTACTCGGCAGAGTCCCACGCATGTGCAATCTCCCGGAGGGGCTTTGAGATGTTCCCCTTTTGTCCATCTGTGGGTGTTCGGAGCCTTGATATTTCGCCCATGGTTTTGGCGGTTAACGTGGTGTTCCTCCCATCTGGGCTGGCTAGAAGAGGCTAGTCTTTGTGCTGTGAGTGTAGGCCGCGCGCGAGGATGGGCTTGAGGCCTTACGGGCAGCTGGGTCGGTGACGCGGGGGGGGGGGGGCAGTTGGGTGTTTGTTGAATGAGGCGGGTTTTGGGGGTGGTGTTGGCGGTGCTGCTGGGTGTGCCCGTCGGACTTCTGAGCGGTCCCCTGCCGGAGGTTGCGGCCCAGACGACGGCGGGTGTGACCTTTTCCACTAACGCGATCAGTGTCGGCGAGTTTGGCGGCCATGCCGACGGCAGTGGTGAGACCTCATACACCATCGTGCTGGACACGAAGCCGACTCATGACGTGGTGATCGGCATCCAATCCAGCGACACCAACGCCGTGTGGGTCAAGACGGGGCCGGGGACAGGCGCGCAAACCGACAACGCGATCACCTTCACCCCGATGAACTGGAACGTTGCCCAGGAGGTCACCGCCCGCGGCCGCAACGACGACATCGACAACCCGGACGACAAGCGCACGGCGACGTTCACCCACACCGCGAAGTCCGATGACGCCAGCTACGACGGCTTGGACATCGAGGACGTGACCGTGACCGTCACCGACGATGACGAGGTCAGGGTGGGCGTATCGCATGCCGGCAAATCGGTGGCAGGCGTGACCAACGATCTGGACGAGGGCAGGCCCTTCAATTACATGATCAGGCTCTGGTCGCAGCCGACGCACGATGTCGTCATCACCGCGAAATCCGCGGATTCCGACCGGCTGAGGGTCGGCCCCGCTGGCCGACGTGGTGCCAAGAGGCTCTTACGCGGTCACGTTCACGCCATCGAACTGGCACCTGACACAAGCCGTCAGGGTCCGCGGAGTGGCCGACAAGGTCCACAACCTGGCCTTTCGGGAAAACATCAACGTCACCCACACCGCCGAGTCCACCGACACCGACTACAACGGGATCGACATACCGACGGTGGTTATCAGGTTGGAGGACAAGGACGGCGCCTCCGGGGTGACGGTCACCGAGTCGGGAACCCCGGCGGCCACGGAGGTGAACGAGAGCGGAGACGGCACAACCGACACCTACACGGTGGTGCTGAAGTCCAAGCCGTTGAGAGACATCAAGATCTCGGCAACATCGTCCGCCCCGGGCGCCGCCAAGCTCAAACTGGGCAGCGCAGCAGCCGCCAACAACGTCACCCTCACGTTCAAGACGTCGGACTGGAACCAAGAGCAGACTGTCACCGTCGAGGCAGTCGACGACGACGTCGACAATGTGGATGACATGCGCTCGGTGACGATCACCCACGCGGTGACCGCAGGCGACGGCGGCCGGTACAGGTCGGCTCGGGAGATCGCCTCGGTGTCGGTGACGGTGAACGACGACAGCGACAAAGTCGGAGTGTCGCTGAATCCGTCCAACCCCAATCTGGGAACAATAACTGAGGGAGCCGTCGACACTCGAACCATAGCGCTGGCATCGAGACCGCTGAAGCCGGTGACGATCCGCGTCATGTCGGACAAGCCGGACGTGGCGACTGTGGACTTGCGAGGCGACAACACGCCGGGTGCCCATGAGGATCTCACCTTCGCACCCGCCAACTGGCAGAATGGGGCGCAGATCGCTGTTGCCCCCGTCGACGACGACGTCGACAACTACGGGGATCGCTCGGCGACGATCAGCCTCATGGTGGTCACAGGCGACGGCGGCAAGTACACCACCGATCTGAAGCTCCTGTCCTTACAGGTGACAGTCAAGGACAATGACAATATCGAGCGGTCGCGATTGACCGTTGGGGGGCCGCCGATTCAGGTGGTGTCCCTGGTGGAGGAGAAGAGCAATGGCTCGCGCACCGGGAAATACGAGTTCGCCGCACCGGTGCGGATCACGCTGCCGCGCGAACTGCAATTCCGCGGCGCCGATCTGTGTGCCTTCGAGGGCTCCAATACCAATGACTCCGAGGCGACCAAGCTCGCTCTGGCCGGCGGAACGTGCACAGATGAGTACAACTCGGGTTCTGGGCCCGAGACAGTGGGGGCCATCGGCCCGGCGGTGAAGGTGGGCTGGCCCGACACCGGGGTCGAGGTTCTGGGGCTGAAGCGCATCGGCTCCGGCTGGACGTCGAGCACTGCCGGTAGTGCACATGCGGACGTGCGGCTGCGCTTCACCGGCGCCGCTCTCAAGAAGATCTTCGAACGCGTCCCCCCTTCGGTGGTCCTCGATGTCGGCGGCGTGCTCGTGGAGACCTCCGCCCGAACCAGGCCGGGCTTCTGCGCGAACAATCGGAACATCGAAGACGGCATAGACGGAAGCACCGATTGTCCGTCGCCCTCTCGCGGGGTCATCAGGTTTACCGCCCCACCGCCTCAGGCCGCCTGGAGACTCAGCACCACGACGCCTACGGTTGCCGAAGGCGATGAGGTCACGTTGCGGGTGACGGTGCCCGCCAACAACCTTCCCCGCGACTGGGACCTCGACGTGCCGTTGACCTTCAGCGGCACGAATATCACTGCGGAGGACTACCCCGCCTCGGTGCCGTGCAAGGTTGCCGCACAGCCCACTCCTCCCGACCCGCCCAAGGCGCTCACCTACGACTGCAAGTTCACCGTGCCCACCGACTCCAGTGGCGAAGACACCGAGACCCTGGTGATCGAAGTCGACCATGCCGAGATGGTGCCGCTGGCGAGATTCGTGCCCGGCGCTTCACGGGTGGAGATCGCCATTGAGGACGCCACCCCCACGTCGGTGACGCTGAGCGTGCCCGACACATATGCCACCGAGAACAGCTTCGTGGATCCGTCGCCGGCGGTGATCCGGCTCGACGTCTCGGGCCCGCTGAGCACTGCACAGCAGCTCGCCGTGCCGCTCGTCATCAACCAGATGCCCTTGAGCGACCCGGCTCTGGTGGCCGGCACCGACTACCGGCTCGAGTTGGCGCCGACGGCGGGGGTGTCGCTGTCGGGCGCCACGGTGACGTTCGACGGCAGCGGCGGCGACGCACCGCAGACCGCCGAGATCCGGCTCTACGCACTCGACGACGCCGACTACGCCACCGAGAAGCTCACGGTCACCATCCCCGCAGGCGAGTCCGACAACGACCCGGCCGCCCCGGTGCTCACCAGTACCGGCTTCGTGCTCCAGGGCGCCAAGGAGGACGTGGTGGGCTCGGGCAGCGGCACCATCACCTTCATCGAGGACGACCCGAAGACGATCGTGCAGAGCGAGCGCTTGGTCACCAGGGCAGCGAGCAAAAGCGGTGACTGGAAGGGCGGTGACACGGAACCAAATCGCGGCGGACTCACCGAGCCGGGCCGTCAGAGCTACGGCAAGTCGGGTTTCACCCGCGTCGGCCAGGCCGATGTCTTCGAAGCGAGTCTGGGAATCCGATTCAACGGCGGATATCCCTCCTCCCATCAGTTTGCGGGTACCTTCTATGGCACGGGCCTGCGACTTGCCGGTACCGGCGACTCCCGCAGTGGGTTCGCTGGCCAGCCCGGCATGGTCTTTGCCAGCGATGTGGCGCTCAATGGCGGGGAGGTGACACGCGGCGGCAACACGGTGACCGTCGGCCCGTCCGTCGAACTACACGACGCCCCCGCGGGTCTCAGCATCCACAGCATCGAGCGCAAGGATGCTGAATGGGCGATCGTGACGTTCCGGATGACCGAAGCTGCCATGGACGACTTCCGTGTGGAGCAGGACTTCTCGGTGAAGGTCGGTGGGATGCTCGTCGTGAGGCAGGACACATCCGTTGGCAAACCTGGCTCTTACCACGCGCACGACGCCAATCTGGCTACCAAGACCACCTGCGAAGAGAATTACGACGTGTCCGAGGTCGGCAAATGCCGCCCGGCTTACTTCAACTTCAAGCTGTTGCCCGGTGCCGACATCGGCATCGTCGAGTCGGACGATGCCACGGTGCTCGGCGACACCACCGGTGTGACCGACACCTACACCGTCACCCTGGATCGGGCGCCTTCGGCTGCGGTGACGATCACGCCGTCGAGCAGCGACAACGGTGTCGTCACCGTCTCGGGGCCGCTGGTGTTCAACCCGTCGGACAGCGGAGCGGCGCTCACCAAGACCGTCACCGTCACCGCGGCCTCCGGCGCCAACAACAGCGCCGACAACCCGGGCGGGTCACAGAAGGCCGATGTCACCATCAGCCACACCGTCACCACCACCGACACGTACTACAGCGGCCTCACCGTCGCAGACGTGACCGTCGACATCGTCGACGACGAGCCGACCGTGGCGTCGTTGAAAGCGCACTCTCCGAGCGTCGATGTCCCGATGCTGCTGGCAGAGGGCTCTTCGGGCGACCTGCGAAGTGTGGTTGTGGAAGTGGATTTGGGCCGTCAGCCGCGTTCCGGCGAATCGGTGGACATCGCGTTCGCTTTGAGCGCGCAGGGCACCGACGATGACGTGTTCTTCACCGGCTCGGACCGCCGGGTTGAACTGTTGTACACCCCACGGGATCGTTGCTGTGTGACGCCTGGCGGGTTCGAGGGCGGCAGCTCCGCTCCGGCCTTGCGCATCGAGGCGAATAACTCCACCCCTCCCCGGCAAAAGCAGCTTGTCATTGTGCGCGTCGTTGCGGCGACCGACGACGGCGACACCGCCGACGATCATTTCGAGGTGGCGCTGGCGGGCGGCGCCGGAGCGATGTTCGAGTCGAACTTCGAGGGCGGCGTGGTGGTCCATGCCACCGACCACACGGTGCCGATGACGCTGCTCGACGACGAGGCCCCGCAGGGCATCGTGGTGGACACCAAGGCGCTCGAGGTGACAGAGGGCGAGAACTCCATCGTCAACGTGCGCCTGGCCAACGCGCCCTCCGGCAACGTCAAGGTGGAGATCGATGTGGACGGCGACAACAACAAGATCACCATCGCCGGGGCTGCGCCTCCGGCGTCGTTGACGTTCACACCCGCGAGCGGCGCAGACCCGTGGTACGAGGCGCAGCCGGTAACCATCGCGGCGGCAAGCGACGACGACATCTTCGACCATAAAGACATCGACGTGAAGTTCGCCATCAGCGGCGACAAGTCGTCGGAGATCAAAGTGCCCGCCACGATCCTCGACGACGAGACGCCGACGGGCACCCTGACGCTCAGCGACGACACCATCCTGGTCTCCGACTTCAAGAGGCAAGGCAACATCAACACCACCGGCTACTGGAGGCTGTTTGTCGACGTAACGCTCGGCGGAGACTACGTGTTCGCCCGCACCAAAAAGCTCAGTGCTGGAGAGCGGCTCAGCTCCCGGGACTACGGGTTCCAGGGCACGGGCGTCGACGGCAAACGACTGACGTCATGGTACGCGCTGGGGTATCGGGGCGACGACTATGGCCCTTCGATTGCTCTGGTGGGCGCCCCCGACGGGCTGAGGATCGGCAGCACCCCCGGTAGCAGCAGCGTTGCGGATCTCGCACCCGGACTACCCGTCCAGAGTCCGCAGACCATTGGCCTGACTGTGCCAGGCGTCAACGCTCGGGGTGGCAACCCCGGCGAGGTGGCGCTCGTGCTGACACCAGCGGCCCGCACGGCGATCACCGAAGCAACTGAAGTGACGCTGAGGATCGGAAGCGGCCTCATCGAGGGCGTCAAGGACCGCTACGGCGACACTGCCCCTCCTCTGTCAGGCCCAGGGAGCGGTGAGGTGCCGACCCGTGGCTTGTGCGGTGAGAGCACGAGCCTGTCCGACACCACGGTGTGCCCGCCCGCGGAGGTCACCTTCACGCTGGTGCCGCTCGCCACCGACCCGGTGGACGCCGAGTGGCTGGCGCTTCCCGACGATCTGACCATCGAGGAGAACGCCGACGGCTCGACCACGGCCGTCAAGGTCGGCACGCCGGTGCGGGCCGTGGACCGCAACGGCGACGCCGTGACCTACTCGCTGAAGTCGCCGCCCGCGGGCTTCGCCATCGGCAGCAACAACGGCCAGATCAACTACACCGGCACCGGGCTCGACCGCGAAGCCCTCACCGACTCGCAGATCACCCTCACCGTCGTGGCCACCTCCACCGGCGCCGACAGCAGCGCCACCGGCATCGAGCAGCAGGTGGTGATCACGGTGACCAACGTCGACGAGGGTCCCGCCACGGTGACGTTGCGCGACGACGCCATCGGGCGGGTGGGCTCGCAGCTGCACGTCACCGCCGTCAGCGGCGACCCCGACGGTGACCCGGCCCCGGGCGCGGTTACCTACCAGTGGCAGACCAGCCGCGACGGCGGCACCAACTGGGTCGCGGCTACGGGCGCGGGTGCGGCCACCGCCGCGTACACGGTGTTGAGCGGGAACGACGGTGCTCTCCTGCGGGTGAGGGCCACCTACACCGACGGCGGCGGGAACACCGAGGAGGCCTTCTCCACCGACGTCGTCACCGGTTTCAAGTACCCCGGTGCCCAGGCGACGTTCAAGCTGACCGACAGCACCGCCAAGGAGGCGTCAGCCGCCGCCACCAATGCCGAGGCCGCGCAGTTCACGATTGAGCTCGCCGACAAGGTAAGCCCGGTGGCCGACGAGACGGTCGGCTATCACATCGATTTCAGCGGCGGCGCCATCGGCGAGCAGTTCACCTTGGATCTGGTGACCGCACAGGGCGTGAGCTTGGACACGGTCACCCCGCAGCGGGCCCGGGTGTCGTTCAGTTCCAAGGGGGGCGTGCGGCCCGCGTCGTTGGCCACCGTGTGGCTCAAGGCCCTGGCCGACGAGGATGTGGCGGAAGACATGGTCACCCTCACCCCCGACAAGGCGAAGTTTCACGGCGACCTCGCTGCCCGGGCGGAACTCGCCGGTCCCGCCACCGCGAGTGTCACCATCGACGACATCAGCGACCCCGCCGACACGGTGCAGTTCGCGGCGGCGAGTGTGTCAGTGGCCGAGGGCGACATGACTGCCGAGAGCGTCACCGTCACCCTCGACGTGGCCCACACGGCGGGCAGCAACCCCGCCGGGGGTGTGACGGTGACCATCACCGACCGCACCGCCACCTACGGTGACGACTTCACCAGCTCACCCGCCGCCACCGCAACCGGCACCACGGGCAGCCACAGCTTCGACCTCACCTGGCCCGCGGGCTCGACCACAGCCTCGTTCACGATCACCACCATCGTCGATTCCACCGACGAGCCCAACGAATCGTTCGAGATGTCGCTGTCGGCACCCACCGGCGGCGGCCAAACCCCGTACAGCTTGGGTGCGCAGGGCGCCATGACAGTGACCATCGTTGAGGGCGGCGTAGCGGTGGCACCGGCTCAAGCGGCCGAAGGCAGCCCGGTTGTCTTCACAGTCACCCTCCCGGAGGCGGCGCCGTCGGGGGGCATCACGATTGCCTACACGCTCGGGGACGGCCGTGGCGAGAGCACAGACGCCCCGGCGGCCATCGCCACCGGCAGCGCGGACGGGACGGGCGCCGACTTCACCAACGCGGCAGGCAGCATCACCGTCGCTGCGGGCCAAACCACCGGCACCATCACCGTGCCCACCACCGACGACACCGTTCACGAGGCAGACCACTACTTCACCGTCACCCTCGGCACCCCCACTGGCACGAACCCACCCTCCCTAAACCCTGCCAAGTCGTCGGCCACCGGCACCATCACCGACGCCGCCGACCGCCCCGTGATCAAATTCAAACAGTCAGCCTTTTCGGGTTCCGAGGGGGGGGATCCTGTGAGTATTAAGGTCCGGGCGGACTATCCGACCAACGGCTCAGGGCTGGTTCCGTTCTCCGTCTCTTACCGCGTCGTCCCCTCCACCGGGTCGGACCCGGCGTCGAACGCGGACTACAGCGGCCCTTCGGAGGGCGTGCTGAACTTCGAGCCCGACGACACCGAGCAGACGTTTGAGATACAGCTTCTGAAAGACGGTCTGGTTGAGGCCTCTGAAACCCTTTCGCTACTGCTGAGCGAGCCGGTCAATGCAGAGCTGGGCTCTCCCCGATCAGGGGTCGTCACCATCCTCGAGAACGACGACGGCCGAATCGGGTTCCGGCGAGGCAACGGGTCGTGGATCGGGATTGACAGCAACCGCGGCAGCATCGAGGTGGCCGAAGGCGCCTCGGCCACGATTGCGGTGACGGTCTCTCCTCGGACATACGCACAAGACCTCGACATTCCCGTCAGAGTCGCCTCGGCAACCGCGGCGGCCGGCGACTACACCCTCACCGCGGCTGATGGGTCTGCGCTCTCGATGACGCAGGAGTTCAACGTCACGATCCCCACCGGGCAGCGGAGCGTGCTGTTCACGCTGGCGGCCGCGGCGGACAGCGTGGACGAGATCACCGAGACTGTGGTGCTGGAGATCGTGGCGGCATCGGAGGCCAGGGGGGCGCTGGTCAAGGGGTATAGGGCCATCGCCCCCGGCTTCAGCGGCGCTCCGCATACATTGACGGTCAACATCTATCAGCCGGGGGTGCCCATTCACGAGGTGCCCACCGACTGGGCGTTGCTGCCGTCGGGTGTCGGAGCGGGTGAGCAGTTCCGCCTGCTGCTGTCCACGTCGTCCACCATCGCCGGCACCAGCGCGGGCGCCGACGCCTATCACCGCCATGTGCGGGAAGCCGTCTCCGTGCTGGCGGGCCACACCGACACCCGCCGCCACGCCGACGGGTTCCGGGCGGTGGTCGCCACTGCGAACGACCCCGACGTACGGGCCAACACCCGGATGGGCTCGAGCGATCCCAGCGTGCCCATCTTTTGGTTGGGCGGGTCGGGTGGCACCCACAAGGTGGCCGACGACACCGACGACTTCTACGACGGCAGCTGGGACAGCGAGACGGCCACCGACGAGAGCGGCGCTGCTAAGACCCTCGCCGCCGCGGCCGACCGGGCGCACTGGACGGGCATCGAGTTCGGCACCGGCGCCACCGCCGGCCACCTGCTGGGCAGCCGGGGCGCCGACGCCATCGACGTCAGCTACGGGGCGCTGGGTGACAACGCGGTGGGGCCGCTGCGGGGCAAGCGCGGCACCGGCGCCACCACGTACGCGGTGTACGGCCTGTCGCCGGTGTACACCGTGGTCGCTCCTCTCAAAATGAGCGTGGCCCGCACTCCCGCCACTCTCACCGAGGGCGAGGCCGGTGCCGCCACGTTCACCATCACCGCCGACGCTACGGCCGACAACGTGACCGTCAACTACCGCGTCAGCGCCGAGGGCGACCTGCATGACCCCAACGACGCCGACCTGGGCGACGGCCGCCACACCTTCTCTGGCGGTACGACCACCCATCAGGTGCAGATCGACCTGGTCGACGACCGCGACGACGAACCCGACGGCCGCCTTGAGCTGAGGCTGCTGGCAGGCGCCGGCTACAACATTGAACAGGGCAAGGCCGTCGCCGCGTTCACGCTCGCCGACGACGACACCACCGAGGTCCGCTTCGCCGCCCCGATCGGGGTCTTTCGTGAGCAGTCGGCGGGCGGCGGCGCCATCGTTGACGTCCAGCTGAACCGGCCCCTTGCCATCGGGGAGTGGGTCAACGTGCCGCTTCGGATCACCACCACCACCGGCGCGGCGCTCAGCGGGGACGCGCGGCAATGGCATCTCACCGCCCCGAGTCCGGGCGCTACGGTCACCGGAGCCACCACCGCCGCCCCGGTGCTGAGGATCCGCAACCGCGACCGAAGCGAAGGTATCGGCTCGGCCCGGTTGCTGTTCGCGCCGCGCCGCAATGTCGGCGACGACGATGCGACCGACGAGTCCCTGATGGTGGCCTTCGGCGATTTCGCCGACACGAACAGCGGTTTCGGCACCAACCTCAGCGGCGGGGTGGTGGCCTACGACGACAACAACTCCGGCACCGTCTCGACGGGCGAGGCGGCGCAGTTCACCATCGAGGACGACGACGGCGTCGCCGCGGCCGTCACGGTGAGCTGGTTCGAGTCCGACGGCGTCACCGCCCTGCCCGCCGCCGTCACCGTCACCGAGGGCACCGGGCGCACCTTGGTCGTGAAGCTGGCCGACGGTCACTTGGGCCCGGTGACCATCCCGCTTCAGGCCACGCTGGGCACCGTCACCGCCAGCGATTTCAGCCTGCCCCGCAACGCGCAGATCCCGCTCGGCGCGGCGCAGACCACCGTTACCTTCACCGCCCGGACCGACAACGACCCCACCGAGGGCGACGAGACGGTCACCGTCACGCTGTGCCCCACCGCGTCGTGTCCCGCCGGCTATACCTCGGGCCAGACCCCACCGGCCACCGTATTCACCATCTCCCAACCCGATCAGCTGAAGGTGAGCGTCACCGGGGGCGGCAGTATCGACGGCGCCATCTCCAGCGGCACCCACGCCGCGGTCACCGTGGGAGTGGAGATCAGCCGCCCGCTGACGGCAGGGGAGGTGCTGGACGTGCCCCTGAGTCTTACCACCACCACCGGCACCACCTTGGCGGGTCGCAGCAACCGTGACTTTCTGATCACCTACTCGGGCACCGGGGCGAGCCTGACGGGCGGCCTCACCGCCGAGCCGCTGCTGCGCTTCACCGGGCACTCCACCCTGACGGTGCAGACCGCCGAGCTCACCTTCGCCTCGACCGGCCGCGACGCCGGCACCCAGAGCCTGGCAACGTCAGGCGGTGACAAGGACGACGCCCACGAGATCGTGATGGTGGACCTGGGTGATCTGGCCGACAGCGCCCTCGCTACCACGGTGGGCCTTTTCCCGATTCCCTACAGCGACGGCGACCCGGCCACCGTGGACCCGGTCCGCACCCGGGTGCTGATCGCCGACGACGAGGCTCCCGCTTCCGCCGATGCCGGGGTGACGGTGTGGCAGGCCGGCACCGACGCCACCCAGCCCTCTTTGACTCTCGACGAGGGTGCCTCCCAAGAGCTGCGGGTGGTGCTCACCGGCAGCGCCACCGGCCCGGTGCGGATCACCTTCGCCGGACAGCCGACCAGCCCCACAGTCACCGCAACGCCCGGCGCCGACTATGCGGTACCGCCGCCGGTGTTCATCCCCTACGGCGAGAACCAGGCGCCCTTCGAGATCTCGATAACAGCCAACGACGGCTGGGAGCCGGGCGAGGTGGCCCAGCTCATCGTCTGTCCCGAAGAGTCCTGTTCGCCGGGCTTCGGGTCGGCAACCCAGGAGGTCGCCATCACCGACCAGTCGTTCAATGTCGTCTTGGGCGCAACGGACGACAGTGCAATTCAGGGCCTCCCTCATGGCATCGCGGAGCACACGTCCGCCGGGCAGCGCAGCCGGGAGTTCACGGTGACGCTCCCCCGGGAACTCGTCGCCGGAGAGCAGGTCGACGTCCCCCTGGTCATCAGCGATCAGGGCGACACCACCGACATCACCGCGGGCGACATCGCCTTGACCCTCAAGGTCGGCGACGGCGTCAACACCGGCGTCACGCTGCGCAACGCCGTCACCCTCACGCCCAAGGTGCGCTTCGACGGCGCGGGCGCCCAGGTGGCCACGCTGGTGCTCACCGCGGCGGACGACGGACGCGACGAGGGCTTCGAGAACCTCAAGGTCGCACTCGGAGCGGCCGGGTTGTTCGCGGCGTCGCCGGCCGCCAACTTCCCCGGCGGCGTCGGTGGGCAGGGCTTTGTGCCCAACACGATCATCGTCAGCCGCGAGGACACCGCCACCGTGTCGGTGGGCTCGCCCCCCACGCCGGTGGTCGAGGGTGACCGCGCCGATTTCGCGGTGACCCTCGACAAGGGCTACGCCGACTTCGATCTGCATGTGTTGCTCACCGTGTCGCAGGCCGGCGGCTACGTAAGCAGTGGCAACGTGGGCGACGCGCAGGTGGCGTTCAAAGCCGGTGACACCTCGGCCACCCAGTATGTGCACACCCGAGACGACGGCGGCGACAACGCTCCCGGCAGCGTGACCGTGACGCTGCGCCCCGGCGGCCCCTACCTGGTCAGCGCCACCGCCGGCACCGCCACCGCCACGGTGCATCCAACACATCTCAGCGACATCAGCGTGGCGCTTTCGGCCTCCGGCGGCGACGGTGACGGCAACGTCGTCGAAGGCGCCCCCGACGCTTCGGGGTTCAAGACCGTCGCGGTCACCCTCAGCCGGGCGCTCAGCGGCAACGAAACGGTCACCGTGCCCCTGACGTCGGCACCCGGCGCCGAGTACTCGCTCGTGCTTCGCCCGTTGCGCCAGACGGGCGTGACTCTGCTCACCGGCGCCCCCTACAGCTTGCGCAGCCCGGCGGTGCGCTTCAGCGCCGGGGCGCAGTCCGCCACGCTGCGCCTCACCCCCACCGACGACCGCGATCGAACCGCCCCCTTGGTGAGCTTCGGGTACGGCACGGGCGCGCTCGCGCCCAGCTCCACCAACATCGCCCAGGGCATCAAAGAGACCACCGGGGCACCGCTGCAGTTCGCCGTCATCGACGACGAGACCGGCATCTACACCGTGCCCGCCGACTGGCCGCTGCTGCCCTCGGGCTTGAGCCCCGGCGACGATTTCCGGCTGGTGTTCATCACCTCGGCGACGCGCAACGCCACCTCCAGCGACATTGCCGACTACGACGCGTTCGTGCGGGGCGTGGTGCTCGACAACGGCCACCGCAGCCTCGTCCCCTATGCGGGTGCGGTGAAGGTGTTCGGCGGCACCCGCCACGCCGTGGGGGCGGCGGGCGACACGGCCCGCGAGCACAACGGCATGTACACCGAGCCTTCCGGCCCTTGGGCTGACGGGTCGACGGGGGCCGACGATCCGGGCACGCCGATCTATTGGCTCGGCGGCGGCGACAAGGTGGCCGACAACTACTTCGACTTCTGCGACGACCGCTGGGACATCGAGTGGACCTCCCAGCACAACCCGCTCAGGCACGAGGACGGGCAGGCCAGCACCGCGGCGAGGGTGAGAAACGGCACCAGCAACAAATGCGGCCCCGAGCGGAACGACCTGGGCGGCCCCACGCCCACGCTGGGGCAGGGCACCACGATCGGCGATCGGAACGGCCCGTTCTGGGGCGGCAATAATGGCTTCCTGCTCCCGGCCGCTGACCTGTACCCGTTCTACGGCCTCTCGCCGGTGTTCCAGGTGGCCGACACTGCTCCGGTGTCGATCACGCTGGCGGCCTCCGGCGGCGACGGCAGCGGCAACGTGGTGGAGGGTGCTGGCGACACCAGCGGCTACAAGACCCTCACCGTCACGCTGGGACGGGTGCTCAGCACCGGTGAGACGGTCACGGTGCCGCTCACTGTGCAGGGCGGTGACGACTTCGCGCTGGTACTGCATCCTGCATCCCAGCGGGGGGTGAGCCTGGTCACCAGCGCCCCCCACAGCGCTCAGAACCCCGCGGTGCGGCTCGGTGCGGGCGCGCAGGTCGCCACGCTGCGCTTCACCCCCGCCGACGACAGCAAGCGCACCATGCCCCTCTACCGCATCAGCTTCGGCGCCGGCGGCCGAGCTCCGAGCCACACCGGTGTGGCTGCCGGGCTGGGCACGCCCACGGGCGCGCCGGTGCTGTTCATGGGCGTCGACGACGAGAGCGGCCCCTTTGTGGTGCCGGCCGATTGGCCGCTGCTGCCGCCGGGTGTCAGCGCCGGTGACGATTTCCGCCTGGTGTTCATCACCTCGGCGACGCGCAACGCCACCTCCAGCGACATTGCCGACTACGACGCGTTCGTGCGGGGCGTGGTGCTCGACAACGGCCACCGCAGCCTCGTCCCCTATGCGGGTGCGGTGAAGGTGTTCGGCGGCACCCGCCACGCCGTGGGGGCGGCGGGCGACACGGCCCGCGAGCACAACGGCATGTACACCGAGCCTTCCGGCCCTTGGGCTGACGGGTCGACGGGGGCCGACGATCCGGGCACGCCGATCTATTGGCTCGGCGGCGGCGACAAGGTGGCCGACAACTACTTCGACTTCTGCGACGACCGCTGGGACATCGAGTGGACCTCCCAGCACAACCCGCTCAGGCACGAGGACGGGCAGGCCAGCACCGCGGCGAGGGTGAGAAACGGCACCAGCAACAAATGCGGCCCCGAGCGGAACGACCTGGGCGGCCCCACGCCCACGCTGGGGCAGGGCACCACGATCGGCGATCAGAACGGCCCGTTCTGGGGCGGCAATAATGGCTTCCTGCTCCCGGCCGCTGACCTGTACCCGTTCTACGGCCTCTCGCCGGTGTTCCAGGTGGAAGACGCCAGCCCCGTGACGATCACCCTGTCGGGCACCGCCAGCGACGTGGTGGAAGGCGCTGGCGACACCACCGGCCACAAGACGGTCACCGTGGCGCTGAGCCGGGCGCTCGGCGTCGGCGAGACGGTCACGGTGCCGCTCACCGTGCGGGGCGCCACGGTCACCACCGATTTCACCTTCGGCCTTCACCCGGACCCTCAGGGCGGGGTGACCCTGCTAACGGCGGCGCCTCACAGCGCCCAGAACCCCGCGGTGCGGCTCGGTGCCGGCGCGCAACAGGCCACGCTGCGCTTCACCCCGGTTGACAACAACGCACGCACCCAGCCCTTCATCTCCATCGGCTACGGCAGCGGCGGCCGAGCTCCGAGCTCCAGCAACCTGCTCACCTCGCTGGGTGCCCATTCGGGCGGGCCGGTGCAGTTCGTGGTGGTCGACGACGACGCCGGCTCGTTCATCGTGCCCAACAACTGGCCCCTGAAGCCGTCGGGTCTGGGCCCGGGCGACGACTTCCGCCTGCTGTTCGTGACCACCGACAAGCGCAACCCTCTGTCACCAACCAACAGCCCCGAAGGCATCGGCGTTTTCGACCTGTTCGTGCGCAACTCAGTGCTCGACCACGGCCACGCCGACATTGCTCCCTATGCGGGGGCGATCAAGGTGTTTGGAGGCACTAAAACGTCGACCAATTCCGGCGTTACGGCTCGTGAGCACAATGCCATGTACACCGAACCCTCCGGCCCATGGGCGGACGGGTCGACCACTGCCACAGACTCAGGCACCCCCATCTACTGGCTCACCGGCGACAAGATCGCTGACAACTACTTCGATCTCTGCGACAGCAGCTGGGACATCGAGTGGACCTCCCAGCTCAACCCGCTCAAGAACGAAGCCGGCCAGGTGTCGACCGAAGGCGAAGTAGCGACAGGAACCTCAGCGGACTGCGGATCCCAGAACTACTTTGGCTTAGGGGGACACGGACATCACTCGGAGACGACGACCTACTACGAGCTCGGTGCCGGTACACAGGATGGACACCCACTGAGGTATAAGGGATACCCCGGCACCACTGAGTTTTATCCCTTTTATGGGCTGTCGCCGGTGTTTCATGTGCAGTCAGCCCCTAAGCCCACGGTTGCGGTGGCGGCGACGGGCGGGAACAAAGACGGCGACATGGTGGAAGGGGCCACCGACAACACCGGCTACAAGACCGTCTCGGTCACCCTGGGCCGGGCGTTGACGGGCATCGAGTCGGTCATTGTCCCGTTCGAGGTGAGCGGGGGCACCGTCGGCACCCACTACCGGTTCGTGCTCGAACCCACCAGCCAGCGGGGCGTGGAACTGCTCACCAGCGGTAGCTACAGCGCGCAGAACCCCGCCGTTCGGTTCACCGGAGGCGGCAGCACGGCAACCCTGCGCTTCACCCCGGTCGACGACTTCCTCCGCGAAGCCCGCATCATCACCATCGAGGCGGGCACGCCCGTAGTAGCCAATCTCCCGGGGGGCGTCGTCGACCTGTCCGGCGAGGTCGGCCGGTTCGCGATCATAGACGACGAGACCGGGCCGTTCCTCGTTCCCAACAACTGGCCGCTCAAACCGTCGGGCCTCGGCGGCGGCGACGAGTTCCGCCTGCTGTTCCTCACCTCGACGACAGACGGCGCTTGGCAAAGCAACTCCATATATCACCCGGCCTACTACACAGACTTCGTGCGGAATACCGTGATTGCGACCGGCCACCAAGCCCTTCAGCCCTATGTGAACGAAATGGCAGTGGTCGCCAGCATCCTGGGACAAACTCAGCGGCCGGACCGTGACGCCCGTGTGATCACCGGAATGTGGAAAGCAGGCGAGTGGGCTGACGGGTCGAGCAGCACCGAGAACGGTATTACGATCTACTGGCTCAACGGCGCCAAAGTTGCCGACGGATACGCCGACTTCTGTGACGGAAGTTGGGACAACCGCTACACCTTCATGCCTTCCGTCACCAACCACATGAAAGACGAATCAGGCACCGCCACTACTCCCACTTCTGTATGGACTGGTTCGAAAAACGACTGTACGAAAGATGCTGGGCTCGGTGCGACGTCTGTACATCAGGGGCCGGGTGCAAGAGGTACCAACGCCAACCCATTGAATGATGGTTCTGGCCACAAGGATCACACCATGCAGCTTCCCTTCTACGGCATGTCGCCGGTGTTTCAGGTGCAGTCGAACATCAGTGTCTCGATGTCGGCCTCGGGCGGCGACACCGACGGCAACATACGCGAGGGCAGCGCCACGGACACCGCTTACAAGACCGTGACCGTTTCGCTGGATGCGCAGATGGCCAATGGCCAGTTCCTTCAGCTGCCGTTGAGGGTGGCGGGGGGCGCCATCGCGGGCGTTGACTACACCTTCGAGCTGCATCCCTCGACGCAGGAGGGCGTGAGCCTGCTCACCACCACCCCGTTCAGCGTTCAGGACCCGGCGTTGAGGTTCGATGCGGGAGCGACGGGAGCCACTTTCAGGCTGCGGGCCCTCGACAACGACAAGCGCACGCAGCCGTTCGTCAACATCTCCTTCAAGACCGTGGGAGTTGTGGGAAGCGACGCTACTCCGGTACCGACGCTGAGAGGGTCGGTCAGCACGGTGATCGTCGACGACGAGACCGGCGCGATCAAGGTTCCCGCAGACTGGCCTCTGAAGCCCTCGGCCATCACCGGCGGCAACGATTTCCGGCTGTTCTTCATGACCACCGAGAAGACCCAGGCGTTAGAAGGCGATGTCGCCTACTACGACCGCTTCGTCCGTGAGGCAACGATTGGCGATGCCAACGAGGCTTTGCTGCCGTACATCGGTTTCTTCAAAGCGTTCGGGTCGACAACTCCCACCGGCGGGAGCAACACCGACGCCCGGATTCACAACGACATGTTCCAAGGCTCCAGCTGGAAGGACGGTTCAACCTCCGCCTCCAGCGCGGGCACGCCGATCTACTGGCTGGGCACACCCAGCAGCGGCGGCAGCAAGGTTGCCGACAACTATTTCGATTTCTGCAACGGCGACAAGTGGGACAACACGGGGCGCACCGGCACAAGCGACGCCACCAACCACTACCGCAACGAAGCCGGAACCGCAAACACCGGTGCCGAGGTGTGGACCGGCACCACACATGAGTGCCTACGTAGTCAGAACTTTCCGCTTGGCAAAACTCCGGCCAATGGCGTGGTTCGTGGCTCTACGTGGGGGAAAACGGGACAGAATGAATGCGTCCGACCGTTGGATTGTGGTTTCGCCCACGGGAGTCAGACCCGGCACATGTACGCCATGTCGCCGGTGTTCGAAGTGGATAGCGCCCCGCCACCGGTGGAGATCACCATGACGGCCAGCGACGACGATGTGGTCGAAGCCGCCACTGATTCGACGGGCTACAAGACCATTGCTTTCGCTCTGAGCCGAGCCCTGGTAGGCAACGAGTCGATCACTCTGACTATTGGTGTACAGGGGCTGCCTTCCAGCGGGTACAAATTGCAACTCGAACCAGCAACCCAGACGGGATTTTCACAAACCGGGCAGGGTGTTTCCAACACCGTGCTGCGAAATGTACGGTTCACCAGTGGCGCCATCGGCGGGACGATCCGTTTCACGCCGGTCGACAACGACGAGCGCACCCAGCCGTATGCGAACATCACCGCCACGATTTCGGGTTCTGCCAATGTGACCGTCGCCGATTCTGTATCCGGGCAGGTCGGTTTCGCGGTCATCGACGACGAGACCGGGCCGATCTTGGTGCCCGACAACTGGTCGTTGAAGCCGGCGAGCGTGGCCCAGGGCGAGTCCTTCCGGCTCATGTACCTGACCACGACGACCCGTGACGCCACCTCGGGCGACATCGGCGTGTACGACGATTTCGTGCGCCTCGCGGCGGCCGGCAACGGCCACACCGCCATCAAACCCTACGCCGGCTTCTTCAAGGTGCTGGGCACCACCCGCAAGCAGAACGAGAGCGCCGGCGTCACCGCCCGCGTCCACAACGACATGTGGGACGGAAGCAAGTGGACCGACGGCTCCACCAATGCCGGAGACTCGGGCACCTCGATCCACTGGCTGGGTGGCGTCAAGCTCGCCGACAATTACGTCGACTTCTGCGACAGCTCGTGGGACGACAAGACCGCTGTGGAGACCAACCCCGCCGCTTGGGATGACCGCAGGGATCAGAAGGGCGCAGCCCACACCACCGGCCGGGCCTGGACGGGAACCGGCAATAGATGCAACGCCTGGCTTCACCCCTTGGGTAGCGACACCCCCTCGCAGAGCGTTCGGAACATCGGATACTGGGCGGGGGCCGGGCCGCTCCACGACCTGTTCGCGACCGGCAACGCCGCAAAGGCCTTCACCGCCGGGCCGTTCTTCGGCCTGTCGCCGGTGTTCCGGACCGCGGTGCCGGTGGAGGTCACCCTCACCGGCAGCGGAGGCAACAACGACGGCGACGTGGTGGAGAGCGCGGGCGGCACCGCTGCCGCCAAGACCGTCACCGTGACCCTCAGCCGGGCATTGGTCGGCAGCGAGACGGTGACCGTTCCGCTGGTGGTGCAAGGCGCCACGGTCGGCGATGACTTCACGTTGGCGCTTGTGCCTGCGAATAAGGCGGGCGTGACGCTGCTCACCAGCAGCCCGCACAGCGCGCAGAACCCGGCGGTGCGTTTCGCTGCGGGCGCCTCGGAGGCCACGCTCCGTTTCGCGGCGGTGGAGAACCGCCGCGCCATGCGGCCCTGGATCGTGATCGAGCCCGACCGCGGGGCAGGGGCGCGGTCGCCGAGCGTCGAGAACCTCCCCGACGGCGTCGACGCCTCCGATGCGGGGCTGGTGGAGTTCGCTATCGTCGACAGCGGAACCTGGGATTTCATCGTGCCCCACGACTGGGCCCTAGTACCATCCGACATCACCTACGGTGATTCGTTCCGGCTGCTGTTGCGCACCACCGCCGCCCGAGACGCCACCTCCGGTGACATTGCCGTCTACGACGCCTTCATTCGCCGGACCATCGCCCGCACCGGCCACGACAGCATCAAGCCCTACGCCGGGTGGTTCAAGGTGTTCGCGGGCACGCGCAGCGCGTCTGGTAGCAGCGGAGTCACTGCGCGGGCGCATAACGGCCTGACCGCCGACGACTCGGCGCCGACGACGCACACGCCGACCTGGGCCGACCAGTCGACGAGCCAGACGGTGGGTAACACCGCCGGGGTGTCCATCCATTGGCTCAACGGTGCCCGGCTGGCCAACAACTACGCCGACATGTGCGACCTCCACTGGTCGGCGGGCAGCGGCGTCACAGGGGGTTGGGACACCGACGATCCCCGCAGCGAGGACGGCACCCGCAACGTGCCAGCCGGCACGATCAGCAACTATCAGCCCTATGAGCCTTGGACCGGTTCGGGCAACGCCTGTGAGGCGTTCAACTTCCCGTTGGGCAACGCCACCGTGTCGAAGGGGGCGGCCGACTCCGGCGGCGGGCAGACCCTGCTGCACCAGGCCCCTCTGGCCAACACGCAGGAGCGGCCGTTCTACGCCCTGTCGCCGGTGCTGCAACTCGAGGACCCGACACCTGAGGTCACGATCGCTTTGGCCCGCACAGGCGGCAACGCCGAGTCGAACACCACCGCCACGGTCACCATCACCGCCGACTCTGCCCCCGCCCAGGATCTCGACGTGAGTTACACCGTGTCGCAGGAGGGCGACTTCGTGGCCTCGGGCGGCACCGGCGCCAAGACGGCCACCGTCAAGGCGGGTGCCGCCACGGCCACTGCCACGGTCACCATCACGGACGACCAGGTCGACGAGGCCGACGGGTCGGTCACTGTCACCCTGGACGCAGGCAGCGGGTATACCGTCGGCGCCACATCGTCGGCGACCGCGCCGGTCACCGACGACGACCGCATCGTGATCTCGATGACCGGCCCCTCCCCGGCCGCGGTCAACGAGGGCGAGACGGCCACCTTCACGCTGGCGCTCGGCCGGGCGCTGACCGCCGGCGAGGTGGTCACGGTGCCGCTCGTTCGGGGAGGCTCGGCGACCATCGGAAGCGATCTGACCCTCGCCTGCTCGGGCACCGGGGTGACGTGCACCGGCCTGGGCCAAGCCGCGGTGACCGCCACCTTGACCGGAGACAAGACCGGCACCGTCCAAGAGGCCTCCTTGGTGGTCACCGCGCTGGCCGACACCGAACATGCCGAAGCGGCGGAGAAGGTGACCGTCGAGTTGGGCAGCCAGCCGCTCACCGGATACAAGCACACCGGCTCGGGCGGCCACGTAGAGCTGGACGACCAGTCCAAGGCGTTGACCATCAACAGCGTCGGCCCCCGGGCGTCGTTCGGCGCCGCCGCCTACACCGCAGAGGAGACCGCGGGGAAGCGGACCGTGACGGTGCCCGTCAGCCTTGACCGCGCCTGGGACAAAGACCTCTCCATCGCCTACGCGGTGGCTGGCACCGCTACCTCGGGAGACGACTTCGCCGCTCTCGCCGGGCAGGTCGCCATGAAGGCCAACACCACCACCGCGAACATCACGGTGACGGTGCTGGACGACAGTGCCGACGACGACGCCGAGACCATCGTGCTCACTATCACCGACGGCGCCGCCTACGACCTGGGCACCATCGTGGAGGCCAAGATCACTATCACCGACGACGACCGCGCAGGCGAGGTGTACATCGCTTTGTCGGCCTCGGCGGGTCCGCTCACCGAGGGAGCAGCCGCCGGTGCGGGGGGAAGCAAGGACATAACCGTCGACCTGGGCCGCACGCTCACCGGCAGCGAGACTGTGACGGTGCCGCTCACCGTGCGAGGCGTCAGCGAAGGCACCGACTTCACGTTCACGCTCCAGCCTTCGACGCAGAGCGGGGTGACCCTGATCACCAGCGCCCCCCACAACGCGCAGCGGCCGGCGGTGCGTCTTGCGGCCGGTGCCCGCACGGCGACGCTGCGCTTCACCCCGGTCGACAACGCACAGCGCAGCCGTCCGTATGTGAGCATCGCCTTCGGTCGGTTCGCGCGGGCGCCCAGCGCCACCGGCGTCACCATCCAAAGCCCGAGCGGCTCGCCGGTGCAGTTCGAGATCGTCGACGACGAGACCGGTGCCTTCACCGTGCCGGCCAACTGGCCGCTGCTGCCCTCGGGATTGAGCCCCGGCGACGATTTCCGGTTGCTGTTTATGACGACCGATACGACCGATGCGGTCTCGGGCGATATCGCCTACTACGACAACTTTGTTCGTCAGGCGGCGGTTGGCGACGGGCAGCCCGCCATGTTGCCGTATCTCGGGGCCTTCGGGGCGTTGGCCTCGACAACCTCGAAGAACGGCGGGAGCGACACGGACGCCCGTGCTCACGCCGACCTGCACGACGGGTCGGCGTGGGCGGATGGCTCCACCTCTGATTCGAGCGCGGGCACGCCGATCTATTGGCTGGGCACACCCGACAGTAAGGGCAGCAAAGTCGCCGACAACTACTTCGACTTCTGCAACGGCGACAAGTGGGACAACACCGGGCGTACCGGCACTGCGGATGGCACCAACCACTATCGCAACGAGGCCGGCGCCGCTAATACCGGCGGCACCGTGTGGACCGGTACGCAGCACAATTGCGAGCCTCGCGACATTCACAGCTTGGGCGATCCTGATCGGACCATCGTCATTGCCCATGCGTTCGGCCGGAATGGGTCCCCGTGTGTCCGACCCTTCGACTGCGGGTTAGCGGGCCGCAATAGCCGGTACCCCATGTTCGCCGTGTCGCCGGTGTTCGAGGTGGGGGCGGCGCAGCGTTCTGTGGTGTCGTTCGGGGCGGCCTCGTATACGGTCACCGAGGCGTCTGCGGGCCGAACCCTCAACGTGCCGATCAGCATCTCGCCGGTGCCCACCGCCAGTCTCGCGGTGCCGTACCTGGCGACCGGGTCGGCTGTGGCAGGTGACGATTACACGGCGCTGGGCGGGACGATCACGGTGTCCGCCAACCGCGGCACAGCGAACGTCACCATCACGGCGGCCGACGATTTGATCGACGACGATGATGAGACGGTGGTGTTGACCCTCACCGGTAGCACCGATTATGACCCCGGCGCCATCACCCGGACCGTCGTCACGATCACCGACGACGACGACGCACCCACCGGCATCGAGATCACCACCAGTTCCACCACGCTGGCCGAGGACGCCGGTACCACCTCGGTGACGGTGACCGCCGCGCCGACCGGCGGCACCCGCTATGCCGACGAGCAGACGGTGACGGTGTCGGTGGCGGGTTCCGGCGGTGCCGGGCTGGTGGACTTTGACGCCGTCGACGATTTCGACATCGCCATCTCCGCGGGTGCGGCCAGCGGAACGGGTGCTTTCACGCTCACGCCGGTGGATGACAGCATCGCCTCGGAAACCGAGACGGTCACCGTGTCGGGCACCGCGGCGCCGTCGTCGGCGACGGTGTCCTCCGCGCAGATCACGGTGACCGACGACGACGCGGCACCCACCGGGATCACGCTCACCGCCTCGCCGGCCGCGGTCGGCGAGGACGACGGTGCCACCAAGGTGACGGTGACCGCGGCGGTGGACGGCACCTCGCGTTTCGCGGCCGAGCAGACGGTGACGGTGTCGGCGGCGGGTTCGGGCGGCGACAACGTGGTGCCCTTCGCCGAGGTGGACGATTTCGACATCACCATCGTCGCGGGCGCCGACGAGGGCTTCGCCACCTTCACGCTCACGCCCACTAACAACGCCGTCTTCGACAACGACGAGACCATCACCCTCTCGGGCACGGCATCGCCGTCGTCGGTGACGGTGGCCGGTGTCACGGTCACCCTCACCAACGACGAGACGGCGAACGTCGTGTCGTGGGCCGACGCCGACGGCAATCCAATCGTCGGCAATTTCCTCAGGGTGCCGGAGGGGTACGGCCGCACCCTGAAGCTGAAGTTGAGTGCCCCAGCCCGCCGCGCAGTGACGATCCCGCTGGGAATCCAAGCGGTGGCGGCCACCGGTCCCGACGGCAAGAGCACGGCTTCTATGAGCACAGACCCCGACTTCGAGTTCCCGACGTCGGTGGACGTTGCCCAGGGAAGCTCCGAGGCGTCGGTAACGCTCAAGGTGCTCGCCGACACGAAGTTCGAAAACAACGAGCTTGCAAATTTCGCGCTGTGCCCGGAAGGCTGCCCGCTGGGATTCTCCGTGGAGACTCCGACGCTCGTTCTGTTCATCTCCGAGAACAGCGTGGAGCTGGCGCCGGCTGACGAGGCGAGCCGGGTGCTCGCCGAGGGCGACCCTGTCGAGGGGGTCGGCACCTACCAGGTGAGGCTGTGGGCCGATCCCGTCGCCGACGTCACGGTCACCATCAGCGAGTCGGCCACACTAGATGACGACCTTCAACCGATAGACCCGGCACCGACGGAGATGCCGCGGTTTGCCATCGACACCGAACCCGACACCGACGGGGATCAGGACACGCTCACCTTCACCGGAGGCGACTCGGGCAACTGGATGACCCCGCAGACCGTCGAGGTGCGGGCCCTGTATGACGGCGACCTCAGAGACAACGATGGCGACAGTAGTGTCCGTCAGATCCATTCCTGCCCGCGGGCAGCCAGCGGACCGTATGCGTGGACGAACTGTCTGGCACACAACGTGCCGGTCACCGATGCCGGGCCCGGGGTGGTGTTCACGCCCGCCGAGGTGTTCCTCATCCCCAGCGGCGGCACCGCCACCTACGACGTGCAGCTCAAGAGTGAGCCGGAGCAGTACAAAGTAAACGAATTGCTCACAAACTCCGAGGTCACCATCTCCGCGACCACCGGCGATTCGACCACGGCGGCGGTGTCGCCCACCACGCTGACCTTCACCACCTCGAATTGGAACACGCCCCAGAGGGTGACCGTCACCGGCGCCGCTGAGGGTGTCACCTCAATAGCCCACGCCATCTCTGGCACCGAAGACAGCACTAATTACCCCACCTCTCTGTCGTTGGACTCGGTGAAGGTCACCGTGGAAGACCAGCGGCCCACCGCTTCCTTCGCCCATGCAACCCACACCGGCGGGGAGGCGTCCGCGGCCCGCACCGTGACCGTGGCGGTAAACCTGGACAAGACCCCCGCCACCGATGTGGCCGTCGTCTACTCGGTGTCGGGCACCGCCACTGCGGGTGACGACTTCACCGCCCTGCCCCGCTCGGTCGTTGTCAAGGCCGGCCAGACCACGGCCAACATCACCGTGGCTGTGCTCGACGACAACGTCGACGACGACGGCGAGACCATTGTCTTGAAGCTCACCAGCGGCAGCGGCTACCACGTCGGCACGGCCTCGACCGCTACCGTCACCATCACCGACGACGACGCCGCGCCGCAGTCGATCACCCTGTCGGCCAACCCGTCCACAGTGGCCGAAGACGCAGGCCCCACCATTGTGACGGTGACCGCCACCGTGGACGGCACCTCCCGCTTCGAGGAGTTCCAGACGGTGCGAGTGACGGTGGCCGGTTCGGGCGCGGCCGACCGGGTGGGCTTCGCCGCGGTTGCCGGATTCGACATCACCATCGCCGCCGAAGCCGACTCGGGCGAGGGCAACTTCCTGCTCAACCCCACCAACAACCACCTCGGCAACGCCGATGAGACCGTCACCGTTTCGGGAACCCTCGCCGGCAAGACGGTGAAGGCGGCCACCGTCCTGCTCGCCGACAACGACCTCCATGTCACCATGTCAGGCGCCCACGGCGACACCGACGGCAACGCGGTGGAAGGCGCCGGGGACACCACGGGCTACCGCACCATCACGCTGACCCTGAGCGAGGCTCTGACCGGCGCGCAGACGGTCACCGTGCCGCTGACCGTCGAGGGTGCGAAGGTGGCGACCGACTACACCTTGGCGTTGCATCCGTCACCGCAGACGGGCGTGTCGCTGGTGACCAGCGGCGGTTCGCACACCGCCCAGAACCCGGCGGTGCACTTCGCCGCGGGCGCTTCCAGCGCCACGCTGCGGTTGACGCCGGTGGACAACAACGACCGGACGCAACCGTACGTGATCATCTCCTACGGCACGGGAGCGCGGGCGCCCAGCACAACGGGACTGGGCGTCCCGGTCACCCCGTTGGGCGGACCGATCGGCGTGGTCCTGGTGGACGACGAGACGGGCGACATTGCGCTGCCGGCGGGCGCGACGTTCCGGCCGACGGGTGTGAGCGAGGATGGGCACGAATACCGGATGATGTTCATGACGTCGGTGGGTGGGCCAGCGACTTCGACCGATATCGCGGATTACGACCATTTCGTGCGCAGCGTGGCGATTCGCAACGGCGGTGCCGATCTGCTGCCCTACGTGGGGTTCTTCAAGGCGTTCGTGTCCACCGCCGGCGTGGAAGGCCGCCAGAACGTCGGCATCTGGGACCCGACTGCCAACGGCGGGTCGGGCGGCTACGCCGATGGCACGGTGCGGGCCTCTGACATGACGGGGACGCCCGTCTACTGGCTGGGTGGACAGTCGGTACGTCTCGACTACTGGGACTTCTGCAATAGAGCATGGTGGCGGTGGAGCTCGACCGACACCCGCCTGCGTCACGAGGACGGCACCGAGGGTGACGGCGCAAGGGTCTGGACGGGGATGAACAACGACTGCACCACCAGCTCGCATCCGGTGGGCAGCAGCACCCCAACCTACGGGCCCGGCACCCAGGCCGGCGCCGGCGGGCAATCTGAGTCTCTCTCCTTGGGGACCGAAGCGGCTAGCAACGCGAATCGCTTCTATGCGCTGTCGGAGGTCGTCAAGACGGTCTCCTCGGCCGATATGCCGGAAGTGAAATTTTCGCAGTCGTCCTTCTCAGGGAACGAAAAGGACGCTTCGGCTGAGGTGACCGTGCAGGCCAGCCCCGCGCCCACTCAGGATCTCACGATCAGCTACACCCTCAGTGGCGGAGGGGCAACGGACGGCGAGGACTTCGTGGCGGGTGGAGGTTCGGTCACCATCCCCGCCAACCAAACCAGCGCCACCTTGACGGTTTCGATTCTCAATGACAATGCGTTCGAGGGCTCCGAGACGCTCACCGTTTCGTTGGCTTCGTCGCCCGACTATCTGCTCGGCAGTCCCCGCAGCGCGGTGGTGACCATCCTCGATGACGACGATGTCAAGGTTGGCTTCAAGCAGGCCGAGCACACCCTGAAGGAGGACGGCACCAGCGTCACTGTGACCTTGGAAGTGGACAAGGACACCGAACAGGACGTGGAGCTGACCCTGGACATCAGCGGTACCGCCACCGGGGGCAGCGACTACACAGCCCCGTCCACCGGTGTGACCATCCCCGCGGGTGATCGGTCGCTTCAGATCACCATCCCCATCACCGATGACAGCATGCCAGAGGAAGACGAGACCATCGTCCTGACCCTCTCCGGATTCAGGGCCGGACGAGTTGAAGCGGGAGAACACGCCAAGTCCACGGTGTACATCGCCGACGACGACGGATCCTCTCCGGCATTGCTGCCGCAGCCGACCAGCGTCACGGTGCGGGAGGGTGGCGCCGCCACCTATCGGCTGCGCTTGGCCACGGCACCCAGCGGTACGGTGACCGTGACGGTCTCCGGCCAGTCGGACTCTGTCCTCACGTTGGATGCCGACGACGCCACCATGGGCGATCAGAGCACCGTCGAGTTCGATGCCAGCAACTGGTACCTGGCCCGGTACGTGACCGTGCGCGGGGTTCACGACGCCGACCTGACCGACGACTCCGTCACCTTGACTCACACGGCTGCGGGTGGCGGCTACGCCTCGGCCACCGGCAGTGTGGCAGTGACCGTGGACGATGAAGACTTCACGGTAGGCATCACCGGCGGAGATCCGGTCACAGAGGGTGCCAACGCGGTGTTCACGATCACCGCCACCCCGGCGCCGGACCGCGATGTAAACGTCCTGTTGAAGATCTCCGATGCCCCCGGGGCGAACTTCCTGGCCGCCAGCGTCGAAGGGGACAAATTCCGAAGACTCAACGCCGGCCGAAGCACCGTGACTTACAACTTGCCGACGACGTCTGACGCCACGCCGGAAGCCTGTGGGCCGGTCACTGTCGCGCTCCGTGAAAGCAATTCCTACAGCATCGACCCAGAGGCCGCCTCGGCTCAGGTGCAGGTCATAGACGACGAATGCACCCTGGTGTCGTGGTCGCAGGCTGACGGCAGCGCTTTGCCGACGGGGCTGGGTGTCGTTGAGGGTGATTCGTACACGGTGAAGGTGACTTTGGACAGCGCCGCGCCTGCGGGCGGGGTGACTGTCCCGCTGGGAATCATGCGCCTTAGCGCAGAGGCGGCGGATTACACGATCCCCACCGGCGTGACTATTGCGGCGGGGCAGACGTCGGCGACGTTCGATATCGAGGCTGCCATCGATGAGATGTTGGAGAACAATGAGCTTGTCAATGTGACGCTCTGCCCCACTGGAAGCTGCCCGCAGGGCTACACGTCCGGTGTGACGCCGCCGGTCATCGGACTCATCATCGCGGACCCGGGGGTGGTGACGGATCTGTCGGGCCTGCGGACATCAACCATCACTGAAGGCCTCAATCTGCTTGACGAAGGCGAGAGCGGCACATTCACCATCGCTCTCCAGCGCGACCCGCTTGTTGACGCCACCATCACCGTCAAACCGGTGGACGGCCAGATATCGAACCTCCCCGACATCATCTCCGCGGCCTCCTCCGAGCACATCGGGGTGGATACCGACCCGGACACTGACGGGTTCCAGGACGAACTGACGTTTACCGGCGGAAATTCGGGTAATTGGATGGTGCCGCAGACGGTGCGGGTCTATGCCCTCTATGACGATGACGCGGACGCTGGCCGCGGGGAGGAGGACAGCTACACCATCGGCTTCCTTAACAGTGCTGCCAGCGGCCCGTATAAGGCGCAGGTCAACACGATTGATCATCGTGTTCGCCTGTCCGTCGCTGATGCCGGCAATGAGGTGGTGGTTTCGCCGACGGCGGTGTCGGTGGAAGAGAGCGACACGGTCACTTACAGTGTGCAGTTGGCGTCTGATCCGGGCGGCACGGTGGTGGTGACGCCCACCTCGGACGACACGACCACCGCCACGGTCGGCCCCGCGACGCTGAGCTTCGACTCGTCGGACTGGGGCGACCCCCAGGAGGTCACCGTCACCGGGGTCGGAGCGGGCGCCACGACGATCACCCATGCGGTGACAACGGCCACCGCCGACTACCCGACGTCTCTGACCCCCGACAAGGTGGACGTCACCGTGACCCCGTCGCCGCCAGTCGACCTCTCCTTGGCCACGGCTGGCGGCGACAGCGACGGCAACATCGTCGAGGGAGCGACCGACGGGACGCAGTACGTCGACGTCACCGTCGCGCTGAGCCGCGCGCTGCGCGGAACCGAGACGATCACCGCGCCGCTCGAGGTGCTGGGCGCGACGGTGAGCGACGACTACACGTTCGTGCTCGAGCCGTCGTCTCAGGCCGGCGTGTCGCTGACAACCACGGGCGGGACCCATACGGCGCAGAACCCGGCGGTGGAGTTTGCCGCAGGCGTGTCGTCAGCGAAGCTGCGGCTGACGGCGGTGGACAACGACGACCGCACGCAGCCGTATGTGGTCATCGGCTTCGGCAGCGGCTCGAAGGCGCCGAGCGGGAGCGGCGGCGCGACCGTGGGCAACAGCAGCGGCAGCGTCGGGTCGGTGATCGTCGACGACGAGACGGGCGACATCGAGGTGGCGTCGGACTGGGCGCTGGTGCCGTCGGGGATCTCGGGCGGCGACGAGTTCCGGTTGATGTTCATGACGTCGCAGGGCAGGGCTGCGGACTCCACAGACATTTCCGACTACGACGAATTCGTCCGCGCGGTGGGCGCGCGCAACGGCCACGACGACATCGTGCCCTACCTCGGTTTCTTCAAGACGCTCGGCGGCACTCAGGGGATACACGGCACTCCGCCGGGAGTGGCGGGGCGGCATCACGCTGGGCTCTTCACCGGCACGAACCTCAGCGACTCCAGGGGCAACACCGTGGACGGTTCGACGTCTGCCAGCGGCGCGGGCACGCCCGTCCACTGGCTGAACGGCGACAAGATCGCGGACAACTACTTCGATTTCTGCGACCAGTCGTGGGACAACCGCTGGACCAGCAGTGACAACGACCTCCGCCACGAGGATGGCGCAGCAGCGGACGGGAGCCGGGTGTGGACCGGGATGAGCAGCGATTGCGGCGAGAACAACTTCGCGCTCGGGCAGTCCTCGGTGATCTATGCACCCGGCACGGCGGCCACGGACGGGTCCATGAGCTGGCCGCTCGCGGGCGGGATAGCGGACAACACCAACACCTACCGCCTCTACGCCCTGTCGCCGGTGTTCACGGTGGAGTCATCCGATGTGGTGGTGTCGTGGGCGCCGGCTGATGGCGGTGATTTCCCTGGTCTGCTCGTGTTGAAGGAGGGGGGGCCGGGGTACGTCGTGGAGGTGTCTTTGGCCGGCGGCGCGACAGGTCCGGTGACTATTCCTTTGGACATCACATTGCTGCAATTTGCGCAGGCGGCGGACTTCGAGGCCCCCGACGAAGTGACCATTGCGGCCGGTCAGTCGTCGGCGACGTTCACCATTGAGGCGTTGGTTGACACAGAGTTGGAGATCAACGACGGGCTGCTGCTGGTGACGCTCTGCCCCTCGGACAAGTGCCCTGACGGCTACACGTCGGGCGACACGCCGCCGTCTATCTCTGTTTCCATAGGGGATCCGAGCGTGGTGGCTGACTTCTCCAACCTTGTCGTTGTGGTAACGGACAAGGACGGGCTAGAGAGCGATGAGCATCAAGATGTCCGGGAGGGAGAGAGCACGACCGTCAGCGTGAAGCTGGAGGTCGATCCGGTGGTCGATGTGACCATCACCCCCAAGGTGGTCGCGGGAAACCATCATGGCCCGACGTTCGAGGACGAGTTCGTCAATGGAACCGCCACGGAATACGTCTTGGTGGACACGGACCCTGACAAGGCCGGCTTGCAGTCGACGTTGACGTTCACCGGCGGCGGCTCGGGCAATTGGGACACCGACCAGACGTTCACGCTGTATTTCGGTTACGACGACGATGCTGTCACGGTCGATGAGCGCGCCACGCCGAATGTCGACGAGAGCCGAGATCATTACACGCTTGGTTTCCTCAACAGCGCGGCGAGCGGCCCCTACCAGGCTCAGACCATGCACGGCTCCGTCGGTGTCGGGATCAGGGACTTCTTGGTGCTCGACGTCGGCCATGCGGTGGTGGTGTCGCAGGCGGCGGTGTCGGTGCGTGAGGACGGCACAGTCACCTACGAGGTGCAGTTGGCTTCTGATCCTGGCGGGACGGTGGTGGTGACGCCTACGTCGGGCGACACGGCCACTACCACGTTCAGTCCCGCGACGCTGAGCTTCGACTCGTCGAACTGGAACGAGCCGCGGCAGGTGACCGTTTCCGGCGTCGCTGCCGGGTCGGTGTCGGTCACTCACGCTGTGACTACTGGGACGACGGATTATCCGACTTCGTTGTCGGTGCCTTCGGTGGGTGTGACGGTGCTTTCTTCTGACGTGCCGGTGGTGTCGTTCGGGTCGTCGGGTGGTGTGACGGTGTTGGAGGGCGATGGGGTGACGGCGCGTTTGGGTGTGGAGGTGTTGGGGACGCCGGTGTCGGGGGAGTTGGTGTTCCCCGAGAGGGTGTCGGTGGGTTATTCGGTGTCGGGCTCTGCGAGGGTTGGCACGGAGGTGAATCCGGCGGGCGCGGATGCGGTGGTGTCGTCGTCGGGGCTGGTGGCGGACCGTGTTGTGTTGCCTCCCGGGCACACGGGTGCTGTGCTGCTCGGCCAAGTCGAGGTCGCGTTGATGGATGACGTGTGGGTGGAGGGTGCCGAGACGGTGGTGGTGACGTTGTTGCCGGGTGCGGGTTACACGCTGGGTGAGCACACGTCGCGGGTGGTGCGGATCACCGATGACGACGCGGTACCGCAGGTGCTGTTGAGCGCTGATGTCGATGAGGTGTCCGAGGGCGACGGCGCGACGAACGTGAGGGTGCAGGCGGAGTTGTCAAACGGGTCGCGGTTCGAATCCGATGTGGTGGTATCGGTGTCGGCGCAGGGTTCGGGCGTCGAGGGAGCGGTCGGGTTCGCGAATGTGGCTGATTTCGATGTGACGATCCCGGCGGGCCGCGGGTCGGCGACGGCGTCGTTCACGTTGACGCCGGTGGATGATGAGGTGGATCAGCCGTCTGAGGTGGTGACGCTGTCGGCGTCGAAGGTGGTGCCTGCGGGTTTGGTGGTGAATCCGGGGTCGTTGTCGATTTTGTTGTTGGACGATGATGCGCCTGCGCCGACTGCGGTGCGGTTCGGCGTCGGCGGGTTCGCGGAGGAGGGCGATTCGTCGTCGTCTGCGACGTTGAGTGTGTGGCTGGGCCGCACGGTGCCCGCTGGCGAGTCGTTGAGGGTGCCGTTGGAGATCAGCGGGGTCGGTGTTGAGGCGGGCGATGTGGTGGTCGCGCAGCCCGCCGATGGCCGTGCGGGCGTGTCGGTGGAGGGCGGCAACACGTTGTCGCCGGTGGTGGTGTTCACGGGTGTGGACACGCAGGGTGTGACGGTCGGTTTGGCGGAGCTGTCGGTGACCGCCGGCGACGATGCCGACCAGGTCCATGAGGTCGCGGTGTTCGGTTTGGCGGCTGCGGCGGCGACTCAGCCTGGTGGCGGTGTGGTGGTCGGGCCGGTCGGCGGTGGTGTGTCGGGGTCGGCGTCGGTGCAGGTCGTGGACGACGACGCGACTGATGCGGCGGTTTTGGTGTGGCCTGGGTCGGTGGGTTTGGTGGAGGGCGACGCCGATGCTGGCTCCGGGCAGGTGCAGGTGCGTCTCGGCTCACAGCCGGTCGGTGGTGTGTCGGTGTCGGTGCTGTCGTTGGATGTGTTGGCGGTGCGGGTGTCGCCTGCGTCGTTGACGTTCACTGGGTCGGATTGGGATGTTCCGCAGCCGGTGACGGTCACCGCTGCGGACGATTTGGACACCGAGGCCGAGTCGGTGTCGGTGGTGTTCACCGCGGCGGGCCACACGGCGGGGTCGGCGGGGGTGTTCGTCGCCGATGACGCGTCGAAGGCGCCGACTTTGGCGGACGCCGTGTTCAATACGGTGCCTGATGATTTGACGTTGGAGGAGAACAATCGGGGTCCGGTGGATGTGGGTTCTGCGGTGACGGCGACGGACGCCGACGGCGACCCGGTGTCGTATTCGTTGGAGGGTCCGTCGCAGGCGGCTGCGCCGACGGGCTTCGCCATCGACGCTGCGACCGGCCAGATCTCTTATGGCCCGATTCCCCTCCAGGGCGGCGGGACGACGGCGGCGCCGGGCGTGGACCGCGAGGCCTCCCCGCGGGTCGCGTTGGTGGTGGTGGCGACGTCGATTGGTGCTGATGGCACGGCGACCGCGGTGCGTCAGGCGGTGTCGGTGACGGTGACTGATGTGGACGAGGGCGATGGCGAAGTCGAGATCGCGGGTTCGCCGGTGGCGGGCCGTTCGACGTTGACGGCTTCGGTGTCGGGCGATCCCGACGGTGACCCCGCAGCGGGCTCGTCGTATGCGTGGGAGACGTCCGCGGACGGCAGCACCGGGTGGGCGGCGGCGACCGGTGACGGTCACAGTGCTGCTTCGTATTCGGTGGCGACCGCCGACGTGGGCCGGCATGTGCGTGTGACGGTGGGCTACACCGACGGCGGCGGCAACACCGAGTCGGTCACCTCCATAGCCGTGGGCCCGGTGGGGACGCTGGGCTTGTTGAACGCTGCGGTGGAGGTGGTTTCTGCGTTGGGTTCTGACGCGGATCACACCAGCGAGGCTGCCGAGATCGAGGTGTCGTTGGACGCGGCGGTGTTGGCTGGGGAGACGGTGACGGTCCCGCTGGCATTCACCGGCGGCGCACTGGATACCGATTTCACGTTGGCGCTGTCAGGTTCGCCGTCGGGTGTGGCGCTGAGTGGTGCGTCGGTGGTGTTCACCGGCCCAGCCGCGTCCACCGCCACAGTGGAGGTGACCGCGGCGTCGGCGGCGGTGCTGGGCACGGAGTTGACGGTCGCGCCGGGCGAGGTCGCGGTGTCGGGCGTCTCGCTGGCTGGGACGACAGCCAAGGCGGGGCTGGTGGGGGATGGTGTGGTGTTCGCCGGTGCGGCGCCCAGGCCTGTGCCGGTGTCGGTGTCGGTGGCGCGCACTGACAGCGGCCCGATCAGCGAGGCCGCGGGCGCGACCGCGGCGGAGCGTTCGGCGGTGTTCACGGTGACTTTGGGTCGGGAGCTCGAGGCGGGTGAGACGGTGGATGTGCCGTTGGTGTTGTCGGGTTCGGGGGTCGTGGCGGCTGATGTGTCGCTTTCGTTCACTTCGGGCGAGGCGAACACGGGTGCGTCGTTGCGTGGCGGGTCTTCGTTGTCGCCGGTGCTGCGTTTGGCGGGTGTGGGCGCTCAGGCGGCGTCGTTGACGGTCACTGCTTCTGATGATTCTGTTGATGAGGGCACCGGTGAGACGTTGACGGTGTCGTTGGGTGATCTGGCGGCGTCGGGTCGGGCGACGAACGTGGCTGGGGGTGTGGTGGCGTCTGATGACGGCGATCCGGTCACTGTGGACAATTCGTTTAAGGTGGTGATCACCGATGATGACATGGCTGGGTTGGAGACGGTTGTTGTGGGTGATGGGTTGCGGGTGTCGGAGCCTTCTGGGGTGGACACGTTGTTGGTGGCGTTGGCGTCGGTGCCGACGGGTGATGTGACGGTGTCGGTGTCGAGCGGTGACTCGTCGGCGTTGTTGGTGAGCGCGGGTGGTGGAGCGAAGGCCGGGTCGGTGCAGTTGACGTTCGCGCCTGCTACTGCGTTGGTGTCCCAGGCGGTGACGGTGCACGCCGTCGACGACAATGTCGACAACACCGGTGATGTGCGCGAGTTGACGGTGACGGTGACGGTGTCGAGGGGTGACACCAAGTATGCGGGCCTGTCCGAGACGGTGGCTGCGGAGGTGGTCGACGACGACCTGCCGGCGGCGCCGGTGCTGCCGCTGGTGCAGTTCACCCAGGCCTCGCACACCGCGGGGGAGGCTGCGGGGGATCGGGCTGTGTCGCTGGCGTTGAGCGTGTCGCCGGCGCCGTCGAAGGCTGTGACTGTGCGCTACACGGTGTCGGGAACCGCCATGTCGGGCGACGATTTCACGGCGTTGTCGGGCAGCGTGGTTGTCGAGGCCGGGGCTTCGACCGCGTCGATCCCGGTAGCGGTGCTTGACGACACCACCGATGAGCCGCCTGAGACGATCATGGTCACTCTCGGCGTCGGTGGCGGCTACGAGTTGGGCTCGACTGCGGCAACCACCGTGACGATCACAGACAACGACGCCACTGTGGTGCGTTTGGCGCGGGTGGACAGCGGCCCGATCGTCGAGGGCGAGACGACGGGCAACAAGGCGAACGCCGAGTTCACTGTGACGCTGGGCCGGCGGTTGGCTGTGGGTGAGATTATCGAGGTGCCGTTGGTGCTCGCGGGTGTCAAGGGGCCGTTGGGCGCGGATGTGACCGCCGCGGACGTGATGGTGGACAAGAAGGCGGGCTTGGCGATCAACCACGGCGTGGCTGTCGCCGGCGGTGGTTCGTTGACGCCGACGGTGACGTTCACCGGCCATGCCACCGATGTGGTGCGGACTGCGACTTTGTTGTTGAGCGCGCCGTCGAACATCGATACCGCAGAGTTCCAGGAGCGGGTGAGGGTCGCGCTTGGCCCCAACGACTCGACAACAAACGGGTTCGACAGCTCGAGCCGCGCGACGAACGTCAGCGGTGGCGCTGATCCGCACGGTTCGGCCAGATCGTTCAAGGTGGCGGTGCTCGTCGATACGACGCCGGTGACGGTGTCGGTGGCCGGTGGTGGCACGGTGGTTGAGGGTTCCAAACGCACGGTGAGGGTGACGGTGACCTTGGGGCGGGCGCTGTTGGCGGGTGAGGTGGCTGAGGTGCCGGTGACGGTGTCGAGCAACTCCGGCGCGATTCTGGGCGGCCCGGCGCGGTTGTTGGAGCGCCGCCGGGCGCTGTCGTGGGCGGCGTCGGGCACCGGGGTGACCCTCAAGGCCGACCCGTTGTCGAGTTCGCAGCCTTACAAGGCGCCGCTGGTGGTGCGTTTCGCGGGTGCCGGCGCGCGGGTCGCGACGATCACGTTCACCGCGGTGAACGGCGATGCCGACAACAAGGACGAGACCGTGAACGTGACCGTGCCCACCACCGGCACCGCACTCAACGCGGCGAACGAGAAACGCGAGACCAACCTCGGCGGCGGCCTTGGAGCGGGCAGCCCAACACGGACCAGTATCTCCATTCGTGAGCCGGGCCAGCAGCTGGAGGCCTCGCTCAGCGTCACCGGCGGCGGCACCGTGGACGAGGGTGACATGCTGACGGTCACCGTCACCCTCGACGCGAACGCGCCAAGCGGCGGGGTCACCGTCCCGGTGCGGATGCGCACCAGCGGCTTGCCCACCGCATCCGCCAACGACTTCGAGCTGTCCAACAACGGCATGGTCGCCATCAGCAGCGGCACCAGCACCGGATCGGTCACGCTCACCGCCAACACCGACAGCAGGACCGAGGGCGACGAGTTCCTGGTCCTGGAGTTCGGCATCCTCCCCGAAGGCGTCGTCCCGGCCGCAACAGGCGTCACCGCCAGAGTCACCATCACAGACGGTCACGAAGTCCCCGCCGCGATGACCGTGACCATGTCCGCCTCTGACGGCGACCCGAACGGCGATGTGGTGGAGGGCGCGTCGGGTTCGGCGGGTTATAAGACGATCACTATCACCCTTGGGCGTGCGTTGTCTGGTTTGGAGACGGTGACGGTGCCGTTGACGGTGGTGGGTGCGACGGTGACCACCGATTACGCGTTCGGTTTGCAGCCCATGTTGCAGACGGGTGTGTCGTTGACGACGACGGGGGGGACGTATACGGCGCAGGACCCCGCCGTGGTGTTCGGTGCGGGGGCTTCGTCGGCGTCGTTGCGGCTGACGCCGGTGAACAAGTCGAGCGTGGATACGCAGTTGGCGGTGACTATCGACTTTGGCACGGTGGTTTCCTCTGGTGTGGCGGGTGGGGTGGGGACGCCTGCGGGCGGGCCGGTGAGCGTGATCATTGTGAACGACGAGTTGGTGGTTCCGCAGAATTGGCCGTTGAAGCCTGCTGGTTTGGGCGAGCATGACACGTTCCGGCTGTTGTTCGTGACCAGGGGGACCGGTTACGACGCGGTCCACACTGATATCGGCACTTATAACGGTGATATTCACACGCAGATCCTGAACGACGTCCACGGTGGGGCAGCTCACGCGAGTATCAAGAATGCGAATTTGGCCTATTTCTTCCGGGTGGTGGGCTGTACAGGGGCGGTGTCGGCGCGGGTGAACACGGTGATGAACCATGGGCCGGGCTGGGTGGACGGTTCGACGTCGGCGTCGTCGGGCGGCGTGCCGATCTACTGGTTGAACGGCGCCAAACTAGCTGACAACTATTTCGATTTCTATGACGGGACTTGGGACAACGAGACCAACCCGAGGTCTCATACGGGTGATTCGGTGTCGAGGAAGGGGCCGTATACGACGGGCTGCAACGACGACGGAACCATCGGCAGCACCGACGTTGCAGTTTCTCCTTTGGGTGGCCACTCGCCGAACGAATCGCATGCTGGGGAGTTGGACCACGACAGTTTGAACCCGCTTCACGGCACGGGGGACAGCAAGATCTTGAGTGATAATCATTTCTATGGGATTTCGCCGGTGTTCAAGGTCGGCGAACCCCAGTTGGAGTTTTCGTCGGCGAATTTCTCCGCGGCTGAGGATTCGGGTACTGGGTTGGTGACGGTCTCGTCGTCGGAGGCGACGAAGACGGCGCTGACTGTGAACTACACGGTGACGGGCGGCACCGCGGTGGCGGGTACCGATTACACGACGCTGTCGGGGAGTTTCACGTTCCCGGCGGGCGTATCGAGCGCTGACATTGAGATAGCTATCACCGATGACATGGTGCCGGAGGACGATGAGACTATCGCACTGCGTCTGGATGCCGGTACTGGCTATGAGCTGGAGGCCCAGGCGACGACGACGTTCACGATTGAGGCTAATGACACGGTGACGGCGTCGTTGAGCAGCGACCATTACACGTTTTTGGAGAACGCCGGGAACGCGGCGATCACCGTCGAGTTGGACCAGGCGGCGCTGTTCCCGGTGGCCGTGACGGTCACACCTACCGACGGCACGGCTACCAGCGCAGATTATGACAACAGTGCGGTGTCGGCCACCATCCCGATGGGGTCGACGTCGGTGGATCTCAATATTCCGATCACTGACGATTCCACACTTGAGAGCGAAGTGCGCGACGAGGAGTTCACGGTGGCGCTGTCGGTGACGCCCCGTTCTGGTCTTGTGTTGGGAGCGTCGGCGGCGACGGTGGTCATCGCCGACAACGAGTGCCCGCTCACTGGGACGTTGAGAGGCTTCCGCAGCGGCGGTTCCAGCCAGGAGCTCGCTGAGGGCGACAGCTTCACCTATTACGTGCGGGCCTGCAGCAGTCTGGGGTCGGCGACGACGGTGACCTTCTCGGGTCAGGACGGCACTAACCAGGGGGGCTTTGGTCCGGTTGACGACATCCTCAAGCTGGACACCGACCCGGACACGGCGGGTGATCAGGCCACGCTCTTGTTCGATTCGAGCAACTGGTACATCCAACGGGCGGTCACCGTCACCGCACCCCAAGACCCGGACGCCCGCGGCAGGGACGTTCCTTTGACTGCGACAGGGATCGGCACCTCTTCGTGGACGGTGACCGTCGTCGACGACGAGGTACCGGTCGACTTGCTGGTCGAGTCGGTCAGTGTCAACGAGGGCGACAAGATCGATGTCACCTTGACGCTCGGCAGCGCGCCGACCGACAACATTGACACAACATGGAACTTTAAGGTGGTGACCCACGACGACAATGATCCCGTCACCCGAATTGCGTGCCCCGACGGCACCACCGACGCGGCCGATTACACGCTGGCACACGACAACCCGAATTGGAACTTTTTCAATGTGCCGGTAGGCAGCACGGAGCGAACCAGGGCGTTCACCGCGGTCGAGGACAACACCGCCGAGGGGCCGGAGACGGTGACCCTGTGCTTGGGCGAACCGCCGACCATTCGTGACAGGAACACCAACGCCCAGTTCGGTCTCGGCTACCGGCATACCGTGGAGATCACCATCTACGACGCGGTCACCGCCGAAGCCGACCAATCCTATGAGGTGCCATTCAACTGGGCATTGAAACCCTCCGGCCTGGCGGCAGGCGAGAAGTTCCGTCTGATATTCGCATCGGCGGACCTCCGCGAGGCCACCTCCACCGACATCGCGGACTACAACAAGTCCGTGCAAGCCTGGGCGGGTTCCGCAAACGCGCACCCGGCGATACGGCCCTACAGAGCCACCTTCACAGCGCTGGCCTCCACCGCGTCGACAGATGCCCGCGACAACACGTCCACCACCGGCACCGGCGAAGCTATCTACTGGCTCAACGGAGCGAAGGTGGCCGACAATTACGCTGACCTATACGACGGGAGCTGGGACGACCGCACCGCCAAAAACGAGGCTGGCAACACCGACACCGCATACCGGCTGGTGTGGACGGGAAGCAACGCCAACGGCACCAAGCACGCCACCGAACCGCTGGGTGCCGACCCGCGGGCCGCGGTCGGCAACGTCAACTCCGCCCACCCGCCGATCCTCTACACCGGCGCGGGCAACAACGACCGAGCCCGCAACCAACGTCATCGCCTGTACGGCCTGTCACCGGTGTTCACCGTGGCGACGGCATCCGAACCGGTGATCAGCATCACCCCAGGCACCTCACCCGTCACCGAAGGCACCAACGCCACGTTCACAGTAACCGCCACCCCAGCACCGACAGCGCCGTTGACGGTGAACCTCACCGTGGTCGAGACCGGCAGCTTCGGTGCGTCGCCTACCGGCTCGCAGACCATCACGATCCCCACCACCGGCTCGACCCTGTTCACTGTGAACACTACCGGCGACTCCCTTGATGAAGCCGACGGGTCGGTGAAGGTGGCGGTGGACACGGGGTCGGGCTACACGGTGTCGTCGACGAGTGGCTCCGCGACGGTGGCGGTCGTCGACGTCGTCTTGCCGGTGGTGTCGTTTGTGAACTCGAAGGACGTGTCGGTTGCGGTGGCGGAGCGTCTGGCTGGTGATGCGGCGCGGCTGCGTGTCCGTTTGTCGGAGCCGGTGCCGAGGGACTCTTCGTTGTCGGTGGCTTATTCGGTGTCGGGCACCGCCACCGCCGGAACCGATTACGCCGCGCTCAGCGGTGATTTGGTGCTGGGCCCGGGCAGTTCGAGCGGCGAGATCGTGGTGCGCCCGATCGATGACGTGTGGGTGGAGGACGCCGAGTCGGTGGTGGTGACACTGATGGCGGGCACGGGTTACACGCTGGGCGAGAACACTGTGGGGAAGGTGCAGATCAACGACGACGACGCGGTGCCGCAGGTGTTGTTGAGCGCGGATGTGGATGAGGTGTCCGAGGGCGGCGGATCGGTTGATGTGTCGGTGCGGGCGGAGTTGTCGAACGGTTCGCGGTTCGAGTCCGATGTGGTGGTGTCGGTGAGCGTTTCGGGTTCGGGCGTCGAGGGGGCGGTCGGTTTCGCGGAGGTGGCCGAGTTCGATGTGGTGATCCAGGCGGGCTGGTCGTTCGGCACCAAGACGTTCACGCTGACCCCCGAAGCCGATCAGACTGACGGGCCGGATGAGGTGTTGTCGTTGTCGGCGTCGGGGGTGTCGCCTGCGGGTCTGGTGGTGACTCCGACGTCGATCTTGTTGTCCGACGACGATCCGACTGCGGTGCGGTTCAGCGGCGGCGGGTTCGTTGTGGAGGGCGATTCGTCGTCGTCGGCGACGGTGTTCGTGTGGCTGGGCCGTGCGTTGGGCGCGGGCGAGTCGTTGAGGGTGCCGCTGGAGGTCACCGGAACGGGTGTCGAGGCCAGCGACGTGATGCTCGTCGATGGGGGGAGTGCGGGCGTGTCGGTGGAGGGCGGCCACACGTTGGCGCCGGTGGTGGTGTTCACCGGTTCGGATCAGCAGGGCGTGCGGGTGGATGCGGCGGAGCTGATGGTGACCGCCGGCGATGATGTCGACAAGGTCCATGAGGTTGCGGTGTTCGGTTTGGCGGCTGCGGCGGCGACTCAGCCTGGTGGCGGTGTGGTGGTCGGGCCGGTGGGCGGTGTTGTGTCGGGTTCGGCGTCGGTGCAGGTGGTCGATGACGACGCGACCGCGGCGTCGGTGTTGGTGTGGCCGGGTTCGGTGGGTTTGGTGGAGGGCGACGCGGACGCCGCCTCCGGGGAGGTGCAGGTGCGTCTCGGCTCACAGCCGGCCGGGGATGTGGTGGTGTCTGCGGTGTCGTTGGATGTGTTGGCGGTGCGGGCGGCGCCTGCGTCGTTGACGTTCAGCAGGTCTGATTGGGACGATCCGCAACCGGTGACGGTCACCGCTGCGGACGATTTGGACACCGAGGCCGAGTCGGTGGTGGTTGTGTTCACCGCGGCGGGCCACACGGCGGGGTCGGCGGGGGTGTTCGTCGCCGATGACGTGTCCAAGGCGCCGAGCACGGTGGACGCGGTGTTCGCCGCTGTGCCCAGCGATCTGACGCTGGCTGAGAACTCGAGCGGTTCGACCACGCTGATCGCGGTGGGTTCGCCGGTGACGGCTTCGGACGCCGACGGCGACCCGGTGACATATTCGCTGGAGGGTCCGTCGCAGACGCCGGTGCCTGCGGGGTTCGTGATCGACGCGGCGACCGGACAGATCTCCTATTCGGGCACAGGGGTGGACCGCGAGGCCTCCCCGCGGGTCGCGTTGGTGGTGGTGGCGACGTCGATTGGTGCTGATGGCACGGCGACGGGTGTGCGTCAGGCGGTGTCGGTGACGGTGACTGATGTGGACGAGGGCGACGGCATGGTTGTGGTTGCGGGTGTGCCGGTGGCGGGCCGTTCGACGTTGACGGCTTCGGTGTCGGGCGATCCCGACGGTGACCCCGCAGCGGGCTCGTCGTATGCGTGGCAGACATCCGCGGACGGCAGCACCGGGTGGGCGGCGGCGACCGGTGACGGTCACAGCACCGCGGAGTATTCGGTGGCGACCGCCGACGTGGGCCGGCATGTGCGTGTGACGGTGGGCTACACCGACGGCGGCGGCAACACCGAGTCGGTCACCTCCATAGCCGTGGGCCCGGTGGGGACGCTGGGCTTGTTGAACGCTGCGGTGGAGGTGGTTTCTGCGTTGGGTTCTGACGCGGATCACACCAGCGAGGCTGCCGAGATCGAGGTGTCGTTGGACGCGGCGGTGTTGGCTGGGGAGACGGTGACGGTCCCGCTGGCATTCACCGGCGGCGCACTGGATACCGATTTCACGTTGGCGCTGTCAGGTTCGCCGTCGGGTGTGGCGCTGAGTGGTGCGTCGGTGGTGTTCACCGGCCCAGCCGCGTCCACCGCCACAGTGGAGGTGACCGCGGCGTCGGCGGCGGTGCTGGGCACGGAGTTGACGGTCGCGCCGGGCGAGGTCGCGGTGTCGGGCGTCTCGCTGGCTGGGACGACAGCCAAGGCGGGGCTGGTGGGGGATGGTGTGGTGTTCGCCGGTGCGGCGCCCAGGCCTGTGCCGGTGTCGGTGTCGGTGGCGCGCACTGACAGCGGCCCGATCAGCGAGGCCGCGGGCGCGACCGCGGCGGAGCGTTCGGCGGTGTTCACGGTGACTTTGGGTCGGGAGCTCGAGGCGGGTGAGACGGTGGATGTGCCGTTGGTGTTGTCGGGTTCGGGGGTCGTGGCGGCTGATGTGTCGCTTTCGTTCACTTCGGGCGAGGCGAACACGGGTGCGTCGTTGCGTGGCGGGTCTTCGTTGTCGCCGGTGCTGCGTTTGGCGGGTGTGGGCGCTCAGGCGGCGTCGTTGACGGTCACTGCTTCTGATGATTCTGTTGATGAGGGCACCGGTGAGACGTTGACGGTGTCGTTGGGTGATCTGGCGGCGTCGGGTCGGGCGACGAACGTGGCTGGGGGTGTGGTGGCGTCTGATGACGGCGATCCGGTCACTGTGGACAATTCGTTTAAGGTGGTGATCACCGATGATGACATGGCTGGGTTGGAGACGGTTGTTGTGGGTGATGGGTTGCGGGTGTCGGAGCCTTCTGGGGTGGACACGTTGTTGGTGGCGTTGGCGTCGGTGCCGACGGGTGATGTGACGGTGTCGGTGTCGAGCGGTGACTCGTCGGCGTTGTTGGTGAGCGCGGGTGGTGGAGCGAAGGCCGGGTCGGTGCAGTTGACGTTCGCGCCTGCTACTGCGTTGGTGTCCCAGGCGGTGACGGTGCACGCCGTCGACGACAATGTCGACAACACCGGTGATGTGCGCGAGTTGACGGTGACGGTGACGGTGTCGAGGGGTGACACCAAGTATGCGGGCCTGTCCGAGACGGTGGCTGCGGAGGTGGTCGACGACGACCTGCCGGCGGCGCCGGTGCTGCCGCTGGTGCAGTTCACCCAGGCCTCGCACACCGCGGGGGAGGCTGCGGGGGATCGGGCTGTGTCGCTGGCGTTGAGCGTGTCGCCGGCGCCGTCGAAGGCTGTGACTGTGCGCTACACGGTGTCGGGAACCGCCATGTCGGGCGACGATTTCACGGCGTTGTCGGGCAGCGTGGTTGTCGAGGCCGGGGCTTCGACCGCGTCGATCCCGGTAGCGGTGCTTGACGACACCACAGATGAGCCGCCTGAGACGGTTGTGGTGACTCTCGACGCGAGCGGCAGCTACCGGCTGGGTTCGACTGCCGCGGCGACGGTGACGGTGGCTGATGATGACGCGACTGTGGTGCGTTTGGCGCGGGTCGACAGAGGGGCGATCACCGAGACCAAGCAGGGGTCCTCGGCGAAGACCGAGGCCGAGTTCACCGTCACTTTGGGCCGGGCGTTGAAGGCTGGCGAGGTCATCGAGGTGCCGTTGGTGCTGTCGGCGTTGAAGAATTCGGGCAGCGATGTCACCGCCGCGGACGTGGACGTAGCGAAGAAGACAGGCGCGTCGATAAACAAGGGCGTGACGGTGGCTGGCAGCGGTTCGTTGACGCCGACGGTGACTTTCACCGGCAACGGCACCGACACGGTGCGGACCGCCACGCTGCTGCTGACCTCGCCCGACGACAGCGCGCAGGAAAACCAGGAGAAGGTCACCGTCGCGCTCGGCCCCAACGACGATACGACCAACGGATTCGACAACTCCGGCCGGGTGACGAACGTGGGCGGCGGCGCCGACCCGCACCGTTCGGCCAACTCGTTCCTGGTGGCCGTGTTCGACGTCGACCGCGATCCGGTGGAGGTGACGATGGCGCAGGTGGGCAGCAGCCGGGCTGTGGAGGGCTCCGGCGAGACGGTGCAGGTGGAGGTGACCTTAGGGCGGGCGTTGGCGGCGGGCGAGGTGGCCGAGGTGCCGGTCACGGTGCAGAGCTTGACGGGGTCGTTCTTGTGGGGTCCCGCTCGGCTGTTGGCGCGGGTGCGGGCGCTGAGTTGGGAAGCGACCGGCGACGGTGTGAGCCTCAAGTCTGATCTGCTGGTGGGTTCCTCGTTGCACAAGGCCGCGTTGGTGGTGCTCTTTACGGGCTCGGACGACAACACGGTGCAGACCGCGACGATCACGTTCACCGCCGAGAACGGCGACAGCGACAGCAGCAACGAGCGGACAGTGGTGCGGATCCCCAACACCGGCAGCTCGCTGAACGCGGAGGCCCGCCAAACCAACCTGGCTGGCGGCCTGCGGTTGGGGAACCGGTCGGTCGCCGCGGTGAACCTGATCGAGCCGGGCAACGAGGTTGTGGCGACCCTCAGCGTGAACAACAACGGTGTCGTCGCGGAGGGCGGCATGTTGACGGTCACCGTCGACCTCTCGGGCTCGGCGGGTTCGGCTGTGAACCTGCCGGTGCGGATGAGCGACACCGGGCTCCCCACCGCATCGGAGGCCGATTTCGCGCTCGGCAACAACGGTGTCGTCGAGATCGGTGCCAACGCTAGGAGTGGCGCCATCACCTTCACCGCCAACCGCGACAACAACCCCGAGGGCGACGAGTTCCTAGCCCTGGAGTTCGGGAAACTCCCCGCGGGCGTCGTCGCCGCCGAAACCAGCCCCGGCAGACCCAAAACCGCCAAAGTCACAATCACCGACGCCGACGCCGGCACGCCGGTGACCGTAACGATGGCCGCATCGGATGGCGACTCGGATGGCAACGCGGTGGAGGGTGAGAGCGACTCGACCGGTTATCGCACGGTCACGATCACGCTGGGTCGGGCGCTGTCGGGTTCGGAGACGGTGACGGTGCCGTTGACCGTGGTCGGCGCGACCGTCACCACCGATTACACGTTCGGGTTGCAACCGACATCGCAGACCGGCGTGTCGCTCACGACGTCGGGCGGGACGCACACCGCGCAGAACCCCGCCGTCGTGTTCACCTCCGGCGCGCGAACCGCGACTTTGCGTCTCACGCCGGTGAACAACAATGCGCGCACCCAGCCGTACCTGGTGGTTGGTTACGGTTCGGGGGACCGGGCGCCGGGCGCGTCGGTCGCGACGCTGGGCGAGGTGTCCGGCGACCCGATCGGTGTGGTGTTGGTGGATGACGAGACGGGCGAGATTGAGGTGGAGTCGTCGTGGGCGTTGGTGCCGTCGGGCTTGTCGGGGGGTGACGATTTCCGGTTGATGTTCATGACGTCTGAGGGCAGGGCTGCTGACTCCACGGACATTTCCGACTATGACGGGTTCGTGCGCATGGTGGGTGCCCGCAGCGGGCACAGCGACGTTTTGCGGTATGTTGGTTTCTTCAAGGTGTTTGCCAGCACGCGTAGTTCGGGTGCGCCTACTTTGAATGTTGCGGGTCGGGGTCATGTGGGGATGTGGCAGAGCAGCGACAACACTTGGACGGACGGGTCTACGAGTGCTTCTGGTTCGGGCACGCCGATCTACTGGCTGGGCGGGACGATGATCGCCGACAATTATTTCGATTTCTGTGACAGCAGCTGGGACAACCGCTGGTCGAGCGGTACCAACCATTTGAGGCATGAGGACGGCAACGTCGGCGATGGGTCGAAGGTGTGGACCGGTATGAACAACAACTGCACGCTGGGCGCCGATCCGTTGGGTGATTCGAGCCAAGTGTCGTGGGGTCCGGGTACGCAGACGGCGTCGGGTGGCCCGCTGAACAAGGGCCAGGAGGCCAACACGAACACCAACCGCTTCTACGGTATGTCGCCGGTGTTCAAAGTTGCCGCGGCGGCGGTGCCGGAGTTGACGTTCGCCCAGGCCACGTACAGCGTGGCTGAGAGCGGAGGCACGGTCACGGTGACGGTGAACGCGACCAGCGCGCCGTCGACCGCGCTGGTCGTGAACTTGAACAGCCAGGACGGCGGCACGACGGCCGGGTCGGACTACACCGCTCCCGGGACGTCGTTCACCTTCCCCGCCAGCATTACCACGCACACCTTCAGCATCGCCATCACGGATGACAACTTCCTGGAGGCGAATGAGGCCTTTACGCTGACGCTGGCCGCCGCCAACGACTCCAGCTACACGGTCGGCTCGCAGGCGACCACCACGGTGACCATCACCGACAATGACACGGCAACCATCGAGCTTTCCGCGGCCAGTTACACGGTGCTGGAGGGCGCCGGCACGGCATCGGTCACTGTGGAGGTCACCAGTTCGCCGAACACCGTGGAGGTGCCGCTGACGGTGACGCTGACACCCGCCAACGGGACGGCGACGGGCGCTTCGGGTGGCACGGGCGCCGACTTTGATAGCGATGCGGTCACGGTTACCGGGACCAAGGGAAGCAATACCGTTTCCGTTGCGATCCCCATCACGGATGACATCGGCATGGAGGTTGATGAGACCTTCACGGTCACCCTGTCAACCACGCAGACGCGCGTGTCTGAGGGAACGCAGGCCATGGCAACTGTGACCATCGCGGACAATGACAACGCGAAGGGGTTGGTGTTCACCCCGGCGGCGGTGACGGTCGCCGAAGGCGGCACCGCCTCCTACGCCGTGCATCCCACCGAGGCGCCGACCGGTGATGTGACGGTGTCGGTCACTGTGCCTGCCGGGGACCTGACAATCGACACGAACCCGAGCATGGCCGGCACGCAGACGGCGGCGTTGACGTTCACCACGTTGGACTGGTACATCGGTCAGACCATTGAGGTCAGCGCCGCGCAGGACCCCGATGCTGTCAACGACACGGTCACTTTGACGCACTCACCCACCGGCGGTGGTTACACATCGAGCCACAACGCTGACCTGACGGTCACTATCGAGGACACCAACGACCCGATCGTTCGGATCGAGGCGGGCACGTCACCGGTGACGGAGGGCACGGCTGCTTCGTTTACGGTGACTGCTACTCCGGCGCCGTCAGCCGATCTTGATGTGGTTGTCACGGTCGAAGACGCCCCTTCATCTGATTTCATCGCTTCGGCCGACCAGACGGATCACACGGTCACGATCACCGGGGGGCAGACCACCAAGACGCTCACTGTGAACACCACGGCTGACAGCACCGACGAAGCGGACGGCGCGGTGAAGGCGTCGGTCAAGGCGGGGACAGGCTACACCGTGTCGTCTTCCGCAGCGGTAGGGATGGTGACCGTCGAGGACGACGATCCCACGGTGGTGTCTTTGGGGCGGGTGGACAGAGGCAGTATCGCCGAGGGCGGTTCCGGCACGGCGGAGAACGCCGAGTTCACCGTCACCTTGGGCCGTCAGCTGGTTGTGGGTGAGACTGTTGAGGTGCCCCTCGTCCTGTCGGGCACGGACGTGACCGCTTCGGACGTGGCTGTGGCGAAGAAGACCGGGGCGACGCTCAACAAGGGTGTGACCTTGGCGGGCGGCTCGACGTTGACGCCGACGGTCACCTTCCAGGGTCACGCTACTGACACGGTGCAGACCGCTACGCTCGTGTTGACCGCGTCCGGGGACGACACGACGGAGGCGTCGGAGACGGTGACGGTGGCTTTGGGCCCGGACGGTACGGGCACGAACGGGTTCGACCTGTCGAGCCGGGCGACGAACGTGGGCGGCGGCGCCAACCCGCACGGCTCGAACAACAGCTTCAACGTTGGCATCGACGCGCAATCCGTGACCGTAACGATTGCCGCATCGGATGGTGACTCGGACGGCAACGCGGTGGAGGGCGCGGGCGACTCGACCGGTTATCGCACGGTCACGATCACCCTGGGGCGGGCGTTGACGGGTTCGGAGACGGTGACGGTGCCGTTGACCGTGGTCGGCGCGACCATTACCACCGATTACACCTTCGGGCTGCAACCGACATCGCAGACCGGCGTGTCGCTGACCACCTCAGGCGGGACGCACACCGCGCAGAACCCCGCCGTCGTGTTTACCTCCGGCGCGCGGACAGCGACTTTGCGTCTCACGCCGGTAGACAACCGCGACCGCACCCAGCCTTATGTAGTGATCGACTACGGCACCGGGACGCGGGCGCCAAGCGGGTCGAGCGGTGTGACGTTGGGCATGTTGAGTGGTGGGCCGGTGGGTGTGGTGTTGGTGGACGACGAGACGGGCGACATTGAGGTGGAGTCGTCGTGGGCGTTGGTGCCGTCGGGCTTGTCGGGGGGTGACGAGTTCCGGTTGATGTTCATGACGTCTGAGGGCAGGGCTGCTGACTCCACGGACATTTCCGACTACGACGAGTTCGTGCGCATGGTGGGTGCCCGCAGCGGGCACAGCGACGTTTTGCCGTATGCTGGTTTCTTCAAGGTGTTTGCCAGCACGCGTAGTTCGGGTGCGCCTACTTTGAATGTTGCGGGTCGGGGTCATGTGGGGATGTGGCAGAGCAGCGACAACACTTGGACGGACGGGTCTACGAGTGCTTCTGGTTCGGGCACGCCGATCTACTGGCTGGGCGGGACGATGATCGCCGACAATTATTTCGATTTCTGTGATAGCAGCTGGGACAACCGCTGGTCGAGCGGTACCAACCATTTGAGGCATGAGGACGGCAACGTCGGCGATGGGTCGAAGGTGTGGACCGGTATGAACAACAACTGCACGCTGGGCGCCGATCCGTTGGGTGATTCGAGTCAAGTGTCGTGGGGTCCGGGTACGCAGACGGCGTCGGGTGGCCCGCTGAACAAGGGCCAGGAGGCCAACACGAACACCAACCGCCTCTACGGTATGTCGCCGGTGTTCAAAGTTGCCGCGGCGGCGGTGCCGGTGGTGGAGTTCGCTTCGGTGTCGTACACAGCGACCGAAGCGTCGAGCAGCCGCAACATCAACGTAGTGGTCGATGCCAGCCCCAACCCGGGAGGGAACATCATGGTGAGCTACGATGTCACCGGCACCGCTTCTGGTGGGTCGGACTACACCGCCCTGTCTGGCACTGTGGTCGTGGGCGCGTCGGGCACGGCGAACATCGCGGTCGCGGTCACCGACGACATGATCGACGACGACGCCGAAACAATCGTCTTGACCCTCACCTCGAGGTCGGTCTACGCGATCGGGACGAAGAACGCTGCGACGGTAACGATCACCGACGACGACGCTGCGCCGTCGGGGGTGACGCTGTCGGTTAGCCCGAGTTCGGTGGGCGAGGATGATGGGGCGACGCAGGTGACGGTGACGGCGGCGGTGGACGGCTCGACGCGGTTTGGGACGGCGAAGACGGTGGCGGTGACGGTGGCGGGCCATGACACGGCGGGCCAAGTCCAGTTCGCGCAGGTGTCGACCTTCAATATCAACATCGGGGCGGAGGCCATGTCGGGGTCGCATATGTTCACGTTGACCCCGACCGACGACACCACAGACACGGCTGATGGTGTGGCGGCGTTTTCGGGAACGTTGTCGGGTGTGACAGTGGCGGGGACGACGGTGACGATCACCGACGATGACGATCCGCCGCCGGCGGTGCCGGTGGTGTCGTTCAGTTCGGCGACCTATGGGGGCGGGGAGGCTGAGGGGGCCCGGTCGGTGTCGGTGACGGTGGAGGCGGATCGGGCGCCGACGGCGAATCTGGCGGTGAGTTTCGTGGTGTCGGGAACGGCGACGCCGGGTGCGGATTACACGGCTCTGGGGTCGACGGTGACGATCTTGGCGGGTGAGACATCGGCGGCGGTGGTGGTGTCGATCACCGACGATTCCCTGGACGCCGATGACCCTGGGGAGGACGTGTCGGAGACGGTGGTGTTGACGTTGGCGGACGGCGCGGATTACGACGTGGGCGCGGTGGGTGTGGCGACGGTGTCGATTGCTGATGACGACGGTTTGTTGAAGTTGTCGGTTTCGAGTCTGACGATTGTTGAGGGCCGTCAGGGGTCGTTCGAGGTGCGTTTGGCGCGTGAGCCGTCGGGGATTGTGCAGGTGGATGTGTCTGTGCCGGAGAGTTCTGGGGTGTCGTTGAGCCAGCGCAGCGGTCCGGGTTTGCGGTCCCAGAAGCTGACCTACTTCATATTGCGGTCGGAGTGGAATGTGGGCCAGACGGTGTGGGTGAACGCCCACGCGGACGCCGACGCCGATCCCGATGACGTGTCGACGAAGGTTTCGCTGTCTGCGGAGGCCGGCGGCTACGACGGGGCAGCGGCTTCGTTGCCGGTGACGGTGACGGATATCACGCCGTATCGGGTGTCGCCGGACGATTTCGCATATTTGGCTGTGTATCGGGGTGATAGGGATCGTCCGATTGGTGTGCCCGAGGCGGGCGGTTGGGCGCATTTCGCGGTGATGCGGGCGCGTTTGTGGCTCAGCGATGATCCGTTCCCGGACGATTTCGAGCAGGTTCCTGATGAGTGGGGGTTCAAGCTGTGCTTCGGGGGCACCGCGACGTTGGGTGTGGACTATCAGGTGAGGAACCGGTTCAACCGTCCGCTGCGGCTTGATGGGAACTGTTCGTACCCCAACGTGACAACCGACGGCACCGCAATGGCCGCCGGTCAGGACCGCGCCCACTTCTATCTCAATTTGTATGACGACGCACACGAGGACTCAGGTGAAACGATCGAAGTCACACTGCACGAACCGCAGGGCACGAGCCTGAACCGCGGTCTCGGCCGCGTGTTGACGTATGTGATCTCCAACCATGACGCGCTCGACGCTCCGAGCCCGCAGGCGTCGATATCCGCGGACAGCGACGCGGTGACCGAGGGCGGCACAGCCAGGTTCGTGGTGCGGGTCAGCCCCGCGCACGCCGACGGAGCCGCCACCGCGGTGACCGTGGAACTAACCGGTGCTGTGGGGTATTTGGCCGCGGACCAGCCGCGCACCGTCACGGTGTCGGTGCCCACCACTGGTGTTGCGACGTTTGTGGTGCCCACCGTTGGTGACAACACTCGTGAAAGCGACGCTGCGATCACCGCCACCATCATTGACGGCGACGGCTACCAGCCCGACCCCGACCACGGTGCTGCGACGATAACAGTGAACGACGACGACCCCAACGGCGCCGCACCGGTCGTCTCGATCACCGCCGCTGCGGCGTCGATCGCAGAGGGGGGCACCGCCCGGTACACGATCACCGCCACCCCCACCCCCGCCGTGCCGCTGCAAACGAGCGTCACCGTCACCCAAGACGGCGACTGGGGAGCCAAAACCGGGGAGCGTATTGTCACCATCGACACGTCGGGCACCGCCACCATGCAGGTGCGTACCACCGACGACACCGCCCACGAGGCCGACGGGTCGATCACTGTCACCATCAACAGCGACTACGACTACGACCCCCATCCCACCGCCCACGCTGCCACGGTCGCGGTCGCCGACGACGACGTCGCCCCACCACAAGTAGCCATCGCCGACGCCACCGCGGCGGAGACCGACCGGTACATGCGCTTCCGCATCACTTTGGACAAGCCCGCCACCGACACGGTCACCGTGTCCATCCGACTCCAAGCAGGCACCGCGCAGTCCGGCACCGACTACATCCGGCTCGCCACCTCAGCGCAGATACCCGCCGGCCAGACCAGCACCCACCACGATGTGTACATCTTCGACGACAACACCCCCGAACCAGCCGAAACATTCACCGCCCGCATCTACCGCGTCACCGGACCCGCACAAACACACCCCACAAAACACACCGCCACCGGCACCATCACCGCCACCCCCACCCAACAAGACCAACAACAAAACGCCGACACCACCACTACCGAACCCGAACCCGAACCCGAGCGAAAGGACACCCAAGACACCGACACCGCGCCGGAGATCAGCATCGCAGCCGGGAACAGCGTCACCGAAGGCGGCGACGCCACCTTTACCATCACCGCCTCCCCCACACCCACCACCGACCTAAACGTGAGCGTTGAAGTGTCACAAACCGGTGACTACACCACCACCACCGGTACCCGGACCATAACGATCACCACCACCGGCGAAGCCACGTTCACGGTCGCAACCACCGACGACAGCACCGACGAGGCCCACGGGACAATCACCGCCACCATCGGCAACGGCCGCGGCTACACCCCAACACCCACAAAGCACACCGCCACCGTCACCGTCACCGACAACGACGACCCACCACCACCAGCCGCTTGTGTCACAGATGCGCTGCTCCAAACAGTACGCGGCTACTACGACGCCAACCAACACCGCGCGCCCGGCCACGGACAAAACTGGAAACGCGTCCTCATCGCCTTCGGCGACATCCAGGACCCACAACTCACACCCCTCACCGCCGCCGAAGCCAAAGAACGAGAAACCAACTGGTCCGGCTGGAAACCAATCCGACAAGCCCTCGAGTGCATCGAAAACCACAAATAGATTCATCCGATTCAGCACTGGCCCGAGTGAGGCTCCGGCCAGAACGGCAACTCGGAGCCTTGGTTTAATCCGAAGTGGTGGGCCCACCTGGATTTGAACCAGGGACCTCATCCTTATCAGGGATGCGCTCTAACCAACCTGAGCTATGAGCCCTCTCTCGGGATTCCTCAATATTACACGGGGACCGGCCGGGCGCCGCACCGAGTATCCTTCCGATTTGCGGGGACGTAGCTCAGCCTGGAAGAGCGCCTGCTTTGCAAGCAGGGGGTCGTGGGTTCAAGTCCCATCGTCTCCACGTTATCTCACCGAGCCCCCAACCCGAGAGGAGCAGAGAACATGAAATCGGCTGTCATTGTGGATGCGGTCCGCACCCCGGCGGGCCGAAGAAAGGGAAGGCTCTCCGGGATACATCCGGTCGATTTGGCCTCTATTCCTCTGCAGGCCGTGGTGGAGCGCAACGACCTGGATCCGGGTCTGGTGGAGGATGTGATCTGCGGCTGCGTGAGCCAGACCGGTGAACAGGGCCTCAACGTGGCCCGCAACGCAGCATTGGCCGCCGGATTCCCCGAGGAGGTGGTGGGGGTGACCGTCGACCGCCAGTGTGGGTCTTCCCAGCAGGCTGCCCACTTCGCAGCTCAGGGAGTTATGGCCGGCGCCTACGACGTGGTGATCGCGGCCGGGGTGGAGTCGATGACCCGGGTTCCCATGGGAATCACCGCCGAGCAGGGCCCGGGCCTTCCCTTCGGACCCAAGATGATGCAGCGTTACGCCCATGGACTGGTCCCCCAGGGAATCTCCGCCGAGATGATCGCCGATAAATGGGGCTTCAGCCGCCCGGAACTGGATGGGATCTCGCTTGCATCCCATCAGAGGGCCGCCCGGGCCACCGACGAGGGTCGGTTCCAGTCCCAGATCGTGCCGGTCATGGTGAACGTGGGAGGCAGCCGGGAGACCATGACCGTCGATGAGGGCATCCGCCGGAACACCAGCCCGCAAGCTCTGGCCGGCCTGCAGCCCGCTTTCAAGGCGGACGGCAAAATCACTGCCGGAAACTCCTCCCAGATCTCCGATGGAGCCGCGGCGCTGCTCATCATGAGCGAGGAACGGGCCTCCCAACTCAACCTGACGCCCATGGCGCGGTTTGTTTCTTTCGCCATGGCGGGGGTGGACCCGGTGATGATGCTCACCGGGCCGATTCCGGCCACGTCCAAGGTCTTGGAGCGCGCCGGTTTGGCGATTGATGACATCGGGCTGTTCGAGATAAACGAAGCCTTCTCTTCGGTGGTGGCGGCCTGGCGAGCCGAACACGGCGGGAGCGATGTGGAGGGGCTGTGGGATCGGACCAATGTCAACGGGGGAGCAATCGCCCTCGGTCATCCGCTGGGAGCTTCGGGGGCCCGTTTGATGACCACCCTGGTGCATGAGATGGTGAGAACCGGGACCCGTTACGGCCTCCAGTCGATGTGCGAAGGCGGGGGGATGGCCAACGCCACCATTCTCGAGAAACTGTGAACAACCCGCGTTCCGGAAGGCTGTGATCAGCTTCTGGAACCTGGTCATAGCCCTCGGAATCGGGGTGGTGGTGTGGCGGCTGTGTCTGTGGTTTCTCCGCGCCATGGCGGTTGCCCCGAGCGACCCTGATCCCGAACAGGTGGTGGAGGCCGCACAGGATTACCGATGTACCTTGTGCGGGACGGAGTTGACGGTGAGGATTGCCAGTATCTCGGAGACGGCGGCTCCCCGACACTGCCGAGAGGAGATGGTGGCGGTCTGGCGACCGGGTGGGGAGCATGCTGAAAAAGATGGGGATCGGTAGACCCTACCCGTCAACCGGGGTTTCTGCTGGTGTATTTGGCTGCTACCGGGCCTTGTTCAGCATGCCTTGTTCAGCATACTCCTAGCGGTAGCCGGTGGTCATCAGGAAACCGGCGGCGATCAGGGCCAGCCCACCCACCAACCAGAGTTGATCCAATCCCAGAACAAAGCGAAGCAACACCAGGATCAACCCCACTCCCATCAGGGTGGCCATGGTGATCACATACCATCGGGATGAGGGGGTGCTGGCCTTTACCGGATTGCGGGGACGGGTGGGCCCCGAGCGTTTGGCCCCCTTGCGCTTCTTGGAAACCGGCATAAGTCAGACCAAGAATAGCGGAGACGCCGCCGCCCGATCCGAATCCCGGGCCAGGCGGTAAGCAGGCCGCCGGTCTCGGTTGGTATATTGACTTGGGGAATGCGGGTGTTGATTCTGGACAATTATGACTCGTTCACCTTCAACCTGGCTCAATACTGTGGGGAGTTGGGCGCCGAGCCCCTGGTGGTGAGGAGCGACGTGGCCTCCGCCGAGGAGGCGCTGGGTTGGGAAGTGGACCGCCTGATAATTTCCCCCGGGCCGGGACGACCTGAGAACGCCGGGTTCTCGGTTGACTACGTGAGGACTTTCGGTCCCCTCATCCCCACCCTGGGGGTTTGCCTGGGCCACCAAGCGGTGGCGGTGGCGTACGGTGGAACGGTGGGGGTGGCCCCCGAGCCGCTCCATGGGAAGACCTCAGATATCCGTCACGATGAGCGGGGGATCTTCGCCGGTTTGGAGAACCCGTTCGTCGCCACCCGCTATCACTCTCTGGCGATAGCTGCAATACCTACGGTTCTGGAGCCTTGTGCCTGGAGTGAAGAAGGGGTCATCCAGGGAGTTCGCCACCGGGACCTACCCATAACAGGTGTGCAGTTTCACCCCGAGAGCATTCTTACTTCCGAGGGCAAACGTCTCCTGGGCAATTTCTTGGGCCAAGACGGTGAGCGGTCGGGCATTGGATAGAATGTTCTGGTGCGGCGTTATCTGTTCGGAGGTGGCATTTGCCAATCGCTAGTCCTTCTCAATATCTGAACATGCTGGAGGCGGCGCGTTCGGGGGGATATGCCTTTCCAGCCATCAATGTATCTTCCAGCGACACCCTCAACGCGGCCCTGGCCGGATTCGCCGAGGCCGGTTCGGACGGGATAATTCAGGTCTCTACCAGCGGGGGCGGGTTTCTCTCCGGAACCAGATTGAATGACATGGCCCTGGGCGCCCAGGCTCTGGCCGAGTTTGCCCACGCGGTGGCGGCTCGGTACCCCATGCTGATCGCACTTCACACCGATCACTGCCCCCCGGATCGGGTGGACGATCTGATCCGGCCCCTTTTGGCCGAGACCGCCCGGCGGCGGGCCAAAGGACTCGGCCCGCTGTTTCAGAGCCACATGTTGGACGCGTCGGCCCTGCCGCTTCGGGACAATCTGGCTCTGGCGTCGGGGTTGCTGGACGAGTGCGCCCCCCAGGAGGTGCTGCTGGAACTGGAGATAGGGATCGTGGGAGGCGTGGAGGACACCATGGACCACACCCATGTGGATCGCCGAAAGCTGTACACCACCCCCGAGGATATGGTGGCGGTGGCCGAGCACCTGGGCACCGGAGATCGGGGAGGTTACCTCTTGGCTGCCGTCTTCGGCAACGTGCACGGTGTCTACAAGCCGGGCAAAGTACAGCTGCGGCCCTCCATCTTGCGGGACGGACAGCAGGCCACCGAGGAGCGGTTCGGCTACCGGCACTTTCTGGTGTTTCATGGGGGAAGCGGGTCGAGCCCGGACGAGATACGGGAGACGGTGGGCTATGGGGTGGTGAAAATGAACATCGACACCGACACCCAGTACGCTTTCACCCGGCCGGTGGCGGGCCACATGTTCCGCAACTACTCGGGGGTGATGAAAGTGGATGGGGAGGTGGGGAACAAGAAGGTGTATGACCCGCGGTCCTATCTGAGAAAGGCGCAGCTGGCGATGACCGAGCGCGTGGTCCGGGCCTGTGCCGAACTGGGGTCGGCGGGCCGGTCGATCGGCGAGCAGCCGAGGTAGTTGCAATGTTGAGAGAGCCGCTCCACGAAACCTGGATGAACTCCAACCGTTTCGTTCCCCGCCGTTTCGTCCGCCCCATTCACAAGTTCATGCAGATCGAAGCCTCCACCGGGGCGGTGTTGCTGGTGATGGCGGCCGTGGCCATGATCTGGGCCAACTCATCGTGGTCGGAGAGCTATTTTGAGCTTTGGCACACCCACGTGGAGATGGCGGTCGGCCCAGTTCACCTCTCCGCTTCCTTGCAGGGGTTTGTCAATGACGCCCTGATGGCCATCTTCTTTTTCGTGGTGGGCCTGGAGATCAAGCGGGAACTGGTCCTGGGAAGGCTGCGGGATCCCCGCGCCGCGGCCCTCCCGGTGATGGCCGCGGTGGGCGGAATGCTGGTGCCCGCCATGGTGTATGTGGCCTTGGCGATCGGCGAGGGGGGAGAGGCCCTCAGTGGCTGGGCGGTCCCCACTGCCACCGATATCGCCTTTTCGCTGGGTGTCCTGTCTCTAGTGGGGACGCGGGCGTCGCCGGGCGCCAAGCTCTTCCTTTTGGCCCTGGCTATCGCAGACGATGTGGGAGCGATAGTCATCATTGCCCTCTTTTACTCGGGGAATCTGCGTTGGGACTGGTTGACCTGGGGGATCATTGCGCTGGTGGCCGTGGGGATCGCGGCGCGGGTCGGCATCCGGGCCCATTCCTTTTATGTTCCGATGGCGCTGGTTGCCTGGTATTGCATCCACGAATCGGGAGTTCATCCCACTCTGGCGGGGGTGGCGTTGGCTTTCGTTACCCCGGCCCGCCCGATGTATTCGGCAGAACAGCTGTACGACAAAGGACGGGTGCTGCTCGATTCGTTCCCCCGGCACATTGTCAACTACCACCAGCGGGAAGAAGCCGACCATCAGATTCTGACTCTGTCGCAAGTGGCCAGGGAGTCGGTGGCGCCCTTGGCCAGAAACGAACATCGACTGCTGGCATGGAGTTCCTTCCTGGTCCTTCCCATGTTTGCCCTGGCCAATGCCGGGGTGCGGATCGGGGGGGATCTGACTCCCTTGCTCACGCCGGTGGCGCTGGGCACGGCCGCTGGGCTGTTGGTGGGAAAAACCGTGGGAATCAGCCTCTTTACCTGGCTGGCGGTGAGGACCGGGTGGGGCCGCCTGCCAGAGGGCATGGGCGCCCGGGAGGTGGTGGCTTTGGCGGCGGTGGCCGGGATCGGCTTCACGGTGGCCATTTTCGTCTCCAGCCTGGCGTTTGTGGACCCGGCCCTAACGGATCAGGCGAAGCTGGGGATTCTCGTCGGATCGGCTCTGGCCGGCCTGCTTGGGTATTTTCTGTTCCGGTTCGGCCGGGCGGCCGACGCCGAATAGGAGCTACATTCGGGGAGTGTGCCGAAAAGGTTCGGTTGACGCCGGTACGGCTCCCCGGTCGAGGGGTGGGAGCTGTCCCAGCCCGGTCTCTTTCAGCATGCGTCTGGGCCGACTCCGACCATCGCACGGTTGGAATGGTTGCGGGCGACCGAACTGGCCGATAGCATCCAACAGGGTAGAAAAGAAAAGACAACACAGTCTGTGGTGGCGATTCGGGTTTATGGTTTCCGCTGGAAAAGATGAACGGCCCGTTTGTCAGCGCAGGTAGGAGGAATGTCAGTAATGAGAAAGTTAGGTATCACCTTGCTGGTTGTGGGTCTCTTGCCGCGGCCTGTGGCGAGGACGCCGAGGAAACCACCACCACGACGGCGGCGCCGGCTACCACCGCGGCGCCCCCCGCCGCGACCCAGGACCTGTTGGATACGGTCATTGCCCGCGGCGAACTGAACTGCGGGGTCAACGAGACGATTCCCGGGTTCGGCTACAAGGACACTTCGGGTGAGTTCACCGGTTTCGATGTGGATCTATGCCGAGCGGTGGCGGCCGCCATCCTGGGCGACAGTCAAGCGGTCAGGTTCGAAGCTCTGACCGCCGCCGCCCGGTTCGAAGCGGTCAACTCGGGTCTGGTTGACCTGTTGGTCCGCAACACCACCTGGACGCAGAGTCGCGACACCGACCTGGGCCTTGACTTCGGTCCGACCACGTACTACGACGGCCAGCAGCTGATGGCCAGAGGGGCTGACGGTTTCACAGCAGCCTCTACGTTGGACGAGATTGAGGGAGCCACGGTGTGCGCCATCTCCGGCACCACCACCGAAAAGAACATGACCGAGGCCGCTTCGGCGATGGGAGTCGACATCACCCTGAACACTTTTGAGGACTTCAATGTGGTGGTGGAGAGCTTCAAGTCCGAAGCCTGCGACCTGGTGACCAGCGACGGATCGACGCTGGTCTCCCGCAAGGCCACCGAAGGGGCGGCCGGTGAGGACTGGGTGATCTTCCCGTCGGTTCCGATCTCCAAGGAGCCTCTCGGCCCCAGTTGGATCCAGAACCAGTCGCGCTTTGGCGATGTGGTCAACTGGACCGTGTTTGCCTTGCTGATCGCCGAGGAAAAGGGGATCACCTCCGCCAACATCGACGACGTGGAACTCGATGGTGAGGCGAGTCGACTCCTGGGTGTCACCGAGGACGAATTGCAGACCAAGATGGGTCTGCCGGCCGATGGCTACTACCAGGTCATCAAGCAGGTCGGCAACTACGCTGAGGTTTACGATCGGCACCTCACACCATTGGGTCTGGGCCGCGGCCTGAACGCCCTTCACAGTGACGGTGGGCTGCTTTATCCCCCGCCCGCCCGCTGATCTTCCGAACGAGCGAGATGATGAGGCCCGAGCAACCACGCTCGGGCCTCATCTTTTGGATGGCTAAGATTGCCAAGCGTGATCCCCACATCGGTTGATGACGTAACCGCCGCCTTCGCCACCTGTCGGTATTTGGCTGACCGCCCGTTGGCGGTGGCGGTTCACCTCTCCCACCGTTTGGGCCGGCCGCTGTTTTTGGAAGGTGAGGCGGGGGTGGGGAAAACCGAAGTGGCCAAGGTTCTGTCCCAGGTGTTGGAGACGGAGCTGATCAGGCTGCAGTGCTACGAGGGGCTTGACGCCAACCATGCCCTGTATGAGTGGGATTACGCCCGACAGATGCTCGCCATCCGCCTGATCGAGGCCGGAGCCGGGGAAGAACAGGCGTCGGTCGGAAGCATCATGAGCCGGGAGTACCTGCTGGCCCGGCCCCTTCTGCAGGCCGTGGAGTTCTCGTCCACCGAGGGGAAACCCCCCGTGTTGCTGATCGACGAACTGGACCGGGCCGACGAGGAGTTCGAGGCTTTCCTGCTGGAGATCCTCTCCGAATTTCAAGTCACCATTCCTGAGATAGGGGTGGTGCAGGCGGTGGCGCCGCCAGTGGTCGTTATCACCTCCAACCGCACCCGGGAGATCCACGATGCTCTGAAGCGAAGGTGCATTTACCACTGGTTGGACTTTCCCGATCCGGATCGGGAGGTGGCAATCGTCCGGGCCAAGGTGCCGGACATCGATCTGCGGCTGGCCCGACAGTTGGCCTCCGCCATGGCGGACCTGAGATCCCTGGAGCTGTTCAAACCCCCGGGGGTGGCCGAGACCCTTGACTGGGCCCGCGCCCTTCGGGTCTTGGGGGCCGGGGATCTGACTCCCGAAGCGGTTCAGGACACGCTGGGGGTGGTGTTGAAATACCGGGAGGATGTGGAAGCGGTCACCCAAAGGGGCGTGGAGAGCCTGGTCCGAGCGGGCCGCTGAACGAGCATGCCCAGCGCCCGGACTTTGGTGGAGTTCACGCGAGAGCTCCGCGCCGAGGGGCTTTCGGTGGGTTCCACCACGGCCTGTGACCTGATGGCGGCCGCCGATGAAGTGGGATTGGCCTCCGGCCTCGACGTCTATGCCGCCTTCCGATGTCTCACGGTCTCCTCGCCCTGGCAACTTCCCATTTTCGACCGGGTGTTCGTGCGGTTCTTCGGCCAGAACCTGTCGGGTGGACTGGCTATGACCGCCCCTCCGAAGCCGCGGATGTGGACGATCAGCCGAGTAAAACAGCCAGGCGCCGAAAGCGACGGAGACTCGGCGGGGCCGGAGATGGACGCCTTCACCGGGGCATCCTGGGCGGAGCGCCTTGCCGACAAGGACTTCTCCGAGTTGACCAAGGCCGAGCAGGCGCAGGTCCGAAATCTCTTGGCCCAGATGATCTGGCGCCCGGCGCCGATGGCCAGTCGCCGGCGGCGCCCCGCCCCGAAGGGCGATCGCCCCGACCTGCGGCGCACTCTTCGCCGATGTGTGGGTCCGGAGGGAGACCTGATCGAATTGGAGCGGAGCGAGCGCCGAGTGCGTCCTCGCCCGATTCTGTTTATTGCGGATGTTTCAGGTTCCATGGAGCGGTATACCGAGATGCTCCTCTACTTCGCCCACGCGGCCCGCGCCCGGCTGGGCAAAATGGAGACCTTTGTGTTCTCCACTCGCTTGACCCGTATCACCCGCCATCTGATGCGCCGCAACCCCACCGAGGCCCTGGCCCAGGTCTCCGAGGCGGTGGACGACTGGTCGGGAGGAACCAGGATCGGGGAGTGCCTGCGCACGTTCAATTTCGAATGGAGCAGGAGGGTGACCAGAGGAGGGCCTGTGACGCTCATCATTTCAGACGGTTGGGACCGAGGAGATCCCAACTTGCTCTCCCAGGAGATGGAGCGGCTGCGTCGGACGGTTTACCGGCTCATCTGGGTGAACCCCTTGGCGTCGCGGGAAGGATTCTCGCCCCAAACCCGGGGCATGACCGCGGCTTTGCCCCATGTGGATGATTTTCTGGCGGGGGGCAGGCTGTCGGATCTCGCTACTCTCGTATCACTGTTGGAGACGCTGCCGGACCGAAAGAGATAATGGAAGAGGCCATCAGAATAAGAGACGGCTGGGTGTCGGAAGGCAAGGAGGTGGCGGTGGCCACCGTGGTGGCGACGGCCGGCCCCTCACCGCGGCCGGTGGGGGCCAAGTTCTTGGTGTCATCGGCAGGCGACATGGCCGGATCGGTGTCGGGAGGGTGTGTCGAGAACGACGTCTTTGAACATGCCCTCGGGGTGCTGGCGGAAGGCAGGGTCCGGCTGGTCACCTACGGAATCAGCGACGAGGATGCTTTCACGGTGGGGCTGTCGTGCGGCGGGACCATCCAGGTCTTCATTGAACCGTGGTGAGGCTGTCATCGGGGGCCGGAGCGGCGGCCGCGCAGGAGACCGCCGGGTGTCGAGAGCCTGATCCGCGGCAGAAATGAGCCAGTCTATTGTGTCCACAGAAAATGCCGAGGTGTTGGCCGCCTGCTCCGAGATGATCGCGCACCGCAGGCTGGGAGCTCGGATCACCGTGGTGGAGGGGAGAGACGCCGGTGCATCCCTGGCCTTGGATTTCGAGAGGGGCCCGTTGGCCGGCGCTCTTCCTGATGGGTTGGCTTCCCCGGCTGTCGCCGATGCCCGCACCCTGATGACCCGGGAGAAGTCGATGGCGCTCTCCTACGGCAAGGCCGATCTGTTCGTTGATGTGATCACTCCCCGCCCGCACCTGATCATCTTCGGAGCGGTTCACATCGCCCAAGCGCTGTGCGCCCTGGCCCGGCATCTCGAGTTCGATATAACCGTTTCCGATGCCCGCCCTGCCTTCCTCACGCCGGAACGCTTCCCCCACGCCGATCGACGCTTGGTGGGCTGGCCCGACCAACTGTCGGATCAGCTTTCCTTCGACCATCGGTCCTATGTGGTGATCCTCAGCCACGACCACCGTTTCGAGGAGCCTCTCTGGCCCATGGTTCTCCGAGCCCCTGTGCGATATGTCGGGGCGATGGGCAGCCGGGGCACCGCTGCCGCCCGCCGTGAACGGCTTGCCCAGGCCGGGTTCTCCCCCGAGGAGATCGGCCGTATCAGAGGCCCGATCGGGTTGGAGATCGGCGCCGATTCCCCCGCCGAGGTGGCCGTGGCCATTCTGGGTGAGATGATCTCCGCCCGCAGACGTCCATCGGCCCCTTTGGATCTGGTGGGCCGCCGCCGCCGTCCGCGAAGGCAGAGGCCTTCATGATCGCCAATCTGATACTGGCCGCCGGGGGTTCCTCCCGGCTGGGGAGACCCAAGCAGTTGGAACCGTGGGGGGACACCAATCTGCTGGGGGCGGTGTTGGAATCGGCATCGAAGATGGGCTCGGAGGAGACCTGGGTGGTGCTGGGCGCCACCCACGAGCAGATTCTGGCCGAAGCGGACCTTTCGATGTGCAAGGTGGTGATAAATCACGAGTGGCAATCGGGGATGGCCGGATCGCTTCGGGTGGGTCTGGACGCTCTGCAACGCCACTCGGACGCCAACGCCGCTCTGATCCTGCTGGGAGACCAGCCCAACATCCCCGCCGAGACCGCCATGCGGTTGCGGGAGGCCTATCGGCCGGGTGTCACCGCGGCGGTGGTTCCCCGATACCGCTATACGAACGCCAACCCGGTGCTGGTCGATAGGGCACTGTGGCTTCGCCTGATGATGATGGAAGGGGACCGGGGCGCCATGCCGTTGCTGGCGGCCCACCCCGAGTGGGTCACCGAGGTGTGGTTTCCGGAACTACCCCCCGAGGACGTGGATAATCAAGAGGACGTGGATAGGTTGCGGCCACCGCCCTTCTTTGCAGTGCCGGGCCGGCGAAGGGGAAGGCGGTGAAGTCGTGACCACCATCGCGGAGGTGGCGGGAATCGACCGCCGTTCGGCGACCCGCCTGCGAAAGGCGGGAGTCAAGACGGCCGAGGCCTTCGTGCAAAGAACCCGGGGGAAGGGCCAATTCCGGTTGCTGTCGGAGCAGACCGGCATTGAGCGCGACACCCTGCTGGACATCGCCATGTCGGTTGATCTGATGGAATTGGATGGGCTGGGGAGTAGATACTGTGCGCTCTTGAAGTCGGCGGGGGTCCATACCGTGGAAGATCTGGGGAGGTGCTCGGCGGTAGAGGTTCTTGAGAAGCTGGAGGCCGCCAATCACCGGACCCGGCTGGTCAGGAGGCTTCCCAGCCTCGAATACGTGCGATCATGGGTGCGGCAGGCTCAGGGAACGGACGGTGCAAACCCAACCGCCTAGGCGACCGTCTGTGAAGCGATCCCGGTGACAACTGTGACGTGGCAGATCCGATCTGGCAGCCGGCCTTTCGCTTGGGAAACGAACCGGGCCAATCGAACCGAGGGGCAGGTCAGGAGAGGCTGATGTCCAAGATACGACCGACCCACCAGGCGAGGACGGCGCCGACCCCGGCGATCAGCATGTTTTCCAGGCCTGAGCGAACCCCCGGGTTGTAGGTGATCCGAGTCTTGGTCCACCCCACGGCGAACAATCCGACAAACGTCAAGCCGAATGACCAAAGCAGGCTGACATTGGGCTCAAGAGAGAACAGGAAAGGCAGTATCGGGAGAGCGGAGCCCGCCAGGAAAAACCCTCCTGACATCCATCCTGCCCGATAGGGTGAACGCCGCTCCGATTCGACCACCCCGAATTCAAGTACCGCCATGGCTTGTTTGAGGCGTTCATCGCTCGCCGAGAATATTCTGACCGCCTCCTCCAGGTCATCTCCGTCAAGCCCGAATGGGTCCAGCAGGTCGTAGAGCTGGGCGGCCTCCTCGTCCCGGTAGTACTTTATGTGTTCATCCTCAAGTAACAGTTCGGCGTCCCACACTTCTTCTTGGGACTTGGTGGCCAGATACTCCCCCAGAGCCATGGAAGCGGCCCCGGCCAGGGCGCCCACCAAGCCTCCCAACAGGACATCCGCCGAGTCGAGTTGGCCGCCGACCAAGCCGGCCACCAGCAGGAAAATCGAGACCAACCCGTCATTGACGCCCAAGATCACATCCCGCAGGTACGGGCGGTTTTCTCCCACATGAGGGCGATAGGGGGGCCGGGAAGTGTCCTCCACCTGCTCCTGGGGGTTGGCTCGGCTCATGTCAGAGATTTCCTTCGGGGGGTCTGCCGGATTTACATTAACTCCCCGGCTCACATGTTGCGGCGGTAGCGCCCGCCGACTTTGTACAGGGTGTTGACCATTTGGCCCAGGCTTGCCACTTTGGCGGTCTCCATCAGGTCGGCGAAAATATTCTGCCCGGCGGTGGCTGCCGATGCGAGTGAGTCCAAGGCCGGACCGGAGCGTTCGGTATGGGCGGCTCTGTAGGCGGCCACTTCCCGAATCCGGCGATTCTTCTCGTCATCGTTCGAGCGGACCAACCGGTCGGGGGAGACGAATGAGGAACCGGTTTCGGAGAGGAATGTGTTGACCCCGATCAGGGGGTATTCTCCCGATTCCTTGACCCGCTCGTAGTAAAGGGATTCCTCCTGGATCTTGGAGCGCTGGTACTGCCGCTCCATGGCTCCCAGTACCCCACCGCTGCGGCTCAGCCGGTCAAATTCTGCTAACACCGCCTCTTCCACCAGATCGGTGAGTTCTTCGACTATGAATGATCCCTGGAGGGGGTTCTCGTTTTTGGTGAGGCCCAATTCGCGGTTCACGATCAGCTGGATGGCCACCGCTCGTCGGACCGACTCCTCGGTGGGGGTGGTCAGAGCCTCGTCATAGGCGTTGGTGTGCAGCGAGTTGCAATTGTCGTAGACGGCGGACAGCGCCTGCAAAGTGGTGCGGATGTCGTTGAATTCCACCTCTTGGGCGTGAAGGGACCGGCCGGAGGTCTGGATGTGGTACTTGAGCATCTGCGAGCGGGAGTTGGCGCCGTATCGGTCCCGCATCACCTTGGCCCAGATGCGACGGGCCACCCGCCCGATCACCGCATACTCGGGGTCGAGCCCGTTGGAGAAAAAAAACGAGAGATTGGGGGCGAAATCGTCGATGTGCATCCCTCTCGACAGATAGTGCTCCACATAGGTGAACCCGTTCGCCAGGGTGAAGGCCAGGTGGGTGATGGGATTGGCGCCGGCCTCGGCCATGTGATATCCCGAGACGGAAACCGAATAGAAATTGCGCACCCGATTGTCGATGAAGAACTGCTGGATGTCGCCCATCATTTTCAGGGCGAAGTCGATCGAGAAAATGCAGGTGTTCTGAGCCTGGTCCTCTTTCAGAATGTCGGCCTGCACCGTCCCTCTCACTCGGGCAAGGGTCTCTCCCCTGATCCTCTGATACACCTCGGGTTCCAGCACTTGATCGCCGGTGACACCCAGGAGCAGCAGGCCCAGACCGTCGTTGCCTTCCGGCAGTGGCCCTCGGTAGCGGGGCCGGGGACGGTCGGCGAAACGAGCCGCCAGTTGCTCTTCCACCTGCTCGGTCAGTCCCTGGCGGCGGATGTGCAGTTCGCACTGCTGGTCGATGGCGGCGTTCATGAACAGCGCCAGAATCATGGGCGCCGGGCCGTTGATGGTCATGGAAACCGAGGTGGACGGATCACACAGGTTGAAACCCGAGTAGAGGCGTTTGATGTCATCGAGCGTGCAGATCGAGACTCCGGAGTTGCCGACCTTTCCGAATATGTCGGGCCGTTCGCCCGGGTCCTCCCCATAGAGGGTCACCGAATCGAAAGCGGTGGAGAGCCGGCGCTGGCTGGTGCCCCGGCACAGATAGTGGAACCGCCGATTGGTTTGCTCGGGCGGCCCCTCTCCGGCGAACATCCGGGTGGGATCCTCGGAGATGCGCTTGAACGGATAGACCCCGCCGGTGTAGGGGAAACTGCCGGGCAGGTTCTCCTGCAAGAGCCATCTCAACCGATCTCCCCAATCCTGATATCGGGGTAAGGCCACCTTCGGCACCTGGGTCCCGCTGAGGCTCGATGACGCCACGGAGACGGTCACGTCCCGGTCACGCACCCGATAGGAGAACCGCGGGCCGCGGTAGGAGGCGACCATCTCATCCCAGTTGTGCAGGGCATCACGATTGCGGGGGGTCAAGCCCCCGGCGGCCGAGTGGATAGCCTCGGACAGCGCCGGGGAAGTCACGGCGTCCGCATCGGTTCCCCCGAGCAGTTCCCGGGCGCCCTCCAACCGATAGAGTTGACGGGCCAAGGCTTCCTGTTCAACCGCCTCCTGGTTGTATTGCCGAATCGTGGCGGCGATCTGGGCCATATAGCCCGAGCGATCCGGTGGGATCACGGCCTGCCGAGTTTGGGGTGGAGAGGAGAACGCGGATGGGCGTCCCAAGGCCTCGGTCAGCGCCCGGTAAAGGCGGTCCACGCCGGTGTCCCCGAAGGCAGAGGCGACCGTGAGGTACACGCCTTGGACGGGATCGGGATCGTCGAAGGCCAGTCGATTGCGTCTGATCTGCCGGCGAACGTCCCGCAGGGCATCCTCGGCGCCCTGCTTGTCCCCTTTGTTGATCGCCACCAGGTCGGCGTAATCGAACATCCCGATCTTTTCCAACTGGGTGGCCGCCCCGTATTCGGGAGTCATCACATACAGGGAGAGGTCGGCCAGCTCCATCACCGAGGTGTCGGCCTGCCCGATGCCGGAGGTCTCCAGCAGGATCAGGTCGAATCCGGCCGCCCCGAACACCGCCACCGCCTGGCGCGCCGCCTCGGGCAGTGCCCCCTGGCTTTGGCGAGTGGCCACCGACCGCATGAAAACTCGAGGGTGGGGTAGCGAGTTCATTCGGATCCGGTCCCCCAAGAGCGCCCCGCCGGTTCGTGGGGAAGACGGATCCACTGAGAGGATCGCCACCCGATGGTCCGTGAAGTCGGATAGATAGCGGCGCAGCAGTTCATCCACCAGGGAGGACTTCCCCGATCCGCCGGTCCCGGTCACCCCGATCACCGGTGGACGGGGTTTGCTTCCGCCCGCCGCGGACAGTTCCTCGAAGACATCGGCGTACTTGTCCGGATAGTTCTCCGCGGCCGAGATCAGGTTGGCCAGGGTCCGGTGGTCCCGGGCTTGCAGGTGGTCGATGCGGAGACCATTCAGTTCCCCGGTGGGAAAGTCGGCCCGGGCGATCATGTCGTTCACCATTCCCCCCAGCCCCAGGGCCCGTCCGTCGTCGGGGGAGTAGATCCGGGTTATGCCCTCCTCTTGAAGTTGCCTGCCCTCTTCGGGAAGAATGGTTCCACCCCCGCCGCCGAATATGCGAATCCGTCCGCCACTCTGCTCGGCGGCCAGTTGATGGAGATAGCGGAAGAACTCCATATGGCCGCCCTGGTAGCAGGTGACCGCAATGGCCTGGGCATCCTCTTGCACCGCGGTTTCCACGATGTCGGGGGCGGACCGGTTGTGTCCCAGGTGGATGACCTCGGCGCCGGCCGCGGCCAGAATCCGCCGAAACACATTGATGGAGGCGTCATGGCCGTCGAAGAGGGTGGTTGCGGTGACGAACCGGACCGGGAAGGCGGGGCCTGGGGGCTTTGTTCTTGCCATTGTCCTTTGTCTAGCCGTCCGACGATGTGTTTTCAGGATACAAAGCATCGGGGTTTGGGCAGGCAAAGGGCGCCGCCGGGGACGAAAGAGGGCTGGCCACGGGGACTCCGGAGGGAGGCCTGAGGCTAGTCTTGGAGCGGAGCGAAGGACGGAGGTTTACCACCATGGCGGCAGAGGTACAGGGGGTTGTTTCCCTGGAAAAGGGAGCACCGGTTTCACTGGAGACGATAATTGTTCCCGATCCGGGTCCCGGGGAGGCCCGAGTTGCGATCAAAGCCTGTGGGGTGTGTCACACCGATTTGCACTATCGAGAAGGCGGGATCAATGACGACTACCCGTTCTTCTTGGGTCATGAGGCGGCCGGGGTAGTGGAGTCGGTGGGGCCCGATGTCACCAAGATCGCACCGGGCGACTTTGTGATCCTCAACTGGCGGGCGATCTGTGGGGATTGCCGGGCGTGCGACCGGGGCCGCCCTTGGTACTGTTTCACCACCCACAACGCCACCCAGAAGATGACCTTGGCTGATGGGACCGAACTCTCTCCCGCCCTGGGAATCGGGGCGTTCGCCGAAATGACCCTGGTGGCGGCGGGACAGGCCACCAAGGTGGACAGCCGGGCGCGGCCCGAGGCGGCCGGACTGCTGGGCTGTGGCGTCATGGCCGGGATCGGGGCAGCCATCAACACCGGAGGGGTGGGCCGAGGCGATTCGGTGGCGGTGATCGGCTGCGGCGGCGTCGGTTCGGGCTCGATCGTGGGCGCCCGTTTGGCCGGGGCCCAGACGATCATCGGTGTGGACATCGACGATCGGAAACTGGAATGGGCCAAGGGCTTCGGCGCCACCCACACCATCAACTCCCGCAACGAGGACCCGGTGGAGCGTATCCGGGAACTCACCGGCGGTAACGGGGCCGATGTGGTGGTGGAGGCCATCGGACTGCCCGAAACCTATGAGCAGGCTTTCTACGCCCGGGATCTGGCCGGGGTGGTGGTGCTGGTGGGAGTCCCCACCCCCGACATGAAGATCGAACTACCGTTCATAGAGGTCTTCGGTCGGGGCGGCGCCTTGAAGTCATCCTGGTACGGAGATTGCCTCCCCGAGCGAGACTTCCCCATGCTCATCGATCTCTACCTGCAGGGGCGGCTGGACCTCGACGGTTTCGTGAGCGAGACGATCGGCGTGAACGAGGTGGAGGAGGCCTTCCATCGCATGGAACGGGGAGAGGTGTTGCGCTCGGTGGTGGTCTTCGACTGAGCCAGGAGTGTGCTGAACAAGGCCCAATGGGAGCCAAAGCAAAACCTCAGGTCGAAGTGCGGGGAACCATCCCATCCCCATCTTCTTCATGCTCCACGAGGCGGCGTAGGGGTTCCCTGGAAGATTCCTGGCAAAACCGCCAACTAACTCGCGAAAAACGTCTGGACAACCCTCCCCCGATGGGAGCCCTCCCCCGCCGTCCACCACCTTGGCCGGGGCACGCTCGGCCAGGGTTTGGCTGCAAGCGTGTCCCAAGAAAGTATGACCCTGCTGCTCTTGTGGGAACCATCATGGGTTCCTGCTCGGCTCTGACGACGTCGGAAAGAACCGGGGGGTGTTTCAGCTACCACCAATATGGGTGCCGGCCAGTGACAAAAGCAACCCTCGGCCGGACATTTTTTTCGCGATCACTGTGCGAACATCAGGGAGTGTCTTCGTCGCTTTGGAGCATCCATCGGGGAATGTTGAGCGTTGCCGCCACTCCCTCGACCCACTGGGTGCTTTTCCCTATCAGGTGCCCCTCTCCCCCAACGCCCACGAATGCCGCGGTTCCCGTTTCCAACAGCAGACCGATTCCTGTCTCGGTACGCTGAAGCACCGACGGCAGCCCTATGCCCCGTTGGTCGTCGGCAGTTCCGGACACGCCCTCAAATGCCCATCGGACCGCGGTGCTCTCATCCATAGCCCCATAGGCCTGTTGAAGGCTGTGGTGGATTCCCAATCCCCAGTCTCGGATCAAAACATGCAAATGGGTTTCCGAGAGTTCCATCAGACAGTCGCCCTCATCTTTTCCCGAATGGAACACAGCGTTGTCCACCAGTTCCCTGATCATGTACAGCACCGTGTGCGCCCATTCGTCCTCCACCAGGTCTCCTACGACCGTGCGGATCTGCGTAGCAACCGTTCCGACGGTGGTGGCGTCGAAACCCGATTGGTACAGAGTCATACGGGGGCAGACACTCGAGAAGAGTCGATCAGCACCGGGAGAATCTGCCGCAGATGCTTTATGGCCGTTTCGGGAGGATAAGGACGACCGTTTTCGTCTACGATGCGACCCTGCCAATATTTGGTCTCGTGTTTTATGCCCACCGTGAAACTGAACACCGGCGCGTAGCCCCCGTCGACCGGGACAACGAACACCATCACCTGGCAGGGCGTGTCGGGAACAGGTTCACAGAAAAGCACCGACGATCCGACCGGTCTCCATTCGAACCGGCTTTCGCTCGCTAATAGCGTGAGGTATCGACTGGCCTGCTTTTTGGCTTCGGTAACGGTCGAGAAAGTCACCATGTTCTTGAGGTTATCGTCTGCGTGCGGCGGCGTCCCGGCCGGTAACAAGCCGCTGCCATGGATGCGGTGATCGTGTACCTGTGTCCCTGGTCGGTGGTCGGTATCCGCCTACCAGCCGCGGGCTCTCCATTCGCCGGTGTGGGGCTTTTCGGTGGCCACGGTGGTGTCGTCGGCGCCATGGCCGGGGAATACCAGGGTCGGGCCCGGGAAGCGAGCCAGCAGTCCCTCCACCGAGTCCATCACCTGCCCGAAGGACGAGTAGTCCCACTGGGTGGCGCCGGGGCCTCCGGGGAAGAGGGTGTCTCCGGTCAGCAGCCAAGGCTCGAGAACGAAGGTGGTGGACCCGGGGGTGTGGCCGGGGGTGTGGATGGCGTGAAGCAGCAAGTCTCCCACCTCGATCTCCTGGCCGTCTTGGATCAAACCATCCGGAGCGGTTTTCTCGATTCCGGCCTCGGCCAAGAGGAACGTGTCCGCCGGATTGAGCAGGAACGGGATACCCAGCTTTTCACTCACCCGGTCCACCGCCTGCAAGTGGTCCATGTGGCCGTGGGTGGTGAGGATGGCCTCCACGTCATAGTCCCCGACCGCGTCGAGAATCCGATCGGCTTCGGCGGCGGCGTCCACTATCACAGCCTTGTTGGTGTTGGCGCACCCCACCAGGTAGACGTTGTTCTCAAAGGGCCCCACCAGGAGTTTGGTCAGATGTGCTCCCTCAATTCGATGCTCCCACCGGTTCATTCCAGGCACCTTTCTCGCAGTCGACCTGTCAGGGCGCAAGAATACCAAGCCGCCCCGCCTGGGACGGGGTGGCTACAACCGGGGGTTGATCCGTTCCTCCAGCGAAAAGGCGATCAGGGCGAATCCCAGTGAGGCCAGCATGATCAGAAGCCCGGGCGGCAGTACCCACCATTTCCAGGCCGGGGTCAGGAAGGCCCCCCGAGCCTGGGCCCAATAGAGGGTTGAGCCCCAACTCTTTTGGATCGGGTCACCCAGACCCAGGAAGCTGAGCGCCGCCTCCAACAGAATCGCCCCGGACACCGCCCGGACGAACGAGCCGGTGGCAAGGAGGGCGGTGCGGGGAACGATGTGTCGCACGATCGTCCAACGGTCAGGAGCGCCCATCGAACGGGCAGCCAGCACGTATTCCCGCGAGCGGAGCGACAGGACCTGTGATCGGATTATTCGGGCCGGTTCCGCCCAGATCAGCAACCCGATCACCAGGATCGTGTTCAACAGGCTCCGGCCCAGGTAGGCGGCCAGCACGATGAGCAGGGGAAGGAACGGCAGAATCAATATGACGTCCACCCCGCGCATCAGAGTCGACCCCAGCCGTTTGGGGTAATAGCCGGCCACCACCCCCACCGTCGTGCCGATCAAAAGAGCCACCGTTGCCGCCACCAATCCCACCAACAGGGACACCCGCGTACCGAAGATGATCTCAGACAGGAGGTCATGGCCGACATCATTGGTCCCCAGCGGATGTTCGGCGCTGGGAAACAGAAACGGTCGGGCTATCCGTTCCGTGGGGTCGTAGGGCGCCAACCACGGAGCGAACACCGCCGTGAACAAAAGCGCTCCGACGATTGCTATCCCCGCCGCCCCGAAGATCGTGGGGAGACGGGAGCGCCGCAGCATGGACTTGCGCAGCTTCCGGTCTTGGTCGGCGGTGGACGTCATGAGGTCCTGCTCCTGGGGTCTATCAGCGGATACAATAGGTCGGCCGCCAGGTTCGCCACCAACACTGCCCCGGTGAACACCAAGAAAGCCGCCTGCATCACCGGATAGTCACGACCCGCCACCGCCTCGAAGACCAGGCGGCCCAGTCCCGGATAGGAGAACACCGTCTCGATGATCACCGTACCCCCGAAGGCAAACCCCAAACGGATGGCCAAGACGGTGATCACCGGTGCGATGGTGTTACGGGCCACATGTCCGAACAGCACCCGGCGTTCTCCGGCGCCCTTGGCCCGGGCGGTTCGGATGTAATCCTCCCCCAGGGTTTCCAGCATCGAATAGCGCATGGTCATGTAAACCCCCGGGGTGCCGACGATCGAGAGGGCGGTCACGGGCAGGATGGCGTGGCTGATGATGTCCCACACATGGGCCCAGCCCTCCAGATCCGAGGCGGGGGTCACGGCCCCGAAAGACGGCAGCAGTCCCCACTGGACGGCGAAGAGCGAAATCAGAACCATGCCCAACCAAAAGGACGGCAAAGATTCGACTGAGATCATCCCCGACAGCAGGCTCAGGTCGCCTTTTGTCCCTCTCCGCCAAGCCGAGATGGCGCCCAGCAGCACACCAGCGATGGCCGACACCACCAGGGACAGGCCGGTGATCAAAAGGGTCCAGGGGAGCCGTTCCCAGATCATTTCGACAATGGGGCGGCTCGACCGGAACGAGAATCCGAAATCGCCCGTGAATATGCTCCCCCAATACCGCAGATACTGCTGCCACATGGGCGCGTCCAGACCGACCTGGGCTACTATCTCGGCCCGCTGCTCGGGGCTGAGCATCCCCACATCCACCCCGGCGATCAGGGCGAGCGGATTGCCCGGCATCAGCCGGGGCAGAAGAAAGTTGAGGGTCACAGCCACCACCACCACGAACCCGTACTGGGCCACCCGGCGAAGATCGATGCGTCTGGTCAACCCTGCCACCCGGCCTGAAGGGCGGCGCCCATCAGACCACTGTCGGGTGGCAGCCCGCCGCGCGACGCGCGGTCGGGCGGCGGGCTACCACCAGCCGTCATTTCCGTTTTGCTTCTACGGCCGCGCCGAAGGCGAGAGCAGCGACAGCTTGCTCACAATGCCCTGGCCGGCAATGAACTCCCAATCCGAGTAGACACTCGAGTTGTACACGTAGGCCCCATCCGGATAGAGCAGCAGAACGAAAGGCAGGTCCTCGGCGATGACTTCCTGCATCCGACCGAGGATCGTTTTGCGCTCCGCCGCATCGGGCTCGACGGAGAGCGCCTCGGAGAGCTCATCCATTTCGGCGTTGCCGTAACCGGTCAAGTTGAGGAAACCTCTGTCCAGCGCACTGTGGACCAACCAGGGGAGCCGCAATGGGTCGGCCTGCACCGGCGCCGACCATCCCCACATGGCGATCTCGTAGTTGCGACCGTTGTTGACATCGAAGCCCGGCCACACCGCATTCTCCCACACGGCCGTGTCAACCGGTACCACCTCGGTCTCGATCCCGATGGCGGCCAGCATCTCGACAGTCAGTTCGGCGATTCGCAGACGCAGTGAGTCGGAGGCGTTGGTGATGATCTCAAACGACATCGGCTGTCCATCGAACTCCCGGACGCCGTCACCGTCGGTGTCGGTGTAGCCGTTGCTGTCCAAGAGGGCGTTGGCTGCGGCCGGGTCGTACACTGTGGCGATCCCGGGGTTGTAGACCGAATGTCCGGGATGGATCCAGCCGGGGCTTCCCACGGTGGCTGCCCCCAGGTACACGGTGTCGACGAAGTCCTGGCGATCCATCGCCAGGTTGATGGCCTGGCGGACCGCCACGTCGTCAAACGGGCGCTTGGAAGCGTCGTAGTTGATCATCTGGGTGGTGAACTCAGGTCCCAGGATGACGTCCAGGGGGTCCTGGGCATCCAGCAGATCTATCTGCTCGGGAGGTATGCGCTCGAAGATCACGTCCACTTCCCCGGTGCGGATGGCCGCTTGGGCGCCGGCGTCGTCGGCGAAGACGATCACCACCAGCTCGTCAACCGCCGGGGCGCCCCGGAAGTAGTCGGGGTTGGCCGCGAAACGGTAACTCTGGCCCTCGACATATTCCGTCAGTCGGTAAGGACCGGTTCCGATGTTGGTGTCCCCCTCGAACTGGTGCTCAGACGGGAGTTCCACCGACTCCCAGATGTGGCGCGCAATGATAGGCGCGTCGGCCAGCGCCGCCACGTCAAATCCGGCGTTGGGACCCGAGAGAACGAAAGTGACGTTGTAGTCATCGTGCACAACCACATCCTCCACGGGTCGGAAGTCGCGGGCGAAACGGCTCGCCTCGGGGTTGGTTGTGTAGTACTCGACACTGAAGGCCACGTCGTCGGAGGTCAAGGGCTCGCCGTCGTGGAAGGTCACCCCCTCCACCAGCGTCACCGACCACTCGGTCAGGTCATCGCTGACGTTGACGTCCGAGGCTAGCCAGGGCTGGGGAACCCCGGCGGCGTCAAGCTGCATCAGGGAGTCATACTGGAGCATCAGCAGGTTCCACCCGGGGAATCCGCTGATGTAGGTGTAGGGAGTCATAGTTCCTTCATCCCCGGTCACCGCCGCCCGAACCGTGACCGGTTCCGGCGCGGGCGCCGCCATGGTGGTTGTGGGCTCGGGTTCCGGCTCCTCGTCTGTATCCGATGGCGCCGCGGTGGTGGCCGGTGTCTCCGGCGCCGCGGTGGTGGCCGGCGCTTCCGGCGCGGCGGCGGTGGTCGGCGCTTCTGCGTCGTCGTCGCCACAGGCGGCGATCACCAGCGCCAGAACAACCAGCAGGATGGTCTTTCTGAATTTGAACAGGCGTTGCATTGGTAGTTTCCTTTCTCTTCCGCTCAGCACTTTGGTTGGTAAAGTCTTGCGATGGTCGATGCCTGGTTTCCCAGGCTCAAGTCCTGAGCCTAACCAAGGGGAGCCCGGATGTGGTCGTGAGAGGCAGGGCCTTCCCGGTCTCGGGGCCACAGTGTTCCCCGGCTGTGGTGTTGGCGGTGAAAGTAAAAAGGGACATTCCCCGGGACTCTGAGCAGCTACCGGTCGGCAACCAGTTGCGCGTCCCGCTCTGCCGACGTCGGGGGACTGACCAGGTGACAGGAGACCCAACGTCGGGGCGCCACCTCCTGAAGCGAAGGTTTGACGGTGGAACACAGTCCCTCGACAGCCACCGGACAACGGGTGTGGAATCGACAGCCGGACGGGGGGTCGGCCGGGCTCGGTACGTCTCCCACCAGCCGGGTGCGCGTAGCTGTCTCCTTGCCTGGTTCGGGCGACGGAACCGCCTCCAGCAGCGCCTTGGTATAGGGGTGCAGTGGTTGGGAGTACAACTGGTCGCGCGGGGCCCGCTCCACGATCTCTCCCAGGTACATCACCCCCACCTCGTGAGAGACGTGACGCACCACTGCCAGATCATGGGCTATGAAGACCATCGCCATTCCGGTTCGCGCCTGCAGATCGGCCAGCAGGTTCACTACCTGGGCCTGCACCGAGACATCCAGGGCCGAGACCGGCTCGTCGCACACCACGACCTCTGGGTCGGCCGCCAGAGCGCGGGCGATGGCGATCCGCTGTCGCTGCCCTCCACTGAACTCGTGCGGATAGCGCCCACCCGAATCAGGGGGCAGACCAACCTGGACAAGGAGTTCTGCCACCCGTTCGCGGGCCGTCATCGAGTCCGCCAATCGGTGAATCCGGAGCGGCTCGGCCACGACCTCCGCCACCCGCATCCCGGGGTTCATGGCCGAGAACGGATCCTGGAAGATCATCTGTACCACCCTCCGATGCCGGCCACTTCGGTGGTTGATCGGCGCTCCGTTGATCTCGATGGTTCCCGCGGTGGGCTGCACGAGGGAAACCAGAGACCGACCCAGGGTGGTCTTCCCGCACCCGCTCTCGCCAACAATCCCCAAGGTCCGGCCCCGAACCACCTCAAGCGAGACGCCGTCCACCGCTCGGATGACCTTGTGGCGTGACCGGCTGAAGCCCCGGACGATGGGGAAATGGACTGCCAGGTCCCGGACTGCGATTACGACGCCATCGGCTTGGTCCGGGGCGGTTTGGTCAACGGCTGGCGCTCCCTCCGGCCACAGGGCAGATGACGGTCCCATCATGTGGTGGTGAATGCATGCCGACCGGTGCCCCGCCGACCCGACCGTCTCCAACTCCGGGAGGGCATCCTGGCATCCTTCCCCGGCCAGGGGACAACGGTCATCGAACGGGCACGCCTCCAACTCTTGGACAACCCGGAAGGGAGCGCCCGGGATTTCTGCCAGGTTGGTGGTGACCGGCAGGTCCAGTCGGGGGATGGAACGCAGCAATCCGGAGGTGTAGGGATGGCAGGTGGCCCGGTAGAGATCGGACGCCTGGCCGGTCTCCAGAATTCGCCCGGCGTACATAACCGCCATTCGATCGGCTATCTCGGCCACCACCCCGAGGTCATGGGTGATCCAAACCACGGCCAAGCGGTACTCGGCTTGCAGTTCGCGGACCAGATCCACGATCTGGGCCTGGACGGTCACGTCCAAGGCGGTGGTCGGCTCATCGGCGATCAACAGCTTTGGTTCGCACGCCAAAGCCATGGCGATCATGGCTCGCTGGCGCATGCCTCCCGAAAACTCGTGCGGGTAGTCGTGGATCCTGGTTGCCGCCGAAGGTATTCCAACCCGGTCCAAGAGACGGATTGCGTGGCGACGCGCCTCGGCCCGGCTGAGGCCGCGGTGGATACGGAGGCTTTCCCCAATTTGCCGTCCTATCCGGTGGACTGGGTTCAAGGACGACATGGGTTCTTGGAAGACCATGGCCACATCCCGACCACGGATCTTCTTCAAGCTGCGTGGGGGCATCCCCAGGACCTCTTGGCCCTGAAGCCGGATCGACCCTGACACCACCGCGGGGGGAGAAGGAAGAAGGCCCATCACCGACAGCATCGACACGCTCTTGCCGGAACCGGACTCGCCCACCAGGGCGAATGTCTCGCTGGGGGCCACCGTGAAGCTCACCCCACTCACTGCCCGGACTGTCTCGTTGGGCAACTCGAAACGCACCCTCAGGTTCTCGATCTCCAATAGGTTGGGACTTCCGGCCGCAGTGCTCTGGGGGAGGTCCTGCCCCACGGTTGGGCTCTCGACGGTCATCTCAACCCCCCAACGCGCCCGGTCATCGATGGGGCGCCATGGGGGGACGCCGCCTTCGGGGTCCGGCCGCGCCGGCGGGCCGGCGATCCACCCCGAATCCGCATCCGTCGAAAACGCCCATGTAAAACCATGTGGCACAAAAGATACACCAACCGGTGGGGCTTTTCTCGGGGAAGGCCGAATCGTCCGGGTGGGTTAGGACCGGGGCCCAATCGCCAGCCTCAGTTGAGAGGCCCCGTCACGGCCTCCACCGCCTTCACGAGCCGCTCTTCTCCGAGCAGTAGCTCAGCCGCCAATAATTCCGGTGCCAAGGGGCGGTCGGGGCCCGGTCCGGCTACCCGGGTCCGCAGCAGTTTGACGGCCGCCGCGGTGCCGGACGCCGCCGTCAACGGGGCGCGCAGTTCCACGGCGCGGGCCGCCGCCACCCACTCGATGGCCAGAATGCGGCGCAGGTTGTCGACCACCCGGCGAAGTTTGCGGGCCCCGCTCCACCCCATTGAGACGTGGTCCTCCTGCATGGCCGAGGTGGGGTACGAATCGACCACTGCCGGGGCGGCCAGGCGGCGGTTGTGGGCGCACATGGCCGCGGCGGTGTATTGGGCGATCATCAAGCCGCTGTCAACTCCGGGGTCGTCGGCCAGGAAGGGAGGCAGACCGTGGGAACGGTTGTGGTCGAGCAACCGGTCGAGCCGCCGCTCGGCGATGGATCCCACCTCGGCCAAAGCGATGGCCAGGTAGTCGGCCGCCATTGCCAACGGCGCTCCATGAAAATTGCCGCAGGACTCGATCCGGCCGTCCGGGAGCACCATCGGATTGTCGATGGCCGACTCCAGTTCCCGGTTTGCCACACCCGTCACGAACTCCAAGGTGTCCCGAGCCGCCCCGTGAACCTGGGGAGTGCACCGGATCGAGTAGGCATCCTGCACGCGAACATCTCCGGTGCGATGGCTGGCCACCATCGGCGATCCCCGAAGCACGGCGCGAAGATTGGCGGCGCTGCCGGCCTGGCCCGGATGCGGCCGGAGCGCCATCAGGTCGGCCGCGTATGCCCGGTCGGTAGCGAGAAGACCCTCCACACTGGCGGCGGCCACGATGTCGGCGACGGTGAGGAGATGAGAGGCGTCATGGACCGAAAGGCAGAGCATGCCCAGGATGCCGTCGGTGCCGTTGATCAGCGCCAAGCCCTCCTTCTCGACCAACTCCACCGGCTCAATGCCCGCCTGAGCCATCGCCGTCCGTCCTTCGCAAACCCCTGGGTCGGCAACCACCTCCCCCTCACCGATCAGGACCAGAGCGGCGTGGGCCAGAGGCGCCAGGTCGCCACTGGCGCCCAGGGAACCATGCTCGGGAACAACGGGAACCACACCCTCATTGATCATCCGCGCCAGGGTCTGCGCCACCAGGGGTCGCGTGCCGGAGGCTCCGAGGGCCAGCGTCCGCGTCCGCAGAAACATCATGGCCCGGACCACTTCGGGTTCCACCGCCGACCCCATCCCCGCGGCGTGGGAGCGGATCAACGAACGCTGGAGCGCCGCCCGTCGATCGGGGGGGATGGTGGTGGTGGCCAGGGCGCCGAAGCCGGTGGAGACACCGTAGGTAGGATCGCCCTCCGCCAATTGCTCCACGATGCGGCGGGTGGCGGCCATCCGCTGGACGGCGGCATCGCTGAGGTGAACCTGCTCCCCGTGGCGAGCCACCGCCACCACCTCGGAAATGGTTACCCCGGGACCTTCGATCCCCACGCTCATGGACGCACTGACTCAGCTCTGTGACTCGTGAAGGTTGACGGAGTCCGGTTGGGAGCCCGGTCGGTAGCCTCGCCATTGGGTCGGAGGCGGGCTGATTTCATGAAAGGAAAGGCGCGGTCGACATATCGCCAGCCTATAGGGGCCATCGTATAATGGCAACCAGCAATCCCGGACATACAGGCACCCATCCTGGCAAAGGTGGTGATCGGCCATAACCGCGATCGGACAACCCAGTTCAGGAGCGCCACCGGGTGGTGTCCGCTCCCCGAGGGGGACGTCCTTGACTTGCCGCGGTTGGCCGCAAGAGGCAGCCTTCCGCATGCTTCAGAACAACCTTGATCCCGAGGTGGCCGAGCGCCCTGACGACTTGGTCGTCTACGGGGGCACGGGGCGGGCAGCCCGCTCATGGGACGCCTATCACGCCATGATCGGGGCACTTACCACTCTCGACCACGATGAGACCATGCTCGTGCAGTCCGGCAAGCCGGTCGGCATCCTCCGCACCCATGAGTGGGCGCCCCGGGTCCTGATCGCCAATTCCAACCTGGTTCCCGACTGGGGAACGTGGGACGAGTTCCGGCGGCTGGAGCACCTTGGCCTCACCATGTACGGCCAGATGACGGCCGGTTCGTGGATCTACATCGGCACCCAGGGCATTCTGCAGGGAACCTACGAATGCTTTGCGGCCATCGCCCGGAAGCGTTTCGGCGGGTCGCTGGCCGGCACCCTGACCATCACCGCCGGATTGGGCGGTATGGGCGGCGCCCAGCCGCTGGCCGTCACCATGAACGAAGGCGTGGCTCTCTGCATTGAGGTTGACCCACGACGAGCGGCTCGCCGGGTCGAGACCCGGTACCTGGACGTGGTCGCCGACGACTACGCCGATGCTCTCCGTCGCTGCCAAGAGGCGGTGGAGGCCCGCCAACCGCGTTCGGTGGGTTTGGTCGGTAACGCCGCCGAACTGCTGCCCCGGCTGCTGGCCGACGGCGTGGAGGCCGACATAGTCACCGATCAGACCCCGGCCCATGATCCTCTCTCCTACATCCCCGACGACCTCTCGCTCCAAGACGCCGACGAGATCCGGGTCAAGAAGCCCGACGAGTACCTCGAGCGGTCCCGTTCGGCCATGGCCGGCCACGTCGAGGCCATGGTCGGCTTCCTCGACGCCGGCGCCGAGGTGTTCGACTACGGCAACAGCCTCCGGGCCGAAGCGGCGCTGGGCGGCTACGACCGCGCCTTCGACTATCCCGGATTCCTGCCGGCCTACATTCGCCCGCTGTTCTGTGAGGGCAAGGGCCCGTTCCGCTGGGTGGCCCTGTCCGGCGACCCGGCCGACATCGCGGCCACCGACCGGGCGGTACTCGACGAATTCCCCGACAACGAGGGTCTGCACAGATGGATAACGCTGGCCACCGAACGGGTGGCTTTCCAGGGTCTCCCGGCTCGGATTTGCTGGCTGGGTTATGGGGAACGCCACCGTCTGGGGCTTCGGTTCAACCAAATGGTCCGATCGGGGGAGTTGTCCGCCCCCATCGTCATCGGCCGCGACCATCTCGATTCCGGTTCGGTGGCTTCGCCATACCGGGAGACCGAGGACATGGCCGACGGCAGCGATGCCATTGCCGACTGGCCCCTGCTCAACGCTCTGGTCAATACTTCTTCGGGAGCGACGTGGGTGAGCATTCACCACGGTGGTGGGGTCGGCATCGGCCGGTCGATCCATGCCGGTCAGGTCTGCCTGGCCGATGGCACCGATCTGGCAGACCGGAAGCTGGAGCGAGTGCTGCTCAACGACCCGGCCACCGGGGTCATTCGCCATGTCGACGCCGGTTACGACCGGGCCGTTGCGGTCGCCGCCGAACGCGGAGTGCCCATCCCCATGTCGGACATCACCCGGCCGCGGTGACCGCAGGCCGCCGCCCGGCCGGGGGCCGACCGCCTGCCAAAGCCCTAGGTTCAGCCCCGTCCCAGGGGCCGCTTGGACATCCTCGACTCATCCGCCAAGGGTGGTCGATTCTCCCCGTGCCAACCCCATGACTGTCCGCCGGATTCTTCCTGTCGGCCACCCCACCTTGCGTGCCAAGGCCACGGCGGTCCCCCGGGAGGAGATCCCGGGCCCCCGTATCCAAGGCCTCATCGACGACCTCATCGACACCATGCGCCACGCTCACGGGGCAGGGATAGCCGCCAACCAGATCGGAGAAACCGTCCGGATCCTCACCATTGAGGTGAAAGACAACCCTCGCTACCCCTACAAGCCCAACGTGCCCCTGACGGTGGCCGTCAATCCGCAATTGGAGATACTGGATGACGAGAGAGTGGTGATCAACGAGGGATGTCTGTCGGCGCCGTTGAGAGGGGAGTTGGTCCGCTCGGTGAACGTGGCGGTCCGCTACACCGATCGAGAGGGCGTCGATCACCAACGGGTGGCGCGTGGGCTCACCGCCGGAACCTGGCAGCATGAGCTCGATCACCTCAACGGCATCCTGGTGGTCGACCGGATCGACCCCAAAACCCTCAGTACCTGGGAGCAGTTCGAGCTGCACCACCAGGAGGCATTCGTCGATCGCATCACCCGCTTCGTAAAAAGGATCGGCTCGTGACCACCTACTGGTGTGAGCTGGCCTGGCTGGGCGGTCCCGAGGTTAAGACCGGGGTAGTGATGGAGGTTGAAGGAGATCGCATCGGCACCGTCACCTCCGGCCAGGTTGCTCCTCCGCCGGGGGCCACACCGCTGCGGGGGTTGACCATGCCGGCGCTGGCCAACGCCCACAGCCATGCGTTTCACCGGGCTCTGCGGGGCCGGACCCAGGGCCGGCGGGGGACCTTTTGGACCTGGCGCGATCTGATGTACCGGGTCGCGGATCGTCTCGATCCCGATAACTACTACCGGCTCGCCCGAGCGACCTTCGCCGAGATGGCCATGGCGGGCATCGGCGTGGTGGGCGAGTTCCATTATGTTCACCACCGTCGGGGCGGCGGCGCCTATGACGATCCCAACGCCATGGGGGTTGCCCTGGCGGCGGCCGCGACCGACGCCGGTATCCGCCTCACCCTCTTGGACACCTTGTATCTCCATGGTGGTTTCGCCTCCGCCCCAGATGTGGGGTACGCACCGTTGCGGCCGGAGCAGACCCGCTTCTCCGACGGGTCTCCCCAAGCCTGGTTGGAGCGGTTGAACCACCTGGCTGCCACGGTCGGCGGTCCGCAGACCGCGGTGGGCGCGGCGGTGCACTCGGTGCGGGCGGTGGACCCGGCGTCAATCGGGATGGCGGCGCGTTGGGCGGCCCGCCACCACGCGCCCCTCCACGTTCATGTCTCCGAGCAACCGGAGGAGAACCGCCAGTGTCTTGCAGTGCACGGCCGGACTCCGATCGCCGTCATAGCCGATGCGGGTGGGTTGGGCCCCGCCACCACGCTGATCCACGCCACGCACGCCACCGAAGAGGACATCTCCATGGTGGGCGAGGCCGGGGCGATCTGCTGTCTGTGCCCGACCACCGAGCGTGACCTGGGCGACGGCATCGGTCCGAGCGAGGACCTGGCCCGGGCCGGCGCCCGCCTGTGCTTGGGATCGGACTCCCACGCCATCGTTGATCTCTTCGAGGAGGCGCGGGCGGTGGAGATGGGCCAGCGGGTCACCAAATTGCAGCGAGGAGTGCATGCCACCGAAGCCCTGGCCGCGATGGCCACCCGAAACGGCTACCGGTCGCTGGGGTGGAAAGAGGGAGGCGTTCTCGCCGGGGGCCGCCTCGCCGACTTCACCACCATCAGCTTCAAGTCGGCGCGTCTCGCGGGCGTCGACCCCGCCCATGCGCGGGCGGCGGCGGTATTTGCGGCTTCGGGCGCCGATGTACACCAGTTGGTGGTGGGCGGGGTGCCCGTCGTTCGCGGAGGCGCTCATGTGTCGATTGATGTCGCATCGGAACTGGACTCCATCATCCCCAAGGTGGTGACATGACCCTGGTCATCGACAACATCGGCGAGTTGATCACCAACGTCGGGGACCAGGGAGAGGGACCGCTCGGAATTGTCGAGAATGCGTCGGTGGTGGTCGATGGCGACCAAGTGATCGCTATCGGACCGGCCGGCGCTGTGGCCGACCAGCGCCTTGACGTCGGCGGTCGGTGCGTGCTGCCGGGATTCGTGGACTCCCACACTCACCTGGTCTTCGCCGGGGAGCGGGCCGAGGAGTTCACCCGTCGCATGGCCGGGGAACCCTACGACGGAGGCGGGATCCGGATCACCACCGAGGCCACCCGCGCGGCCAGTCGTCAGACTCTGAGAGCGTCGCTTGATCGACGGTTGGCCGAGGCGCACCGGGCGGGCACCACAACGGTGGAAATCAAGTCGGGCTACGGGCTGTCGGTCGAATCCGAAGCCCTGGTCACCTCCCTGGCCGCGGAGGTGACCACCGAGGCCACCTTTCTGGGAGCCCATGTGGTGCCGAGCGAGTACCGGGGACGGGCCGATGAATACACCGAGTTGGTGTGCGGACCCATGCTCGACGCCGTCCGCCCCCATGTGCGCTGGATTGATGTGTTCTGCGAGACCGGCGCTTTCGATATCGATCAATCGAGGGCGGTGCTGGAGGCCGGGCGGGAGGCGGGCCTGGGTCTGCGTCTCCATGCCAACCAACTGGACCACGGACCCGGGGTCCGGCTGGGGGTGGAGATGGGCTGTGCTTCGGTCGACCATTGCACCTATCTGTCAGACGACGATCTCGAGATGCTCTCGTCCGGCGACACCGTGGCCACTTTCCTTCCGGCGGCCGATTTCTCGACCCGGCAGCCCTACCCCGACGCCCGGCGCGCCATCGACGCCGGAGTCGCAGTGGCGATCGCCTCGAACTGCAATCCGGGATCCAGCTACACCACCTCGCTCTCGTTTTGCATCGCCTGGCGGTGCGTGACATGGGCATGACCATCGACGAAGCAATTGCCGCGGTCACCATCGGCGGCGCCGCCGCGCTGGGGAGAAGCGACGTCGGACGGCTGGCGCCGGGGGGTCCGGCGCATCTGACCATCCTCGATGCGCCCACCCGCCATCACCTGGCCTACCGCCCCGGCGTTCCGCTGATATGGCGGACACTCGGTTCCGATTACCGCCTCCCGCCCACCGACCGCCAGTGATGGAATGCTCATCTGCCCAAGGGTTTTGCGCCCCCCCATTACCCTAGGGCCGCATGCGCGCTTGGCAATTACATGAACTGACCGGACCCGGCGCTCTGTCGCTGGATGAGGTTCCCGCTCCCGAACCCGGAACGGGGCAGGTGCGAGTCGCCCCCCGGATCATTGCTTTGAACCACCTCGATATCTGGGTTACCCACGGCCTGCCGGCTCCGCCCAGCCTCCCGCACATTCTGGGAGGCGACGGCGCGGGGGTGGTGGACGCGGTGGGGCCGGGAGTGACCGGTTGGCAAGAAGGGGATGAGGTGATCATCAACCCTTCCCTCTCCTGCGGGGCATGTGAGGTATGCGCCGGCGGGGACACCGTCTACTGTCGGTCCTTTGGTGTGTTGGGAGAACACAGTCAGGGAACCCTGGCGGAGAAGGTGGTGATTCCGGCCGCCAACGCAGTGCCCAAGCCCCCCGATTTGTCCTGGGAGACCGCCGGATCCTTCTCCCTGGCGGCAGGCACCGCCTTCCGAATGTTGCGAAGAGGACGCCTGCAGGCAGGGGAAGTCCTGTTGGTGGTGGGGGTGGGAGGTGGAGTGTCGAGCGCCGCCGCCCTGCTGGGGGCCTCCTTGGGGGCCCGGGTGTTCGTGACTTCCAGGGACGAAAAAAAGATCGCATGGGCGGTGGCCAATGGCGCCGAAGGGGGCTTCGACTCGGGCGGGCCGTTTGCCAAGGAACTGCGAGCAACCGCCGGCGCCCTGGCGGATGTGGTGATTGAGAACGTGGGGCCGGCCACCTGGGGGCAGTCGCTTCGGTCGCTTCGGCCGGGGGGCCGGATGGTGGTGTGCGGCGCCACCAGCGGCGCCAAGGCTCAGATTGTTATTCCGGCGCTGTTCTTCAGGCAGCTGGAGATCATCGGCTCGACCATGTTCACTCCCGCCGAGTACCAGGATTTGGTGAGTCTGCTGGTTTCCGGCCAGGCCCAGGCTCCCCCGGTTGATCAGGTGTTTCCGTTCGAGGAACTGCCGGCGGCGGTGGCGCGGCTCGACTCGGCGCAGCAACTCGGCAAAGTCGCTCTTTCGCTCCCCTGAGGACCAGCGGGGACGAAAACCGGTATAGTGGCGCCCAACTACGGATATACTGGAAGATTCGACACGGAGTCCCAAACCGGTGTTGTCCAACTGGGGGCGTAGAACAGTCTGGAGTGTTCGCTGGCCTGTCAAGCCAGAGGCCGCGGGTTCAAATCCCGTCGTCCCCGCCACGGGTCGAGAGGCCAGGTAGCTCAGTTGGCAGAGTATCGGTCTGAAAAACCGAGGGTCGGCAGTTCGATTCTGCCCCTGGCCACTGGTTCGGAGTAATCCGAATGTATCCATCATGGGATCTTGCCCGGTGGCGAGAGGATCCTCCGCCCCTGGAAGGCGGGATCTACGGGGTGTTCGAGCAGGCTTTCGGTCGAGATCCGACCAGAGTGGCGCTGCTGACCCCACAGGGCCGGGCGGTCACCTACGGGGAACTTCGCTCACAGGTTGAGCACGGGCGGGTTGGGTTGGCCAACTGGGGAATAGGGCCGGGCGACCGGGTGCTGAGCTATGCCGGAAAGTCGGTGGCCGGGGTCTTTCTCTATCTGGCCTGCCTGAGTCGGGGAGCGGTTTACATTCCTGTCAATCCCGACTACACCCTCTCCGAACTGCAGCGGGTGGTACGGGATGCCCAACCCCGACTGGTGGTTTGCGATACCGCCCGGCAGTCGGCGGCAGTCCGGTGTGCATCCGAGGCGGCGGTCGGGGTGCTGCGTCCGGATGGAGAGATCGCAGTTGCATCCTCAGGCCGCCCCGCCCCGGTCCCGCCCGGACAGGCAGGTCCAAACGGGAACGACCCGGCTGTGATCCTCTACACCTCGGGGACCACCGGAAAGCCAAGAGGGGCGGTGCTGTCCCATCGGGCGGTGCTGGCCAACGGGGTGGCGCTGTGCCGGGCGTGGGCGATGGACCCCCTCGATGTTCTGCTCCATGCGCTTCCCCTGTTTCACACCCACGGGTTGTTGGTGGCTCTCAACTGTGCCTTGCTGAGCGGGGCCTCGATTATCTTGATGCCTGCCTTCAATGCCGGGGAGGCCGTGGGGCTGTTGGGCCGGGCGACGGTGTTCATGGGGGTGCCCACCTACTACACGCGGCTTCTGGAACAGGGCGCTCTCACCCGAGGGTCGGCGTCGGGAATGCGGCTCTTCACCTGCGGATCCGCTCCACTTCTTCGTCGGGTCTGGGAGGAATTCCATGCCCGCACCGGCCATCGGATCGTGGAGCGCTATGGAATGACCGAAGTGGGAATCATCACTTCCAACCCTCTGGCCGGAAAACAGGTGGCCGGGACGGTGGGATTTCCGCTGGAAGGAGTGGAGATAAAGGTGCCGGTGGGGACGGTGGGGGAACTCTGCACCAGGAGCGCGGGGGCCTTCTCCGGATACCTCAATCACCCCTCTGAAACAGAGCGGGTGACCAGTTCCGATGGTTGGGTCCGCACCGGCGACCTGGGATCGGTTGATGGTGAGGGGCGAGTGACCCTGGTGGGAAGGGCCAAGGAACTGGTGATCACCGGGGGGCTGAATGTTCACCCCCTGGAGGTGGAGGCCGCCCTCCAATCACTGCCGGGGGTGGTCGAGTCGGCGGTGTTCGGAGTGCCCCACCCCGACTTCGGGGAGGCGGTGGTGGCGGCGGTGGTGTGGGGCGGCGAAGGAGAAGCCGTTCCCGATGTCCTGCAGCGTTGCTTGGGTTCCCATCTGGCAAGCTACAAGATCCCCAAGAGGATCCTGTCGGTCGACCGGCTCCCTCGCAACGCCATGGGCAAGGTCCAAAAACAGGTTCTGCGTTCCCAAAACTCCGGGCTTTTTGCTTGACGCCGGACGCCGGGGGTCAAGAGACAGAAAAGTCAGCTGTCCGGACCCCGCAGGTAGTCCTCGATCTCAGAGATCATCCGATCGCGGGCGTCGTCCAGGTTGGCGGGATGGAAGTCGGCGTCTTTGGCCAGTTCCTGTTCCAACTGACTTATGTACCCCGCGAGGTCTTCGGACTGGGCGATGACTTCTTCCAGATTGCGGTGGTATTCGGAGACCTCCTCCTCCAAGGGCGAGGTTTCCATGCTTATGTCCAGGATCTGGGAGGCTTTTCTGACCAGCGCCAGGCAGGCGGGGGGATACTCCTGGGTGGAGAGATAGTGAGGGACCGCCGCCCACAGGGTGAGGGCGTTCCAGCCCTCCTGGGAGAAGGCCTGATGAAGGATCCCAACAATTCCGGTGGGCCCCTGGTAGTTCGATCCGAACAGACCGTAATGCTGGAGCTGATCGGGGTGGGCCGCCCTTCCCACCATGGGGACCGGGAAGGTGTGGGAGATCTGGCCAACGAATGCTCCCATCGTCAGCACCTCTTGCACCCCCGCCGCCCGGCACAGGTCGATGATTTGGCGGACGTAGGTTTTCCACCGGGCATGGGGCTCGTCGCCGGTTATCACCAGCAGGGGATTGGTTTCGGGAGGGGTGGTGAGGTGGATTTTGGTGCTGGGCCAGCTTACCGAGACGGCCCCGGCCTGCTCAAAGTGAATTTCGGGACGTGACACCTGAAAGTCGAAGTACTCCTCGGCGTCGATTTCCTCCAGGAGCACCGACGGGTAGGTGGACAGCACATGCTCCACCGCCCGGCTGGAAGCCTCTCCCGCGTCTCCCCAGCCCCGGTACGCCACCAAGGCGGTCGGCCGCCCCAGCGGTCCGTATCTACGCCAATCGACACGCGACACGCTTTCAAGCCTACCGTGGCAGGGAGCGCACTGCCCACTGGGGGCGAGTGGGGTCGGTGAAGGGGTGGTCCCAAGGGCGCGCTTCTTCCAACTGACCGGCCAAATTGAACAGGTCGTCCTCTCTTCCGAACCGTCCCACCAGTTGGACCCCCATCGGAACCCCGTCGTCGGTGCGGTGGAGGGGCAGGCTCATGGCGGGTTGACCGGTCATATTGAACAGCCAGGTGTTGGGGATCCGGTCCATGTTGTTCTCGGCCAACTCCTCTAGCAGCTCGAAGGCGGATCCCCGATGGCGGCCTGCCAGCACCGCCGCGATGCGTTCCCGCTGCTCGGAATTGGGTTGCAGCAGGCCGTGTGGCCAGGGCGGAGTGCCGAGGGTGGAAGTGAGCAGCACATCGTGGTTCTCCATAATCCTCCCGAGCCGGCGGCCGTAGCTGCGGATCAGAAACAGGGTGGCGGCGAAGTCGGTGGCCGAAACCTCCTCGCCGACCTTGACGGCCAATTGGTTGGCTGGTTCCAACTGCGTGCGGTCGATACCAAAGGTCCCCACCATCCACGCGGTGTCCACCGAGGAGAGAGTCAGCATCCCTCGCCTGCCCGGCCCGGGGGTGATCTCGGTGTCGACCGCTTCGACCCTGTGTCCCAGGTCTGCCAAGAGCGAAGCTGTGCGATCCACCGCCTTTCGGTTTTCCGGCGCCAGGGTCACGTCATTGGTGACCGCCCCCTCGATCACTCCGATGCGCATCGGACGGGGTGGAGCGGCCAATGCCTGCCGATAGGCAGTGGCCGGAGGAGGGGCCGCGTAGGGGTCGCCCGGTTCGGGTCCGTGGCTGACGTCCAAGAAGGCCGCTGAGTCGCGCACCGTGCGGGTGACCACATGGGAGGCGGAGAGACCGTACCATCCCTCTCCCACCACCGGCCCCACGGGGTTCCTCCCCCGGGTGGGCTTCAGTCCCACCAGGCCACAGGCGGAGCTCGGTATCCGGATTGACCCGCCCCCGTCGCTGGCGTGGGCTGCGGGAACCATACCCGCCGCCACTGCCGACGCCGATCCCCCCGAGGATCCGCCGGCGGTGACCGTGGGCTCCCAGGGGTTGTAGGTGATGCCGTGGACGGCCGGCTCGGTCACCGACGCCATTCCGAATTCGGGAGTGGAGGTCTTGCCGGCGATCACCAGGCCTGCGGCCAAGTAGCGGGAGGTGAGCGTGGAGGTGAAGGTTGGAACGAAGCCCAGCAGCGCCCGAGACCCCGACGAGGTGGGGACGCCCTCCCAAAACTGGCCCAGGTCTTTGAGGAGAAAGGGCACGCCGGCCAGGGGGCCGGGCGGAAGGGGCGATTCGGCTATCCGGGCCGCCCGATCGTAGGTGGTGTGGATCACCGCCCCCAGGGCGGGGTTGAGAAGCTCGATCTGGCTGATGGCCGCCGCCAGGGCGTCGGCGGCCGAGATGTGCCGGCCGGCGATGAGCTCGGCCAGCCCCATGGCGTCGTAGCTACGATATTCTGCTGCCTTCATAGCCACAATGATGGCGAACCGGGACCACGAACCCAATCCCACCGGGGAAGGACCGTCCCGGTAGGATTGCCTTTCGGCGAAAGGGACGTGAGATGTCGTTGGTTTCCCGTTTGGGAGAGATTTTCGGGGAAGCCTTTGAGCACCTGGGCCTCGACCCCGCGTTTGGCAAGGTGTTCCCTTCTCAACGCCCCGAGCTGGGCGACTTTCAGTGCAACGGCGCCTTGGCCGCCGCTCGCCCGGCTCGCCGGGCGCCCGCCCTGCTGGCGGGTGAGATAGCGAAGCTGACTGAGGCCAATCCACGGTTCGCCCAGGTGACCACCGCCGGACCGGGTTTTGTGAACATCCGGCTGTCCGACACCTTCTTGGCCGAGTGGGTGGCGAAGATGGCAGCCGACCCCCACTTGGGCGTTCCCCGTACCCGAGATCCCCACACAGTGGTGGTGGACTACGGCGGTCCCAACGTGGCCAAACCCATGCATGTGGGGCACCTTCGGTCCACCATTATCGGTGATTCCCTGGCCCGGATCTTCGCGGCTCTGGGACACCGGGTGATCCGGGATCCCCACTTCGGGGATTGGGGGACCCAGATGGGGATGTTGATCATCGGGGTGCGGACCCGATACCCGGATCTGGCCTATTTCCAGGACGGTCCCGGGCCCTATCCCTCTGAGCCGCCCCTCGACATAGCGGAGTTGTCGGAGCTCTATCCACGGGTGGCGGCGGAATGCGCCGCTGACTCCGTCCGGGCCGAAGAGGCCCGCCGGGCCACGCTCGACTTGCAGGAAGGCCGGCTGGGATATCGGGCGTTGTGGAAGCAGATGGTGGGAGTCTCCATGGAGAGCCAACGGCAGGACTTCGCCCGGCTGGGGGTGGAATTCGACCTCTGGTATGGGGAGAGCGCGGTGGCCGACCGGGTAGATGAGATGATCCGTCGGATGGCCCGCCGCGGGTTGGTGACCGAGAGTGATGGGGCCACGGTGGTGGAAGTGGCGTCGGCCGAGGATCGCGCGCCGCTGCCGCCGCTTATCCTCCGCAAGTCGGATGGAGCGGTCCTTTATGCCACCACCGATCTGGCCACCATCGAGATGCGGGTGGATGACCTGGGCGCCGACCTGATTCTGTATGTGGTGGACGCCCGGCAGTCCGACCACTTCCGGGGAGTCTTTCGGGCGGCCCGGCTGACCGGCCTGGCGCCGGGGAAGGTGGGCCTGGAGCACATTGGGTTCGGGACAATGAACGGCCGCGACGGTCGGCCCTTCCGCACCCGGGAAGGGGGGGTGGTGCGGCTGGGGGACCTGATCGACACGGTAACGGAGGCGGCCCGGCGGCGGTTGGAGGAAAACGACTTGGCCGGGACCTACCCGCAGTCGGAGCGGGAGGCGATCGCCCGGGCGGTGGGACTGGCCGCTCTCAAGTTCGGAGATCTGTCCGGCCATCGCGCCTCCAACTACGTCTTCGACCCCGAACGGTTCGTGTCGTTCTCGGGGAAGACCGGTCCCTATCTGCAATATGGGGCAGTGCGGATTGCGTCGGTTTTGGCGAGGGCGGCCCAGCGGGAACTGTCGCACGGCCCCATGCTTGCCCCCAAGATGCCCGTCGAGCGAGAGTTGATGATCACGCTGGCCCTGATGCCGTCGGCCTTGGAGCGGGCCGCCTCGGAGCGCGCTCCCCACCACCTGGCGGAATACTGCTATCGGTTGACCGCCGACTTCACCCGCTTTTACGATCAGTGTCACATTCTCAGCGAGTCCGACGCGGGCCGTCAGGGGGCGTGGCTGGCTTTGACCGCTTATGCGGGGAGAGTGCTTGGGAGGTTGCTGGACCTGTTGGGGATCGACGTTCCCGACCGGATGTAAATCGGGTCAGGCCGGCGCCGAGAAAAGCACCATTGCCAGCAGGGTCCAAACGCCGAACAACAGGTAGGGATCCCACCGGGATTTCCAAAAGGTCACCCGAACCGAGAGCAGGGCGGTCAAGGGTGGCGCCAGGGAGCAGGAGATAAGCCCCGCGGTTCCCACCGCCGCCAACGTGGCCTTCCCGTACGCCACGGTGATCGGCAGGCTTTCGGGGAGAGGGAGCAGGATCCCCACCAGCAGTAGAGCAATCGAAACGATCAGTCCGGCTACCACTCTTCCGCCGGCGCGGCGCCAGAGGTCCTGCTCCTCCTCCAGAGCCGCCGCGCCATAGGTGGCCTCCGCGCCCAGGCCGAGAATCGCTCCTCCCACGGCCCCCACTCCCACGATGGCGCCCAATGCCTCCATTACGGTCAGATCCGGCCCGCCGGCCACCCAGTCCAACTCCAATAGGAGAGAGGCCAGGGCCAGCCCCAAAAGCGCCACCCCCGAAACGGTGAAGCCGAGCCGGAGCATTGAGCGAAATGATCCCGCCGCCAAGCGATACCAGTCCCCCAGACCGTAGGCGGCCGGCCCTGAATCGGTCACCGGGTGCCTTCCGACTCTTCCCGAAGCGCCCCCAGATACAACTCAACCGGGTGCAGCACCCGATACCCCTCACCCAAGTGGGATCGCAACTGCATCTCGCAACCGGGATTGGCGCTGGCCACCACCTGCGTTTCGGTCCGACGGATTTCTTCAACCTTGTTCTGACCCAACTGCTGGGAGGTTTCGGGGTGGAGAATGGAGTAAAACCCGGCCGCCCCACAACACATGGGATCAATGTCGGCAGGGTCATAACCGGCGGCTTTCAATATGGCTCGGGGTTCGGCAGCCACTCCCTGGGCATGGTTGAGGTGACAGGGGTGTTGAAGAGCAGCCTTACCCCGATCAGTGGAGAGTCGGGGGAGGCGCCCCTCTTCGATGGCCTGCGCGATCAGTTCGTTGATGTCCCGAACTTCCCAGCCGACCACTTCCTCCGGGGGAACCCAGTGCGGGTAGTCCTTGAGATGGGCAGAGCACCCGGCCGCGTCAGCCACCACATAGTCCACCTGCCCGAAGGCCGCGACATTGCGGATGGCCATACGCTGAGCTCCCTCCGCCGCGCCGTCGTGGGCCGCCAAGGCGCCGCAACAGGTTTGATCGGAGGGGACCACCACTCGATAGCCCGCCTGCACCAGCAGGGAGATGGCGGCTTGGTGGACCTCGCCGAACCAGGGGCCCATGATGCAACCGGTCAGAAAGCCAACGGTGCCGTGTGACTCGCCCTGTGGTTCGAAGGTCTTCCCTCGCAGGGACGGCGCTTTCCACCGCAGTCTCCGCAAGCCCCTCAACCCCCGCCGCAGGCGGGCTGGGGCAATGCGAGCCAGCCCGGCTCGTTGTACTAATGCTGTGCCCCAGGTCAGCATGGTCATGACGGCGGGGCTGGCCAGCCACGACACCATGATCCAGGCCCGAAGTCTTCGGGCGAGTCCGCCCCGTTGGGCGGCGATCTCCGCTCGGGCGCCTTCCAGAACTCTTCCATACGGCACCATGCTCGGACAGACCGGTTCGCAGGCCCGACACCCCAGACAGAATGAGAGGATTTCATCAAAGACCTGGTCGATCTCGGCCACCCCATCCAATACGGCGGTCATGGCGGTCAGTCTTCCCCGAGGAGATGCGGTTTCCTTGCCGGTGAGCCGGAACGTGGGACAGTGGGGCAGGCAGAGGCCGCATTGGATGCAGCTGGAAAGCTCGGATTGGGTGGGGGCAAAGGGAGTCTGGTAACCCATTCAGATCCCTCCTGCCAGCCGGCCCGGGTTGAGAATCCCGTAGGGATCGAATTCGGCTGTCAGCCGGCGCTGGTATGCGAGGCCGCCCGGGGGAGCTCCCCAGGGGTCCATACGCTCGTACAGGGTGTCCGGACCTTCGACCAAGACCAAGGCCCCACCCACCGACTCGGCCCATCCCCGGAGTTCTCCGGCCGATTCCGGATCCGTGTCGGGGGCTGCGCATTCGGCGATCCCCACACCCTGTTGGATCACGTAGTCCCAGGAAGCCGGGATGCGCCGGGCCGCCTCCCGCAGGTGGGAAGGTGGGACCCGCAAAGACCAGGTCATCGCTCCCGCCGGTGGATCGGGCCAGACGAGGCCGGTTTGGACCTCGTTTCCCGCCCGGGCGGTTTGCGACTCCACCTCCGCGGGGGTCCCCCACAGATAGGCCTGATGCCCGGCGCGGGTGGAGAGAATCGCCAGTGGTCGGTAAAGATCGGCCAGAGCCCGGGCCGGATCCTCCACGGCCACTGTGACCGCCACCTCCGGGGTGGGGACCAATTTCAGACAGACCGATGCGATCAACCCCATCCGACCCAGGGACCCCACCATCAGGCGGGGAATGTCGTATCCGGTGACGTTTTTCACCACCCGCCCCCCGGCCCGGACCACCCGCCCGTCTCCGGTCAGGATCCGGGTCTCCAAGAGGCGGTCGCGGGTGGGGCCATACCGATAACGTTGATATCCGCTCAGTCCCACCGAGAGCGCCCCGCCGATGGTGGCGGTCTCGTTTCGGTGAGGCAGGAGAGTGGTCTGGCGCCCCTCTGCCAGCATCGCTTCCACCTCAGTGATCGGTACGCCGCCTTCCGCCACCAGAGTCAAGTCTTCGGGCTCCCAGGTCTCCACCCGGTTGAGGGACGTCGTGACCAACACTACGTCGGGATAGGTCCGGTGACCGTACCCCTGGTGATTCCCCCCTCCCCAGATCAGCACCTTCATGCGATGATCGGTGGCGGTGCGCAGGGCCTGAGCCGCTTCTTCGATGGAGGTCGGCGCCAGAGCAAAGTCGGCCGGGGGCAGTTCCGCAGGGTCGGCGGCGGGAATGGTTCCGAACGGGTTCTTCACACCCAGGCGCCTTCGGGCACCGGCCTCCCGAAGTCAAAACACCGAGATCCTTCCGGCAGGATCTTCCCGGGATTGAAGACCCCGGCGGCGTCGAAGGCCTCCTTTACCCGGGCTTGAGCGTCCAGATCCATCTCGTTGAACAAAAGCGGCATCAGGTGCCGTTTCTCGATTCCGATTCCATGTTCTCCCGACAGTACCCCTCCATTTGCCACGCAAATCTCCACCAATTCATCGGCGGCCGCCTTGACTGTCTCAAGCCGTCCAGGTTCGGAAGCGTCGAACGCCATCAGGGGGTGAAGGTTGCCGTCTCCGGCGTGAAAGACGTTCATCATGGTGATGTCGTGGCGTTCCCCGATCTCGTACACCAGGCGCATTACCTCCACCAGCCGGGCCCGGGGCACCACCGTGTCATGCAGGTAGTAATCCGGCGCCATTTGCGCTATGGCTCCGAAGGCCGACTTGCGACTCTTCCACAACACGGCCCGTTCTTCCGCCGAGGCCGCCACCTGCACCGACCAAGCGTGGTTGCGCCGGGCGATGTCGGAGATGATCTCCGCTTCGGCATCCACCGCCTCGGTGACGCCGGTGACCTCGGCCAGCAGGAAGGCGCTCGCCTCGGTGGGGAGACCGGCATGCAGCCAATTTTCGACCGCCTTCATCATCAGTTGGTCCATCATCTCCAATGCGGCGGGGATCAGGCCGGCGGCGATAATGCCGGAAACGGTGGCGGCGGCATCCTCGATAGTGGGAAACGCCACTGCCAGGGTGCGCACGTCCGGGGGGTTGGGGGTGAGCTTCACCAAGGCCCGGGTGACTATTCCCAAGGTCCCTTCGGAACCCACTATGAGCCCCCGCAGATCCAGGCCAACCGGGTCGGGCGCGGCCGAGCCCACCATGATCACCTCGCCGGTGTCGGTGACCACTTCCAGGGCAAGAACATGGTTGACGGTGCTTCCTTCGGCCAGACAATGCGGCCCTCCCGAATTGCAGGCGATGTTGCCTCCCACGGTGCACGCCGACTGGGACGACGGATCGGGCGCAAAATGCAATCCGTGGGGAGTGGTTATCTGGGACAGGTCCAAATTGATGACCCCCGGCCCCACCCAGGCGGTGCGGTTCTCCACATCGATGTCTTCCACGCGGTTCATCCGGGTGGTCACCAGCACCACCCCTCCCACTTCCGGCACGGCCCCGGCCGAGAGTCCGGTTCCCGCCCCACGGGCCACCACCGGGACCCCGTGCCGCCGGGCCGTTTTGACCACTGCGGAGACCTCTTCGGTGGTTTCGACCATCACCACTGCGGTGGGGTTGCCCCGGTATATCCCCGCGTCTTTGGCATACAGGTGGCGCTCCAGGGGCGTGTCCATCACCCGGTCGGAGCCCAGCTGCCGGACCAAATCGTCGCGAAGCCCAGTGGTCGTGAGGGCGGTGGCCATGAAAGGGCTAGAATAACAACCGTTCTGGGCGCCCACCCCTAAGGTATGCCACATGCCGGTCACCGCTCATCCCACCCCCAACCCCAACGCGATGAAGTTTTCGGTGGGGGTCCCGGTGGGAGGTCCGGTCACCTTCCGGGCCGGGCAGGAGACCGAAAACCCTCTGGCCGCGGCGATCCTGGCCACCGAGGGCGTGACAACGGTGTTTTGGACCGCCGACTTCGTGACGGTCCAAAAAGAGGCCGACCGGGAGTGGGCTGACCTGCAACCCTCGATTGTCGCGGTTCTGACCAAGCATTTCCCACCGGCCTGACTTCCGGCGGCTCGTTCAGCCGCCGGCGGGGACCGGTGTCCCGTCCGGTCTCACCCACAGACTCACCGGCCATGAGATCCCCGCTTCATCGATTACCGTCCATTCCACTCTCCAAACTTCTCCGGCCCGGCTGATGCGGGGTTCGCTGACGGTGGGGTCGGCGCCGCTTCTGGTCATCTCTTCCCGAGCTGTTGTGAACACTGCCGTGGGTGGGGCCTGTGGGGAGTCACCCAGCCACCATTGTCCCGGTCCCGCTTCGGGCAGGGGGATGAACCGGGGCAGATCCACCACTGCCGGGGCGCCGTCATTCATATTCACCACCACCTCGACCGCCTGGGTCGGCAGGTGAGTGTAACCCACCCCGTCGGTTGAGACCAGCCGCCGGAGCGCCACCTGCGTTTTCCACCTCCCGTCTCCCAGGGATTCGGTCCGAAGGGCCCTGACCCACTCCACATGGGAGAGCGCATCGGTGGGTTCGCGGGAGGAATCCTCTCCCAACCACCCCCACCGCCCCGGAGGGTGGTCGGACCCGTCCAGAGTGAAGAATTCCAGCACGAACCACTCCGAGTAGGAGGCCGCCTGCCATTCGCCGGGGGTGGGTACCGGGGCCGACATGTCGATGTCCGCCATCAGATCCGCCTCGCTGGGTAACCGGGGGACTGCCGGTGAGGGGAGGTCGAGCGCTGTCGGCTCCGATGGGGGCGGGGCCGCCGCCGAATCAGGGACCCGACTGGTGGGAATGACCGGGGGGATGAGGGGATCAGGTGACGAGAAGGCCCGGGTCACGCTGAAGATGATCACCGCCAACAGAGTGGCGCCTCCCACCAGAATCCAGGCCCGCCGGCGCCGGGAGGTGTCGCCCAGATCCCGAAGTTCCTCCCAGGGAATCGACTCGAACACCTCTTGGTCGGATGTCTTGGGCTCTCTCATCTCACAGTTTGGGGGTGATCGAGGTCAGAATTCAAGAGGTGTCGGCCCGAACGCGAAAGAAAACGCAGGGTCGCGGCTATTGCCCGAGTGGCGCGCTTCGTCAACTAAGCTCTTTGGGAATGGTGGTCAATCCCGATCCCAAGCCGGGCCGCTGGTTGCTTCCTCTGGCGGTTCTGGCCATGTTCGCTTTCACCTTTATGTTTGTGCGAGCTTTGCCGGGTGCCCAGGTGGAAGAGCCCCAGCCGATCACTACCGTGGCGCCCTCCACAACTGCCGCCGGGGAATCCTCTGAGGAGGAGACACCGGTCGAGCCGGGCGAGGACTCCGATGACGAGACCACGCCTGAGGAGACGCCAACTTCCACCACTCTTCCGCCCGCGGTGGTGTCCTATCTGGCGACCATCGAGGCCCTGAGAGGGCAACTGACGTCCCTGGCCACGGAAATCAGGGAGGTGAACGCCGCTTGGGACGCCAAGACGATCGGGTATGCGGAGACCGAGGAACGATTGGTGGCGGTGATGGACGACGTGATCACCTGGCAGGACAACGTGGTTTTATTGAATTCCCCATCGGTGCTGGCCGCGTCTCATCAGGACATGCTGGCGGCGTCCACGCGGGCTGCGGTGGCTGCCACCACCGTCGTGGAGGGGTTACGGAGTTCCGACACCGGGGAGACGCGGCGGCTGGCCGCGGCCGATTTCGAGCAGGCGGCCTCGATTTTTGCCACCGCCGTCCAACGGGCCAACACCACGATCGGCTCATAACAGCCTCCGGGCCATGAGCATCGAGATCCGGGGGATCGTTCCCGAACAGCTGGACGAACTGCGCCGCACGGTGGCCCTCGCCTTCGGGCAGGATCCCGATGATGCCGAGCTGGAACGCGACCAGAGGTTGCTGGAGTTGGGGCGCAACCGGGGCGCCTTCGACGGCGAACGATTGGTGGGAACGGCCGGCGCCTACAGCCTCGATCTGAGCGTCCCCGGCGGCACGATGCCCGCGGCGGGGGTCAGCAATGTGACTGTGCTGCCCAGCCATCGACGAAGAGGGATCATGCGCCGGATGATGGTCGAACTCCTGGGAGAGGCCGCCCGGCGCGGGGATTTGTTGGCGGCGCTCTGGTCATCGGAGAAGCAGCTCTATGGCCGCTTCGGGTACGGGGCGGCCGCGGTCACCGCCCATCTGGTGATCGATCGCTTTCCTTTGATGCCTCACCGGCTGGCGCCCGCCCCGGCGCGGGTGGTGCTGATCAGCCGCGACGAGGCTCGGGTCGCCCTTCCGCCCCTCTTCGATCGCAAACGCCGGGAGGTGCCTGCCATGTTTGCCCGGTCATCGGCCTGGTGGGAGTTGGAGGCGCTGGCGGACCATGCCCGACATCGCCGTAACGCCAGCCTCTACCGCTATGCCCTCGCTCTCGATTCGGGGGGCGAACCCGTGGGGTATGCCCAGTATCGGACGCAGGGTTCCTGGGAGGGAATCTCGATTGGGGTGACGGTCAGCCTGGAGGAGATGATTGCTCTGACTCCGCAAGCCGCGGCCGGACTGTGGGGATTTGTGGTCAACCATGATCTGATTCGGCAACTGCGAGCGTGGAACATTCCGCCCCAGGCCGCTCTGCACCATCTGTTCGACAATTTCCGAGAGTCCCAAACCCTCAGTGACGGTCTATGGGTGCGGATCCTGGACGTCGAAGCCGCCCTCTCGGGCCGCCGTTATTCGGCAGACGGGATAGTGACTCTGGAGGTGACCGATCCGCTCGACAACCGAACCCGCCGATATCGCTTGGAGGCTGTGGGTGGTGAGGGGAGGTGCGAGAGGAGCTCCGGCATCCCGGATCTGAGTCTGGACCACGAGGACCTGGGCGCCGCCTTCCTGGGCAGGTCGCGGTTTCGCCAACTGGGGGCCCTGGGTCGAGTTCGGGGCCGGCCGGAGGCCTGCGCCTTGGCCGACGCGATGTTCGATTGGCATCCCCAGCCTTGGTGCCAGGAGGTCTTCTGAGCGGGGACTCAGCGGGCGGCTATCGCTTCGATCTCGATCTTTAGGCCCGGCAGGGGCAACGCCGCCACCCCCACCGCCGAGCGAGCCGGTGGCGGAGCATCGAAAAACCCTCCGTACACGCCGTTCACGGCCCCAAAGTCTCGTATGTCGGTAAGAAAAACAGTGGTTTTGACCACATCGGAGTAGTCGAGACCCAACTCCCCCAAGATGTTGCCGATATTCCGGAGAATGAGATCGGCCTGGTCGGTTACCGTCTCAGGCGTCTCCCCGGTCTGGGGATCAATCGCCACCTGTCCGGAGATGAAGACCAGTCCCTGCGCCTCGGTCACCACCGAATAGGGCGCCAGGGGAGGCGGCGCTCCCTGTAGCTTCGGCGCTTCTTTGGGCATTACCTAGGAGAAGCTGTTCCCGCACCCACAAGAGCGGGACACGTTGGGATTGTCGATCGAGAACCCGGCTTCCATCAAACCCTCCCGATAGTCGAGCACCGCACCGGTGATTCGTTTGGCGCTCTGCGGATCCACCAGAACTCTGAGGCCCGAGAAGTCGGAAACTATGTCATCTTCCTCCACGTCGGCGTCGAAAAACATCTCGTAGGAAAACCCCGAACATCCCCCGGGCCTGACTGCCACCCTAAGGCCCAGTTCATCATCGCCTTCTGTGGCGAGCAGGTTCTTGACCTTGGTCACGGCCGAATCGGTGAGTTGGAGGGGTTTGCTGGTTGTGGAACTGTTGATACTGAGAAGCTGCATAATGGATCCGGGGTCGCCTACCTCTGATAATACAAAGACCGATTGGGATTATATCGTGGGCGGCGGGCGGGGCGCTCCGGGTTACGGGAACAGTCCTCTGAGCAGCTTGGCCTTGGTTACCCGGGTGACGCCTTTGATGAGGGCGGCGGTCCGTAAATCGACCTTCTCCTGCGCAGCCAACTTCCGTACTTCCTCAAAGGCTCGGGTCATTATCTCCCGCAAACGCTCCCGGGTCTCCTCGTTGGTCCAGAAATAGTATTGCAAACCCTGCAGCCACTCGAAGTAGGAGACGGTGACTCCCCCGGCGTTGGCCAGGATGTCGGGAACCACCAGCACCCCCCGTTCCTGCAGTATCCGATCTCCCTCTATGGTGGTGGGGGTGTTGGCGCCTTCCAACACCACCGAGGCGTTTATGCGGTGAGCGTTGTCGCGGTGGATAACTTCCTGGACGGCGGCGGGGATGAGTGCTTCGCAATCCACTTCGAATAGTTGCTCGCCCCCGATCGGGTCGCCTCCCGGGAACCCCTCCACCCACAGATTCTGGTCCACCCACCGTTGCAAAGCCTCGACATCGATGCCGTTGGGATTGTGTATGGCGCCGGACAGGTCGCTGACTGCCACCACCCGGGCGCCCAGTCGATGCACGGCCACCGCCACGCTCTTCCCCACCTGGCCGAAACCCTGAATCGCCACCCGGGCCCCCACCAAAGGCAAGTCGACCATTTTGAGGGCCCGAGGCAGTAGGTAGGCCAGTCCCAGACCGGTGGACTCCTCCCGCACCTCCGTGCCGCCCAGTTCAACCGGCTTGCCGGTCACCACTCCGGGGGCGCCCTGCTCCACATGATGGCTGTAGGTGTCCATGATCCAGGCCATGACCTGCGCATCCGTCCCCAAATCCGGCGCCGGTATATCGGTCTGTGGGCCGATGAAGGAGAGGATCTCGGAGGTATAGCGGCGGGTGAGGCGTTGCTTTTCGCCTCGGCTGAGCTGCTCGGGGGCCACTCGGACGCCGCCTTTGGCGCCCCCGAAAGGAAGTCCCACCAGGGCGCACTTCCAGGTCATGTTCATTGCCAAGGCTGCCACTTCCCCCAGATCCACGGTGGGGGCGTAGCGAATTCCACCCTTGGTGGGACCCATGGTGAGCACGTGCTTGACGCGGTAGCCGAAGACCGTCTCCACCCGCCCGTCGTCCCTTCGGAACGGAAAACTGGTCATCAGAGACCGTTGCGGGATCCGCAGCCGCTGGGCGACATTGGGGTCGAGGTCCATATATGCCGCCACCCGGTCGAATTGGCTGACGGCTTCCCGGTATAGACCGGAGTCCCACTCCATGAGTGGATTGCCGTTCTCGAGCCCCGATGTTTCCGAAGCGATTTTGACCACGAAACCTCAAGTTTAGTGAACTGCCGGGTCTATGAATCGGGAGTAAAGAGGCCGCCACCGGCGAACTCCCCCCTTTCCCCCGCCGGGGGTCTATTATCGTTCGCTTGCCAGGACAGGGAGCGTGGCCCGTGTCTGACAACTCGAGCATCCCGACCACCCAGGAGGTGTGGGCTGCCCTGCGCGGGGTGATCGACCCGGAATTGGGCGACAATGTGGTCGATCTGGGAATGGTGTCATCGGTGGAAGCGACGCCCGACGGCATGGTCACCATCGGCTTGGCGTTGACCATTGCCGAGTGCCCGATGCGCGGCCAGATCGAGGGGGACACTCGTCGAAGGGCGCTTTCCCTGCCGGGCGTGGAGGATGTCAGGATCCACACCACCGCCATGACCAAGCGCCAGCGCGCCGACCTGATGTCCCGAGCCAGGGAGAGTGCCCGCGAGCGCGCCGAACCAACCCAGGTTTCGCCGGTCACACGGGTGATTGCGGTCAGCTCGGGGAAGGGGGGAGTGGGCAAATCCTCGGTGAGTGTCAACCTGGCCTTGGCCATCAAGAATCTCGGCTTCCGGGTGGGTTTGATGGACGCCGATATCTGGGGGTTCTCGATCCCCCGGCTGTTGGGGGCCACCGACCGGCTGGAGGCCGACGAGCGGACCCGGCTGATGATTCCGGTGGAGGCCCATGGGCTGAAGGTGGTCTCGACCGGCCTGATCATCGACTCTGAGGAAACGGCGCTGATGTGGAGGGGCTTGATGCTGGCCAAGGCATTGGAGCAGTTTCTGAAGCAGGTCGACTGGGGGGAACTCGACTACCTGGTGATCGATATGCCGCCCGGAACCGGCGATATTCAGATGGCCTTGGCCAGAATGCTGCCCCAAGCGGAGATGGTGGTGGTGACCACGCCCCAGCGGGCTTCGCAAAAGGTGGCGGCGCGCATCGCGGACATGGCGCGGAGGTCGCACATGCCCATAGTGGGGGTTATCGAGAACATGTCGAGTTTCGATTGCGGGCACCGAACAGTGCACCACCTGTTTGGAAAGGGCGGCGGTGAGGAGCTGGCGAACAGCATCGGGGCGCCATTGCTCACCAAGGTTCCTTTCGACATCAGGGTGGTGGAGGGAGGCGACCGCGGCCGGCCGGTCTCCGCCACGGCGCCCGATAGCCCGGCGGGTAAGGCATTCTCTGAAACGGCCGCTCGGCTGGTGGAACTGGTTCCACCCGCTCAGGATGAGACTTGCACCGGACGTCTGGCCAAATTGCTGGAGGGTCTCGCCATGGCCGATTCGGAACAGGACCTGGTGGGAGCGCCAGCCCTGTAGACAGGCGCTAACCCTGTGGAGAGGCGCCCGGCGGTGTCCAGGCCGGCGCCGCTAAATTGAGCTTCATGGACCCCGGTCATGAGCATGCCCACCACGGTCACCAGAGCGGTTCTCTAGCCCACTGGGAGGCTTCTACCTCGGTGGAAATTCCTCCCGAGGCCGACCACCTACCCGCGGTGTTCGAGGCAATCGAGGAGTTTGGCGAAACGGCGGGATGGTCCATGGAATTCATGCTGCAGGCCCAGTTGGTTCTCGAAGAAATGGTTCTCAACGTAATGAATCATTCCGGAGCCACCGATCCGGTGGAGATGAGGTTGATGTCGGGCCGAAGCGAGGCGGTGTTCGAAATCATCGACCGAGGAGTTCCATTCGATCCCACCGAGGCCGCCGCTCCTCCAGAGCGGGACGCCTCTTCGTTGGCAGACATGGCGATAGGTGGTCTGGGGATTCATCTGGTGCGCTCCATGGTGGCAGAGATGCGCTATCGGCGGGCAGAAGGCGCCAACCACCTGACCCTGGTGTTGGAGTTGTCGGGCGACTGACCGTCCGGGGCGCCTCTGCGTGGTTAGAGGGGTCGGCGGCGGTCCGCCCCCTGGCAAAACGGCGAAGGGCGCTCCATCAATGCAAGCAAGCCGGGAAGCTTCTTGGCTGGGCGTCTGTTGATCTTCTCCCATGCCTGAGATGCCTTGACATCGAGTTCGAAGGCTGTTCGGCCAGCGAGTGCTCGTCGGGCTGCCACGGTCAGATTGGCAGTCGCTACGGTCGATGTGTTTTGCACGCTACTCCTTCGGGTCTGTCCCAATGGGGCATCCACCCACCTTATCGGCGTGGATCCAGGCTAATCGCAGGCTTCCACTGTCAGGTTGTAGGGGTTGACCGCCCGGCCGCCGTCGGGATGGTATTCGAAGTGAAGGTGGGGAATGTTCGGGGGAGAATTGCCGGTGGTGCCGACGTAGCCGATCAAATCTCCCTGCGACACCTCCACGCCGGTTGAGATCCCTGGGGCAAACTCGTCAAGGTGGGCGTAGTAGAACTCATCATCCCATGGTGTGCGGAGCCAGATGTGTCTGCCTCCCAACCCACTGTGAGCGACTCGGAATAGCTCGCCATCGTAGATGGCCCGGACCGGGGTTCCGCGGCGCGCAAGCAGGTCAACCCCCTGATGGGTGCGACCGCCCGACCGGGGCGCCCCCCAGGTGTCCACGAAGCTGTGGGGTTGATCGACCGGGCAGACGCCTTTGACAGAATCTCGATCGGGTGGGGGTTGAGTGGTTGTGGTGGTTGGAGGGATCGTGGTGGTGGTTGTAGTTGTGGTGGTCGGGGGAAGGGTGGTGGTCGTAGTGGGAGGTCTGGTGGTAGTTGTTGTGGTGGTCGGGGGAAGGGAGGTACTGGTGGTGGTTGGGGGGACGGTGGTGGTAGTGGTGGTCGGCTCGGTTGTGGTGGTTGGGGGGATCGTGGTGGTAGTGCTGGTCGAGACGGTCGTGGTTGGTGAAATAGTCGTGGTGGTGGTCGGGGGAAGGGTGGTGGTTGTGGTGGTCGTCGTGGTGGATTCGGCCAAATCGGCGCTCAGGGTTTGGATGAGCGCAAGTTCCTGTTGGGCCTCCTCCAGCTTCAGAAGCAACTCCGAGAAAAGAGACTCCTGCTGGGAACGGATCACGCTCAACTCTTCCAGTTGCGATTGGCGCCGATCCTCCTGCAGGCCCAGGTTGTCCGCCACCGATCGATAACGGCTCCAAACCGCTTCCTCCTCCACGCCCAGTGCATCGAGATATCCGATTCCGGCTGCGAACCTTTCGGGGCCGTCGGCCAGCCACAAACTGAGATTCTTCCCGGTTGTCACGTCCATGTACATCTGCACGGCCAAGTCCTCCACCGAGGATCGCGCCAGCCAGAGATCCGACTCGGCTTGGCGGAGCGCTTCCTCCACACCGGCCAGCTCCTCTTCCGCCAACACCTGCGCAACCCAGGTGTCCTCGATCAACTGGGCCAACTCTTCTTGTTGGGCTTCCAAGTCGGCCACCCGCGCCCGGGCCTGGTCCGCCTCGTCGGTTTGGGCGCCGACTGAGGGAATGTTCAGCAGCACCAAGGCTGCACCTGCCAGCAATCCGGCCATCACCCTCAGGTGGGGGCGCTCTCCAATCATCACTCCGGCGCCAAGTCCACCGGGGCGGTGGGGCCATCCGGACCCTCGTACCGCACGACTCCTTCGTTCGCCAGCTTCCGCAGGTGGGCCGCCACCGACCAGGCGGCCAGATCATGGAGATCCGGATTCACATCCTGATACACCAGATCCACCACTTCTCCCACCGTGCGGCATCCCGACGCCACCGCCTCCCGGATCTCGCTTTCCCGCCTGCGACGATGAGCTATATACCAAGAGATGGCTTCGGCCGGGCGTTCTATCTGCTGGCCGTGGCCCGGATAAAGACGCCGAAGCCGCAGGTTCACCAGTTTCTCCAACGATGTCATGTAGGCCGCGGCGTCGGTGATCAAAACCGAGGATCCTCCCATGATGTGGTCTCCGGTGAACAGGAGATCACCGCTTCGGAAACACAGATGGTCGTCGGCGTGGCCGGGGGTGTGGATGGTTTGCAAGGTGGAGGCGCCCACTCCGACCGTTTCCCCGTCCGAGAGGCGATGGTCCGGTCGGAAACCCGGACCGGGCTGAAATCCCAGGGTCGGCACTTCCAGTTGAGCGGCCAGCGGATTGGCCAGGGGGGCGTGGTCGGGATGGGTGTGGGTTACAACCACCGCCTGCACCGCCAAACCCTCCGAAGCCTCCAGGATGGCCTGTTTATGAGACTCTTCGATCGGCCCCGGATCGAGGATCAACGCCTCTTCCCCGTCTTCGATCAGGTAGGTGTTGGTGCCCGGCCCGGTGAACAAGCTGGGATTGGGCGCCAGAATCCGTCGTACTTTCACTCCGCCTCCTCATAACCGGCTTCGCCTGGGAGCAGAGCATCCATTTCTCCCTGTCGCATCACCAGCTTGGGGAGCACCGGTTGGACCTCCGCGGTTTCGTCGACCGCGTCCCACGCCGCGGCGGCATCGGAGAACTCTCCGAGGAATTCAAGGGTCTTGAGGGTGGGAAGAATCATCTCCCATTCACCCCGCCGGACACGGTCCAAGGCCTGCGAGGGACTGATCCACACCGACTCGGTCAACTCGGGCTGGGCGAGCAGCAGGTCTTCGTCGCCCGCAACCCTGGCCAGATAGAACCGGGCATCAAAGCGGTGGGGCGCCGGTTGGGGAGTAACCCAATTCGACAGATAACGAAGCCGCTCGGAGTCGAAGCGGGTCCCATGACTCAAGACCCAGCGATAGACCTCGTGCCCGGCCAATGACCGCTCGGGCAGGGGAAGGGGTCGGTCGGTGAGGAAGATTCCCACTTCCTCGGCGGTTTCCCGCAGCCCGGCCGCCCGCCATGCGGAGTGCTCCGGGCATTCACCCAGTGCATCTTGAGCCAGCGAACTGTGGTCGATCGGGTCCACCATCCCTCCGGGAAAGACGAACATCCCGCCAAATACGGCGGTCGGGGATCTACGCACCATGAGCACCTGCAAACAACCGGCTCGATCCGCTATAAGTAGGACGGTTGAGCTGGGCAGGGCGGGAACCGGGCGAGCAGGGACCCGGCTAAGCGGAGCATGCCGGAAAAGATGCGGATGGGATGGTTCCCCTACCTCGACCGCGGGTCCTGTTGCCGCATTTGGCTCCCGCCGGGCCTTTTTCAGCACACTCCTAAGAGGGGCCGACTTCATAGATGCCACCGTCACGGAGGCCGGTGGTCACAAAGAGGCCTTTCCGAGACCAGAAGGAGACCAACAGATTGCGGACCGGGGGCGCCATCAGCAGAAAACCCACGCCGTCCGTAATAATCCCCGGCGTGATCATCAGCGCCCCGCCTACCAGCACCATCATGCCGCCCATGATCTCTTCGGCTGGGATTTCTCCGCGGGCTAACCGCATCCGGGCCATTCTCCAAACCGCGGCGCCCTGCCGTTTCATCACCGCCGCTCCCAGGAGACCGGTTGCCACCACCACCCCCAGAGTGTTGAGCAAACCTATGCGGTCCTCCACCACGGACAATACATAGAGCTCCAACAGGGGAACCCCCACAAAGAGGGCCAAACGCCACATGCCGACTAACGATACCGGGGTTATCGAAGGTGGAAGACCCCCGTTCCCGAGGGCTCCGGTAGCCTCACCGCCATGGAGAAACACAGGTATCCCTCGGTGGACCGCATGGCGAACGCCCTGTTCGACGGGTCCTTGCCGCGCAGTCTGGTGGTTGGAGTGGTAAGGCAGGCCATAGCCGAGGCGCGCCGGCGCAACCAGGGCGGGGCGGGAATCGAAGATGATGTCCGGCGGATGCTCGACGCTCTGCGGCTCGGTCGGCCCACGCCGGTGATCAATGCAACCGGCGTGTTGCTCCACACCAATCTGGGGAGGGCGCCCTGGCACTCGGATTCGGCGCGGGTTGGGTGGGAAGTGGCGGTTGGCTATTCCAACACCGAACTGGACTTGGTCGACGGCAGCCGGGGGGGACGGGCAGGGTATTTGCATCGGCTGATGGCCTTGATAACCGGGGCTGAGGCGGCATTGGTGGTAAATAACAACGCCGGCGGCCTGCTCCTGACCCTGATGGCCCTGGCTTCGGGAAGACAAGTCCCGGTCTCCCGCTCGGAGTTGATCGAGATCGGGGGATCATATCGGCTGCCGGAACTGATGGCCGCCTCGGGGGCCGAGTTGGTGGAGGTGGGCACCACCAACCGCACACGGTCCGACGACTATCGACGGGTGCTGGGTCCCAAGACCGCACTGCTGCTGAAGGTTCACCCCTCCAACTATCGAATCGCGGGCTTTTGGGAGGAAGCCACGGCGGAAGAACTGTCATCGCTCGGCTCTTCGGCCGGCATTCCGGTGGTGTTCGACGCCGGCAGCGGTCTTCTTGATGAGCGGGTCCCTTGGTGGGCGGGGCCGCCGCCTGCCTGGCTGGCCGATGAACCGGGGGTGGTGCAGGGCCTGGCCGCCGGGGCCGATCTGGTGCTGTTTTCGGGGGACAAGTTGTTCGGTGGCCCTCAAGCGGGAATGATCGTGGGGCGGGCCGAATTGGTGTCCCGACTCAAGAGACATCCGGCGGCCCGAGCCCTACGTATCGACGGTCCCACCACCGCGGCCCTGGTGGACACGGCGAGAGCCTATGCGGAGGGCAGAGCGGAGGAGTTGCCCTTTTGGAAGATGGCCGGGGCGGATCGGACGGTGCTGGAAGAGCGGGCCGCGAGGATGATCGGCAAGGCCGGGATTGATGCGGTGGTGGAGGAGGGAGGGGCCACTCCGGGGGCCGGAAGTGTCCCGGGGGCCGTCATCCCGGGTCCGGTGGTGGCCATTGCCGGACAGGCCGATCGGATCTTCCGGAGGCTGTTGAAGTCGGACCCACCGGTGATCGCCCGGCGGGAGCATGGTCGCCTGAAAGTCGACCTGCGGACTGTTTCCCCCGGTGACGATGAGGTGATTGTCCGGGCATTGCGGGTGGCATGCCGGTAATCGGGACCGCCGGTCATGTCGACCACGGCAAGTCCACCCTGATCGCCGCTCTCACCGGAATCGAACCGGACCGTTGGGCAGAAGAACGCCGCCGCGGGCTCACCATCGACCTGGGATTCGCCTGGATGCGGCTGCCGGGAGGGGGACAGGTCTCGTTCGTGGACGTCCCCGGCCATGAGCGGTTCATCAAGAACATGCTGGCCGGCATCGAAGCTATCGACGTTGCACTGTTCCTGGTGGCGGCCAACGAAGGGTGGATGCCCCAGTCCGAGGAGCATCTGGCGGTGCTCGACCTTCTGGGGGTGTTGAGAGGGGTGGTGGCCCTCACCAAAGTGGATGTGGTGGATCAGGAACTGGCTGACCTGGTGGAGATGGATGTGTCCGAACAATTGGCGGGCACCGTGGGCGCCGAGTGGCCGGTGGTCCGGGTCTCCGCTCCCCGTGGTTATGGACTGGGCCGGTTGACCCAGACCTTGGAGGAGGCGCTGGTCGGGTATTCCCCCGCCGATCTGGGAAGGCCCCGCCTGTGGGTCGATCGCGCCTTTACCATCCGGGGAGCCGGTACGGTGGTCACCGGCACGCTGTTGGACGGGGCCCTGACAGTCGGGGATCGGGTTGAGATTTGGCCGGGCGCCGGGGTGGCCCGGATCAGGGGGTTGGAATCGCATGGGGAGTCGGTTGAGAGGGTGGGTCCGGGTTGGAGAGTGGCGGCCAACTTGGTGGGCCTGGGTCGTCATGCTCCCCAGCGAGGCACCGTGTTGACCGCGCCGGGGCAGTGGCGAAGCACCGACTCCTGGGTGGCGGTGGTGCGTCCCACCCGTTACGTCAGAAGGTTGTCCTCCAAGGGCGCCTACCACCTCCATCTGGGGAGCGGCGCCTGGCCGGTCAAGTTCACACCGCTGGAAAAGGGTCCCGGTGAAGTGGTGGCCCATTTGCAGTCAGCCTCCCCGCTTCGTCTGGCGATGGGGGATCGGTTCATCCTGCGGGAGACAGGACGACGGATGGTGGTGGCCGGCGGTCGGGTGGTGGATCCCGCCCCTCCCCGGGGGTTTGCCCGCCGGAGGAGCAGGGGTCGATGCCTGGCCGGCCTGGCCGACTCGTCTCCCACCGAGCAGGCCGATGGTTTGCTGGCGGTGCGGGGGCGGGCGGAAGTGGCCGAATTGGCTGCCCACACCCGGGGAGGGGCGCCCACTCGGGGCTTGACCGTGGCGGGCGTGGCGCTTTCGGAGCAGAGCGTCGAATCGCTCGCCGCCAACTTGGAGACCCTGGTGGGGGAACATCACTGCCGGCACCCTTTCCAAGTGGGGCTACCGGCCGCCCGGGCCGCCTCGGAACTTCAGACCGGGCAAGCGATCCTGGTGGAAATAACCAAGTTGCACCCCCGTCTGTTACTGGAGGGAACCGCCATCAGGGATCCGGAGGCCGAACTTGATCTTGATCCCGCCGAAGCTGCGGATTGGGTCCGCGCCCGTCAAAGGCTTCGGGAAGGAGGGCTGCTTACCTCCTCCCCGGCGGAGCTCGGATTGGAAGAGGATCTGGCGCATGCCCTGGTGAGGGTCGGCGAACTGGTGAGGTTGGCCCCCCCCATTTGCTATCTGCCCGAACAGATAGAAGAGCTGCTGGGCATTGCCGGCGGGTTGAAACAGCCGTTCACCGTGAGCGAATTCCGAGCCGCGGCGGGTCTGTCCCGAAAGTACGCGGTGCCCTTCCTGGAATGGACCGACGCTCAGGGCATGACCCGACGCCAAGCCGATCTCCACCACCTGGTGGACTGAGATTTCAAGCGGCCCAGGTTTCGGAACAGTTCTGCCTGCTGGATGACGGTTCGGGTTGCCTTCTCCTGCTTGTCGGGGGGATAGTTGTGTCTCCGCAGGGTGCGTCTGATCAGGCGGCGTAGTCCACCAGAGACTCTGCGACCATGAGAGGCTTAACTCTTTCTAGGGCAACTTATTCATGCGGCGGTCAGGAGACCTTCCAACTGATCCGGTCGCGACCACATAGCCACTTTAGAGACACTTTCCACGAGATTCAGATCTTCAGAACGCCAAACATCGATTGTGTCATCAAAAAGCGAAACTAGGAGAGCTTCTCCAGATTGGGAAAGGTGTCGCAAATCAAGACATCCCGCCACAACATGTTCACTCAGGCGCCTCGCCACGGCACGGGAGCCGCTACTCAAGAGAAAGACCAGTGATCGGCGCGAGCCGCCAATGACTTGAAAGTCCACTTTCCATTGACGGCCTGACCGTCCACTGTGAGCGACACTCCGTTCGTATTCGAACGGGCGTTGGCTGAGCCAATCGCCCACCTCCTCGGCTATCGAGTCCCCTCTCTTGGTGCGGAATGTGAACCAGAGGTCCGAGATGCGCACCACGGTTTGGGCGACGTTTTGAACGGCTTCTCCTAGGGAGGCAATGTCTTGGCAGCGCATTTGGAGTTCGCCTCTGTTGAGGGCAATGCCCTGCGTGAGAACCACATCATCCAGTATTAGACGTTGTTTCGGAGTGAGTTTCCCGCTGGCCGACTGCAAGAGGAGCCATCCGAGCGCATCGCCGTAATCGGTGACGATGTAATAGTCTGAGTTCTTCTGGACGTACACATCAACGATTCCTCCATCTGGGTAAAGCATGGGGGTGCGGACCTGCATTGCGCCTTTTGGTGCCAAATCGCATTCGAAAAGCCCCGGAAGGCTATCGCTGATCGATCGGCACAGATCGTCTAGCTTCATAACGGCAATTCCTCCTGTGTGGTTGGAGAGTCCATGGTGCCGAGATGGGTGATTCCCACTTCCGAGCAGAATTGGTCCCAAACCTCGATTGGCTGATCCCATTCTGCCGTTATGTCGTCGGGTATATATGCCTGTTTATCTCGGAACTGGTCGGTCCAGCGGTGCTTATGAGTCCCTCGAAGACGGTCAGAAGTGGGGTTGCGATGTGTGACGTTACCGAGATCAAGGCCCAGAATGCGGCCAGCTGTGTCGTGCCGTAGGGTATACGAGAGCTTGCCAGACCGCGGGTTCCACCAAGCTATGGCGGTTAGCGGCCAACCGGGATCCGACAGTACCTTAACTCGGAATTCCTGGGCGGGTGGATGCTCCTTGTTGCCCCGCCAGCGGATGTCGTCCTCAATGCGCTTTGTTCCATCGTCAAGGATGGCTTCGAACTCCTGCTGGGTGATCATGCTACAGGAGTTTCCACATCGCTCGTGTCTAGTTCTCCTGACACATACATAAGGAAGATCAGGCCGAGCACGACATGCTTGTACTCGGAAGCGTCCATGCTACCCCTCAGGGCATCGGCCATCGCCCACAGTTCCGCTTCGTATCCGATGGCCCCTCCGTTGCCTTTGTCACCCTTGGCGGGTTGGGTTTTTGTCATGGTCGGTCCCGGTAGTTGGGTCCTTACAAGCTTAAAGGGGCCATGTGGCACTTTGGAGGGGAGCTCACAGGAGCAGATAGCTAACCGACGCTCCGGCTCTTGTCCGCTTGGCGAACCGACAAAGCGGCAGATTCCAGCCGAGTGAAATTTCACAGGATAGGCTGAGTTTTACCATGTTGCCTTCCCGCCCGCCCTTTCCGCTGATGTCCTGGTACGGGAGGGTCAAGGAGCGGGTGGCCACCTATCGCCACGGGTGGTTCAGGGCCGTGGTGTGGTTTCTGTTCGGGGCGATGGTCTTGGTCTTGTTTCCGGCGATGGTGGCGGCCTGGTTCTGGCGACTGTCCTATCGGCCGCCACCCCAGGGTGGACGCCGGCTCTCGATGTTGCTGCTAGCGGTTATGGCCGGGCTGTTCCAGTTGCTGTGGTTGAATGCACTGATAATCGACCCTATGGCCGGGATCGGCGAGGCTCTGAACCAGCCCTCTGAATTGGCCGCGGAGGGCGGACCCATCGCGGCTGATGCGCCACCTGCGGTGGAAGGCGAACCCGATGATCCCACCGACGAGTCACAAGGTCAGGTATCCGAAGATGAGGTGCAGGTCGCCGAGCCGACCACAACCTCCACCATCTCGGAACCCGCTACTACTACCACAGCTGCGGTTACCACGACCGCCGCGACCACCACTACCACTCTCCCGCCTCTGACCACCACCACGGCGGCTGTCACTACCACGACCCTCCCCCCGACTACCACCACGGTCGCCCCAACCACGACCACCCGTACTACTACCACCACGACCACCCTTCCGCCCCCGACCAACCAGCCCACCGCAGCCACCGGGGTGCTGGCGGGGTTGGCGGTGGCGGCGGAGAGCAACGGGGGAGTGTCATACGATCGTGATCTGTACGGATCGTGGAGACAGGTCAGGTCGGGGTGTAATACTCGCTGCGTGGTGCTGGAGGACGAGTCACGCTCCGACGGAACCTGGCTCTCCTGGTACGACGGGATGGTGATTTCCAATTCCTCCCAGTTGGACATCGACCACATGGTTCCTTTGGCGGAGGCTCACTCGTCCGGTGGTTGGCAGTGGAGTTCATCCCGCAGACGAAATTTCGCCAACGACCTGGTTCGCCCACAAGCCTTGGCGGCGGTCAGCGCCTCCTCCAACCGCTCCAAAGGGGCGCGTGACCCGGCCGAGTGGCGGCCTCCCCAGAGATCGGCCTGGTGCCGGTATGCCACCGACTGGATCACCGTCAAGATCGCGTGGGGCCTAACCGCGGATCGGGCCGAGGTGAACGCCCTGGAGGAAATGCTGGACACCTGTGGTTCCCAGGTGACCCTCACCACCACTGCCCCCGCTCCCACCGCGGCCATCCTCCAAACCACCACCACCGCCGCTTTGGTCGCCACCGGATCCTGCCCTTATACCTCCCAGGCGGGTGATCCTTGCGCGTCCGTCCCGGCTTTGGGCAATCAGAGCAACGACGTGAACTGCGGCGATATCCCGAGCCGGTTCAAGCCATTGACGGTGGTGGGTCAGGACTACGACCGACTCGACGGAAACAACGACGGAGCGGCGTGCATCAGTTGATTGCCCCGCACAGAATGGCTCACCGGAAGGCATTGGGGGTGGGCGGCGTTTCCGATGCCCGGTACCCTGTGCGGCGGACAGGTTCTGGGACCCGAAGTATTGAAAGGAGACGGTAGATGCGGCTTGTTGCAACCATCGGTTCGGAGAGTCTGGGGGCGGCCCGCTCCCCCAGCGATGTGGTGAACGACGCAGTGGCGGCCGAGAAGGCGGGATTTCGGGCGGCCTGGTGCAACCACTTCAGCCGACACATGGACTCGTTGACCATGTTGGCCGCCGCGGCTCGTGCGACGGCTCGGATCGAACTGGGCGTGGGCGTAATCCCCACCTACCCCAGACACCCGGTGGCTCTGGCGCAGGCGGCAGCGACGGTGCAGGAATTGGCTTCGGGTCGCCTGGTGTTGGGGGTGGGAGTCTCCCACCGGGTGGTGATCGAGAACATGCACGGGTTGGACTATTCGAGGCCGCTTCGACATCTGAGGGAATACTTGACGATTCTCAATGCCTTGCTCACCGACGGCCAATGCACCTTCTCGGGGGAGCATTATCGAGTGCAGGCCGGAATCGAGTTTCCGGGAACCGGCCCCGTTCCCCTGATAGTGGGGGCGGTGGGGCCGGCCATGTGTCGTTTGGGCGGGGAGCTTTCGGATGGGGTGAACACCTGGATGGCCGGCGCCCGGTACATCGAACAGGTGGTGGCTCCCAAGGCTTTGGAGGGCGCCGAATCCTCGGGCCGGCCGTCACCGCGGATCGTGGCCGGGATCCCGGTGGCGCTTGACGCCGATCCGGACCGGGTCAGGGAGGTGGCTGCCTCCACCTTCGCCATGTACGGCATGCTCCCCAACTATCGGCGCATGTTGGATCGGGCGGGAGCAGACGGACCGGCCGATGTGGTGATTGGAGGAGACGAAAACACGGTGCGCTCAGGTCTGCAGTCCTTTCTCGATGCCGGCGCCACCGACATTTGGGCGGTCCCGTTCGACACGGGACACGGAACGGCGGAGACTGTGGAATTCCTGGCGGATCTGGCCGATTAGGAGTGTTGAACGAGGGCAGGCAAAAGCCAAATGGGGTAACAGAACCCCAGGTCAGGGTGGTGGGAACCATCCCATCCCCATCTTTTTCAGCATGCTCCCAGGCAATCTCAGGGGGTGGGGAAGAAGGCCTCCCACAGGTGGCCGGTTTGCTCCCGCCACTCGGCGGGATCTGCCTGCCGTTGCCTGACCAGTGGTTGCAGGGTTTCAAATCGCAGGCTGGCCCGGAGGGCTTCGGTGGCCAGCACCCGGGTGGGGTTGATGTTGCCCAGGCTGACATTGGGCCCAAACCGTTGGATGAAGGCGACCTGCTGGTCCTTCAGGGGCGCTTCCCATACCAACCGGTCGAGAGCTGGGGCGGCGTGATGGGCCAAGGTTTCCACCGCCTCCATATTCACCCCCCCGGTGTTGCCGAATACGCCCACGCTCCTGCCGGATTCTCTTCCTTCGACCACCACCCAGCGCGCTCCCCATTCGAGATCCACCAGGGCTTGTTCCGCCAACTCCTGCGGGGTGGGCTGCCCCAAGGGGTCCTTCTTGCCCACCTCGGAGATGACGATGAGTCCGGCTTCGGCTGCGGCCTGGATGGATGACCTCCTCCGGCTGGCCGGGAGGTCAAGGGTTCCCTCTGAAATTTCCACCGCGGTGAATCCCAGCGAGGCGGCCCTCTCGAAGTAGTTTTCGCCGTGGCCGTTGAGGACGGCCGATTCGAACAGGGTTCCGCCGGGAAAGACCACCAGGCCCGCGTCTCTGATCACCGCCAGCTTCTCCTTCAGGGTTTTCTCGGGCATGAGAGCCGAGGTGCCGAAGCTGAGCTTCCAATGATCGATCCAACGGCCGGCCACGGCCAGGATGTCCCGGGTGGCGGCCAGACCCAGGCCGTTGTCGATAACCATGGTTACGCCGATGCCGGGGTCTCTCCCGCGGCGAGATTCGACTACCTCGGCCGGAACGCCTATCTCGTGCCAGGTGGGCAAACCGCGGCCCCTAAAGGTCTTGGAGGTTATTGGCTCCTGCGCGCAGACGGGAAAGCTGGATGAAGTGGGTGGGATTGAGGAAGAGCTCGTCCATCACGGCCAAGTCGTCGATGGTCAGCCCCCGCTTGTACAACTGGAACAGGTACTGGAAGGCGTCCCGGGCGCCGGCGCCAACGTGGTGGGCCCCCACCACCCGCCGGGAAGCCGAGGCGATGATGAGCTTTTGGAATCCCGACTTGCGGGGGTCGGCGAAGGCGTAGAGCATCATCCGATCGGTGGCGGGCAGTGCAACTTCCCAGCCGTCCTCGGTCTCGGGCGGCATCTTGATGATGGTCACGTCGCCATAGACCTCGCGGGCCTCCTCCTCGCCCATCCCGAACCATGACACCTCGTAGTGGGTGTGCATGAAGTCGGGGAACTCGTCGAAGGCGTAGTGGACGTCCTCGCCCATGATGTGGCGGGAGGCGTACATCCCCGACTTGCGGGCTTTGAACATCTCCATGGGACGGCCGATCAGATCGCCGATGGCGTAGACGTTGGGAACCGAGGTCTGCATCTGCGGGTTCACGATTATCTGGCCCTGATCGCCGACCTTCACTCCCAGTTTCTCCACCGCCATCTCCGAGTTGGGGATCTCGCCCAGCCCATGAAAGACGAAGTCGGTCTCGATGCGCCGGGGCCCATCGGGCGTGAGGACGGTTATCGCTTTGACCTTGCCGTTGTGGTCCCCCTCGAGGTGGCCGGCCGTGGAATGCTCCCAGATCTCCATGCCCTGTTCTTTCATCATGGTGATCGCATAGTTGCGGGTCTCCTCATCGGGCAAAATGCGCAGCAATTCCGAGCGGACCACCATGATGGTCCGCCGTCCCGTGGCATTGAAGAAGCATCCGTACTCGACCGCGGTTTTGGAACCGCCGATCACCACCACCGTGTCACCCGGCTCGTAGTCAAGGTCTTCCACCAAGGTTTCGTAGGTGTAGACCCCGTGCAGGTCGGCGCCGGGACAATCCAAGGGTCTGGAACGGGCTCCCAACCCCAGGATCAGGTTCTGGGCGGTAAACCTGCGCCCCGCCACCTCCACGGTGTTGGCGTCGACAATGGTGCCGCGGGCGTTCAGGACATATTCGAGATCAAGCTGTTCCTTGCTTTGGAAGTTCATGATGGCATGGGGAGCGATCCGGCCTGCCCGGAAGAGATCGACTATCTCCTTTATGGAGGTGACCTTTCCATTCATGTCAGGAAACCAGAATCGCCCGCTGAAGGTTCGCGCCAGCATGAGTTCGGCTGCCACTTCGCTGAACAGATGATGGGGGACGCAGGCGTTGTGCGGGCAGGAGCCGCCCAGGAAAGGCCATGCCTCGATGATCAACTGTCGCCCTCCCATCGCTCTCATGTAGGCCGAGCCGAATCGGCCGGCCGCGCCGCCGCCCAAGAAGATGGCGTCATAGGGACGGGTGTCGGTCTCGTCGACGTTGAAGACCACCCGGTTGTCGGCGGGGTCTTCCAGCAATGAATCGATTTCGGGCCCCCAGTCGTTGATCCCGATGGTTTCGGACCGGATATCCCAAGTGGTGAGAGTCATAGCCAGGTTTCCTTTCTGTTCCGTCCCTTTTTGGGGCGCGTGTTGTTGCCCGCAGTCACTTTCCAATCCACCGCCGTGGCGTGGCCGGCCGTAACCATCACCGGGTTCAAGTCGATTTCAACAATATCAGGGTGATCGGAGAGCAAGTCCCCGATCGCGGCCAGGATGCGGGCCACCGACGCCACATCGGCGGGTTCGGTTCCCCGGAACCCGGCGAGCAGGGGGTAGCCTCGCAGGGATTCGATCATGCCCAGGGCCTCTTCCAATCCAATTGGCGCCAGGGCAAATTTGACATCTCCGGTCACCTCCACCGCCGTTCCCCCCATCCCCACCATCACCACCGGCCCGAAGGTGGCCTCGCGGAGTCCTCCCACTACCATTTCGATGCCTCGTATCTGCGGTTGCACCAGCACCGGCTCTCCCAGGGCCACCAGGTCGTGGAAGGCGGTTGCTATCTCACCGGGTTCGGACAGCCCCAGACGAACCCCGCCCATCTCGGTGCGATGGGCAGTGGACGCGCCGGTCTTCATCACCACCGGCCCCGGCATCGATTGGACGGTGCGGTGCGCTTCGGCGGGAGTCCGGCAGGCTGTGGTGGCCACCGTTGGGACTCCATAGTCGGCCAGCAGTTCCGCCGCAGCCACCACTGGCATCTGGCCCGCAGGCAGTCGGTTCGGGATCGGTCGGTCCGAGACCGCGGCCGGCGGCAGGGGTTCCCTCAGGGCGTAACGCACGGCCTGGCCGACGGCGCGGGCGGTGCGTTCGGGCCACTCCAGACAGGGAATCCCGGCTTGCTGCAGGGGGTCGGCGTTGGACCGGACCGTCCGGGGGGCCACCCAGCATACGTACACGGGCACCGGTATGCCGTCGGCGCCCAGCCGGCGGACCTCGGCCAGTATCCCTTCCAGGGTGGCCTTGTCCATGGCTGCTCTCTGCAGCAGCATGGGAATGACCAAATCGACTTCGCCCGAGCGGGCCAGCGTCTCGATCAGCCACGGATACAACTCGGCGAAACGGGCCCATACCGGGGTCATGTCCACCGGGTTGCCCGCCGAGCCGATGGGGGGCAGTCGGGCGGCCACCTGGGCTCGGAGTTCTGGGGAAAGGGGAGGGGTCTCCACCCCCACCCCGCTCAGGAGGTCCACCAGTTCCACTCCCATGCCTCCCGAGTTGGTGATGATGGCGGCCCGGTTGCCCCGCGGGTGGGGCTGGGAGGAGAGAAGTTGGGCCACGTCCAGCATCTCCAGACCCGAGCGAGCCACCAGGGCGCCGGACTGTCGCATGGCCGCGCCGAAGACGATGTCGTCGGTGGCCAGGGCGCCGGTGTGTGATCGGGCCGCTCTGCTCCCAGCTTCGGAACGACCGGTCTTCGCCACTATCACCGGCTTGTGGGGCGTGGTGGATCGGATGGCTTCCGCCAGTTGCCTCCCTCCCGGGACGGATTCCAAAAGCAGGCAGATCACCGAGGTCCCCGGGTCGTCGCGAAGGTATTCGACCACTTCGTGATCCCAGATGTTCATTTTGTTTCCCGAGGAGTACACCTTCCCGAAACGGATGTGGTCCTCCTCGCCGCGAGTGTGGATGGCCATGCCGTAAGCCCCGGACTGGGAGATAAGGGCCACTCCCCCCGGTTCCAACCGGCCCTCGGTGGTGATGGAGGCATTGAGACCAAGAGCCAGGTTCTGAATGCCCAGGCAGTTGGGTCCCACCACCCGTACTCGACCGGCGGCCGCGGCCAGTTCCTCCTGGAGAGCCGCGCCCTGCGGCCCGGTCTCGGCAAACCCTCCCGCCAGCACCACTATTGCCCCGACTCCTTTGGTGTCGGCCTGGCGGGCGATCCGGGGGGCCACCCGAGCGGGGACCGCCAAAACCGCCAGATCGACCTCGCCCTCCACCTCGAGCAGCGAGGGATAGGCCTTCACCCCACCCACCTGTGATGCGGATGAGGTCACCGGAATCACCTCACCCCCGAATCCGGAAAGGTTCCTCCACAGGACCGATCCCATCTTCCCCGGAGTGTCGGAGGCCCCCACCAGCGCCACCCTCCGGGGGTTGAACACGGCGTCGAGGGTCACCGAGCGAAGGTTCTTCGCAGTTCCTGCGGACGGAACTCGTTCCGCCTGATTCCGAGTGGGTCGAGCTTCCTCACCCACTCGATCTGGGCGGGGTCGGGTGGATCGACCTCGGCCAGATCCGACGCGACCTGCAACTCGAATCCGGTGGCTTCCTCGATTTCCGCCAGGGTCACGTCGGGGAAGATCCGCCGCAGGCGGGCTCGGCCCCCGGGAAAATCAAACATCCCCAGTTCGGTGATCATCCAGTCGGGGCCTCCACCGGTGTATCCCAATTCGGCCCTGGTGCCTGCGGGAGTCCGGTGGCCCACATCGGTTATGAAATCGCAGGCCGAGACCAAACACCGCCCCGTCCGGTGGTTGGTGCTCCAAATCGTCAGGTGCCCGACCGTGGCCGAGACGTTGCATCCCCCACCCCCTCCCCCTATTTTCACCTTGGGCCGGGGCATTTCGCCCACCGCAGTGAGGTTGGCGTTCCCGTGGGCATCGATCTGAATGCCGGACAAAAACATCCGGTCGATGTCGCCTCGCACGGCGGCGTCAAAAAACTCCTCGAAACGCATCGAATAGACCGCGCCTTGCTTGAGAGCCGCATCGTTTCCCGTGGGCGGGATGAAAGGGGGGGTGGGGTTCAGGGCGTACATCGCCCCTTCCACCAGCATCATGTTCGGAGCGGAAGTCCGTTTGGCCACATGCATGGCGACCTGAGCACAGGGACTGGCGAATCCGTGGAAAACCACCTCGCGGTCCCCGATGGTGCGAGCCAAGGCCACCACAAACCATTCGTCAAAAGTGAACTTCATGAGTACAGGCTCATCCAGGCGTCCGGGGATTCTGCATAGCGGGTCAGCCGATGCAGGTTCTCCTGGCCGATCAGACTCCGATACCCGGATTCGTCGACCGAGTTGACGAATCGATCCAGGTAGGCCGAGGCGCCGGCTTCGGTGGAGGCAGCCTTCACCCACTCCCCGATGTGAGCTCGGTCGTAGGCATAACCGGGATAACACGAGGTGGGATGGGCGCCGAAGGGCGTTTCCACCACCGCCGCCACCCGGTAGGCGGGGATCACGATTCCTGCCCTTTTCACCTCCTCGGTGGGGACAATCCGATCCACCGTGGCCACCACCCCCGCCGAGGCGGCCGCAAATCTCTCGTCGAGCACATAGGGCTGCTCCAGATGGAGGTTGCCCTCCCGATCCCCCAAAGAAGCGTGGATGAGGGCGACGTCGGGGGCAAGGGCGGGGACCGCCACCAGCACCTCGCCGGTGAACGGGCAGGTCACCTCCCCGTATTCGGGATGCAGGTCCCGGATACCGGTTCCCTTGACGCCCCGCACGGGCAGGAAGGGCAGTCCCATCTCCGCCGCCCTTATCTGGGTCAGGACCGTGTCGCAACAGCTCTCCCGCACCTCGAGGTCGCCGTTCTGGGCGGCCCGGCGGAAGGCTGGAGCCAGCCCGTGATCCTGCTCGAATCCCACATAGCTCTGCTCGCAGACCTTGATTGCCCGGGCCGCCACCAGCATGTCGACATCGATCGAGTGGGCGGAACCCACCACATGCAATTCCGAAATGCCCTGCCGGATCATCTCCCGCACCAATGCCATGGGAAGTCGGGCCGACAGGCTTCCTCCCAACGCCACCAACGCTCCGCGGGGGACCAAACGGGCGGCCGTGGCCAGGTCGGTCAGCTTGTCCGAGGCGAGGTGGAATCCCATCTGCTTAGAAGATGCCCGGATAGGTGGTGGGGTGTCGCGAAAAAAAGGAGATGCGGGGAGTTGACTTTGTCGTTGGGGCCTGACAGGCTGGTAGGAGTCGAACACCTCTCGGTCCGAAACGCGACGTCGCGGGCCGTCTGAAGGGATCACAATCGAAGTGGTTAGCGAGGCGCCGCTCGATAGCGGACTCGCGTCCGACCTTGGCTAGGTGGGTGGCGGGGGAGGGGCCCTCGGAAGAGAAGGATTGGGAGGGTTTTCGCGAGATAGTGTCGGGGTTCACAAGCGAAGCGCCTAATCCTTTTCCGCTACTTTGTTATTGGGCGGTCATCCCGCCGTCGACCGCAAACACGCTACCAGTGACGAAACTGGCGTCGTCGGAGGCCAGAAACAACGCGGCCCGGGCGATCTCTGCCGGTTCGCCCAGCCGTCCGATCGGGTACTTGACGGTGGTCATCTTCATGCCCAGGTTGAGGTCGCCTTTCCCCCGTTGGCGCAGCAGGGGTTCGATCAGCGGGGTGTGCACCGTGCCGGGGCACAGCACGTTGACCCGTATTCCAAACGGGGCCAGATCCACGGCCATGGAACGGGTCAGAGAGACCAAGGCGCCTTTGGCAGCGCCGTAGGCGGCCATCCCGGCCACTCCCACCAGAGCCGCCACCGATGCCTGGTTCACGATCGCCCCCGATCCGGATTTCCGAAGATAGGGTATAGCCGCCCGGGAGGTGAGAAATGTTCCCTTGACATTGACATTGAAGCAACGATCCCAATCCGCCTCGGTGGCGTCGGCCACGGAACCGGTTGAATCCACCCCGGCGTTGTTGTACACCACATCCAGACCGCCCAGTCTCCCCGCCGCCCGGTCCACTGCTTCTCCGATTTGGTCGCTGGCCGCAACATCGGCGGCCAGGGCCAAGGCTTGGCCGCCGCGGTCCTCGATCATCCCCGCCGTCTCCTCGGCGGCGCCTCCATCGATGTCCACCACCGCCACCGCCGCGCCTTGGGCGGCGAACAGGAGTGCGGCGGCTCGACCGATCGAACCTCCCGCGCCGGTAATGAGGGCCGTCTTATCTGCTAGCTTGGTCATATGGCGATTCTAAACCGGCGACGATGTTGATGGATTGGGAAACAATGCAGAGCGAAACCAGGGGTAGGAGATAATGGGTGTAGCGGTGGTCACCGGTGGAGGGTCGGGGATCGGATGGTCCACCTGCCAGCGACTGCGCGCCGACGGGTATCAACTGGGGGTGTTGGATCTGGACGGAGATCGGGCCTCCGCCGCCGCCGGAGACGGACTCGGTCTGGCGGTCGATGTCTGCCGCCCCGAACAGGTCGAAAGCGCCTTTGCCACGATTGAGGAAGGACTCGGTCCGGTGGATCTGCTGGTCAACAACGCGGGGATCACCGGTTCGGCCCACGCCACCCGGCTCCATGAGACCCCTCTTGGTGACTGGGATCGGGTGATCGCCGTGAATGTGCGAGGATTGTATTTGTGCTCGCGAGAGGCCCTCGGCGTCATGGTCCCCCGCCGATCGGGACACATTATCACCGTCGCCTCGGTGGCGGCGATAACGCCCTTTCCCGGTCGGGCTGCCTACTCGGTTTCCAAGGGAGCGGCCTTGTTGCTGGCCAAATCGATTGCGGTGGATTACGCAGCCGACGGAATACGCTCCAATGCCGTTTGTCCGGGGATGACGGAGACCCCCATGACCGCCTGGCGTCTCGATCAACCCGAGTTGAGAGCGGCCGTCGAGTCTCGGATCCCCATTGGCAGGGTCGCCCAACCCGATGACATCGCCAATGCTATTTCAGCGTTGGCTTCGGATCGCATGTCCTATGTGACCGGCCATGGCCTGGTGGTGGACGGAGGTTGGACGGCCCAATAGCGGGACCGGGGTTAGCGGCCCGGAAATTCCGGCGTTTGGGGACTCCCTGCATTTGCCGCTGGTTAGGATGCAAAAGGGTCGTACCAGGGCACATTCAGACAGTTTGCCTTGGTTGACTTGTGAGCAGGGACCGGTTGAGCATCTGTAACGGCCGGTTCAGGAGAAAGGAGCAGCGATGCAGATAAGAGGCGAAGAGGTGACGATCCCCACCTCAATGGTGGGAAACTACCCGAATCCACGGTGGTGGGATGCTCATGTGGCGCGTGAATGGACCGGCGACCAGGAACCGCCCGACTCGTTCGTAAGGGAGGCATTGGAGGACGCCATGGCGTCTTTGGCCACCGATCAGGAAAACGCCGGGCTGGACATTATCACCGACGGTCGGCTCCACGGGGACAACTATGCCGATCAGGCGCTGTACTACTACTACAAGCGCCTCGGTTATGACCTCAAGGGCGGATATCTCGGATTCCCGATCTACAGCCGCCTCCACGCCGGGACGCTCACCCAAGAGGTGAAGAGGCGCGGGGCGATCATGGTGGAGCAGGCCAGGGCGCTGAAGAGGGCGACCAACAAGCCGACCAAGATCCAGTACACGGGCATTCAGGTGCTGGCCCAGGCCACCAACGACCTCCATTACGACGCACCCCATGACCGGGCGATGGCCATTGCCGAGGCGATCAACGAGGACATCCGAGAAGTTGACGCCATGGGCATCGACTTCATCCAGTTGGATGAGTTCACTTGGCCTTACTTCTACGAGGACTGGGCCATTGAGGCCTTCAACCGGGCGGTGGAAGGCGTGAAGAACGCCCAGATCATCGTGCACATCTGTTGGGGCAACTGGGGCGGGACACCCGCGTACTACCCGGATGAGACCGCGGCTGCCGGTGAGATCTTCGACCTGACCGTCCGCGAGGGCGATGCCCCCGCCGCGACTGCCGCCATTGTGCCCCAGGCCTACGGGGGGAACTTTGACGTGCTCAACCTGGAAAGCTGCGGTCGGCGCTCCGATGACCTGTCGGGGCTGGAGGTGCTCAAAGAGCACCCGTTGCCCGACAACGTCAGCTTCTGGGCAGGCGTGATTGATGTCAAGTCGACCATCACTGAGACCGCCGAACAGGTGGCCGCCCGGATTCGGCGCCTGTTGGAATATGTACCGGCCGACAAGCTGGGAGTGACCACCGACTGCGGCTTGATTCTGCTGCAGCGCTATATCGCAGTCGATAAATTGCACGCCCTAGCGTCGGGCGCCGGGATGGTCCGCAAGGAACTCGCCGGCTGATCCGAAGCCCCATATTCGACAAAGGAGGTCATCCTGTCCGAGGTGGCAGGGTGACCTCCCATTACAATTGGGCGCTCCGCCAACCGGGAAGTGGTAATGGTTTCAGCTGAGAGGCCTTCCCCCAACGCCAGGGCTCATCCGTACCGAGGGTTGTCTGTGCAACACACTGACCGCTCACCCGACCCTGATTTCATGATGGACTTCCTGATGGGCCGGGAGGTGTACCGGCGCACCGACTATGTGGGACTGATTCACGGCGATGAGGTGGGGTTGGCAGCCGTGGCCCGGGCGGACTCCGACGACCTGTTCGTGCCGGTGGTGGACGTGTCGGTCTGGTCGGGTCCCGAGGGAATGTTGCTAATCGACGACCCCACCACCGATTGCGGCAACGCCACCGCCCTGGCCGCCGCCGCCCGCCGGAACGCTCGACCAGGGGTCTCCGGCTACCTGGTCAAGGGCATGTATGAGCACATCAACTTCATATGGGAGCCGGCTCCGATCCCCATCCACGTCACCGAGGTGACGCCGCCGGAGCCCCCCAAGTTGCTGACCCAGGCCCAGCAGGTGGTGGCGTTCGACGAAGATCTGCCCCCCATCGAGCTGGTGTTGGATTCAGTCACCTTCTCCGACATGGCCCAGGGGATGCCCGCCGACTCTTATCTGGTGCCCTGCCGCGGCGCCGGATTGGATTTGCCCGCCGACCTGTCCTACCTCGACACCCGGCCTGCCAACCGGTCGGACTGGGTGATGATCGGGTGCGAGCGGTCTATGCAGTTTCACCGCCACTTCTACGGGGACGAACCTCCCCAGGTGGACATCTGCCCCCGCAAGCGCGTCGAGAGCGCGGAGCCCGAGGGCCGGTGGCTGGTCAAGTGCTGCATGCTGGAGCGGGGAACCGAGTTCTGCGAAGGCCAGGCGGTGGTGCCATGGGGAGCGAACCTCGACGAGGTGCGCCGCGCCCTGCGATGGCTGGCCGGGGTGGATCAGGTAGCTGTCTCCGCAGGATGAGTATCCACCTGGGGGATTCCACGGTTTACGGACACCTGTGGGCAACCGAGGAGGGACGAGAGATTCTGGGAGAGAGGGCGCGCTTTTCCACCTGGTTGGAGATCCTGGCCTGCCTGGCCGAAGCGCAGGCCGAAGTGGGCCTGGTGCCGCAGGAGGCGGCCCAGACTATCCGGGCCCACTTGGACAGCCTCGAAGTCGATCTGGATCGAGTGGCGGCCGGGACCCGGGCAACCGGACATTCCACCCTGGGTCTGATCCGATATCTGCGGGAAGAACTGCCCCCCGGCGGGCGGGAGTGGGTCTACTACGGGGCTACGGTGCAGGACGTCAGCGACACTTGGGCGGCCCTCGTCATGAAGAAGGTGGGAGACCTGCTGGAGCGCGATCTGGCCCGGCTTGAACAGGCCACCCGGCGGTTGGCCGCCGACCATCGCACTACCCCCATGTTGGGGCGGACCCACGCCCAGCCGGGCCTCCCCATTTCCTTTGGTTTCAAGGCGGCGGTGTGGGCCGATGAGTTCTCCCGCCACCGTCAGCGGTTGGAGGAGGGGCGGAAGAGGTGGGAAGTCGTGCAGCTGGGCGGGGCGCTGGGAACCATGGAGTTCTGGGGATCGGAGGCCGGGCCGCTCTGGGAGGCGTTTGCGGATCGCCTCGGTCTGGGAGTTCCCACTATCGCTTGGATCACCAGTCGGGACCGTCCCGCCGAATTCGTCCTGCTGCTGGCGATGGTCGCCACCACAGTGGCCAAGATCGGCAACGAGATCATGGAATTGCAGCGTTTGGAGTTGGGCGAGGTGCGTGAGCCCTTTATCCCCGGAACGGTGGGGAGCATCACCATGCCCCAGAAACGCAACCCGGAGTTCTCCGAGCACCTCGACACCCTGGCCCGTCTGGTGCGGGGGGACGCGGCGGTCATGACCGAGGCCATGATCCAACTGCATGAGCGGGATGGTCGATCCTGGAAGGCGGAGTGGGTGGCCCTGCCGCAGGCCTGCGCCATGACCCTGGTCTCAACCGCCTTCGCCGGGGTCCTCTTGGAGGGGCTGGTGGTTGACCGCGAGACGATGATGGAGAACATCGAGGCCCGTGGGGGGTTTGTCTTTGCTGAGCCGGTGATGCGGGCCTTGGCGGATCGGATCGGCAAGCACACCGCCCATGACGTGGTCTATGAGGCTTCGATGAAGGGGGTGGAGTCGGGTGCGAGTTTTGTCGATGCGCTCCTGGCCGATCAGCGGGTGGTCCGCCACCTGGATCGCCGGGAGATAGAGAGCCTGTTCGACCTGGAGAAGGTGCTGGGCGCGGCTCCTGACATGGTGGACCGCGTGCTGGGAGCGGGTGGTTGACCGCCCGGGTTTCGGTCGCGGTCCTGCCCACTCCGCTTCGGGCGGCGCCCCGACTCTCGGAGGCTCTGGGTGCGGAGGTGTGGCTCAAGCGGGATGACCTCACCGGCCTGGGATTGGGGGGCAACAAGGCTCGACCCCTGGATTACCTGCTTGGAGACGCCCTGGCCCAAGGCGCCGATTACTTTGTGACCGGCGGAGGTCCGGGTTCCAACTGGGTTCTGATGGCGGCTCTGGCCGCTCTGGGCCGGGGCCTGGGGGTGGAGGTGGTGCTGTTCGGCAGGGAGGATGCCGCCGCGGTGGGGTGCCTCCGTCTCCTCAAACAACTTCCGGGAGTGGACATCACCTTCACGGGTTCTTCGGAACGGTCCTCGGTTGATCCCCTGCTGGAGTCGGTGTCCTCGGAGCTGCGGGAGCGCGGGCGCCGGCCCTATGTGGTCGGCCGGGGAGGGGCCGGACCGGTCGGAGCCTTGGGATATGTGGACGCCGTCGACGAGATGGGCCTCCAAATGGCGGAGCGGGGGACGACGGCCGGCACGATCTGGTTGGCCACCGGGTCGTGCGGGACCCAGGCTGGCCTGGTTGCCGGGTACCGGAGGCCGGGACACGCCGGCCCGGCCGTGGTGGGGGTGTCGGTCCATCGGCCGCTCGCGGAGTGCCGTCAGCGGATAGCCGATATCTCCGAGGCCGCCCTTGATCTGTTAGGGGTGGAAACCAGGTCGGCGGTGGAATGGGAAGTCCTGGATGGACTCCGTCCTGATCCGCAGAGGGTAGCGGAGGCCGCCAAGTTGATGATGAGGACCGAAGGGCTGTTCTTGGACCCCGAGTTCGGCGCGCCCGCGCTGGCGCCCCTGGTAGAAGCCGCCACCGACGTTGCCCAGCCGGTGGTGTTCCTGGTCACCGGCGGAGTGCCCGGCCTGTTTGCGGGGAGTCCCGTGACATGAACCAGGCGCCGCACGGGTATCTGGGGTCGGAGGGCCGATTGGGATCGGGTCCATCGCCCCGGTTGGTGGAATCGGGCTATGCCCTGGAATTGGCCGACGCCCCGTTCCTGCATGGGGGCCTTTGCCTGGCGGACCTGGCTCATGTTCTGGAATTGGATGAGATCGGGGTGCTGCCCGAAGGCGTGGCCGCGGCTCTGTGCGCAGAGTTGCTGGATTTTTGGTCCACCCCGGTGGAGAACTTCCCGTATGACCCGCAGTACGGCGACGCCTACAACAGCCGGGAACGGGAACTGGAAAGGCGGCTGGGAGCCGTGGCCGGGTGGTTGCCCACCGGTCGTACCCGCCGGGAGGCGGGCCGGATCGCCTTGCGGATCGCCCTGCGGGACCGGCTGGTCGAGCTGCATGAGGCGGTGGCGGACTTCGCGCAAACATTGGCGGATCGGGGTGGGGATTTGGCCGGGGTTGTTTGGAACGACACCACCTACCTGCAACCGGCCCAGCCTTCCTCATTTGGCTTTTACCTGGCCGGTTTCGCCGAGCAGGCCACCCGCGATCTGGAACGCATCCGGGTGTGCTACCCGCAAGTCAACCGGTGTCCGGCCGGGTCAGGCGGGGTGGGCGGCACCACTATCCCGCTCGACCGGGCGCGGCTGTCCTCCCGGTTGGGTTTCGACGGGCCAACCGCCCACATTCGAGATGGCATGTGGTCGGCCGATGTCATGGTGGACACCGCAGTGGCTTCTTTTCAAGCAGTGCTCACCCTCGACCGGCTGGCCGAGGATCTGGAGATTTTCGCCAGCCCCCAATTCGGTTATCTGCGCCTCGCCGGTGAGACGGCGCGCGCCTCGGTGCTGTTGCCCCAGAAACGCAACCCCTACTCGCTCTCGGTGATTCGGGGAGGCGCCGGGACTCTGATCGGCAGGACAACGGGGCTGATGGCCACCCAGAGAACCCCGTCGGCCCGGACCGACAACTGGCTTTATGCCTACGGTGAGGTGATCGGGGTGGTGGAGATGGCCACCCGGCTGGTCGGGTTGGGTGAGGAGGTGGTGGGCGCTATGGAAGTTGATGTGGCAGCCTTGAAAGGCTCCGCCGGGGCGCACTTCTCGATGGCCACTGATGTGGCCGAACGGATGGTGCTGAGCAGAGGTTTGGATTATCGGAGCGCCTATCGGATCGTGGGCCGAGCGGTGGCGGCAGCCGATTCGGCGGGCCGTTCCCGGCCGAGCGCCGAGGATATGGAACGGGCGGCGGCGGAACTGGGTTTGGCAGTCCAGGGGAGCGAATGGGAACCCGGTCTGGTTTCGGAACAAATCACCGAGGAGTTGCTGGGGCAGCGACACGGCGTCGGTTCCTGCTCGCCGGATCGGGTGTTGGAACATTGTCAGTCGGTTTCCAGGCGGGTTGGTCGGGCCAGGGAGTGGTCCCAATCCGCTTCGGCTCGGGCGGAGGCTGCCGTCTCCCAGTTGCTGACGGTTGCTTCCAGCAGGGCCGAGGGATAGCCATGCCGGTGTTACAGATCAAATGCCCCGACTGCGGTCACCAGTACCGCTCATTGGTCCCACCGGGCGCCGCAGTACCCAAGGTGTGGGCGTGCTCCAAGTGCGGGGGACGAAATGGCCAACCTGAGGGCGAGGCCACCTCTGATCACCCCTGGTCGGATCAAGCCATGGACGCCTGTTGCGGGTAGTGGCAGCGGAGGGGCGATGAAGATTGCCGACCTTCCATACAGTTCACCACCTGAATAACCGTCTGAACTTCTTCTCGTACCGCTGTGCGTGGAAGACTTCATTGGTCTCCATGTCTACCAGCACAATTATGGGCACGCCCACCGCGGTGAACCCCCCGACAGCTGTCACCCCTTGTCTTGGGAAATTGTCCTCCGCGCCCCGCGGCTGAGAAAGTACCAAGCGTATCTCTCTTTCCGGGAACCTTTTGACGGCCGAGGCCAACACCACTGCCGGCATGTAATGAGAATTGTCAAGAAATGCTGACAGGCAAAATGTCGATTAGCTGTTCGGCCAGGTCAGTTGGTAATTGGGCGAGGATGTCCGACCGTTGCGGTTCTGAGAGGCGGGACAGTCTTTCGGCAGAGATGTGCAATGGCAGGTGCATAGTGTCCCAGACCTGGTCTTCGGGGGAACCCTGGCTGAAGAGAGAATCTGCCAGCCGGGCTATCTCTTCCAAGCGCTCGGCGGTGGCGGGGTGGCTGCTGATATCGTCAAAAGTCTCGCGGGGGTCCTCGCAGAGAGCAATGATTTCTTGGTGGCGCGGCCTGGGCATCATTCTTGAGTCTAAACCGGCAACCAGGGCAAGACCGCTTGGTTTCGCTATGGATCAAAGGCTGGAGATGAAAGTGGCCTCCCGGAATTTGGGAGCGTCTAATTCCAGACCGTGACGATGATCGCCATGACCATGTGCCCGATCACCCCGATCCCCCCGTTCACCACCACCAAGGACATTGATCGTCCCTCGTAGGCGGCGTTCACCCAAGCCTGGGCGCCGACGAACACCACCCCGGTGAACAGACCGAGCACCAGACCGTCTGCCAAAGACGAGGCGCCAATCCCGTGGGACAGTGCTGCCAGGGCCGTTGCCATCAGAAAGTAGGCGGCCAAGGTCCCCACGAATATCCAAGCTCGGGGGGACGCATCCGAAGGGTCGACGGCCGCCGCTTTCATCCACCGGGCGCCCATCACCTTCGGTTGATACCACACCGCCCCGAGTGCGAAGAATGCTATGGCGGCCACCAGAATTGCCAACCAGTTCAAGTCACCGAGCGAAAGCACAGTTATCTCCTAACTGGCAGCGGCCTGAGTCAGCATGAGGTTGCGTTCGGACTCGTTCATGCCGCCCCAGATTCCGTAAGGCTCCTTGAGCGTCAGGGCGTATTCGCGGCAGGGAGCAATCACCTTGCAACGTCCGCAGATGGCCTTGGCTCGGCTTTCGCGCCGTTCCTTTTCCTCTTTCTTCTCCGAGGTGCTGGGTGGAAAAAAGAGGCTCGATCTGATCCCTTTACACAGCGCCGTACGTTGCCAATTATTAGTCGTGCCCGCCATTAGGCCTCCGTCCGCCTTGAGTTGTATTGCGAAAAATAGGCCAATCGTCGGGTGTTGTCAAAACTTTTTTGCTACCGGTCCTCGGTGGGAGATACTTGCAGGGTGGCGCCTTCCACCCCCGTCACCCGAATCGAGTTACCCCGAACAAGGCCCGCGGCCCGGTGAGAGGTGGCTTGCCATTTGCCCCCTTCCACCTCAACCACACCATCGGGATCCAAGGCGGTCACCGCCTTCCCCATCTTGCCTATCAGCTCTTCCCGCCCCAGGGCAGGAGCGCTGAATCGCACCCGGGCCACAGTGGGCATGGCCAGGAGAAAGAAGAAAGCCACCGCCGCCACGGTGAGGGCCCAGCCCGCCCAACTCAGGGTGATCTGGGCGCCGCCGTCGAACAGATACAGGCCCGAGACAGCCACCGCCGCCATACCCGACGATGAAACCAGCACGACCCCACCCCGCTGATAGGAGAAAGCCAGCAATCCGATGCCTCCCAGCATCAGGGCCGCCGCCCACCACCGAAGCGGGAGGGCCGCCGGGCCGTAGGCGCCCAGAGCCAGCGAGAGGGCGGCTACCACCGCCGCCACTCCCGGACCCACGGCATAGAACTCGAAGACCGCGATGGTGAGTCCGGCCATCAGGAAAAAGAATGCGACTTCGGGCCGGGTGGACAGTCCGATCAACTGAGTCCACAGGCCGGGACCGCGCAGCACCGTTTCCAACACGGTCACCCCTTCGGCGCCGTCCTCGCCGGAGAAGGGCCGGGTGGTCACCAATTCGACGGACTCTCCTCCGATGGGCAGGGTGGTCTCATCCAATAACTGCAACAGTTGTCTGGGTGAGGCGGTGTCGGCGGACGACAGATCAATCAGCCCGGGGACCGGACCTTCCACTTCCACGACTTCGGAACCGGAGGCATAGGCGCCCTCCAGCAGAGCGTCCTCCTCCTGGCCGACGATGGTGGGCAACCAGTGGCCGATCGTCACTCCCGGCGCAGCCGAACGGATGGGCGCCAGAGAAACCAACTGGGCCGCCCCGCCATAGGCCACCGCCGGGGCGGGTCCCACCCATATTCCCAGGGGCAGAGGAGGATCGCGGACCACGGCTGCCAGTTCATCGAAGAGCTGGGGATCGGCTACCACTCCGGGTGAGTCGATCATCAGAATCAACAGTTCCACCCTGCCCCGGGCCTCGTTGCCGGGGGACCGCGAAACGGCGGCGTCCTCGATGGTTTCCAGCACGAACTCAACCAGGTCGTTGTGGATGGCGCCCTCCACGGCCACCAATTCGATGGTGGCCGGTGGAGTCTGGGCTGCCAGGGGGGTGAGAAAAACGCCCATGCACCAGAGCAGGGCGGCTCCTCCGGTTAGAAGGCGTATGGTCCGGGCCACGCGGTTGCGGTACACGCGGAGAGCCTTACCCGAAGGGGTCGGCGAGTACCGAACGGCGGTTCGCGCCGGTACCCTTGTTGTTGGAAATGACCACCATCTTTGTAGTTGCCGAGGCCCCCTGGGTGCGCAACGACGTATTGTCCGCTGCCGATGATACCTGGAAGGAGGTAGTCGCAATCGACGACCCCCACCAGGCGATCGAGCAAGCTGGGAGTGGTGAGGCCGCGGGGGTGGCGGTGGTGGACATGCAGGTGGGCAGCATGGGCGGCATGGCCATCTGCCGGGCGATTCGAGAAGCCCGCCGCGCCCGTTCCCTCCCACCGCGGCCGGTCGTCTTGTTGCTGGATCGCCGAGCAGACGCCTTCCTGGCCCGCCGGGCAGGAGCGGCCGGGTGGGTGTTGAAGCCCTTCGGCGCCCATCAACTCCGGTCGGCTGTGAACGAGGCAGCCGGGGCGCGCTCCTCTCGCAAGGTTTAACCCCCGGTCGTGACCTCATTCCACTTGACGGCGGTGGGAGGGATCGTGTTGTGCATCCTCGCCTCAGGCTTCTTTTCCGGTTCCGAGACGTCCCTCTTGGCGTTGCCGCGCGAGCGAGGCCCACAGTTGAGGAAGGAAGGCAGGAGGGGAGAGAAGGTCGTCCTGCTGGCACAGGACCTGGAGAGGACCCTGGCGATGTTGTTGGTGGCCAACAATTTCGTGAACATCCTGGCCGCTTCGCTCGCCACCATTCTGTCGGTCGATCTGATCGCCGCCTGGAGCGATCCCCGCACGGGGGAGGCGTGGGGGCCGTGGCTGGCCACCGGGGTACTCACCGCGGTGATCCTGGTGGTGGGTGAGATCACCCCCAAGACCATCGCTGCCCGCTATCCGGAAAAATATGCCCTGGGGGTGGCGCCCATCCTGTGGGTGGTCTCCCGGGGGCTTGATCCCATCGCTCGGGTTTTCTCCACTGCCAGCACTTTCCTGCTTCGATTGGTGGGAGTTCGCACCGAGCCGGGGAGTCCCGCCACCGAGGACGACATAATGGCCCTGGCGGAGCTCAGCGCCGAGGCGGGAGAGATCGACGTCGCCGAGCGGGAGATCATCGAGCGACTGTTCGAGTTGGCGGACCGGCCGGTGCGGGAACTGATGACTCCCCGGCTCGAGGTGATCTCCCTTCAGGCGCCGGTCGACTTCGAGCAGATTCGCCAAGCGGTGGCTCGGACGGGCCATTCCCGGTATCCGGTGGTCCGGGCCGGGGGAAATCTCGATGATTTGGTGGGAGTGCTTTATGTGAAAGACTGGTTGCGGAGTCGGGATTCCCAAGGAACGGAGACCGCCACCCCCCGGAAACTGATCCGCGATCCCCTGGTGATACCGGAGAGCTACCCCACCCTTTCGACTCTGATGGTTATGCGGCGCAACCGCATCAGCCTGGCGGTGGTGATCGACGAGCACGGAGGCGTGGAAGGGGTGGTGACCGCCAAGGACCTGGTCTCCGAATTGGTGGGTGGCATCCAGGACGAACACGACCCGGCTGTTCCCATCGCATTCGCCACCGGTCCGGGCCGCTGGGTGGTTGAGGGAAGACTGCCGCTGGAGGACTTGGCCGAGATGGTGACGCGGCCACTTCCCTCCGGCCCCTACGACACCGTGGCGGGCCTGTATCTGTATTTGGCCGGACGGATCCCCCGGCCCGATGAGACCGCCGCAGTGAATGGGGTGAACCTGCGGGTGCTGGCCATGGACCGGCTGCGAATAGCTCGCCTGGCGGTGTGGGTGGACTCCTCCGCCGACCCCGAATCGGCGGCTTCCTGACCACCAAAGGAACATGCTGAAAAAGATGGGGATGGGATGGTTGCCGCCCCTCGGCCGGGGTGCTGTTGCCGCATTGGGCTCCCGTCGGGCCCTTTTCGGGCCTTGTTCAGCACACTCCGGGAAAGATGATGGTCGGGACGGCCGGATTTGAACCGGCGACCTCAGCGTCCCGAACGCTGCGCGCTGCCAAACTGCGCCACGTCCCGCCGCACATTCATTCTACTGGCCTCCCCACCCCGCGGTTTCCGGGGTTTGCCGGCCCGGATAACATCCGGTTACCAATCCGCGTTGACGAGGCGAAGTCCTCGTCCAAGAGGCCCAGGAGCAACATGAAAGTCGGGCAAGACCCACCGGATCGTCAATCGAAGGCTTCGCCGGGCACCTCCGACCCAAGGCGTCGGTAGTGGTGCGGTCGGTTCTGGGGCTGTCCTGCCTGTTGTGTGGGGAGGTTTATTCCACCGAGGACGTGGACTATATCTGCCCTCATCATGGTGGGGCGGCGACCCTGTCGGTCCAGTACGACTACGACTACCTGGCCGGACGGATCCGCCCTGAGCAGATCGCCGCCGACCCCGACCGGTCCATCTGGCGTTACCGCCGACTGCTTCCGGTCGACCCCCAGGCCCAGGCGCCGCCCCTTCAGGTGGGAGGAACGCCGTTGCTTCGGGCCAGGGTCCTGGGTGAAGGTTTGAAGGTGCGGCTGTGGGTGAAGGACGAAGGGCGACAGCCCACCGCTTCTCTGAAGGATCGAGCTTCGGCGCTGGCGGTTCTCAAGGCCAGGGAAAAGGGCGCCAATATCATCACCGCCGCCAGCACCGGCAATGCGGGGGCGGCACTGGCCGCCCTTTGCGCCGCAGCCGAGATTCCCAGCGTCATATTCGTGCCGGCCACCGCTCCCCAGCCCAAGGTGGCTCAACTCCTCACCTTCGGGGCAACGGTGGTCTTGGTCAACGGCTCATATCATCAGGCCTTTGACCTCTGCCTGTGGGCATCGGGGCAGTTCGGCTGGTACAACCGCAACACCGGTTACAACCCCTACATGACCGAGGGAAAGAAGACCGTCTCATATGAGATTTGGGAGCAACTGGGCTACCGGGTCCCGGATGTGGTGGTGGTGAGCGTGGGAGACGGGTGCATCATCGGCGGGGTGCACAAGGGTTTTGTGGACCTGCACAGATTGGGATGGATCGACCGGATTCCCCGGCTGATCGGCGCTCAGGCGGCGGGGAGCTCCTATATGGCGCAGGCTTGGAGAAATCAAGAGGACTTGGAGTCCAAACCACCCATTCGGGCCGATACCCTGGCCGACAGCATCTCCGCCGACCTCCCTCGGGACCGGTTCAAGGCCATGGCGGCGGTGACCGAGACCGACGGCGCCTTCGTGGAGGTCACCGACTCGCAAATCCAGTCCTCGATGGTGACTATGGGCCAGCGAATGGGGGTGTTCGCCGAGCCGGCCGCGGCCGCGGCGATGGCTGGGTTGAGAGTGGCCCGCTGGGAGGGTTTGGTGGAGGAGGGAGAGCGGGTGGTGGTGATCAGCACCGGAAATGGCTTGAAGGACGTTGACGCCGCCATGGCGGCGGTGGCCGAAAGCGGCGAGGGTCCGCTGATGGTTGACCCCGAGATCGAAGCGCTGGCGGAAGGATTGGCGAGCCACGTCCTGGATTCCTGAAAGAGCGCGGAGTTCGGGTGTTTTCTATTCGGGCTAATATCGGCAGGAATCTTCTTTACAAAAGGTAAAATCCTGTCATGATCGATTTGACCATCGTTCCCGGGGTGCGTCAACGGGCCGCCCGCCGGGCCGGGGAATTGGGACTGGTGATTCCCACCTTCGCTCAGATGCGCAGCCCACAGACTGCCCCCGTCTCGATCCAGCAGCAACTCGCCGGGGTGGGCCTGTGGGATCTGCATCCGGCCAACCTGTTCAGGGTGACGTGGCACAATCAGCCCACCGAGCATGGCGGCGGGTTCGGAGGGTTGAACTATCTGGAGTTCCCCCCCGAATTGACCGGTGTCGAGGCGAGGATCGTCGCCTTGGTGGGCAAGTGGTTTCCAACCGGTGCACACAAGGTGGGAGCCGCCTTCGGATGCCTGGCGCCCCGTCTGGTCACCGGGCAATTCGACCCCACCCGTCAGTTGGCGGCCTGGCCGTCCACCGGTAACTATTGCCGGGGCGGGGCCTATGACTCTCGGATCCTGCACTGCCGTTCCATCGCCATCCTGCCCGAAGGGATGAGCCGGGAGAGGTTCGAATGGCTGGACGCCGTGGCCGACGAGGTGATCGCCACCCCCGGTTCGGAGAGCAACGTCAAGGAGATCTTCGACAAATGTTGGGAACTACGCCGCTCGGGCCGGGACATAGTGATCTTCAACCAGTTCGACGAGTTTGGAAACTATCTGTGGCACTACTCGGTGACCGGTCCGGCCTTTGCCGAGCTGGCCGACGAACTGATGGGACCGGGCGACCGGTTGGCTGGTGTAGCTCTCACCACCGGTTCCTCGGGCACTCTGGCTTGCGGTGATTACCTCAAGGAGCGATTTGCGGGGTCTCGGATAGCCGCCGCAGAGGCGCTGCAATGTCCCACCATGCTCCTGGGAGGCTATGGGGAACATCGCATCGAGGGGATCGGCGACAAGCACATTCCCTGGATCCACAACGTGCGCAACACCGACCTGGTGGTAGCCATCGACGACGCCGCTCCCCTGGGACTCATCAGACTCTTCAACGAGCCCGTCGGACGCGACTATCTGGCCGGTCAGGGGGTGGCCCCGAAGGTGATCGAGAGCCTCGACCTGTTGGGCATCTCGGGGGCGGCCAACCTGCTCTCGGCTGTCAAGATGGCCAAGTGGTATGAGTTGGGCGGCAATGATCTGGTGTTCACCGTCCTGACCGACTCGATGGATCTTTACCGCAGTCGCCTGGAGGAACTCAACGAAGCTCACGGAGAACTGACCACTTCCGATGCGGCAGCGATTTACCACCGGTATCTGCAGGGCGCCTCCACCGATCACATGGCGGAACTGGATTATCCGGGCCGCCGCCGCATTCACAGTCTCAAGTACTTCACCTGGGTCGAACAGCAGGGCAAATCGGCGTCGGAGTTGGAGGACCAATGGCATGACGCCGGGTATTGGGAAAATATCCGCCGGGCGGGGGAGAAAATTGATCCGCTGATCGATGAATTCAATCAGATGGCGGCTTCGGGCTGAGGGTGAACTACCCCACCCCGGCCCGGTCAGTAACTTGGACAATGCCCCGCTGGGCACATGACCTGGTGGAACCCGGGCAGCGTTTTCCGACTCCCGAGGATCGCATGTCCCTGGCGATCGAACTCTCCCGGAAGAACATGCTGGAGAGGACGGGTGATCCCTTCGGGGCGGCCGTCTTTGATCTCTCCACCTCCCACCTGGTGGCCCTGGGAGTCAATGTGGTGGCGCCCACCACCACCGTGGCGGCCCACGCCGAAGTGGTGGCGTTGTGCCTGGCCGGGGTGGCGGTGGGCAACCACCACCTGGGGATCGGAACCGGAAGTCGGATCGAGCTGGCGACCAGTTGCGCCCCGTGCATGATGTGCCAAGGCGCGATACTGGGCTCGGGATTGTCGAGCCTCCTGATCGCGGTCCGCGAAGATGACACCCGGGCGCTTGGTTTGGGTGGGAGCCGCCGACCTGCGGAGTGGGTGGAGGTGTTGAGGCAACAGGGAATCAAGGTCACCGAAGATGTCCTGCGGGCCGAAGGGGTGGAGGTGCTCAGGGAGTACGCCGCCCGGGGAGGCGGAGGGTAGCCGTCGGCGTGGTGTGGTCCCTTCCTTCCAGCGTGCGTTGGGAACTGCCACCCTGGACGCGCCAGCTGGTACGTCGGGAGCAACGCTTCCCGACGGTGGCAGAGCGGATGGAAGTGGCGGTTGAACTTGCCCGGCGCAATGTGGCGGAGCAGACCGGCGGTCCCTTTGGAGCGGCGGTATTCGACATGGCCACCTGCCGTCCACTGGCGGTGGGCGTCAATCTGGTGGTTCCCACCTCGTCGGCGGCCGCCCATGCCGAGGTGGTGGCTATCTGCCTGGCGGGACAGCGCATGGGCAACTACGACCTGACCGTGGGCAACGGCGGACCAACAGAGTTGGTCACCAGCGCCTCCCCCTGCGCCATGTGCCTGGGGGCGGTTCCCTGGTCGGGAGTCTCCCAGCTCGCAATCGCCGCCCGCGAAGAGGACGCCCGGGCCGTCGGCTTTGACGAGGGCAACCGGCCTTCCGACTGGGTGGATGGTCTCAGGCGCCGAGGAATCGAGGTGATCGAGGATGTCCTGCGGGCCGAAGCGGTGGCGGTGCTCCGTGACTATGCGGCTGGGGGAGGCCCGATCTACAACAGCTCCAAGAAGGAGGGATAGCGGCTTGCACGAAGTTCAGTACCGGGCCGACCTCACCAGTTGCTACGAGTCCCCCTCCACAGTGGAGGAAGCCTTGGCGATTTTGACCCGTCACGGGGCAGCGGCCCGGCTGATCGCCGGGGGAACAGATCTGGTGTTGGAGCTGCGCCGCGGCGCCCGTCCCCAAGTGAAGATGCTGGTGGACATCTCCCGAGTGGAGGGCCTGGACCGCATCGAACAGGACTCCGACGGAATGATTCACCTGGGTCCATTGGTCACCCATGCCGATGTAGTGGCTTCACCGCTGCTTTGGGAACACGCCCTTCCCCTGGCCCAGGCCTGCCTGGAAGTGGGGGCGCCGCCGCTGCAGGCCCGCGCCACAGTGGTGGGGAATCTGGTCACCGCCAGCCCCGCCAACGACACCATCTCGGCCCTCACCGCTTTGGACACATGGCTGACCATTCGGTCGGAGGAGGGAGAACGGAAAGAACGCCTCTCCGACTTCTATCCGGGCTTTCGGCGTACCACCCTGGCCCCCGACGAAATGGTGACCCGGATCACCTTCCCCGGTCTGGGGGTGGGCCAATCCGGGGTGTTCGTGAAGTTGGGGCTACGCATGGCTCAGGCGATATCCGTGGTGCACATGGCCCTTCGGATCGAACGGGATGCCCTCGGGATGGTCCGCGGGGCGCGGATCGCCTTGGGCAGCGTGGCGCCGGTGATCGTTCGGGCGATCGAGGCGGAGCAGTCGCTGGTTGGTGGGGAGCTGGACCAGGACGCCATCGACTCCGCGGCTCGGGCGGCGGCAGATGGGATCGAACCGATCGACGACCTGCGGGGAACCGCCGAGTACCGCCGCCTGGCAACCGGGGTGATGGTTCGCCGGGCTTTGGCCGTGCTCCGAGATGGCAGGGAGCGGGATGCGGTTCCCTCCCGTCCGGTCCATTTCGGCGCTGCTCGCCAGCCGACCTTGACCGAGGCTGTGTCCCACCGGCCGGGCGACCCGATCGGGGCAGAGGTCAACGGCGCGCCGGTGATCGCTCGGAACGGTGGCGATTTGACTCTCCTGGACTGGCTGCGGGACGTGGCCGGCCCGGCATCAGGATCATCTCTTACCGGAACCAAGGAGGGGTGCGCGGAGGGAGAGTGCGGGGCCTGTCTGGTGTATCTGGACGGTGAGGCGGCTCTGTCTTGTCTGACCGCCGCCCCTCGGGCTCACCAGGCACAAATCGTGACGGTGGAGGGATTGGCAAACGGTGAGCTGAACCCGGTTCAGGCCGCCTTCTGTCGGACCGGAGCGGTCCAGTGCGGCTACTGCACCCCGGGTTTTCTGATGTCGGCCACCAAGTTGCTGGAGAAGATTCCCGACCCGACCACCGAAGAGATTCGCACGGCCCTGGGCGGCAACCTTTGTCGCTGTACCGGCTATTACCCCATCACCGATGCGGTCCGCCAAGCCGCCGACCGACCACAGTGAGCATCGGCCGGTCCACCCCCCGCCGAGACGCCCTCGGCAAGACCACCGGAGAGGCCCTCTACCCGGCCGACCTCTATCGTCCCGATGCCCTCTACGCCAAGGTGGTGTTCAGTGGACAGCCCCACGCCCGGACGCGAGCCTTGGATTTCTCGGAGACGTTGGCCTCCCCGGGAGTGGTGGAGGTGGTGACCGCGGCCGACGTGCCGGTCAACGAATACGGGCTTACCCGGTTTGATCAGCCGGTGCTGGTGGGGGTGGGAGGAACCGGTAGAAGCGCGGTGCCGTCGGAGATCAGTCGCTGGGAGGGGGATCAGATCGCGGTGGTGGTGGCCGAGACCCGCCCAGCAGCAGAGTACGGCGCACGGCGTCTCCGGGTGGAGTGGGAGGACCTTCCCCTGGTCCCCGATCTGGAGGCGGCCCGCACCGATTCGGTGCTGGTGCATCCCGAGAATGGCCTCGGCAGCAACACCTACAAGCACCTTCGGTTCCGGGTGGGGGACACCGATGAGGGCTGGCGGGCCGCCGAAGTGGAGGTGAGCGCCACCTACGTGTTGCCCCATCAGGAACACGCCTATCTGCAGCCCGAGGCGGCCCTGGCCTATCTCGACGCTCAGGATCGCATCACCGTGGAGATCGCCGGGCAATGGACCCACGAGGACCAGGAACAGATCGCCCATGCCCTGGATGTGGAGCCCGATCGGATCAGAGTCATCTACCCGGCCATTGGCGGCGCCTTCGGCGGGCGGGAGGACATGTCGCTTCAGATCGTTTTGGCTCTGGCGATCCGCAAACTCGCCCAACGGGGCATTCGCCGCCCGGTTCGAACCGTGTGGTCTCGGGAGGAAAGCATCGTCGGACATCACAAGCGGCACCGAGCGGTGATCCATGCCCGTTGGGGGGCCACCGCCGAGGGCCGGGTAACCGCCGTGGAGAACGAGGCCTGGCTGGATGCCGGAGCCTACAACTACACGTCGGACAAAGTGCTGGGGAATCTGCACCTCTGCTCGGTGGGCCCCTATCGGGCTCCCAACGTCCGGGTGGACTCCCGGGCGGTGTACACCCATTCGGTTCCCGGTGGCGCTTTTCGGGGGTTCGGGGCGCCGCAGGGCGCCATGGCCGCCGAAGGGCAGATGAACCGCCTGGCTGCCAAGCTGGGCGCCGATCCGGTGAAACTGCGCCTGCTCAATGGCTACCGGGAGGGTGACATAGGGATCTGGGGTTCTCAGGTCCCTTCGGTGGTCTCCCTTCCCGAGGTGATCGGGGCCTGCGCCGACCGGGCGAAGTGGGACCATCCCCCCGAACAACTTCCATCCGATTTCAGGGTGTTCCGTTCGTTGCCGGCCGATCCCTCCCGCCTGCGTCGCGGCCGGGGGTTTGCCTGCGGGTTCAAGAACGTCGGATTCTCCTTCGGATTTCCCGAGCGTTGCGAGGCGGAGGTGGAACTGTGGGGCGATGAGGAAGTGGAGAAGGTGGTGCTTTATCACAGCGGGGCGGAAGTTGGGCAGGGCGCCCACACCGCCTTCGCCCAGATGGCCGCCGAGGCAGCCGGGGTGGCAGTGGACAGAGTGGAAACCCACTACTCCGATACGGCCCACACCGGCGACTCGGGATCGGCCTCCGCTTCCCGCCTGACCTGGATGGCAGGCAATTCGATTCTGGGCGCCACCGAGGAGGCCCAAAAGCGGTGGCTGGAAGGCGACCGTCCGGCGCGGGGGAGATTTCGCTTCACGCCCCCTCCCACTGAAACTTTCGACCCCCGGACCGGAGCGGGGGAACTCAATTTTGCCTATGGATGGATGGCCGAGGCGGTGGAAGTGGTGGTGGATATCGACACCGGACACCTGAAAGTGGAATCGGTGGTGTGCGCGGTGGATGTCGGAAAGGCCATCAATCCGGACCTGGTGGTCGGCCAGATCGAGGGAGCGGTGGTGCAGGCTCACGGGTATGCGGTGACCGAGAGACTGATCTCCGACAATGGGAAGGTGCTCAATCCCCACCTCAGCGCCTATCTGATCCCCGGCATTGGGGACATACCCGAGCAGGTGGAAAGCGTGATTGTGGAGATTCCCGATCCCCGTGGCCCCTGGGGTGTGCGAGGCATGGCCGAGATGCCCTTTGTTCCCCTGGCCCCGGCCGTGTCGGCGGCCGTGTTCGACGCCACCGGGGTGTGGTTCGACCAACTACCCCTGACGCCCGGACAGGTTGCCGCCGGGTTGCGATCTATCCGATAAACCCTTTCGACACCGGAAATTCTTTCCTGTTTTGGTTGCAAAGGTTCTTGGTCGCTATATATTTAGGCTGAGTGCCGGTATACCGGCATAATGCCACGTCGGGAAATCGCGTGCCTCTAGGTACGACGAATAAGCGAGCGGAAGGAAGATCGAATGAAAAAACTTAAAGGTGTCATCGTATTGATGGCGGCCTTGGCTCTGTTGGCTTCGGCCTGCGGGGATGACGGTGCGGCTGACGACGCTGCTGCGGCTGAGGCCGCGGCCGCCCAGGCTCAAGCGGATGCTGCTGCTCAGGCTGAGGCTGCTGCTGCGGCCCAGGCTGCTGCTGACGCGGCCGCCGCCGATGCTGCGGCCGCCCAGGAAGCCCTGGAGTCTGCCCAGGCAGACCTAGAAGCTGCTGAGGAGGCTGCCGCCGCCGGTGATGCCGAGGCGCAGGCTGCCTTGGAAGAGGCGCAGGCTGCTGCTGACGCGGCCGCCGCCGATGCTGCTGCTGCGGAAGAAGCTGCCATGAAGGCCCAGGAAGAGCTGGAGATGGCCTCAATGGTCGAGGCGCCCGAAGTCCGGGCCGCCGAAGTTCGCATGGGTATTTACCCCTGCTGCGCCGACCTTGCCTACTGGCAGATTCCGATCGAGTTGGGCTGGTGGGATGAGTTGAATATCACCATCACACCCAACACCCCCACCTATCACTACTTCACCGCTTCCCAGGAGATCGTTCCCTGGTTGCAGCGCGGTGACGGTGACGTCGCCCAAGGCTGGGTGCCGGGAGTGTTCGGAACGCTGGAGACCTTCGGTCAGAGCATTCCTCCGATCCACTTCGCCGACATCTACGTTGGATACGCCATCCTCGTGTCGCCTGACAGCGACGCCAAGACCGCGTTGGAGTTCATGGATGAAGGGATGACCTTCCCCGAAGCCGCCCAGGCCGCGGTAGAGCAGTTAGTGGGCTCCGAGGTTCACATCCCGCCCCACAGCACCACTCAGGCGCAGTACTCCGACGCCTTCTTCGCATACCTCCCGCAGTGGTGGGAAGATGTGGAAGAGGACATCCCGGTGCTTGACGCGGAAGGCAACCCGTTGGTGCTCTTGAACAGGGACGGCACCCCGTCTCTGGACGATAACGGCAACACGCAGCCGATCCGTGTTACCACCAACGACTGGCGTAACTATGCCCAGCCGGTGTATGTGGACGACCCCACAATCGTGGAGCTCTCGGCAGTTGCGGGCCGCATTGATTTCGCAATGCCGTACGGCGCCCCCACCCTGGTGCAGATGATGCGCAACGGTTGGGATCCGCTGATCAACTTCGCCATGATGTATGAGCACGACGCGGCCTCTCAGCAGACCGCCATCGCCTCCGCCACAGTCGGCGGCACCGGACTGCTGGCCCGTCGCGAGTGGGTTGAAGAGAACAAGGACCTGGCTTACCGGATCATCTCCGTTGCCAACCGTATCTTCGCCGCTCTGGAAGATCCCGACACTCAATACGAGTTGTGGGAAATCGAAGCCAACATCATCAATGAGAAGCGCTCTCTGAGCATGGAGCCCGAAGACATCGGAATCATCTGGGATACGATCGACCCGTCTTTCAACTGGGAAGACCAGGAAGCCCTGTGGGACCTGAGTCTGCCCAGCTATCACCCCGAGACGGTGTTCAGGACCCAGATCGAGAAGCTGAAGTCACAAGGGACCCTGTCGGCGACCTACGACACCCAGGCAGGCCTGGAAGAGTTCTTGCTGGCCCAGGAGCTCTACTATGACCTCAAGGGCATGCAGGATCGCTCCGACGACCTGTTCGCCCGCGCCATGGATATGGATCTCTCCGAGAGCCAGCAGGCGTTGATCGATCAGGCCCATGTCTTCTATGACCGTTACAACTTCTACGATGCACAGCGTTATCTCGAGGCCGCCCTTATCGGCTAGTCTCTGAGAAGCGTTTGTCTGAGTAGACAAAAGAAATAGCCTGACGCGGGGCCGGACCAAGTCCGTCCGGCCCCGCGTTTGGCCTGTAAAAACCAAAAAACAAGCAACAAAACAAGGGGCAGATCCTCAGTGACAATGACCAGCACCGATTCGCTTGATGTGAGAGCAAAGGCGCGGCGCGCCAGTCGGCGGCGCCGGGTGGCCTACATTATTTATTTGACGCTGGGAATGCTGTTCTTTTTCTTGGTGTGGGAGTGGTTGGCCTCGCCCATTTCCCCCCTTCTTTTTCTGATGGACGACCCTCAGACTTTTATGCCGAGGCCTTGGAATACCATCACCCATTTCGTGCAGAACCTGCTGTTCAGCGAGGGGTTGCAGTCAAGATACATAACGCAGGCCTGTCCGGAGTATGCCAGTGAGAGGATCGCGGACATCCCCGATATCTGCTTCGGCTATGCGTTGCACCTTCTGGAGACCACCAAGAACATCCTGATAGGAGCTGCTCTGGGGACCGTCTTTGGATTGTCGATGGGTTTGGGCAGTTTGGTGTTTCCCAAGATTGCCCAGGTAGTGACACCGGTCGCTTCCTTCTTCGGGACGGCGCCCATCTTTATCGCCGCTCCTTTCTTCGTGATCTGGTTCGGGATCGAGATTCCTCTCCTGACCACCATCGGACTGATCACTTTCTACACCACTCTGCTCATGTATTTCTTCAGCCGCCGGGCAGCGGAGAATATCCCGGTGGGTATCGTGGAGTCGGCCCTAACTCTGGGAGGGACCCCCAGATCCATATTCCGATGGGTTTATTTGAAGGGGACGGTGCCTGAAATAGCCGGAGGCTTTCGGATCGCCTTGGCCGGCGCATGGGGCCTGGGCGCCTTGGTGGAGGTGCTCGGACCACAGTTGGGGGGAGGGTTCCTGATCCGGATATGGAGTTTTTTGATGGGGACGCAAGGCGCGGCAGAGGCGCTGGTTTCCCTGACGGTGTTTCTCGGTGTGCTGGCTGTGGTGGTCGACGGTTTGCTGGTGTTGGGCATCCGTTTCATAACCCGGTGGTCCGAGTCCGGTCGGCGATTAGGCCTTTAGACAAGGAGAAAACAGTATGTCAAGAGTCGTCACTTTCGAGAACCTATGGTGTGTGTTCGAACACCGATCCGGCCAGCTGGTGAATGCTCTTCAGGACGTCAACTTTGACGTGCAGAGTGGCGAGTTCGTATGCGTGGTGGGGCGCTCGGGGCACGGCAAGACCACCCTTCTTCGAGTCTTGGCCGGTCTGCAGCCTCCCACTGCCGGGCAGGTGAGACTGGGTGACGATGTGGTAACCGGGCCGGGCGCTGATCGGGCCATGGTCTTCCAGCAGGACACTGTTTTCCCGTGGTTGCATGTCAAGGAGAATGTCGAATTCGGCCTCCGGGCCACCAAGGCGCCCGATGAGGAGCGGAAAGAGACCACCGCCCATTGGTTGGAAGCGGTGGGTTTGACCGATTTTGCTGATTCATGGCCGCGGGAACTCTCAGGAGGTATGCGCAAGCGGGTTGCTTTGGCATCGGCCATGGCGGTTGGTTCAGATGTGATTCTGATGGATGAGCCCTTCGGGTCGCTCGACTACTTCACCCGCCGCAACCTGCATGATGTTCTCCTGGATTTGTGGGAAGAGACCAAAAAGACCATCTTTTTCGTTACCCACGATATCGAGGAGGCCCTGATCCTGGCCGATCGGGTGATCCTTTTGGCCGAAGGCAAGTTGGTGGACGACATTCCGGTTACTCTCCCCCGTCCCCGCGACGAAGATATCCGGGCTGGCGCCGAGGCGGTACAGATCACCAAGGTGATCCTGCAACACTTGGGCATCACCGATGAAGAGGCGATCACGGTTTGAATAGGTCGCTTCCCCCCAGCCTCTATTGGATAGGGTGGCTTGTCTGGTTCCTGTTGGCGCCCTGGTTGCTATTGCTCTTACCGGACGGCTTTTTTCTGACGACTTGGACGCTACAGGACAACGTGCTGTTTGTCACCTGGTCCTTCTTGATCTCCTGGGCGATTCTGTTCTGGGTTTGGCCGTTCGTGTTTCGGTTTTCAAATTCCGTGAGGGTGCTAGGCAGGATAGGTCAGGGTTTGCGAAACGCCCCCCGGAGGTTGTTGAACGCCATGCGAAACAATCCACTGTTCTTCATCACCTGGGCGGTGTTGTTGGTGGGCTGGCAGGTGGTGTCTATTGTGGCGCCGGAAGGGACATTGGAACATCCCTTGGTTCCCGGATGGAACTACGTGTTCGGAGAAACCCTTTTCAGGATGTCCGGGGACTGGTTGCTCAACCAGGTCCCCATACTCCACTTGGAGGTGCGCTTCGAGGAATTGGCGCCCTACCCCGGCTCAGGCGGCGAGCGGACTTGGCCGGCCGTGTTCCTGGCTCTGAGTTTCCACTCCTTCATGACCCTCTCCAGGTTGTTGGTTGGTTTGGGCATCGGCCTGACGGTAGGCATCGCCACCGGCTTGGCAATTCCTTATTGGCCGGTCCTGCGCCAGACAGCCTGGGCGCCTATGAACTTCTTGCGGATGATTCCTCTGCTGGCGGCCATTCCCTGGTTGCAGTTTGGCTTGGGCGCCAACTTCCGCGGCGCGGTTGCTTTCATTGCCTTCGGTGTGTGGGTGACATTGGTGGTGGCCACCATGAACTCTGTGGCCAACGTGCCTGACCGGTTCATTGAAAGCGCCCGAACGCTGGGCGCCTCGCGACCATACACCTACTTCAAGGTGATCGTGCCCGGGGCAATGCCTGAATTGCGGACTGCTCTGTTGCTCTCCGCAGGTCTGGGGTGGTCTCTGACCATTGCCGCCGAGTTCCTGGGGTTCCCCACCGGGCTTGGACACATGGCCAGCATTGCTGTGCAGGAAACCAACACCGCCCGGCTGGTGATTGTCGCGTTCGTGGTGGCATGCTATTCACTCCTGACTTTCTACATGCTCAACCAGATGTTCAACAGGCTGGTGAGTTGGATGCCCCAACGGGCCCCCGGCACGACCGACATTTCAAGGGTCGCCGGAGCGGCGGGCGCGGCGCGCGCCGAAACCATGCACGAGGCCTAGAACGACCAGTCGCAATTCAGATAGGCAACTTCTGAAGTTCGACCAGTTTCGCTTGGCCTCAGGCTAAGCAACGCCATGCTGGGAGTTGCCTTCGGGATGGTCACCGCCGTGACTTTGGGGGTGAACAACCTCCTGACCGCGGCGGTGACCCGCCGTTTCGGGGTACTGCGTTCCACCACCGTCACCCTCACCATCGCCTTTGTGGTGATGATCGGGTGGGCAGTCACCATCGGAGTGCCCTTCGAGGTCACCACCGGCCAGTTGATCTTCCTGGGGGTTCTGGGAATGGCGGCCGCCGGGTCATTCATCGGGACCTATATGGCCCTCCGGTTGGGACCGGTGTCGGTGGTCAGTCCCATCACCGCCCTGGCCGGGGCGATGACCGTGGTGTATTCGTACCTGTGGCTGGGCGAGGAGATCCGGCCGGTGCAATGGGCGGGGATCATGATTGCGGTGGTTGGTGCGGTGTTGGCCGCCCTGGTGATCGAACGGGGCGCCAAGATCCGCCTGGTGACCCTGGGTCCGGTCTTTGCCATGATCGGCGTCTTGGTGGGAGCAGTCTCCAACGCCGGCTTGAGAATTCCCATATTGACGGAAGGAGACCCCGGCTACGGCAGTTTTTCTATTCCCCTGCTGAACATCCCTCTCCAAAACGATCTTGATCCCAACCTCACGGTCATCACCCAGCGGGCCTACACGGTGCTCTACGTGGCGCTCTTGTTCGTGGTGGTTTCCCGCTGGAGGAATCGCCGCCGCACCCCGGGCAGAGGGCCTTTCGCCTTGGAGTCAGCGGACCAAACCCGATTTACGTGGCGGCAGGGGTGGCTGCTGATCGCGGTGGGTCTGATCGACGCGGTGTCCTTCATCTCCTTCGGATACGGCCTGGCCAACGCCCCAGCCTGGCTGATCGGCATTCTTTCTCAAAGCGGCCGGGTGATCGCGGTGATTGGCGGAGTGGTGTTCTTCAAGGAACGACTCCATCGCCTGCAGTGGCTCGGCGTGGCTCTGGTGGGCTTGGGAGTGGTGATGTCCATCGCCGGTTGAAATAGAGAGTTGGCTGCTAACTCGGCTCCACTTTCGATGATCACCATCAACCTGTCCTCCCTCCATCCGACTAGGTGCAATACACTGCGTATACTACGCATATCGAGCCCGGTTCTCTTGGAGTGATCATATGACGAAACCTACAAATGTGCTGCTTGGCCAGCCGCTGGCCGCCGTGGCCAAGATCCGAGCCCAAGAGCGGGGCCTAAGCCTGTCGGGCTATATCAGAGAGTTAATCCGTACCGACGATGCAGCATCGCGGAATCTGGCCGACGACATCACGCCGCTCATCGGTTGCCTGGGTGACAGCGGCCCGCCGACCGATATAGCTCGCAACAAACACCAGATGGTCACCGACGCGTTTGCGGAGGAATCTGAACGAAGACGACAGGGCCGCTGATTGAATCGGGTATTCGTCGACACGAGCGCCTGGTATGCGGCCGCAGCGAAAAACGATGTCTCCCACGAACGGGCGGTTCGCCTGCTCAGGGATTGTGCAGGCCGGTTGGCCACGACTGATCATGTCCTTGTAGAGACATGGGCCCTGGCACGAAGTAGACGGAGTCTCGCACTGGCGGATGGTCTGGTGAGAACCATCATGAACCGAAGGCTCCGAAGTATTGACCGCGACGCCCGACGACCTCCAAGCAGCTCTCCGCGTCGGTGAAGTATTCAGCGACCAGGACTTCTCGATGATCGATCGAACAAGTTGGGTGGTTATGGAGCGTTATGGCATTGTTGGCGATCACTGAAAATCCCCACTCTCGATCATTGAAATTCCCCACCTCCTGGGGGTAAATACCCGTTGTCGGGTAGGGCCCCTTCCAAGCTGCTGATTGGAAACGTTGGCAGCTTTGGAGAGGAGCCCTACCTCTTATGTTGGTTCAGGAGGAGTACGTGGAAGTTCATGCTTTGAAGGGGCGGGGGTGGTCGATCTCGGCTATCGCCCGTCATTTGGGAAGAGACCGAAAAACAGTACGAGCGTATCTGTCGGGCGAGCGGATGCCGGGAGAACGAGCCCCTGGCGAGTCGGATCCGTTCGAGCCGTTCGAGGCTTATGTGCGTCAGCGACTGTCCGACGATCCGCACGTTTGGGCGTCGGTACTGTTCGATGAGGTGGTGGCGTTGGGTTATGCGCAGAGCTATCCGACGTTGGTGCGGAAGATCCGCCGTCGGGGTCTTCGTCCGTCGTGTGGCGCCTGTTCGGGTTCTAGGGGTGGTGCTACTGCGATTATTGATCATCCACCGGGTGAGGAATGCCAATGGGACTGGCTGGAACTGCGCGACACACCGTGGCATTCGAAGGCGTTGGTGTTGGTGGGTGTCCTTTCGTATTCGGGCCGGTTTCGAGCCTGGGTCACCTCCAGCGCGGACCAACCCCATTTGATCGAGGGCATCGACGCTGTGTTGCGTCGCCTGGGTGGTACTGCCCGGCGGTGGAGGGTGGATCGGATGGCCACCGTCGTCACGCCGGGCACCGGCCGGATAAGGTCGTCGTTTGTTCCGGTGGCGAAGCATTATGGGGTGGGAGTGGATCCGTGCCCACCGTATCGTCCTCAACGTAAGGGAGTGGTTGAGAAAGCCATCCACTACCTGTCTCAGCGGTGGTGGCGCACCGCGTTGGTGAACAGTCTTGGTCAGGCGCAGGACGGCCTGGACGAGTTCTGTGTATCGGTTGGTGACTCTCGTCGGCGTGGTCACAGCACCGTTGGTGAGCTGGCCGACGGGGAGCCGTTGTTGGAGCTTCCCTTCATGCCCTATCCGGCGGAAGGCACTTTGGAACGCAAGGCGGCGGCGAATGGGCTGGTGTCGGTGTGGGGCAACCGCTACTCGGTGCCACCAGGCGTGATAGACACCCAGGTGACGGTGCGTTGGCGGCTTGGGGACCCCACTATCAGCATCTTCTCTGCTGGTGGGCGGCTGGTAGCCACTCACCGCAAGGCACCCAGGGGTCAAGGGCGGACGGTGCGTTTGCCCGAGCACACCGCTGCTTTGGAGAATGTCGTGTTGGCAGCGTTCACCACCAAACGGCCGTGCAAACCAAAACCGAACCGGCCGCCTACCGCCGCGGCTTTGGCGATCGCTTCGGGTATCAGAGGAGAGGCTCTGGCCACCGAACCGGTGATCGATCTGGGCGTGTATCAACGTCATGTAGAGGCACAGACCCGGAGGCGGCGGTCATGAACCAGTCGGTGTATCAACAACTCCGCAGCCACCTTGCCTACCTCGGTCTGGCGACTGTGGCCGAGGCGCTCCCCACCCATTTGGAACAGGCCCGCCAACAGGACACGGGTCACACCCAGTTCCTCGAAAGACTGTTACGAGTCGAGGTGGAAACCACTGAACAGCGCCGATCGGCAACCCGCCTCAAACTGGCGAACTTCCCCACCCGCTGGCAACTCGAGGACTTCGACTTCTCCGCGCAACCCAGCATCGATGAGAAACTGGTACGAGAACTCGCTTCCGGTGGATATCTGGCTGATGCCACCAACGTGCTGTTCATCGGACCACCCGGAGTAGGCAAAACCATGCTCGCCGTGATACTCGGCAGGGCCGCGGTCGACACTGGTCACAAGGTGTACTACACCACCGCAGCCGACCTGGCCGCACGCTGCCGGAAAGCAGCCCTCCAAGGACGATGGGCACGGACCATTCGGTTCTTCAACACCCCCAAGGTGTTGATAATTGACGAACTGGGGTATCTGCCCATGCCCGCAGAAGACGCCGCCACCCTGTTCCAGGTGATCTCCAGACGATACCGGAAAGGATCGATCATCCTCACGACCAACCTCGGGGTGGCGTCATGGGGAGAGATCTTCTCGGACCACACCATCGCCGCGGCCATGCTCGACCGGCTGCTCCACAAAAGTGTGGTGTTCAACATCACCGGCGACAGCTACCGCCTCAGAAGCTACCAAGCACAAGCCAGAAAACAGCGACCGAAAGGAGACCCGCTAGCCTAAAACCACCAACCCCAGGGTGGGGAATTTTGATCGATGGAGCGTTATGGCATTGAGGAGGCCATTGCCTTCGATGCGGACTTCGCGATATACCGCTATGGCCTGGGCCTGCACCGTGCCTTTAATGTGTACCGATGAGTTCTCACTCCACTGCCGGCTGGCGCGTGTGACCGCTGGCCGGTTGCGCCTGTGAGCGGTTTGAGGGGACGCCGACAATAAGGCAACCAAATCCGCGGCAATCCCTGTTAGCGACGCAATAAGCGCAGTACTATTATAGTTAGCGGGATATATAGTGGCAAATAGAACGCTGAGAGGTGCTTGATGATGGATCCGGCTTTGATCGATGTCCTGGGCCAACAAAACCCCTGGCACAGGCAGGGAGAGGTACCTGACTGGTGGGCGCCTTCCGGAGAGAGAATGCCGGCCAGATGGCTGTGGACCCGGTTGGGCGACCATGCGTTGCGCCGTTTCCAGATTGTTCTGGGACCGAGGCGAACCGGTAAGACGGTGACTATGTACCAAACGGTTCGTCGTTTGATCGACTCGGGGATCAACCCCCACCGGATCTGGTGGGTGTCACTTGATCATCCTCTCACCACCAGCGTCAGCTTGGAGGTGCTGATCAACTTTTTCATCAAGGAGTCGCAGGCAACCCTCGACAATCCGAGCTTCGTCTTCCTGGACGAGCTTGTTTCCGCTGACATGTGGGATCTATGGCTCAAGCAGTTCTATGACCAATATCTTCCCATTCGATTGGTGGCCAGTGCCAGCGCGGCTTCCGCTTTGAGACGCGGCAGGTTGGAAAGCGGAATCGGAAGATGGGATGAGACCTATCTTGGGCCGTGCCTCTTGAATGAGGCCTTGGAGCTGAGTGGGTGCACAGTTATTGTCGAAACCAGAACCCACCTGGCCTCGACCTTTTCCGATAGCTTGAAAACCAGAGTCTCCCCGGGGGTTACGTCGATGAGAGATCGGCTTTTGACGGTGGGCGGTTACCCGGAACTCTTGCTTGGAACCGCCGTGGATTACTGGCCCCCGGACAGACAAGAAAGGAAATTGCGCTCAGTTGACTTGATGGCAAAGCTGCGAGCTGACAGTGTGGAAAGGGTGGTTTATCGTGATATACAGCAGTGGATTGCATTATCCGGCCCTGCTCGACTTGACAATCTGGTCTATTTGTTGGCCGACCGGACCGCAGCGGTAGCTTCGCCGGAAAAGCTGGCCAGGGATTTGTCGGTTTCGCCGCGAACTGTTGAGAACTATTTGTCCTATCTGGAGTGGTCCTTCCTAGTCTTTCCTCTGCCGAATTATTCGGCTGGTGAGGGAGCTAAGCAACGCCGTGGACGCAAGTTTTATCTGGTGGATCCGGCTCTTCGCAGTGCTATCTTGAGGCGGTTGCCCTTTGAGGAGGAACACGGTAGTGTCCAGGGACAGTTGATCGAGAATCTGGCCGCATCACATCTGCATGCTCTCGGTCGGCAGGAGGGAATCAGGGTCTTTCATTGGCGGCACCGAAACCGGGAGGTGGATCTGATCTACGACGATCCCCGGCAGCCGGTGGCCTTCGAAATCGCTTTGTCAAGGAGGCACAGTCGGGCGGGCTTACGAGCTTTCATGGAACAGCATCCGCGATTTCGCGGTCACTGCTATTTAGTGGTTGCTCACCAACCCATCGCGCTTCCACCGCAGGACAGCCCCGACGGGATCGGGGAGGTACCACTCGATTTGTTCTTGTTGGCGGTGGGCCGTCAGCATGATCAGGCCTTGGCCGGGCGGTTGGGAGTCTCCTTGACCGAGTCGTAGAGGTCTGCTGCTACGTTTTCGGGAAGTTGTATTGGAAGACGCCGCCGGTGCGGATCATCTCCGCCGCGATGCCGTCGGCGTGTTGGATGAAGCGGTTGAGCATGGCGTTGATCTGATCCGGAACGTCCGCCAAGGCCTTGTGCCCGGCGCCCACCGGCTTTCCGATCACTACTTGGGGGCAGAGTTCTCGCAGGAGATCCAGGTCGAGATCGGGTTGACCGCAGTCGATGTACAGGTACGGGCACTGCACCCCGGCCAGAATCGGTCCGGCGTCGAAGCCCATCATGCCCTGCCATCCATTGAGGATCACATGGTCGGGCACCTCCGCCAGCCGCGCAGCCATATCCCCCACCCGAGAAGGGTCATCGGTGGGAAGGTAGGAAGCGCTCAGGAACATCCGCAGGGTCTCGCGAAAGTCTTGGTCGGCGGTCATCAGATGATCGAATGGGCCGTGATGACGATCGTGCCATCCGGGGATGTTGCTGGGAGAATCGAGGCTGGCAATCGCCCCCACCACCTTGGGGTGTCGAGCGGCGGCGGAGATGATCACCTGCCCTCCCATGCTCTGGCCCACCAGCACCGGCCGGTCCAGGCCCAAATGGCGGATCAGTTCGGCCACGTCGTCTCCGTGTTGCTCCATGGTGTAGATCTCATCGGGCTTGTCGCTGTCGCCGTGGCCGCGGAGGTCAACCGCAATGCAACGGTGGTTGGGGGAGAAGTACTCCTCTTGGAAGCCGAAGCCTCCTCGGTTGCCGAATCCGCCGTGGATGAAGATGATGGCCGGGTCGCCTTCGCCCATCTGGTGGTAGGCGAGGCGGACTCCGTCGGGGGTGGTGAACCGTTCAGTCATGGGTCGGGAGCATAGTTCCCGGAGCGGGGCCAGGGCCGCGAGTCTCGACGGGTGGCGGGTGAAGGGACGGTCAGAAGTTGGGAAAGTTGTATTGGAAGACGCCGCCGGTGCGGATCATCTCTGCTGCGATGCCGTCGGCGTGTTGGATGAAGCGGTTGAGCATGGCGTTGATCTGATCCGGGACATCGGCGAGCGCCTTGTGCCCGGCCCCCACCGTCTTCCCGATCACCACTTGAGGGCACAAACCGCGGAGCAGGTCCAGGTCCAGATCCGGCTGGCCGCAGTCGATGTACAGGTAGGGGCATTTAACCCGCTGAAGCGTTCCGGTGGGGTCGTAGTTCTGCTTGCCCAGCCAGCTGTTGAGGATCACATGGTCGGGCACCTCGGCCAAACGTTCAGCCATCTGTCCCAGCCGGGAGGGATGGTCGGTGGGCAGATAGGCGGCGCTCAGAAAAGCGATCAGGGTGTCTCGGAAGGGACCGTCGGGGGTCATCAGATGGTCATAGGGGCCGTGGAAACGCTGGTGCCATCCGGGGATGTTGCTGGGGGAGTCCAGGCTGGCGATGGCCCCCACCATCTCGGGATAGTGGGCGGCGGCGGAGATGACCACTTGCCCTCCCATGCTCTGGCCCACCAGGATCGGCCGGTCCAGGCCCAGGTGGCGGATCAGTTCGGCCACGTCGTGTCCGTGTTGTTCCATGGTCAGGAGTTGGTCGGGCTTGTCGCTGTCGCCGTGGCCGCGGAGGTCAACCGCAATGCAACGGTGGTTGGGGGAGAAGTACTCTTCTTGGAAGCCGAAGCCGCTCCGATTGCTGTAGGCGCCGTGGATGAAGATGATGGCCGGGTCGCCCTCGCCCACCTGGTGGTAGGCGATGCTTACGCCGTCGGAAGTTGTGAACCGTTCAGTCATGGGCGAAAGCCTAGTTGTAAAGCCCGGCTTGCAGACACCGCTTCGCATTGCAGGATGCCCCCCTTGAATGGGCACTTTGGTGACGTTGCGAATCCCTCTTATCGGTTTCTGAACTTCCGCCTATCGGGATGGGTCAGGAAAGTTGTATTGGAAGACGCCGCCGGTGCGGATCATTTCCGCCGCGATGCCGTCGGCGTGTTGGATGAAGCGGTTGAGCATGGCGTTGATCTGATCAGGGACATCGGCGAGCGCCTTATGCCCGGCGCCCACCGTCTTGCCCACTGCCAATTGGGGGCACAGTTGCCTGACCAGGTCCAAATCGATGTCAGGCTGACCGCTGTCGATGTACAGATAAGGGCACTTCATCCGGCGCAGGGATTCGGTTGGTTCGTAGGCGCTCATAGCCTGCCATGCCCGGACAATCACGTGATCGGGTATGCCGGCCAAGCGTTTCTCAAGCCCTTCCACCCAGGCCGGATTGTCGGTGGGCAGATAGGCGGCGCTCAGAAAAGAGCGCACCGTCTCTCGATAGGGACCATCGAAGGTCATCAGATGGTCATAGGGGCCGTGGAATCGCTCCTGCCATCCGGGGACATTGCTGGGAGAATCCAGGCTGGCGACCGCTTTCACCAGCTCGGGATGGCGTTCCGCCACCGAGATCACCACCTGTCCGCCCATGCTGTGGCCCACCAAGACCGAAGGACCGAGTTCAAGGTGGCGGATCAACTCGGCCACATCGTCTGCATACCGGGCCATGGAATAGGGCTGGTTGGGCTTGTCGCTGTCGCCGTTGCCGCGCAAGTCAACTCCCACGCAGCGGTGATTCGAGGAGAAGTACTCCTCCTGGAGCCCGAAACCCAGCCGATTGCCGTAGATGCCGTGGATGAAGACAATGGGCGGATCGCCATAACCCACCTCGTGGTAGGCGATCCGCACTCCGTCAGAAGTGGTGATCCAAGAGGTCATAGTTTCGAGATTAGCTATGTGACTCCGGCCTCCACCGGTGTCCTTTCGGCCGGTGATATCAAAGCCCGGGTAGGGGATGATCGTCGGGGAACCGAGCGCGAAAGGGGGATCGGGATGGGCTACGCGGTTCGTGGAGATCAGAAGGCCCAGGTGACCGGATCGGCCATTGGCCTCTCTGGGTGTCGAGCAGCCAGGCGATCATACCTGAGGGAATAGCCAAATTGGAAGGTTCTCGCAAATCGAGCAATCCACGAGTCGCCACGATCCCCGACCATGGCGAGGCTTGGAGGGTTCGGCCTACAGAGTTTCGCCACGGACCCTCATCCACATACTTGGACTCAAACGCCACGCCGCCAAAGTCGGGTCCCACAAAGTCGATTTCTCGATCGGAGTTGGTGCGATGGTGCAAGACGCCTCCGAAATGTATGTAGGATCCGGGGCTCTCCCGTTCCAGACTACGAAGTAGGGCCATACCCAATTGTTGCTCGGACATGACCGACAGATCAGCGGGTCGGGTTGTCAAGAGCCGGTAGACGGGATCGGTGAAATAGATCTTTTTTTGAGCCCTGAGCTTTGGTTGCAATCCCTGTTCTCGGAAGCACGGCCAGACAACGAACGCCTCTCGAAGGTTGTCCAGTCGTTGCTGAGCCGTTGGGGGAGCGACGTCCATGGCGCGGGCAATTCGGGTTACGTTGATGGGTGAACCCAAGTTTCTGGTGAGGCGATCCAGCATCGTCTTGGTATGAGAATCAGGCAGCCGGGCCTTTCGAAAGGCATCTCCGCTGATTACTTCCCAGAGCCCGCTCCACAAAGTGGGATCTACTTGACGGTCCCGCAGGTATCCCGAGACCGCGAGGGGAAATCCCCCTACCCACAGGTAGGTTTCCCAGGCATTGACCAGAATGTTCAGCCAGGGGAGCAGTTCGAAGCCGGTTTCCCGGAGCTGTTCGGCAAGGTCAGGGATACGCAGAGGCCCAATGTGTTCCGGTAGATTGTCCTGAACCACCAATTCCGCAAAATCCCGGAACCCCATCGGCAACAAGACTCGGTCGGGTGCCTTGGCAGCCCCTCTTCGGCCAGCCAATACACCGATTGCCTCCCGTAGATCGGCTGAGGATGAGCCGGTGAGCACCACCGTATCGGTTTGGAAGCGGGGATCATTGTCGCGTAGCCACTTTATCCTGTGCGGCCAGCCGCCTTCGATGCCGGTTATCTCGTCAAGAAACCAGTATCGGTGTTCGTCTATGGTCAGCTGTTCGGCGATGCGTACAAACCGGGTCAGGTGATGGGCATTCCACCCCTCCATGGACATGTGGATTATGCGGCGGGGGTGGACACCGGATGACAGTAAGTGGAGAATGGCCCGCTTGACCTCCACGGATTTTCCGACCCGTCGCGGCCCTCGCAACAGATATAGCCCTCCAGGGGTAAGTTCAGAGAGTGCCCCGGCGGTGTAATTGAACGGCGCCTTGGAAGCGTTGCGTAGATCGGGATCGGCTTCGGGCCATCCTTTTGGGTTGAACCACCACCGGTTGGTGGCAGTCAGATCATTGTGGATCTCTCCTGGCTTCACAGAGATCTACCCTTCATGTAGCGTTTATGCTACCATATTTATCAAATACGACTAGGAATAACCTGGGTATTTCCTTAGCCAAGTGGTGTTTTAACCTAGGTAAAACCCTTATTAGAAGTTTCAGATCTGAGGTTCGAAGGCTCAGAGGCTCAATCGCTCGGCCAGTTGGACGGCGTTGAGGGCGGCGCCCTTGCGTAGATTGTCCCCCACTGCCCACAGGCTTATCCCCCCCGGCTCGCCGAGCGTTTCCCTCACCCGGCCCACCAGGGTCTGGTCGCGGCCGGCGCTGTCCAGCGGCGTCGGCGGGATGTCATCCCACACCTCCACACCGGGTGCCTTCGACAGGACCGCCAACGTCTCGGTCCGGCCCAGCGGACGGTCAAACCACAGTGAGGCGGCCAGACCGTGGCCCACCATCACCGGCGTTCTGACACAGGTTGGCTCCACTGCCAAGCGGGGGTGGCCAAGGATTTTGCGTGACTCGTGAACCAACTTCCATTCTTCGTCGGTGTAGCCGTGCTCGGTCTGCGATCCCGCCAGGGGCAAGACGTTGAACCCGATGGGTCGGGCGTAGACCTCCTCTCCCGGGTCGGCCCATCCTCCCTCTATCAGACCGGTCCGGTCCTTTCCCAACAGCTCGATCTGTCTGCAGAGTTCATCAATCCCCTTCTGCCCCGACCCCGAAACCGACTGGTAGGAGGTGGCCACCATGGAGCGAAGCCCCGCCGTTTGATGAAGCGGGGCGACTGCCATCATCAGCACCATGGTGGTGCAGTTGGGGTTGGCGACTATGCCACTGTGTGAGCCCAGATCCCGGTCGTTGACATCGGCGACCACCAGGGGAACATCCGAATCCATGCGGAAGGCGGACGAGTTGTCGACCACCACCGCCCCGGCTTCCGCGAAACGGGGGGCATGGGTCCGAGAACGGGAAGCTCCGGCGGAAAAGATCGCCACGTCAACTCCGTGCGGGTCGGCCCGGTCCAGGTTTTCCACCTTGATCCTTCCCCAGGCAGTGTCCATCTCCCGCCCCGCGGAACGCGCCGAGGCCATCAAACGCAGCCGCCCGACCGGAAAGTCCCGGTCGGTCAGGATCTGAAGCGCCGTTCGACCTACCGCGCCGGTGGCGCCCACCAGAGCCAGATCAACCGTCATGCTCCCTGCTCGCTCCTGATCAGAGGGGGCCGAAATTCGCGATGGAGGGCCTGCACAGCATCATTCATCTGGGACAGGTCCACCACGCAGGAGATTCTGATGGTGGAGGTAGAGATCATCTCGATGTTGATCCCCGCCCGGCCCAGAGTTCGGAACACCCGCGCCGCCACTCCCGGTTCGGTTTTCATGCCGGCTCCCACCAGGGAAACCTTGGCGATGTCGTGATGGATCTCCACCGCCGATGCCTCCACCTGCCCGCCGATCACCCTCACCACCTCCTCGGCCCAGCCCATGGAACTTTTGGGAATGGTGAAGCTGACGTCGGAAAGACCCGCCCGGGACACGTTTTGAACGATCATGTCAACGTTCACCCCGGCCTCGGCCAAAGGCTCGAAGATGGAAGCTGCCACTCCCGGTCGATCGGGGACTTCCCGCAGGGTGACCTTGGCCTCTGAGGCATCGTGGGCTATGCCGCTGATTATGGCTTGTTCCATGCTTTCCATTTCGGTCGCCTTTCTGATCCAAGTGCCGGGCGAGTCGTTGAAAGAAGATCGTACGTGAATTGGCACGCCGAACCGCCTTCCCACCTCCACCGCCCGAGGGATTAGCACCCCGGCGCCGCCGGCGGCCAACTCCATCATCACCTCGTACGAGATCTCATCGAGTTTGCGGGCCCCCGCCACGATCCGGGGATCGGCGGTCATCACACCGGGTACATCGGTGTAGATCTCCACCAGATCACCTTCCAAAGCCGCGGCCAGGGCCACTGCGCTGGTGTCGGAACCTCCTCTCCCCAAGGTGGTGATCTCCTTCGAGCGGGGGCTCACCCCTTGGAACCCGGCCACGATCACCACCTTCCCTTCGGCGAGATTGTCGGTGACCCGCGATCCGGTTATCCCCTGAATCTTGGCGGCGCCGTGGGTGTCGTCGGTCAGAATCCCTGCCTGGCTGCCGGTGAGGCTCACTGCCTCCACCCCGCGAGCAGCAATGGCCATGGCGGTGAGGGCGATAGAGATCCTCTCCCCGGCGGTCAGCAGCATGTCCATCTCTCTGCCCGGGGGGCGAGGGTTGATCTCCCGAGCCAGGTTCACCAGGTCGTCGGTGGTATCGCCCATAGCTGAGACCACCACCATCACCTGTGCGCCCGAGCGGCGCGCCGCCACCACCCGCGAAGCAACGCTTCGGATGCGGTCAGGAGTGGCCAGGGAAGACCCGCCGAATTTTTGTACGATCCGCGACATATCCAGGAGAGGCAGATAGGGCCAGACCTATCTTACGCCTTTCGTCTGCTTACCCTGTCGTCATAAACTAGACGGGGAGATGGCGCATCCGGCGCCCGTCCCGAATGGGGGCAGGTCCGGCGGACGAACATCCTGGCATGTAAGACAGGGAAACTGGGAATAGTGAGCAAGGAAAAGAGACAGCGTCAAAAGGCCGCCAAGGCGGCTCGGCTCCAGGCTGAACAGAAGCGAAGATCTCGGAGGGAGAATATCCGACGTTTGGGAATCGGGGTGGGGATGGCCGTGGTGCTGGTGGGCACCCTGGTGGTTTGCAATCTCGGGGCCGATGAGGAGCCGGTCGAGCAGGGACAGGGAGCCTTGATGGTCGAGGTATCGGACACTTACCGGGAGTTTCGTGATAAGCCCACCGCCTGTGGGGCGGAGCCACCCCCTCCCCTGCTGGGCATGGAGTTTGGAGGGTTCGTTCCTCAAGGGATCGCCCCGGGGTCGGTGGTCACGGCCCGAGTGAAGACCTCGTGTGGGGAGGTGGTGATGGAGCTGGATCCCGATTACCCCGAAACGGTCAACTCTTTTGTGTTCCTGGCCGGCCAGGGGTTCTATGACGGTTCGGTTTTCCACCGGATTCTGGAGGGTTTCGTGGTGCAGGGGGGCGATCCGGAAGCCACCGGGCGAGGAGACGCCGGCTACGAGATCGCCGACGAGTTCCCCCCCGAGGACTTCCAGTACACCCGGGGAGTAGTGGCCATGGCCAACGCGGGTAAGGGCACCACCGGCAGCCAGTTCTTTTGGATGCTGGATGATGCCCCGTTCCTCAACCCGCAGTACAACGTGCTGGGTCGGATAGTCGAAGGCATTGAGGTCTTGGACCTGATTTCCCAGATTCCGACCACCCCGTCTCCCACCGGCGAACCGAGCCTCCCCCGTGAAGCCCTTTACATCGAGTCGGTGGAGATCGTCGTCGGGTCCTGAACCGGCCCCGAGATGGGGGTGGATCTGCATACCCACACCACCGCCTCCGACGGGGCGGACACCCCCACCCAATTAGTGGACGCGGCCGCGGCGATGGGTCTGTCGGCGGTGGCCATCACCGATCACGACACCGTCGAGGGCCTGGAAGAGGCTCGAGAGGCGGCTCGGAGGGCGGGCATCGAACTGGTGGAGGGCATCGAAATGTCCTTGCAATGGCCCCACGGCGCCATGCACCTGCTGGCATTGCTGATTCGTGATCCCGATTGGCTCCATTCCCAGCTGGAGGAGGTGCGCGGGGGCAGAACTCGTCGCAACCTGGAAATAGTGGAGCGACTGCAAGGCCAGGGAATCCCGATCAAAATGGAGGAAGTGGTGGAAGAAGGCAGCCGAGGAATCATCGGCCGACCCCATTTTGCCTCCGTCTTGGTGAAAAAGGGCTATGTGGCCGATATCCCGGAGGCTTTCGCTCGGTATCTGGGCCGCAACCGCCCCGCCTATGTTGATCGATATCGGCTCAGACCAACCGAAGCCATCGATTTGGCGCACCGCGCAGGCGCCGCGGCGATTTTGGCCCACCCCCTGACTCTGGGAGTGGAGGGAAGGGAATTGGCGGCGGTGCTGGGGAAGTTGGCCGCCATGGGGTTGGACGGAATGGAGACCTACTACGGCGCCTACCAACCGGTCACCCGCGCGACTCTGGCCGAGTTGGCGAGAGCCCAAGGGCTGATTCCCTCGGGCGGCTCGGATTACCACGGGCGGTTCAAGCGCGATGTCAGGCTGGGGGTGGGCCGGGGCGACCTGGTGGTTCCCGACCAGGTGCTGGAGGAACTGGCGGAAGCGTCGGCCCGGTACTCAATGGGTCGGGTTGGGGAAGAGGCGTGAAGAAAAAGGCAATGGGAATGGGGACCGCCGCCCTGGTGGTCTCCGCCGGGGTGTTGCTCTCTCGGGTGCTGGGGCTGGCGCGGGAGACCATGCTGGCCGCTTTGATCGGGGTCAATGCGGTGGGGGATGTCTACCGGGTGGCCTTCCTGATCCCCGATCTTCTCAACTACCTGCTGGCCGGTGGCTTTCTGACCATCACCTTCGTTCCGATTCTCGCCGCTCGTTTGGAAGCCGGGAACTCTAAGGATGGCCGGGAAGCCTTTGTGGCGGTGTTCCGGGTGGTCACCTGCGTGACAGTGGTCTTGACCGCCGCGTTGATGATCTGGGTCGCGCCCCTGGTGGAAGCCATCTATCCCCGGTTGGCGTCCGACCAGCTGCAGGAGGTGATCCGCCTCACCAGGATCGCCCTGCCCGCTCAGGTGTTCTTTGTGGGAGGTTCTCTGCTGATGGCGTACCAGTATGCCCATCGCCGGTTCCTGGCGCCGGTGGCGGCGCCCATCCTTTACAACCTGTTCATCATCGCCGGGGGCCTGTTGGGTAGCTTCTTGGCCGATTCTCCGCCTGCCGACGGATTTGTCTGGGGAGCCCTGATGGGCGCGGTGGTGGGCAATTTCGGGGTCCAGTGGTGGGGGGCGCGCCGGGTGGGTCTGCGGTGGGTCAAGAACGTGCCGGGTAATCACCCGGCGATCCGAACCTATGCGAGGTTGGCGATTCCTCTGATGGTCGCCCAGTCGGTGGCGGTGCTCGATGAGCAGTTCGTCCGATTGTTCGGGCAACTCACCGGAGAGGGAGGGATTTCCGCCCTGTCATTTGCCCGAGTGCTGAACATGGTGCCGGTGGGGGTGGTGGCTCAGGCGGCCGGGGTGGCGGCGTTTCCCTTCTTGGCGGCTCTGGCGGCGGCGGGTCGCCGTTCCCAGTTGACCGACACCACTTTGCGAACTGCCCGGATGACCCTGTTCCTGGGCGCCGGGGCGGTGGCCGCCGTGTTGGCGGTGGGAGCGCCCGGTGTACGACTGGTGTATCAATGGGGGGCTTTCAGCGCCGCCGACTCATCGGTGGTGGCGCAACTCTTGACGGTTTACGCGCTGTCTATTCCTGCCTGGGGTCTTCACCAAGTGATTTCGCGGTCCTTCTACGCGGAACGGAGGATGTGGCCTCCGGTGTTGATCGGCACCCTGGCCACGGTGGTGGCGATCCCGCTCGCCCTGGTGCTGGTGGACGTGGGGGGGACCGGTGGGTTGGTGTGGGCCAGTGTCATTTCCATGGTCGCCTATGCGGTCTTTCTCACCCTCTACTGGTTCCGGGGGCGGGAAGCCAACAGCCTGCCTCTGGTGTGGGGTGGAGTCCGCTCGGTGGTGGCCGGGGCGGTGGCGGCCGGGGCCGGATGGTGGGTTGCGGAACGGTTTCAGAGCCAGGGATCATGGACGATGGGCGAGGCCCTGGGAGCGTTTGGGTTGGGAGGGGTGACCGTCGCGGTGGTGTTCGCCGCCGTGGCTTGGCTGTTGGGAAGCGAAGAGCTGAGGTCGGCGTGGGCCGGGCGATCGCAAAAGACGACCTGAGGCCCCCGGTTGCGGGGGCCGAGCGCGGAAAGAGGGGCTGGGTTGGGTTATGCGTGGTTACCCAGTGACCACTGATCCGGTTGTAACCTGTCCAGCCTTGGCCGGCGGGGGGTTCAGTACATGTGAGGCTGCACCGAGGCGGCGATCGACAGCTCAATGTCCCGGATGGCCTGAGTCATGGCCTGGCCGATCAGATCCATTTTTCGGACCGCGGCGATGCGGTCGGCAGCCTTGCCGAGTTCCTCTCGGGAGAGCAGATGGTGAAAGATCCCGCAGGCATCCACCAAACAGATCAACATGATGTCACGGGGGTCGGGAATCTCCTCGCCGAACAGTACTTCCATGATGCGGAGCTTGACTTCCCGTTCCGCTCGCCCGTCCACCAACGGATAGCGACGGGACCGAAAAGCCCACAGAAACACCTTGTCCTGCCGTTCCAGGATGCCAAGCTCCACCAGTCTGGTCAGTGCGGTGTCCTGGAGCGTGTCCGCCCGCTCAACGGTGCGCTCCACCCAAAACCGGGTGGTGTTGACACCCTCCTCCGCGATCTCAGCCAAGGTGGGGTCGAGCAGACTGTCTCCGACCGGGGTGGAGTCCATCAGAATCAGGTTCTCCAGATCGGTGTCGATGCGGTTCTCCATCGCCAGATCCATCAGCACCCCTCCGGCCAGGGCGTACTCGAGTGACCAACTGGGCACTCGAACGAACCGGCCGTCGTGGTCACGGAGCAAAAGCAATATGATTTCTTCAACAAACCTCAGCATTACCGGGGTCCTCTCATCATCAGCAGTTCTCCCACGCAAACGCCCATCGCCTCAGCCAAGGCGACAACCGAGTGCGGAAGACAAGTCTAACTGCGAGGAGCATGCTGAAAAGGTGGGGATGGGATGACCTCCACATCTCGAATGGGGTCCTGTTGCCGCATTTCGGATCCCATCGGGCCTTCTTCAGCGCACTCCTGCCGGCGTCTGGGGAGTGGCCGGGGATGGGGCGGCGCCGTTAGGTGGCCCTGACCCCGGCCAGGGCACCTCGGATGGCTTGGTGGGCGCCCCATCCCCGTTCAGGCCGGGATCGGGGCGCGGCATGGGGTCGGTGGCTGTCAATCGACCGGCCCGCATCCAAGCGGAGAGGTGATGGGAGACCACGGGCCGACGGGACCGAGTCTCACTCCTCCGTCTTCGGATCTGGTCCACCACCGCCGCCAGTACGGCCGCCTCGTATTCACCGGCCCCTCCTCGGATCTCGAAACGGTCAATCATCGGATGGCTCCACCAGTTCCACCAGAGTCCCTGCCCAATCACGGGGGTGGACAAAGGCGATACGGGCGCCCCGGCCGCCGAAACGAGGCACCGGGTCGATCAGTCTTGCTCCCTCGCTCTTCAAATGGTCCAGGGCGGCCTCGATATCGGCCACTGTCCAGGCCAGATGATGGACCCCTTCACCTTTTTTGGCCAGGAAGCGACCAACCGGGGTATCCGGGCCCAGAGGTTCGAGCAGTTGGATGAAAGATCCCCCCAATGGGATCATCGCTTCCTCCACCCCTTGAGAGGAAACCGTCTCCCGATACAGGGGAGTCACCCCGTATTTGGCCCGATATTGCCCCAACGAGCGGTCAAGGTTGTGCACGGCGATGCCGACGTGGTCCAAATTCAATAGTTTGATCTATAGCTCCCGCAGTTCGGAGGTTTAGACACATTACAAGACCTGGGGGTTACCTCCCAAGTTGGGTTCGAAACGAAGTCGGCGCCCTTGGAGTATGCCGAAAAGAGACGGGGATTGGGCGGGTCCTACCATCTCGAACGGGGGTTCTGTTGGCCCACTTGGCTCCCGCCGGACCTTTTTCGGCGCACTCCGTGGCAACTACCCTTTTGATGGCATGGGAGCGTCTAACAATCCGGTGATCTGTTCGGTGGCTCGCACCCCGATGGGTCGCTACCGGGGTGGGCTGGCGCCACTGCGGGCGGTGGACCTGGGAGGATTGGCCGTTGCCGCGGCCGTGGAGCGGTCCGGTGTCGGTGGCGACCATGTGGACGAGGTGATTTTCGGACATGTCCTGGCGGGAGGGGAAGGCCAGATAACCGCCCGTCAAGCCGCAGTCAAGGGGAACTTGCCCATGACGGTTCCGGCCCTAAATGTCAACAAAGTTTGTATTTCGGGTTTGGCGGCGGTGGGTCTGGCTGCCAACGCCATTCGATTGGGCGACGCCAATTTCGTGGTGGCGGGAGGGATGGAGTCGATGAGCAACGCTCCCCACATTCTGCGCGGGCTTCGCTCCGGGGTGCGGATGGGAGATGCCGACCTGCTGGACCTCATGTTGCATGACGGGTTGTACTGCTCCTTCGACCAGTGCACCATGGGCGAGATGTCAGACCGGGTGAACTCTCGGCTGGGCATAACCCGGGCTCAGCAGGACGCATGGGCGACAGAAAGCCACAGGAGGGCCGCCCGGGCCACCGAAGACGGTGGATTTGACACGGAGATCGTGCCAGTTGAGGTGCCGCGCCGGCGCGGCGGACCGGTTGTGATCACGACCGATGAGGGCATCCGCCCGGGGGTTACCACCGAGAAACTGGCGGGACTGGCAAGCGCCTTCACCGACGGGGGGTCGCTGACGGCCGGCAACTCCTCCCAGCTGTCGGACGGGGCGGCGGCGCTGGTGGTGGCCGGCCGCTCCGCCGCCCAGGCGGTGGGGTCGCCCATCCTGGCCGAGATAGTGTCCTACGGCCGCGCCAGCGGACCTGACGCCACTCTGCACGAGCGTCCGGCCGACGCCATCAGGATGGCTCTGAAGCGGGCCGATCTTGCCCCTTCGGATCTGGACATGGTGGAGATCAACGAGGCGTTCGCGGCGGTGGCCCTGTGGTCGGCCCGGATGCTGGGCCTTCCCTCCGAGAAGGTCAATGTGAACGGAGGGGCCGTGGCTCTGGGTCATCCCATCGGCGCCACCGGCGCCCGGCTGTTGGTGACCCTGGTGAGGGCGCTGCGGGAAGCCGGAGGGGGTTGGGGTGCCGCTGCCCTGTGCGGAGGGGGAGGTCAGGGTGACGCCTTGATCATCAGGGTGAACTGAATGACCCCGGGCAACAGTCACAGCTACGCGCTCGACCTGGCCAGGGTAACCGAGCAGGCGGCGATCGCCGCGGCCCTCTGGCAGGGCCGGGGCAATAAGGAAGCGGTTGACCAAGCGGCCGTGGACGGTATGCGAGAGCGCCTGAGCACCATCGATTTGGACGGGGTGGTGGTGATCGGAGAGGGCGAGAAGGATCATGCACCCATGCTCCACAACGGGGAACGGGTGGGCAGCGGCCGGGGGACCCCGGTGGACATCGCGGTCGATCCGGTGGATGGCACGGCTCTGACGGCCCGAGGGGGACCGGGCGCCCTGTCGGTGATCGCCCTGTCCGAAAAGGACACCATGTTCTCTCCCGGAGGTTTGGTGTACATGGACAAACTGGCGGTGGGTCCGGAAGGGGCGGGGATGATCGATCTGGAGGCGCCGGTCAGCCACAATCTGAGCCGGGTGGCCCGGGCCAAGGGCTTGGCCCTCGACCAGCTGACGGTGATTGTGTTGGATCGGCCCCGCAACCGCCATTACATAGACCAGATCCGCGGGGCCGGATCCCGCATCCGCCTGATCGGCGACGGGGACGTTTCGGCCGCCATCGCCACCGCCCGGTCAGAGACGGGGATCGATCTGCTGGTGGGGATCGGAGGGTCGCCGGAGGCGGTGATTGCGGCGGCCGCCATGCGATGTATGGGGGGAGAGATCCAGACCCGTCTGTGGGCAGGAACCGACGGCCAACGCCGCTACGCGGCAGAACGCGGTTTGGACCTCAATCAGGTGATGACCACCACCGATCTGGTGGGCGGCCAGGAGGCCTATGTGGCTGCCACCGGAGTAACCACCGGCGAGTTCCTGCGGGGCGTCGAATACAGCCATGATCAAGCGATCACCCACAGCGTGACCATGCGGGCCGGCACTGGAACCATCCGCTATCTCCACACCTATCACAATCTGGCTCAATCCGCTGACCTCCCCCAGTGATTGCGCAAACGGCAAGTTGCCCCGGCATGGCTTCCATCAACCGTCGAGATGCCTGCGACTGGAGTTTCAACCGCTAGTAGGCCCCGTTGCGGACTCGGAGGCCGGCTTTTCGGAGGGCTTCCAGGAGCCCCTCGGCGAAGAAGCTGTCCAGGGTGGGATCGCCCAGAGGGTGATATCCGTGATGATTGATCAAGACCCCGGTGCTTCCGGCGGCCTGTGCGGCGAAGAGGTCGTCGTCGGTGTCCCCGATCATCACCACCCGATGGGGAGGAGCCTCCGGCGCGGCGCTACTGAGATGAACCGGGAACATGCCCACCTTGCTACGGTCGGGAGTTCCTTGGAGGCCTTCGATATGCGAAAAGTAATGGCCTATGCCGAGTTTTGAAACCAGCGAAGTCAGCGCCGGGTGGGGGTACAGGGAGAGGATGGATTGGGTTCCGCCGTTGCGTACCACCGTTTCCAAAGCCGGGATGGCTTCGGTGGCGAGGTGGGCCCGGTGAAGACTTTTTCGGTATGAAATCATGAATGTTCGATTGACCCGTTCCCACTGACTTGCTGTTATATCCCTTCCCAACACCCGTCGATAGAAGACCGGCAGGGGTCGGGTGAACAATCCGACATACTCGGGGAGCGATAGAGAAGGGCCGCCAACTTCCAAAAGGGCCGCGTTGGTGGCGGCATGCACTTGAGGAAGGTCATCCCAAAGGGTTCCGTTCCAATCCCAGACTATGTGGTCGGCCATCAGTTGGAGGTTACGCCGGGGTTGGGACAAAGGTGGGTCCGAAGTCAGCCGGTTGTAACGGATGGTAAAAACCAACAAGTTGCTGAGGCCGTTTGTATCGTTAACAGTATCTTATCGTTAACAGTATCTTCTTAATTTGGGCGGAAGGAGTTCAAGGTGGATAGCCAAAAAAGTGACCTACCTTGGTTTTGGAGACGTGGTGTTGTGGTTCTTGGTTTGTTTGGGTTGGTGCTGGGCCTTGTGGGTCCGCTATCGGCACAAACCGAAGGCACTGGCGAGAAAGCCCTCAGAGAGACCGCTATGGGCTTTCTGGCCGAGATGGGCATTCTGGAAGGCACCGAATGCGAGGACGGCTCGGACTGTCCTGATGAGATAATCCACCGGTGGGCAGCCGCGGTGTGGTTGGGTCGGGTGATCGAGGATGAGGAGCCGGCCCCCTTGGAGAGTTCCCAATTCGATGATGTGGACCCTGATCGCTGGTGGGCTCCATATGTGGAGCGCTTGTGGAACCGGGGAGTAACGATTGGTTGCACCGCCGATTCGGATCGGTTCTGCCCGGACCAGGCGGTGACCCGGGGAGAGCTGGCCACCCTCATCACCCGTTCGGTCGGTTTGCGCCCCGATACGGTGACCGGTTTTGTCGATACCGTCCAAAGTGTCCATGCCGGTCGGATCGGCGCGGCCGCGGCGGTGGGTATCTCCGGGGAGTGCCCCGATGGCCCGTACCGGTATTGTCCGGATGCGCCCGTTGCCCGGGGAGAGATGGCCGTGGCCCTGGCCAGAGCTCTGGACTTGATCCCTGCTCTGCCCACGCCTCCGCCCGGGAAGCTGGCGTTCACAACATTGACCAGCAATGATGAGATAGTTGTGATGGACGCCGATGGTTCCAATGCGAGAGTGCTCACCCAACACCGGGGCAGGGATTCTGATCCGGTGTGGTCGCCGGACGGCGCCCGTATCGCCTTTCACAGCCACCGCGACGGATCCGTTGACTTGTATGTAATGGATTCTGATGGTTTCAATCTGACCCGGCTCACCTACAACAGCCTCCCCGATCAGAGGCCGGTGTGGTCGCCGGACGGCGCCCGTATCGCCTTCGTGAGCGGTGATGATCTGTACGTGGTGGACGCGGACGGCGCCAACCAGCTTCAACTGACCTCCAACGAATATCAGGATTCTGATCCGGTGTGGTCGCCGGACGGCGCCCGTATCGCCTTTTCGAGCGACCGCGACGGAGACAACGACGTAATGGTGATGATGGCGGACGGAACGGGGGCCAAACTCCTGACTTCCAACGACGCCTGGGACGGGGAGCCGGTGTGGTCGCCGGACGGCACCCGCATCGCCTTTACGAGCGACCGCGACGGAGATCGGGAGATCTTTGTCATGGATGCCGACGGCGCCAATCTGACCCAGTTGACCTCCAACGACTACACCGATCTGGACCCGGTTTGGTCGCCGGTGGATTCCCAGATCGCTTTTGACAGCAAACGCGAAGCAGGTTGGGAGATCTTTGTGGTGGACGCCGACACGGCAGAAGTCCGCCGGTTCACGGACAACGACGTTTGGGATGGAGACCCGGCTTGGTCACCGGATGGTTCCCAGATTGCCTTCGAAAGCCACGACGACGGTTACGGGGAAATAGTGGTGATGGATGCGGACGGCGGCAACCGCCGAGCTCTCACCGATGACCCCCACCACGACGAACTGCCGGTGTGGTCTCCCGACGGCGACCGCATTGCCTATACCAGCAACCGGAATCTCCGCTATGACGTGGCGGCCGTCGATGCGGTCGGGTCTAATCGCAGACAACTCACCGACACTCTGTTTGTGGACGCCATTCCGAGGTGGTCGCCGGACGGAACTCGGATCGTTTTCACCAGTCTCAGAGACGGCGATTCAGAGATCTTCGTGATGGATCCTGATGGTTCCAACCTGAGGAAGCTGACCGACAACGAATTCGGCGATCTCCGTCCGGATTGGTCGCCCGATGGTTCTCAGATCGTCTTCACCAGTGACCGGGACGGCGACGGGGATGTGTATGTCATGGGAGCCGACGGTTCCGATGTGCGGCAAATCACCGACCTCCCCACCATCGAATGGGGTCCGAGGTGGTCGCCGGACGGAACTCGGATCGTTTTCGAGAGCCGTTATCAAACCGGCTGGAAGCTCCTCACCATCAACGCAGACGGCACAGAGGTGCAACTGCTCACTGATAATGAAGCCGACAACGAGTTCCCCCGATGGTCGCCGGACGGTGCCCAGATCGTCTTCACCAGCGACCGCGACGGAGACATAGAGGTGTTTGTGATGGATGCCGACGGCTCCAACCAGCGCCAGTTGACGCACAACGAGGTGAGGGATGGTGGTCCGGTGTGGTCGCCCGATGGTTCCCAGATTGCTTTCCACAGCGACCGGGACGGGGCGAGAAACATCTATGTGATGGATGCGGACGGCGGAAACCTGGTTCAGCTGGCCGACACCGATTTCGTTGACGAGCACCCGGTGTGGTCGCCCGACGGAGCTTCGATAGCCTTTGAGAGCTTCCGCGGGGATTACTGGCAGATATTTGTCATGCGGGCGGACGGAACCGAAATTCGGCGAGTTGCCATCAACGATTTCCATGACTTCGGCCTGGTATGGTCGCCTACCAGGCTAAGTGACTGACCATCGGTTGGCCCGGGCGGCCGGACCGCCGCCCGGGCTAACGCAATCTGTGGGAGTAGTTGGTCGGAATAGGGCGACCGCCGCCTGTGCCGGGTCGGTTTGAGAGACGGGGAGAAGTCAGGAAGGGAGATCAGAAAGGCGCGGTTCCCAGGCCTTTTACGTCCATCGTGATGAATCGGCCCCGTTCCGATCCGCCCCTTGGGCTGACTTGCGCCAGGGAGCGGGTTCCATCGGACGTTTCCACCATGGAGGTCAGGCTCTTGCGGTCCAGACAGGATCCCTTCGACACGGTAAGTTGTCCACTCCAGGTTCTGCGGTCCGGATCGTTGATCTGTAAGTCCCCGGCCCCGATATCCAATAAGAACCCATTGGGGTCCATCACCCGCAAAGTTCCTCGGTAAAAGTCACTCACCAGGCTTTGAGATTAGCCCCTGTCCCGCCCGGGCGGGCGGGGGAAACTCTGGTAGTAGATACGGCGTAGTCCCTCCAGTTCTCCGGAGACGGCGCCCAGACGGTCGTCCAATTCGCGGACTTTGGCGTGGAGACGCTGGTTTTCCGCTTCCAATTGAGCCGCCCTGCCGACCACCCCGGCCCAAAGTTCCCTTTGACGACGGGCTTTCCGTTCTTCCGCTTGCATGGCCTTGATCTCAGCCTGCAGTTCCATCACCATCCTCACCCCCTCCAGGTTGAGCCCCGCCGAGGTGAGATCGCTGATCAGAAGCAGCCGGTCAATGTCCTCCTGCGAATAACGGCGGGTGCCGCCTTCGGTGCGATAGGGAGACACCAGACCGCGCCTCTCATAGATACGCAGAGTCTGCGGGTGCATCCCCGACAGGCGGGCCGCCACCGAGATCACAAACACCGCTTCTTGCTGACGGCTCATCGGTCCACCATAAAGTGGGAGCGTATATCACCCGAGTCCAATTCGGCCAGGCTTTCCAGTAGTCGCCGTTGTTTGCGGTTTACCCGCCTGGGAACCTCTACCCTGGCTTCCACCAGCAGATCGCCCGGTTTGCCCCGAGGTGACGGCACTCCCCTTCCCCGGACCCGGAAGGTCTTACCGGTGGGGGTTCCCGCCGGGATTCGCAGCTTAACCACCCCATGGAGAGTGGGAATCTCCATTGTGGCGCCCAGGGAGGCTTCCGAGTAGGTGAGGGGTAGCACCAGGTTGAGGTCCTTGCCCGACCGCTCGAAAAGCGGATGGGAATCCACGTCGATCCGTACCAGCAGATCCCCCGCCACTGCCCCCCGTCGCCCCGGAGCGCCTCGTCCTTTTACTCTGATCCTTCCCCCGTCCTTGATGCCCGGTGGGATTCGGACCCTGACATGGCGGGTTCGACGTCGGGCTCCCCTTCCTCCACAGCCCGGGCAGGGGTCTCGGATCATCCTGCCCGATCCCTGACATTGGTGGCAGGGTCGGCTGAAGGAAAAGGGGCCCTGGTTCTGCACGGTGGATCCCTGTCCGGAACAAACCGGACAAGCATCGGGGAAGGTACCGGCTCGGCTTCCGCTGCCACCGCAATCCGAACAGGATGCCGGACCCTTGACAGCCACTGATTTGGTCACTCCCTCAACCGCCTCCTCAAAGGTGAGCCGCAGGCCGGCGGTGAGATCGGCGCCCTTACGGGCCGCGGTTTGGCGGCCGCCTCCGAATAGATCTCCGAATCCTCCCAGCAGATCCTCCAGGTTCACCTGACCCCCAAATGGCCCCCCTTGGCCGCCGCCGGGAAAGCCACTGAAACCTCCCGATTCCACCAGCCGACGGAACTCGTCGTACTCCCCCCGACGGTCGGGGTCGGAGAGCACCGAATAGGCCTCCGAGATCCCTTTGAATTGTTCCGCTTTGTTGGGGTCGTCGGGATTGGCGTCGGGGTGATAGCGCCGGGCCAGTTTCCGATAGGCGCGTTTGATCTCTTCGGGGGTGGCAGACTTGCTGACCCCCAGAATCTGATAAAAGTCCTTCTCCGCCCAGTCTCGGTTCATCTATTCGGATTCTTCCTCTCTGGTCACCACCACCAAGGCCGCTCGCAGAAGCTTCCCGCCGAGCCGGTAGCCACGGCGGACCTCGTCGGAGACCATTATCTCTCCCGGTCCCTCCGGGGGAGCATTGATCGGCTGGTGAAGGTCGGGGGAGAATGGCTCTCCGGTGGTGGGAACCGTCTCCAACCCCTGGTTGTTCAGGGTTCCCAGCAACAGCTCGTGGGTGGCTTTCATGCCCGACCAGACTTGGCTTTCCTGGTCGGGGGCGGCCTCCTGGCCCAAGGCGGCGTCGAAACTGTCCAGGACGGGCAGGAGGGAGGTCAGCATCCGTCCCGTGGTCCGGGTGATGATGGCCTCCTGTTCCCGCTGCATTCGTTTGCGGTAGTTATCGAGGTCTGCCACCGCCCGCAGATACGACTGTTGGGCGGTGTCGGCCCGTTGGGAGGCCTCCTGCAGGTCCTCCCGCGCCCTGGCCAGTGATTCAGCGGGGTCCGGGGGAGGATCGGCGTCAGCCTCTGCCTCCCCCTCGTGGAGCGTCTCTACGACCTCAACCTCATCGGCCGGCGCCTTCTCCCGCTCCGAATCTACGGATGCTCCGTGGTTCTCGGATTCGCCCACCACTTACTGGTCCTCGTCCTCGATGATCTCGGCCTCCACCACATCGTCGTCGGAATCGTCGTCGGCCTCACTCTGCTGAGCCTGGGTGGCCGCCTCCTGGTAGAGGCGGGTGGCCATCTGCTGGCTCGCCGAGATCAGGGCTTCCATCTTCTCGCGCACCGCGTCGGGGTCGGCGTTCTGATTTCCCAACACGGCCTTTAGGTCGGAGAGCGCCGTGTCGAGGGCACTTCGCTCCTCTTCGGTTAGTTGCTCGTCCTGTTCCTCCATCAGTTTCTCGGTCTGGTGAACCAGCTGCTCGGCCTGGTTGCGAGTTTCGACAGCTTCCCGCTTTTGGCGGTCCTCGTCCTCGTACTGCTCGGCGTTTTGGACCATCTGATCGATCTCGTCCTGTCCGAGGGCGGTGCCGCCGGTGATGGTCATGGCCTGCTGTTTGCCGGTGGCGGTGTCCTTGGCCGAGACATTGACTATTCCGTTGGCGTCGATGTCGAAAGTGACCTCGATCTGGGGAATGCCCATCGGGGCCGGAGGGATGCCGGTCAAAAGGAACTTGCCGAGGCTCTTGTTGTCCATCGCCATGGCTCGCTCTCCCTGAAGAACATGGATCTCCACCGAGGACTGGTTGTTTTCAGCGGTGGTGAAAATCTCCGAACGCCGCGTGGGAATGGTGGTGTTACGTTCGATCATCTTGGTCATCACCGAACCCTTGGTCTCCACTCCCAAGGTGAGGGGGGTTACGTCCAGGAGCAGCACATCCTTGACCTCGCCCTTGAGCACCCCGGCCTGAATGGCGGCGCCGGCGGCCACCACCTCATCGGGATTGACCCCCCGATGGGGCTTCCGACCGGACAACCGCTCCACCAGGTCTTGGACAGCGGGCATGCGGGTGGATCCTCCCACCAGCACCACGTGATCGATGTCCGAAGTCCGGATGCCGGCATCTTTGACAGCCGAGAGGAAGGGTCGCTCCAGTCGCTTGAGCAGGCCCTCGGAGAGCTTTTGGAACTCCGAGCGGGTCAGTTTGTACTGCAGATGAAGCGGTCCCGCCGAGGTGGCGGTGACGAAGGGAAGGTTGACCTCGGTCTCGGCCACGGTGGAAAGCTCGATCTTGGCCTTTTCCGCGGCTTCCCGAAGTCGCTGTCCGGCCATCCGGTCGGCGGAAAGATCCACGCCGTGCTCGGCCCGGAACTTTCCGTTCATCCAGTTGATTATCGCCTGATCCCAGTCATCCCCGCCCAGGCTGGTGTCTCCACTGGTGGATTTTACCTCGAAGACCCCGTCTCCGATCTCCAGGATGGAGACATCGAAGGTTCCCCCACCCAGGTCGAAGACCAAGATGGTCTGATCGCTCTCCTTGTCCAATCCATAGGCGAGCGAGGCGGCGGTCGGTTCGTTGATGATGCGTAAAACGTTCAACCCGGCGATCACTCCGGCCTCCTTGGTGGCCTGTCGCTGGGCATCGTTGAAGTAGGCGGGAACGGTGACCACCGCGTCGGTGACCGGTCCTCCCAGGTAAGCCTCGGCGTCCCGCTTGAGCTTGAGCAATACCCGAGCTGAAATCTCCTGGGCCCGGTAGGTCTTCTGGTCGGCCTCGATCGACCAGTCGGTGCCCATTCTTCTTTTGACTGAGCGGACCGTGAGGCTGGGGTTGGTGATGGCCTGTCGCTTGGCCACCTCCCCCACCAGGATCTCCCCGTCTTTGAAAGCCACCACCGACGGGGTGGTGCGCGCCCCCTCGGCGTTTGCGATGATGACCGGATCGGCGCCTTCCAGGGCGGCGATCACACTGTTGGTGGTTCCGAGGTCAATGCCGACTGCGGATGCCATGTTTTCTGTTCCTCCATTTTTTTCAGGTTCGGCCCCCGTTTGTGGGTGGGGGCCTTTGCGTGGTTGTCTATCAATAACAACCTAACAAAGGGGCTATCATATTTCTACTTTCCCTAATTATCAAATCGAACCCTTTGCCACCCCGGTGAATGGCCGGCTGGATCCGACTCAGAAGGGAGCGTAAGCAGGGATCTCTGGCAAGAAAAAGGGAAATCGCGAAATCATCTGCTATCTCGCGAAAATGTGGGGTCGATCCTCCCCCGATGGGAGCCCACCCCCGCCAACCACCACCTTGGCTGGGACACGCTTGGCCAGGGTCTGGTGGAAGCGCGTCCCAAGAAAGTATGACCCCTGCTGCTTTTGCCGGGAACCCCATCATGGTTTCCTGGGCGGTCCTGACGACGTCGGACAGGACCGGGGGTGTTTTAGCTTCCACCAATGTGGGACTGGCGCTGTGACAAAGTCAACCCCGGCCGGGATGTATTTTTCGCGAACCGCACTCAGCCGGGCGAACGCCTACCTGCTCACCCTCTCATCCGTCGGTGGCTGGTTTGAGGTCGAGAGAGCATGAGTTGAGGCAATAGCGCATCCCGGTTGGGTTGGGGCCGTCGGGGAAGACATGTCCCAGATGCCCCCCACAACTTTGGCACAGCACCTCGGTGCGGACCATGCCGTGGGACGTATCAACCCGGGTCTCGATGCCATCGGGATCCATCGCCTCCCAGAAGGAAGGCCAGCCAGTGCCCGAATCGAACTTGGTCTGGGAGTCGAACAATTCCATTCCGCACCCCGCGCAGGCATAGACACCGGGCGTCTTGGTGTTCCACAAGGCCCCGGTGAAAGGATGCTCGGTGGCCCCTTCCCGCAGTACCCGGTATTGCAGGGGGTCCAGTTGTTCTCGCCACTCGGCTTCGGTTTGGGGGAGGGTGGGTTCTTGAGCCATGTTGCTTGGATCGTAGCCCCGTCCCCTCGCCGGTGTTGGGTGACGGTCAATGCAGAAGCTGAGATAGGTTCTCCAACAAGGCCTTTTGGCCGGCGGTGCTCTTCCGCCGGGCCTCGGGGATGGAAAACCACTGCACCCGATCGATTTCGGGGAACTCTCTGAATCTTCCCGAACGGGCGGGCCACTCCAGGGAAAACATCCCCGGACGTAGCGCGGCCGGGTCATAGTCGGCCTCCACCGCCCAGATGTCCATGATCTGATGAGGGGTTCTGACCTGGCGCAGTGGCAGCCAGGGGGGCGGCGGAACCGCCCAGCCGGTCTCCTCCTCAAATTCGCGGGCTGCGGTTTCTTTGGGGGTTTCACCGGGATTGCTTCTTCCCTTGAACACGGTCCAAGCGCCTTCATCGCGGTGGGCCCAGAACGGACCGCCGTAATGACCCAGGAGTACCTCTAGGGCTTTGCCCGCCCGGCGGTAGATCAGCAGTCCGGCACTGGCTCTAGGGGCCAACGCTCAGCCCGCGGTTGGCAGTTTGTAGGAGGAGCCGTCCATCTTCATACCTTAGGTTTCCAGAACGTAGTTAGAATATATGACCAGTCATAAACTATGGTCAGATAGACGGACTGTAAGTAGGCAGAAGTGAAGACGATTGGCGCCGCAAAATTCAAGGAGCAGTGTCTGGCGTTGTTGGATCGGCTTGATGATGAAGGCTTGGTGGTCACCAAACACGGCAAGCCAGTGGCGCGGGTCCTCCCGTATGAATCCGGGCAGGCGGATCTCATCGGCAGCTTGCGGCACAAGATCGAGTTGAGGGGCGAGATCTTCTCAACCAACCTTTATTGGGATGCCGATGCTCAATCTTGATACCAACATTGTCCTGTTCGCGGTTGGCGGCGCGCTGCGGCCTTCCGAGGAACAGTTGTTGGCACGTAATGGGTGGTCGATTTCCGCCATTGTGCTTTGGGAACTTGCCAAGCTTGTGCAACTGGGTCGGGTGGATCTGGACTTGGACGACCGGGAAGTAATCCGTGTGCTAAGCAGGGTGCGGGTGTGGCCGATCGATTTGGCTATTGCTCGGACTTCGACGGCCCTCGACTTTGATGGAGACCCGGCGGACGAGATAATCGCAGCCACCAGTGTTGTTCATGACATCCCGTTGCTTACCCGGGACCGGACCATAAGACGCTCCAAACTTGTCCCCCTAGCCGTTTAGAGGCGTACTGAAAAGGGTCCGATTGGCGCCACTGCGGCTCCCGGTCAAGGTGTGGGGTCCCATCCCATCCCCATCTTTTCAGTATGCTCCTGGCCCCAGGCTTCAGATACTCATCCAGCCAACGCGGCGACAATCTCCGGAAAGGCCGCTTCGGCCAGTGCCTGCATTTCTTGATCGTTGCGATCCTGAATGGGGTGCGGGGTCAGCACTCGATGAGGATGCATGCCCAAAGCCTTGCCCTGGATGTCGGCCGCGTGGGAGAACCGGTCCGACGCCACGAACACCCCGGCCACCCCGCGGTCTTCGAGATCAACGAGATCGTGCACACTGCACGATGCGCACGACCCTCAGTCGGCCAGGGCTTCCACCACCGCGGTGCATTCGGCGGCGATTCTCTGTCGCAAATCGAGGGGGGCCGGTTTGGAGAAGGTGGGTTTGCGGTAGCGCTTGGTGGAGACTCCTCGTTGGGTGAACAGTTCCTCCAGGCGATCTATGAATACGTCACCCCGGGGCTTGGAGATGTCAAGCAGGGCGATGGTCGCTCCCGCCCAGTCGGACAGGCGGGGGCTCGGGGCACGCTGGCGGGCAGTGCGTTCGCTGGTGGGGTCCAGCAGGGCTGTCATGGGGGCTCCCCCTTCGGGTCGATGGCCAGAGTAGTCATTTGGGAACTGGCGGCGCCTCCGATCCATCCCGAGATTATCGCCGAGAACATCCCCGCGTCACCTCCGGCGTATACGAACCAAAGGCCCTCGGGAGCAAACTTGGGCAGGCGAGGCCGAACTGACACCGAGGGCGGCATCCCCTCTGTCACCCCGCCGGCGCCGGCCACCATCTCCCCGGTCGGAAGCTCCAGCAGGGAGAAAAGCTCCTGGCGGAGGACCGATTTGGACCAACCCGCTTCTCCGAAGACCCGGGCATGTTCGGGCGAGATCACCACTATCGCGTCGGACAATCCGGCGATCTTGGGGTGGCCGACCATCCGCAACTGCCAAGCAAAGGTGCGGGCCAGAGAGGAGGCGGTCCGGGACTTTTGGTCCACGATTTCGATCGGCCCGTGACCAGCGAACAGAGTGACCGTCGAGTCATCGGAGGAAAAACCTCGTTCCATCGCCAGAGATTCCCACGGCGATCCTTCCTCGTCCTCGGGAAAACAAAACGACAGCTTCCCCGGGCTTCCCAGGGCTGCGCGGTCCACTCCCCCCGGCCGGGCGCCGCCCACGTTGCGGACCACCAGATTGAGGGCGCGGCCGATGGTCAGGTTGGCGCGATTGCCCGGGCCCAGCACGTTGATGCTCGAATTCATGCCGATCCGTTGCCGTATCGGACCGTTCACTACCAACACCGGCCCGGTGAAATAGGTGGTGGCCGAGATGCCGTGGATGTTGAATCGGTTCTGGGCGGCGGCCTTCACCGCCGTGAGCACCACCGGCAGGTATTCGGGCCGGCAGCCGGCCATCACCGCGTTGACGGCCACCTTTTCAACGGTGCATTCGGCCAGATCGGGCGCCAGTTCGCAGATCACTTCCCCCGCAGGCAGGTGGGTCCCTTCCAGCATCGCCGTCACCCGCTCCTCGGTGGGCGGCACCACCGGCAGACCATCGGTCCAACCGCGGGCGAAGGCCGCCTCGATGTGGTCTTCCGAGCTCCCCAACTCCACCCTCCGGGAGGTCAGTTGGTGAGGAGAGTGGCGCCGCCGAAGGCGCTGAAGGTTGTGGGGCAGCATGGTGTCGGATCCGCATCCGGGACGCTGGTCGGGGAGGCCCGCCCCCAGACCCCCGATGCCTGCCACCCGCTCCCATCCGCTCCGGTGCCATCCGGTTTGTCGTTCGACCACCTCGCCTCCCTCGATCCGGTAGATGGTGGGAGTGGTCTCGGTCTGCAATAGCCAGGAGATTCCCAGATCCCGGTCGTGCACCACCTCCATGCCCGGGGGAAAACCGGCCCGGTCCTGGGAGACCACCCACAGAGGCCCCGCCTCTTGATGCAACTGCTCCAACACCGGCACGGTCAGATGACATGTTTCGCAGTCATCTTTGACCACCACCAGCAGACCATCGGTGACCGGAAGGGTGGCCGAGGTCGGATGGTTGCTCAAGATGGCTCCATTGTCAGAATGAAAAGTTGGCCGAATCCCCTGCCATGTTCACCTTCGGGGGGTGAACTTTAGGAGACGATAGCGCAAGTCCGTGGACTCAGGAGTGGATAATGCAGGTGGCGTATTCGTAGGGTGTTTGGACTCGGCCTTCGACTCGGACTCCGGTGACTGCCACCGTTAGGCACAGGTCACCTTGGCGGGGCCCCGCCACCGGGGTGGAATCGGCATCCCCGGTCACCTCCCATACCATGGATGAGTCCGGAACGCTCCGCGAACCGGCAAAAGACGAGTCCCGGCTCAATATCTCCACCGTGACCGGTCCCCGATCATTGGTGACGGACACCGAAGCGCCGGAAAAGTCGGCCCCGGACACTGAAAAGGACCACCGGCCCCCAACGGTCTCCGCCGGGACATATCCGGGAGGCGGCCAAGCCACAAACCCACGGGATTGACGAATATCGGGAGGGGAGTCCCAAAGGTTCTCTCCCGGTATGTAGAGAGCATTGGCCGATCGTCCGTTTCCCAGCCCCAGGACGTCACCAGTGCCGATCTCCAATAGTGGGGGGTGCAGCAGGAGCCGCCGGTGTCCCACCGACCGGTTGCCAGGACCCTGGTTTCTCATGTATCCGTCTACGGCCTCGACTCCCACCGCCCCCAGCAGCAGATTGCTCTGACCGGCGGCGGTGGCGCCCAAGGCGGAGTGACAGGCCCACCGGGGACCGGGACGGTGGGAAAGAGCACCCTCGGCGGCCATCATCAAGGCGGCTTGCTGTGCCAACTCCGAGTAGTCGAGCCGTTCTTTGACTTCGGGAAGTCCCGCCATCTGTCGATACCAGTTGACGCGGCCGATTACCTGTGCTCGGAACCGAGGGCTGGTTGTCCCTGCAATGCAATCGGGAATGAGGCCGGTGTATCCCATTGCAGGTGGACTTGCTCCGAACTCCTCTCGGTAACTCCTCAAGACCGCCAGGCGGTCCCAGGTGTTGAATCCCCCCAATGAGACGGATGTTTGCGAAATGCCGGTTCTCACCAACGGGGTCGAGGACAGGTTCGGTTGGCCGGTGATGTCTCGGGCGATGTTTCGAGGTATGCGCACCACCACCGCGCCCACCGAGGCCGGCGAGATTTGCGCTCGAAACAGCCAATCGCAGTCGACCAGAGCGGTGACTTCTCCATTGACCACCAGTATCTCCTCCGCCAGGAAACCGGTGATCGGGCGGGAGAATTCAACTGTGATTTCAAAAGGTCCGCTGACATTCTCCGGGGTCTGGGAAGTGACGCGGACCGAGAGTGGCAGGAATCTGGGTATTGGCCACCGGCGGTCGTCCGGGCATGATGGGCCGCCCGACGGTGGGTGAGCGGCGGCCTGGGATCTGAGGAGAGACGGTCTCCAAGCGGGAGTCGCTCCGGATTCGGCCAAGTGGAGTGGGTCGCTTCCGTCGGCATTTATCAGTGCCAATCCCCGGTGGGTGTGGTAAGCGATCTGGGTACCGTCCGGCGACCACCGGGGATGAACCCCTTCTTGGAGGGTCACCGTGCGATGGTCGCCGCCGTCGGCCTTCATTGAGAAGATGCCTCCCCCGCTGCCCACGTAGGCCAAGCGCTCTCCGTTCACAGACCAAACGGGGTCAGCCCCAAAGCGGCTGGTTGACAAGTGTTCTCTTCCATCAGGCTTGACAACGCGGATCTCGCCTGCTCGGGTGGTGTAGGCGATCTGGGTTCCGTCCGGCGACCATGCCGGGTCAGCTCCGTCGAAGGCCAGAACCCACGGATTGCCGCCATTTGCTTCGATCACATATATGGAACTGTTGGGCCCCGATGCCCACAGGGGGTGATCCTCGGTGGTTGCATAGGCCAGCTGCGCGCCGTCCGGTGACCACACCGGATGAGACCCAAAGTCAGTAAGTTGCCGGTGGTTGGCGCTACTGGCATCGACCAGGTGGATGCCACCGAATCGGGTGGTGTGGGCGATCTGGGTTCCGTCCGGCGACCACACCGGCCCCTCCGTGTACTCGGGGGAAAGTTGGAGAGGGTTTCCTCCGTCGGAGTCGGTGATCCAGATTCCGTCCTGGCGGGTGTAGGCCAGACGGCCCCCGTCCGGTGACCACACCGGCCCAAAACCTCCGGTGGCGATTTGTCGGGGGTGCAGGCCGTCGGAGTCGGTGATCCAGATGCCATCCAAGTGATTGCTGGTGTAAAGGATCTTGGTTCCGTCCGGTGACCACACCGGGTCCTCGCCGTGGTTGGTGAGTCTTCGGTGGTGGAGGCCCAGGGAGTCGGTGATCCAGATTCCGTCCTGCCGGGTGTAGGCGATCCTGGTGCTCTCCGGTGACCAGGCGGGATCCCATCCGAATGCGACCAGATGCTTCCGATTGGCCCCCTGCGCGTCGATGGTCCAGATCTCATCTCCCGACTCCCCGATATAGGCGATGCGGGTCCCGTCGGGTGACCATTGGGGGAAGACGCCGCCGTCGGTGGTGAGCCGTCGTTTATACACGCCGCCGGCGCCCATGACATGGATTCCTTCAAAATGATGGTTGACATAGGCGACGCGAACGCTGCCCGGTGACCACACCGGATGGCGGGCCTCGATGGCGATCAGTTCCTGCCCGGTGCTGTCGGTGTTCATTACCCACACCCCCCGCTGAAAGCGAGAGAACATAATCTTGGCTCCATCGGGTGACCAAGCCGGGTTCCGATCGGAGTTGATGGTCAACTGTTGGGATGCTCCGGTGTCGGCATTGACCACCCCGATTCCGCGGGGACCGGTGTAGGCCAGGTGAGTGCCGTTCGGCGACCAAGCCGGGCCCCCCGTGAATCCGGTGGTGAGGCGTTTCGGGCCGCGGCCGTCGGCGTCCATAATCCACACCCCGTCGTATGTAGGCCCGTCATAGCGGGTGAAAGCGATGCGGGTCCCGTCGGGTGACCAGGCCGGATCTCCGCTGCGGTGGGTGGTGAGTTGCTCGGACCGGCCGCCATCGGCCTCAACCATCCAGATAGTGTCGCCCACATTGCGGGCATAGGCGATCGGAGACGGTCGGATCGGATCGCCCGGATCGGTAGCTGCGACCACCGAACTGACGGAGGCCATCAGCAAGGCGGTGGTGGCTGCCATCATCCTGGGAGTGTGCTGAAAAAGGCCTGATGGGAGCCGAATGCGGCGACAGAACCCCCGGTCGAGATGTGGGAGCCATCCCATCCCCATCTCTTTCAGCATGCTCCTGGTCGGTATTGACACCCGCGGCGACTGCTGGGGGTGGTGGTGAAACGACCCGTCATTTCACCAGAGTACCCACCTCCGCTGCCGATCATCGGGGCGGGAGGTAGGTCAGGATGAGCGGCCTACCCGATGGTCCCTTCGATCTGAAGAAGTTTGCGTTTGTGGTCTGTGCCTCCCAGTCCATAGTGGCCGATTTTTCCGTCCGACCGAATTACCCGATGGCATGGGACGATCAGCGGAACCGGATTGGCGGCCATGGCCTGCCCAACCGCCCGGGCTGCCTGGGGGCGACCGACGCGGTTGGCCAGCCATCCGTAGGATCGGGTTTGCCCCCGGGGAATAGTGGCGGTCCGCATCAGAACCCGCCTTTGGAAGGGGGTCACCGCACCGAAATCGATCGGCAGGGCAAGGGGCTGTCCCACCTCCAAGGCCTGCCGGATCAAGGCCGCCCAATCGGGGGGCGGATCGCTTTCCATCACGGATCTGTGGAAACGATCTTCAAAACGCGCCCGGAATCCGTCATCGAACAAATCGACCGCCGACACTCCCCGGGGGTTGAAGGCCACACTCACCGGCCCCAAAGAACACTCGAAAACCGAGTATCCATCAGGAGTCGTGTGGGCCTTGGTGTCTTCTGTTGACATGGACGCCCCCTCGGATCGGTTACCGTGAGTAGATATGGCCAATGACGCTACCACGGTGGAGGTCGGTGGGGAAACGGTGCGCGTCACCAGTCCTTCCCGGGTGGTCTTCCCCGAGCGAGGATGGACCAAGTGGGATGTGGTCCGGCACTTTGCGGTGTGTGCGGAGGGGGCCCTGCGGGGGATCGCCCACCGGCCCACCATGCTCAAACGCTATCTGAAGGGAGTGGATCAGCCTCCCATATATCAGAAACGGGCTCAGCGGGGAACCCCCTTTCAGACGGTCGATATTCGCTTCCCCTCCCAGCGTCCGGGAGTGATGAACGTCCCCACCACTTCGGCAGACGTTGTCCGGTTGGCGCAGCTGGGGTGTCTTGATTTCCACCCCTGGCCGGTTCGAGCCGATGACATCGATCACCCCGACGAGTTGCGGTTCGATTTCGATCCCACCCCGGGTTTTGGGTTCTCCCATGTGAAAGAGGCGGCATTGGGGGCACAGGATCTGCTGGAGGAGGTGGGACTGCGGGGATGGCCCAAGACGTCGGGGAGCCGCGGTGTCCATGTGTATGTGCGGATCGCCCGCCGTTATGACTTCCACCATACTCGCCGAGCGGTGCTGGCTTTCGCCCGGGAGCTGGAGAGGAGGCTCCCGGGCCTGGTCACCACCAAGTGGTGGAAGGAGGAGCGCCGGGGGGTCTTTGTGGACTACAACCAAAATGCCCGGGACAAGACGGTCTCCTCAGCTTATGGCGTACGGCCCACGGGATATGTCTCAACGCCGCTGTCCTGGGAGGAGTTGCCGGAAGTGGAGATTGAGGACTTTCCGATGGACAGGTTCGCCGAACGCTACCGGGCAGTGGGAGATCTCACCGACGGTATCGATGCAACCTGGGGCGACATTGACCCTCTGTTGGAATGGGTTGTCCGGGACGAGGAGGAATACGGGTTGGGAGATGCCCCTTGGCCTCCGCACTACCCCAAGCAACCGGGCGAACCGCCTCGGGTGCAACCGTCCCGCCAGCGCCGGGCCGATCACGAATACTGAGAATCCGACTTTCTGCCGGGTCGAGGCGGATGGCGACGCCGGCGGTCAGCGGGAGAAGTCTTGGTGGCTGCGGCTGGCGGTGGGTCCGCTCTGACCCTGGTACTTGGATCCGGTTGCTCCGCTTCCGTACGGGTTGTCGGCGACGGTGGTCATCTGATAGAAGCTGATCTGTCCGATCCGCATTTCCGGATAGATGGCGATGGGAAGTTGTGCCACGTTGGAGAGTTCCAAAGTCAGGTGGCCGTTGAAGCCGGGGTCAACGAAACCGGCGGTCGAGTGGATCATCAGACCCAGCCGCCCCAGGCTGGACTTGCCCTCCAACCGGGCTACGATGTCGTCTCCCAACCGGACCCGTTCCAATGTGGCCCCCAGAGCGAACTCCCCGGGATGAAGAATAAAGTGACTGTCCGCGGGCACTTGGTGAACCGAGGTGAGGTTCTCCTGATGGCGACGGGGATCTATGTAGGGATAGAGGTGATTGGCGAAGACCCGGAAAGTGGGGGCAACCCGCAAGTCCACGCTGGAAGGCTGGACGTTGGACTCCTCGAAAGGGTCGATTTCGATTCTTCCTTCCAACCGGGCCGCCTTGATCGAGCGGTCAGAAAAAATCACAGTTACTCCTTTCGGTGAAACCTGGTCAGCCGGGTGGCAGTGGGGGCAGATGAACCAAAGGCGCCGGCCGGGATCGACTCATCGGACTCCTCCCGCGTAGGCCGGCGGCCTGCGGATAACCTCGATCCAGGCTTCCGTATTGTAGAGATCGGCCGCGAGCGACTGCAGGGTGTCGGCGGTGACCTGTTCCAATTGCTCCACGGCGATCTCGCCGGTGAGCAGGTCGTTCTCGCCCAGATGAAGGCGGTTGGTCAGTTCCCTGAGCAGGGCCTGGTTGCTGGTTTTGTCGAAGTCGGCCCGCGCCACTGCCAAGGCCTGCTGAAGTTCCTCGGGAGTGGGTCCCCGGTCAGCCAGGTTGGTCAGGATGCCCACAACCGCGCGGTAGGCATCCTCAAACCCGCCCGGTTCAGCGGTGAACACCACATCGGAATAGATCGTGGGTTGAGGCGTCAGGGCGGTGGAGATGGAGCTGTAGGCAACATAGGAGGCGCCCAACTCCTCACGAACCAACCGCGTGAGACGGTCGTCCAAAATAATTTGAAGCACATGGGCGTTGACCCGCACCGCCGGGCCCACCGATTGGTGGCTCTCGTGATACATTTCAAGCACGGCGCTCATGTCCTCGGTTATAGGGACCTCTCGCCGTACCAGGCTCTCGGGGAAGGGTGGGTGCCGGTCTACGTAGGTGTCGGAGTCTCCGGGCGGGAGGGTTCCGATGTAAGTGCGGGCGAGGCGTTCGACTACTTCGGGGCTCGTGTCACCCACCACCGCCAGCACCATATCGTCCACCTTGCCCAGACGCTCCCGGTAGAGGTCCAACAAGGACTGCGGATTCATGCTGGCCAGTTGCTCGCGGGTGGCCACCGGGTGGTGCCACTCCGAACCAAAACGGGCCTCGTTGTAGGCTACCCAAGCTTGCCAACCGGGGTTCACCTCAGCCAGCGAAGTGCGGATGGCGGCGCTGTTCCGCGCCTCCTCAAAGGCGAAATCATCCACTCTGGGAGCGGTGACGGCCAGGTGCAACAGCTGAAACAGGGTCTCCAAGTCGTCTGGGTTGGCTGCCCCTCCAAACCCCTCGGTGGTCTCGCCGATGACGGCGGCCAGAGAGGCGGTGCTGTCTCCGAGGAAGCGGTCGATTTGCAGTTTGGTCAGATCGCCGAAGCCGCTTCGCAACACCGCTTCCGTCGCTCGGGAAGCGAGGGCCCGGGAACCCGGATAAAGGGTCGACCACCCCCCCAGAGACCGCGCCCGCACTCGTACGGTCGCTTCTTCGATATCAGAGTGTGCAAACACCACCCGCGCTCCGTTGGCGAATTGCCATTCAACTCCGTCAAGCACGGCCAATGGTCGGGAGGCAACCGGCGCCACGGGTTCGGGAACCTCCAGCAACTGGTCGATCAAGGGCTCAACCGGCGGAGGGTTGCTGCGGGGGGCGGCCGCTTCCACCGCGGCTTGCAGGTCGGAGACCGTGGGCAAACTGTCGGCATCGGGGCCCACTGCGATCAGGATCGGACCCGACCGGTCCATCAGCCACCGGTAATGCTCGGTCAGCTCCTCGGCCGTTGTTTCCTCCAGCAGGGCCGCGAGCCGGTCGTGGCGTTCCTGCGGTTCGCTGATGTCCACCCCGGACAGGTAGTGCGCAACGAAAAGGCCGGCCAGCTCGCCGTCCTGTCTTGAGACGGCTGTCTCCAACTCCTGCCTCAAGAAGGCGAGAAAGGCATCGACGGCGCGGGTCAGGTTGGCATCGGTGAAGCCAAAACGGTGGGCGGTCTGCAGCACCGAGAGATAGGCGGTTAAACCCAGGTCCAGATTGTCGCCCTGCCAGTTGGTGCCGTAGTAACGAAGCCCCTGATTGTGGCGGAAAGTCACAAAGCTCGGGCTGTCCACCTGGGCCAGTTCCCCGCGGTAGAAGGCGTCTTCGAGGCGGTGCAGAATCATGAGTTCGATCAGACTCTCCAACATCAGGAGGCGTTCCCCACCCACGGTTCCGTAGTCGTCCGAAGGAATGGGGATGTCAAGTGAGATGAAGGGGAATCCCTGTTCTTCATCGGTTACCACGTAATAGGAGGCAGCCGGGTCGGGGGTCACCTCGGTAATCGAGAACGGTGGGGCGACACCGGGATCAATGGGGCTGAAGTGCTTGGCAACGAGGGCATGGAGATCGTCGGTTGGCATGTCTCCCACCGCCACGATCGCCATATTCGATGGGACGTACCAAGTCTCGTAATACTCCCTGAGGTCATCGGCAGTCATCGACTCGATGGATGGCGTCGTCCCGATCGGGGTATAGCCCTCATACGGCGTGCCAGCGGTGTAGATGCGATCAAATTCGGCGGAGATCTGGCCACTGCTGGTGGCGGTCCTAAACCGCAGCTCGTCAAGCACCACTCCCCGTTCGGCCACCACTGCGTCGGGGTCGATGAGTGCGGCGTGGGCCATTTGGGAGAGCACATGAAGCGCCCGATCCACATTCTCGACCGGTTCGGCTGACACGGTCAGCTCATAGACGCTTTGATCGTATCCGACATAGGCGTTGAGGTCCGGCCCAAGCTCGGCCCCCAAAGAACGGATGGTGGCGCTGAGTTCTTCCTCGGTGTATGCCTCGGTTCCATGGAACAGTATGTGTTCCAAGAAGTGAGCAATTCCCCGACCGGGCCCCGGTTCGTTGGTCGAACCCGCATTGACCACCAGCCGCAAGGTAATGCTCCGGCCCGGCTGGTCGTTGTGACGCAGATAGTAGGTGAGACCATTGTCAAGGGTTCCTATCCGGGTGGCCGGATCGGTGGGAAGCGGAGTGGAGTCGGTGGTCGGGCGATACTCGGCAAGGGCCACCAGCCCACTGGCCCGGGCCAAGAGGGTCGCCATCTGCCCGCGGGTGACCACCGCCGACGGACAATAGAGGAATGGATCGGTGGAACATCCGGCGGTGATGCGAGTCGCCGCCAGAGCATTGATGTGGTCGGCGTTGTCGACCTCATTCAGATCCTCGAACCCGACATCACCGGCCGGTTGGAGCCGGAATGCCCGGGTCAGGATGGTTGCCATCTCCGAGCGAGTTGTGGAATCCTCGGGACAGAAACCGAGCGGGTCGGTGGTGCACTCTTCAAAGAGTCCCTCTTCCACCACGAGTTCGAGGTAGGGAGCGGCCCAGGCTATCTCATGGTCCAGGTCGCCGAACCGCGAAGGGGTGTCTTGCCCCAGATGGGTGCCGTACACCGCTCTGCCCAGCCAAACCGCCGCCACCCAACGGGGAATCGCCTCATCGGGACAGAAGTCTCCGTCGGCGCAGTCGGTTTCGATAAAGAGCCCCACCGCGCCCAGAGCCTCGATGGCCGGACTGTGGACATTCTCGGGATCCACGTCCCGATAGCCTTGATCGGCGGCCGACGCAGTCATGCCCATCGGTAGCACCAGCATGATCGAGACCAAGAGAGCCGCGAGCTTCGAACCTTTTTTCATCACTGTCCTCCGAGGATCCACGGTCGGCTAACTGCCGCCCAAGAGAATAGCCGCCGGGAGTCGGCCTGCAACGTCCCCGGCATTCACCCCTCAGATGCCGGTCCGTCCTCGCCCGCCGGGGGGAGGGACGGCTGCCGAACTGCGGACCAGCCAAGCAGAGACAGCCTCAGAACAGAGCGGGTGAGGGGAATCGAACCCCCACTCCGAGCTTGGGAAGCTCGTGTTCTGCCATTGAACTACACCCGCGGGAGGTTCGGTTCCCATTGTAGAGGGGTGGGTGTTGGGGATCCGATGGGTGGGGCCTCTTTACCCGATCGTGAAGAGTCTCATCATCGTTGCGTTGTGCCAGCTTGAACGGCGGGTCATAGTCCATTGCCCAACTCCTTTGGATCAGAAGACCTACCTTCATGTATATCGACGCTGGGACACCGACCCAGCACTATTTCGTTGGAAAAACTCCACAGCCTTCCCGGTTGGAGGTCATAACCGCGTCAAGTAGGCGATGGAGATCCACCCCGTCCGCGAAGTCGGGGCGAAAGCGCCGGTCTTCCCGGATCGCATCGGCGAAGGCGGTCAAGGCTCGAGCGACGTTGTAGGCCGCATGGCCTTCGGTGACGGGCATGTCCGAGAAGTACTCGTCGGGGACCTTCACCTCCTTCAGGCCTTCCGATCCGTCTCGGCCCATTGAGACCTGGAGCGGACCCCTGGAAACCCGAACGGGGCTGAATTGGTAATAGGAAGGAGCGCCGAGGAGGATTTGTCCCTCCTCCCCGATTATTCGGAGCGAATACCCCAGAGGGGGAGAGGTGGCGTTGGAGACATGAGCCGTCCCCACCATGCCATTCGCCAACTCGGCGATGGCCATCACCGTGTCGGCGGTCTGCCATTGAAAGCTCCCACCTTCGGTGTAGGTTCCCGCTGGTGAGAGGGTGAGTTGGCGGGCGGTGATGTTGCCAGCTCTTCCCAGGATGAACCGGACCGAGTCCATGACGTGGCCAAAGGCCACGAACAGGGCCCCGCTCGCTTCTTCATGGCGCACCAGCCAGGACCGATCGGCGTCCACATCGAACTTGGAAAGCATCTGGGACACCACAAACGACAAGGGTTTCCCAACTGCGCCATCCGCGACCAGCCGCCGAGCCCAAGCCACCGCCGGAGCAAAACGGCCCTGTAGCCCCACCCCGGTGGGAAGGTTGCTCCGCGCCGCCTCAGCGGCCATCTCGAGGGCCTCGGAGGTGTTGAGCGCCAGGGGCCACTCGCAGAAGACTGGCTTGCCGGCTGCCAGGGCGGCCATGGTGAGGGGATGGTGCATGCGGGGCCGGACCGCCACCGTGACCAGGTCCACATCTGGGTCGTTGCACAGGTCTTCCACGTCGGTATACCACTTCCGGGCCCCCCACTTGTGAGCGGCGGTCCGGGCGGTCTCCTGCCGGGTGGTGCACACGGCCTCAAGGGTCAGCCCAGGCGCGGCTTTCACAGCCGGCAGGTGTGCCCGGTCGCCGAAACCGGGCGGACTGGCGCCAATGACGCCCACCCTCACCGGATCATTGCGTTTCACAGTTCCTCTTCTCGGTCATAGAGCAGTATCCCTTCCTTTCGCACCCACATACATGGGCTGGTGACGACTTCCTTGCGGCGTTCCAAATCCTCCACGTCGGTTATCTTCACGTCCACCTCGAAGGGACAGAAAGAGCGGGCGGCCCACCTGATCGCGAGTGACCAGTCCCTCCAGCTTGCCAAAGGGAGATTATCGACCGCCACCAGCAAATCTATGTCGGAGTCAACCGTGTCTTCGCCCCTGGCCACGGATCCGAACAAGAACACCTTATCCGGATTGAACAACAGGGCGGCGGCGAGAGCCTGGTCCACGTAGTCCCGGGGTAGGCCCGGATACGGAGGAGGAAGTTTATTCCACTCCGCTTGTTTCTGCTCCTCCCTCAGGTCCCGTTCCGGCAATGAGACCTCCGGAGGGAGTCTGCGGCCTGCTTGCCTGCTAACTGCGAAAGGACTCATGCCAAGCTTTCCTCCACGCTTTGCATAACCACCCCCAAGACCTGCGAGCACCATAGGAACGACGCTTGGTCAGCAGTCTCCCCATCTGGATATACCGAAAGGTAATACCTTGAGAACTCGTCAAGGTTGGTCCAGTCAAAGGAGGCGCTTATCCGTTCGCGGACGGCTGGCGCCGGACAATCGGCCAGCAGCTCCCCTATGTCGTGTTTGCGGGGAACGGGTGTGTCACAGGCAATATAGGCGGCCTTTATGGCCATTTCGGCCGCTCTCACCAGATGGTGACACGCTTCGTGCCAGTAGTGCTTACCAGTTGCAAATTCTGCCAGGTGTGCTTGAATGCGAGCGCGATCCAGCCACACACGGGATTCATCGGCATTGGTTGCGGGCATAGAACTCATGCCTTTTGACTATACGCCAGCCCGCCGGGCAGATCTGACCTGTTCTGTGCCTTGCATGTCCAACTCATAGTCCTCCGGCAACCGGACCTTCTGTTCAGGCGCGCCGATGTAGCGGACGACCACCCCGTAGTCTCGCTCGGCGCCGGCGAGAGAGACATAGCCTTCCACCACATCGGCCAGCACCTTCTCCGGTTTACGTTCCAAAGGGTCTCCGAATCCCCCACCACCGGGAAGGTTCAGTCGCACCCGTTGGTGTGGCTGCAGGGTCAACAGTGTCTTGGGGCGGCCCTCTTTTTCTCCGTCGATCAGCAGTTCTCCCCTGGCTCCGGGGCCACCTCCCAGAAGTCCCTCGGGCGGATAGCTGATCCGGTCGACCATGGCCGAGACCGTCCAGGGCTCCTCGGTGCCGCAGCCCATCTCGGTGTTCTGTCCCAGCCCGCCCCGAAAGCGCCCCGGCCCGCCGGAGTCGGGACGGAGTTCTCTCCGATGCTGGATCAAGGACGACAGGGTCTCCGTCACCTCGGCGGGGACTCCCGCCACGCCACTGGGAAACCCGGTGGCGCTCAGACCGTCTTTGACGGCTCGGGCGCCGCCGCCACCGCATTGGAAGAGGCTAAAGGTGAACAGATCCGGCCGGCCCGGAGGGCGGCCCCGGAACACACTGATCCAGATCGGGTCGGATCCCGGGGCCATCAGGGGTAAAGGCTCGGCCAGCGCGCCGAAGATCACCCCCGGGAGAAAGTGCCCGAGAATGTGGCGGGAAGCCACTGCGGCCGGCGGTTGACAGTTGAGAATCGAACCAGGTGGCGCCGAGACGTGCACCGGGCGAAAGGCGCCTTCGTTGTGAGGAACCTCGGGACTCACCGCGGCCTTGATAGCGAAGGAGGCGTAGGCATGGGTGTAGTTGAACACCACGTTGATGCCTCGTTTGCTCTGGGGGGATGACCCGGCGAAGTCGATGTGGAGGTCCCGATCCTCAACGGTCACCGCAACCTTGATCTTGATCGGCTTCTCGAACCCGTCACTCCAAGTTTCGTGTCGGTAAACGCCGTTCGGAATGCTCTCGATGGACTTACGCATGGCCTCCTCGGAGCGATCCATGATCTCCTCTGACACCGGGTCGATGGAATCAAGATCGAACTCATCCATGAATTGAAGAAGCGCCCGAGCGCCCACCTCGTTGCTGGTGGTCTGGGCATAAAGATCACCCACTGTCTCGTCGGGGGTGCGGACATTGGCTCTGATCACCTTGATGAGATCCCGATTGATCCGCCCTGCCCGGAAAAGCTTCATGATGGGTAGGCGCAGCCCCTCTTCGTAGACCTCTCGGGCCTCGGCGGAGAGGATTCTTCCCCCGATGTCGGGGGCGTGGCAGGTGTTGGCGAAATACCCGACGATCCGGCCCGCTCTGAACACCGGGGTGGCCACGGTGATGTCGTTGATCTGCCCGGCGGTCATCCAAGGGTCGTTGGTGAGCAGAACATCTCCGTCTGACAACCTCTCGGGTGGATAGGCGGCCAAGAGATGACGCATCCCCGTCGCCATGGCGTTGATATGCCCGGGAGTGCCGGTTAGGGACTGGGCCACCATCGCACCTTCGGTGTTGAACACCCCGCACGCCAGATCCTGGGTCTCTCTGACAATGGTGCTGAAGGCGGTGCGCTGAAGCGCCACCTGCTGTTCGTTGACCACTGCCAGGAGCCGGTTCCAGAGCACCTCCAGCAATATGGGGCTGATGCCGTTCACGTCCGGTGCTCTCTTCCGCCCAAAGAAACCACCAGGTTGAGATGGGCGTCCACCGACATGTTGCCTCCCGGTCCGATCACGGCGGTTGATTCCCTCTCTTCTATGATGGCCGGCCCCCTTATCCGGTCGCCTTCCTGCAGCCGGTAGCGGTTGTACACCGGGGTCTGCTGAAAGCCTGAACCCTCGGGAAAGTAGGCAGGTCTCTTCCCTTTCAGCGCTGGCCCGGCCGGGTGACGACCCTTGGCGGCCTGCGGGCGGATAACGGGCCTTGGGCCGGTGCTGATCACTCTCCAGGTGAGGGCCTCCAGGCCCACCTCCGGGCCGGACCTTCCGTACAGTTCCCGGTAGACATGGTCGAAATTCTCTTGGAGGGTCGTTCGGTCTGTTTCGCCCAGAGGTCCCGGGGGAACCGGGACCGCCACCTCATGGCCCTGCCCTATGTACCGGATGTCCACACTCCGGGCGTGGGTGATGTCGTCGATGCCGGCGCCCGATTCGGTGAGTAAGCGGATTCCCTTCCCTTCGAGCTCCGAAAACATCTGGTTGAGATGGTCCCAATCAAGCTCATCCAATCGGGCGTAGTGGGACCGCGCGAAGTCGAAGGCCAAGGGGGCCACCAGGAATCCCAGCGCGGAAGCCACTCCGGCTGAGGGCGGCAGAATCAAGGTGGGGCATCCGGTCAACTCGGCGACCCGGTACCCGTGGACGGGTCCAGCTCCCCCAAAGGCGATCACCGGCAGCGAACGCGGGTTGCGACCCCGTTCCACCACATGAACCCGGGCGGCGTTGGCCATGTTCTCGTTCACCAATTGGTGGATTCCCCAGGCGGCTTCCTCCACCGACAGTTCGAGGGGCTGAGCGATCTGGGAGTGGATGGCCTGCCGGGCAGCAGAGGCGTCGAGGGCCATACGGCCACCCAGAAAGTAGTCCGGGTCAAGATAACCAAGGACCAGATCGGCGTCGGTGACGGTGGGCTGGGTTCCCCCCCGCCCATAACACACCGGGCCGGGATCCGACCCGGCCGACTCGGGTCCGATCTTGAGCAGGCCCAACTGGTTGATCCGGGCGATGGAGCCTCCTCCCGCCCCGATCTCGATCATCTCGGTCACCGGCGTCTTGACCGGGAGGCCGGAACCCTTGCGGAATCGATACCGTCGGTCGACCTCGAAATCGTAGGTCACCTGCGGGCGGCCGTCGGAGATAACACAAAGCTTGGCGGTGGTCCCTCCCATGTCAAAGGAGAGCAGATCGTCGGTTCCCGCCTCCTTGCCGAGGGCCGCAGCAGCCAGAGCGCCGGCCGCAGGGCCCGATTCGAGCAGTCGGATCGGGAAGCGGGTGACGGTGTCCACCGTGGCGATGCCTCCCGATGACAACATCACGAAGAACGATCCCCCAAACCCCAGATCGGCCAGCCGGCCTTCCAGATTCTGTAGGTATTGCTCCACCAGCGGCTGCACATAGACATTGGCGATGGTGGTGGTGGCGCGTTCGTATTCGCGGATCTCGGGCGCCACCTCCGATGAGATGGAGACCCGCAGGCCCGGGGCGGCCCGGTTCACTCCCCGCCGAGCCGCCCGTTCGTTGGCGGGATTGGCGAAGCTGTGAAGAAAGCTGATCGCCACCGCCTCAACTCCCCGGTCGGCCAATTCGGCAGCCAATGCCCCCACCATCTCCTCGTCCACCGTCTGCGACAACTCGCCTCCCGCCGTGGTCCGTTCTCTGATGTCGAAGCGAAGATGGCGGGGGGTCAGTGGCCGGGGCAACTCCAAGAACAGGTCGTACAACTCGTAGCGGTGCTCCCGTCCAATTTCCACCGAATCCCGAAAGCCCTGGGTGGCCAGCAGGGCGGTGCGGGCGCCTTTTCGTTCGATGATGGCATTGGTCACCAAAGTGGTGCCGTGCACCAGATGGCGGATCCCCGAGGCGCCGATGCCGACGCGATCCAAAGCCTGCACCAGCACCTGCTCGACCCCTCGGGAAGGATCTTCGGTGGTGGTCAGCACCTTCCCCACCACCGTCTCGCCGGTACGGTCGTCGATCAGGAGCAGGTCGGTGAAGGTGCCTCCGATGTCGACCCCGATGCGATAGTTGGCAGCGTTCGGGCCGGAGATGGTCATGGGTGGTTCCAACTGATCGGGTCGCTTCCGGGGACGGATCAGAGACTACCGATCAGGGAGGGGCGAAGCATCGGGGATTGCGGCTGACCCCCGGCGCCGGGAACAAGATACCCGACCGAGTTCCTCGGGCATATTCTGGAATGGGAATGGCGCTTTCCCCCCGCACGGAGTCCTTTTCCCGACGGCCTGGGTTGGGGTTTGCCCTGGCATTGAGCGGGGGAGTGCTCTTTGGCCTTTCGGGCACGGTGGCGGCCGGTTTGTTCTCTTCCATCGGCCCGGCCGCCCTCAACCAATACCGACTGGTGCTGGCGGCGGTGGTGTTGTCCTCCTTGGCGGCCCGAAGGGGCCTTATGCGCCAAGAAGGGCAACTTGGCGGGCTGGTATTGCTCGGTTTGATCACGGCGGTGGTCAGCTATGCCTTCTATGTGGCGGTGGAACGGCTGGGAGTGGGCCCGGGGATCACCATCCAATATCTGGGTCCGATCCTGATGCTGATGTGGAGACGGTGGGTGCAGCGCTTGGAAGTGCCGAACTCCGCCTGGCTGGGAGCGGCGGCCGCCCTGGCGGGGATCGGTTTGATCACCGGCGCTTTCACGGCCGACTACGCCGATCCGGTGGGAGTGTCGGCTGGGTTGATTTCGGCTATCTGCTACGCGGCCTTGACCATCACCGCAGAGAGACTGGGAAGGAGGCTCCATCCCCTGACCTACAGCTCGTATGGTCTGACCATCGCCGCGGCCCTGTCCCTGGCGGTGATCCCGGTTGAGATTCCCGACCTGTCCATCAGGGGGTGGATAGGGGTGCTCTGGGTGGGGGTGATCGGAATGGGGATCGCCTACCTGTTGCTGATGAGTTCCGTTCGTCACATCAGCCCCGGGCCGGCAGGGGTGGCCGGAACCTCCGAGCCGATCGTCGGAACTCTGACCGCCTGGATGGTGTTGGGTCAGGTCCTTTCTTCGATCGAAGTGGCCGGAGTGGCCCTGACGGCCCTGGGGATTGCGGTGGTGCACTGGAGCACCCGACGAGTATCCGGCTTTTAGGGGGGATAACACGCATAGCCGGGTTCTCAATCCGGACACCTCTTGGTAAAACGGACCACCGGCAGCATAAACTTAGTTCACGGACTTAGTCAGAGGGTGGGATAGGAGGTTCATTGTGACTGTGACCGTGAATGTGCATTTTGCGAAGACCCATCTGTCGAAATTGTTGGATCGGGCAAGTGGTGGAGAGGAGATCATCCTGGCTAAGGCGGGAAAGCCCTACGCGGTGTTGGGGCCTCTACCGCCACCAATCGCCAATCGCCGTCCAGGGCGACTCAAAGACCAATACGTGGGTCCGGAGATCCTTGCTCCCCTTTCTCCGGCTGAACTGGATGCCTGGGAAGGGGCATAAATGAGGTTGCTGTTGGACACCCACGCTCTGCTGTGGTGGTGGACTGATGATCAGGGACTTTCCATGGAAGCGAGGAAGACTATCTCCGATCCTGCCGTGGAGGTCAACGTCAGCGCCGCCAGTGCCTGGGAGATCGCCACGCTACACCGGCTGGGAAGACTTGGCCACGCTCCCGACGCGGTGCACAGATATCACGAACTCGTGATGGCGGATGGCTTCCGCCACCTTCCAATAAGTCACTTGCATTGTCTCCGGGCGGGATCCTATAAGGTGGATCACCGGGACCCTTTTGACCGTATGCTGGCCTCCCAAAGCGAGATAGAGATACTGACGCTGGTCACCAAAGATGCCGCCTTTAAGCTCTTCGGAACACGCGTTCTCTGGTAGCGATTCCCTGCCGAAGCCTTGGTCGACCCTTGAACCAGGTCGGCGGCCCATAGCGTGATATCAGGCGGCGGGTCGGAGGGTGCGGGCCTGGTTACGCCTGCTCTTGATCTTTTCCGCCAATTCCTTGACGCGAGCCAGTATCTGATCAAGAGTGCCGGACAGATCAAACGCCACTACTTCAAGCCACTTTCCGGAATGCCGGATTTGGTGGACCAAAGGTTCGGCCTCACCCTTTGCGTAAATCAACATCCCACCCGGCAGATCAAGAGCGGTGGTGTAGGCGAGCAACTGGTACAGGTCTGCGTTAGGCACCCGGTCATCGGAGAGACGCTTGTACTTGATATCACCCACGAACAAGCAGGCCCCGTTTTCCCACCATGAAAGATCGGGTTTCAGCCTAACCCGCGCGTCCGTGTCGAGGGTGATGCCGGGCAGACCCTTATCTGAGCGAAAGATGCGCTCGGGGACTCCCAACGCCTCTCTGAGGGCTACCGTCACAAACTCCTGGAATAGCCGGTTCATATCGATCAGGAACCCGGAGGCTCGTACTTCGCCCCGCGTGGACTGGTATGCGCTGTACCGCAGGACGAGCCTCGCCAACTCGACCACCATCCGGTAGTGCACATTCAACCGGTCAAAGGCCACTTCCGGCACCTGGCGGGGCGGAAAGTCGACCCACGACACGTCGGCCAGCATCCCGCCGACCCAACCCAGCCCCCGGCGTGCTTCCCGCGAGCGGAGTTGCATCCCTCCCAGCTGCATGGTCGCCGCCTTGACCAGCCGGTTGGCCAAGATGTCATTGGTGAACTCGTCGTAGCGCACCTCGACCGGCATGGCGATGCCGAACCGGCGGCGCAGCTGATCATCGAACCGGATGCGCCCCCGTATCCCGTAGAGTGTGTCTTCCTCGGTGCGGTATCCATGCAGCAGACCCCTACGAAACGCCCGACGGGCCGCGTCCGACAGGGCACACGCCAGCATGTCGGGAAGGGCCTCGTCCCTTTTGAAATCGAACATCCGCAGGTCTTGATGCTCGACGGCACCCATGGCATAGCACGCCAGGGACAACAGCTGCGGGATGCCGATTTTGGGCTGTATAAGAATGGACAGGTCGCCGATTTCCAGCGCGCCGACGGTTGATCCCGGCGTCAGGAAAAACTGACCTTCCTGGTCTGCGGGGTCGAGGGCCACACGGCAGGATTCCCGAAGTTGGCGCCGCTCGACGGCCGAGAGCGGGTACGGATCCTCGCTGCGGGCGTGCTCCTGCAGGTCAATCCGACGCATCAGCCTCGGTCGAATCTTCCCCTTGGTCACCACCTCTTTGAGTCGAGGGACCGGCGTGCTTCCGCAGTTTGTCGAGATTCCATTCGTCCAGGTTGTCGAGGGCTCCGAATAGATGTTCCTCGACATACGGCAGAACGCTGTGTTTCCAGATGCGGCGTACCGAGGTCTCATCGGTTACCAAGGCATTTCCTTCTTCATCCGTTCCCATGAAGTAGCTGGGTCCGATGGCGACGTGCCGATCATCTGCCAGCTTCCGGTTCGCCTGCTCAACAACATCAGCCACCCACCCCATGTCCGGCGCCATCTTGCTCAACCACCGGCGGAGCAAGCCCTTTATGGGGTCCTCGTCGGGGTGGAACTCCACGAAATAGAACCGTCTGCGTAAGGCAAGATCCACCAGCGCGATCGACCGGTCAGCCGTGTTCATGGTCCCGATGATGTACAGGTTGCCGGGAAGCGAGAAGGGGGAATCGTCCTCGCCTTGGTATTGCAGTCTCATTTTCTCGTTGCGGTACTCCAGCAGAAAGTACAGCTCTCCGAACACTTTGCCGAGGTTGCCGCGGTTGATCTCGTCAATCACCAGGAAGTGATTCGCATCTGGATCTTCTCTGGCGCGTCGGGCGGCTTTTAGCAGCGGACCATCCTGCAAACGGAAACCCGGCTGCCCCTGCACCAGTGAGGGACGGTATCCCTGGACGAAGTCCTCATAGGCATAGGAGGGGTGGAACTGCACCAAAGTGACGCTTCCAGTCTCTCCCGCCAGACTCTTCGCCAGCTTCTGAGCCACATAGGTCTTTCCCGTCCCCGGCGGTCCTTGGAAGATGACCTGCTTTTTCTCTTTGAGCAAGGTGTCGATTTCCTTCAAGAAGTCAACGGGCAGATATAGGTCCGTTGCGAGACCCTCCAGACCAGGCGGCTCTCCGTTGGGTGACGGTGGCCGGGGCACATTAATGATCATCCAGACCAGTGACTGAGCATCGAGCCGGTGTCGCAAATCCAACCCACGCTCACCCGCTTCTTCAATGAAACGGTCGAGGAAACCAAGAGCGTGGTCGTACAGCGTTACCTCGTCGGCGGTCTTGTTCGGACGTTGGTATCCGATGTGATCGTATGTGTCGTTGAACAAGGTGATTCTGAACGGTGGATAGCGATAGACATCGACGCCCATCAGGAACTGGGACGTGACCGTGGTTCGGGTGCCAGGACCGCTTATCACCGATGGGGGAAGCAGTTCCAAAAAAGTGCTGATACGCGTCGAAATGGAGACTTCATCTCTTGTCCAGATGGCCTGAAGGGATCGCAGAGCGCTGTCAGGGGACTCGGTTACCCAATCCTTGAGTCTTGCCAACTGGATAGGATAGATCAGGTTTCCGCTCAACCCGCTCTTCATCAGGTCGGCCCAGTTGTCTTGACCTTTAAGCACCGCTTTCCGCGCCTTGGCCAGTTTCAGGCCAATCGCGATCTTGTAATTGTTTTCTACCGGGTCCACCTGCTCGCTTTCCCAGTGGGCTTTTGCAAGTTCAACGAAGTCGTCCCACGCCCGACTCTTGGCCGACGGGTCCCATCGTTGGCGAATGGGCTTCTCGTAAAAGTCGATTTGCCTTCCCGAATCTGCTTCAATCCCACGGCGGATCTGTTGCAGCCGTCGGTCTACATCAACGGTGTGCTCTGCGACCAGATCCGCAAACGAATCAGCAATCTGGTGTTTTTGTTCAACCGAATGAACCTTTTCGAAAGTGTCAGGAAACACGAGGTGAAGCAGCATCTCGCGTTGACTGCGGAATGGTCCGTCGCCTTTCGCCTGCTGCCCCAGCAAAAGGCTTCTTGGCGGGAAGTAGAGAGAGTGCTTGAATGCCCAAGGGTTGGCGAGCATTGCTTTCTGCGCATCGGGACTCTTTGTTTTCCACTGCTCTGCGAATTCGATGAGGAAACCGATTTGCCATGGTCGGTAGGAGAAAAACCCCTGCCCTACGCCGCCTAATCCGGGAGCGAGAGCAACATCCAAGTCGCTGGGAATGGCTACACGTTTCTCCGACCATCCCAACACCTGATTGATCTGCTTTCTTTTGGTGGAGGCTCTCATCGAGCTCTGATGAACGAAAAGAAAATGCATGTACAGCACTTCGGCCATAAGTTGGTAGACCTCGGGCGGGCTGTCCTCCAACTGCCGTTTCAGTTTCACGGGAAAACGGTCACTGGTGTCGTCCGGTTGATTCAGAAACCGCTCTCGTAGTTCACCGAGCCATTGGCTAGACCAGATGGGCTCGCCAGGAGTGAACAGGGAATCGTCAGATCGTAGAGCCCGGTCGACCCACTGCTGGGCAGCCGCGTAGATTCTCTCCGTTCCTTCTTCCAAGCTCCTACTCATGACTTCTCTCTCATTTCTTCTGTGCCTGTTCTATGTGCCCGATTAAAGCAGGCGGTTGTGACACCTATGCAGGGTGTGTCTGCACACCGGTGGGGGGAGCGGGATGCCTGCGGTCTCCCCCGGAGGCGCCATCGACCAAATCTGCGGCAGCCATGGGTTCCCCTGTGAGGCTTAGCTCAACAGCTCGCGGGCCGCCATGGGCGACAAGCCAAAGTTTCTGACAATAGTTGCCGGACGATCGTTGCCATGCACGAGTCGGAGCATCTTGGACAGAAGAACCGGACGCTCCTCATTGACCTTGACAGGCTCCTCTTTACGCCACCCGCGAGCCGAGAGCTGCTTCATAAGAGAGGTGTAGCGGTGACTTCCAATGATTTGCAAATCGTAAGCTCGGCGAACCAATGCGGCGATGGAGACCCCCCACTGGGATTTTGTCCATGCCAGAGACCGCAACGTTACCGGCGGGACGATGACATCCAGTGCAGATTGCTTGGGAATGAGAAACGCGCCGGCAAACCTGAATGCCTCTCTCTCGGCCTGCTTAGATTCGACATAGCGATATTGGTGCAGTAGCAGATGCCCAATCTCGTGAGCCACGTTGAGCCTTTGGCGATCGCCCGGACGGCCCTTGGCGAAGCAAATCACGGGCCGCCCGAAAGGACGGTCCGGCCAGGCCGAAACGGCGTCATGCTTGAGGATGGACGAAGCTCCGAAAGCAATTACACCCGCTCTCTCAGCTACCCGCAAGACATTTGGGATCGGATCGTGGGCGGCAACAGCTAGCTGCCGGCGGGTGCTAAGGGCTAGCTTCTCAATGGCCTCTTTATCAATCAAATCCGAGCTGGGTCGGATATGAACAGGAGGCACTGCTGCCAGTTCCCGTTGATCCAGAATTCGTTCCAGGCTAAGCCAGAGTTCCAAACCATGGCGAACGTAGGCCCGAAGCCGTTTCCTTTCTCCCTGGGACGCCGTAGAACGCTTCCGGAACTGCAGAGTCAAATCCGGTAGTTCAGGGAGACAGCCCCTTCTCAGGTAGCTCACTGAATATCCGGTGGCCGTACTGATGCCCCTGAGCGTGTCGTATTTAACCGGGCCGCCTCGTTCTATCAGGGAAATCGCTGCCTGTGTCACCCCGGCGCTGTGGGCGAGGGCGGTTTGGCTCATACCGAGATAATGGCGGGCAATGCGCACCCGCTCTCCGATCATCCGACATCCATTTCTGTCTCATGGATTCTTATCCTCACCAACTCGTCAGCCTCCTGGTCAGGAACAAAAGCCAAGTCAGCCAAATCGTCGCGGGAGGGCAATGGAACACGCCAAGCCAACTGAGGGGATCTGCGGTAATGCCAGACACCTTGAGGTAGGCCCAAGTTCATGACCAGAGCGTCTTCTTGGTCCGTAGACCAATCAAGGATCATGGTGTCAGGCTGACCCATTCCGGGCAAACTTCTCTGCGACCAAGCCAATCGACGTTGCCGGTTGGCTCCAGGCGGCGGAGTCGATCCATGCACCGATCTCAAGACCCTTACTTTGGTAAGGCCTCCGATCGACAAGTGAATTCCAGAAGTCGGCACACCCTCAACTACCTCCCAATTCGATCCAGCCTTGCCCTTAAGAAACTGCCGGGCTTGGTAACGAGCTGCATGACTCCAGAAGTACTGGTCTCGATGCTCAGGGTCGGGTTGCAGTTCGCTGGCGTAGTCAATTCCATCCTGAAGAGCCTGCCGCACCACCGGCAGGCAAGATCGTAGGAGGTTTACCTCTTGGCTAGGTGTGAAATCCATACTTATATTATAAGTGGGTTTTACACATTCATGTGAAAGTGGGGGCCTTGACGCTTTCCATGGTGGGTGTCTGTGGAGGAGGTTTCGAATTAGGCCCTCCGCCCTTGCGCAGCGTTATGGTGTGGTTGGTTTGGCTACTACGGTGACGATCACGGGCACGGGGATGCCCGTTCCTTCGCCTCATCGAGCGGGTCCGGGCGTGTTGGTGCATTCCGGGGACTTGGCCCTGCAGTTCGATGCGGGTCGGGCCACCACCATGCGGTTGGCGGCTGTGGGACTGGAACCGGTTGACTTGGATGCGGTGTTTGTCACTCATCACCACAGTGACCACGTCAGTGGGTTGGATGATCTGGTTATGTCTCGGTGGATTATGGATCGACTCGACGAGTTGCCACCGTTGCCGATCTTGGCGCCCACCGGGCCGGCGGTTGAGTTCATCGAGAAGATGCTCGACCCTTGGGAGCGCGACTTGGCAGTGCGGAGCGCCCATACCGAGCGGGGAACCCGCCCCGGTATCGAGGTGATGCCTATTGAAGTCAGTGATGGCCCAATGCAGGTGTGGTCTCGGGGAGACGTCAGGGTGATCGCCGGACCAGTGCGTCATGAGCCGGTCACGCCGGCGGTGGGCTATCGGATCGAGACGCCGGATGGGGTGGTGGCGATCAGCGGTGACACCTTGGTTTGCCCGGAAGTGGCCGCTTTGGCCGATGGCGCCGATGTGCTCATCTATGAGGCGATGCGGTTTGACCTGATCCGGGCTCGCCCCAAGTACCTGCACTTCGTGCTCGATTATCACGCCGACACTCTGCTGATCGGCGCGCAAGCGGAGGCGCTGGGGATTCCTGCCTTGATGCTAACTCACCTCATTCCGGAGCCTCTTACCGAGGAGGAACGGCGGGGATTTGAGGACGACGTTCGATGCGGGGGCTATACCGGGGAGGTTATTGTGGCCGACGACCTGATTGCGGTTGGATTGGGTTGACAGTTCTCCCCAAGTTTCATATGTCCTGAATAGGCGGGCGCCGGCAGCAGAACCGGCCGGTAAGGTAGAGGCACGGCATGAATTCTGAAGGATCACCCGCACAGGCGCCCGGATTCGACAGCCTGACTTTCCGCAGGGCCTGTGGACAGTTTTTAACCGGAGTGACTATCGTCACCAGCATCGATCGCAAGACCGGACCGGCGGGGATGGCAGCCAATTCGTTCACCTCGGTTTCCTTGGAGCCACCGCTGGTTTCGGTCTCGGTGGATCGAGGCGCCGACAGCTACCGCGCCCTGGAAAGTTCCGGGCGCTATGCGGCCCACATTCTGGGTGCTCACCAAGAAGAATTGTGTCGACGGTTTGCCCGCAGCGAACTGTCGGGCACCGACAAGCTGCGAGGAACTGCCTGGACCCCGGGTTTGGGCGGCGTTCCCCTCTTGCATGACTTCTTGGCACGCTTTCAATGCCGGGTGGTCAATGCTATTCCAGGGGGAGACCACGTCATTTATCTGGGTGAGGTGGAGCAGCTGGATTTCGAAGAAACCCACAGGCGCGCTCTGGGGTTCTTTCGGGGGGGTTATCTGCAGTCTCCCCGCTGACTTCAGCAACTCGCCTAACGTCATGGCGCTTGCCAGGGGGGAAAAGGGGCAGGCGAGAAGGTGACCTCGGTCTGCCCTGACCCCTGCCTAACAGAAGAGGCCGGGGTGGGAAGGCCCCGGCCTCTTGGGAGTTGGTAATGACTGTCGGAATTGAGGACTTAGGCGTCGAGCACGATCCATTCGTCGCTCTGGTCCACCATCCGGGTCCCGCCGTCGGGTCCCACCAGCACGTTGTCGGCGATGCTGATCCCACCCAGGGCGGCGCCCACTTGCGGATCCTCGAATCCGATGGCGGGATGCAGGTTGATCATCATGTTCTCCTGCATGATCCGTTCCTTGCCCGGCACCCAGGGCGGCTCCAGAGAATCGACACCGATGCCGTGGGCGGTGTAAGAGTTGGCGCCCATGGCCGAATAACCCCAGGCGTCATAGACCCGGTCGCGGGCGTCGAGCACCGTTTCGGAGGACTCCCCCGCTTTCATGGCCTGCACGCACGCCTCAAAGCTCTCCACTCGCATCTCCCAGAAGGCTTTTTGGGTCGGGGTGGGGGGCTTGAAACTGTACACCCGGCGAACTTCGACCCAGTAACCCATCGGACCTCCCCACTCCAGGTCGATCACGATCACGTCGTCTTCCTCGATTACCCCGTTGGTTCCCGGCCCGAAGCAGGCAAACGGCGCCCGTCCCATCAGCGCGATCCCTTCCAGGCAACCCAGCTGGCGAGCCAGGCGATGGGCTTCCGACAGCACATCCACCTCTTGGACACCCGGGCGCATCTCCGCTTCCAAGGCGCTGAACACCCGGCGCATGATGTTGCCGGTGTGGATGGTGGTGTCGATTTCTTCCTGGCTCTTGATCGCCCGCACATCGTCGAACAGATCGGTGGCGTCCACCAGATTGGCGTTGGGAAGAGCCGCCCGCATGCTGTTGTAGTCGGCCACCGAGGTGATGTCGGCCAGTCCCACAATTCCGATGGTCCCGGCGGCCAGGCCATGATCCGACAGGATGGCTCCGATCTCGGTTCCGGCGTCGTCGGGCTGGCGATAGTCGTTGAGCCACATGCCCTGCATTGCAAACCCGGTACCCCACAGGGGATCGGTCACAAAGGTGGCTTCTCCCTTCATGGGAAGCACCACAAAGCCACGTCCCGCCCACTGAAAGATGTCGCTCACATACTGGACCCGTCCCCGCACGAACTCGTCGCCCCGGCTGCAGATCACAAAGGCATCCATGCCTGCTCCAGCCATGGCTTCTCGTAGGGTCGCATAGCGCCGGGCACGCTCGGCGTCGGAGGTGATGTGGTTAACTGGGACGTGCGTCATCTCGGATGCTCCTTCTATTGAACACGAACTTTGATCCGATACTAGTTATGGCCGCGCGGGGCGGCTGACAAGAGCGGCTTTTCGAACTATCCTTCTCTACAGCCGGCGTTGTCATCTGTTATATAATCGGAAGTCAGAGTTTCCCAACATACCCAGCTTTCACTGAGGTGGGCACCGGAAAGGACTTGCCATTTCTCCGGCCAAGATAAAGCTTCGGGGTGAGAATTTCGCTCGACTGACCGGTGAGTGGATGACTCCCCGCCGTCGGTTCTTGTCGGCGCTGTACGGCGGGCGGGTGGACAAGATTCCCGCCATGACGCTCAGTTCGGTGATCACCCTGGAATCCATGGAGATCGCCGATGCCTGGTTTCCGCAGGCGCATCTGGACGCGGAGCAGATGGCCCGCTTGGCGGCCACCGCCTATGAGGAACTGGGCCTGGACACCATCATGCCGGTGTTCCACTCCCAGTTGGAGGCTGATGCTTTGGATGCAGCCACCTGGTGGGGGACCGTTGACAACTGGCCGGCCACCAGCGATCATGTGCTCACCGATCCCGAAGACTTCAAGATTCCCTCCGACTATCTGAATCGGCCCTCTTTCCAGGCGGTGCTGGGGGCCATTCGGCTGCTCCGCAAACGATATCCCGATGTTGGGATTGTGGGGAAGGTGTACGGCCCCTGGTCGGTGGGATATCACTTGGTGGGGATCGAAAATTATCTAATGGACACCATTTTGGATCCCGACAAGATCCGCCGCTACCTCGAGGTGATGCTTCCCGCCTGCATGATGTCGGCCCACGCCCAGTTGGAAGCCGGCGCCGACGCCATCATGTGGGCCGATCACGCCAACCGCGAACTGGTGAGTCCGGAGACCTACCGTGATTTTCTTCTTGAGATGCACAAGCAGGTAACCGTGGAGATGGGGGGGCCGAGCATCTTTCACTGCTGCGGGGAGACCACCGACCGTATCGACTACTTCGCGGAAGCCGGCTGGGACTGCTTTCATTTCGAGTCACAGGTCGATCCCCATGTGGCCAAGGACATCACCGGTGACCGGATGTCCCTGATGGGCAACATCAACAATCCTACCACCCTGTTCAGTGGCACCTATGACGACACCTACGAGGCATGTATGAAGGTGTTGGAAGCCGGAGTGAACGGCATCGCTCCCGAAGGATCGGTACCGTTGGGAACCAAGATGGAGGTATTGCGGGCCCTGACCAACTCGGCTCGCGATTACTCCAACGCCCACCGGCCCGACGGTCGCCTGGTGGTGCATGATCCTCCCGCCGAAGGCGCTGGAGAGTGAGTTGGGAGATGACTAAATGCAGGACGACACCCGATGCTTGAACTATCCGACATAGCCAATGAGTTCATCCGGGAGGAGATCGAAGAGTTCCTCGAGGTGCCCGAAGAGATCGAGAGGAACATAGCGCTTTTCAGTCGCGCCTCGCCGCTCATGCAGGACATTGCCGCCGCCCTGATTGACGGGGACATGACCACCGTGGACCGTCTGACCAGACAGGCTCTGGACGAGGGGGTGGAGGCTTTGGAGATCATGGATGACGGGCTGATCGCCGGGATGGGGATCGTGGGCATCAAATTCCGAGAGGGTTACGTGTTCGTTCCCGAGGTCCTTATCTCCGCCCGGGCGATGAAGGCGGGGATGGCTCACATCGAACCCATCCTGGCCGCCTCCGGGGTGGAACCAATCGGGACGGTGATCATGGGCACCGTGCAGGGGGATCTGCACGATATCGGCAAGAACCTGTGCATCATGCTGTTGCGGGGCGGAGGTTTCCAAGTGGTGGATCTCGGGGTCAACACCAAGCCTGCGGAATTCATCGCAGCGGTGAGAGAGCACGGCGCCAACATAATCGGCATGTCCGCTCTGCTCACCACCACCATGCCCAACATGGCGAAAACGGTGGAGGCCTTCAAGGACGAAGGCCTGCGGGATTCGGTGCGTTTCATGGTGGGTGGCGCACCGGTCACCCTCGAATTCGGCAGGGACGTTGGCGCCGACGGCTACGGGAAAGATGCTCTGGCCTGTGTGGAGTTGGCCAAGAAACTTGCGGTAGAGGTCTCTTGACGGGCCCACATGTCCGACTCGGATAGGCAAGCCTTCCAAGAACGCCTCGATCGGATGGCCGCTGTTTTCTCTGACATCGTCTCTCATGCCGAGGAGTCGATCCTCACTCGGTGTCCCTACCGGGACCGGTTCGACCTGTGCACGGCGCTCTTTCGATGTCGCAACCAACTTCCCACCGATAAGGGGGAACCCGATGATCTGGCCTGCGGGCACGACGGGAACTTTGACTATCGCAGCGCCTGGGAGTCCAACCCCCGAGCGGTGAAAAGGACCCGGGAAAGGATCGTGAGGATCAAACGAGACGCCCAACGCCGCCGGAGAACCCGTCCCGGGGAGAACCGCGAAGAGTGACCGTTTCCCATGGAGGAAAGTCTTGTCCGCAGGTGACCGGCAAGACCATCTTCGATTACGCCGACGATCTGGAAGTTGACGTAGCCACCTCCTGTCTGCGGAGCGGTGAATGCCATGAGTGCGTGGTGGAGATCACCCGGGGTATGGCGGCCCTGACGGAGCGAACCGAAAACGAACGGTATCTGCGGGACGCCTACCGTCTGGCCTGCCAGGCGCGGGTGGTGCGGGACACCCCACCCATCAGCTTCGCTCCGCTTCGGAGACGCCCGAGAATTGTGGAAAGCAGTGGCTTCGATCCCGACCGACCGGTTGAGTTTCATCCCGCCGTGACCCGGGCCGACCAACAGGTGTTGTACGGGGATACGATCGTCGACCGCTACCGGAAATCCATTTGCGGGCTGGCCATTGATCTGGGCACCACCACGGTGGTGGTGGAATTGGTGGATCTGGAAACCGCGGCCACTCTGGGCGTGGCCAGTTTCGAGAATCCCCAGCAGTTCGGGGGCAGCGACGTTATGCATCGTATCTCCTACGAGGCCCGGCCGGGAGTGGATGGTGAACTTCGCAAAGCGGTGGTGGCCGCGGTCAACGGGGCCACCCTGGAGTTGTGCCGTAAGGCGGGCCGGCGTCCACCCACCATCTATGAGATCGTGGTGGCGGGCAATTCCACTATGCGCGACATCCTGTTCGGCCTGAGCGTGCAGAGCATCGGAGAGATGCCGTACAAGTCCCTCACCGAGCACCAATACCTGGCGGGCCAGCGCCCCCACACCGGGCTGTGGGCCGACAGCCGGGCTCTGGGGCTTCGGGCCAATCGGCAGGCCAAAGTGTATGGGATACCCCTGGTGGCCAGTCATGTGGGCGCCGATGCGGTGGCCGGCCTGGAGACGGTGCGGTTGGGAGAGGAAGGGCGGACGGAGATGCTGGTGGACATGGGCACCAACACCGAGGTGATCCTCAGCCGCAGCGGCCGCTTGTGGGCGGCTTCCTGTCCGGCGGGCCCGGCGTTTGAGGGCGGTCTGGTCACCTACGGGATGCGGGCCTATGACGGCGCTATCGAATCGATCCGGCTCTCGTCGCAAGGTTCCGCCTCTTCCTATCAGACCATCGGAGCGCGGCCCGCGGTGGGGATCTGCGGTTCGGGGCTGATCGACATCCTGGCCGAACTCCGCCGCCTGGGACTGATGAACGAACTGGGCGCCATCGTGGGCAATCCCAAGCAGTTCGCCATCGACATCGTGCCCGAACGAGGCATCGCCTTTTCCCGGGAAGACGCCAGCAACCTCGCTCAGGCCAAGGCTGCCAACTATTGCGGGCAGTACATAGTTATGCGCACCGCCGGGGTGGAGCCGGCCGACCTCGACCGTCTCTATCTGGCGGGAGGCTTTGCCAGCTACCTCGACGTGGGCAACGCCATTGATATCGGTCTTATCCCACCGGTGGCTTCGGAGCGGGTGGTGAAGGTGGGCAATGCCGCGGTGGAAGGCGCCCGCGCTCTGTTGCTCTCCACCCGCAAGCGACGCTGGGCGGAGGGACTTGCCAAGCAGGTCACTCACATTGAACTGGAGACCACCCCGGATTTCTTCGACATCTTCGTGGAGGGATGCCAGCTCAAGCCGATGCCGACCGCTCTCTCCCATCCTGGTCTTGTGCCGCAACTGGCATCCACATGAACAGCCCAGTTTTCACGGTGATCGGTGAGAATGTTCACACCACTCGGATTGTTCTGCGCAAGGGCAAGCGAGTGGCGACTCGAGGGGGAGTGGAGGGAGTCGTCTTTGTGACTGAGAAGGGGTATCCGAGTCTCCTTCCGATCTCCGATTCCATGCGGGCCACTCAGGCCTATCGGGAGGGGCGGGTCAAGCACATCGCCCTGGCAGTGGAGGCCGCCATGGGCGAGGGCGAGGAGGCCGACACCGGCCGTCGGTACCTGCGGCGGGTGGTGCTCGATCAAGAGCGGGCCGGGGCCCACTATTTGGATGTGAATGTGGATGAGATTTCGCTTCGAACCGACGACCAACGCCAGGCCATGACCTGGCTGGTGAATTATGTTCGATCGGCGACCAAGTTGCCCATCTCGGTTGACTCCTCCGACATCTCGGTAATCGAGACCGGTCTGGCGGCCGCGGTGGGCGGTGGGCGCCCAATGCTCAACTCCGCGTCGTTGGAGCGAACCGAGGCCGTGCAGTTGGCGGCGGACTTCGGGGCGCGGGTGATCGTCACCGCGGCCGGGGCCGAAGGCATGCCTTCTGATGCCGCCCAGCGGATCGACAACGCCTCCCAAATGGTGGAGAAGGCCTTGGCGGCAGGGATCGGCATCGGTGACATCTTCGTCGATCCGCTGGTGTTTCCCATCTCGGTGGACAGCTCCTTTGGTCTGCACACTCTCGACGCGATCCGCGCCCTACGGCACCGTTACGGTCCCGACATTCACATCACCGGAGGCATGAGCAACGTCTCGTTCGGCATTCCGGCCCGGAAGTTGATAAATGCCGTCTTCATCAATCTGGCGGTCGAATCCGGAGCAAACAGCGGCATTATCGATCCGGTTATGAACCCCCTGGCCGACGTCTTCGCCACCGACCGGGACTCTGAGTCCTACCGCCTGGCTGAGGATGTTCTGCTGGGGCGGGATGAATTCTGCATGAACTACATCACTGCTTGGCGCAAGGGCGGTTTAAGCCTGTGAGGGAGCGCTCACTCCGTCGAAAACGTGTGAGGCGGCTGTCCAGCCTTGCCGGAAGCCCGCGTTATTTTGATCCGGCCCTGGCAAAAGTCGTTGACAAAATCGATTGACTATGCGCCATCAGTGCCTTATATTGGGTTGAGAAGGCGTCTGGTGGAGGACGCCGTAGGAACAAAGGAGGGTTGCGATGGCAGGACCCGAATTGCAGACTGGAGGCCCCCCGGTGGGACTGGCGTCGGAGGCGCCTGTCCGGGTGGAGACCGCGGAAGGGCGGGGTCCTGATTTAGCGGACCAGATCCACGAAGTACGTGTGGAGATAGAGAAGGTACGCGCCGAGGTGGCCGAGCTGGCGGGCGAGTTACGGGCCGAGATAGCCCAGTTGCGGGTGGAGATGGCCGACTTCAAGTCGGAGATGCGGGCGGAGATGGCCGACTTCAAGATGGAGTTGCGGGCGGAGATAGCTGACCTGCGGGTCGAGAGGGCGGGAAGACCTAGCGGATCTGAGGAGAAGCATGCATCGTTGGCTGGCTTTCGGATTCTCCTTTGTTTCGCTGTTGATTGCACTGGTGGCCGTGCTCGGATAGATAAACCCGGCTCGCTCTAATGTTGCTCCAGTCGAGCCGCAGGCCAGCGTAGGATCGCCCTTTCGATCCACCGATCAGGCGGAGAGAAACCTCGGACTCTCATATACCTTGGCTGAGACTCGTCTCACGAGGCGATGGTCGGCGTCCCCATGGAAAACGACCTCGTGGGCCAATGGCTCCGGGTTGCCGAAGGAGTTAGGTGGTCAGGGAGTGCGCAATTGGGAGGTAAGGCCGCCGTCCACCACCAGGGTCTGGCCGGTGATGAAACTCGCATCGTCACTGGCCAGAAACGCCACCGCTCCGGCGATATCGCCCGGTTTTCCTCTCCGGCCCAGGGCATGGAGGGCGGAGACCGAGGCCGCGAACTCCTTGGCGTTCTCCATGGTGGCCAACACCCGTTCCCAGGCGCCGGTGTCGATGAAACCCGGCGCGATGGCGTTGACTCTGATGCCCAGGGGTCCCAGTTCCAGGGCCAGGGTTCTGGTGAGACCGATCAGTCCCGCTTTGGAAGCGGTGTAGGCCGAATATTCGGGAAAGGTGTACCAGGCCATCACCGACGCGACGTTGATGATGGCGGCTCCTCCCGATTCCGCCATTAGCGCCGCCGCGGCCTGCGCGGAGAAGGCCACGCTGCGCAGATCAACGGCCAGACATCTGTCCCAGTCCGCCACGCTCATCTCCGCCAACGGCTCGTGGTAATCGAGGCCGGCGTTGTTCACCAGCAAGTGCAACGCATCCCAACGCTGCGCCACGGCCGCCACGATCGGCGGAAAGGCGTCCGGTTCCCCGATGTCGGATTCGAGAAAGAACGCTTCCCCCCCGTCTCTCCCTATTCGCTCCACGGTTTGCTGTCCCCCCGGGGCGTCGATATCGATCACCGCCACCCGGTATCCATCGGCGGCCAGCCGAAGCGCGCATCCCCTTCCTATGCCCGAGGCCCCGCCGGTCACCACTGCCACTTTCCGGTTCATCATCTGATCAGTTCTCCTTTGGATCGGGGGTCCAGCACATCTCTCAGCCCATCCCCCAGCAGGTTGGTGGCGAACACGGTGATGGCCAGAGCCACGCCGGGGAAAAATGCCATCCACCACGACAGCGCCACGAATTGGCGTCCGTCCTGGATCATGTTGCCCCATTCGGGGGTGGGAGGGGGAATACCCAAGCCCAAGAAACTCAGGGCCGCCCCGGCCAAGATCGCCCCGGCCACGTGGATGGTCATCATCACCAGGATGGGGGGCATCACCCGATGAATGATGTGGCGGAACATGATTCGGGCATCCCCGGCGCCGATGGCGACCGCCGTCTGCACGAACGGCTCCTCCTTGGCCCCGATTACCTGCCCGCGGGCCATCCGAACGTAGAACGGTATTCCCGACAGACCCAAGGCGAGGGCAATGCTCCACAGCCCCGGCCCCAACACCGCCACCACCGTCAGCGCCAGCAGTATGGGAGGAAACGCCAAAGCGATGTCCACAAACCGGGTCATCATCAGGTCGGCCCATCTTCCGTAGTAGCCGATCAACATCCCGGCGGCGGTTCCAATGATCGAAGAGATCAGCATGGGCGCCACTCCCATGATCAGAGAGGGTCGGGCGCCGTGTATTACCCGACTGAAGACGTCCCGCCCCAGTTGATCAGTGCCCATCCAATTCTTCCCGCTGGGAGGTTGGAGGGCGTTGATCGGGTCGGTACCCACCGGATCGAAAGGGGCCAGCCAGCCGGCGAACAGAGCGGCTGTCAGAACGAAAGCGAACAGGATGCCACCCACCACCACCGAACGATGGGAGATCAGTCTTCGCCATACCTTGACATGGCCCTGGGGGGGAGAAGTGGGGAGGGGAGTCGAATCGAGCATGGTTGTCAGGTGGTTCCCAGTTTCACCCGGGGATCGAGCACCTTATAGAAGATGTCCACCACCACGTTGATCAGGACGAAGATGAACGCCAAGATCAGTATGGAGCCTTGCAGTATGGCGATTTCTCTCTGGAGGATGCTGTCCACCACCAGTTTGCCCACTCCTTGGCGGCCGAACAGCGTTTCTATCACCACCGACGCCCCCAAGAGGTTCCCGACCTGCAGTCCGATCATGGTTACCACCGGCACCAAGGCGTTACGCAGACCATGGCGCCAGGTGACCCGCCGCCGGGAAGCCCCCTTGGCGCGGGCGGTGGTGACGTAATCCTGCTCCAGGGACTCGATCAGGCTGCTTCTGACCAGCCGGGCCAGAATTGCCGCCTCGGCCAGGCCCAGCGACAGGGCGGGAAGGACCAGCCCGTCGAAGCCTCCCGAACTGAGGACTGGAAACCACCCCCAGTTGACCGCAAACAGAAAGATCAGCATCAGCCCCAGCCAGAATTGGGGAATGGACAGTCCCAACACCGCGGTTCCCATGGCGGTGGTGTCCACCAACGTGTTGCGTCGGCGGGCGGCCAGTACCCCCAGTGGTATTCCGATCACCAGGGCCACAAGCATGCCCGCGGCCACCAGGATGAGGGTGGAGGGTATCTGGGCCGCCACCAGGTCGAGCACCGAACGGCCCGACACCGAGCGGCCCAAGTCGCCCTGCAGCAATCCCAGCAGATAGTTTCCCAACTGGACCAGAACCGGTCGGTTGAGCCCCATCGCCTCCCGCATCTGTTCCTGCTGTTCGGGAGAAAGCTTGGCCCCGCCCGCCATGATGGCGGAGACGGCGTCGCCCGGCACCAGCTGCATTAGGAAAAAGATCAAAATGGCGGCCCCTACCAACACCGGGATGGTGAGGGCCAGACGGCTGACAACGTATCTCAGCAAGGCTTTCTCATCCGCTTGAGGGAAATAGGCCCAGCACCGGAGATTCCGGCGCTGAGCCTATCGGTTTTCGGTCAGTCTCTATTGGCTGATTGATGCTCCGGCGAAGTACTTGTAGAACCCGGTTCCGTCCACCGAGAAGCCACTCAGAGCGTTGGAGAACGCCGTGAAGAAATGCAACTCGATGATCGGGACTATGTAGGCCTGATCCATGATGTACCGCTGTATGTCCGAAAGGATCGCGGCGCGCTCTCCGAGGTTCACCTCGGTGGAGGCGGCCTCCAACAGGCCATCCAGCTTGGGATCGTCTATGTGTCCGACATTGATGTTGCCGGGTCCGATCGAGGTGGAGTGAAAGTCTCGGTACAAGGTGGCCGGCGATCCGAACACATCGCCCATCGAGGCGAGCTCATAGGGAGTCTCTCCGGTCTGCTGGAAGTAGCCGCCACCCTCCAGGGTGATCACTTCCGCGTCGAAACCGATCTCCCGCAACTGCGCCTGCAGCAGGGTAACCCACGGGTTCCAGCTGCGGTTTTCGATGATGCGGGCTATCAGGGTCTCGCCGCCGTTGCGGCGGATTCCGTCGTCGTCCAGGGTCCAACCGGCCTCGTCCAGGAGTTCCGCCGATCGGGCCGGATCGTAGGGATAGTAGGTCTCCACGATCGGGTCGTACTCGGAGAAGTCGCTGGAGAGCGGACCGTAGGCGCGGGGCGCCCGTCCGAAGAACACTGCTTGGACTATGGCGTCCTGGTCAACAGCATGCAGAATTGCCTGGCGCACCCGGATATCCGAAGTGGGCGAGATGCTGGGGTTGATGTAGTTGACCTGCGGCAAGCCGGGGAGGGAGAACCCTTCCACTGTTATGCCGTCCAATTCCTCCAGGGGTGCGATGTTCTGGAAAGGAACCAGATCGAGGAAATGGATCTCCCCGGTGGAGAGAGCCGCGGTGCGGGCCTGGTCGTCGGGGATGAAACGGAAGACCACTCGCTCGGCGCGGGCCGGGCCGGTGGTTCCGTAGAAGGAGAAAGCCCCCCAGGTCCAGTCCGGGTTGCGGACCAACGAGATGTGGCTTCCTTCCACCCATTCTTCGAAGATGAACGGCCCGGTCCCAATCGGCTGCCGCCCGGCGTCCTCGCCCAGGGCCTCAACCGCCGCGGCGTTGGTGATGGAAGCGCCTGGCGCGGCCAGATCGATCAGAATGTCCGGCACCGGTTGGGAGAAGATCAACTCCACGGTGTAGTCGTCGATCACCTCGGTATCCACGTAGTTGGTGGCGATCAAGGCGGTCTGCGATCCGGAAACATCACCCTTCATGCGGTCGAAGTGGGCTTTCACCACCTGGGCGTCGAGAGGATCCCCGTTGTGGAAAGTGACTCCCTGTCGCAATGTGAAGCTAATCCGGGTGGCGTCGGCGCTCTGGGTCCAATGGGTGGCCAGTCCGGGGTGGATCTGCATGCCTTGGCCCAAGATGACCAAGGTTTCATAGATCTGGGCAACCACGGCCTGGTCGTTGACAGTGGTGGAAGCGAAGGCATCGAGTTGCGATGGCTCCTGGTTGGTGCCGAACACAATGGTGCCTCCACCCATCAGCTCTTCAATTTGCATCTGGGCTTCCTCGACCTGCATCTGGGACTCTTCAGCCTCCATCTGGGCTTCCTCGGCTGCCTGAGCGGCTGCGGCTGCGGCCGCTTCCGCTTCTTCAGCCGCCGCCATTGCCTCCTCCAAGGCGGCTTGGGCCTCTTCGCCTCCTGCTGCGGCTGCTGCTTCGGCCTCCTCCAAGGCCGCCTGTGCAGCGGCGGCGTCCGCGGCAGCTTGGTCCAAGGCTGCTTGCGCGGCGGCGGCCTCGGCCTGGGCCGCTTCTGCCTGGGCCTGTGCGGCGGCGGCCTCTGCTTGGGCCGTCGCGGCCGCCACCGCGGCCTCATCGGCGGCGGTGTCGTCTCCGCAAGCGGTGGCAATCAACGCCAAGGCAATCAAAACACCGAGCCAAGCTCGGCCGGACAGTTTCTTCATGGTGCGCTCCTAGCTCCCAACTGACTTTGGGCCGTGGTCTTTTGCTTGGAACTCAAGATAGCCAGGTTAAGGTTGGCGGGCAATCAGGCCCCGCTTTTTTCTTTGGCTGCCCTTCGAAGAAACAGGATAAAGCCTTGTGACGCGTCTGACTGTGACTCTCGACAGGCCCCAGGGGTCGGTAGCGGCCAAACTCGGATTCCCGTCGGGGGAGGGCTGATTTCCCCCAGAGAATTCAGGCGGTTTCGGCCAGAAAGTGGCAGGCCGCCCGCTGGCCGCCACCCACAGAGATCAGTTCGGGAACCTGATTGCGGCACGGCTCGCGTCCCTCCGACAAGGTACACCTGGTATGGAATGCGCATCCGGTGGGCCGGACCGCCAAAGTTGGGGGGACTCCCGGGATTGGTTTGAGATGCTCCAAATCGCCATCCAGCCGGGGAAGGCTGGTGAAAAGCCCCATGGTGTAGGGGTGGCGGGGCCGGCGGAAAATGGTCTCGACCGTCCCGGTCTCCACGATCCGACCCGCATACATAACCGCCACCCGGTCGGCCACTTCGGCCACCACCCCCAGATCGTGGGTGACCAGGATCATCGATGCCCCCGCTGCCCCGCATCCTTCGGCCAGCACTTCCAGCACCTGGGCCTGAATCGTGACATCCAGGGCGGTGGTGGGCTCATCGGCGATCAGCACCGAAGGTTGATTGGCGATGGCGATCGCAATCACCACTCGCTGCCGCATGCCCCCCGACATCTCGTGGGGGAACTGACGGAAGCGGCCCGAGGGATTGGGGATACCCACCAGATCCAGCAACTCCAAAGCTCGCTGCCGGGATTGGGCCCGGGAGGCGCCATGAATACGAAGCGCCTCGGTGATCTGGTGCCCCACCCGCATCACCGGATTCAGAGAGGTCATGGGGTCCTGGAAGACCGTGGCTATTTCCCGCCCTCGAACGTCTTCCATTTCTCGGTCCGATAGTCCCAGCAGATCCCTGCCCTGAAAGAGGATCCGGCCGCCATTGATTTGGGCGTTGTGGGGAAGCAGGCCCACCAGCGAGGAGACCGTCACCGTTTTGCCGGAACCTGATTCCCCCACCACCCCCAGGATGTCTCCGGGGTAAAGAGAGAAGCTGACATCCTCAATGGCGGGGAGCACCCCCGAATAGGTCTCAAAGGAGATAGACAGGTTGTTCACCTCAAGCAGTGGCCCCCCATTCACAAATTGGCCCTTCGGAGGTATCGGGGTGGTCATGGACTACCGGGGCTGGTCGTCGTCCGCCAAATCGGCGAGCAACTCGGCGGCCTCGTTCTCCAGGACCGATGCCGCCTCCGCCGTATAGGCGGTGGCCCATTGCGGCTCATAGCCTCCTCTTTGGAACTCTTCGGCAGTGGGGACATATCCGGTCACCCCGTTGGAGTATCCCGCCATGTGGGTGAATTCCAGAGGGGATGACTCTCTGACTCGCACCCCGGTCTCGGCGAACGGCTCGCCCGGAAAGCCCACCAGGGCCACGGAATCCATCCTGATTCCGTGCAGGGTGGTGGGAAGGTGGGTCCTTCCTCCGCAGAGTTTTGCCCATGCTGCGGTGATAAGCGCTCGCCTGGCCCGGTACCGAGCTTCCAGTACCTTCTCCTGTGGAGCCCCCGATTCCTCCAATTCCAGAAAACGTCGGGAGAGCCCTTCGGCCTGGGTGGTAGCCTCGTGGGGGTCGGTGGGTCGAACCGGCATGGTGATCTCCCGGTCGATCACCTTGATCAACGGTTCGCGGTCAGGAAGCGGCTCATCCTCCCAGATCCCCAGTGGCGCGCCTGATTCCACAATTCCGGCGAACCTCTTTTTGGTTGGACGGGTCCGAATGCCGGTAAAAACCTTGGCCGCTTCGGCGCCCAGCATGGTTCCCATCCGCTCGGCCGCTCCCAAATCTCCGGTGAGGGCCTCGACGGTCATGATGTTTCCCGCGCAACCCTGCAGGTAGAGACACGGGGCGCCGGTCAATTCCTCCACCACTCGCTTGGCCACCCCCGGAAAATCAGGGCTGAGCAGGCGATTCTGATAGGCCAGGATGATCGGGTGGGCCGCGTAGCCCACCAAGGCGGCCAAGGGGTTTTCCCGGAGGTCGTCGAAGCGAACCACCAGCACCCGATGGTCCGCAAAGCCATCATGGTTCTGTCCCACCACCAGTTCCCCGGTGGGGGCCCGCAACCGGCGGTTGACCGCGATCGTGGACTCTCCCCACCCCGCCGCCAGCCGGGCCGGACGGAGGTCGGCTTTGGCCTGGTGGGCGGCGCCCAGGGTCTGGGACCAAATGGTCTCCCGATAGCCGGGGACCAACTCGTGCCCTGCCCGGCCCGAACGTGACCCCAAAAAGTCAGACCACACCGGCCCGGCATGGGTGTGGGTGAAGGACACGCGAACGTTTTGAGGGTTGATGCCCAGCACCTGGGCGACTTCCCTTCGGATCCGGTTGGAATCCTCCACCGTCACCAGCATCAGGTCGTAGTCCAGGATGGCCAGAGTCTCGGTTTCCCCCTCCACCACCAACACGGTGACCCACAGGTCCAGGTGAACTCCCTCGGCCCGGTGATGGGTCTGCGCTCCCCAGCCGGCGTGCTCGATCCCGATGGGAGGGGTGATTACCGCCCGTCCTGTTCCTACCCTCATCTGCCGCCTCTCAAATCCTGCGCCAAACCGAAGCGCATACGGCTCCGGACAGACCGTGGTCGTGTGGCGAGGAGTGTGCCGAAATAGGTCCGGCGGGAGCCAAGTGTGGCCACAGAGCCCCCGGTTGAGGTGCGGGGCTTACCCATCCCCATCTTTTTCGGCATGCTTCCGGGGAGGATACCGGCCTGAGCTTGTTCATTCCGGTGGTGGCCAGTCGAGCTTTTTGGCTGTCAGTCCCCCGTCCACCTTCAGGGTCTCTCCGGTTATGAAACTTGCCTGGGACGAGAGCAGGAAGGAGATGGCGGCGGCCAATTCGGTGGTGGCGCCGAAGCGAAGCTGGGCGTGGAGGGCGTCGGCGTCGGGTTTGGAGAGCCTTCCGCTCTCAATGGCTTCTCGGGCCAGGGGGGTGTCGATGAATCCGGGCGCCACCGCATTGACCCGGATTCCCCGGGGCGCCCATTCGGTGGCCAGGGTTCTGGTGAGGGCGCTGACTGCCGCCTTGGTGGCCGCGTAAGGCGCTCGAAGCGGCCACCCGAAGAACTCGGAGACCGATGATAGGTTCACGATTGCCCCTCCGCCATGTTCCATCATGTGCTGTCCCGCAGCCTGGCACCAGTAAAAGGTTCCTGAGAGGTTGATGTCCAGCACTTTCTGCCAGTTGGCGGGAGAAAAATCAGCACTGGGGCCGGCCAGTTGTATCCCGGCGCAGTTCACCAGGGAGCGCACCGGAGTGTGCCACCTCTCGATGTCTTCCATGGCTTGGCGAACCTGGTGGGGGCGGGAGACGTCGCACCGCACCTCCAACACCCGGTCGGGTCCGAACCTGTCGAGCAAGGGCGCGGCGTGACCGGGCCGTAGATCGGCGGCCGCGCATCGGATGTGGGGATGTTCCTCCAGAAGGTTGGTGGCCACAGCTGAGCCGATACCTCCCGCTGATCCGGTGACGATGGCCACCCCGGTGGGGAGGCGAGTGTTCATTCCTCGGTGTTTTCGCCGGCCAACCAACGGACTTCTGACCCGGGCGGAGCATAGAACCAAAGGACCGTGAGCCCATCGGGCCCCGAATGGGTCTGATGAGGCAGGTTGGAAGGGGTAAACAGAACCGTTCCGGTCTCCATCGGATATGACTCCCCGTCGATGTCCACCCAACCCGACCCGGCCAGCACCACCGCCACCTCCTCTGCTTCGTGGGTGTGCGGCACGGTGGCGAAGTCGGGTGGCAACGCTGAGGTTCCCATCACCATTTTTGCCGAGTTGCCCAGTTCGGGTGATGCCTTCACCGCCATGGCCCGCCCTTCGATCAGGCGTCCGTCCCCGGAGCGGTCACCGGCCAGGGTCTGCTCTATTTTCTTGGTCAAACCCGACAGGGTCCATTGGGGGACTTCGTTCATAACCGACCTTTCACAAACCACACGATATAGATCACGACCAGCACGGCTCCCACTGTCGCCGGAACTGTCCCCCACACCGGACTGCCCGTCAACTGTTGCTCGCGTCGGTGCGTTGAGATACAGAATAGAGTCGGGGCGCTTCTACGCGAAGGAAACCGGGCCTGTTTTGTCGGGTACAGTGAGAGGGTGATGGCGACCATTGCCTACCCTCCTATCCCGATCTGGGAAATCGGACCCTTGAAGTTTTCCCTGCACGGGGTCTTCGCCGCGGTGGGGTTTTTCGTGGCGTTCTGGTGGGTGGCCCGACTGGTGGAAAGAAGGGGATTCGACCCGGCGGGATTCCAGTCCTTGGCGGTCTGGATACTGGTTGGTGGTCTGTTGGGCGCTCGGCTCTTCACCGCTCCCGCGGCTTTGCTGGACGGCGCGGGGTGGGAGGCTCTGAACCCCGTGGTGGGCAACTATTCCATTATGGGAGGTTTCCTGGGGGGGATCCTGGTGGGGGTCTGGAGGATGCGCCGCCAGGGGTTGCCGGCCCTGGCGTATTTGGACATGTGCGCGTTCGGCCTGGGTTTGGGAACCGTGGTGGGAAGGATTGGAGACCTGGCCATTGTGGAGCATTTGGGTCGGGCCACTTCGGTCGCCTGGGGATACGAAGTCAGGCCGGGTTATGATCTGGCGCCCCAGCACAACCGGTTGGAGTGCACCGTCGCCGAGGCGGGGCCGGACGGGGTCTGCGGGGTGTACCACCATGTGGCCCTGTACGACATGGTGGGCGCCGGGGCTTTGCTGGTGGTTTTGTGGATGATCTACCGCTGGGCGCCCCTCCGATATGGACAGATGTTCTCGCTGTGGGTGGTGTGGTACGGGGTGCAGCGCTTTTTGCTTGACGCTTTTCGGTTCGGGATGGGCGACGCCACAGTGGGGTCTTTCACCTGGAACCAGGTGAGCGCTTTGGGAGGCGCGGTCCTGGGGGTGGTCCTCTGGTGGTGGTTCGGCCGGCGTCAGCCACCAGTGACCCCACAGGAAGACGAAAAGAGAGGCGCGGTGTATTCAAATGCCGGCGGGGATACCCCACCTGCCGAGGACTTGCGCACCCCATCTGAAGGGGAGTAGAATTCCACCGCGATGATGGCAGAAGGGTTTCAGTTCTATTTCCTCTTTACCGAGCCACGGCTCCGGAGGGCATAGCACTGAACAAGTAACCGAAACTGCCCAACCCGGAGCCCGGCTCCGGGTTTTGTTTTGCCCGAAGCCGCGGGTCTCCCAGACTTTGCGACGGAGAAGGTTTTAAGTGGAAAGACAAGCAACCAAGAAAAACCAATCACAGCGCACCGTGGTGACGGTGGGCGAGACCAGATTCGGCCGCGATCCGTTTCCGGTGATCGCCGGACCCTGTGCAGTGGAGAGCGAGGAGCAGATCAATACGGTGGCCGAATGGGTGGCGGACCACGGGGCATCGGTTCTGCGTTCCGCCGCCTACCGGCAGGGCAATTCTCCTTATTTCTTCCAGGGGATGAAGCTGGCGGGAGCCAAACTGCTGGCAGCCGCCGGGCAGCGGGTGGATCTGCCGGTGGCCATGACCATCATGGAGGAACGAGACTTGGAAGAGGCGGGCGAACTGGTGGATTTGCTGGAGATCCACCACGGCTCGATGCAGAATTTCGAACTGCTGAGAATCGCCGGCCGCGTCCAGAAACCAGTGATGTTGCGCCGGGGATCATCCGCCACTTTGGACGAGCTTCTGTGGGCGGTGGAGTATCTGATGGCGGAGGGCAACGACCAAGTGATTCTGGTGGAGCGGGGCATACGAACCTTCGGCGCGGGCCAACGGGACACCTTGGATATCACCGCGGTGCCCCAACTGAAAGAGATATCCCATCTTCCGGTCTTGGTTGATCCGAGCCATGCTTCGGGCGGCGCCGAACGGGTACCGCCTCTGGCCCTGGCTGCCCAGGGGGCGGGATCGGATGGGCTGATTGTGGAGGTGCACCCCCAGCCCGAGAAGGCCAAAACCGAAGGACCTCGCCAGTTGAGCCTGCCGGAGTTTGCCGAATTGAAACTCCAGTTGGGGATCAGCCGGCTCCGTTCCCGCATAGATCTGTTGGACCGAGAAATCGTGCGGATGCTGGCTCGGCGTCAGCGAATTTCCCTGGAGATCGGGCGGGCCAAGGCTGACAAAGGCTGGCCGGTGAAAAGCCCCAGCCGAGAAGCCGAACTCCTGGAAGTGGTCCGGGAAGAGGCCATCCAAAATGATTTGGACCCAGATCAAGTGAAGAGGGTGTTCGACATGGTGTTGCGAGAATCCCGCCAGGCACAAAGGGAAATGCGATCAGATCCGGCCGGATTGGAGTAACACGGCGGTTTTCCGGCACTCGGTTCGGCTAGCATTTTCAACCAGTCGGTTGCGGATGTGGCCGACACAGGGCCCCGTCGTCCAGCGGCCTAGGACGCCGGCCTTTCAAGCCGGTAACGCGGGTTCGAATCCCGTCGGGGCTACCTGGAAAGCTTCTGTGCGAATTTACTCTGAGGCATGCTCTCTTAGCACGTAATGAGACCCGCGTTTGGCTCCTCTTCTCTCCAGCAAGCCATCTTCTGCAAATAGGCGTAACAGATCCGACACTTGGTAGCGGGTAAGCCCCAGCTGTGAGCGCACCAGCCGATTCGTGATCGGCCCGTTTCGGGCCATCTCGTGAACTAGCGACCGCATTTCCTTCTTGCTGAGGGGAACCCCCTCGGGTGGATTTATAGTGACCGCCAGGCGGTAGCGTGCTCCTCCCTTTATGCCGTGTTGCTCTAGGAATCCTGCATCACGGAGCCGTTGAAGGCTTTGCCGGGCCTCATAGCTTCCAACATGGAGCAAATTCCTTGCAGTGCTGTTGTCCAGTACGACGCCACGTGCTGCTTCGATGAGGAGTCGCCGATCCAAGTCCTGGAGATGACCCCGGGTTTCTTGCTCTTTGACCCAGGCGCGCTCTTCGGGCGCAACCGGACTCTCGATCGGAAGCCTTACAGTTATGTGGCCCGTGATTTCCTCATCAAATACAGGCTCCATCCTCAAATCAGCTGCCATCTCGTCAAGGATTACCCGAATGCCCCGTCCGGCATCCTCGGCCAGCCCGAAATAACGAAGCACTGTAATCAGTCGGCGATTCCGCGCCGACTGGGCGTGTAAGAGGTTGTTCCTGGTTACCGGGTCGACAAAACCGCCGGGAGAGGTGACCTCAACTTTGTGAGGGGTGACACGAACTACTATTGCTGAACCCGATAGCTGATAGTCACGATGAGCCACCGCGTTGGCCAGCACCTCTCTGATGGCTCGGGGTGGGAGGCGGGCCATTTCATAGCGGCGAGAACCGACAATCACGAGATCAAAGCCGAGTTGTTCGCTAATCCAAGAGGTAGCATCTCGCACCTGCTTAGCTGGAGTGCCTGATATGAGGACGCGCCGGTCGTGTTCTTTCGCTCCCCTCTGATAGCGGTAGATCTCAATGTGACATTTGCCCAATGCGCGAGGGGCATCTGGGACCAAGTAGAGGGCGCCCGCAAAAGTGAGAACCACGTCGGGACCCTGGCGGACAGCCAACTCCCTCTGAACGAGAACATCGATGAGGTCATGGTCATCTGGTGGGTAAGGGATTTCCAAGGCCTTGCAAAGCTCGGCGACGAGGGCAGGGTCAACACTGTCGGCTAGCCATGGGGAAGCATCACCATCGAAGCTGAGGGTGGTGCGTTTGTTCAGTAACCGGCGGAGGTTCTCCCCTTTCAGTGGCAGATTCTGCTTGCCGAGGCGAATCAGAGGCCTGCCGTCCGACGTCTGAGAGATGCCCTGTCGTCTTCGTTCAACCGAGACGATGGCAAGAGGCACCTTCCCTACCACGACCTTCCCTAGTGTGGTTTGCCCTGGTGACTCAATCTCATGGATGATCTCCCACAAGGTCTTCTCCAACCCCTCATCCAGTTCTTTGCCTAGGGGTTGCCCCTGGTCGTCAACGCCGAGCATGATTGTGCCACCATCTGCGTTGGAGAAGGCCACGATCGCTTCTTGGATTGCCTTGCGACTGATCCCGGACTTCCATTCGAGTTGGTGGCTCTCGCTGGGGAATCGTTCAGCGAAGTCTTCGGTTGTCATAAAGAGTGGCCAGTCTGATCCCGTCGCCCGAATGCCAAAATATGACGGATTTCTCATAATAAGAGATTATAGAGGGCTATTATGACATATCCGTCATAAATATGTCATTATTGATGCCGCTTACCCATTTCTTCGGTCTAGGCAGATGTCTGAGGCATAGTGCAGCCCCCCCCAAACGAATCTGGCCTAAGATAGGGCTGTCTCTGTAGATGTCGGTACAGCTTTACAACCGTTTTCTGGCCGTTTTGGTGCTGATGGCTCTGGCGGTGGTGGTGGCATTGATGTTCCGACCGGTCCGCCGAGCGGGGATCGGGATGGGAATGGGAGACTGGTGGCGATGGCCGGCCTTCGGGGTGGCCGCCTTGGCGATGGCCGGAAGCCTGATCTTCTCGGAGGCGATTGGCTACGAGCCGTGTAACTTGTGCTGGTATCAGCGCATCGCCATGTATCCCATGGTCGTGATCTTCGGGGTGGACCTGGCCAGAGCAGAGTCGAGAACTCGCCGGTACGCCCTGCCCTTGGCGGTGGTGGGATTCGCCGTCAGTTTCTACCACTATATGGTGCAGGTTTTCCCCTCGGTCGACCAGGGCATGTGTGCCTCAGGGGTGTCATGCTCCGCCCGCTATGTGAATGAGTTCGGATTCGTCTCCATCCCGTTTATGGCCGGCGCAGCCTTCTCCCTGATTATCGCTATTCTCTTGGCTTTCGGCCGGCCGGTGGAAACAGGAGAACAGTGATGGCAGCCAGGGCTCAGCAAGTCAAGCAAAGAAAGTGGTTAGCCATCGGAGGGGCGGCGTTGGCGATTCTGATCGCCGGGGTGGTGGCAGTCACCACGGTTACCGGCACCGCCCCGGATGTGGTGGATGTGACCGTGACCGGTGACTCGGTTCCGGTCTTGGCCGGCAACGTCCCGGTGGGGCAGGACATCGCCTTCGGCTGGGATGCCCCCGGGGTGGAGGGAACCGATTGGAATGGCAATCCGGTGGTTATCGACCCAAGCGATGGTCGGTCAAAATTGATCGTCTTTCTGGCTCACTGGTGTCCGCATTGTCAGGCGGAGGTTCCCCAGGTTCAGGCATGGCTTAACGAGACCGGTGGAAATCCCGATGTGGACATATATGGGATCGCCACCTCCAACGACCGCACTCGGCCCAATTGGCCTCCGGGTGAGTGGCTGGAGAGGGAAGGATGGACCCCGCCCACCCTGATGGACGAGAATGGGAAGGCGGCGCGGGCCTACGGGATGGCCGGCACGCCTTTTTGGGCGGTGATCAACCCCGAAGGCAAGATTGTGTATCGCATCGCGGGTTCGATCGGGATTGAGGGGGTGATCAGCCTGGAACATCTGTCCACCCAGAGCATGGAAGAACTGGAAGCCTTCATCTCTTCTCAGACCCAGAGTTGACCCCCGCCCTCGCCCGGGGCAGGCTCAGCGCGGTTCGTCCAGGGTCTTGATCTTGGCCAGACGGCGCATATAGGGGTTCTTGCGAATCAAGCGGGCATCCAAGAAGCTTTTGACCAAGTCTTCGGCCAGGGCGGGTCCGATCACTCTGCTGCCCAGACACAGTACGTTCAGGTCGTCGTGCTCCACCGCCTGCCGGGCGGAATAAGTGTCATGAGCGACCGAGGCCCGGACTCCTCTTACCTTGTTGGCAGCGATACCGGCTCCCACCCCCGAGCCACAGATCATGATCCCTCGATCGGCTCGCCCCTCGGTGACGGCATGAGCCACCGCCACCGCGTAATCGGGATAGTCAACCGACTCGGGGCTGTGGGTTCCCAGATCGAACACGGTATGGCCAAGTCCGGTCAGAAGGGCAGTGAGTTGCTGCTTCAGGGTCACCCCTGCGTGGTCGGCGCCGATCGCCACTCTCATGTCTCTTCTCTCCTGGTGGGAAGCTCCCCATCAAGGCTAACGATGGCGGGCTGGTTTTCCGGGCAACTACCCGCCCCATCGAGGTAGTTCGAATGTCACCGGTCTGATTCGTACAATCAGAATGCGTGCCAGAAGAAATAGTTGTGAAAGGCGGTGTCCCCCTGCGGGGCTCCGTGGGGGTGGAAGGCGCCAAGAATGCGGTGCTGCAGCAGATCATCAGCACTTTGCTCTGCCCAGGATGGCACCGGCTTACCAACGTGCCGGACATCGCCGATGTGCGGGCTTTGATGATGGTGCTGGAGCACCTGGGCGTGCGATGCGAGCTGGAGGGACGGAATCTGGCCATGGTTGTGCCCGAGCAGATCAGTGTGGAGGCGCCGTTGGAGTTGGTGCGTTCCATGCGGGCCTCGATACTGTTGTTGGGTCCGCTGCTGACGCGATTCCGGCAGGCACAAATCCCCTTGCCAGGAGGGGACGACTTGGGAGCCCGGCCGGTGGATATGCATTTGAACGGCCTGCGACAGATGGGCGCCGAACTGGATTTGGTGCATGGGGTTTTGGTGGGGAAGGCGCCGGGGGGTCTCGCCGGCGCGGAGGTGGAGTTGCCGTTCCCCAGTGTGGGCGCCACTCAAAATCTGATGATGGCGGCGGTGATGGCCAAGGGCGAGTCGGCCATCATCAACGCGGCCCGTGAACCGGAGATCGTGGATTTGGGCCGGCAGCTGGGGAAGATGGGTGCGCATATTCGGGGGTTGGGGGGTCCCATTGTCCGCATCACCGGAACCTGCAATCTGCAAGCGGTCTCCCACCGCGTGTTGCCCGATCGGATCGCGGCCGGCACCTACGCCATGGCGGCCGCCATTACCGGCGGGGAGGTGACCATCGCCGGATGTGAACCTTCACACTTGCGTATGGAACTGAACAAGTTGGAATCGGTGGGGTGTCTGGTGGAGAGAGGGGAGGGTTGGCTGAGCGTCTCCGGCCCCGATCGTCCCCAGGCGGTGGACTTCGCCACTCTTCCCTATCCCGGTTTTCACACCGACCTTCATCCCCAGATGGTGTCGGTGCTGTCGGTCGCCGAGGGGACTTCGGTGGTCACCGAGAACCTGTACGATGGGCGATTCCGCTATGTGGGGGAGTTGGCTCGCATGGGCGCCGATATCTACACCGAGTGGCAACATGCCGTGGTGCGAGGTGTGAGCCGACTATCGGGTTGTCCGGTGATGGCCACCGACATCCGAGCGGGGGCCGCCCTGGTGATCGCAGGACTGGCGGCTGACGGGGTGACCACTATCGGAGGGGTGGAGCATATCGATCGGGGATACACCGATCTGGTGGCGGACCTGACCGGTTTGGGCGCCCGGATCCGCCGACGGGACTCCGATCAAGTCGGGCCCCGTTTGTTCGGATGGTAACTTGGGGAATGATTCGCCCCCCGACCCGGGTTGAAGGTAGCAGAGGACTCACATGACTGAAACAATCCTGGATCTACCCAAGCGCTTCAATTCGGAAGATGTGTCACGCCCACCGGTCGATTTGGAGCTGCTGCAGGCCGCCCTCGACTACATCCGTCCCGCGGTGCAGATGGACGGAGGGGACCTGATTCTCCTCGGGGTGGAGGAGGGAGTGGTCAACCTCCAAATGGTCGGGGCCTGTGGGGGGTGTCCGATGTCGATGATGACGCTGAAGGCGGGAATCGAACGCATCCTCAAAGCCAAGGTGCCAGGAGTGGTCTCCGTCGAAGCAGAGGCCTAGGCCCCCGCGGGTTGAAGTTGGGCAGCCCCCGAATCCAACTTGCGCGTCTCTTGGAGGACATTCGCCGGGGGGATCGCCGCGCCCTGGCCCGGGGGATAACTTTGGTGGAAAACCATCTGCCGGACGATCCCCAGTTGGCCCGGGTGTGGGAATCGGAGAAGGCAGAGGTTCCCCCACCGCGGTTGGTGGGCATAACCGGACCCCCGGGGGCGGGAAAAAGCACCCTGGTTTCGGCTCTGGTGGACTGTATCCGGGAACGGAGTCTGACCGTGGGGGTGGTGGCGGTGGATCCCGCCAGTCCGCTCACCGGCGGGGCCATGCTGGGAGACCGGATCAGGATGCAGGCCCATTTCACGGATCCGGGAGTGTTCATCCGTTCCATGTCCACCCGCGGGCATTTGGGCGGTCTGGCCCGGGCCACCCGGGCGGTCACCGAGTTGTTGGCTCTGGCCGGTTTCGGGGTGCTGTTGGTGGAGACGGTGGGTGTGGGGCAGTCGGAAGTGGAGGTGATGAGAGTCACGCCCACGGTGGTGGTGGTGGTCAACCCCGGAATGGGAGATTCGGTGCAGGCCGACAAGGCCGGCCTGTTCGAGATTGGGGGAGTCTTCTGTGTCAACAAGGCCGACCAGGACGGGGCCGACCGGGCGGTGAGGGTGCTCCGTCAGATGCTGTCTCTGGGGTATAGGCCCGGTCCCACCCCGCAGGTGATCACCACCGTAGCCACCGAGGGCAGAGGGGTTCCGCAGTTGTGGGAGGCCATTGTGACACATGGAGACGACATTTCGCCCGGGTAACACCCGGCTCGCCGGACGGGCAGCGTCCCCACGGCCAAGCTGGGAGAGAGACTTCGGTGGGAGCCTATGACCACATGGCGATGGTCACCGCCAGGACCAGGGCCATGCCCATTTGCAGACGTGACGTGTTCTTGAGGACCCCGACCAGGCCCATGCCCCTCGTCCCCCGCAGGACGGTTCGAATAGGAGCCAGGGCAAACGGGATCAGGCTCAGGGCGGCCCAGGTGGACGGTGGTGTGAGACCCCGGGCGGCGGCGACGCCCACTGCCGCAAAGGACAACCCCACCAGCACCACATAGAAGACGCGGGAGCGCGCCTCGCCCATCATCACGGCCAGAGTGCGCTTTCCCACCCGGGCGTCGGTCCTGATGTCCCTGAGGTTGTTGGCCACCAAGATGGCCGATGCCAGGGCGCCCATGGGGACAGCCAGCGCCCAGGCGGCGGGGGTGGTGGTCATGTCGTGGACATAGCGGGTACCCACGGTGGCGACCAGCCCGAAGAACACGAAGACGAACACTTCGCCCAGGCCCCGGTAGCCATAGGGCCAGGGTCCCCCCACATAGGTGAGCATCGCCCCCACCGACAGCACCCCCACCCACACCAGCATCCATCCCGCGATGAACACCAGATACAACCCTGCCAAAAGGGCCACCGTCACCGCCGCCCAGGTGGCGATCCACATCTTCGGGGGTGAGATCCGGCCCTCGGCCACCATGCGGGGTGGCCCGATCCGGTCGGGGGTGTCGGCCTGTCGGGCGGCGTCGGAGACGTCGTTGGCGAAATTGGCCGCCACCTGGATAGCCACTCCCACGATCAGGGTCATCCAGAAAGCATCCCATCTGAACACCCCATCCCCGATGGCCAGCCCGGTCCCCACTGTGACCGGCGCCACCGACGCCCACAGGGTGTGGGGCCGGGCGGCGATCTTCCAGGTGCCTGGGCCGCTTGGCCCAGGGGTAGAGCCGCTAATAGTGCCAGGGAAAGCTATCGAAGCGGGGCCGGCGCTTTTCCAGGAAGGCGTCCCGTCCCTCGGCCGCTTCATCGGTGCCGTAGGCCAGTCGAGTGGCCTCACCGGCAAAGATCTGCTGGCCAACCAAGCCGTCGTCTATCAAATTGAAGGCGTATTTGAGCATCCGCTGGGCCGTGGGGCTCTTGGAGGTGATGGTTCGGGCCCATTCCAAAGCCACCTTCTCCAAATCCCCATGGGGAATGACTTCGTTCACCATTCCCATCTGCTTGGCTTCGGAAGCCCGGTAGTCCCGCCCCAGGAAGAAGAGTTCCCTGGCTCGCTTTTGGCCGATCATCCTGGCCAGATAGGCTGATCCGTATCCGGCGTCGTAGCTGGCCACGTCGGGATCGGTCTGTTTGAATATGGCATGCTCGGCGCAGGCCAGGGTCAAATCGCACACCACGTGCAGGCTGTGGCCTCCGCCCACCGCCCACCCCGGCACCACCGCCATCACCACCTTGGGCATGAACCTGATCATGCGTTGCGCCTGCAGAATGTGCAGTCTCCCCAGGCGGGCCGGGTCAATTGACGGGCCTTCCTCCCCGCCGGCGTATTTGTATCCGTCTCTTCCTCGGATGCGCTGGTCCCCACCCGAACAGAATGCCCAGCCTCCGTCCTTGGGTGAGGGTCCATTGCCGGTGATCAGAACGCAGCCAACACTGCTCCACTGATGGGCATGTTCGAGGGCGGCGATCAACTCGTCCACCGTGTGGGGCCGGAAAGCGTTGCGAACCGTGGGCCGATCAAAGGCGATTCTCACCGCTCCCACTTCCACCGCCCGGTGATAGGTGATGTCGGTGAAAGAAAGGCCCGGTACAATTTCCCAGGCCGCGGGGTCGAAATGTTCCGAAACCATGTCCAGAAGACAAGGTTACTTCGGACACTGGCCAGCAACCGATGGAGACGTCACCACAGGAGTCGCAATGCATATTCTTTTGGCCGACAGGTTCCCCCAGGAATTTCTGCCCGAGATTGAAAAACTCGGCTATCAGTGCCACCTCCGTCCCGATCTGCGGGGAGAGGCCCTCCGGGAGGCTCTCCCTGGTATGCAGGTGCTGCTGGTGCGGTCCACCAGAATCTCGGACAACATCTTGGAAGGCGCCACTGATCTGGCCTGGATAATCCGGGCCGGGGCGGGCTACAACACCATTGACTGCGAGGCCGCCGCCCGCCGGGGCATCTGGGTCTCCAACGTCCCGGGTCGCAACTCCATTGCGGTGGCGGAGCTGACCATGGGATTGATACTGGCCCTGGACCGACGGATACCGGACAATGTGATCGCTATCCGTCGGCAGCAGTGGCGGAAGAAGGATTTCTCTCAAGCTCGGGGCCTATTGGGCAAGACCCTGGGCATCGTGGGTATGGGCCGAATCGGCATCGAGGTGGCCCGCCGTGCTCACGGGTTCGGCCTGAGGCTCTTGGCGGTGGAAAGGACCCGTTCACTTGAAATGAGAGACCAGATGGACGAGTTGGGAGTCACCTCCGTCTCCCGGCTGGACGAGTTGTTCGAGGTCTCCGATATCATCAGCCTCCATGTGCCGGCCACTCCGGCCACCGCCGGCATGGTTTCCGCCGACCTGTTGTCCCAAATGAAGCCCGGCAGTTTCCTGATCAACACCGCCCGCTCGGCTCTGGTGGACGAACCGGCCCTGCTGGCGGCCCTTGATCAACAGGACCTGTGGGTGGGATTGGATGTGTTCGCCGATGAGCCTGCCTCGGTCTCCGATACTTGGGACTCTCCCCTGACCACACACCCCCGGGTCTACGCCACGCACCACATCGGAGCATCCACCCGCCAGGCGCAGGACGCCATCGCTTCCGAAATCGTTCACATGCTGGCCGACTATGCCCGCGGCCAGGTGCGAAGTGTTGTCAACCTGGGGGCAGCGCCGCCCGTCGGCACCTTTCTCACTATTCGGCACTCCGATCAGGTGGGCGTGCTGTCCGCGGTGCTGACGGCTCTCAGGTCGGCGGGGCTCAACGTCCAGAACATGAGCAATCAGGTGTTCGCCGGCGCCGGAAGCGCGGTGGCTTTGATACAGGTCCAGGGCGATGCGCCCGACCGTCTGGTTTCTGACCTCAAACAACTCCCTAACGTTATTGGAGTCGCTGCTCACCAAAGCCGAGAGTCGTGATGGATTGGCTTGGACCGGCGCAGGTGAGGCTGGTCTCCCCCGAATTTGCATGGCGGGTGGTGCCTCCCGACTACGACGCCTTGACTCCCTACGAGCGATACCAATGGGCGTCGGAGAACCCTGATTCCTTCTTCAACGCCTTCACTCCCTCCAAAAGCTGGCCCCACCGGTCTTTCAGCCAACTGGTGGAACAGGCGGCCGGATATCTGGATCGGCAAATGCGCAGAGGCGCCTTCGGGCCCCTGCGGGAGGGGCTGTTCGTGTACCGAATCACCCATGGCGACCACCAGCAGACGGGCGTGGTGGGTGATGCGCCGGCCGATGCCGCTCCCGACCGGCTGGTGCCGCACGAGGCTACCCGTACCGATCGGGAGGAGGAGCTCTACCAGTACATGAAAAAGGTGGCCTACAGCTCGAGCCCTCTGGGAGTGGGTTACCCCCCGCAGCCCACCATCAAACAAATGGTGGAGGAGATCTGCCGCCGAGGGTCAGATGTCTCCGTCACTTTGGAAGACGGCGCCTTGCATCAGATTTGGGCGGCGCCGGCCGATGCCGGGGCCGGATTGTTGAGGGAGTTCGCCAAAATCCCTCGCGCCTACATAGTGGACGGCCACCATCGCGCAGCCGCCTCGGCTCGTCACGCCGCCCGGTGGGGCGCCAACCATGCCCATCCCGCAGGCCGGATGCTGGTGGTGGCCTTTCCCACCGATGAACTTCGCATCCATCCCTATCACCGGTGGGTGGACGCCCCGGTCTCCACCGATCAAATCACCCAAGAGCTGGGGGCAGTCCCAACCGAGGTCCGCCCCCCGGGTCGGGGGGAGTCGGTGGCGGTGACTCCCGACGGCTGCTGGTCGATTCAACTTGCTCCCCATCGGCACGAGATGGACGCCGCCGCCCTTTACCGCACGGTGCTGAAGCCTCTGTTGGAAATTGCGGATGAACGCCGCGACCCGCGTATGGACTTCATACCGCATTCCGGGGGCCTGAAGAGGCTGGTGGATCGAGTGGCCGAACAGGGAGGCACGGGCTTCATGCTGGCCCCGGCCACCATGCGACAGGTGATTCATGCTGCCGACAACCGCCTGCCGCTGCCTCCCAAGGCAACCTTTTTCTTGCCCAAACCCCGGCCGGGATTCTTCTTGGCCCCCCGGCACAGGGAGCAATCTCTCGACTAGCGGTGTCAGGAGATCAACCCCGGTTACAGATGTTCCCATAAATCGCCCGCGGCCAGGTCGATCACGGTCCAGGCCATACCCAGCGCCCCGTCGGTGATCGCCCGGTGGCCCTCGGGGGTGATGGTTTGGCGGGTGAACTCCGGCTGGTGATTGCCGACCGGGGCACAGTTGAGGGAGAGCATCGGGTGGATGGCGGGCACCACCAGGGAAACATTGCCCATGTCGGTGGAGCCGGCTTCCGACGGCGAGAGGTCGGCGCCCCGCCCCATCGGCCGGCCCAAGGTCTCCGAATTGGCGGCATACAGGTCGGCTAACAGCGGATTGCTGATCAGTTCGGTGTAACGATGGCCCGAACTGGTGAGCTCCACCCGGCAGCCGGTGGCCAAGGCGGCTGCTTCGAAGCAGGAAACCACCCGGGCTTTCAGTTCGTCCAGCCGCTCGTGGTCCAAAGACCGGACGTACCACTTCGATCGGGTCAGAGCGGGAACGATATTGGGCGCCTGTCCCCCTTCGGTGATGATGCCATGAATCTTGTCGGTGTAGAGGATGTGCTGGCGTAGTGTTGAAATATTGACATAGGCCTGCACGAATGCATCCAAGGCGTTGAGACCCCGGTGGGGATAGGCGGATGCGTGGGCCTCCTTGCCGTGGAACGTCGCCTCCAAATGGGTGATGGCCAGGCACGGGGCATCGACCACATCCCGGGGGGAAGGATGGACCATCATGGCAGCGGTTGCTCCGGCGAAGGCCCCGGCGTTGATCAGATCGACCTTCCCTCCGTAGGCTTCCTCAGCCGGGGTGCCCAGCACGGTCAGTCGAAAGCCCAGATCCTCCACCAGGGGCCGAAGCGCCAGTCCAGCGCCCACTGCCGATGAAGCGATGATGTTGTGTCCGCAGGCATGCCCCACATCGGGGAGGGCATCGTATTCGCAGCAGATGATCAACTCGGGCCCCTCGGTCCCTGCCCGAGCGGCGAACGAGGTTTCCAGGCCGTAGGCGGGATACTCCACCTCGAAACCGTATCCCTGGAGAATCTGGGCGAGGTGTTGGGAGGAACGGTATTCCTGATAGGCCAATTCAGGATGGTCGTAGAGCCAACGATTCAACTCTTCCAAGCGGGTCTGATGGTCGGCGATTCGCAGTCGGGCCTGTTCTTTCAGGGCGGCGATGGCCTGCTCAGTCATGAGTCGAGTTTCCTCTCTGGGTCTGGGACGGCGGCGAAGATCTGCCGTCGGTTCCTCAGCCAGATTACCAAGGGGGCCGCATACGGCTCGGCTCCCCAATGAGTGAGGCGGCTAACCTCGGCCAAGTGAAGGTGAAGTAAATGGACCTGTCGGAACTCGGGCTTTCCGGGCTGAAGCCTTCGGTGGAGTTTGCCTTTTTGGCCGATGCGGTGCAGGTGGTGGGAGGCAAGCTGTTCGCCTTGGGAGGAGGCTGGGACCAGTTGCTGGTGAGCCACTTTCCCACCCGCCATTCCTCGATGGGGATCGGCCTGAGAATCACTTTCCCCAGAGGTTGGGATAAGTCTCCGGTGAGCATGGGTGTCGACCTCCAGGACGAGGATGGAAAGAGCGTCCTGGGTTCTCGGATGCCTCAACGGAAACTTCCCGTTAAATCACCTCCCAACCTGTCCCCCGGCTCGGTTTTCGGATATCCGATGGCATTCACTTTCAACGCCCTGCCCTTCGAGTCGCCCGGCGACTACTCGTTTGTGATCTACCTGGAAGGGGAACCGGTCCATCGTCTCCGGTTCACCGTGCGGGAGCGCCGGAGGCGTTCGCCCCGCCCATGAGCCGCGGCGTTGCCAACCGGGTAAGTGCAGTGCTCTTCGACCTGGGGGGAGTGGTGTTCGATTCCCCCCTGCACGAAATAGCCTCATTCGAGGTGGATCAGGGTTTGCCGGCGGGGACAGTGGGGAGGATCGTGATTGGCGCCGGCCCCGATGGCGCCTGGGCCTGTCACGAGCGGGGAGAAATCAGCGCCGACACCTTCGAGCGTCGGCTTCGGAAGGAAGCCCTCGAGAAGGGGGTGGCGCTGGATGTTGAAGAGATGATGGGCAGAATCGAAAAAAACCTGGGGGTTCGCCCCGCCATGCTGGAAGCGGTGGACTGTCTGCGGGACCACGGTTTGGCAGTGGGGGCGGTCACCAACAACTGGCGAGGTCTGGGGCTGGCGGGGGTGGAACGACACTTCGACACGGTGGTGGAGTCCTGCCGGGAGGGAGTTCGCAAGCCCGAGCCGGAGATCTACCGGATCGCCCTCTCCCGGCTGGAAGTGACAGCCCACCAGACGGTGATGCTCGATGACATCGGCGCCAATCTCAAACCGGCCCGGCAAATGGGCATGTTCACCATCAAGGTCACCGATCCCCGCCGCGCCCTGGGGGAGTTGGGCGAACTGGTGGGGTTGCAGCTACTCGGCTCCCGGCAAGTGATTCGGAGATGACCCTCCCTCCGCTCCCCATCTCCTACCGGGAACAGTTCTGCGAGCCGGTGGGTTTCTTGAATTCGGCGGCCATTTCCTCCGTTTCCCAGATGGTGGCGGACCGGGTGGCCGACTACCAGACCGAATTGTGCACTGCGGGCCAGAACCTCAGCCTCCTCCTCACCGACGCCATGCAGCAGGGCAGGGAAGCCATCGCCCATCTTTTGGATGTGGAGACGGCCCGGGTGGGCATCACCCACACCACCGGCGCCGCCCTGTTCCACGTCGCGTTTGGGTTGAGGGGTGGGAATGTGGTGGTCCCCCAGGCCGAGTTCCCCACCAATCTCTATCCATGGATCCGCGCCCGCCATGCCGGTCTGATCGACGAAGTACGCCGCGTTCCCCTGCCCGATCATCGCCTCACGGTGGATCTCTTGCGCCCGTTCGTGGATTCCTCCACCAAGGTGATCGCGATCAGTCATGTGGATTTCGCTTCCGGCTTCCGTGCCGATCTGGGACGGTTTCGGGCGGCTTTCCCGGAGCCCCTGCTGGTGGTGGACGCCATCCAGTCCCTTGGCGCCTTTCCGGTGGATGTCGAAGCCGCCGATGTGGTGGCGGCCGGGAGTCACAAGTGGATGAGGGCGGGATTCGGCGGGGCGGCCATGATCGTCTCAAATCGCGCCCTGGAATGTTTGGAGACCACGTTGACCGGATGGCTGGGGGTGGCCGATCCATTGGACTTTGAGTCTCCGCCTCCCCATACTCCCTCTCTCACTGCCACCCGCTACCAGATGAGCAGCGAGCCGGTGTTGGGGGCGGTGGCATTGCGAGCCGCCTGTGATGTGATCGAGATGGCGGGGAGGGGCGCCATCGGTCGCCACATCTCAGCGAATCTTGACCGGTTGGAAGAAGAGTTGGCCAAAGCCGGGCACCAGATGCGGCGCCCTTGGAGAAACCGCCAGGAGCGGGCCGGGATTCTCACTTTCCGAATACCGGGTCACGCCTCAGGACCGGTGGTGGAGTTCATGCGAAGCCGGGGGGTGGTGTTGGCCGACCGAGCTGGTTGGGTGAGAGTCTCCCCCCACGCCACTGTCACCGAAGAGTCCATTGATCTGCTTATGGAAGGTTTGGCCCGCCTGCCATCCTGAACTGTCTGGCGGAAGGGGTCTCTCAGGCCTGGTAGGCCTCGGGAGTGGGCGGCAACGGTCGGGAGAGCCAGCGAGGGCGCCGCAAACCTCCCGGCCCCGGCCCGGGACGGGTGCGATCCATCCATTGCTGGTAGATCTGATGGGACAGTTCGGTGTCCACGAAAACATCCCCATACTGGTCTTGGGGATCGGCGAGGGCGAGGCGGACCCGTTGGTGCCAGGCATGCATGCCCGAAACCGGGTCGGGATGGACGGGGAACGCCAGATTCTGATGGACCCCCGGGTCCCGCCACCAGATGCGCTCGCTGTCGGGATCGTCAGAGGTGAAGGGTTCGATGCCGGAACGGTGTCGCAGCAACCACCCGCCGTTGTGGCGTCCGATGTCCACCAAGGCCGATGCCCATCGCTCGTTACCGGCGTTCGGATCCAACCGCCAGCGGCCCATGTGATGAGACGCCGCCACCACCCCCGGACGGAGACCTTCGGTGCGCCAGGCTCGCATGACAAAATACCCGATCTCGGTGCTGATCCGGATCAGATCACCGGTGGCGAAGCCGAGCTGATCGGCGTCGATGGGGTTGATCCACAGAGGGTGGCCGTGGCTGATCTCGTACAGGTATTTGGCGTTGCCCGACCGGGTGTGGATCAGAGTGGGAAGTCGGAAAATCGGAAGCAGGATGCGCTCGTTGCCTTCCAGGTCGAGGTTCCGCCAGTGGACGTGGGACTCGAGGTAGGTGGGGATGGCCGCCTCCGGCCAATTCCAATCCACCAGAGTCTCCGAGTGCCATTCCAAAAGCCGGGAAGGGGAGGTGAATCCGGTCTGGCGCTCTCCGTCCACCTCCACGCCGGGCTGGTCGTCCGCAGCCGGGGTGCGGTGCAGGAGATACCGGTGGCGGTCGATCTCAAAGGCGCCGTATTTGCGCATGTATTCCAGGGGGGTGAGGTCCTCCTCTTGGGCTCTTTCGGGCAACCCGGGAACCGAGTTGTCAAACATCCATCCGTAGTACTCGTCGACGCTCACCGGGCGGGAAGGATCGTTGGGCGACTCGTACCACTGCCGAATTCCCAGTGTCCCATCGGGGTCTATCCGCCACGACAGGTCGATCCAGAACTCGTTCTCCTCCCACACCTCCCCCGGGTTGGCCTCATATGTGCGCCGGTACTGACGACCATCCCGTTCCCCGGCCACCCGGAGCACCGGCTGGCGGAACCCCAGCCACCGGGCCGCGTGGGTCTCATAGGAATGGGTGTCGTGTCGTTCGGCCCCCACACCCATCGGAAGCACGTAGTCGGCGAACCACGCCGACTCCGACCAGGTGGGGGTGAGGGCCACGTGCAGACCGACCCGATCGGGGTCGGTGAGGGCCTCGATCCAGGTGAATCCGTCGGGGTTGGTCCACACCGGGTTGTAGACGCGGGTGAAATAGACCTCGATCCGTCCTCTGCCTTCTTTGAGGAAATGAGGCAACAGGTAGCTCATCTCGTAGTGACTGAGGGGGAACTCTCCCGGCCAGATCAGTTCATTCCAGCGGCCGGCCGGGGGCGGCATGTTCCAATGGTCGGGCTTGAACTTGTCCCAGGCGCTGGGGGAAGTCCCACCTTCGGTTCCCACCGATCCGGTCAAAACGTGCAGGAAGAAAAGACCGCGGGCCACCTGCCAGCCTCCCAGATTGCCCGAGCCGGCGGCCCTCCAGGTGTGGGAGGCGAAGCGGCTCCCGGCGTCGGCAATACCACGGGCCACCGCTTCGATGCGCCCGCGGTCGACTCCCGTCTCCTCTGCGGCGTATTTGATCGTGTACCGGGCATATGTTTCCCGCAGCAACTCCACAAAGCTCTCGTAGGTGCGGGGCCGCTCGGGCGCCCGGGCCTCCAGGGAAGCCTCCCAGTTCACCCACCTTCGCACGAAGTCGTGATCGACGGCGTCCCACTCCAGCAACCGGGCGGCGATCGCCAGCAGCATCGCGGCCTCGGTGCCGGGCCAGGGCGAGAGCCAATAGTCGGACATGGAGGCGGTGTTGGATAGGCGGGGGTCGATGGTGGCCACCTTCGCTCCGGCCTGGCGGGCCTCGATGATGCGCTGAGCGTGGGGGTTGAAGTAGTGCCCGGACTCCAGTTGAGCGGATAACAGAAGTATGAAACGGGCGTTGGCGAAGTCCGCCGAAGGGCGGTCGTAACCCATCCACATCGCATAGCCGGTCCGGGCGCCCGATGAGCAGATATTGGTGTGGCTGTTGTGCCCGTCCACCCCCCAGGACCGCAGGATCCGGTCGATGAATCCGTCCTCCCCGGGCCGCCCCACGTGGTAGATGATCTCGTCGTGACGGTCTTCGGTCAATGCCGCCCGGATACGCGTGGCGATGTCCTCCAGCGCTTCTTCCCAGGAGACCTGCTCCCACTTTCCCTCGCCTCGGGGTCCGGATCGGCGGAGGGGATGAAGGATCCGCTCCGGGTCGTACATCTGATTGAGGGTGGCGGGGCCCTTGGCGCAGTTCCGACCTCTCGAACCCGGGTGCTCGGGGTTTCCCTCGAATCGCCGGACCTGGCTGGTGTCCTTGTCCACATAGGCCAGAAGCCCGCACCCGGCCTCACAGTTGAAACAGGTGGTGGGCACCAGGCGATATCGGCGCTTTACCCGATCAGGCCACGCCTTGGCGTCGTACTCCTCCCAGTCATCCCAAGAGTCGACTGGCGGAAAGGAGACGAGACCCGTCCCGGGAACCAACCGAGGGAGGCGGTCGGAAGGGGGGTTGTCCGGGGTGACGCTCACCTTTTGTTACCTCGCAGTTTGCTCATGACAAGGGCACGCTCTGTCCTGCCCGGACGAACGCGTCGTCGGCGAACCAGATGCCCACCAGACTCGCCGCGCCACCCATTTGCGCCACCCACAGAGGGACATCAGCGGCCACCAGAAAGGTCACCCCCAACACCAAGGGCAGCATCACCCCGATCACCTGTCCTCCCAGCCACCACTCCTTGGCGTGGGCGCCTTTGGTCAAATGAAAGATGGCGGCCGTGTGGTTGGGGGTGGGATGCCGAGAGACCAGTTCGATGACACCTATCAGGGCCAGCGCGGCCGCGCCCACCACCAGCGCCCAGGCGAATGCCTGCTGGGAGGAGGTTCCCAGATCGAAGACCCCCGCCGCCAAGAGCCCGCCGCCGCCCCCCACTGCCAAGGCGCCGGCCAGCATGTGCCACAGAAGCGTCCGGCTCTGCCACAGATCGCGCCCCTCCGCCTGGGCGAACAGAAAGGCCGTATAGCCGGCTACCGCCAGGCTGCCCAGCGCCGCCGCCCAGATGAACACCGTTGTGAATCCGGCGCCGGATACTCCGAACAGAAACCACACACCGAGGATCGCCGTTTGGGCGGCAAGGATCCAGGCGCCCTTCACCAGCCAGGATCCGGGGTTTCCCTTGGTCAAGAGGTAATAGAACCGATCGGGCCGCTTCAGGTCGGCCACCAGCAACACGCCGGTCAGGGCCAAGAAGACCCCGGCGATCAACGGAGCACCCCACCGGGCAAAGGGGCTCTCGGAATCTGCTCCCAAGACCAGCGAGAGGGCCAGGGCCAGGACAATCCCGGCCGAAATCCCCTTGGTGAGAAAATAGCTAGACACCCGCCATCCCCACGGCATGGGGTGATCGGTGTTATACACCACCCGGGGAGGCTGGTTGGCCTTGGGTGGCCGGGCCGGGGGACGCGGTTGGGTTCCCTTGCCCCTTTTCCCGTTGGGTGGGGTGAGATCGATCGTCATGAACGACGGCGCCGGGTCACGCCAGATTCCTCCGTCTCCCGGATCGACCGCCCCCAAGGGGTCGATTGCGGCTTGGTCCACTCCCCGATACCAGAGGTTGGGCATGGTGCCCTGCTCGGGGGAGCGCTGCTGCAGGCCTTCATCCAGCATGAAGCGGGAAATGGGGGTGGTGGGATCGTCAAGGTCGCCCGAGATGATGGCCCCTTCCGGACACACCACCACGCAGGCGGGTTCCAGACCCACCTCCACCCGGTGGACGCAGTAGTTGCACTTTTGGGCGGTGTTGTCCACAGGATCAATGTACAAGGCGTCGTAGGGGCAGGCTTGCATGCAGCTCTTGCAGCCGATACAGAGGCTGGTGTCGAAGTCCACGATCCCGTCCGGGCGTCGAAACAGCGCTCCGGTGGGACAAATCGAGACGCAGGGAGCATCTGAGCAATGGTTGCAGCGCATCACCGAGAACGACCGCTTGGTGTCGGGCCAGGTCCCCGACTCGATGTACTTCACCCAGGTACGGTTTACCCCCAGCGGAACATCATGCTCGGTCTTGCACGCCACGGTGCAGGCATGGCAGCCGATGCAGGCCGTCTGGTCGATTACGAATCCGTACTGCAAGGCGCTCCTTCTGCCCAGGGCCTCGGTGGAGCCCTCACCGGAACCTTATAGGGTTGGCTTTGGTGGAAGAATCCTTCCCCTTTACAAACCATGGTAGAACTTACAATTCCAACCTGAAACGTTATGAGTTACCCCAAGCCTGATCTCGCCGATTCCAGCACCTGGCCTTTTGGCGACTACGACTACTGGGTCGAAAACTATCGGAAGTCGGAGGTGGACACCGACGATCCTCTACCCACTGTGGAAGACGCGGTGCGTATGGCATCCGAAGTGGCGCGGCAGGCCAAACGGATTCTGGGTGACCAGCTGGGACGGGTTTGGCTGCACGGTTCCCGGGCCCGCGGCGATCACCTCCCCGAATCGGACCTGGATCTCTTGATGGAAAAGGGCCGGCAGGATCTCCAGACCCGCGCCCTGGACCGGGCGCTTCGCCAGTACCGCCAGGACCTGTGGATGGATCCCTTCGTGGAGGTGCAGATGTGGTTCATAGAACCGGGACGATGGGAACGCTCCGATGACTTTCAATTGAAAAGCGTCCGCCCCTACGCCATCCGGGTGCTGTGATGAACAATGGGGACACGGCCCGGGTCGAAATGCGGAGAGCCAGGTCATTCTTGCAGTACGCCGACGACGATCTTTCCTCGGAGCGGTGGGCACGCGCCATATCAAGTTCCTATTACGTAGTGTTCCATGCCGCCAAGGCGGTGCTCGCATTGATGGACATCCCAACCAAAACCCACTCCGGTTTGCGAAGCGTTTTTTCCAAACACGCGGTTAAGGATTCTGATTTCCCCCCAGAAGTGGCTGGGACGCTCGGCCGCCTGGAGAGGTCCCGCCTTACTGCTGACTACGACGCGGTGGCGTGGGAGACCTTCACCGAGACTCAGGCCAAAGAGGCAACCAACCAAGCGAGGGTCTTCGTCGAAGAAGCAGAGAAGTGGTTGATGCGCCGAGGTTGAGCCTCAGGTTTGTGCGCCGACTTCGAGGGAGTCGTAGGATGGGATTTCATTGACAGCATCAAGGGTGGCTTTTACCAGCTTCGCCATGAAATCCGCTAGTTCTTGCGCTGTCTGACGTTGCGTCCCGGGGTCACTGGACCAGCCGCCCCGGAAGTCCCGCGTCAACTTGGCGGCGCGGCGATTGGGCTTGTGGTCAACGCTGAGGAGATCTTCGGGGAGTCTCTTCTTGAATTCTTGAAGGTAACTGCGATTGTTATCCGCACTAGCTCCATCCACATACAGGTCAACGGATGCCTTGGCTTTTTGGGTTCTAATGATCCAAGAGGTGTGGCTGGCTTCCGATATTGTGACCTGTACCCAAGAGTCGTTGGGCATAGTGATACCTTGCCATTTGTTGAAGGGCTGGCAGGACTTCTCAACGGCAGGGAGCAGCAGCGACCAGTATTCCCGCATCTTTTCTTCCCGAACCGTGTCGGCCTGTCGCGTGGCCTTGACTTGATGGGATAGCTCGGACGGTCCCACAATTTGAGTGAATAGTGGCGCGGGCGAGGAGTCGCCAATTTTGATGGCCTCTATCTGGAACAGATAAGCGTCGATGGTTCCGTTGTCGTTCAGCCATTGCACAGCTTTGGCGTGTTCCGGTCGAGCTCTTCCTGCGATCCAGATGGCGGCGCGGGCCTGGTAGGCAGCCAGGTAGGTCAGAAGTTTCCCCAGATGATCGTGGTCGGTTTGCTCCAATTGATTCTCGATGATGACCTTTCCCGGTTCGCCATGATTGGTGGATGAATTCCCGACTATGTCAACCGAAAACCCCCCGGCCGCCGCCTCGCGCTCAATCGAATCAGGCTCGATGTCAAACGGCAGGCTCTCATTGAGAAGGTCTATGTTGTTGGCCAGCCAGGGGGTGAAATCAATTGCTTCGTGCGGCCATATGGCCCGTAGCTCCACCCGCTCCACGCGGCCTATATCAACCTGCTTTCCCACTGCACAACAGCCTAGCTGTGAGGGTTCGGGAGGATCTGACTGATTGCAGGATAAGGCAGGTTGATTGAAGGTTCATGCCAACATGAAAACGCCCCGTCTAAACGCCTTTTTAGTATGGGAAGGCCATGACGATTCAGCCCAGCGAGAGTACCTTGGGAAAAGGTAAGGCGGGAGGGGCGTCAGTCGATAAGACAAGAGGAAATCCGGCTCGGCACCCCGTGGCCATTGTGGGAATGGCCTGCAAGTTTCCCGGGGCACCGGACGTAACCGCTCTCTGGAATCTGTTGAAAAAGGGCGGAAATGCGATCACCGAGGGGGTCCCGGGCTCGGGCGTGGGGCGCATCGGGAGGTTCTATCCGCACTCCGCGGCCCAATATGATGCCTGCCGGTTTGCCGCCCTGATGGAGGATGTCGATCTGTTCGACGCCGAGTTTTTTCGCATTTCGCCGGTGGAGGCGCAACTGCTGGATCCCCAGCAGCGTATCGCCCTGGAGACCTGCTGGCAAGCCCTTGAAGATGCCGGGATTGATCCCGACTCTCTGAAGGGAACCCGCACTGGTGTCTACATAGGGATCAGCAACAACGACTACCGGCATCTGAGCCTGGCCTCCGCGCCTCAGATATCCGAACCGGCCGCCAGTCTGTACACGGTCAGCGGTACCTCTTTCAATACGGTGGCCGGGAGGGTGGCGTTCTCCCTGGATCTGGAGGGTCCCACCATGGTGTTGGACACTGCATGCTCCTCTTCCCTGGTGGCGGTGCATAACGCAGTATCCGTACTTCAGCAGGATCAGGCGGATTTGATGCTGGTAGGGGGAGTGCAAGCCATATTCAATGGCCTTCTGACTCAACTGAGAGCCCAAGCGGGCATGTTGTCGCCCGACGGTCAGTGCAAGGCGTTCGACGCCTCGGCGAACGGCTTTGTCCGAGGCGAAGGCTGCGGAGTGGTGGTTCTGAAAAGGCTGGTTGACGCCCAAGCGGACGATGATCCTATCTGGGGGATCGTTCTGGGCTCGGCTGTCAATCAGGACGGCGCCACTTCAGGTATGACGGTACCCAGCGAACCGGCACAGGTGAGAGTGATCGAGGAGGCTTTGGGGCAGGCCGGAATCGCTCCTCCGGAGGTGGATTATCTCGAAGCCCACGGGACGGGCACCCAAGTGGGCGACCCGTTGGAGTTGAACGCCGCAGCGCGGGCCTACGGGCCGGGACGAGATCCGGCGCGGCCCCTTTTGATCGGATCGGTGAAGACCAACCTGGGTCATCTGGAACCAACTGCTGGGATGGCCGGTCTGATAAAGGTCTTGCTGTCCATGCAACACGGGCTGATTCCCAAGCATCTGCACTTCCACAACCCCACACCCCTGGTGGATTGGGATAATCTGCCGTTGCAGGTCACGGCGGAGATGACAGACTGGCCGCTTGATCCCCCGCGGCCGCCCAGAGCAGGGGTGAGTTCCTACGGATGGTCGGGAACCAACGCCCACCTCCTGGTGGAAGGCTACGGGTCTCGGCTGAACCCCGACCCCGGTCCGAGTGGGCGGCAGATCCTCAGGCCCTCCGGTGCTGCCCGGGTCGTCATCGGCGCCCTTCCCGAGCCATCTGATTCCACCGGCCGGGTGGAGGGGGCTCCGCAAGGTCGTCCGGCCCGGCTCCTGCCCTTGTCCGGCAAGTCGGACGCTTCTTTGCAGGATTTGGCCAAGTCCTATATCTCATGGCTGGACACCACCGAAGGTGGGCCGAGGGCCAACGGCGCCGAGAGTCTGGCCGATCTAGCTTGGTCGGCTGCGGTGGGACGCAGCCACTTCGATCACCGAGCCGCCGTGGTGTTTCGAGACCTCTCCTCACTAAAGATCGGTTTGGAGGGTGTAGCCGAGCGGGGCGGGGCGGCGCGGTTGCCGCACTCTCCCCTAATTGCCTTTGTTTACACCGGCCAGGGCGGTCAGTGGAAAGGGATGGGTGAAGATCTTTATCAGACCGAGCCGGTGGCCCGCACCGTACTGGAGCGTTGTGACGCACTCATCCAAAGGGAACGGGGAAGTTCTCTGTTGGATGTCATATTCGGCCGCCCGGCGGCCACCGGCGATCTAGATGACCCGGCATGGACCCAGCCGGCCATTTATGCCGTTGAATGTGCCCTGACAGAGCTGTGGGCCAGCCTGGGAATCCGCCCCGATGTGGTGCTGGGACACAGCCTCGGAGAGATAGCCGCGGCGTATGCCTCCGGTGTCTACTCCTTGGAGGAGGGCCTCCGTTTTGCCTCGGTGCGGGGGACTTTGATGGGATCTCTTCCCAGGGCGGGAGCCATGGCCGCGGTTTTTGCCTCTGCGGAGCAGACGGCGAGGGCCGCGGCGGAGTGGAATGAAGCCTACCCGGGCGCCGACCTCTGTATCGGAGTGGACAACGGTACTCACCAGGTGATCAGCGGCGCCAGGGACAACGTGATTGCCTTGACGGACCGCATGGAGCGGGAAGGTACACGGGTCATAAGGCTTCCGCCCAGCCCCGCCTACCACAGCCCTTTGGTGGAACCGGTTCTGAATCAGCTGGAAGGATTCTTTGAGGGCCTGACCATCTCGGCGCCCCGAAAGACCCTGGTGAGCAGCATGACCGGTCGTCCGTTTGAACCCGGTTCTCTCCCCGATGGCGCCTATTGGCGGGAACAGTCACGGCGGCCGGTGGCTTTCCGAAAGTCGGTGAAAGCTCTATCCGATTTGGGCGTCGAGGTGGTTGTGGAACTCGGGCCTCACGCCATCCTCGGCCCGCTGGTATCTCTCAACTGGCCGGACGGCGCCGAGAGTCCTGGGTCTCCGGTGGTGCTCAGCAGCCTGTTGCGTCCCAGATCCGAGCGATCGGCGCCGGAACGGGCCGATGCCTTTCCGAGAGCCGTGGCGAAAGCCTACGAGACCGGGCTGGCGGTCTCTCTTCGAGGATTGTTCCTGGGCGAGGAGCGGCGGCGGGTGTCTCTGCCGGGCTATCCCTTCCAGCGGCGGCGACATTGGGTGTCAGCCCCGAAGAAGACCAGAACTGCCGATGCCCATCAATTGCTGGGGGTAAGACACGATTCTCCCCGGGGAGACGTGACGTTTGAGATCGAGATGTTCCCGTCGGATCCGGCGTGGCTCAGTGATCATGAGGTATTCGGGCGGGTGATTCTTCCCGGCGCGATGTACGGGGCGATGGCCGCCACCGTGCCTCTGCTGGAGGGCGGGACCGGGGCGGTTGTGGAGGATTTGCAACTTCATCGGGCGGTGGTTTTTCGGGCATCGGATTCCGATGGCGAACCTTCGGAGTCGGGATGCCGTTTGCAAATACTGGTTGATGATGCGGACCCATCACAGTTCCGCCGCTTTGAGATTTTCAGCCAACAGGAGGGAGAGGAGGCCTGGACCCGGCACGCCACAGGGCTTCTGTCCGCCTCTGTCAGCCGAGCGGCGCCAAGGCAGGTCGTTGATCTGAATGCCTTGAAGGGCCGGATTCTCCAGCAGGACCCATCGGCCTACTACCGCGCCAAAGCCGCGGCCGGAGTTGAGTTCGGGCCTTCCTTTCGCGCCTTGGAAAACCTGTGGTCTGTCACCGGTGAGGCCCTGGGCGAGGTGGTCCTCCGCGCGACTGGGGAGGATGTCGCCCAAACTGTCCATCCACTGCTTCTTGATGGTTGCCTGCAAGTCCTCTCCGCGGCGCGTGACCAATCCGGAATCGGCGTGGGGATCACCTACTTGCCCTTCGGGTGGGAACGGTTGCGGCTGGATCGTCCGCTGCCCGAGCGTCTCTTTTGCCATGCCCGCATTAGAGAACCGGAAGATGATGAGGTTCCCCAATCGTCCCAGGTTCCCGAGACCCTGACCGGGGACCTGTGGTTTTACGACCCCCGGGGCAGGGCGCTGGGCAGCCTGAGCGGTTTGATCCTAAAACGGGCTACCCGCGCCTCCCTGTTGGCGGCATCGGAAGGGGTGCAAGATCTGTTGTACGAAGTTCTTTGGCGGGAACTGCCCCTGATTGACGGCGCCCGGTCGGCCCAAGCTCTGGAATCCCCCACGACCATTGCCCTTGGGATCGACACCTTTGCCGAGTATCTCTCCCACGAAGGCGTGGAGATCGCAGAACGAGCCGCATTGATGGGTGATCTGGAGCGGCTCTCCCGCTCTTATGCACTGGCTGCCTTGGAACGGCTGGGGTGGAAGCGCCAGTCAGGAGAAACGATCAGGGTTGCCGATCTGGGGGATGGCTTGCAGATTGTGCCCGAGCATTCCCGTCTCTTGCGAAGAATGCTGCGCTTGCTGGTGGATGCCGGAGTGTTGGCCAGATCGCCGGACGGCGGTTACCGCGTGGAGGTGGGGTTCGGGGACACCTTGCCGGATGAAGCTCTCTATGATGCGGAGGCCTTCTCGGAGCGAACTGAAGCCATTCATCCGCACGGTGCCAACGAACTGGGAATGCTGCGAAGAAGCGGCGGCGCTCTTGATCAGGTATTGCGGGGAACCGTGGATCCGCTCTCCATTATGTTCAGAAGCGAGGGTCCGGGCGCCACCGAGTTCTACTTTACGGCCCCTGCCTCCCGGGCCTCCAACCGCCTGCTGGGCGATGCGGTAGCCTCGCTGGTGGCTGAATGGCCCTCGGATCGGCGTTTGCGGATCATAGAGGTGGGCGCCGGGACCGGATCAGGAACCTCGGTGGTCTTGCCCGAACTCCCCGATGGCCGCTTCGATTACCTCTACACCGACATTTCAGCCGGTTTCTTCGCGGAAGCCGAGAAGCGTTTTTCCCAAAACGGCGCGGCGCTTGAGTACCGGCCCTTGGATATTGAGAGAGATCCGGTGACCCAGGGATATTCGCCTCACAGCTATGACTTGGTGATTGCGGTCAACGTTCTGCACGCCACCCGGGATTTGGGTGAAACGCTGAGCAATTGCCTGCGGTTATTGGCGCCGTCGGGGGTGCTGGTGGCGGTGGAGAGCCTCCGCGGTCGAGGTTGGCAGGACATGACCTTTGGGCAGTTGGATGGGTGGTGGCGTTATTCGGACTCCTATCGCCCGAACCATGCTCTGGCTTCTCCCGGGGTGTGGTTGCAGGCCCTATCCGATAGGGGGTTTGTCGATTCGGTGGTCCTGGGCGGGGAGAGCCAAGACAGCCAGGGACCCTTGGGGTCGGGAGTCATCCTGGCCCGTGGCCCCGAGAAGGTCGAGTGGCCCGGTGGGGTCTGGGTACTGGCGGCCGGGGAAGGTTCCGCGGGGGAGAAGTTGGCTTTGGAACTAACCGACTTGAACCAGACGGTGATACTGGCCGAAGAAGCCCCAGAGGGCGATCTCCGCCCCGACGGCCCAGGGGTGCTCGGGGTGGCGGTGGCCCCTGACCAAAGAGAGTCTTGGCGGTTGCTCCTGGAGAATCTGCCGAAAGACACCCCCCTGCGGGGCGTTGTTCACTGTGCCGCGGTGGAGGGTCACGGTCCGGATGCGACGGTCGAGGAACTGGCGGAGGACACCAGACGGATCTGTGGCGGGGCCCTGGCATTGATGCAGGGCCTGTTGGACTCGGGGATCATTCCCACCGATGGGGTGTGGTTCGTTACCCGGGGCGCACTGGCTCTAGCGAGGGACTACCTGCGGGAAACCGTGGGTGCCTTGGCCGGGGCCACGGTGTGGGGGCTGGGCAAGGCCGTCGCCCGTGAGGCGGGACACCTGGCCCCCAAAATGATCGACCTGGATCCGGATGACACGGAGGAGATCAACCATTTGGCCGACGAACTGCTCTTCTGGGACGACGAAACGCACATCGCCTATCGGGAGGGCCGCCGATTCGGCGCCCGGTTGATCAGGGAGAAGGCCAATACGAATCGGATCGCCCTTCCCGACCAACCCGGCTGGCGCCTGGCCCCGGGGGAAGAAGGCCTGGAGGGGTTGAGGGTCGATGAAGCTGTTCACCGTCATCTGGAACCAGGCGAAGTTCGAGTGGCGGTAGAAGCGGCCGGTCTCAATTTGTCCGATGTCTTGATCGGCTTGGGGGTGGTCCGGATGGACCCTCAGTTGGGAGACGAATTCTGCGGGCGAATCACCGAAACCGGTCCAGAGGTGAACGGGTTCGAGATAGGAGATCGGGTGGTCGGATTGGCGATAGGGTCATTTCGTCCGGAGGTGGTGACCAGGGCAGAGATGACGGCGCACGCCCCAGCCGGGATCCCGCTGACCGCTTTGGCTACCGTCCCGACGGCGTTTGTCACTGTTGAGCTGGCCTTTGCGGAGACGGGCCTTGAGGCCGGTGATCGGGTGTTGATCCACGCTGCCTCCGGCGGGGTCGGGTTGGCGGCGGTCCAGCTTGCCCAAGCCGCCGGGGCGGAGGTGTTTGCCACGGCCAGTGGCGCCAAACAGGACTATCTGCGGGCACAGGGCATAACGCGCGTTTTCAACAGCCGGACCACCGACTACGGCAGGGAGATCCTGGACGTCACCGACGGAGCGGGGGTCAGTGTGGTATTGAATAGCCTGACAGGACCGGGTTATATCGAAGCGAGTCTGGCTTGCCTGGAGTCGGGTGGTCGCTTTGTTGAGTTGGGTCGCCGAGACATCTGGAGTTCCGAGCAGATGGCGGACGTCCGACCCGATGTCTCCTACTTCATCCTTAAAGTGGACCACCTGAAGCGTCACGATCCGGTTAAGGCGGGTGCCTCTTTGCAGCGGGTTCTAAAGCGGCTGTCGACCGGGGAGTTGGCGCCGCTGGCCCATACCAAATGGCCCATGGCGGAAGTGCGGTCCGCCATGGAATTTATGCGTTCTGCCCGGCACATCGGGAAGAACGTGATCGTGATGCCTCCTCTTATCCACGGCCAGTTGCGGTCGGACCGGTCCTACCTGGTGACGGGCGGCTTGGGCGGCATTGGCGGCGTGGTGGCCGGGTGGCTGGCTGAGCAGGGCGCCGGGGTCGTCGTTTTGAATGGCCGCCGCCCGCCCGATCCCGAGGCGGAGGCGGGGATAGAGGCTTTGCGGCGGTCGGGCGCTGACATTCGCATCGAATTGGCTGATGTGAGGGATGCCGGCGCGATCGACGCCATGCTGGCCCGGATCGATGTCAACATGCCGCCGCTGGGTGGGATAATCCACAGCGTGGGGGTGTTGTCCGACGGTTCCTTGGGCAATCAGAACTGGGAGAGGTTCCAAAGGGTCTTGTGGCCCAAGGTGCTGGGAGGATGGCATTTGCACCAGGCGAGCCTGCACCGGGATTTGGATCTGTTCGTGGTGTTTTCCAGCGTGACCGGGGTGCTGGGCAACTCGGGACAGGGTAACCATGCCGCCGCCAATGCCTTCTTGGATCAACTGGCCGGTTACCGGCGTTCGTTGGGGTTGGCAGGGCAATCCATCGCTTGGGGCGCCTGGTCGGGTCTGGGTGAAGCCGAGGAGCAGCGAGAGCGGATCGAGCGGCAGTTGGCCGCTTCCGGAACGGGCTGGATCACGCCCCGGCAGGGCATCCGCGCCTTCGACCGGCTGGTTCGCCAAGATCACACCTCCGCCATGGTGGCAACTGTGGAATGGCCGGCCTTTGCCGAGAACTTCGAAAGCCCCCCGCCGCTTTTGAGAGAATTGCTGGCTGAAACGGACGACCGGCGGGACAGTGAAGACGCCGATAGGGACCGCCCTCTTCGGAGTCGGCTGCAGGAGAAGCCGGCGTCCGAATGGGAAGACCTGCTGGTCGAATACTTGAAGATGCAGGTTCAGGCGGTGCTGCGGCTGCCATCGGTCCCCGCGGCGTCGGTGGGCTTTTTTGACCTGGGCATGGATTCGCTCATGTCGGTGGAGCTGAGAAACCGCCTCAATCGAGCCTGTTCGGGTGAATATGTGGTCTCCAACACTGCTGTTTTCGACTATCCGACGGTCGCCGATCTGGCCCATCACTTGGCCGAGGAACTGAGCGATGCGGTCCAAGCCGACCAGAATCCGGTCACTGCGGAGGCGTCGCCTGCCCCCATGGTTGAGGAGTTGCCTCCCGCGGACAGCAATGACATTGCGGTGATCGGGATGGCCTGCCGATTCCCCCAGGCCGTTGGTCTGGCGGCTTTCTGGGACCTGTTGGATGGCGGGGAAGATGCGGTTACCGACGGCCGCCCCGACCCCGGGAACTGGACCGGAGTGGTGGGAAATCCGGATGCATCCGATATCGCCCACCGGCGAGGGGCCTTTGTTGAGGGGATCGAATGGTTCGACTCGAGGTTTTTTCATATCTCCCCGATCGAGGCGCAACTGATGGATCCCCAACAGCGGATGTTGCTCGAGACCAGTTGGCATGCTCTCGAGGACGCCGGGATGGATCCAAGCGACCTCAAAGGTAGCCGCGGCGGTGTTTATGTAGGCATTGGAGGCAGCGAATACCGAGATGTCGTCCAGGCGAGTCGGGCTGACAGTTATCTGGGGACAACCGCCAGCGTGGCGGCGGGGCGGATCGCCTTTGCGCTCGGTTTGGAAGGACCGGCCATGCCGATCGACATGGCCTGCGCCTCGTCCCTGGCCGCGGTCCACCAGGCAGTGGCAAGCCTCCAGCGCGGGGAAGTCGATTTGGCGCTGGCCGGTGGTGTGAACGTGGTTCTGTCCACCGCAGTGTCCCGTTTCATGATGGATGTGGGCATGCTTTCCCCCTCCGGCCACTGCCGTCCCTTCGATGCCTCTGCCGATGGCTATGTGCGGGGTGAGGGTTGTGGAATGGTGATATTGAAGCGGTTAGGCCAGGCCGAGGCCGACGGTGACCGCATCTGGGCGGTCATACGAGGTTCGGCGATCAACCAGAACGGAGCGAGCGCCGGCCTGACGGTGCCCAACGGCCCGGCTCAGGAACGCGTGATGAGGGAGGCCCTGGCTCAGGCGGGCGTTTCGCCGCTTCAGGTCGACTATCTGGAGGCGCATGCCACCGGATCCCAGTTGGGAGATCCCATTGAGTTGAATGCTGCCGCGGCGGTTTACGGAGCGGGACGCGACCCGGAACACCCACTGCTCATCGGATCGGTCAAATCGAACATCGGACACGCTGAGTGGGCGGCAGGAATCGCGGCGTTCATCAAAGTCGTATTGGCCTTGAGCAAGGAGTCAATCCCCAAGAATCCCCATTTTGAGGTCTCCAATCCCAACGTTGATTGGGATCGTGTCCCGGTTCGGATAGTGTCCGAGAAGACCCCTTGGCCCAGCGGGGTCGGGCGTCGGCCTTGGGCGGGAGTCAGTGCTTTCGGTCTCTCGGGCGCCAACGTGCATGTCTTGGTGGAGGGCTGTCAGCCATCCTCGGATGCTGCGGTGGAGATTCCCGCCCTCTGGCCGGCCGGTGACCCCCAAGCGGTGCCCGTCACTCTCCCTGAGTACCTGGAAGGCGAGTCGTCTTCCCCGGCGGAACCGACCAGGCGGAGGGTTCGGCTGCTGCCGCTTTCGGGAAAATCGGCCGGCGCCCTCCGGGCCTTGGCCGAACGGTACCTTCTGTGGCTGGACGCCGTGGGGGGCGGGGATTGCGAAACCACCTTGGCCGATATGGCATGGACTGCGGGAGTGGGCCGGAGCCACCACCCCTACCGGACCGGCGTGGCGTTCCGCGACGCCCGAGATCTTGCCTCCCGGCTTCGGTTGGTGGCCGACCACTTCGAGTACTCCGATGATGAGATCCCTGAGACTGCCACTCGGGTGGCGTTTGTCTACGCGGGGCAATTCGGCTCAGGGGCGGGAATGGGCGGAGGGCTGTACCGGAGCGAACCAGTGGTTAGGGCGGTGCTCGACCGGTGCGATGACCTGATGCAGCAAGAACAGGGAATCTCGCTATTGGAGGTGCTGTTCGGCAGGCGCGACCGCCGATCAGATCCCCAAGATTCGAGTCCGACTCATGCCGCCGTCTATGCGTTCGGTTGTGCCATGGCGGAGTTGTGGGCGAGCGTTGGGATCCGCCCCGCCGTGGTATTGGGGCATGGCCCGGGCGCGGTCGCCGCCGCTCAGGGGGCGGGAGTAATCAGCCTGGAAGAAGGCTTGCGACTTTCGGCAGCCCTCGGCGGTTTACCGGGTTTTCAATCAGATCAGGGTGGGTTGGAGAAGCTGAAGGGGATTCTCGCGGCCATTGCCCGGCAAGCGCCATCGGTCCCCCTGGTGTGCCGCGCAACCGGTGGGGTCATCGAATCGGGAGATGAATTCGGCCTCAGCCACCTTATCCGGAACTGCGGAGATCTCTTAGATTCTTCCGGTTGTTCCAAGGCCCTGGCCGAGCTGGGAGTGGATGCAATAGTGGAACTTTGGACAGGTTCGGACCCGGCCGGCCGGCTGGGCGACGCCGGCCCGAATGCACGGAGGAAGCCTGCCTTGCTTTTCTCCCCGGCTAGTCCTTCCTCCGATCTCTCAGAGTCGTCAAATGCCATTGACGGGTTTGTCGAGACCGTAATCGGCGCCTACCGGGCGGGCCTGGACATCAACTTTCGGGGGCTTTTTGCAGGCGAGCGGCGGCGGCGGATCTCGCTCCCCGGCTACCCCTTTCAGAGGAGAAGGCACTGGGTTTAGACCCGAACAAGAGCTTTGTCAGTCGGGAAAGACCCCGTTCAGACCCGCAGAGCCGAAATGCCTTTCAGACCGGATCCCATAGTTGCCTCACGTTTGCCCCGCCCCACCATCGGCTTGGTAGCTTAAAGGACGCTGATATTGATCGAAAGAGATGGAGCAGAAAATGTCATCAATCGAAGAGCGAATCAGAAGATTAGTAGATGAGAATCTCGAGATAGATGGCCGACCTTTGGGTCGCCCCTTGGATCTTGATTCCAGCTTGCGAGACTCGGGAGTGTCATCGTTGGATTTCGTGGCGTTTGCCAAGTTGGTGGCCACCGAATTTGGAGTGGAAATGAGCACGGACGAGTGCCAGAATGTCCAATCGGTGCGGGAGCTGGTGGAGTTCCTGGAAGCCAAAACCTCATAGGTCCGACTGCAGCATTACATCTGACCGTCCTCGCGTCCCTGCCACGGTGACCGCCTCATAAACCACGGGCCGTCAGCAGAAGGATTGTGCTTGTGGAAAATGGACACCGGTGGTGGAAGGCTTTTGGGTCATCGGGGCCGGTTGCCCTTTTTCACGTCGACCTGGCTGGGCATTCGGGGCATGAAAGCATTGCTCGGCAATGGCTGAGCGACGACGAACGCCGCCGCCGGCGTAGGTTCAGATACTCGGGCCCTGCCCGGCAATATTCTCTGTGTCGGGCTTCGCTCCGCGCGGTCCTTTGCTCGGAGTTGGGTTGCGAAAACGGGGATCTCACTCTGGGGGTTTCCGAATACGGCAAGCCTTTTCCTCTTGTGCGGGGGGTTCGGGTGCCGGTGGAATTCAACATCAGTCACAGTGGCGCCCATGGGCTCTTGGCGCTGTCGCATGAGGGGAGAGTCGGAGTGGATGTCGAGGAACGTCGGTTACGCAAAAACCTGGACGGGTTGGTCGAATCGGTTTTTGGTCCCGAGGAGCGGGCAATTCTCGATGGACTCGGAGGCACAAAGTGGTTGGATACTTTCCTGCTCTTTTGGACGGTGAAGGAAGCCTTGGCCAAGGCTTGGGGAATGGGACTTCGCATCGACTTTTCCCGATTTCAAACGCCTCGGACGATAAGGAGGGGTGCCCCGGTGGGTGTCTTCCGGTCTCCCCGGTTGTCGAACGCCGCCTGGCGGGTTGAGAAGGTCGGGAACCGGGATTTGGCTGCCGCGGTGGCCTATGAGATCGATACCGCGTCCTACGACCAACCGGTAGAGAAAGGCGGGGAGATTTGTCGACCCGCATGAACGAGCGCCTCCGGCACGAGCCGGACGACAAATGCTCCCTGTGGCTGGCGGCCGATGTGGGATTGCAGGGGCGTGATGACGTTGCTGGCCATAATCGTGCTGATAACGGCCCTGATGGTGCGGGTCTTGAGGCAGGGAGAAGGGGCACTGGAGTAGTCTGTATTCGCGGACTGGCGCGCCACAGTGCTTCGGCGGTTCGGCACCAGCAATACCACGGCTTGGATTGTCACCGTGACCGTTGAGCGTTAGGTCTTGAATACCCGTCCGGCAAACTGTCGGACAGCCGAAGCACAGCTCTGGGGGTCTTCCAGTTGGAGGAAATGCGTGGCATCCGGCAGAAAGTCATAGTCGACTGTCAGAATGTCGCTCAGATCGAGAGTGGGCAGGTAGGAGTGCGGAAGGGTGGGGTCAGCTCCCAGGACCTTGGTGGGCGAAGCCAAAGAACCAAAATCCACCATCACCGAGAAAACCCCGGCGTATTCGACGATCCGAGCTTCGTATTCCCTGGGGCATCTCAGAAGGTATCCTTCTCCGCCCTCGTCCTGCCGAAGAGTTGTCTTGCTCACCAGCTCCAGGACGCCGGGAACAACCCGGGAGAACAGTGGAGTTAGCTTCAGGAGAAACGAGAAGTCCTCTCTGGTGGGGAATCTCTCGGTTCGGCGCCGGGTCATCATCGCCATGCCGTTCGCCACTTCCTCCATCTGCTGGTAGCTGCGCCCCGGTTTGCAGAGAGGGGGATCGAAAAGAAAGCGTCCGGCAAAGGCGTGGCCCTTGGTGGGGGATAACAGTGAAACCAGGGCCGAAACGGAGTGAAATACCCCCACTTTCGGCTTTTCCCCAAAGTGATGATCAATCGCCGCCATGATGCGGTCATGATCATTCACAAACGAAGGCATATTGTGCCCTTCAATGGCGCCAACCTGGTTCCAGCCATGGTTTCTCAGGTCATAGACCACCAGGTCGTAGTCATCAAGCAACAGAGACCAGAAGGGATAGTACAGGTCGACGGCCAGACCGTTGCCGTGAGTGACCACCAGCCGGTGTCCACGAGGGTTGCCATAGCGGCGTAGGAGAATCACGGTGCCGTCTGACATGGGCTCTGGCCGGACGGTCAGCGGCTCGGGCACCTCCCAAATGGCATCCCGGGAGCTGGTTATCTCCTCAGGCATCCGAAGCTCTCGACTCTGGTGAAGGGGGGCGGAACGACGAGTTGGCCGCCAGGGTGGCGGCTTCGTCCAAGGCCGCCACCTGCCGGGCGATCGTCGATCGGGGGAGGGTGCTGTCCACGGTGGCCTGCTCGGGTACCGCCGTGGTGGGTACGGGATGATCGGCCACCCAGATCACCCGGCGCACCCCGGCTTCGGAGACGGCGTTGGCCCATTGGTCGAGGAGATCGCCGGGGTGGTCGGCAAAGGAGATTTCTCGTCCGTCCCCGGTGGCCTCGCAAACCAGCACCGCCGTGTGACATCGCAGGCAGGCCGCGGAGACATGCGAGGTGTCTGAAATGTCACCCACGGCCACCTTGACGCCTCCTTCCTTGAACCGTGCCCCGGCTGAAGGGTCGGAAACGAAGGCCCGCACCTCTCGGTCGGGCTCGGTTACCTCGGCCAGGATCGCTTCGCCGAGGGGCGTGTCGGCGCCCACCACCATCACCGGCAAGGGACCGCTCCCCCGCAGGCGCATGTGTCTTGGCGGTTGATGGGAATCTCCCAGGTTTAGGTGAACGGTGTCTTCGGGTAGGTTAATGGTTTCACTCCGACGGGGGGCTTTTGGAGACTCCAGAGCTAATCAGCAAACTCGGCAACCGCTTCCATCACGATGCATGCGGGGTGGGTTTGATCGCGGCGCGCAACCGAGAGCCCAGCTTCCGTATGACGAGGCTGGCGGTGGACTGCCTGGTGCGGTTGGACCACCGGGGTGCCAAGACCGCCGATGGCACGGGGGACGGGGCCGGGCTTTTGACCCAGATTCCCCGGCGGTTGCTCAGAAGACACCTGTCCAGCCTCGGCATTGCCCCTCCCGACCGAATGGGGGTGGTGATGGCGTTTCTGCCCGCCCGCCATCCCGGGGCTGGCGAGAAACTGGTGGCCGAGGCTTTGGAGCGGGAGGGAATTCCGCTGCTGGCGTGGCGTTCGGTTCCCAATGATCCGCAGGTGCTCAGCCCCCGCGCCCGTCGTCTGATGCCGGCGATTCGCCAGGCCTTGGTGGAAGTCCCTCCGGACCTCGATTCGGAGGAATTCGAACGACTCCTGCTCTTTGCCAGAAAGCGCATGGAGCGGCAGGGCCGGGGACTGGAATCCTTCTCGATTCCCAGCGCATCGGGGCGCACGGTGGTGTACAAGGGACTGTTCACCGCCCAGCGCATCGGGGATTTTTATTGGGACCTGGGGGATCCCGACTACGAGACGGCGTTTGCCATCTTTCATCAGAGGTACTCCACCAACACCTTCCCGGCCTGGGAGATCGCCCAGCCTTTCCGATCTTTGGCACACAACGGGGAGATCAACACCATTTCGGCCAACCGGAGTTGGATGAAAGCTAGAGAGCTCAGCACCCGGCCTCAGATCTGGGGAGACCGGTTGGGTGATCTGCGGCCCTTCGTTCAGGAAGGCCTCTCGGACTCCGCCAGTCTCGACAACGCTTTCGAGATACTGCTGCGTTCCGGTCGATCTCTGGCTCATGTCAAGGAGATGTTGATCCCCCCCGCCTGGGAACGGGCGCCCACCCTGGAGCCCCGGATACATGACTTTTATGAATACCACGGATCGCTCACCGAGCCTTGGGACGGTCCGGCGGCCCTGGCGGTGACCGATGGGACATCGCTTCTGGCCGGTATGGACCGAAACGGCCTGCGCCCGGCGCGCTGGACGATCAGCGAAAGAACCTTGATCGTGGCGTCGGAGGCGGGAGTATGTCCCTCCGAAGAGGCCCAGGCGGAGCAGACCGGACAACTGGGTCCGGGAGAGACGCTGCTGTTCGACGGTGAGTCAGGCGAGATTCGCTTCAGCGAGGAGATACGCGCCGAGTTGGCGAAGCGCAAGCCCTATGGGGAATGGACGCAGCATCAGACTCTGTATGTACAACAGCCCTTCTCTGCTCAGGAGCGTTTCGAGATCGATCATGAGCGGATGTGCCGGGTGTTCGGTTACACGGCCGAGGAACGGCGTTTGATCCTGGCCGAGATGGCCCTGGGCAAGAGTCCGCTCGGCTCCATGGGGAGCGACACACCATTGGCGGCCTTTTCAGGACGCCCCCGACGGCTGAGTCACTACTTCCATCAGATGTTCGCCCAGGTGACCAATCCCCCCATGGACCCGATTCGGGAGAAGGCCATGATGTCGCTTCGGACCTACCTGGGTGGTCGCGGTTCATTCTTGGAAGACGCCCATCGACCCTTCACTCGGATTGAACTGCTGTCTCCGGTGCTTTCTCTTGCCGAATTGGAGATGGTGGTCAGATCCGGTGATTCCCAACTCTTCTCCCATTGGATCCCTTGCGTGTGGCCCGCTTCCGAAGGCCCCGAGGGAATGAAAACCAGGCTGGACCGGATATGTCGGGAGGCGGTGGCGGCCACCGAGCAGGGGGCCGGCATCATTGTCCTCTCCGACCGGGAGGTGGACGCCGCGTCGGCCCCGATTCCCATGATGCTGGCGGTGGGGGCGGTCCACAAACACCTGATCGACCGGGGCTTGCGGCTGCAGGTCTCGATCGTGGCGGTCTCCGGGGAGACGCGGGACAGCCATGACCTGGCTTGCCTGGTGGGTTATGGAGCCTCCGCGGTTAATCCTTATCTGGCAATTCGCGAAGTGATGCAGATGGCCAATGAAAAGGTGTTGAGGGTGAACCCGGTGGAAGCCCAGGAGAACTACCGCAACGCCCTTCAGAACGGGCTGCTGAAGGTGATGTCCAAAATGGGGATCTGCATGGTCTCCGCCTACCGGGGAAGCGAATTATTCGAGGCTCTGGGTTTGGATGACGAGGTGCTCGAATACGCCTTCCCGAACACCCCCAGCCGGTTGTCGGGCCGAGGATTTGAGCATCTGGCCTGGAACACCCTCCGTCTGCATTCCCTCCACCGCTCGGGTGCGGAGGACCCCGGAGGCTTTTACAAGCAGCGGGGCCGCGGTGAGTTCCATGTCACCAGTCCCAGTGTGGTGCTGGCCCTCCAAAGGGCGGCTCGGGCCGGAAGCGCCCGACAGTGGGATCGTTATCTGGAGACCATCCAACAGCGCCCGGTTACCCACATCCGCGACCTGCTGACCTTTGTGGAGCGCACTCCGGTGCTCCTGTCGGAAGTAGAGCCGGCCGAAGCCATTATGAGCCGCTTCGTCACCTCGGCTATGTCCCATGGGGCTCTTTCCAAAGAAGCCCACGAAGCCTTGGCTCAGGCTATGACGTTGGTGGGGGGCAACTCCAACTCAGGGGAGGGAGGAGAAGGCGTTGAGCGGTACAACACCCCCCGCAATTCCTCCATCAAACAGGTGGCCAGTGGGCGCTTCGGGGTGACTCCGGCCTATCTGCATTCCGCCGATGAACTGCAGATCAAAATGGCCCAGGGTTCCAAACCCGGTGAAGGAGGCCAGTTGCCGGGGCACAAAGTGTCGCCCGAGATTGCCCGCCTTCGCCACACCAAACCGGGAGTTACTCTCATCTCTCCCCCGCCTCATCATGACATCTATTCGATTGAGGACCTGGCCCAGCTCATCTATGACTTGAAGACCTTCAAGCCCACCGTACGAGTCTCGGTCAAACTGGTCTCCGAACCGGGGGTGGGGACCATTGCCGCCGGGGTGGTGAAGGCCCAAGCCGATGTGGTGCTGATCTCCGGCGCCGAGGGCGGGACCGGCGCTTCTCCCCTGGAATCGATCAAACATGCCGGGTCTCCCTGGGAACTGGGACTGGTCGAGGCGCATCAGACTCTCACCGCCAACGGACTGAGAGACGAGGTCCGGTTGGAGACCGACGGAGGCCTGCGCACCGGCCGGGACGTGGTGATCGCCGCCCTGCTGGGCGCCGACCGCTTCGGGTTCGGAACGCTGCCGCTCTTGGCTCTGGGGTGCAAGATGGTTCGCCAATGCCATCTCAACACCTGCCCGGTGGGAATCGCCACCCAGCGGGAAGATCTGCGGGCCAAGTACCGGGGGAAGGTGGAGCAGGTGGTGGCGGTCTTCGGGAAATTGGCTGAGGAGGTGAGGCGCTATCTGGCGTTGCTGGGGGCCCGAAGCCTGGAGGAAGTGATCGGACGTTCGGATCTGCTGGCCACGGTGGACCACTCCCTGGCCGCCAGTCTCGAGCCGCTGCTGGTGCGGGCCGACTCCCGCCGCCGCCATCCCGGGTTTCGGGTGTTTGGGGTCTCCAAACTGTCCCGGCGCTTGGCGGAGGAGGCCGAGGAGGCCATCGAGAATCGAACTCCGATAAGATTGTCCTACCCCATCGCCAACACCGATCGCACGGTGGGCGCTCGGCTGTCGGGGATGGTCACCGCCCGATGGGGCGACCGGGGGTTGGACGAGGACACGGTGTCGGTCGACCTGTCGGGAACCGCAGGTCAGAGCTTCGGCGCCTGGCTGGCGCCGGGTATCTCCCTGCGGCTGGACGGGGTGGCCAACGATTATGTGGGCAAGGGCATGGGCGGCGGAAGGATCGTGGTGGTTCCTCGCCGACCGGACCCCCGGTCGATGGTTCAAGCCGGAGGCAATGCCGTGATGTACGGGGCCACCGGCGGCTTTCTGTTCATGTCCGGCCTGGTGGGCCAGCGCTTTGCTGTGCGTAACTCGGGAGGCACGGCCGTGGTGGAGGGTTGTTCTGACCACGGTTGTGAATACATGACCGGAGGCGAGGTGGCGATCCTGGGTCCGGTGGGGAGCAATTTCGCGGCGGGTATGACCGGTGGGGTGAGCTATGTCTGGGATCCCGATTTCCGACTGCACGGTTTCCTGGCCGATACCTCTCCGGCGGTCCGCCGACCCACCGAGCAGGATGGGGGGGAGATTCGCAACCTGGTGCGCCTTCACCTCCGTCACACTGCCAGCCCGGTGGCGGAGCGCCTGCTTGACCGCTGGTCGCAGGAGGCGGGGCGCTTTTGGGTCGTCGAGGCAGCCCGACGGACTCCGCTCACCCCCGTCCAGACTCTGGTCTCCTCCACTCTTCCCTAAAGGAACCGGGGTGCGGAGCGGGAAGGAGGGTGGTAGCATAAAAACCCAACGGCCATTGGTGAAAGAGGTGAGCGGTGGCAACCGTGGACATTGATCTCGGCGCTTATAAGCTGGGTTGGCGGGACTCCGAGGACGAATACGTGTTCAAGCCCCAGAAGGGCCTGTCGGAGGACATTATCCGACAGATGTCGTCTATGAAAGAGGAACCGGAGTGGATGCTCAAATTCCGTCTCCGCGCCTATCAGAGGTTCCTGTCCAAGCCCATCCCCACCTGGGGCGGGGGAGGGTTGCTCGGTGAGATTGATTTTGAGAACATCTATTACTACGTGAAACCCACCGAGGAACAGGCCGACACCTGGGACATGGTGCCCGAAGAGATCAAGGACACCTACGAAAAGCTGGGAATCCCCGAGGCGGAGCGGAAGTTCTTGGCGGGAGTCACCGCCCAGTACGAGTCGGAGGTGGTGTACCACCGCAACCGGGAAGACCTGGAAGAGCTGGGGGTGCTCTTCTGCGACATGGACACCGCCGTCCGGGAGTACCCCGACCTGGTCCGCAAGTATTTCGGAACGGTGATCCCACCCAATGACAACAAGTTCGCCGCCCTCAACTCGGCAGTGTGGTCGGGAGGGTCTTTTATCTATGTTCCCCCGGGTGTTCACGTGGACCAACCCCTTCAGGCCTATTTCCGGATCAACTCCGAGAACATGGGTCAGTTCGAACGCACCCTGATCATCGTGGATGAAGGCGCCTATTGCCATTATGTGGAAGGTTGCTCGGCGCCGGTGTACACCACCGATTCGCTTCACTCGGCAGTGGTGGAGATTGTGGTGCTGCGCGGCGGCAGATGCCGTTACACCACTATCCAGAACTGGTCGAACAACGTCTTCAACCTGGTAACCAAACGAGCCGCCGCCTATGCCGACGCCACCATGGAATGGGTGGACGGCAATATAGGGTCGCGTCTGACTATGAAGTATCCGGCGGTGTGGTTGATGGAGCCGGGGGCCCATGGAGAGGTGTTGTCGATCGCCTTCGCCAACTCCGGCCAGCACCAGGATGCCGGCGCCAAGATGGTGCATGTCGCTCCGGACACCACTTCCACCATCGTCTCCAAGTCGATCTCCCGGGCAGGGGGACGGGCAGGTTACCGGGGCCTGGTGAGAGTGGAGCCGGGAGCGGAGCGGTCCAAGAGCTTTGTCCGTTGCGATGCTCTGATTCTCGACGAGGATTCCCGTTCGGACACCTACCCCTATATGGAGATCGAGGAGAACGACGCCGAGATCGGGCACGAAGCCACCGTTTCCAAGGTGGGTGAGGAGCAGTTGTTCTACCTGATGAGCCGGGGGCTCACCGAGGATCAGGCTACCTCGATGGTGGTGGCGGGATTCATCGAGCCGATCGTGAAGGAACTGCCCATGGAATACGCGGTGGAGATGAACCGCCTCATCGAATTGAACATGGTGGAGGCCGGCGCCATCGGCTGAAGTCGGCGGCCCGGAGTCTCGTTCGTTTTCAGACGGGGGGAGGACCGGATCGTCGTCCGCTGATCAGGTTCAGCAGGGCAACAAACAGGGCGGCGCCCACTATCGCCCATATCACCGGGAACCCCTCAATTTCCCACAGGGTGGGCCACCCCAACAGGTCGGCCAGCCAGGAACCCAGCAGAGAACCCACCCATCCCAACACGATCGACATCCAACAACCGGTGGATGCCCGCCCGGCCAACCGGGCGCCGGTGGCCCCGGCCAAGGCGGCGATCACCACCGACAACAGGAAACCGAACATGAGGCGATCTTAGGTGCGGGTAGTTTGGATGGGACGAGATGTCGCGAAAAAGATGTCGCGAAAAACAGGGCTCCTTGGAGGTTGACAGTGGGGCGAAGTTCGTGTGGTAGGCAGAGTCTTCACAACTCATAACACCGGTTCCCACTCGTTTCCCTCTTGGTTGGCTTTCACCTAATCTCGGCGGATGGAGATGTCTTGGCGCCGCCTGTGGGTCCGCAGATTGCTGACCCTGCTCACCCTCGCCTGGGTGATGTGGATGCTGTGGCTGATTTTCGACGACGATCGGCCTTTTCTGCTCTATGTGCTGGATGAGGACGGGGTTGGAATCGGTGATGTGACCGTTCTGCACGATGGGGAGGTGGAGAGCATCACCGAACAGGACGGATCGGTGGAACTGGATTGGGCGACTGACGGACGCAGGTATGTCCTGATGGCGCCGGGCTATTTGCGGAAGACGGTGACGGTGGCTGGTCCCTCTCAGGACTATTTGACGATTCACCTCCGGCCACGGACCCTAAGGGGGAGAGTGACGGACCTCAACCGGGTGCCGGTTGGAGGAGTGTCGGTCTCATTGGGTCCGGTCAATACCCTCACCGATGACGAAGGCAGGTTCCAATTGGAGGGAGTGGAAGAAGGGGTGGTCGAAGTTTCCCGGCCGGCTTGGAATGCGGATGCCTATCAATGGGACGGAGGGCCCGGAGATGCCGAGTTGACCATTGAGCCCCTGGTGGTGAAAGCGGCGCACGTCTCCGGGGAGGTGGCGGGAGACCGGGTGGCGTGGGACGCCATGGTGCAGTTGGTGAAGAACACCGAGTTGAACGGGATCATGCTCGACATCAAGGACGAAACGGGACAGGTCTTCTATGACTCAGGGGTGGAAACGGCGCGGGAGGTCCGGTCGATCAACCCCCAATATGACTTGGGCGGCTTGGCTGAGTTTCTTGAGCAGCAGGAGATCTATCTGATCGGCCGAGTGGTGGCATTCCAGGACCCCATCGCCAGCATCAGAAAACCCACCATCGCCATCTGGGACTCCCATCTGGATGAGCCCTACCGTCAGGGTCAGCAGTACTTTTTGGATCCCACCGACCCCGAGGCTCGGGCCTACGCCCTGGACTTGGCGGTCGAGGTGTGCGAGTTGGGGGTGGACGAAGTCCAATTCGACTATGTCCGCTTTCCCGACTCTCGTCGGCCGTCAGCTACTTTCGACGGCCCGATCGACCCCGATTCCCGGGTCCACACCATCACTTCCTTTCTGGAGGAGGCCCGCCTGCTGCTGTGGCCCATGGGGTGTGCGGTGGCCGCCGACATTTTCGGTTTTCTGACCACCGTCCCCGATGACGGTGGAATCGGCCAGCAGTGGGAGAGTGTCATCGAGGTGTTGGATGTTGTCTCGCCCATGCTCTATCCCAGCCACTATGACAACGGCTGGTTCGGTTTCGACCGACCCAACGACCATCCCGGCGGGGTGGTGAAGGAGGCTTTGGCCGACGCGGTGGCCCGGATGCGAACCGGGGTGGTGATCCGGCCCTGGTTGCAGGATTTCGGCCACCGTGATGATCAGGTGCGCTCGTCCATCAACGCCGCCGAGGAGTTCGACCTGGGCTGGATGCTCTGGAATCCGGTCAGCAACGTTTCCGAAGGCGCTCTCCTGCCCGCCGCGGAGGCGACCGACGGTTAGTCTGTTCCGTTGGCGTGGCGCAGATTGGGTGCTCACCGGGTTGGCAAAACCTCAGATGGCCAGCCGAAATCAGTCCCCGAACTGGGGAATCACCCACTCGGCCAGCCATTCCAACTGCTGCATGTACCGACCGAAGCCCAGGCGAACATCCAGAATCACCATCTCCAGGCCCAGGGAGGCGAACGACTCGATGGATCGTAGGCAGTCGGATCGGTCTCCCACCACCAAGAGGCCCTCCAGATCGTCCACGGTTCGGAACCCACCTGAAGCGGGAGTGACCCAATGTCGGGCGCCCGCCGAGCTGATGCCCAGCGCCGCCACGTCGATGGAGTCCCGGGCCCGCCGCCGATCAGGGTCGGCCAACACCAGGGGGATGGTGCCCAACATGATCTTCTTCTGTTGCTGGTCGGACAACCGGTGCAGGTATCCGAGCCGGTCTTTGAGGGTGTCGATGGGGATGCGCCCCGGAATCCAACCGTCGGTCAGTGACACCGCTCTCCGCACCGCCGCCCGGGTGCTTCCCCCATAAAGGAAGGGAATGGGGGCCGAAGGCTTGGGCTGGAGCGTAAAGTCATCGAATCCGAAGATCTCGCCCTGATAGGAGACGTGGTCCTCCTTCCAAACCCGCCGACAGATCTCCAGGGTCTCCTCCAAGATCGGGATGCGCCGGTCCTTGTCGAGTCCCGCGGCCGCGAATTCGGCCTCATTGCTGCCCAAACCCATTCCCGCCAAGACCCTCCCCTCAGAAAGAAAGCTGAGGGTGGCGAGGTTCTGGGCGAGCTTCAGAGGCCAGCGGATCGGAATCAAAACCGCAGTACCCAGCATTATCTGATGGGTGACCGCGGACAGCGCCGCCAGAGTCAGAAGCGGTTCCAGAAAAGTCCGGTCCTGCCCTTCCATCTCGTGGGGCTTCCAAACCAGGTGGTCGCGCACCCACAGGGAGTGAAATCCCATTTGCTCAACGGTCGGGGCGTTGTCTATCAGGGTTTCCCGACTCGCCCACTGCCCGAAATGGGGTAGCAGCACCCCGAATTTCACGGCGTTCCCCCGCAGGTTTGGCTCACTCCGGAAACCGGCTGGCCGTTCACCGCCGAACGGTCAGGACCGGGGGCGGAGGTGCAGGCCGGGATGCATATCGGCCGGGCGATCGGGATCGGGCTCCTGGGCAACCCCTGCCAGGTAGCGGCCGTGACCCGGCTCTCCGGTTACCTGGCCGTCGGAGAAGATGACCGTGCCGCGCAGCATGGTGAGCACTGCCTTCCCGACAAACTCCCGGCCATGGTAGGGAGTCCAGTTGCTCTTGCTCTCCATCTGTCCGTCCTGGGGCCGGTAGGCCAGATCGGGATTAACGATCACCACATCGGCGTCCGATCCGGGCATTAGTGCCCCTTTTCTCGGATAAAGCCCCAAAACCCGGGCGGGAGCCTCGGTCAAGGCATGCACCAGGCGATTTAGCCGAAGGTCACCCGCCTGGACATCCGACAGCATCAACGACAGCAGGTGCTCATAATGCGGAGACCCGAACGGTCCGATCAGAGGATCCTCCTCCATCAAAGTCAGTTCATCCAGCAAATGGGGAGCGTGGTCGGAGTCCACCAGGTCGATGACCCCCCGATCAAGGGCATCCCAGATAGCGGCCATCCGGTCGGGGTTGGAGGTGACCGCTCCTCCCGGAATCGCCCGGGCGCCCTGGGCCTGAATGTCTTCCTCCCGAAGGTGGAAGTACTTGGGGTCGGTGGCCACTGTCACCGGCAGGCCATCGGCCTTGGCCTGGGCAAGGAGCCGCAAACTGCCGGGGGCATGGGTGTGGACCACTTGCATCCGCATGCCGGTTTCCCGCTGGACCTCCAGCAAAATGGCGACCGCCAGCCGCCACACGATGTCGCGGGTGTAAACATCACTGAAAGTGAAAATGTCACCCTTTCTTCCTTTGGCGACTTCTCGGTGATAAAGGCTCTCGAACAGGGTCTGAGCGAAGGGATGCACCACGCAGGGCAATCCCGTTTCGGCGATGGCCTCGAAAGTCTCCAACAGGCGGGCAGGGTCGGCGATCGCCAGCCGGGGATCATGCGGATAACCGCCGGTGACCTGGAAAAACTTGAAGCCGGTGGCCCCGGCCTTGGCCAGTTTGGGGATCTCATCCAACTGGGTGGGCGCCACGAAATGACCCCAGTCGATGATGCTCAACCGGTCTGCCACCGCCCGCTTCTCTTCGAACAGCTCCGTGGTTACGGTGGGGGGTTCCACGTTGGGCATATCCACAAAGGCGGTGTACCCTCCGGCCGCCGCCGCTCGCGAGGCAGTCAAGAAGTCTTCCTTCTGCTCATACCCGGGCGACCTGGTGTGGGCGTGAAGGTCAATGAGACCGGGAAGAACCCACTTTCCCTGTGCGTCGATCTCCCGATCCGCCGTCACCGGATGGGAGGGATCCAACAGCGCCGAGACCTTCTCTCCGGAGATCAACAGGTCGGCTTTGGTTCCTCCGGTGGCAGTCTGAATCGTCCCGCCCCTGATTCTGGTGGTTGTTTCGCCCACTTCCATGGTTCCTTTCGAATCTGACTTTCCTGGGAGCATGCTGAAAAAGATAGGGATGGGATGGTTCCCACACCTCAACCGGCGGTTCTGCTGGTGCATTTGGCTGCCACCGCGCCTTGTTCAGCACACTCCTACCGGAGGTTAACTCTGGTCCACCGGTGGGATGGCATTCGATGAGGGGGTTGTTCCGGCGCTGCCATGAACATCAGGCCGGGCGGCCCCAACCCCGAGGCCTTGCGGCGTCACCGGTGCTGGATCGGTTCCAGTTGGTCGATGATGCCGGCCAACAGCGCGGCGCGGGTGACCAGACTTTCGGTTTCAACGTATTCCCGGTCGGTCATGAGATCGCCGCCCACCGGGCCAAGTCCGTCCAGGGTGGCGGTGGGGGGCTTGCGAAAAGATACGCTGCCGGCCGCCGGGGATTCGAAGGCCGCAATCTTGATTCCCAGGGGGATTCCGACCCGGTGTGCAATGGACAGCAGTTGTTCGGTGCCCTGATCGGGGCGTACGCCGGGTCGATGGTTGTGGGTCAAGAGTTCAACCTCCACCCCGCACTCCTGGGCCACCGACTCCACCAACGCCCCCATCCGCCGGGTGACCGCCTCCCAAAAGCGGGGGGCGCGGGTCCGAATGTCCACGATCGCTTCGGCCAACGCCGGGGTGACGCTTCGGCGTCGACCGGCTTGAGCCATGGTCGCGGTGATATAGGTTCCCTGCTCCCTGTTGGTGAGGCGATTGAAACCCAGGATCAGCCGGGCCAATGCTTCAAGGGCGTTGCGACCTTCCCCATGTGCCGACCCGGTGTGCGACTCCCGCCCCTCCACTTTCAATCTCCCCACCCCGATGTGCCCGCGGGCGGACATCAGTTTTCCGCCTTGGCGGGCGCACTCCATTCCCAGGCACCAGTCTGCTCCGGCTGCGGCCTGCTCAATGACGGGCCGGGACCCCAGGCTCCCGGCCTGCTCGTCCCCGGACAGCACCAGAGCGATGTCCGGCATATCGATCCCCAGGTGCGCCAAGGCCTGCAGTGCCCCCACCATCACCACCAGTCCACCTTTCATGTCGGCCACGCCGGGGCCAAAGGCCTTTCCGTCCTCCGTCCGGAAGCCGCCGCCGGTACTTCCGGACGGAAAGGCGGTGTCCAAGTCGCCCAGCAATAGCAGAAGCCCGTCCTTTTCGCCGGGCCGAAAACCCGAATAGGCGCCGCCCAATTGGTGGTAGGGAGTGCCCGGCGACAGCAAATTCTCCAGCCAACGGAGGGAGTCGGGGATACCGGGTTGAGGGATTTCGGCGAACGTAAAACCAAGCGGAGTTAGCTCCGTCATGACGGCGGAAGCCACCTTCTCCACACCGGCAGGCTGGGCAGCATGGCTGGGGATGGAAACCAATCGCTCCAGCAACTCCGACAGCTCCGGCTGTCGGCCTTCCAACCAGGCTTTGGCCCGGATGCCGGTCGTCATGCGCTCCCAAGATACCGCAGGGAGCCCAAAGGTAGAATCCGCCGGGACATCTATTAGGAGATCTCATGGTGAAGGCGACAGAATTCGGGGTGCGGCTTCCGGTGGCGGGACCGCTGGCCAATACCGAAGACATTCGACGGTCGGCGGTGGCTTGCGAAGCCCTCGGATTCGATGCGGTATGGGTGCATGATTTCTTGGCGTGGACGACCTTCCAGGACCGTCATCACGTATCGTGTGGGTCCCGAGAGGCAGTGGAGGCGGCCGATGCTCCCCCGGTTTTCTTCGAATCGCTGACCAACATGGCCTTTTTGGCCGGCATCACCAACCAGATCCGCATCGGTGTGGCGGTGCTGTGCCTTCCCTATCGCAATCCGCTGGTGGCTGCCAAGCAGGTTGCCAACATTGACGTCTTGAGCAATGGCCGGGTGATTTTCGGTATCGGCACGGGAGCGCCGAAGAGCACCCACAATGTCGATTTCGAAGTATTGGGAATTCCCCGCAAAACCAAATACCACGTGACGCGTGACTACCTGCGGGCGATGAAGACCATTTGGACTGAGGACTACCCCTCCTATCAAGGCGAGTACTTCAGTTTTCCCGAGACCGAGATTTGGCCGAAGCCGGTCCAAAAGCCCTATCCACCCATCTGGACCGGTGGACATGGTCCAACCGCCATGGACATAACCGCCGAATTCTCCACCGGTTGGATTCCACCCTGGATTCCCCCTGAGGAGTATCCCGGACGGATCAGCACTCTGGATCGGCTGGCTGCCGAAAAGGGACGGGAGGGAACCGAATTCGATATTGCGACCGAGGTTTATGTGTCACTTGCCGAGACCCGGGAAGGGGCGATTTCCAGCGCTCAGAAGACCCTCGGGGTGCTCACCGAGGGCTTCGATCACACCGCCACCCAGGAAGCAATCAGTGCGGCCGGGCTGATCGGCGACGCGGATGACATTGGTGAAAAGATCGGTCGATATGTGGAGGCCGGGGTCAACCACTACGAGATGAAGTTCATCTACCACACCGTTGACCACCTGCTTGAGCAGCTTGAGCATTTCGCATCCGCGGTCGCTCCTGCCTTCCGTTAGGAGTGTGCTGAATAGGGCCCGGCGGGAGCCAAATGCGGCAACAGAACCCCAGGTCAAGGTGGGTTGATGGAGACTCTGAGGTTCACTTCACCCGCCGGTGTCTCTCTGGCGGCGGATTGGTATCTGCCGGAAGGACTCCCTCCATCCGGCGGCCATCCGGCGGTGGTGGTTTGCCTGGGTTGGGGAAGCGTGAAAGAGTTGATGCCGCAATGGGGCGCCGCCCTCACCGCCTTGGGTTATGCGGCTGTGATCCCCGACTATCGGGGGTTTGGGGCCAGCGGCGGGGAACGGGGCCGCTGTTTTCCCACCGAGCATGTGGAGGATATCCGGGCGGTGATGGGGTGGGTTGCCCAAAAGCCTGAGGTGAATGCCGATCGGATCGCCCTTTTGGGAGTCAGCTACGGAGGAGCGGTGGCGGTGGCGGCCGGGGTTGATCGGCGGTGCCGGGTGGTGATCTCGGTGGTCGGCTATGGAAGTGGCGAGCGGCATTTGGAGGCGGTTCGCACCCCCGGGCAGTGGACGGCCTTCCAAAACCGCTTGGCGGAGGACCGCCACCGCCGGGTGATGGGTGACCCCAGCGAGATAGTGGACCCCGATGAAATACTGCTCCGTGACGAAGAAGCCCGAGCCTGGCGACGGAGGGTAGAGGCCCAACATCCCCACATGGCGTTCACCACCACTTTGGAATCCGCCCAGCAAATCGTTGCCTTTCGCCCCGAGGAGTGTTTGCCTTATTCCCGGCCCAAACCGGTGATGTTCATCCATGCCCAGAAAGATGCGATGGTCCCGGTGGAGGAATCCGAGAGAATGTGGCGGCGCTCTGAAGACCCCAAGCGTTTGGTGGTGATTCCCGGCATCAGTCACCATGAGGTGCATCAGGGAGCGGCCTTTCGCCAGGTTGTCTCCTCGGTGGATAGCTGGTTGGGCGCCCACCTGCGGGGAGGATCAGGTGGGGGCTGAGTCTCCGGTGCGGTTTGGCCTCGTCCTGCCGCATTTCGGCGCCGACCCGCAGGTGGGCGAGATGCTGGAAGTGGCCAAGATGGCCGAAGACGCCGGCTTTGACTCCCTTTGGGTACGGGATCGTCTGGCAGCGGGCGCCCCCCACGGCTTGCTGCTGGAAGGAGGTGGCACCACTTTCTTCGAGCCGCTCCTCAGCCTGGCCGCGGTGGCGGCAGTCACCGATCGGATAACTCTGGGCACCGCAGTGTTGCTGCCCAACCGCCATCCCTTGCGGCTGGTGCAGGAAGTAGGGACGCTCTGGCAGCTGGCGGAGGGCCGGTTGTCGATTGGATTGGGCCTGGGAGTGGGCGCCAAGAACTTTGAATCCTTGGGGTTGAACTACCGCAGCCGGGTGGAGTTGTTTGAGGAGACGGTAAGAGCTTTGCGGGGAGCAACTGGTGGGGATGCCCCGGTGACGATTGATCCGGCCCCGGGCGCTGGGTTGAAGCTCTACTACGGCGGCGTCAGCCAGGCGGCGGTGCGACGTGCTTTCGAACACACCGATGGCTGGATAGCGGGGCGCCTACCTCGGGACACCTTCCGAGCTCGTATGGGATTGGCCGGCCGCTACGCCGCCCGAACCGGACGGCGCCTCGACATTGCCAGTATGCCGATCACGCTGGTGGATTCTGGTGACGGCCGGCACCTTGGAGCAGCTCGGGAGGCGGTCAGCATTCTGGCGGCCAGCGCGGAAGGGGCGGCCGATTGGATCAAACCTCCTTCGGGCCGATTCGAAACTCTGGAGGATCTCTCCGGCCTGTTGATCGCGGGTTCTCCTGCCCAATGTGCCGAACAGGTTGCTTCAATGATCGAGGCAGGCGTTCAGCATCTGATCTTCGATTTGCGGATGGTATTCGGTGACTACCAGGGTCAAATAGAGAGGTTGGCGGGGGAAGTCTTGCCTGCACTCGGGGGGAACACTCCAACCAACCTGAATTTAATCCGTACCATAGGCCGCTAGTTGCAACAGGCGGCGTTAGCGTTACTTGCATTAGATACCGGGAACGGTTTGCAACTGAACCCGGTTGTGTCTCCAGGAAGCACCGGAAAGGTCCTTTATGAATCGTGTTACCAAGTTTTTAGCAGCGTTTGCCGTTTTGGGGTTGATAGCCGCAGCCTGCGGCGACACCTCCGAGGATGAAGTCGCCGAGGAAACCGGGGTTGATCAAGTTTTCTTCATTCTCGACTGGGTACCCAAGGGTCAGACCTCTCCCTTCTACGTAGCCTTGGACAAGGGGTTTTGGGCCGAGCGCAACATAGCGGTGCAGATCACTCGCGGCTATGGCTCCGGTGACACCTCGGCTCGGATCGGACTGGGCGAAGGCGACTTCGGATTCGCCGGCGTGGGTGCGGTGATGCGCACCATCAGCGAAGGACTGCCGTTGGTTGAAATCGCCGCTATCGCTTCAACTGCTCCAACCGCGGTCTATGCCGCCCCCGACGCCGGGGTGAGTGGCGACGATCCCACCAGCCTGGTGGGCCTGCGGGGCGCGGTTGACGCCGGTGACGAAAACGATCAGCTGTTCAAAGCCTTCTCCGGCTCGGTTGGCATCAATTATGACGCCATCGACTGGCAGTATGTGGACGGCGCCGGAATCGGCTCCATCGCCACCGGGCAGGCCGACTTTGTCATGGACTGGATCACCAACCTGCCCGAGTGGTGGTTGGCCGATCCGCCGATTGAGCCCGCCACCTACTGGGTGGGTCGCGCCGTGGACATCTACGGCAACGGCCTGATCACCCGTCCCGAGACGTTGGAGAACAATCGCGATCTGGTGAGGCGGTTTGTCGAAGGCGCACTCGCCGGGTACGAATATGTGATCGAAGGCGGCGTGAGCGCCCACAACGAGTCCATCGACGCCCTGTTCAAGTACAACCCCGAGTTGGAAGAACAGCCCAATGCCCGCGAGTTCCACCTCGGCAACTTGCAGCTGTTCCTCACTCTGATGCTCACCGAGGATGTGCGGGACGATGGGATCGGTTACTTCGACCCGGACAAAAAGCAGCGGAGTCTGGACTTCATCAACGACTACCTGCTGGATGCTCCTCTCACGCTCGATCAGGCATTCATCTCTGATCTGATTATCGACAGCGGAGACGTTCCGATCGACGACTTCGACGCGGCCCGCGATGCGCTGGCCACCGTGTTGGGCAGGTCCAATCCGCTCACTCCCTTCTTAGGTTGAGCGAGGCCTATTAGTCAGGTTGTCCGGAATCCCCCATTTGCGGGGGTTCCGGACAACCACTTGCTAGAAACTTACGAATGGGTATCGAACTTCAGGGCCTAGGCAAGATTTTTCAGACCAGCGACCTCACGGTCGAGGCTCTGAGGGATATCTCGGTTACGGTCGCCGACAGCGAATTTGTAAGCATCATCGGACCCAGCGGGTGCGGAAAGAGCACTCTGCTGCGATTGGTCTCCGGGCTGATCCCCCCCACCCAGGGTTCGGTCTCGATTGACGGGGTTCCGGTGGAAGGCCCGGCGGGGAACATCGGGTTTGTTTTTCAGGCGCCGACCTTGCTCAGGTGGCGGACCGTCATCAAAAACGTGATGTTTCCCTATGAGGTGCTGGCTTCCCAGAAGCGAGCCCAAATGTCCCGCACCGAATATGAGGAACGGGCGGACCTCCTGCTGGAGATGGTGGGTATTGAGGAGTTCCGCGAGGCCTATCCCAAGCAACTCTCCGGCGGCATGCAGCAGCGTGTCTCAATTTGTCGAGCACTCCTCCACGACCCGACCCTGCTGTTGATGGACGAGCCGTTCGGCGCATTGGACGAGTTCACCCGGGAGCGTATGAACGAAGAGTTGATACGCATCTGGCGAGAGACTCGGAAAACGGTGCTGTTTGTGACCCACCACATTCCCGAAGCGGTGTTCCTTTCGGACCGCATATTGGTGTTGTCGGCCCGTCCGGGGACTCTGTTGGGTGAGATAGTGGTGGATCTTCCTCGCCCCCGCACCGCCGAAATGCGCGACAGCGTGGAATTTTTGGAGCAGGTCATCCTAACCCGCCGCCTGATCGGCGAGGCCGACGGAGGTGAGAACTCCAAGGGGTCCCGGTGACCTCACGAGTGAGCGAGACGGCCACCGAAGCCGTAGCTCCCCAGTTGAGCCGGCGGTCCGGGCGGGTCCGGCGGTTTGTGGACCCTCTGATCTTCGCCCTGCTGTTCATCGCCGCCTGGCAGGGCGTCATCTGGATCACCGGGTTTCATTCGGTGGTGCTGCCGCCCCCGTCCAAAGTGTGGGGCGTGCTGTGGAATCAGGGCGATTTCCTGGTGGGCAACATGCTGGACACCGCGGTCACAATAGGGTGGGGCTTTTTTCTAGGAGGACTGATGGGGTTCGTCTCCGGGGTCTTGGTCTACCACTTTGAAGGGATGAGGCGGGCCGTTCATCCGATCCTGGTAGCCCTTTATGCCATTCCCAAAGCGGTCTTCATACCCCTTTTGATTCTGTGGTGGGGGGTTGGCTTCGAGTACAAACTGTTGGTCACCGTCCTACTGGCGTTCTTCCCGGTGACCGAGAACACCATAACGGGACTCAGCGGGGTGGAGAGGGAGATGGTGGAACTCACTCGGTCCCTGCAAGGGAGTCGGTGGTTCGGTTTCCGCAAAGTCTCGTTGCCGTTCGCCTTGCCCTTCGTGCTGGCCGGGTTGCGGATCGCTCTGACGGAGTCTTTTATCGGGGGAGTGCTGAGTGAGATCCTGGTCCCCGGCAGCACCGGAATCGGTTCCCGCATCGTGGAGGCGGCGGCATTCTCCAACACCGAATTCATCATCGCCTCCATCATGGTGGTCGCCTCCTTTGGGATCGTCAGCTACTTTCTATTTCTGTGGGTGGAGCGGAGGTTGACCTTTTGGGTGTAGGAACGGCTTCTTCGGACCGCTTGGCGTCGCTGTGGGAGAGGGGTCGGCGACGACTTTGGTATCACTGGCCGCTGTTGGCGGTGCTGGTCGGCATTGTGTTGTTCTGGATATTTATGATCGAATGGCGGGGTTTCCATCGAATCGTGCTTCCCCCGCCCTCGGAGGTGGTGGAAGCCCTCTTTGAGAACCGGGCCGACTATGTGCGGGCGGGATTCGTCACCTTCTATGAGATGATTCTGGGCTTTATAGCCGGCGGGGCGTTGGGGTTTTTGTCTGCCATCGGAATCTATTATTCACCGTTTCTGCGACGGTCCCTCTACCCACTCTTGCTGGGGTTCCGAATCGTTCCCAAAGTGGCATTTGTCCCGCTGTTCCTGGTGTGGTTCGGCATCGGAGTGGGGGTGAAGGTGGCTCTGGCCAGCTTCGCTATCTTCTTTTTGGTTCTCATCCAAACCGGCTTGGGCTTGGCCGGAGTGGATCCCGCCCTGATCGAGTTGGGCCGGTCGCTTCGGATGAGCGAAGTCTCTCTGCTGCGTCGTATCCGTTTGCCGGCGGCCCTCCCGGCCATCATGGTGGGGGTGAAGCTGGGGATCACCTACGCTCTCACCAACGTGGTGGTGGCCGAGATGGTGGTGGCCACCGATGGGCTGGGCTTTTTGGTGGTGGAGGCAAGGTCGTTCATCAAGACCCACGAAATGATCGCCGCCATTCTGGTGGTGGCCTTCATCGGTCTGGTGGTATTTGGGGTGGGACTGTGGGTGGAGCGCAAAAGCCTGTTCTGGTATTTGGAGTCCGACCACTGACCAAGCGGGAGAAAGTCGCGAAAAAAAGGTGTGGTTGGGGCTTGACTTGGTCGCTGCGAGGAGCGCATGTTGTTGGAGTCGCACACCACCCGGTTCGTTCCGACGTCGTTCGGACCGTAGCTCGCCTGGTAACGGGGCGCAGGGGTCATAACATGTTCTGTTTCCGACGGGGCTTCTCGGAGACCCGATAGCCCGCGTCGGCGTTTTCGGAGGTGGCGGAGGGGGAGGGCCCGAGGCAAAATTCGCGGGATAGGCTTGGTTTTCACAACAAAGCGAGCCACTACTTATTTTCTTGCCCACCTGCCCTTTCGTTCCAACCCGGCGGTTGGTCGGACACAATGTGGAAGTCCTTCCCGGCGGGGGCGTATATTTCCAACACCACTGCGGGTTCTCCGCCCGTACTCCCGGCCGCGTGGGGGACGCCGGGAGGAATGAAGGCCACATCGTCCTTGCCCAGTTGGTGGGCGACGCCGTCAATCACCACCTCCACCACCCCCTCCAGCACCAAATAGACATTCTCGGCGTTGCGGTGGAAGTGGTAGGGGCCCATCCCCGAATCATGGTTGAGGACGTTGACGTGCAGGTCAACCTTCGCGGCGCCGGTCAGAGGCCCCACCAAATGTTGGGTGATTCCCCTTTCCAGACGCATAACGGTCTGCGGCGCCTCCGAGATGCTGGTCAGGTGTGCTTTGGTCATGGCGACTCCTTTCTCCCGACACAGTACATGCGGGTTTGAAATAACTGGCGCGGTGCCGGACGAGATCGGAGCCACCCGTGGCAGCCGTCCATTTGCAGCGTCGCTTCGGCAGCAGCCGCCCCCACCAGTTCCGGCGGTTATGATCTGTCTCATGGTGGCCGGGTCTGCAGAAACGACCACGATCACCGAACCCCGATGGGTGGCCGGCATCCAAACCGCTACGAGAAGAAGCTGGGCCGGAGGCCGCCGGCACCGACCCGGCAACTGATTTGGCCCCCCAAACACCATTGCGTTGGGGTCTGCTGGGCACCGCCCGCATCAATACTCGGATAATCGAGGCGGTCGCCCTCTCGGAGCGATCGGTCTGCACGTCCGTCGCCAGCCGCGACCGAGGGCGGGCGCATTCCTATGCCCAATCCCACGGGATACCCCTCTCCTTCGGCAGCTACGAGGGGATGCTGGCATCGCGGGAGGTGGACATCATCTACATCTCCCTGCCCAACTGGTTGCATGCCCCCTGGGGTATTCAGGTGGCTCGGGCGGGCAAGCATGCCCTGATAGAGAAGCCACTGGCCATCTATCCTGGGGAGATCAAGCGGTTACGCCGGGCCGCCCGGGACAACGGGGTGGTCATCCAGGAGGCGTCGATGATGCGCTTTCATCCTCAAACCGCCTTGCTTCGGCAACTGGTCTCAGATGGCAAGATCGGAGTTCCCCGGTGGGCCCAGGCCACTTTCGGCTTCACTCTGCTGTACACCGACGACATCCGCTTGGACGCCCGGGGAGGGGGATCGATTTGGGATCTGGGGTGTTACCCGATCACATTGTTCGGGGCAGTGCTGCAAAAACGGCCGCTGGAAGTGGAAGGTTTCATCCGCCGAGCGGGCCAACCGGCGGACATGACCTTCGCCGCCCAGATTCGGTATGAGGGAGGGGTGATGGGGCAGTTCCTGACCAGCATGGAGGTTCTGCCCTCCTGGTCCGCCGAGTTCCTCGGCTCCCGGGGGCGCCTGCGGGTCTCCTATCCGTGGCTCAGCCAGGTGGAACGGGCCTCCACGGTCGAAGTGGCGACCCAGACCGCCGAAACCGCCGGCCTGTCCCAATCGGGCGACGCCAACCGGGCGTTCGGCGACGAGGCGGACGATCAAATCACCAGGGTCCACGCTTTCGACGGCGCCAATGCCTACCTTGAAGAAGTGAGAGCCGCAGAAAGCATGATCCTCGACGGGCAATCAAGCAGTTACCCACTCCGGGAGAGCGCCATCAACATGGCTACCATCCGGGCTCTGATAGAGTCGGCCGAACGTCGAAAGGTGGTGACCGTTAATGAGTGATCATGGCCTGTTTGGGTTCTTGACCAGGTTGCAGCATGTGAACATTCCTTCGTCCGATCTGGACAGATCCAAAGAGTTCTACCTTGGCCGGCTCGGCCTGCCCGAACTTCCCCGTCCGGCCTTCGAGTCAGACGGTGTGTGGATAGGCGCCGGCCCCGAAAACGCCATTCATATCAGCCAGGTCGCCGCCCTGGGACCCAACCCCAACAATCATTTCGCATTGGAAGTGGAGGACTTGGAGGGGCTCTTGGAGGTGCTGGCCTCCCGCGGAGTTGCTTTTCAACGGTCGGCTTACGTGCCGGAGGCCGGACGCCAGGCCTTCTTGCAGGATCCGGACGGAAATGTCATCGAATTGAATCAACCGCCCGCCTGATCGGGAAGAACAGGACCAGCCGGTTCGTGGCAGCAGGATGATGGACAGGGCGCCGAGCAGTGGGGGAATCGGCATTCCCCCACAGGCGCCTTCGGAGGTGCTGGCTTTCAACGAGGCTCTCGGGGAAACCACCCGTCATCTTCCCAAAATCTATGAGGTTGGCCCGGCGGTGGCCCGCTCGGCCAGGGAAGAGGGAAAGTCGTTGTTCGGCCCGTTGGTTTACTCCGATCGAGCCTATGAAAAGACGGTGGAAGGGCCGTGTGGACCGTTCCGCTTTCGGGTCATTGCGCCGATCGGTCCCCCGCGCGGGGTCTTCCTGCACATTCACGGGGGAGGGTGGGTGCTGGGCGGCGCCCACCACCACGATCCGATGTTGGAGGGCCTTGCCGACGCCACCGGACTGGTGGTGGTCTCCACCTATTACCGGCTGGCGCCCGAAAACCCCTATCCGGCCGCTCCCGACGATTGCGAAGCCGCGGCCGTCTGGTTGCACAGCCACGCCCGTGAGGTCTTCGGGGCCTCACTGTTGGCCATCGGAGGCGAGTCGGCGGGAGCCCACCTGGCGGCGGTTACCTGCCTTCGGCTGAGAGATCGGCATGGGATCTCTCCCTTCCAGGCGGCGCTTTTGACCTACGGAGCGTACGACCTGCGGGGCACGCCCTCGGTGTTGGGAGCCGGGGAGGACACTCTGGTCCTCACCACCACCATTGTTCAATGGTTCATCCAACAGTTCGCCGGGCAGCAGGAGCTGACCGACCCGGATATATCTCCGATCTTCGGTGATCTCCGGGAGTTGCCCGCCGCGTTGTTCACGGTGGGAACCATTGATCCTCTGTTGGATGACTCGCTGTTTATGTTCAGTCGTTGGGTGCAGGCCGGAAATCACGCGGAACTGGCCCTCTGGCCGGAGGGGATCCACGCCTTCGACTACTTCGACAACCAGTACGGCCGGTCGGCCCGAGATGAGATGCACCGTTTCTTGAACCGCATACTCAGCTGAAACCACTCTTCTAACATCGGTGGACGTCGCAAAACCTGAGGAGCATGAAATGGATCTATTGGATGGCGTGCGAGCCCACCTGGTTGGCACCCCTCGCCTGGGCACCTTCGTTTACGAATACGGGCCCGAAGACGGAATCCCGGTGGTGATGATTCACGGCAATCTGTCCACGGGGCGTTTCTATGAACATCTGTGGCCGGGGTCCCCGGACCGCTATCGATTCATAGCCCCGGACATGAGGTCCTTCGGCCGCTCGGAGCCCAAGGCGATCGACGCCACCCGCGGTCTGGGAGACTGGGCGGATGACACCGCGGCTCTGGTGGAAGCCATGGGTATCAAACGCCCCGTCCATCTGGTGGGATGGTCCACCGGAGGGGCGGCCATCGCCAACTATGCCCGGGGTCGCAATGTTGCTTCCCTAACCATGATCGACCCGGTGTCTCCCTTCGGCTTCGGCGGGTGTCACCGAGATGGCGCCCCCTGCTTCTCGGACTGGGCAGGTTCGGGTGGAGGGACCGGCAACCCCGAGTTCACCTCCCGCCTGGCGGAGGGAGACCGTTCTTCCGACCATCTGGTGTCGCCGCGCAACGTGATGAATTCCTCCTACTGGGCGCCCAGTCACCGCGAGCCACCCGAGAGGGAGGATATGTTGGTGGATGAGGTGTTGCTGTCAATCACCGGTGACGACGGATATCCGGGTGACTTCACCGCGTCGGAGAACTGGCCGGGAGTGGCGCCGGGGACCCGAGGCATTCTCAACGCTCTGTCCGGCAAGTACTGCGACTGGTCGGATATCGTGGAAATCGACCCCAAGCCGCCGGTGCTGTGGACTCACGGGAGCGCCGACATCGTGGTCGCCGACGGTTCGGCCTGGGAGATGGGAACTCTGGGACAGGCCGAGATGGTTCCCGGCTGGCCGGGGGCGGAGGTGTTCCCCCCGCAGTTGATGGTGTCTCAGATTCGGGATGTGCTGGAGCAATACCGGGCCGACGGCGGCACGGTGGTGATGGAGATGTTTGAAGGGTCGGGTCACGGTCCTCATTTCGACGCGGCCGATGCCTGGTCGGAGGCCTTCTTCCAATTCCTCGCCTCGGTGGAGTAGGGCCTGTTTATTGGGTCGTTGACCAACCGTTCGGCATGCGTCCCCACCTGGGTAAACAGGCCCTGATTGCCGGGCTGTGATGGAGCAGCACCCCGGTGGCACGCCTTTGGCTGAGCTTTCCTCCAACCTGATTGAATGCCGTCGGTGTGACCGTTTGGTGGCCTGGCGGGAGCAAGTGGCGAAGGAAAAGCGGGCCGCCTATCGAGACGAGACCTATTGGGGGCGACCGGTGCCCGGGTTCGGAGATCCCGACGCTCGGTTGGTATTGGTGGGGCTGGCCCCCGCCGCCCACCGAACCGGCCGCATGTTCACCGGTGATCGATCCGGCGAGTGGCTCTTTCGCGCCTTGTATCGGGCGGGGTTTGCCAACCAGCCGGCCTCAACCGGTCTGGGCGACGGACTGGAGCTTTGGGACTGCTGGGTGAGCTCCTCGGTCCGGTGCGCGCCTCCCCGCAACCGGCCCCTCGTCGAGGAGACTGCCAACTGCTCCCAATGGTTGGTGGAGGAACTGGCTTGCCTGCAGAACATGGAGGTGCTGGTGGCTTTGGGAGGGTTCGCCTACACCAACCTTTTGCGTGTGGCGCCGCGGCTGGGATGGCGGGCGCCGCGTCCCCGTCCCTCTTTTGGGCATGGCAAGAAAATCAAGCTGGGGGGTGGTCCGGTTTTGATCTCCTCCTACCACCCGAGTCAACAGAACACCTTCACGGGGCGGCTCACCGAAGAGATGTTCGACCGGGTCTTCCGGATTGCTTCGGATAGACTCAATGGCGGCTTGGCGGGTCCGGGGTGAGATGACCTGCTCGTTTCTGGCAAATGGTCCGATCCCGATAGCATTCACCTAGCTGACAGCGAAAGCGCCTTTCTTCATGCTGGGTCTCGACCACCAAACTTTTGAACAACTCAACGCGGAGATGCCTTCTGCCCGGGCATCGCAACGCCGGGCCGCCTTCGAGCGCTATCAGAGCCTGGCCATGCCTTCTCCGAAAGACGAGAACTGGAAGTATGTGGATCTGGATTTCGATCTGGGTCAAATGGGCCTTCCCGACCAGGTGGGCGGCCATCTCCCTGAAGGTCCTTTCCTTGAGAGGCTGAGCAATTCCTCCGGCAAAGCCGTGCTGGTGGACGGAAGGCTGGTGGAGGTCCGCAACGATTCGAGCGCGTGGCTCGGGTCGGCCGCAGAGGCATGGAACGGAGCACCTCCTCCGGACCTGTTGACCGCCGACACCGACAAGTTCGCCGCCGCCGCCTTGGCGTTCTCCACCGATGGGATCGCCTTGCGGATTCCTGCCAACCGCGCAGTGGAGCTCCCCATCGTGATTGATATCCAATCCACCTTCCCCGGTACCGTCACCTTTCCAGCTCTGACCGTGGCGGCAGAGGAGAATTCCGAAGCCACGGTGGTGGTGCTGTTTCGCTCCCCCGACGGGGTGCCAAGCGTGGTGGCGCCCAACCTGCAAACCACCGTGGGCCACGGCGCCCGCCTCTCGGTCACCACGGTGGGCCTGATGGGGACGGAGGGATCGACCATCATGCATCACCGTTCCCGGATAGGCCGGGACGCAACCTTGCGAATGGGGGAGATCGGTTTGGGTGGCCGGTTGGCTCGGATCGATCTGCGCACCACCCTGGCGGAAAGCGGGGGGAGTGTCGAGGTGGTGGGCCTGTATTTCGGGGAGATGCGCCAAGTGCTGGATTACCGGCTGGTGGTCAACCATGTGGGCCCCTCCACCAGCTCGGATGTTTTCTTGAAGGGAGGAGTTCAGGATCAGGCGCAATCGATTTTCACCGGGCTGTTGAGAATCGAGGAGAATGCGAACGGCACATCGGCCTTTGAGACCAACCGCAATCTGGTGCTGTCCGACGGCGCCAAGGCCAACTCGGTGCCCAACCTGGAGATACTGTGCAATGATGTGATCTGCGGTCACGGGTCGAGTGTCGGACCGCTTGAGACCGACCCTTTGTATTACCTGATGAGCCGAGGGATCAGCCGGGCCCGGGCGGAGCGGGTTCTGGTCAGGGGGTTCTTCGAAGAGGCAATCGATCGTCTGCCGCTCGACCACCTCAACGAACCCGCCCGCCAAGCGGTCAATCGCCGGTTTGCCCGGGCTCAGGAAGAAGGAAGGGTCTGATGGGCTGGGTCGAGGTGGCCAAAACTACCGACCTGGAGGAAGGGCAGGGGGTAAAGCTGTGCCACGGCGGACGGGTGGTGGCGGTTTTTCGGGCCGAGGGGAAGTTCTACGCGATAGATGACCGGTGTACCCACGCGGAGGCCTCTCTGTCCGACGGCGAGGTGTTCGACACCGAGGTGGAGTGCCCCCTGCACGGGGCGATCTTTGATCTGGCCAGCGGTGAGGCGCTGACTTTCCCGGCCACCAGACCGGTGGAGACCTATCTCACCCGGGTGGAAGGGGACAAGGTGTGGGTGGAGATCTCGGAGAATCAAGCAGGGAGCGCGTGATGGGTGTGGCTTTGAAAGTGCAGGATCTCCGGGCGTCGGTGGGTTCGGTGAACATTCTTCGGGGCGTGAACCTGGAGGTGCCCTTTGGGGAGATGCATGCCCTCATGGGTCCCAACGGTTCGGGAAAGAGCACTCTGTGCCATGTGCTTTCCGGACATCCTGAATTCCAATCGGAAGGGCAAGCCTGGGTGGACGGGCAGGAGATATTGGGACTGGATGCCGATGAGCGGGCGCGCCTCGGTCTGATCCAGGCGTTCCAAAGCCCGGTATCGGTTCCCGGGGTTGATTTGGAGGAGATCATGAGGGAGGCGGCCGAGGAACGGGGGATGGATCCGAAAGAGGCCGATCGGCGGATCGCCGAGGCTGCTCGACGCTTCGATCTGGAAGATTTCTTGGAACGCTCGGTGAACTATGACCTGTCGGGTGGGGAGAAGAAGCGCTCGGAGATTTTCCAGATCTCGGTGCTTTCCCCGAAGGTGGCCCTCTTGGACGAAACCGACTCCGGGCTCGACATCGACATGGTTCGGACCGTGGCCTCGGCGGTGGAGGAGATGCGAAGCCCTCGGATGGGAGTGCTGATGATCACCCATCACTCTCGGATTCTCGGCTATGTCAGGCCCGACCGGGTACACGTAATGATGAGAGGCAAGGTAGTCACTGCCGGGGGCCCGGATCTTGCCGAGGAATTGGAGAAATCCGGCTACGACGGCCTGCGAAAGCGTCTGGGAATCGCCGCTTCCGAGCCCACTGATACCCCCAAGCCCGCTTTCGATTTCTTCGCTGACCACCCTTTCGGGGACTGATCGGTGGTTGGCAGATGGCTAACCGGCATTCGAACCAACACATCCGCTACGAACCGGACGAGAGTCCTCCTCTCCCGGTTGCGGTAGGCGCCGGGTTTCAGGCCGCGGCTCTGATTGTGGCGCCGGTGGTGCTCACCGTGGTGATCGTGGCCAGAGCTGCTCAGCAGTCGGAGGGCTATATCACCTGGGCGGTCTTCGCCGCCTTGGTGATCAGCGGGCTGACCACCGCCCTCCAGGCCAAACGGATAGGCCGGTTCGGTTCCGGGCATGTGCTGATCATGGGCACGTCCGGCGCCTTTATCGCCGTGTGTGTGGCGGCCCTGCAAAGGGGCGGTCCCTCCACCATGGCCAGTCTGATCGTGGTGTCGTCACTGTTCCAGTTTCTGATGGCCAATCGGCTGGCCTGGCTGCGGCGGGTTTTCACCCCGGTCGTTTCGGGCACGGTGATCATGCTCATCGCCGCCACGGTGACGCCGGTGATATTCGGTTCGCTGACCGATGTGCCCGGTGGCGCCTCCTCATATGCGGCGCCGGTGGCTGCGATAGCCACCCTGGCTACCGTCGCCGGGTTGGTGTTGCGTGCGTCCCCGACTTGGCGGCTGTGGTCGCCGGTGATAGGAATCGCGGTGGGGTGCGTTGTGTCGGCGGCCTTTGGCATCTATGACGTCCAGCCGGTGTTGGATGCTCCCTGGGTTGGTATTCCCTTCCAATCCTGGCCGGGTTTCAATTTCATCCCCAACACCGACTTTTGGGCTCTGTTGCCGGCCTTTGTGGCGGTGACTCTGGTGGGCGCCATCGAAACCCTGGGTGATGGGGTGGCCATCCAACGAGTGTCGCGCCGCAGTCCTCAGGCCACCGATTTTCGTGTGGTGCAGGGGGCACTCAATGCTGACGGGTTGGGCAACCTCCTGTCCGGTTTGGCCGGAACGCTTCCCAACACCACCTATTCCACCAGCATCGCTCTCACCGAGGTCACCGGCATCGCCGCCCGGCGGGTGGGGGTGATCATCGGAGCGGTTTTCCTGGGTACCGCCTTTCTTCCCAAGATCGCCGCGGTGTTGATCTCCATCCCGGCTCCGGTGGCCTCCGCCTACATTTTGGTGCTTTTGGCGCTGTTGTTCGTCCAGGGAATGAAGATCATCATCCAAGACGGGGTCGATCACCGGAAGGCGGTGGTGGCGGGAGTGTCGTTCTGGTTGGGTGTGGGCTTCCAGAATCAGTGGGTTTTCGCTGATCTGCTGGGAGACGGTTTCCTGGGGGTGCTGTTGGGCAACGGGATGACATCGGGCGCCATCTTTGCCATCATCATGATGCTGTTCTTGGAGATCACCAGCCCCAGCCGCAGGAGGATTGAACTGCGACTCAACCCCGACGCGGTGCCCAAGCTGGAGAGTTTCCTGCGGGACTTCGCCGCTCGGTCCAAACGGGATCCCGCCTGGGCGGAGCGTTTGATCCTGGTTGGGGAGGAGACACTTACCAACCTGCTGTCCGATGAAACCGAGCCTTCCGAAACTTCCCGCCATCTGGTGGTGATAGCCCGGTCGGCTGGCAGTGATGTGGAGTTGGAGTTCCTCTGCTCCTCCAACCCCGAGAATCTTGAGGATCGGCTCTCCTACCTGGGAGAAAGCCCGGACCTTCCTGATAACCGGCAGATGTCCTTTCGGTTGTTGCGCCACTATGCATCTTCGGTGCGCCACCAGAAGTACCATGATGTCGACATCGTTACGGTAAGTGTGGAGGGCCCTGGCAGGTGACGATCTCCGCGGTCTGATGGCCGGGCGGCAAGGGAACCTGAACTGGGCCTGTCGAAGACCAAGGAAGTGAAACCTGTGGAGTATCGGGCAGAAAAAGACTCGATGGGGGAGGTGCTGGTGCCGGCCTCGGCCTACTATGGCGCCTCAACCCAGCGGGCCGTTGAGAACTTCCCCATTTCGGGGGCCGGGTTCGAAAGGCAGTTCATTTGGGCGTTGGGCCTGATCAAGGGGGCGGTGGCTGAGGCGGCTATGAAAGATGGGCGCTTGGAGCCGCAAATCGCCCGGGCAGTTCGTCAGGCGGCGTGGGAGGTGATGGATGGGCAATGGGATGAGCATTTTCCGGTGGACGTCTTCCAGACGGGTTCGGGTACCTCCACCAACATCAACGCCAATGAGGTGATCGCCGCCCGGGCGACCGAGCTGCTGGGCGGCGATCGGGAGGAGAGGCTGGTGCATCCCAACGATCATGTCAACTTTGGACAATCCTCCAATGACGTCATCCCCACCGCTATTCATGTGGCGGCGGCGGCGGCGATCCATGAAGGGCTCCTCCCGGCGTTGAACACCCTGTCCGAGGCCCTGACCGCCCAATCGCAGGAATTCTCTGGTTTGGTCAAGTCGGGCCGCACCCATCTCATGGATGCCACCCCGGTTACCTTGGGTCAAGAGTTCTCCGGCTTTGCCCACGCCGTGCAGCGGGGCGCCGAAAGGATGACCAAGGTGTTGCCGGAGTTGGAGGAATTGGCCCTGGGCGGCACCGCGGTGGGCACCGGCATCAACTGCCCGCCGGGTCTGGCCGAAACGTCCATCGCCCTTATGGCCCAACGATCGGGGATACCCTTCACCGAAGCGGCCAATCACTTCGAGGCCCAGGCCGGCAAGGATGCCACTGTCAACGCTTCGGGCGCTCTGAAGACGGTGGCGGTCTCCCTGTTCAAAATCGCCAACGATCTGCGCTGGCTGTCATCCGGTCCGGTCACCGGGATCGCCGAAATCCGTCTGCCTGCCCTCCAGCCCGGTTCTTCGATCATGCCGGCCAAGGTCAATCCGGTGATTCCGGAGATGATGATGCAGGTGGCGGCTCAAGTGATCGGCAATGACTCGGCAATCACCTGGGCGGGAGCCAACGGCAACTTTGAACTGAACGTGATGATGCCGGTGATCGCCCGCAATCTCTTGGAGTCAATCAGATTATTGGCCAACGCGGCCCGCACCCTGGCCGCAAAATGCGTGGACGGGATCGAAGCCGACGCCGAGCGAGCCCATCAATTGTTGGAGCGCAATGTGATCGTGGTCACCGCCCTCAATCCTCACATCGGATATGACGCCGGCGCCTCGGTCGCCAAAGAAGCCTTCGCCACGGGCCGAACCGTCCGGGAGGTAGTGCTCCAACGCGGCCTCCTGACCGAGGAGGAACTGGACAATCTTCTGGATCTGAGGAAGATGACCGAGGGCGGCGTTTAGCCGCTCTCCAGAGCCTGCTCCAAGGTTATCCACGATAGGGTGGCGCATTTGATTCGCACCGGATAGCGTCTCACTCCGGCCAGGGCGATCAGATCGCCCAGGTCGGCGTAGCCGTTCTCGCTTCGGTCGGGTGGTACCTGCATCAAATCCTGGAAGCGCCCCGACAGGCCCAATGCTTGGGGTATCGGATGGCCCGCGACGGCCTCGGCCATCAGGGAGGCGCTTGATTGGCTGATCGAACATCCCTTCCCGTTGGCCGAGATCGCCTGAATCCGGCCATCCTGAAGCTTTACCTGGACCTGCACTTCATCGCCGCACAGGGGGTTGGCGCCTTCCGATGAGGCATCGGGCTCGGACAAGGGTTTTCTATATCGCGGATTGCGATAGTGGTCCAGAATCACCTGGCGGTAGACCTCTTGCAGAGACATCAAGCCCTAGGTTAGAAAAACGCTGGGCGAGGTTAGTCGCGGAAAGACTCGTATCCTTCCGCCTCCAGTTGAGCAGTGAGGGTCGCATCCCCGGTCTTGACCAACCGACCCTTCACCAACACGTGCACAAAGTGGGGCGTGATGTAGTCCAGCAAGCGCTGGAAGTGGGTGATGATCAAAAACCCTCTCTCAGGACCCACCATTCGCTTCACCCCTTCGGTCACGGTGCGGAGGGCGTCGATGTCCAAGCCGGAATCGGTCTCATCCATGATGGCCAGCTTGGGCTCCAGTACTGTCATTTGCAATATCTCGTTGCGCTTGCGTTCCCCGCCGGAGAACCCCTCATTGAGGTAGCGGTCGGCAAAGTGGCCGGGGATCCCCAACTGCCCCATGGCGTCCATAACTTTGAGACGGAGCTCGATAACCGAGTAGTCGATGCCGGTTCGATTGGAGAGGGCCTGACGCAGAAATTGCACCACCGGCACCCCGGGGATCTCGGTGGGGTGCTGAAACGCCATGAAAATGCCCCGGTTGGCCCGTTTGTCCGGAGCGTCGCCGGTGATGTCCTCTCCTTCGAAATAGATCGCGCCATCGGTCACCTCTAATCCGGGGTGGCCCATCAAGACCGATGCCAGGGTGGTTTTCCCCGAACCGTTGGGTCCCATCACGGCGTGGATTTCGTGGTAGTCGACTGTCAGGTCGATGCCTCGCAGGATGGGAGTGCCGTTGGCCGAGACCTGCAAGTTCTCTATGTGTAGCAACGGTGACTTTGACACGGCAATGACACTAATGAGGAGGAACCGGTTAAAAAAACCCGTTGGGTCGATTCAAAATGCCACTATTGAAACAGGGGCCATTATTGTCCCATACATGTCAGACCTGTCTGTTTGGCAGCCCGGGAAAGAGACTGATATCCCTGCCTTTCCCTTGGCGCTGCTGGGCTATCAACGCAAAGCCGTGGACCTTTATCTCAAGAGCCTGTTCGAAGCCCCCCGAGCCGGTTCTGAGGTCATCGAATTGCCACCCGGCCAGGCCGCGTCCACCGGCCAGTTGGACCGCTATCAGGACTTGGGAAGGGAGATAGGGAATCTCCTGTCGGCCGTCCAGGAGACGGTCATCCAGATCCGGGAGGGGGCGGAGAACGACGCTGCCCAATGGCGGGAAGAGGCCACCGTGGATGTTCAAAGCCGAGTTGCCGAGGCCCAGGCCACCGCCGAGGAGTTGCGGGAAGCGGCTTGGGAGGTCTCAATGCAGATGATCTCCCAGTTGCAGGACATGGAGCAGGAGGCCTATCGCAGCATTGAGAGGCACTCTCGGGAGGTCATAGCTGAGGCGGAGAACGAGGCTCACCGGATTCGCGAGGAAGCCCG